>CAVXOC010000003.1:0-897945 GCA_963763315.1 uncultured Actinomycetota bacterium
GACTCCGCGACCGGGTCGTGACGATCGGCCGGCCGGCCCGGTTCGCAGGACGTCGACAGCCTCGATGAGGTGCTGTCCATGGTGCGCGCCAGCGACTTGGAGATCGAGCCGCTGTCCATCGACCCGGAACCGGCGTGGCACGAATACGCCGTGGAGTACGGCTTGAGGGTACGCGGCAGGGACGACGAGCGTGCGCCCTGGAATGGCCGTCACTCAGAGCAGCCTCACGGCGAAACTGGAGCGGCTCGATGCGCTCATGCGGCCGTCAGCCGCAGGTATGCGCGATTCCTTCCGGTGCGGACCACCTGTGGAGTCATCACCGAAGGACAGTCACCAGGCAAGAAGCCCATCCTCGCCTCCCAGCGGTGGCGGTACAGATGGCTCCGGGAGTCGTTGGAGGCGCGCCGGGCCCAGCGCGGGTATCGGCAGGCGCGCAGGCTCCTGTCGGACATCCGGCTCGACATCGACGACACTCTCGCCGAGGATGAACCGCCCCTGACCGTGGTGGACTGCCGGTCCAGTGGCGAGGGGTGGGGGGACGTGGTGCTACGGCGGCGAGGCCTGCCGGTCGCTTTGCGTTCCCTTGCCTTCGCCGACGGGCTGGATCTTGTCCGTGCGCGTCACAGGGGTCGGGGGTCGGTACTCGTCACTGGGTGCTCCGCATCCGATCTGGAGGCGTTTCGAGCGGAACTCGACCACGACGACGTGGCGATCGGCTACTCCACCGACATCGGCCACTGGGCTCTGACGGGCCCGGCGGCAGCGCGCGGAGCTCCCCAGTGGGCCGCCAGGAGAGCACAGCCCGCGCGCATGTCCCCTTTCTGAAGCGTCTCGGATGGATGCTGCCGAAACGCCGGGGCGTCGACCAAGACCACCTCGCGCTATCGGTGGCCGTGGCAATCACCCCGTCGGCGTCGCGGTCCACACCAATCGCCTGAAAGCCGTCCATCGCAACGGTCGCTGTAGCGCGCCAAGGCGCGGCAGCACGACTTGGTCGGGCACGTCGAGGTCCAGGCTCCCCTCAGACGGCCCAGGCCCGCCGCCGGGTCGCGGCCTGGATCGAGGAGTACAACCACGACCGGCGCCACTCCTCCCTCGGGATGCGGTCCCGATCGCCTACGAGCTCGCCGTCCAGGCCGGACAGCACCCGCCCACGCAGGAGCCCGCGGCATGACCGACCGGCTCCCGCGCACCGAGTCTGACCCCGCTCTCGCCGACGTCAAGGCCAAGCCCTGCGGGTGGCCTACGGCCAGCCTTGACCCCGGCTCCGGGCGCGGCCCGACGACCAGGAGCGGGAGCCGGCCCACCCAGATCCACAATTTCAAGGTCTCTACGGTTTCAGGGGATTGCCAGTCTCGGCCCAAATCCACGGATTCGTGAGGCGCGTCGTAAGGCACCTCCCCGGGGCGCTGGTTGGCGTCCTCATGGATGTGTCAGAGGTGGGGCGGTTGCGCACGCTGGCGCGACCGCCCCACCTCTGGCTGGCTTGATGTCAGGGGTGGATAGGGGTTCCGTTGTCGTAGGCGTTTCCGGACCAGACGTTGCCGGTGGCGCTGGTCTGGAAGGAAGTCACTGGTCCGTAGGCGCCGCACTTGCCGTTGGCGCCGCGTTCGAAGATGTTGTTGATGAACGTAATGTTGGTGGCGATGGGGTAGGGCTTGGTGGGCTGGTAGCCGCCGTAGGCGCAGTAGCTGATGCTGGTGTTATTGGCTCTGAGAAGGTTGTCTTCGACAGTGACGTTGTTGACGGGCTCGAAGTCGCCGAAGAGGGAGAGGTCGCCGGTACATGTTCCGCCAGCGGAGTTCATCAAGGCGCTGCAATGCAGGGTGTTGTGGCGGATAACCATGTTGGAGCCGCCGTTGGTGAGGAAGGCGTCTAAGTGGTTGGCCTTGTCGGGGGCGTTGTACTGGTCGTGGAGCCAGGAGTCAATCAGGGTGCAATTGTCGGCGCAGTGGAAGCTATGGTTGGCTCCGGTGATGTTTACCCGGGTGGCAGTGATGTTGTAACCCCAGACGGCTCCGTCGCTCCAGGTGCCGCCGTGGACGGTGGAGTCAGTGATCGAAACCGACCCTTTACTCCAGTCCGTCACGTCGATACGCGGGAGCAGCGACTTGGTGATGACCACGTTGTTGGCTCGGATCAGGAGGGCGCCACAGTTCAAGGCGTCGACACCAGAGATTGTCACCGCCGAGGTGATGGTGCACGGACCGGTGTACTTCGTCATAGTCATGCCTGCGGGGACGCCAGTGTTGGTCGCGTCTGGCCACCCTGAACTCGACGGGGTCGGGGTGGGCGACATGCTAGGCGTCGGCGTGGGTGTAGGCGTGCCGCTGGGTGCCGGGGTGGGTGTAGGCGTGGGTGTAGGCGTGCCGCTGGGTGTCGGGGTCGGGGCCGGCGTGGTGGTGGGGGTAGGCGTGGGCGCTGGGGTTGGGTTCGTCCGTCGGCCAGACGCGAGTTCGACCGCGACGACGTTCCAACGGTCCTTACTCGGCGCGGTCGTGCCGACCGTGACGGCACCCGCGCTCTGCTGCTGACCGACTCGCTGGACCCACATCGTGTCCTGAGAGGACGTCTTGGTCTGTGCCACCTTCGTCTGGCCCGGCAGAAGCGTCCGGCCGATCGCATTGTCCCAGTCGTTTCCGACGGCCAGCGCCATTGAACCGGCGCTCATAGGCAGGTCGACGGCTGCGGCTCCGGAGCTACGGCTGTCGTTTCGCACAACTGCCAAGTAGCCGCCCCTAACGGCGGTGAGCACCACGGTTCCCTGATAGCCGCCCCACAACAACCCGGCGGTCGGCGCGCAGCTGCTGACCCCGGTGGGTGCCTCGGCTGTCCACACCTCCGACGCGCCGGCCTGGCCGTTTGCCCGACCGGCCGCTGACCAGCTGAGCCCACAGCCGCGTACGTAGTTCACCTGCTGGGCTTTGTCGGCTGGGCCGTCGGCGGCGACGAACAGGACGAGCTGCGTCGCGCCGGACGCGGTGATGGGCCTGGCCGACAGAGAGCTCACGGCCTGGGAAGTCGCCTGGACGGTGGTGCTCACAAGACTCAGTGCCGTGTCCGCGCGTGCCGCCACGGATCCGGTCAGGCCGCCGGCGACCACGGCAGAGGTGGCGATCATCAGCCCGGCGGTCCGCCGCCGTGAGGTGCTGATCGCGCCGAGCCGAGCCGAAGGACGGGCCGCGGGGTGGGGGGACAGCGGTGACTTCTGGAGCCGGTGATACAGGCGCCAAGGCAGGGGGGATCGAAGGGACATGGTTCTCCTTGTGAGGGGTTGGCGAGTGTCGCCCCGCCGTCGTCCGGGGCGACGGCGGCGGTCGTGCTGGCTATCCGAGGGGATCCGAGCCGGCACAGTTGTGCGGCCCGGGATTCTAGACGTGACGAGCGAGGCATCTGGTGACGCATGCAGACATCCGTGCTGTCCCCGGTGGGGCCCGCCAACGCTGCACTCCGATCGGGGAGGAATCGGTCCTGGCCCAGTCGGCAATATCGAAGTTATGGGCCGATGGAAGGACCGTCAAGCCGATGCTCAGCGCATCCTCCGAATGGACTAATGCATTGCATTCGAAAGGAGGATGGCCGCTGTTTCAGCGGTACTCCCAGTAGGGACCCATCTTGGGGAAAGGCCTACTGTTCGATGGTAAGCGGCATACCTTCGCCTGGACAAGCGCGCACTTCTCCGTCACCCACATGTCCGTGAGACCACCCTGCTCGAAGCGCCCGCAGCATGCCGGCGGACGCCTCGACCCGTGCCGGCACGTCCGTGCCGGCACGTCCGGGACGGCACGAGTGTGCGCGGCGACCACGGCGGTCAGGGGTCGCCCGGCGGGCCGCGCCCAGGACCACCACCTGGCGACCGGCCACCCCGAGGCGATGCAGGTCATCGTCTGCGAAAGACCGCACCCCGGCGCCCAGCTCCGCCTCGACCACGCCGACTGCCACCGGCTGACCGGGTCTGTACGCATGAAGCGTCCGGGGATTGATGCCGCATCGTTTCTGGTCGGGAAGGATGTAGGTATGCCGAAGCATTTCGATCCGGCGGTGAAACAGCGGGCGGTCCGGAGGATGGCCGAGGAGGAGGTCCTCCCGAAGCCCAGAAAGTTGAGGTGGCGGCCCCCGCCCTCAGGGCTGAGTCACGCCGTGTGGGAGGTCTCGCGTATAAGCCAAGACAAACCGAGAGACAGGGACCGCTGTGACCAAGAAGTACCAGAAGGGCGTGACCGGCGCGTTGTGGCTGGCCGTGCCCGAGCAGGTGAACGTCGCGATGGGCCAGATCGCCGCCGGCCGGCCCGAGGCAAGCTGAGGAAGCCCAGTCACCGTTGGCGGGCGGCGGGTGCAGGTGAGGCGGCCACGGGTGCGCGCCACGGACCGCTCGGGGGAGGTGCGGGTGCCGTCGTGGAGCGAGTGTGAGGGACGGAACCGTGTCTGCACCTTGGCACGCGCAACCTCGGCCGCTAGATTCGGCGGCGGAATGGGGAACCTTGGGGGGTCGGGCCTTCGAGACTCCGACCCCGCCGGACATCGCGGTGTCGCCTGGTAGTGCCTGGGGAACCCAGGACCGCCGGGTGCGCAGCGGTGGGTTAAGTGATGTGCCGGGTCGTTGCTGGTGGGCGTGGCGAAGGTGTCCAGGGTTGCGCCGAGATCGGGGAGGGATCGATGGCGAAGAGGCGGCGACCGCACGTACTGATCATTGTGCAGAACCTGCCGGTGCCCCTGGACCGGCGGGTCTGGCTGGAGAGCCAGGCGCTCAGCGGGGCGGGGTTCGCGGTGAGTGTGATCTGCCCGAAAGGTCCGGGTGATCCCGCGCGGCAGAGGATCCAAGGCATCGACATCTACAAGTACCGTCCTCCTCGGGAAGCCCAGGGGGTGCTCGGTTTCGCCTGGGAGTTCATCTACTCCTGGCTACGTACCGGCTGGCTGTCGATCGTCGTGTGGCGGCACGGCCGGTTCGACATCATCCAGGCCTGCAACCCCCCTGACACCTACTGGGCGCTCGCGCGCCTGTGGCGTGCCCGGCATGTGAAGTTCGTCTACGACCAGCACGACCTCAACCCCGAGCTGTTCCTGTCGCGCTTCGGTGTCCCGCGCTCACCCAAAGCCATGGCCCTCCTCGGCGCGCTGCGGTGGCTCGAGAGGCAGACCTATCGCACGGCGGACCATGTCATCTCGACGAACGACTTCTACCGGGAGATCGCCATCCGGCGAGGTGGTCGCCCATTGTCCGACACCACCGTCGTCCGGAGCGGACCGGACACGCGCCGGATGCGTCCGGTCATCCCGCCGCTCTCGGTCAGGGGCGCGCACCGGTACCTGCTCGCCTACCTCGGCGTCATGGGTCCCCAGGACACCGTCGGGCAGCTCATCGACGTCATGGAGGACCTGGTCCGTCGTCGTGGCCGCACCGACATCCACCTCGTGCTGATGGGCTTCGGTGACTGTCTCGAGGAGCTCCGGTCCGACGTCACCGCCCGCGGGCTCGATGACGCGATCACCTTCACCGGGCGGGTGGGGCCGGCCGAGATCGCCGACCACCTCTCGGCCGCGGACATCGGACTGGGCCCTGACCTGCGCACCCCGCTCAACGACGTGTCGACGATGAACAAGACCCTCGAGTACATGGCGTACTGCCTGCCGTCGGTCGCCTACGAACTCGCCGAGGCTCGACGTCTCGTCGACAACGCCGCCGTGTTCGTCCCCTCCGGCGACGTCAAGCGATTCGCCGATGAAGTCGTCGCCCTGCTCGCCGACCCCGACCGACGTGTGCAGATGGGCCTGCGGGCACGCGAGCGAGTTGTCAACCTGTGGGACTGGCGCGCGCAGTCAGCCGCCTACATCAAGGTGTTCGACCGCCTCACCGACTCCTCGCTCAAGATCCCGCGCGGGACGGAATCACCAGTACGGGGCGCGATGCATTCCCTCGGGGAGACCGTCGGTTCCCGCAGCTACGTCAACCTCGAAGACCGAGTGGCGCTGGCGCACTTCATCCGCGATCGGGCGGCACGCCCGGCCGAAGGAACGTCGACGGCCACCGCCTGATCGGACCGGCCATCGCCCGTAACGCTCACCCGAGGCCGTTGGCGCCATCGGAGGGCCAGCGCTCCGGGGTCTCGTCGGCGGCCGCCCTCCGGGGCAGGCCGGGCCTGTCCTCCGTGTGCGCGGGCCGGGTAGGCGGAGTGTCATGACCTTGGGGTGTGTCAGCGCCCTGCGGCCCGAGCCAGTCCTGAGCCTCCCAGGACGCGAGGTCCTGCCAGGCGTCGTACCAGCCCGCCTCGCCCGGGCGGGGCCTTGTCCCCCTCCGGGCTCCCGGGAGGATCCGCAGTCGGGGCGGCGCGGACGCCGAGCCACGCCCCGGCGAGAGGCGCGCGGACCACCGGCGTAGGAGATCCGCCAGCCTGCGCATCGTCCGCCGACCTCCTCTCGTCCCTCGCGCCCGCATGTCCTTGCGGTCCACGAGCCGGAGGTGCCGCGGCACCGACCCTCTAGGGTTGATGACGAGTCAAGGATCGCCCCAACCCAGTCGACGCGCAACCCGGGGAACGATGGTCGCCGCCGAGCGTCGGGGGCGCGTGGGCTCGGGCAACCGCACCACACCCTCGGGCCCTGTCGGACGCGGCGGTCGCCGGCGGCCCGGGCACCGCATGGCCACTGGGCAGGCGGCCGACCTGCGTCCGCACGCCGGAGGCGCGCCGCACGGGCGCGACGTCATCCGGCGGCCGCAGTGGCGTATCGTGCAAGGACTCGCGCGCGGCTCGACCTCGGACACCGGCAGAGTTGGGCAGGTCGCTCGATCACCTTTATTCTCGTGCGCACAGACCGGACGGTTGTCCGAGGACAGGGGGGCGCACCGATGGAACAGGAGCAGACCGCCGGCGATCACTCGCTGGCCCGACGGCTCGCCGTCGAGGCCGGTGACCTTCTGCTGGCCCTGCGGGCCTCGTGGGACGGCGACGCCGTGGACCTCAAGAACGCCGGGGACGCCCGCTCGCACGAGCTCCTGATGCGGGAGCTGCGCCGCGAGCGTCCGGACGACGCCATCCTGTCCGAGGAGGGGGCCGACGATCTGGCCCGCCTCGACGCCGAGAGGGTGTGGATCGTGGACCCTCTCGACGGGACCCGCGAGTTCGGCGAGCGACCCCGCGACGACTGGGCGGTTCACGTGGCGCTGTGGGAGCGCGGGCGCCTCGCCGCCGGGGCCGTCGCCCGCCCGGCCCGCGGTGACGTGCTGTCGACAGAGGATCCGCCGGCCCGGCCGACCGGCATACCGGCCCCCATCCGGCTGGCCGTGAGCCGGACCCGGCCGCCGGCCTTCGTCACGGCGCTCGCCGAGCGGCTCGGCGCGGAGCTGGTGCCCATGGGCTCGGCAGGGATCAAGGCGACCGCCGTCCTGGACGGTTCGGTCCACGCGTACGTCCACGCCGGGGGGCAGTACGAATGGGACTCCGCGGCACCCGTCGCGGTCGCCGTCGCGTCCGGGCTCCATGCGAGCAGGATCGACGGCTCCCCGCTGGAGTACAACCGGAAGGACCCACTGTTGCCGGACCTGCTCGTATGCCGTCCTGAGATCGCCGGGCGGCTGCTCTCCCTCATCGCGGACCTCACCCGGGACGGGGCCGAGTCGTGAGCACGCCCGGTAACCGCTACCAGCTGAGCCAGCTCGACACGCTCGAGGCCGAGGCCATCTTCATCATGCGTGAGGTGGTCGCGGAGTTCGAGAAGCCGGTGCTGCTCTTCTCCGGCGGCAAGGACTCGATCGTCATGCTGCGGCTGGCCGAGAAGGCCTTCCACCCGGCGCGGATCCCCTTCCCGGTCATGCACATCGACACCGGGCAGAACTTCCCGGAGGTCCTCCGGTTCCGTGACCGCCGAGTCGCCGAGCTGGGGGTCACCCTGGTGGTGGCGAGCGTGCAGGAGGCCATCGACAAGGGCGAGGTGACCGAGCCGCCCGACGGCACCCGCAACCGCATCCAGACCCCGGTCCTGCTCGAGGCGCTGGAGGCCGGCGGCTACCAGGCCATCTTCGGCGGAGCCCGTCGCGACGAGGACAAGGCCCGGGCCAAGGAACGGATCTACTCCTTCCGCGACGAGTTCGGCCAGTGGGACCCCAAGAACCAGCGGCCCGAGCTCTGGAACATCTACAACGCCCGGATCCACCCGGGGGAGAGCATCCGCGTCTTCCCCCTGTCGAACTGGACCGAGCTGGACATCTGGCACTACGTCGAGCGCGAGCGCATCGAGATCCCGTCGATCTACTACGCCCACGACCGTGAGGTCATCAGCCGGGGCGGGATGCTCTACGCCGTCAACGAGTTCATCGTGCCCCGCGACGGCGAGCAGGTGCAGGTGCGCCGGGTCCGGTACCGCACGGTCGGGGACGCCACCCTCACGGCCGCCGTCGAGTCCGACGCCGACACCATCGGCAAGGTCATCGACGAGGTGTCGACCACCCGGATCACCGAGCGCGGCGCGACCCGCGGGGACGACAAGTTCAGCGAGGCCGCCATGGAGGACCGCAAACGGGAGGGCTACTTCTGATGGACATCCTTCGGTTCGCCACGGCCGGGTCCGTGGACGACGGCAAGAGCACCCTGATCGGCCGGCTGCTCTACGACACCAAGACGGTGTTCGCGGACCAGCTCGACGCGGTCGAGCGGGTCAGCCGCGACCGTGGCGAGGACTACACCAACCTCGCACTGCTCACCGACGGCCTGCGCGCCGAACGGGAGCAGGGCATCACGATCGACGTGGCCTACCGCTACTTCGCGACACCGAAGCGCAAGTTCATCATCGCGGACACCCCCGGCCACATCCAGTACACCCGCAACATGGTGACCGGCGCGTCGACCGCGGACCTGGCGCTCGTTCTCGTCGACGCCCGCAAGGGCCTGGTCGAGCAGAGCCGGCGGCACGCGTTCCTCGCCACCCTGCTCCAGGTGCCGCACATCGTGCTGGTCGTCAACAAGATGGACCTCGTCGACTTCTCCCAGCAGGTCTACGACCGGATCCATGAGGAGTTCATCGGCTTCGCCACCAAGCTGCGGATTCCGGACCTCGAGGTCATCCCGGTCTCGGCGCTGCGCGGCGACAACGTGGTGAACCGCTCCGAGAACATGCCGTGGTACTCCGGCGCCAGCCTGCTGCACTACCTCGAGAACATCCATGTCGCCAGCGACCGCAACCTCATCGACACGCGGTTCCCGGTGCAGTACGTCATCCGTCCGATGTCCGACGCCTACCACGACTACCGCGGGTATGCCGGTCAGGTGGTCGGCGGCGTGCTGAAGAAGGGCGACGACGTCATGGTGCTGCCATCCGGCTTCACCTCGCGCATCGCCTCGGTCGAGACGGCGGACGGTGAGGTCGAGGAGGCGTTCCCGCCGATGTCGGTGACCGTGCGCCTCGAGGACGAGATCGACATCTCCCGCGGCGACATGATCTGCCGGCCGCACAACACGCCGACGATGACCCAGGACGTCGACGCGATGCTGTGCTGGATGGACGAGTCGGCCAGCCTGCGGATCGGGCGCAAGTACGCCATCAAGCACACGACCCGCACGGCGCGCACCATCGTCAAGGACCTGCAGTACCGCCTGGACGTCAACACCCTGCACCGTGACGAGGACGCAACAGAGCTCTCGCTCAACGAGATCGGGCGCGTCCGGCTGCGGACGACCGTGCCGCTGCTGACGGACGAGTACAGCCGCAACCGGTTCACCGGGGGTTTCGTGCTGGTGGACGAGGGTACTAACCGCACGGTGGCGGCAGGCATGATCGCCGGGCGGCAGTAACGCCGGCCCGGGCCGGGTGCAGTCGCCTGGACTTGACGGCGGGCAATAATGGGGACTTGACGTTCCGGGGGACACAGGTAGTCGGGGGACATGATGATCGGGCTGACCGGTACCACGCCGCGCCGCGAGCGCCTCGTGACGCGCCCGACCTGGCCGCAGCGTGGGCGGTCGGCGCCTCGTCCCGCGAGGTGGCACCGCGGTGGCGCGCGCACTCGGCCGGTCCGGGTGGCGATGATCGGCCAGAAGGGTCTGCCCGCCACGTTCGGCGGGATCGAGCACCACGTCGAGCAGATCGGAGCCCGGCTCGTCCAGGAGGGCATCGAGGTCACGGTGTACTGCCGGCCCTCGTACGGCGCGGGGGTCGACGGCGAGGCCCTAGAGCGGTACCACGGGATGCGCCTGGTGACCATGCCGACGGTTCCGAGCAAGCACCTCGACGCGATCGTCCACAGCCTCATCTCGACGATCCACGCCATCGTGTCCGGTCACGACATCATCCACTACCACGCCCTCGGCCCCGGCCTCGTCGCACCGCTCGCGCGCTACACCTCTGGAGCCAAGGTGGTGCTGACGGTCCACGGCCTGGACCATCAGCGGGCCAAGTGGGGCGGCCCGGCCCGCAGCATCCTCGGCCTGGCCCACTGGATGAGCGGGCGTGTCCCGGACTCGGTCGTCACGGTGAGCCAGACGCTCGCCGAGCACTACCGGTCCTGCTTCGGTGTCGACGTCAGCTACATCCCCAACGGGGTGTCGGTGCCCAGGCCCGGGCCGCTGCCCGAGCGCCTGCGTCGTGAGTTCGGCCTCGAGCCCGGTCGCTACCTCCTGTTCGTCGGCCGGATCGTGCCGGAGAAGCGGCCCGACCTGCTCATCGAGGCGTTGGGGCAGCTTCCGGACGACATCAAGGTGGCCATCGTCGGCGACTCCTCGTTCAGCGACGAGTATGTCGAGCGGCTGCACGCCATGGCGGCCGACGACCGCCGGGTCGTCTTCCCGGGGTACCTCTACGGTGCGGAGCTGGGGGCGGTCTACAGCAACGCCGCGGCGTTCGTGCAGCCCTCCGACCTCGAGGGTCTGCCGCTGACCCTCATCGAGGGCATCTCCTACGGTCTTCCCGTGGTGGCGAGCGACATCCCTCCGCACCACGAGGTGCTCGACGGGTGTCACTGCGCCGGCCACCGGCTGTTCCGTGCCGGAGACGCCGACTCCCTCGCCGAGGCCCTGGCGGGTGTCCTGGAGGACCCCGAGCTGAGCCTGCGCTCCGCCCGGACGGAGAGCCCGGAGCTGCTGCTTCCGTATCGCTGGGGACAGGCGGGAACCGATCTGGCCGCGCTATACCGCAAGGTGCTGAACCGAGGGTAGGGTGACCCCCGGTGGTCAAGCGCCTCGTGGGGGGCCCTTGAGTCGTGGTGGGTGCTTGAGGGGATGTCACGGTGATGCGTGTACTGGGGATGCTCGGGGGCCCCCGGGGGCTCCGTTCGGTTCGTTCGTGGGCCGTCTGGTCGGCGACCGTCTCGCTGTGCGCGGTGGCGGCAGTGACCGCGGCCCCGGCCCATGGGGCCAGCCCGACGCCACCGGCGTTGTCGCTGACCGCCGACAACAGCGTGTGGGGCACGAACAGCCGGGTCATGTCGATCCTCGACTACGGCGACAAGGCTCTGATCGGTGGCGATTTCGACTACGTCGGGCCGACCACCGGTCACTCGACGCTCGTCGACCCGAGCACCGGCGCCGTCGTCGAGGCGGCGAAGATGACGAACGGCACCGTCAACGCAGCCGTCGCCGACGGGGCCGGCGGGTACTACCTCGGCGGGGCGTTCGCCCAGGTCGACGGCGCCAGCAAGAGTGGCGTCGTCCACGTCGGCGCCGACGGCAAGGTCGACCGGAACTTCAAGGCCCAGACCAGCGGCACGGTCTACGCCCTCGCCCTGTCCTCGACCGGCACCCTCTTCGTCGGCGGCAAGATCACCAAGGTCAACACGACCGCGGTGACCAACGTGGCGGCTGTCGACGCGGCGACCGGTACCGTGCTCACCGGATGGAGCGCCGCGCCGAACTCGACGGTCTACGCGCTGGCGGCCAGCGGCACCTCCGTCTACCTCGGCGGCGCGTTCAGCGCGGTCGGCCTCACCCGACGCGGTGTCGCCCGGCTCTCCGCGAGCACCGGCGCGGTCGACACCTCCTTCTCCGGGACGACCGGGGGGACGGTGCGCACCCTGGCGCTCTCCGCCGATCGCTCGACCCTGTATGCCGGTGGCGACTTCACCACCGCCTCCTCGGGCCCGACCGGCACGGTGACCCGCAACCGGCTCGCGGCATACGGCACGGCCAACGGCGCCGTGACGGCGTGGAACCCGGGCGCCGACGCGTCGGTCTCGGTGGTCCTGCCCGACCCCAGCACCGGGGCCGTCTACGTCGGCGGCCAGTTCACGACCCTCGGCGGCGCGGCCCGGACCGCGCTGGGTCTGGTCTCGACGGCCGGGTCGGCGACGACCTGGAACCCCGGGATCGCCGGCTGCCGGGAGGCGCACCTGACGAAGACGGTGGGCGGCCTGGCACCGTGCGTGCCGTGGACGAGCGCGCTGGCCATCGGCAACGGCATGCTCTATGCCGGCGGCAACTTCTCCAGTGCCGGCGCCGTCATCCGTCACGGTGCGGCTGACTGGGCGCTGTCCACCGGCGACCTCGGCGCCTGGAACCCCGTCGTGGGCAACAAGTCCTTCGCCATCGTGCCGACGACCGCGGGGGTGGTCCTCGGCGGCGAGTTCACCAGCGCCGGCGGTGTCGTGAGCCCGGGCGTGGCCCTCATCGACCTCACGACCGGACGCGCCGACCCCGCCTTCACGGGCAGCCAGGACGGCATGGTCCTCGACATGGTGAAGACGGCCGACGGCCAGGGGGCCTACCTCGGCGGCGACTTCGGCACGGTCGATGGCCAGAGCCACCCCAACATCGTCAAGATCGATGCGCTGACCGGTGCGGTCGACGAGAGCTTCAAGGCCAAGCCGAACAGCGACGTCTGGCAGATGTCGCTGGCCGGCGGCTCGCTCTACGTCGGCGGCAAGTTCAAGCGGATCGGCAGTGTCGCACGCCTTCACTCGGCCAAGCTCGACCCGGCGACCGGGGCCGTCGACGCAGCCTGGAAGGCGGACACGGTCGGCCCGACGGGCAAGCTGCGGGCCGGGGGGATGGTCATGGGCATCCAGGCCACGCCCGATGGGTCGAAGGTCTTCGTCGCCGGGCCGTTCACGACCCTCAACGGCGTCTCGGTGACCGGCGGCATCGCCGTCGTCGACGGCGTCACGGGCGCCTTCACCGCACGCCAGATCGGCGGGGTGCAGGGCTGCAGCGCCGTCGGCCCGTGGATCAACCGGCTCTACCTCAGTGACGACGGGCTGCGCCTCTACGGCGGGGACGTGTGTCCCGACTACATCTACCAGTGGGACACGGTGAACCTCGGTACGCCGACCAACCCCACCGGCCTGATCTGGCGCACCAAGTGCAACGGCGGGATGCAGGGACGCCTCGAGGTCAACGGGCACTTCTACTACGGCACCCACGGCGGCAACAAGGGCAGCGGCGGAGCCTGCTCGGCATACCCGGGCGGCCCGAACGTGACCACCCAGCAACGCTTCTGGGTGTTCAGCAGCAGCGACGGGTACCTGCTGCCCTACGCCCCGGAGTTCGACTCGCCGATGGGGGTCTGGTCCTTCGCGAGCAGTCCCCAGGGACTGCTCGTGGGCGGCGACTTCAGCTTCGCCGGCGCCCGGGACGTCGTCCAGCAGGGCTTCGCACTGTTCCGCGGAACGCCCTGAGCCACAGGTCCCTCCGGGCACCAGGCCAGCATGCTGCGAGGCGGCGTCGATGAGGGGCCGGTGGGCGTGCCCGGTTGCCGCCCCTGCTGCTCGGCCCGCTACGCGCGGCCGGAACCCGAGGAGCGCTGGCGGACCAGGCCAACGAGATCCCGCATCACCTCACCGAGCAAAACGTCCGGCGACCGGGGTGGACAGCGGGTGATACGGCAGAGGTAGTGTGGCCCGACTGTTCGGCACGCCGCAGGGGTGGTGCGCTCAGGCGCTGACGCGCATGGCACGGGGGAGGCCGTCATGGTCCGTCGTAAAGGTTCCGTATGGGGTCGGCTCGCCGCCGGCAGCCTGCTGGCCGTGGTGGCCGGCCTGTTCTCGGCGGCGCCGGGGCAGGCCGCGACGCTGCAGGGAGCCTCGAGCGTCATGGCGCACACCTGGGGGGTCAACGACCATGTGTCCGCGCTGGCGGTGGCCGGGCCGGTGGCCATCGTGGCCGGTACGTTCGACACGGTGGTCGGCCCCTCCGGGGACCAGCGGTCGGCCACGTCGGTGGCGAAGTTCCGTCCGGCCACCGGCACGTTCGACGACTGGCCGGTCAGCGTCGACGGACCGGTCGACGCGGTAGCGGTCCAGGGGGACACCGTCTACCTCGGTGGGGACTTCCGGCATGTCAACGGCCAGCTCCGGGTCTCGCTCGCCGCGGTGTCCTTGAGCACCGGAGCGCTGCTGCCCTGGGCTCCGTCGGCCAACGTCTCGGTCCTCGCGATCGCCGTCGCCGGCACCGACGTCTACATCGGTGGCGCCTTCGACCAGGTCAGCGATGCCGGTGGCTCGACGCCGGCGGCACATCTCGCCCGCATCTCGACCGACGGCACCGTCGACCGGGCGTGGAGCACCGCCCTGGTCATCAACGACATCGTCCGCAGCCTGCTGCCGACGGCCGACGGCTCGGGCGTCTACGTGGGCGGCGACTTCCTGTCCATCGGCGCAGCCGCGTACGCCGCGCACCTCACGCTGCTGTCGACCGGTGCCACGCCGGTGATCGACCCCGTCTTCAGGTCCGGGGCTACCAACGACGGCAACCGCGCGCCGGTCCTCGCGCTCGCGCTGGAGGGCAGCCGGCTGCTCGTCGGCGCCGGCGGGTCCGGCGGCGGATGCACCCTGCAGGACGCCGCCACCGGTGCGACGGTGTGGAGCCACCACACCACGGGCAACGTCGCCGCGGTGGCCTTCCTCGGGCCGATGGCCTACTGCGGTGGGCACTTCAGCGGCTCCGGGGCGTTCGACTCGCTGACCCGTTACAAGATCGCCGAGCTGGTCAGCGCCACCGGGCAGATCACCTCGTACGCGCCGAAGGTCGACAGTGCCCTGGGCGTCTGGGCCCTCGCCTCCACCGACACGGCCCTGCTGGCCGGTGGCGACTTCACCAAGGTCGGCGCCACGACGCAGCCCCACCTGGGGATGTTCGTCGACCGGAGCGCCGTGAGCGTCCCGGCCCCCCCGAGGAACCTCGCCGCCCAGCCCGGCGACGCCCAGGTCGTCCTCACCTGGGCCAGCCCGGACACCGACGGCGGCGCCAGGATCACCGCCTACAAGGTGTACCGGTCCCGGGGCACGGGCAAGGCCAGCCTCCTCGGCAAGACCAAGAGCCTCAGCTACCTGGACGGCTCGGCGGTCAACGGGACACCCGGTGACCCGAGCACCGCGTACACGTACGACGTCCGGGCCGTCAACAGCGCAGGCGTGGGCCCGGCATCGGACACCGTGACCGCCACGCCGGTGGCGGGCCCGGTCGTCGCGCCGTCCGCACCCCAGGGCTTCGCCGCCGTGGGGCAGACGGGCGTGGCCGCCCTGTCGTGGCAGCCGCCGCTGAGCGACGGGGGCAGCCCGGTCACCGGGTACACCGTCTACCGCGGCACGGTCTCGGGCATCCTCGGTGAGTATGCGTCCCTGGGGTCGGGGGCGCGCAGCTTCACCGACTCGGCCGTCACGGTCGGCACCCGCTACTACTACGCGGTCGCCGCGTCCAACGCCGTCGGCGTGGGGGTGCGCTCCCAGGAGGCCTCGGCGACGCCCGGCAGCGGGGTCCCCGCGCCCCCGCAGCTGACCGGCACGGTCGCCGGCCACACGGCGCAGCTGCAGTGGACGGCGCCCAACGACGGCGGGTCACCCATCACCAAGTACGTCCTCATCCGCGACGGTATCCGGATCCTCACGGCCGACGCGGCGACCTTCTCGTACGTCGACTCGGCGGTGCGCGTCGGCAACACCTACCAGTACAAGGTGAAGGCCGTGAACGGCTACGGGTCGTCCCACTTCTCCGACATCGTCACCCTGACCATCAGCTGAGCCGGATGTCGGCATATCCGGGGGCGCGGCCTTGACCTCCGAGGAGACGGCGTTACCGTTCTGTCCGAGCGACGGGGGAGACGACGGGAGCTCTCCCCGGCGAAGGGGGAGTTCCAGATGACCTGGCATTCGCGCTGGTCGACGGCGAGCGGTGCGGTCACCGCCCTGGTGGCGTCGGTGGCCCTGGTGGTGGGGCTCGCGCCGGCCGCTCGGGCCAGTGACCTGGTCGGTGCGAGCCGCACGATGTCCCGGACCTGGGGGGTCGACGGACATGTCGCGGCCATCGCCCCCGCCGGGCCGGTCACCATCGTCGCCGGCGGCTTCGGCACCGTGCTCGGCCCGGCCGGGGACAGCCGGGCCGTCGGCAACGTGGCGAAGTTCCGGCCCTCGACGGGCACCTTCGACAACTGGCCGGTGACCGTGGACGGACCCGTCGACGCCGTCGCCGTCGACGGAGGCACCGTCTACCTCGCGGGCGACTTCAGGCACGTCAACGGGCAGCGACGCATCTCCCTGGCCGCCGTGAGCCTCGCCGACGGAACCCTGCTGCCGTGGTCGCCGCAGGCCAACGTCTCCGTGGACGCCGTCGCGGTAGGCGGTGGGTACGTCTACGTCGGCGGGGCCT
Organism: uncultured Actinomycetota bacterium; assembly: GCA_963763315.1. Taxonomy (GTDB): domain Bacteria; phylum Actinomycetota; class Actinomycetes; order Actinomycetales; family Dermatophilaceae; genus CAVSJJ01. The sequence continues at coordinate 16,563 of CAVXOC010000003.1, forward strand.
TCGACACCGTGACCGACGCCTCCGGCGACGTGGCCGCACCCCACCTGGCCCGGGTGGGGGCGGTCGACGGCACCGTGGACCGGGCATGGTCCCAGGGCGTCGCCATCGACGGCACCGTGCGATCCCTGCTCCTGGCCGCCGACGGGTCGGCTGTCTACGTGGGCGGAGACTTCGGCGCCGTGGCCGGACAGGGCTCAGCGTCCCGTCTGACCCTCCTGTCGACCGGGTCCAGTCCCGACCTCGTGGCCGGCTTCGTCGCCGGGCCCAACAACGGCGCCTACCGGGCGCCGGTCTTCGCCCTCGCCCTCGACGGCGGCGACCTGCTCGTCGGGGCCGGCGGCGCCGGTGGCGGGTGCACCTTGGAGGATGCGACCACCGGAGCGACCGTGTGGAGCCATCACACGACCGGCAACGTCGTGGCCGTCGCCTTCCTCGGACCGATGTCCTACTGCGGGGGCCACTTCAGTGGCTCCGCCTCGATCGACGACCTCTCCCGGTACAAGCTCGCCGAGGTCGTCACGGCCACCGGCGACATCACCTCGTTCAAGCCCCGGGTCAACAGCGCCCTCGGGGTATTCGCCCTGGCGAGCTCCGCCACCGCCCTGTTCGCCGGAGGCGACTTCACCAAGGTCGGCGGCGTCGCTCAGCCACACCTGGGGATGTTCGTCGACGGGTCGGCCCTCCAGCCACCCGCCCCACCCAAGAACGTCGAGGCGCGCGCCGGCGACGGCCAGGTCGTGCTGATCTGGGACCGCCCGGACACCGATGGCGGCGCGAAGATCCGCAAGTTCAAGGTGTACCGGGCGCTCGGCTCCGGCCGGCTCACGCTGTTGGCCAAGACCGCGAGCACCAGCTATGTCGACACCGATGTCGTCAACGGCGTTCCGGGCCAACCGAGCCAGACCTACTCGTATGCCGTGCGCGCCGTCTCCAGCGTCGGCGCCAGCTCGCCGTCCGACACGGTGCAGGCGGTTCCGCAGGCGGGGCTCGTCATCGCCCCGTCGGCCCCCGTCGACGTCACGGCGAACGGGACGCTCGGCGCCGCCAAGCTCGCCTGGGCCCCGCCGGTGACCGACGGTGGGAGCCCCGTGACGGGCTACACCGTGCTGCGGGGGACGACAAGTGGCGTCCTGAGCCCCCTGGCCGGCCTTTCGGCGGACGCGAGGTCGTACTCCGACACCGAAGTCACGGTGGGACAGCGCTACTACTACGCCATCGAGGCGGTCAACGAGGTCGGCGCCGGCTCCCCCTCCAAGCAGGTGTCCGCCAGCCCGAACACCGGTGTGCCGGGGGCGCCGACCCTGTCGGCCTCTGCGGCCGACGGCGGCGCCGGGTTCCTCCTGGAGTGGCAGCCGTCGGCGAGCGCCGGCGCCGGTCCGGTCACGGCATACGTGCTCGTCCGGGACGGCGTCCGGGTCTACCGAGGCGGCGCGACGGTCCTCGAGTTCACCGACACCGGTGTGGCGCCGGGGACGACCTACGTGTACAAGGTCCGGGCGGTCAACGCCTACGGTTCCTCGCCCTGGTCGGACGCGGTCTCGGTCACCGCTCCCTGACCGGGCCGCGATGGCCTAGACCTCGTACCCCCAGCGGCCCAGCGGCTCGGCGAGCACCCGCTCGACGGCCTGGACCTGCTCCGGCGTCAGCTCGTCCCGCCACGGTGCCTTGCGGTGCAGCTCGATGGTGTGCCGGGAGAAGCCCTCCTCGAACTCGGGCGTCCAGCCCAACCCGGCGAAGTCGAGCACCCGCCCGAACGTCTCGCGGGGGTCGGCCAGGACATCCTCGTGTCGGATGTCGAGCCAGTGCTCCTGCGGCGTGCGCTCCCGGGCCGCGGCATACGCGTCCACCAGCATCCGCCAGCCGAGCGCGGCGAGTACAGGGAAGGACTGCCCGGACTCCTCCCACATCGCCCGCAGGTCCGCCGGCAACGGTCCGTAGATCCACTTGTCTGGCCCCAGCCAGCCGTCCCACCAGCCCATCTGCAGCCAGGAGTTCGCCACTGCCCGGCCGTCGCGGACGACATGGACCACCTTGAGGTCGGGGTACGCCGCCCGGAGGAAGCCGACGCGCGGCCAGCCGGTGAGGTGCTGGACGAGCAGGTCGCACCCCTGGGCCTCGATCCGGTCGGCGAAGAACCGCTGCACGCGGGCCATGAGGTACGGGGTCATGTCCTCGGCCAGCAGGTCCCGGCAGGGCGTGGAGAACCCCGACATGACATGCCGGTCGAACAGGGCGTAGCCCTCCGACGGGGCCACCCGCACCCGGCCCCTCTCGAAGACCGAACGCGCCTCGGCGAGCGCCCGCATCGACGAGGGCCGCTGGGCCGAGCGCCGGTAGAGCCGGCCGTTGTGCCTGCCCAGCATGTTCAGCCGGGGGAGCTTGTCGTCGACGCCCGAGACGAACCCCGTGGCCGGGTGCCTGGCGATGGTCTCGGACACCAGGGTCGTCCCGCTCCGACCGGTGCCGACGACGAGGAGCAGGCTGGTCATGACGACTCTCCTTGGAGCTGTGGGCGGCCGCGGCGGCCCCGGCCACGGCCGGCCCAGGGGTAGCCGAACCGGGCGATGCCGGGGGCGGTGAGTGCGGTGACGACGAGGCGGTCCCGGGACGGCATCGAGGCGCGCCACTCCATGTCGCCGCGGATCCGGACCGTCCCGGTGGTATGCCGGTTGGGGTTGCCGGCGACGCTGTGCGTCGGGGCCAGGGTGACCTCGTCGTCGGAGACGAACGGCAGCGCGGCGGCGGGCAGCCCGGCGAGCTCGGCCACCTCGACCATGTGGCGCCGTGGCTGCGCCACGAAGTCCTCGTAGCGGAACCGGAGGGTGTCCGGCCGACGCGAGGGCCACAGCAGGTCGGCGAGCAGGTTCCACAGCAGCCACAGCACGGAGGACTTCCCCAGATCCATCCGCGGCATGAGGGTTCCGGCGCTGGTGTCCTGGGTGGGCTTGGTGCGCCGCCAGGAGAAGGCGGTCGCCCGGGGGTCACGCACGACGTGGAGGACCCGGACGTCGAGGCCGGGCAGCGCCTGGAGGAGCAGCCCGTAGGGCGGCAGCTTGGAGGAGTCGATGATGACCGACGCCCCCGTGTGGGTCGCGATGGAACGGTACAGCGCGGCGATCCGGTCGTCGTCGGGATGCGGCGGGACCGCCGGTCGGCGCAGCAGGCGTCGGCCGAGCAGCAGCGGCAGCCGCAGGATGCGGAGCCTGCGGAGCAGCCGCTGCGCCACGGCCTCCGCCTCGGCCGCGTCGAGGGGAGCGAGATCCGCCATGACGGCGCTCCACACCGGACAGGCCGAGAACGGCCGGCCGCAGCCGCACCGGTGGTCCTCGACGACGCCGCGGTGCCAGAGGTAGCGCAGCTCACCTGCCGCGAAGGCCCCCGGCAGCTGACCGAGGACGGTGTTGATGACCGTGGTGCCGCTGCGACCGCTGCCGGCGACGTAGAGGACCCGGACGGGCGTCGTCGCCTGGAACGGCTCGGCCCCGCTCACGCCGCCCGCCCGCCGAGCCCGCCACGCACCGCGGCATAGATGCCGTCGAGGGCGGCAAGGTGACGCTGTGGGTCGTGCCGGGCCAGCAGCCGCTGCTGCCCGGCCCGACCCATCGCCCGCGCTCTGGCCGGGTCGGCAACCAGGGTGGAGATGGCCGCGGCCAGGGCCGCCGGGTCGTCGGGAGGGACGACGAGCCCGTCGACACCGTCCCGGACGAGCTCGGGGCTGCCGCCGAGCGAGGTGACCACGGCCGGCACCGCGGCGGCATACGACTCCAGGATGGTCATCGGCTGGTTCTCGTACCAGCGGGACGGCACGAGGGTGGCCGCCGAGGCGGCGACGAGGCGCTGCAGGTCCGCCTTGGCCAGCCGTCCGTGGAACGTCACGTTGCCGGCGTGCCGCTGGGTCGCGAGCCGCTGCAGCGCCGCTCGCTCCGGGCCGTCCCCGGCGATGTGCACGGGCACCTCGGGTGCCAGGGCCGCCGCCTCGACGAGCGTGTCGACACCCTTCTCGTGCGAGAGCCGCCCGGCGAACACGACGCCGGCGGCCGGCCTGTCGTCCGGTCCGGCGGCCTGCGGGGTCCCGGCGGCATGGACGAAGTGCGGAACGACGTGCAGCCGGTCGCGCTCGAGCCCGGCCCGGGCCATCACGGCGGCGAGGAACTCGCTCGGGCTGACGAACGCGTCGACCGAGTCGTAGGCGCCGGTGAGGCGGTGGATGCCCGACTCGAAGGCGAGCAGCGCGCTGGCGGCCAGCGACCCCCCCTTGCACCGCCTGCGGACCGCCGCCAGCGTGGAGTGCCCGACGCACGCGTCGCACGGCCGCCCGTGGTCGAGCATCTGGTAGCTCGGGCAGGCCAGCTTGTAGTCGTGCAGGGTCATCACGACGGGCACGCCGGCCCCGCGTGCCGCGGCGAGCACCGACGGCGAGAGCTGGTGATAGATGTTGTGGGCGTGCACGACCTCCGGCCGGAACCGATCGAGCGCCTCGGCCAGTCCGCGGCGCGCGGACCGGGACCACACCATCCGGGCTGCCGCACCGAGGGCGGCGACGCCGCCGGGCGGGGGCTCGAGCTCGACATACGGGGCGAAGGTGTCGGCCAGCGGGAGCTGCGCGTCGTTCTCGGGGTGAGCCATCCCCCAGACGCCCACGTCGTGGCCGGCCGCGCGCTGCAGGGCAGCCAGGTCGAGCAGGTAGCCCTCAGCGCCGCCGCGGCGGTAGAGGTACTTGTTGACATGCAGAACCCGCACCGGACGCGGCACCCCCTCGACGGCCAAACCGGGACGCGGGAACGACGCACCGTCGCCCCCAGACCCCTGACGTGGCCCATCATCGCATGCGCTCCGAGCCGGCGCCCGGAATCGCGCCGCGCGCCGAGGTGGCCATGGTTGACTGGCCCGACGAAGGGCCGCCGGAAGGCTCCGCGGCCCCGATGGCGAGGGGGAGGCGTGAAGCGATCGTTGACCGCGACCGGGCGGCGGTCGGTGCGGCGCGCGGTCACCTGGCGGCCGAAGCAGAAGGGCGTCACACCACTGGACATCGCGGCGCTGATCAGCCCGCTGCGCTATGACGTCCGGGTCCGTGCCGACCTGTTCGCCACGCTGTCGACCAGAGACCCCGACGAGCCGCTGGAGACCCTCCTCCCGCTGGTCCGGGAGAGCCCGTATGCCGGGTGGTTCCGCACGGTGGCGATGACCCGGTTCCGCCCGTGGGTGCTCGCGGACGAGGTGGTCTTCGACGAGCAGCTGGCCGAGCGGGTCCGCACGGCCCGGGACCTGTACTGGTCGTTCCGCGGGCGCGGCTTCGACCCACGCTCACCGGTCGTGCTGCGCCGTACCCGGCAGGTGACGGAGTCCGACGTCGGCGCGCTGATCCGCCCACGGGTGCATGTCGGCGACGGCGGGCACCGGCTCGCCCTGCTGTTGCAGTCCGGTGGCGTCCTGCCGCCCGGCGCCTACCTCGTCGACCCCCGGCCGACCCCGGTCATCGACAACACGGTGCGGCTGTTCGGGTCGCAGGAGGCCGAGAGCCCCCGCTACCTCGGCTTCCTAGCCGACGGGTACCTCCCGGCCGGCTCGCCGCGACCGGGGACGGCGGCCGAGCTCGTCGAGGCCGTGCGCAGCGCGGGCGGTGCCGAGGCCGCGGACGAGCTCCGGTCCGTGCTCGCCGCGCACCTCAGGGTGTGGCGGTCGGCAACCTGAGCAGACGCTGAGAGTGTGGTTGGCGAAGCCGCCCAGCATGCGGATTTCGCGGTCGGCAGGCCTACACTGTGGCGATCCGATGCGGCGCCCGTGGGCCGGCGGGGGGCATGGTGCAGCATCACCACGTGATCAAGGGGAGTGTCGATGGGGTCCAAGGACCTGGCACGCAGGCTCGGCTCGCCGCTGCGTGCCATCTACCCCGGCCCGGGCATGGAGCCGGCGTTCCTGGTCATCGGGACCAAGCGGGGCGGCTCGACGTCCTGTTACGAGTGGATCGCCCAGCATCCGCAGGTGGCACCCTGCCGCACCGGGAAGGGCACGCACTACTTCGACGTCAACTACCCGCGGGGGGAGGCGTGGTTCAGGTCCGGGTTCCCGCGCCGGCGCGACCCCTGGCGGGTGACCGGCGAGGGCAGCCCCTACTACATGTTCCACCCCGCGGCGCCGGAGCGGATCGCCCGGACGCTGCCACAGGTCAAGCTCATCGCGGTCCTGCGCGACCCGGTCGAGCGGGCGTGGTCGCACTACCGGTACGAGGTGGCCCGGGGCCACGAGACGCTGGGCTTCCTCGAGGCGCTCGACGCCGAGCCCGAGCGTCTGCGCGGCGAGGAGGAGCGGCTGCTGGCCGATCCGGCCTACGTCAGCGCCGAACACCGGTACCACACCTACCTCCAGCGCGGGCACTACGCCGAGCAGCTGTCCCGGATCTTCGAGTACGTCGACCGGGAGCGTGTCCTCGTCCTGCGTTCCGAGCAGCTCTTCGCCGATCCGCATGAGCAGCTCGCTCGGGTCTGGTCGTTCCTCGGCCTGGACCCGGTCGACCTCGAGGGGCTGCGGGCATACAAGGCCGGCGGCGACGCCACATCGGTGCCGGCTGAGGCGGCCCACCGGCTCTTCGCCTACTACGAGCCCCACAACGCCGCCCTCCGCTCGCTCACCGGCATCGACTTCGAGACCGTCCGATGAGCCGCGGAGACCTGCTGGCGCGATGGAGCACGCCACCCCAGGGCCCTGAGTCACGACCGCGCTACGTGCTGCGAAAGGTTGTGCGACACGCCTACTGGGCACGGACCGAGGGACTCGGCCGGCTGGTCGAGGAGGACCGGCTCGACCCGCGGGAGCGGGCGCGAACGGCGGTGCGCAAGGCGGCCTGGCGCGCCAGGCACGGTGTGCCGGCGGGAACGTCGGTCCCGGTCTACGTGGTCGGGCTCCAGCGCTCGGGCACCAACATGATCCTGCGCGGGCTCGACGAGGCCCCCGAGGTCGAGGTCCGCAACGAGAACGACCGCGTGGTCTTCGACCGCTACCGACTTCGCTCGGACCAGGTGCTCGCCGCCACGGTCGCGGCGAGCCGGCACCAGGTCGTCCTCGTCAAGCCGCTGTGCGACTCGCATCGCGTCGACGAGCTGCTCGCCCTGCCGGGAGTGCGGCCGGGCCGGGCCCTGTGGGTCTACCGGGACGTCGAGGCGAGGGCTCGTTCCGAGGTGTCCAAGTTCGGGGCGGCCAACCTGCGCGCGCTGCGCGACATCGCGGCAGGGCGCGGTGAGTCGATCTGGCAGGGCCAGCGCCTGGGGCCGGAGGCCGTCGAGCTGGTGCGGACGTTCGACCTCGACGCCATGAGCCCCCATACGGCGGCTGCCTTGTTCTGGGTGGTGCGCAACAGTCTCTACTTCGAGCTCGGCCTCGATCGTCGCGACGACGTCCGCCTGGTGTCCTACGACGCGTTCGTCGCGGACCCGCCCCGCGAGATGCGCGCGCTGTGCGAGGCGATCGGCTTCCCCTTCCGGCCCGAGCTGTGCGCGCATGTCGTGCGCCGTGGGACGCACGGCGAGGGCAGTCTCAGCATCGACTCCCGGGTCCTCGAGCTCGCCCACGACCTGGGGAACCGCCTCGAGCAGGCCCGGGCAGTCCAGGGACGGCCGTGATCTCCCGAGCCGCCTGGCGGCGGGCGGTCGCCGTGGTCGCCGCCGTCGTCGCGCTTGCGTCGTCCGCCGCCGCCTGTACGTCCCCGGCCCGGCCCAAGCGCGTGCCCGTTTCCTCGGCCGCCCCGACCGCCACGACCGGGGTGGCCTCGCCGACGGACGCCACCGCCTTCGGAGCGAAGTTCGACTGGGGGCGGTTCAGCTCATACCGCGACTACGCGGCAGGGCTCTCCGGCAGCTCCACGTTCTACGAGCTCGTCTGGTGCCAGGTCGAGCCCAGCCAGGGCAACCGCGACTGGTCGACGCTCGACCGGATCGTCGAGCGCGCCGCGTCGGTCAAGGTCCACCTCATGCTCAAGATCCGCGTCGGCCAGTGCTGGGCCACCGACGGCAACGCGAGCCATGTGCGCGGCAACAAGAACAAGACCGAGTCGCTCATGCCGAAGGACCTGCGGCAGTACGCCGACTTCGTCACCGCGGTAGTGAAGCGGTACGCGCCGGCAGGCGTGCACGAGTACGCCGTCGAGAACGAGATCAACTCACCGAGCTTCTGGGCGGGGACCCCGGCGGACTACCTCACCCTGGTCAAGACGGCATCCGCAGCCATCAGGGCGGCCGACCCGAAGGCGGTGGTGGTCGATGCCGGCCTGAGTAGCACGACCTACGGGATGGGGATCGCTGACCGGCTGCTCGGCGAGGGACGCGTCACCGACGCCATCGCGGCGTTCATGACCTACTACGTCAACCGGATCGACGTGCGCAACAGCATCCCGGCGGTGCACGACGAGTCCGAGCTGCGCGCGGCGCTCGCGGGCGACCAGGCCCGCCGCAACCTCGCCTACCTGGCCATGGACGCCGGCCTGCTGAAGACCGGCGAGGTCGACGTGCGCCAGATCCACTTCTACGAGACATCCGCATCGATCCCCGCCCTCTTCGACTACCTCCGGGCGACCACGCCCGCGGACATCCCCATCGAGGCCTGGGAGGTCGGCTCGTTCGTCCGCGGACAGAGCGTGAGCGAGGACGCCAGCAACGCCGAGCTCGTGAAGAAGGTGGCGCTGCTGCTCGCCGACGGCGCCACCAAGGTCTTGTGGCTTCCCCTCATCCCCAGCGCCGGCGGGGGCGGCGCCGACGAGCCTCGTACCGGGCTGCTCGACCCCGATGGCACGGTGCGGGCGGCGGGCCGCCTGTACGCCACGTTGTCCGCGGACGACCGAGGAGCGACGGCGGCTCCGGTCACGACGGCCGGCCTGACCGGGCTGTCGATGACGAAGGCGGGCCACACGGTGGCATACCTGTGGGCCACCGGCCCCGATGTCGCGGTGTCCACCGCGGGCGGAACGCTCCAGCCCGTCGTGGCGGGGGGGAGCACCTCGGTGATCACGGCCGCGACCCCGGTCCGCGTCGAGCTGAGCGGCGACGTCGCGAAGCTGGTCCGATGAGCAGGGTCGACCCGGCCCGGCTCGTCTTCGTCGCGGGGCTGCACCGCAGTGGCACGACCCCCTTCGCGCGGGCCCTCGCCGAGCACCCGGACGTCTCCGGCATCCGGGACAGCCCGGCCCGCGAGGACGAGGGCCAGCACCTACAGTCGGTCTACCCCAAGGCCAAGGTCTACGGCGGCTCCGGCCGGTTCGCGTACGCCGCCGCGGCTCACCTCACCGAGGACTCGCCCCTGGCGAGCGCGGAGAACGCCGACGCGATGGTGCGGGCGTGGGAGCCCTACTGGGACCTCTCCGCCCGGCTGCTGGTGGAGAAGAGCCCGCCCAACATCATCATGGGCCGCTTCCTCCAGGCCTGCTTCCCCGGGTCGGCGTTCGTCGCGGTGGTTCGCCACCCGGTGACCGTCGCCCTGTCCAACAAGAAGTGGCGGCGGCTGTCCTCCACCAACCCGCGCAAGTTCGAGTCGCTGACCGGCCTGGTCGACCACTGGCTCGTCGCGCACGACATCCTCGCCGAGGACCTTGGGCATCTGCCCCGCGCCATGGTCGTGCACTACGAGGACCTCGTCGACGAACCGCAGTCCGAGCTCGAGCGGGTCCGGGACTTCCTCGGGCTCGACTCCGCGCCCACCGGCGCCTCGCTCAGCGCGGGCCACGGCTCGTCGTACGAGCAGTGGTGGCAGGACCTGCGCAGCCCCCTCCGGCCCGGTGGCTGGCAGCGCCGCCTCATCGAGCGCCGGTACGAGGAGCGCATGCTGGCCTACGGCTACCACCCCGGCGACCTCTCACGTCACCAGGTCGCCGAGTCGGACCCGCTGGCTGCCCGGTGACCTGCGGCCGGTCGGGAGCCCGTGCCCGGAGCGCGCACCAGCGTGCTGTCGCGGGCCCAGGGCGGATCGGCGTGTACCATGCAACGAAGCAGCCAATGGGGGGCTCGGGGTTCTCAATGCACTTGACAGGCGTTTTTCAGGGTGCGTAGCCACGATACGGGGGTCCCGCACCACATTTCGCCCGGTAGCACCAAGGAGCACTCGATGGAGATCATCGACTACCTGCGCATCGTCAGGAAGCGCATCGCCCTGTTCCTCATCGTCCCGCTGCTGGCTGGTGGTGCCGCCGCGGCCTACGTTCTGAGCCAGCCGACCACCTACACCGCGACGGCGACGGTCAGCAGCGCCACCCTCGTCGGGGGCAACAGCGTCTTCACCGGGCCCCAGGCCACGAGCCAGTTCGTGGCTGCCTACTCCGCGGCCGCCACCGGGCCGCAGGTCGTCCAGGCGGTGGCGGCCGGCGCGGGCGTCGGCGTGGTGGCCGTGCGCAACGGGATCTCGATGCACCAGTCGGGGGCGAGCAGCGACATGGTCGTCAGCTACGTGAGCACCCGGAAGAACACGGTCCAGACCGTGCTCTCGCAGGACGTGAAGCAGACGCTCGACGCCATGTTCAAGCCGCGCGCCGCCGCCGCACTCCAGCAGCGGGATGCCGCGCTGGCGAGCATGAAGGATGCCAGTACCGCGGTTGCCGCCTACGCCAAGAAGGTCGGGATGGCCGACCCGATGTCGGACTACCAGGCCACGTTGAACCTGCTGAACACTCTCACCCAGCAGCGGTACCAGCTGCGCGCCAACGCCAACTACGTCGGTGCCGCCGGGCTCGACGCGCCGATCAAGGCGGCACAGGCCAAGCTGGCGGCCTTCGGACCCATCCTCTCCGCATCCGCGGACCTGGTCGCCACCCAGCACGCCGCCGAACAGGACCTTGCCACCGCCCAGGCCCAGTACCGCCAGGCGCAGAGCCTGCTCCAGGCATCCCAGTCACCCGATGTCGCCTTCTACACCGACACCCAGCAGGTCGACGTCACCGGCGACCTGCTGACCCTGGTCCTGCCGGTCTTCGTGGCCGGACTGCTGCTCGCGTTCGTCCTGGTGATCGCGCTCGAGATGCTGCGAGGCGCCAAGCGTTCTCCGGCCGCGCACGCCGGTCCCGGCGCGGCCTCGTCGCTCAGGAGTGGCACGGAGAGCCGGCTCGAGGGCGACCCGGCGAGTGGCGGTCCCGAGCTCGAGGACGGCGTCCAGGCGGTGCAGGGCGCGCAGCAGCCGCAGGCCGAGGGCGCCACGCCGGAACAGGACGACACCGAGGTCGCGGGCGTCGAGCCGGCTCCGGCGACGGCTGCGGACAGCGGGGCCACCGACGTGACGTCGTCGCCTGCCGAGCGCAGGGCGCTCGGCCACGACCGGACGGCTGAGGATGAGGCGGTGGACGAGGCGTCGGCTGAGGCGGACGAGGCGTCGGCTGACCGAGTGACCGCCGGTGCCGGGAAGTCCGGGCGCTGGCGCTGACCGGCGCGGGGATCAAGGGGGACTCATGACCGAGCCGAGCGAGCGGCCGATCTTCGTCGTCGGGTGCCAGCGCTCCGGCACGACCATGCTCCGTCTCATGCTGGACTCGCACCGGCGGATCAGCTGCGGGCCGGAGACACGGTTCCTCGCCGACCTCGAGCGAGTCGTCGACACCGACTGGCCGCGCCTGTCCCAGTACGGCTACACCCAGGACGAGTGGCTGCGCCGGATAGCGGCGTTCTTCGGCGGGATCCAGAGCGACTATGCCCGCAGCCGGGGCAAGCAGCGCTGGGCCGACAAGACCCCGCGCTACGCCCTCAACATCCCCTTCCTGGTGCGGGTCTTCCCCGATGCCCAGATCATCCACGTCATCCGGGACGGCCGAGACGTCGTCGTCTCCCACCGCAAGCGGTTCGGCTACTGGTCGAGCGTCAAGTCGACGCTCAAGTGGCCCAAGTACATCCGCGTGGCGCAGGCCGCCGGCGAGAGCCTGCCGGACGACCAGTACTACGAGGTGCGCTACGAGGACCTCGTCGCGCGGCCGGAGGAGACCATGCGGGCGCTGCTCGCCTTCCTCGGTGAGGAGTGGGACCCGCAGGTCCTCGAGTTCGCCTCCCAGGAGCACGCCGTCCCAGCGCGCTACCACGCCCAGCTCGCCGCCCGACAGGCCGTTGCCGGCTCGGACGAGACGGTGTACGCCTCACGGGTCGGTACCCACAGGACCGAGCTCGACCCGCTGACCCGGAGCCTGCTCTGGGCCACCTCCCGGGTCACCCTCGGGCGGCTCGGCTACACCACCCGCCTGTCATGACGGCGTCGCAGGCGGCGGCCCTGCCCCCGGCCGAGGTCACCGCGGCCCCCGCCGAAGGACCGGCCGGCGAGGGCCAGCCAGTGGTCGGCCGCGTGGTGTTCGAGATCATCCGCGTCGCGTTCGTCCTGACCGCCTCGGGAGCGGCCCTGGTCACCGGCTTCGCCTGGCAGCGCGGAGACCACACGCTCGTCGTGCTGCCGGTCGTGCTCGTGGTCGCCGTCGCTCTGGGAGTGCTGGCGCTCACCCGGTTCTCCTGGTTCGTCCTGCTCCTTCTCGGGGTCCGGCCGATGATCGACCTGTTCAAGCTGAGCGGGGACCCGACCGGGAACGTCGCGGGCAACACGGCCGCGGCCAAGGGGATGGACCCGTCCAGCATCCTGGCGGTCCTCTTCCTGCTCACCGCGTTGCTCTGGCTGGCGGCCCGGCATCACTCGGGAAGGCGTGTGCCGGGCTCCCGCCTGGGCGCGGCGCTCGCCCTCCTGGTGGCCGCCGGGTTCGTCAGCGTCATCGGCTCCAGCCAGGCACAGGCCAGCGCCATGGAGGCACTGCGGATCGCCTCGGTCGCGATGATGTTCATCGTCCTCGAGCAGCTCATCGACAGCCGCTCGACGCTGGTCCAGGTACTCGTCGCCTGCTATGTGGGGCTGGCCTTCCCGTTGCTCTACACGACCTTCGGCATCGTCACCGGGAACCCGTCCTCCGACGTCAAGGGGAGCTTCAGCAGGCTGACCGGGCCGTTCAACCAGTCCAACACCTTCGCCCGGTATCTGGCGTTCATGGTCATCATGGGCGTGGCGCTCCACCCCCAGACCCGGGGGAAGGTCAAGGTGGTGTTCGGCTCGATGATCGCCCTGTCCAGCGTCTTCATGGTTCTCACGCTGACCCGGACCGCCATCATCGGCGCCCTGGTCGGCGTCGTGCTCGTCGCCGTCGTCCAGCGCCGCCGGCGCCTCATCGTCGGCCTCGTCGTGGCCGGCGTCGCCGCACTCGTGCTTCTCCCCGGAGTCGCGGCGCGCTTCGCCACGCTGGACGCCCAGAGCAGCATCGGCGGTGGCCCGACCGGTAACACCCTGGAGTGGCGGCTGCGGTACTGGGCCGAGGTGCTGCCGCTCGCCAACCACAATCCCGTCACCGGCATCGGGCTCAACGTCACCCAGTTCCAGACCGACGCCGCGAAACAGCCCCATAACGACTTCCTCCGGGCGTACGTCGAGATGGGTGCGTTGGGTCTCGGCGCCTTCGTCGCCCTGCTGACGGCGATCGTGGGCAACGGCCGGCGGGCGCTCGCGCTGCCCCCCGGGGCAGTCTCGAGCATGCCGTCGCGGCGGGGGCACTCGGGTCGGCGGTGGCGTTCGTGCTCGAGTGCGCGGCCGCCAACGTGATGTCCAACGTCGTGAGCCTGTGGTACCTCGTCGCCTTCGCGGCGGCCGCGTCGTACGTCGCGCGGACGTCACACCGCTCCCCGGACGCGGGCCGCGCAGTGGAGGCAGCGCCGGCGACGATCCCGGGACACGGGCCAGCCCCCGAGGCCGCGGCGGCCAACGGGGGCTGACTCGAACGACGCGGGCGGCTCGTCAGCAGCCCGTCGTCGTGGCGGCGGGCGTCGCCGAGGGCGGGACGCTCGATCCGTTGTACGTGTTGTGCTGGGCCGCGAAGTAGCGACGCAGGTTCTTGCTCAGCCAGACACTGTGGAACGCGTTCGACGCGATGGTGCTGTTCATCATCGCCCCGACCTGGAGGTCCTGGCCGCCCACCGCCGTGTTGCAGCGCACCACGGCCAGGTTCGTGCTGGAGTTCTTCGACGGCGTCGTGAGCCTGCCGTCCATCATCCGCAGGCTGAAGCCCGCGGTGCGGTACGCGGTCGCCGTGTTGTACTCCCACCGGTTGCCCCAGCCGGACATCTCGTCGTTGAACCCGATGTCGACGCCGGAGGCGGTGTTGTGCGAGAAGACGTTGAACGACCCGTCCTGGTCCGTGGTGATGGCCCGGCCACCCACCGGAAGGTCGTGCACCCTGTTGCCGGTGATGGTGTTGTAGGACGCGGACCCGCCGACGCGGATCCCCTCCTGCATGTAGTGCCCGGCTGTGGAGTGCGCGATGGCGCTGACGTCGTTGGCCCGGACGGTCCAGCCGTCACTGAACATCACGAGCCACAGCCCGGGGCCGGTGCCGCAGGCGATGTTGCTGATCGTGTTGTTGCTGAACACGCCGTAGCGGGACGCTCGGGCGTGCACGCCCTTGACCGTGAAGGTGTTCCCGATGAAGGTCAGCCCGTCCGAGGGCACGACGGTCCTCTTGATGAGGCCCGACAGGTAGCTGATGGCCGACTTGTCGGCCGTCGGGCTGTTGGTGGTCCGTCCCGGAACGGCGCGTCGGGCGGCCCAGTCGCCGGCCTTGATCCGGCCGCTGAACCAGTTCTGCACGTACTGGGAGTTCTCGGAGGAGACCATCACGCCGCCACGGACGTGGAGGCCGAGCAGCGACCAGTGGCTCGCGCCGCGCTGGAACTTGATCGTCCGGTGCGAGTCCGGGCCGGTGGCGCCACATGACGGCATGGGCAGGCTCGCCGTGATGGTGACGACCTCCGAGCCGACGGGCCGGATGGTGATCGGGGCCGCGGCGGTCCCCGAGGTCTTGATGGTGAGCACGCCGGAGTAGGTCCCGGCGTGCATTCCGATGACCGTGCCCGGCCTGGCGGCGGCGATGGCCGACACGAGCTGGGCCTCGGTCGAGACCGTGACGGTGGGGGCCGGCCAGGTCGAGACCGACGCGGTGGGCGTCGTGGCGGGGGCGGTGGACGTCGCCCCGGCGGCAAGGCTCGCCGCGGCCGGGGGCACGGCGAGAGCCGGGCCGGACGCGGCCACCGCTGCGACGGCCAGGGAGCTGATCGCCACGGCCACCAGGGGGAGGCGGCGCACGGCGTGGGACTTCTCGGACATGAACGTTCCTCTCGGCCCGCGCTGAGGGGGAGCGCGGGCGGCGTCGACCCCGAGGGCCCATCGGGGGCGCATCGGGGGGTCCCGACCGGGGTCGACGGGATGCCTTCGCTACCGGGCATCCGCTCGTGGGCGGACACGATAGGACAACGATTCGGTAACGGACAACTCCTGGCCTGCCGGGGCGTCCCGGCCGGGCTCCCGGTCGTCGCGATGCCCAGGTGACCTCACAGGGGGCCGGACGAGCTCCTCGGCTGTCCGCGCCGGGCTCGGACGAGCCAGGGGACGTACCGGTGGAGCAGGGCGCGGTCGTCGGGGTGCAGCCCGACGAGCACGTGGACCCACAGGTAGGTCACCACGCATGCCAGCCCTCCGACCAGCACGGACACCGCCGGTGTATGGATGGTCTCGCGGACCACCCAGACGATGGCGGCGGCGGGCAGCGCCGAGAGGACGGTGGCGACGGTGCCCGCTCCGGCCGGCCTGACCCCCACGAGGAACCACGCCTGGGCCAGCTTGGTGAGGTTGACCGCCACCAGCGAGATGCTCCAGGCCGCGGCCGCCCCGACGATCCCGAACCGTGGGATGAGCACCAGGCTGAGGGCGATGTTGACGACGAGGACACCGATGTTGTCCACGAGGCTCAGCACCACGCGCCCGGACATGTTGAGGACCACGCCGCACGGGCCGGCCGCGGCGGCGACGAACTGGCCGAGCGCCAGGATCATCGTCACCGTGGCTCCCGTCCGGAACTCGTGGCCGAAGAAGGCGAGGAGCCGGTCGGGCAGGACCACCAGCATGATGAAGGCCGGTGTGGAGATGAACAGGATCCAGCGGGTGGCGTTGCCGTAGGCGCGGGCGGCCTCCTCGGTCTCGCCGACGTGGTGCAGGTGCGCCATGTGGGGGCTGAACGCCGTCGTGATCGGCGCCATGACGAAGACGGCGAGCGTGACGAGCCGGGTGGCGATGTTGAACACGCCCACGGAGGCGGGGTCGGTGAGGTTGCCGAGCAGCAGGGTGCCGGTCCAGATCAGGCCGGTCGCCGCAAGGGCCGAGAACCAGCTGATCATCGAGAACCCGAAGATCTGCCGTGGCTCCATGACCGGTGTCGCCGGCGGCACCGTCCGCATCCGCCGGCGCAGGGCCACCGAGGCGACCGTCGCCGTCGACCACGCGGAGATGGCCACCGCCCAGAACGCGCCGCGCAGGTCCCAGCCGATGAGGACGGCCAGGCCGGTCAGACCGAGCAGGGTCAGCGGGTCGAGGATCCGCCCGATGTAGGCGAACGCCCGCTGGGACCTCCAGCCCTGGGTGGCGGCCAGGGCTGCGTCGGAGAAGGTCGCCGCGGGCAGCGCCAGCGCGATGAGCCGGATGCCGGGCACCAGGCTCTGGTCATGGAAGAAGGACGCGACCTGAGGGGCGAAGAGGGCGAGCAGCACGGAGATGCTCACCGAGCCGGCGACGGTCACCCGCATCCCCAGGCGGATGGTCCCGCGGACCCGAGCGGCGTCGCCCTCGGCCAGGAAGACCGCGACGAACCGGGTGAGGCCGGCGCGGAAGCCGGCCAGGCTGAGCAGCCCGAGCAAGGACAGCAGACTCCATGCCTCGGAGTAGCGGCCGACATCGGACCTGCCCAGCCCGTGGGCGAGGACAGCCATGACGGTGAAGAGGGCTCCCTGCTGGACCACGGCGCCGACGAGGTTGAGGCTGCCCCCCCGGGCCAGGTGGTGCACGGTAGGTGCGACGCCGGGGCGGTCCGGCGCGCCGTCCGCGCCCCGCGGGTCGCGGGACGCGGGACCGGGAGTCCGGGCCACGCCTAGCGTCCGCTCGCTCGGGGAAGCGGCGAGCCGGCGGACCCGGCCGAGTCCGAGCCGCTGCGGTGGGCCAGCGGGGGGAACCCGTGGTGGCGGCGGACCAGCATCCACACCAGCGGCGCCACGACGAGGGAGATCAGCAGGAGGACCCCGGTCCCGGCGTTGGGGATGTCGAGGAGCTTGAGCGCCGAGGCCAGCAGGACGAAGGCCAGGGCCCGGCGCACCAGGCCGCCGGGGGCACGGGCGGACAGCTGGGCGCCGATCCACACGCCCGGGATGCTCCCGATGAGCAGGGAGGCCGTCAGCGCCAGCTGGAAGTCGCCGAACAGGATGTGCGCCAGTGCTGCGGAGGCGACCAGCGGGACCGCCTGGACGAGGTCGGTGCCGACGAGGTTGCTGGCCCGCAGCGTCGGGTAGAGCGCCATGAGCGTGATGATGATGAGCGAGCCCGACCCGACGGAGGTCATCCCGACGACGAGCCCGCCGACGGCGCCGACGGCCAGGGTCGGTACCTTGCGCACGACGATGTCGGGGCGGCTCTTGGACTCCGGCGGCATCCGGCCGTCGCGGACCCGGGCGCGCTGCACGAGCCGGATGTAGGCCCGGATGATGAGGCCGGCGCTGGCCAGCAGCAGGGCCACGCCCAGCGCCGTCTGGGTGACGTCCTGGACCTGCCGGGTGCTACCGAAGCTCCGGATGATGAACACGCCCGAGAACGCCGCCGGGACGGAGCCGATGCACAGCCACCGGACGAGGTCGAGGTTGACCGTGCCCCGCCGCAGGTGCACGAACGACCCCACCGGCTTCATCACCGCCGCGGCGACGAGGTCGCTGGACACGGCGGTGAGCGGGGAGATCCCGAAGAACAGGACGAGGACGGGGGTCATCAGGGCGCCGCCGCCCATGCCGGTCAGACCGACGACGATGCCGATGCCGAAGGAGGCCAGGGTCAGCCACGGGTCAATCGACATGCGTGCTCCTGATGGTCCAGCCGCCGTCCGCCAGGAACCGGAGCACCCGCTCGGTGCCCTCCTCGGTCGTCACGGTCGAGGTGTCGATGCTGAGGTCGGCGTCATCCGGGAGGTCGTAGGGGTCCGAGATCCCGGTGAACTCCGGGATCCGGCCGGCCCGGGCCGCGGCGTACAGGCCCTTGAGGTCCCGCCGCTCGCACTCCTCCAGGGGCGTGCTGACGTGGACGAGGACGAAGTCGCCCACCTCGGCCACCATCCGCCGCACGTCGGCCCGCACGGACGCGTAGGGGGCGATCGGGGCGCACAGCGCCATCCCGCCGTGCCGGGCGACCTCGGCGGCCACGAAGCCGATGCGGCGCACGTTCATGATCCGCGAGGCCCGGTCGAAACCCAGGCCGGAGGAGAGCAGCTGCCGCACGACGTCGCCGTCGAGCAGGGTGACGGTGCGGGCGGTGTCGGCGACGATGCGATCCCGTACCGCCCGGGCCAGCGTCGACTTCCCCGAGCCGGACAACCCGGTGAACATGACCGCGACGCCACGTTCGGGTCGTGGCGGCCGCCATCGCCGCAGCAGCGCCTCGTCGTCGGGCAACAACCCCGGGACGGCCGTCCGGTCGACCGCCCGCTCGAGCAGGCCCCGGGCCGTGGCCCAGCCGGCGGCGGCCGGGTCGAGGGCCTGGTCGGCGTGCCGGAAGGCCACGGCGGCCGGTGACAGGGCGAGGGCCCGGGTCAGCAGGTCGACCAGGGCCCGGTCGCTCGTGGTGTCCCGCCACCGCAGCGGAGCCGTGCGGACCTCGGCGTTGCCGTGGCGCTGCGCCGCCGCCAGCGCGAGGTCGACCATGGTCGGCGTCGGGACGCCGTCGGTGGATGCCGGGGAGTCGGGCACGAGGACCAGCACGCGCCCCTCGCGGGCAGCAGCAGGCAGCCGTTCCCGCTCCGTCAGTGGTCGGGCGAGCACGGCCAGCCCACCCCAGCGGCGGGTCAGGTCATCCTCGCTCAGCTGGTGGGCGCGACCGGTGCCGCTCTCGCGGTGGCGTTCGCGCTCCAGGGCGCCGGAGAGCAGAACGGCGCCGGCGGTCCCCAGCGCCGACCGGTGAGCCGGTGCCGGGCCGGCGAGCGCGGCGATGGGGGTCTGCTCCTCGTCGACGAGGAGCAGACGGCCCGCGTGCAGCGCCGCCTGGGCGATCTCCGCCGTCACCGCAAGCCGGACCCGGCCGGCGCTCGCCTGCCCGGGCGCGGTCGCCGCGAGCGACTCGCCGAGCACGCCGCCCTCGCGATGGACACCGAGCAGCGTCAGCTCGACGTCGCCGAGCAGCCGGTCGCTCAGCACGAGCACCGGTGTCCCGTCCGCCCGAGACATGCTCCCCCAGTCCCCCGCGCGGCCGCGCCCGGGTACATCCATCGCCTGTATGTCGTGGTCAGAGGACGATCTTACGCACCGGTACCGCCGCTGACGACGTCCGCGGCGGCGATCGCGGCGGCGATCGCGGGCGACCGGCGGCCGCTGGCCGGCCCCGCCGGTCGCCGCCGCGTCCCGCCGCACGCCCGAGCACGACGCGGCTGACCGGCACCGCGCGGGGCGGCGACGCGTCGGGCCTGCGATCCCCGACGACGGCTGACCGGCGCGCCCATCGCGAGCCCCGGCCGTGTCCGTCGTTCTGCGGACAAGCCACCGGACCTTTCCCGCCCATCCCCCCATGGGAGCGCTGCGCAGGTAGGATCCCGTGCTTGAACGTCGCGGTGGTCTCAGCGTGCCCAGGCACGGTCCGTCGGCCGCGTCCGGGTGGGACGACAGGAGGACTCAGTGCGAGGGTGGACCAGGCGTGGGGCGGCAGTAGCGGCGGCGGGGACGCTGTCGGTGGCGATGGCGGCGGCGGCGAGCGCGGCGACCGGCGGCGCCTGGGACTTCTCAGAGGTGCCGCCCGGCGCCACGGTACCGGCGTCGCAGGCTTTCGGGTCCGTGCCGCTGTATGCCGCGAGCAACACCACCTTGACCGCGGCGGCGCACGACGGGGGGTCGGCCCTGGACGTCAGTGCCTGGCGGGACCTACGGGCCGGGCAGCCCGTCGACCCGACCAGCACGATGCTCAGCACCGACCCCGGCTTCGAGTCCGAGCGCTACGGCGGGTCGGATCTCGGGTCCGACGCCTTCGACCCGGGCACCGGAGACTTCGCCGTCTCCTTGTGGGTCGACCCCACGTCGGCCGAGCGGTTCCCACGGGGGTCGACCAAGCCGTCGGCCATCAGCCCCAATGTGGTGCAGAAGGGCCGGGCCACCGCTGCGGGCGGCTACTGGAAGCTCTACCTGCAGATGTCCCAGCGTGGGGCCGCGTATGTCTGGCAGCCGGTGTGCGTGCTGAAGGGCGGCGACGGGTCCATCGCCAAGGCCAACAGCGGGCACAACGCGTTCGCGCTGACCGACGGCCTCGGCTACACGCTCACCTGCTCGCGGACCAACGGGGTGCTCACCGTGAGCGCGACCTCCGACGGCGGCGTCACCGACTCGGCGTCGGTCGCCGCGCGGATGAGGGTGGCGAACTCCGAGGCGGTCTCGGTGGCGCACAAGCCGAGGACCACGGACCCGACCGACGTGTACGACGGCCTGCTGGACTCGCTTACCATCTCCATGGGGTGACCTCACCCCGGTGGCCTGCCCCGTCCTGCTGACGGGGCCACCGGCCGCGACGTCCACCACCTGCGAGGCACCACCGTGAGTCCTGCGCCCCTCGTGCGCGCCCTGGTCGACGACCCGTCCCTGCGCCCGGCCCTCGACGCCGTCGCCGGCTCGGCGTCCCCGGCCGTCGACCTGACGGTGGCGCCGGGGGCGCGGGCCGGCATCATCGCCGCGCTGGCGACGGTGTCGGGCCGGCCGCTGCTCGCCGTCACCTCCACGGGACGAGAGGCCGAGGACCTCACCGACGCGCTGCGCTGCCTGCTCGACCCCGAGACGGTGGCGGAGTTCCCCGCCTGGGAGACGCTGCCGCACGAACGCCTGTCCCCGCGCAGCGACACCGTGGGACGGCGGCTCGCCGTGCTGCGCCGCCTCGCCCACCCCGACCCGGACGACGCGGCATACGGCCCGCTGGCGGTCGTCGTCGCACCGGTGCGCGCCGTCCTCCAGCCGATCGCCACCGGCCTCGGGGAGCTGGTGCCGGTGTCGCTCCGGGTGGGGGACGAGCGGCCCCTCGACGAGGTCGTCGAGGCGCTCGCCGGCGCGGCCTACACCCGGACCGACCTGGTCGAGCGGCGTGGCGAGTTCGCCGTGCGCGGCGGCATCCTCGACGTCTTCCCGCCCACCGCGGAGCACCCGGTCAGGGTCGAGTTCTGGGGCGACACCGTCGAGGAGGTCCGCTGGTTCAAGGTCGCCGACCAGCGCAGCCTCGACCTCGCCGAGCACGGGCTGTGGGCACCGCCGTGTCGCGAGGTCCTGCTGACCGACCGGGTGCGGGAGCGGGCCGCCGCGCTCGCCGACCGGCTCCCGGGCGTCGCCGAGCTGCTCCACAAGCTGGCGGCCGGCATCGCCGTCGAAGGGATGGAGTCGCTCTCGCCCGCCCTGGTCGACGGCATGGAGCCGCTGCTCGACGCCCTGCGACCGGGCTCGGCCGTCGTCGTCTGCGACCCCGAGCGGGTCCGCGCCCGGGCGCACGACCTCGTCGCGACCAGCCAGGAGTTCCGCGACGCCGCCTGGCTCAACGCGGCCGCCGGCAACGCCGTGCCGATCGACCTCGACGCGGTGCTCGGGTCCGCCTCCTTCTGGGCGCTGGCCGACCTGCGCGACCACGCCCGGGAGACCCGTCGTGCGTGGTGGGACCTCACCCCGTACGCCGCCGACGCCGAGCTCGACGCCGACACCGTCGCCACCGGGACCCAGGGCGCGGCCGCCTACCGTGGCGACCTCGAGGCGGCCACCGCCGACCTCGCCGGCTGGCTGCGCGACGGCTGGCGGGTCGTCGTGACGTGTGACGGCCATGGGTCGGCCGCCCGCATCGCGGAGGTGCTCGCCGACCAGGGGATCCCGGCCCGGACGGCGGGGCCGCTTGCCGGCGTCGAGCCCGAGCCCGGGGTCGTCCAGGTCGCCACCGCCTCCCTCGGGCGGGGTTTCGTCCTGCCGGCGGGCCGGCTGGCCCTGCTCACCGAGTCGGACCTCACCGGCACCGCGGGCACCGGTCCGTCGACCCGCGAGATGGGCCGGATGCCGTCCCGTCGCCGGGCCCAGGTCGACCCCCTCGCGCTGCGCACCGGTGACCACGTCGTCCACGAGCAGCACGGTGTGGGCCGCTTCGTCGAGATGGTCCAGCGGACCGTCGGGGGGGCCACCCGGGAGTACCTCGTCATCGAGTACGCGCCGTCGAAGCGGCTCAAGCACAGCCAGCCGGACCTGTTGTACGTCCCGACCGACCAGCTCGACCAGGTCACCCGCTACGTCGGCGGTGAGGCCCCGACCCTCAACAAGCTCGGCGGCTCGGACTGGCAGCAGACCAAGAGCCGGGCCCGCCGTCACGTCCGCAAGATCGCGGCCGAGCTCATCCAGCTCTACAGCGCCCGGATGGCCACGCGCGGGCACGCCTTCGCGCCGGACACCCCGTGGCAGCGAGAGCTCGAGGACGCCTTCGCCTACGTCGAGACCCCCGACCAGCTGAGCAGCATCGACGAGGTCAAGGCCGACATGGAGCGGCCGATCCCGATGGACCGGCTCATCTGCGGCGACGTCGGGTACGGCAAGACCGAGATCGCGGTGCGGGCCGCCTTCAAGGCCATCCAGGACGGCAAGCAGGTCGCCGTGCTCGTCCCGACGACGCTGCTCGTCCAGCAGCACACGCAGACGTTCTCCGAGCGGTACGCACCGTTCCCGGTCACCGTGCGCGCGCTCAGCCGGTTCCAGAGCGACCGCGAGGCCAAGGCCGTGCTGGCGGGCCTGGCCGACGGCAGCATCGACCTCGTCATCGGAACCCACCGCCTGCTCGGGACGGAGGTCCGCTTCAAGGACCTCGGCCTCGTCGTCGTCGACGAGGAGCAGCGGTTCGGGGTGGAGCACAAGGAGCAGCTCAAGACCCTGCGCACGGCCGTCGACGTCCTCGCCATGTCCGCAACCCCGATCCCGCGCACGCTGGAGATGGCCGTCACCGGCATCCGGGAGATGTCGACGCTGGCGACGCCGCCGGAGGAGCGCCATCCGGTGCTCACCTATGTCGGCGCGCACGACGAGAAGCAGGTCACCGCCGCGATCCGCCGCGAGCTGCTGCGCGAGGGTCAGGTGTTCTATGTCCACAACAAGGTGTCGACGATCGAGAAGGCGGCCGCCCGCCTGCGCGAGCTCGTCCCCGAGGCGCGGATCGCCACGGCCCACGGGAAGATGGGCGAGCACCGGCTCGAGCAGGTGGTCCTCGACTTCTGGGAGAACCGGTTCGACGTGCTCGTCTGCACCACCATCATCGAGACCGGCCTCGACATCTCCAACGCCAACACCCTGGTGGTCGAGCGGTCCGACCGACTCGGGCTCTCGCAGCTGCACCAGCTCCGCGGTCGGGTGGGCCGCGGCCGGGAGCGGGCCTACGCCTACTTCCTCTACCCCCCGGAGGCGCCGATCACCGAGACGGCCAGCGACCGCCTGCAGACGATCGCCGGCCACACCGACCTCGGTGCGGGCATCCAGGTCGCCATGAAGGACCTCGAGATCCGTGGGGCGGGCAACCTGCTCGGCGGCGAGCAGTCCGGACACATCGCCGGGGTGGGGTTCGACCTGTACGTGCGCCTGGTGGGCGAGGCCGTCGCCTCGTTCAAGGGAGAGGCCGGCGAGAGCGCCCCGGTCGAGGTCAAGATCGAGCTTCCCGTCGACGCCCACCTGCCGCACGAGTACGTCCCGGGTACCGGCTACCCGCCCGAGGTGGGCGAGCGGCTGCGGCTCGAGGCCTACCGCAAGCTCGCGAGCGTCACCGACGAGGCGGCCCTGGCCGACATCGAGGCCGAGCTCGTCGACCGCTACGGAGAGCCACCGGGTGTGGTGCGCAACCTCGTGGAGGTCGCCCGGCTGCGCACCGTGGCCCGGGCGGCCGGCGTGGCCGACATCAGCGCCCAGGGCGCCTTCGTGCGGTTCGGGCCGGTGGCCCTGCGGGAGAGCCAGCAGCTGCGCCTGCGCCGGCTCTACCCGAGGTCGGTCGTCAAGGACGCCCTCGGGACGGTGCTCGTGCCGATGCCCAGGACGGCGCCGGTCGGCGGGCGAGCGCTGCGGGACCTCGACATCCTGCACTGGGCCGCTGACGTCATCCGGGCGGTCCTCGTGGACAATGTCGGGGAGGCGGCCCGGGTGGCCGCGACGAGCGCGCCCTCCTCGGGGCGCCGATGAGGGAAGGACGGCCGGTGAAGGCACGGATGCGGGTCGCGGTGGCGGCGGCGGCGGTGATGGGCTCTCTCGCGCTCGCGGGGTGCGGGCAGGCCGACACGGCGGCCATCGTCGACGGCAGGGTGATCAGCGAGAGCGACGTGATGGTCGCCACCCAGCAGTACAACGACCAGCTCGCCGCCAACGCCAAGAAGCAGCAGGCCGCCGGGCAGCAGCCCACGCAGCAGCCGATCACGACCGACGCGGTCGTCAACTGGCTCATCTGGTCGCCGGCGGTCATCGCCGCTGCGTCGGCCTACGGGCAGCCGCAGAGCGAGTCCATGGCGCGGGCGGCCCTCACCGCGGTGCAGGACCCGGCGCCCACCACCGTCGAGCTCATCCGCGCCCAGAACGCCCTCAACATCGTCAAGGGCGACGCCACGGCGTCGGCGGCGCTGCTCGCGAAGGTCGCCCGGCTCAAGGTCACCGTCAACCCGCGGTACGGCACGTTCGACCCCCAGGGCGGCCTTCTGACGACGAGCGCTCCCAACTGGCTTCCCAAGCCGACGACCAACTGAGTCGCGCGCCCAAGTCATGACAGACCCCGCCGCAGACCCCGAGGCCGCCTCCTCGCCGGACACCGCCCCGCGCCCCGGTCCGGGGCTCGTCCTCCTCATGGCCAGCCCGCGGGTCGCACCCGGCCTGCTGTCGCGGGCGGCCTGGCAGGCCCTCGAGGCCGCCGACGTCCGGCTCGCGCGGGACCTGGCCGACCCGCTGGCCGCCGCCGTCGCCGACGCCGGCCTGCCCGTCGAGGCGGTGGACCCGCCGAGCCCCAGCGCGCTGGCCGCCCTGCTGCTCGACCGGGCCGCCCTCGGCCCCGTCGTGTGGGTGGGCTCTGCCGACGCGGACCCGGGCCTGACCGACGCGCTCACCGCCGAGATCGGCCGGCGTCCCGGTCCGAGCGGCGAGGGGTTCGCCGCCGGGATCGAGGTCCTCGTCGGCTCGTGGGACGTCCCGGGAGCCCGGCTGCTCGACGCCGTGGCCGTGATGGACCGGCTGCGCTCGCCGGGGGGCTGCCCGTGGGACGCCGAGCAGACGCACGTCAGCCTCGCCCCCTACCTCATCGAGGAGGCCCACGAGGTGCTCGAGGCGGTGCAGGACGCCGACCCCGGCCATCTCGCCGAGGAGCTGGGTGACGTCCTGCTCCAGGTGCTGTTCCATGCCCGGGTCGCCGAGGAGTCCGCGACCGCGCCCTTCGACATCGACGACGTCGCGGCAGGCCTGGTCGCCAAGCTGGTGCGGCGCCACCCGCATGTGTTCGCCGACGGGGACGCCGCCACCCCCGAGGAGGTCGAGCTGCACTGGGAGCGGATCAAGGCCGACGAGCGGGCGGCCCGCTTCGCCGGCTCGGCCGGCACGCCGGAGCGCACCGCCGAGAGCGAGCATCCGGCGCCCGAGCCGGACACCGCCGGTGACCTGCTGCACGGCATACCGGCCTCGCTGCCGGCCCTCCTGGCCGCCGACAAGGTCCTCGCCCGGCTGCGCCGGGCCGGAGCCGAGCTGCCCGAGGGGAGGGGGACCGTCGGCGAGCAGCTCCTGGCCCTGGTCGCCCAGGCCCGGGAGCAGGGCGTCTGCGCCGAGGTGGAGCTCCGGACCACGCTCGCGATGATCAGCGCGCCGACGGGCCACTAGGCTCTGCGGGTGCAGCTGACCCCCGGCTTCCTCGTCGCGCCATCGCCCCCTGTCGTCGTGGTGGGCGGCGCGGTGATGGACGTCAAGAGCCGCTGCACCGCCGCGCCCCGAGTGGGCACGAGCAACCCCGGGACGCGGGTATGGAGCCCCGGCGGCGTCGGGCGGAACATCGCCGAGAACCTGGCCAGGCTGGGCCGTCGCGTCGAGCTCGTCGCCGCGGTCGGTGACGACACCGTCGGCCGGGAGCTCCTGGAGCACACGAAGGCCGCCGGCGTCGGGGTCGGGCACGTCGTCACCAGCCGGCATCCCACCGGGACCTACGTCGCTGTCCTCGACGCCGCGGGGGAGCTGTTCATCGGCGTCTGCGACATGGTGGCCACCGACGAGCTCACGGTCGGCGCCCTGACCGCCTCCACCGACCTCGTCGGGCTAGCCGAGCTGCTCGTGCTCGACGGGAACCTCCCCGAGGCCCTCGTCGGCCGGCTGCTCGACCTCGCAGCCGCGACCGGTGTCCCCGTCGTCCTCGACCCGGTGAGCGTGGCCAAGGCTGCGCACCTGGCCCGGACCCTGACGCCGGCCCGGCCGCTCCTCGCCGTCACGCCGAACGTCGAGGAGCTCGGCGCCATCGTCGGGTCGGACGTGCCCGACGACCCGGCGGCGATCGCCGCGGCGGCCGGCCACCTGCACGACCGGGGCGTCCGGCACGTGTGGGTGCGCCGCGGACCGGCCGGCAGCCTGCTCAGCGAGCGGGCCGGCGGGGCCCGGGCCGCGACCGTCGCGATCCTGGCGGCCCCGGACGTCGACCTCGTCGACGTGACCGGTGGTGGCGACGCCATGACGGCCGGGTTCGTCCACCATTACCTGGGCCACGGCGGGGGGCTGGCCGCCGCCCGGTTCGGGCAGGTGGCCGCCGCCCTGACCGTCGAGGTCGCCCAGACCGTCCGGCCCGACCTCGATGAAGCCCTGGTCGAGGACCGGCTCCAGCGGGTGCGCCCCGACTCGGCGGGCAGCCACCGGTGACCGGCGACGTCCGAGCCGGGGGGCGGGTCCCCCACCCGCTGCTGCGGGTCTCGGAGCGGGTGCGCGCCGCCCTCGCGGCCGGCGACCCCGTGGTGGCCCTGGAGTCGACGATCATCAGCCACGGCATGCCGTACCCCCGCAACGTCTCGATGGCCCGCGAGGTGGAGGGCATCATCTCGGCCGGCGGAGCGGTGCCCGCGACCATCGCCGTGCTCGACGGGGTGCCCACGGTCGGCCTCGACGACGAGCGCCTCGAGCTGCTCGGCTCCCACCCGCACGTCGCCAAGGTGAGCATCCGCGACCTGCCGCACGTGATGGCCGGCGGCGGGCACGGGGCGACGACGGTGGCGAGCACGATGCGGATCTCCGCGCTGGCCGGCATCTCGGTCTTCGTCACCGGTGGTCTCGGCGGCGTCCACCGCGGCGCCGAGCGGACGATGGACGTGTCCGCCGACCTCGTCGAGCTGGGGCGCACCGACGTCGCCGTCGTCTCGGCCGGGGTGAAGTCGATCCTCGACATCGGGCTCACCCTCGAGGTCCTCGAGACCCAGGGGGTGCCGGTGGTCGGGTTCGGCACCGACGAGTTCCCGTCCTTCTACTCGCGCTCGAGCGGGTATGCCGTGCCGATGCGGGTGGACACCGTCGACCGGCTGGCCGCGCTGATGGACGCCAAGTGGTCGCTGGGGCTCGGCGGGGGTGTCTCGATCGCCAACCCGGTCCCGGAGGCCGACGAGATCCCCGCCGAGCAGATCGGGCTGCTCATCGACCGCGCCCTGGCCGACTGCGACGACCGGGGCATCCGCGGCAAGGACATCACCCCCTTCCTGCTCGGGCGGATCGTCGAGCTGTCCGGCGGGGCGAGCCTGGAGACCAACATCGCCCTGGTCCGCAACAACGCCCGGCTCGGTGCGGCGCTCGCCGTTGCCTATGCCCGGCGGATCGGTTGTTCCTCACGTGGGTCGATGGCGGGTCCGCAGGACCCGACGGACTAGGCTCGCTCCCAGGACCGGCGCCGGTCGGGCCGTCTTCGGCGCCCCTGCACCGGTCGACCGTCACCCACCCGACGACAGACCCTTCAGGAGGTCACCGTGGCCAGCATCGAGGCCGTAGGCGCTCGCGAGATCCTCGACTCACGAGGCAACCCGACCGTGGAGGTCGAGGTCGCCCTCGACGACGGGACGGTCGCCCGCGCCGCCGTCCCCAGCGGCGCCTCGACCGGAGCGTTCGAGGCCGTCGAGCGCCGCGACGGGGACCCGGCCCGCTACGGCGGGAAGGGTGTCGAGAAGGCCGTCGACGCGGTCATCGAGGAGCTCGGCCCCAAGCTGCTCGGCTTCGACGCGAGCGAGCAGCGCCTCGTCGACGCCGAGATGCTCTCCATCGACGGCACCAAGAACAAGGAGAAGCTCGGCGCGAACGCCATCCTCGGCGTCTCGCTCGCGGTGGCCAAGGCAGCCGCGGACTCGGCCGACCTGCCCCTGTTCCGCTACCTCGGCGGCCCCAACGCGCACGTCCTGCCGGTGCCGATGATGAACATCCTCAACGGTGGCTCGCACGCGGACTCCAACGTCGACATCCAGGAGTTCATGATCGCCCCGATCGGCGCAGAGTCCTTCCGGGAGGCGCTGCGCTGGGGCGCCGAGGTCTACCACTCCCTCAAGAGCGTCCTCCAGGCCAAGGGCCTGGCCACCGGGCTCGGTGACGAGGGCGGGTTCGCCCCCAGCCTCGAGAGCAACCGGGCCGCCCTCGACCTGATCCTCGAGGCGATCGAGAAGGCCGGCTACACCCCGGGCGAGCAGGTCGCCCTGGCGCTCGACGTGGCGGCCTCCGAGTTCTTCGAGGACGGCAGGTACGCCTTCGAGGGCGGGCGGAAGACCGCCGTCGAGATGGTCGACTACTACGCCGAGCTCGTCGCGGCATACCCGCTGGTCTCCATCGAGGACCCGCTGAACGAGGACGACTGGGACGGCTGGACGGCACTGACCGAGCGGCTCGGCGCCCAGGTCCAGATCGTCGGGGACGACCTGTTCGTCACCAACCCCGAGCGGCTCACCCGGGGCATCGACAACGGCGCCGCCAACGCCCTGCTCGTCAAGGTCAACCAGATCGGCACGCTCACCGAGACCCTCGACGCGGTCGACCTCGCGCACCGCAACGGGTACCGCTGCATGATCTCCCACCGCTCCGGCGAGACCGAGGACGTCACCATCGCCGACCTCGCCGTCGCCACGAACTGTGGCCAGCTCAAGACCGGCGCGCCCGCCCGCACCGAGCGGGTCGCCAAGTACAACCAGCTCCTGCGGATCGAGGAGGAGCTGGACGACGCCGCGACGTATGCCGGTGCGAGCGCTTTCCCCCGCTTCGCCGGCCGGGCCCAGGGCTGAACATGCCCGCACGGGGCACCGGACGAGGCCCGGCCGCACGCGACCCGCGTCGGCCGGGCCCCGCGCGCTCCACGGCACGGCGCCCGGTGCCCGGTGCCGCACCGCGACCGGGCACCCGCCCGCCGGTGACCGCCCGGCCCGCCCGTCCGTCCCGAGCCGCCGCGCCGCGGCCGACCCCGCTGTGGCGTGGGCTGCTGCCCGATGCGGCGGGCAACCGGCGGATCGTCCGGGCGACGGTGCTCACGACCCTCGTCGCGCTGCTGGCCGTCCTGCTCGTCCCCACGGTGCGCGCCTACCTCGGCCAGCGCGGCGAGATCGCCTCGCTCAACCAGCAGGTGGCGAGCCAGGAGAGGTCGGTAGCCGCCCTGCGCGCCCAGCAGCAGCGCTGGAAGGACCCGGCCTATGTCGAGCAGCAGGCCCGACAGCGGCTGAAGTTCGTCAAGGTGGGCGAGAAGGCCTACACGGTCATCGACGCCCAGCCGCAGACGGCCGACGTCCCGGTGATCGAGGCCGCGAGCGGGGTCCCCGACAACCTGCCGTGGTACCGCGCCGTCTGGGGCTCCGTGCATGCCGCCGACGTGCCGGGCCTCCAGGCCCCGTGACCGGGCGCGGCCCGGAGGTGGCCGCGGTGGACCTCGCCGCCGTCGCCCTCCAGCTCGGCCGGCAGCCGCGAGGAGTCGCGCAGGTCGCGCACCGGTGCCCCTGCGGGCGACCCGACGTGGTCCAGACCGTGCCCCGCCTTCCGGACGGGACCCCCTTCCCCACCACGTTCTACGCCACCTGCCCCCGTCTCACAGCGGCGGTGAGCACGCTCGAGAGCACCGGCCTGATGGCCGAGATGACGGCTCGCCTCGATGCGGACCCCGTTCTGGCGCGGCGGTATGCCGCGGCCCATGAGGACTACCTGTCGCGGCGCCGCGAGCTCGGTGCGGTGTCCGAGATCGACGGCGTCTCCGCCGGTGGGATGCCCACCCGGGTCAAGTGCCTGCACGCGCTGGTGGCGCACAGCCTGGCGGCGGGACCGGGGACCAACCCCCTCGGCGACGAGGCACTCCGGCTCCTGCCGCACTGGTGGCAGGGCGGGCCATGCGTGGGAGCCGCCCCGGGCGAGGAGGCGCCATGACCCGGGTGGGCGCGATCGACTGCGGGACGAACTCGATCCGGCTCCTGGTCGCCGACGTGGGACCCGACGGGCGGCTCACCGACGTCCTGCGGCGGATGGAGGTCGTCCGGCTCGGCCACGGCGTCGACCGCACCGGGGTCATCGACCCGGCGGCGATGGCCCGGACCCTGGCCACCACCGGGGAGTATGCCGCGGCCTGCCGCGAGGCGGGCGTCGAGCGCGTGCGGTTCGTCGCCACGTCGGCCTCGCGCGACGCCCGCAACGCCGCGGAGTTCGTCGCGGGCGTCCAGGCGGCGTTCGACGGTCACGACGTGACGCCCGAGGTCGTGACGGGCGCGGAGGAGGCGGCGCTGTCGTTCGCCGGGGCCACCGGCGACCTCGTCGCCACCGGGGTGCCCGGCCCCTATCTCGTCGTCGACCTCGGCGGCGGCTCCACCGAGGTCGTGCGCGGGACGGCCCAGGCCGACCGCGCCCTGTCGGTGGACATCGGCTGCGTGCGGATGACCGAACGTCACCTGCGCAGCGACCCGCCCACCGGCCACGAGATCGCCGGCGCCGCCCAGGACATCGACGCGGCCGTGGCCCGGGTCCGGGACGCCGTCGGCTTCGCCGGGGTCGGGACGGTCGTCGGCCTGGCCGGCAGCATCACGACCATCACGGCATACGCCCTGCGGCTCGCCGCCTACGACCCCCGGCGGATCCACCTGGCCCGGCTCACCGTCGAGCAGCACGAGGCGGCCTGCGCCGACCTGCTCGCGATGTCCCGCGCCGAGCGGGCCGCGCTGCCGTTCATGCATCCCGGCCGGGTCGACGTCATCGGGGCCGGCGCCCTGGTCTGGCGGCAGCTGCTCGGCGCCGTGCTGGCGGACTCGCCGGACGCGCAGGTCGTCACCTCCGAGCACGACATCCTCGACGGCATCGCGCTCAGCATCGCCACCTGCTGACCGCTGTCGGCTGACCGCTGCCGGCTGACCGCGCCGGGCTCAGCCGGGCTCGCCCGGGGGGCGCAGCAGGCCGCCGAAACCGGTCCACAGCGCCGCCATGACGAGCTCGACGGCATCGTCCTGGGTCACCTCCGGATGGCGCAGCCACCAGGCGGTCACCCGTTCGTTGGTGGCGATGACGATCTCCGCCAGGCCCTGCCGGGTGGTCGGCGTCAGCTCCGGGAAGGTGGGGAGCAGCCCGAAGCGCTCGGCGATCTCGTTCGCCTGTGCCTGCCGGAGCGCCTCGATCTCGGTGCCCGCGGCGGCCAGCACCGCGGCCTGCTGCTGGTAGGTCCGGAAGCTGTCGCGGCGGCTCTGGAAGAACTCGAGGAAGGCCCGCACGCCGGCGCGGAAGTACTCCTCGGGTGCGGCGTGGGACCCCAGGGCGTCGAGGGCGGCGGCGATGGCGGCGAGCATCTCGGTCCGGTTGCGCTCGACCACGGCCGCGAGGAGCCGCTCCTTGGAGCCGAAGTGGTCGTAGATCACCGGCTTGGTGATCCCGGCCCGGCTCGCGATCTCCTCCATCGTCGTGTCGGTGTACCCCAGCTCGGCGAACGCCGCCTCGGCGACGTCGAGGAGCTGGCGCTCGCGCTGGCCGCGGCTCATCCGCGGTGCGCGGGGCGTCCCCGGCCGCGGCCCGCGCCGACGCTGAGGTTCCCCGCTCTCGAACCGTTGCGCCATGGGAACTCCTTCCTGGGCGCACGCCGACGACAGACAAACCCTAACGCCTGGCCGGCCCACCGGCCCGCCGGCGACCAGCCTCCGCTGCGGTCCGGCCCGCGGCGTCCGGCACGCCTCACGCCTCCCGGCCGGGCTCGCGGGGGATGGGGGTCGCCGCCGGACCACCGCCCAGCGGCCGGCCCGCTTACCGTGGTCGGGGGCGGCGACCGGCATACAGTGAGCACGCCCCCGTGGCCCAACTGGCAGAGGCAGGCGACTTAAAATCGCCACCGGTGCGGGTTCGACTCCCGTCGGGGGTGCCAGCGTCCGGTCGCCGCGGCCGCGTCCCGGTCTCCGGGGTCGTCCGCCCGGTGCGCGGTGGGAACTGCCGGGGGCCATTGTCCGCTTAGATGGGTAGCAGCGGTGACCGCCACCGCGCGCGACGCCAGCCACGGAGGACCCATGGCCAACAGCAACCCGGCCTTCAACCGCCTCGAGAAGGACGCGAAGACGGGCTACGCCGGTTTCGGCAGCCAACCCCGGTACGCCCCACCCGCCCAGCGCGGCACCGACGGGTACCCGAGCCCTGACCAGCTCCAGCAGATGTACGACCGGCCCGCAGCCGGACCGGTGCAGACCCGCCGGGTGAGCACCGACGACGTCATCATGAAGACGATCGGCCTGTTCGCGATCGTCCTGGTCGTCGGCGCGGCCGGCTGGACCGTCGCCGCCGACAACCGCGGCCTCGGGCTGGCGCTGCTGCTGGGCGGGATGTTCGCGACCCTGATCCTCGGCTTCGTCATCGCCGTGAAGAA
The DNA here is from genome assembly GCA_963763315.1 of uncultured Actinomycetota bacterium. GTDB lineage: Bacteria > Actinomycetota > Actinomycetes > Actinomycetales > Dermatophilaceae > CAVSJJ01. The sequence continues at coordinate 49,479 of CAVXOC010000003.1, forward strand.
GGCCCTCAGCGTCCCGCTCATCGTGACGTATGCGGTGGTCGAAGGCCTGTTCGTCGGCTCGGTCAGCCAGATCTTCAACACGATCTACCCCGGCATCGTCGTCCAGGCGGTGCTCGCGACCCTGGCGACCTTCACCGGGATGCTCCTGGCCTACAAGACCGGCCTGATCAAGGTCACCGACAAGTTCCGTCGCATCGTCACGATGATGATCTTCGGCTATGCGATCTTCGCCCTGGTCAACTTCGGCTACGCCGTGATCAGCGGGTCGATGTACGGGTTCGGCGGCACCGGCATCATCGGCATCGGCATCTCCCTGTTCGCCGTGGGCCTGGCTTCGATGACCCTGGCCCTCGACTTCGACGCCATCGACTACGCGGTCCGGACCGGCGCCCCGCAGCGGTACAGCTGGCTGCTCGCCCACGGGCTCATCGTCACCCTCGTGTGGCTGTACATCGAGTTCCTGCGGCTGCTCGGCCGGCTGCGCAGCTGACGGTGGTCCCCGCGGGGCAGGACCCGGGCGGCCCGACGGCTGCCCGGGTCCGTCTCGTCCCTGACGAGGCCACGGTCGAGCTGGACCGCATCGCCCGCCGGTGGGCGGAGCTGCCGCTGGCGCGTGCCCAGGCCGGTATGCCGTCGGTGCGGGCGGTGCTGGACCGGCTCGCCGGGCGCTGCGGACCCGCCCGGGTGCCGGACCTCGGGCCGGCGGCCGTCGTCGACCAGCTGGCCGTCCTCGTGTGGGACGCCTACGCGGCAGGGCGAGGCGGCGGCATACCCGCCGAGCTGGCCGGGCTGCGCCGCACCCTCAGCTGAGCCGCTCGACGACGATGGCCATGCCCTGGCCGCCGCCGACGCACATCGTCTCGAGGCCGACGGCGCCGTCGCGCTCCTGGAGCCCGTTGAGCAGGGTGGTCATGATCCGGGTGCCGGTGGAGCCGAACGGGTGGCCGAGCGCGATGGCGCCGCCGTGGACGTTGAGCTTGTCGTAGTCCATCCCGAGGTCGTCGGCACTGGGCAGAACCTGGGCCGCGAACGCCTCGTTGATCTCGTACAGGTCGAGGTCGCCGATGGACATCCCGGCCCGCGCCAGCGCCTGGCGGGACGCCTCCACCGGGCCCATGCCCATGATCTCGGGGGAGAGGGCGGTCACGCCGGTCGAGACGATCCGGGCCAGCGGAGCGATCCCGAGCTCGGCGGCCCTGGTGTCGCTCATGATCACCACGCCGGACGCACCGTCGTTGAGGGGGCAGCAGTTGCCGGCCGTGACGGTCCCGTCCTCGCGAAAGACCGGCTTGAGGCTCTGGGCCGCCTCGAGGGTCACCCCCGGGCGGGGACCGTCGTCGGCGGCGAGGACGCTGCCGTCCGGGAGCGTGACCGGCAGGATCTCCCGGGCATAGAACCCGTCGGCGATGGCCTTCTCGGCGCGGTTCTGGCTCGTCACGCCCCACTCGTCCTGGCGCAGCCGGGAGATTCCCCGGGAGGTGGCGACGTTCTCGGCGGTCTGGCCCATGGCGAGGTAGACGTCGGGGAGGAGCCCCTGCTCCCGCGGGTCGGACCAGACGGCGTTGGTGGCCGCGGTGGCCGCGCTGCGAGCCGTCGCGTCGGCGAACAGCGGGTTGAGCGCCTCGACGTCGGACACGCCGGCGCCGCGGAAGCTCGGGTTCTGCGATACCGACTCCACGCCACCCGACACGAAGATGTCGCCCTCCCCGGCCTTGATGGCATGGAAGGCCATCCGCATGGTCTGGGTCGAGCTCGCGCAGAACCGGTTGACGGTCGCACCGGGCAGGCCGTCGAGCCCGGCGAGCACCGCGATGACCCGGGCCATGTTGTTGCCCGCCTTCCCGCTCGGGTCGGCGCAGCCCCAGTAGAGGTCGTCGACGAGGGTGGGGTCGAGCTGGGGGAGCGCGTCGAGCAGGGCCCGGACCACCTGGACCGAGAGGTCGTCGGGGCGGACGTCGACGAGTGATCCCTTGAAGGCCCGGCCGATGGGCGTGCGGGCGGTGGCGACGATGACGGCTTCGGGCACGAGGTCCTCCTCGGGTCATGAGCGACGATGCTCGCTCGGGCGGCGTGGCTGCGAGCCGGTGCTCCGTGCCGGTGCTCCGTGCCGCCGGCCCGGGGTGGGGCGGAATCCGCCACGACTAAGCGCACGCTTACGTCCCGATGGTAGGCGGTCCGGCTGTGCGGCGCCCAGTGCTGCACCGCTCGTGTCGGGTAGCGCGCGCGGCGCACCGGGCCCCTCGCAGTCCTCGGACCGGGTGGGCAATGATGTGGGGCATGAAAACCACGCGAAGCCGCGCATCGTCAGGGTCGCCCTACGAGGGCACCGTCGGGTTCAGCCGAGCCGTCCGGCTCGGCCAGCACATCGCCGTGTCCGGCACGGCGCCGATCTGGCCCGGCGGTCGGGTCGACCCGGACCCCCTGGCCCAGACACGGCGATGCTGGGAGATCGCCCTCGCGTCGCTGTCCGAGCTGGGCGGCAAGCCCGAGGACGTCATCCGGACGCGGCACTTCATCACCGACGCCGACTCCGTCGACGCCGTGGCCCAGGTGCACGGGGAGGTGTTCGGGTCGATCCGGCCGGCGAGCACCATCGTCGTCGTCAACCGGCTCGTCGACGAGCGCTGGCTAGTCGAGGTCGAGCTGGACGCCATCGTCCCCAAGGACTGAGCTGCCCGGCGCGGGCGCCTGCCGGGTGGCCGCGAGGTCGCCCGGCCGGGCCTGGTCGGCGTCGGGGCCCTCATCCGGCGGTGTCCCGTCCGGGTCACCGGCGGCCGGGGCGCGTTTCGGCTCCGCCGCGCTCGCCAGCACCGTGACGGGGTCGTGCCGCCGGCGCAGCAGCACGGCCCAGCGCCCGCGCGGGCCGCGCGACTCCCCAGCCACCTCGGCCGGGCTCACCTCGGTACCCGGCTCGCGCACGGCCTGGCCCGCTGCGACCGCCACCGGGCCGACGCCCTCGCCGCGCCGGCGCTCCGGCGGCCGTGGCGCCGTGTCTGCGCCCCAGACCTCGAGCGCCGCGCATACGCTCGGCAGCAGGGCCGCCGCCGCCCTGGCGTACCCTGCCGCCGAGGGGTGGAAGCGGTCGCGGCTGAACATCTCGCCCGGCGAGCTCGCGAACTCCGGCCCGAGGAGGTCACCGAGCGAGACCGTGCGCCCACCCGCCTCGACGACCGCCACCGTCTGGGCGGCGGCGAGGTCCCGGCTCCAGCGCCGGATGAGCAGCCGGAGAGGCTGCGGGACGGGTTCTACCGTGCCGAGGTCGGGACAGGTTCCGACGACGACCTCACAGCCGAGGGCCCGGATCCGCCGGACGGTCTGCTCGAGGTGGCGCACCGAGGTCGACCGGTCGATCCGGTGGGTGACATCGTTGGCGCCGATCATGATGACGATGACGTCGGGGCGCAGGACCTCCTCGAGGGCCGTGGCCAGCTGCCGCTCGAGGTCGCTGGAGTCAGCGCCGACGACGGCGGCGTTGGTCAGGCGCACCCGGCGCCCGGTCAGCGCGGCGACCCCGTTGGCGATGATCGCGCCCACGGTCTCGTACGAGTGATCCGCCCCCAGCCCGGCCGCCGAGCTGTCCCCGAGGACGACGAGCTCGAACGGCTGGCCAGGCCCGGCCCCGTACGTCGCGTCGTCGTCCGGCGCCTTCTCCAGCGGCTCACCGACGATCCACCGGGCGATCTGGGCCTCGACCTTGATCAGGCCCCAGCCCAGGACGCCCAGAGCCGCACCGGCAGCGGCCAGCCCGCCGCCGCCGTAGGCCGCGGTCGCGGCGATCTTGCGGGCACGTCGTGCTCGTCCCACCGTTCCCCCGATCATCGGTGCTCGGCACCACGGTAACGCCGTTCCCGTCCCGGCTGTTCCGAATACCGAGGCAGGCGCCCCCGGCGGCATGGCAGGCCCCGGCGGCATACCGTAGCCATCATGACGACGACCGGGCGGACCGCCGAGGTCTCCTTCACCGTCACCGACGCCGACACCGCCGCCGCGCTCGGGTCGGGTGATCTCGCGGTCCTCGCGACGCCCCGGCTGCTGGCCTGGTGCGAGGCCGCCACCTGCGCGGCCGCCGGCGACCTCGCCGAAGGGAGCACGAGCGTCGGCACCCGGGTCGAGCTCGACCACCTGGTGCCGAGCGCCGTCGGCCGCCGCGTGCGGGTCCTCGCCGTGCTGACCCGGGTCGACGGGCGACGGCTGGGGTTCGAGGTGACCGCGGCGCACGAGGACGGCGAGGTCGTCGGACGCGGGGTGGTCGGCCGGGTGGTCGTCGACAGCGAGCGCTTCCTGGCCCGTCTCCAGGGGTGAGCGCCCGACCGGCCTGCCGGGCCGGCCGGGATCCGGCCGTCGTCAGGCCCGGCGCGCCCGCAGCACGAGGTCGTCGACGTGCTCCGCCCCGTCCGGCGGGTCCACCCGGGGACGCTGCTCGTAACCTCCGCGACCCAGTCGTGACCGATGAGCGCCGCGATGTCGGGCACCTGGACGAACTGCTCGGGCTGGAACCCAGCGGCTCGGCCGTGGTCGCGCTGTCGTTCCAGCCGTCGATGAACGCGACGCGTGCCATTGGGTCGGTGGTGGGTTGTCGTGGGCGCTTCGGTCGCGACACTAGATGCCGAGGGTCCTGCGGGGGTAGGCAGCGGTGACGTCGGTGACGACGTTGACGAGGTAGGGCACCCCCGAGGCGAACGCCCGGTCCAGGGCGGGGCCGATCGCCTCGGGCGAGGTGACGAGCTCGCCCGCGCCGCCGAGGGCGCCGACGACCTGGTCGTAGCGGGTCGACGGTGCGAGATCGGCGACCACGTCGTACCCGTAGAGCATCTGCATCGGCCCCTTCTCCAGACCCCAGGCGCCGTTGTTGCCCATGACCATGACGACCGGAAGCCCGTGCCGGACGAGGGTGTCGACGTCCATGAGCGACATCCCGGCCGCCCCGTCGCCGAGCAGCAGGACGACCTGGGAGGACGGCCGGGCGAGCCGGGCGCCGATCGCCGCGCCGAGCCCGGCGCCCAGACACCCGTAGGGGCCGGGATCGAGCCAGTTGCCGGGCCGGGAGGGCTCGACGAACTTGCCGGCGAACGACACGAAGTCGCCGCCGTCCCCGATGACGACGGCGTCCTCGGCCAGGCGCGGCAGCAGCTCGCCGTAGATCCGGGCCGGGTGCACCGGGTCGGCCTCGGCCCGCAGCAGCTCGGCGTCCCGGCCGGCGGCGGCGGCGGCCGTCGCGCCGAGCGAGGACACCCACTCGCCCCAGTCCGGCCGGTGCGGGAGCCGCCCGAACGCCTCGAGCAGCCCGTCGAGGACGAGGCAGAGGTCGCCATGAGCCGACCCCGCCAGGGCTGCGTGGGACGAGACCTGGCCGGCGCTGTCGGCGAGATGGACGACCTTCGCCGCGGCCGCGTCATCCGTACCCCCGAACACCCCGTAGCCGAGCCGGAAGTCCAGCGGCGTCCCGACGACGATGACGAGGTCGGCCTGTCCGATGGCCGTGCCGCGCGCCCGCGTGACGAGCAGCGGGTGCCCGGCGGGCAGGATCCCGCGGCCCATGCCGTTGGTGATCGTCGGTATGCCGGCCTGCTCGGCCAGGCGGACGGCGGCCTCCTCGGCGTGGTCGGCCCAGACGTCCGTCCCGAGCACGAGGACCGGGTGGCGCGACTCGCCCAGCAGCGAGGCGGCCGCCGTGAGTGCGTCGCCGTCGGGGGCCCTGAGCGGCGCGGGGATCGCGGCCGGGTGCTCGACGGTCGACGGCGTGAACAGGTGGTCCATCGGGACGTCGACGAAGGCGGGGCCGCGGTGCGCCGAGCCGGCGGCCACGAACGCCTCGTGGGTGCGGGCGGCGACCTGGTCGGGCGCGGTGGCGGTCGCGGCATACCGGGTGACCGGGGCGACGAGCGGCACGTGGTCGATCTCCTGCAGGCTCCCGGTGCCCCAGCGCCACGCCGGGGCCCGACCGCCGAAGACGACGAGCGGCGCCCCGGAGAAGTGGGCCTGGGCCATGGCGCTGACCCCGTTGGTGACGCCTGGGCCGGCGGTGAGCACGGCCAGTCCCGGGGTGCGGGTCAGCTTGCCCGTCGCCTCGGCGGCGAACGTCGCCGTCTGCTCATGGCGCACGTCGAGCAGGCGCATCGGCGGGTCCGCATGCACGGCCGCGTCGTAGAGCGGGAACACATGGGCGCCGGAGAGGGTGAACATCGTCTCCACCCCGTGCGCGCGGGCCACCGCGACGGCGTGGACACCGCCATGCCCCTCGACGGCTCGGGCCGGCTCGCTCACCGCGGTGGTGGCGGCGGGGCGACCCGCCTCGGGGCTGGTGGGGCCGGTGGCCGCAGCGGGGCCGGCCATGGCGTCGTCGCTCATCCTCCGCAGGCTACCCCGGGTGCGGCCGCTGCCGTGGGCCGAGGATGCGAGGATGGCGGGATGTCGTATGCCGAGCACATCGTGGACCTTGTCGGCGACACCCCGCTCGTCCGCCTGTCATCCGTCACCGAGGGCCTGCGGGCGACCGTCCTGGTCAAGGTGGAGTACCTCAACCCCGGCGGATCCGTGAAGGACCGGATCGCGGTGAAGATGGTCGAGGCCGCCGAGGCGGCCGGGGACCTGGAGCCGGGCGGGACGATCGTCGAGCCCACGTCCGGCAACACCGGGGTCGGCCTGGCGCTGGTGGCCCAGCGCCGGGGCTACCGGTGCATCTTCGTCTGCCCGGACAAGGTGTCCGAGGACAAGCGCAGCGTCCTGCGCGCGTATGGCGCCCAGGTCGTCGTCTGCCCGACGGCCGTGCCGCCGGAACATCCGGACTCCTACTACTCCGTCTCGGACGCCCTGGTGCGCGACACGCCCGGAGCCTGGAAGCCCGACCAGTACTCCAACCCCGCGGGCCCGGCCTCGCACTACGAGACGACCGGTCCCGAGATGTGGCGGGGCACCGAGGGGGCCGTCACCCACTTCGTCGCCGGCGTCGGCACGGGCGGCACGATCAGCGGCGCCGGGCGGTACCTGCGCGAGGTCAGCGCCGACCGCGCCGACGGGCGGGTGCAGATCGTCGGTGCCGACCCCGAGGGCTCGGTCTACTCCGGCGGCACCGGGCGGCCCTACCTCGTCGAGGGGGTCGGCGAGGACTTCTGGCCGAGCGCCTACGACCCGTCGGTGGTCGATGAGGTGGTCGCGGTGTCCGACGCCGAGTCCTTCGAGATGACCCGGCGGCTGGCGCGCGAGGAGGGCCTGCTGGTGGGCGGCTCGAGCGGGATGGCGGTCGTGGCCGGGCTCCGCGTCGCCGAGCGACTCGACGAGCGAGGCCTCGTCGTCGTCCTGCTGCCCGACGGGGGCCGGGGGTACCTCTCGAAGGTGTTCAACGACGAGTGGATGGCGTCCTACGGGTTCATGCGGGACGACACCGAGCGCACGGTCGGCGAGGTGCTGCACGGCAAGGGGGGCGACCTTCCCGCCCTGGTCCACACCCACCCGACCGAGACCGTCCGGGACGCGATCGGCATCCTGCGTGAGTACGGCGTCTCGCAGATGCCGGTCGTCAACGCCGAGCCGCCGGTGGTCCTCGGAGAGGTGGCCGGGTCGGTGGGCGAGCGGGACCTGCTCGACCAGCTGTTCACCGGTCGGGCCCGGCTCGCGGACTCGGTCGAGAAGCACATGGCGGCGGGTCTGCCGCTGGTGGGCTCCGGCGAGCCGGTCTCGGTGGCCCGCAAGGCCCTCGTCGACTCCGACGCCGTCCTCGTCGTCGAGGACGGCAAGCCGGTCGGGGTCCTCACCCGCGCCGACCTGCTGGGCTTCCTCGCCGACTGAGCTGCGGGGAGGGGCCATGGCGCCAGGGGAGCGCTGGGAGTCGCCCGTCGAGAGGGCGATCCGCGAGGCGCAGGAGCGCGGCGAGTTCGACCACCTCCCGGGGGCGGGCCAGCCGCTCGGCGACCTCGGCAGCCCGGACGACCCCACCTGGTGGGTCCGCCGTCTCGCCCGGCGGGAGCGGCTGGACCTCACGGCGGCGCTGCCCCCGGCGATCGCCCTGCGCAAGGAGGCCGCCAGCTACCCGGAGTCCCTCGCCGACGTCGGCTCCGAGGCGGCTGTGCGCGAGATCCTCGAGGACTACAACCGCCGGGTGCGCCGGGACCGGCTGCGCCCCGCCGTCGGCCCCCTGCCGCCGGTCCTGGCCCCCACCGTCGACGTGGAGGAGCAGCTCCCGCGCTGGCGTGCGCTGCGCGCGGCCCGCCTGACCCCGCCGGCGGAGCTGCCCCCGGCGGAGCCGCCGGTGGGTCAGCTCCGGTCGACGCGCCGGTGGCGGTGGTGGCGCCTCGGCGGTCGAGGCTGACCCGGCCGTTCCCGGGGGAGCTGACCGGTCCATCCGAGGCCTCCATGGCCTCTGACCAGGGAAAACGTTCCGACCGATGTGCTTGTGCATGAAATCACATGCCGATCTGCTTGCCCCCGGGGGTATATGAGCGGAGGGTGTGAGTGTGAGTTACGGCCCCGGTTCCCCGGCTGGTCAGAGCGCTTGGCTCTGCGTCGATGGGTGTCGCTCCCGGCGCTCTCCTCGCCTCACCGGCTCCGTCCCCGTGGGGCACCGACCCCCGCGGTGGGTGCCCGCCCGGCCCGTGCCGTCGCCTAATCCCCATCCAGGCGCCCCGCCCGGCTGACGCCTCGTCGCACCCGGCCGCCCCCCAAGGTCGGCCCCCCAGCGCAGCAGCATCCCACCACGGCGCGCCCGGCGCGCCACAACCGAAGGAACCGCACATGTCTGTCACCACCGAGGAGCTCATGGAGCTCAAGGCCGACTTCGTCGTCGACGCCCGCGGCACGTCCTGCCCGGGCCCCATCCTGGCTGCCAAGAAGGCCATCGGCGGCGTCGCCGTCGGCGGCGTGATGGAGGTCCAGGCCACCGACACCGGAACCCTGAAGGACATCCCGGCCTGGTCGAAGAAGATGGGCCACGAGTACCTCGGGTCCTTCGAGGACTCCGGCTACCTCAGGCTGTTCCTCAAGAAGATGAAGTGAGGCCGGCGTGTCCGACCACTCGGACGCCGGGTTCGTTCCCAGCATCCTGGTCTTCTCCACGAACAACATCTCCGACCCCGGCATCGACCTCGCCGGCAGCCGTCACCTGCACTACTCGGCCGCGGTCTCGACCCTGACCGTCCCGTGCAGCAGCGGCATCAAGCCGTCCTGGCTGATCCATGCGCTCGAGCGCGGGATCGACGGGGTCTTCATCGCCTCCGACGGCGAAGAGTGCGCCTACCTGCCGGACTGCGCAGAGCGCACCGCGCGGATCGCCGCACTCGCGCAGGCGGAGATGAAGGAGAAGGGGCTGGAACCTCAGCGGCTGAGGATGGCCGCGGTCTGCTCGGTCTGTGCCGAGCCATTCGTCAACTACATGCGCGAGTTCTCCGAGGCCCTCGCCGCCCTGGGGCCTGTCAAGGTCCCGGTCGGCTGACCCGGGGAACTGAAGGGATAGCTGAATACACGTGGATACCAGCAAGAAGACCGTCATCCTCTTCAGTGGTGACTTCGACAAGGTGATGGCCGCCTTCATCATCGCCAACGGCGCGGCTGCCATGGGCGACGAGGTGACGATGTTCTTCACCTTCTGGGGACTCAACGCCCTGCGCAAGCCCGATGTCTCCATCAAGGACGGCAAGAGCACGCTGCAGAAGATGTTCGCCATGATGATGCCGAAGGGACCCAGCCACCTCGGGCTGTCGAAGATGAACTTCGCCGGCGCGGGCCCCCTCATGATGAAGAAGGTCATGCGGCAGCAGAACATCACCTCCCTCGAGGACCTCATCGAGATGGCCAAGGAGCAGGAGATCAAGATGGTCGCCTGCACCATGTCCATGGACGTCATGGGTCTGAAGGAGGAGGAGCTCATCGACGGCATCGAGTACGCCGGCGTCGCGACCTACCTCGGTGACGCCGACGAGGCGAACGTCAACCTCTTCATCTAGTGCGGCCCGGTCCCGCTCCCGGTGGTCTCATCCACCGGGGGGCTGGGGCTGCCCTCAGACACGTACGCAAGAACACGACTGGAGCTACTGATGGACTACGACGTCCTGGTGATTGGCAGCGGTATCGGAGGCATGGAGTCCTCGCTCAAGCTGGGCGACATGGGCTACAAGGTCCTGCTGGTGGAGAAGGAAGCCAGCGTGGGCGGCCGGATGATCCTGCTGAGCAAGGTGTTCCCCACGTTGGACTGTGCCAGCTGCATCTCCGGTCCCAAGATGTCGTCGACGATCAACCACCCCAACATCACCACGCTGACCTATAGCGAGGTGCTCGGCATCAAGCGAGGCGAGGGTGGCCGGTTCACGGCGACGGTGAAAGAACACTCGCGGTTCGTCGACTGGAACGCCTGCACGGGTTGCCAGGAGTGCGAGCGAGCCTGCACGGTGGCCGTTCCCGACCAGTTCAACGCGAACTTGGCGGCCCGGCGCGCGGCATACATCGCCTTCCCACAGGCGGTTCCTAAGAAGGCGGTGCTGGAGCGCGCCGGGACGTCACCGTGCATCGGTGCCTGCCCGGCCGGTATCAAGGCCCACGGCTATGTGTCGCTGGTCCGCAGTGGCAAGTACGACGAAGCCTTCAACCTGGTCCTCGACGCCACGCCGCTCGTCGGCACGCTCGGCCGGGCGTGCTACGCCCCGTGTGAGTCCGAGTGCACCCGCACCAAGCTCGAAGGTGCCGTCCCGATCCGGCTCATCAAGCGGTTCGCGGCCGACAAGCACTACGAGCAGGCCGACCCCGAGCAGGCCGGTCCGGCCATCGAGGTCGCCGAGCCCAACGGCAAGCGGGTCGTCGTCGTCGGCTCCGGCCCGGCCGGCCTCACCGCCGCCTGGCAGCTCGCCCGCAAGGGGTATGCCGTGAAGATCCTCGAGAAGCGCTCGGCCCCGGGCGGTTTCCTCCGTCACGCGATCCCGGTCTACCGGCTGCCCCATGAGGTCGTGGACGCCGACATCGCCAACCTCACCTCCCTCGGCGTCGAGATCGAGTGCGACGCCACGGTCACCGACCTCGAGGCGCTCAAGAGCGAGGGCTACGACGCGGTGATCGTCGCGACCGGAACCCAGGTCGCCACCCGGATGGACGTCCCCGGCGAGGACGCCGAGGGCTCGGTGAACGGGCTCGACTTCCTCAGCGACGTCGCCAACGACAACGCTCCCGACCTCACCGGGAAGAAGGTCGTCATCGTCGGCGGCGGCAACGTCGCCATGGACGCGGCGCGCGTCTCGCTCCGGCTGGGCGCCCAGGAGGCCCGGGTGGCCTACCGGCGCACCCGCGCCGAGATGCCGGCCCACCACGTGGAGTCCGAGGACGCCGAGGCCGAGGGCGCGGTCTTCGACCTGCTCGTCGCCCCGACCGAGGTCCTCACGAGCGACGGCAAGGTCTCCGGCCTGCGGCTGCAGAAGATGCGCCTCGGCGACCCGGACGCCTCGGGCCGGCGCCGACCGGAGCCGATCCCCGGCAGCGAGTACGTGCTCGCCTGCGACATGGTGGTCTCGACCATCGGCCTCGGTGTGGATGCCGAGCTGTTCGCCGAGGTCGTCGGAGTCGACGGACGCGACCGGATCAAGGTCGACCCGGTGACGCTCCAGAGCGACATCCCCTACCTGTTCGCGGCGGGGGACGTGGCGACCGGCGCCACGGACATCACCCGGGCGATCGGGGCCGGCCGCCGAGCGGCCCACATGGTGGACCGCTGGGTCAACGCCCAGCCGCTCGCGGGCTTCACCGCCCTCGACGACCGGCTCGACGTCGTCGGCCACGACGAGGTTCTGTCCCGGCAGAGCGCCTACGGCCACCGGAACCCGGTCAAGAGCGAGGTCGCCCTCGTCAGGAACCCCCGCGACTTCACCGAGATCGAGGCCGCGCTCAGCGAGGCCGAGGCCCGCGCCGGAGCGGGTAGCTGCCTCGACTGCGGCGTCTGCTCCGAGTGCCACGAGTGCGTGGACGCCTGCCCGGTCCCCGACTGCATCGACTTCACGATGCGCGACAAGGAGACCGAGTTCGAGGTGGGGGCGGTCGTGGTCTCGACGGGACACAAGCTGTTCGCCGCGGACCTCAAGCCCGAGTACGGGTTCGGGCAGTACGCCAACGTCATCACCGGCATGCAGATGGACCGGCTGCTCGCACCGACCCGGCCGTTCAACACCATCCTGCGGCCCGGCGACGGCAAGGTGCCCGAGCGGATCGCCTACGTGTCGTGTACCGGCTCGCGGGACAAGCAGATCGGCAACGAGCTGTGCTCGAAGTTCTGCTGCATGTACTCGATCAAGCAGAACCAGCTCATCATGGGCTCTCTGCCGCTGGCGGACGTGACCATGCACTACATGGACATGCGGGCCGCCGGCAAGCGGTACGACGAGTTCTACGAGCAGTCCAAGGACATGGGCGCCGAGTACATCAAGGGCCGGGTCTCGAAGATCACCGAGACCGAGGACGGCAACCTCGTCCTGCGGTACGAGGACATCGAGAACGGCGGCAAGATCGTCGACCGCGAGTACGACCTCGTCGTGCTGGCCGTGGGCATCCAGCCCAACCGCGACGTCGAGCGGCTGTTCGAGGACGCCACCTTGGGCCTGGACGAGTACTTCTACGTCGCCGAGCCCAGCGAGGACCTGCACCCGGGCCAGACCGACATCCCCGGCGTCTTCGTCGCGGGTACGGCCGCCGGAGCCAAGGACATCGTCGACACGATCCTCCACGCGGGAGCCGCAGTCGCCCAGGTGGCGGCCCACCTCGTGGAGCACGCGCCCGTCGCAGAGAAGGTGCTGGCATGAGCGAGCAGCTGGAGGCAGGAGCCCCGATGAGCGAGGAGCCCACGGCCGTCGAGGCCGGGACCGGCCAACAGGCCGGCGCGCCCGAGCAGGGCGGGGACGGCCACCGCCGGATCGGCGTGTACATCTGTCACTGCGGTGGCAACATCTCCGACTACGTCGACGTCGAGGCGGTCGCCGCGTCGCTCGCCGACAACCCGGACGTCGTGGTCTCCACGACGACGATGTTCGCCTGCTCCGACGGCACCCAGATGGACATGATCCACGACATCCAGCAGAAGAAGCTGGACGGCCTGGTGGTGGCCTCCTGCTCGCCGAAGCTGCACCAGCTCACCTTCCGGAACGTCTCGAAGCGGGCGGACCTCAACCCGTACGCCTACACCCAGGTCAACGTCCGGGAGCAGGGATCATGGGCGCACACCGATGACTACCAGGGCGCGACCGAGAAGGTGATCGGCCTGGTCAGGTCGGGCGTCGGCAAGACCGCGCTGTCCGAGCCACTCGAGCCGCTCGTCGTCAAGACCCAGCCCAGGGCGATGGTCGTCGGCGGCGGGATCGCCGGCATGCGCGCGGCTGTCGGTCTGGCCGATGTGGGGCTCGGGGTCTTCCTCGTCGAGCGCGGGCCCGAGCTCGGCGGCTGGGTCGGCACGTTCGGCGAGATGTTCCCCCACGACCGCACCGGCCGCGACCAGATCGCCGAGCTCAAGGAGGCGATCGCCAAGCGTCCCGCGATCACGGTGTGGACGAGCGCCACGCTGACCGGCAAGTCGGGCAGCTTCGGCAACTACGTCGCCGAGGTCACCGTGGCCCGGCTGGACGGCGCCACCGACGTCATCCCCGCCGAGGTGGGCGCGATCGTCGTGGCCACCGGGTTCGACACCTACCAGCCGGAGGAGGGCGAGCTCGGCTACGGCATCGAGGGCGTCCTCACCCTGCCGGAGTACAAGCAGCTCGTCGACGGGTCCACCGGACCGCTGACCTACCAGGGCAAGAAGGTCCGCTCGGTCGCCTACATCTACTGCGTGGGCAACCGCCAGCCCGCCCCGGGCAACGAGTACTGCTCGAAGTTCTGCTGCTCGGCCACCCTGCACGCCTCGCTGGCCGCGGCCAGGCTCGACCCCTCGGTGCGGCAGTACCACCTGTACCGGGACATCCGGTCCTACGGGAAGCACGAGCTCATGTACACCGACGCCCGCAAGGCCGGCTCGGTCTTCATGAAGTTCCCCGACGACCAGCCGCCGTCGGTGGTCCGGACCGCAGACGGACTGCGGGTCACGACGATCGACACGCTCACCGAGCGCGCCGAGGTGACCCTTCCGGTCGACCTGCTCGTCCTCGTCACCGGAATGGTGCCGCGGGAGAACCGCGAGCTGACCGACCTGCTCAAGCTCCCCCTCGGCGGGGACGGCTTCTACAACGAGATCCACCCGAAGCTGCGCCCGGTCGAGACCATGGTGGACGGGGTCCTGATCGCCGGGACGTGCCAAGGCCCGAAGACGGCGCCCGAGAGCGTGGCCTCCGGCCTGGCTGCGGTCGCCCAGAGCGCGGCGCTGCTGCTCAAGGGTTTCGCCGAGCTCGACCCGCTCGTGGCCACCGTCCACGAGTCGGCCTGCACGGGCTGCGACGAGTGCCTCGCCAGCTGTCCCTACGAGGCCATCACGACATACGTCTGCGACGAGGGCCACAAGGCCACCGTGGCCGCAGCCGTGTGCAAGGGCTGCGGCGGGTGCGTCCCGTACTGCCCGGAGGACGCGATCGACCTCCTCGGCTACACGGACGCACAGATGCGGGCCGCCATCGACGGCCTGTCCAAGGAACCGGTGAAGGAACCAGTGGCATGAACACGACGCTGAGAGAGACCCGCGAGATCATCCGCGAGGAGCCCCTGATGCACAAGCCCATCCTCGAGGCGCTCGCCGAGGGGCCGCTGACCATCCCGGAGATCGCCGCCAGGGTCGGCCGCCCGTCCGACGAGGCCGTCTTCTGGGTCATGGGCATGCGCCGGTACGGCTTCCTCGCCGAGCTCCCCGACGCCGATGACGACGGCTACTTCCAGTACAAGGCCGTCAACCAGGAGGCCACGTCATGACCACGCTCGTCGACATCGACCTGCTCGCCGACCTCAAGCGCTTCGGCGCGGCGGACGTCTCGGCGTGCTTCAGCTGCGGCAACTGCACGGCGATCTGCCCGCTCGCGGACAACGACGGCTCCTTCCCCCGCCGGATGATCCGCTACGGGCAGGTCGGCATGGTGGACGAGCTGCGCTCGAGCAAGGAGCTGTGGACCTGTTACCACTGCGGCGCCTGCTCCGACAGCTGCCCGACCGAGGCGGATCCCGGGGAGTACATGGCCGCGGCGCGGCGCTACGCGATCGCGAGCTACGACAGGACCGGCCTGGCCCGGCTGATGTACACCAGGCCGATCATGAGCACGGTCGTCTCGGTCGTCGTGTTCTTCCTCATCGCCGCGTTCCTCTACACCTCGCACGGCGTCATGCCGACCGGCTCCCTCGACATCTTCACCTTCATCCCGGAGCCGTTCGTCCACTGGACGGGCGTCGGCATCATGGTGCTGGTCGTCCTCGCCGGCCTCGCCGGCGTCGCGTCGATGGCCCGTGGGGTCGCCGCCAAGGAGGGCGTCTCGTGGGGCTCGCTGTGGGAGACCGCCGAGGCCCGCAAGCGGACCGCCAAGGCGCTGTGGTACTCGGTCGGCGTCGAGTCGGTCGGCCAGAAGCGCTACCGCGAGGACTGCAAGGACGACCGTCCGGTCGAGCCCCTGTACCGGCGCCGCTGGCTCATCCACAGCCTGACCATCTGGGGCTTCATCGGCCTGCTCGTCGCCACCTCGCTCGACTACGGCCTGTCCATCATCGGGGTGAAGGAGAGCGGGACCCCCGTCCCGATCTGGTACCCGTCCCGCCTCATCGGCACGATCGCCGGGCTGTCCCTGATGTACGGCGTGACGATGTTCGCGGTCAACCGGCTCGGCAGGTACAACCGGGCGGCCGAGATCTCCCGGCCCTCGGACTGGACGTTCCTCGTCCTGCTGTGGGTCACCGGGCTGACCGGCTTCCTCATCGAGGTCGCGCTCTACGCCCCGCCGACGCCCGTCTGGGGCTACTGGGTCTTCCTCGTGCACATCGCCATCGCGATGGAGCTGCTGCTGTTCATCCCGTTCACGAAGTTCGCCCACACCGTCTACCGCCCGGTTGCGCTGTTCTTCCATTCGCTGAGCCAACAGCGCACCCTCCAGGACGCCTGACCCCGGAGGCGTCACTGGCCCTGGCCCCCTTGTGTCCGGGTCCCTGGTCGCCATGGCGACCAGAGACCCGGACACAAGCGGTGGGACGGGGGTGACGCCCTCCGCCTCGGCCCGCGGCATACTCACTCGGTATGCCGCGGGCCGGTCTCGTCGTCGATGTCTCCCTGGTGCGGGCCCTCCTCGCCGCGCAGGCGCCGCACTGGTCCCACCTGCCGCTGCGCGAGGTGGCCCGGGGCTGGGACAACGCGGTGTTCCGGCTCGGGACCGACCTCGCGGTGCGGGTGCCGCTGCGCGCGCTCGCCGCCGCCCTGGTCGACCACGAGGCGCGCTGGCTGCCCGAGCTCGCCCCGCGGCTGCCGGTCGCGACGCCGGTGCCTCTCCTCGTGGGCGAGCCCGCGACCGGCTACCCGTGGCGCTGGACCGTCGTCCCGTGGCTCCGGGGCGAGGTGCTGGCCGGCGTGCCGGCCGCCGGCCGCACCCGGTATGCCGTCCCGCTCGCCGACGCGCTCGTCGCCATGCACCGGCCGGCGCCGCCGGCCGCACCGGACAACCCGTTCCGCGGCGTCCCGCTCGCCGAGCGGGCGAGCACGGTGGGGGCGATGAGCTGGGCTGACCTGGCGTCGGCGCACCCCGGGGTGGCAGTGGAGGCCCTCGAGGGGGCCTGGCGACGCGGCGTGGCCGCCGAGGCGTGGGCCGGGCCCGCGCTGTGGCTGCACGGCGACCCGCACCCGCTCAACGTGCTGGTCCGTGGAGGGCAGCTGAGTGCCCTCCTCGACTTCGGGGACGTGACGAGCGGCGACCCGGCCAGCGATCTCGCCACCTGCTGGATGTCGTTCGACGAGGTGGGGCGGGAGGCGTTCCGGGAGCGCGTCGACGCCGCGGGCGTGGTGGACCCTGCGGTCTGGGACCGCGCCGCGGCCTGGGCGGCGGCGATCGCCGCCGCACTGCTGCGCCACCACGTCCCTGGCGACGCCCTGCACGAGGTGGCCCGGGAGGTGGCGCGACGGCTGGGCGACCGGTGACCCCGTGGGCGGCGGGGACAGCGGTCGCGGCCGGCCGTGGCATGCGAGGGACCGCCGCGTGGGAGCGGTCGTCCGGAGCGCGCCCAGCGATGGTGAGGCGGTCTCGCAGGGCGGCCGGTTGTTGCCCCGCCACGGCGACCGACCTAGCGTCCTGGAGGACAGGACGCCCGTCTTGGGATGCGGGACGAGCCATGGCGCGGTACACGCACGGACACGAGAGCAGCGTCGTCGCGGCGCACGCGGTCCGCACCGCGGCGACCTCGGCGGCATACCTCCTGCCGCACCTGCACGAGGGCATGAGCCTGCTCGACGTGGGGTGCGGTCCTGGCTCGGTCACCCTCGACCTGGCGGAGGCGCTCGGTGCGACCGGCGCGGTGGTCGGCGTCGACCGGGAACCGTCGGTGCTCGCGACGGCCCGGGCGGCGGCCGCCGCCCGGGCCGACGTGCGGACGGCGTTCCGACAGGCCGACGTCCACGCGCTGCCGTTCGCCGACGGGGCGTTCGACGTCGTCCACGCCCACCAGGTGCTCCAGCACGTCGGCAGCCCGGTGGCGGCGTTGCGAGAGATGGCCCGGGTGTGCCGCCCCGGAGGGATGGTCGCCGTGCGGGACGTCGACTACGGGGCGACGACGTGGTGGCCGGAGGCGGACGGCATCCGCCGGTGGCTGGAGCTGTATGTCGCCCTCGCGCGCCGCAACGGGGGCGAGCCGTGCGCGGGGCGCCGGCTGTCGTCGTGGGCCGGCGAGGCGGGACTGACCTGCCTCAGCGCCGGCGCGTCCGCCTGGACCTACGCCACGGCCGCCGAGCGGGCCTGGCTGGCCGGGTCGTGGGCGGCGCGGCTGCGGGGGTCGCTGATGGACCAGGCGCTGGCCCTCGGCTGGTCCGGCGCCGACGTGGAGAAGATCGCCGCGGGCTGGGCGTCCTGGGGGAGCGAGGCCTCCGGGTGGTTCGCGTACCTGCATGCGGAGGTGCTGGCCCGGGTCCCCGGGTAGCGCGGGTCCCCGGGTGGCGCGGTGCCCCGTCTCCCCGGGTAGCGCAGGTCCCCGTAGCGCGGGTCCCCTGGTAGCGCGGGTCCCCTGGTAGCGCGGGTCCCCTGGTAGCGCGGGTCCCCTGGTAGCGCGGGTCCCCTGGTAGCGCGGCGCACCCGTCTCCCGGCGCCTGGATGCGGCGGTCTGGCATGAGGCTTGACAAGGGAAAACCCTGGTTCGCCGGGGTTGTCTACCCTGGCGAACCAGGCGTTTCACCGATGGGGCGGGAAAGTTGTGGCCGCCGGCGGCGGGTGGCCCGGTCGCGGCGGGTGGCCCGGTGGCGGCGGGCGGCTGCGTGACGGTCGGGGTCAGCCGGGGGGCGCGATGTCCTGCTGCGCGGGGAGGGTGGCCACGCCGACGGGGCAGGTCAGCCCGTTGGGGCCGTGGTTGCAGTAGCCGTTCGGGTTCTTGGTCGGCGCGAGGTACTGCTGGTGGTAGTCCTCGGCGTACCAGAACGGGCCGACGTCCTCGGCCGCGGCCAGCTCGGTGGTGATCGTGCCGCGGCCGTGGGCGGTGAGCTCGCCCTGGAAGGCCGCGAAGGTGGCTCGAGCCGCCGCCTCCTGCTCCGCGGTGGTCCAGAAGACCGCCGAGCGGTAGGCCGTACCGATGTCGTTGCCCTGCCGGTTGCCCTGCGTCGGGTCGTGGTTCTCCCAGAAGGCCTTGAGGAGCAGCTCGGCGGAGGTCCGGCCCGGGTCGTAGGCCACCAGCACGGTCTCGGCGTGGCCGGTCATCCCGGTGCACGACTCCTCGTAGGTCGGGTTGGGGGTGTAGCCGCCCATGTACCCCACGGCGGTCGTCACGACCCCGGGGAGCTGCCAGAAGATCCGCTCCGCGCCCCAGAAGCAGCCCATCGCGACGTACAGCACCTGGATGCCCTCGGGCCACGGGCCCTCGAGCGGAGTACCCAGCACCTCATGGTTCTGCGGCACCTGGAAGATGCGGTGGTCGCGTCCGGGCAGGGCCTGGTCGGGGGCCGGCATAGTGGTCTTGGCGCGCGATCCGAAGAGCATGTCGCTGTCAACTCCCGATCGCGGGCCGGTGTTCCGCCCGGCACCGCGAGGGTTCTCGACGCGCTGGTCCAGCCTCGCCCGGACCGCCCGCGCGGCGAAATGCCCGCGGAGCCCGGGGGCTGCGCGGCGAGATGCCCGCGGAGCCCGGGGGCTGCGCGGCGAGATGCCCGCGGAGCCCGGGGGCTGCGCGGCGAGATGCCCGCGAAGCCTAGGCTGGCCGCCATGACCGACCTCAGTCCCGGCTTCTCCACGCGCGCCATCCATGCCGGCCAGGAGCCCGACTCCAGCACCGGCGCCGTCGTGCCGCCCATCTACCAGGTGTCGACGTACAAGCAGGACGGCATCGGCGGCCTGCGCGGCGGGTACGAGTACAGCCGCTCGGGGAACCCCACCCGAGGCGCTCTCGAGGAGTGCTTCGCCTCGCTCGAAGGTGGCGCGCGCGGCTTCGCCTTCGCCTCCGGCCTGGCGGGGCAGGACACCCTCCTGCGGGCCGTGCTGCGGCCGGGCGACCATGTCGTCATCCCGTCCGACGCCTACGGCGGCACCTACCGGCAGTTCCAGCATGTCGCGCGGCCCTGGGGTCTGGAGTACTCCGTCGCGCGGGTCGCCGACGTCGATGCGGTGCGCGCCGCGGTCCGGCCCGGACGGACCAGGATGGTCTGGCTCGAGACGCCCACCAACCCGCTGCTCGGGATCGCCGACATCGAGGCGCTCGCGGCGGTGGCCCACGACGCCGGAGCGCTCCTCGTGGTCGACAACACGTTCGCCTCGCCGTACCTCCAGCAGCCGTTGGCGCTCGGCGCCGACGTCGTGACGCACAGCACCACGAAGTATGCCGGTGGGCACAGCGACGTCGTCGGCGGCGTCGTCGTCGTCCGCGCCGACGTGAGCGTTCCCTGGCTCAACGGGGCGGACACGGCCGAGCTGGTCCGGTTCCACCAGAACGCCATGGGAGCGGTGGCCGGCCCGTTCGACGCCTGGCTCGTCCTTCGCGGCCTGAAGACCCTGGCGGTCCGGATGGAGCGGCACTGTGACAACGCCGAGGGGGTCGTCGAGTTCCTCTCGGGGCACCCCGCAGTGTCCGCCGTCCACTACCCCGGCCTTGCGGCGCACCCGGGCCACGAGGTCGCCGCCCGGCAGATGCGCCGGTTCGGCGGGATGGTGTCCTTCCGCGTCCGAGGCGGGGAGGACGTCGCGACGAAGGTGTGCGCCGAGACCGAGCTGTGGACCCTCGGCGAGTCGCTCGGCGGCGTCGAGTCCCTCATCGAGCACCCCGCCCGGATGACGCACGCGTCGGTCGCGGGCACCGAGCTCGAGGTCCCGGGCGACCTCATCCGCCTCTCGGTCGGCATCGAGGAGGTCGACGACCTGGTCGCCGACCTGCGCCAGGCGCTGGACCGGCTCTCCTGAGCCGGCCCCGGGCCCGGCCGCGCGTCCGGGACCACCGGCCGGCGCGGAACCGGGCCCTACGCTGGGCCGGTGGCCCGGATCCTCTGCGTCGACGTCGGCTCGACCTTCACCAAGGGCGTGCTCGTCGACACGGGCGTCGGCGACGCCCGGACCACGGTCGTGGCCACCGCCGGGCGCCCGACCACGGTCGGGACCGACGTCATGGACGGACTGGACGCCGTCGCCGCGGACCTGGCCGGGAACCCCGCCCCCGACGAGGTCCTCGTCTGCTCGAGCGCCGGAGGGGGCCTGCGACTGGCAGTCGTCGGCTACGAACGCGAGGTGACGGCGGAGGCCGGCCGACGGGTCGGCCTGTCGGCGGGGGCGAAGGTCGTCCACGTGGCGACCGGGCCGCTGACCGCGGGCGGGGTCGGCGCCCTGCGGGCCGCCCGACCCGACATCGTCCTGCTCGTCGGCGGAACGGACGGCGGGAACGCCGACGTGCTGCTCCACAACGCCTCGCGGCTGGCCCGGGCCCGCTGCGCGGCGCCGGTCGTCGTGGCCGGCAACGCCGACGCCGCGGACCTGGTGGCCGCGACGCTGGCCGGCACCCGGCGACGCTTCACGGTGGCCGCCAACGTGCTGCCCCGGATCGGGGTCATCGCCCCCGAGCCGGCCAGGGCGGCGATCCGCTCCGAGTTCCTCGCCCATGTCATCGGCGGGAAGGGGCTGTCCCACCGGCGCGGGTTCGCCGGGCTGGTCCGGGCGCCGACGCCCGACGCCGTGCTGCGCGGGGTCGAGGTGCTGGCCGACGAGGTGGGCCAGGACGTGCTCGTCGTCGACATCGGCGGGGCGACCACCGACGTCTACTCCGTCATCACCCCCCGGGGCGAGGAGGCGGGCCTCCGTCGCGACGTCGTCGCGCCCCTGTGGCATGCCCGCACGGTCGAGGGGGACCTCGGGATGCGATGGGGTGCCGCCGGGATCGTCGAAGCGGCGGAGCGTGAGGGGCTGCCGCTGTCGCCGCGGACCGTCGGGTATGCCGGGCGCGTCGCCGCCGAGACGGGTCACCTCGCCTCCTCCGCGCGGGAGTGGGCGGCTGAGGAGGAGCTGGCCCGCACCGCCGCCGTCGTCGCCGTCCGGCGGCACGCGCGCCCGGCGATGCCCTCCGAGCGACCCCGCCCGCTCACCGAGGTGCGGCTCGTCCTCGGGTCAGGCGGGGTCCTGCGGCACGCCGCCGCACCGCTGCGTGAGGCCGTCATGGCAGCGGTGACGACCGATCATGCGGGGGGCTGGAAGGTGCCGCGGGAGGCCTCGACCGGCGTCGACACGGCATACCTGCTCTTCGCCGCCGGGCTGCTGGCCGAGGCCCACCACCCGGCGGCGGCCCGGGCCCTCGCCGCCGGCATTGTCGGCGCCTGCGCCTAGCGTGGACCCATGAGCGACGACGCGACCACCCCCGCCCCGCCCGGCCCGGCCCTCCACCCCCGCCTCGACCTCGTCGTGCTCGACTGCCCCGACCCGAGGGCGCTGGGCGCGTTCTACGCCGAGATCCTCGGGTGGCCCGTCGAGGACGGCTCCGACGACGAGTGGGTCACCCTCGTGCCCCCCGGCGGCGGGATGGGCCCCGACGCCCCCAGCGGGTCGGTCAGCCTGGCCTTTCAGCGGGTTCCGGGCCACCAGGCCCCGACCTGGCCCGAGGGTCCCCGCCCGCAGCAGTTCCATCTCGACTTCGACGTCCCCGACATCGCCGCGGCGGAGCCGGCCGTCCTGGCGGCCGGGGCGACCGTGGCCGAGGTGCAGCCGTCCGAGACCGGCTCGTTCAAGGTCTACCTCGACCCGGCGGGCCACCCCTTCTGCCTCTGCCGCGGCTGACCGCCGGCCCCCCTGCCGCTGCACCACCCCATCCTGGCGACGGTGATCCGGTCGGTCGGTCGGTCGCGCTGTCCGCGCTGCTGGCCCCGGTCGCGGCTCGGGCGTTCGGCCGGCACACCTCGGGATGAGTGGGGTGGAGCGATAGCCTCCGGTCATGAGCCACGCCCCAGCGCCGGTGACCCTCGCGGACGTCCAGGCCGCGCAGGAGGTCCTCGCCGACGTCATCCGCCCGACCCCGTTGAAGTACAACCGCGGCGTGTCCGAGCGGGTCGGCGCCGAGGTCTTCCTCAAGTGCGAGAACCTCCAGCGGGCCGGCTCGTTCAAGATCCGCGGGGCCTACACCCGGATGTCCCGGCTCACCGACGACGAGCGTGCCCGCGGGGTCGTCGCCGCGAGCGCCGGCAACCACGCCCAGGGGGTGGCACTGGCCGCACAGATGCTGGGGATCGACGCCAAGGTCTACATGCCGCTGGGCGCGGCCATGCCCAAGCTGGCGGCCACCGCGGCGTACGGGGCCAGCATCGAGCAGGTCGGCGAGACCCTCGACGAGAGCCTGGTCCACGCCCGCGGCTGGGCGGAGCAGACCGGGGCGGTCCTCATCCACCCCTTCGACCACCGTGACATCGTGGCCGGTCAGGGCACCTGCGGGCTCGAGATCCTCGACCAGTGCCCCGACCTGCGCACGGTCGTCGTCGGCCTCGGTGGGGGTGGGCTGCTGGCCGGGATCGCGACGGTCATGCACGAGCTCAAGCCCGAGGTCAGGGTCATCGGGGTACAGGCGGAGCAGGCCGCGGCATACCCGCCGTCGCTGGCCGCCGGACACCCGGTGGCGGTGGAGCGGATGCTCACCATGGCCGACGGGATCGCCGTCGGTATGCCGGGCGAGGTCACCTTCCCGGTGGTCCGGGACCTCGTCGAGCGGGTCGACACCGTCTCGGAGGCCGCCCTGTCGCGGGCCCTGCTGTTCCTTCTCGAGCGCGCCAAGATGGTGG
Source organism: uncultured Actinomycetota bacterium (assembly GCA_963763315.1). GTDB lineage: Bacteria > Actinomycetota > Actinomycetes > Actinomycetales > Dermatophilaceae > CAVSJJ01. The sequence continues at coordinate 72,817 of CAVXOC010000003.1, forward strand.
TCGAGCCGGCCGGGGCGGCGGCGGTGGCCCGGCTGATCGACCAGCCCGGGGAGCGCTGGGACGGCCCGGTGGTCGCCGTGCTGTCCGGCGGCAACATCGACCCGTTGCTGCTGCTGCGGATCATCCGGCACGGGATGGCCGCGGCGGGTCGGTACCTGTCCTTCTCGGTCCGGGTGCCCGACACTCCGGGAAGCCTGGCCCGGCTGCTCGCCGACTGCGCGCGGGTCGACGCGAACGTGCTCGAGGTCGAGCACATCCGCACCGGGTCGGAAATCCGGGTCGACGAGGTGGAGATCGGGCTGCGGCTCGAGACCCGGGGTCCGGGGCACTGCGACCGGGTCATCGCCATGCTGCGGCGGGACGGCTACGAGATCGTCCGCTCCTGAGTGGCGCCCGGGGCGACGTCACCGGCGCCGGGGGCCGACCTCGCCGGCGCCCGGGGCGATTTCACCGGCGCCGCGCCGACCGTGTAGTCTCTCGGACGCACTCCTGGCGGCTGCGCCGGCGGGAGGAAGCGCCCCAGTAGCTCAGTCGGCAGAGCGTTTCCATGGTAAGGAAAAGGTCTAGGGTTCGATTCCCTACTGGGGCTCTGGTCAGGGCCGTCGACCCCAGTCGGGCGGCCGGGCCTCCCCGGCGGGGTAGCTCAGCTGGTTAGAGCGCACGACTCATAATCGTGAGGTCGCGGGATCGAGCCCCGCCCCCGCTACTGCAGCGATTTCGGGGAATACCCGAAGCCGCGTACCCTGTTGTGCTGGCGTCGTGCTCAGTACGACGACTCCGACATCATCCGCAGTACGTTTCGAGAGCAGGTCGCCCCGTGGCATCGAAGAGCACCGACGTCCGCCCCAAGATCACCTTGGCGTGCACGGAGTGCAAGGAGCGCAACTACATCACCAAGAAGAACCGGCGCAACGATCCCGACCGCCTCGAGCTCAGCAAGTTCTGCCCGCGCTGCCGCCGGCACACCCCGCACCGCGAGACCCGCTGACCGCGCGGCCGTGCCGGCCGGGGTCCGCCTCGGACGACCGGCCGGCCCCGGCCCGCACAGGGTCCCCAGCCGACACCGCCCGCGCCCACCCGGCGCCGGGCGGTGTCCGCGTCTGTGCGCGGCATACCGGCGCGACCGGGGTGGCCCGGCGGTGCCCGGCCCCGTCGTCGGCGACGTCGCGTTGGCGACGCCGTGCCGGCCCTCCCTAGAGTGGCCCCATGGCCGTGAACACCGACTTCATGGGGCGCACGTACGCCCCGACCGGACCGTACGCCGTCGACGGGGCGATGATCGCCGACTTCGCCGCGGCGGTCGGCGCGACCGACCCCGTCCACTGGGACCCCCAGGCCGCTCGGGCCGCCGGCTATGACGAGGTCATCGCACCGCCGACGATGGCCGTCCGGCTGGCCCAGCAGTGCGACCGGCAGTACATCGCCGACCCGGAGGCGGGGATCGACTTCTCCCGCGTGGTGCACGGCGAGCAGAGCTTCGTGCACCACCGGCCGATCACGGCGGGAGACGAGCTCATCGGCACCCTGCACATCGACGGCGTGCGGGTCGCCGGCGGCCACGCGATGATCACCACCCGCACCGAGCTGGCGGCGATCAGCGGGGAGCCCGTGTGCACGTCGGTGTCGACGATCGTCGTCCGGGGAGGGGAGTGAGCATGGCGGCACGTGAGCTGCGGGACCTGACCAGCGTCTCGGTCGGCGATGTCATCGGCCCGGTACGCGTCCCGGTCACCCGGGACACCCTGGTCCGCTACGCGGAGGCCTCGCTGGACGGCAACCCCATCCACCAGGACGAGACGTTCGCCCGCAGCGTCGGCCTGCCCGACGTCATCGCCCACGGGATGTGGACGATGGGCGCCGTCGGGACCGTCGTGGCCGACTGGGCCGGTGAGACCGGCCGGGTCGTCGAGTTCCGGACCCGGTTCACCAAGCCGGTGGTCGTGCCGGTGGGGGGCAACGAGGTCCTCGTCGAGGGCGTCGTCAGGGCCGTCGACGCCGAGACGGGTCGGGTCAGCGTCGAGATGGACGCCCGGAGCGGGGGCGAGAAGGTGCTCGGCCGGTGCTCGGCCGTGGTGCGGCTCGCCTGATGCGGGAGAGCTTCGACGCCCCGCTCGCCGGGCTGACCACCTTGCGGGTGGGTGGTCCGGCGCGCCGGCTCGTCGACGCCGAGACCACCGACGAGCTGGTCGACGTGCTGCGGGAGGTGGACGACGCGGACGAGCCGCTGCTCGTGCTGGGCGGCGGGTCAAACGTCGTGCTGCCCGACGAGGGCTTCGACGGCACCGTGGTGCATATCGCCACCCGGGGGGTCCACCCCGAGTCGGTCGACTACTGCGGCGGTGCCCTGGTCCGGGTCGCCGCGGGGGAGCTGTGGGACGACCTCGTCAGGCATGCGGTCGCGCAGGGCTGGACCGGCATCGAGGCGCTGTCCGGTATCCCGGGCCTGACCGGGGCCACCCCGGTGCAGAACGTGGGGGCCTACGGGCAGGAGGTGTCCCAGAGCATCGCCTCGGTGCGGGTCTGGGACCGGCAGGCCCAGGAGGTGCGCACCGTCGCCAACGCCGACTGCGCGTTCGGCTACCGGACCTCGCGGTTCAAGGTGCACTCACCCCGGTACGTCGTGCTCGAGGTGGTCTTCCAGCTCGTCGTCGGCGACCTGTCCGCGCCCGTCGCGTATGGCGACCTCGCCCGTCAGCTCGGCGTCGACCTCGGCACCCGGGTGCCGCTGGATGAGGCCCGCGAGGGGGTGCTCGCCCAGCGCCGCCACCGGGGGATGGTGCTCGACAGCGAGGACCACGACACCTGGAGCTGCGGGTCGTTCTTCACCAACCCTGTCCTGGAGACCGCGCAGTTCGCCGCGCTGCGGGAGCGGGTCTCGGCCCTGGTGGGCGAGCAGGACGCGGCGGGCCTCCCCGCCTTCCCCGAGGAGGGGGGCCGGGTCAAGACCAGCGCGGCCTGGCTCATCGACCGCTCCGGCTTCGGGAAGGGGTTCGGCAGCCCGGGCCCGGCCGCCGTCTCGGCGAAGCACAGCCTCGCGCTGACCAACCGCGGAGGCGCCTCGGCAGCGGATGTGCTGGCGTTGGCGCGGCAGGTGCGCGACGGCGTGGCGGAGCGCTTCGGGGTGCGCCTCGTCAACGAGCCCGTCATCGTGGGCGCCACCCTCTGAGGGCGCTCCTCGAGGTCCTCTCACCGGCCTGCCGAGCCGGCCGAGGCTAGCCATCCCTCGATGTCGGCCAGGGCGGTGGCCCGCACCTCCTCCGGGGCCCGGCTGGCCACCCACGAGGCGCGGGCGAGGGCGGCCAGCTCGGCGTCGTCGAGGCGGTGCACGGCCCGCGCCGCCTCGTACTGGTCCACCAGGCGGGAGCCGAAGATGAGCGGGTCGTCAGCACCCAGGGCGACCGTCACCCCGGCGGCGAGCAGCTGGCGCAGGGGCACGTCGGCGAGGGTGTCGTAGACCCCGAGCGAGACGTTGCTGCCCGGGCACACCTCGAGAGCGACGTCCTGCTCCACCACGAGGTCGACGACCCGAGGGTCCTCGACCGAGCGCACGCCGTGGCCCAGCCGGTCCGGGCGCAGGGAGCTCAACGTCCTCTCCACCGCGGCCGCCCCCAGCAGCTCCCCGGCGTGCGGCACCAGCGCCAGGCCGGCCCGGCGGGCGATCTCGAACGCCCGGCCGAACTCCTCGGTCGCCCCGCGCCGCTCGTCGTTGCTCAGCCCGAACCCGACGACCGAACCCACGCCGGTCCCGGCGTACCGGGCTGCCAGCCGGGCCAGGGTGCGCGCCTCCAGGGGGTGGCGCAGCCGGCTCGCCGCCACGATCACCGCGACCGACGCCGCCCCCGGCTCGGCCGACACCTGCTCCGCCTCGTCGAGGACGATCTCGAGGGCCGGGGTGATCCCACCGACGAACGGCGCGTAGGTCGTGGGGTCGACCTGGATCTCCAGCCATCGGGACCCCTCGGCCCCGTCGAGCAGCGCAGCCTCGCGGACGATCCGGCGCATGTCGGCCTCTCCGCGCACGCAGGCCCGAGCGGCGTCGTACAGACGCTGGAAGCGGAACCAGCCGCGCTCGTCGGCGGTGTCGAACCGCGGCGGCCACTCGTCGACGAGCGAGGCCGGCAGCCGCAGACCATGGCCCTCGGCGAGGTCGCGCACGGTCTCGATCCGCATCGAGCCGGTGAAGTGGAGGTGGAGGTGCGCCTTCGGGAGGGAGACCAGCGACCGGGGCCGGGGGCTCACTCCTCGCCGGACTCGCCCGTGTCGTCGACGATGTGGACCGCCGCCTCCTCGGCGGACGCCGCGGCACCGTCGATGCCGACGTCGCGTCCCCACAGCTCGCCCTCCTCGTCCTCGTGCGCGCCCTCGTCGTCCGCGACGAGCCGGCCGGCACGCCGCCCGCCGACCTCGGCGTCGCCGAGCCAGTCGTCCTCGGCGTCGATGGCATCGGGATCGTCGCCCCCGACCCGGTCCTCGTCCAGACCGCTCTCGTTGTCCGGGGCGCCGTAGGCCGAGGTGGGGTCGGGGACCTCCTGGCGGATGCGCTCCTCGAGCGGCTCATTGCGGTGCTGCTCCTCGGCCGTGACACCGAACGCCCGGGTACCCCGCTCCCGCTCGGGCGGGGAGTAGCCGCGGTCGAGCGGGTCCTCGACCCCGGAGGAGTCGAGGGTGTCGGCCTCGGTCAGCTGCTCGAGCTGCTCGTCGCCGGTCGGGCCGATAGCGTCGTCGATCTGGTCGCCGTTGTCAGACATGCCCTCACTCTACGAAATGCGCCGGTCAGGCCGAGCCCGCCAGCTTCTCGGCGCTGGCGAGCAGGACGCACGTCGCCAGCCCGTCCATCGCGGCCCGGACCTCGGACAGCATCGGGAAGGTCGGAGCCAGCCGGATGTTGCGGTCCCGAGGGTCCCGGCCGTAGGGGAAGGACGCGCCGGCCGGGGTGAGGGCGATGCCGGCGTCCTCGGCGAGCTCGACCACCCGGGAAGCGGTCCCGTCGAGCACGTCGAGGCTGACGAAGTACCCGCCGTGAGGGTGGGTCCAGGAGGCCACGCCGCGCCCGTCGAGGGCCCGGGTGAGCGCCTCGTCCACGGCCCGGAACTTCGGGGCGATGATCGCCCGGTGCCGCAGCATGTGCTCCCGCACCCCCTCCGCCGAGCCGAAGAACTGGGCGTGCCGGAGCTGGTTGACCTTGTCGGGGCCGATCGCGGCCATGGCGAGGTGCCGCAGGTACCACGCGACGGTCTCGCGGGAGCCGCCGAGGAAGGCGACGCCGGCCCCGGCATACGTGATCTTCGACGTCGACGCGAACATCACCGGGCGGTGCGGGTGGCCCGCAGCTGCGGCCAGGGCGAGGATGTCGGCGCTCTTGGCCTCCTGTTCGGTGAGGTGATGGAAGGCGTAGGCGTTGTCCCAGAAGATCTTGAAGTCGGGGGCGGCGGTGTCCATCGAGGCGAGGCGGGACGCGACCTCCAGCGAGCACACGGCGCCGGTGGGGTTGGCGTAGGTCGGGACGACCCACATGGCCTTGACGCTCGGGTCGCCGGCCGCCAGCGCAGCCGCCGCCTCGGCGTCCGGGCCGTCCTGGTTCATCGGCACGGTGACCATGTCGATGCCGTGCGACGCCAGCATCGCGAAGTGCCGGTCGTACCCGGGGACGGGGCAGATGACGGTGACCCGCTCCTCCTGCGACCACGGGCGCGCGGAGTCGACCCCGCCGTGGAGCAGCAGGTCGACGACGACGTCGTGCATCATCGTCAGGCTGGAGTTGCCGCCCGCGACGAGCTGGTCGGTGTCGACCCACAACAGCTCGGCGAACATCGCCCGCAGCTCGGCCAGCCCCTGGAGGTTGCCGTAGTTGCGGACGTCGGCGCCGGAGGCGTCGGTGTGCCCCCGGGGCAGGTCCAGCAGGCCGTCGGACAGGTCGAGCTGCTCCGTCGAGGGCTTGCCCCGGGTCAGGTCGAGCGTGAGTCCTCGCGCCGCCAGCTCGGCGTATGCCGTGCGCTGGTCCTCGAGGAACGCGGCGAGCTCGGGGCGGGAGAGGCTCGCGAGGGGGCGGGGGGTGGTGGCTGTGGGATCGCTCACGGACCCCATGGTCCCAGAGACTCGGCAGGTCGGCCCTGGCGTCCGGACCCCGGGCGGCGGTTCGCGCCCCGCGCCCCGGGTCACGTATGCTTCACGTTCGGGTGGTTGACGACAACCATGCTGTGCCCTGCCCTCCACCGGTCCCTTCGCAGGGTCCCCGGAGGGGTGCGGAGCCTCGCGCCGGTGTCTCGCCCGCCCGCCCGGAACCGCCGATCCCACCCGGCGCGTTCCGTAGGGCAGTGGCTCAATTGGTAGAGCACCGGTCTCCAAAACCGGCGGTTGGGGGTTCGAGTCCCTCCTGCCCTGCGTAGCAGGTCGCGTCGGTGCAGCCGGCGGGAGCGGCTGCGGCACCCGGGTGGCCGCCAAGCGGTCATCGAGCAGCGACGACGGAAGAGGCATCGTGACAGAAGTGGGCCAGTCCCGCGGGTCGCGCCGCGCGGGCACCAAGGGAGCCGTCGAGGGCGGCAACCGGGTCTCGCGGTTCTTCGGCTCCATCGCGCTGTTCGTGAGCCAGATCCTCGACGAGCTGCGCAAGGTGGTCCGGCCGACCCGGTCCGAGCTGTGGAACTACACGCTGGTCGTCATCGTGTTCGTCACGGTGATGATGGCGATCACGGCGGGCGTGGACTACGGGTTCACCAAGCTCGTCGGGCTCGTGTTCGGGGCCTGACCCGCCCAACCGGCCACCTCGACGAGACCCGTCGAGACCATGACAGCGAAGGAAGTAGGTCAGCACAGTGCCCGACGAGTGGAGCACCGAGAGCTCCGAGGCCGCGACGCCGGCGTTCACCGAGGCCATCGTGGCGCAGTCCCAGCCCGCCGACGTCCAGGACGTCGGGAGGGCCGACGCTGCCGATGTCCAGACCCCGGACGACGGCGACGGCGACCCGGCCGGCCTCGACGACGACCCGACCGCTGACCTCGACGACGACCCGACCGCTGACCTCGACGACGACCCGACCGCTGACCTCGACGACGACGCGACGGGCCTGCCGGAGGAGCCGGAGACCGGCGACCCCCTGCCCGAGGAGCCCCAGCCCGAGGACGCCGACGGCGACGTCCTCCCCGACGTCGACCCGGTGGCGGCCTTCAAGGAGGAGCTCGCCGGCAAGTTCGGCGACTGGTACGTCGTGCACTCCTACGCCGGCTACGAGAACCGGGTCAAGGCCAACCTCGAGACGCGGATCCAGTCCCTCAACATGGAGGACTACATCTACGAGATCCAGGTCCCGATGGAGGAGGTCCCGGAGATCAAGGGCGGCCAGCGCAAGATGGTGCGCCGGGTGCGGATGCCCGGCTACGTGCTGGTCCGCATGGACCTCACGGACGAGTCATGGGGCGCCGTGCGGCATACGCCGGGGGTCACCGGGTTCGTCGGGAACGCGCACCAGCCGGTGCCGCTCACCCTCGACGAGGTCTACACGATGATCAAGCCGGCCGATCTCGAGGTCGCGGCCGCCATGGCCGCCGGCGGCCCGGGAGCCGGCGGCCTCTCCGGGCGCTCCGCCGAGGCCGCCGTCGCCGACTTCGAGGTGGGCGAGTCGGTCACCGTCATGGACGGGCCGTTCGAGACCCTCCCGGCCACCATCTCCGAGATCAACGTCGAGTCCCAGAAGCTCAAGGTGCTCGTCTCCATCTTCGGCCGGGAGACCCCGGTCGAGCTCTCCTTCAGCCAGGTCGCCAAGATCTGAGCGGAGGACCGGTCCACGCGCTCCCGCGCCGACGACACTGCAACCGGGTCATCGCCCACGGCGTCGGCCCACACCACCAGAAAAGGACACAGACACCAGATGCCTCCCAAGAAGAAGGTCGCCGGCTACATCAACCTGCAGATCCAGGCGGGCGCCGCCACCCCGGCCCCCCCGGTCGGCCCGGCCCTCGGCCAGCACGGCGTCAACATCATGGAGTTCGTCAAGGCGTACAACGCGGCGACCGAGCACCAGCGGGGCAACATCATCCCCGTCGTCATCACGGTCTACGAGGACCGGTCGTTCACCTTCATCACCAAGACCCCGCCGGCCTCCGAGCTCATCAAGAAGGCCGCCGGCGTCTCCAAGGGCTCCGGTGAGCCGCACAAGACCAAGGTCGCCAGGCTGACCCGCGAGCAGCTGCGCGAGATCGCCGAGACGAAGATGCCCGACCTCAACGCCAACGACGTCGATGCCGCGATGAAGATCATCGCCGGCACCGCCCGCCAGATGGGTGTCCAGACCGAGCTGTGAGAACGACGCCGCACCCACGCGGCGGTGGCAGGGCCAGCGCCGGCCCGCAGACCACACCTCCACCGAAGAAGCAGACCCAGGAGCAAGCATGAAGCGCAGCAAGGCATACCGAGCGGCGGCCGAGAAGGTCGACGCCGCCAAGGTCTACGCACCGCTCGACGCGGTGCGCCTCGCCAAGGCCACGGCCGCCGCGAAGTACGACGAGACGGTCGAGGTCGCCATGCGTCTCGGCGTCGACCCCCGCAAGGCGGACCAGATGGTCCGCGGCACCGTCAACCTGCCGAACGGCACGGGCAAGACCGCCCGGGTCCTGGTCTTCGCCAACGGCGACAAGGCCGAGGCCGCCACGGCAGCCGGTGCCGACTTCGTCGGGTCCGACGACATGATCGAGAAGGTGGCCGGCGGGTGGCTCGACTTCGACGCCGTCGTCGCGACCCCGGACATGATGGGCAAGGTGGGCCGGCTCGGGAAGGTGCTCGGTCCGCGCGGCCTCATGCCGAACCCCAAGACCGGCACCGTCACGATGGACACCGCCAAGGCCGTGTCCGACATCAAGGGCGGCAAGATCGAGTTCCGGGTCGACAAGCACTCGAACCTGCACTTCATCATCGGCAAGGTCTCGTTCGACGAGAGGGCCCTGGTCGAGAACTACGCGGCGGCGCTCGACGAGGTCCTGCGGCTCAAGCCCTCGGCGTCCAAGGGTCGCTACATCACCAAGGCGACGCTCGCGACCACGATGGGCCCGGGCATCCCGCTCGACTTCACCCGCACCCGCAACCTCCTCGCCGACGAGGACGGGCCGGCCTGACCGCCGCTCGCCGGTTCCGCACCCCGACCGCCGTCAGCCCCGACGGGCCCACGGCGGTCGCCGTCCGGGGTCCGAACCCCCGGGTCCCCGGTGGCGGCGCGGTGGCGCGCGGACCGATTTGGCTCCAGACCCGCTCACCCGTATCCTTCTCGGAGACCACAGACCGCCGGTTGTCACGTGCCCACGCACGCGACCGAAGGCTCCGCGTGAGGCGGGCGACCAGCGCAGGCCACGAATCGCCCGGCATACCCGTGGGTATGCCGCCCCGAGCCCCGTGCCCTGCGCCGGGGCTCCTCGCATGCGGGTCCCTCGCCGTCGGTCGACTAGACGGAAGGAGGCCCCATGTCACGAGCTGACAAGGCCGCGGTCATCGCCGAGCTGACCGAGAAGTTCCGGTCCTCCGGTGCGGCCGTGCTCACGGAGTACCGCGGGCTCACGGTGAGCCAGATCACCGAGCTGCGGAACAACCTCCGGGGCAACGCGACCTACGCCGTGGTCAAGAACACGCTGACCGAGCTCGCTGCCAAGGAGGCCGGCGTCTCGGCCTTCGACGGGCAGCTCGTCGGCCCGTCCGCCATCGCCTTCGTCGAGGGCGACGCGGTCGAGACGGCCAAGGGACTGCGTGACTTCGCCAGGGCGCATCCCCATCTGGTGATCAAGGCGGGGGTGCTCGACGGGAAGCCGTTGTCCGCCGCCGAGATCGCCCAGCTCGCGGACCTCGAGTCGCGCGAGGCGCTCCTCGCCAAGCTGGCCGGCGCACTCAACGCCTCGCTCAGCAAGGCCGTTTACCTCTTCGCCGCACCGTTGTCGCAGGCCGCCCGGGTCGTCGACGCGCTGCGGGCGCAGCGGGAGGCAGACCACCCCGACAACGTCGCCGACGTGGCGACGGCGGAGGCCTGAGCCCACCCGGGCACCGGCCGACCACCCACGCCACCCACGGCATACCGAAACAGGAAGGACGCCATCATGGCCAAGCTCAGCACCGACGAGCTCCTTGAGGCCTTCAAGGAGATGACCCTCATCGAGCTCTCGGAGTTCGTCAAGCAGTTCGAGGAGACCTTCGGCGTGACCGCCGCGGCTCCCGTCGCCGTCGCGGCGCCGGCCGCCGGTGGTGGCGACGACGCCGCCGCCGTCGAGGAGCAGGACGAGTTCGATGTCGTCCTCGTCGCCGCCGGTGAGAAGAAGATCGCCGTCATCAAGGAGGTCCGCTCGCTCACCTCACTCGGCCTCAAGGAGGCCAAGGACCTGGTCGACGGCGCGCCCAAGGCCGTCCTCGAGAAGGTCGACAAGGCCGCGGCCGACAAGGCCAAGGACCAGCTGGAGAGCGCCGGCGCCACCGTCGAGCTCAAGTGAGCCAGCTGGCTCGACACAGCCACTGACACGCGCCGGACGGGCGGGACGACCTCGGGTCGCCCCGCCCGTCCGCACGTCGCGGGTGGGCGCCGACGCCGGGAAGCGCTCGGGGACCCGCGCAGCGGCCGAGACTCAGGTCGGCTCGACGATGAAGGCCGTCTGCTGACCGGCCAGGCGGGTGAGCACGACCGTCGCCTGGCCGCCGTCGCCGGCCTTGCGGCCGATGCGCAGCTCGCGACGCAGGCCGTCCTCGTCGAGGCGCACGCCGCGCTTCTTGATGGTCAGGCCGGTGATGCCGCGCTCGCGCAGCCAGCCACGCAGCAGCTTCGTCGTGAACGGCATCGCCTCGCGGACCGCGTACCGGCGGGCGAACGGCACCGTGGTGTCCTCGGTGCCGAGGACGTACCCGAGCCCCGCCTCCACCTCCCGCCCCCCGGTGGCTGCGGTGAGGGCGCCCAGAAGGCCCGCCCGGGTCACGGCGCGGTCCGGCTCGAACAGCCACGGCCCGACGTCCTCGGGCCCCCGGGCGAGCGGGGGATCGGGCTCCGCCATCGACTCGTCCACCTCGCTCGGCTGCCGTCCGTCACCGAGGATCCGGGCGCTGCGGCCCGGGCGGCGCGCCAGCGGGCCCCACCAGACGGCGCACTCGAGCACCGTCCCGTTGAACGAGGTCCACTGCGCCTCGGTGCCGAGCGGGATGACATCGTGGGGCAGGGAGGGGCTGAGCTTGGCCCCGGTGGCCGGGATCGCGGTCGCCACGTCGAGGACGAGCTGCCAGCTCGGCGAGATCTCCTCGAGGCGGAACACCCGGCGGGTACGCCCGGTGGCATCGGCGAGCCCGGGCGTTCGGCGAGCCGGGTCCAGCCATGCCCCGACCCGGGCATGCAGCGGATCGCGAGGCGGGCGGAAGTCCTCGGCGAGACCGACCCGGGCCCGGGAGTCGGGCCAGGGCCGCAGGTTGGCGTCGGCCACCGCCGCCGTCACCGGGTCGGCGTCGATGCCCTGAACCGTCACCCCCAGCGCCGACATGGCCACGGCGTCCGAGCCGATGCCGCAGCCGAGGTCGTGCACGGTCGCCAGGCTCGCGGCCGAGAAGCGACCGGCGTGGGTCGCGGCGACCTCGAGCCGGCTCGACTGCTCGAGCCCGTCGGCCGTGTAGAGCAGGTCGGTGGCGAACTCGCCGAACTTGGCCCTGGCCCGGGTCCTCAGCCGCTGCTGGGTCAGGACCGCGGCGACGAGCTCCGGGGAGTACCCTTCGCGGCGCAGCCTGCCCTGCAGGGCGAGGACCGCCCCCTCGTCATACTCCGGGAGGGACCGCAGCAGGGACCGACCATCGGGGGACGCCAGCTCCCGTACCGTCCGGACGTCCACAGCGGACAGCCTCTCACCCGCTCCACCGATACGGCCCCACCGGAGGGGGCTCGGCGCTCCCGGGGGGCGTCGCCCGTCCCGCTCGCTGGCACTCGAGTTGACCGAGTGCTAACCGCCGACCTAGATTTCTCCTATTGGCACTCACCTCGTGTGAGTGCCAGGCACCACCGGTTCGCCCTCGACCCCCGCGACGGCGAGAGCGGCCCGGGGGCACCTCGTACCTGTCCACTTCGACATCCCAAAGGGGAGGTCAGCATCGTGTCGGTTTCCATCAAGCCGCTCGAAGACCGCATCGTCATCAAGTCTCTCGAGGCCGAGCAGACCACGGCCTCCGGACTGGTCATCCCGGACACCGCCAAGGAGAAGCCCCAGGAGGGCGAAGTCCTGGCGGTCGGCCCGGGCCGGATCGACGACCACGGCAACCGTGTCCCGCTCGACGTCCAGGTCGGCGACCGGGTCATCTACAGCAAGTACGGCGGCACCGAGATCAAGCACGGCGGCGAGGAGTACCTCATCCTCTCGGCGCGCGACGTGCTCGCCGTCGTCGGCTGAGCGCAGCATCCGCACTTCCCGAACCACCACGTATGCCGTGGGCCCGCCCCCCGGCGTGCCCACGGCATACGCACCTCCGCACTGATCAGGTAAGGACACCATGGCCAAGGAACTGGAGTTCAACGACTCCGCCCGCAAGAGCCTCGAGCGCGGCGTCGACGCGCTCGCCAACACCGTCAAGGTGACGCTCGGCCCCAAGGGCCGCAACGTCGTCATCGACAAGAAGTGGGGCGCCCCCACCATCACCAACGACGGTGTGACGATCGCCCGCGAGATCGAGCTCGACGACCCGTTCGAGAACCTCGGCGCACAGCTCGCCAAGGAGGTCGCGACCAAGACCAACGACATCGCCGGTGACGGGACGACCACCGCGACGGTGCTCGCCCAGTCGATGGTCCACGAGGGCCTGCGCAACGTCGCCGCCGGCGCCGCGCCGTCCGCCCTCAAGCGCGGCATGGACGCCGCGGTGAACGCCGTCAACGACGCCCTGCTCGACCTCGCCCGCGAGCTCGAGGGCAAGGACGAGATCGCGTCGGTCGCGGCCCTGTCGGCGCAGGACGACGAGATCGGCGCCACCATCGCCGAGGCGTTCGACAAGGTGGGCAAGGACGGCGTCATCACCGTCGAGGAGTCCTCGACGACGGCGACCGAGCTGGAGTTCACCGAGGGCATGCAGTTCGACAAGGGCTACATCTCGGCCTACTTCGTCTCCGACCCGGAGCGCATGGAGGCCGTCCTCGAGGACGCCTACGTCCTCATCAACCAGGGCAAGATCTCGGCCATCGCCGACGTCCTGCCGATCCTCGAGAAGGTCGTCCAGGCCGGCCGGCCGCTGCTCATCATCGCCGAGGATGTCGACGGTGAGGCGCTGTCGACCCTGGTCGTCAACAAGATCCGCGGCACCTTCAACGTCGTCGCGGTCAAGGCGCCGGGCTTCGGCGACCGCCGCAAGGCCATGCTGCAGGACATGGCGATCCTCAGTGGCGGCCAGGTCGTCGCCGAGGAGGTCGGCCTCAAGCTCGACCAGGCGACCCTCGAGGTGCTCGGGCGGGCGCGCCGGGTGGTCGTGACGAAGGACACGACGACGATCATCGACGGCGAGGGCGACAAGGCCGAGGTCGACGCCCGGGTGGCCCAGATCAAGGCGGAGATCGAGCGCACCGACTCCGACTGGGACCGCGAGAAGCTCCAGGAGCGCCTCGCCAAGCTCGCCGGCGGCGTCTGCGTCATCAAGGTGGGCGCCTACACCGAGGTGGAGCTCAAGGAGAAGAAGCACCGCATCGAGGACGCCATCTCGGCGACCCGGGCGGCCATCGAGGAGGGCATCGTCGCCGGCGGCGGCTCCGCACTCCTGCAGGCCGTCAAGGTCATCGACAAGCTCGACCTCGAGGGTGACGAGAAGGTCGGCGCCTCGATCGTCCGGAAGGCGGCGGCCGAGCCGCTGCGCTGGATCGCCGAGAACGCCGGATTCCAGGGCTATGTCGCCGTGGCGAAGGTCGCCGAGCTCGACGCCGGCATGGGCCTCAACGCCGCGACGGGCGAGTACGAGGACCTCATCAAGGCCGGCGTCATCGACCCGGTCAAGGTCACCCGCTCGGCCCTGCGCAACGCCGCGTCGATCGCGTCGATGGTCCTGACCACCGACACCCTCGTCGTGGAGAAGAAGGAAGAGGAGGAGGCCGGGTCCGGCGGTCACGGCCACGGCCACGGTCACTGACCTCACCTCCTGGGGCCACGGCCCCACCACGCGGTATGCCGCGGCACCCCTCCTGGGGGCCGCGGCATACCGCTGTCCGGGGTCAGTGCGCTCGGCAGGGTGGGGCATACGGCTGGTCGGGGAGCACGGCGGCCCACTGGTCCGCGGTGACCGGGTCCCCGACGACCGAGCACACCGCCCGGCGCGCCTCGCCGGGGTCGGTGGTCCAGATGCTGAGGCGGCTGCGCTGGCCGACGGCCACCAGGTGCCGCGAGTCGGGGGACCAGTCGACGCCGTACAGGGCGACCTTGCCGAGCAGCCTGTCCTGCAGGACGTACCGCCCCGACTCGGGCTGCCAGATCGTCACCGTGCCGTCGAGCGACGCGGCGGCGATCCGGCCGTCGGCGGCGACGTCGACGAGGTAGACGGTGCCTCTCGGGCCGGTGAGCGTCTGGACCAGGCGCGGCGTGGACGGCGCGGAGATGTCATAGACCTTGACCGCCTTCGCGGCGCCGCCCACGACGAGGTGGGTGCCGTCGGGGGTGAAGGCGACGGCATAGACGTAGCCGCCCTCGTCGATGGTCGCCACCGGCCTCACCCTCCCCGCGGCGACCCGGTAGAGGCGGGCGGCGCCGTCCTGGCTGCCGCCGGCGGCGAGCGTGCCGTCGGGTGAGACGGCGGAGTTGAGCACGGCGTCCGTCGCGCCGGTGAGCGTCGTGGTGACCAGCGGCGCGCCCGCCGACGGCAGGTCGACCAGGCGCACGGTGCGGTCGTCGGAGGCGACGACGAGCCGGTGGGACGAGGTGAACCGGAGCTGCTCCACGCCGGCGTCGGCGACCTTGGTCGTGAAGACGACGCGCGGGTGCCTCGGCTCCGACACGTCCCAGCCGATGAGATGGCCGGTATAGGTGCCGGCGACGACCAGCATCCCGTCGGGGCTGATGTCGCCGCTGCCGTTGGCCAGGCCGGCGGAGGTCGCGTCGCGCAGCACCGCGAGGGGGATGGGGTGGAGCGGGGTCGTCGTGTCCCACACGCGGACCTCGGTGCTCGGCCCGGAGGGGAAGACCGCCATCCGCCGCCCGTCGCCGGACCAGGTGGCGAAGAAGATCGAGGTGCTCGGGCCGTCGGCGGCGGGAGGGTGGCCGACCCGCAGGATGGTCTGGCCGTCGACGAGCCCGATGGCCAGCCGGTTGTCGCCGAGGTAGGCCAGCGACGTGACCGCCTCGGGAAGGGAGAACGAGTCCATGACCCGGCCGGCCGCGTCGACGACCCGCACCGAGTGGTCCGAGCTGCCGAACGCCACGAGGCCGCGGTCGGTGAGCGGCTCGGCCCAGTTGACCCAGCTGTCGAAGGTGCCGAGGCTGACCGGGGCGCCGAGATGGCCCCCGGTGACCGGGACCCGGTATGCCGTGTTCTGCGAGCGGGTGCCCACGTAGACGTCCGACCCCAGGACGGTCAGCCAGGCGATGTGCCCCCCGTCGAGGTTGACGCTCGAGAGCGGCCCCCGTCGGCCGTCCGGCGCGGAGAGGGTGAGGTCCCCGGTCGCGTTCCCGGTGACGACCTCGCCGTCCTGGGTCACCCCGAGCGCGGTGACGTAACCGGTGGCCGGCACGGCCGGAAGCAGGCTGAGGCGCCCGGAGTCGGCGGCCGGCAGCTGCCAGCGGTAGACCCCCGAGGAGGCCGTCCCCACGAGCACCTGGTGGCCGTCGGGGCTGAACCGGGCCGCGTAGGCCGTGGAGGCGCCGCTCGTCGGGTCGGCCGGCAGGCTCTGGTCCGCCCCGACCTGCCGCGGGTGCGCCGGGTCGCTGATGTCGAGGACGCGTAACCGTCCCGCCGTCCCGGCGAGCGCGAGGCGGGTGGCGTCGGGGGAGAGAGCCACGGCGTACACCGCCGCGTCCTTGGCGTCGTTGATGGGGGCGGCCGGTGCCGACAGCAGTCGCGGCACGGTCCCGGAGGTGTCGTAGATGCGTGCCGTTCCCATGACTCCTGCGGTGACGAGCAGGTGACGGGCCGGTGAGGCCACGAGCATCCGGGGCCCGACCGGGCCGTGGAGGGTCGTGACCCGAGAGGCCGCCGAGGCGGTGAGCAGCATCGACCGGGCCTGCACCGTGTCCGCCGTGGCGTATGCCGCGACGTCGATCTGCTGCGACACGGCGGGGTCGGTGTCGGCGATGTAGCGGGCCTCGGCGGCCATCTGGCGCGAGAGCGCGTCGTCCCGCTCGGTGCTGATGGCGACCCGCGAGCTCACGAGGGCCCCCACGGCCGCCAGCGCAACGACGGCGAACGCCGAGGTCGCGGCGAGCAGGCGGCGGGTGCGGCGGTGGCCACGGCGGGCGCGCTCGGCCCGGGCGTCCGCAGCCGCCACGCTGCGGGCGATGTAGTCGGACTCGAGCCGGGTCGTCGCATGGCGGGGGGCGTCCGGCCAGTCCCGGACCGACTCCAGGCGCGAGCCGCGCAGCAGGAGGTCCGGGTCGCGTCCGGACGCCTGCCACGCCCGCGCCTCGCGGCCGAGGACCCGCCGCAGCTGCAGCCGCGCCCGGTCCGCCTCGACCCAGCCGGCGAGGTCGTCCCAGGCGGTGAGGACCGCCTCGTGGGCGAAGCGGGCGCCATCCTGCCCGACGACGACGAGGCGGTGCCTGACGACGTGGTCGAGCACGCAGCGCTGCTCCTCGGTCGTGATGGCCGTGAGGGGAAGCGTGCCGGCGGTCGGCGGCAGGCCATCGTCGACCACGACCAGCTGGAGGAGGAGCTGGCGGGCAACCTCGTGCTGTGCCGGCGGCAGCTCGTCCCAGGCCTCGCGCGCCGACTGTGCCACCGCTCCGGCGATGCGGCCGACGGCGAGGTAGTCCTCCATCGTCATCTCGCTGCGGCGGCTGCGTTCCCACATCATCGACAGCGTGTGGGACAGGTGTGGCAGGACCGAGAACCGCCCGCCCGTGCCCTCCCGTGCATCGGTGACGAGCTGCTCGACCAGTCCCGGGGTGAGGGTGATGTCGAACCGGGCTGCGGGACCGGTGATGGTGGCGGCGATCTCCTCGTCGGTGAGCGGACCGACGAGGAAGTGGCGCTCCTTGAGGGCTCCGAGGAGCACCGGCTCCGCCACGGCCGCCTCGAAGAAGTCCGAGCGCAGGCACACCAGGGCCGTGCACCCGGGCTCCGCGGCGAACGCACGCAGGGCGTCGAGCGCCCGGCCCCGGGCACCGTCCGGACCCTGGGCGCGCGGGCTCTGACGACCCACCACCGCGTCGGGCTCCGGGGCCGCGAGCGTCCACAGCTCCTCGAGCTGGTCGACCACGAGCAGGCGGCGCCGCTCGCCGTCCGGACGGTCGGGCCCGTCGGCAGCGGCGGTCCCCAGCTCGGCCACGCCTCGGCGCACCGCCTCGTCGGGCTCCGGCCCGGGAGCCACCACGGCGACCCGCCACTGGTCCCCCAGCGCGGTCACCAGGCCGGCGCGGACCAGGGAGGTCTTCCCGGAGCCGGACGGCCCGACCACTGCCACGACCGCGCCGTCGGCGCCCTCCACGAGGCGCTGCAGCCGAGCGACGTCGTCCGCGCGGCCGAAGAAGAGGTCGGCGTCCTGCGTGGTGAACGGTCGGAGCCCGAGGAAGGGGATCCGGTCCCCGAGGGCGCGCGGCCGGCGCCGCTCGTGCACCCGCCACAGCATCCGCGTCCACGCTGGATGCTGCTCGGCGGGGACGCCCAGGGCGGCGAGCAGGCGTCCCAGGACCTCCGGGCGGGTGGGCGGGGGGAGGTGGCGGCCGGACAGGTACCCGCCGATCGTGCTCCCCGGGATCCCGGCGGCCCTGCCCAGGTCGCGGACGGTGAGCCCGGCCCGGATCCGCAGCGCCGCGAGCGCCGCGACGAAGTCGTCCGGGCTGGTGATCCCATCGGGGTCGGGCACGCCGGAGCGCGGTGGCGGGGCTGGAGCCATGGCCGAAACGTAGCGGAGGACCCTGCCGGGGCGTACCTCGGCCATGGGTCGGGCACCTCAGCCGCCGACGCGTGTACGGACTCGTACGGACCTGCCGCGGCGGCTTCCGCCCCGCGACGTCGACCGCAATCGTGTGGACAGCACGGACCGGAGGGGGCGCCGGGGCCCGGTACCTCACACACCGGTCCCCGGCGCCGGTTCCGGCGGCGGACGCGGTCCCGCGCGGCGGAGGCGGAACGGTACCGCACACCACGGCGACAGGAGCAGCATGGCGGAAGGCGCGGGCCCCGGCGGCCATCGGGGCAGACATCCCACGGTCATCATCGTCGAGCCGTCACCGATCGCCCAGGTCGGCTGGCGGGTGGCCTTCTCGCCCCGCTCCGGGTGGATGACCCACCCCGTGCTCGTCGCGAGCTGTGCCGACATCCCCGCCCAGGGCGCGGCACGTCCCCCGGCGGCCCCCCGGCAGGTCGTCGTCCTCGACGTCGGGTACGACTGCATCGCGGGCGAGACGCATGCGCGCGACTGCGTCGGCGTGCTCGCCGCCTCCGGGCGTGCCGTCCTCGTCCGGTCCGGACGCTCCGACCTGCACCTCGCCAGGGTGGCCCTCTCGGTGGGGGCGCGGGGGGTGGTTCATCGGGCGGCCCTTCCCGGTGACGTCCGCGAGGCCGTCCAGCGGCTGGCGCACGGTGGCGAGTGGGCCGATCCGGTCCTTCGGCTCACCCCGGCCCAGGCGCGCCTGGGCGTCCCGGTCCTGGCACGCAGCGAGATCCAGGCGCTGGTGCTCTACGGCGGGGGGATGACCCTCGAGTCGGTGGCTCGCAAGATGAACCTCCGCTCGGGCACGGTCCGCACCTACCTGGACCGGGCCCGCGCCAAGTACGGGGCCTGCGGCAGGCCGATCCAGTCGCGGGCGGACTACACGCTGCGCTCGGTCGAGGACGGCTACCTCGGTCTCGGCTGACCGGGACGCCGGGCGGCGTGACCGCGGGGGTCCCGGTCAGCGCACGGTTCGCACCCGGGCGCGGGGCCGGTCAGGACGCGTCGGCGATGCCGACCTTTCCGCTGTAGAACGCTTCACGCTCGTCCTCGGTCATCCCGCCCCACACGCCGTACGGCTCGCGCACGGCGAGGGCGTGGTCCCGGCACTGGGTGAGCACCGGACAACCGATGCAGACCCGCTTGGCCTGGCTGTCCCGGGTGCGGCGTTTGGAGCCGCGCTCACCCTCGGGGTGGAAGAAGACCTCAGGGCTCACCGTGCGGCACGCGCCCGCGAACTGCCAGTCCCACAGATCCGCCAGGGGACCGGGAAGTCGTGTGATCTCAGCCATGGGAACCCCTCCGTACCTCAGCCGCGTACCCCTGCGTCGGCGATGCCGCGTACTCCGTCGACGGTAGGAGCGGCCTGGTAGCGGTAGGGCATAGGGCGGGTAAGAAGTCGGTCAAGGAAATCGGCCCCGACCGGCTCCCCTAGACTGTGCCAATGAGCCTCGGTGTCGACGAGTCAGCAGCCCAGCGGCCCGACGCTGGCGTCTCGGACGCTCCGGCCGCACCCGCCGTCGCGGGCCCGGGCACCGTCCCGGCCGACGCGACGAGCCCGCCCACCACGGCCGCCGCCCCCCCGGCGAGCGCACTGTTCGCCGAGCTCGGGCTCACCTACGCCGACGTCCTGCTCCAGCCGGGCGAGACCGACGTCATCCCGAGCGAGGTCGATACGACGGCCCGGCTCACCCGGGACATCTCCGTGCGGATCCCGTTGGTCTCGGCCGCCATGGACACCGTCACCGAGGCGCGGATGGCCATCGCCCTGGCCCGCCACGGCGGCATCGGGATCCTGCACCGCAACCTCTCGATCGAGGACCAGGCCTACCAGGTCGACCTCGTCAAGCGGACCCAGACGGGGATGATCTCCAACCCGGTCACCATCGGGCCCGACGCCACCCTCGAGGAGCTCGACGAGCGCTGCGGCCGCTACCGCGTGTCCGGCCTGCCGGTGCTCGACCAGGGCGACCACCTCATCGGCATCGTCACCAACCGCGACCTGCGGTTCACCCCCGTGGCGACGTGGGGGACGACCCGGGTCCGCGACGTCATGACCCCGATGCCGCTCATCACCGGCCGGGTGGGCATCAGCAACGCCGAGGCCACGCTGCTGCTGCGCCGGCACAAGCGCGAGCGGCTGCCGATCGTCGACGACGAGGGCCGGCTGCGGGGCCTGATCACCGTCAAGGACTTCGTCAAGTCCGAGCAGTTCCCGCAGGCCAGCAAGGACCCGTCCGGGCGCCTCATGGTCGGGGCGGCCGTGGGCTACTTCGGCGAGGCGTGGCAGCGGGCCGGGACCCTCGTCGACGCCGGGGTCGACGTGCTCGTCGTCGACACCGCCCACGGCCACGCCACCGCGCTGCTCGAGATGGTCCGCAGGGTCAAGCGCGACCCCGCGACGATGCACGTGCAGGTCGTCGGCGGCAACGTCGCGACCCGGGCCGGCGCCCAGGCCCTCATCGACGCCGGCGTCGACGCCGTCAAGGTCGGTGTGGGCCCGGGATCGATCTGCACCACCCGGATCGTCGCAGGGGTCGGCGTCCCGCAGGTGACCGCCATCCACAACGCCGCGCAGGCCTGCAAGCCGGCCGGTGTCCCGCTCATCGGGGACGGCGGCCTCCAGTACTCCGGCGACATCGCCAAGGCGCTCGTCGCAGGCGCCGACACCGTCATGGTCGGCTCGCTGCTGGCCGGCTGCGAGGAGAGCCCGGGAGAGCTCGTCCTGGTCAACGGCAAGCAGTACAAGGCCTACCGGGGGATGGGCAGCCTCGGCGCCATGAGCTCGCGCGGCAAGAAGTCGTACTCCAAGGACCGGTACTTCCAGGCCGACGTGGCCAGCGACGACAAGATCGTCCCCGAGGGCATCGAGGGCCAGGTCGCCTACCGCGGGCCGGTCGCCACCGTCGTCCACCAGCTCGTCGGCGGCCTGCACCAGTCGATGTTCTACGTCGGCGCGCGCACCATCCCGGAGCTCAAGACCCAGGGCCGGTTCATCCGGATCACGACCGCCGGCCTGCGGGAGAGCCACCCGCACGACATCAGCGGCATCGTCGAGGCGCCCAACTACACGGCCCAGGGCTGAGCGAGCGTTCTCACCCGCCCAGGGCGTCCCTCCAGCACCGGAGCGCGGCGCCGCCGTCGGCGGTGCGGTCGACCGAGCGGGCGGCCAGCAGGGCATGCCCGATGGCGCGGGTGACGCAGTCCGCCGCGGCCGCCTGCAGCTCCACCACCGCGATCTCGGTGGGCGCCGGCCGGGTGCCCGTCGCGAGGGCGAACACCGTGTCGCCGTCGAAGGCCGTGTGCACCGGAGAGACCGCCCGGGCCAGGCCGTCGTGGCAGACCCCGGCCAGCTTCGCGCACTGGGCCTTGGTCAGGGTCGCGTCGGCGGCGACGACGGCGACCGTGGTGGCCATGCCCGGGCGCAGGGCCGCCTGCTCGGCCGCCACGCCGGCCCAGTACGCCCCGGCGGCCTCGGCCGTCGGCGTCGGCAGCTGGCCGAACTCGCCGCCGCGCCCGAACCGGACGGCGTACGGGAGGCCGTCGGCGTCGACGGGCGAGCCCGCCGCGTTGAGGGCGACCACGGCGCCCACGGTCACACCGCTGTCCAGGACGGCGCTGGCCGACCCCACGCCGCCCTTGAGGGCGCCCACCTTGGCGCCGGTCCCGGCGCCGGCGTTGCCCTGCACGACCGGCGCGTCCGAGGCGGCGAGGTATGCCGCGCGCCCCTCCGGGCTGCCCGGGTGGTGCGCGAACGCGCCGCCGCGGCCGAGGTCGAACAGGATCGCCGACGGCACGATGGGGACCACCTGCCCGGGTCCGCCGACCGGCCACCCGCGGCCCGCGGCATACAGCTCGGACATCACCCCGTCGGCGGCCGCCAGGCCGAACGCGCTCCCGCCGGACAGGACGACCGCGTCCACGGCGGTCACCAGGTTGCGCGGGTCGAGCGCGTCGGTCTCCCGGGTCCCCGGGCCACCGCCGCGGACGTCCACCCCGCCGACGGTCCCCGGCGGCGGGACGACCACCGTCACCCCGGTGAGCCAGCCCGGCTCCGCGCGCGTGGCGTGGCCGACGAGGACCCCCCCGACGTCGGTGAGGTCGTTGTGCGGACCGAGCGAGACCGGGGCCATGGCACCAGCCTGCCCCATGGCCGAGCGCCCGGGACGAGCCGGACGGCCGTCCCGGGCGCTCGGAGTGGACCGAGGGGCCCGGTCAGCGCAGCCTCACCGGCCCGGTTAGTGCAGGATCACCGGCACCTGGGTCTCGCCGAGACCGTCGCCCTCGTCGTCGAGCAGGTGCGACTCCTCGTGCTGGCGGGGCAGGAACAGCGCCGGGACGATGGTCAGGGCGACGAGGATGGCCGCCACCCAGTAGGTGTGCGCGAACGCCTCCGCCATCGCGGACCTGACCGCCGCCGCGAAGCCCGAGCCGTACTGCTGGACCAGCGCCACGACGCCCGGATCCTTCATCGCGGCCGCCTTGTCCGTCGCGAGCGCCTGGCCGGCCTGGACCAGCGCGGAGCCCTGGAGGCCGCTGGTGAGGATGACCGACATCGTGGCCACGCCGATCGAGCTGGCGATCTGCTGGGTGATGTTGAGCAGGGTCGACCCGCGAGCCACCTGGTGGGACGTGAGCGTCTTCAGCGCCGAGGTCATGATCGGCATCATCGTCGCGCCCATGCCCAGGCCCATGACGAACAGGGTGGGGATGAGGTACCCCCAGTAGGACGACGTCGCCGAGATCTGGGTCAGGGAGAACATGCCGCCCGTGATGAGCACCAGTCCGAACGGGACGATCCGGCCGACCGGGATCCTGTCGACGAGCGCGCCGGCGATGGGCATCGTCAGCATCGCGCCCAGGCCCTGCGGGGCCACCAGCCACCCGGCGTTGACCGGGAGCTCGCCGCGGACCTGCTGGAAGTACGTCGGCATCAGCAGCAGCCCGCCGAAGAACGCCCCGGCGAAGAGGAACATCGTGATCGTCGCGACCGTGAGGTTGCGGTTGGCGAACAGCCGCAGGTCGAGCAGCGGGTGCTTCGGCGTGAAGCTGTAGAAGACGAACGCGACGACCATGAGCAGCCCGATGGTGGCCGGGATGGCGACCTTCTTGGCGAAGAACGTCCCCTCGCCGGGGATCGACGAGACGCCGTACAGGAACAGGGCCAGGCCGGGCGACATCAGCGCCACGCCGACCCAGTCGAAGGTCTCCGACGGGACGGGCCGGTCGCTGTCGAGGGCGAACCACGCGTAGGTCAGCGCCACGGCGCCGATCGGGACGTTGATGAGGAAGATCCAGTGCCACGAGGCGTGGTCGATGAGGTACCCGCCGAGGATCGGTCCGAAGATGGGGCCGAGCAGCATCGGCACCCCGAGGATCGCCATGAGGCGGCCCATCCGCTGCGGGCCGGCCGCCTTGGTCATGATCGTCATGCCGAGCGGCATGAGCATGCCGCCGCCGAGGCCCTGCAGCACCCGGAACCCGACGAGCTCGCCGATGGAGCCGGCGGTGGCGCACAGCGCGGAGCCCGCGGTGAACAGCAGCAGCGCCAGCATGTAGAGGCGCTTGGTGCCGAACCGGTCCGCGGCCCAGCCCGTCATCGGGATGACCGTCGCCAGCGCCAGGGTGTAGCCGGTGACCGTCCAGGCGACCGCGGAGTACTCCAGCGGCCGGCCACCGTTGTCGAACACCTTCTGGAAGGTGGGCAGGGCCACGTTGACGACGGTGATGTCCAGGATCGACATGATCGCGCCGAGCACGACGACGCCCGCGACCTTGAGGACGGCTGCGTCGATCTTCTCGGGATACTCCAGATGGGCGGGTGCAGACGACACGGGGGCTCCGAAGGGTGAGGAGTGGCGGGCGGGTGCCGCGGCGGACCGGCGGCGCTGCCTTGAGATAAGTCTGCCCTAACCGGCGCCGCGCGAGTAAGCGACTTCCCGGCGGGCCTGCCGCGCCGACGTCGCCTCGTCGCCCGCCGGGGGCCCGGTCACCCTACCCGATCGAGGCCCGTGGCCCGGCAGCCCTGCGAGCACCGCCGGGACCGGAGGCCCACCCCGGCGCCCGCACGGCGTCCGCCGTCCGGGCGGGCGCTCGATAGGCTCTGCGCCGTGAACGAGATCGAGATCGGCCGCGGCAAGCGCGGTCGCCGGGCGTACTCCTTCGACGACATCGCCATCGTGCCGTCCCGGCGCACCCGCGACCCCGAGGACGTGTCCGTCGACTGGCAGATCGACGCCTACCACTTCGACATCCCCGTCATCGCCGCCCCGATGGACTCGGTGATGTCCCCGCGCTCGGCCATCGCGTTCGGCCGGCTCGGCGGCCTGCCGGTGCTCGACCTGGAGGGCCTGTGGACCCGGTACGAGGACCCGGAGCCACTGCTGGCCGAGATCGCCGGGCTGCTCCCGTCCGAGGCGACGGCCCGGATGCAGGAGATCTACCGTGCGCAGATCCAGCCCGAGCTGGTCACCGAGCGGCTGCGCCGGATCCGCGACGGCGGGGTGACGGTGGCCGGGGCCCTGACCCCGCAGCGCACCCAGCAGCTGTGGAAGACCGTCGTCGACGCCGGGGTCGACCTGTTCGTCATCCGCGGGACGACGGTGTCCGCCGAGCACGTGTCGAGCCGGGCCGAGCCGCTCAACCTCAAACGGTTCATCTACGAGCTCGACGTGCCCGTCATCGTCGGCGGCGCGGCGAGCTACTCGGCGGCCCTGCACCTCATGCGGACCGGCGCGGCAGGCGTGCTCGTGGGGTTCGGCGGGGGAGCGGCCCACACGACGCGGACCACCCTCGGCATCCACGCCCCGATGGCCACGGCCATCGCCGACGTCGCCGCGGCCCGGCGCGACTACCTCGACGAGTCCGGCGGACGCTACGTGCACGTCATCGCGGACGGTGGCGTGGGGACGAGCGGCGACGCGGTGAAGGCCATCGCGTGCGGCGCGGACGCCGTCATGCTCGGTGCGGCTCTCGCCCGGGCCACCGACGCCCCTGGTGGGGGCTACCACTGGGGCTCGGAGGCGCACCACCCGGAGCTGCCGCGCGGCGAGCGGGTCGCCATCGACACCGTCGCCCCGCTCGAGGAGGTCCTCCTCGGTCCCGGCCGCTCGGCCGACGGCCGGACCAACATCGTCGGCGCCCTGCGCCGGGCGATGGCCACGACAGGGTACGTCGACGTCAAGGAGTTCCAGCGCGTCGAGGTCGTCGTCGCGCCCTACCAGGCCAGCTGAGCACCGGCAGGCCGCTGCCTGCCGCGAACGCCCTGTCCGCTGCCCTATCCAGGTGGGTCCCCCGTGGCTAGCCTTCGGGGATGGCCGACGTCATCGCTGACCCGGAGAGCGACCCCCGCGCGACGTATGCCGTCGACCCGACCCGGGCCCGCGCGCTGCTCCGCCGCGTCGTGGCCGGCCCCGCCGCCGCACATCACCTGACCCGCACCCCCATGACGGGTGCTCCGCTCGCGAACCTGCCGCTCTCCAGCCCCGGCGACGTCGCCGTCGCCGTCGAGAGCGCCCGGGCTGCCCAGCGGGCGTGGAGCGAGGTGCCGGCGCGCCGCCGGGGCGAGATCCTCCTGCGCTTCCACGACCTCGTCCTCGGGCGCCAGGTGCAGCTGCTCGACCTGGTCCAGCTCGAGTCGGGCAAGGCCCGGCGGCACGCCTTCGAGGAGGTCGCCGACTGCGCCATCGTGGCGCGGCACTACGGCCGGCGCGGGCCGGAGTACCTGGCGGACGTCCGGCACCTCGGCGCGTTCCCCCTGCTCTCCCAGGCCGTCGAGAGCCACCGGCCCAAGGGTGTCGTCGGCATCGTCAGCCCGTGGAACTACCCGCTCAGCCTCGCCATCACCGACGCGCTGCCCGCGCTGGTGGCCGGCAACGCCGTCGTCCTGCGGCCCGACCTGCAGTCCTCGCTGTCGGCACTGCTCGGCGTCGAGCTGCTCGTGGAGGCCGGGCTGCCGCAGGACGTGTTCCAGGTCGTGCTCGGTCCCGGGGCGAGCACCGGGCAGGCCCTGGTCGACCTCGCCGACTACGTGTGCTTCACCGGGTCGACCGCCACCGGGCGCCGCGTCGCCGAGTCCGTGGGGCGGCGGCTCGTCGGCTTCAGCCTCGAGCTGGGCGGCAAGAACAGCCTCTACGTCGCCGACGACGCGTCGATCGGCAAGGCCGTCGAGGGCGCCGTCCGCGGGTGCTTCTCCTCCGCCGGGCAGCTGTGCATCAGCGCCGAGCGGGTGCTGGTCCACGATGCGGTCTACGACGAGTTCGTCGAGCGCTTCGTCGAGGCGGTGCGGGCCATGCGGCTGGGGACGGCGCTCGAGTTCGGCATCGACATGGGCAGCCTGGTCTCGGCCGAGCAGCTCGCCACCGTCACCCGGCACGTCGAGGACGCCCGGGAGCGGGGCGCGCGGGTGCTGGCCGGCGGGCGTCCCCGGCCGGACCTCGGGCCGTACGTCTACGAGCCCACGGTGCTCGAGGGCGTGACGGAGGCGATGGCCTGTCGCGACGAGGAGACCTTCGGACCGGTGGTCTCGCTCTACCGGGTCGCCTCCGACGACGAGGCGGTCGCGCTCGCCAACGACACCGAGTACGGCCTCAACGCCTCGGTCTGGACGCGGGACGTGCGCCGGGGCCGAGCCATCGCGGCCCGGATCCGTGCCGGCACGGTCAACATCAACGAGGGGTATGCCGCGGCCTGGGCCAGTGTCGCGGCCCCGATGGGCGGGATGAAGGCGTCCGGGGTGGGGCGGCGGCACGGGGCGGAGGGCATCCTCAAGTACACCGAGGCCCAGAACGTCACGGCGCAGCACGTTGTCGGCTTCGGCGGTGTCGCCGGCCTCTCGGACGAGGCCTTCGCGGCCCTGCTGACCACCTCGCTCAAGGTGATGAAGGCGGTGGGGCTGCGGTGACCGCGCCGCCGACCGGCCGCGCCCGGCTCGGCGACGACCAGGACGTCGATGTCGACGTCGTCGTCGTCGGGACCGGCTTCGGCGGCTCGGTGGCGGCGCTGCGGTTGGCCGAGAAGGGCTACCGCGTGCACATGCTCGAGTCGGGGCGGCGGTTCGCGGACGAGGAGTTCGCGCGGACCTCGTGGGACCTGCGGCGCTACCTCTGGGCGCCGCGGCTCGGTTGCTTCGGTGTCCAGCGGATCCACAAGCTCCCCGACGTCCTCGTCCTGGCCGGCGCCGGGGTGGGCGGCGGCTCGCTGAACTACGCCAACACCCTCTACGTCCCGCCGTCCTCGTTCTTCACCGACCGCCAGTGGGGGGACATCACCGACTGGGAGGACGAGCTGCGCCCGTACTACGACCTCGCCTCGACGATGCTGGGGGTCGTCACCAACCCGTGCGACGGGCCCGTCGAGCACATCATGGAACAGACCGCCGCGGACCTGGGCGTGCGCGAGACGTTCCGCCGCACGCCGGTGGGGGTGTACTTCGGCCGGCCCGACGTGGCCGTGCCGGACCCCTACTTCGGCGGGGCGGGGCCGGCCCGGACCGGCTGCACCGAGTGCGGCAACTGCATGGTCGGCTGCCGGGTCGGCGCCAAGAACACCCTCGTCAAGAACTACCTGGCGCTGGCCGAGCGCCTCGGCGTCACCATCGAGCCGCTGCGGACGGTGACCCGGCTGGGGGTGGTACCGGGCACCGAGGGCGACGGCACGGCATACCCGCTGTACCGGGTGCTCCATGAACGGACCGGCGCCTGGTTCGAGAAGGACCCTCGGGTGCTCACCGCCCGGCACGTCGTCGTCGCGGCCGGAACGTGGGGGACCCAGCGGCTGCTGCACGCCATGAAGGACGAGGGGGAGCTGCCCCGGCTCTCCGGGCGGCTCGGCCAGCTCACCCGCACCAACTCCGAGGCGCTGGTCGGGGCCATGACCGAGCACGCCCCGGCCGGCGTCGACCTCACCCGCGGCGTCGCCATCACGGCCTCGTTCCACCCCGACGAACACACCCACGTCGAGAACGTGCGCTACGGCAAGGGCTCGAACGCGATGGGGCTGATCTCCACCCTCCTCGTCCCCGGGGACACCGGTCGCCCGCGGCCGGTGGAGTTCCTCCGGCAGGTCGCGAAGGACCCCCGGCCGCTGGTCCGGATCATGCCGACCGCACGGCGCTGGAGCGAGCGGATCGTCATCGGCCTGGTGATGCAGACCCGCGACAACTCGCTGCGGGTCACCGGGCGCCGTGGGCGCCTGGGCGGGCGTACCCTGACGTCGGCGCAGGGCCACGGCGAGCCGAACCCGACCTACATCAAGGCCGGTCACGAGGCGATGCGGGCCCTCGCGGGCCGCCTGGGCGATCTCACCGGGGAGTACACCGTGCCCGGCGGTGCGTGGCCGGAGGTGTTCGACATCCCGCTCACGGCGCACTTCCTCGGCGGCGCGCCCATCTCGGACTCGCCCGAGCACGGGGTCGTCGACGCCTACCACCGGGTATGGGGCTACCCCGGCATCCACGTCGTCGACGGGTCGGCGGTCTCGGCGAACCTCGGGGTCAATCCCTCGCTGACGATCACCGCACAGGCCGAGCGGGCGATGTCGCTGTGGCCCAACCGCGGAGAGCCCGACCCCCGCCCCGCTCAGGGCGAGCCGTACCGGCGGGTCGGCGCCGTCGCGCCGCGGCGCCGGGCTGTGGAGCGGTACACCCACGACAGCGCGCTGGTGACCGGCTGACGTTGTCCTCGGGCTGCCGGCTCGGCGCGAGGGGTGGCTCCGCGCGCCTCACCAGAGCCGGTAGGCGTGTCCTTTAGCGTGGCTGCTGAGCCGGCCGAGGCACACGTGCAGCGAGGTGATGCAGATGATCGTCAAACGGGACCCCGTCCACGTCCGGCGCCGCCGGGTGGCCCTCGGTGGCCTGGCCATGCTGGTCGCCGTGACCGGCTTCGGCATCACCCACGTCGTCGGCGGTGACCCGGCCCGGGCCAGCGCGCCGCCGCGCCCGGCGCCCAGCGCCGAGAGCACCGCGACCGGCCGGCCCGTCAAGCCGGCCCCCACCCCGTCGCCCCAGGCGTCGCAGGGCGGCCCCGCCCCGGCCGGGCAGACCGCCCTGGTCCAGATCGAGCGGCTGACCGGCGGCCTCACCCCGAAGTCCGTCGTCGCCTCGGCCCAGGGCCAGGTATTCGCCCAGAACATGATGTACTCCCACACCATCTCCGTCTTCCGCGCCGACGGGGCGCTGCTGGCCACGATCAAGGACGGCGTGGACCTCTCCGCGTTCGGCGTCCCGGGCCACCCCGGGACCTCCAAGGGCGCGCCCGTCGAGATGGCCTTCGACCCGACCGGGAGCACCGCCTGGGTCTCCAACTACGCCATGTACGGCGCCGGCTTCGGCCCCGAGGGCAAGGATGCCTGCCGGAGCGCCGCTGGTATCTCCCCCAGCTTCGTCTACAAGATCGACACCGCGACGTATGCCGTGACCCAGGTCGTCCAGGTGGGGGCGGTTCCCAAGTACGTCGCCGTGACGCCGAACGGCAAGCAGGTCCTCGTGACCAACTGGTGTTCGATGGACCTGTCCGTCATCGACGCGGCCACGGCCAAGGTCGTCGCCACGGTGAAGCTCCCGGGGGCCCATCCGCGAGGCATCGCGGTCTCCGCGGACAGCAGGACGGCCTACGTGGCGATCATGGGCTCCGACCGGGTCGTGGCCGTCGACCTGGCCACGCGCACGGTGCGCGCCTTCGCCACCACCGGCGCCGGCCCCCGGCACCTGGTGCTGTCCAAGGACGGCAGGACCCTCTACGTCACGAACAACTCCGCGGGGACGGTGAGCGCCGTCGATGCTGCCACCGGCACCGTGCTGCATACCCTCAAGGTGGGCCGGGAGCCCCGTTCGATGGCGATCAGCAGCGACGGCGAGGCGCTCTACGTCGTCAACTACGACGACTCGACGATGACGAAGATCCGCACCTCCGACCTGACTCCCATGCAGACGGTCCGCACGGACGGCTACCCGGTGGGCGTGACGTACGAGCCGACCAAGAGGCGGGTCTGGGTGGCCTGCTACGGCGGGTCGATCGTCGTCTTCGACGACTCGCGCACGGCCTGAGGCGCGCCAGGCTGCCGGGTGCTCGCGGGACCGCCCGGAATCCCGGTCGGTGCCGCGAGCACCCGGGCGTTGGGCGAGCGCTCCCGGACCAGCTCGCCGCGCCCGTCGCGCTCGTCGCGCCACGAGCGCCACAGGGCGGCGTACGCGCCGTTCGCGGCGAGCAGGTCCTGATGGGATCCGAGCTCGGCGATGAGGCCGTCCTCGACGACGGCCACCCGGTCGGCGTCGTGGGCGGTGTGGAGGCGGTGGGCGATCGCGACGACCGTGCGCCCGTGGACCACGGCCGCCAGCGACCGCTCGAGATGCCGGGCCGCGCGCGGGTCGAGCAGCGAGGTCGCCTCGTCGAGGACGAGGGTGTGCGGGTCGGCCAGGACGAGCCGGGCCAGCGCGAGCTGCTGCGACTGGCCCTCGGTGAGGACGTGGCCGCCGCTGCCGACGACGGTGTCCAGTCCGCGGGGCAGCGCCCGGGCCCACGCCTCGGCGTCGACCGCCGCGAGGGCGCCCAGCAGCACGGCGTCGTCGGCTCCCGGTCGAGCGAGCAGGAGGTTGTCGCGGAGCGTCCCGACGAAGACGTGGTGCTCCTGGGTGACCAGGGCGACCTCGCCGCGCAGGACGGGCAGCTCCAGGTCGACCAACGGCACCCCGCCGACGGTGATGCGGCCGCGCCGAGGCCCGTCGATCCCGGCCATGAGACGGCCGAGCGTCGACTTGCCCGCCCCCGAGGGACCGACGATCGCCAGCCGCTCGCCCGGCCGCAGGTCCAGGCTCACCCCGTGCAGGACGTCGCGGCCCTCGCGGTAGGCGTAGCGGACCTGGTCGACATCGAGGTCGTTGGCGGCGGGGACGGCTCCCGTGGCGATCCGGTCGGGCGGGACCTCGGCGATCCCGAGGATCCGCGACAGGGAGGTCGCGGCGAACTGGATCTCGTCGAGCCAGCTGATGAGCTCGCCCAGCGGGTCGAGCATCTGCTGGATGTAGAGGGTCACCGCGGTGGCGGCGGCCACCGAGATGTGGCCGGTGTAGGCCAGCCACCCGCCCCACAGCACCGCTCCGGCGACCGGCAGGAAGAACCCGACCTCGAGCCACGGGAACCAGCGCAGCCGGAGCCCCAGGGTGTACTGCTCGGCCCGCCAGGACTCCGCGAGCGCCTCGTCGAACCGGTGGCCGCGGGCCCGCTGCAGGCCGAGGGCGTCCATCGTCCGGGCCCCCTCGACGGTCTCGGCCGCGACGGCGTTGAGCCGGGCGTAGGAGGCGTGCTCCCACAGGTAGCCGTCGCCGGCCCGGCGCAGGTACCACCGGGTCGAGGGAACCTGCACGAGCGCGGCGAGCAGCAGGGCGAGAGCGGCCAGCGGGGACGTGAGCACCGCGGCGACCGCCGTGGCGGCGACCGTCATGACCGACACGACGAACGCCGGGATCCCGAACCGGATGACCCGGGACAGGGCGTCGATGTCGTTCGTCGTCCGTGCCACGAGGTCGCCGGTCCCGGCACGCTCGACGACGGACAGGGGCAGCCGCACCGCCGAGGTGACGAAGTCCTCGCGCAGCTGCGCGAAGACCTGCTCGGCGAGGACGAAGGAGGCGCGTCGGGCGAACCAGGTCAGCGCGGTCTGCGCGAGGATCCCCCCGGCGAGGGCCACCACGAGCAGGTCGATCCGGCCGGTGCCGCGCCCGCCGCGGGTGACCTCCTGCACGATCTGTCCGATGACCCAGGGGCCGACGAGGGCCACGAGCGCGGCCGTGCCGTGCCAGACCAGGACGCGGGTGAGCGGGCCGCGATGCTCGCGGGCCAGCGCCCGGGCATGCGCGACGACCACCGCACGGCCGGCGATGGGCAGGGTCCGGGCGGCGTGGTCGGTGCGGCCGAGAACGGGCGACATCAGTCCTCCTCCCCGCGCAGGACGACCTGCCGGTATGCCGCGTTGCCCCGCAGCAGGTCATGGTGGCGCCCGGTGGCGACGACCCGGCCGTCCTCGACGAGGGCGACCTCGTCGGCCTGGTCGAGCAGCAGCGGGCTGGCCGTGACGAGCACGGTCGTGCGTCCGCGCCGGTGCTGGGCCAGGCGGGTGGCGATCCGGGCCTCGGTGTGGGCGTCGACGGCGCTCGTCGGCTCGACGAGCACCAGGACGTCGGCCTCGCGCAACAGCGCCCGGGCCAGCGAGAGCCGTTGACGCTGCCCGCCGGAGAGCGAGCGGCCCCGCTCCTCCAGCTCGCCGTCGAGCCCGCCGTCGAGGGCGTCGAGCACGTCGTCCGCGTCGGCCACCGCCAGGGCGGCGGCGATCCGGCGGTCGTCGTGCGCTCCCTCCGCGGGCCGGCGCCCGTCCGCTCCGTCCGGCGCGAGCAGCTCGCGCCGCACCGGTCCGCTGAACAGGTGTGGCTCGGACTCGGAGACGACGATGCTCCGGCGGACCTGGGAGATCGGCAGGTCGTCCAGCGGGACCCCACCGAAGGTGACGCCGTGCCGGCCCGGGACGGCCCGGCCGAGCCGGGCGGCGACCTGGGCGGAGTCCTCCGGGCGCGCCGAGACGAGCGCGGTGAGCCGACCGGGGCGGACGACCAGGCCGGAGGCCGGGTCGACGAGGTCGCCGCCCGGACGCCCCGCGCCGTCGGCCGGCTGCCCGGTGCCGTGGGCCGGCTGCCCGGTGCCGTCGCCCGGCTGTGCGCCCGGCGCGGTCCCCGGGCGGTCCTCGTGGTCGGGCTCGGTGGCCAGGACCCGCACGATGCGGCGGGAGGCGACCCGGGTCTGGATGAGCTTGTCGACGAACTCGGTGGCGGTCCGCAGGGGCATGGTGAGGAACGCCGTGTACCCGTAGAACGCGACGAGCTGTCCCGCCGTGATCGTGCCCGCCACGGCCAGATGGGCGCCGACGCCGGTGACGACGAGGACGAACAGGCCGGGCAGCAGCACCTGCGCCGCGTCCAGGGTGGCCTGGACCCCGGACAGGTGGTTGCCGGCGGCCCGGACCCGCTGTGACTGCGCGGCATACCGGGCGAGGAAGGTGTCCTCGCCGCCGATCCCGCGCAGCACCCGCAGCCCCGCCACCGTGTCGGCCCCCAGCGAGGTGAGCCGCCCGGTCTCGGCCCGCTGGGCGCCCTGGCGACGGTGCAGCGGCCGGATGACCAGGCTCAGCGAGGCGAGCAGCAGCGGCCCGCCGATGAGCATGATGAGGCCGAGCAGCAGCGAGCCGCGCAGGAGGATGACGGCCACCACGGTGAAGCTCAGCACGGCGCCGGCGACCCGTGCCGTGACGTCGAAGACCGAGCCCATCCGGGCGAAGTCGGTGGCGAAGACGGTGATGACCTCGCCGGCCGGCACCTGGCGGGTCAACGCGGGCCCGGTCCGGCGCACCGCGCGGTCGGCGACGATCCCCGACCGGTACGACGCGGTGAGCCAGTTGCGCACCGCGAACCAGTGCCGTAGGTCGGTCGTCACCGCGCTCGTCAGACCCAGCCCGAGGATGACCAGCGCCCAGCGCAGCAGGGCGCCGAGGTCCCGGCCGACGATGCCCTCGTCGACGCCGCGGCCGATGGCGGCGGGCACCAAGGCGATCGAGAGCATCCACGGGCCACCCACCAGGACGCCGGCGAGGAGGGTGCGCCACTGTCGCCGAGCGAGCCAGAGGATGAGTCGGTCGGCGTGGGCGGGAGGGCGGTCCTCCGGGTCGACGGAGTACGGCGGGATCGTGGAGGGCATCGACCCATCAGGGTATGCGGACCCGGGGCCCGGCTCCACCGGGTTTCGCCCCGTCGAGCGGTGGGCGAGCGCGTCGCCGGCGCCCCGCCGTGGGACGCCGGTGGGACGCTCCGAGTGTTGAGCCGGGTCGCGTAGCCTGAGCGCGTGCTCAGGACCGCGCTGAAGCCCCGGTGGCTGGGGCTGCTCGTCGTGGTCGCCCTCCTCATCGTCGCGTTCATCCAGCTCGGCCGCTGGCAGCTGGGGGTGGCCCGCGACAAGGCCGCCGTCGAGCAGCTCAAGCGGGTCGCGAGCCAGCCCCCGGTGGACGTGACGTCGGTGCTGCGGCTGCACGCCGAGTTCCCGGCCGATGCGAGCTCGAAGCGGGTCTTCGCCACCGGGCGTTATGCCGCCGGTCAGGTGCTCGTCCCCGACCGGCGCCTGGACGGGCGGACCGGCTACTGGCTCATCACCCCCCTCGTCGTGCAGAGCACCGGGGCGCGGCTGCCCGTGCTGCGCGGCTTCCTCCGCTCACCGGCCGAGGCGACCGGCCCCCCCGGCGGCCTGGTGACCGTCCACGGCGGGCTGGCGCCGGGGGAGTCGCCGTCCACGGCGAGCCTGCCCCCGGGCCAGCTGGGGTCGGTCGACATCTCGGTGCTGGTCAACACCTGGCCCGGCCAGACCTACAACGCCTTCCTGTTCCTGGAGAGCGAGACGCCCGGGCCGGGCCCGGGTGCCGCCTCGGCGGCCACCCTCAACACGCTCACCCATGTCCCCACGCCGCCGGCGGATACCGGCCTGAAGTGGCGCAACGCGGCATACGCCCTGCAGTGGTGGGTGTTCGCGGGTTTCGCGGCCTACATGTGGTGGCGGATGGTGCGCGAGGACCGCGACGCCACCCGGGGCGCTCGGCCCGGCGGGCACGGCCCAGACGACGCCGGGGGTCCGGACGGTCCGGACGGGCCCGACGGCGCGCCCATGGTGGCCCCGGTGCGGGCCGCCCGCGACCACGGGGGAGAATGAGCGCCGTGACCCAGACGACGAATGCCGAGATCAAGGACACCCAGGCGGCGGCGAAAGCGCTGACCTTCTTCAAGGTGATGGCTCTCACCGTCGGCGTGGGGCTGCTGCTCCTCGTGCTCGAGGTGATCCTCCACTACGGCTTCAGCAACGAGGCGCTCTCGTGGTGGCCGCAGCCGCACGGCTTCATCTTCTTCGTCTACGTCCTTGCCACCGCCAACCTGGGCTTCAAGGTGGGCTGGTCGCTGCCCAAGATGGTGCTCGTCATGCTCGCCGGCTGCGTCCCCTTCCTGTCCTTCGTCGTCGAGCGCATCGTGGCGCGTGAGATCGATGGCCGGCTCGGCCGGGCCCGCAAGTAGCCTGGGCGGGTGACGCAGCCCCAGCAGCCGCACCACCTGTCCGACCGCCCGGTCCTCGTCATCGACTTCGGGGCGCAGTACGCCCAGCTCATCGCGCGCCGGGTCCGCGAGGCCAGCGTCTTCAGCGAGGTCGTCCCCCACACCATGCCGGTGGCCGAGGTGCTCGCGAAGAACCCGGCGGCGCTGATCCTCTCCGGCGGTCCCTCCTCGGTCTACGAGGCGGGCGCCCCGGAGCTCGACCCCGGCCTGCTCACGGCCGGGGTGCCCGTGTTCGGGATGTGCTACGGGTTCCAGGCCATGGCGCAGGCCCTCGGCGGCCGGGTCGCGCACACCGGGCTGGGCGAGTATGGGTCGACCCACGCGAGCGTGTCCGACACCTCGTCCACCCTGTTCAACGGCCAGCCCTCCGAGCAGTCGGTGTGGATGAGCCACGGCGACTCGGTGACCGAGGCTCCCGCGGGGACGCGGGTCACCGCGTCGACCGGCGGGGCGTCCGTCGCGGCGTTCGAGGACGACGAGCGCCGGCTGTACGGGGTCCAGTGGCACCCCGAGGTGGTGCACTCGACGTTCGGGCAGCGGGTCCTGGAGAACTTCCTGCGGCGCGGTGCGGGACTGGCCGGGGACTGGACGCCCGCCAATGTCGTCGAGCAGCTCGTCGCCGAGGTGCGCGCGACCGTCGCCGACAAGCGGGTGCTGTGCGCGCTCTCCGGTGGCGTCGACTCCTCGGTCGCGGCGGCGGTGGTCCAGCGTGCCGTGGGTGACCGGCTGACCTGCGTGTTCGTCGACCACGGCCTGCTGCGCTCGCGCGAGGCCGAGCAGGTCGAGGAGGACTTCGTCGCGGCCACCGGGGTCGACCTCGTGGTCGTCGACGCCCGCGACCGGTTCCTCGGTGCCCTCGCGGGGGTCTGCGACCCCGAGGAGAAGCGCAAGATCATCGGTCGCGAGTTCATCCGGGTGTTCGAGCAGGCGGCCCGCGACATCGTCGGTGAAGGGGCCCGCGAGGGCCATCCCGTCGAGTACCTCGTCCAGGGCACGCTCTACCCGGACGTCGTGGAGTCCGGCGGCGGTACCGGCGCCGCGACCATCAAGTCCCACCACAACGTCGGCGGGCTGCCCGACGACCTGAGGTTCACGCTCGTCGAGCCGCTGCGGCTGCTGTTCAAGGACGAGGTCCGCCAGGTCGGGCTGGAGCTCGGGGTGCCCGAGGCCATCGTATGGCGCCAGCCGTTCCCCGGGCCGGGGCTCGGCATCCGGATCGTCGGTGAGGTGACGGCCGAGCGGCTCGCGGTCCTCCGGACCGCGGACGAGATCGCCCGCCACGAGCTGACCGCAGCCGGCCTGGACCGCGAGATCTGGCAGTGCCCCGTCGTGCTGCTCGCCGACGTCCGCTCCGTCGGCGTCCAAGGTGATGGTCGCAGCTACGGCCATCCCGTCGTCCTGCGGCCGGTCTCCTCCGAGGACGCCATGACGGCCGACTGGACCCGCGTCCCCTACGAGGTGCTCGCCAAGATCTCGACCCGGATCACCAACGAGGTCCCCGAGGTCAACCGGGTGGTCCTCGACGTGACGAGCAAGCCGCCGGGGACCATCGAGTGGGAGTGAGCCACCGGCTCCGACCCCCGCACCGTGGCAGCGCCGCCGACGCACCGGAGGGCCCACCCCGGGCACTGCAGTGCCCCGGCTCACGACCTGGGCCGGCGGCAAGCCCTGGCGGGCCGGCTCCGGAAGGCGTATGCATGAGCCATGGGTGACGTGAAATCGGCCTGGAAGGACACCGGGGAGCAGTTCGCCGCGCTCGGCGCCTCGCTCAAGGCACATTTCGAGGGAGAGCAGGGTTCGGCCGCCGGGGCCGCGCGACCGGATCTCGGCGAGGCGGCCCGCCGGTTCGCGGGCGCCGTCCAGGAGGCCGTCAACGCCCTGGGCGCGGCGGCCAAGGACCCCGCGGTCCAGGAGGACGTGCGCAACGTCGGGACCTCCTTCGCCGAGGCGCTGAGTGCCACCTTCGCCGAGGTCGCCGAGGACCTGCGCCGGATGGCGGACGCTGCCTCAGGCGAGCGAGGAGCCGATCCAGGGAGGGAGCCCGGACCGCAGCCGCACCCGGACTCCGCGAGCGGGCCGGGCGGCTGGCCGTCGACACCGGCCGACGTGGGTGCGGAACCGGCCTCGGGACCGGGCCCGGAACCGGCGCCGCCGGCCGAGGCGCCCCCGGCCGAGGCGCCCCCGAACGAGGCGCCCCCGAACGAGGCGCCCCCGGACATCGAGCCGTGGGGGACGCCGTAGCCGCCAGCATTCCGGCCCCCGTCGGGCGGGGTTCACAGCGAACCGAAAGCCTCGGCACCGGCGATCCGTACCGTGGGCGGGCAGCATTCCCGTCATGTTGACGAGCCGGCGGTGCCAGTCCATGAGCGTGGCGGACCTCATCAGGTCCCTGGCCGAGACGGAGGACGCCCTGCGGGCCCGTCCCAGCCGCGGGCCCGACGGGTCGCCTGACCCGGATCGCCGCCGGCTGCTGCGCCAGCAGCAGGCCATCTGCTCGGGCCTGCGTCAGCGTCGCCGCGAGATGGCGCACGCGGCGTCCTGAGGCCGGTGCGCCGCGCGGGACCGGCGGCCGGGGGCGGCGCACCCGGGCTCGCCGACGTGTCCCGCCCCGGGGTGGTCGGTCACCCGGGCCGGGCATGGCAGGCTTGGACCCGCGGCTCCGCCGGGGCCCGTCCGTCCATCCCCGACCTGAGGACCTCTCTCAC
Organism: uncultured Actinomycetota bacterium; assembly: GCA_963763315.1. Taxonomy (GTDB): domain Bacteria; phylum Actinomycetota; class Actinomycetes; order Actinomycetales; family Dermatophilaceae; genus CAVSJJ01. The sequence continues at coordinate 110,700 of CAVXOC010000003.1, forward strand.
ATGTGCGGCATCGTTGGATACGTCGGCGCCGGCGACCGGGCGCTCCTGCAACGGATGAACGACCTGCAGGCGCACCGCGGGCCCGACGGCGAGGGGCTCTTCCTCGACGGCCCCGTCGGGCTCGGGCACCGCCGGCTGACCATCATCGACACCTCGTCGGCGGCCGACCAGCCGATGTACTCCCCGGACCGCCGCTACGTCCTCGTCTTCAACGGCGAGATCTACAACTACCGCGATCTGCGCACCGAACTCGAGGCCGCGGGGCACCGGTTCGTCACCGCCTCCGACACCGAGGTCATCCTCGTGGGCTACCAGCAGTGGGGCGAGAAGGTCCTGGACCGGATGCTCGGGATGTTCGCCTTCGCGCTCTACGACACGCTCGAGAAAGAGCTGTTCGTCGGACGCGACCGCCTGGGCATCAAGCCCTTCTACTACGTCGAGTCCCCCTACTTCGCCTTCGCCTCCGAGATCAAGGCGCTGATGGCCGTCCCCGGCGTCACCCGGGCCTTCGACGCCGAGGTGCTCGCCCGCTTCCTCAAGTTCCGGGTCCACGACAGCGACGAGCAGACCTTCTTCGCCGGGGTGAAACGGCTGCTTCCCGGCCACTTCCTGCGGGTCAAGGACGGCCGGGTCACCATCTCGCGGTACTGGTCCCTGGCCTGGAACCCGCAGTTCGCCTCGGAGCGCAGCGACACGGCATACGCCGAGGAGTTCGCCGACGTCTTCGAGCGGGTCATGCACCGTCACCTCATCAGCGACGTCCCCCTGGGCTTCAACCTCTCCGGCGGTCTGGACTCCTCCGGTGTCGTCGGGGTGGCCGCCGACCTCGTGCGCGCGGGGTCCGAGGACACCCACACCAGCGGCGAGCTCTTCACCTTCTCCGCGCTCTTCCCCAACGAGACGATCGACGAGTCCCGCTACATCCACGAGGTGGAACGGTTCGCCCGGACCCGGCCCGTGTACAGCTACCCGGACGCGGACGAGTTCTGGGCCGAGATCACGCAGTGGGTCTTCACCCAGGAGGAGCCGACGATCTCGTCGGCGCCGTACGCCTACTACTCGGTGTTCCGCGAGGCGTCCAAGCACGTGAAGGTGTCGCTGTCCGGCAACGGCGGCGACGAGATCCTCGCGGGGTACCTGCCGTACTTCCGGACCTACGCCCAGAGCGCCGCCGACAGCGGGAGCTACGCGCGCCTGGGGTCCGAGCTGGTGCGCGGGGTGCCCCAGTTCTACCGTCAGTACCTCCAGCGGGTCGGCACGATGTTCCACGGCGAGGGCCGGTCGATGAACGACCTCCTCGGCTCCGAGCTGAGCGGGTACAAGGAGCTGAAGTTCACCTACTCCCGCAACCTCAACGAGCGGCTCAGCCAGGACGTGACCCGGTACTCCACCCCGAACCTGCTGCGCTACGAGGACAAGAACTCGATGGCCTTCGGCCTGGAGTCCCGGGTGCCGTTCCTCGACTCCGAGCTCGTCGAGTTCGTCTTCAGCCTCCCGATCGAGCAGAAGATCAAGAAGGGCTGGACCCGCTACGTCTACCGCAACGCGATGAAGGGGAGGATGCCGGAGCTCAACCGGCTGCGCCGTTCCAAGATCGGCTTCACCAACCCGGAGACGCGATGGCTCAAGCACAACGCACCCGGTATCCGGGAGGTGTTCGCGTCGGCCGAGCTCGCCGAGAACGGCCTGTTCAACCAGCCGGAGCTCCTCGCGAGCTACGACCGCTGGCTGGCCGGGGAGGAGCGCGTCGACTCGCTGGTCTACTGGCGAATCCTGGTGAGCCAGTTGTGGATCCAGCGCTTCGGACTGACAGGGGTACGATGACCGCCATGCCCGAGAAGGAGCTGACCCGGCGCGGGGGCGACGGTCTGGACTACGACCGGATCCCGGTCCAGACGCATCTCATCGCGATCAAGGAGCCGCTCGACCCGATCTTCGCGGACGCGGTCAAGCCCCTGGTCCAGGACGGCGACTGGGTCGCCATCTCGGAGAAGGTGGTGACCATCTCCCAGGGCCGGGTCGTCCACCTGTCGGTCGTGCGTCCCTCCCGTCTGGCCAGGTTGATCGTCAAGGGCGTGAAGAAGTACGACAACGACATCGGCTACTCCCTCCCGGCCAAGATGCAGGTGGCCATCTGGCAGGCGGGCTACTGGCGGATGGTCGCCGCCACCCTCGGCGGGTCGGCGACCCGGCTCATCGGCCGGCACGGGGACTTCTACCGCATCGCGGGGCACCGGATCTCGGAGATCGACGGCTTCAACCCGGACGCGATGGCCCCGTTCGACGAGTTCGCCATGATCGGGCCGGGCGATCCCGACGGCTACTGCCGGTGGATCGAGGAGACGTTCGGCGTCCCCGCGGTCATCATCGACGGCAACAACATCGACGTCCAGGTGCTCGGCGCGAGCCCGGGGCTGCCGGTGACCCGGGAGGTCGCCCGCTCGATCCTCCTGGACAACCCGATGGGGCAGGGCGAGGAGAAGACCCCGATCATGATCGTCCGGCGCCACCGCGACTGAGGCGCCGCTCGCCGGCTGCCGCCCCGGCCACGCCTGCACCTGGGTCGGGTCACGCCTTCGGCTGGGGCGGGTCACGCCTCGGTCCGGACCTCCACCCCCGGCAGCTGCGGCGCCTGGCGCGCGGTGAGCGACCAGGCCAGCCAGCCGATGCCGCCGAGCGGGACCTCCATGACGTGGGTGAAGACGGAGAACAGGACCACCGCTGCGGTCGCGGCGGCGGGGTCGGCGCCCCAGGCCACGAGGGCGGCGGCCGTCGCCGTCTCGGTGACCCCGACCCCGCCCGGGGTGACCCCGACGGCCGTCAGCACCCGGCCGATGGCGAAGGCCCCGAACAGGGTACCCAGGTGGGTGTGCACCCCGGTCGTGCGGGTGACGGACAGGAACAGCAGGAAGTAGAAGCCGAAGAAGCCCACCATCCCGAGCGTCATCGACGCCCAGCCGTGCCGGACGATGTCGCTGATCCGGGAGCGCAGGTCGGTGACGAGGTCGTGCACGGCGAGCGTGCGGTCGCCACGGCGCCGGGCGAGGGGCCCGACAACCCGGTCGACCCCGCGGCCGACGAGCTGGGCCGCGCGCTCGCTGGCGATGACCGCGACGAACAGGCCGATGACCGCGGCCCCGGTGAGCCCGGCGGCGACGGCGGCGTCGCTCAGGGCTGGTGGCAGGCCGGTGTTGCCCCACCACAGGACGATGATCGCGATGACCGGCAGGGCGATCCGGGCGAGGACGTTCCACACCCCGGTGACGATCGCGGAGGTCGAGATGGCCCGGCGGTCGAACCCCCAGGAGCGGGCGATGGTGTATGTCGCCGCCAGGCCCACCGCTCCGCCCCCGGGCAGCAGGTTGGACACCGAGGACCCGCACAGGTTGATGATGAGCGCCCTGGCGTGGCTGAGGCCGGGCAGCGACCCGGTGAACGTGAAGGTGTAGCACCACAGTCCCACGAGCATGAGGCCCTGGAACAGCACGGCCCGGGTCCACGGCACGGTCCCCAGCACGGCGAACACCGCGCTCCAGGACGTCTTCGCGAAGTGCGGGAGCCCCCAGACCAGCAGGACCACGGCGGCGCCCAGGCCGAGGACGACCTGCAGCACCCGCCGCAGCCCGGGCCTCATACCAGGCCCTCGAAGATGTCTCGGCTCACCCGCGACCCGGGCGGCAGCGTCGGGTCGCGGAACCACTCCCGGCCGAAGGCCAGGTCGAACAGCGGTCGGGGAATCCGCAGGAACGCCGCAAGGGTCCGGTCGCCGCCGTCGCCGGTGGCCTGTGACGCGTGGGTGCGCATCGCTGCCCGTTTCGCGGCGGCATACCTCCGCACGCTGATGCGGTGGGTGATCTCCTCGCGCGGGGAGTACGCCCGCTCGAACGAGGTCGGGTCGAACTCCGGCGGGAAGCGGTACACGTGCGAGACGAGCCGGATGGCGCGCACGATGGTGTCCCGGGGCACGGTGGCCTCGAGCAGCCGTGGGGTCCGGGCGATCTCGGCGGCCCGTCGCGCGACCTCGTGGACCCGGAGGTGGTCGCGGTGCCCGTAGCCCCCGTTCGCGTCGTACCCGAGCAGCACGTCGGCCCGCTCGGTGCGCAGGATCGCGGCGAGCCGCTCGGCGGCCTCCTCGACCGGGGCGCGGAGGAACCGGACGGCCTCCGGGGTGTCGGGCGGGATGTCGCCCGCCAGGCCGCTGTCGGCGTACCCCAGCCACTCGACCCGGGCCACCCCGAGGGCGGCGGCGCTGGCCTTGGCCTCGGCGAGCCGCACCGAGCCGAGGCCGCCCGAGCCCGCGGAGTACCCCGCACCGGCCAGCCCCAGACCCCCGTCGGTGGCGAGCACGAGCACGACCCGGTGGCCCTCCGCCGCCGCGCGGGCCATCGTGCCCGCGGTGAGGAGGGCCTCGTCGTCCGGATGGGCGTGGAACGCCACGAGCGTGTGGGTCATCGCGCCCATCCTCCCGCATGGCAGGCTGTGGGTCCGTGAAGGTCGCCCTGTTGTCGGACTGCTACCTGCCGCGGCTCGGTGGCATCGAGGTGCAGGTGCACGACCTCGCCACCCACCTGCTCGCGGCCGGCCACCAGGTCGAGGTCTTCACCGCGACCGTCGGCCCGCACGGCGAGCGGCTCGGCGCGGCCACCGTCGAGGACGGCGTCCGCGTTCACCGGATGGCGATCCCGCTGCCGGGTGGCGTGCCGGTCAACCCGCTCGCCCCGCCCGAGGTGCGCCGGCGGCTGCGCGCGGGCCGGTTCGACGTGGCGCACGTGCACATGGGGGTGGTCAGCCCGTTCGCGACGGACATGGCCCGGGTGTCCGCGTCCATCGACCTGCCGACCGCGATCACCTGGCACTGTGTCATCGACCGATCGGCCCCGGTCTTCGCCGCCCTGGGACAGGCCCGGCGCTGGGCCCGCGGGGGCGCCGCCCTGAGTGCCGTGTCGACCATGGCCGCCGAGCGGGTCGGCCGGGTCGCCGACGCGCCCGGTCGGGTCGGGGTGCTCGGCAACGGCATCGACGCGGCCGCATGGCGCCGTCCGGCGGGGATGCCGCCGCGGGACCCGGACGCCCCGGTGCGCGTCGTCAGCGCGTTGCGGCTCGCCCGCCGCAAGCGGCCGCTCGCCGTGCTGCAGGTGCTGCGCGCGGCCCGGGACGCGCTGGCCGGGGGGGCCCGACTGGAGGCGACCGTGCTCGGCGAGGGGCCCCAGCGCCGCGCCATGGAGCGCTACCTCGACCGGCACGAGATGACCGGCTGGGTGAGCCTGCCCGGCCGGGTGGACCGCGACCGGCTCCGCGAGCTGCACTGGGACAGCGACCTGTACCTCACCTCGGCGCGGCTCGAGGCGTTCGGGATCGCCGCCCTCGAGGCCCGCACCGCCGGGCTTCCGGTCGTGGCCCGGGCGGGCACCGGCGTCGAGGACTTCGTCGAGGACGGGCTGAGCGGGCTGCTCGCCCACGACGACGACGGCCTGGCCCGGGCCGTCGCGACCCTGGCCGGCGACCGCGGCCTGCGGGCCCGGATCAGCAGCCACAACCGCACCGTCCCTCCGGCGCAGGACTGGCCGAGCGCGGTGGCGGCGACGGTGGCCGAGTACCGGCGCGCCATCGCGGGGACGGGGCAGGCGTGATCACCGTCGTGGGGGAACGAGCCGGTCGGGAGGTCGTCCGGTTCGCCCTCGGCCACGGCGCCGACCCCGCCGGCTCCCTGATGGCGGGCGGCTGGCACGGCCGCCCGGTGTCGGCGACCCGGCCGCGACGCAACGAGCTCGAGCTGCGGTATGCCGTCGAGCCCGCCCCGGCGCGGGCGCGGGCCCTGGCCGAGGCGGCCGACGCGAGGCGGGTACCGCGGCGCGGGTCCAGCGTGTCCAGCCGGGTCGCCTGGGACGACGACCTCACCGAGGCCGACGTCGCCGCGGCGGTCCGGCACCAGCGGGTCGCGGCATACGCCGTGGTCCGCTCGCACCGCGGGGTGCTGCTCACCGAGCTGTCGGACCGGACCAACGCCCCCGGCCGGTGGAACCTGCCCGGCGGGGGCATCGACCCCGAGGAGTCCCCCGAGCAGGCCCTGGTCCGGGAGGTGTTCGAGGAGACCGGGCAGCGGGTCCGGGACATCGCGCTCCTCACCGTCTTGAGCGGGCACTGGGTGGGCCGCAGCCCGAGCGGCCGGGTCGAGGACTACCACGCCGTGCGGGTGTTCCACACGGCCGCATGCCCGGCGCCCACCGACCCGGTGGTCCACGACGTGGGCGGCTCGACCGCGTCGGCGGCGTGGGTGCGGCCCGAGCGCCTCGGCCGCATCCCCCTGGCGGGGTCGGTGGCCGAGGCGCTGCGGGCCGCGGGCCTGGGGCTGTAGCCGGTCCGGCTCGGTCTAGCTCGGCTCGCCGGTCCGGCTCCGGCCACGCATGCCGATCAGCCCGAACACGACGAGCAGCAGCCCCGCGCCGAGGACGGTGACCGGCCCGGCCCGGCCCCAGTCGATGATGAGGTCCGCCGCGCGGGTCACCACGGCCGTCACCGCGATGACCAGGCCGAGGATGCCGAGGATGATCGGCACCGGGGCGGGGCCCGTGATGACCGGCACGGGGGCCGTGCTCACCGGTCCGCTCGGCGCGGGCCGGGCGGTGGGGTACGACGGGGTCCACTCCGGCCCCTGCGCCGGGGCCGGCGCAGTGGCTTGCTCGGTGGCCTCCTGGTCGAACCAGGTGCTCGGGTCCGAGCCCTGCGGGGAGTCGGACGACGGTGCGAACCTCGGCTCCTCGATGCTCGTGGCGTCCTGCGGGGCGGACTGCTCGGTCCGCTGCACGTACTCGTTCATGGTCTCGTTCTCGCTCGTCGGGGAGGTAGGGGCTGTGCTCTCGGTGCCCGGGTCGTTCGCCGGGTGGCTGGCCATGTCGCTCATGACGCCTCGATGCTGATGTCGCCGAGGCCGACCCTGGCGGAGACGTCGACGGCGGTCGGTCCGCTCCCGACGGTGATCGTCCCGTTGGCCGAGGAGCTGGCCTGCGGGCCGATGACGCTGTGGTTGCCCGCGGCATCCGTGGCGTGCACCGAGCCGAGCCCGGTGTCGTAGGCGATGTGGGCGGTCACCCAGGACGGCACGACGATCCGCAGGTCGCCGACGCCGACCTGGACGTCGATGTGCGGCCGGTCGCCCCCGCCGGCCGCGGCGCGGGTGACCGAGCCGAGGTCGAGGACGCCCTCGCCGAGGCCGAGCTCATAGCTCACCTGGCCGGAGGAGGCGACCGGGGTCCAGGTGCGGGTGCCGATGCCGGTCCCGACCGTGGGGAAGCCGACCGGTGAGAGGGTGGCGGCCCAGGTCGACAGCCCGATGACGATGACGAGCACGCTGGCGAGGCCGCCACGGCGCCCGGTGATGCCGAGCCCGATGGCCAGCAGCGAGACAGCCCCCAGTGCGATCGCCAGGCCGAGCAGCTCGGGGGTTCCCGGGAAGCCCACCGGTCCGTCGAGGAGGAAGCCGATGCCGTACCCGGCGAGGGCGAGACCGAGGGCGATGAGGGCGAAGAACCCACCGGCGCGCCGGCGACGTGGCCGCGGGGGCGGCGGGGCCAGCGGGGTGCGCGGCGGCATCGGGGGACGGGGGGACCACTGCTGGGTGCTCGGACCGCCGTACCCGTACGGGGCACCGCTCCAGGGCCCGGACGCGGCAGCCGGACCGGAGGGAGGAGCCGGCGGGCCGGCCGGCGACGCCGCGGACGTGGGGGCTGCGCCGGTCACCGGCGCGCCGGCGGCGGCATACGTCGCGGACGCACCGGCCGGTGGGGGCGCCGCCGGGGCGCCGGGCGCCGGCTGGCCGAACGGGGCACCGGGCGGCGGGGCGGGGTAGGGGCCGGGGGCGGTGGGGCCGCCGGTGACGGGCGGGGCCGTCCCGACGCCACGACGCCGGTCCGAGCTGCGGACCACGAGCCAGCCGATGAACGCCACCGGCAGCAGCCACCAGAGCAGCCACCACGGACCGTTGTGGCCCAGGGCCAGCCCGCTGAGCAGCAGGATGGCGATGACGACGATCAGGGCGACACCGCCGGCGTCGCCGTCGCGGAGCGCCGCCTCGCCGACGATCCGGCCGGACGGGTCGGGCAGCAGCAGCCAGGCGATGAGGTAGATCGTCAGGCCGAACCCGCCGAAGAGGGCCAGCAGGATCACGGCGGCTCGGACGAGGATGGGGTCGACGTTGAGCCGTCGGGCCAGGCCCGAGGCGACCCCGCCGAACCAGCGGTTGTCGGTGTCCCGGACGACGCCGAGGCCGCGGAACCAGTCGAAGAAGGCGTCCAGGCCCGATCGGGGCGGCGACGCCGGGGAAGTGGCGGAGATAGGGGGCTGCGTCATGCCTCCATCGTGGCGGTGCCGAGCGGCCCCGGCCATGAGGGTCGACCCTGAGCGGCCCCTGATCCCACCCTGGATGGCTCGGAATGCGGCCCGGGGTGCGTCAGGATGGGGGCATGCCCACGCCGTACGAGCGCACCGCACCGCCGGTGGCCGCCCCCTGGACGCGGCCCCCGCTGCGGCGCAGCCTGGGCAACCGCCGGCTCGCCGGGGTGTGCGCGGGCGTCGCGGCCCATCTGGGGGTGCCCGTGCCGGCGGTCCGCTGGACGGCGGTCGCGCTGGTCGTCGCCAGCGGAGGGGCCGCCGTGGCCGTCTACGCCTTCCTGTGGGCGATGGTGCCCGAGGAGAACGCGGCGTCCCCGGTGCCCATGCCCGGTCCGGAGCCAGCCCGGTCCGGGCTGGGCGCGGCGGTCCGCGACGGCCGGTGGGGGAGCCTCGTCGTCGTCGGCGGCCTCGTCATCGTCATCGGGCTGGTGGCGACGGCCCAGTCCCTCGGCCTGGACATCCAGGCCGGGATCCTGGTGCCGCTGCTGGTCATCGCCGCCGGCGCCATCGTCGCCTGGTCCCACCTGGACGCGGCCGAGCGGGAGAGCTGGCTCGGCGCCGGGCGGGGCACCCGCCGCTTCGTCTGGGCGCGGGTGCTGCTCGGTCTCGGTCTCGCCGTCGTGGGGATCATCGTCATCACGACCCGGGGGCAGTCGCCCAGGGTGGTGTGGGACGCCCTGCTGGCGGCCATCGCCGTCCTCGCCGGCGCCATGCTCATCGCCGCCCCGTGGGCGGTACGCCTGTGGGGCGACCTGCGCCGCGAGCAGGCGGCCGCGGCGCGAGCGAGCGAGCGGGCCGACATCGCCGCCCACCTGCACGACTCCGTCCTGCAGACGCTGGCGCTCATCCAGCGCCGGGCCGGCGACCCGGCGGCCGTGACCCAGCTCGCCCGGGCCCAGGAGCGCGAGCTGCGGACCTGGCTGTACGCCGGCCAGTCGGGGACCGGCGACAGCCTGGCCGCCGTGGTCGCCGAGGCCGCCCACGAGGTGGAGGACCTGCACGCCGTCCCGGTCGACCTCGTCGTGACCGGCGACCGGCCGGTCGAGCCGCACGGGATCGCTCTGGCCCGGGCGCTGCGCGAGGCCCTGCTCAACGCCGTCCGCCACGGCCGTCCCCCGGTCACGGCCTACGTCGAGATCGGGCCGGGCGGCGTCGAGGCGTTCGTCCGCGACCACGGGGACGGCTTCGAGCTCGCCGACGTCCCCGCCGACCGGATGGGTGTGCGAAAGTCGATCCTGACCCGGATGGACCGGCACGGCGGGACGGCCCGGGTGCGCCGCCGCGAGGACGGTACCGAGGTCGAGCTCACGCTTCCCCCCATCGAAGGAGACCAGCCATGACCGGTCCTTCCAGCAGCACACCGCCGGCCGGCCCGGCGCGGGCGACCCGGGTGGTGCTCGTCGACGACCACCGGATGTTCCGCACCGGGGTGCGCAGCGAGCTCGCCGGGGAGGTGGGCGAGGCGGTCGTCGTGGTCGGCGAGGCACCCGACGTCGACAGCGCGGTCGCCGTCGTGCGGGAGCAGCGGCCGGACGTCGTGCTGCTCGACGTCCACCTGCCCGGGGGCCGGGGCAACGGGGGCGTCGACGTGCTGCACGGCTGTGTCGGGGTCGACTCGCAGAGCGGACGGCCCGTGCGCTTCCTCGCCCTGTCCGTCTCCGACGCGGCCGAGGACGTCATCGCGGTGATCCGGGCCGGCGCCCGTGGCTACGTCACGAAGACCATCGGCGCCCGGGACCTCGCGACCGCGATCCGCCGGGTCGCGGAGGGCGACGCGGTGTTCTCGCCGCGCCTGGCCGGGTTCGTCCTGGACGCCTTCGGAGCGGCGGCCGGGGAGATCGCCGAGGTCGACGAGGAGCTCGACCGGCTCTCCGCGCGCGAGCGCGAGGTAATGCGGCTCATCGCCCGCGGCTACCAGTACAAGGAGGTCGCCAAGGAGCTCTTCATCTCGGTCAAGACGGTGGAGACCCACGTCTCCTCGGTACTGCGCAAGCTCCAGCTGTCCTCGCGCCACGAGCTCACCGCCTGGGCCATGGGCCGGCGCCTGGTCTGAGCCGGGCGGATCCCCCCGTAGGGTGACCGGCATGGAGATCCTCCAGAACCTCGTCCTGCTCCTGCACCTGCTCGGCCTGGCCGCCATCATCGGCAGCGCCGTGTTCGTGGCACGGGGGGCAGCCACGCCATCCCTGGTATGGGGCGCGCGCGCCCAGATCGTGACCGGCCTGGTCCTGCTCGGGATCATCGAGTCGGGTACCGAGCCGGTCAACCATGCCAAGTACGGGGTCAAGCTGCTCGTCGCGCTCGCCGTGGCGGCCTGCGCGGAGATCGCCAACGTCCGGGGCCGCAGGGGCGAGGCGCGCCCCGAGCTGGTGACGGCCGCGGGCGCGCTGGCCGTCCTCAACGTGGCGATCGCGGTGCTCTGGGAGACCGCCGACCCCTCCTAGCCTAGGCCGACCGGCGGGACGGCCGCCGTGTCCCCGCGGCGGTGCGCCGGTTCACGACGTCGGGGGCAGGAGCAGCAGCTTGCCCTGGGTCTGCCGGGACTCCAGGGCCGTGTAGGCGGCCGCCGCCTCCTCGAAGGGGTACCGGCCGCTGATCCGGACCCGCAGGTCCCCGGCGGCGACGGCGCCGAGCACGGCCTCCGACCGCCCGAGCAGCTCGGCGTGGTCGGCGAGGTAGTGGGCGAGGCTCGGTCGGGTGATGTACAGCGACCCACCGGAGTTGAGCCGCTGGAGGTCCAGCGGCGGCACCTGACCGCTCGCCGCACCGAACAGCACCATCAGCCCGCGGCGGCGCAGCGAGGCCAGCGAGGCGTCGAACGTCGCCTGGCCCACCCCGTCGTACGCCACGTCGACGCCCCCACCGCCGGTCGCCTCGGCGATGGCAGCGGCCAGGTCGTCGACCTCGGTGTAGTTGATCACCTGGTCGGCGCCCAGGGCCCGGGCCGCCGACACCTTCTCGTCGCTCCCGGCCGTCCCGATGACCGTGCCCCCACGGGCCTTGACCATCTGGACGAGCAGCTGGCCGACGCCGCCGGCCGCGGCGTGCACGAGCGCCACCGTGCCGGTGGTCACGGCGTACGTGCTGGTCGTCAGGTAGTGCGCGGTCATCCCCTGGAGCATCACGGCCGCCGCGACGTCGAGGGACACGTCGGGGCGGACCGGCGCGCAGACCGATGCCGGCACCGTCACGTAGCCCTGGGCGCTGCCGATCTGCATCGCCCAGGCCACCCGGTCGCCGACGACGATCTCGGTGACCCCGGGTCCGGTGGCGACGACCTCCCCGGCGGCCTCGTTCCCCATGATGAACGGCGGCGTCGTCGGGTAGACCCCTTCACGCTGGTATACGTCGACGAAGTTGACGCCGACGGCCGCCACGGCCACCACGACCTGGCCGGGCCCGGGTTCGGTGACCGGCAGCTCCTGGACCTGGAGAACCTCGACCCCACCCGTCTGGGCGGCGACGACTGCGGGGGCGGTGTCGGGCAGGAGCATGGTCGGGCTCTCCTTCGTCGCTGGATGGTCCTCAGCCTAGGTGCGACATACCCGGCCCGCCGTCGGGCACGCGCCGCGCCGCTACAGCGTGCCGACCACGGCGTCGAGCATGGCCTCGGTCAGCCTGCCGGTGAAGGTGTTCTGCTGGCTCACGTGGTAGCTGCCGACCAGCCGGATGTCGTGGCCCGCGCAGGTCCGCAGCACCACGTCCGCCCCGTGCCCGAACCGCGGCTTGGGTCGCGGGACGACCCAGCCCAGACGTCCGGCGGCGGCCAGGGTCGCGTCCCAGGCGATCGAGCCGAGGGCCAGCACCGAGCGCAGCCGGGGGGCGCACAGCACGAGGTCGCGGTCCAGCCACGGGGCGCAGGTGGCCTTCTCCACGCTCGTCGGCCGGTTGGCGGGCGGGGCGCACCGCACCGCGGCGACGATGCGCAGCCCGGTCAGGGTCTGCCCGTCCCCGCTCGCCACCGACGTCGGGATGGACGCGTAGCCGGCGCGGTGCAGGGCGGCATACAGCCAGTCACCCGAGCGGTCGCCGGTGAACATCCGGCCGGTCCGGTTCGTGCCGTTGGCCGCCGGAGCGAGCCCCACGACGAGCACCTCGGCGTCGGGGTCGCCGAAGGACGGGCCGGGCCGCCCCCAGTACGGCTGGGCGGCGAACGCCGCCCGGCGGCCGGTGCGGGCGACCTCCTCGCGCCATCGGACCAGCCGCGGGCACGCGCGGCAGACCGAGATCCGGGCGTCCAGCGCCGGGATGCCGGCAGCGCCGGCCGCGAGGCGGGTCACCTGGGCGGGGGTGCGGGCCACCGGCGTGTCGGGTGTCGCGGGGTCGCCGGGCCAGCCGGTCCCCGGCGGGACGGGGGAGTCGAACGGCCGACCGGTGACCGGATGCGGGTCCATGGGCGACACGCTAGCCCGCCGCTGCGGGCGAGAGCCGGGTGGTCAGTCCCCGGTGCCGCGACGCAGCCGCTTGACCTCGCCGCGGCGCTTCTTGTCGCTGATCCGGCGCTCGACGGAGCTCCGGGTCGCCCGGGTGGGGCGCCGTGGCCGCGGCGGCGGCGCGATCGCCGCGGCCAGCAGGTCGGCCAGCCGGCGCTCGGCCGCCTCGCGGTTGCGTAGCTGGGAGCGGTACTCGCTGGCGGCCACGACGAGGGTCCCGTCGACGAGCCGGCCCGCCAACCGCTCGAGGGCGCGCTGCTTGACACTGGGGCGCAGGGACGGGCTGGCGGCCAGGTCGAACACCAGCTCGACCCGGCTGTCGGTGGTGTTGACCCCCTGGCCGCCGGGGCCCGAGGAGCGGGAGAAGCGCCAGTGCAGCTCGGACTCGGGGATGGTCACCGAGCCGCGGATGGGCAGGTCGCCGGGCATGGGCGTCCCCGCTCCCTCACGGCCGGCCGGAGCCGGCCGCCTCGTCGGGGTCGGGCGGCGGCTCGGCGCCCTCGCGCTCGTCGCGCTGCGCCCACTGCAGCAGCGGGGAGATGTCGAAGACCGCCTCGTCCATCCCGGCATGCAGGTCGCCGAGGGCGGCATACCGCTCCGGCACCGTCGCGATCGTGAAGTCGTCGGGCACGACCTGGTCCACCTCGTCCCAACGGATGGGCGTCGACACGGTGCCGAGATCGTTCCCCCGCACGCTGTAGGCCGCGGCGATCGTGTGGTCGCGGGCGTTCTGGTTGTAGTCGACGAACACGCTCCCCGGGTCGCGGTCGCGGCGCCACCACGTCGTCGTGACGTCCTCGGGGAGCCGACGCTCGACCTCGCGGGCGAAGGCGAGGGCAGCGCGGCGGACCTCGTGGAACCCGTGCTCGGGCTGGATCCTCACGTAGATGTGCAGCCCGTGGCCCCCGCTGGTCTTCGGCCAGCCGACGGCCCCCAGCTCGTCGAGGATCTCGTGGGCCGTGTGGGCGGCCCGGCGCACCCGGTCGAACGGCGCCTCGGGCATCGGGTCGAGGTCGATACGCCACTCGTCGGGCTTCTCGGTGTCGGCTCGCCTGCTGTTCCAGGGATGGAACTCCACCGTGCTCATCTGCACCGCCCACAGCACGTCCGCCAGCCCGGTCACACACAGCTCGTCGGCGTGCAGCCCGTAGCGGGGGAAGTGCAGGCGCACCGTCTCGACCCAGGCGGGAGCGCCGCGGGGGAGGCGCTTCTGGTGGACCTTCGGACCCGCCACCCCGTCCGGGAACCGGTGCAGCATGCAGGGCCGCTCCCGCAAGGCGTTCACGATGCCCTCGCCGACGCTGAGGTAGTAGCGCGCCAGGTCCAGCTTGGTCTCGCCGCGAGCCGGGAAGTAGACCCGGTCCGGGCTGGACAGGCGCACCGTCCTGCCGTCCACGTCCAGCTCCACCGGGTCGCCGAACTCACCCTTGCGCGAGGCCATGCACCCACCGTATGCCCGCCCGCGCTGCCGGTCCTACGGACCGCGGCCGGGACGCCGGGCCCCGGACGACCCGGCCGGCCCGTCGACCGTGCCGCCCGCGGCTCGCCCGGGCGGCGCAGTCGCCCGGGCCACGTAGGCTGAGCCGTGACATGAGCACCCTCTTCGACGGCCTCGGCCTCTTCGACGACCACGCCGGCGACCGGTCCGGTGAACCGGGCGGCGAGCCCGGCTCCCACCACCAGCCCCACGTCGACGCGGCCACCCATGCCAGCGCGCACGCGGCCCTGGTCAACGCCGCCGGGGTGCCGACCTGGGCGGAGGCGGCCGCCGCCGGCCGTGAGTACGACGCACCGGAGGGGCCCTCGGGCCGTGGCCCGCGGCATACCGGAGCCGTCCCGCGCCCGGACCCCGAGCAGCTCCTGGCCGGGCTCAACCCGCAGCAGCGCGAGGCCGTCCTCCACGCGGGGGGCCCGCTGCTCATCGTCGCGGGCGCCGGCTCGGGCAAGACGCGCGTGCTGACGCACCGCATTGCCTACCTGCTCGGCGCGCGGGGGGTCCAGCCGGGGCAGGTCCTCGCCATCACGTTCACCAACAAGGCCGCCGCGGAGATGCGCGAGCGCGTCCAGTCCCTGGTCGGGCCGCGGGCCCGGTCGATGTGGGTGATGACGTTCCACAGCGCGTGCGTGCGGATCCTGCGCCGGGAGGCGCCCAAGGTGGGCATGCGCTCGACGTTCTCCATCTACGACGCCGCCGACTCGCAGCGGCTCATGTCGATGGTCCTGCGCGACCTCGACCTCGACCCCAAGCGCTACAACCCGCGCTCGTTCGCCCATCAGGTGTCCAACCTCAAGAACGAGCTGGTCGACGAGGAGGCCTTCGCCCGGCGGGTCGCCGCGGACGCCGGTGCGGCCGCGACGCACCAGGAGCAGATGCTCGCCGAGGCGTACACCGGCTACCAGCGGCGGATGCGCCAGGCGAACGCGCTCGACTTCGACGACCTCATCATGACGACCGTGCACATGCTCCAGGCGTTCCCCGACGTCGCCGAGCACTACCGGCGACGGTTCCGGCACGTCCTCGTCGACGAGTACCAGGACACCAACCATGCGCAGTACCAGCTCATCCGCGAGCTGGTGGGGGCGGGCCGACCCGGCACCGGGGCAGAGGTGCGTGACGAGCACGCGGTCGGGCCCTCCGAGCTCGTCGTCGTCGGCGACGCCGACCAGTCGATCTACGCCTTCCGGGGCGCGACGATCCGCAACATCGTCGAGTTCGAGCAGGACTACCCGAACGCCCGGACGATCCTCCTCGAACAGAACTACCGGTCGACCCAGACCATCCTGTCGGCAGCCAACGCCGTCATCGCCCGCAACGAGGGGCGCCGCAAGAAGAACCTGTGGACCGAGGCCGGCGACGGCGAACGGATCGTCGGCTACGTCGGGGACAACGAGCACGACGAGGCCTCGTTCGTCGCGCGGACGATCGACGCCCTCGGCGACCGGCACGGGGTGCGGCCGGCCGATGTCGCCGTCTTCTACCGGACCAACGCCCAGTCCCGGGCCATCGAGGAGGTCTTCGTCCGGGTCGGTATGCCGTACAAGGTGGTCGGCGGGACGCGATTCTACGAGCGCCGCGAGATCAAGGATGCCCTGGCGTACCTGCGGGTCCTGTCCAACCCGGAGGACACCGTCAACCTGCGACGGATCATCAACGTGCCCAAGCGCGGCATCGGCGACCGGGCCGAGGCGTGCGTCGCCGCGCTGGCCGAGCGCGAGCGGATCTCGTTCGTCGCCGCTCTCGGCCGGCCGGAGGACGCCCCCGGGATCGCGACCCGGTCGGTGGCCGCGATCAAGGGGTTCACCGCCCTGCTCGAGGATCTCGGGCGGGTGCGGGACGACGACGAGGCGGGCATCGGCGACCTTCTCGAGGCGGTCGTCGACAAGAGCGGGTACCTCGCCGAGCTGCGCAGGAGCGCCGACCCGCAGGACGAGACCAGGGTCGAGAACCTCGCCGAGCTCGTCGCGGTGGCCCAGGAGTTCGACGCCGCCCGGGCCGAGACCGGTGAGGTCATCAGCCTCGAGGACTTCCTCGAGCAGGTCTCCCTCGTGGCCGACGCCGACGAGATCCCCGAGCCGGGCGACGACGCAGGGGTGGTCACCCTCATGACGCTGCACACGGCCAAGGGACTGGAGTTCCCCGTCGTGTTCCTCACCGGCCTCGAGGACGGCACCTTCCCGCACATCCGCAGCCTCGCCGACCCGTCGGAGCTGCAGGAGGAACGCCGCCTCGCGTACGTCGGGATCACCCGGGCCCGCGAGCGGCTGCACCTCTCCCGGGCCGCGGTGCGCTCGGCCTGGGGGGCGCCGCAGTACAGCCCGCCGTCACGGTTCCTCGACGAGATTCCCGACGACCTGGTGGTCTGGGAGCGCGAGCTCTCCGGGGCCGGGGCGATCGGCCGCGCGGGCCAGGGGCCGGCCGTCGCGGCCCTGGCGGCCCGGTCCGGGGTGCGCAGCCCCGGCAACCGCCCGGTCATCGCGCTCGCGGCAGGCGACCGGGTCACCCACGACGCGTTCGGGATGGGGACCGTCGTGCGGGTCACCGGCGAGGGGGAGAAGACCCAGGCCGAGGTCGACTTCGGCGGGGAGTCGGGGGTGCGCCGGTTCCTGCTGCGCTACGCGCCGCTCGAGAGGCTCTAGCCCCAGCCCCTGGCGCGCCGCCGGCCGCCCGGGGCGGCGGGTCAGTACCTGACGCGGTGCGCCCGCAACCACGGCAGCGGGTCGATCGGTGGCGCGGCCTGCGTGAGGTGGATCTCGAGGTGCAGGTGCGGACCGGTGGAGAACCCGGTGTTGCCCGACAGCCCGACGACGTCGCCGGGCAGCACCCGGGCGCCGACCCTGGTCCTGATGACGTCGAGGTGCCCGTACCAGGAGACGGTGCCGTCCCAGTAGGTGATCTCGATCTTGTTGCCGTAGCCCCCCGCGGGGCCGGCGAAGGTCACCGTGCCGAGCGACATCGCCATGACGGGGGTCCCGATTGGACAGGCGAAGTCCTCGCCCGGATGCAGGGTGCCCCAGCGCATCCCGAAGGGGGAGGACAACGTGTAGGTCCGAAGCGGGAGGATCCAGCGCCTGCCCTGCGCGACCAGCGCCCGGTGCGCCGCGGCCCTGCGCTGTCGGTCGCGCGCGATGCGCTGCCGCTCCTGCACCCGGCCCTGGACGGCGGCGGCCTGGATGGAGACCTGCTGGCGGCGCTGGGCGAGGTCGGCCTGCACCTCGGCGGCGTCAGCGGCCTGCGCGTGCGCCTGGCTCGCCTGGCTAGCGGAGAGGTCGAGGTTGACGGAGCCGGGCTCGGCGACGGCCGCTCCGGCGGCCGTGAGCAGGAGAGCCGCCGCAGCGGCCCCGGGCATCAGGACGCCCGAGCTGAAGGCCCGCGGCGCCCGCTTGACCTTCGTCGCGGCATGGCGACCAGGGACAGCGTGGCGTCCGGGCCGGCCGCCGTGGCGGCCGGAGTAGGAACGCGAACTCACGGCAGGGGGAACCTCATGTGCAGGGGGACACTGCGGACGAGGCTACCGTGACCAAGCCGTGACACAAACTCGCCTGTCCACACGGCTCGTGGCATCTCTGCTCATACGGCGTGACCTGGGTCACCCAGGCTCACCTCGCCACGCCTCGGTGGCGGGGACAGGCCGCGGGTCAGCCGACGACGTGCAGCGGGATGACCCCGGGGGTCACCGTGGAGCCGTCGTGGTCGAGCTGCGCCAGCGCCGTGGAGATGCCGTGGACGACGCCGCCGACGATCGGCAGCGACACGTGGCCCACTCCGTGCAGCGCGATGTTGCGGACGCTGAGGTCGCGGTGGTGCAGCGCGGCGTTGCCCCGCGGAACGATCATCTGGTCCATGTCCGACCAGTAGACGATGAACCGGGTCCGGCACTGGCCCACCGGGCCGTCGAGCTCCTGCATCAGCCGGCTGTTCGGACGGAGCTGGGTCGTCAGGCGGCTGGGGACGGCATAGGCGGCATACGTGCCGCGATGGGGGGTGCCCAAGGTGACGAGGGTGTGGACTCGGGCGTCCCCGCCGAGCCGGGTGACGTAGTACCGGGCGATGAGGCCCCCGAGGCTGTGCCCGACCACGTGGATCCGCTCGTAGCCGGTCTGCGCGACGATGGCCTCGATCTCCTCGCCGAGCCGGGCCGCGGCCGTGCGCACGTCGTGGGTCAGCGGGGAGTAGTTCAGCGCGAAGACCCGGCCGAAGCCGCGCCGGTTGAGCCCGAGGCGGAGCAGCGTGAAGACCGAGCGGTTGTCGATGAGGCCGTGGACGAGCAGGATGGGCGTCCCGGCCGCCTCGACATCGGAGATGACCAGGCCGCGCTGGAGCGGGGGCAGGTGCTCGATCCGGTAGCCATGGCCCACGTCCCGCCCGCGTCCGGCGACGAGCCCGACGGGGTAGGTCGCGAGGTGGGTGGCCACCCATGCGGCCTCGACGGCGGCGCCCACCGCCGTGGTCGCGCTGAGCCCGCGGCGCAGGGCGCGCACCGTCGCGAGCACGACCGTGTGCACCCGGCGGCCGTGCCCCCCGGCCGTCGCGGCCGCATCCTCGGTGGCGGCGGCCGTCGCTGACAGCACGGATCGCAGCGACTGAGCCACGATGCTCTCACCGCCGAAACCGGATGCCGCCCGCGGGCCTGAACTGGTCATGCTGCGGCACACCATAGGGCCGCTCGACCCGCGGGCGGGGGATCCGCGCCCGGTGATCCCCCGCCCGCGGGCCACCCTCGTCCCGACCTCCCCACCGGCATCAGCCGTTGGGCCGATGTCGCCCGCGAACCGGTGAGAGCGCCGCCCCTGCGGTCTAGGATCCGCGCAGGAGGCTCGTCGAGCCGGCTCGGTGCGGACCTGCCCGATGAGCCGTGCGGCGGGTCGCCGGCCCGTCCCTCCGGTCCGAGCAGCTCGCCAAGGAGCCCCTTCGTGAAGAGAACTCCGGTCGTCGCCGCTGCGGCCGCTGCCTTCGTGCTCGGCACGGTGGCCGGAAGCACCGGTATCGCGTCGGGCTCGGCGCCGCTGCACCCGGTGCCGCGCCCGGGCGCGGTCACCTCGGGCACGCCCACCCCGGACCCGGCCCGGGACCGCCGGGCCCTCGCCCTGGCGCCGGACCAGGCGCTCACCGTGCGCTCCACCCTCATCGACCGGGACGGGCACCACTACGTCCGCTACGACCGGACCTGGAAGGGCCTGCCGGTGCTCGGCGGCGACATCCTCGGCCAGCTGGCCACCGACGGGACCCTGCGCGACGCCCGCTTCAACAACGACCGGCCGATCACGCTCACGTCGACGGCCGCCCGGGTCGGTGCCGCCCAGGCGCGGACCCTGGGCGCCGCCCGCTCCGCCGCCGTGACGAAGCGCTCGACGTCGAGCCAGGTGGTCTGGGCCGGGTCGGGCACCCCGCGCCTGGCCTACGACGTCCTCACCACCGGCGTGCGGCCCGACCAGACCCCGACCCGGCTGCACACCATCGTCGACGCGACCTCGGGCTCGGTCATCACGGCGTACGACGAGATCGAGACCGGGACCGGGCGATCGATGTACTCCGGGACCGTGCCGATCGGGACGACCCCCTCGGGCTCCGCCTTCGCGCTGCGCGACGGCCGCCGCAACCTCGCCACCGACCTGGCCGGCTCCACCGCCCTGACCGGCACGGGCACCCTGTTCACCGACGGCGACGACAGCTGGGGCAACGGCGCCTACTCGAGCCGGCAGACCGCGGCGGTCGACGCGCAGTACGGCGCCGAGATGACCTACGACTTCTACTCCCGGGTCCTCGGCCGGGCCGGCATCTGGGACACCGGCCGCGGGGCCCGCAGCCGGGTGCACTACGGGAACGGGTACGGCAACGCGTTCTGGGACGGCACCCAGATGACGTACGGCGACGGGGGCACGGCCGCACGGCCCAACACCCAACCGGTCACCGAGCTGGACGTGGCCGCCCACGAGATGTCGCACGGGGTCACCGAGAACACCGCGGACCTCACCTACAGCGGCGAGCCCGGCGCGCTCAACGAGGCGACGAGCGACATCTTCGGCACCGCCGTGGAGTTCTACGCCGGGAACCCCTCGGACGTCGGCGACTACCTCATCGGCGAGAAGGTCAACCTCAACGGCAACGGCACCCCGCTGCGCTACCTGGACCGGCCGAGCCGGGACGGGCGCTCCCGCGACTGCTGGAGCGCGGATCTCGGCACACTCGACGTCCACTACTCCTCCGGTCCGCTGAACCACTGGTTCTATCTCGTCTCGGAGGGGTCGGGCCCCAAGACCGTGAACGGAGTGAGCTACAACAGCCCCACGTGTGACCGTTCGACCGTCACCGGCGCCGGGCGAGCGGTCGCCGAGCAGGTCTGGTACCGGACCCTGACCACCAAGCTCACCTCGCACAGCGACTTCGCCGCGGCCCGGGAGGGCGCGATCGCGTCGGCGAAGGAGCTCTACGGCGTCGGCAGCAGCGAGTGCGCGTCGGTGGCGGGCGCCTTCTCCGCCATCGCCGTGGCGCCGGGTGCCGAGACCTGCGGCGTCGCCGACCTCCAGCCGCCCACCGGCACCGACCTCGTGGCCAACGGCGGCTTCGAGTCCGGCACCGGCTCGTGGTCCTCCACCGAGGGCGCGATCACCACCGGCTCGGGGCGGCCCGCGCACACCGGCTCGGCCAAGGCCTGGCTGGGCGGCAACGGCCGCGCCGCCACCGAGTGGGTCCGCCAGGTGATCACCATCCCGGCCACGGCGACCACCGCGACGCTGAGCTTCTGGGTGCGGATCGACACGGCCGAGCCCTCCACCACCGGGGCCTACGACTCGATGCGCCCGCAGCTCGGCGCGGGCTCGACGACCACCAGCCTCGAGCTGTTCAGCAACCTCACCCCCACCGGCGGGGCCTTCGTGCACCGGACCTACGACCTCGGTCGCTGGATCGGCCGGACCGTCCCGCTGACGTTCCTCATGATGGAGGACTCCAGCCGCCAGACCTCGTTCGTCGTCGACGACGTGTCGGTGACGACCAGCTGACCACGGCGGGTGGGCGCGGCATACGTCCACCACACCCGACGGGCCGGTCACCGCTCGATCGGACCGCTCACGGCGCCCGCGTTCCGCAGGAAGGGTCCCCGGCATGGACCCGCGAGGTGGCGGCGATAGGCTCAGTCGGCAGGGCGGGACCCGTCGCGGGCCCCGGCGTCCCTTGTGCGCGCGGCCACGGTCGCCGTCGCCCGGCGCCGCGGCCAGCACGCCCCGCCGCCGTACCGGGCTCGCAGGACCTGCGGGCCCATCCGACAGTGAGGACGGATCGCTCCCGTGGACCTTTTCGAGTACCAGGCCCGTGACGTGTTCGAGAAGCACGGTGTCCCCGTGCTGCCCGGCGCCGTCGCCACCACGGCGGAGCAGGCACGCGCGGCCGCGGAGCGGATCGGCGCCGACAGCGGCGGCGTGACGGTGGTCAAGGCGCAGGTCAAGACCGGCGGGCGTGGCAAGGCCGGGGGCGTCAAGGTCGCCAAGAGCGCCGAGGAGGCCGAGCAGCTGGCTGGACGGATCCTCGGGATGGACATCAAGGGTCACACCGTCGGCACGGTGATGGTCACCGCCGGCGCCGACATCGCCGAGGAGTACTACTTCTCGGTGCTGCTCGACCGGGCCAACCGGTCCTACCTGGCGATGTGCAGCGTCGAGGGCGGGATGGAGATCGAGCAGCTCGCCGTCGAGCGTCCCGAGGCCCTGGCCCGGGTGCCGGTCGACCCGAACGTCGGCATCGACGAGGCCAAGGCCGCCGAGATCGTCGCGGCCGCCGGGTTCCCCGACGCCGACCGGGCCGCGATCGCGGACGTCATCCAGAGGCTGTGGACGGTCTACCGCGAGGAGGACGCCACGCTGGTCGAGGTCAACCCGCTGGTCAAGACCCGGGACGGCCGGATCATCGCGCTGGACGGCAAGGTCTCCCTCGACGCCAACGCCGACTTCCGCCACCCCGACCACGAGGCGCTCGAGGACAAGGCAGCGGCCGACCCGTTCGAGGCGATGGCCAAGGAGAAGAACCTCAACTACGTCCGCCTCGAGGGCAACGTCGGGATCATCGGCAACGGCGCCGGACTGGTGATGTCCACCCTCGACGTCGTCGCGTACGCCGGGGAGGACGTCGGCTCCAAGCCGGCGAACTTCCTCGACATCGGCGGTGGAGCGAGCGCCGAGGTCATGGCCGACGGGCTGCACGTCGTGCTGTCCGACCCCAACGTCAAGGCCGTGTTCGTCAACGTCTTCGGCGGGATCACCTCGTGCGACGCGGTGGCCAACGGCATCGTCGGCGCCCTGAGGAAGCTCGGCACCGAGGAGGACCGCCCGCTGGTCGTGCGCCTGGACGGCAACAACGTCGACGAGGGACGGCGCATCCTCACCGAGTTCGCCCACCCCAATGTCATCATCGAGCAGACGATGGACGGCGCGGCCCGCCGGGCCGCCCAGCTCGCCGCCGCCAAGTAAGCCCCGACGAGACCGAACGAGGACACCGCACCCATGGCAATCTTTCTCGACAAGCTCAGCAAGGTCATCGTCCAGGGGATGACCGGCTCCGAGGGCATGAAGCACACCACGCGGATGCTCGCCTCGGGCACCACCGTGGTCGGCGGCGTCAACCCCAAGAAGGCCGGCCAGGTCGTCGGCTTCCCGGACGGCCAGCAGGTCCCGGTGTTCGGGTCGGTCGCCGACGCGATCGCCGAGACCGCTGCGAACGTCACCGTCGTCTTCGTCCCGGCCGCGTTCACCAAGTCGGCCGTCGTCGAGGCGATCGACGCCGGCATCCCGCTGGCCGTCGTCATCACCGAGGGCGTGGCGGTCAAGGACACCGCCGAGTTCTACAACTACAGCCTCGGCTCCGGCACCCGGATCATCGGCCCCAACTGCCCCGGCCTGATCAGCCCCGGACAGGCCAACGCCGGCATCATCCCGGCCGACATCTCCGGACCCGGCCGGATCGGCCTGGTCTCCAAGTCCGGCACGCTGACCTACCAGATGATGTACGAGCTGCGGGACTTCGGGTTCTCCACCGGCATCGGCATCGGCGGCGACCCCATCATCGGGACCACCCATATCGACGCGCTCGAGGCCTTCGAGAACGACCCCGAGACCGACGCCATCGTCATGATCGGCGAGATCGGCGGTGACGCCGAGGAGCGGGCCGCGGCCTACATCCAGGAGCACGTCACCAAGCCGGTCGTCGGCTATGTCGCCGGCTTCACCGCCCCCGAGGGCAAGACCATGGGCCACGCCGGTGCCATCGTCTCCGGCTCCTCCGGCACGGCTGCGGGCAAGAAGGAGGCCCTCGAGGCGGCCGGGGTCAAGGTCGGCAAGACCCCCTCCGAGACCGCCGAGCTCATGCGGGAGATCATGCGGGCCCTGGACAGGTAAGGGGCCCAGGGGTCCGCCCCGGGCACCCTGCCGGCCGGCGGCCGCGAGGGCCCGGCTGCCGGTACTGCCGTCCGGTTCCGGCATCTCGGCGTGTGCTGAGCCGCGGCCTCGCCGGTGTCGGCGACACTGGACCCGATGACGGTCATGGATGCACTGCGCTCTGCCCGGCGGGGGCTGGGCGACGCCGACGCGCCGGGGCCACCGGGCACCGCGCCCCTGCCCCCGTGGGCGGGTGCGGCGCTCACCGGAGCGCTCTGCGCCCTCGCCTCCTCGCTGGTCGTGCTCGTCCCCACGGTGCTGTCCTGGTCCGCGGACGCCAGGTCGAGGAGCTCGCTGTCGGCGGCGCTGGGCCTCGGCTCGGCCGTCTGGCTGCTCACCCTCGGTGCCCACCTCACGGTCACGCCGACGGCGGTGGCCTTCGTCCCGCTGGGGATCTTCCTCGTCCTGCTGGCCATCACGGCATCCGGCGCGGTCCGGGTGCTCCGCCGCCGGCCCGAGGACGGGCAGCGGACCACCGCGCCGCTGCCCCGCTCCGCGGTCCTCGCGCTGCTGCAGTGGTGGCTCGGGTATGCCGTGGTGCCGGCCGGTGCCGCCCTCGTCGCCCGGCTCGGACCGGTGACGCCGGTCCCCGCCAGCCTGCTCTGTCCCGTCCTGGTGGTCCCGGCCCTGGCCGCGGGCCTGGCCGTCGCCGCCCAGCGGCGCTACGAGGGGGAGCTCGTCGACCCCACGCTGGCCCGGCGGGTGCTGCCCGACGCGGTCCGCCGGTCGGTCGTCCCCGCGCTGCGCGGCCTCGGCGACCTCGTCGCGGTGGGCTCGGTCGTCGTCCTCGTCCTGGTGGGCCTCTCCTTCGGCGACATCCGCCACGTCCAGACGGCCCTGGGGGCCGGCGTGACCGGCGGGGTCGTCCTCACCCTGGTCCAGCTGGCCTCGCTGCCCAACCTCGCCCTGTGGGCCGTGTCCGTCCTGGCCGGGCCCGGTTTCCAGGTCGTCGACGGCGCGCGGACCACACTGTCCGGGGCGCACAGCGGCCTCCTGCCGCTCGTCCCCGTCCTCGCCGCCCTTCCCAAGCCCGGAGGGTTCCCGCTACCGGTCTGGGGGCTCGTCCTGGTTCCCGTCCTGGTCGGCGCGCGGGTCGGCCGGCGGGCGCTGGGGTCCGTCGCGCGGCTCTCCGGCCTGGCGACCAAGGCCTCGGTGGCCGTGACCTCCGCGTTGCTCACCGCCGGCCTCACCGGGCTCCTCGACGCCTTCTCGGGTGGGCACCTCGGCACGTACAAGCTGTCTGCCGTGGGCGCACCCGCCGCCCCCCTCGCCGCCGCCCTCGCCGTCGAGCTCGTCGTGGGGGCGCTGGCGGTGGTGGCCTGGGACGCCTGGCGGCTGCGACGCTGACCGGTGCCGCCGCGGGACCGCCGTGGACGTCGGCCGGAGCGCCCGGACCGCTCCATTACCCTTGCTGCACGTGAGCCAGACCCCTGCCACGGCGTCGCCCTTCGCGGTGGTCGTGCTCGTCTCCGGATCGGGCACCAACCTCCAGGCGCTGCTCGACGCGGCCGCCGACCCGGCCTACGGGGTGCGGGTCGTGGCGGTCGGGGCCGACCGTGACGGCATCGAGGGCCTGCGTCGCGCCGAACGGGCCGGTGTCCCCACCTTCGTCGCCAAGGTGGCCGACTTCGCGAGCCGGGCCGAGTGGGATGCCGCCCTCGCCGGCGAGCTGGCGGCATACCGCCCGGACCTGGTGGTCTCGGCGGGCTTCATGCGGATCCTCGGTCCGCAGGTCCTCGCCGCCCATACCGTGGTCAACACCCACCCGGCGCTCCTGCCGAGCTTCCCCGGCGCCCACGCCGTCCGTGACGCGCTCAGCCACGGCGTGCGGGTCACCGGCTGCACCTGCCACTACGTCGATGCCGGCGTCGACACCGGACCGATCATCGACCAGCGGGCCGTGCGCATCGCGGACGGCGACACCGAGGACACCCTCCACGAGCGCATCAAGGTGCTCGAACGGGACCTGCTCGTCGACGTCGTGGGCCGGCTCGCCCGGGCCGCGTCGGCGACACCCACCACCGGAAAGGCACCATCGTGAGCGACCAGCGACCCATTCGCCGCGCCCTCGTCTCGGTCTACGACAAGACCGGCCTGGACGCCCTGGTCCGCGGGCTCCACGCGGCGGGAGTGGCCCTGGTCTCCAGCGGCGGCTCCGCCGCGGCGATCGCCGCGCTCGGCATCCCGGTGACCCCGGTCGAGGAGCTCACCGGCTTCCCCGAGTGCCTCGACGGCCGGGTCAAGACGCTGCACCCGAAGATCCACGCGGGACTGCTCGCCGACCGCCACAACCCGGACCACGTCGCCCAGCTCGAGGAGCTCGGGGTCGAGCCGTTCGACCTCGTCGTCGTCAACCTCTACCCGTTCCGCGAGACCGTCGCGTCGGGGGCCTCGGCCGCCGAGTGCATCGAGAAGATCGACATCGGCGGGCCGGCCATGGTGCGTGCCGCCGCCAAGAACCACGGCACCGTCGCGGTCGTCACCGAGCCCGGACGGTACGCGGCGGTCCTCGACGCCGTCCGCGGTGGCGGGTTCACGCTCGAGGAGCGTGAGCGCCTGGCGGCCGAGGCGTTCGTGCACACCGCGACCTACGACACGGCGGTCGCCTCGTGGATGGGCAACGTGCTGGTCGACACCTCCGAGGGCACCGGCTTTCCCGCGTGGGTGGGCGCGACGTGGGAGAAGGCCACCGGGCTGCGCTACGGCGAGAACCCGCACCAGAGCGCCGCGCTCTACCGCAGCGGCGGCCCGGGTATCGCCGCCGCGGAGCAGCTGCACGGGAAGGCGATGTCGTACAACAACTACGTCGACGCCGACGCCGCCGTGCGCGCCGCCCACGACCACGGCGACCGGCCGACCTGCGCGGTCGTCAAGCACGCCAACCCCTGCGGCATCGCGGTCGGCTCCGACATCGCCGAGGCACACCGCAAGGCCCACGCCTGCGACCCGGTGTCCGCCTACGGCGGGATCATCGCCGTCAACCGACCGGTGACCCCGGCGATGGCCCAGAAGGTCAAGGACATCTTCACCGAGGTCCTCGTCGCCCCCGAGTTCGAGCCGGAGGCGCTGGAGATCCTCACCGGGAAGAAGAACATCAGGATCCTCCGGCTGCATCAGGACCACGTCGGGCGCGGGGTGGGGGCCGAGGTGCGGCCCATCGGCGGCGGGCTGCTCATGCAGAGTCGCGACCTCGTCGACGCGGTGGTCTGTGACGCCGAGGGTGAGGTGATCGGCGGCGACGACGCGGCGTACTGGCGGCTGGTCTCGGGGGCCCCCGCCGACATCGCGACGCTGGCCGACCTGCAGTTCGCCTGGCGGGCCATCCGCGCCGTCAGGTCGAACGCCATCCTGCTCGCCCACGACGGCGCCTCGGTCGGCGTCGGCATGGGGCAGGTGAACCGGGTCGACGCGTGCCACCTCGCGGTGCAGCGCGCCGGTGCCGATCGCGCTCGCGGTGCCGTGGCGGCCTCCGATGCGTTCTTCCCGTTCGCCGACGGGCTCGCGGTCCTGCTCGACGCCGGGGTCCGTGCGGTCGTCGCACCCGGCGGCTCGGTGCGCGACGCCGAGGCGGTCGAGGCGGCCCAGGCGGCCGGCGTGACGATGTACTTCACCGGGACGCGCCACTTTGCCCACTGAGCCCGACACCGGTCTGCCCACCCAGCCCGACACCGGCCGGCCCGCGACGGGCGGCCGGCGGCCGGCGAGCCGGGGCCGCAGAGCCCCCGACCACGGGGTGCTCGCCCTCATCGGGTCCGCCTTCGGTGGCGTCCTGCTCTCGCTCCAGGGGCGGATGAACGGCGAGCTGGCGACCGTGACCGGCGAGCCGGTCGAGGCCGCCCTGTGGAGCTTCGGCACCGGGCTGGTCGTGCTCACCGTGCTCGTCCTCACGGTGCCGGCCGTGCGCTCGGGGCTGGGCAGGATCGTCTCGTCCCTGAGGACCGGCGCGCTGCGCTGGTGGCAGATCCTCGGCGGGCTCTCCGGTGGGCTGTTCGTCGCGACCCAGTCGTATGCCGTCCCCATCCTCGGCGTCGCCGTGTTCACCGTCGCGGTGGTCGCGGCCCAGACGGGTAACGCCCTCGTCGTCGACCGGCTCGGCATCGGCCCGGGCGGGGTGATCCCGGTCCACTGGGGCCGGTTCGTCTCGGCCGCCCTGGCGGTCGGCGGCGTCGCGGTCTCGCTGTCACCGCGGCTCGCGGGGGGCCGGCTCGCCGTGCTGCCGGTGGTCCTGGCGCTCGTCGTCGGGGGGCTGATGTCGGTCCAGTTCGCCATCAACGGGCGGGTCAACGCCGCGTCCGGACAGCCGTTGTCGACGACCTGGCTCAACTTCACCATGGGGACGCTCATGCTGGGCGTGGTGGCCGGGCTGCGGTCGGTCGGCGGCGCATTCCACCCGACCGTCCCCCATGCCGTGCCATGGTGGGCATGGTGGGGCGGGCTGTGCGGGATCGGCGTCGTCGCGATCGCCGCGTGGGCCGTGCGCCACCTCGGTGTCGTCGTCTACGGGCTCGCCGTCCTCACCGGGCAGCTCTCCGCCGCGGTCGGCCTCGACCTGCTCACCCCGGCCACCCGCGGCGACGTCACGCCCGCCGTCGTGCTCGGCGTGCTGCTGACGTTCGTGGCCGCCGGTCTGGCCAGCTGGTTCGCCCGCCGCGACCGGGTGGCCCGCCAGCCGTAGCGCTCTGCGCGAACCGCGCTCGTCGCCGACGCGCCGGCCGGGCCCGCGCGGTCAGTCCCCGGATGCGCAGGGCCGGCTCACCGCGGCGCCCCGGTGCGCCGTCGTCCGGTCGATCAGCCACTGCCCGTCGTACTCGGCGAAGTGGTAGTCCAGGGACCAGCGGGTGCACGTCTCGTCGGGCCGGCCGGCCGGTCCCTTGCCGGCCTCCTGCCGGCTCGTGAAGCCGACCCACAGCACCGGTGCGCCGTGCGTGGTGGTGTGCGACTCGAGGACGAAGTCGCTGTCGTCCGAGCTCTCCACGGCCGCGCTGAACTTCTGCAGGTCGGGCTGCCTGGCGAGCTGTGCCGCCGCTGTCGAGTAGTCCCCGTTGTTCAACGCGGCGAAGTAGATGTACAGGGTGTGGGAGGCGTTGACCGTGGCCGGGTCCGGGGCCTCGGTCGTGAAGACCTGTTGGCCGCCGGGGGAGAGCAGGGCGGGCGCGCACTCTGCCAGGTCCCCGGGTGTGGGGCGGTGGTGGCCGGGCCGGCGCCACGCGGCGACCAGCTCAGCCGCGGCTGTGCTGGGAACTGCCAGCCGCATGCCCGGCGCGTTGTCGGGCTGAGCGTCGAGGATCCCCACGACGCGGCCACTGGCGTCGATGACGGGCCCCCCGCTGTTTCCATGGTTGGCGGACGCATCGAGCTCGAACATCCCGTAGCGCATCACGTCACCGATGCGGGCCTTGCGGTTGACCGCGTTGACCGAACCTGGCTTGAACGACAGCCCCTCACCGAGGGTGTAGCCGAGGGCCGCGACCTGCTCGCCGACCTTCGCGGGGCTGGTGGCGAACGAGACCCGGTGCGCAAGGGGGGCGCGGACCTGGACGAGCGCGACATCCCTCCCGGGGTCGAAGCCGATGACCGTGCCCTGGTGGCTGCGCGTCCCGACGATGACGCGGATGTCGGACATGCCTTCGACGACGTGGGCCGCAGTGACCACCGCGTTGTCGCCGATCGCGAAGCCGCTCCCCTGGGCGACCTCACATCCCGAGCCCTCGAAGCGCACCACGGAGCCCTTGACCGAGGCGAACGCCTCGGCCAGCGTCGACGGGGCGCGAGGCGATGGGGTGTGCGGCGAGGCGGTGCGAGGGGCCAGGACCTGTGACGGCGTGGGGGACGGCGATGTCGGCGGCGCTGCCGTCGAGGCACCGCCGGAGCCGACCGCGGTACAGCCGGCAACGAGCATCGAGGCGGCTACCAGCCCCAGGACCGAACCGCTCGTCGGCGACCCCCACGTCGCTCCCATGGTGGAAACCCTGCCGCAGCCGGTGGCCGGCGGCAACCCGGGAGGCCCGCGGCGTGGGCGCGCCCGCGTGACCGCCGTGCGGAACCGGACGGCCTACCACCGCGCGCACCGTGGGGCCGGTGGGGTGGGCGCCCGTCGACGTGCGCCGGCCCGGCGGGCGGCCCACACGGCGAACCAGGTACCGCCGACGGGAATCTCCATCCCGACGACGAAGGCCCGGTAGAGCAGCACCCCTGCGACGGCCGCTCCGGGGACGGCGCCCAGGGCCACCAGGGTGCCGGCCATGCCGGTCTCGACGATCCCGGTGCCGCTCGGGGTGATGACCGCCATGGACAGCACCCGCTCCACGGCGAAGGCTGCGAGCACGACCGGCGGAGCGATCCGCGCGCCGAGCAGCTGCAGGGCGAGCCCGAGCAGCAGGGCCTGCAGCGCGGCATACCCCAGCTTGCCGAGGGCCAGCGGGCGCCAGGCCGCGGCGGCGAGCTCCACGCAGTCCCGGCGCACGGCCACCGCCCGCTCGGCCCACGGCACGGTCGGCGAGGCGTGCCCGCGGACCCGGGCGCACAGGGCGTCGACGGCGCGCCCGCCGGCGCGGACCGGCCGGTCGTCGCGCAGCAGCAGCCACCCGATGGCGGCGAGCGCGAGGAGCAGCGCCATACCGAGGTACGCCACCCAGGACAGGTCGCGGCCCGCTCCTGTGCCGGCCAGCGCAAGCCAGGTGACGGCCACGCCGGGCAGGGCGAGCTTGACGGCCGTGTCGGCGACGTTCGTGAGGATCGCCCAGCGGGTGAAGGCGGGCGAGGTGAAGCCCCAGGACCGGGCCATCGACCAGTTCGCGACCGTGCCGGCGGCACCGCCCAGCGGCAGGAGGTTCGAGACGAAGCTCCCCGTGAGGTTGAGCTCGAGGGCCCGGCGATGGGTGAGCCCGGGCAGCGCCGCCGTCAGGGCAGGCGTATGCACCCAGAGGCCGAGGAGCCACACGACGGCCAGCAGCGCGAGCCCGGCCAGGCCGACGCCGGTGAACGTGTGCCAGATCGCCGCCCAGCCCTCCCCTGCGATGCGGGGCAGCATGATCGCCACGAGCGTGGTCGCGCCGCCGGCGGAGAGGACGAGCCGGACGCCCCACCCCGGCGGCCGGATGTCCATCCGGTCGGCGGGAGTGGCCGCCCGGGCCGAGGCGGTGCGCGGGCCCGGGCCGGTGGACGGGGTGGACGCGAGCGTGGTCATGGTGCCGGCAGCACCGGTGGTGCGGGTGGCGTCACGGGCGGTGGCGGTGGCCATGTCTGAGAGTCTGGCCGCCGGGATCGCTGTGGCGCATCGGTGTTAACCCTCGCATCGACCCCGGTCCGGTGTACCGCGGCTCGGGGTCGTCCCCGAGCCTCGGCCCAGGGTGCGGTCCGGAGCCGTCACGCCGGGCGCGGTCCTGGCCGGCACCTCGACGGGAGTGCTGTCCGGTCGGGTACGTCGCCGGGCGGCATCGGGGGTGCGGGCGGACCGCCACCGGCCCGGTACCCCGACGAAGCCCTCGGCGCGCCCGGCGTACCCTGCTGGCATGCCGCCCAGAACGGCCCGCGCGACCGGGCGTATGCCGCGCGCCACGGCCCTCGCCGTCGGCGCGGTCCTCGCGGGCGCCGTGGGAGGCTGTGGGGTCATCTCGGGAGGTGGGTCGGGGACCACCGCCGCCACCACTGCCCGGGCCGGCAGCACGCCGACGCAGGCGACGGCGCCGCCCGGGGCGAGCAGCGCGCCCGGGGCGAGCAGCGCGCCGAGCTCGCCGAGGACCGCGCAGGAGAGCGACGCCGTCCCGGCCGCCCCGCCCGGCGGGACCGAGGTGTCCGCCACCCGCCAGATGTGCCTGGAGGCCTTCCCGGACGACCAGCTGCTCAGCTGGTCCGACGGGACGGTCGCCGACTTCCGGGCGTTCCGGCTCGGCGGCCCGACCGCCCAGCGACCCCTGGCCACCGCCTTCACGGGGAGCGCCGCCGGGACACCCGGCGCGTGGTGTGGGATCCGTGGCGGCGCGCGGATCACGAGCTGGTGGGCGGTCATCGCGAGCGCGACCCCCGTCAAGGTGGTCGACATCACCGGCCCGGGGCAGGGCTCGTTCTCCGGGGAGTCGATCGGCCCGCCGGTCATCCGCTGAGCGGCTCGCAGCCGGGGGGCGCGGACGGCCCCCGGACCCGGCTCTCTCGACGCGTCCGCCGCAGCGACGCACAGCCCGGGCGCCGGGGCGGGCCAGGCGCCGACGCGGGCCGGCGCGACCCGGCGCGGGCGCGGCATACCGCTGCCGGGCGGCGGGCCGCCCGCGTGGGAGGATGCTGCCCGTGGCGGCAACGATCCTCGACGGCAAGGCCATCCTCGACACCATCAAGGCGGAGCTGACCCAGCGGGTCGCCGAGCTTGCGCGGCAGGGGATGGTGCCCGGGCTCGGCACCGTCCTGGTCGGCGACGACCCGGGTAGCCGGTGGTATGTGGGTGCCAAGCACCGGGACTGCGCCGAGATCGGGATCTCCAGCATCCGGCGTGACCTGCCCGCGGGGACGAGCCTCGACGAGGTGCTCGCCGTCGTCCACGAGCTCAACGATGACCCCGCCTGCACCGGGTTCATCGTCCAGCAGCCGACGGGCCTGGACGAGAACGCCATCCTCTCCGCCGTCGACCCGGCCAAGGACGTGGACGGGTTGCACCCGACCAACCTCGGCTGGCTCGTCCTCGGCGAACCCGCCCCGCTGCCGTGCACCCCGGTGGGCTGTGTGGAGCTGCTCCGCCGCTACGACGTGCCGATCGCCGGGGCCAAGGTCGTCGTCGTCGGCCGCGGGATAACCGTGGGCCGGCCGCTCGGCCTCATCCTCACCCGCAAGTCCGAGAACGCCACAGTGACGTTGTGCCACACCGGCACTCGTGACCTTGCGGCCGAGGTGCGCCAGGCCGACATCGTCGTCGCCGCGGCCGGCGTCCCGGGCATCATCACGGCCGACATGGTCAAGCCCGGCGCCGCGGTGCTCGACGTGGGCGTGAGCCGGATCAGTGGGCCGGACGGCAGGTCCGTGGTCGCCGGCGATGTCGCCGCCGATGTCGGCCAGGTGGCCGGGTTCGTCAGCCCCAACCCGGGCGGGGTGGGCCCGATGACGCGCGCCATGCTGCTGAGCAACGTCGTCGCCGCGGCCGAGCGGCAGCTCGCGCCTCGAGGCTGACCGCGTGCCCGCTCCCGACCCGTCGTCACCGCCGCCGCCCGACCCGTCACCACCGCCAGAGCCGTCACCACCGCCAGAGCCGTCACCACCGCCAGAGCCGTCACCACCGCCGCCAGACCCGTCACCACCTTCCGGCAGCGCCGGTTCCGCGGCCGGCGCGACGGAGCGCCATACGACTCCCGAGACCTCTCCCAGGCCCGGGGAGTCGGGGGGGCCGGGAGACCAGAGGGAGCGCAGGGAGCCCGGGGGGACTGCGACCGCTGCGACAGCTGCCGCCGATGCGACCGAGTGGCACGGGCACCCGATCGACGACCCTGCCACCGTTCAGGACGTGCGGGCCGCGGCGAGCGAGCCGCCGGCGGCCGGGTCGCTGCGATGGTGGTGGCTTCTGGCCGCCGGGGTGGTCCTGGCCCTCGTGTTCGTGGCGACCACTCACCTGCTCCGGGCCTCCGCGGCCCTGGGCGGCACGTTGCTCATCGCGGCGATGGTCCGCGCGCTGCTGCCGGCGGAGGCAGCCGGTGCGCTGGCAGTCCGGTCGAAGTGGCTGGACGTCCTCCTCCTGCTGATCGGGGGCGTCGCCGTCCTGGTGGCCGGCTTCACGCTCAACCTGGCGCCGCTGAGCTGACCTCACCGGCGGCTCGGCCGGACCCACGAGGCGCGCTAGACAGGGGAAACGCGAGGTTCGCACGGGTTGCTAACCCGGGCGAACCTCGCGTTTGCCTGATGGGGCGGGAAAGTCTGGACGGGGGTCAGATCAGGCCGAGGGTTCTGACCGCCTCGCGCTCGTCGGCCAGCTCGGCCACGGACGCGTCGATCCGTGCACGGGAGAAGTCGTTCAGGTCCAGGCCCTGGACGATCTGCCAGGCGCCGTCCGTGACCGTGACCGGGAACGAGGACATCAGGCCCTCGGGGACGCCGTAGGAGCCGTCGGACTTCACGACCATCGACACCCAGTCACCCTCCGGGGTGCCCTGCACCCAGGTGCGCGTGTGGTCGATCGTCGCGTTGGCGGCGGAGGCGGCCGAGGACGACCCGCGGGCCTCGATGATCGCTGCGCCCCGCTTCGCCACGGTGGGGATGAAGGTGTTCTCGAGCCAGTCCTGGTCGCCGACGGCCTCGGCGGCGTTGCGGCCACCCACCTCGGCGTGGAACAGGTCGGGATACTGGGTGGCCGAGTGGTTGCCCCAGATGGTCATCCTGCGGATCTCGGTGACCGGCACCGAGAGCTTGGCGGCCAGCTGGCTGATCGCCCGGTTGTGGTCGAGCCGGGTCAGCGCCGAGAACCGTGCGTCGGGGATGTCGGGGGCGTTGCTCATGGCGATCAGTGCGTTGGTGTTGGCCGGGTTCCCGGTCACGGTGATCCGGACGTCGTCGGCCGCGACCTCGTTGAGGGCCTTGCCCTGAGGCGCGAAGATGCCGCCGTTCGCCTCGAGGAGGTCGCCACGCTCCATGCCCGGGCCACGCGGCCGCGCACCGACGAGCAGGGCGAGGTTGACGCCCTCGAAGACCGTCATCGGGTCGTCGCCGATCTCCACCTTGGCAAGGGTGGGGAACGCGCAGTCGTCGAGCTCCATGACGACGCCCTCGAGTGGCTTGAGCGCCGGAGTGATCTCGAGCAGCCGGAGCTCGACGGGGGTATCCGGCCCGAGGAGGGCCCCGCTGGCGATGCGGAACAGGAGGCTGTAGCCGATCTGGCCGGCTGCGCCGGTCACGGCTACCTTGACGGGGGAGCTGCTCACGTGGTTACCCCTTCGGGCGAGTGTGGTCTGGTCGTTCCCGACGGTAGCAGCGCGGCCGGGTGAGGCAGAGGGCGGGCGAGGGCGACCTCGACACCGTGCCGGCGGTCGGCCCAGGGCGGCTCGCCACCGGCGGACCCATGCCGAGGTGCGGGCCGTGGCCGGACACCGTGTGCCGTGGGGACGGCGGCTGGCGGGCCGACCTCACGGGCCGGAGGGACCGGGCGCACCGGCCGGCGATAGGGTGCGGGGGGGCAGGGCCCCCCGAGCTGAGGAGAGCATCGTGACCGACTCCGCGACCATCGGTACCGACCATGGGCCGGCGCCGCACGTCCTCGACATCGAGGCGGCGACGCTCGCCAACGAGGCTTACCGGCGCACCCTGTGGACGGGCCACGACCTTCAGCTCACCGTGATGGCGATCCCCCCCGGCGACGACATCGGTCTGGAGGTCCACCACGACCACGACCAGTTCCTCCGGGTCGAGCAGGGCACGGCGCGGGTCCAGATGGGCCCCGCTCGGGACGACCTCTCCTTCGACGAGACCGTCGCGGAGGACTTCGCGATCTTCGTGCCGGCGGGCTCCTGGCACAACCTCACCAACACCGGCGCACTGCCGCTCAAGGTGTACTCGATCTACGCCCCGCCGGAGCACCCGCACGGCACGGTGCACCCCACCAAGGCCGACGCCGACGAGGACGAGGACGACTGACGGCCCGCGGGCCCGGCGATGCTGTCGCAGCGGTCCACCCGAGCGGACCAGGGGCTGGCCGCCGCCGGCCCCCGGCGGAGCGAGGGCGGCCGCCTGGTCGGAGCAGCGGCCGCCGCGAGGTCAGAGCAGCGAGGAGAGGATGTCGTTGAAGCGACCCGAGGGGCGCATGACGGCCGTGGTCTTGGCGGCGTTCGGGCGGTAGTAGCCGCCGATGTCGACCGGCGAGCCCTGCACCTCGAGCAGCTCGGCCGCGATGGCCTGCTCGCCCTCGGTCAGCGCCGCGGACACCGGTCCGAAGGCGACGGCGAGCTCGGCGTCGTCGGTCTGCCTGGCCAGCTCCTGGGCCCAGTACATGGCGAGGTAGAAGTGGCTGCCCCGGTTGTCGATCTGGCCCACCTTGCGGGCCGGTGACTTGTTCTCGTTGAGCAGGGTCTCGGTCGCCTTGTCCAGGGTCTCACCGAGGATCCGTGCCCGGGCGTTGTCGAAGGCCTCCGCCTCGTGCCGCAGGCTCTCGGCGAGGGCGAGGAACTCGCCCAGGCTGTCCCAGCGCAGGTAGTTCTCGGCGACGAGCTGCTGGACGTGCTTCGGCGCCGAGCCGCCCGCCCCGGTCTCGAACAGGCCGCCGCCGTTCATGAGCGGGACGACGGAGAGCATCTTGGCGCTCGTGCCGAGCTCGAGGATGGGGAACAGGTCGGTGAGATAGTCGCGCAGCACGTTGCCGGTGACCGAGATGGTGTCCTCACCGCGGCGGATCCGCTGTACCGAGTAGGTGGCAGCCTCGACCGGCGACATGATGTGGATGCTCAGGCCCTCGGTGTCGTGGTCGGCGAGGTAGGTGCGGACCTTCTCGGCGATGGTGCGGTCGTGGGCGCGCTGGGGGTCGAGCCAGAACACGGTCGGCGAGCCGGTGGCCCGGGCGCGGGTGACGGCGAGCTTGACCCAGTCGCGGATCGGGGCGTCCTTGGTCTGGCAGGCGCGCCAGATGTCACCGGCGGCGACGTCGTGGGCGAGCAGCACCTCGCCGGCCGCGTTGACGACCTCGACCCGGCCGTCGGCCGCGATCTCGAACGTCTTGTCGTGGCTGCCGTACTCCTCGGCCTTCTGCGCCATGAGGCCGACGTTGGCCACCGATCCCATGGTCCGGGGGTCGAAGGCCCCGTGGGTGCGGCAGTCCTCGATCACGGCCTGGTACACCCCGGCATACGAGCTGTCCGGGATGACCGCGAGGGTGTCGCCCTCGGTGCCGTCCGGGCCCCACATGTGGCCGGAGGTGCGGATCATCGCCGGCATCGACGCGTCGACGATCACATCGCTCGGGACGTGCAGGTTGGTGATCCCCTTGTCGGAGTTCACCATGGCCAGCCGCGGGCCGTCCGCCAGGCCCTGGTCGATGGCGGCCCTGATCTCCGCACCGTTGGGCAGGGCTTCCAGGCCGTCGAGGATCGAGCCGAGACCGTTGTTGGGGCTGAGGCCGGCGGCGGCCAGGTCGTCGCCGTAGTCGGCGAACACCCCGGGCAGGAAGGCCCGCACGACGTGGCCGAAGATGACCGGGTCGGACACCTTCATCATCGTCGCCTTGAGATGGACCGAGAACAGCACGCCCTCGGCCTTGGCCCGGGCGATCTGCTCGGCGAGGAAGGTGTCGAGCGCGGCCGCGCGCAGCACCGTCCCGTCGACGACCTCCCCCGCGAGGACGGGGAGCGACTCCTTGAGCACGGTCGTCGTGCCGTCGGCCGCGACCTGGCGGATCTGCAGGACGTCGTCGGCGGGCAGGACGACCGAGGTCTCGGTGGCGCGGAAGTCGTCGGTGCCCATCGTCGCGACGTTGGTCCGGGAGTCCGGGCTCCACTCGCCCATCGAGTGCGGGTGGTTGCGGGCGTAGTTCTTCACGGCAGCGGCGGCCCGGCGGTCGGAGTTGCCCTCGCGCAGGACCGGGTTGACGGCGCTGCCCTTGATCCGGTCGTAGCGCGCGCGGACGTCCTTCTCCTCGTCGGTCCGGGGGTCGTCGGGGAAGGCCGGGAGGGCGTACCCCTGGGACTGGAGCTCGGCGATGGCGGCCTTGAGCTGCGGCATCGAGGCGGACACGTTGGGCAGCTTGATGATGTTGGCCTGCGGAGTCTTCGCCAGCTCGCCGAGCTCGCCGAGCGCGTCGCCGATCCGCTGGTCCTCGCGCAGGTACTCCGGGAAGGCCGCGATGATCCGGCCGGCGAGCGAGATGTCGCGGGTCTCGACCTCGACGCCTGCCGTGGAGGCGAAGGACTCGATGACCGGCAGGAAGGAGTACGTCGCCAGCAGCGGCGCCTCGTCGGTGAGCGTGTAGATGATCGAGGCCATGAGAGCTCCGGAGGTGACGGTTCGTGGGCGGGGAGGCCAATATATCTTGATATCAAGAGAAAGGGTAGGGGGCCATGCCGCGGCCGAGCGGGCGCCACCCCGCGCCACCGGGCGTATGCGGCCCGCCGTCCTGGTCCGGGGGCGCGG
Organism: uncultured Actinomycetota bacterium; assembly: GCA_963763315.1. Taxonomy (GTDB): domain Bacteria; phylum Actinomycetota; class Actinomycetes; order Actinomycetales; family Dermatophilaceae; genus CAVSJJ01. The sequence goes on from CAVXOC010000003.1 coordinate 148,526, forward strand.
ACGGTGGGTCGTCCGAACGGCGGATCCCGACCTCCACCGTCCGGCCGGACTTTACTTTGTCTTTACCATTTCCTGACGGTCCGTATACCCGTAGTCCTACGGTGAGGACACACCGAGGCGCAGGGGCCCTCGACCTTCGAAAGAGTCACCGCCATGTTGGCTTCGATCCGCCATGCCGTCCGGCCCGCATCCCGCCTCCGCCTCACGGCACTGGTGGCCGTGGTGGGCCTGTCCACTCTCAGCGTGAACCTCGGGCTGGCCCCCGGCGCCCAGGCGGATGACGCCCATCTGGTGACCCTCTGCCACGCCAACGCGCCCTCGAAGTGGAACGACATCACCGTCGACAAGTCGTCGGTCGACCGAGCCAGCGGTCACGCCGAGCACGCCGACGACATCATCCCGAGCTTCGCGGCGGTCGACGACACCCCGGCCTTCGCCGGACTCAACCTGGGCACCGTCTTCGCCGGCTGGACGGGGGCCCAGATCCTCGCCGCCGGGTGTGCCCTTCCCGAGCGGCCGGCCAAGCCGGCGCCGGTGGTCTCGACGTCGGTCAGTGAGGGGACGCCGGACTGTGCGGCCGGTGTGGTCGAGGTGACCACCCGGACGACGACGACGGACTGGGTGTGGGACGAGTCGGCGGGCACGTGGGTGGCGGGGACTCCGCAGGTGGAGGAGGCGTCCTCGACGCGGGAGGCCACCTCGGCCGAGTGCGTGGTGCTGCCGGCCAAGCCGGCGCCGGTGGTCTCGACGTCGGTCAGTGAGGGGACGCCGGACTGTGCGGCCGGTGTGGTCGAGGTGACCACCCGTACGACGACGACGGACTGGGTGTGGGACGAGTCGGCGGGCACGTGGGTGGCGGGGACTCCGCAGGTGGAGGAGGCGTCCTCGACGCGGGTGGCCACCTCGGCCGAGTGCGTGGTGCTGCCGGCCAAGCCGGCGCCGGTGGTCTCGACGTCGGTCAGTGAGGGGACGCCGGACTGTGCGGCCGGTGTGGTCGAGGTGACCACCCGTACGACGACGACGGACTGGGTGTGGGACGAGTCGGCGGGCACGTGGGTGGCGGGGACTCCGCAGGTGGAGGAGGCGTCCTCGACGCGGGTGGCCACCTCGGCCGAGTGCGTGGTGCTGCCGGCCAAGCCGGCGCCGGTGGTCTCGACGTCGGTCAGTGAGGGGACGCCGGACTGTGCGGCCGGTGTGGTCGAGGTGACCACCCGTACGACGACGACGGACTGGGTGTGGGACGAGTCGGCGGGCACGTGGGTGGCGGGGACTCCGCAGGTGGAGGAGGCGTCCTCGACGCGGGTGGCAACCTCGGCCGAGTGCTCCGGGACCGACCCCGGCAGCTCGTCGGGACCCTCCCAGGGTGGGGGCACCACCGACGCCACGCAGTCGAGCCGGACCGTGCACCGGGCGGCCGCCAAGGTGAACAAGGTGCCAGCGGCCGCCACCGACGGCGCCGACCTGCTCGCCTCGGGTGGGTCCGCGAGGCTTCCGCAGCTGCTCGGGTGGGCCATGCTCGCCGCTGCTGCTGGGCTGCTCTGGTCGGGGCGTCGGTGGGCGCGCCGCGCCGCCTGACCGGGGCGCTGCTCGCCCTCGCGGGCGGCCTGCTCGCCCTCGTCGCCGTGGGGATCCTGGCGCCGAGGGCGACGGGCGTTGACGGGCCGCCCGCGGTGCCCGCTCGTCCCACGGTCCAGGACGGGACGGCAGCGGCCAGGACCATGCCGCCCCGGACCGAGGCCGCCGCCGCCGCCATCGCGACCGTCCCGGCCGGCATACCGCTGCGGGTGTCGGCGCCCTCCATCGGCCTGCGCCACGCCGTCACCCCGTACACCGACGACGAGGTGGCCGCGCACGGCGGGGCCGTCGAGCCGCCCACCCTGTTCACCGTGTCCTGGTGGGCCGGCGGGGGGGCGCCCGGCACCGCGGCGACCAACACCGTGTACCTGTTCGGGCACACGTGGAAGGAGCCGGCCGTCTTCAACCGGCTGAAGGAGCTCCGTCCCGGCGCGGCCGTCGAGGTCAGCACGGCCCACGGCACGCTGACGTACACGGTCGACGGGTGGTTCGTCGTCAGCAAGTCCGCGTTCGACACCGACGACCGGGTGCGGACCGCCGTGCCCGGGCGCCTGTTGCTCGTCGGCTGCTACCGGGCCACCGGTGCCGAGAGCCACACCACGGCGAACATCGTCGTCACCGCCCAGCTGAGCGGCTCGACGGCCACCGGCTAGCTGCCGCTCGCCCGGCGCACGAAGTCGGCCAGGTCGGCGCTCTGCCGGACCCGGCTGGGCTCGTGGACGTACATCATGTGCCCGGCCTCGTAGAACCGGTGCTCGACGTTGGCGAGGAGTGCCGGCGGGACCTCGAGGTGCGCGAACACGTCCTGGGCCCCGTAGTAGGGGGTGGCGCCGTCCAGGTAGCCGGAGGCGACGTGGACCCGCAGGCGCGGGTTGGCCCGCATGGCCCGGGCCATCCGCGCCGAGACGTCGACCGGCTTGGCCTCGAACTCCTTGAACGACCACTCCTCGTTGGCCTTCGTCGACAGCTGGGTGTACGCGATGTCGCTGTGGTACCCGAGCTCGGATCGGACGTAGTGGTTCCAGGCGGCCGCATACGGTCCGGTCGTGGCGTCGCTGGACGGGTCGGTGTCGGCGACCTCGGCGTTGCGCGCCCCGAGCGGACCGGTGAACCGGGTGTCGAGGCGGCCGACGACCTGGCCCCGGCCCCGCAGCACCTCGGCGTAGAAGCGCTGGTGCTCGATGCGCAGGTCGGCCCGGTCGACCCAGTCCGGGCTCAGCCCGGTCAGCGTGGCGAGGGTCGCGACGGCCTCGGCCCGCTCCGCGGAGGTCAGCCGGTGCCCACGGGCGAGCGCCCACGGGTAGTCGCGGTCGGCATACGCCTCGGCCTCGGCGAGCACGGACGGCAGCGAGCGGCGCCCGTGCAGGCCGTGGTAGTGGGCGGTGGCGGCATACGTGGGGAGGAAGTCGACGCTCGCCCGGTCGTTGCGGAAGTCGAAGTCGAGGGTCGCGAAGTCGAGGACCGAGGAGACGAGCATGACGCCGTTGAGGTACATCCCGTGGACGCTCTGCAAATGGTCGGCCAGCGCGGCAGCGCGGGTCGTGCCGTAGGACTCGCCGATGACGAACTTGGGGCTGAGCCAGCGGGCCTCGCGGGTCGTCCACAGCCGGATGAGCTCGCCGACCGAGGCGAGGTCGGCGGTGAAGCCGTGGTAGTCCTTGGGGTTGCCGCCCTCGACGGCCCGGGAGAAGCCGGTCGAGACCGGGTCGATGAGGACGAGGTCCGAGACGGCGAGCAGGGTCTCGGGGTTGTCGAGGAGGCCGTACGGCGGCGGCGTCAGGGCACCGACGTCGCCGGAGTCGACCCGGCGCGGGCCGAGCAGGCCGAGGTGCAGCCACACCGAGCTCGAGCCCGGGCCACCGTTGAACGCGAACGTCACCGGTCGGCCCGGCGTGCCGGAGCGCTTCCCGGACGGGTCCTCCGCACCGTCGACGACGTACGCCGTCATCGACATCTCGGCCTTGGGCTTGACCCCGGTGAAGACCCCGTCCTTGAAGACCTCCTCGCGGAGCACGACCCGGCCGGTCGTGGCCCGGTAGCGCAGGGTGCGCCGGCCGATCTTCAGCGAGTGCGAGGTGGTGACGAGGTCGTCCTTCGGGGCGGCGGGGGCGGTGGCGGTGCCCTGGCTGCCGGCCGGGTCGCCCCCGGGGGCGCCGGGGGCGCCGGGGGTTGCGTCGCTGTCCTTGCTGGCGGGCCCGGTCGGGGACCCCGTCGTGTCGTCGCCCATGGCCGCCACCCTAATGTCGTGCCGCGCGCCGACCACGACGAACGGCGAACCGGATGCCGCCCGCCCGCCGTCAGGGCCGGGGTGGACGCTCGCAGCGGCCGGGCATCGGGGGGTCAGGCGTCGCGGTGGGCCGGCCCGGCGGCCACCACGGCGAAGGACACCGGCGGGGTGAAGCCCCGTTCGGCGAACGCCGCCGCGACCGTGGTGCCGACGACGGCGACGTCCTCGGCCCGCACGAGCGCGATGGCCGACCCGCCGAACCCGCCCCCGGTCATCCGGGCGCCCAGAGCCCCGGACCCCAGCGCCGCGTCGACCGCGGTGTCGAGCTCGGCGCAGCTCACCTCGTAGTCGTCGCGCAGCGAGGCGTGCGATGCGGTGAACAGCCGGCCCAGCTCGGCGAAGTCCGCACGTCGCAGCGCCTCGACGGCCCGCTCGACCCGGTCGGTCTCGGTGACGACATGCCGGACCCGTTGGCGCAGGACCGCCCCGGACAGCCGGGCGAGCGCCTCGTCGAGCCCGTCGAGGTGGATCTGCCGCAGGGTGGCGACCTCGAGCCGGTCGGCCGCCGCCTCGCAGGCCATCCGCCGGTCGCCGTACTGACCGTCGACGTTGGCGTGCTCGGCCTTGGTGTCGGTGACGAGCAGCGCCAGCCCGTGCGCCCCGAGGTCGAAGGGCACGTGCCGGGTCTGCCAGTCCCGGCAGTCCAGCATGAGCGCGTGGGCGCTCCGGCACAGCAGCGACGCCGACTGGTCCATGCCGCCGGTGGGGGCCGAGGCGATGACGTTCTCCGCGCGGCGACAGTCGGCGGCCAGCCGCGACCGCGCACCGTCCCCCTCGAGGAGGTGCAGCCCGAACAGGTCCGAGGCCGCCGCGCCGACCGCGCACTCCAGCGCCGCCGAGCTCGACAGCCCGGAGCCGACCGGCACCGCGCTGTCGACGGCGATGTCCAGGCCGCCGACCTCGTGCCCGGAGCGGGCGAGCGACCACAGGACGCCCGCGACGTATGCCGCCCACCCGCCGGGCACGCCCGGCGCCACATCCGCCAGGTCGACCTCGACGCTGCGCCCGGTCTGGGTCGAGAACACCCGCAGCCGCCCGTCCGGGCGCCGTGCGCACGCGGCATACGTCCGCTGGGGGAGCGCGATGGGCAGCACGAGGCCGCCGTTGTAGTCGGTGTGCTCGCCGATGAGGTTGACCCGTCCCGGCGCGGACCAGGTGCCCTCGGGGACGTAGCGGTACTGCTCCTCGAAGACCTCGGCCGCCCTCACGCGATGCTGCTCTCTGTCACGACCGTGACGCTACCGCCCCGAGGACACCGCGCCGACCGCCCCGCTCGGACCTGCCAGAATGGGGCGCATGTCCGCCCAGCCCCCGACCACCGGAGCCCGGTCCCGCATCCTCTCCGGGATGCAGCCCTCGGGCGACAGCCTCCACCTCGGCAACTACCTCGGGGCGCTGGTCAACTGGGTGGGCCTGCAGGACGACTTCGAGGCCTACTACTTCGTCGCCGACCTGCACGCCCTCAACGTGCCGACCGACCCGGCGCTCCTGCGTCAGCGCAGCCGGGTCACCGCGGCCCAGTTCATCGCCGGCGGCGTCGATCCCAAGCGGTCGGCCATCTTCTGCCAGAGCCACCTTCCCGAGCACGCCGAGCTCGCCTGGGTGCTGTCCTGCCTCACGGCCATGGGCGAGATGAACCGGATGACCCAGTACAAGGACAAGGTCGCCAAGGGCCAGCCGGCCAACGTCGGGCTGTTCACGTACCCGATCCTCATGGCGGCCGACATCCTCATGTACGACGCGGCCTACGTCCCCGTCGGCGAGGACCAGCGCCAGCACCTCGAGATCACCCGCGACCTCGCCGAGCGCTTCAACGCGCGGTTCGGGCCCACGTTGACCGTCCCGGAGCCGTACATCCTCACCGGGTCGGCCAAGATCATGGACCTGCAGGACCCGACGTCGAAGATGAGCAAGTCGATGTCGACCGAGAAGGGGCTCATCGAGATGATGGACGAGCCGGCCCGCATCGCCAAGAAGATCCGCTCCGCCGTCACCGACACCGGCGGCGAGATCCGCTACGACCCCGAGGAGAAGCCGGGCGTGTCGAACCTGCTCGTCATCCACTCGGTCCTGTCCGGCGCCCGCATCGAGGATCTGGAGAGCGCCTTCGCCGGCCGCGGCTACGGTGACCTCAAGAAGGAGGTCGCCGACGTCGTCGTCGAGGCCGTCACGCCGTTCCGGCAGCGGATGACCGAGCTGCTCGCCGACCCGGCGGAGCTCGACCGGGTCCTCGCCGACGGTGCGGGCCGGGCCCGTGGGGTCGCCCGGGCCACCGTGACCCGGGTGTACGACGCCGTGGGGCTGCTCCCGGCCGTGAAGTAGGGTCGAGCGTCATGGGCACCTTCGGCGTTGCCATCACCGTTCCCGAGCCGTACGGGTCCGCTCTGCAGGGGTACCGCGCCGGGTTCGGTGACCCGATGGCCGAGGCCATCCCGCCCCATGTGACGCTCCTGCCGCCGACGGAGATCGCCGGGCCCGCCATCGCGGGGTTCGTCGACCATCTCAGCACCGTCGTCGCGCTTGCTGCGCCGTTCGACATACGGCTCGCCGGGACCGGGACGTTCCGTCCGGTCAGTCCCGTCGTGTTCGTCCAGGTCTCGCAGGGCATCCCTGAGTGTGAGGCACTGGAGGCGGCGATCCGCTCCGGCCCGGTGCGTCGCGACCTCGAGTTCAACTACCACCCCCACGTGACGGTCGCCCACCACCTCGGCGAGCTCGCCCTCGACGCCGCCTACACCTCGCTCTCCCGCTTCGAGTGCAGGTTCGGCGTCTCCGCCGTCGACCTCTACGAGCACGGTGCCGACCAGGTGTGGCGCGTCGTCCGCCGCTTCGCCCTGGCCGGGCGGGGCATCACCCGGGGCCCGCAGGTCGCGACGCTGCGCCAAGCCGAGCTGTGAGGGTATGCCGCCCGTCCCGGGCCGGCTCGGCGCGCTGACCGCTGCCCCGGCGCGGGCTCGCGGCATACCGGTCCTCCTCGGCCGCGCGTCCGGTCCCCGCGGCGGGCTCAGCCGATGTCCCGCCGGCTGAACGCCAGGCCCCCGACCACCACGGCGGCCAGGGCGAGCAGGGTCATGACCACGGCGGACCCGGTGGCGAACGACCCGCCGGGCAGCTGCGAGAGGTGGGTGTAGGGCGAGAGGTCGATGAGCCACTGGGGCAGCCGCATGATCGGCCCGAACTCGCCGAGGAGGAAGGTGACGGCGAGCACGCCCCACCCGAACGGGGCCCACCTGGTGCGCAGGCCGAACAGCAACGCGGCCGCACCGACGACGAGCCAGACGGCTGGGAGGGTCGACAGGGCCGCGACGACGAGCTCGCCGGCCGCCGGGGCGTTGGCGGTGGCGGCGTGGCCGACGGCGCCGGCGACGAGCCCGATGAGGGCCATGATCCAGGCGGGCAGGAGCACGCCGGGGACGACGTGCGAGGCGAACCACCGGGGGCGGCGGACCGGAGCGGCCAGGAGGGTCTCGGCATGGGTGAGGCGTTCTTCGGCCGCCCCCCGCAGGACGGCGGAGATGCCGGCGGCGGTCGCGGCGGCAGCCGCGAAGCGCAGCTCGGTCGCGAAGAAGATGTCGTCCAGGGTGCCCGCGCTCCCGCCCAGCTGCTTGAGCATGTCCGCCACGGCCGGGTTGCTCGTCAGCTGGTCGACCGAGGCGACGAGGTTGCCGAGCACCCCGGCGAGGACGGCCCCGATGACCGTCCAGCCGATGACGCTGGGGCGGTTGAGCCGCCACGACAGCCCGGCCGAGGAGGCGAGGACCCGGCTGCCCCGCGCCGCTCCCGCCCGGCTGGCGAACAGGCCCGCGCCGAGGTCGCGCCGCTCGAGCAGGGCGAAGGCGAGTCCGACGAGCGCGACCATGAGGGCGAGCGCCGGCAGGAGGAGCCAGATGCGGTTCAGGCCGTACGGCGAGACCTTGACCGTCCACCCGAGGGGGGACACCCAGCTGAGCGACCGGGCCGCACCGCCGGTCGTCGAGTCGCCGACCGCGCGCAGGAGATAGGCGAGGAGCAGCACGCCGAAGGCGATCCCGGCGCAGCCGCGCGAGGTGGTGGTGAGCTGGGCCGCGACCGCCGTCACGCCGACCATGAACAGCCCGGCGACCAGCCAGCAGACACCGAGCGCCACCGATCCGGTGGGGTCCATGCCGAGGGAGGCCAGGCCGGCCGTGGACAGCACGGAGATCCCCACGACGGTCGCCGTCGAGAGGATGACCGAGGCGGTCAGCGGAGCCCAGCGTCCGACGCTGCCCGAGCCGAGGAGCTCGAAGCGGCCCTCCTCCTCCTCGGTCCGGGTGTGCCGCCGGACGATGACGTAGGCGAGGATCGCGAGCGCCACGGCCCCCAGCAGCACGGTCTTGATCACCGCGAGCGCATCGGGGGTCTTCGACGCCACCGGCCCGTAGAGGGCGGTGACGGCCGGGTTGGCGAACAGGTCGGCGAGGCCCCGCTGCACCGAGTCCACGGTCGGGTAGAGCGCCAGGGTCGCCTGGGCGGAGCCCACCGACAGCACGGTGAGCCCCACGGCGCTGCTGGGGATGAGGATGCGGTCGCGCCGCCAGGCGAGCCGGAGCAGGGCGACGGTCCCGGCGAGCTCGCCGCGCGGAGCGGCGACCGCTGCGGGGGCGGTCATCGTCGCCACGTCACACCTCGCTCGGGACGGGCCTGGGTGCGGCGTCGTGGTAGCGCTCGAGGAAGAGCTCCTCCAAGGTGGGGGGCTGGCAGGTGAGGGCGGTGATCCCGAGGGCGTCCAGGCGCGAGATCGTCGCGCCCACCTCGGAGGTGTCGACCGCACAGTGGACCTCGCTGCCGGTGACACCGCTGTCGTGGACGCCGGGCCAGGAGGCGAGGTCCGCCGGGGCGGGGGCCGAGGTGACGGTCGCGTGCACCGTCGTCCGGGTCAGGTGCCGCAGGTCGGCCAGCGACCCGGTGTCGACGATCCTGCCGCTGCGCACGATGCTCACCCGGTCGCAGGCCTTCTCGACCTCGCTCAGCATGTGGCTCGACAGCAGGACGGTGCGGCCCTGGTCGCGGACCCGGGAGATCTCGGTCTGGAACACGTGCTCCATGAGCGGGTCGAGCCCGGCGGTCGGCTCGTCGAGCAGGAGGAGCGGGGCGTCCGAGGCGAGTGCGGCGACGAGGGCGACCTTCTGGCGGTTGCCCTTGGAGTACGAGCGCCCCTTCTTGGTCGGGTCGAGGTCGAACGCGTCGAGCAGCTGTGCCCGCCGGCCCTCGTCGATCCCGCCCCGCAGCCGGGCGAGCAGGTCGATGACCTCGCCGCCGGTGAGGGTGGGCCAGAGCACGACGTCGCCGGGCACGTAGGCGACCCGGCGATGCAGGGACGTCGCCTCCGTCCACGGGTTGCCGCCGAACAGGGTGGCCGAGCCGCCGTCGGCCCGCAGCAGGCCGAGCAGGATGCGGATGGTCGTGGACTTGCCCGCCCCGTTGGGGCCGAGGAAGCCATGGATCTCGCCCTCGTGGACGACGAGGTCGAGCCCGTCGAGGGCGATGGTCGGCCCGAAGGCCTTGCGCAGGGCGGAGGTGACGATGACGTCGGTCATGCCGACGATGCTACCCTCTATTCAGAAATTTCTGAATGTTGTAAAGTTCCGATATGGCTGGTCCCGAGCATCCTGACGTCGCCCAGTACGTCGAACGTCTGGGAGGGGCGCTGGCGTCCGCGGGGATGGCGCTGCAGCCCTCCCGGGCGTTCGCCGCATTGCTCGCCGCGGACGGCGGGCGGCTCACCGCGGCGGAGCTGGCCACGACCCTGGCGATCAGCCCCTCGGCGGTCTCGAGCGCCGTGTCGTACCTGGCGCAGGTCGGCCTCATGCGCCGGGAGCGGGAGCGGGGGTCGCGCCGCGACGTCTACGTCGTGGCGGACGACGCCTGGCACGACGCGGTGCTGCGCAAGGACCAGACGTACGGCCCGATCATGGCCGCCCTCTCCGACGGGATCCGCGCCTGTGAGGGCCGGCCCGAGGCGCAGGCCCGGATGGCGCTCAGCCTGGAGTTCCTCGAGTTCGTCAGCGCCGAGATGGACGGGGTCATCGCCAGGTGGGAGGACCGCCGGCGTGCCGCCGGGGGCAACGCGCTGACCGACGCGGCCGCCGGCTGACCCGTCCCGCCCGCCGGCCGGGGTCTGGCCGGCCCCGGAGGTAGTGTGGCTCCGAGATGACTGACGACGCCCTCCTCGCCGACCTGCGGGCGCACGTCTTCTCGCTTGCCGACGAGCTCGTCGAGCTGCGCCACGACCTCCATGCGCATCCCGAGCTGTCCCGCGAGGAGACCCGCACCACCGCGGTCGTCGCCGCGCGCCTCGAGAGCGCCGGGATCAGCGTGCGACGGCTGCCCGGCACCGGCCTGCTGGCCGATCTCGGCGCCGAGCACGCGGCCTACCGGGTGGCGCTGCGGGCCGACCTGGACGCGCTGCCGGTCCGCGAGCGCACCGGGCTGCCCTTCGCCTCGGCCACCGACGGGGTCTGCCACGCGTGCGGCCACGACGTGCACACCGCCGGTCTGGTGGGGGCGCTGCTCGCCCTGCAGCGGGTCGAGCCGGGGCTGCGCGAGCGCGGCATCGGCGTCCGGGCGGTGTTCCAGGCCGCCGAGGAGCTCATCCCGGGCGGCGCGCACGACGCCATCGCGCACGGGGCCATGGACGACGTCGACGTGGTCTTCGCCGTCCACGCCGATCCCAGTCTCGACGTCGGCCAGGTCGGCCTGCGGGTCGGCCCGCTGACCGCTGCCTGCGACCACCTCCGCGTCTTCCTCCACGGCCGGGGCGGGCACACCTCGCGCCCGCAGCTCACCGAGGACCTCACCTACGCCCTGGCCAAGGTCGTCACCGACATGCCGGCCGTCCTCTCCCGGCGCCTCGACCCGCGGGCCGGTGCCGCCCTGGTCTGGGGAACGGTCCACGCCGGAAAGGCGGCGAACGTCATCCCGTCGAGCGGCGAGTGCAGCGGCACGCTGCGGATGCTCGACGCCAACGCCTGGCTCACGGTCGGTCCGCTGCTCGAGGAGATCGTCGCCGACGTCGTCGCCCCGTATGCCGTCCAGGCCCGCCTCGAGCGGGTCAAGGGCGTGCCGCCGGTGGTCAACCAGGCCGACGCCGTCGAGGCCCTGCGCCAGGCCGCCCAAGGCACCGGACTGACCCCGATCGGCACGGCACAGTCCCTCGGCGGCGAGGACTTCTCGTGGTACCTCGCCCACGCTCCTGGGGCGATGGCCCGGCTCGGCACCCGCACCGCCGGCGGGGCGGCCTTCGACCTGCACCAGGGCGACCTGGTGGTCGACGACCGCGCGGTCGTCGCGGCGGCGCACCTGCTCAGCGCCGTCGTGCTCGCCGACCGGGTCACGTTCGAGCACGAGCTGCCGCTCGCCCGGCTCGGCCCGGTGGAGGAGCGGTGAGCAGCGACCCGGGTCCCGCGGTCGACTGGGACGCCCTGCACGAGGCGGCCGTCGAGATGCTGGCCCACGCCTACGCCCCCTACTCCCGCTTCCCGGTCGGCGTCGCCGGCCTCGTCGACGACGGACGGGTGGTCGTCGGGTGCAACGTCGAGAACGCCTCCTACGGCGTCGGGCTGTGCGCCGAGTGCGGCATGGTGAGCCACCTGCACGCGAGCGGCGGCGGACGCCTCGTCGCCGTCTGGTGCGTCGGCGGCGACGAGGCGGCGCTCATGCCGTGCGGGCGGTGCCGACAGCTGCTGTGGGAGAACGGCGGAGCGGACTGCCTGCTCATGACCCCCGAGGGCGTCTCGCCGATGAGCGAGGTGCTCCCGCAGGCGTTCGGACCGGACAACCTCCGGGCGCACCGGTCGTGGCCGCGCCGCGGGCCCGACCCGGCGCCGAACGGCGATCTGTGATGATGGCTGCGTGAGCGAAGCCTTCGACGCCGTCGACGTCATCATCGCCAAGCGGGACAGCGGCGAGCTGAGCGACGCTCAGATCGACTGGGTCATCGACGCGTACACCCGCGGCGTCGTCGCCGACGAGCAGATGAGCGCCCTCGCCATGGCGGTCCTGCTCAACGGGATGACCCGGCGCGAGATCTCGCGCTGGACGGCCGCGATGATCGCCAGCGGCGAACGGATGGACTTCTCCTCGCTCGCCCGGCCGACCGCCGACAAGCACTCCACCGGCGGCGTCGGCGACAAGATCACCCTGCCGCTCGCCCCGCTGGTGTCCGTCTTCGGCGTCGCGGTGCCGCAGCTGTCCGGTCGCGGTCTCGGGCACACCGGCGGCACGCTCGACAAGCTCGAGTCGGTCCCCGGCTGGCGCGCGGACCTCGACACCGGCGAGATGCTCCGCCAGCTCGAGGAGGTCGGGGCCGTCATCTGTGCCGCCGGGTCCGGCCTCGCCCCCGCCGACAGGCGGCTCTACGCCCTGCGCGACGTGACCGGCACGGTCGAGGCCATCCCGCTCATCGCCTCGTCGATCATGAGCAAGAAGATCGCCGAGGGGACCGGCGCCCTCGTTCTCGACGTCAAGGTCGGCTCCGGGGCCTTCATGCGGACCGAGGCCCGCGCCCGGGAGCTCGCCGAGACCATGGTCGCCCTCGGGACCGACGCCGGCGTCCGCACCGTCGCCCTGCTCACCGGCATGGACACCCCGCTGGGGCTCACCGCCGGCAACGCCCTCGAGGTCCGGGAGTCGGTCGAGGTACTGGCGGGCGGCGGCCCCCCGGACGTCGTCGAGCTCACCGTGACACTCGCCCAGGAGATGCTGGCCGCCGCCGGACGCGACGGCCAGGACGTCGCCGCCGCGCTCGGCGACGGCCGGGCCATGGACGCCTGGCGGGCGATGATCCGCGCCCAGGGGGGTGACCCGGACGCACCGCTGCCGGTGGCGCGGCATACCCACGAGGTGCTCGCACCGGCCGACGGGGTCCTCACCGCCCTCGACGCGTACGCGGTGGGGGTCGCCGCCTGGCGCCTCGGCGCCGGGCGAGCGCGCAAGGAGGACCCGGTCCAGGCCGGGGCCGGGGTCCAGCTGCACGCCAAGCCCGGGGCCGTCGTGCGCGGCGGCGAGCGGGTCATGACACTGCACACCGACACTCCCGACCGGTTCGAGCGTGCCCTCGCCGCGCTCGACGAAGCGATGACCATCGCGCCCGACGGTGCCCGGCCGGCGCTGACCCCGCTCATCGTCGACAGGATCGCCTGATGGCCGCACCCGGCCCCGACATCATCCGCCGCGCCCCCAAGGCCCTGCTGCACGACCACCTCGACGGCGGGGTCCGGCCGCAGACGGTCCTCGAGATCGCCGACGAGGTCGGGTATGCCGCGCTGCCGGCGACCGAGGCCCCCGCCCTCGGCTCGTGGTTCCGAGCGGCGGCGGACTCCGGCTCGCTCGAGCGCTACCTCGAGACCTTCGCCCACACGGTCGCCGTCATGCAGACCGCCGACCAGCTGCACCGCGTCGCGAAGGAGTGCGCCCTCGACCTCGCCGCCGACGGCGTCGTCTACGCCGAGTCGCGGTTCGCCCCCGAGCTGCACATCGAGCGCGGCTTGGCGCTGGAGGAGGTCGTCGAGGCGGTGACCGCCGGGTTCCGCGACGGCGAGAAGGAGGCGGCGGCGGCGGGTGCCCCGATCCGGATGACCGCGCTGCTCACCGCGATGCGGCACGCGGCGATGAGCACCGAGATCGCCCGGCTCGCCGTGCGCTACCGGCACGCCGGGGTCGGCGGGTTCGACATCGCCGGCGCCGAGGCCGGCTTCCCGCCGAGCCGGCACCTCGACGCGTTCGAGTACCTGCGCCGTGAGAACGCCCACTTCACCATCCACGCCGGCGAGGCGTTCGGGCTGCCGAGCATCTGGGAGGCCATCCAGTGGTGTGGCGCCGACCGGCTCGGCCACGGCGTGCGCATCGTCGACGACGTCACCGTCGGCGGCCGGCCGGCGACCGAGGACATCGGCGCGGCGCTCGCCGCGGACCCCGGGCGGGTCGAGCTGGGGCTGCTCGCGGCCTACGTCCGGGACCGGCGGATCCCGCTCGAGATGTGCCCGAGCAGCAACGTGCAGACCGGTGCGGCGCCGTCGATCGCGCTGCACCCCATCACCTTGCTCATGCGGCTGCGGTTCCGGGTCACCGTCAACACCGACAACCGGCTGATGAGCGGCACGTCGATGAGCCGGGAGATGGAGCTGCTGGTGCACCAGGCCGGCTGGAGCCTGGAGGACCTGCGGTGGGCGACGATCAACGCCATGAAGTCGGCGTTCATCCCGTTCGACGAGCGGCTGGCCATCATCACGGACGTGGTCAAGCCGGGGTATGCCGGCCTGGGCCTACCGGCCTGAGCCCCACGGGTCCGGGGGGAGCAGGACGCGGCGCCGCTGCTCCTCGCGCCACAGCCGTTCGGTGTCGCGGCGGCGGCGGTCGGCGATGACGGCCGCGAGGACGTACTCCGGGTGGAAGCCCGGCGGAGGCGGCGGCGAGACGTGCGGCAGGGTGGCGCGCAGCAGCTCCAGGCCGAGCTGGTGGCGCGCGGGCGCACTGAGCGACGGCGCCCGCCCGAGGAACTGGCGGATGGCGATCGCCAGACCGGGTGGCAGGGCCGCGAGGTCGGCCGTGACCGCCCAGGCCCGCAGCGGTGGTGGCATCGCCGGCGGCGCCAGCAGCCGCAGCCGGGCCCGCTGGTTGACGACATAGGTGCCTGCCGCCATGTCTCCGAGCCGCTTGGCCCGCGGATGGATGAGGGCGGCGATGAGGGCGGGTGCGCCGGAGAGCAGGTAGATCTCCACCCAGCCGACGAGCGCCCGGGTGATGGCGTGCCGCGCGGTGATGGGTCCGCCGTCGTCCCGGACCACCCGCAGGCCGAGGGCGAGCTTGCCGAGGGTCCGTCCCCGGGTGAGGGTCTCGACGACGGCCGGGACGGCCACGGTGATGGCGACGATGGTGAGGACGGCCAGCGTCCTCGCCACGGCGTCGGAGGCCTGTCCCGCGACGACCGGCAGCCCGAACACCGCCGAGAGGACGAGCACCAGCGCGACGGCGAGGTCGATGATCCCCGACCCGGCCCGGGCCAGGACCGAGGCGACGGGCAGCTCGACGGCCACGCCCTCGCCCGTGACGACGTCGTCGGAGGCGTAGCCGCGGTAGCTCGCGGACCCCGCGTAGCCCGCCGTGTCGCTCACTCCCGCAGCATAGGGTGGAGCGCGTGGATCTCGATGCCTACGTGGCGGCGCACTACGCCCAGTGGGCGCGCCTCGAGCAGCTCGTG
The DNA here is from genome assembly GCA_963763315.1 of uncultured Actinomycetota bacterium. Classification (GTDB taxonomy): domain Bacteria; phylum Actinomycetota; class Actinomycetes; order Actinomycetales; family Dermatophilaceae; genus CAVSJJ01. The sequence goes on from CAVXOC010000003.1 coordinate 163,606, forward strand.
GGCCGCAGCCGGCTCACCGGCGCCGAGGCGGACGAGCTCCTCGACCTGTACCAGCGGACCTCGACCCACCTCTCGGTCGTCCGCTCCGCGAGCCCCGACCCGTCGGTCGTCACCTACCTGTCCACGCTGCTCGCCCGGGCCAGGCTCTCGTCCGCGGGGCGGGATACGTCGACCTGGGCCGATCTCGGCCGGTTCTTCACCCGCAGCTTCCCCGGGGCGCTCTACCGGCTGCGCTGGTGGTGGGGGCCGACGGCCCTGCTCAACCTCCTGGCCGCGGCGCTGGTCGCCGCCTGGACGCTGGCGCACCCGGAGGTCTACACCTCAGTGCTCACCCCGGAGGAGATCAACGCCTACGTCGGGACCGACTTCTCGCACTACTACAGCGAGTTCGCCCACCACGAGTTCGCCTCGATGGTGTGGGTCAACAACGCCTGGGTGTCGGCGCAGGTCATCGCCCTCGGGGTGCTGGGCCTGCCGGTGCTGTACATCCTCGTCCAGAACATCACCAACCTGGCGGTGGCGGCGGCGCTGATGATCTCGCACGGGCGGACCGGCCTGTTCTTCGGGCTGATCCTCCCGCACGGTCTGCTGGAGCTCACGGCCGTCTTCATCGCCGCAGCGGTCGGGCTGCGGCTGTTCTGGTCATGGGTCGAGCCGGGGGCGAGGACGAGGCTGCAGTCCTTCGCCGCGGAGGGGCGCTCGGCCGTGGGGGTGGCCCTGGGGCTCGTCGCGGTGCTGCTGGTCAGCGGCGTCATCGAGGGGTTCGTGACGCCGTCGGACCTGCCGACCGCCGTCCGGGTCGGGATCGGGGTCGTCGTCGAGTCGGCGTTCCTGGCCTACGTGTTCGTGCTGGGCCGCCGCGCGTACGCCGTCGGGGCGACCGGTGACGTCGACGTCCGGGACATCGGCGAGACCGTCCCCCTTGCCGGCTGACCGCACCTCCGGCCGGTCTCCGGCCCCCACCGCCGCCGACCGCCCTTCGCCCGGGTCGGGTTCCTGCTGGGCGCCCCCGGCCCCGGCGCGCGGTGCCGGCCGTGGGTCAGAGCAGGCCCTGGCGCTTCAGGGCGAGGTAGTGGTCGGCGAGCCGAACCGGCAGGTCGTCGGCGTCGGCATCCACCACCGTCACGCCGAGCCGGCCCAGGGCCTCGGCCGTCCGCTCGCGCAGCCGGGTGGTCCGCTCGGCCGCGGCGGCGGCATACACCTGCGCGGTGCTGGACCGGGCGGCCCGCAGGGCGCTGACCGCCGGGTCGGCGACCGAGGCGACGACGACCCGGTGGTGGGCGGTGAGGGCGGGCAGGACCGGCAGCAGGCCCTCCTCGACCGCGGAGGACTCCAGCGGGGTGAGCAGCACGACGAGCGCCCGGTGCGAGCCGAGCCGGGCGACCTCCGCCGCGAGGACGCCCCAGTCGGCCTCGACCAGCCGTGCGTCGACCTGCGCGAGGGTGCTCACCGCGGCGTGCAGCAGCTGCACCCGGTCGGTGCCGCCGACCCGGGCGCGGATCTCCCGGTCGCCGGCGATGATCTGCACCCGGTCGCGGGCATGGCCGGCGAGCGCGGTGAGCAGCAGGGCCGCGTCCATGGCCGCGTCCAGCCGCGGCCCGTCCCCGACCCGGCCGGCGCTGGTGCGCGAGGTGTCGAGGACGATGATGATCCGGCGGTACTGCTCGGGCTGCCAGGTCCGCACGACGAGGTTGCGGCGGCGGGCGGTGGCCCGCCAGTCGATGCTGCGGACGTCGTCGCCGTCGACGTAGTCGCGCAGGCTGTCGAACTCGGTGCCCTGGCCCCGGGTGCGCACGGCTGCCCGGCCGTCGAGCTGGCGCAGGACGGCGAGCCGGCTCGGCAGGTGCTTGCGGGCGGGGAACGGGTGCAGGGCCCGGACCGCGCCGGGCAGGACGACGGAGCGCTGCCGGGCGGCCAGCCCGAGAGGGCCGGTGAGCCGCAGCGTGACGCGGTCGGCGTGGCGGTCGCCGCGGCGGGTCGGCACCAGCGTCGTGGTGAGCCGGGTCCGTTCGCCGGCCGGCAGGTCGAGCCGATGACGGTCGCGTACGGCACCGGCCGAGGGCGGCCAGGCGTCGCGGACAGCTCCACGCACCCTGCGCGACGTGGGGTTGGTCACGAGCAGGGTGGACCGGGTGCTTTCGCCGAGCCGTACCTGGCCCGGCTCGCTGCGCGCCAGCCGGAGCCTGTTGGGCGACGGAGCGAGCAGCAGGTCGAGTCCGACGAGCAGGACCATGAGCAGCCACCACGCTCGCACCGTGTCGCCGGTCGGCCACACGGCGACCGGCGCCAGCCCCAGCAGGGCCAGCGCCACGGTGCGCAGGGTCAGGGCCATCAGCGCGGGACCGGCACCGACCCGAGGGCGCTGTCGAGCACCGTGGAGACGCTGACGCCCTCGAGCTCGGCCTCCGGCCGCAACGACAGCCGGTGCGCGAGGGTCGCGTGGGCCAGCGCCTTGACGTCGTCGGGGGTGACGTAGCCGCGGCCGCCGAGCCACGCCCACGCGCGGCTGGTCGCCATGAGGGCCGTCGCGCCGCGCGGCGAGACGCCCAGCGACAGGGAGGGCGAGGTCCTGGTCGCGCGGGCGATGTCGACGATGTAGGCCGCGACCTCGTCCGAGACCTGCACCCGGGCGACCGCTTCCGTGCCCGCTGCGAGGTCGGCCGCCCCCGCGACGCACCGGATCCCGGCCGTGCCGAGGTCGCGGGGGTCGAACCCGCTGGCGTGACGGCGGAGCACGGTGACCTCGTCGTCCCGTGGCGGGATCGGCAGGACGACCTTGAGCAGGAAGCGGTCGAGCTGGGCCTCGGGCAGCGGGTAGGTGCCTTCGTACTCGACCGGGTTCTGGGTGGCGGCGACCATGAACGGCGACGGCAGCGGGTTGGGCACGCCATCGACGCTCACCTGCCGCTCCTCCATCGCCTCGAGGAGCGCGGACTGGGTCTTCGGGGGGGTCCGGTTGATCTCGTCGGCGAGCAGCAGGTTGGTGAAGACCGGGCCGCGCCGGAAGGTGAAGTCGCTGGTCCGGGCGTCGAAGACCAGCGAGCCGGTGAGGTCGCCCGGCATGAGGTCGGGGGTGAACTGCACCCGCTTGGTCTCCACCGACAGCGCGGCCGCCAGGGTGCGCACGAGCAGCGTCTTGGCGACCCCGGGGACGCCTTCGAGGAGGATGTGGCCGCGGGCCAGCAGCGCGACGAGCAGCCCGGCGACCGCCGCGTCCTGGCCGACGACGGCCTTGGCCACCTCGGCGCGGACGGCGAGCAGCGCCTGGCGGGCGTCCGGTGCGGGCGGAGGGGGACCCTGGGCCGGTCCGGACCGCGCCGAGGTCGGCGGCGGGGGGCCCTGCCGCGGTCCGGGTGGCGCGGCGGCCGATGGGGGGCCGATCGGGTACTCGGTCATCTCGGGCGGGCCCTTTCCTCCAGGTCGGCGAGCTGCTGAGCGAGCCGCAACAGCTCGGGGTCGTCGGACGGCTCCGGCCCGAACAGGGCCGTGCCGACCTCGTGCAGGGGCAGCCCGGTGGCGGCGGTCACGCCGGCGGCGACCTGGGTGGGCGGGTCGCCGGGGGACAGCGCGAGCCGCCGGGCCAGCCGTCGAACCGTGGCGTCGCGCAGGACCGAGGCGGCCCGGGCGCGGTCGCCGGCCCGGCGGTAGAGCCGCCCACGGCTCTCGGTCGTCTCGACGGCCCGGACGACCACCGGCAGCGGCTCCGGGACGAGCCGCCCGAAGCGGCGGCCCCTGACCAGGGCGAGGACGAGCACGGCGCTGAGGACCAGGGCCGTGGCCGGCCCGATCCACTCGGGCCACACGTCGGTGGTGTGCCGGCCGTCGCCGCCGACCGCCAGGTCCGCCGGTCCCGGTTGGTACCACACGAGGGTGGGGGAGTCGCCGAGGGCGCGGAGGGCGACGCCGGCCTGGCTGAGCTCGGTGATGCGGCCGTTGACCAGCCCGGAGGCGAAGCCGAGCGCGACCACCGGGGCGTGGTGGGGCGCACCGGCCACCTCCGCCAGGCCGGCGCCGTGCGCGAACCCGCCGGCGTCGGGCGACGACGGGTCGGCCGCCCGGCCCGGCAGCGGGAAGCACAGGCGCACCGAGCCGGTGCCGCGCGTGGAGTCCGCGACGTAGCGCATCTCCGCTCCGCTCACCTGGTCGGACCGGCGAGCCACCGGGCTGTCGCAGCGAGCCGTGAGCCGGCCGGTGCCCGCGGGGGTCGTGTCGAGTGGCAGCCCCATGGCCTCGAGCTGCTGGTCGTGGGGCGAGAGCAGGACGAGCCGGTCGACGCCCACCGTGTCGGCCGCCAGCAGGGCTGCGGCACCCGGCCCGAGATAGGTGGGGTCGCCGACGACGACGGTGGTCCCGGCGGCGAGCCGCTCGGCACCCAGGTCGGCGACGCTGCGGACCACCCGGACCTCGACGCCGTGGTGGCGCAGCACGGCGACGAGGGCCGCAGCGCCGTAGCGGCCGGTGTCTTCCGGGTCGAGGTAGCCCGCCCCGCGCCGGCCGGCGACGGAGAGCGCCACCAGCGTGGCGAGCAGGGCGGCGACGAGCACAGCGAGGAGGACCCGACGGCCCTTCACCCGGCGCCGCCTCGGATCTGTGGTGTGCGCCGACGGCCGTCCGGGAGCCGGGGTCCCCGACGTCCCTGCCGGTCCGGGCGCCGCCCCGGTCACGGTCGTGGCCCCTGTCGCGCTCGCGCTGCTCACGGCATACCCGCCGTGGCCGGCCCGCGTCCGGGCGCCCCCGACAGCTCGGGGAGGACCGGCCGCAGCGCGCGGAGCCGCACCTCGAGGGCGCAGACGTCGCGCGCCGCAGGCTCGGCGGCCGAGAGGTGGCCGTACCGCACCTCGTCGAACGCCACCGCCGCCGAGCGCAGGGCGGCGCTCTCGGACGGGAAGACCGGCCCCAGCACGAGCGCGACCTCGTCGGCCGTCCGGCCGGGCAGGTCATCGAGCACCGTCCGCTCGACGCCGCTCTGGGCGATGGCGCGGTAGGAGTCGAGCAGCACCGTGTCCCAGTCGTTCCGGGCGGCGGCATCCTCGGCCCTGCGACGGTAGGCCTGCGCGGTCATCCCCGGCTCGTCGAGGACTGCGTCCGGACGGCGTCGGCCGGTCCGCGCCTCGCGGCGCAGCACCCGCACGAGGATCGCCCCGACCAGGACGAGCAGCAGGACGAGGATCGCCCACACCGCTCCGGGCGGAAGGGACGGTCCTGTCCCGGAGCCGAGATGGAACAGCGAGGCGATCCAGTCCCGGAGCCGCTCCAGCAGGCTCGGCCGGGTGTGGTAGCGGCCGGTGGAGAGCTCGGACAGCAGCCACTCCCGGGCCTGCGCAGAGTCCGGGTCGAGCGGCGGCGTGTCTCCTCCGGCCGCCGGCACGGCGGTGCCGGGCACCCGCAGCCCGACGGGCCAGCCGGCGGGCCAGGCCGGCGGGGCGGGCCAGGCCGTCACGGTGGGAGCCCCGGCAGGGTCATCGGGCCCCGGCGCGCGCCCAGGGAACGCGGCCGGCCGACCGCGCCGCCTGGATGAGCGCGATGTCGAGCGCCTCGCGGCGAATCCGCTGGTCGATGTAGAGCAGGGCGTCGACACCGGCCGTGAAGGGCGTGGTGATGGCGCCGGTGATGACCCCGGCGAGCCCCGCGATCACCGTCTCCCAGACCAGGATGGCGTTCGCGTCGCCGGTCGCGACGACCGCGAGAGCGCCCAGCACCGAGAGGGGGAAGGTGAGGACGTTGCCGGCGATCCCGACGAGGACCGCCGTGAGCAGCCGCAGCCCGAGGATCCGCCAGAACGGCGGGCCCGCCGTGAGGGTCCACGAGCGGCGGATGCCGGCCAGCACGCCGAGCCGCTCGAGCACGATGGCCGCAGTCGCGAACCCGAACCTGGTCCACAGGAAGAGCCCGGCGGCCAGCGCGGCGAGGATCGCGACGATGAGCAGGCCCACGCCGACGGCGGTCGTGGCGGACGAGGCGCCGTGGTCGGCGACGAGCAGCACGACCGGCCCGGCGACGAGGAGGGCGACGGCCAGCAGCTGGACCGACCCGGTGAGCAGGGCGGCGCCCACGATGCGGAGCAGGCTCGGGCGGCTGCCCTCCCACGTCTCGCCGGCGGAGACCTTGCGGCCCATGACCGCCTGGCCGACGACATAGGCGAGGAACCCGGTGAGGATGACCGAGGCCAGCGCCGCGGTCAACGTGGGCAGATAGGTGGCGACCGGCGCCAGGGTGGCCGAGTCCAGCGAGCCGGAGTCGCCGATCCCGGCGAGCCAGACCCCGAGCAGCGTCGCAGGGACGGTGAGGACGAGGGTCGTGACGAAGGCCAGGCCGACCGTGGCGGCGACGTTGCCGCGGACGGCCTTGGTCGTCGCGCCGTAGAGGTCGCCGAGCCGGAGCGGGCGCAGCGGGATGATCCCCGGGCGCAGCTCGACCTGCGGGGGTGGCTCGGGCGGGGGTGGCCCGGGCGGGTACCCGGGTGCGCCCGGGTACCCGCCCGCCGGCGGGTAGGGGGCCGGCCCGTGCGGGGGCGGCGGGGCCGCGGGGGCGGGCAGGCCGGGGTGGGCGCCCGATGGCCCGGGGTGGGCACCGGGACCGGCGCCCGGCCACGGCGCGCGCGGCTCGGGACGGGCGGAGCCGGGCGCGACCCAGTCGTGCTCGCTCATGACGCCCGGTCGTCCGCACTGCTCACGCGTTGCACCCTAACGGACGGCCGGCACGCCCGCCCTGAGTGCCTGCTCGACCTCGGCGGGCCGGGCGCTCTCGGCGCCCAGGGCGGTGAGCCGCCGGACGATGGCCGGCTCGGCCCGCATGAGGGTCAGGCCGCGCCGCACGAGGACCCGGGCCGGCTTGCGGTGTTGGGCGAGGTCCCGGGCGAGCCGGCGGGCGAAGGTCACCACCGGCGGGTGGTGGATGCACCAGGCGGCGCGCAGGATGCCGGCGTCGCGCAGGCCGGGGACGATGTCGGCGGCGAAGATCCCCTCCGCGATGACCAGGTCGCCGGGCCCGGCGGTCACCTCGTGGGTTCCGACGGCCCGGCTGGTGGCGATGTCGTAGACCGGGACGACGACCCGCCCGCGGTCGACGAGCTCGACCAGCGCGGCGAGGGCGGACCCGCCGTTCCAGCTGTCCGGGTGGTCCCAGTCGACGATCCCCAGGGCCTCCTGGCGGGGCATGGCCGGGTCGTCCTCGTCCCGGTAGAAGTCGTCGAGCCGGACGACGGGCCAGCCGTGTTCGGCGCGGAGGCGTTCGGCGAGGCGGGTCTTGCCCGACCCGCTCGGCCCGGCGAGGATGACGACCCGACGGCGGAGGCCGCCGCCGAGGCCGCGCCCGCTCGCCATGTCGCCTCAGCGGCCCTTGGGGTGCCAGACCGTCTTGGTCTCGACGAAGGCCGAGAGCCGGCCCAGGCCCGGCACCGGAGCCCAGTCTGGCTCGGCCGCCGCCGGCCCGGTCCCCGCCGGGCGCAGCACCCGCTTGACGCTGTCGGCGGCCGCCGCCTCCAGGGCGCCCCAGTCGACGCCGTCGGCGTCGGCGGCACCGCTCAGGTCGATCGCGTTGACGTCGCGGTGGGAGGCCAGCCAGGGGGCCATCTCGGCGGTGCGGCCGGTGAGGAGGTTGACCACCCCGCCCGGCACGTCGGAGGTGGCGAGGCACTCGGCGAGCGTCACGGCCGGCAGCGGGCGCTCCTGCGAGGTGAGGACGACGGCGGTGTTACCGGTGACGACGACGGGCGCGATGACCGAGACCAGGCCGAGCAGCGAGCAGGCCTGCGGTGCAAGGACCGCGACGACTCCCGTCGGCTCGGGCGCCGAGATGTCGAAGTAGGGCCCGGCGACGGGGTTCAGCCCACCGAGGACCTGGGGGTACTTGTCGGACCACCCGGCGTACCACACCCACCGGTCGATGCTCGCCGAGACCAGCGCCTCGGCGCGGGCCGCCGTGACGCCCTCGGCGTCGCGGACGTCGGTGACCAGCTGCGCGCGGCGCGACTCCATGACCTCCGCCACCCGGTAGAGCACCTGTCCCCGGTTGTATGCCGTGGCGCCCGCCCAGCCCGGCTGGGCCGTGCGCGCGGCCGTGACGGCGTCCCGGGCGTCCTTGCGGGACCCCATCGCCGCGTTGGCGAGCAGGCGCGGGGCGGCGGGGCGTGCACGGCCGGTGGGCGCGGCATACACCGGGTAGCTCCGGCCGCTCTCGCTGCGGGGGAACGCGCCCCCGACATAGAGCTTGTAGGTCTTGCGCACGTCGACGCGTGCGGGCGTCGGGCTCACTGCCCGGCCTCCGTCCGCAGGTAGGCCTCGAGGCCGTGGCGGCCGCCCTCCCGGCCGTAGCCGGACTCCTTGTAGCCGCCGAACGGGCTCGTCGGGTCGAAGCGGTTGAAGGTGTTCGCCCACACGACGCCGGCCCGGAGCTGGTCGGCCATCCACAGGATGCGCGAGCCCTTCTCGGTCCAGATGCCCGCGGACAGGCCGTACGGGGTGTTGTTGGCCTTGGCGACGGCCTCCTGCGGCGTGCGGAAGGTCAGCACCGACAGCACCGGCCCGAAGATCTCCTCCTGGGCGATCCGGTGGGACTGGCTGACCCCGGTGAAGACGGTCGGCCGGAACCAGAAGCCGTTGCCGGGCAGGTTGCAGCCGGTGTCCCAGCGGGTGGCGCCCTGCTCCTCGCCCACGGCGGCGAGCTCGGTGATGCGCTCGAGCTGGCGTCGGGAGTTGATGGCCCCCACGTCGGTGTTCTTGTCGAGCGGGTCGCCGACCCGCAGGGTGGCCAGGCGCCGCTTGAGCCGGTGCTCGACCTCGTCGGCGATGCTCTCCTGCACGAGCAGCCGTGACCCGGCGCAGCACACGTGCCCCTGGTTGAAGAAGATGCCGTTGACGACGCCCTCGACGGCCTGGTCGACCGGGGCGTCCTCGAAGACGATGTTCGCCGCCTTGCCGCCGAGCTCGAGGGTGGCTCGCTTGCGGGTGCCGGCGATGGAGCGGGCGATCATCTTGCCCACCGCGGTGGAGCCGGTGAAGGCGAGCTTGTCGATCCCCGGGTGGTCGACGATGGCCTGGCCGGTGGCGCCCGCGCCGGTGACGATGTTGACCACGCCGGCGGGGAGGTCGGCCTGCTGGCACACGTCGGCGAACAGCAGGGCGGTCAGCGGCGTCGTCTCGGCCGGCTTGAGGACGACGGTGTTGCCGGTCGCCAGGGCCGGGGCGACCTTCCACGCCAGCATGAGCATCGGGAAGTTCCACGGGATGACCTGGCCCACGACGCCCAGGGGCCTCGGCGGGCTACCGGCGCTCGAGCCCGGCACCGCATACTCCAGCTTGTCGGCCCAGCCGGCGTGGTAGAAGAAGTGCGCCGCCGCGAGCGGGATGTCGGTGTCGCGGCTCTCCTTGATCGGCTTGCCGTTGTCGAGGCTCTCGAGGACCGCGAACTCGCGGGCCCGCTCCTGGAGGATCCGCGCGATCCTGAAGAGGTACTTGCCGCGGTCGGCGCCGGACATCCGCGACCACACCCGGGTGTATGCCGCGCGCGCGGCGGAGACGGCGCTGTCCACGTCGTCGGCGGTGGCCTCGGAGATCTCGGCGAGCGACTCCTCGGTCGCGGGGTTGACGGTCTTGAAGCCCTCGCCGTGGCCCGGCACGAACCGCCCGCCGATGAACAGGCCGTAGGAGCTGGCGATGTCGACGACGGCCCGCGACTCCGGGGCCGGTGCGTACTCGAACAGGGTCATGTCTGCGCTCGCCTCGCGGTTCAGTCGATCGTCACGTAGTCGGGGCCGGAGTAGGCGCCGGTCGCCAGCTTCTGCCGCTGCATGAGCAGGTCGCCGAGCAGCCCCGAGGCGCCGAAGCGGAACCAGGCCGGGTCCAGCCAGTCCTCGCCGGCGGTCTCGTTGACCGCGACGAGGTACCGCATGGCGTCCTTGGTCGTGCGGATGCCGCCCGCCGGCTTGACCCCGACCTGGTCGCCGGTGGCCTCGCGCCAGTCGCGGACCGCCTCGAGCATGACGAGGGTGACCGGCAGGGTGGCGGCCGGGGCGATCTTGCCCGTGCTCGTCTTGATGAAGTCGGCCCCGGCGAGCATCCCGAGCCAGGACGCGCGGCGCACGTTGTCGTACGTCACCAGCTCCCCGGTCTCCATGATGACCTTGAGGTGGGCGGCCGTGCCGTCGTCCCGGCGGCAGGCGGCCTTCACGGCCGCGATCTCGTCGAAGACCTGGCGGTAGCGCCCCGAGAGGAAGGCACCGCGGTCGATCACCATGTCGACCTCGTCGGCGCCGGCCCGCACGGCGTCCCGCGTGTCGGCGAGCTTGACGGGCAGGCTCGCCCGGCCGCTGGGGAAGGCGGTCGCGACGGCGGCGACCCGGACCCCGCTGTGGCCCAGCGCCTGCTTGGCGACGGCGGCCAGGTCGCCGTAGACGCAGACGGCGGCAGGGCGCGGCGTGCTGCGGTCGCTGGGGTCGGGCACCAGCGCCTTGGCGCACAGCCCCCGGACCTTGCCCGGGGTGTCGGCGCCCTCGAGCGTGGTCAGGTCGATCATCGAGATCGCGGTGTCGATGGCCCAGGCCTTGCTCGTCGCCTTGATCGAGCGGGTCGCCAGGCCGGCGGCGCGCGCCTGCGCGCCGACCTGGTCCACGCCGGGCAGGCCGCGCAGCCAGGACGTCAGGGCGAGGTCGGTGAGCCGCGAGACGCCGAGCACGTCCCGCGCACGGGACGGGGCGTCGGCCTGGTCACCGGTCGGGCGCGCCGCCCGGCGACCCGCCGGCCCGGAGGCCACGGCTGCTGTCGCGGTACTCACCGAGCGAGTGTATCCACGACCCGGGGACACCTCCGACCGCATCGGCGGCGGGGTCCCGGCTCAGCGGGTGCCCTCGTCGAGCAGCTCGAGGACGTGTCGGTACTGCTCCCCCGTCGCCCGGGTCATCCCGAGCTCGCAGGTCCGGTTGCACGAGGCATGAGCCTCGAACCGCCCGGAGCGTACCTCGGCGGCCTCCGGCGCGGTCGCCGCCGCCGTCAGCTCGGGGTGCAGCAGCCCACGGTCGCCGGCGAAGCCGCAGCATCCGGTGGCAGCCGGGACGGTCACCGCCTCGGCGACGGCCCGGGCGAGCACGGACAGGGCGTCGTTCATGCCGAGCCGGGTGGACGAGCAGGTGGGGTGCAGGACGAGGCTGCCGATCCGGCGCACGGGCGGCAGGTGCGCCAGGACGTGCTCGGCGACGAACGGGACGGCATCGACCACCCGCAGTCCGGCGTAGGGGCTGCCGGGCCGGGCGACGGCGTCCTCGATGACGTGCCGGATCCCCTCGGTGCACGACGAGGCGTCGCAGACGACGGGGAGCTCGCCGCTGCGGGAGGCTCGCCACAGCGAACTCAGCAGGCGGGACTCCATGGCGCGGGCGCCGTCGGTCATCCCCTTGGAGCGCCACGGCGTGCCGCAGCAGAGCGCTGCCGTGTCGGCGGGGTGGACGAGCCGGACCCCCGCGCGCTCGCACAGGGCGACGAAGGCCGGCCGGACGCCCGTCCCCCCCTCGCTGGGGCCGAACATCGCGTTGACGCAGGCGGTGAAGTAGACGACCTCCACGCGCCCGGTCTGCACGCCGGGAGCGCCGGCCGGCGGTACTGCCGGGGTGGAGGGCGATGGGCCGGCCGCAGTGCGCGGCGAGCCGCCGCCGGGCAGCTCGGCCGACCACAGCGGAAGGGTGTCCGGGTCGACGACCCGGCGGGCCAACCGGTTCGGGCCGAGGACGGCCCGGTCGGGCAGGGCCTTGGCCACCGTGAGGGCGACGGCGGCCGTCCTGGTCACGCCGGCCCAGTGGCGCGCGGCGACCGCCCAGCCCCTGGCGGCGACCCCGCCCTCGTGGTGCTCGGCGCGGAGCCGCTTCATGAGGTCTCCGGTGTTGATCGAGACCGGGCAGGCGACCTGGCACATGCCGTCGACCGCGCACGTCTCGACGGCGTCGTAGATGTACTCGGACTCCAGCTCGCGCACCAGGGCGAGGTCCCCGGCCGCCCGGGCCTGCTGCAGCTCGCGGCGCAGGACGATCCGCTGGCGCGGCGTCGTCGTGAGGTCCCGGCTCGGGCAGACGGGCTCGCAGTACCCGCACTCCACGCACCGGTCCACCTCCTCCTCGACGGTGGGGGTGTCCTTGAAGTTGCGGGTGTGCGCGTCGGGGTCGTCGCTGACGATGACCCCGGGGTTGAGCACCCCGAGCGGGTCGCAGAGCCGCTTGATCTCGCGCATGACGGCGTAGAGCTCGTCGCCGTACTGGCGCTGGACGTAGCCGGCCATCATCCGGCCGGTGCCGTGCTCGGCCTTCAGCGAGCCGTCGACGCCGAGAACGAGGTCGACCATGTCCTCGGTGAAGGCCTGGAGGCGGTCGGTCGACCCGGCGCCCAGGTGCTCGGTGAGCATGAAGTGGATGTTGCCGTCCTTCGCGTGACCGAAGATGACGCTGTCGCCGTAGCCGTGCCGCTCGAACAGGCCGGTCAGCCGCTCGCAGGTGTGCAGCAGCGCGGGCACCGGCACGACGATGTCCTCCAGCAGGGCCGTCGTGCCCGAGGGACGGGCCTCGGCGACGGTCGCATAGAGGCCCTTGCGGGTGTGCCAGAGCCGCTCGCGGGCCCGGGCGTCGGCGGTCAGCTCGGCGGGTGCGCTCAGCCGCAGCCGCGCCAGGGTCGGCAGGGCGGCCGCCTCGAGCTCGGCGACGGCCGCGGGGGAGTCCGCCTGGTACTCCACGAGCAGGGCCGCGTGCTGCTCCACGACGATGCGGCGCAGGACGTCGTCGGCGGCGGGATCGGCCTGGCCCACCCGCAGCGAGGCGGCGTCCATCAGCTCGACCGTCGCCGGGCCGGTCTCGAGGATGGCGGGCAGGGAGCCGGTCGCCGCGTCGAGCCCGTCGAAGACCAGCAGCCCCGTCATGGCGTGCCGGAGCAGCGGGACGGTGCGCATGACGACCGACGCGATGAACCCCAGCGTGCCCTCGCTGCCGACGACGAGGTGGCCGAGGATGTCGACGGGACGGGTGTGGTCGAGGAGGGAGTTCAGCCCGTAGCCCATCGTGTTCTTCATCGAGAACTGCTGCTCGATCGTGGCGACCGATGCGGCGCTGCCCCGCACCCGGTCGCGGAGCCGGGCCAGGCCCTGGTACAGCTCGGGCTCGAGGGCGCGCAGCCGCTCGTCCGCGTCCCCGGCGCCGGTGTCGAGCACGGTGCCACTGGGCAGGACGAGGACGAGGCTGTCCAGCGTGTGGTAGCTGTTGGCCGCGGTGCCGCAGGCCATGCCGCTCGAGTTGTTGGCGACGACGCCGCCGAGGGTGCAGGCGATCTCGCTGGCCGGGTCGGGTCCCAGCTTGCGGCCGTGGGGCGCCAGCCGGGTGTTGACCGCGCGCACCGTGGCGCCCGGCCCGACCCGGACCCGGGCCCCGCCGTCGAGGACCTCGATGTCACGGAAGTGGCGACGGGTGTCGACGAGCAGCCCCTCCGTCCCGGCCTGCCCGCTCAGGCTCGTCCCGCCGGAGCGGAAGGTGAGCGGCACCCCGCGCGCCGCCGAGGCCGCGAACAGGCGGCCGACCTCGGCGGCGTCGACGGGGACGGCGACGGCCTGCGGGGTGAGGGCGAAGTGCGACGCGTCGTGCGCCATCTTCAGCCGGTCGCTGGCCCGGGAGCGCAGCCGCTCGGGGTCGGCGAGGGCCGCCGCGAAGGCCGCGAGCACCTCGGGTGCCGTCGTGGGGATCATCGGGTCACGTCACTTCACGACCATCCAGCCCAGGACGGGCGTGGACTGCAGGTAGACCAGGACGCACATCCCGAGCAGGAGGCTGAGGCTCCACCAGATGACCTTGCGGAAGAGGGCGCTCTCCTTGCCCTCCATGCCGACCACGGCGGCCGCGATGGCGAGGTTCTGCGGGGAGATCATCTTGCCGAGCACGCCGCCGGAGGTGTTGGCGGCGGCCAGCAGGTAGGGGCTGATGCCGGTCTTCTGGGCGGCGGTGGTCTGGAGCAGCCCGAACAGGGAGTTCGACGAGGTATCGGACCCGGTGACCGCCACCCCGATCCAGCCGACGACGGGGGAGAGGAAGGCGAAGAACGCCCCGGTCGAGGCCAGGGCCAGGCCGAGCGTGACGGTCTGGCCGGAGAAGTTCATGACATAGGACAGGGCGAGGACCGCGACGACCGTGAGGATCGTGAAGCGGAACTGGACGACGACCTTGACGAGCAACCGGCCGGCGTCGCCCGGGCGGACGAGGTAGAGCAGCGCGGTGAGGACGCCGGCGACGAGCAGGACCGAGCCGGCGGCGGAGAACAGGTTGAAGTTGAACGTCGCAGCCGACAGCGGCTTGCCGGCGCTGTTGCCGACGTCGAGGCCCGGCCAGGCGAACTTCCAGCCCGAGTGGGTGGCCAGGAAGGTCTTGAGCGGGCCGAACGAGACGGCCGTGAAGAGCGCCACGACGATGAGGTAGGGGGCGAAGGCCATCAGCGCCTCCCGCGGGGCGACCGGCGCCGACACCCCGCCGGCCGGGGTGGCCGCGCCGCTCCCGGAGGCCACCGGCCTCGGGCGGGCCGGGGACGGGGCGCCGCCGGCCATCGCGCTGACCTGCTCGTGGACGAACGCGTCGCCGGCGAGGACGTGGCTGGGCTCCCAGACCCGCAGCAGCAGGACGACGGCGAGGGCGCCGACCGTGGCGGCGAGGATGTCGGCGACCTGGTAGTTGAAGAAGTTCGCGCTGAGGAACTGGGCGCCGCCGAAGGCGGCCCCGCCGACGAGTGCGGGCAGCCATGCCTCCCGGACGCCGCGGCGCCCGTCGACCATGAGCACGAGCATGAGGGGCACGAGGACGGCGAGGATCGGGGTCTGCCGGCCGACCATGGAACCGAGGGTGTCCGGATCCAGGCCGGTGATCTTGGCCAGGGTGGTGATGGGGACGGCGATCGCGCCGAAGGCAACCGGGGCGGTGTTGGCGACCAGGGCCACCGAGGCGGCCTTGACCGGGCGGATCCCGACGGCCATGAGCATGACCGCGGTGACCGCCACCGGGGTCCCGAACCCGGCGAGCGCCTCGAGGAGCGCGCCGAAGCAGAACGCGATGAGGACGGCCTGGACGCGCTGGTCCGGCGAGAGCGACCCGAACGCCCGGCGCAGCACGAGGTCGTAGCCCGTCAGCTCGGTGAGGCGGAAGATCCAGATCGCGGTGAGGACGATCCACACGATGGGGAAGAGCCCGAACGCGGCCCCCTCGCTGGCCGAGAGCAGCGCCTGGCCGACGGGCATCTGGAAGGCGAACACCGCCACACCGAGCGCCACGACGAGCGAGGCGAGCCCGGCCTGCCAGGCCTTCCAGCGCAGCGCTCCGAGCAGGAGGAACAGGGTCAGCAGCGGGAGTGCCGCGACCAGGGCGGACAGGGCCAGCGACCCTGCGACGGGACTATCGACCGGCTCGAACATGGCACTCCTTTGTGCGGGGCGCGGCGTGGTCCGCGTTGACGACGAATGTAAGTTAAGTGAACTTGTCTGTCAATCAGTCAGACTGATCGGCTGCTCGACTGTCCACGGACCGAGATGGCGGTAGAGTGAGCACGCGCCCGGAGGGGACGGACGCACCGCATGCCACGTCGGCCGGCGAGGAAGGGAAGCGCACCCGCCCGGATGAAGAAGCTGCAGACGATCTCGCTGGTCGACGCGTTGTCGGCGACGTTGCGGACCCGGATCCTCGACGGGCTCATCGACCCGGGTGCGGGGCTCACCGAGAACGACGTCGCCGCGGAGTACGACGTGTCGCGCCCGACGGCCAAGACCGCCATCGCCCTGCTCGTCCAGGAGGGGCTGCTGCGCCGTGATCCGCACAAGTCGGCCCGGGTGCCGGTGCTCTCCCGGGCGGACGTCGAGGACCTCTTCCTGGTCAGGATCCCCCTCGAGCTCGGCGTCGTCGCCAT
This sequence comes from uncultured Actinomycetota bacterium, assembly GCA_963763315.1. GTDB lineage: Bacteria > Actinomycetota > Actinomycetes > Actinomycetales > Dermatophilaceae > CAVSJJ01. The sequence continues at coordinate 179,508 of CAVXOC010000003.1, forward strand.
CGTCGCCGAGCGGCATACCGTGCCGACCGGCGCCGGGCAGGCGGTCTCCGACCTCGCAGCGGTGCACTCCGAGGCTCCAGCGAGCGTGTTCGTCGACGCCGACCTGGCCTTCCACCGGGCGCTCGTCGACGCCGTGGGGAGCCCGCGGCTGTCCCGCCTGTATGCCGCGCTGAGCGGCGAGATTCACCTGTCGATGACCCAGTCCCGCGACGCGCTGGGCCGCGACCGCATCGTCGCGGAGCACCGCGCGGTCCTCGACGCGCTCACGGCCGGGGACGCCACCGGCGCCGAGCGCGTCATGCGGGAGCATCTCGAGGGTGCCTGCGCGGCGCTGGCCACCCGGCTCGACGAGCTCGTCGGCTCGAGCAGCTGAGCCACCTCGCGCCCACCCGTCCGGCTCCTCCTCCGGCGCGGATCAGGGGGCGCAGGCTCGCCGGACGTCGTCGGTGACGGCCGCGAGCCGGGACGCCGCGCGGTCCCGGGCCGCGCGCACCCCGGACCGGTGATGGCCGGGCACCGGCTCGATGACCTCGAGGTAGACCTTGAGCTTGGGCTCGGTCCCGCTCGGCCGGACGATGACCCGCGAGTCGTCCGCGAGGTAGTAGCGCAGCCCATCGGTCGGGGCCAGCCCCCCCTGCCCGAGCAGCAGGTCCTCGGCGCGGTCCACCTCGACCCCACCGGCGCCCGCGAGCGGCTCGGCCCGCAGCCGCTGCATGATCCGCGCGATCACCGCCAGGTCCTCGACCCGCACCGCGAACGACCCGGTCAGGTGCACCCCGTGCGCGGCGGCCAGCTCGTCGAGGACGTCGGGCAGGGTGCGACCGGCCGCCTTGAGCACCCCGGCCAGCTCGGCCGCCAGCAGCGCTGCCGAGACGCCGTCCTTGTCGAGGACCAGCCGGGGCGCCACGCAGTAGCCGAGGGCCTCCTCGTAGCCGTAGCGCAGCCCCGGCGCCCGGGCGATCCACTTGAAGCCGGTGAGCGTGTCCTCGTGGCGGATGCCGGCCTGGCGGCACAGTGCCGCCAGCAGCCGGGACGAGACGATCGAGCTGGCGAAGCACTCCTCGTCGCCGACCACGGCGCGCTGCAGCAGGTGCCAGCCGAGCAGCGTGCCCAGCTCGTCACCGTGGAGCATCCGCCACCCGCCGGAGCCGGGTACCCCCACGGCACAGCGGTCGGCGTCCGGGTCGTTGGCGATGATGAGGTCCGGACCGGTCTGCTCGGCGATCTCGAGCGCGGCGTCCATGGCGCCGGGTTCCTCGGGGTTCGGGAAGGTCACCGTCGGGAAGGTCGGGTCCGGCTCGGCCTGGCTGGCGACCGGGATCGGACGCGGGAACCCGGCCCGCTCGAACGCCCGGGCCACCGTCGCCGACCCCACCCCGTGCAGGGCGGTGTGGACCACGGTGACGTTGCGCGGGGTGTCCGGGGCCACCACGCGGCACAGGTCGTCCAGATAGGCCTCCCAGACGTCGTCGCCGAGGGTCTGCCAGCCCTCACCCGGCATCGGGACGGCCGCCACCGAGGTGACCGCCGCGATCTCGGCGGCGATGGCGGCATCCGTCGGCGTGACGATCTGCCGCCCGTCCGCGAGGTAGACCTTGTACCCGTTGTCCTGCGGGGGGTTGTGGCTCGCGGTCACCATGACGCCCGCGTCGGCGCCGAGGAAGCGCACGGCATACGCCAGGACGGGGGTGGGCAGCGGGTGGGGGAGGACCGCGGCCCGCCCGCCGGCGCCGACGACGACCGACGCGGTGTCGCGGGCGAAGACGTCGGAGTTGAACCGCGCGTCGTAGCCGACGACGACGAACGGTTCGGGATCGCTGCGCCGCAGGTATGCCGCGAGCCCGGCGGCGGCACGGACCACCACGGCCCGGTTCATCCGGTTCGGTCCGGCGCCGAGGGCCCCGCGCAGGCCGGCCGTCCCGAACTCGAGCATCCCCAAGAAGCGGTCGGCCAGGTCCTCGGTCGCGGCCGGGTCCCCGGACTGCACGGCCGCCATGACGTCCTCGAGCTCGCGGCGGGTGGCCGGGTCGGGGTCGTCGGCGGCCCAGGCCCGGGCGGCGTCGAGCAGGTCGGCCGGCGCGGTGGGGTCGACGGGCATGAGGGCGCTCATCGCGGTCCTCAGACCCTCGCCACGACATCGGCGAGCAGGCGTCCGCAGCGGTCGGCGGCGGCCCGCCCCGCGGCGAGGACCTCCTCGTGGCTGAGCGGGTCCGCGGAGATCCCGGCGGCGGGGTTGGTGACGAGCGAGATCCCAAGGACCTCCAGGCCGGCGTGGCGGGCGGCGACGGCCTCCAGCGCCGTGGACATCCCGACGAGGTCGCCACCGAGCACCCGGGCCATCCGGACCTCGGCGGGGGTCTCGTACTGGGGCCCGCGGAACTGGACGTAGACCCCCTCCGCCAGGCTCGGGTCGACCAGCCGGGCCGCGCTACGCAGCCGCGGGCTGTACAGGTCGGTGAGGTCGACGAAGGCCGGCCCCTCGAGCGGGGAGGCACCGGTGAGGTTGATGTGGTCGCTGATCAGGACGGGGGTGCCGGGCGCCCACTCCGGCCGGAGACCGCCGCAGCCGTTGGTGATGACGACGGTGGAGCAGCCGGCGGCGGCGGCGGTGCGGACCCCGTGCAGGACGGCGCGCACCCCCCGCCCCTCGTAGAGGTGCGTCCGGGTGCCGTAGACGAGGGCGCGGCGGCCGGTGTCGCCGATCGCCACGGAGCGGATGACCCCGGTGTGCCCCTCGACGGCCGCCGGGGCGAAGCCCGGCACGTCGGTGTTGTCGACGCGGGCCAGCGTCTCGCCGACCAGGTCGCCGGCCAGGCCCCAGCCGGAACCGAGGACGAGCGCCACGTCGTGCCGCTGCGCGCCGGTGCGCTCGCGGATGGCCGCCGCCGCCGCCGCCGCGACGGCGAACGGGTCGGTGGCGGGGTCGTCGAGGCCGAGGCCGCGGAGGTATGCCGTGTCGCTCACCCGGGCAGCGTATCCGGCGGCGCGCGGGCCCGGGACTCCCCCGCGAGCGCGGCTGCTCGGCGACCGCGAGCGGGGCTGCTCGGCGACCGCGAGCGGGGCTGCTCGGCGACCGCGAATGCGGCTGCTGGCGACCGCGACCGGGGCTACTCGGCGACCGCGAGCGCGGCGTCGCCGCGCGGGGTGAGCCGGACCCGGTCGCCGGGACGGTAGTCGCCGATGTCGGTGTTGCTCACCTGGACGTGGATCTCCTCGCCCTGGGCGTTGCGGGCGATGACCCGGCCCTGGGCGCCGAGGAAGCTCGTCGAGAGGACCGTCGAGTCGCCGTCGGCGGCGGCCTCGATGAGGACGCCCTCGGGCCGCACGAGGAGGACACCGCGGCCGGCGCGGGCCGAACCGGGCAGGAGCGGCACCGAGCTGCCGAGCACCCGGGCGACACCGTCCTCGATCGTGCAGGAGAGCCGGTTGGTCAGCCCCACGAAGTCCGCGACGAACGCGGTCGCCGGGCCGGTGTAGAGCGCGGCGGGCTCGGCGAGCTGCTCGAGGCGGCCCACGCTCATGACGCCGACCCGGTCGGCGATGGCCAGCGCCTCCTCCTGGTCGTGGGTGACGAACAGGGTGGTCGTGCCGACCTCGAGCTGGATCCGGCGGATCTCGTCGCGCAGCTGGGAGCGGACCTTGGCGTCCAGCGCCGAGAGCGGCTCGTCGAGGAGCAGCACCCGCGGCTCGATGGCCAGCGCCCGGGCGAGGGCGACCCGCTGCTGCTGGCCGCCGGACATCTGGTGGGCGTACTTGTCGGCCTGCGAGGCGAGCCCGACGAGGTCGAGCATGTCGCCGACCCGCTTGCGCCGCGCGGCGGTGTCCTGCTTGCGCAGCTCGAGCCCGAACTCGACGTTCTGCCGCGCGGTCATGTGCGGGAACAGGCTGTAGGCCTGGAACACCATGCCCATGTCCCGCTTGTTCGTCGGTATGGCGGTCACGTCCTCACCGCCGACCACGATCGTCCCGCTGTCCGGGTCCTCGAGCCCCGCGAGACACCGCAGCGCGGTGGTCTTCCCGCACCCCGATGGCCCGAGCAGCGCGACGAGCTCACCGGGGCGGATGTGCAGCGTGAGTCCGTCGAGGGCCGGTATCCCGCCGTAGACCCGGTGCAGGTCGGTGAGCTGGACGGAGGTGGTCATACGGGCTCCTTGCTGGTGTCCAGGGCGGACTCGGCCGGCGCGCCCGGGTCAGCGGTGGCCGGGCGGGCCCGGCCGCGGCCCACCCGGCGCCACCACGGCGTGCCGGAGCGGCTGTTGCCGATGAAGGACATGGCGAACAGGACCAGGAACGCGAAGACCAGGGAGGCGAGCCCGACGGCCACCGAGATCTGGGCGTCGCTCTTGCCGAGCAGGTACATGGCGACCTGGAGGTTCGTCCGGTTGAACAGGCTGGCGATGGTGAACTCGCCGAGGACGAGCGCGACCGACAGGAACGACGCGGACAGGACCGCCGTGCGCAGGTTGGGCAGGACGATCCGCCACATGACGGTGATCCACCGCGCCCCGAGCGAGCGGGCGGCCTCGGAGAGGGTCTTGACGTCGATCGCCCGCAGGCCGGTGTCGAGGGCCCGGTAGGCGTAGGGCAGCACGAGGATGACGTAGGCGAGGGAGAGCCACAGGGTCGACTCGCCGGCCGTGCCCAGGCCCACCTGCCGGGAGAGGTAGGGGATCCACGAGTAGACCGGGGTGAGGCCGACGACGAGGACGATGGCAGGAACGGTCAGCGGCAGCAGGCAGATGAACTCGACCGTGCGGGTCAGCCCGGGCAGCCGCAGGCGCACCCAGGTCATCGTGGGCACGAGGAGCAGCAGCATGACGAGGACCGTGAGCAGGGCGAGCCCCATCGATGCGACGAAGCCCTCGCGGAGGGTGGGGTAATGCGCGGAGATCGTCGGAATGTCGAGCAGGGTCGTCCACGTCTTGGCGCTGCGACCCACCCCGCCGGGGCCCTGGGTCGTGTAGTCGAGCATGCCCAGCAGCGGCAGCGCGAAGAAGACGAGGACGGCGGTGACGACGACCCGGCGCAGGACGGTCTGCCGCCGGCGGATCCGGGCGCGCTGGCCGTTCACCGGGCCAGCCATCTGCTGGCCCGGCGGTCCACCCACGAGTAGATCGCCATGACGACGGCGACGACGACGACCATGGCGAGGGCCATCGCCTTGCCGAGGTTCTCCTGGCCGAGGATGACCTCGGAGGTCAACGTCCCGCCGATCTGGAGGGGAAGCAACGGCGAGCCCTGCGAGATCAGCGCCTTCGCGGTCGCGTAGGCGCTGAAGGCGTTGGTGAACAGCAGGAGCATCGAGCCGATGAACGGCGGCAGCAGGATCGGCCCGGCAACCCGCCGCCAGTACGTCCAGGTCGTGCCGCCCAGGGTCTCGGTGGCCTCACGCCACTGGGGGCGCAGCCCCTCGACCGCGGGGAGGAAGACGATGAGCATGAGGGGGATCTGGAAGTACATGTAGACGAGCATCAGGCCCTTGTCCCACTCGTACAGCCACAGGCCGTACCCGGCGTCGACGCCCACCCGGCTGAGGAGCGCGGTGAGGAAGCCGGTCCCGCCGAAGCTGGCGATGAAGGCGAACGCGAGGGCCACCCCGCCGAACTGGGCGAGCACGCCGGAGAGGGAGGTGACGAACCGCTTGAGCACGCCGTCGTGCCTCGCCGTGCTGACGGCATACGCCAGGACGGACCCGATCACCGCGCCTCCGAACGCGGTCGCGGCGGACAGGGCGACCGAGTGCTGCAGCGCGGAGATGACGGACGGCTGGTTGAGCGCCTGGAGGTTGCTCAGGCTGAAGCCGCCACCGCTGACGAACGCGCCGACGACGACGACGACCGTCGGGATGAGCAGGAAGACGGTGGTGTAGACGAAGAACGGGGCGACGCCGAGCAGGGCGCCCGACGGCCGGAAGCCGCCGAGCGCCCGGCTGCTGGGCGCGTCACCCAATGGCGTTCGCCCATTGCTTGGCGAGGATCGCCTTGGCCGCGTCGGTCTGCTCCGTGGTCGGGATGACCGGGGTGCCGGTGACCTTCGGCAGCGCTGCCGCCGCCGCGGCGTCGACGGTGCCGTCCTGGGTCATCGAGTCGAGCAGCACCGGGGTGGCACCGCCCTTGAGCCAGCCGTTCTGCCCTGCGGGGGAGTAGAGGAACTCCTCCCAGAGCCGGGCCGCCGCGGGGTGCGGTGCGTCCTTGTTGATGGCCTGGACGTAGTAGGTCTCCAGTGCGGCGTTGTCCGGGGCCCACATCTTCCAGCTCGGGACGTCCTTGACGAGGCCGACCTGGTTGTAGGACCAGTCGAAGACGACCGGGGTCTGGCCGGACTGGATGGTGGCCGGGGTGGGGTCGACCGGCAGGAAGTTCCCGGCCTTCTTCAGCTGCTTGAACCAGGCGATGCCCTTGGTCGGGTCCGAGGCGGTCCCGCCCTGGGCGATGGCGACCATCTGAACACCGGCGAACGCGGCGCCGGCCTGGGTCGGGTCGCCGTTGAGCGCGACCTTGCCCTTGTAGGCGTGGCCGAGCAGGTCGTTGAGCGAGGTGGGGGCGGGGACCTTGCTCGAGTCGTAGCCCACGGTCATCAGGCCGCCGTAGTCGTTGACCCACGTCCCGTTGGCCTCCTTGAGGGTGGACGGGATCTTGTCGAAGGAGGCGACCTTGTAGGGCGCGAACATCGCCGTGTTGGCCAGCGCCACCGCCGGGCCGAGGTCGAAGACGTCGGGTGCCTTGGTCTGGCCCTTGAGGCGCTGGGCGGCCGAGATCTCGTCGGCGCTGCTGCCGTCGGGCTGGTCGCTGGTGATGGTGATGCTGGGGTACTTCGCCTGGAACGCCTTGATGATCTCGCCGTAGTTCGCCCAGTCCGGGGGCAGGGCGATGACGTTGAGGGCGCCTTCCTTGTTGGCGGCGGCCACGAGGGCGTCCATGCCACCCATGTCCTGGGCCGAGGTGGCGGTGGCCGCCGAGGCGCCGCTGCTCGAGCTGCCGCCGGACGGCGAGCTCGGTGCCGCACAGGCGGCGAGTGCGGCCGCGGTGAGCCCGAGAAGGGCTGCAACGCCGGCTCGGCGGACGTTGGCGTGTTTCATGTAGTGACCTCCCGAGAGGGAACTGCAGCACGCGCTGCTGCCGCAGGGGCGGGCGTCCCACCCGCCTTGCACTCTAGGGGTGATGCCGTGCGTCCGGACAGGGGGCACCCCGAGCCGGTACCCAACGTTCTCGTACCCGGAACCCCACCGTGATCTTGCAGGTCCGTCGCGTGGGGGGTGGTTGGATGGCCAGGTGAGCGCGCGAACGACCTCGGTGGTCATCCTCGGCGGCGGTCCCGGCGGCTACGAGGCGGCCCTGGTCGCCGCGCACCTCGGCGCGGCCGTCACCATCATCGACCGCGACGGCCTGGGCGGGGCGGCCGTCCTCACCGACTGCGTCCCCAGCAAGACCCTCATCGGCACGGCGGACTACCTCTCGGAGTTCGGCGCCGCGTCGGTGCTCGGCGTCCGGCTCGAGGACGGTGCGGGCGGCGCGGTCACCGGCGCGCGGGTCAACCTCGGTGAGGTCAACGGCCGCGTGCTCGACCTCGCCGCCGCGCAGAGCCGAGACATCGCCGCCCGGATGGACGAGGTCGGGGTCCGCACCGTCGCCGGCATGGGCAGGATCGTCTCGCCGACGCTGGTGCACGCCGAGCTGGCCGGCGGCGGGGTGGAGGAGCTCGTCGCCGACGTCGTCCTCGTCGCCACGGGCGCGACGCCGCGCGTCATGGCCGCCGCGCTGCCCGACGGCGAGCGCATCCTCACGTGGAAGGAGATCTACAACCTGCCCGTGCTGCCCGAGCGGCTCGTCGTCGTGGGCTCCGGCGTCACCGGTGCCGAGCTCGCGCAGGCCTACCTCGGCCTGGGCTCGCGCGTCGTGCTGGTGTCCTCGCGCGACCACGTCCTGCCCGGGTACGACACCGATGCCGCCGACGTCATCGAGCACGTGTTCCAGCGGCGCGGCATGGAGGTGCTCAGCCGCTCGCGGATGGCTGCCTGCCAGCGCACCGCCGACGGGGTCGTCGTCCGGCTCGAGGACGGCCGCTCGGTCGAGGGCTCGCACGCGCTGCTCGCCGTGGGCGCCATACCGCAGACCTCCGGCATCGGTCTCGACGAGGTCGGCGTCGACCGGACCCGGTCCGGTCACGTCGCCGTCGACCGGGTGTCGCGGACCACGGTGCGCGGGGTGTATGCCGCCGGAGACTGCACCGGGGTGTTCCCGCTGGCGTCCGTGGCGGCCATGCAGGGCCGGATCGCCATGCAGCACGCCCTCGGCGACGCGGTGGCACCGCTCAACCTGCGGACGGTCTCGTCCAACATCTTCACCGACCCCGAGATCGCCACCGTCGGCTACTCGCAGAAGGACATCGAGGACGAGGTGGTCGACGCCGAGATGGTGATGCTGCCGTTGTCGACCAACGCGCGGGCCAAGATGCAGGGCATCACCGACGGGTTCGTCAAGCTGTTCGCGCACAAGGGATCGGGGGCGGTGGTCGGCGGGGTCGTCGTCGCCCCGCGCGCCTCGGAGCTGATCTTCCCGGTCACGTTGGCCGTCGCGCACGGCCTCAACGTCGACCAGGTGGCGAGCACGTTCACGGTGTACCCGTCCCTGTCGGGCTCGATCGCCGAGGCGGCGCGCCGCCTGCACAGCGTCGACTCGCTGCTCTGAGCGGCGCCGTCGTCATGTCGAGCAGGCCGCGTATCGACCTCAACGCCGACGTCGGCGAGTCCTACGGCAGGTGGCGGCTCGGGGACGACGACGGGATGCTCGCCCTCGTCACGAGCGCCAACGTGGCCTGCGGCTTCCACGCCGGCGATCCCCTGACGCTGCGGCGCACCTGCGAGCTGGCGGCCGCCCGCGGCGTGGTGGTCGGGGCGCAGGTCTCGTACGCCGACCTCGCCGGGTTCGGGCGCCGGTTCATCGACGTGGCCCCGGACGCGCTGGCCGCGGACGTGGTGTACCAGATCGGCGCGTTGGACGGGATGTGCCGGGCGGCCGGCACCCGGGTCGCCTACGTCAAGCCGCACGGCGCCCTCTACACCGCGACGGTGCGCCACGAGGAGCAGGCGGCCGCGGTGGTGGCCGCGGTGGCGGCATACGACTCTGGCCTGGCGGTCCTCGGGCTGGCGGGGTCCGCGCTGTTGCGGTACGCGGCGCGGGCCGGCCTGCGGGCGGTGCCGGAGGCGTTCGCGGACCGAGGGTATGCCGCGAACGGCACGCTCGTCCCGCGTGGCTCGGTGGGAGCGCTCGTCACCGAGCCGGGAGCGGTGGGGGACCGGGTCGTGCGGCTGGTGCGCGAGGGGGTCGTGACGGCGGTCGACGGGTCGCAGGTCGCCGTGCGAGCAGAGTCCGTGTGCCTGCACGGGGACACCCCGGGGGCGGTCGGTCTCGCCAGGCAGGTGCGCTCCGCGCTCGCCGCGGCCGGCGTGGCGGTGACCCCCTTCGTCGCCTGACCGCGCGCCCGCCGAGCCAGCCTCCCCCATCACACCTCGTCTCCTCGACTTTCCCGCCCCATCAGGGAAACCCGAGGTTCGCCGGGGTAGCCAACCCCGGCGAACCTCGGGTTTGCCTGATGGGGCGGGAAAGATGCGGCCGGGGAGGGGTGGGGTCAGGCGTCCTTGATCTCGCAGAGGACGGCGCCGTTGGTCACCGTCGCGCCCACCTCGGCGGTCAGGTCCGTCACGGTGCCGGCCTTGTGGGCGGTGATCGGCTGCTCCATCTTCATCGCCTCGAGGACGACGACGAGGTCACCGGCGGCGATCGCCTGGCCCTCCTCGACGGCGATCTTGACGATGGTGCCCTGCATGGGCGCGGTCAGCGAGTCTCCCGAGGCCGCGGCGCCGGACCTGCCGCCGCCGGCGCGGCGCGGCGCCTTCTTCTTCGCACCGGCACCAGCGCCGTTGCCGCCGAGCGACAGCCCGCCGGGCAGGACGACCTCGAGGCGCTTTCCGCCCACCTCGACGGTGATCCGCTGCCGCTCGCCGGCGCCTTCGGCCTCCGCGGCCGCGCCGGTACCGGCATACGGGGGGATGTCGTTGACGAACTCGGTCTCGATCCACCGGGTGTGGGTCGTGAACGGCTCGCTCGGGTCGGCCGGGGCGAAGGCGGGGTCGCTGACGACCGCCCGGTGGAACGGGATGACCGTCGGCATGCCGTCGACCTCGAACTCGGCCAGGGCCCGGCGCGAGCGCTCCAGGGCCTCCTGCCGGGTCCGGCCGGTGACGATCAGCTTGGCGAGCATCGAGTCGAACGCTCCGCCGATCGTGTCGCCCTCGACGAGCCCGGAGTCGATCCGCACCCCAGGGCCCGACGGTGGCCGGAACACCGTGACCGTCCCGGGCTGCGGCAGGAAGTTGCGCCCGGCGTCCTCGCCGTTGATCCGGAACTCGATCGAGTGGGCGTGCGGCTCGGGGTCGGGGTAGTCGAGGGACTCACCGTCCGCGATCCGGAACTGCTCGCGCACCAGGTCGATCCCGGTGACCTCCTCGCTGACCGGGTGCTCCACCTGGAGCCGGGTGTTGACCTCGAGGAACGAGATGTCCCCGGCCGGCCCGACGAGGAACTCGCACGTGCCGGCACCGACGTACCCCGCACCGAGCAGGATGGCCTTGGACGCCCGAAGCAGCTCGGTGTGCTGCGCCTCGGTGAGGAACGGCGCCGGCGCCTCCTCGACGAGCTTCTGGTTGCGGCGCTGGAGCGAGCAGTCGCGCGTCGAGACGACCACGACGTTGCCGTGCTGGTCGGCCAGGCACTGGGTCTCGACGTGCCGGGGGCGGTCGAGGAAACGCTCGACGAAGCACTCCCCGCGGCCGAAGGCCGTGACGGCCTCGCGGACCGCCGACTCGTACAGGTGGGGGATCTCCTCGATGGTGCGCGCCACCTTGAGGCCGCGTCCGCCGCCACCGTAGGCCGCCTTGATGGCGACCGGGAGGCCGTGCTCCTGGGCGAAGGCGACGATCTCGTCGGGGCCGGTCACCGGGTCCTTGGTGCCGGGGACCAGGGGGGCGTCCGCGGCCAGGGCGATGTGCCGGGCCTTCACCTTGTCGCCGAGCGCGTCGATGGCGGCCGGCCCCGGGCCGATCCACACCAGACCGGCGTCGAGGACCTTCTGGGCGAACGGGCCGTTCTCGGCGAGGAACCCGTAGCCGGGGTGCACCGCGTCGGAGCCGGACTGCCTGGCCACCTCGATGATCTTGTCCTGCAGCAGGTAGCTGTCGGCCGGGGTGCTGCCTCCGAGCGCGTACGCCTCGTCGGCGACCTTGACGTGCAGGGCGTCCCGGTCGGGGTCCGCATAGACCGCCACCGAGGCGATGCCCGCGTCCGTGCAGGCCCGGGCGATGCGGACGGCGATCTCGCCGCGGTTGGCGATGAGCACTTTGCGGATCGGCATAGACCGGAGCCTATAGCCTGCCCCGGCGCCGTCCGGGCCAGGTCGGGCGGCCGGCGTCACCGCGCGCCGACCGGGTCCCCGCCGTCGCCCACAGGTCGCCGGCGGGCGGGCCGGTGAGCCGGTCCCAGGCGCCGTATGCCGGCCCGGAGCTGCGTCCGGGGCGGCGTCCGGGAGCGGCGTCCCGGGAGCTGCCTCCCGCAGACGTCGGTGCCCGCCGGGTCACCCTCGTCCGGGTGGTCCTCGCCCTCGGCGCCGGGTTCGTGGCGGTCGGCCTCGTCTGGCTCGTCGCGGCCAACCTCGACCGCGTCGCACCGCTGGTCCGGTTCATCGTCGTGGTGGCGATCTGGCTCGCGCTCACCGCGCTCGCGGAGGTCCTGGCCGCGCGCGTCGAGCGGGCCGGCGACCACCGCTCGCCGGTCGTCGGCGCGCTCCGCCTCCTCGCGGCCGCGAGCTTCGCCCCGGTCGTGTTCCAGGCGGCCCGGAGCCGGCAGGTCCCCGCGGACGAGCCGGCGTTGCTCGGGTGTGCCGCCGGGGGAGCGCTGCTCTACGCGGATGCCGTCCGGGGCCTCGCCCCGCTGGTGCTGGCCGTGGGGACCCTCGCCGTCTGGTTCCTCTGGCAGGTGCTCGATGGCGCGGACAGCATGCTCGCCTTCGGCGCCGCCGCCCTCACCGCCGCCGTGGCCGGGGCGGCGATGGCCGGGCTGCACGCGGCGCGCGGGCGCCCGGAGTTCGCCCTCGCCTGGCGCGGGGTCGGGGCGGCCCACGGGCTGCTCGGGCTGTTCGTCGCCGCGATCCCCCGGTCGGCGCAGTCGTCGCTCGCCTGGGGGGTCGTGGCGGTCGCGGCATACCTCCTGCTGGCCACCGCGTATGCCGCCCTGGGCGCCGTGCGGGACAGCCCCCGGCTGACCGTCCTGGCCACCGTCGCCGTGGTCGTCTTCGTGGCCTTCCAGGCGTTCGCGGTCTTCGCGCCGATCCTGTCGGGCGCGGGGCCCTGTTCCTCGCGGTGGGCGCGATCCTGCTCGGTGGCGGCTACCTCGCCGACCGGGGCCGCCGGCGGCTCGTCACCACGGTGGCCGAGGAGCGTCATGGGCCGGCACCGCGGTCCCGGCCGTCCGGGTCGACGGCCGGGGGCACGCCGCCCTGACGCGGCGTCTGCGCACCGTAGGCACCTCGGCTGCCCGGGGCCGGCGCGACGGTCAGCCGAGACGGCCCAGGTCGGCCCGGCAGGTCGCCTCGAACACGTCGAGCTCGGCGAGCGCGTCGTCGAGGTCGCGGCGCCGCTGCTCGAGGTCGGCTCGGCGGTCGTCGATCTGCGCGAGGACGTACTCGAGCTGGCTGCGCCTGCCGCGCGGGGCGTCGTACAGGTCGATGATCGTGCGGACCTGCCCCAGGGGGAAGCCCAGCCGCTTGCCCCGCAGGATGAGGCCGAGCCGGGTCCGGTCACGGCGGTGGTAGATCCGCGCGGTGCCGCGGCGCTCGGGGGAGATGAGCCCGAGGTCCTCGTAGTGCCGGACCGTGCGGTGGGTGACCCCGAACTCGTCCGCGATCTCGGCGATGGTCCAGGTCCGCCCTGCCGGAGGGCTCCCGGTCGCGCTCCGCCCCGCCGGAGGGCTCCCGGTCGCGGTCCGCGCTGCCGGAGGGCTCCCGGTGGGCTCTCGGCCGCCGGCCCGCGCTGCGTGCCCGGACGTCCCCCGCTGACTTGTCATGTCTCAGATCTTGGTTTACGTTAACGTAAACGTCAAGCAGGGTCACCGACGACAGACAAGAGGGATGCCGTGTTCGAGCTGAGCCGGGAGCACGAGGCCTTCCGGGCCGTCGTGCGCGAGTTCGCCGCCGCCGAGGTGGAACCGCATGTCGCCGGGTGGGACCGGGACTCGCACTTCCCCGTCGACCTCGTCCCCCGGATGGGCGAGCTCGGCCTCTTCGGGCTCACCGTTCCCGAGGAGTACGGCGGCCAGGCCACCGGTGAAGGGGACTTCACCAGCCTGTGCGTCGCGATCGAGGAGCTCGGCTACGTCGACCAGTCGGTCGGGATCACCTTGTCGGCGGGCGTCGGCCTCGGCATCGCCCCGATCCTGTCCTTCGGCTCCGAGAGCCAGAAGCAGCAGTGGCTGCCGGACCTGGTCTCCGGGCGGGCGCTGGCCGGGTTCGGGCTGACCGAGCCCGACGGCGGGTCCGACGCGGGGGCCACCCGCACCCGGGCCGTCCGCGACGGTGGCAGCTGGGTGATCAACGGCTCCAAGGCCTTCATCACCAACTCGGGCACGCCCATCACCACCGTCGTCACGGTCACCGCGCGCACCGGCACCACCGAGGACGGCCACCCGCAGATCTCGGCGATCCTCGTGCCGAGCGGGACGCCCGGTTTCGTCGTCGAGCCGGCCTACCGCAAGCTCGGCTGGCACATCTCGGACACCCACGGCCTGTCGTTCGACGACTGCCGCGTCCCCGAAGGCAACCTCGTCGGCGAGGAGGGGCAGGGGCTGCGCCAGTTCCTCAAGACCCTCGACGACGGCCGGATCGCCATCTCCGCCCTGGCGCTGGGGCTCGTCGAGCGGATGCTGGCCGAGGCCACGGCCTACGCCCGCGAGCGCACCGCGTTCGGCCGCCCGATCGGCGCGAACCAGGGGATCTCCTTCCAGATCGCCGACCTCGCGGTGCTGGCCGAGGCCGCGCGGGCGCTGACGTACCGGGCGGCCTGGCTCAAGGACGAGCAGGATGCCGGGCGCCGCTCGACGGCCGAGGTCAAGAAGGCCGCGGCCGTCGCGAAGCTCTACTCCACCGAGGCGGCCGTCTCGGCGACCCGCGTGGCGACCCAGGTGTTCGGCGGCAACGGGTTCATGGAGGAGTATCCGGTCGCCCGCTTCTACCGGGACGCCAAGGTCCTCGAGATCGGCGAGGGGACCTCCGAGATCCAGCGCCTCGTCATCGCCCGTCACCTGGGTCTGCCGACCCACTGACGTGTGCGCCGGCGCGCCGGCTGAGAGAGTGGAGGTATGCCGGTGACGCCAGCCAGCGGGGACGCGCTCCCCTCCGGGACGGTCCCCGCCGACCGACCGGCCGACCACGAGGACTTCGCCGTCGGCCCGGAGGCCGGTGGCGACCCACGGGTGCGGGACGTCCGGGAGCGGCTGCACGCGGCATACCGCGCATCGACGGCGCCGACCGAGGCCGCCGCCGCCAAGCTCGCCCGCCAGCACAAGCTCTACGTCCGCGACCGGATCGCGCTCCTGCTCGACGACGCCTCCTTCGTCGAGGACGGGCGGTACGCCAACGCCCTGGCGCCCGGGCTGCCGGCCGACGGTGTCGTCACGGGCCGGGGGACCGTCGACGGCCGCCCGGTCCTCGTCATCGCCAACGACCCCACCGTCAAGGCCGGGTCGTGGGGGGCCCGGACCGTCGAGAAGATCGTCCGGGCCACCGAGACCGCCCTGCGCGAGGAGCTACCCGTCTTCTGGCTCGTCGACAGTGCCGGCGCGCGGATCACCGACCAGGTCGAGATGTTCCCCGGCCGCCGGGGCGCGGGGCACATCTTCCACAACCAGGTCGCGCTGTCCGGCAAGGTCCCCCAGATCTGCTGCCTGTTCGGGCCGTCCGCCGCCGGGGGGGCCTACATCCCGAGCTTCACCGATGTCGTCATCATGGTCGAGGGCAACGCGTCGATGTACCTCGGGTCGCCGCGCATGGCGGAGATGGTGGTGGGAGAGCAGGTCTCGCTCGAGGAGATGGGTGGGGCGCGGATGCACTGCACCGTCTCGGGGGTCGGCGACCTGCTCGTCAGCGACGACGCCGAGGCCATCGAGCTCGCCCGGCTCTACTTCTCCTACGTCCCGCAGAGCTGGCGCTCGCCGCTGCCCGCCTACGAGCCGGAGGAGCCTGCCCAGCCGCTGACCCGGCACACCGTCCCGGAGCGGGAGAGCCAGCCCTTCGACGTCCACCTCGTGATCGACGGGCTGGTCGACGACGAGAGCTTCTTCGAGATCAAGCCGCTGTTCGCCGCCGAGCTGGTCATCGGCTTCGGTCGGATGGCCGGCGAGAGCGTCGGGATCGTCGCGAACAACTCCGCCGTCAAGGGCGGCGTGCTGTTCAGCGACAGCGCCGACAAGGCGGCCCGGTTCATCTGGCTGTGCGATGCCTTCTCGATCCCGCTGGTCTACCTCGCCGACGTGCCGGGGTTCATGATCGGCTCCGAGGTCGAGCGCGGCGGGATCATCCGCCACGGCGCCAAGATGGTCTCGGCGGTGGCGTCGGCGACCGTGCCGCAGTTCTGCGTCATCGTCCGCAAGGCCTACGGGGCCGGGCTGTACGCGATGGGTGGCCCGGGGTTCGCCCCGGACGCGACGATCGCCCTGCCGACCGCGCGGATCGCCGTCATGGGACCCGAGGCGGCGGTCAACGCGGTGTACGCCAACAAGATCGCCGAGGTCCGCGCGGCCGACGGCGACGAGGCGGCCGCGGCCTACATCGCCGAGCGCCGAGCCGACTACGAGCAGGACGTCGACCTCGAGCGGCTCGCCGCCGACCTCGTCCTCGACCAGGTCATCGAGGCGGACGAGCTGCGCCCGGAGCTGTTGCGGCGGCTGCGGTATGCCGCCGGCCGGGACCGCGACCGCCC
This sequence comes from uncultured Actinomycetota bacterium, assembly GCA_963763315.1. Lineage (GTDB taxonomy): Bacteria > Actinomycetota > Actinomycetes > Actinomycetales > Dermatophilaceae > CAVSJJ01. Next base: position 195,532 of record CAVXOC010000003.1, read on the forward strand.
CACCAAGCGCCGCGACATCCCACCGGTCTGAGCCCCGCCCGGCCCGTGCGGCCCGGTCCCGTCGCCGCCGGCAGCACGGCAGGCGAGGTCGCAGGTCACCGGCGGGCGAGGTCGAACCAGCGGACCCCGACCTCGCCGAGCAGCTCACGCAGCAGCGGTAGCGACAGGCCGACCACGGTGCCCGGGTCGCCCTCGATGGCGGTGACGAACGGTCCGCCGAGACCGTCGATGGTGAACGCGCCGGCCACCCGCAGCGGCTCACCGGTGGCGACGTACGCCCCGATCTCGTCGTCGTCGAGGTCGGCGAAGTGGACCGTCGTCGACGCGGTCGCCCCGACGGCGCCGCGGGTGCCGCCGACCGCGTCCGGGCGGCCGTCGACGAGCCAGTGCCCGGTGTGGAGCACGCCGGCGCCCCCGCGCATCCGCCGCCAGCGAGCCACCGCCTCGGTCGCATCGGCGGGCTTGCCCTGGACCTCGCCGTCGAGCTCGAGGACCGAGTCGCAGCCGAGGACGAGCGCACCACCGGGCGCGGTGCCGGACCGCGCACCCGTCGCCGCCACGTCCTCGGCCTTCGCCCGGGCGAGGAGCAGGGCGATGTCGGCCGGGGCGAGCTCGCCGCCCGCAGCCCCGGCGCGGGCGGCCGCGACGGCCGCGTCCTCGTCGACCCCGCTCACCCGCACGGTCGGCTCGACCCCGGCGGCGCGCAGGAGGGCGAGGCGGGCGGGGGAGGCGGAGGCGAGGACGAGGGCGGGGGGAGCGGCCGGCATACGCCGCACGCTACCGAGCACCGGGCCGGGTCAGCCGAGGAGCTCGTCGACGTAGCACCAGCGCCAGGCCTCTCCCGGCTCGAGGCTGCGCATCACCGGGTGACCGGTGTCGTGGAAGTGGGCGGTCGCGTGCCTGCCCTCGGAGGAGTCGCAGCACCCGACGTTCCCGCAGTCCAGGCAGACCCGCAGGTGGACCCAGGTCAGGCCGAGCCGTCGACACTCCAGGCACCCCTCGGTGGAACGGGGCGTCGCGCAGTCCGGGGCGTCCCGCAGGTGCTCGCACTCGCCCGTGACGGCCTCCGGTGGTCGCAGGGGGGCGGCGCGCACGGCCTCGCTGCGGGCCAGCGCCCAGCCCAGCGTCGACTCCTCGACGTCGAGTGCGCCGAGGACGGTGGAGAGGACCTCCTGGTCGACGGTCCCGGAGTCGCGGATCCGCAGCAGCTCCTCGCGCTCGGCCGCCAGTGCCCGCAGCCGGGCCCGCCGGTACACCTCGCTCGGCGTGTCGCCCTGCGCCGGGCCGAGCGTCCCGAGCCGCTCCCAGACCCGGTTGACCCGCCGCGACGCCTGCTCGCGCAGCTCGTCGAGCACGCCCGGGTCGAGCCCGTCCTCCAGCTCGGCGGCCTGCAGCCCGGCCGTCACGGCGGCCTGCAGGACCGTGGCCTCCTGGAGGGCGTCCTCGCGCGGGTCGGGGCCCAGCACGCCGAGCGCCCGCGCGAACGCCGGCAGGGTCGTTCCCTGGATGAGCAGCGTGCCGGCCACCACCACCATCGCGGTGAGCAGCAGGACCGGGCGCTGGGGGGTCTGCAGCGGCAGGAGCAGCGCGGCGGCCAGGGTGACCACGCCGCGCATCCCGGCCCAGCTCGCCACCAGGGCGGACCGGTTGGTCCCGCGCGGGCCGGACCGGTCGAGCCGGTCCTGCACCCAGCGGAACGGCACCACCCACAGCGGGCGAATCGCGAGGACGGCGAGCAGCACGACGGCGGCCACGGCCAGCGACTGCCCGAGCGAGATGTCGCTGGCCCGGACGTCGCGGACCAGCCGGGCCGCCTGGAGGCCGATGAGCAGGAAGACGGCGTTCTCGAGGAGGTACTGGATGCTCGCCCAGTTGCTGCGCTCGGAGAGCCGCGACCTGGCCGACTGCAGCACCGGCGCCCGGTGGCCGAGCAGCAGCCCGGTCGTCACGACCGCGAGCACGCCGGAGGCGTGGATCAGCTCGGCCGGAAGGTAGGCCGCGAACGGCGCCAGGAACGAGACGGCCGTCTCGGCGACGGGATCGCTGGTCCGGCGACGGGTGGCGCCGAGGACGACATAGACGACCCAGCCGACGGCCGCGCCCCCCGCCGCGGCCCAGACGAACTCGACGGCCACCGACCACAGGGCCACGTGGTCGCTCGCGGACGACAGCCCGCTCGCCGTGATGGCGGTGCTGAGCAGGACCAGCGCGGTGGCGTCGTTGAGCAGCGACTCCCCCTCCAGGACCGTGACGACCCGCCGGGGCAGGCCGCTGCTGCGGGCGACGGCGGTGGCGGCCACGGCGTCGGGCGGCGCGACGACCGCCCCGAGGGCGACGGCCACCGTGAACGGCACCGGCAGGCCGAGCCAGCCGTGGAGGAGCAGCCACGCCACGAGACCCGCGCCCAGCGCGGTGAAGATGACCAACCCGACCGACAGGCCGAGGATCGCGGTCCGGTTCGCCCTGAGGTCGATCAGCGAGGTGCTGATCGACGCCGCGTAGAGCAGCGGCGGGAGCAGGCCGTACAGCACGACCTGTGGGGAGAGGGTGAGCTGGGGGACGAGGCTGACGAACGACGCGACGAGCCCGACGCCCATGAGCAGCAAGGGGGCGAGGATCCCGGACCTGCGGGCCAGGCCGCTCACGACGAGCACGGTGGCCCCGATGGCCAGCAGGGTGAGGGCGGCGGTCATGGGGTCCTCGCGGTGGTGCGGTGCGCGCCGGGCGGGTCAGCCGAGCACGGCCTCGCGCAGCACGTCGAGGCCGACCGAGCCGATATCGAGGGCACGGCGGTGGAAGGCCGCGAGGTCGAAGGCGTCGCCGTCCCGGCGGGCGGCCTCCTCGCGCAGCTGCATCCAGAGCCGTTCGCCGATCTTGTACGACGGCGCCTGGCCCGGCCAGCCGAGGTAGCGGTGCAGCTCGAAGCGCAGGACGTCCTCGTCGAGGTTGGCATGCGCGCGCAGGAAGGCCCACGCCTTGTCGTAGTCCCACGCGCCGCCGCCCACCTCCGCCGGGGCCGGCAGCTCGCAGTGCACCCCGATGTCGAGGACGACCCGCGCCGCCCGCAGCGACTGCCCGTCGAGCAGCCCCATCCGGTTGCCGGGGTCCTCCATGTAGCCCAGCTCGGCCATCAGGCGCTCGGCGTAGAGCGCCCACCCCTCGCCGTGCCCGGAGGTCCACGACATCATCCGGCGGAACTTGTTGAGCAGCTCCCGACGGAAGATCGTCTGGCCCACCTGGAGGTGGTGGCCCGGGACGCCCTCGTGGTACACGGTCGTCAGCTCGCGCCAGGTGCCGAACTGGGTGAGCCCCTTCGGCAGCGACCACCACATCCGTCCCGGCCGGCTGAAGTCGTCGCTCGGTCCCGTGTAGTAGATGCCACCCGTCGTCGTCGGGGCGATGAGGCACTCGATGCGGCGCACCGGCTCGGGGATGTCGAAGTGCGAGCCGGACAGGTCGGCGATCGCCTCGTCGGCGCGCTGCTGCATCCACGCCTTGAGGGCGTCGGCCCCGTCGAGCCGGTATGCCGGGTCCTGGTCGAGGGCGGCGATGGCCTCCTTGACCGTGGCGCCGGGCCGGATCCGGCCGGCGACCTGCTCCATCTCGGCGGTGATCCGGGCCAGCTCGTCCTGCCCCCAGGCGTAGGTCTCCTCGAGGTCGACGCGGGCGCCGAGGAACTCGCGGGAGGCCAGCGCGTAGCGCTCGCGGCCCGCGGCGTCGGACTCGGGGGCCCGGTCGAGCAGCAGGTCGCGCAGCTGCCCCCCCAGCCGGTGGTAGGCCGCGGCGGCACCCCGGACCGCCGACTCGAGGTCGGCGCGCACGGCCGGAGCGAGGTCGGCCCCGCCCGCGCTGGCCCCGGCCAGGAGGGTGGCGAAGTAGCCGTCCTCGGCCGTCAGCTGTCCGCACTGCTCGATGCACTCGTGCACCTGCCGCCGCGGCTCCACCAGCCCGCGGTCGGCCGCCTCGCCCAGCCGGCCGACCCACTGCTCCAGGGCCTCCGGTACCCGCGACATCCGCCGCGCGATGGTCGCCCAGTCCTCGTCGGTGGCCGTGGGCATGAGGTCGAAGGCCTCGCGGGTGCTCTGCATCGGCGAGGCGATGACGTTGAGCTGCATCGCGTCGTAGCCCGCGGCGTGGATCTCCAGTGCGAGGCCCAGCCGCTCCCGCATCTCGGCCAGGGTCACGGCGTCGACGTCGTCGGCCGCCTCGACGGCGTCGAGCTCGGCCAGGGTGGCGCGGTCCAGCTCGGCATGGGCGTCCAGGCCGGCGCTGGAGAGGTCGTCGAGCTGGTCGTCGTGCCCGGGGACCCCGAGGAAGGTCGCGGTGATCGGGCTGAGGGCGACCGCGGCGTCGAAGTACCGGTCGGCGACGGCGTCGACGGCGGTGGGGGTGCGCCCAGGGGTGGAGGCGGGGGTCTGTGTCACCACCAGACGGTAACCCACTCGTCGGCGGCGGGACACCGCATACCCTCGTGGTCATGACCCCTCGCGTGGCCTCCCTCAACGTCGGCCGTCCCGCTCCGGTGCCGGGCCTCGACGAGCCGAGCGCGATCGACAAGCGGCCCGTCGACACCATCCGGGTCCGCCCCCCCGGCCCCAAGCACGGCGGGCTCGGCAGCGGGGTCGTGGGCGACGACGTCGTCAGCCGGCGGCACCACGGCGGGGACCGGCAGGCGGTGTATGCCGTGGCGATCGAGGAGCTGGCCTGGTGGGGGCGCGAGCTGGGCCGGGACCTGGCGCCCGGCAGCTTCGGCGAGAACGTCACGACGGAGGGCCTCGACGTCGACGCCGCCCTGGTCGGGGAGCGGTGGCGGGTCGGGGAGGTCGTCGAGCTCGAGGTGTGCGGGCCGCGCATCCCGTGCGCGACGTTCGCCGCCCACATGGGCGAGCCGCGCTGGGTGCGCCGGTTCACCGAGCGCGGCCGCACCGGCGCGTACCTGTCGGTCGTCGTACCCGGTCAGATCCGCACCGGAGACCCGGTCACCGTGCTGGACCGGCCGACCCATGGGATCGACGTACCGACGGCCTTCCGGGCGTTCACCGGCGACGTCGAGGCGGCCGACCGGGTCCTCGCCGCCGCCGTCCTCGGAGCGGACGACCAGGCCGACCTCGCTCGGGTCGTGGCCCGGCGCCGGGCCCGGGCCTGAGCGAACCGGGTCAGGCCCGCAGGGAGAGCCGCCAGACGCCCGGGCCGTGCGGGAGCGGCCGGCGCAGCCGGGCGGCGGGCGCCGACCACGGCGAGCGGCGGGCGGGGGGATCCGCGGCCGGCTCGCTGCCGGCGGCCGACAGCACGCTCAGCAGCGCGGCGACCTGCTCGGGGGAGGCGTCGCCGACGATCTCGATGGCCGGCAGCGGCGTGGCGCCCGGTGTGCCGGGGTCCTCGGTCGTCATAGCGGGATGTTGCCGTGCTTCTTCGGCGGCAGCGAGGCGCGCTTGTCGCGCAGCGCCCGCAGCGCCTTGGTGACGTTCATCCGGGTGTTGGAGGGGGTGATGACGGTGTCGATGTAGCCGCGCTCGGCGGCGACGTACGGGTTGGCGAGCGCCTCCTCGTACTCCTTGATGAACCCGGCCCGTGCCTCGTCGACCGATCGGCCCTTCTCGGCCGCCTTGGCGAGCTCCTTGCGGTAGAGGATGTTGACCGCGCCCTGGGCGCCCATGACGGCGATCTGGGCGGTCGGCCAGGCGAGGTTGATGTCGGCGCCCAGGTGCTTGGAGCCCATGACGTCGTAGGCGCCGCCGTACGCCTTTCGGGTGATGACCGTGACGAGCGGTACGGTCGCCTCGGAGTAGGCGTAGATGAGCTTGGCCCCGCGGCGGATGATGCCACCCCACTCCTGGTCGGTGCCCGGCAGGAAGCCGGGCACGTCGACGAAGGTGAGGATCGGGACGTTGAACGCGTCGCAGGTCCGCACGAAGCGGGCGGCCTTCTCGGAGGCGTCGATGTCGAGGGTCCCAGCGAACTGCATCGGCTGGTTGGCGACGACCCCCACGGACCGGCCCTCGACCCGCCCGAAGCCGGTGATCATGTTGGGCGCGAACAGCGGGGCCACCTCGAGGAACTCCCCGTCGTCGAGGACGTGCTCGATGACCTGGTGCATGTCGTAGGGCTGGTTCGGGCTGTCGGGGATGATCGTGTCGAGGAACCGGTCCTCGTCGCTGACCTCCAGGTCGGCCTCGAGGTCGTAGGCCGGGGCGTCCTCGAGGTTGTTGCTCGGCAGGTAGGACAGCAGCGCCTTGACGTAGTCGATGGCGTCGGTCTCGTCGGTGCCCATGTAGTGGGCGACGCCGGAGCGGGAGTTGTGGGTCCGGGCCCCCCCGAGCTCCTCGAAACCGACGTCCTCACCGGTGACGGTCTTGATGACGTCGGGGCCGGTGATGAACATGTGCGAGGTCTGGTCGACCATGATGGTGAAGTCGGTGACGGCGGGGGAGTACACCGCACCACCGGCGCACGGGCCCATGATGAGCGAGATCTGCGGGACCACCCCGGACGCGTGGACGTTGCGGCGGAAGATCTCGCCGTAGAGCCCCAGGGAGACCACGCCCTCCTGGATGCGGGCGCCGCCGGAGTCGTTGATGCCGACCACGGGGCAGCCGATCTTCATCGCGAAGTCCATGATCTTGACGATCTTCTCGCCGAACACCTCGCCGAGGGACCCGCCGAACACGGTGAAGTCCTGGGCGAAGAGGGCGACGGTGCGGCCGTCGACCGTGCCGTAGCCGGTGACGACGCCGTCGCCGTAGGGGCGGTTCTGCTCCTGCCCGAACGCGTTGGAGCGGTGCCGCGCGTACTTGTCCATCTCGACGAACGAGCCCTCGTCGAGCAGCATCGCGATGCGCTCGCGGGCGGTCTTCTTGCCGCGGGCGTGCTGCTTCTCGATCGCCCGCTCGGACCCGGCGTGGGCCACCTCGGCGACGCGGCGCTTGAGGTCCGCGAGCTTGCCGGCGGTGGTGGTCGTGTCGATGTCCGCGGGCACGTCGGTGCCGCCGATCGACGTGAGGTCGGTGCTCTTGGACATGGACGGCAGCCTAGCCTTGTCGACATGCCGACGAGAGGCGGCCCGGCGCGGCTGCGGGACGAGATGATCCGGCCCACCGGGCCCTGGGTCGGGGTCGAGGTCCGCGACACGGTCGGGTCGACCAACGCCGAGGCCTCGAGGCGCCGTGAGCCGTGGCTCGCCATCGCCGCCGAGACCCAGTCCGAGGGGCGCGGCCGGCTCGACCGGTCGTGGACGACGACGCCCGGCCAGAGCCTCGCCGTGTCGGCGCTCGTGCCCGCCCCGCCGCAGGCCGCCTGGGTCCCGCTGGTCACCGGCCTCGCCGTGCGGCGTGCGGTCGAGGACAGCTGCGGCCTGGCCGTCGTGCTCAAGTGGCCCAACGACGTGCTGTGCCCCGCCGACGGGGACCGCAAGCTGGCCGGCATCCTGTGCGAGTGGGTCCCCGGACCGCCGGCGGGCGTCGTCGTCGGCTGCGGCGTCAACGTCAGCCAGGGCCGCGCCGACCTGCCCGTGGACACCGCCACGTCCCTGGCACTCTGCGGCGCGGGAGCGGTCTCCCGCGAGGCCCTGCTCACGGCCTACCTGTCCCGGCTCGCCGACCTCGTCACCGGGCTGTCCGGGGCCGGCGCCGACCGGGTCCGCGACGAGTACCGGGCCGCGTGCAGCACCCTGGGGCGCGACGTGGTCCTTCACCTGCCGGACGGGACCACCCGGGCCGGGACGGCCACAGCCATTGACGATGACGGCAGACTGGTGCTGCAGACCCCGACGGGACGCTGGGCCGCACCTGCGGGGGATGTCGTCCATGTCCGGCCGGCGGGCAAGCCCGGTGGCGAGCGAGGCGAGGAGAGCCGGTGAGCGACGAGGCCGGCGTCGAGGTGGTGCTGTCGGGGTGCCGCCTGCCCGACTCCGTCGAGGCGGCGCTTCTCGGCCAGCCGGCGACCCTCGACTGGGACGCGGCGATCCACGGGGCGCAGATGAGCCTGCCCAGCGTCCGCAGCTTCTGGCAGGCGCTGGGGTTCCAGCTCGTCCAGGACGAGGACGCCAGGTTCGCCGAGGCCGACATCGTCGCCCTGCGAGAGGTCGCCCGGCTGATCCGTGACGAGGCGGTGAGCGAGGACCTCGCCCTGGCCATGACCCGGGCGTTCGGGCGCACCGCCGACCGGCTGGCCGTCTGGCAGACCCAGCTCGTCTCCGAGGCCGTCGCCGCCGCCCACCTCCCCGCGGACCCCACCCAGCTGACCAACGGCTCGGTCGCCGGCCTCGGGGTCGCCCGCGCCGCGGCAGGGCGCCTCGTCGAGCTGGCCGACGACCTCGAGCCCCTGCTCGTCTACGCCTGGCGCCGTCACCTGACCGGCGCCATCTCCCGGATGCTCGCCGAGGCCGGCGAGGCGGCCACCAGCAGCGCCACGTCCACCCTGCGGATCGTCGGCTTCGCCGACCTCGTCGAGTTCACCTCCATGGTGTCCCGGATGACCGAGCAGCAGGTCGCCGCCCTCGTCCAGCGCTTCGAGATGCTCTCCAGCGACATCGTCACGACGCACGGCGGGCGGGTCATCAAGACCGTCGGCGACGAGATCCTGTTCTCCCACAACGACTCCGCCCCGGCGGCCGCGATCGCGCTCGATCTCGTCCAGGCCACCGAGGAGGACGACCTGCTGCCCAGCGTCCGGGTCGGGATGGCCCTCGGCGCGGTGGTCTCGCGGCTCGGGGACGTGTTCGGGACGACCGTCAACATCGCCAGCCGGCTGACGGCGGTCGCGCCGCCGGGCCGGGTGTACGTCGACGACGCGCTCGCCAAACGGCTGAGCCAGGTGTCCGGGTTCGCCATGACGGAGCTGCGTCGCCGGCACCTGCGCGGCATCGGCATGATCACTCCGTCGGAGCTGCGCCGCGCCGCCGGGGAACGGCGCACCGCCGCCAGGTCCAGCGCCCGGTGACCCGCACGCCTATGATCTGCCCATGACCCGAGTTCTCCTCGCCGAGGACGACGCGGCGATCTCCGAGCCGCTCGCACGCGCACTGCGCCGCGAGGGCTACGAGGTCGACGTGCGTGCCGACGGCCGCTCAGCCCTGGAGGCGGCCCGGGAGGACCCCGACCTGCTCGTCCTCGACCTCGGCCTCCCCGAGCTCGACGGACTGGAGGTATGCCGCCGGCTGCGGGCCGAGGGGCACACCCTGCCCGTGCTCGTGCTGACCGCCCGGGCCGACGAGGTCGACACGGTGGTCGGGCTCGACGCGGGGGCCGACGACTACGTCACCAAGCCGTTCCGGCTCGCCGAGCTGCTCGCCCGGGCCCGCGCCCTGCTGCGCCGTGGTCCCGGGGAGCTGCCCGCCAGCGACGCCCTCATCCGCATCGACCCCGAGGGCCACCGCGCCTTCCTGCGCGACGACGAGCTCCAGCTCACCGCCAAGGAGTTCGAGCTGCTGCGGGTGCTCGTGCGCAACGAGGGCAAGGTCGTCTCCCGCGAGCAGCTCATGCGCGAGGTCTGGGACACGGCGTGGTTCGGGTCGACCAAGACCCTCGACATGCACATCTCCGTCCTGCGCCGCAAGCTCGGCGACGAAGCCACCCAGCCCCGGTACATCACGACCATCCGCGGCGTCGGCTTCCGGTTCGACTCCGCCCACGACTGACCGGTCATGCACCGCCAGCTCGTCCGCTCGACGATGCTGTCGGTGGCGGTGACGCTGGCCGTCCTCGCCCTGCCGGCGCTCATCCTGCTCGTGTGGCTCTGGGCCCAGGCCCCCACCCACCGAGGGCGCCTGGTGCTGCACCTGGCCGAGCCGGCCAACATCGGCATCGCCCTCGCGCTCCTCGTCGTGACCTCGCTCGCCGCTCTCCTCGTGGGGTGGATGGTCGGCAACCGACGGGCGGAGCAGCTCGCCGGGCCGCTCACCGAGCTGAGCGAGCTGGCGGAGCGCCTCGGCGCCGGCGAGTCGCGGGTGCAGCCCATGCGGTCCGGCATCGACGAGGTCGACCAGGTGAGCAGCGTGCTGGCCCGCAGCGCCCAGCAGATCACGCGCAACCTGGCCAGCGAGCGGGACTTCGCCGCCGACGCCTCGCACCAGCTGCGGACCCCGCTGACCGCCCTGCTGATGCGCCTGGAGGAGATCGCGGCGACCGACGACCTCGCGGTCGTGGCCGAGGAGGCCCCGATCGCCATCGCCCAGGTCGAACGGCTGACCCGGGTGGTCGACGACCTGATGGGCCGCCGGCGGCGCTCGGCCGGCTCACGCCCGAGCGTCAGCCTGGACTCGGTGCTGGCCTCCCTCCAACGAGAGTGGCAACCCGCCTTCGAGAACGCCCGGCGCAGCGTCCACGTCCACGGCGAGCGCGGGCTCATCGTGCGCTCGACCCCGGTGGCTCTGGCCCAGATCCTCTCGACCCTGCTCGAGAACTCACTCAGCCACGGGCGCGGCACCGTCGAGGTCGCGGCCCGCCGGACCGGACCCTCGGTGGTCGTCGAGGTGAGCGACCAGGGCACGGGTGTGGCCCCGACCATCGCCCCGCACATCTTCGAGCGCTCGGTGTCCTCGACCGGTTCAGGACTCGGGCTCACCCTGGCCCGCGACCTGGCGGAGTCCAACGGCGGCCGGCTGGAGCTGGTGAGCGCCCAGCCCGCCGTGTTCGCCCTGTTCCTGTCCGAGGCCGAGGACTGAGGCCGGCGCCGAGGCCCGGGGGACCGGGGGACCGGGGGACCGGGAGACCGGGAGACCGGGAGACCGGGGCGGTCCGGTCGGTCAGAGCGCGTCGCCCGGCGGGAGCTGGCCCTCCTCGCCCAGCTGCTCGCGGACGAAGACGAAGCGGCGGTAGGCCCAGAACCGGAACAGCGTGCCCAGCCCGATGCCCAGGACGGAGGAGATGTTGTCGGCGAGCCGGCTGGTGTAGCCCAGGGTGTAGTGCGAGAACGCCAGGGTGAGTGCCGACAGGCCGAGCGCGATGCCGTTGACGAGGAAGAACAGCGCCACCTCATGGTGCATGGGGCGGCTGCGCCGGTGCCGGAAGGTCCACTGCCGGTTCCCGGCCCAGGCGAACGCGGTCGCCACGATGCCGGACACGATCTTGGCGGTCGTCACCTTGTCCGGCAGCACCGTGTGCCAGAGGAGGTTCGCCCCACCGAGGTCGATGACGAAGGCCACCGCCCCGACCACCCCGAACTTGATCATCTCCCGGTAGAGCAGGTCCACCGCCGCTCGGGCACGGTCGAGCAGGCCGAGGGGGGCGGGGGATGGCACGAGCGCATCGTACCGGCGGACCCGGATATCCTCGCCGGGTGACCACGCCGACCCGAGCCCCAGGCGGCTTCCCCGTGGTCGGCATCATCGGGGGCGGCCAGCTGGCCCGGATGTGCGCAGGCCCGGCCGCCGAGCTGGGGCTCACGGTGAGCGTCCTGGCCGAGAGCGACCTGGCCGCCGCGGCCCTGGTGATCCCGTCCGCCCCCGTCGGGGACCACACCGACATCGACGCCGTCCTCGACTTCGCCCGGCACTGCGACGTCGTCACCTTCGACCACGAGCACGTCCCGCCGGCCGTCCTCGCCGAGCTGGAGGCGGCCGGCATACCGCTGCATCCGCACCCGGCGGCGCTGGTCTTCGCCCAGGACAAGCTCGCCATGCGCGCCCGCCTCGAGGAGCTGGGCATCCCGTGCCCGCGGTGGGCCGCGGCCCGCGACGTGGCCGACGTCGAGGCCTTCGCCGCCCGGGTGGGCTGGCCCCTGGTCGCCAAGACGCCGCGCGGCGGCTACGACGGCAAGGGGGTCCGCCTCGTCGAGGAGGCCGACGGGGCAGCCGCGCTCGCCGGCTGGCTGGCGCGGGCCGGCTCCCGTGACGAGGCGCTGCTGCTGGAGCAGGCCGTGCCGTTCGTGCGCGAGCTCGCGGTGCTCGTCGCTCGCAGCCCGTCCGGCCAGGCCGCGGCATGGCCGGTCGTCGAGACGGTGCAGGCCGACGGGATCTGCACCGAGGTGCTCGCCCCCGCCCCGGGACTGGCGCCCGGCCTGGCAGCGGCCGCCACCCAGGCCGGGCTGCGGATCGCCGGGGCACTGGACGTGACCGGGGTCCTCGCGGTCGAGCTGTTCGAGGTGGCCGGTGCCGGCGGGCCGGGCGGCAACGGGTTCCTCGTCAACGAGCTGGCGATGCGCCCGCACAACTCCGGCCACTGGAGCATGGACGGCGCGGTGACCGGGCAGTTCGAGCAGCACCTGCGCGCCGTGCTCGACCTGCCGCTGGGGTCGCCGCGGCCCACCGCGACCTGGACGGTGATGGCCAACGTCCTCGGCGGGGACCGCCCCGACCTCTACCCGGCATACCGGCATGTCATGGCCCGCGACCCGGAGGTGAAGGTGCACATGTACGGCAAGGACGTCCGCCCGGGGCGCAAGATCGGGCATGTCAACGTCTCGGGGCGCGACCTGGCCGACCTGCGCGAGCGGGCCGGCCACGCGGCCGACTACATCAGCGGCGTGGTGACCCGATGAGCGCCGGCCCGCCGCAGGACACCGGCGCGCTGGTCGGGGTCGTCATGGGCTCCGACAGCGACTGGCCCGTCATGGAGGCCGCCGCCACGGTGCTCGAGGAGCTCGGCGTGCCGTACGCGGCCGACGTCGTCTCGGCGCACCGGATGCCGGAGGAGATGCTCGCCTACGGGTCGGGTGCCGAGGCGCGCGGGCTGCGGGTCATCATCGCCGGCGCCGGTGGGGCCGCGCACCTGCCCGGGATGCTCGCCGCGGTCACCTCGCTCCCCGTGATCGGCGTTCCGGTGCCGCTGGCGCGGCTCGACGGGCTCGACTCGTTGCTCTCGATCGTCCAGATGCCGGCCGGGGTGCCGGTCGCCACCGTCTCGATCGGCGGTGCCCGCAACGCGGGGCTGCTGGCCGCGCGGATCCTCGGGGCCGGCGAGGGCGCGCGGGCCGAGGCGCTGCGGGCCGCCCTGGCCTCGTTCCGCGCCGACCTGCGCGAGCAGGCGCACGCCAAGGGCGCCGCGCTGCGCGAGCGCCACCAACGCTGACCCCCGCGGCTGCTGCCCGGCCGTCCCGAGCGGCCAGGCGCCGCACCCGGGTCGCCGTCGCCGCGGCCGGCGAAGGCCGGCGGCTCAGCGCAGCGCGCGGGGCACCCGCGGCCACTCGATCTTCGGGCAGGTGTCCATGACGACGCCCAGGCCGGCCGCCCGGGCCCGCTCGGCGGCCGCCTCGTCGACCACGCCGAGCTGCAGCCAGACGGCCTCGATGCCGAGCCGGTCCCGCTCGGCGATGGCGTCGTCGACCACCGCGCCGACGAGGTGGGAGTTGACGAAGCAGTCGACCACCCGCACCGGCTGGGTGGGCACCTCGGACAGCGACGCGTACCCCGCCTGCCCGTCGACCTCCTCGGCGCGCGGGTGGACGGGGATGATCGTCATGCCGCGGGAGGCGTGCAGCCATGCGGCGACGGAGTATGCCGTCCGGGCGCGGTTGGCGGACAGGCCGGCGACGGCCCAGGTGGCGGGCCTGGTGAGCAGGGCGGCGATGAGGCCGGGGTCGTTGGCGGGGGCAGGAGGAGTCACCGGACCATCATCCGCCACGGGCCGGTGCGCCCGCCGTGCCAGCGGCGGGTCCGCCCGCTGCGCGACGGTCAGTCCGCCCCGAACAGGTCTCTGGTGTAGACCTTGTCGGCGACGTCGCGCAGGTCGTCGCTGAGCCGGTTGGCGACGATGAGGTCGCTGCGGGCCTTCAGCTCCGCGACGTCGCGGATCACCTCGGAGCCGAAGAACCGCTCCTCGTCGAGCTCCGGCTCGTAGACGATGACCTCGACGCCCTTGGCCTTGATCCGCTTCATGATGCCCTGGACGCTGCTGGACCGGAAGTTGTCCGAGCCGGACTTCATGATGAGCCGGTGGATGCCGACGACCTTCGGACCTCGGGCGATGATGTCGGCGGCGACGAAGTCCTTGCGGGTCGAGTTCGCCGCCACGATCGCGCTGATCAGGGTCTGCGGGACGTCGGCGTAGTTGGCGAGCAGCTGCTTGGTGTCCTTGGGCAGGCAGTAGCCGCCGTACCCGAACGACGGGTTGTTGTAGTGGCTGCCGATCCGCGGGTCGAGGCCCACGCCGTCGATGATCTGACGGGTGTTGAGCCCGTGGGTCGCGGCGTACGTGTCGAGCTCGTTGAAGTACGCGACCCGCATCGCGAGGTAGGTGTTGGCGAACAGCTTGATCGCCTCCGCCTCGGTGCTGTCGGTGAGCAGGGTGGGCACGTCGTCATCGACGGCCGCGGCGGCGAGCAGGCGGGCGAACCGCTGCCCGCGCGGGCCCTGGTCGCCGACGATGATCCGCGAGGGGTGGAGGTTGTCGTGCAACGCCCGACCCTCGCGGAGGAACTCGGGGGAGAACAGGATCGACTCCGTCCCCAGGCGCCGGCGCAGGGCTGCCGTGAAGCCCACCGGCACGGTCGACTTGATGACCGACGTGGCGCCGGGGTTGATCGCCACGACGTCGCCGACGACCTGCTCGACGCTGCTGGTGTCGAAGTAGTTCGTCCGCTGGTCGTAGTCGGTCGGGGTCGCGACGACGACGAACTCGGCCCCGGCATACGCCTCATGCTTGTCGGTGGTGAAGGTGAGCCGCAGCGGCCGGCGGGCCAGCCGCTGCTCGATGTCGCGGTCCTGCAGCGGGCTGCGGCCCTGGCGCAGTAGGGCGATCCGGGCCGCGTCGATGTCGAAGGCGACGACGTCGTTGTCCTCGGCCAGCAGGACCGCCATCGACAGGCCGACGTAGGACGTGCCGACGACGGCGATGCGGGTAGTCACGGGCAGTAACGATACGGCTGCTGGGAGCGCCCCCCGCGGCGGACCGGCCGGTCGGCGCGGCACGCCGTCCGCCCCTGGTTGCGCCCACCGCCCGGGCGGGGTTGGCTAGGAGTGGCCCGCCGGCACCGGCGGGCCGCGGCGGCCCGGCGGCGACCGGCGCAGGTCGACCCCGCACCGACGTCAAGGAGTGCCACATGAAGTTCGGTCTGTTCATCCCGCAGGGCTGGCGCTACGACCTCGTGGGCATCGGCCCGGACCAGCACTGGGGGGTCATGGCGGGGCTCGCCCGCCGCGCCGACGGCATCCCGGACTGGGCGTCGCTGTGGGTCTACGACCACTTCCACACCACGCCCCGACCGAGCCAGGAGGCCACCCACGAGGCGTGGACCCTCATGGCGGCGTTCGCCGGCGTCACCGGGCGGGTCCGGCTCGGGCAGATGTGCACCTGCATGAGCTACCGCGACCCGGCCTACCTCGCCAAGGTGGCGGCGACCGTCGACATCATCTCGGAGGGCCGGCTCGAGATGGGGATCGGCGCGGGGTGGTACGAGCACGAGTGGCGCGCCTACGGCTACGGCTTCCCGTCGGCCGGGGAGCGGATCGCCCGCCTCGAGGAAGGCGTCGAGATCTTCCGCCAGATGTGGATGCAGGGCCAGGCGACGTATGCCGGCCGGCACTACACCGTCGACGGCGCGATCTGCGCCCCCCGTCCCCTCCAGGGCGACACGGTGCCGGGGAGCAAGGCGAACGGCATCCCGCTGTGGATCGCCGGCGGGGGTGAGCGCAAGACACTGCGGATCGCCGCGAAGTACGCCGACTACACGAACTTCTCCGGGATGCCCGACGAGTTCGCCCACAAGAGCGAGGTACTCAAGGGGCACTGCGACGACCTGGGCCGCGACTACGCGGAGATCGTGCGCAGCGCCAACTTCAACGTCGTCATCGGCCGCGACGAGCGCGAGGTCAAGGACCGCATCGGCTGGATCCGCGACCACTACACCCGGGCCGGCCTGCCGCCGGAGGTCGTCGACTCGACGGTCCGGTCCTTCGAGGACGGGCCGCTGGTGGGCACGCCGGAGCAGGTGGCCGAGACGCTCCAGCGGATGCAGGAGCTCGGGATGACGTACGCCATCACCTACTTCGTCGAGTCGGCCTACGACATCAGCGGCGTCGAGCTGTTCGAGCGTGAGGTGCTCCCAGCCTTCGCCGACCACGAGGAGCACGCCCACCTGTGGCACCTGAGGCGGCGCCGGTAGCCCGCGGCAGCGTCCCCGCGGGTGGGTGCCGGCGGCTCCCCGGCCGTGGCCGGGCGGCGCCGCTCACCCGCGGATGGCGCGCCGGAGGGCGTCGGCGTTCGCCGCCACGTCGAAGTCGTAGTTGGACTGGAACGCCTCCAGGCTGAAGGCGTCCTCCGGGCGGGGGACGTCGGCCGGGCCCCAGAAGAGGTCGAGGGTCCCGCCCTGCACGGAGGCGATGAGGAACTCGTTGTTCGCCGTGTAGCTCGACGAGGTGACGAGGATCCGGCGCCGGACGTCCGAGAACATCATGGTGAACATGCCGCTCCCGGCGAAGCCGGCCACCACCTCGGCCGAGCGGAACATCGCCACCTGGTCGGTGAACGGATGGTCCTCCGGGTAGACGACGGCGAACCCCTCGGCCGCGAAGAACTCCTCGACCTCGGTCGTCGAGCGGCAGTGCCGTCGGGTCGAGGGTCGGCGCGAGACGAACAGCCGCGGGGTGGGCGCCACCGGCGCGGGGGCCATCCGCCGGCCCATCTCGCGCCATACCTCGGCCAGCTCGGGCGCGGCGTACCCGGGCATGGTGAACCCGGGGGTGGCCGCGACGAGCGACTCCACCGTGACGGCGGTCCGGGCGCGGACGTACTCGACGGTGTCGGGGTCGATGCCGAGCGAGCGGAACAGCTCCCGCTGGTAGCCGGGGATCTCGCTCTGGTCCCGCTTGAGGCTGACGAGGGGCCGGATGTCGGGATAGCGCTCGAGCGCCCGGTGCCACCCCCAGGCCCGACCCAGCGCCTCGGTGACGACGTGGCCGAAGTGCCCGGGGAACTCGGTGTCGAAGTAGAAGTAGTGGCCATCGAGGCGCCGGCGGCGCCCGGCGGGCGCCCAGCGCAGCCGGGCCGTGTAGTCGTCGACGTTGACCAGGGAGTGGCTGCTCAGCCAGGCCATCTGGTGATGGCGGAAGGTGTCCGGGAAGTAGACCTTGTCGTCGTAGACCACCTGGAGGGCCGTCACGCTGACGTCGCGGTACTCGCGCAGGCAGAGCTCGGGGACCTCGATGTGGTCCCGGTGCGGCAGGGCCGGCGTCCCCCCGTGGTGGCGCATCACCACCTGGGGCAGCAGCACCCGGGGCGGTACGACCTCCAGGACCGAGCCCCACCGCGACCCCCGCCGGGCCAGGACCTCGTTGGCCGTTGCCTCGCGCAGCTTGAGCCGGTGCCGGCCGCGCTTGGTGACCACGGCGAACCTCGGGCCGAGGTCGACGGACCGCACGGCGTCGGCGAGGCCGGCCTGGTGGGCCTGCTCGGGGGGAGGCTGCCGGCCGGGCGCGTGCGCGATGTCATCGAGCACGATGAGCAGCTGGCGCAGGTCGAGCCCACCGGCGCGGGCCTGCGGGCTCTCCGGCCCCACGTCGACGAGATAGTGCCCGTCCGGGGCGAGGAACGGGAAGAGCCGGCGGAAGCAGGCCCGGGCGGCCCCGGGCGGAAGTCCGGCGTGCTCGACGACGAGGTCGGGCACGTCCATCGCGCCGAAGGCCGCGATCCGCTCCTCGATGCTCCCGGCGACGGTGCTGCGCACGCGCGGGTGGAGCCGGTCGCCGGCGACCGGCTCGCTCGTCAGCAGCCGGACCTGGGCCTGTGCCAGGTGGCCGGCGACGATGGCCGCGGCCTCCGCGCCGTCGGGCCCGAGGATGAGCACGACCCGCCGTGGCGCGGGCAGCCCGTCGAGCGCGGTGAGCAGGTCGAACAGCCACTCCGGTCCCGTCCTGCGGACCCGGTCACGCTGCTGGGCCCGGAGCCGGGCCGCCCGGGTGCGGCGGGCCGCCGCCCTCGCCTCCCGGCCCTTGCGGGCGACGGCGCGCAGGGCGGGGCTGCGCCGCAGGAGCCGGACCGACGGTCCGGCCACCGTCCTGGCCACGGTCGTGGCCCGCAGCGTCAGCCACTGACGCCGCGCCTGCAGCGGGGCCATCGGTTCAGTGCCGTCCCAGCGCGCGCAGTGGGTCCCACAGCGCGGTCAGGTCGGCGGACCCGTCGCGGTCCCGGCGGGTGACGAGCTCGGCCCAGACCGGCGAGGCCAGCAGCGCCCGGGGGTCCACCGCCACCGAGCGGTCGAGGTAGTCCTGGGGCGGGCGCTGCGGATCCTCGCGGGTGAGGTAGCCGACCTCCTCGTCGTAGGCGGCGGTGAGGAGGTCGCAGGTGGGGTCCAGGGCCACGACGACCGCGGTCCCGGTGGGCGCGGTGTTGACCAGCAGCACCACCAGGTCCGGCCGCCGGCGGCGCAGGACCTCGATGGCCTTGTAGACGTCGCCGGCCCAGGCCTGGGTGCGGCGGTGGCGGGCCGCCTCGAGCCCGTTGCGGGGGAGGACGTCGTCGAAGACGACGACACCGGTGCCGGCCATGTGCGGCTCGGTGTTGACGAAGTCGCGCATCGCGAACTCGGCCAGGTGCATCCCGTCGATGAACGCCAGGTCGACCGGGACCCCCTGCAGATGGGCCAGCGGCTGCTCACCGGCGAAGAAGTCGTCGCTGGTGGCTCGCACGAGCTGGACGTCGCAGTGCAGCGGAGCGTCGATCTTGAACGCCGGGTCCACGCCGATCGAGCGGGCCCGGGACAGGGCCAGGCTGGCACCGGTGTTGACCCCGATCTCGAGGTAGGTCCGCGGCTGCACCCGGGCGTGCAGGCCGGCGAGGAACTCGTGACGGGTCATCGTGGGTGCCGGATGCGCCACCGGGGGGTCTGCCGGCCCCCAGCCCGGCACCGGGCCCGCCGGTGCCCGGTGGGCCGGCCCGTCGGCGGTGACCGGGGCGAGGCGCCGGGCCAGCGTCGCGCGACCGGTCCGCTCGGCGCGGCGCAGCGCGTCAGCACGGTCGGGGCCGATCACCGCCTCGATCCTCGAGCCGAGTGTGCTGCGCAGTCCCATGGGGCGTCCCTCCGTCCAGGTGGGCAACACCGTAGGCGATACGGCTGTATGCGGCTGACGGTGGCTGCCGGCGGCGTGGTGGCGGACACACCGCGGACCCCGGCCGGGCGCCGTGGACCGGCGGTACGGTGGCCCTCGTGACCGGCAACCCAGACTTCAGGCTGTTCCGGACCGACGAGGACCACGAGCTGCTCCGGCAGGTCGTCCGCTCCCTCGCGGAGGACAAGATCGAGCCGTACGCGGCCGCGGTCGACGAGGAGGCGCGCTACCCGCAGGAGGCGCACGATGCCCTGGTCGCCACCGACTTCGCGGCGGCCCACATCCCCGAGGAGTACGAGGGCGCCGGGGCCGACGCGCTCGCGACCTGCATCATCATCGAGGAGGTGGCCCGGGTCTGCGCCAGCTCCTCGCTCATCCCGGCGGTGAACAAGCTGGGGACGATGCCGTTGCTGCTCGCCGGCAGCGACCACGTCAAGACGACCTACCTGCCCCTGGTGGCCCGGGGCGTGACGACGTTCTCCTACGCGCTGTCCGAGCGCGAGGCGGGGTCGGACACCGCGGCGATGCGGTGCCGGGCCACCGCCGACGGCGACGACTGGGTGCTCAACGGGTCCAAGGCGTGGATCACCAACGCCGGCGTCTCGGGGCTCTACACCGTCCTGGCCGTCACCGACCCCGACGGTCCGCGGGGCGGCAACATCAGCGCCTTCGTCGTCGAGGCCTCCGACGAGGGGTTCTCCGTCGGGCAGAAGGAGCGCAAGCTCGGCATCAAGGGCAGCCCGACCCGGGAGATCTACTTCGACTCCTGCCGGATCCCCGGCGACCGGATCGTCGGCGCCCCCGGGGAGGGCCTCAAGATCGCGCTGCGCACCCTCGACCACACCCGGGTGACCATCGGCGCACAGGCCGTCGGCATCGCTCAGGGGGCCCTCGACCAAGCCGTCTCGTACGTCAAGGAGCGGCGCCAGTTCGGCAAGCGGATCGCCGACTTCCAGGGCGTGCAGTTCATGCTGGCCGACATGGCGATGGAGCTCGAGGCGGCCCGCCAGCTCGTGTATGTCGCTGCCGCCAAGTCCGAGCGCGGCGACGCCGACCTGCCGTTCTTCGGTGCGGCGGCCAAGGCGTTCGCCTCCGACGTCGCCATGAAGGTGACGACCGACGCCGTCCAGCTGCTGGGGGGCGCCGGGTACACCCGCGACTTCCCGGTCGAGCGGATGATGCGGGACGCCAAGATCACCCAGATCTACGAGGGGACCAACCAGATCCAGCGGATCGTCATGGCCCGCCAGGTGCTCAAGGGCTGAGCGCGCCGAGCGAGCGGGCGGACCTGGCCGCCGCGGCGGGCCAGGCTCAGCCGCCGCTGGGCTTGCCGTCGGTCCCGGCCGGGGGCGCGGTGAGCGGCTCCCCGCGGCGCAGCATGGTGAACAGCGCCTTGGCGCGCTCGGTGTCCCACTTCACCGAGCTGCCGGCGGAGGTCTGGTAGTTGGTGTCCGCGAGCGGGACCACGAGGCTGAGCGCGGCACCCTGGGAGACCTGGCGCATGGTCATGGCGATCCGCTCGCCGTCCATCAGCGAGGTGTCGGTGCCGACGGTGAGGGCGCCGGCGATGTCGTGGGTGGTGCGCCACCACGTGACCGGGTTGAGCACGGTGGACGGCCGGGCCACCTTCTTCATGATCGCCCCGAGGAACTGACGCTGCCGCTCGGCGCGTCCGATGTCCCCCCGCGGGTCGGAGTAGCGGGCCCGGACGTAGCCGAGGGCGGTGGGTCCGGTGAGGGTCTGGCAGCCCTTCTTGAGGTTGATGTGGGCCTTGGGGTCGTTCATCCGGAAGGGCACGCAGATGTCGACGCCACCGAGGCCGTCGACGACGCTGACGAACCCGCCGAAGCCCACCTCCAGGTATCCGTCGATGCGCAGGTCCGTCGCCTGCTCGACGGTCTCGACGAGCAGCCGCGGGCCGCCCAGGGCGTAGGCCGCGTTGATCTTGTTGCTGCCGTGTCCTGGGATCGGCACGTAGCTGTCCCGCGGGATCGAGATGAGTGCGCTCTTGCCGCCGCCGTCGGGGACGTAGACGAGGATGATCGAGTCGGTTCGCTGGCCGACGACCGACCCCGTGCCGAGCCGGCGCCGCTGCGCCGCGGTGAGACCGGCGCGGCTGTCCGAGCCGACGAGCAGGTAGACGTGGCCGCCGCTCGGTGCGGCGCCGCGGGCGGCCGAAGGGGTGGAGTCGACGCGGGAGACCGAGCTCCAGGCGTGGTACGGCGTGTAGGCCGTGTAGCCGACCCACCCGACGAGGACGACGACGAGCAGGACCAGCACCCAGCGGACCGGGTGGCGCCGGCGCCGGGGCGGCTCGGGCAGCGCGGACCCGGCCTCCGCCGCCCGCGGCGGCGGAGCCGCGGCACGCCGGGGCCGTCCCGGGGCCGGCGCCACCGGCCGGCCCCCCGGGCGTTGCGTGGCGTTCCGGCCGCGGGAGAGCCGGCGACGTCCCCGGGTGTCGACGAGGAACGGGTCGTGGTCCTCCTCCACCGGCGGGGAAGGCCACGACGACACGGCTCCCTGGGGGATCGGCCGTGCGTCGTCCTCATGGCTCATGCGTCGTTCTCCCCGGGCGGTGGCTGTGGCAACCGTCACAGTGTGCCAAGCCGAGATGGGTGTGGCGGCCACGACACTCTCACGTCGGGACTTGGCCGCAGGTTTGGAATACTGCTCGCGTGCATCCCACCACCTCACGCTCCCGGGCGGCCTCCGACCGTCCGCTGATCAGCGTGATCGTGCCCATCTACAACGTCAGGGACTACCTCCTGGCCTGCCTGGAGTCCCTGGCGCACCAGACCCAGCCGGGGCTCGAGGTGGTCCTCGTCGACGACGGCTCCCCCGACGAGTCGGGGCGGATGGCCGACGAGTTCGCCGCCGGGCGCGACGGCTGGTCGGTGCTCCACGTCGAGAACGGCGGCCTGGGCCGGGCGCGCAACATCGGCATGGACCACTCGAGCGCCGACTACGTCGCCTTCGTCGACTCCGACGACGTCGTGCCGCGGGACGCCTACGAGCTCATGCTCCACGCGGTCCGTGGCAGCGGGAGCGACCTGGTCAGCGGCGGTGTGCTCCGGTTCGACGGGGCCCGTACCAGCCGGTCCGGCCTGCACGACCGGGCCATCCCGCAGACCCGCATCCGGACCCACATCCGCGACGCGCCCACCCTGCTGTACGACACCACGGCATGGAACAAGGTCTATCGCCGGGACTTCCTGCGGTCCCACGGGCTCCGCTTCCCCGAGGGCGTCTACTACGAGGACATCCCGCTCACCCTCCGGGCGCACTACCTCGCCTCCAGCGTCGACGTCATCGCCGAGCCGGTCTACCTGTGGCGCGAGCGGCAGACCGCCGAGCAGTCGATCACCCAGCGTCGTGCCGAGACCCAGAACCTCGTGGACCGGATGGCGGCGGTGCGCAGCATCGACGACTTCCTCGTCGAGACCGGCGAGAAGAAGGGCAAGCGGCTCCACGACCACAAGGTCCTCACCCTCGACATGCCGCTGTTCATCGACGTCCTGCACGAGGGAACCGCCCAGTTCCAGGAGAAGGTGGTCGAGCTGTGCGCCGCCTACCTGCGCGGGGTCGACCCGGCGGACGTCGCGGCGCTGCCGGCTCTGCGGCGCCTGCAGTACCACCTCATCGCCCGCGGCCTGGCACGCCAGCTCGTCGAGCTCCAGGAGGCCCAGCGTCAGCCCGGCGCCGTGGACCGCGTGGTGCGCAGCGGCCTCCACCTCTACGCCGACCTGCCCTTCCGGGGCGACCCGGTCGTCGCCGCCCCGGACTCGGTCTATGAGGTCACCCGGTCCCAGCCCCTCGTCACCGGCATCCGGGACGTCTTCTGGGACCACGGCCAGCTCGTCGTCGAGGGCCACGCCTACATCAGCCGGGTCACCGACGCCGGCCCGCTCTCGTCCGTCCACCGTCTCCAGCTGCGCCGGATGGGGATGGACGAGGACCTGCGCGCGACCGTTGCGTCCACCCGGGTGCGCCGCCCCGACCTCACGGCGGCAGCGACGACGGCCACGGTCAGCTATACCGGCGCCGGCT
This sequence comes from uncultured Actinomycetota bacterium, assembly GCA_963763315.1. Taxonomy (GTDB): domain Bacteria; phylum Actinomycetota; class Actinomycetes; order Actinomycetales; family Dermatophilaceae; genus CAVSJJ01. The sequence goes on from CAVXOC010000003.1 coordinate 218,555, forward strand.
TCCTGGCCCGGCTTCCCAACGACGTCCTGCACCCGCCGCACGGCCGTGACCACGCCGAGTTCGAGCTGCTGGCCCAGGTGGCCACCGCCTCGGCCCGCCGGGGCTCGTCGGTGTCCAACCCCCGGCCCACCCGGGCCCGCCATCCCGCCCGGGGGCTGCTCGGCGAGGACCTGCTCGTGGTCCCGGCCTACCGCAACCGCAAGCTGAGGATCGGCGTCCGCCGGGTGCTCGCGCTCCTGACCGGCGCGGACGTCGGCGAGTCCGGGGTGCGGTTGCGGGTGCGCGCGGTCGCGGGCGCCGACCTGACCGCAGCGGTGCTGCACCTGCGGCGGGTCGACTCCTTCACCGGGGTGTCCGTCCCGCTCGTGCCGGGGGACGGCCTCGCCACCGCGACGGTCAGCGCGGACGACCTGCAGATCCACGCGGAGTCCCTCAACGAGCGGGACTGGCGGATCTGGCTGGTCTGTCCCCCCCACCCCGGCGACCCGGCGCCGACGCCGCAGGAGGCCGACGAGGCGGTATCGGTCGCAGCGTCGTACGAGGGGCAGGACGTCGACGGGCACGGCCCGCACGGTGCCCGGGTGGCACCCCTCAACCTCGACCCGGACCTGGCGGACGTCGTCGGCCAGGTCCGGAGCCGGTCCGTCCTCATCCGGCAGTCCGGGCTGCGCGGCGCGCTGCTCAGCGACGTCCGCCCCGCACCGATCCTGACCGGCTTCACGCTCGGCCCCGACGGGCTGCGGCTGTCCGGGGCGCTGGGCGGCTCGTCGTCGTCCGCCCTGGTGCTCGCGTCGTCCTCGAACCGGCTCAGCGTCCCCATGACGGTCCGGGGCTCCTCCTGGTCCGCGGTCATCCCGGCCGACGGCGACCCGGGGTCCGCGGTGCTGCGCTGGCTCCAGCCCGGCCGGTGGGCCGTGCTCGTCACGACCGAGGAGGCCAACCAGCGGGACGTCGCGGTCCGCGCGGGCGCCTCCGCGGAGCAGCAGATGACGGACCCGCCGCAGGGCCCGCTGGTCACCGTCGGGCTCAGCTCGACCGTGGCCCACGAGCTCGCCCTCCTCGTCGACGCCGGCGGCGACTGGCGCGACCGGGGCAAGCTGAACCGGGAGCGTGGCCGCCGGCTCACCTACCGCCTCGCCCGCCGGATGCCGCTCGAGGACACCATCCTGTTCGAGGCATGGCGGGGCCGGCAGTACTCCGACAACCCGCGGGCCATCTACGAGGAGCTGCTCCGGCGTGGCGACCCGCGCCGGATGGTCTGGGCCGTCGAGCACCATGGCATCGAGACCCCGGACGGCGCCGAAACCGTCATCGTCGGCGGCCGGGAGTACTTCCGCGAGCTGGGCCGGGTCCGCTGGGTCGTCAGCAACGACTCGATGCCGACCTACTTCGTCAAGCGCAACGGGGTTCGTTACGCCCAGACCTGGCACGGCACGCCGCTCAAGCGGATCGGTTTCGACATCGAGAACCTGCAGATGTCCAACCAGCGCTACCTCGAGCAGTTCGCCCGCGAGGTGGCCAAGTGGGACGCGCTGATCTCCCCGAACCCGTTCTCGAGCGGCATCTTCCCCGGCGCCTTCGGGTTCGGGGGTCCCATCCTCGAGATCGGCTACCCCCGCAACGACATCTTCTTCCGCGAGGCGGAGCGCGAGGCCCGCGCCGCGGCCGCCCGGGCCCGGCTCGGCCTGCCGGCCGACCGCACGGTCGTCCTCTACGCCCCGACGTGGCGGGACAACCACTACGACCGGCGCGGGCGCTACAAGTTCGCGCTCAAGCTCGACCTCGAGCTGCTGCACCGCGAGCTCGGTGACGAGGCCGTCCTGCTCATCCGGGGCCACCAGCTCGTCGCCGAGCGCGTCGACACCTCGCTGTTCGGCGGGTTCGCGCGGAACGTGTCGACCTACCCGGACGTCAGCGACCTCTACCTCGTCGCCGACGTGCTCGTCACCGACTACTCCTCGGTGATGTTCGACTTCGTCAACACCGGGCGGCCGATGCTCTTCTACACCCACGACCTCGAGGCCTACCGCGACGACCTGCGGGGGTTCTACTTCGACTTCGAGGCCGAGGCGCCCGGACCGCTGCTGCGGCACACCGAGGACGTCATCAAGGCGCTGCGCTCGCTCGACGAGGTGGAGACGGGGTACGCCGGCCGCTACGCCGCGTTCCGGGAGCGGTATGCCGGGCTCGAGGACGGCCGCGCGGCCGCCCGCTTCGTCGACCGCTTCCTGCAGGACTGAGGCAGCCGCGCCCATGCCAGTGCTGCGCAGACTGCGGCTCGAGTCCGGTGCCGTCGCGTCCAAGGTGCGCTCGGCGGTCCCGCTGCAGCTGCGCGACCTCGCGCGCCGGCTCCCGGTCCGTCACGACGTCGTCCTGTACGAGGCCTACGCCGGGCGCGGGGTGCTCTGCCACCCGGAGGCCGTCTTCCGTTACCTCCTGGACGCGCCCGACCTCGCGCACCTGCGTCATGTGTGGGTGCTGCGCCGGGGGGCCGTCGACCCGGACCGGCTCCGCGAGCTGCGCAGCCACCCCCGGGTGAGCGTCGTGCGGCCCGGCACCCCGGCATACCTCCGGCACCTCGCCACGGCCGGCTACCTGGTCAACAACGCGACGTTCGTGCCCGGCTTCGGGAAGCGGGAGGGGCAGATCTACCTCAACACCTGGCACGGCACCCCGCTCAAGGCGATGGGCTACGACGAGCCGGGCGGCGGTGTCATCGCCACGCGCAACGTCGTCCGCAACCTGCTCATGGCCGACTACCTGCTCAGCAGCGGCCCCTGGATGACCGAGCGGCTGTACCAGGGCGCCTACCGGCTGACCAACCTGTTCGCCGGCGAGGTCATCGAGGAGGGCGGTCCACGCACCGACCGCCAGAACCTCGACCGCCAGGGCCGGGCCCGGGTCCGCGAGCGGCTGCGGGCAGGTGGCGTCACGCTGGCCGACGACGAGCGCGTCGTCCTCTACGCGCCGACCTGGCAGGGCGAGTCCTTCGCGGCGCCGCGGGACGACGCACCCCTGCTGGGCGACCGGGTGCGCACTCTCCGCTCGATGCTGCCCCGGGGCCATCGCCTGCTGCTGCGCGTGCACCAGCAGGCGTACGACAGCGCCCGGGCCCATGCCGACCTGGCCGACCTGCTCGTCCCCGGCGCGATCCCGACCAACGAGGTCCTCGGCGTCACCGACGTCCTGGTCACCGACTACAGCAGCATCTTCTTCGACTTCCTGCCCACCGACCGCCCCATCGTGTTCTTCGCCCCGGACCAGGAGGGCTACACCAGCGAGCGCGGCCTCTACCTCGAGCCCGCGGAGCTGCCCGGCCCGGTGACCAGGACGCTCGACGAGCTCGCGACGGTGCTGGCCGCCGTGGGCTCGGGCAGCGACCTGGACCCGGCCACCAGCCATGCCGGGGCCAGGGCGAGGGCCCGCGCGCTGTTCGCGGCCAAGGACGACGGCGGCTGCACCGGGCGGGTCGTCGACGTGGTCTTCCGGGGGCGCCGCGAGGGCCGCGCGGTGCGGCCGATCCCGCGGGACGGCCGGGCGACGGTGCTCATGCACCTGGGGGGCATGAAGCCCAACGGGATCACCTCCTCGGCCGTCAACCTGTTGCGGCACGTCGACCACACCCGCTTCGACGTGACGGCGGTCTTCGACGACTCCCTGGAGCCCCGGCGGCTGGCCAGCGTCGGGCTGCTGCCCCGGCAGGTCCGGGCCCTGCCGAGGATCGGCCAGTTCGCCCTCGGGTCGCCGCTGTGGTACCTGCGCCGGGACATCCTCTCCCGTCACGGCGGCCTGGCCGCACGGGACCTCGCCGCCATGCAGGAGCGGTTCCGGGTCGAATGGGCCCGCTGCTACGGCCAGGCCCGGTTCGACTACGCGGTCGACTTCAGCGGGTACTCGCGGACCTGGGCCTTCATCGTGGCCCAGGCGCCCGGGGCCGTCCGCTCGATCTGGCAGCACAACGACCTGCTGGCCGACCAGCTCAAGACCATCGACGGGGTCCGGATCCACGAGCGCAACCTCGGCGCGGTGTTCCTGTCCTACCGGTCCTACGACCACATCGTGTCGGTGAGCCCCGCGCTGCGCGACATCAACGCCGCGTCGCTGGCGCAGTACGCCCCCGCGGAGCGGTTCGGCTACGCGAGGAACATGATCGACACCGAGCGGGTGCTGGCCGGCGCCGCGCAGGCCGACGAGAGCGGGTTCGTCCCGGTGCTCGCCCGCGAGCCGGGTGTCACGACCTTCGTCACCGTGGGACGCACCTGGCCGGAGAAGAACCACGACCGGCTGCTGCGGGCCTTCGCCGAGGTGCACGCCGGGCACCCGCACACCCGGCTCGCGCTCGTCGGCGACGGGCCGCTGCTCGACCGGCTCACCCGGACCGCCGCCGATCTCGGCCTCGGGCGGTCGGTCGTCTTCACCGGGCACCAGGCCAACCCGTTCGCGCTCCTGCGGGCCTGCGACGTGTTCGTGCTGTCCAGTGACTACGAGGGCCAGCCGATGGTCATCCTCGAGGCAATGGTGCTCGGGCTGCCCGTCGTGACCACCGCGTTCGGCTCGGTCGCCAGCGCCCTGCCGGCGGGTTCCGGCCTCGTCGTCGAGCGCTCGGTGGCGGCGCTGGCGGACGGGATGCGCGCCGCCCTGCGCGGCGAGGTGCCGAGCCCGCCGTTCGACGCCGAGGACTACAACGCGCAGGTGCTCGCCGAGTTCTACCGGGCCGTCGGTGTCCCGGACGACGGCGTCCCGGACGACGGCGTCCCGGACGACGGCGAGGCCTGAGCCGGATGGCAGCCGGGCCCGCCTTCACCTTCGTCAGCGGCAACGCGGCCAAGGTGGCCGCCCTGCCGCTCTACGCGGTCGGCGAGGCGCTCGCTGCGGTGGTGCCGCGCTCGCCGCGTCGCTGGGTCGTCGGCAGCGGCTTCGGCGTGGCCGACGGAGCGCTGGCCGTGGCCCGGGGGGTGCGCCAGGGGGATCCGTCGGTCGCCGTGGTCTGGCTGGCCTCCTCCGCCGAGGAGGTGCGGGCCGCTCGGGCGGCAGGCCTCGCCGCCGAGCGCAAGGGGTCGGCCCGGGGGCTCTGGGCGACGCTGCGCGCCGGGGTGGTGGTCATCACCCACGGCTTCGGCGACGTCAGCCGCTACGGCACCTCCGGCGCCGTCGTCGTCCAGCTCTGGCACGGCAGCCCGCTCAAGCGGCTGCACCTGGACAGCCCGGCCGCGCTCCGGCTGCCGGTGATCGGCGGCTGGGCCCCGGCGCGGCGCCTCATGGCGGCGATGTACCGGCGAGGGACGAGCCGGATCTCGCTGCTGCCCGCCGGGTCCGAGACGGCGGCGGGCGACCTGGCCCGGGCCTTCGGGCTCCCGGCGCGGGCCGTCCCGGTCACCGGTGAGCCGCGCACCGACGTCCTGTTCGCCGGCGACGAGGCCGCCAGGCGCCGGGACGCACTGGCCCGTCTCGAGGCGACGACGGGACCTCTGGGGGGCCGCCGGGTGGTCCTGCACGCGCCGACCTGGCGCGACGGCGGACGCGACCCGGCGGTCCCGACGGCCGAGGAGTGGGCGGCGGTCGAGGCCTGGTGCGAGCGGACCGGTTCGGTGCTCGTCGTCCGCCCGCACCGGCTCGGGGTGGGGGAGGACGCCCACGTCTCTGACCGGGTGCGCCTCCTCGACCCGGTGCTCGAGCCCGAGGTCATCCCGGTGCTCTGGGCCTGCGACGTCCTGGTCAGCGACTACTCCTCCACCCTGGTCGACTTCGCCGTCACCGGCCGGCCGGTCGTCTTCCTCGCCCCCGACGTCGAGGAGTACGTGCGCACCCGGGGGCTGTACCGCAGCTACGAGGAGATCAGCGGCGGCCACGTCGAGCGCACCTGGGCGCAGGTGCTCGAGCGCATCGACGCCGTCACCACCCCGGGACCGGCCGCTCGGCAGGCCCGCGAGCACAGCGGCGGTCTCGCGGCGGCATACCACCGGTTCTCCGACGGCAGGAGCACCGAGCGGGTGCTGGGCCGGGTCGGTGAGCTGACCGGGCTGGCGGCCCTGGCGGCCCTGACGGGCGCGGCGTCGGCCGATGCGGGCGCGGCGTCGGCCGGGCCGGTCCCGGGCCCGGCAGGACAGCGGGAGGCGGTGTTCTTCGAGTCCTTCTACGGGCGCAACGCCTCCTGCAACCCGCGGGCCATCGACGCCGAGATCTCCCGCCGCCGGCTCGGCGTGGAACGGGTGTGGGCGGTGGACCACGACGGCGTCGAGGTCCCGGCCGGCGCCCGGGCCGTGGTCGTCGGCACGCAGGAGTGGCGCCGGGCGCGCGACCGGGCGCGGCTGCTCGTCGTCAACGACTGGGTCCGCGACTCCTGGCGGCCCCGGCGCGGCCAGTTCCTCCTGCAGACCTGGCACGGCACGCCGCTGAAGCGGATCGCCCTCGGCCGGCGGGACCGCACCCTGCGCCAGGCCGCCGCCGTGGTCAAGCAGTCGAGCCGGTGGTCGGCGATGCTCGCGCAGAGCCCGGCGGCGGCGCGGATGCTGCGCCGCTCGTATGCCGTGGCCCGGCCGATGTGGACCCTCGGCTACCCGCGCAACGACGTCGTCGCCCGCGGCGAGCCCGGCCCGGCCGCGGCCCGACTCGGCGTGTCCACCCGCCGCGTGGTCCTCTACGCGCCGACCTGGCGGGACGGGCGGCTGGGCGCGGCGGACCCCCTCGACGCCGGTGCCCTCGCCGACGGGCTCGGGCCGGAGTGGACCGTGGTCGTCCGCGGGCACGCGCGGACGATGGCCGAGCGCGTCCGGGTGGCCGGCGAGCGGGTGGTCGACGCGACGGACTACCCGGACGCCGCCGACCTGCTGGCGCTCGCCGACGTCCTCGTCACCGACTACAGCTCGGTGATGTTCGACTTCAGCGCCTCCGGCCGGCCGATGGTCTTCTTCGTCCCCGACCTCGAGGAGTACCGCGACGAGGTCCGCGGGTTCTACCTCGACCTGGCGTCGCGGGCACCCGGCCCGCTGGTGCGCACGACGACGGAGTGCGTGGCGGCCGTCGCCGGCTCGCAGGCGTCGGCGGAGCGCTTCGCCCAGCGGTATGCCGCGTGGCGCGCCGAGTTCAACCCGTTCGACGACGGCGGGGCCGCCCGCCGGGTCGTCGACCGGCTCGTCGAGCGCGGGGTGCTCTGAGCGGCGCCGGCCCGGTCAGGTCGCGCTGACCCGGGACCGGTCGACGGTGTCGCCGGCGCCGGTGACCAGCCCCTTGACGAACCCGCCGCCCCAGGACAGGTGCATCGTGGCGACGACGGCCGCGTTGAGGGCGCGGTCCCGCAGGCCGTGGCCACCGAGGGCCGCCACGGCGGCGTAGCCGAGGAAGACCGCGTAGACCCCCGGCGCGAGCACGACGAGCGCCACCGGCACCGGAGCCCCCGCCGCGCCGGCGAGCGCGCCCGCCGCGCTCAGGCCGAGCGCCACGACCAGCGCCGGCGGAGCCAGGTAGCGCGGACCGCTGCGCCACCGCCGGCGCACCATCTCGCCCCGCCAGGTGCCCGTGGCGTACATCTGCCGGACCAGCGCCGGCCAGGACTGGCGTGGCCAGTAGGTCACCTCGACATCGGGGACGAACCAGACCCGGTGGCCGGCCGCGATGATCCGCTGGTTGAGGTCGTAGTCCTCGCCGCGGCGCAGGCTCTCGTCGTAGAGGCCGACCTCCTCGAGCACCTCGCGCCGGAAGACCCCGAGATAGGCCGACTCCGCCGGCCCCTCCTCGTCGCCGCCGTGGTAAACACCGCCGCCCAGCCCGAGCGGGCTGTTGTAGGCGCGGGCGACCGCGGACTGGAACGGCGTGCGCCCCCGGGCGCGCATCACCCCGCCGACGTTGGCTGCGCCGACCCGGCGCAGCGCCTCGACCATGTGCCTGGTGTAGCCCGGCGGCAGCTCGGCGTGGGCGTCGACCCGGACGAGGACCTCCCCGCTGGCGGCCCGGATGGCGCGGTTCATCCCGGCGGGGATGTCGGTGGCCGGGTTGTCGACGACGCGGACGCGCGGGTCGGCCTCGGCCATGGCATGCCCGAGCTCGAGGGTGCCGTCGCGGGACGGGCCGAGCGCCAGGACGACCTCCTGACGGCCCGGGTACTCCTGGGCGAGGGCCGCCGCGACGGCGTGCTCGAGGCTGCGCACCTCGTTGAGCACCGGGATGACGTAGGACACCGACGGCAGGTCAGGTGCCGCCCCGGTGACCGCCGCGTCCTGGGGCATCACGCGTGGGGGGCGTTGGCCCGGTCCAGGTCCTCGGCGAAGTCGATCTCGACGGCGAACAGGTCGGAGATGTCGACCGGGCGGAACCGCGCCGCATCCTTGTCGATGGCCAGCTCGATCCCGCGCTCGAAGTAGTCGCCGTCCTGGCACTCGGCCAGCCGCGCGACCAGCCGCGGCTTGTCCGCCGCGCTGACGTAGTTGATCCCGACCGCCTCGCCGAGGCCGCCCGTGACGGTCTTGGACAGCTCGTGGACGTAGCCGTGCTCGTCGACGGTGTACTTGACCTCCTCCTCGCCGACGGCCGCGGTGTTGACCGCGACGACGCTCTCGTCGGCCTCGATGAAGGGCAGCAGCCGGGTGAGGATGGCCGGGTCGAACACGACGTCGCCGTTCATCCACAGCATCCCGCCGTCGGGGCTGGACCGCAGCGACTTCAGCAGGCTGCGGTTGGTGTTGGTCTGGTCGTAGTCCTCGTTGTAGACGAACGTCGCGTCGGGCACGTGCTCCATGATGAGGTCGTGCTTGAAGCCGACGACGACCCGCACGAGGGCCCGGTCGCCGAACACGGCTGCGATGTTGTCCATCTGCTGGTGCATGATGCTGCGCCCGTCGGCCAGCGGGGTCATCGGCTTGGGCCATGGACGCCCCAGCCGGGTCCCCATCCCGGCGGCCAGGATGGTGACGTGGACGTGCGTCATGGGTGAGGTCCTCGAGGTCGGTGCCAGGGCGCGCCAAGTCTAGGCGACACCCGCCCGACCACCCCCGCCGCGGCACGCGGGTGGCCCGCCCGGCGCGGACCGGCGGCGGACCGGCGGCAGACCGGCGGCAGACCGGCGGCGCGCGCCGGGCGGGCGAGCCGTGACTCCGCCCTCTCGGGCATGCCGTATTCTCCTCGTTCGGGTCGGGGCACGCCCGACGGCGTCGTCGGATCGCCCCGACCCGATGGTGCACCGCGTGAGGAGGCGTTGACTGTGCGAGTCGTGGACCGGTTCACCGCGGTGGTGGATCGGCGCAACGTGCTGTGGACGCTGGTGCGCCGGGACCTGCACGTCCGGTATGCCGGCAGTGTCCTCGGCTACGTCTGGACCATCCTCGACCCGCTGCTGATGACGCTGATCTACTTCCTCGTCTTCACCATCATCCTCGGCGCCCGCCGGGCCGGGCTGCAGCCCTACCTGCTCTTCCTCATCAGCGGGATGCTGCCGTGGCAGTGGTTCACCGGGGCCGTGAACGACACCGCCCGGTCCCTGCTGCACGAGGCCAAGCTCATCCGCTCCACGAACCTGGCCCGTGAGCTGTGGGTCATCCGGGTGGTCATCGCCAAGGGCATCGAGTACCTGCTGTCCCTGCCCGTCCTCGCCGCCATCTTCATCATCTTCGCGCTCAAGGGCGAGGCGCATCTCGACGGCGAGATCGTCTTCGTTCCCCTGGCGATCGCGCTCCAGTTCGTGCTGCTCGTCGCCATGGGGCTGCTCCTGGCGCCGATCACCGTCCTCATCAAGGACGTCGAGCGGGTGGTCCGCATCTTCCTGCGGCTGATGTTCTATCTCACGCCGGTGATCTACGGCGTGAGCCGCGTGCCGCACAAGGTCCGCTTCCTCATGGACGCCAACCCGATGACCGGCATCCTCGAGCTGTACCGGGCCGGGCTCTTTCCGGTCGGGGTGAGCTGGCGCAGCGTGGGGGTGAGCGTCGTCATCATCTCGCTCCTCCTGGCGCTCGGGACCACCGTCTTCATGCGCCTCGAGTCCGCGGTGCTCAAGGAGATCTGAGCCCATGTCCTCCGTCGTGATCTCGGCCACCGACCTCGGCATCGAGTTCTTCCGCTCCCGCAAGCGCAACATGTCGCTGCGCGAGCTCATCTTCCACGGCAAGACCGGGACACCGAAGGAGCGGTTCTGGGCGCTGCGCGACGTCTCGTTCCAGATCACGGCCGGCGAGGCCGTCGGCATCGTCGGGGCCAACGGCGGCGGCAAGTCCACCCTGCTCAAGGCGATCGCGGGGGTGCTCATCCCCGACGAGGGCGAGGTCGAGGTCCACGGCGGGGTCGCCCCGCTCATCGAGCTCACCGGCGGGTTCCTCGGGGACCTCACCGCCCGGGACAACATCGCCCTCACCGGTGGCCTGCACGGGCTGTCGGCCGACCAGATCGCCGAGCGGTTCGACGACATCGTCGAGTTCGCCGGGCCGCAGGTCAAGGCCGGCCTCGACATGCCCTACCGGCACTTCTCCTCCGGGATGAAGGTGCGGCTCGGGTTCTCCCTCGTCACCACGCTCGACGAGCCGATCGTGCTCGTCGACGAGGTGCTGGCGGTCGGCGACCGCCAGTTCCGGGAGAAGTGCTACCGACGGATGGAGGACCTGCTGGGCAACGGGCGCACCCTGTTCCTCGTGTCGCACTCCGAGAACGACCTGCTCCGCTTCGGCCAGCGTGGGCTGTACCTGCGGGAGGGGCGGCTCGTCGCCGACGGCCCGATCCAGAGCGTCATCGCCCAGTACAACGAGGACGTCGAACGCTCGGTGTAGCCGGACCGGTCTCGCCGCGGGACCGGGGGCAGGAGCCGGGACCGCCCGTGCGGGGCCGGCCCGCGGCATACCGGGGCATACCGGGGCGTCCGGGGTGGCGCCACCGGGTCAGCGTCGCAGGCAGATGATCCGCGCCACCGAGCCGACGACGTGGAAGCCCAGCGACTCGGCCATCCGCACCGCCTCGGGCCGGCGGTCGCCCAGGCAGATGGTGTCGACGCCCACCGCGTCGAGCGCGGCCTTCAGCCGCGGCGCATCGGAGGGCGGCGGCGTCCGCGAGTCGGCGAACTCCTGGAGCCGCAGCCGCTGCGCCACCAGGGCCCGTGGGTCGGTGAGGTAGTTGGGCAGGTAGAACGAGCGCGCCGACACCGGGTGCACCGCCACGGTGTAGTCGGCGAGCATCCGGGAGACGTCCCACGGCGCCAGGATGGTGTCGCCGGGCCGGCTCACCCGCACCGCGAGCTGGGCCTCGGGCAGCGAGGGGTAGACGACCTTCCAGGTCGTCGGCCGTGACCAGTGGGCCTGGTTCTCCGGCGAGCCGACCCAGCGGCCGTCGACGAGGGGGACCAGGGCCAGTGCCGCGCCGGTCACCAGGACGACCGCGGCGGACAGCGGGCGGGGCAGCGACCTGGCGGCCAGGGCCGCCGCGCCGACCACTCCGGCTGCCAGCAACGGGAACGGCACCACCCACCAGATACGCCAGATCACCGCGCCGACCCCACCCGCGGTGGCCGCGAGGTGCTGGACCGGCGGCAGGAGGAAGATCGCCGTCGCGGCCAGCCCGCCGAGCACCGCGGCCTGCATCAGCCGGTCCCGGATGCCCAGCCAGCCGACGCCCAGGACGACGACGGTGAGGATGAAGATCCCGAGCGGGCGCCCGGGTACCGCGACGAGCGGCTGGAGCGTGTGGCCGGGATGGACATACCCGATGCTGGCCAGCTCGGCAGGGGACGGCGACGGCGGCACGGTGACGGCGATGACGAGCCCGACCGCCAGCGGGTACAGGACCCAGGCGGCCAGCGGCACGGCCGCGCGCACCCCCCGGATGGCCACCGCCGCCAGGGCCAGGCCGAGGAGGAGCACGGGAGTGAGGAAGACGGCGGTGTTGCTCGCGCCGACCGAGGCGATGACGGCGGAGCCGAACAGGAGGTGGTCGACGAGCCGGCGCCGGGCCATCAGCCGGGTCCCGGTCACGTAGAGCAGGGGGATGACGGTGGCCTCGAGGATGATCTTCCCCTGCCAGATGCCCAGCGGGAAGTTGCCGAAGCTCGTCGTCGTGCCGCCGGACATCCACATGCCGGCCACGGCGGCGAGCATGGCGAACGGTGCGGCGGGGATGCGGGCCTCCTCGACCAGCCAGGTCAGGCCCAGCATGGTGAGGACGGTGAGCGCGGGCGGGACCACCAGGTAGACGATGACGCCGGCGGGCACCCCGGCGAGGCCGGCGAGGACCCCGAAGAGGGCCTCGATGCTGCTGACGTTGGGGGTGTGCACCTGCAGCCCGGGGAACCCCTGGTCCGAGAGCATGGTGTCCCGCAGCGGGAACGTGCCCTTCTGGGCCACCCACACCGACAGGTTGACGAAGAACGCGTCGTCGCCGCCCGGCCGGTTGAGGATGGCCGCGAGCGCCCCGCTCGCCAGGGCCAGGACCCAGCCCACCACCCACAGCGGCCCCTGCGGCGGGACGGGCCGGTCGCCGACCGCCGCGCCGTCGCGGTGCGGCGTCGGCGCGCCGGCGACCGGGCCCCGGACGCGTGAGGTGTCGCCGTGGCGCCGGGCACGCCACAACCTGAACAGGTATGCCGCGACCAGCACCAGCGCGAGATCCACGGCCAGCGCGCGGTGACCGGAGCTGCCCAGCCCGTACGCGATCCCGGTGACGGCCACGGCCAGGACGAGGAGCCCGGCCCGGGGCGCCCGCTGCAGCGGCCGGTCGGCCTCCGGCGCCCGGCGGCGGAGCACCACGACGACCCCGGCCAGCCAGAGCACGACGGCGGCGGCGAAGGTCGGCATCGCCGGGATCCTGGCGGCCAGGGCCACCTGGTAGCACAGGGTCCACACCGCGAAGAAGGTCACGGCCAGCGCGACGATGCCCCGGCCGGCCCGGGACGCCACCCGCGGCAGACGCCCCCCGGGGTGTGAACGGGCGGTCACCGGGGGCGGGCCGGGTCGCCCGGGGCCGGGTCCACATCGGGTCCGCCGAGACGGCCCGCCTGCTCGTCCCCGGGCCGCCCGTCGCCGGCCGGCCCCGCGCCCGGTCCGGCATCGCGGGGTCCGCCGGCCGGCCCGGCATCGGCGGGTCCGCCGGCCGGCGGGGGCACCACCGGTGTCGCGGTCCGGCCCACCTCGTCGAGGGCGAGGCGGCGGGCCAGCCGGGTGTACCGGGTCTCGACCTCGCGGAAGCGCAGGTAGGTCGTCACCGTCGAGCTGAGGAACGCGACGACGAGGGCGTACAGCACCATGTCGGTGCCGCGGCCGACGCCGACCAGGGCGGCGATCCGGTTCCATACGTTGGGGAAGAGGATGGAGATGACGGCGAAGGCGGCGAACAGCAGCAGGCCGACGCGCCGGATCGCCTGGGCCCGGGCACCGCGGGACCGGAACAGCCGGGCGACGACGTAGAGGACCCCGGCGATCAGCACGATCTGGATGAGCATCTTCATCGGGCGGCCGCCTGCCGGCAGGGTGGCGGACTCATCGGAAGATCAGCTCGGCGAGGATGTTGACGGAGTTCCACAGCGACTGGCCCTTGGCCTTGGAGTAGTCGGTGTACAGGATGTGTACCGGGCTCTCGCCGTAGCGGACGCCGAGCGCCCCGATCTGCGCCACGAGCTCCGAGGCGTGGGCCATCCGGTTCTGGGTGATGTCGATGCGGGCGACGACGTCCCGGGAGAGCACCCGGAGCCCGTTGTGGGCGTCGGTGAGCCGGGTCTTGGTCGTGAGGTTCGTGTAGCCCACCGCCATGCGCAGCACGGCCCGCTTGGCGAACGATGCCGAGGTGCGCTCGTCGAGGAACCGGGAGCCGAAGACGACGTCGAGGCCCTCGGCCCGGGCCTGCTCGACCATGGCCACCGCGTCGTGCACCTGGTGCTGCCCGTCGGCGTCGAACGTGACGACCCAGCGCATCGACGGGACGCCGAGCGCGTACGCGAACCCCGTCTGCAGGGCCGCCCCCTGACCGAGGTTGACCGGATGCCGGACGACGACGGCTCCGGCGGCCTCGGCGGCGGCCGCGCTGCCGTCGGCCGAGCCGTCGTCGACACAGACCACGTGGGGGAACACCTCACGGGCGCCGCGGACGACGTCGCCGATCACGGAGCCCTCGTTGTAGAGGGGGACCACCAGCCAGACGTCGTCCATGGGGTGCTGATCGCCGGTCATCGTGGGCAATCCTACGCACAGCGGTCGGGTTCTCCGGCCAGCCCGGGCCGGCGCGGGTCCGAGTCGGGGGACCGGCGGCCGGTACCCCCGGGCGCCCGCTCGACGCGCTCGCCCGAGGAGCTACCAGCCGAGCTCGCGGGCCCGTCCGGCCCAGTAGCGCAGGCCGCGGTACTTCGCCCGCGCCACCGGCCCGCGACGGCGCCGTCCGGTGGCGACGTGCTCGGCGTGCCGCAGGACCACCGAGGGGGTGTAGCGCACCGGCAGGGCGAGGCGGGCGCACTCGGTCCCGAACCACAGCTCCTCGCCGAACAGGGCGAAGGGGTAGTCGCACCGGCCGCCCTCGGCGAAGTACCTCGCCGTGAGGACGACGCACGACCCGTGCCCGGCCCAGATGTGCGCCCCGGCCGGCACGCCGCTCACGGTGCGGGAGCTGTGCCCGCCGCGGCGGAGCAGCATGACGTCGGCGAGCAGGGGGAACCGGTGGACCCAGGACAGCGCCCGCAGCCGGCGCGCCGAGGGCGGCCGGAGCAGGTTGGGGTTCTGGTCCTGCCCGAGGCTGCCGATCACGGCCGGGGCCAGCCAGCCGGCCTCCGGGTGGGCGGCGAGCTCGCCGCGCAGCGCGCTCAGCGCCCCCGGGTCGGCGACCAGGTCGCAGTTGGACAGCACAATGGCGCCGGAGGTGTCGATGTGCGGGAGGGCTCGCTGGAGCGCCGGCAGGTACCCGGGGTTGTCGGGGAAGTCGAGGACGAGGACCCGGTCGTCGTCACCGAACGCGGTCCGCGCCGCCGCGGCATCACCGGCCTTGTTGGCGCACAGCACGACGCGCAGGTCCTCGTCGGCGCCCAGCGAGGCGACCAGACGGGTCGCGTCGTCGACGCCGCCGTAGGAGACGGCGACCCAGGTCAGCACCGGCGCGGGCGACGGGCTCATCGCGCTCGCTTCCGGAACAGCCGCGTGTAGGTGGTGGCCATCAGCCGCCGGGGCATCAGCCGGAAGGCGCTCCGCACGGCGAGGTTGCGGACCATGACCGGGGTCGAGACCACCCCGGCGGCCCGCAGCCGGCGCTGCAGCACCCACTCCCAGTGCAGCATGTGCCGACCCGCCCGCCGGTCCAGCATGCCCTCGCCGGCGTTGAACAGGACCAGCGGCTCGGCCAGGTTCGCCGCCCGCGCCCCGGCCACCAGCATCCGCGCGAACAGGTCGTAGTCCTGCATGTACCGCAGGTCGGCGTACCCGCCGACCGAGACGGCCAGCTCGCGGCGGAACACCGAGGTCGGGTTGTTGATCGGGTTGTTGATCCGCGCCCGGGCCACGATCGCGTCGTGACGCAGCGGAGTGCTGCGCGTCCCGAGGACCTGCTCGGGCGAGCCGGCGAACTCCGTCATGGCCGAGCCGACGAGGTCGAGGCCCTGCTCCTCGATGGCCGCCATCTGCTTCTCGAGTCGCTCCGGCAGCGAGATGTCGTCGCAGTCGTGGCGCGCCACGAAGTCGCCGGTCGCCAGTTCGAGCCCGCGCGCGGAGGCCAGCCCGCTGCCGACGTTGCGCGGCAGGCGCTCGACGCGGACCGACGGGTATGCCGCGGCGGCCCGGTCCAGGACCGCGTCGAGGGTGGGGTCGACCGGCCCGTCGACGACCACGAGGAGCTCCTCGGGGGGCCGGGTCTGGCCGAGCAGGCAGTCGACGGAGCGCTCCAGCTCGGCCACGGCCGTGCCGTGGTAGACGGTCATGAGCACGGTCAGGCTGGGCGGCACGGTGCGGAGTCTACGAGGCGCCGACGCCGGCTCCGCGCAGGCTGCGCGCCAGGCTGGTCAGGTCGGAGCGGTTGGCCAGGGCACCGACGACCAGGTAGGCCAGGGCCGCGCCGCCCTGCACGAGGATGCCGGCGAGCCCGCCGACCCCCGAGGTCGCCCGGGCCAGGACGAGCATGGCGACCAGCCCCAGCCCGATCCGCACGACGAGATCCCACCACACGTGCCGCTCGACCCACCAGGTCAGGCCGAGCGATCCGGCCGACGAGACGAGCGCACCGGCGAGGTAGCCGTAGGCGACGCCGGTCGTCCCCCAGCGCCCGGCCAGCCAGGGCCACGAGGCCAGGCTGGTGACCAGCCCGGCAAGGTTGAGGCCGGCCACCGCGAGCTGCCCCCGGCCCCGGGTGGAGGTCAGGGTGGCCGCCGGCCCGACCGCGGCGGAGGTGAACATCACCGCGACGAGCAGGATGAGCAGCAGCCCGGCCGACGAGGCGTAGCGAGAGCCGTAGACGACGAACATGATCGACGGGCTGAGGATGACCAGGGTCCCGAACAGCAGGACGAACGCCGCGCTGAGCTCGCGGGCCAGCCGGTCGCTCTGGACGCGCACCGCGGCCCGGTCGCCCCGGCTGGCGGCCCCGACCAGCGGCGGGACGATGACGCTGGTCAGGGCGATGGCGATCATCGACGGCGGGGTCGCCAGCGAGAAGGCCGCCGCGTACACGCCGGCCTGGGTGGCCCCGCCGAAGTGGTGCGCGGCGAGCTGGGACGCCTGGAGCAGGCCGCCACTGGCCATCCCGCTGAGCACGCCGAGCAGGACGAACCGGTCGATCTCGCGCCGCAGCGGGGCCTCGAGCCGGTGCCGGCGCGCGTGGTGGGGCCAGGCGAGCGCGGCGAACAGCAGGTAGCCGCCGGTCAGCGGGAGCAGGATCGCCGCGTCGAGCCCGAGGATGAGGACGATGGCGAGGGCGGTCAGGGCGGTCAGCGCGGCGAGGGTGTCGAGGACGGCCACCCGGCGGTAGTTCTGCGCGCCGAACTGGACCCCGCGCAGCGTGTTGTACATCGAGTACGCCCAGGTGAGCACGCAGGTGGCCACCGCCTGGACCGTCCCGAGGTCGAGCCAGTACGAGGCGACCAGCGCCGCGCCCGTCGGCACCACGAGCCCGATGAGGGCCGTCCGGCGGGTGAGGTGCCAGGCGACCGCCTGGGCCCCGTCCTGGTCGGCGAGGGCGGCCTTGAGGGCGACATACTTCGTCCCTCCCGCCGAGGCAGGCGCCGCCCACAGCTGGCTCGCCAGGACCGCGATGGACAGCGAGGAGTTGGTGTGGCCCAGGAAGTCCCGGGAGCCGAGCCGGCCGACGAGCACGCTGTACAGCAGCCGGATCGAGCCCTGGACGGCGGTCGCGTACAGGCTGTACAGGCCCTTGGCCCGCAGGCTGTTGCTCTCCCGGGTGATCCGGTCGGCGTCGCCCTCGGCGGGACTGCTCACCTGGCCTCGTCCGAGCGGCCGCGGCCCCGCGCCACCGCGCGGCTGGAGCAGGGGACCCGGGCCATGGGCGCAGCATACCGACGCGTGCCGCGCCACTCGCGCCGCGCCGGCCCGCGGCGCGGCCCGGGCGCGGCGCACCGTGACCGGCGGGGGAGCCGGCCGAGCGGGCTCAGCCGAGGTCGACGGCGAAGTCCGGTCCGGTCGCCCCGCGGACCTGCTCGACGGTGACGTCCGGGGCGAGCTCGCGCAGGACGAGCCCGTCGGCCGTGACGTCGAGGACCGCGAGGTCGGTGATGATCCGCTGGACCACGCCCTTGCCGGTGAGCGGGAGGCTGCACTGCTCGACGATCTTGTGCGAGCCGTCGCGGGCGGTGTGCTCCATGAGGACGATGACCTTCTTGGCCCCGTGGACCAGGTCCATCGCCCCGCCCATGCCCTTGACCATCTTGCCGGGGATCATCCAGTTGGCGATGTCCCCGCGGGCCGAGACCTGCATGGCGCCGAGGATGGCGGCATCCACCTTGCCCCCCCGGATCATCCCGAAGCTCAGCGCGGAGTCGAAGTAGGCCGCGCCGCGGCGGACCGTCACCGTCTCCTTGCCCGCGTTGATGAGGTCGGGGTCGACCGCGTCCTCGGTCGGGTAGGGGCCGACGCCGAGGATGCCGTTCTCGGACTGCAGGACGATCTCGACGTCGTCGGGCACGTAGTTGGGGACCAGGGTCGGCAGGCCGATGCCGAGGTTGACGTAGGCGCCGTCCTCGAGCTCGGCGGCGGCCCGGGCGGCCATCTGCTCACGGGTCAGCGGCATGTCAGCCCTCCGTCCGGACGGTGCGTCGCTCGATGCGCTTGGTGGCCGCCTGCTCCGCGGTCAGCGGCAGGACCCGCTGGACGTAGATGCCGGGCAGGTGCACGGCGTCGGGGTCGAGGTCGCCGGGCTCGACGAGCTCCTCGACCTCGGCGATCGTCAGCCGGCCCGCCATGGCGCACAGCGGGTTGAAGTTGCGGGTGGACTTGTTGAAGACGAGGTTGCCGTGCCGGTCCCCGCGCCAGGCCCGCACCAGGGCGAAGTCGGTGACGATGGCCTCCTCGAGCACGTACTCACGGGGCTCGCCGGTCAGCTCGAAGGTCCGGGTCTGCTTGGGGGGCGAGGCGACCGCGACGCTGCCGTCCGCGGCATACCGCCACGGCAGGCCACCGTCGGCGACCTGGGTGCCGACCCCGGTCTGGGTGTAGAAGCCGGGGATGCCGGCCCCGCCGGCCCGCAGCCGCTCGGCGAGTGTGCCCTGCGGCGTGAGCTCGACCTCCAGCTCGCCCTCGAGGTACTGGCGGGCGAACTCCTTGTTCTCGCCGACGTAGGACGAGACCATTCGCCGGATCTGCTTGGCCTGCAGCAGGATGCCGAGCCCCCAGTCGTCGACCCCGCAGTTGTTGGAGACCACCTCGAGGTCGGTGACGCCGCGCCGGTGGAGCTCGGCGATGAGCACGGAGGGTATGCCGCAGAGGCCGAAGCCGCCGACGGCCAGGCAGGCCCCGCTCTCGATGCCGGCCACGGCGTCGGCGGGGCTGGAGACGACTTTGTCCATGGCCAGCACTGTATCGGCCGTGGCGCGGGTCATCCGTTCGGGTGGACTTCGTCACCCGTCGTGCGGGGCCTGCGGAGTTACCGGACTGTTATTCGCCGGTATGGGTTGCCCCGGCCGCGGGGCCGCGGGATAAATAAGCGGCTGCTGATGCCAGATGTGACTGTTGTTGCCCGCCGCGCCGGCCCCCGTGCTCTGCCGGCCCGGCCCCGAAGGAGTCCGCCGTGCCCCTGTCGTTGCGTGCCATCAGCGTGATCTCGGCCCCGGCGGTGCTGCCGGCGATGTTCCTCTCGGCGGCACCCGCCCAGGCGAGCACCATCCCCGCACCGCCGTCGAGGACCCTGCCCAGCGCCCTCGACATCGCACCGCCGTACCAGGCCGGGACCCGATGCCTGACCAAGGCGCTGCCCGGACCGCTCGACTTCGCCAAGCTGCTCAACACGACCTACGGCACGCACATCTACGGCATCCTGCGCACGTGCGCCGCCGAGCACGGCGAGGGCCGCGCTCTGGACTGGATGGTCAACGCGGCCACGCCGGACGGCCTGGCCCTCGGCAACGCCATCACCACGTGGCTCACCCAGAAGGACAGCCAGGGCCGGGTCGGGGCCATGGCCCGCCGCCTCGGGATCAACTACATCATCTGGAACCACCGGATGTGGCGGTCCTACGACCCGGCGCGGGGATGGGCGGCCTACACCGGGTCCAACCCGCACACCGACCACATCCACACCTCCTTCACCTGGGACGGCGCCTACGAGCAGACCTCG
Organism: uncultured Actinomycetota bacterium; assembly: GCA_963763315.1. GTDB lineage: Bacteria > Actinomycetota > Actinomycetes > Actinomycetales > Dermatophilaceae > CAVSJJ01. The sequence continues at coordinate 238,271 of CAVXOC010000003.1, forward strand.
TGGTGGACCGGCGTCGCGCTCCTGCAGGTCCGCTACACCGGTCCGGTCAGCGACCCGTCGAGCCCGGTCGTGGTCGGCGGCCCGACGGTCACCAACACCGGCTACCCGCTGCTCGCCCAGGGCGACACGGGAGCCGACGTCACCCTCGCCCAGAGGGCCCTCGGCGTGGCGGCCGACGGCGACTTCGGGCCGGCCACCCTCGCGGCGCTGAGGACCTGGCAGCGGGCCCATGGCGTCCAGGTGACCGGCACGCTCGACTACCCGACCTGGCTGCGGATGATCCAGCTGGCCCTGGTGCCGCCGCGGGCGGCCGACAGCCCGCTGAACCCGTACGCCGCGACAACCCTGCGGCTGGGGTCCTCCGGCCCCGCCGTCACCGCCCTGCAGGAGGCGCTGGGCGGGCTCACCGCCGACGGCGCGTTCGGGCCGCTGACGCAGGCCCGGGTGGTCGCCTTCCAGCAGGCCAACGGGATCGCCCCCGCCGACGGCGTCGCCGGCCCGTCGACCTGGGCAGCGCTGATGGGGGTCGTCCTCGGCTCGGGCGGCTCCGGCTCCGGCGGGGCCGGCGGTGGCGGCACCACCACGGCGTCGGCCCGGCTGGCGGGACGGGCCACGGCGACCGCCGTGATGGTCGCGCCGGTCTCGAGCGAGTTCACCGCGGCGAAGCAGAGCCTCGTGCGGCTGGGCTCGACCGGCAGCGCCGTCCTGCTCGTCCAGTCCACCCTCGGGTACGCCGGCGGCAGCGGGGTCTTCGACGCCGACACCGCCGCGGTGGTCAAGGCGTTCCAGAGCCGCAGCGGGCTGCCGGTCACCGGCGTCGTCGACCGCGCCACCTGGGACGCGCTCGAGCGCGCCAAGCACCCGCTGATCGACTACTGGCAGCTCGTCCTGCGCCCGGGCTCCACCGGGCCGGCGGTCGTCGCGGTCCAGAAGGTGCTGGGCGTCACGCCGGACGGCGTGCTCGGCCCGGCGACCGTCACCGCGGTCAAGGCGTGCCAGGCGCGCGCCAAGCTCGCCCAGACCGGGTATGTCGCCACCTTGACGTGGAAGGCGATCGACGCCGAGGCCACGGTGCCCAAGGGCGTCATCGTCAACCACCCGCGCTGACCCGCTCGGCGGCGAGCCGGGCGGCGAGCACCTCGGGAGCCACCGGTCCGCGGCTGTGCACGAGCGAGCCGTCCCGGGCCCAGACCCCGAGCGCCGCGTCCAGCAGCTCGGCCGCGTCCTCGGTGGCCACGTGCAGCCTGGTCCGCAGCGGCCAGTCCCGTTGCGGCACAACGGATGCGTAGCTGGTCACCCGGGCGCCGACCCGCAGTGCGGGATCGGCCTCGGCCGGCCGCGCCGCGGGGACGAACCGGTCGCCGTACGTCGACAGCTCCCGGGCCTCGTCCATCGCCCCGGCGGGGACCGGGCCCGGGGCCGACCGGGCGAGCGCGGCGAGCGTGACGAGCACCAGGTCGCCCTCGGCGGCCTCGAGGAGGGCGGTGTCGGCCGCCACCGTCACGTCGGCCGGGCCGTCGTCGAGCGCGACGCAGCCGCCGACCGACCAGGTGGCCAGCGACCAGGCCAGCGCCCGCCAGTGGGCCGGAAGGGCGACCCGCACGACCGTGCTGGGGCCGGCGTCCCACTCCTCCTGCAGGGCGTTGGCCGCCTTGGCCACCCAGGTGCCGAGGACCCGGCCGGAGAGCTCGACCCGCTCCCCGAAGGTGGGTCCCTCGGTCGCGTCGTAGGCCGTCAGGCGGGGACGGGTGGCGTCGGCGGCGATCAGGGCGGCGAGGAGCTCGGCGGGGTGCGTCACGCTCGCACTCTAGGCAGATAGCGTTCGCCTGTGACCAGCCCGGGCCCTGACCTCCCCGGTGAGGACCTGCCCCTGCTGCCGGGGGAGGCGCTCGCCGGGCGGGTGCTGCAGGACCTCGCGCTCGGGGCCGCGCTGTGGGTCGTCGGCACCGCCGTGCTGTGCGGTGCGCTGGCGTCGGTGGGCCTGTGGACCCCCGCGGTCGTCCTGCCGCTCGAGGCCGCCCTCGCCGCCGGCTGCGGATGGCTGGCCCACGCCGTGCCGGCCCGCCCGATGCCGGTATGGAGCGCCGGGCTGCTGCTGGCGGTCACGCTCGGCGGGCTGTTCTGGACGGCGGCGACGCACTCCGAGCAGCTGCTGCCCCGCCGCGACTCCGGCAGCTACCTGCAGTCGGCCATCTGGCTGGCCGACACCCACCGCCGGGTCGTGCCCGTCGACCCGTCCTCGGTCGGCGGCGCCGCGGTGCTGCGCCAGCCGGGGGTGACGCTGGCCAGCCCGGCGTTCTACCAGGTCGGGTCGGCGGCCCACCCGGCGGTGCAGCCGCAGTTCGTCATCGGCCCGGCCGCGGTCTACTCGCTCGGCAGGTGGCTCGGCGGGATCCCCACGATGCTCGTGCTGCCCGCGCTCGTCATGGCGTTCGGGACCCTCGCCACGGGGCTGCTCACCGGCGCGGTGGTGGGGCCGCGCTGGGCGCCGCTCGGTGCCGCCGGGACCCTGGCCGCGTTCCCGCTGCTCCATGTGGCCCGGTCGACGTACTCCGAGCCGCTGGCCGTGCTGACCCTCGCCGCCGGCCTGCTCTCGCTCACCGTCGCGGCGCGGCGCGGCCTGCCCGACGCGGTGGTCCGGCGCAGTGCCGCGCTGGCCGGCCTGCTCGTCGGTGCGACGGTGCTCGTCCGGGTCGACGGGCTGCGCGAGACGGTCCTGCTGCTGCCGGTGGCCGCGCTGTACGCCGTCTCCCGGCGACCGGCGGCCCGCCTGGTGCGCCCGCTCCTGGTCGGGGCCGGGGCCGGCACCGCCGTCGCCGGCGTGGTGGCCGGAGCGCTGTCCTACCGCTACCTCGGCTCGATCGCGGGGAGCCTGCTGCCCCTCGCCGCGCTGGGGGTCGTCCTCGCGCTGGGGATGTGGGCCGTGGTCGCCGCGGGACGCCGGGGGGTCCGGGTGCCCGACCGGGCCCGGCGGCTGGTGCCCGGCGCGCTGGCCGCGCTGACCGTGCTGGTGGGTCTCGGGCTCGCCAGCCGGCCGTGGTGGCAGGTGGTGCGCCAGTCGGCCGCCGACCCCGGTGCCCGTGTCGTCGCTGGGCTGCAGCTGCGGCAGGGGCTGGTGGTCGACGGGGGACGCACCTATGCCGAGCGGTCCGTCGGGTGGCTGTCCTGGTGGACCGGTCCCGTCGCGCTCGGCATCGCCCTGCTGGTGCTGGCGGTGGCCGTGCGGCGGGTGGCCTCGGCGTGGGCCGGCGAGGGCCACCCGCCGACCTGGACCGGCCCGCTGCTGGTGGCCAGCGGCTCGACCCTGCTCACGCTGTACCGGCCCGGCATCACGCCGGACCACCCGTGGGCCGACCGGCGGCTCGTCGTCGCGCTGCCGTTCGTCGTCGTCCTCGTCGTCGCGGCGGCCGCCCAGGTGCTGCGCTGGTCGCTGCGCCGGCTCCCGCTCCCGTGGGTGGTCCTGGCCACCCTCGCCGTCACGGCCGCGCTGCTGGTCCCCGAGGGGCTCGCCACGGCGCCGCACGCGGGGGAGCGCGTCGAGCTGGGGTCGATGGCGGCCGTGGACTCGGTATGCCGGGCACTGCGCCCCGGTGATGTCGTCCTCGCGGTCGACGGGCGGGCGGCGAACGAGTGGCCCCAGGTGGTGCGGGGCATGTGCGGGCGGCCGGCGCTCTCCCTCACGGCCGCGGCCTACCAGGATCCCGCCTCGCTGCGGGCCAGCGTGACCGTCGTGGCCGCCGGGGTCGGCGAGCACGGCGGCCGGCTGGTCCTGCTGGCGGCCGACTCGGCCGAGGCGCTGCGGACGGCCGGGGCGGGCGACGTCCGCCAGGTCGCCGACGTCATGGTGCAGGAGGACGCGCGGCTGCTCGAGCGGCGGCCGGACTCCCTCGTGCCGCTGCCGATCCAGGTCTGGCTGGGGAACGCCGCCTCGAGGTCGCCGACGCGTCCGTGATCCGTGGCCGGTGCCGCGGTCACGGGCCGGGGGCAGCGCTCAGCCGCGCTCGAAGGCGGACCGGGCGCGCCGCTGGACCGCGGCATACGTCGCGGGGTCGGCCGCCACGATGAGCCCGGGGCGGGTCGACCGGGGCGCGTACGGGGAGCCGTCCGGGTGCCCCGACCGGCCGCCCGCCTCGGCCACCATGAGCGTCCCGGGGGCGTGGTCCCAGGCGCTGGAGCGGCTGTAGACCAGGTAGTCGGCCGCGCCCTCGATGAGCCGCGGGTAGTCGACGCCGCAGCAGACCCAGGTGAGGGTCATCGGCGACAGGCCCTCGAGGGCGTGCCCGCGCAGCGCCCACATCGACGTGGCGCCGGCCGGGGCGGTCCCGTCGGGCACCGGGTCGCGGTGCATCCGCACGCCGTTGCGGTAGACGCCCGACCCCTTCTCGGCGACCCAGGCGACCTCGTGCTGCGGCTGCCAGATCCACCCCCGCACGCTCTCGCCGCCGATGGTCTCGGCGACCATCACCGCATGGTCGGGCGAGCCGTGCACGAAGTTCTTCGTCCCGTCCAGCGGGTCGACGGTGAAGGCGTGCTCGGCGGCGAGGTAGCGCTGCAGCAGGCTGTGGTCGAGCGCGAACGCCTCCTCGCCGAGCACCACCGCGTCCGGGTAGGCGGCGCGCAGGGCCGTCGTGATGAGATCCTCGGCCTCCCGGTCGGCGACGGTGACGAGGTCGCCGGGGTTCTTCTCCATCACCTCGCCCTCGGCCAGCGAGCGGAACCGGGGGGTGACCACACGGGCCGCGACATCCTGGATGAGCGCCAGCACCTCGGTGGTCTCCATGGAGCAACCGTGGCACACGGCCCGGCAGGCGCAAAACGAGCCCCCCGGCCCGGACGCCGCCGCCGGCCCGGCGCAGCCGGGCGCCTCGGGTCGGCGGCGACCGGCCCCGGCCGCGGGTAGGCTCCGAGGCGATGAGCGAGCACCCCGAGTCCGACAAGATCACCGTCCGCTCCGGCGAGACGGCCGGGCGCAGCGACGACCCCGGCATCTCCGTCGAGCGGGTGCCCGCCGCCCTGCCGGTCACCCACCCGGCGTACCCGATCGAGGGCGCGGGCGACGGCCCGCTGCCGGACGTCACGGTCGTGCTGCCCTGCTACAACGAGGGCCGGCACGTGCTGGCCGAGATCGACCGGCTGACGGCGACGATGAGCCAGAGCGAGTTCGCCTACGAGCTGCTCTGCATCGACGACGCGAGCACCGACGACACCCTCGAGGTGCTGCGCGGCGCGGCGCGGACCCACCCCCACGTGCGCATCCTGCCGTTCCGGCGCAACGGCGGCTCCGGCACCGCCCGCCGGATCGGCACCCAGCAGGCCCGCGGCCGCTACGTCGTGTGGACCGACGCCGACATGTCCTACGAGAACGAGCGCATCCCCGAGCTCGTCCGGATGCTCCGGGACGACCCGACCTACGACCAGGTCGTCGGCGCCCGGACCAGCGAGAAGGGCACGCACAAGTGGGCGCGGGTGCCGGCCAAGTGGCTCATCCGCAAGATCGCCGAGTGGCTCACCAAGACCCGCATCCCCGACCTCAACTCCGGCCTGCGCGCGTTCCGCCGCGAGGTCGCCCTGCCCTACCTGCGGCTGCTGCCGGCGGGCTTCTCGTGCGTCACGACGATCACGATCGCCTTCCTCGCCAACCAGCACGGGGTGCGCTACGTCGACACGGCCTACGCGAAGCGCGCCGGGACGAGCAAGTTCCACTTCTTCCGGGACGCCTACCGCTACATCCTCCAGGTCCTGCGGATGGTGATGTACTTCGACCCGCTCAAGGTCCTCATGCCGCCGGCCCTGTGGCTCATCGTCATCGCCCTCGTCAAGGGCGTCGTCGACATGGTGCGGCACCCGTTCTACTTCCCGGCCAACACCGTGCTCCTGTTCGTCGCGGGCCTGCTCATCGGCTCGGTCGCCCTGCTCGCCGACCTCATCGTGCGGTCCCGAGACGGTGTCTGAGGCCGCCGGCCGCCCCCTGCGGGTCGCCGTCGTCGGTCCGACCCACCCGCTCAAGGGCGGTGTCGCGGCGCACACGACGACGCTGGCCCGCGCGCTGGCCGAGCACGGGCATGACGTGCGGCTCCTGTCCTGGACCCACCTCTACCCGAGCCGGCTGTACCCCGGCCGGCAGGCCGTGCCGGGCGGGGCTCCCGACGTGCCCCCCTTCCCGGGCACCCGCCGCGTGCTGTCCTGGGCCCGGCCCGCGTCGTGGGTCCGGGTGGGCAGGGGGCTGCGGGACATGGACGTCGTCGTCGTCGTCCATGTCGTGCCGGCGGTCGTCCCGGCGCACCTCGCCCTGCTGTATGCCGCCGGAGCGGGCCGCCGCGGCCGTCCCCGGTCGGTCGTGCTGGCGCACAACGTCCTGCCACATGAGCCGAACCCCGGTGACCGCGCGCTCGTCGGCGCGCTGCTGCGCCGCGCCGACGCCGTCGTCGTGCACAGCGCCGAGCAGGCCGCCCTGGCCGCCGGGCTGGGGGCCGCCGACGTCCGCGCCCTCGACCTGCCACCGCACCTTCCGGGGGGCGCGCCGGTGGACCGGCCCGGCCACGACGGCCCCGTGCGGCTGCTGGCCCTCGGTCTGGTTCGCGACTACAAGGGCCTCGACCTGCTCCTCGAGGCGCTCGCCGAGGTGCCCGGCCCGCACCTGACGATCGCCGGGGAGATGTGGGGGGCGAGCGGCGAGCGGGTCCGCACGCTCGCCACCGACCCCCGGCTGGCCGGCCGGGTGGAGCTGCGGGCGGGCTACGTCCCCGGCTCCGAGCTGGCCGGCCTGCTCGCCGCCCACGACGTCCTCGCGCTGACCTACCGCAGCGCCACGGCCTCCCAGAACGTCCTGCTCGCCCACGAGCACGGCCTCGCGGTGCTCGCCACGGACGTCGGCACCTTCGGTGAGCAGGTGGCGGACGGCGTGGACGGCCTGGTGGTCCCCCCGCGGGACCGGGCCGCCCTCGTCGGCGCCCTGCGCCGGCTCGCCGACCCGGGGTACGCCGCGCGGCTGCGGTCCGCGGTGACCCGCCCGGACCTGACCGGACCGTGGACGGCATACCTCGAGGGCCTGCTCGGTGGGGGACCGGCCTCGTGACGCCGGCCGAGGGACCGCCCACGCCGCCCACGCCGCCCACGCCGCCCAGGCCGGCCGCACCGCCGTCCGCCCCGGTGCGCACCCCGCGGCAGCGGCTGGTGGGCGCCGTCCGGATCGGCCTGCTCGTCCTGGTCCTGGTCGCCGTGGCGATCGCCCTGGTGCGCAACTGGCGCGAGGTGTCCGACGACCTCGGCCGGATCAGCGCCACCACCCTGGTCCTCGCCCTGGTCCTCGCGCTCGTGTCGCCTCCGCTGACCATGCTCGGCTGGCGGGTGCTGCTCGCCGACCTCGGCACCGACCTGCACCTCGCCCCGGCGGCCGGGGTCTTCTTCGTCGGCCAGCTGGGGAAGTACCTGCCGGGCTCGATCTGGTCGGTCGTCGCCCAGGCGGAGATGGGCGCGCGGCTCGGGATCCCGCGCCGGCGCTCCGGCGTGGTGGGGCTGGTCGCGATGGCGATGTCGCTGATCACCGCGGCCGTCCTCGGGCTGCCCGCCGTGCCGCTACTGCTCAGCGACGACCGGACCTCCGGCTCCCTCGTCCTCGGCGGGGTGGCCGCGGTGCTGGTGGTCGTCGCCCTGTGGCCGCGGGTGCTCAACCGCGGGATCGCGCTGCTCCTCCGGGTGCTACGGCGTGAGCCCATCGAGCACGAGCTCACCGGGCGGGCCATCCTGGCGACCGCGGTGCTCTTCCTGCTCGCCTGGGTTTTCACGGGCCTGAGCGTGTGGGTCCTCGCCCGCGGGCTCGCGGCCGGCGGGGCGTCCTTCGGCGACGTCCTCCTGGTCGGGGTGTGCGGCTTCTCCCTCGCGGCGGCCATCGGGATGGTGAGCTTCCTCGTCCCGGCGGGGGTCGGCGTCCGCGAGGGGCTGCTCGTCCTGGTGCTCGTCGGCGTGATGACCGTGCCGGCCGCGACGGCCGTCGTCGTCCTCGCCCGGTTCCTCACCGTCGTCTCCGACGTGCTGTGGTCGCTCACGGGGTGGCTCTGGGCGCGGGCCCACCACCTGCTCGGCGACTCCGCGGACGGCCGGGCTCCTAGGATCGGGCCATGACGGACCGGCGGCGGGAGGAGCAGCTCGCCTACTCCGAGCGGATGGCCGCCATGCTCGACGAGACGGGCCGGCGGCAGAAGGCGGCGAAGATCATCGCCGTCGTCGAGCATGCGCTCGGCCGGCCGGACCTGCGCGGGCTGCGCGCGCTGGACGTCGGCTGCTCGGCGGGGTTCATCGCCGACGAGCTGGCCCTGGCGGGTGCCGACACCCTCGGGGTCGACATCGACGAGCCGGGGCTGGCCAAGGCCCGGGCCCGGTTCGGCGAGCGGGTCCGGTTCGAGGTCGCCCGCGGCGAGGCGCTCCCGCTCGCGGACGGCTCCGTCGACGTCGCGGTGTTCAACCACATCTACGAGCACGTCGTCGACCCGGTCGCCGTCCTCGCCGACATCCACCGGGTCCTCGCGCCCGGCGGCCTGGTCTACCTCGGCCTCGGGCACCGGCTGCAGGTCATCGAGCCGCACTACCGCCTGCCGTTCCTGTCCTGGCTGCCCCAGGGCCTGGCGGACCGCTACCTGCGGGCCACCGGCAGGGGCACCCACTACTACGAGCACTACCTCACCCCGCGCGCGCTGCGCCGGCTCGTCGCGGCATACGACGTGTGGGACTACACCGTGCCGGTCCTGGCGGACCCCGCCGCCTTCGCGGGCGAGGACGTGGTGCCCGCCGTCGTGGCCGGGCTGCCGCGGTGGGCGCTGCCGGCGCTGCTCCCGGCCGTCCCCACGTATGTGTGGGTAGGGTTCAAGGAGCCGGGCCGTCCCGCCGGGCCCGCGCCGCGGGTCCTGCCCCGGCACCTGGGATGACCGCGTCCGTGCGGCCCGCCGAGGTCCGCGTCGCCGCCGGCCGACCGTCGCCGACGAGCACCACGGCGGCGACGTCCGGGCGGGGCGTGTCCCTCCCGGCCATCCGGCGGCGCCGCGGAACGGCGGCCGGGACGAACGGATCGGCGGCACTGTCATGACGGACCCCCTGAGCGAGCGCGTGCTGCTGTCCAGCCCGCGCGCCGTCGAAGCGGTCCTCGTCGGGCTGCGCCACGGCACCGGAGACCCGACGTTCCGGGCCAAGACCGCCGGACGCTGGTGGCTCGGCTGGCGCACTCCCGACGGGCCGGCCACCCTGCGGCTGGAGGCCCAGCCGCTCGCCGACCAGGTCGACGCCGCCGCCTGGGGTCCGGGTGCCGGGTGGGCGCTGCGCCAGGTCCCCGAGCTGCTCGGGGAGCGCGACGACCCCGGCGGCTTCGTCGCCTACCATCCGCCGGTCGCCGAGGCCGCCCGCCGCTTCGCCGGCTGGCGGGTCCCCCGCTCCGGACTGGTCCTCCAGACCCTGGTGACGGCCATCATCGAGCAGAAGGTGACCGGGCAGGAGGCGTTCGCCGCCTACCGGCTGCTCGTGCGGCGGTTCGGCGAGCGGGCTCCGGGCCCCGGCGCCGATCTCGACCTCTGGGTGCCGCCGGACCCGCTGGAGTGGGCCGCCGTGCCGTCGTGGGAGTGGCTGCGGGCCGGGGTCGACCCGGGGCGGTCCCGGCCGCTGGTCGCGGCGGTGGGGTATGCCGGGCGGCTCGAGGAGTGCTCCGGTATGCCGCCGGCCGCGGCCCGGGCCCGGATGGAGGCGTTGCCGGGCATCGGCATCTGGACCAGTGCGGAGGTGGCCCAGCGCGCCCTCGGCGACGCCGACGCCGTCAGCGTCGGCGACTACCACGTCGCGAGGAACATCGGTTGGGCCCTGACCGGCCGCGAGGTCGACGACGACGGGATGCTCGAGCTGCTGCAGCCGTATGCCGGTCACCGCTACCGCGTCCAGCGCCTCCTCGAGCTGGCCGGGGCGACCCACCCGCGGCGGGGCCCGCGGATGGCGCCGCGCACCCACCTGCCGCGGTCCCGCTGAGGCTGCCGCGGCCGGCCGGCGCTCGAGGGGCTGTCCGGCGGTGCGGTGGCCGTCCAGCGGTCGGGGTGGGCCTGGCGCTCTCCGGCGGCCCGGCGGTCAGGCCGGGGTGAGCCGCACCCGCACCGTGCCGCCGCCGTCCGCGGCGTCCGCTCCGAGGCGGCCCAGCCGCAGCGACTCGGACCAGGCGGCGACGTCGAGTCGGGCCAGGAGGCGGCCGAGGGTGAGGTCGTCCGGCGCGCTGAGCGAGACCGGCACGCCGCCCGGCGTGGCGGGCCCGACGTCGGCGCCGCCCCCGGCGAGGCCGAGCAGCGCGAGCGCGACCGCGCGACCGGCGCGCACGCCGAGCGGCTCCGGCTCGGTCCCCGGGATGCCGATCCGCTCGGCGTCCGCCGTGCCCGGTGGGACGCCGAGGGCCGCCCGGACCGCCTCGACGTGGCCGAAGGCGAACCAGTCCCCGGGGCCGCCGCGCAGCAGCGTGGCCGCGCCCGGGCCCGGCTCGGCGCCGGCGGGGCGTGGCACGGTGAGCCAGCCGGCCGGGACCCCGCGGATGACGGCCGCCGGCACCGCGTCGACCTTGCCCTTGACCAGGTCGCCCGCCGCGGCGAGCTCGTCGGCGAGTGCCCGGGCGGTGACCGCCAGGGCTCGGCTGTCCGCGTCGACCGCGCCGCGCAGGTCCTCGATGACCCGCAGGCCGGCGGCGCCCAGGGCGAAGTCCACCTGCCCGGTCCGCCAGGTGCGCCCGGCGGTGTCGCTGATGACGACGGCCAGCGGGGTGTCGGCCGGCAGCGCGGCGGACGCCAGCAGCGCCGCGCGCAGCCGCTCGGCCTCGGCGTCGGCCCGCGCCGGCAGCAGCAGCAGCCCGCCGTCGGGACCGGCGTTCGAGGCGTCGACGCCGGCGGCCGCCATGACCGGGCCCGCCGCCGCCTCGACGATGCGGGTGAGCCGCCCGCCGGAGAGCCGTTCGGCGACGACCCGGACGGTCTGCGCGGCGACGGCGGCGGTGCGGTCCTGCTCGGTCCACGGCCCCGGCAGCACGAGGCCGAGCGCCTTGGAGACCACCTTGCTCGACACGACGACGACGTCGCCGGGGCGGGGCTCGGCCACCGAGCCGGCGGCGGCCGCCACGATGAGCCGTGCCACGTCGTCCCCGGCCCGGACCTCGGGGACCCCGGTGACCGGCAGGACCCGCAGCCCGCCGGACACCTCAGCCTGCACCTCAGCCCGCCAGGCCGAGGGCGAGGCGGAGCGCGGCGCCGGCGAGGTGCGCCGAGGCGTCGAGGTCGGTCATCAGCAGCTCGCGGTCGTGCACGTCCACCTTGGCGCCGGCCAGCGCCACCCCGGCGTCGGCCGGGTCGACGAGCCAGCCGTCGAGGAAGTCCTCGTACAGGCCCGCCACCGCCTGGCTCGTCGACTCGACCCCGATGGCGGTCAGGCACGCGTCGGCATGCCCGCGGACCGGCCGCCCGGAGATGAGCGGCGAGACGCCGACGACCGGGGCGGTCACCCCGCGCAGGGCGTCCCGCACCCCGGGCACGCCGAGGATGACGCCGATCGAGACCACCGGGTTGCTGGGCGGCAGGAGGACGACGTCGGCCGTGCGGAGCGCCTCGAGCACCCCGGGGGCCGCGACGGCGCGGTCCATGCCCACGGCGACGAACCGGCTCGCCGGCACCGCCGCCCGCATCCGGACCCACCACTCCTGGAAGTGCACCGCCCGGCTCTGGCCGTCCTCCTCCACCACGACGTGCGTCTCGACGGGCTGGTCGCTCATCGGCAGCAGGGTGACCCGCCGCTCCGGCAGGCCCCACCGCTGCGCGAGCCGCGCGGTGACCTCGCTGAGCGTCAGGCCCAGGCCCAGCCACTGCGAGCGGGCGATATGGGCGGCGAGGTCGAGGTCGCCGAGGCTGAACCACTGCGGCTGCACCCCGTATGCCGCCAGCTCGGCCTGGACCCGACGGCTCTCGTCCGCGCGCCCCCACCCCTGGCCGTCGTCGACGCTCCCGCCGAGGGTGTAGAGGAGGGTGTCGAGGTCGGGGCAGACCCGCAGCCCGAACAGGGTGATGTCGTCGCCGGTGTTGCCGATGACGGTGAGGTCGGTGTCCGCCAGCCCGGGGGAGTGGTCCAGGTGGTGCCGCAGCCCCCGCAGGAACCGGGCGCCGCCGACGCCGCCGGCCAGTGCCGTGATGCGCATGGACCGAGTCTGTCAGGCCCGGCGCCGGGCTCCGAACCGGGCGGATCCGCCGGGGGCGACCGGGCGCGCCACCGGGGCCCGGGACCCGGCCGGCGGCCCTGGCCGGGGTCGCGGCCAAGGCGACACGCCGGGCGCGCCTCATCCGAACGGGCCAATATCAGATGACCGCTTGACGAAACGCGTATGACACGCGTGTAATTTCACCCATGTGTTCCGCCGGCGCCTCAGGTTCGGGCCGCGGTGACAGGGTCGAGGTCAGGAGGCACCGATGCAGGAGCTGAGGTTGATCGACGTCATGGTCGAGGAGGAGGGCGCGCTGTCGTGGCAGGAGCGCTCCCTGTGTGCCCAGACCGACCCGGAGGCGTTCTTCCCCGAGAAGGGCGGCTCCACCCGCGAGGCGAAGAAGGTGTGCGTCGGCTGCGAGGTGCGGGCCGAGTGCCTCGAGTACGCCCTCGCCAAGGACGAGCGGTTCGGCATCTGGGGCGGCCTGTCCGAGCGTGAGCGGCGCAAGCTGAAGAAGCGCGCCGTCTGAGCCGCCCCGGCTCGACCACCCGATGACGCTGACCGATCCGCGCCCCGCCGCCCCCGTCCCGTCCCGGGCGGCCCCCCCGGTCCTGCGGGTCCATGCCGTCGTCATCGCCGACTCCGCCGGGGCCGACCTCGACGCGTTGCTGGACGCCCTCGACGCCCAGAGCCTGCAACCGGACGTGGTCACCGTGCTCGACCGCACCAGCGGCACCGACGCGGCCGCCGCCGTGCAGCGCAGAGCCGCCCGGGTCCCCGGCTGGCACCCGCCCGCGGTCGTCGACGGGCGGCGCGGCTGGCCGGCCGCCGCGGACCTGCACCGGGTCACCGTCGAGCACCTGCTGCCGCCGGAGCGGCCCAGCCCGGCGGACGACCCGGCGCCGGGGCCCTCGACCGCCGACGTCGTGTGGGCGCTGCCGGTCGGGACGCTCCCCGAGCCCGCCACCCTCGAACGCCTCGCCGCCGCCTGGCGCCGCTCGCCGTCGACCGGGGTGGTCGGCCCCAAGCACGTCGACGCGGAGGACCCGAGCCGGCTGCGCAGCCTGGGCATCTTCACCACCCGGACCGGCCGGGTCATCGCCGACCCGCCCGCCGGCGAGCCGGACCAGGGCCAGTACGACCGTCGCTCCGACGTCCTCGCCGTGCCGCTGGCGGGGGCGCTCATCGAACGCGACCTCATCGTCGCGCTCGGCGGGTGGCAGCCGTCCTTCCGCGCACCGGGAAGCGACCTCGACTTCGGCTGGCGCTCGCACGCGGCCGGGCGCCGGGTCGTCGTGGTCCCGTCGGCCGTCGTCCGCTCCGGTCCCGGCCTGGCCCGGGCCACCGCGGACACCGGGGCCGAGCGCCGCGGCGCCCGCCGGGTCGCGCTGACCCGCTGCGCCTGGTGGACCGCGCCGCTGCTCGCGCTGTGGGTCGGCCTCAGCAGCGTCGGGGCCGCCCTCGCGCTCGCCCTGCTCAAGCGTCCCGGGGCGGCCGTGCACGAGCTCGGCGACCTCGGCTCCGCCGAGCCCGTCCGGCCGCTGCTGGCCCGGCTGCGGACCCGGGGGCGTCCGGTCGTCCGGCGCCGCGACCTGTCCTCACTGTTCGTCCCGGGCACCGTCGTGGCCCGGCGGGTCGTCGACGAGCTCCACGACGCCCTGGCCCTCCCGTCCCGCGACCCGGAGCGCACCGACATCGAGATCGCCCCGCGGTCCGCGGTCGCGCACGCCCTGCGCAACCCCGGCGTGCTCGCCGTGCTGGCCGTCGTCGCGGCCGCGGCCGTGGCCGGTCGTACGCTGGGCGTCGGGCTGCTGCGCGGCATCGGCGGCGGCCTCGACGGTGGCGAGGTCCGGGGGTCGGTCTCGAGCGCCGACGCCCTGTGGCACGGCTACCTCGACGGCTGGCACGGACCCGGCCTGGGCGGGACCACCCCGGCCAGCCCCGCGCTCGCGGCGCTGGCCATCCCCGCGTGGGTCCTGGAGCACCTGCCCGGCGCTCCCTCCTCTCCCGGCGGCGAGGTCGTCGCCCTCGCCCTCGTGCTGGCGCTGCCGCTCGGCGCGGTGGCGGCATACCTGGCGCTGCGGGTCGTCACGACCAACCCCTGGCTGCGCGGGGCGGGTGCGCTGGCCTGGGCCACCAGCGGCGCGGCGACCGCCGCGGTCGCCCAGGGACGGCTCGGCGGGGCCGTCGCCCTCGTGCTGCTGCCGGCCGCCGCGGCCGGCCTGGTGCTGCTCTGCCGACGGGACGGCAGCGCGACCGCGGCCTTCGCCACGGCCCTGGTCGCCACGGTCCTCGGGGCCTTCGCGCCCGCGCTGCTCCTCGTGGTCATGCTCGTCGCCCTGGTGGCCCTCGTCGGCGGCGCCCGGCTGCTGGCCCTGCCCGTGCTGCTCGTCCCGCCGGTCCTGCTCGGACCGTGGGTCCTCGACGCGGTGCACGACCCGCGGCTCCTGCTGACCGGTCCGGGGCTGTCCCAGTGGGGCGGCACCGTGCCGCCGGACTGGCAGCTCGCCCTCGGGCATGTCGCCGGCGCCGGGGCGACGCCGTACTGGGTGGGCATCCCGCTGGCCGCGGCGGGCCTGGCCGGGCTGGTGCGGGGCCGCTCGCAGGTCGCGGCCTGGGCCCTGGCGCTGGTCGGCCTGCTCGGGCTGGCGCTGGCCCTTGCGGCGCCACGGGTGCGGCTGGCCACGGTGCCGGCCGGTCTGCCGGAGGCCGGCCGGCCGGTCACCCCGTGGACCGGGGCGCCGCTGCTCGTCGTCGCGCTGGTCCTCGTCGCGGCCGCCGTTCTCGGGCTCGCCGAGGCGCCGCTTCGCCGACCGGCCGGCGGTGCCGCGGCGCTGGCCCGCTGGCCGGTCCTCGCCGCCCTCATCGTCGCCGCCGTGGGCGGGGCGGTGCTCACCGGATGGAGCGGGTTCGGCACCGAGCTGCACGCGTGGAGCGACCCGCGCCTGGAGGCCGCGGCCGACCAGGCGGCCGGCGACCCCGCGGGCCGCACCCTGTTCGTCACCGTCGGCCGGGCCGGAGCGGCCTACCGGGTGGTCGGCCGCGAGACCGGGTCGCCGGCGCGGATCCTGCCGGCCGTGGACAGTGCGGACCGCTCCCTCGCGCCGGCCGTGGCCGGCCTCCTCGACGGCAGCCCGGGCTCCTGGGACGCCGTGCTCGCCGGCCAGGCGGTGGGGATGATCGGCGTGCGGGACGGTGCGGAGGGCGACCTCGGCCGGCGGCTTGACTCGACCGACGGGCTCACCCGGCTGTCCCGGCACGACGGCTGGTCGTACTGGCGGGTCCGCGCGGTCGGTACCGGTGACCGCCGGCCGGCCACCCCGCCCCGCCTGCGGCTCGACACGGCGGCGGCCTCCGAGATGGTCCCGACCACCGGCCAGGACGCGGCGACCGCCCAGCCGGTCACCGTGGCCCCCGGCTCCACCCTCGTCGTCGCCGAGCCGTCCCGCTGGGCCCGGTACGCCACCGTGACCTTCCAAGGACGCGTCCTCACGCCCGAGGCGGGGACCCGGCAGCCGACGTATGCCGTGCCCGCCGGCTCCGGGGCCCTCGTGGTCGACGTCGACAGCGGCCCGACGTGGTGGCGGCTGGTCCAGGGCATCGGGCTGGTCGTGCTGCTCTTCCTCGCCGTCCCGTTCGGCCGGCGGCAGAGCAGGAGGCGGCGATGACCACCCCCGTGCACGGCATCGTCCGGGCCGTCCTCGCGGCGGCGGGCGCCGCCGGCCTGGTCTACGCAGCCGGTGCGGTGTCGAGCACCGTCGACCTCGCGCCGTCGTCCGGCACCACCACCGCCGCCCCGGGCGCGAGCACCGAGGCGGCCCGCGAGGTCACCTTGTCCTGCCCGGGGCCCGAGCTGCGCGGCGTCGCCGGGGTCGCCGACCTCTCGGTCACCGGCACGGTGAGCGCCGCCGCAGCGCCCCCCCAGGCCCTCGGCGTCCTCGCGCCCGCCGCCGGCGCCGGCGGGCTGCAGCTCGGTCCGAGCTCGGCGCAGCCCGGCCCGGCGCCGCAGCATCCGGCCCGCGGCGCCACGATCGCACTGCCCCTCCCGGACGCCTCGGCGGCCGTCGAGGTCCGCGGCACCGGCTCCCTCGCGGCCGGGCTCGTGGGGCTGCAGCAGTGGGCCTCCGACACCGGCCGGCTCCGCGGCCTCGCCACGGTGCCGTGCACCCCGGCCGGCTCCGACGCCTGGCTCCTCGGCGGGGGCGGCAGCCCGGGCCGCCAGGAGCGGCTGCTGCTCGTCAACCCGGGCGCCAACGAGGTCGTCGCCGGGCTGAGCCTGCACGGTGGCGCCGGCCGGATCGACTCGCCCACCGGCACCGGGGTCACCGTCCCGGCCCACGGCCGGGCCGTCGTCCTGCTCGACGCGCTCGACGCCACCGAGGCCACTCCCGCGGTGCACGTGCAGGTGAGCGGCGGCACGGTCGCCGCCTTCCTCAGCGATGTGTGGCTGGACGGCTCGGTCCCGGCCGGAGCCGACACCTCGCCCCCCACCGCCGCGCCCGCCCGGTCCCAGGTGATCCCGGTCGCCGCGTTCTCCGGTGCCGGCGTGGTCCGGGTGGCGGTTCCCGGCGCGCAGGAGGCCGTCGTCAGCGCCCGGCTCATCGGGCCGGACGGCGGGACCCCCCTGCCCGGGACCGGGGTGACCCGGGTCGCCGCGGGCGCGGTCGGCCAGCTGTCGATGGCCGGGGCGCCGGCCGGGACGTATGCCGTGGAGGTCAACGCCGACGTCCCGGTGGTGGCCGCGGCGTTCGTCCAGCGCCGCGCCGGCACCGACCCCGGCGACATCGCCTGGACGCCGTCGACCGAGCCGGTCACCGGCACCGCGGGGACCGCGTTCCCCCCGCCCGCACCCGGCGGCGCCGCCGGTGCCGCGGCGCCCGCGCGGGTCCTCTCCCTCGTCGCCACGGACGGGCCGGCCACGGCACAGGTCGTCACCGTGGTGGCCGGGCGGGCCACCACGAGGCAGGTCGTCCTGGCCGCCGACACGAGCCGGACGGTCGAGCTCGGGCCGGCGAGCTCGGTGTGGGTGAGCCGGGTGGGCGGACCCGGCGCGCTGCGCGCCGGGGTGAGCTCGACCGTGGGCAAGGGCGCGGCCCAGCTGGTCAGTGCGCTGCCGCTGTCCGACGCGGTCGTGACCTCGCTGGTCAGCACCGCGTACCCCGCACCCTGAGCGTTCCCCCGTGCCGTGAGCGGCCCCGGCCGGGCCGGCGCTCCCGCGGCACGGCCTGGTCAGAGGGTGGGGTCGATCTCCGAGGGTGGGACCCCGAGCAGGGCCGCGACCTGCTCGACGATCACGCCGTGGACGAGGTCGGCGAGGTCCCGCTCGTCGTGGGCCCGCGCCTCCACCGGCCGCCGGTACACGACGATCCGGTGGGGTGCGCTGCCGTGCGGGCCCAGCAGCCGCCCCAGCGGGGCCTCCTGGACCTCCCACGGGGCGGGGTCGTCGGGCGGGACGTCCTCGACGGCGAACTCGACACCGGCATACCGCTGCCCGAGGACCGGCCGGACCCGGTCCGCGCTGTCCAGCACCAGGTCGTCGAAGCGTTCGCCGCGGCTGAGCATCGCCGGCACCGCGGGCCAGGCCATCGGCCCGCGCATCCCCCGGCCGCGGCGGTCGCGGGTGCGTCGAGCGGTCACGATCGGCATGCTACGGCGTGCCGACCCCGGCGCCCCGGACGTGCTGGCCTAGAGTCCGCGATGTGAGCGTGTCGCGGAGGTGCACCAAGACGACCTGCCAGAAGCCGGCCGTGGCCACCCTCACGTACGTCTACTCCGACCGCGCGGTCGTGCTCGGGCCGCTGGCGACCTACGCCGAGCCGCACACCTACGACCTGTGCGCCGACCACGCCGCCCGGCTCACGGCTCCGCGCGGGTGGGACGTCGTCCGGCTTCCCGGCGACTACCCCGACCCCGAGCCCACCCACGACGACCTGCTGGCGCTCGCCGACGCCGTCCGGGAGGCGGCTCGGCCGGTCGCCGCCGCGACGGTGCCGGCGCCGCCCGCGACGATCCCCGGCGGCGACGGTGAGCTGGCCCGGCGCGGGCACCTGCGGATGCTCCGCGGCGCCGGCGAGCGCTGACGTCCCGGTCGCGCTGAAGTAGGGTCGAGGTCGGGCCGCCGCGACGGCGCCGCCCTGCCGCGCCCGCGGCCGCTGAGAGGAGCGCCCCGATGACCGGCACGATCGAGCCCTGGCTGCGGGAGATCCTGCGCTGCCCGCAGTGCCACGCCGAGCTCCGCGACGAGGAGGGCCCGGCCGGTCCCGAGCTCGTGTGCACGGCCGAGTCGTGCGGTCTGGCGTACCGGGTCGACGACGGGGTCCCCGTCCTGCTCGTCGACGAGGCCCGCCGGCCCGGCTGAGCCGGGGACGTCATCGTGAGGATCGACGAGAACCGGCTCGAGGACCCGGAGCGGATCGAGGCGGTCGACACGCACGGGACGCTGCGCGCCCTGGCCACCGCCGGGGCCCAGGTCCGCCGGGCCGTCGTCGCCGCCCAGGAGGCCGGGATCGAGAGCGTCTGCGGTGGCGAGCGGCCCCGGTCGGTCGTCGTGGCCTCGCTCGGCGGCTCGGCGGTGGTGTCCGACGTCCTCGACGTCCTCGCCGAGCCCGGCTCGCCGGTCCCGGTGAGCACCTGCCGCGATGTGCCCCTGCCGGGATGGGTCGGCCCGCTCGACCTCGTCGTCGCGGTCACCCAGTCGGGCCGGGCGACCGGGCCGCTGGCCCTGGCGGCCGAGGCGGCCCGCCGCGGAGCCTGCCTGCTCACCGTCGGTGCCGCCGACTCGCCCCTGGCCGAGGTGTGTGCCCGGGGCCGCGGGGTCCACGTCGAGGTGGAGCGGCCGGCGCCGTCCTCGCGCACCGCGCTGTGGTCGCTGCTCACCCCGGTGCTGATGGCCGCGGACCGGCTCGGGCTCGCCCGGGTCCCGGCGTCCACCCTCGACCGGCTCGCTGACGTCCTCGACGAGCGGGCCGAGGAGTG
Organism: uncultured Actinomycetota bacterium; assembly: GCA_963763315.1. Classification (GTDB taxonomy): domain Bacteria; phylum Actinomycetota; class Actinomycetes; order Actinomycetales; family Dermatophilaceae; genus CAVSJJ01. The sequence continues at coordinate 257,442 of CAVXOC010000003.1, forward strand.
CCGGCCGGCCTCGGAGTCCTTCGTCAACCCCGCCAAGGTCCTGGCTCTCGAGCTGGCCGAGACACTGCCGGTCGTCCTCGGCGACGGCGCCCTCACCGGCGTGGCGGCCGGGCGGGCGGCCGCGATGCTGGCGCGGACGGCGCGCTTCCCGACGGTGCACGGCTTCCTGCCGGAGGACGCCTCGCAGGTGGTCGCCTGCTTCGACGGGCCGTATGCCGGGGCCGGAGCGGCCCAGCCGGGCGACATCTTCGCCGACCCCTATCTCGACGGGCCGGCCGGGCCGGTGCTCGGTCTGATGCTGCTGCGCGACGTCCTGCCGACGCCGATGACCACCGAGGCGGCCGAGGCGGCGGCCCTTGCTGACGCGGTCGCCGAGTCCGCGCGCGAGGCGGGGGTGCGGGTGTGGGAGGTCCGGGCTCCCGAGGAGGCGGCCGCGGTCGTCCGGCTGGCCTCGCTCATCGCGACCACTGACTTCGCGGCCACCTACCTCGCCATCGGGCTGGGCCTGGACCCGGCCGTCTCCCGGCACGTCGCCGACCTGCGCGACCGGACCCGCTGACCGGCGGCGACGGGTCCGCCGGCCAGGCCGGCGGCGCCACGTCGTGACGCCTGGGACTGGTGGGGAACCTGTCGACGGGGGGTGTGCGGCCGGGCCGCCGGTCGGCGGTCGCGGCGGGATCAGGTGGGCTCGAACCGCTGGCGCGGACCCGGTCCGGGGGCCAGACTGAGGATACCCGGTGGGTACCAGGCAGGCCTGTCAGGCCCCGGACGGGCGGATGCCGCGAGGGGGGCACCCGCCCGGCCGGAGGGCCGGTCAGCGCCGGCCGAGGTCGAGCACCGCCGCGCCGGGAAGGGCGGCGAGGGCCGCTCCCGGGACGAGCAGCTTGCTGATCCGCACCCCGCTGCCGACGACGACCTCGCCCGCCTGCACGACCGCGCGGTCGATGAGGACCGGCCAGCCGCCGGGCAGGCCCACGGGGCTGATCCCGCCGAACGCCATCCCGGTGCGGCCGACGGCCTCGTCGTGGGCCGCGAAGGAGATCTTGCGGACGCCGAGGTGCTTGCGGACCACCCCGTTGACGTCGGCGCGGTCGGTCGCGAGGACCAGCACCGCGGCATACGTCTCGCTCTCCCCGCGCCGCCCGGCGACGACGACGCAGTTCGCCGAGGCCTCGGGGGCGACGTCGTAGGCCGCGCAGAAGGCGGCGGTGTCGGCCAGGTCCGGGTCGATGCGGGCGACGAGGGCTCCCTCGACGCTCGCCAGCGCCGCGGCGACGCTCCGGGCGAGCAGGTCGGGACGCTCGGCGGCCGGTGACCAGGACAGCGTTCCTCGGGCGGACGGCATACCGACGAACCTATCCGGTCGGCGTGCGTCCGCCGCGTTCCGTAGGATGCGCGCCATGTCAGCCGAAGGTGGGACCACGGCCGTCGTCGCCGCGCTGCTCGCGAACCTCGGTATCGCCGCGACGAAGTTCGTGGCGTTCGCGCTCACCGGCTTCTCCTCGATGCTGGCCGAGGCGATCCACTCGGTGGCCGACTCGTTCAACCAGCTGCTGCTGCTGATCGGGGGCAAGCGCGCCCAGCGGGACGCCACCGCCGAGCACCCCTTCGGCTTCGGCCGGGAGCGCTACGTCTACGCGTTCGTCGTGTCCATCGTGCTGTTCAGCGTCGGCGGCCTGTTCGCCCTCTACGAGGCGTACCACAAGTGGCAGGAGGCGCACAGCGGCGCCGCGGAGGACCCGTTCGCCTCGCGGTGGTGGTGGGTCCCGCTGGCGGTCCTGGTCGTCTCGATGACCTTGGAGGGTATGTCGTTCCGCACCGCCGTCCGCGAAGGCGGCCGGGTCAGGGGTGGTCGCAGCTGGCCGCAGTTCATCCGCAGCGCCAAGGCGCCCGAGCTGCCGATCATCCTCCTCGAGGACTTCGCCGCCCTCATCGGCCTGAGCTTCGCCCTGCTCGGCGTGGGCCTGACCCTGCTGACCCGGCAGGCCTACTGGGACGCCCTCGGCACCGCCCTCATCGGCGTCCTGCTCGTCTCCGTCGCCGTCACGCTGGCGGTCGAGATGAAGTCGCTGCTGGTCGGCGAGTCCGCCACCCCGGAGCACCAGCGCGCCATCGCGGGCGCCCTGGTCGAGCCCGCGCTCGTCGAGCGGGTCATCCACCTCAAGACGATGCACCTCGGCCCCGAGGAGCTGCTCGTCGCCGCCAAGATCGCGGTCCGGGGCTGCCGGACCCTCGACGACGTCGCCGACGCCATCGACGAGGCGGAGCGACGCACCCGCGCGGCGGTCCCCTCGCTGACCCTGGTCATATACCTCGAGCCCGACGTCGAGCGGGCCGGCTCGTCCGGGAGGCAGCCGGCGGCCTCGTCCGACGGCGGCGCACCGTAGGCCCGCGCTGGGCAGCCGCGCTACCGACCATTGGCCGTCGGGGGTGCCTCGCTCAGCCCATCCAGCCGACGACGTCGACGACCACGTGCGCGGCGCGGTAGGCGAAGACGTTGACCCTGCCGTCCGCACCGACCTCGGCGATCACCTGGTTCGAGATGGTCTGACCGGTCGAGTAGTTGAGATTGGACGCCGTCGGGCGGGGCACACCCGAGGCGAACACGGTGAGGTAGCCGCTGCTGGTCGGCGCGGTGACGGTGACCGTGAGGACGACCGCGCGGACCCGGGTGGAGTCGGGGACGCCTGCCGTGCCGCACACCTGGAACGACCGGGTCTCCTGGGACCTCAGCGCAGGACCCTGGGCCTTGCGGGTGTCGGCGACCCGGGCCGGCGTCATGACCGTGAAGCGGCTGCCCGGTGCCGGGTCGCCGGGCAGGTACCAACCGATGACATCGACGACGAGATGGGTGACGCCGGTGTAGTTGAAGACCCGGATGTCGCCGCCGACGCCCAGCGGCATGGTGACGAGGTTGGGCACCGTTGCTCGGGCCGCGAAGTTGACGCTGCTCGCCGTCGGCCGCGGCAGGCCGGCGGGGTAGACGGAGAGGTACCCGGAGCGGGTCGGGGACACGGCGGTGACGTTCATGACGACCGAGGTCGCCGCCTCCGGCACGCCGCCCAGCCCGCTGACCTCCACCAGGCGGCTCTCCCCCGAGGCGAGGGGAACCGACGGCCGGCCGTTGACCCCCCGCGTGTCGAGGATCCGGGCAGGCGAGGGGGCGCCGGTGTACCGCGTGCCGCGCTCCAGGCTCCCGCCCGAGTAGTAGCCGAGAACGTCGATGATGACGTGCACCGAGCCGGTGTAGTTGAAGTAGCTCGCCCGCCCGTAGCCGTCCACCGGGATGGTGGCATGGCTGGCCAGGGTCTGGCCGGCGGCGAAGTTCACCGTGGATGTGCCCGGTCGGCTCTGGCCGTTCGCCCAGACGGCGACGTAGGACGACCGGGTCGGTCCGGTCACCGTGACGTTGGCGACGACCGCGGAGACACCGGACCTCGGTATGCCGGTGCTGGCGCCCACCAGGGTGACCGAGCGCGTCTGTTGGGCGCCGAGCGCCCCGCCGGACTTGCGGGTGTCCAGGACCCGGTAGGGGCTCACCGCGGTGAACTCGCCGGCCGTTCCCGCCTCACGGTCGAGCGAGCGCGCCGCCGACGTGCCGATCACGGCTCCGGTGGCGTCGAGGGTGGCGACCCGCCAGAAGATCGTCCCGTTGGGCCACGCCGGCGAGATCTCGCCGGGCGCCCACGACGTGAGGTCGGTCGTGGCGCTCTGGAGCACGGTCTGGAACGACGCGCTGGCGCTCGTGTCGATCCGGTAGCGCGTCGCCCCGGCGACGGGGGACCAGCTGAACAGCAGGCTGTTGTTCTCGACCCGCTGGTTGTCGTCGGGTGCCACGAGGGTGGGTGCCGGTCCGCCGACCCTGAAGGTCGCGAGCTCGGACCAGGTTCCCTGGAGGCTCTGGTAGTTGTCGACGCGGCGCACCCGCCATCCGTAGGTCAGCCCGCTCGCCAGGGCCGCGGAGGGGACGGCCGTCGTGAGCCGGGTCCGGATCGATGACACGAGGTTGGCGGGCGACAGCGGGGCGTCGGGGTTCTTGTACACCTCGACGTCGTACTGCTGGGCGCTCGCCATGGGGTCCCAGGCCAGCATGGGGTTACCGGTCTCCATGGTGTCGGCGGCGGGGGACAGGCCGGTCGGGGCCGGTGTGCTCTTGGCGAACTCGATCTGGGCGCTGAAGGTCAGCGGGTTGTTCGAACGGTCATAGGCGCGCACCCGCGCGTACAGGGGGCCTTCGGGGTACGTCTTCGCGTCGGCGACATAGGTCGTCTGGTCGATCTGGCTGACGTCGTCGACGATGTGGGTGAAGTTGGAGGTCGTCGACACCTGGAGGTTGTACGAGGTGGCCTCCTGGCCGACCGCAGGTCCCCCGTCGTCAGGGCTGGTGTTCGTCACGAGGTAGTCGGTCCAGGAGAAGACGACGGAGTCGTCGACCGGATCACCGGGCGATGCGGGTGTAGGCAGGGTGGCCGTGAGGCCCGCGACCGGCCGGGAGACCTTGCGGAACGCCCATCCCGGGTCGAAGACGCTCTCGTCGTACGGTCCGCAGTTTCCCACGGTGTAGCAGGGGCGCACGAACCAGTAGGTCGCCTGCCCCGCCTGGCTGTCCGGGAGCGACTCGGCCGGCGTGAGCGAGGTGAAGGTCGTCGCGTAGGTCCGGGTGACGTTGGTGAACAGCGGGTCGGTCGCCAGGTAGACGAGGTAGTAACCGGCCCCGTGCGCCGGGAGCCAGGTCAGCGTCGGGGTGTCGTACTGGACGTCGGTGCAGGAGCCGAGCGGGCAGTTCGCGGGCCCGGTCAGGGTCGGCTGGTGCAGCGGGGCGATGTGGAACGTGCCCACCGGAGAGTCGGCCAGGACGGTCGCCCCGTGCCTCGCCTGGACGTAGTAGTCGTAGTCGCCGGGCGGCAGCAGGTGGGCGAGGCTCGAGTTCTCGCCCGTGTAGGCGTACGCCGCCTGCGAGGTCGCCTTGCCCAGCGGCACGTACGAGTGCGCGTTGGCGACGGAGGCATAGACCTGGTAGCCGTCCGCGCCGGTGACGGCCGGCCACTGCAGCAGCGGCGGCCGGGACGCGTCCAGCGGGGATCTCGGTCACGGGGTAGGGCGCGGCGGCCGCGGCCGGGGGCGGCCGACAGCGTGAAGGTGGGCCAGGAGCCGAACGAGCTCAGCCGGGTGAGCTGTCCGTCGTACTCGATGCCCTGGACGGTCCAGTGCCAGGGTCCGGGGCAGCCGCTCTTCAGCGTCTCGGGGACGTAGGTCGTGCCCCATACGGTCGCGGTCACGACGGCGGCGCACCCGGTCTCGACGTTCTGCACGGTCACCTTGTAGTGCGAGATGTTCGGGACCTCGTCCCACTTCAGGATCGGGACGTCCACGGTGGCCCCGTTCGCGGGAGCCGTCTGGACGAGGTGCACGGGGTCGTAGAGGAAGCTGCGCACCTCGCTGTACGCCCCGTAGACGTTGCCCGTCGAGGACGTGCTGTACGCGTCGACTGCCCGGACCCGCCAGTACGCCACCGCCCCGGCCGCGACCGCCGGGGGCGAGCAGTAGTCGGTTCCCGAGACGTAGGGGGTGAAGCTGGTGTGGTTGGTCGAGCAGGTGCCGTAGGTGCTCGGCGAGAAGTTCGAGTCGGTCCCGATGTCGATCTGGTAGTGCGACGCGCTGCGCTGCGGAGACCACGAGAAGACCGGCTGGTCGAGGAGGTAGTCGCCGTCGGCCGGCCCGATGAGCTGGACCTGGGCCAGCCGGTTGTCCTCGGTACCGCCCGGGCGGGGAGCCAGGGGCGCGGTCGCGGGCCAGGCCTTGGTGAAGGTCCAGGTGCTGGACCAGGCACCGGGCTCGGCGACCACCGAGGTGCTCATCGGCCGGACCCGCCAGTAGTAGGCGCCCGCCTGCAAGGTCGTCCTCGGCGTGAAGGTGTTGCCGAGCACCTTCGCCCGGGAGTAGACGGGGTTGTTGAAGTTCTGGTCCGGGCTGAGGTCGAGTTGGTAGTAGGCCGACCCGCGCAGCGGGGTCCAGGCCAGCACGACCTGCTCGATCGGGATCGCGTTGGTGGCGGGCGGCGAGACGAGCGCCACCGTCGCCGAGGGATCCCAGCTGACCTGGAAGGTCCACGGGTCCGACCACTGGGAGTACACGCCCGTCGACGACTTGGCCCGCACTCGCCACCAGATGGGCGTGTCGAAGGCGGGAGGGCTGGTCGGGGAGTACGACGTGGCGTTGACCGCGACCGGGTTGGCGGCCCCGACGAACCCCTGGTCATCGTCGATCTGGATCTCGTAGGACTTGGCGCCGGCCATCGGCCCCCAGCGGTACGCCCCGGTCTGCTCGCTGGGGTAGGCCAGGAGCGCGTTGTTGGCCGGGCTGGCCAGCACCGGGGCGTTGTCGTTGGCCCGGACGAAGCTCGCAGTGGCGTACGAGCCGGCCGCGTTGTTCCGGTCGATGGCCCGGACGCGCCAGTAGTACGTCCCAGTCTGCAGGTCGCTCAGCGCCGTGGCGTAGGTGTTGGCGGTGGTCTGGCTGAACGACATCGAGCCGGAGAAGCCGGCGCTCGCCGACACGGCGACCTCGTACTTCACCGCTCCGGTCACCGGCGTCCACTCCAGCACCGGCGTGGTCTGCACGGTCGTCCCGGCGGGGCCGACGATGCCGGGCGGAGCGGGGGCGGCGACGGCGGCCGGCGAGGCGCTCAGAGCCAGGGCGAGGCTGCTGACGACGGCGGCGATGGAGCCGACGAGCTTGCGCATGAAGGTCTTCTCCCCACGTGGTTGGCCGACGCGGCGGCCGCCACGTCCCTTGGCACCGGGGACAGGCTGGCACGCGGTGTGCCGCTGGAGCCCCTGCACGACGAGATCGGGCCCAGACGCCCCCCCTGCGGATGGCCCGTTCGGCCGAGGGCCGGGCCGCCGGCAGTAGCCGCGTCGGTTAGACTGGCTCTTCGCCGGCGTGGGTGATACCCCGCTTGACGGCCCAGAAGGGCGGCGCCGCGACCTCCGAACGACAACCCTGACCCGAGGGAGCCTGACGCATGTCCATCGAGCACAAGGTCGCCGACCTCCACCTCGCCGAGGCCGGCCGCCACCAGATCCGCCTCGCCGAGCACGAGATGCCGGGTCTGATGAGCCTGCGGGCCGAGTACGGCCCCACCCAGCCGCTGCGCGGCGCCCGGATCGCCGGGTCCCTGCACATGACCGTGCAGACGGCCGTCCTCATCGAGACCCTGGTCGCCCTCGGCGCGCAGGTCCGGTGGGCCTCGTGCAACATCTACTCCACCCAGGACGAGGCGGCGGCCGCCGTCGCCGTCGGGCCGCACGGCACCCCGGAGGACCCGCAGGGCGTCCCGGTGTTCGCCTGGAAGGGCGAGACGCTGCCGGAGTACTGGGACTGCACCGACGCCATCCTCACCTGGCCCGGCGAGGGACCCAACATGATCCTCGACGACGGCGGCGACGCGACGATGCTCGTCCACAAGGGCCGCGAGTGGGAGGCCGCCGGCCAGGTGCCGCCGACCACCGGCGAGGACTCCGAGGAGTTCGCCGTCTTCAAGGACCTGGTCCGGCGCACCATGGCCGCCGACCCGGCGAAGTGGACGACCGTGGCCGCCGGCATCCAGGGCGTCACCGAGGAGACGACGACCGGCGTGCACCGGCTGTACCAGCTCGCCGAGTCCGGCGACCTGCTGTTCCCGGCGATCAACGTCAACGACTCGGTGACCAAGTCCAAGTTCGACAACAAGTACGGCTGCCGGCACAGCCTCGTCGACGGTCTGAACCGGGCCACCGACGTGCTGATCGGCGGCAAGGTGGCCGTCGTCGCCGGCTTCGGCGACGTCGGCAAGGGCTGCGCCCAGAGCCTCGCCGGCCAGGGGGCCCGGGTCATCGTCACCGAGGTCGACCCGATCTGCGCGCTGCAGGCGGCGATGGAGGGCTACCAGGTCGCCCGGATGGACGACGTCGTGGGCGACGCCGACATCATCATCACCGCGACCGGCTGCCTCAACGTCGTCACCGCCGAGCAGATGGGCCGGATGAAGAACAAGGCGATCATCGCCAACATCGGCCACTTCGACAACGAGATCGACATGGCCGGCCTCGCCAAGGTCCCCGGCATCACCAAGACCGAGATCAAGCCCCAGGTCCACGAGTGGAGCTTCCCGGCGGCGGAGGGCGAGCCCGAGTCCAGCATCATCGTGCTGTCCGAGGGCCGGCTGATGAACCTCGGCAACGCGACCGGTCACCCGAGCTTCGTGATGAGCAACTCGTTCTCGAACCAGACGATCGCCCAGATCGAGCTGTTCGAGAAGGCCGAGGAGTACGTCGACGACGAGGGCAGGCCCACGGTGACGACCCTGCCCAAGCACCTCGACGAGAAGGTCGCCCGGCTCCACCTCGAGGCCCTCGGCGTCGACCTGACCGAGCTGACCAAGGAGCAGGCCGAGTACCTCGGCGTCGACGTCGCCGGTCCGTACAAGCCGGACCACTACCGCTACTGACCAGGCCGGTCTCTCCCGCTCGGAGCATCGTCCGAACGGGTGAGACACGATCAACCGAAAGGCTGAATGTCGAGCGATCCCCAAGGCCATGGCCCGCGCGTGGATAGCCTCGAACGAGAGGACCGAAGGCGGTCCCACCGGGGGTTGTGAGGAGGGAGCGCACGTGGCCGGACAGGGCCGACGGCGGGTGCGCTCGGAGCGGGGCGCGGCGGCGCTCGAGTTCGCGCTCATCCTGCCACTGCTGGCCGCGCTGCTCCTCGGCATCTGTGAGAGCGCCTACGCCCTCTATACCGAAGGCGTCATCTCCGGGGCGGCCAGAGAGGCGTCGAGGAACTATGCCCTCCACCAGGACCCCGCCGCCGCCCGGGCGGCAGCGGTCAACGCGGCACAGTCCGTGGGCCTGCTCGGCTCCGAGGTGTCCATCCCCGTGGGCGCCTGCCTGCACGGGGTGATCGGGGAGCCGGTGACGGTGACGATCACCCACACCTACACGGGGATCACCGGGTTCTTCGGAGCCTCGTGGAACATGACCGGCAAGGGGACGATGCGATGCAACGGCTGATGGCCATAGCGGCACGGCGGACCAGGCCACGCGACGAGCGCGGTGTGACGGCGGTCCTCGTCGGGCTCCTCGTCGTCGTCCTCGTCGGCTTCGGTGCGCTGGCGGTCGATGTCGGCAACCTCTGGGTGGCCCGCAAGCAGCTGCAGAACGGCGCCGACGCCGCCGCCCTCGCCATCGCACAGGCATGCGCGACCAACCTCAGCTCGCCGGCGTGCGCCTCCGGCAACGCCACGGCGACCGACTACGCCAAACAGAACAAGCTCGGCGCCGACGCGTCCCATACGTCCGGCGTCGTCGTCTCGATCACCCGCGCGAACCCCGGCTCCGTCAGCGTGCGGACGACCTCCACCGAGCCGAGCTTCCTGGCCGGGGTCCTCGGCATCACCTCCTCCGCCGTCGGCGCGACGGCGACGGCGGCGTGGGGCGGCGGATCCCCGTCCTCCCTCACCACCCTGCCGCTCATCATCGGCGACTGCTACCTCCGGCGGACCACCGGAGGGAGGCCGCCGAGCGGCACCCTGGTCACGTTCAAGCTGATCAACAGCGCGAAGGGAAAGGACTCCACGTGCGGCAGCGACCAACCAGAAAACCCGGCAGGTGGGTTCGGTTGGCTCGTCGTCTCGAACGGCAGCTGCGAGCTGTCCACCGTGGTGGATGAGGACGTGCCCTCACAGACCGGAAAGCCCGCCAAGTGTGGCGACGCAGGGGAGATGCTGGGCGGCCCGGGCAGCATCCTGGAGCTCCCGCTGTTCGACTACAGCGTCGACCAGGGATCGAATGGTGCTTATCACGTCATCGGCTATGTGGCGGTCCAGCTGAACAGCTACTGCATCGACCAGAAGCAGCTCAACGCCGACGGCACCATCGGCAACTGCGATCAGGGCAAGCAGTGGATCGAGGGCACGATCGTGGCCTACCCGGACAGCAGTGGCGAGTTCCTGGGCGGTGGGGGCGACAACTACGGGATCACCACGGTCACGCTGACCCAGTGACCGGGTAGCCGGCTCCATCCCGGCCGCGGGAGCGAAGGGCCGCATTCCCTGCCGCCACCAGGCGGTCGGCGTCGACGCCTCCGCCGGCGGGCCCGAGCGGCGGTCGGCGCTTGGACGACCCACCCGCGGTAGCGGGGCGCGGCCCCTCGGTCACCATGATCCGGTGCTCGGTGTGTGATGATGCACCAGGACCTGTGGTCCATGGAGAAGGGATGGTCGTGAAGGGTCGCGTGCTCATCGTCGACGACGACCTGGCGCTCGCCGAGATGCTGGGGATCGTCCTGCGCAACGAGGGCCTCGAGGTGGCTCACGTCGCCGACGGCTCGAGCGCCGTCGCGACGTTCCGGGAGACCCGTCCGGACCTGGTCCTGCTCGACGTCATGCTGCCGGGCCTGGACGGGATGGAGGTATGCCGCCGGATCCGCGCCGAGTCCGGCGTCCCGATCGTCATGCTCACCGCCCGCACCGACACCGTCGACGTGGTCGTCGGCCTGGAGTCCGGGGCCGACGACTACGTCGTCAAGCCGTTCAAGGGCCAGGAGCTCATCGCCCGGGTCCGGGCCCGGCTGCGCCGGACCGACGACCCGGAGCCCGAGCGGCTCACCGTCGGCGACCTCGCCATCGATGTCGCCGGCCACTCGGTGCGCCGCGACGACGAGGTGATCAGCCTGACCCCGCTCGAGTTCGACCTCCTGGTGGCGCTGGCCCGCAAGCCGTGGCAGGTGTTCTCCCGCGAGGTCCTCCTCGAGCAGGTCTGGGGCTACCGGCACGCCGGCGACACCCGCCTGGTCAACGTCCACGTGCAGCGGCTGCGCTCGAAGATCGAGCACGACCCGGAGCACCCCGAGATCGTCGTCACCGTCCGGGGCGTCGGGTACAAGGCCGGCACCTCCTGACCATGGGCGTCCTCGCGCGGGCCCCGCGCTGGCTGCTCTCCCAGTGGCGCCAGTCGCTCAAGGTGCGGGTCGCCGCCACGACGATGGTGCTCGGCGCCGTCGTCGTCGGGCTCCTCGGCAGCTACCTGTACTCGCAGATCGCCGGGGGCCTGGAGAGCGAGCGGATCCGGGTCGCCCAGAACGAGGCGCTCACCCTCACCGCGCAGGCCCAGCAGCAGTGGGACGCCGAGAACGCCATCGACGTGGCCAAGCTCAACCTCGACGCCCGGGACATCATCGGTGCGCTGCGGCCCCCCGGCCCGAGCCCGTCACGCTACGTCATCATGTCGCGGTCGGTGACCAACTCGAGCACGACCGTCCTTGCCAACCTCGAGTCCGGCGTGGTCGAGCTGTCCGCCATCTCCGACGAGCTGCGCCAGGCGGTGGCGGCCAACCCCGGCAAGCAGCAGACCCAGATCGGCGAGGTCGCCCTCGACGGCGGCCAGGTCGTCCCGTCCGTCATCGTCGGCAGCTCGGTCGAGGTGCCGAGCGCCGGACGCTACGACCTCTACTTCGTCTACCCGATGCAGCAGGAGCAGGCGACGATGGCGCTGATCGGCGACTCCTTCGCCGCCGCCGGGGCCATCCTCACCCTGCTGCTGGGGGCGGTCGCCTGGGTGGTCACCCGGCAGGTGGTCACCCCCGTGCGACGCGCCGCCGGCGTCGCCGAGCGGCTGGCGTCCGGACGGCTCAACGAGCGGATGCCGGCCCGCGGCGAGGACGACCTCGCCGTGCTCGCCACGTCGTTCAACGCGATGGCGGACAGCCTCCAGTCCAAGATCGGCGAGCTCGAGGGCCTCTCGCTCGTGCAGCAGCGCTTCGTCTCCGACGTGTCCCACGAGCTGCGCACCCCGCTGACGACCATCCGGATGGCGGTCGACCTCATCCACGGCGCCCGCGACGATTTCGACCCGACGGTCGCGCGGTCGGCCGAGCTGCTGCACGGGGAGCTCGACCGCTTCGAGGAGCTGCTCGCCGACCTGCTCGAGATCAGCAGGTTCGACGCCGGGGCGGCGGTGCTCGACCTCGAGCCGGTCGACGTGCGCGCGACCGCCGCCAAGGTCGTCTCCGCCGCGGCCACCCTGGCCGAGCGGCGGGGCAGCACCCTCGAGCTGCTGAGCGAGGACTCCCCGGCCGAGGCCGAGATCGACGAGCGCCGGGTCGAGCGGGTCCTGCGCAACCTCGTCGTCAACGCCATCGAGCACGGTGAGGGCCGGCCCGTCACCATCCGGATCGCCTCCTCGGAGTCGGCCGTGGCCGTCGTCGTGGAGGACCAGGGCGTTGGGCTGCGGCCGGGGGAGTCCTCCGTCGTCTTCAACCGGTTCTGGCGGGCGGACCCGGCCCGGGCCCGGACCAGCGGCGGCACGGGCCTCGGGCTGGCGATCTCCCTCGAGGACGCCCGCCTGCACGACGGGTGGCTGCAGGCCTGGGGGTCCCCGGGAGTGGGGTCCCGGTTCCGGCTCACCCTGCCCCGGCACGCCGGCGGGCGGCTCACGTCGTCGCCGCTGCCGCTCACCCCCGAACGGCGTCCGGCGCCGGCCGGCCGCGACGCCTCCCTCATCGAGGAGTGGGACCGTGTCGCAACCGAGCCGACACCGTGAGCCGGCTCCGCTCTCGCCTCGCTCTCGTCGCCGGGCTGGTCGCCGCGGCCCTCGTCGCCGGGTGCGGGGGCCTGTCGACCCACACGGCGGTCCAGGCGGGCCTGGACGTGGGGAGCGGGAACCCGCCGCAGGTCCGGGTGCTCCCACCACCGCCGTTCTCCGGCGCCGACCGGGAGCAGATCGTCCGCGGCTTCATCCGGGCCGGCTCGGCGAGCGACGGGGCCTACGACAACGCCCGGCTGTTCCTCACCGACGCCCTGGCCAAGCAGTGGAACCCGGACGCCGGGATCGCCATCTTCACCGACGAGTCGTCGCTGTCGGTGCGCATCACCGGGCCGGCCACGGCCGTCCTCACCGGTGTCGTGGAGGCGACCGTGGCCACCGACGGGCGGTACACGACGATGGCCACCACCACCTCGCGGTCGGTCCGGATGGACCTGGCCCGGGTGGACGGCGAGTGGCGGATCTCCGGGCTGCCGAAGGGGTTCGGGCGCTGGATCGCCGACGCCGACGTGGCCCGGCTCCTGCGCCCGTATGCCGTGCACTACGTCGCGGTCGACCGGCACGCCCTGGTGACCGACGTCCGCTGGTTCCCGCTGGACCACCTCACCACCCGGCTGGCCCGCGCCCAGCTCGACGACGTGCCGGGCTACCTGCGCGACGCGGTCCGGACCGAGGTCCCCCGGGGGGCGCGGCTGCTGGCCGACGGCGTCCCGGTCGTGGGAGGAAGAGCGACGGTCGACCTCTCCGCCGAGGTTCCCGCCGACCGGGGGGTCCGGGAGGGGCTGTGGGCCCAGTTCGTCAGCACCCTCACCCAGGTCCCGGGGGTGACCTCGGTATCGCTCGAGGTGGCCGGGGCCGCCATCAACCTTCCCGGCCTCGACGGGCCGGTGACCAGCGGGGCGGACCTCGGCTTCGAGCCCGAGTCGCCGTTCATGGGGCCCAAGGCCCTGGTGCGCCGGGGCAGCACCCTCGCCGTCCTCGAGACCGGGGCCGGGGTGGAGGGCCGCGCCCCCAAGCCGTCGCCGACGACGTCGGCGTACCCGCAGATCCCCACCGCGGTCACCAACCTGGCGCTCTCGCTCGACGGGCGCCAGATCGCCGGCGTCGACCCCGGGCGGGCGAGCCTGTCGGTGTGGACCGACGGCCAGCACAGCCAGGTGGCCGGGCTCGGCGGCGCACTGGGCGACCCGGCCTTCGACCGGCTCGGCTACCTGTGGGTCGGCCTCCTGGAGTCCCGGCGCACCGCAGCCACCCGGCTCTGGGCGGTCGACGGGTCGGCGCGCAGCGGCGCGGCCGGCACGGCATACCCGGTCGCGGCCGCCTGGCTCGCCGGCCGGCGGGTCGTCGAGTCGAAGGTCGCGCCGGACGGTCAGCGGCTGGCCGTCCTGACGACCGACGCGGACGGCGCCGATGCCAGGCTCGACCTGTCCGGGATCGTCCGCGGACCCGGTGGCCGGCCGCTGCGGCTGGCGACGCCGCTGCCGGTCAGTGCCACCGTCCCGGGTGTGCAGGGACTCGCCTGGCTGGACAACGAGACGCTGACCACCCTCGGCGGCCGGAACCCGACGGTGCTGCGCCCGTACGTCATCGGGCTCGGTGGTGACATCCGGCCGCTGACGCCGACCCCCGGGGGGGTCTCCGTCGCCAGCCCGGCCGGCGAGCGGGCGATCCTCGTCGTCACCCTCAAGGGCGAGGTGCTCGCGCGCTCCGGCTCGCGGTGGGTGGCCGTGGCCGAGGGGAGCGACGTCCTCGTCGCCGGACGCTGACACCGGGCGCCCGCGGCGATGCTGCGCCATCCCCCGAACGGACGACCTGGGCCTCACCCGTGCGGAGTGGAGCAGGGGCTCAAAGGCGGATGTGGCCGCTGGGGTCCCCCGGAAGGATACGAGGTGGCGCAGTACCGCCTTGGGGGCGCCGGACCGGATTGTTCGAAAGGGATTCTCGACATGCTCAAGCAGCTCACGAAGTTCCAGGTGGCACTCTTCCACCCCCGCGACGAGCGCGGTGCGACCGCCGTCGAGTACGGCCTGCTCGTCGCCCTCATCGCCGCGGTCATCGTCGCCGTGGTCGGCCTCCTCGGCACCCAGATCAACGCCGCGTTCCAGACAGTCCTTGACGCGATGCCGTGATCGGAGCGCCATGAAGGCTCTGCGTGCGGTCGCACCCCGCGAGCGGGGTGCGACCGCCGTCGAGTATGCCCTCCTCGTCGCGATGATCGCCGCGGTCATCGCCGGCGCGGTGGCCATCCTCGGCTCCAAGGTCATCACCTTGTACTCGGTCACCTTCTGACCATCGGCGAATCGGCGAAACGCCGCCGATCCGCACCACCACCGACACCTCACAGACACCAGCACCGACAAGGGACGCACCGTCATGGGACGCAGACTCGTCGCCGTCATCGCCGCCGCCGTCGTGGCCCTCGTGGGGGTCGTGGCGGTCATGCTCTATGCCAAGGGCGCGGACAGCCGCGCGGTGGCCGGGCTGGCGCCGCAGACCGTCTTCGTGGCCAAGGAGGCGGTCCCCTCCGGTACCGCTCTCAAGGACGCGGTGAACGGCCAGCTCATCGTCAGGACGACGCTGCCGGCCAAGGCGATGCCCGAGGGCGCGCTCACCGCGGTCGACGCCACCAACCAGTCGCTGCTCGCCCTGAGCGACATCCAGCCCGGGGAGTACCTGCAGAACTCGCGGTTCGGGACCACGCCGCTGGGCACCCGGGCCCTCACCGTCCCCACCGGCCAGCTCGCCGTCGCCGTCCAGCTCGACGACCCGGCCCGGGTCGGCTCGTTCCTCACCCCCGGGTCGCGCATCGTGCTGTACGACACCTGGGCGGTCTCCACCACCTCGACGTCGGACCTGGCCAAGAAGCAGACCCGGGCACTGTTCGACGACGTGCTCGTCATCGGCGTCGGGGCCACCTCGCTCACCCCGGTCGCGGGAGACGCCGGCACCGACGCCCAGAAGTCCCCCACCACCCTGGTCACCCTGGCCCTCCCCCCGGCGGACGCCGCCAAGCTGGTGCAGGCGATCAAGACCGGCGAGCTGTATGCCGCCCTGCGCGGCACCGACGCGAGCGTCGACCTCGGCAAGGTCATCACCGACGAGCAGTCGCTCTTCTCGGGCAAGTAGCGGCGCCATGGCCCTGCTCTGGGACACCGACCCCGCCACCGCCGACCGCTACGACCTGGCCCTCGGCGCCGGCGTCGCGCGAGTGGACAGCCGGCCCGCGGTCATGCGGGCCCTGGCCGAGAACCCGGGCGAGCACCTCGTCGTCATCGGTGCCGACATCGACCTCCCCGCGGCCTGCGAGGTCGCCGCACAGTGCCGGATCGAGCGGCCCGTGGTCGGCGTCATCCTGCTCCGGCACCGGCTCGACATGACGACGCTGGCCAGCGCGCTGCGGGCCGGGATCCGCGAGGTCCTCACCCCCGACGACCTCACCACCCTGGCCGACTCCGCCCGCCGCAGCCGCGAGCTGTCGACCCGGATGGCGCTCGGGACGACCGAGCAGGCCCGGGAGGGGAAGGTCATCACGATCTTCTCGGCCAAGGGCGGGGTCGGGAAGACGACCTTCGCCACGAACATCGGCGCCTACCTCGCCACGACCGGGCGCCGGGTGCTGGTGGCCGACCTCGACCTCGCCTTCGGCGACGTGGGCATCAGCCTGCAGCTCGTGCCGCACCACTCGATCCGCGACCTGGTCGCCATGGGCGGGGGACTGGATGAGCAGGGGCTGGCTTCGATCGTCACCCACCACTCCAGCGGCCTGGACGTCGCCTGCGCCCCGGCCGAGCCGAGCGAGGCCGACCGGATCCCCGGGCAGACGATCTCCGAGATGATCCGGGTCGCCCGGCGCTGCTACGACTACGTCATCCTCGACACCCCGCCGGCCTTCACCGAGCACGTGCTGGCCGCCTTCGACGCCAGCGACCACCTCATCCTCATCGCGACGCTCGACATCCCGGCGGTGAAGAACCTGCGGATCACCCTGGACACCCTCGACCTGCTCGGCAACCCCAAGGAGACCCGCCTCGTCGTCCTCAACCGCTCGGACGCCAAGGTGGGGCTGCACGCCGCCGACGTCGTGACCGCGATCAAGACGCCCATCGCCGCCACCGTGCCGTCGAGCTCGGACGTGCCCGCCTCGGTGAACCGCGGCGTGCCGATCGTGCTGGACGACCCCCGGCACCCGGTCAGCACGGCGCTGCGCCTCCTGGTGGACCAGCACCTCACCGCGGCCGAGGACCTCACGTCCACCGACGGCTCACCGGCGTCGATGAGCCGGGGGGACAAGAGCTCCCGGCGCCGGGGCGACCGGTGGAGCCTGACCCGAGGGGGCCGGCGATGAGCCTCGCCGACCGCCTCGACAACGTCCGCCGCGGCCAGCAGCCGGCCCCGGAGGCGGGCGCCGCGCGGGCCGCCGGCCAGCCGGCGTCCCAGCGGGCGCGCGACCCCTTCGCGTCGGTGAAGGCGGCGGTCCACCAGGCTCTGATGGACTCGCTCGGTTCCTCGCTCTACGACCCGCACCTCGAGGAGAGCGAGCTCGAGTCCAAGGTGCGGCACACCCTCCAGGAGGTCCTCGATGCCGAGGAGCGACCGCTCTCCCTGGCCGACCGCACCCGGATCAGCCAGGAGGTTGCCGACGAGATCCTCGGGCACGGCCCGCTCGAGCCGTTGCTGCGCGACGCCGAGATCACCGAGATCATGGTCAACGGCCCGCGGGACATCTACATCGAGCGGGCCGGCCGGATCTTCCCGGTCGACGCCGAGTTCGCCTCCGAGGCCCACCTGCGCCGGACCATCGACAAGATCGTCGGGCGGGTGGGCCGCCGCGTCGACGAGGCCAGCCCGATGGTGGACGCCCGGCTCCTCGACGGCTCACGCGTCAACGCGGTCATCCCGCCCATCGCGCTCGACGGCGCGATGCTCACCATCCGGAAGTTCTCCGCCGACCCCTACACCGACAGCGACCTCATCGCCTTCGGCACCTTCACCCCCCGGGTGCGGGACTTCCTCCACGCCTGCGTCAAGGGGCGCCGCAACATCGTCATCTCCGGCGGCACCGGGTCGGGGAAGACGACCCTGCTCAACGTGCTGTCCTCCTACATCCCGGACGACGAGCGGATCATCACCATCGAGGACGCCGCCGAGCTCCAGCTCCGCCAGCGGCACGTGCTGCGGATGGAGGCGCGCCCGAGCAACACCGAGGGCCGCGGCCAGATCGCCATCCGCGACCTGGTCAAGAACTCGCTGCGGATGCGGCCCGACCGGATCGTCGTCGGCGAGGTCCGCGACGGGGCGGCGCTCGACATGCTGCAGGCGATGAACACCGGCCACGACGGCTCGATCACCACCGTGCACGCCAACAGCCCGCGGGACAGCCTCTCCCGTCTCGAGACGATGGTGCTGATGGCCGGCGTCGACCTGCCGGTCCGGGCCATCCGCGAGCAGGTCTCCGGCGCCGTCCACCTCATCGTCCAGCAGGCGCGCCTGAAGGATGGCTCCCGGCGGGTCGTGGCTGTCTCCGAGGTCCTCGGGATGGAGGGCGACGTCATCACGATGCAGGACCTGTTCACCTTCGACTTCATGGCGGGCCAGGACGCCAACGGGCGGTACCTCGGCTCCCTGCGCTCCACCGGCATCCGGCCGAACTTCGTCGAGGACCTGCACAACCACGGCGTCAACCTCGCCCCGGACCTGTTCCTCCGGGAGCGCTAATGGGACGGTCCAGGGACGCAGCGCGGACGTTGGTCGCTGTCGTCGGCGCGCTGCTCCTGGCCGGAGGGACCGCGGTCGCGGCCTCGTCGGCGGCCCCACCCGAGCCGGTGACGATCTCCGCCCTGCAGGTGGACGGGACCACGATCACCGGCATCCTCAGCGTGTCCCAGGCGACGACGGCCATCGTCGACAACACGACCCTCACCGCGGTCATCGGCGGCCGGAGCTACCCGGTGCGGCTCGCGTCGACGGACTCGGTCAAGCGGGCGACGATGATCGTCGTCGACACCAGCGGCTCGATGGGGGCCGCCGGCATGGCGACGGTCCGTTCCGCGGTCACCAGCTTCCTCACCCGGGTCCCGCGCAACGTCAGCGTCGGGATCACCTCGTTCGCCGACCGGCCGAGGGTCGTCCTCGCGCCCACCCTCGACCGGGCCGCGGCGCGGAAGGCGGTGGACGGGCTCACCTCCGGCGGGGAGACCAGCCTCTACGACGGGATCCTCGCCGCCGCGGCGGCGATGACCTCGTTCGAGAGCCGGACCATGGTGCTGCTCAGCGACGGCGGCGACACCGTGAGCAAGGCCGCCGCGAGCGACGCGTCGCGGCGGTTGCGGCAGGACTCGATCTGGACCGCCGTCGTCGGCTTCCGCACGGCCGACTCCGACAACAAGGTCCTGTCCTCCTTCGCCAGCGCCAGTGACGGCAAGGTCGCGGCGGCCAGCAGCCCGGTCGCGGTCAACGCGGCGTTCATGACCTCGGCGAAGGCGCTGACCGCGCAGATCGCCTTCACCGTCTCGCCCGGCCGCGAGGCGGCGGACGCCACGACGCTGGTCGTCACCGGCAGGGCGGGTGGCCGGATCTTCCAGACGCAGGCCCCCATCGCGTTCGCCAAGGGTGCCTGGGGTGACGCCCCGGCGACCGCCCCGGTCGACGTCCACGCGGCCGGCGGCAGCCTGCTCCCGAACGGGATCAGCTCAAGAGTGCTCACCGTCGCGCTCGGCTGCGTCGGCGTCGGGGTGTTCGTCCTCGCCCTCGCGCTGTCGGGCACCTCGCTGAAGTCCCGCCGCGCGACGCGGGTCGAGTCCATCGAGCGTTACCTGTCCCCGCAGACCAGGGCCGCGGCGGCCGACTCGCCCGCCTCCGCCAGTGCGCTGTCCCAGGGGATGGTCCAGCTCGGCGAGCGGGTGATGAGCCGGCGGGACTCCACGGCGCAGACGATGCGGCTCATCGAGCGGGCCGACCTGCCGCTGCGGGCCGGCGAGTGGTGGGTGCTGCGCCTGGTCGCCGTCGTCCTCGGGAGCGCCCTGGCGGCATTCCTCCTCGGGAGCGGGTCCGTCCGCACGCCCGTCGGGCTGCTCGTCGGCGCGGTCGTCGGCTACCTCCTCCCGCAGTTCGTCCTCAAGTTCCTCGCGCGGCGCCGGTGCAAGAAGTTCGAGGCCCAGCTTCCCGACGTGCTCATGCTCCTTGCTAGCAGCCTCTCGACGGGGTTCTCGCTGCCCCAGGGGCTGGACTCCGCGGCCCGGGATGCCGCCGAGCCGTTGGCCAAGGAGTTCTCCCGGGCGCTGGCCGAGACGCGCATCGGCCTCGACCTCAGCGACGCCCTCGAGCGGATGTCCGACCGGATGGACAGCACCAACATGCGCTGGACCGCCATGGCCATCCGGATCCAGCGCGAGGTCGGCGGCAACCTCGCCGAGACCCTGCGCACGACCGCCGGCACGCTGCGCGAGCGGGAGATGCTCAACCGCCAGGTGCGGGCCCTCTCCGCCGAAGGGCGGCTGTCTGCCTACATCCTCATCGCCATGCCCATCGGAGTCTTCCTCTACATGCTCAAGGTCAACTACGACTACGTCTCGCTGCTGTGGACCCGGTCCATCGGGGTCGGGATGCTGGTCGGCGGCGTCGTCTTCCTCGGGATCGCCATCGTCTGGCTCCGCAAGGTCATCCAGGTGGAGGTGTAGCGGGATGTCCGGAACCCTGCTCCTCGTCGGCCTCGTGAGCATCGGGGCCGCCCTCGCCCTGCTCGTCCTGGCCGCCATGTGGGGCGCCGGGTCCACCGTGGGGGTGGCCCGCTCGCTCGAGCTCGTCGAGCACCGGGTCGACAGCCGTGACGTGGGCCGCTCCGAGCTGCCGCTGATGGAGCGCCTCGTCGTCCCGCTCTTCACCCGGACGCGGTCGCTGGCGGTCCGGCTCTCGCCCGGCGGCACGTCGGCGCGGCTCACCCGGCTGCTCGACCGGGCCGGGAACCCGACGGGCTGGACGGTCGACCGGGTCATGGGCGCCAAGGGGACGGCGCTCGTCGCCGGCGCCGCGCTCGGGCTGATGTTCGGGAAGCTCCGGCTCACCGGGGTGCTCTGGGCCGCCGCGCTCGCCCTGCTCTTCTTCTACCTGCCCGACCTGCTGGTCTACAACGCCGGCGCGAAGCGCCAGGAGGAGCTCCGCCGCGGGCTCGCCGACGCGCTGGACATGCTGACGGTGTGCGTCGAGGCCGGGCAGGGCTTCGACGCCGCCCTGCTCCAGGTGGCCCGCTCCGCGAGCGGGCCCATCGCCGGCGAGTTCGCCCGGGTCCTCTCCGAGATCCAGATCGGCAAGTCCCGCGGCGAGGCGTTCTCCGCCCTTGCCGGGCGGACCACGGTGCCGGAGGCGAAGAACTTCGTCTCGGCGCTCGTCCAGGCCGACCGGCTCGGCCTGCCCGTGGCGTCGGTGCTGCGCGAGCAGTCGGTCCAGATGCGCCTCGTCCGGCGCCAGCTGGCCGAGGAGAAGGCCCAGAAGGTCCCGGTGAAGATCCTCTTCCCCATCATGCTCGGCATCCTGCCGGCGCTGTTCATCGTCGTCATCGGGCCGGGAGCCATCCGGATCATGGACACCTTCGCCAATATGCACTGACCCGTGCGCGGGCACGGCCCGAGATGGTGCCAGCCCCCGGAGGAGGCCTCTCAGCGGTGCTGGCCGGCCTGCTCCGGTTTGACCAGCCCGTAGCGCAGGGCCGCCATGACCGCGGAGGCGCGGTTGTGCGCGCCCAGCTTCTCGTAGACCTTGGAGACGTGGGTCTTGACCGTGGACTCGCTCATGTAGAGCCGCCGGGCCACGTCGGCGATGGAGTCACCGGCGACGAGCCGCTCGAGCACCTCGGTCTCCCGCGGCGTGAGCGTCGGCCGGTCGCTCGAGGCCCGGCGGCGCAGGGCCTGCGCCAGCCCCGTCGCCATGAAGGCGTCCGGTGCGACGGCGGCCCGCCGGACGGCCGCGATGACCTCGTCGGAGGGCGCGGCCTTGAGCACCAGGGCGGAGGCCCCCAGGTCGAGGGCCTCGAGCAGCGTCTCGTCGTCGTTGTGCATGGTGAGGACGACGATCCCGAGACGGGGGGAGGCCTCCCGGGCCGCCCGGGCGAGGGTGAGCCCGGACCCGTCGGGCATCGTGACGTCGACGACGAGGACGTGGATGGGCTGGCGGCCCAGCAGCGCCCGCCCTTCGGCGACCCCGCCGGCCTGGCCGACGACGCAGAGGTCGGGCTCGCTGTCGATCATCCGGCAGATGGCCTCGCGCACGAGCGTGTGGTCGTCGACGACCGCGACATTGATGGTCATGACGGATGCGGCATCCTCTCCTGCGACAACGTGCCAGACGGGCTGGCTCCGCGCGCCCGCATGCGCATTCGTACGGACACACCCCGGCGAGCGTACCGCTCGACCGAGATATCCGCGCCCAGGGCGCGAAGCGGGTGGTGCTCGAAGTCCGTGGCGTCGAGGGCTGAGGTGCCGTCGTGGGAGACCCACATCTCCACCCGGGGTGCCGCGACGTTGAGGCTGACGTCGACCGCCTGGGCGTTCAGGCTGTGCCGGGCGTCGGCCAGCACGGCGAGGAAGAGCCGGTAGATCAGCACCTCGGTGTGCGCCGGGAGCCGGAACCCGTTCTCGCTGAGGTGCATCCGCGTCGTGACCCCGCTCATCGCCCCGACGTTCTGCAGCCGCGCGCCGATGAGGGCGCCGAGCCCGGCGTCCGGCCGGACCCCGACCCGCAGGTCGGCGATCTGCAGCCGCAGGTCGCCGAGGATCCGGCTGATCTCGGCGCGCATGCCATCGAGGTCGGCCGCGAGGCTCGAGCCCTGGTTGCGGGCGCTGCGCCGGAGGGCGTCGATCCCGAAGCCGAGGGCGACGAGCTCCTGCGCGACGCCGTCGTGCATCTCCCGGGCCAGCCGCTCGCGCTCCTCGAGGCCGGCCCGCTCGCGCAGCGACGCGAACAGCACCGCGAGGTCGATGCTGGCCGCGTGCGCCTCGGCTACCTCGAGGGCGGACTCCAGGTCGTCGCCGGTGAACGGGGTCGCCGCGGGCCGGTCGGCGACGAGGACACCGAGGCGGTCGCCCCGCTCGTCGAGGAGCGGGACCGCCAGCACCGACCGCGGGATGGCGTCGCCGTCCCAGACCTCGAGGGTGGGCGTGCCTGCCCGCCAGGCCGGGGCGAGGACCGATCCGGGCTCGGTCGGGTCCGGCCACGGGGTCCGGTCGACACCGCGGATGGCGAGTGGGATGGCCGGGCTGGGCCCGAACCCGACGAGCACGGCGCTGCGGGCCGCTCGCATCCGGGTGGAGAGGTCCTGCAGGGCCATCTCGGCCGAGCCGGGGGCGTCGAACCCGGTGTCGAGGGTCTCGGCCAGCTCGTGGAGGCGGCGCAGCAGCGCACCCGCCTCGCCGGTCAGGCTGGCCCGCCGGGCGCTCGCCAGCTGGGACTCGTGGGCCCAGGCGGCGAGCACCCCGATGAGGGCGCAGACGAGGAGCGCGACGAGGAGGACCTCGGCGGCGACGTCGTCCAGCCGGCCGGCGCCGATGGCCATCCCGTAGGCGAACGCCGTGCTGAGCAGGGTGGTCCAGGCCACCCCGCGCCTGCGGAACTCCTGCCCCGCGTGCAGCGACGGCAGGAGCGGGAGCAGCAGGGGCCAGATGCCGCCGAGGCCCATGCCACCCCCGGCGACTGCCGCCTCGAGGCAGATGAGCAGCAACGCCTGGCGCTGCCAGGAGGTGCGCTCGGCGCGGCTCGGGCGCGTCCCGCGGCGGGCGTCCGGGTCCCCGGTCAGGGCCCGGGGGACCCCGCGGTGCAGCACCATCTCGGCTCGCACGTCGAGCAGCACGATGACGACGACCCACGGCAGCGCCGTGAGGAACCGGTTCTCCAGGAGGGGGAGCAGCAGGAGGACCCCGCCGACGATCACGCGGAGGCGGGTCGTCATCGACAGACCCTTCAGCCAGCGCACGCCCGCGTCCCTTTCCGTCTGCCCCGGGCCCATGCTTCCACGGGGGCCGTCCTTTGTCCCACTGATCCCACGAATCACCACTTGTCGCTCGTCCGAACGGGAACGGCCGTCCACAAACCGGCCCTGACCTGGGCAGTCGTCCACAGCAGCAACCGGTGGCGATCCGACGGATGGCAGCGCCGCGCATCCTGGTGCCATGCGGATCCTCGATGCCGGGCTCGCCGTGGCCGACCTGGCCGTCCCGGTGTGCTGCGCCGGGTGCGGTGAGCCGGGGGAGCGGGTGTGCCCGGTATGCCGCGCCGCCGCCGGCCGGCTGGCCTGGTCCGGGGGGCCGCGCCCCGTGGTGCCGAGCCTGCCGCCTGCCGGCTTCCCGCCGACGCACGCCTGGGCGGCATACGCGCCGCCGGTCTCCACCTGGCTCGTCGCCTACAAGGACGCCGACCGGCGCGACCTGCGGCGCGAGCTCGCTCCCCTGCTGGGCCGGGCCGTGGACGCGGCCCTCGCCGAGAGCCCGGCGGCCGCTGCCACCCTGCTGGCCGGGCGGCGCCCCATCCTGCTCGTCCCGGTCCCCTCGGCGCCCGCCGCGCGTCGCCGGCGCGGCGACGACCCGCTGCGGGCCCTCGCCGGGCGGGTCGCCGGCGGGTACCGCCCCCATGAGGTGAGCCTGGCTCCGGCGCTCCGCGTCCGGCGCCGGGTGCGCGACCAGTCCGGGCTGGCGGCGGCCGAGCGGGCCGGGAACCTCAGCGGCGCCCTGGCCGTGCGGGCGGGCTGGGCGGCCCGGGTCGACGGCGCGTGCTGCGTCGTCGTCGACGACGTCGTGACGAGCGGGGCGACCCTGTTCGAGGCGGCCCGGGCCCTGCGGTCGGCGGGCGCGGCCGACGTGGTCGCGGCGACCGTCTGCGCGACCAGACTCCGGCGGGAGCAGGCGGGACGCGCCCGGACGGAGCGCCCAGGGCGCTCCGACGGAGCACCGGCCGGGGCCGGTCCTCCTCGCCCGGCGGGTCGCTGAGCGCTGGTGATGAGCTTGCTGGGTACCAGTGACGCGATCCGGCGCTTTCGACTACCGTCGAGACATGGCCCTCATGCCTCAGTGGCCGCCCCGCCGTCCCAGCGGACGGCGACAACGTGCGGCCGAGGGCGGCGAGCCCGGGCGCCTGAGTGGTGCCGGCTCCGGGCGGAGGTGGTAGCGCGTCCCGTCGGCTTCGCACGCCCCGACCCCAGCACTCTCTCCTCCAAGGAGGACATCGTGGAAATTGTCGTCACCGGTCGTCACATGCAGGTCTCGGACCGCTTCCGCAGCCATCTGGCCGAGAAGCTCACCAAGGTCCCGCAGCTGGCGCCACGGGTCCAGCGCATCGACGTCGTCGTCAGCCATGAGGCCAACAAGCGTCAGGCCAAGAGCTGCGAGCGAGTCGAGCTCACCTGCCGGGTCTCCGGCAGCGTGGTGCGTGCCGAGGCCTGTCTCGACGACAAGTACGCGGCGCTGGATGTCGCCCTCGACAAGCTGATGGAGCGGTTGCGCCGTTCGCACGACCGGGCCCGGGTCCACCGTGGCCGGCGCGCGCCGGAGTCGGTGGCGCAGGCGACGGCCCGCATCGACACGACCCTCGACGGTGTGGGAGCTCCGCACGGCACCCCCGGCGACGGCGGCGCCGACGACCCCCTCGGGACCCAGGGCGAGCCGGTCGTCGAGGTCCGCGAGAAGATCCACGCGAGCGCCCCCATGGGGCTGGACCAGGCCATCCGCGAGATGGAGCTCGTCGGTCACGACTTCTACCTGTTCTACGACGACCAGACCGAGCAGCCGAGCGTCGTCTACCGCCGCCGGGGCTGGTCCTACGGCGTCATCCACCTCGAGCTCTCCGGCGGGCTCGACGGGGCGCTGGCCGACGCGTCGGCCCTCCCGGTGGGCACCGAGGCCACCGCATGACAAGATGACCGCGTGAACAGTGGGCATGACGGGACAGGTGATGCCCCGGAGCCGGTCCGCGTCGTCCTCGCCGACGACCATGCCCTCTACCGTCGCGGCCTGCAGGCCGTCGTCCTCCTCGAGGACGGCATCGAGATCGTGGGCGAGGCCGGCGACGGGGACGAGGCCGTCCAGCGGACCGTCGAGCAGCTGCCCGACGTCGTCCTCATGGACGTGCGGATGCCGCACACCTCCGGCATCGAGGCCTGCCGGCGGATCAAGGCGCTCGTCCCCTCGACCCGCATCATCATGCTGACGATGTCCGACGAGGAGTCCGACCTCTACGAGGCGGTCAAGGCCGGCGCCAACGGCTATCTCCTCAAGGACATCCCCGCCGAGAAGATCGCCGAGGGCATCATCAAGGTGGCCGGCGGCGACTCACTCATCTCCCCCTCGATGGCCTCCAAGCTGCTGGCGGAGTTCGCCGAGCTGAGCAAGCGGCAGGCGGAGCGGCCCACCGGGGTCGGGGCCCCGCGGCTCACCGAGCGCGAACGCGAGGTGCTCAGGCTCGTGGCGCGCGGGAAGCCCAACAAGGAGATCGCCAGGACGTTGGTCATCTCGGAGAACACCGTCAAGAACCACGTCCGCAACATCCTCGACAAGCTGCAGCTCCACTCCCGGATGGAGGCCGCCATGTTCGCCCTGCGCGAGAACCTCCTCGAGCCGGGTGGCTGAGCCCCGGCCGACGCGGCTCAGCCTCCCGGCGGCCCGGCGCATCGCCCTCGCGGCGCAGGGCTTCGCCCGGCCCCGGCCGCCGGCGGTGCCGGCGATGCGCCACCTGCAGCGGGTCATCGACGATGTCGGCGTCGTCCAGGTCGACAGCGTCAACGTCCTGGTCCGCAGCCACTACCTGCCCTTCTTCGCGCGTATCGGCCCCTACGACCGTGCCCTGCTCGACCGCGCCCGGGACGTCGGCCCGCGGCGGCTCGTCGAGTACTGGGCGCACGAGGCCAGCCTCGTACCGCCGGCCACCTGGCCGCTGCTGGACTTCCGGATGCGCCGGGCGAGGGACGACGCGTGGGGCGGGATGCGGGCCGTCGCCCGGGACCATCCGGACCTGGTGGCGGCGGTGCGGGCCGAGGTGGTGGCCCGGGGGCCGCTGACCAGCCGGGAGGTCGAGGTGGCGCTCGAGCACGACCGGCCGCGGGAGCGGGACGAGTGGGGCTGGAACTGGTCGTTGGTCAAGAACGCCCTCGAGCACCTGTTCTGGTCGGGGGAGATCTCCAGCGCCGGCCGGAACGCCCAGTTCGAGCGGCGGTATGCCGCGCTCGACCGGGTGCTGCCGCGCGCGGTCCACGCGGCAGCCCTGGACCCTGCCGGCCGCCCGGCGCCCGACGAGGCGTTCCGTTCGCTCATCCGGATCGCGGCGCGGGCGCACGGCATCGGCTCGGAGCAGTGCCTGCGCGACTACTTCCGGCTGGGGCCTGAGCAGGCCCGGCCGGCGATCGCCGCGCTCGTCGCCTCGGGCGAGCTCGTCCCGGTGCGCGTCGACGGCTGGCGCCGGCCGGCCTACCTGCACCGGGAGGCCCGCCGCCCGCGGCAGGTGAATGCCAGGGCGTTGCTCTCGCCGTTCGACAGCCTGATCTGGCAACGCCAGCGGACCGCGGCACTGTTCGGGTTCGACTACCGGCTGGAGATCTACACCCCCGCCCACAGGCGGGTGCACGGCTACTACGTCCTGCCGTTCCTTCTCGGGGACCGGCTCGTCGGACGGGTCGACCTCAAGGCGGACCGCTCGGCCGGCCGGCTGCTGGTCCGTGGCTCCAGCTGGGAGCCGGGCGCTCCCCCGGAAGCTGCCGGCGAGCTGGCGGCCGAGCTCGACCTCCTCGCAGGCTGGCTTGAGCTGGACGGGGTCACCTGGGTGGGGTCTCAGCGCACGGGCGCCCGCAGCAGAGCGTAGGTCGGGTCCTCGGCCACGACCCTCCAGCCCAGCTGCTCGCGCAGGCCCGTCGCGAGGGCTCCGCGCTTCTCCAGGAGCGCCACGCTCGCCCCTGAGTCGCGGAGGGTGGCCTGCCAGCCCTGTTCCGCATTCAGGGCGGCGAGGTAGCGACCGAAATGCGCGACCGTGTAGACGTCGGCGCGCCCGTCGATGACCGGATCGACTCCGTGGTTGGCGAACAGGATCCAGCCGCCCAGGCCGTAGTCGTTGAAGACGACCGTCTTGGCCGGGAGCGCGGTGACCCTGGACTCCAGGGCCGGCGACATCCTTCCCGGGGAGCCGGCCCACGACGAGCCGAAGGCGATGCAGACAGCCACCGTGGCCAGGAGTCCGCTGGCAATGACCGCCCGCTCGACCCGGTGCGGTATGCCACGGTGAAGGTCCGGAAGCAGGTGACGTGCGGTCACTGCGCCGAGGAGGGTGAAGGTGATGGCTCCGAGCGCGAGGGTCCGCGCGTAGGTGAGGGTCCACGCCAGGCCCAGCGTCCACAGCCCGACATGGACCCACGAGACGACGGTGCCCCGGCGCGCCCATACGGCGAGGATGCCGATGGCGAGCGCGAGTGTCACCAGGGCGAAGGGATCGGTCGCCTTGGTGGGCGACCACTCCATCACGTAGCCGGCGTAGCCGCGCATGCTGAAGGGAAGCAGGAGCAGGTGCGGCCCGACGGGCGTCAGGCCGGCGGCCAGAACGCTGCCGCCCAAGACGGCGCCGAGCCGCAGCCCCTCCCGCCGGGTCAGCCTCCGATCGAGCAGCAGGCCGGCCAGGACGGCGATGCCGGTGATCGGGCCGGCGATCCACAGTCCGTGAACGCAGGCCCACAGCCACGTCATCGGGATGAGCCACCACCGGGCTCGGCAGTCCTCGGCCGTACGCAGCCAGATGACGACCGTGACGGCGAGGAGCATGAAGCTGACGACCTGCGGGCGCAGCGCCAGCCCACCCATCGTCCCGACCCAGCCGGCGACCGACAGGGCCGCGGCGGGGAGGGTCTGCGCACCGAGCCGCCGTGACCCCGCGTACAGCACGAGCAGGGCGCCGACGGCCAGCGCCGCCTGGAGCCAGGACAGGGCGAGGAACCCGCCGAGGTGGTAGCTCCAGGCGATGCCCAGCTCAGCCAGCCACTCGTGGAGAACGAAGGGCCGGCTCGAGAAGGTCGACCAGGTGTCCGGCCCGGAGAACCGCCACGTGTCCCACAGGTACTGCCCCGCCCTGACGTGCCAGAACGTGTCGGGGTCCGAGATAGGACGGAACAGGCGTCTGACCGCCAGCAGCGGCAGGGTGGCGACGAGGAGCAGCGGAACCCAGCTCACCAGCCACGACGCCCGGGGCCGTTCATCCTCGCCGGCCTCAGCCAAGGCTCGGCTTGGCGAGGTGGCCACGAGGTCGGACATAGCGCGCATGATGCCAGGCCCGTGGTGGGTCGGCAGCCGGCTCCTCAGGAGTCTGACCGTTCGGGGGATGACGGGGCAAGTGACGCCCAGTGCAGGGCGTCACCGAACGCGCCGTCGGGCAGCCGGTCGACCGCCGGCTGCCGCCCCCAGACGGTGAAGCCGAGCCGGGTGAGCACGGCGTTGCTCGCGTCGTTGTCCGCCGCGGTCTCGGCGACGAGCCGGCGCAGCCCCAGGCCGCCCTGCTCCGGGGGACGGAAGGCGTATGCCGCGGCCGCCCCGGTCGCCGCGGTGGCCACGCCCCGGCCCCGGGCGCTGGGCAGGACCTGGTAGCCGAGCTCGGCATGGTCCCCGTCGAGGGTGCCGCCGGGGCTGAACAGGACCACCTCGCCGAGCGCCCGGTCGGTCGCCGCATCGGCGATGCACCAGCAGAGGCCGGTGCCCGCCGCGGCCTGCTCGCGGCGGCGGGCGAGCCAGCCGGCGAAGCCCTGCGGGGTGAGCGCCGCCCGGGCGGGCATGAAGTGGGCGGGGTGGTCGGGCTCCTCGAGGTCGCCGGCGTCCCCGTCGCGCCACGGTCGCAGCCGGACGCTCCCGGCGTCGAGAACCGGGGGGTCGTACCACGGGTTTCGCGGCTCCATGGGGTCGTCCCGACCGAGGCTGCCCACCCAGCCGTCCTGCGGCCCCTCGGGGTGGGCGAGGACCTGGGGGAGGGTCGCATGGATGGTGAAGCCGCACGCCCAGGCGACCCGCCGTGAGGGGAAGTTCCCCCGGGTGGCCCGCCAGTAGACCCGCACGCCGCCCTGGTCGAACCAGTGCCGGGCGAGCAGCCGGAGGGAGTGCGACATCAGCCCCTGTCCGCGGCCCTCGGGGTGCAGCCCGAAGCCGACCTCGGCGACGCCCCGCACCGCAGGGTCCGCCCGCAGGTCGATGGTGCCGAGGAAGCTCGCCCGGGGGTCGTCCGCGCGGGTGACCGCCCAGTGCCGGCGCCCGCCGTCCTCGGTCCACCCGGTCCGGACCAGGTCGAGGAACTGCTCGGCGTCGGCGAGCCGGTACGGCCGGGGCACCGTCGTGAACTCGAGCATCCCGGGGTCGTGGGACTGCTCGACGATGCGGGGCAGGTCGGCGCGCCGGTGGGCCCGGAGGCGGACGAGGCCGTCGGCGAGCTCGGGGACACAGTCGGGGAACGGCATACCCGGGATTCTCGCCGAGCCGGCCCGGCGGCGCTCCCGGGTTCGGCGGAGCCTCAGGACGCCGGCTGGCCCGGGGCGGCCGGGGCGGGTCGCCCGTAGACCGACTCGATGGCCGACACCAGGCGCCGTCGAGCCAGCCGCAGGCCGAGGGCCCGCTGCGCCTGGGCGTCCCGCTCCACCGCCGCGGCCTGCGCGGCGAGGTCGTGGTCCTGGAGGCAGCCGGACAGCCAGCGGGAGATGTCGCCCCGGGCGAGGTGGCCGTCGAGGACGCCAGGGTCGATCTCCTCGAGGTCGCGCAGGAAGCTCTCGACGTTGCCGGCACTGGCGACGACGGCGCCGGCGGCGTCGACGAACCGGAACCAGTGCTCGGGCGGCAGTGCGGCGCCCACGTACTTGTGCCAGTGCCGCACGTGGGGCGTGACCCGGGCACCGAGGACGAAGTCGCGGTCGGGGCCCCGTCCCTGCCGGATCCGAGCGGTCCGGCCGCCATGAGGGTCGTGGCCGGTCGTCGTGATGACGACGTCGAGCTCGGCCGTGGTCGCCTCGGGCAGCTCCTCGGGGCGGTAGGTCACCAGGCAGTACCCCTGGTCACCGGGCCGGACCAGCCGCTCCATCGCGCCCCCCAGCCCCAGCGGGGAGTGCGCCTCGTCGATGAGGACCCAGTGCGGCAGCCCCCACGCCGCCCGCTCGGCGTCGATGACCTCGGCGACGTGATGCAGGTAGTCGGCCGCCTCGTCCTCGGCGACCAGTGAGAGGTCGAGGACCACCGAGATGGACTTCTGGCGGAGGAGGCGCATCAGCTCCGAGGCGTCGGGCGGGCCGGCGCCGTCGAGCACGACGACGTCGACGAGGTGCTCGAGCCCGTGGTAGTCGCCCTCGATGTCGATGGCCAGCACGGTGTAGCCGGCCCGGACCCACAGCTCCGCCAGCAGGCCGGCGAGGTGGGACTTGCCCGTGCCGCTCGCCCCCTGGATCAGCACGTTGGCCTGTGCGGCCGGGACGCGCACCGGCGAGCCGTCGGCGTAGTGGCCGATGACGATCTCGTGCCGGCTCGCGCGGACCCGTTCCCGGCCGCTCAGCAGCGGACCGACGAGCAGCTCGGCGACCCCGGTGCCGTCGGGCTGCTCGAGGACCAGGTCGGCGTGCTCCTTGACCGACGGCACGGCGTTGGCGACCGCGACCCCGATCTCGGCGACCTCGAGCAGGGCCAGGTCGTTCTCCGCGTCGCCGGCGGCGAGGACGTTGTGGGGGGAGAGGCCGAGCTCGTGCAGGGCGGCGAGCAGGCCGGTGGCCTTCGACACCCCGGCGGGCAGCACCATGAGACGGTCGCGGTTGCGCAGGAGCTGCGCGTCGGCGCCCAGCTCGCTGATGAGGTCCAGCAGGCGCGGGGCGTGGGTCGCCGCGCACTCGAGGACGGCGTGACCGCTGCGGTGCTCGATGCCCTCGGCGGTCATCCTCGACGCCAGGGCGTGGTCGACCCCGCCGGTGAGGGGGCACAGCGCGCCCGCGATCTCGAGCATGCCGCCGTTCTCGGTGACGACCGCGTCGAACAGGCCGCGCAGACCCGGGAAGTGGGCGTCGAGGTCCTCGGTGATCCGCCCGGTGACCAGGACCGTCACGATGCCGGCCGCCCGGGCGTCGCGGAGCGCGGCCCAGGTCTGCGGTGCCACCTCGTCCCCCAGGGCCAGTGTGCCGTCGAGGTCGGTGGCGAAGGCCTTGATGATCCCGGCCACCCGGCTCACCTCCCCGGCACCTGGTTGCGCACCTCCATACCAGCACCACCGGCTACCGCGGACAACCACCAGCGGGCGTGACCTGCGACCGACCCGGGGTGGTGGCCCGCCGCGGTCCGGAGTGGTATGCCGGTGGTCCGCCGGAACTCACCCGGGGTTTCGAGGCGTTGGCACCGTGGAGCCGGGTGAGCGGCCGAGCGAGGTCGACTACCCTAGGCGGTGTCCCAGTCCGGCGCAGCGTGCCGCGGGGCCCTGGCGACCAGATCGGTGGCCGGACCAGACCTCAGGAGTTGTACGTGCCCAAGATCGTCGAGCGCCTGATGCGCGCGGGCGAAGGCCGAGTCATCAAGCGGCTCGAGTCCATCGCCGCCCAGGTCAACGCCGTCGAGGAGGACTTCGAGAAGCTGACCGACGCCGAGCTGCGGGCCGAGACCGACCGGTTCCGGGAGCGGCTGGAGGCCGGCGAGACCCTCGACGACATCCTGCCCGAGGCCTTCGCCGCCGTTCGCGAGGCGAGCACGCGGACCCTCGGCAAGCGACACTTCGACGTCCAGATCATGGGCGGCGCCGCCCTGCACCTCGGCAACGTGGCGGAGATGAAGACCGGCGAGGGCAAGACGCTCGTCGCCACCCTGCCCTGCTATCTCAACGCCCTGACCGGCAAGGGCGTCCATGTCATCACGGTCAACGACTACCTCGCCGAGTACCAGGCCGAGCTCATGGGCCGCGTACACCGCATGCTCGGTCTCGAGACCGGGGTCATCCTCGGGTCGATGACCCCGGAGCAGCGGCGCGTCGAGTACGCCAAGGACATCACCTACGGGACGAACAACGAGTTCGGCTTCGACTACCTGCGCGACAACATGGCCTGGTCGGTCGACGAGCTCGTCCAGCGCGGCCACAACTTCGCCATCGTCGACGAGGTCGACTCGATCCTCATCGACGAGGCCCGCACGCCGCTCATCATCTCCGGCCCCGCCGACCAGGCGACCAAGTGGTACACCGAGTTCGCCCGGATCGTCGAGCGTCTCGAGCGCGGGGAGCTCGAGTCCGGCGAGGGCGACTACGAGGTCGACGAGAAGAAGAAGACCGTCGGCGTCCTCGAGCGGGGGATCGACAAGGTCGAGGACCATCTCGGGATCGAGAACCTCTACGAGAGCGCCAACACCCCCCTCATCGGCTACCTCAACAACGCCATCAAGGCCAAGGAGCTGTTCCACCGCGACAAGGACTACGTCGTGCTGAACGGCGAGGTGCTCATCGTCGACGAGCACACCGGCCGCATGCTGGCCGGCCGCCGGTACAACGAGGGGATGCACCAGGCCATCGAGGCCAAGGAGGGGGTGGACATCCAGAACGAGAACCAGACCCTCGCGACCATCACCCTCCAGAACTACTTCCGCATGTACGACAAGCTCTCCGGCATGACCGGCACGGCGATGACCGAGGCCTCGGAGCTGCACTCGATCTACAAGCTCGGCGTCGTGCCGATCCGCACCAACATGCCGATGATCCGCGAGGACCAGCGCGACCTCGTCTACCGCACCGAGGAGGCGAAGTACGCCGCCGTCGTCGAGGACATCGTCGAGCGGAACGAGAAGGGCCAGCCCGTCCTCGTCGGCACGGTCAGCGTCGAGAAGAGCGAGCACCTCTCGGACCAGCTGCGCCGCCGTGGCGTGCCGCACGAGGTCCTCAACGCCAAGCAGCACGAGCGGGAGGCCGCGGTCGTCGCCTCGGCCGGGCGCAAGGGCGCCGTCACCGTCGCCACCAACATGGCCGGCCGCGGCACCGACATCATGCTCGGCGGCAACCCCGAGTTCACCGCCGTGGCGGCCCTCCGGCAGCGCGGGCTGGACCCCCAGGAGACCCCCGAGGAGTACGAGGCCGCCTGGGACCAGGCGCTCGCCGAGGCCGAGGCCTCCGTTGCGGCCGAGCACGACGAGGTCACCGCCCTGGGCGGCCTCTATGTCCTCGGTACCGAACGGCACGAGTCGCGGCGCATCGACAACCAGCTCCGCGGCCGGTCCGGCCGCCAGGGCGACCCGGGCGAGAGCCGGTTCTACCTCTCGCTCGAGGACCACCTCATGCGGCTGTTCAACGCCGGGCTCGTCGACCGGGTCATGCAGACCGCCGGGCTCGAGGACTCCCAGCCCATCGAGTCCAAGATGGTCACCCGCTCGATCCAGAGCGCCCAGACCCAGGTCGAGGCGCGCAACTTCGAGATCCGCAAGAACGTCCTCAAGTACGACGACGTCCTCAACCGCCAGCGCACCGTCATCTACCGCGAACGGCGCCGGGTCCTGGCGGGCGAGGACCTGCACGAGCAGCTGCGGATGTTCGTCAACGACGTCATCGAGGGGTACATCGACGCCGAGACCGCTGAGGGGTTCCCCGAGGACTGGAACCTCGACCGGCTGTGGACCGCGCTCAAGGCACTGTACCCGGTCTCGGTGACCCAGGAGCAGGTGCTCGAGGCCGCAGAGGGCCGTGGCGGCCTCACCCCCGAGCTGCTCAAGGAGGAGATCACCTCCGACGCCCACCACGCCTACGACGCCCGCGAGGAGGCCCTCGGCGACGACGTCATGCGCGAGGTCGAGCGCCGCGTCATGCTGTCGGTCCTGGACCGCAAGTGGCGCGAGCACCTGTACGAGATGGACTACCTCCAAGAGGGCATCGGACTGCGGGCGATGGCCCAGCGTGACCCGTTGGTGGAGTACCAGCGCGAGGGGTTCCAGCTCTGGCAGGCGATGAACGAGTCGGTCAAGGAGGAGTCCGTCGGGCTGCTCTTCCACGTCGACGTCGACGTCGACGTCGAGCCACCCCCCGAGCCGCAGGTGGCCCCGATCCACGTCTCGGAGATGTTCGCCGGGCTGTCGGCCGCCGGCAGCGACGGTGGGGCGGGCGACGGCAACGGCGACGGCCAGGGTATGCCGCACATCGAGCCTGCCGCTGGGCAGGAGGCGGCCGCCGAGGGGTACGACACCAGACACGTCGCCCTGCACGGACACGGCCTGGACCGGCCCCGGCCGGCCGGACGGCTGCACTACTCCGCCCCCAGCGACTCCGGCGGGGTCGACGAGCGCGACGTGGGGGCCGGCCGCACGACGGCTGTCCTCAGCGAGGAGGAGATGGCCGCGACCCCCCGCAACGCGCCATGTCCCTGTGGGTCGGGCAAGAAGTTCAAGATGTGCCACGGTAAGCGGCGCTAGCTAGCCGACCTGGAGCGCCTCGACCCGCCAGCGGCCGTCCTGGCCGCTGAGCCGCATGGCGAGCGCCCGGACCCGGTCCCCGTCGACGACGACGACCGACGCCTCGGCGACCCCGTCGGCCGGCTCGCAGACGAGCACCCTGCGCACCACCACCCGGTGCCGGACCGGCATGCCGGACTGTCGGCCGGTTCCCGCGCGGCGAGCGGCGAGGGCACCCCGGCGGGCCACCTCGGCATACACCTCGGGTGTGGTCCAGCGCAGCACCTGGGGAGCGGCCCGGGAGCCGGTCATCACCTCGAGCAGCGCCTGGCCGATGCGGGCGGCCCACTCGTCCGGCTCCGGCAGGTCGGCGCGCGGCGTGCTCTGCGGGCCGAACATCTGGTGGTCGCTGGCGCAGGAGAAGTCGACGGCGAGGGCGTCCTGGATGTATCCGGTGGAGGCGCCGGCGGCCGCCGACCGGGCCAGGGCCACGTCGAGGGGGAGCGCCGGTGGCCGCGACTGATGCGGCGGCACCACCCGCAGCGGGCTGAGCGCGGGCGGCCTCGGGGCCGGCGGCGCGGGTCGCGGCGCACCGTCATCGCGGCTGGTGGTCACCGCCGGTCGCCTCCGCCCGGAGGGCGCAGCCGCTGGCCGGGCAGGATCAGCTGCGGGTCGGGGCCGATGACCGCGCGGTTAGCCGCATACCACCGGGGCCACGCTGCGGCGATCTCGGCGTCGCTGGCCCCGGGCGCGAGGTGGCGCGCGGCGATCGACCACAGCGTGTCGCCCCGGTGGACGACGACCGCGTCGTCGACCGGGGCCGGGCGCGGGGCGCGGGCGAGCAGCTCGGTGCCGGGTGCGGGACGGACGGTGGGCGGGGCCGGCACCCATCCGGGCACGGGCACCGACGCCGGCGCATCGGGCACGGACGCCGGAGCTCTCGGGACGGCCCCGGCCGAGGGGTCCGACCCGGAGGGGGCGGGGGCCAGGACGGCCCCGAACCCCGGGTCGGGTGGTGCGGCGGCGGCCGCCAGCGGTGCCGTCATGACCCCGGCGAGGCCCGCGCCCAGGGCGAGCGTCACGCCGCGCCGGACCAGGGCCGGGCTGACCCGGCGGGCGAGCCACGTCCCGCCGGCTCCGGTGCGCCCCGGCAGGGCGGCCAGCATCTCGGCCAGCACGGCGACCAGCAGCCAGAACAGCAGCCCGAGCGCCGCCACGGCGGCCAAGGCGGTGAGCAGGTCCGGCGGGGACGCCGGGCCGCCGGTGAGCAGGGTCAGGGCCAGCCGGCGCGCCACCGCGGCGAGCCAGACGGCCGGAGCGACCACCGCCGCAAGCAGGGCCACCCCGCGGAGCACCGGTGACCGGGACCGGCGGGGCAGCGGTCCAGGCTGGCGTTCCCTGCTGTTTAAGGCTATTTGCATGCGTTTGACCATAGAACGCCTCGATCGATCCCGCAACCGTCCGCTGGTGGCCGGCGGCCGGTAGGCTGCCGCGCCATGAGATGGGAGGGGCTCTTCGACGACCTCGCCGCCCAGTGGGACGGCGAGGAGCGCCGGGAGCGGGACGCCGAGGTCGCCGACCGGACCCGACGTGAGCGGGCCGAGGTCGCCCTGCTGGCCCGGGTGGCGGCGCACCGCGACGTCCCGCTCCGCCTGCTGCTGGTGACCGGCCGGAGCCTGGAGGGGATGGTCGTCGACGTCGGCGCGGACTGGGTGCTGCTCCGCCCCGGGGCGGCTCGACGGGAGGCGCTGGTCCCCGTCGCGGCGCTGGTCGCCGTGGTCGGGCTGGGTCCGCGGCCGGTGGAGGCCGGGGGCGCCCGGCGGTTCGGGCTCGGCTACGCCCTGCGGGCCCTGTCCCGCGACCGGTCGGTCGTCGCCCTCACCGATACCAGCGGCCACACCGTGACCGGCACCATCGACGCGGTCGGCGCCGACGCGCTCGACCTGGCCGAGCACCCCGCCGACGACCCGCGGCGGGACGCCAACGTCCGGGGGACCCGCACCGTCCCCTTCGACGCCATCGCCCTCGTCGAGGGGCGCTGACCCGTCCGATCGTCCTGCTGGGCGGCCGTCGGGCTCGCCCTCCCCCGGGGGCCGGGGTGCCCGCGCGACCCGGCCCAGGGGTCAGTCCGAGGGGGTCCCGCCGTCGCCGTGGTGCGCCTCGACGAACTGCCGCGTCTGCCGGTACATCCGCTCGATGTAGCTCTCGAGCTCGGTCGTCTCGACCCGCCACTGGCCCCGGCCGCCGACCTTGATGGCCGGAAGGTCCCCGGAGCGCACGAGGGCGTAGGCCTGGGCCGCCGAGATGTCGAGGATCTCGGAGACCTCCGCCAGGGGGATGAACCGCCGTGCCACCCGGAACTCCTTCGTCGCCGCCTCCGCTGCAGCGTCAGTCTGCCACCGCGGCCCGGCGGGGCACCGGTTGTCCACAGGCGTGGCTCGCTCCGGAGGCGAAGCGGCACGTCGTGGGCCACAATCACCGCTGACGGCCTCTTGACGGCGGCCGAGACGAAGTGGGGGAGACCATGACCGACCCGCCGACCCCGACAGCCGCGCGGCTGCAGCGCCCCTCCTGGCGGGACAGCCGGCTCGTGGTCGGCGTGCTGCTGGTCCTCCTGTCCGCCGTCCTCGGTTCGGTCCTGCTCGCGCGGGCGGACGACACGGCTGCGATGTATGCCGCGCGGGGCCCGCTCGTCGCGGGCCAGCACCTCACCGCCGACGACCTCGCCCGGGTCGACGTCCGGCTGGCCGGCGCGTCCGCGGCATACCTCTCGGCAGCCGGCGCCCTTGCCGCCGACACCTACGTCCTGCGCGACATCCGCCCCGGCGAGCTCATCCCCCGCTCGGCCGTCGGGCGGCGCAGCGAGGTGAGCGTGCAGCCGCTGGCCCTGCTCGTCGACGCGACCTCCGCCGGGGTGCTCGATGTCGGGTCCGTCGTCGACGTCTACGTCAACCGGCCGGACCCGCTCGGCACCGCAGCCGTGGGGAGTACGGCGTATGCCGGCCCGGAGCGGGTTCTCGAGGGCGTCACCGTGCTGCGGGTCAGCGCCGACGACACGGTCCTGGGGTCGGCTGCCCAGACCAGGTCCGTGCAGGTCCTCGTCCCTCGCGAGCGGGTGCAGCAGCTGGTCTCCGACGTCGACCTCAGGTCGCGCATCACCCTCGTGCCGGTGCCGGGGTCGCTCCTTCGGCGGGCCCCGTGAGCATCACCGTGCTGGTCGCCGTCACCCACCGGCTCGAGAGCGCGCTGGTCACCGCGCTCGACGACGCGTCCGGCGTCACCGTGGTCCGTCGGTGTGCCGACCTGCCCGACCTGCTCGCCGCGGCGGCGGCCGGCGCAGCGGCGGTCGCCGTCGTCTCACCCGACCTGCGCGCGCTCGACCGCGACGCGGTCCGTCACCTCGCGGGCCACGGCGTCCGGGTGGCCGGCGTGGCCGACCCCGGCGACGAGGCGGGCGAGCGACGGTTGCGCCAGCTGGGGATCGCCCTCGTCCTCGCTCCCGACGCCGACGGGGACGACCTCGCCGACCGGCTACGGTCGCTCGTCGCGGGCACCACCTCGCACCCCGTCCAGGACACCGCGGACCCCCTCGAGACGACCGTCGGGACCCGGGCCACCGCGTGGGCGGCCGCCGGCCCGGAGGACTGCGCCCTGCCCGCCTGGTCGCCGGAGTGGACGGAGCGAGCGGGCCTCGGCGAGCCCGGCCGGGGGGTCGTCACCGCCGTCTGGGGCCCGACCGGCGCCCCGGGCCGCACGACCGTCGCGGTCACCCTCGCCGCGACCCTGGCCGAGGCCGGCGTCGCGACCCTGCTGGTCGACCTCGACACCTACGGGGCGGGCGTCGCCCAGGCCCTCGCGCTGCTGGACGAGGCGCCCGGACTCGCCGCCGCGGCACGGGCCTCGGAGAACGGCGTCCTCGACGTGCCGGCCCTGGCCCGGCTCGCCCCGGAGGTGGCTCCTCGGCTGCGGGTGCTGACCGGCATACCGACGCCGGCCCGGTGGACCGAGGTCCGCGCCCCGGTCGTCGAGGACCTGCTGGCGCTGGCCCGGTCGCTCGCGGCGCACGTCGTCGTCGACTGCGGCTTCGGCATCGAGGACGACGAGGAGCTGAGCTACGACACCACGGCGCCGCGACGCAACGCGACGACGCTGACGGCCCTGGAGCAGGCCGACCACCTGGTCGTCGTCGGATCCGGCGACCCGGCCGGCCTGCAGCGCCTGGTGCGGGCCACCCAGGACGTGGCGGCCCGGCCGGCGCCCGCACCCGTGGTCGTCGTCAACAAGGTGCGCGCGGCCGTCGCCGGGCCGCATCCCGAGCGGCAGATCCGCGAGGTGCTCTCGCGGTTCGCCGGCCTGGAGTCGCCCCGGTTCATCCCCTGGGCGCCCGAGGAGTGCGACGCCGCGACCCTGGCCGGGCGGAGCCTCGTCGAGCTCGTCCCGCACGGCGTGGTCGCCCGGGCGGTGGCCGCCGTGGCCGCGGTCGTCGACGACCGGCTGGCGACCCGGGAGCCCGCCCGGCGCGCCGCGCGGCGCGGGCGGGCCGGGCGCCGCGCGCTCCGTCCGGGCTGAGCGTTGCCTGCGTCACGACCCGTCCGTGCGGATGCCGGCGATCTGCCACGATGGGGGCTGTGGCCGACCGACTGAGCGCGCTGGACACGTCCTTCCTCCACCTCGAGGATGCCACGACCCCCATGCACGTGGGGTCGGTGATGGTCTTCGACCCGCCGCGCGGCGGGTTCGACTACGACCGGCTGGTCACCCTCATCGCCGAGCGCATCGCCCTCGTCCCGCGCTACCGCCAGCGGGTCCGCGAGGTTCCCGGGCGGCTGGCCAACCCCCTGTGGGTCGACGACGAGGACTTCGACGTCACCTACCACGTCCGGCGGTCGGCCCTGCCCCGCCCGGGCAGCGACGAGCAGCTCGAGGAGCTCGTCGCCCGCATCCTTCCCCGGCCGCTGGACCGGGCCCGGCCGCTGTGGGAGGTCTACCTCGTCGAGGGCCTCGCCGAGGACCGCTTCGCCATCATCTCCAAGACCCACCATGCACTCGTCGACGGCGTCAACGCCGTCGACATCGTCAACGTCATCCTCGACGACAGCGCGACGGCGCCCGAGCCGGACGATGCCGCCGTCGAGTGGCGGCCCCGCCGCGAGCCCTCCGACCTCGACCTCGTCCTCGGCGCGGTGACCGACAACCTGCGCACCCCGAGCCAGGTGCTCGACACCGTGCAGTCCGGCGTCACCGACCTCAAGGCCACCGCCGGCAAGGTCGCCACCGTGGCCGGCGAGGTCGCCACGACGCTGCTGCGGGCGTCGCGCTCGGCGCCGTCCTCACCGCTCAACGCCACCGTCGGCCGGGCCCGGCGCTACGTCATGATCGGCACCGACCTCGAGGACTACCGGACGATCCGGAGCCGGCTGACCAAGGGCGCGTTCGCCGAGGAGGTGGCGATCAACGACGTCGTCCTCGCGACCGTCACCGGGGCCTTCCGCACCTGGCTGCTCACCCGCGGAGAGGCCGTCCACGGCGGCACGACGATCCGGGCCATGGTCCCGGTGAGCATGCACGAGGGGTCGGGCGGGGCGACCGGACGCAACCTCACCGCCTGCTTCGTCGACCTCCCGGTGGGCGAGCCCGGGGCGGCGATGCGGCTGCATCAGGTCGCCTTCGCCATGCGCCAGCAGATGGAGGGCGGCCGCCCGGTGCCCGCCGAGGCCCTCACCGGGCTCGCCGGCTTCACCCCGCCCACGTTGCACGCCCTCGGGGCTCGGCTCGGCAGCGCCGTCTCGCGCCGGCTCTACAACGTCGTCATCACCAACGTCCCGGGGCCGCAGCAGCCGCTCTACGCCGGGGGGGCGCGGATGGTCTCGACCTACCCGGTCATGCCGCTCAGCGCCGGCCAGGCCCTCTCCGTCGGGCTCACCTCCTACGACGGCGGGGTCTACTACGGCCTGTACACCGACCGCGATGCCATCCCCGACGCGGACGTGCTCGGGCACGCCGTCGTCGACGCGCTGGCCGAGCTGCTCGACGCGCCCCGCCCGTCGGCGGACTGACCGCCCCCACCGCACCGGAGATGACCATGCCGCTCATCAGGATCTACGTGCCGCTTGACGAGGCCGCCCTGACGATGCTGCGCAACCGGCGCGAGATCGGCCC
The DNA here is from genome assembly GCA_963763315.1 of uncultured Actinomycetota bacterium. Taxonomy (GTDB): domain Bacteria; phylum Actinomycetota; class Actinomycetes; order Actinomycetales; family Dermatophilaceae; genus CAVSJJ01. The sequence goes on from CAVXOC010000003.1 coordinate 298,552, forward strand.
GGCTCCCGTCCAGGCGCACGCCGTCACCTCGGCTCACGACCGTGCCGGCCTGACCACCGACGACGAGGCGCTGGAGTATGCCGCGCTGCTCGCCGCCGCCGCCCAGGCGGACGGGATGCGTCCGGGCGCCGGGCGCCGGGTCGTCGCGGCCGCCGACGTCGAGCCCGCCCTCGTGGAGGAGGTCCCGGACGACGATGTCGCGACCCGGATCGAGGTCGACGCCCCGGTGCCGCTGCGCCGGATCGTCTCCTTCCATGTCGACGAGGTCCCGGGCGGGGTCGAGGACGCCGACCTGCTCTGGTACGACGTGACCGAGGTCGAGGAGGTCATCGCCCTCGCGACCGGGCCTGGCTGACCGGGCCCCCGGCCACGGCATACCCCGCGTCCTGCTCACACCGGCGCCGAGCCGGTGCGGGGCGCATGACACGATACGTTCACCCCCGCCATCGCCGTCGAAGGAGTCCCATCATGGATGCCGTCACGAACGTCCCGACCCCGGCCAACGAGCCCGTGCTCGACTACGCGCCGGGCAGCCCGGAGCGGACCACGCTCGAGCAGGCGCTGGCGGACATCGGCGACACCGTGCACGACCTGCCGCACACCATCGGCGGCCAGCGGGTGGCGGGCAACGGGCGGCGGATGGAGGTGCGCCAGCCGCATGCGCACCGCAAGGTCCTCGGCCGGCTGCGCAGCGCGACGAAGGCCGACGCGAGCGCCGCGGTCGACGCGGCCATGGCCGCCGCGCCCGCCTGGCGCGACCTCGACTTCGACGACCGGGCGGCCGTCCTGCTCAAGGCCGCCGACCTGCTCGCCGGGCCATGGCGCGCGCGGATCAACGCGGCCACGATGCTCGGCCAGTCCAAGACGGCCTACCAGGCCGAGATCGACGCGGCGTGCGAGCTGGTCGACTTCTGGCGGTTCAACGTCCACTTCGCCCGCCAGCTGCTCACCGAGCAGCCCATCGCCCACAGCAAGGGGCTGTGGAACCGGGTGGAGTACCGCTCCCTCGAGGGGTTCGTCTACGCCGTCACCCCGTTCAACTTCACGTCCATCGCCGGCAACCTCCCCACGGCGCCCGCCCTGATGGGCAACACCGTGGTGTGGAAGCCGTCGCACACCCAGCAGCTCGCGGCCCAGGTGATCATGGAGGTCCTCGAGGAGGCCGGGATGCCGCCCGGCGTCGTCAACCTCGTCGCCGGCCACGGCGTCGACACCTCGCAGGTCGCGCTGAGCCATCCGGAGTTCGCCGGCCTCCACTTCACCGGCTCGACCCGCGTGTTCCATGGGCTGTGGCAGGACATCGCCGGGAACCTCCCGGCATACCGGCACTACCCGCGGATCGTCGGCGAGACCGGCGGCAAGGACTTCATCCTCGCCCACCCGAGCGCCGACCCCGACGTGCTGCGGACCGCCCTGGTCCGGGGCGCGTTCGAGTACCAGGGCCAGAAGTGCTCGGCCGCCTCCCGGGCGTACGTTCCCCGCAGCGTGTGGCGCAGGATCAAGGACGACCTGGTCAGCATCACCGACGGGCTGCCGATGGGCGACCCGACCGACTTGGGCAACTTCATGGGCGCCGTCATCGACGACCGGGCGTTCGCCAAGCACAAGGCGGTCATCGACCGGGCGCACGAGCAGGCCGACATCGACGTCGTCGCGGGGGGGACGTATGACGGGTCGGAGGGCTGGTTCGTCCGGCCGACGGTGCTCGTCGGCGCGGACCCGACCGACGAGATCTTCCGTGACGAGTACTTCGGGCCGATCCTGTCGGTCCACGTCTTCCCGGACCGGCAGTACGCCAAGGTCGTGCGGCAGATGGAGTCGTTCGCGCCGTACGCCCTCACCGGCTCGATCATCGCCCAGGACCGGCACGCCATCGCCGAGGCCACCACGGCGCTGCGCTTCGCCGCGGGGAACTTCTACATCAACGACAAGCCGACCGGCGCGGTCGTCGGGCAGCAGCCGTTCGGCGGCGGCCGGGCCTCCGGGACGAACGACAAGGCCGGCTCGGCCCAGAACCTGCTCCGGTGGACCTCGACCCGCTCCATCAAGGAGAACTTCGTCCCGCCCACGAACCACGTCTACCCGCACATGGGCTGAGCCGGCAGCGGACCTACCGGGACAGGAACTCCCGCAGGGTCGCCGCCTCGATGCCGATCGCGGCGAGGATGGGCTGCGCCGCGGCCTCCTCGATCCGGCCACCGATCAAGGGCACGTTGGCCTTGAGCTGCCCGTCGAGGGTCTCCAGGCTGCCCCCGCCCCAGCGGGCGAGGACGACGTCACCCTTGAGGGTCAGTGGCGCCCCCTTGACGTGCAGGTCGATCCGGCCGTGCCGGGTGCCGTCGGGCTCGGCGGGGCCCCAGTCCTGGAGCTCGACCACCGTGAGCTCCGGGCCGACGAACGAGCGGGCGGCGGCGGGCAGGTCGTCGCTGGGCAGGTGACGCTCGGAGCGGACGAGGGTCCGCTCACCGGTGACCGTGACGCTCACCGAGAACCGTCCGGTCGAGGTAGCGCTGCACTTGGCCTGCTGGAACGCCTTGTCGGCGAGCACAGCGAACACCGCCTCGGGGGCGGACTCGAACTCCTCGCGGGTGGTCAGTCTCACGGCTCGCTCCTGGGCTCGTCGGTGTCGTCGAAGGGTACCCATACCGCACCGGTTCTGTCGGGTCGGGGCGAGGCCGGTCAGAGCAGCCGGAGCGCCGTCGCGGCCGCGGTCAGACCAGGGCCGGTCGCGGCCAGGACCGCGAGCAGCCGGGCCCGGCGCCGGGCCAGCTGGGTGCGCACCACGTCGAGCTCGGCCTGCAGCCCGGCCCGGCGCTCCTCGCGGCGGGCCGCGAGCTCGGCCGAGGCCTCGCCCCGCACCCCGTAGCCCAGCTCAACCCGTCCGTCGCGGACCTCGAGCCCCTCCAGCCGGGCCCGTTCCGTCGCCGCACGTGCGCGGGCGGCCAGCTCGGCGAGGTCGGTGGCGTGCTCCTGCAGCGCCGTGCCCACCCGGTGGAAGGTCGCCGCAAGCTCCTCGCCGGCCGCGACGAGGAGGTCCGCGCGGCGGCGAAGGGCCACCGACCTGGGTCCGCCCCACTGCCGGCCGAGGTCGGCGTAGGCGTCGCGCAGCTCGCTCGCGTCGGAGCTCAGGACGGCGGCGGTCCGCACGAGCAGCGCGCCGGCCGCGGACAGGGACCCGGGGTCGCCCGGGACGAGGGTGGTCACCGGGTCGACCGGGCGGCCGGCCCCGCGCCGGCGGGCCCCTCCCCGCACGAGGCGGACCCCGGGCGGGCCCGACCGCCGGGCGCTCGCCGGTCGCCCCGGACGGCGGCAGCCAGCAGGGCGGCCTCGGCCTCGGCCTCGTCGGTGACCGCCTGCAGCAGGTCGGCCGCGACGTCGAGCCAGTCGTCGAGGACCCGTTGCCCGAGCGGCTCGCCGAGGCCCGCCAGGGCGGCCAGCAAACCCTCCTCGGCTCCGGCGCTGCGGCGGCCGAGCCGGCCCAGCGCGGCGAGGACCGGCGCGGCCTGGTCGGGCGTCGCGGGCACGGTGTCCACCCTAGCGGCGCCGCCGCCAGGTGCCGCCGGGTTACCCACAGCGCGCCGGCCCGGGCCGGACGGCCCCTCCGGGCCCCGGACGGCCCTTCCCGGCGCCGGTCCGCCACCATGCCGGGCGCCCCCTACAGTGACGGGCATGACAGGCGCCCGAGCACCCGGGGACGGCCGTGGCCACTGACCCGCGGGGGCTGCGCGGCGACGCCCCCCTGTTCGACGCCTGGCTGCGCTTCCAGGAGCGCGACCACACCCCGTTCACCATTCCGGGGCACAAGCACCGCACCGACCTGGTCGGCGACGTCGTCGTCGGCGACGTGCCGCTCCACGCCGGGCTCGACTCGATGTCGTTGGCCGGCGGGGTCCTCGCCGAGGGCGAGGCGCGGGCGGCGCGGCTGTGGGGTGCCGACCTGTGCCGCTTCTCGGTCGGCGGGTCGACCCACGGCAACCAGGCCCTGGCCCTGGCGCTCGGCCGGCCGGGGGCGCGGGTCGTCGTGGGGCGCACGCTGCACCGGTCGATGCTGCTCGGGCTGGTGCTTGCCGGACTCGAGCCGGTCTGGGTGCGCCCGGAGGTCGACCCCGTGCTGGGGCTGCCGCGGGGGGTGTCGCCCGACGCCCTGGCGCAGGCCCTGGAGTCGGCGCCGGACGCCGTGGCCGCCTTCGTCGGCGACCCCTCCTACGTCGGGACGGTCGGCGACGTCGCCGGGCTGGCCCAGGTGGCGCACCGGCACGGCATACCGCTCGTCGTCGACGCCGCCTGGGCCGCCCACTTCGGCTTCCACCCGGCGCTGCCCCCGCATCCGCTGGCCGCCGGTGCGGACGCCATGGTGGTCAGCGCGCACAAGACCCTCCCCGCGTGGTCGCAGGCCGCCCTGGTGCTGGCCAGGAGCGAGCGCATCGACCCCGCCCGCCTCGACGCCGCGGTCGAGGCGACCCACACCACGAGCCCCAGCGGGGCCATCCTCGCCAGCACCGACGCCAGCCGGGCGCTGCTCGAGCGCGACGGGGCGGCCCTGCTCGGCGACCTCGTCGGGCACGTCCGCCGGCTGCGCGACCGGCTCACCGCCGTGCCCGGACTAACCGTGCTCGACGGCCCCGGGGTCGACCCCGTCAAGGTCACCCTCGTGCTGTCCGGGACGGGCGCGGACGGGGTCGCCGTCGAGGCCGGACTGCTCGAGCGCGGGATGCCGGTCGAGATGGCCGACCGCGACACGCTCGTCGCCATGGTGACCCTCGCCGACGACGCAGCGACCATCGGGGCGCTCGGCGACGTCCTCGTGCGCCTGGTCCAGCTGCACCGGGGCTCGCCTCGGCGGGTCGTCCCCGCCGGGGCGTGGGCCGTCGACCCCGTCGTCGACGTCTCGCCGCGCACCGCGTTCTTCGGTGCCCGCGAGCGCGTTGCGTCGGCCGACGCGGTAGGTCGCACGAGCGCCGAGCTGGTGGCGCCGTACCCGCCCGGGGTGCCGGTCCTGGCCCCGGGGGAGCGGGTGACGGCCGAGGTGCTCGACATCCTGCGCCGCGCCCGGGACAGCGGCGTGCGGGTGGCGTACGCCCACGACCCGACGCTCGCGACGCTCGACGTCCTGGGTGGCTGACCAGCACGTGTGAGCCTGCTGGCAAAGCCCGCGCCCTCCGCCGGTCGGGCCGACGACAGGCATAGGCTCATGGGTGGAGCACAGCGACGTGCGCCCCACCGAGACCCGGTGTGTCGTTTCACGAAGGATCGCCACCGCATCATGTCCGAGACCCTCGTCCCCGTACGGAACCAGATCCTCGAGCAGGTCGCCGAGCAGGTCGCCGCCGCGCCCGGGGGGGGTACGCCACTCGACCTGGTCGAGCGCTACTTCCGCCACGTGGCGACCGAGGAGCTGGCCGAACGGCCCGTCGAGGTCCTCGCCGGCGCCGTCACCAGCCACCTCGAGCTCGCCCGGTACCGGGTGCCGGGCACGGCCAACATCGCCGTCACGAACCCGACGACCGAGCACGAGCCCTGGCCGAACCCGCGCGGCTTCATCCAGATCGTCACCGACGACATGCCGTTCCTCGTCGACTCGGTCACCAGCGCCCTCATCGCCGAAGGCTGCGACGTCCACCTCATCGTCCACCCGCAGTTCGTCGTGCGCCGGGACGTGCTCGGCAACCTCGAGGCGGTGCTCGAGGTGGACTCGCGGCTGCCCTCCCGCGCCGTGAGCTCGGTCGGCGAGCTGGGCGAGTCCTGGATCCTCGTCACCATCGAGCGGGAGAGCGACCAGGACCGGCGCGCGGCCATCGCCACGCGCCTGCGCGAGGTCCTCAGCGATGTCCGCGAGGCCGTCGAGGACTGGTCCAAGATGCGCTCCCGCTGCCTGGTCATCGCCGCCGAGATCGAGGGCACCGCACCGCCGGGGGTCTCCCCCGAGGAGGTGGCCCGCACCGTCGCGTTCCTGCGCTGGATGGCCGACGACCACTTCACCTTCCTCGGCTACCGCGAGTACACGCTCGACCCCGCCGACGGCGGCGAGGCGATCGTGCCGGTGACGGGCACCGGGCTCGGGCTGCTCCGCGCCGATCCCGACCTCGGCGAGGCCCATCAGGCCCTCTCCGCCGAGGCGCAGCGCAAGGCGCACGAGCCGACGCTGCTCATCGTCACCAAGGCCAACTCGCGCTCGACCGTCCACCGCCGGGCCTACCTGGACTACGTCGGCGTCAAGGAGTACGACGCCTCCGGCCGGGTGGTGGGGGAGCGCCGGTTCCTCGGGCTGTATGCCGCGACCGCGTACACCGACTCGGTCACCCGGCTGCCCCTCGTCGCCGAGAAGATCCGGGCCATCATCGAGATGTCGGGAGTGGCCCCCAACTCGCACACGGCCAAGGACCTGCTGGGGGTGCTCGAGACCTACCCGCGTGACGAGCTGTTCCAGGCCTCGGTCGAGCAGCTCTTCGACGTCGCCCTGGCCGTCACCCGTCTCCAGGAGCGGCGCCAGACCCGGCTGTTCCTGCGCGAGGACGACTACGGGCGCTATGTCTCGGCGATCGTCTACATCCCCCGGGACCGCTACAACACCGCGGTGCGGCTGCGGATGGCCGACATCCTCAAGGACACCTTCGAGGGCGAGTCCATCGAGTTCAGCTCCCGCGTGTCGGAGAGCGCGCTGTCGCGCATCCAGTACGTCGTCCGGATGCCCAAGGGCGTGCGGGTCCGCACGCTGTCCACCGACGAGCGTGAGGCCCTGGAGCAGCGGCTCGTCGAGGTGAGCCGGACGTGGAGCGACCGGCTCGGCACGGCCCTGCAGGACAAGCTGGGCGAGGCCCAGAGCGACCGCCTCATGGCACGCTTCGGACGAGGGTTCAGCACGGCATACGAGGAGACGTTCACCACGAGCCAGGGGGTGGCCGATCTCGCGCACCTCGACCGGCTCGGCGACCACTACCGCACCAGCGTGGCGCTCTACCGGCCGACGGGCGCTCCACCGACCGTGCGCCGCTTCAAGCTCTTCCGCATCGACCCGCTGTCGCTCACCGACATCCTGCCGATCTTCGCCCACATGGGCGTCGAGGTCATCGACGAGCAGCCCTACGAGGTGGAGCGTTCCGACGGCGTCGACCTCCACGTCTACGACTTCGGACTGAGGGTGGGCGACGCCGAGGTCTGGGAGTCCTTGAGCCACGAGCGGCTGCGAGAGCTGTTCGAGGGCGCCGTGGCGGCGGTGTGGAACGGCCGCGCCGAGTCGGACGGGTTCAACAAGCTCGTGCTCGGTGCCCAGCTCACCTGGCGCCAGGTCGTCATCGTGCGGGCCGTGGCGCGGTACCTGCGCCAGACCCGGTCCACGTTCAGCCAGGAGTACCTCGAGGACGCCCTCGTCTCCAACCCGTCGATCGCCGCCGACCTCGTCGCCCTGTTCGAGACCCGCTTCGACCCCGACCGGTATGCCGGGCAGCCCGACGGCGCGCGGACGGCCGCCGCCGAACGGCTCGCCGACGGCATCGTGGAGACCCTCGACGACGTGAGCTCGCTCGACCACGACCGGATCATCCGGGCTTTCCTCGGCGTGATCCGGGCCGGGCTGCGCACCAACTTCTACCAGGAGGGCGAGGACGCCGGCCCGGGCGGTGAGTCGGTCAAGCCCTACGTCTCGATCAAGCTCGACCCGTCGAAGGTGCCGGACCTGCCCGCCCCGCGGCCGGCGTTCGAGATCTGGGTCTACAGCCGCCGCGTCGAGGGCGTCCACCTGCGCTTCGGGCCGGTCGCCCGCGGCGGGCTGCGATGGTCCGACCGCCGCGAGGACTTCCGCACCGAGATCCTCGGCCTGGTCAAGGCGCAGATGGTCAAGAACGCCGTCATCGTGCCCACCGGGTCCAAGGGCGGGTTCTACCCCAAGCAGCTCCCCGACCCGGCCGTCGACCGCGACGGCTGGCTCAAGGAGGGCAAGGCGGCCTACACGATGTTCATCTCGGGGCTGCTCGACCTCACCGACAACCGGGTGAAAGGCACCGTCGTTCCGCCGCCCCGCACGGTCCGCCACGACGGGGACGACCCCTACCTCGTCGTCGCGGCCGACAAGGGGACGGCCACGTTCTCCGACATGGCCAACGGCGTCGCCCAGTCCTACGGCTTCTGGCTCGACGACGCGTTCGCCTCCGGCGGCTCGGCCGGCTATGACCACAAGGACATGGGCATCACCGCCAAGGGTGCCTGGGAATCCGTCAAGCGGCACTTCCGCGAGATGGACGTCGACATCCAGCGTGAGGACTTCACCGTCGTCGGCATCGGCGACATGAGCGGCGACGTGTTCGGCAACGGGATGCTGCTGTCGGAGCACATCCGGCTCGTGGCGGCGTTCGACCACCGCCACGTCTTCGTCGACCCCACGCCCGACCCGGCGGTCTCGTTCACCGAGCGCGAGCGGTTGTTCGCCCTGCCCCGCTCGTCCTGGGACGACTACGACAAGAGCCTGATCAGTGAGGGCGGCGGCGTGTTCCCGCGCTCCCTCAAGTCGATCCGGGTGACACCGGAGATGGCGGCGGCGCTCGGGCTTCCTGACGACGTCGGTCCCAAGATGACGCCCGCCGAGCTCATCCACGCCATCCTGCTGGCGCCGGTCGACCTGCTGTGGAACGGCGGGATCGGCACCTACGTCAAGGCCTCGACCGAGAGCCACCTCGACGTGGGTGACCGGGCCAACGACGCCATCCGGGTCGACGGGGACCAGCTGCGGGTCACGGTCGTCGGGGAGGGCGGCAACCTCGGCCTGTCCCAGCTCGGCCGGATCGAGGCGGCGATGAGCGGGGTCCACCTCAACACCGACGCCGTGGACAACTCGGCCGGCGTGGACACCTCCGACCACGAGGTGAACATCAAGATCCTGCTCGGCGACGTCGTCCGCCGCGGCGACATGACCCTCGAGGAGCGCAACACGCTGCTCGCCTCGATGACCGACGAGGTCGCGGCGCAGGTGCTCCGCGACAACTACGAGCAGAACGTCCTGCTCGGCAACGCCCGGGCCCAACGCGAGTCGATGGCTCCGGTCCACATCCGGCTCATGCGCCGGCTGGAGGAACGCGGCGAGCTCGACCGCAACCTGGAGTTCCTGCCGTCCGACGCCGAGATCGAGAAGCGCCACCACGAGGGGCGAGGGCTCAGCTCACCGGAGCTGTGCGTGCTCCTGGCCTACGCCAAGCTGGCCGTCAAGAAGGACCTGCTCGCGACCGACCTGCCGGACGACCCGCACCTCACCGGGACGCTCGCCGCGTACTTCCCGGCCGAGCTGCGGCATGGTTTCGGCGACGAGCTGGCGCAGCACCCGCTGCGCCGCGAGATCGTCGCGAACGCCGTGGCCAACTCGATGGTCAACCGGGGTGGGATCACCTTCGTCTTCCGGGCCATGGAGGAGACCGGGGCCACGCCGGAGCAGGTGGCCCGCGCCTTCGTCATCTGCCGCGAGGTCTTCCGGCTGGCCGACTACGTGACCGACGTCGAGGCGCTCGACAACGTCGTCCAGACCCAGGTGCAGACCCGCCTGTACCTCGAGTTCCGGCGGCTGCTCGACCGCTCGGTGCGCTGGTTCCTGGCGTCCCGGGCGACGGCCGTCGACATCCGGTCCGAGATCGAGCGGTTCGCCGACGTCGTGGCAGGGCTGGGCCCCACGGTCCCGGAGCTGCTCAAGGGCGCCGAGCGGGAGCGGCTGGAGCGCCGGACGGCCGAGTTCGCGGAGTGCGGCGTGCCGACCGACCTGGCCGTGCGGACCGCCGGGTTGCTCGACTGGTACTCGCTGCTCGACATCGTCGACATCGCCGCCGACACCGGGAACGCGCCGACGTCGGTCGCCCCGCTGTACTACCTCACCTCCGAGAGCTTCGGCATCGACACGATGCTGACCAAGGTGACCCGGCTCCCACGAGAGGACCGCTGGGACGCCTTGGCCCGCGGCGCACTGCGCGATGACCTCTATGCGGTGCTCGAGTCGATGACCCGGGCGGTCCTCGACGCCAACGGCGGGTCGGCGGACGGCGACCCTGCCGAGGTGCTGCAGAGGTGGGCGGCGGCGAACGCCGACGTCATCCAGCGGGCCCGGACCTCGCTTGCCGGGATCCACCGGCTCGAGAGCCCCAACATCGCCGCGCTCTCCGTGGCGCTGCGCACCCTCCGCTCCGTGGTGCGGGCGGGCAGCTCGTCCTCCTGACCGGGACGGGCGGTTCCTCGACGGGCGCCCATCGGCATCGGGACCGGCGGTTAGGCTTCCGGTCGTGACCACCATGGCCGAGGCCCTGCGCTCCTCGACGGCGCTGCAGGACCCCGCGATCGAGTGGCTGCACTACGTCGTGGGGGACTGGCAGCTGATCGCCGACCTGTCCTTCTCCGACCTGGTCCTGTGGGTGCCCGCCACGCAGGGGGACTGGCGCGCGGTCGCCCATGTCCGGCCCAACACCGGCCCGATGGTCTTCTTCGAGGACATCGTGGGCCTCTCGAGCACGTCGAGCCACCGGTGGATGCTCGATGAGGCGTTCGCCACCCGCTCGATCGTGCTCGGCAACGACCCGGTACACCGTGAGGAGCTCGCGGTCCGCGAGCAGGCGGTCCCGGTGGTCCGGGCCGGGGAGGCGCTGGCCGTCATCACCCGGCATACCAACGTCGCGTCGGCCCGGACACCGAGCCGGCTCGAGCTGACCTACCGCCGCCTCGCCGACGCGCTGACCCGGATGGTCGCATCCGGCGAGTTCCCGAGCCCCGCCTACCCGACCGGGCTGCGACGTGGCGCACCCCGCGTCGGGGACGGGGTCATCCACCTCGACGCCGAGGGCACGGTCAGGTACGCCAGCCCGAACGCCATCTCGGCCATCCACCGTCTCGGTCACCGCGGCGACGTGGTCGGTGAGGTCCTGGCCGAGATCGTGGCGAACCTGTTGCAGCGCAGCACGATCCCGGTCGACGAGTCGCTGGCGCTGGTCCTCACCGGGCGTGCTCCCTGGCGCAGCGAGGCCGAGACGAGGTCGGCGAGTGTCTCGATGCGAGCCATCCCGCTGACCGAGGACGGCGTCCGGGTGGGGGCGATGCTCATCGTGCGCGACGTCTCCGAGCTGCGCCGGCGCGAGCAGGAGCTGATGACCAAGGACGCGACGATCCGCGAGATCCACCACCGGGTGAAGAACAACCTCCAGACGGTCGCCGCGCTCCTGCGGCTGCAGGCCCGCCGCCAACCCGAGGCGGGGGCGAGGGCCGCCTTGCAGGAGGCGGTGCGCCGTGTCGCGACGATCGCCTTGGTCCACGAGACCCTCGGGCACGGGTTCGACGAGACAGTGAGCTTCGACGAGGTCGCGCTGCAGGGGCTGCGGGCGGTCGTCGAGGTGGCGACGAGCGAGCATCGGGTGGAGTCGTTCCTGCACGGCTCGTTCGGCCGGCTGCGGGCCGAGGACGCCACCTCGCTGGCCATGGTGCTGTCCGAGCTGGTCCAGAATGCCGTCGAGCACGGCCTCGCCGACCGCGACGGGCGGGTCGATGTCACGGTGCGCCGGGAATGGCGCTCGAGCGGCCAGGAGGAGCTCATCGTCACCATCACCGATGACGGGGCGGGGCTGCCCGCGGGCTTCCGCCCGGGCCTGGCCGGCCTCGGCACCCGGATCGTCACGTCGTTCGTCCAGGACCTGGGCGGACGGATCCGGTGGGACAGCATGGCGGCCGGCGGGACGCGGGTCGAGTTCGTGGCCCGGCTCCGCCCGATGGCTCGCTGACCGTCCGGCCCCAGCAGGCGCGGGGGTCAGCCGGCGCGGCGGGCGCGGGCGTTGCGCCGCTTGAGGGCCCGGCGCTCGTCCTCGGACAGGCCACCCCAGACACCGGCGTCCTGGCCGGACTCCAGTGCCCACTTCAGGCAGGTGTCGATGACCTCACAGCGGCGGCAGACTGCCTTGGCCTCCTCGATCTGGAGAATCGCCGGGCCGGTGTTCCCGATGGGGAAGAACAGCTCCGGGTCCTCGTCGAGGCAGGCAGCGCGGTCGCGCCAGTCCATGAGTGGTGGCTCCTTGGTCGGGATGGGGGCTCGTGCTGGTCGCCTGCTGGCGACGGCGGAGGGGATGCCGCGCAGCCAGGGGACGTCACGCACAGACGCCCATTTCAGGATCCTATCTGTGGCAGCCCGGTTCTGCACCCGTCTGGTCGGGCTTTGATCATGCGTTTCTCGACCCGTGCTCGGGCTACCTCGGGTGCTAACGAACGAGCCCCCGGTGGTGTTCCGGCCCAGGTCAGAGGCACGGGCGCGGGTCCGCGCGGCCACCATCCCGCTATCGCGGGCCGGACCGGGCGCGGCCCCCGGGACGTCCCCGGCGGCTAGGCTGCCCACCGTGGCCGAGCCCCCCCAAGTCCCGTCCCAGCACGCGCGAAGCGGACCCCGGAGGGTGGCCGCCGCCGCCCTCGGCGCCCAGGTGCTGGCGTTGCTCGCCATCGCGGGCGTCTATGTCTACGAGCTCGTGCTGGGCGAAGGGGACAGCACCGGCCGGGTGATCGTGTCGGTGCTCCTCATCCTCGTCACCGGGGCCGGGCTCGCGGCCATGGCCCGGTCCTGGCTCGGCGAGGGCACCTGGCAGCGCACGCCCACCATGGTGTGGAGCGTCATCCTGCTGCCGGTCGCCTGGGCGATGATCCAGGGCGGCCAGGCCCTGTTCGGGGCCCTGGTCGGGGCGGTCGGGGTGGTGGGCCTGGGCGCCGCCCTGACCACGCCGACGCCGGAGCGGGAGCCGGGAGCGGGGGGCGACGAGGGCCCCGACTCGGCGCGGGGCTGACCCTCAGCGCGCGTCGTCCGGCGCCCAGCCGGGGGGGCAGGCGACCTGGACCTCGATGGCCCTGGGCCCGGTCACCAGGAGCCCGCGCCCACGATGACCGGCAAGCCCACGAGGTACTGTCACGCCGAAGACGGCCGCGTCCGCGGCCCCCCGCGGGCCGAGCAGGAGGCCCCGCTGTCGGCGTGCCACGTCGACCGCCGGCCCGCGCAGCTGGGTGAGCAGGGTGGCCGGACTCACCGCCACGACGAGGACGCCGTCGTCGCGGTCGACGAGCCGTCCGATCTCCTGGAGCACGGGCTCGGCCGGGGAACCGACCATCAGGTCGGCGTCGTCGACGAGAACGACGAGGCGGGGGTGGGCCCGGCGCGCTGCGACGAGGGGGTCGAGGTCGTATGCCGTGGCCGCGGCGAGGGCGCCGTGTGCGAGCAGGTGCGCGGCGAGCGGCGCCGCCGGCTCGGTCACGATGGCCACGGCCCGGCCCGCGGCCATCGCGGCATGTGCCAGCGCCGCCACCGCAGTCGTGCGACCCGAGCCGGGGGGCCCCGCCACGAGCAGGCGGCGTCCGGCGACGGCGGGGTCGAGGGCCACCGGTCGGGCGTCGTCGCCGCCGACGCCGATGCACCACACCGGGGGGTCCGCGACCTGAGGCCACGACAGCACGGTGGGCAGGCCCTGGATCCGGATCGGCCGATGGCGCTCCGGGGCGTGCGCCGGCCGGCACGCCGCCACCTCCTCGACGGCCGCACGCAGCTCGGCACCGCCGGGAGCGGTGCCCGGGTGTGCCACCTGGAGCTCGACGCCGTCCCGAGCCCGCACGGCCCGGCCCGGCGGTGGGTGCCGCGGCAGGTCGGCGCGCCGCAGCCCGACGAGAGCGGCGTCGACGGGGTCGGCGAGCCGGAGCACCAGGACCTCGGCGGCGAGCGGGGGAAGCCGGCCGACGAGCGCCGACCGGTCACCGGTGACGACGGCACCGAGCCCGCAGGCCGCGCCGTCGCGCAACAGGGCGACCAGCCGGTCCGCCGGACCGCCGGCCAGGACGTCCGACGCCGCGACCAGCCGGTCCCACCCGTCGACGACGAGCAGGATGGGAGGAGGCGGCGGCGGCGCTGCCCCGCGTTCCGCGAGCCGCCGCCACTCGGCGAGGCCGGTGGCCCCGGCGGCGGCGAGACCGGCCGCGCGGGACCGGAGCTCATCGGCGAGGGCGTCCAGCAGCCGGGTCACCCGGGCCGGCTCGTCGACGCAGACCAGCGTGCCGAGGTGCGGCAGGCCGCGGAGCGGGGCGAGGGCACCCGAGCCGTCCACGGCATACAGCTGCAGCTCGGACGGTGGCCACCGCCGCGCCGCGGCGAGGGCGACGGCGAAGGCCGCGGTGGTGCGTCCGGAGCGCGACCCCCCGGCGAGGAGCCAGTGCCCACCCAGCGGGTCCCACCGGACCGGCTCCCGACGCTGCTCGTGCGGGAGGTCGGCGAGGGCCACGGCCGGACAGCCGTCGTCCTCGGGCAGCGAGCCGAGCGGGATGGCGGCGGGAAGCGGCGGCTGCCACGGGCAGTGCGGCGGGGGCAGGCCCCGGCGGGCCGCCGCCCGCTGAGTGGCCGAGACGATGCGTGCCAGATCGGTGTCGCCCGGCCGATCCGAACCGGGAACGCCGGGTTCGGGGCGGCTACCGGGCCCGCCGGCCACGCGCAGGACCACCCGCCCGGAGGCGACGGCACGCGGGGGGGCGGAGACCCTGGCCGACTGGAAGGGGACGAGTGGCCCGGCCCCACTGCGCGCCACGCCCCGGCCGGGCCGGTCGACAGGCACGGCCGCCGCGTCCGGCGCGTCGATGACGTCGACCGAGTCCGCCCGGTCGCGTACCCGCAGGGCGATCCGGAGGTTGACGTTGGCCGAGATGTCGGCCGAGACGACCCCGGCCGGCCGCTGCGTCGCCAGGATCAGGTGCACCCCGAGGGAGCGTCCGATGGTGGCGATGTGGAGGATGCCGCCGAGGAACTCCGGCAGGTCCTCGGCGAGGAGACGGAACTCGTCGACGAGGATGACGAGCCGGCCGAGCTCGGGGTCGTCGGTTCGCCGGCGGATCACATAGTCCTCGAGGTCGCGAGCCGCCACGGCGGCCAGCACGTGCTCACGCCGGGTCAGCTCCGCCCGCAGCGAGGCCAGCGCCCGGGCCGTCAGGTGCTCGTCGAGGTCGGTGACGACACCGACGGTATGGGGCAGCCCCGCGCAGGCCGCGAAGGCCGACCCGCCCTTGTAGTCGACGAGGACGAAGGACACCGCCTCCGGGGGGAGCTCGACCGCCAGCGAGGCGACCAGGGCCTGCAGGAGCTCGGACTTCCCGGAGCCGGTGGTCCCGCCCACGAGCACATGCGGCCCGTCGCTGCGCAGGTCGACCCGTAAGGGCCCCGATCCCGTCGCGCCGACGGTGGCCACCGGCGCGTGGTGTCGCGCGGCCGCACCGGCCCAGGCACGGGCCACCTCCACGGGATCGGCGGGGTCGAACCTGACGAGCTCGCCGAGCCGGACCTGCGCGGGCGGCTCCGCGGAGCCGCCCGCGCCCGGTCGGCCGTCCCGCAGTGGAGCCAGCGCGCGGGACAGGCGCTCGGCCCACCACCAGCCGACGCCGTCGGCGACGACGCCCGGCAGGGGCTGCTGGCCGTGGCGGTGCAGGACCGTGCCGGAGCCCGTGCCCAGCTCGAGGACGGCGGAACAGCCCGACGGCAGGTGCGCCAGGTCGGGTGCGAGAACGACGAACGAGGTCCGGTCAGCGCCGGCCGTCTCCAGGAGGGCCAGGACCGACCGGGGAGCGGGAGAGCCGTCGCGCAGGTCGACGACCACCGCATGCCGGCCCGGGCCGGGGGCGGTGGGCAGGCCCCCGATCGCCTCGGCATGCGGAAGCCACGCCCACCAGCCCCAGTCGGCGGCGCCCCGGGCCCGGCCGCATACCAACCAGAGCCGCAGGTCTCGCGGCGAGTGCAGGACGGCGAGCTGGCCGACGATGGAGCGGGCCGCGGCCAGGACGGCGCCGTCCGCACCGGTGACGCCGAGGACGGGCGTCTCGGCCAGGGCGACGGTCACCGGGGCGCCGTCGAGGCAGGGGTGGGTCTCGGCCGGGCGGCCGGCGCCGGCCGTGACCCAGGTGAGGCCGGCGGGGACCGGCCCCGAGCCGACCCGGACCATGAGCGCGTCGGGGGAGTCGGACGATCGCTCCCACAGACGTTGCCCCGGGCCCTCGGCGACCGCCAGGACCGTCGCCGGGTCGGGGTGGGCGAGCTCCCGCCAGCGCCGCTCCGCTGCCAGCGCCCCATCCAGCACGGTGCGGCGCTCGGCCACCTGCTCGATGTACCTGGCCTGCTCGGCACTGCGCGAGCGGCTGGCCGAGAAGCGTTCTGCCATGGTGGATCCCAGCATCATGACCGGGCCCGCGGCGGCGAACAGCAGGTACTGCGGACCGAACACGACGGCCAGCACGGCCGCCACCGGCAGCGGCGCCAGCGCCGCCGGCCAGGGGACCCGCCCCCTCGTCGCAGGGGTGGGCGGCACCGGCTCCTCCAGCCGGATCCGGGGCACCGGCGGGAGGACCCGTGGGGAGCGGTGGACCACGAGGCGGCCCGTGCCGGTCGGCGTCGTCGGCACCCTGGCCACGTCCGCCGGACGCAGCCGCAGCGTGCTCGACCCCAGCCGGACGGCATCCGGCCTCAGCTGCACCACACCGTTCGTCGAGTCCAGGTCGGCGGCGCGGACTCCGTCGGCGTGCACCGACAGCCGGGCATGCAGCCGGCTGAGATCGGGGTCATCGAGGGTGAGGTCGCACCCGGCGGACCGGCCCACCGTGAGCCCCTCGGCGGGCAGCGGGCGCCGATGGCCGCAGTCGGGCCCGCCGGTCACCATGAGGGCGACCGGGGTCCCGCCCCGGCCCCGGGAGGCCGCCGCCAGCCCGCCCGCCCGCACGGTTCCGGCGGGCAGGCCACCGGAACCGGGGGCTGCGACGACGAGGGAGCAGCCGTGGAGCAGCGGAGGGCTACCGAGCACAAGGTCGTCCGCGAGCGGCATACCGCCGAGCAGCAGGCCCGGCACCGGCTCGCCGAGGAGGTCGGCCAGGCCCCGGCGAAGGTCCGCCACGCTGCCGGCCGGGCCGTCGGGGCCCGCGTCGTCGCCGCCCCCCACGACGACGTCGAGGACGGTGGAGCGGCGGCGCGGGAGATGCACCGAGACCGTGAAGGCCATGGGCCGCACGGTAGGCAGTGCGCGGCCGCCGGCCGGCCGGTTGTCCACAGGACCGGGGACCGGCCGTGGTCGGCTCAGCCGGGGTGGCCGCCCCGGGCCGGGCCGTGCCGGGGCCGGTGTGCCCAGTGCCGGCGCACGGATCCGTGCCGACGGCATACGCGGGCCGGGTGCCCGGCGGCATCGGCAGACCACCCGGCATCCGCGTGCCCGCACCGGCGGTGCCCGCCGGCGCCGGGCCGCGCCGACGTCAAGCCCGGCTCCGGTGCGGCGGTGAGGATCCGTAGCCTGCCGGGAGGGCGACGATGCGGGGGGAGGTCGCACTGGAGGGGCCGTGCGGGACCTCCCCCCTGCCCTGACCGTTCACCGCGGTGGCCCGGATCGTCGAGTCGGGGAGCCACAGGTCAGGGCGAACGCCGGCGGGGAGAGCGGTCGCGCTGACGGCCGCTTCTTCGCTGCTCACCTTCGGGCTCGAGGACGAGTCCGTGCCGGCGTGGGATGCGGTCAACGAGACGATGCCGTGGATGCGGGGCGTGGCGGCGACGTCGACGGTGACCGGCGAGGCACAGGCGGCGACGTCCAGAGCGGACGCCGCGGAGGCGGAGGGCACGGGCCAGTGGGCCGTGGTGAGGATGCCCGCAGACCCGATGGCGAGGCCGCCGAGCACGATGGCGGTGGGGTAGAGCCATCGTGGTCGGATGAACCGGCCGGGTCCAACGTTGCGCCCTGGTGCGCGGAACACGACTACCTCCCGGATCGGCGCCGAGGTGATGAGGGGAGGGGCCTCGACACACGGATGGAATGCCTGTGCTGGACGATTCCGAGAGCGACGTTATCGGCGCTTTACCGGGCATTCTTCTCGTTTGCCAAAATCGGCATGGGGGTGTGGACGTCCATGGGGTCGCCGGCGGTCCCATCGCGCTTTTCCCGGCCCCCACGGGTACGAAATGAGCAAAGAAACGCCCGGCTTCGGTCAAGACGCGGTCAACCCATCGCCAAGGCGCCCGCGCCTGGCGCCGGGCCCGAGTGAGGCCCTGCCGGGAATGTCAAGGCAGGTCAAGAATATGGTCAAGGAATGGTTGGTTCGTGACGCAGATCACCCGAGCTGGGCGGTTTCGGCGCCGGTCGGCGTCCCGGCGAGCGGCCGGGGAGGTGCCTCGGGGAGGTGCCCGCTCAGGCCGCGACGTCGAGCTCGGCGAACATCCCGGCCGCGTAGTGGCCGGGCAGGTTGCAGACCAGCTCGTACCGTCCGGGTGCCAGGGTGAGCGTCACCCAGCCCCGGCTGCCCGACGCGATGCCGTCCCCCTCACCGGAGGCACAGGTGGCCGACGCCTCGCCGAGGCTGCCGCTCTCGCTCACCCGGCCGTCGGAGCCCACCGGGCGTCCGCCGGGCTGGTCCGCGTCGGCCAGCGGAAGGACCACGACCTCGTGCTCCCGCACGCCGAGGTTGCTCACCCGCAGCGAGACGGTGCCGGAGGGGACGGAGGTGGGTGCCACGTCGATGCGCATCATCCCGGGCATGCCCGCACCCCACCCCCCGCGGCCCGCCATGCCGGTGCGACCGGCATACGCCATACCGCCGGCCATGCGGCCCCCCATGTCGACGAGGGTGACGTCGACGACCGTTCCCGGCAGGGTGGGCGCCGTGCACGCGGTGGCCGGCAGGGCCTGGCTGGCGAGGGCCCGCGACGCCGGGCCGTATGCCGCACCGGCCCTCGCGCCGGAGAACCCGTCGGTGGCGGCCGCCAGCGCGACCGTCGAGCCGGTCGCCAGCGCGACGGCGGCCGCGCCCGCCGCCAGGACGACCCGGAGGTTGCTCATCGCGCTGGTCACCGGCCGAGCAGGATGTCGCGCCGCCGGAGGTAGTCCTCCTCGGCCACCTCGCCGGCGGCGAACCGCTCGTCGAGGATCCGCAGGGCGCCGGCCGCGGTGGTCGGGGCCGACGAGCCGGACATGTCCGGGCCGGGCGCCGGGGAGGCGGGGCCGCGCGGCTGGCCGACCCAGCGGACCAGGGCGATGACGCCGAAGATCAGCAGGCCCCAGAACACCAGCATGCCCAGTCCCATGCCGAGCCAGCTGCCGGGGCCCCATCCGCTGCCGTGGTACCAACCCATCACGTCGTCACTCCTTCGTCGTTGTCCGGCGGCCGCGTGGGCCACCGGTCGGTCTTCCCTCAGGGTCGTCCGGATCGATGAAGGCTCAACCGCTCGGAATGTGAAGGATGTGTGAAGCTCCGCCGAGAAAGTCGGCCGCGAGGCGTGGTTGTGGCTCACCGCCGGGGTAGAGGGGCGACACGAGGCGCACGCCCCCGTGTGCGACCGACACCAGGAGGTCCCCATGAGCAAGCTCTCGCTCGCCGCCGCTGCGGCGGTCGGTTACGTGCTCGGAGCCCGGGCCGGGCGTGCCCGCTACGACCAGATCGTTCGGACGAGCAGGTCGGTCTGGCACAGCGCCCCCGTCCAGAAGGCTGCGGGCCTGACCCGGGACGCCGCCCGGGCGGCGGCCCCGGTCGCTGCGCGCGGCGCCGCCGACGCCGCCAGCCGGGTCACCCGTCGGGTGCCGGGGCTGCGAGGCCACAGCCCCGAGCCCTCGGAGGTGGCGGGCAACGGGGGCGCCCGGACGTCCGTCGGGGGGTCACATGGCTGAGGCGGGCACGGACGCGTCCCCCGACGCCGAACCGCGCGACACGGCCGCGAGGCCGTCGGCGGGCAGCGCACCGCCGGCCGGCAGGCCCGGCGAGGACGGGAGCGGCAACGTCGACTCGCCGACCAAGCTGACCGGCAACTCGTGGCGGTCGGCGGTACGACGGACGCTGCGCGAGTTCAACGACGACCAGTGCACCGACCTCGCGGCGGCCCTCACCTACTACGCGGTCCTCTCCCTGTTCCCGGCGGCCATCGCGCTGCTCTCCCTGCTCGGCCTCGTCGGGCAGGGCCGGGCGACCGTCGACTCGGTGCTGCGGGTCGTGTCGAACATCGGCGGCTCGGCGTCACTCACCGACACCCTGCGCCCCGTGCTGACCTCGCTGAGCCAGAGCCGGGGCGCCGGGCTCGGCTTCGGCATCGGCATCGCGGCCGCGCTGTGGACGGCGTCCGGGTACGTCAACGGGTTCGGCCGGGCGATGAACCGGATCTACGAGGTGCGCGAAGGGCGTCCCATGTGGAAGCTGCGCCCGCTCATGCTTCTCGTCACCCTCGCCACCGTGCTGCTCGCCGCGGTGGCCGCGCTCATCCTCGTGCTCTCCGGCGGCGTGGCCCAGGCGGTGGGCTCGGCCGTCGGCCTGGGCTCGACCGCCGTCACGGTGTGGGGGGTCGCGAAGTGGCCGGTGCTGCTCGTCGTCGTCGTCCTCATCGTCGCGCTCCTGTACTACTCGACGCCGAACGTCCGGCAGCCGAGGTTCCGCTGGATCAGCATCGGGGCGGCCGTCGCCATCCTCGTGTGGGTGGTCGCGTCGGTCGGCTTCGGCTTCTACGTCGCGAACTTCGGCTCGTACAACAAGACCTACGGCTCGCTGGCCGGCGTCATCGTGTTCCTGCTGTGGCTGTGGATCACCAACCTCGCCCTGCTCCTCGGCGCCGAGCTCGACGCCGAGCTCGAGCGGGCCCGGGAGCTGCAGAGGGGCATCCCGGCGGAGGACTCCATCCAGCTGCCGGTGCGCGAGGCCAAGGAGTAGGCCGGCCCCGGTGCCGGTGGGCGGGACGCCGGCGCGGAGGTCGGCGGGCGGGACGCCGGCGCACGCGGGGGCTGAGGGGGGCGCCGGCGCACGCGGGGCGGAGGGGCCGGTGCGTGCGCGGCGCAGGTGCCGGCATACGGGCGGCGGGGCCCTCGACCGGGCCGCCCAGCGTCGTTCCCACCGGTGTCGCCAGGCGTTCCCACCGGCGCCGTCCCGCGTGGGGTCCGCCGTAACCGGATACCCACCCATTCGGAGCGACAAAGGAGGTCCGGTGGTCTAGCGTCGGAACCGCTCGCATCGCAGGCTGTGGATGACGCCGCGGGCGGACGGGGCGGGTGCGCTTGGATGGTCGCGCTGGTGGGCGCGTGGCGGAGGGAGGCGCCGGATGGATGCCGTGCAGGCTGTTCGGGGCGAGGTCCAGGAGCTGATCAGACGCTCGGGGCTGGATCCCGCGCGCGACGGCGCGGCGGTGCAGGCGCTGGTGCGGGCCGCGGTGACGGACTATGACGAGCGCTCCCTGCACGGGGGGATGCCGCTGCTCGGGGATCGGGACGAGGCGGCGAAGGCGGTGTGGGACGACGTCGCCGGGTTCGGGCCGCTGCAGCAGTACTTCGACGACCCGGCGGTGGAGGAGATCTGGGTCAACGACCCGGCGAGGGTCTTCGTGGCACGCGACGGGATGGCCGACCTCACGACGACGATCCTCACCGCGCAGGAGGTACGCGACCTCGTCGAACGGATGCTGAGGTCCTCAGGGCGTCGGGTGGACCTGTCCTCCCCGTTCGTCGACGCGGTGCTACCGGATGGCTCCCGGCTGCACGTCGTGATCCCCGACATCAGCCGGGAACACTGGCTGGTCAACGTCAGGAAGTTCGTCGTGAAGGCGGACTCCCTGGACGACCTGGTGCGGCTCGGCACGCTGTCGCGGCAGGCTGCGGCGTTCCTCGAGGCGGCGGTGGTGTCCGGGCTCAACGTCCTGGTCTCCGGCGGAACCCAGGCGGGCAAGACCACCATGCTGAACTGCCTGGCCTCCGCCATCCCGCCCCGCGAACGCGTCGTCACCTGTGAGGAGGTCTTCGAGCTGAAGATCCCTCTGCGGGACGTCGCCTCGCTACAGGTGCGGCAGCCCTCGCTGGAGGGCACCGGCGAGGTGCCGCTGCGCCGGCTCGTCAAGGAGGCCCTGCGCATGCGGCCGTCCCGCATCATCGTCGGGGAGGTCCGTCAGGCGGAGAGTCTCGACCTGCTCATCGCCCTCAACTCGGGGCTGCCGGGGATGTGCACGATCCATGCCAACAGCGCCCGCGAGGCGGTGACCAAGATGTGTACGCTGCCGCTTCTGGCCGGGGAGAACGTGTCCAGCCGCTTCGTCGTGCCGACGGTGGCCAGCTCGATCGACGTCGTCGTGCACGCCGTGCTGGAGCGCGACGGAAGCCGCAAGGTCCGCGAGATCGTCGCGGTCCCGGGCCGGGCCGAGGGTGACGTCGTCGAGATCGCCGAGCTGTTCGTCCGGCGCGGCGGTGAGCTGGTTCGGGCAGACGGGTTCCCCCCGCACCTCGACCGGTTCCAGCGCGCGGGCTACGACGTGGCCGCTGTTCTCGCGCAGGGGGCGGCGTGAGGGGGCTGCTGGTGGGTGGGCTCCTCGGCGCCGGCCTGTTCCTGATCTGGTGGTCGTGCTGGGTCCCCGTCGCCGCAGCCGGTGCCGGCCGCCGCCGGTCCCGGCCGTTGGCGCGGCTCGGCGACGACCTGGTGCAGGCCGGCTATGCGACGTTCACCCCGCGGTCGCTCGCGTCGGCCGCGGTCATCGCGGCGGTTCTCGTCCTGCTCATCGGGTATGCCGTCACCGGCGTCCCGGCGATCGCCGTGTGCTTCGCGCTGATGGCCGGGTACGCGCCGCTGGCCGTCGTGCGGATGCGGGCCCGCCGCCGCCGGAGCCGGCTGCGCGACGTGTGGCCCGACGCGGTCGACAACATCGCGTCGGCGGTGCGGGCCGGGATGGCGCTGCCAGAGGCCCTGGCCCAGCTGGCGCATCGCGGGCCGGAGGAGCTGCGCCCCGCGTTCGCCGCCTTCGGCGAGGACTACCGGCTCACCGGACGCTTCCAGGACTGCCTGACCCGGCTCAAGGAGCGGCTGAGCGACCCGGTCGGGGACCGGCTCGTCGAGTCGATGCGGATCGCCCGGGAGGTCGGCGGCAGCGACCTCGGCCGGCTGCTGCGCACGTTGTCGACCTTCCTGCGGGAGGACGCCCGCACCCGCGCCGAGATGGAGACCCGGCAGGCGTGGACGGTCAACGCTGCCCGGCTCGCCGTCGCGGCTCCGTGGGTCGTCCTTGCGATGCTGTCGACCCGGCCGGAGTCGGTGCAGGCGTATGGCAGCCGGGTCGGCGCGCTGGTCCTGGCCACCGGCGCCGCCCTCACGGTCCTCGCCTACCGCGTCATGGTGCGGATCGGCCGGCTGCCCGAGGACCAGCGGGTGCTGCGGTGACCGGCGCACTGTCCCGCCCCGGTGCGGTCGTCGGGGCGATGCTGGGGGTCGGGCTCGTGCTGGTCTGGGCCGGCCTCCCGTGGCACCGCCGCACCGGGCTGGCCGAGCGCGTGCTGCCCTACCTGCGCGACACGCCCCGTCCGTCGCGGCTCCTCGACCAGGCCAGATCACGTCGGGGAGTCCTGGCAGCCCTCGCTGCACCGGTCGTCGCCGACCTGGGACGGGTCGTCGACCGCGTGCTGGGCGGGGCGCCGTCGGTGCGGCATCGGCTGCAGCGCGCCGGGATGGCGCCGGACGTCGAGCGGTTCCGGGCGGAGCAGGTGCTGTGGGGCGGTGCCGCGGGCGCCGCCGGCGGCACCGCCGGGATGCTGCTCTACCTCACTCGGGGCAGCGGTCCCGTCACCGTGCTCCTGCTCACGCTGATCGGGACCGGGCTCGGGCTGGTGTGGTCCGACTGGGCCCTCACTCGCCGAGCAGTGCGCCGGGAGAGCCGGATCCTCGCCGAGTTCCCGACGATCGCCGAGCTCCTCGCATTGGCGGTCGGAGCGGGCGAGGGTGCCGTCGCGGCTCTGGAGAGGGTCTGCCGGGTATCGCGGGGTGAGCTCTCCGACGAGCTTCGCCGAGCGCTGGCTGACGCCCGCGCCGGCGCCAACCTGCCCACGGCCCTGCAGGGCGTCGCCGACCGCACCGGCCTGGCCGGCCTGGCGCGGTTCGTCGACGGCGTCATCGTGTCGATCGAACGGGGCAGCCCCCTCGCCGATGTCCTCCGGTCGCAGGCGCAGGACGTCCGTGAGGAGGGGCGCCGGGCGATCATGGAGTCCGGCGGCAAGCGCGAGATCGCCATGATGGTCCCCGTCGTCTTTCTCATCCTCCCGGTGACGGTGGTCTTCGCCGTCTTCCCGGGGTTCACATTCCTGAGGTTCACGTTGTGAGCAGTGGCTACTCGTCGGGTCGAGCAGGAAGGGCGGCATCATGGCAGCGCTGGGGTTGATGAGGGTGCGGACCGTACGGGCCGCCCGGTCGGGACAGGTCCGCGACGAACGTGGCGACGTGCCGGGCTGGGTGCTCATCACGTTGATGACGGCCGGACTGGTCACCGTCCTGTGGGCGGTGGCGCGGACCGAGCTCGTCGACATCCTGCACCGGGCGCTGAGCTCGGTGACCGGCTGAGCGGGGCGTCGTGGCCGCGCGCGCCCCAGCGCCGGGCGGCTGGGCGCGGCATACCGCGCCGGCGTGCCCGTGTGACGGCCGCCCGGTGGCGGGTGCGCGGTCCCGGGACGAGCGGGGGTCGGCGGTCGTCGACTTCGCGCTGGTATCGGTGCTCGTCCTGGCGCTGTTCCTGGCGGTCCTCCAGCTGGGCTTCGCGCTGCACGTGCGGAACACGTTGATCTCGTGCGCGTCCGAGGGAGCCCGGTACGGCGCGCGCGCCGACGCAGAACCCGGCGACGGGACGGCGCGCACCCGCGAGCTGGTGACGGCGTCGTTGTCGGCGCGGTATGCCGCCGACGTCACCGCCGGCGTGGCCGTGGTGGCCGGAGCCCGCGTCGTGACGGTGCGGGTCCGGGCGCCGCTGCCGGTGTTCGGGCCGTTGGGGATCTCCGGAGGCCTCGATGTGACTGGGCGCGCCTTCGAGGAGGACCAGTGAGCCGGCCTCGCCGGCACGGTGGACCGGGTGCCGGCCCGCCGGACGAGCGCGGGAGCGCGGTGGTGGAGTTCGTCTTCTTGTCGACCCTCCTGCTGGTGCCGCTGGTCTACCTCGTGCTGGTGTTGGCGCGTGTGCAGGCGGGAGCGTATGCCGCCTCGACGGCGGCGCGGGAGGCCGGGCGCGCGTTCGTGACGGCGACCTCGCAGGTCGATGCCGAGCCGCGGGCCCGGGCCGCGGCGGCCATCGCCTTCGCTGACCAGGGTTTCGACGGTGCGGGCGAGCTGACGATCGGGTGCGACGGGTCGCCGTGCCTGCGACCGGACGCAAGGGTCGCTGTGCACACGGTGGTGACGGTGCGGCTCCCGCTGGTGCCGGCGTTCGCCCGCGACGCCATCCCGCTGGCCGTGCACCTCGAGGCCGACCAGCTGTCGACGGTCGACCGCTACCGGGTGGTGCCGTGAGCAGCCGGACGTGGCGTGCCGCGCGCGTCCGGGCCTGGGCGCGGCACTGGGCTCGGCGCGGCATGCCGGCCGGTGCCGCCGGCCCGGGCGGTCGGCGGGCAGAGGAGGGCCAGGTGACCCTGCTCATCATCGGGCTGACCGTCGTCGCCCTGACGCTCGTCCTCGGCACGGCGGCGGTGACCTCGGCCCAGCTGTCCCGGATGCGGCTGCTCGACGTGGCCGACGCGGCGGCTCTGGACGCCGCGGACGCCCTGGACACGGGGGCCTACGCGCGCGGGGTGCACGACGCCGTACCGCTCAGCGACGAGTCGGTGCGGGCCAGCGTGGCGCAGTATGTCGCCGCGCGGCCACTGCCGGTGGGGATCACGGCGTGGCAGGTGGATGCCGCGACGGGCTCTCCCGACGGGCGAACGGCCGTGGTGGCGATGTCCTGCCGGGCAGAGCTGCCGATGGTGGGACCGATGCTCGATGCCCTCGGCACCTCGGTGACGATTCACGTCGTCTCCCGGGCCCGCGCCGACATCCTCCTGCGTTGAGCACCGCGCGGCGGTCCCGGCCTCGGCGGCAGGACTCCGTCCCGCCGGCGGCCGGCCGCGGCTGGGAGGAGCGCCGCGAGACGAGCCCGACCTGGGGGTCCGGCGGTCGCGGGGACGCGTCGGGACGCCGCGTCAGCTCTCGGCGAGCGCGGCGGCCAGCGCCGCCTCCACGTGGATCCGGGTGGTCGGGAACAGCGGCACCCCGTGCGCCGAGGCCATCGGCAGCAGGAGCTCGATCTCGGTGCAGCCCAGGACGACCCCCTGGCACCCGGCCTCGACCAGCCGGCCCACGACCTCGAGATAGGTCGTCCGCGAGGAGTCCTCGACGCGGCCGCGACACAGCTCGTCGTAGATGACCCAGTGGACTGCCGCCCGATCCGCGGCCCCGGGTGTCGTCACCGTGAGTCCGTGCGAGCGCAACCGGTCGGCGTAGAAGCCCTGCTCCATCGTGAACGCCGTTCCGAGCAGCCCGACGTGCTGGACCCCGGCAGCCAGGACCGCCGCCGCGGTCGCATCGCCGAGATGGATCAGCGGGATGCCGCACCGGGTCTCGATGGCACCGGCGACCTTGTGCATGGTGTTGGTCGCCAGGACGAGCAGGTCCGCCCCGGCGGCCTCCAGCCCCGCCGCGCCCTCGGCCAGCACGGCCCCGGCCTGCTCCCACTCGCCGGCCACCTGAAGCCGCTCGATGTCCGCGAAGTCGACCGAGCGCACCAGCAGGTCGGCCGAGTGCAGGCCGCCGAGCCGCTCGGCCGCCAGGGTGTTGAGCAGCCGGTAGTACTCGGCGGTCGACTCCCAGCTCATGCCGCCGATCACCCCGATGGTCCGCATGGCTCTCCTCCCCGGTGCCGGTGGGTTGACGACGCATCCCGACGGCGCGCGACCCGCTCAGCCGGCGGTCGTCGATGAACAGAGCCTGCCATCTGGGCGGCGCGGATCGGCGCCCAGGGCCACCTGCTTGGCGAAGGGCCGTCGCTGCGCCTCCTCCGCCGGGCGTCGAGCAGGGCGGGCCGGAACCGGCGGCCCGGGCCTGTGCTCTTGTGTGGTAGGCAGGACGGCATGAGCGGTGAGCCGGTGCGGTTCGGGGTGGTCGGGAGCGGCTGGCGTGGCGAGTTCTTCCTGCGGCTGGCGCGGGCCGCCCCCGGCCACTTCGCCGTCAGCGGGGTCGTGACCCGCTCGGCCGCCCGCGGCGCGGAGGTCGAGGCCAGGTGGGGGCTGCCGACCTTCCGCACGGTGGACGAGCTGGTGGCCCTCGCCCGGCCGGAGGTCGTCATCGTCGCGGTGCCCTGGCAGCAGATGCCGGGCCTCACCACGACGCTCGCCGGCGCCGGTGTCCGGGTCCTCACCGAGACACCGCCCGCGCCCGACGTCGAGGGGCTGCGCTCCTTGTTCGCGGCGGTGGGCGGCAGTGGCCTCGTCCAGGTGGCGGAGCAGTACCTCCTCATGCCCGCCCACGCCGCCCGGCTCGCCCTGGCCCGTGCGGGGACCATCGGCGAGGTGACCTCGGCCCAGGTCTCCTCTACCCACGGGTACCACGCGACCTCGATGATCCGCGGGCTGCTCGGAGCCGGGTTCGCTCCGGCGACGGTGCGGGCGCAGGCGTATGCAGCACCCCTGGTCGACCCGCTCGGCCGCTCGGGATGGACCGGCTCCGTGGCTGCGACGCCCCTGGAGAACACCATCGCGACCCTCGACTTCGGGCCCGGCCGGATGGGGCTCTATGACTTCACCGACACCCAGTGGTTCAACCCGCTCCGGGCTCGGCGGATCGTCGTGCGCGGGTCGCTCGGCGAGATCGTCGACGACACCCTGGTGCGGCTCGCCGGCCCGGACACCCCGGTCGAGTCCCGCATCCTGCGCCGCCTCACCGGGCTCGATCTCAACCTCGAGGGGCTCGAGGTACAGCACCTGAGCGTCGACGGAGAGGTGCTGTGGCGCAACGCCTTCGTGGGCTCGGGGTTCTCCGAGGACGACCTCGCCGTCGCCGCGCTCCTGGCCGCGGTCGGCGCCTGGGCCCGGGACGAGGGACCCGAGCCGTACCCGCTCGCCGACGGCTGCCAGGACGCCCTCCTCAGCCTGGCCATGGACGAGGCGGTGGCGACCGGCCGGCCGGTGACGACCGCGGTCGAGGCCTGGGCCTCCGCGGCAGGCTAGCGGCCCACCAGCCCACCAGGGGACCGTCTCGCGTCTCGGGCAGCCTCCAGAGCGAGCCTGCGACGCCTGGGCCGACGTGTCAGGCTGGGCCCGTGCCGCGCTTCGAGCCCTTCCCTGCCCTGCGCTACTCTCCCGGCATCGACCTCGGCGCGGTCCTCGCGCCGCCGTACGACGTCCTGTCCCGCGCCGACGTCGAGGCCTACGCGGCTCGCGACGAGCACAACATCGTCCACATCGACGTGCCGCTCGACGGGGAGGACCGCTACGACCGGGCGGGCGCACTGCTGCGCCAGTGGGTGGCCGAGGGCATCCTCGTCCGGGACGAGAGCCCGACGTTCACGGTGTACCGCACCCGGTTCACCGACGAGGCGGGAGCGGCGCGAGATCTCATCAGCGTGGTCGGCGCCCTCGAGGTCGTCGACGAGGGGGCCGGGGGGGTTCTGCCGCACGAGCGCACGACGCCCAAGGCGTCGACCGATCGCCTCGACCTCACCCGGGCCACCGGAGCGAACCTGTCCCCGGTCTGGGGGCTGTCGCTGGCGACCGGCCTGACCGAGCTGTTGCGTGACCCCGGCGAGCCGCTGGGCGCGGTCACCGTCGACGGCGTCAGCCATGTCCTCGAGCGCCTCGCCGACCCGGACCGGGTGGCGGCCATCGCCGCACACGTCTCCGGCGCCGATGTCCTCATCGCCGACGGCCACCACCGCTACGGGGTCGCCCGCCGCTTCCGCGACGAGGTCCGCGAGTCCACCGGTGGCCGGGGGTCGCCTGCCGAGCTCACTCTTGCGCTCGTCGGCGAGCTCGCGGCCGAGCAGGTGAGCGTCGCGGCCATCCACCGGCTCTACGCCGGGATGCCGTACGCGGCCGTGCGCGACGCGCTGTCGTCCCGCTTCGAGTCGGCGCCGGCCCCGGAGCCGGACGGGTCCATGCTGACGGCGATGGAGCGTCTGGGCCGGCTCGTCCTCGTCGGCCCGGACGGGCGGGCGGAGTGGCTCATCCCCCGACCGGGCGCCTTCGCCGGGGTACGAGCCCTCGACGGCGCCTGGCTCGAGGCAGCTCTCGAGGGCGCCCCGGCCGAGGTCGACTACCAGCACGGGGTGGCCGAGGTGCTCGCCGCGGTGCGCAGCGGCCGGGCCGAGGCGGGCGTGCTCATCCGCCCCGTGCCGACCGCCGAGATCGAGCGCACGGCCCGCGAAGGGGTGCTGATGCCCCCCAAGTCGACCTTCTTCGCCCCCAAGCCCCGCACCGGAGTCGTCGTACGCAACCTGCGTACCACCTGAGCGGCCCGGCTGCCGGCCGGAGCCGGCAGCCGGGCCGCCCGGACGCACGCCCCGGACGCACGGCAGACCCCCGGTTCTGCGCACTGACGTAGGCTGCCCACCGTGGCAGCCGACTTCGCGACCGAGATCAAGAACCTCCGCACCACCATGTCCTCGGTGCGTGAGGTGACGGGCCTCGACGCGCTGCGGGCCAGGATCACCGACCTCGAGGCACAGGCCTCGGCACCCGACCTCTGGGACGACCAGGATGCCGCCCAGAAGGTCACCTCCGAGCTCTCGCGCGCCACGTCGGAGCTGGAGCGGGTGACGGGTCTGGAGGCTCGCCTCGACGACCTCGAGGCCCTCGTCGAGCTCGGCACCGAGGAGGACGACGCTGCCACCCTGGAGGAGGCCGAGCGCGAGCTGGTCAAGGTCAAGAAGGCCATGGGGGAGCTGGAGGTGCGCACCCTCCTCTCCGGGGAGTACGACTCCCGGGCCGCCGTGGTGACGATCCGCTCCGGCGCGGGCGGCGTCGACGCGGCCGACTTCGCCGAGATGCTCCTGCGGATGTACCTGCGCTGGGCCGAGCGCCACGGTTACCCGACGAAGGTCCTGGACACGAGCTATGCCGAGGAGGCTGGGCTGAAGTCGGCGACCTTCGAGGTCGAC
Source organism: uncultured Actinomycetota bacterium (assembly GCA_963763315.1). Classification (GTDB taxonomy): domain Bacteria; phylum Actinomycetota; class Actinomycetes; order Actinomycetales; family Dermatophilaceae; genus CAVSJJ01. The sequence continues at coordinate 328,427 of CAVXOC010000003.1, forward strand.
GTCCCGTACGCCTACGGCAACCTCTCCGTCGAGGGCGGCACCCACCGGCTGGTGCGGATCAGCCCCTTCGACAACCAGGGCCGGCGGCAGACGAGCTTCGCGGCGGTCGAGGTCGTCCCGCTCATCGAGCAGACCGACTCCATCGAGATCCCCGAGAACGAGATCAAGGTCGACGTCTTCCGCTCCAGCGGCCCCGGCGGCCAGTCGGTCAACACCACCGACTCGGCGGTGCGGATGACGCACATCCCGACCGGGACCGTGGTCTCGATGCAGAACGAGAAGTCCCAGATCCAGAACCGCGCCGCTGCCCTGCGCGTCCTCCAGTCGCGCCTGCTGCTGCTCAAGAAGGCAGAGGAGGCCGCCGAGCGGAAGGAGCTGGCCGGCGACGTCAAGGCGAGCTGGGGCGAGCAGATGCGGTCCTACGTGCTCCAGCCGTACCAGATGGTCAAGGACCTGCGCACCGAGCACGAGGTCGGCAACCCCAGCGCCGTCTTCGACGGGGACATCGACGAGTTCATCGAAGCAGGCGTCCGCTGGCGGCGCGGGCAGGACAAGGGCGGCGACTGACCGCCATGAGCACGGCACGGGGGTGGCGATGAGTGAGCATGACGACGTCCCGGCGGGCCCGGCCGCCCGGATGGCCCAGCCGGCGTGGACCGTCTGGCAGGCGCAGCTCGCGCTGCGCCTGCTCGACCTGCCGGATGGAGGCGCCGTACTGGTCAGCGGGCCGCCCCAGAGCGCACGCTCCCGCGAGGTCCGCCCGCGCCGCGCGTTCGGTCTGCTGCCGGCGAGGTTCGAGGACACGGTGCCGGCCATCGTGCTGCGCCGGGCCGAGGACCACCTGCGAGGGACCTGCGTGGGGGCGGCCCGGTTCGGGTCGGGTTTCCCGATCAGTGCCGAGGAGGACGCCGTCATCCTCGGCGCCGGATGGCACCACCCGGGGCCGGGCGACGGCTCCGACTACATCCGCTGGTGGCCGGACGACGTGCCGACCGCGCCGTACCTTCCCGCCGAGGAGGCGTCCCGGGCTGCCTCCACCGTGGCCACGACGATGCGCGAGGCGTTCGGGGTGGCCGATCCCGCGACGCTGTCCGTCACCGAGCGCTGACGCCTCGCCCGGGCACGCCGAGGACGGCCAGCCTGTTCGGCATCCCCAGACGGGGAACCTATGCTCGACCCGGAGCCCTGCTCCGCAGTGCCGTGTCCCGTCCCCGCGTCCGAAGGTCTGCCCCAGCGCATGATCCGCTTCGACAACGTCTCCAAGGTCTATCCCCGGAGCCTCCGGGCCGCCCTCGACGACATCAGCCTCGACATCGAGCGGGGTGAGTTCGTCTTCGTCGTCGGCCCCTCCGGCTCGGGGAAGTCCACGCTGCTGCGGCTCGTGCTGCGCGAGGAGCTCGCGACCTCCGGAACCGTGCTCGTGGCCGGCCAGGACCTCGGGACCATCTCGGCGCGCCAGGTGCCCCGGATGCGGCGCGACATGGGAGCGGTGTTCCAGGACTTCCGGCTCCTGCCGGGCAAGACCGTGCACCAGAACGTCGCCTTCGCCCTACAGGTCATCGGCAAGCCCAACCACGTCATCCGCCAGGTCGTCCCGGAGACCCTCGACATGGTGGGTCTGAAGGACATGGGCGGGCGGCTGCCGCACGAGCTCTCCGGCGGCGAGCAGCAGCGCGTCGCGATCGCCAGGGCGGTCGTGAACAAGCCGGCGATCCTCCTCTGCGACGAGCCCACCGGGAACCTCGACCCACGGATCAGCCTCGAGATCGTCCACCTGCTCGGCAGGATCAACCGCACGGGCACCACGGTGGTCATGGCGACCCACGACGACGAGATCGTCAACGATCTGCGCAGGCGGGTCGTCCAGCTCGACGAGGGCCGGCTCGTGCGGGACGAGCGCGACGCCTCCTACATCGCCGGCGGACCGGGGTCCTCGCCGACCCAGGTGGGCAGCCCGGTTCCGCTCCGGCAGCCCGCGGGGCCCGACCGCCCGGCGGCCGCGGCGCCGGCCGACGCCCCACCCGTGGCAGGGGCCGGCGACCAGGGTGCGGACGCCGAGCCGGTGGGCGCGGCCTCGAGCAAGAAGTGGTCGGCACGTCGGAAGAGGGCAGCGGCGGGGGAGAAGAAGTGAGGTCTCGGTTCATCCTCGGCGAGGTCGGCACCGGCCTGCGCCGGAACATCTCGATGGCCGCCTCCGTCATCCTCGTGACGATGGTCTCGGTGTTCCTCCTCGGTCTGGGGCTGCTGGCCCAACGCCAGGCGGACACGATGAAGGGCTACTGGTACGACCGCATCCAGGTCTCCATCTTCTTGTGCAACGCGGTCTCGGTGCAGCCCAACTGCCAGGGGCAGTCCGCCACCGACGCGCAGAAGGCGACCATCAAGGCGCAGCTCGAGGGGATGCCCGAGGTCAAGGCGGTCTACTACGAGTCCGAGCAGCAGGCCTTCGACCGGTTCAAGGAGCAGATGCGCAACAGCCCGGTCGTCAACAACCTCCGGGTCGGCGACATCCCGCAGAGCTACCGCGTCCAGCTCAAGGACCCGACCAAGTTCGCGGTCGTGAGCAGTCAGTTCGAGGGCGCTCCGGGTGTCGCCAGCGTCCAGGACCAGCAGAAGGTCCTCAGAAGCCTGTTCACCGTCATCAACGTCGTGACGTGGATCGCCGTCGTGCTCGCCTTCGCCATGGTGGTCTGCGCCGCCCTGCTCATGGGCACGACGATTCGCCAGGCGGCCTTCACCCGCCGCCGCGAGATCGCCATCATGCGCCTGGTCGGCGCCTCGAGCACGACGATCCGGATGCCGTTCATCGTCGAGATGCTCATCGTCTCGGTCGTCGGCGTCGGCCTGGCCGTGGTCGCGCTGTGGGTGCTGATCCACTTCGTCTTCGAGCGCCGGCTCAGCCGGATGAGCGGTGCCTGGATCGGCTCGTCGGACCTGTGGGTCATCTCTCCATGGATGCTCGGCGGCGCGATGGTCGTGGCGATCCTCACCAGCGTCGTCGCGCTGCGCCGGTTCCTGCGGGTCTGAGCCCCCGCTCCGGCCCGCGGGCCACGGCTGCCCACCCCAGGCGGTCCCCCCCGCGGCCGACATCGGCTGCGAACGGCGAATCGCCCGGCAGGGTCGTTCCCAACCGGTGGGAACTCTGTTACCAATGTGACTCGTGGTCCATAACCGACGCCGCTGGTTCGGCGCCCGCCTGCACCCCGCGGCGCTCGCCGGGGCCGCGATGGTCTGTGCCGTCGGGCTGGTCGGCGCCGTGGCCGCCGAGGCCGCCCCCGCCACCGGCCGCGTCGTCCAGGCCGCCACCGCCACGGACCCCAGCACGAAGAAGAAGCAGGTCGACGCCCAGATCAAGGGGCTGAGCGTTGACCTCGAGGAGACCAACAAGGACCTGCTGCGGGCCTACCAGGCCCTCAAGGCCACCCAGGCCAAGATCCCGGCCGCCCGGGCCGCTCTGACGGCTGCGCAGGCCGCAGAGGCCGCCGCCGAGCTCGTCGACGCCAAGGCCGAGCAGGACCTCGCGGTCGCCAAGGCCAACCAGGGCAAGGCACAGGACGAGCTCGACGCCACCCGCGCCTCGATCGAGGCCGGCCAGCGCGAGGTCGCCCAGGTCGCCTCGCAGATGTACCAGGAGCAGGGCCTCGGCCAGATCTCGGTGGCGATGGACTCGACCTCGCCGCAGGACTTCGCCGACCGGCTCGCCATGGTCAACACGGTCATCGACCTGCAGAACCAGTCGCTCGGCCGGCTCGCCAACGCCCGGGCCGACCAGCAGGCTCAGCAGGCCCGGCTGGCCGCCCTGCGCCTGGCGTCCGCGGATGCCCAGGCCCGGGCCGCCGCCGCGCTGGCCGCCGCCGCCACCGCGCGCGACCGGGCCGCGGCCGCCAGCGCCGCGCTCGTCGACCTAGCCGCCCAGCAGAAGTCCCAGACCGCTGCGGTCGCCACCAAGGCGGTCGCCGAGAAGAGGCGGCTGCGCGCGATGAGGGCCGAGTCGGACCGGCTGGCCACGGCGCTCGCCGCCCGCGCCCGGGCCGCCCGCCGCGCCGGGCGAACCAGCGGGGCCGGTGGACGGGGCTTCCTGTCGCCGCCGGTCACCGGCATCGCGGTCAGCTCGGAGTTCGGGCTGCGCTTCCACCCGATCCTCCACGCCTGGATCCTCCATGAGGGCCGGGACTACGCGGCGCCGTGCGGGACTCCGGTCCATGCCGCGGCCAACGGGTGGGTCGTCTCGGCCGGCTGGGGCGGTGGCTACGGGAACCGCCTGGTCGTCGACCACGGCTACCAGGGCGGCGTCGACCTCTCGACGACGTACAACCACCTGACCCGGTTCGTCGTCACCCACGGGTGGGTCCACCGCGGCGAGGTCATCGCGTACTCCGGCACCACCGGGCTGTCGACCGGCTGTCACATCCACTTCGAGACCCGCCAGAACGGCGCGCCGGTCGACCCACGCAGGTGGCTCTGACCTGCACTCCTGCGGCACCCGGCTGCCACCGGCAGCGGCATACCGGCTGCGGGCGGGGCCGCCCGGGCCGGCGTGTCCACGCACCCCCGCCGCGCCGGGTAGCGTTGCGTCCCGACGACGCCGACCACGACGAGGAAGGGGGACGGCGATGGCCAGGGAGCAGGGACGCAAGCTGGTGGCGAGCAACCGCAAGGCCCGCCACGACTACCTCATCGAGGACACCTTCGAGGCCGGGCTCGCGCTGACCGGTACCGAGGTCAAGGCGCTGCGGATGGGGCGCGCCTCGCTCGTCGACGGCTGGGCCCAGTTCACCGGCGACGAGCTGTGGCTGGAGGGGGTCCACATCCCCGAGTACTCCTCGGGCACCTGGACCAACCACACCCCGCGGCGACGGCGCAAGCTGCTGCTGCACCGCGCCGAGCTCGACAAGATCGCCCACAAGACGCGCGAGAGCGGTCACACGATCGTGCCGCTCGCCCTGTACTTCAAGGACGGCCGGGCGAAGGTCGAGATCGCGGTGGCCAAGGGCAAGAAGGAGTACGACAAGCGGCACGCCCTCCGGGAGCGGCAGGACCGCCGCGAGGCCGAGCGGGCGCTGCACGGCAGGACCGCTGAGTGAGGAGCCTGCGGTGGCTCGCGGCGGCCGGGTATGCCGCCCTCGCCGTACCGGTGCTCGTCCTGCTCGGGTCCTCGCTCGCCGGCGCCGCCGGGGCGGTGCCGGCGTCCGGCGTCCCGGCTGTGGCCGGGCCCGTCGCGGCGGCACCCGGGTCGGCCGCCGGCCCGGGCTGGTCCCTGGTCGCCGAGGACGACGCGACCCGGTTCGCCGTCGGCTACCGGGTCAACGCGGACGGCTCGGTCGACGTCACGGAGGACATCACCTGGGCCTTCCCGTCCGGCGCCGACAGGCACGGCATCTACCGCGACATCACCGTGCGCGCCGGCTACCGGAACCAGCCCGACACGTACCGCTACTACGCCCTGAGCCAGGTGGCGGTCACCTCGAGCACCGGCGCCCCGACGGACATCTCCATCACCGACCAGGGGGCGACCGCCAGGCTGCGGATCGGCAGCCCCTCGCAGACCGTCACCGGAACCCAGCAGTACACCGTGCGGTACCACCTCGACCACGTCGTCAACGACATCGGCGACGGCACCGCGGAGTTCTACTACAACCTCGTCTCGCCCGCGAACGCCACCGCCAGGAAGGGGATCTCGGCCCGGGTCTCCGGTCCCGTCGCCGCGACCAGGGCCACCTGCTTCTACGGCCCGCAGGGCTCCACCCAGCGGTGCACCGCCACCGCGGGCATCGACTCCACGTTCACCGTGCCCGACCTCGGGCCCGGCGAGGGGGCGTCGGTCCTCACCTCCTACCCCCGCAGCGCCTTCGGCGACCTCACCGCGGACCTCCGCCAGGGCAGCGCGACGAGCTCCGCCGGCTCGACGATGTCGCCGACGACGGCGTCCCGCCTCGGCTGGCTCCTCATCGGCACCGGTGCCCTGGTGCCCGCCCTCGCTGGGGGGCTCATGGGTCTGCTCGTGTGGAAGCGGGGCCGGGACGAGCAGTACGCCGGTCTCACCCCGGGGCTGACCCCGGGGCTCGGCCAGGAGGCCACGGTGGTCCGCGGCGCCCGCCAGCCCACGGTCGCCGTGCAGTTCAGTCCGCCCCCGGGAGTCCAGCCCGGCATGGTCGGCACGATCATCGACGAGGCGGCCAACGTCCTCGACGTCACCGCGACCCTGATCGACCTCGCCGTGCGCGGCTACCTCGTGCTCGAGGAGGTGGCCGGCGCCCACGCCTGGTCGCGGGCCGACTGGCGGCTGTCACGGACGTCCCCGCCCGCCGGAGGGCCGGCGCTCAACCCCTACGAGCAGCTGCTGCTGGACTCGGTCTTCGCCGGAGGCGACCAGGTGCTGCTCAGCGCGCTGAAGAACACCTTCGCGCCGACCCTGAAGTCGGTGCAGAGCCTGATGTACCAGGAGACGGTGCAGCGCGGCTGGTTCCGCAAGTCGCCGGAGGTCCAGCGCGGTGTGTGGGGCGCCGCCGCCATAGCCCTGGGCATCGGCTCGGTCATCGCGGCGGTCGCCGTCGGCAAGGCCGCAGGCGGCTCGTTCGGCGACGCGGGACTGCCGGTCCCGCCGAGCTGGGTGCTCGGCATCGGCGGAGTGCTCGGCGCGCTCGTCGTCTCCGCCCTGGGCCGGCGGATGGCCGCCCGCACGGCCGAGGGCAGCGCCGTGCTCGCCCAGTCCCGCGGGTTCCAGCAGTACCTCGTCACCGCCGAGGCGAACCAGATCAAGTGGGAGGAGGCGCAGGACATCTTCAGCCGCTACCTCCCGTATGCCATCGTCTTCGGGGTCGCCGAGCGCTGGGCCGCCGTGTTCCAGCAGGTCGCCGATGCCGCCGCGGCGGCCGGCCGGCCGATCGCCCGGCCGCTGTGGTACGTCGGCCCGTGGAACACCGGGTTCGGCGGCCTGGCCGCCGGGATGGACAGCTTCTCCACCACGGCGGCCGGCACCTTCGTCGCCACCCCGGGCTCGTCCGGCGCCAGTGGGTTCAGCAGCGGCGGGGGGTTCTCCGGCGGCGGTGGTGGGGGCAGCTCCGGCGGGTCCTGGTAGCGCGTCCGGCTCCGTCCGACACAGCCGGCGCCTCAGGTCGGGGTGATCGCGAGCAGGAGGTCGCCCCCCTCCACCTGCTGTACCGCGCCGATCGCCAGCCGGGCCACCGTCCCCCCGACCGGCGTGGTGATGTTCGCCTCCATCTTCATCGCCTCGATCGTGGCGACGACCGCCCCGGGCTCGACGACGTCGCCCTCGGCCACGCCCGGGGTGACCATGCCGGCGAACGGCGCGGCGACGTGCCCGGGGATGCTGGGGTCGGCCTTCTCGGCGGCCTTGACCGTGACGTCGGCCGAGGTGTCGCGGACCGAGACCGGCCGGAACTGGCCGTTGAGGGTGCACATGACCGCGCGCATGCCCCTCTCGTCGGCCTCGCCCACCGAGGAGACCCCGAGGATGAGCCGCTTGCCCGCCTCGATGTCGACCTCCGTCTCGGCCCCGAGCTCGAGACCGTGGAAGAACTCGCGGGTGCCGAGGACGCCGAGGTTGCCGTACTCCTCCCGCGCGGCCTCGAAGTCCCTGGTAGGTCCGGGGAACAGCAGCCGGTTGAGGGCCCGTCGGGGCTCGTCGACCAGCGCCTGCTCCTGCTGCGGGGTCAGGGTCGTCACCCGCGGCCGCGCGCTGCGCCCGGCCAACGCCTTGGTCCGGAACGGCTCGGGCCACCCGCCGGGTGGGTCGCCGAGCTCGCCCTCGAGGAAGCCGATGACCGAGTCGGGGATGTCGTAGGCCGTGGGGTTCTCCTCGAAGTCCGCCGGGTCGGCCCCCGCGCCGACGAGGGCCAGGGCGAGGTCGCCGACGACCTTGCTGCTCGGCGTCACCTTGACGAGGTTGCCGAGGATCCGGTTGGCCGCGGCATACATCGTCTCGATGGCCTCGAAGCGGTCGCCGAGCCCGAGGGCGATGGCCTGCTGGCGCAGGTTGGAGAGCTGGCCGCCGGGGATCTCATGGGTGTAGACCCGACCGGTGGGGGAGGCCAGCCCGGACTCGAACGGCGCGTAGAGCCGGCGCACCGCCTCCCAGTACGGCTCGAGCGACATGACGGCGGCGAGGTCGAGGCCGGTCTGCCGCTCGGTGCCGTCCGTCGCCGCGACGAGTGCCGAGAGCGAGGGTTGGCTCGTCGTCCCCGCCATCGGGGCGCTGGCGGCGTCGACGGCGTCCACCCCGGCGTGGATGGCCGCCAGCAGGGTCGCGACCTGGCCGCCGGCGGTGTCATGGGTGTGCAGGTGCACGGGCAGGTCGAACCGCTCGCGCAGTGCCGTCACCAGCCGGGCGGCGGCGGGTGCCCGCAGGAGACCGGCCATGTCCTTGATGGCGAGGATGTGGGCGCCGGCGTCGACGATCTGCTCCGCCAGGCGCAGGTAGTAGTCGAGGGTGTAGAGCCGCTCAGCCGGGTCCATGAGGTTGCCGGTGTAGCACAGGGCCACCTCCGCGACGGCCGTGTCGGTGGCAAGTACGGCCTCGACCGCCGGGCGCATCTGGCCCACGTCGTTGAGCGAGTCGAAGATCCGGAAGATGTCGAGGCCCGTGCGGGCCGCCTCGGCGACGAACGCGTCGGTCACCCGGGTGGGGTAGGGCGTGTACCCGACGGTGTTGCGGCCGCGCAGCAGCATCTGCAGGGGCAGGTTGGGCATCGCCTCACGGAGCATCGCCAGCCGGTCCCACGGGTCCTCGCAGAGGAAGCGCAGCGCGACGTCGTAGGTCGCGCCGCCCCAGGCCTCCACTGACAGCAGCTGCGGCGTCAGCCGTGAGACGTGGTCGGCCACCTGGAGCAGGTCCCGGGTGCGCATGCGGGTGGCGAGCAGGCTCTGGTGCGCGTCGCGGAAGGTCGTCTCGGTGACCGGGACATCGGTGCGCTCCCGCAGCCGCCGGGCGAACCCGGCGGGCCCGAGGTCGCGCAGCAGGTCACGCGACCCCGCTGGACGGGACGGCTGGGTGCGTAGCTCGGGCAGCTTGGCAGCCGGCGAGATGTGGGTGCGGGCCGGGCCGTTGGGCTGGTTGACCGTGACGTCGGCGAGGTAGGTCAGCAGCTTGGTCCCACGGTCCGCGGACACCCGAGCGGTCAGCAGCGCGGGGCGCTCGTCGATGAAGGACGTGGTCGCCTGGCCGGCCTGGAACACCGGGTCGGTCAGGACCGCCTCGAGGAAGGCGATGTTGGTGGAGACGCCGCGGATCCGGAACTCCGCCAACGCTCGCCGGGCCCGGCGGACCGCCACGGGGAAGGTGCGTCCGCGGCAGGTCAGCTTCACGAGCATTGAGTCGAAGTGCGGGCTGACCTGAGCCCCGACGAACACGGTGCCACCGTCGAGCCGGATCCCGCCGCCCCCGGCGCTGCGGTAGACCGTGATGGCCCCGGCGTCGGGCCGGAACCCGTTGGCGGGGTCCTCGGTGGTGATCCGGCACTGCAGGGCGAACCCACGGGTGTGGATCTCCTCCTGGGACAGCTCGAGGTCCTCGAGGGTCTCGCCCGCGGCGACGCGCAGCTGCGAGACGACGAGGTCGACGTCGGTGACCTCCTCGGTCACCGTGTGCTCGACCTGGATGCGTGGATTCATCTCGATGAAGACGTGCGACCCGTCCTCGCCGACGAGGAACTCCACCGTGCCGGCGTTGACGTAGCCGATCGAGGTGGCGAACCGGACCGCGTCGGCGCAGATCCGCGCCCGCAGGTCGGGGTCGAGGTGGGGGGCGGGGGCGATCTCGATGACCTTCTGGTGGCGTCGCTGGAGGGAGCAGTCGCGCTCGTACAGGTGGATCACCCGGCCGGTGGCGTCGGCGAGCACCTGGACCTCGATGTGCCGCGGGTTGGTCACCGCCTGCTCGAGGTAGAGGGTGGGGTCCCCGAACGCCGACTCCGCCTCCCGCTGGGCGGCCTCGAGGGCGTCGCGCAGGCCGGCCACCGCGTCCACCCGCCGCATCCCACGCCCACCGCCACCGGAGACGGCCTTGACGAACAGCGGGAACCCGACGTCGGCTGCCGCCGACTCGAGAGCGTCGAGGTCGGCGGTCGCCGGGACGCTGGTCAGCGTCGGCAGCCCGGCCGCGCGAGCGGCGGCGATGGCCTTGGCCTTGTTGCCGGTCAGGTGGAGGACCTCGGCGGGTGGGCCGATGAAGGTGATGCCGGACGCCGCGCACGCCTCGGCCAGGTGCGGGTTCTCGGAGAGGAAGCCGTAGCCGGGGTACACCGCGTCCGCCCCGCACTCGCGCGCCACCGCGACGATGTTGTCGTAGTCGAGGTACGCCCGCACCGGGTGGCCGGGCTCGCCGATCTGGTACGACTCGTCGGCCTTGAGCCGGTGTTCGGACGTGCGGTCCTCGACGGGGAAGACCGCGACGGTCCTCGCGCCGAGCTCGGTGGCGGCGCGGAACGCCCGGACGGCGATCTCGCCGCGGTTGGCGACCAGGACCTTCTCGAACACTGGGGAACCTCCGTTCCGAGGGTGATCCACGATGGTATGCCGGTGCCACGACGGCTCCTGTCGTGTCCGCACTGCGGTCGCCGGGGTGACCGACCGGCGTGCGGCACCGCGGGACCGGGAATCCGGTTGGGTACTGTCGGCGTTGACCGGCATACTGGCCGGTGGCTGGTGACAACTGAACAGCGTGGGTTCGAGCCCCTCATGGGGGTGATCGGTTTCGACACTGGTCGGCTGGTCAGGGGAAGCGGGTCGAGGACGCAAGGTCATCTCGTCAACGCTCCTTGCAACACAATAGGTGCCGATTCCAAGCGCACCGACTTCGCCCTCGCCGCCTGAGCGAGCACCGAAGTCCGTCAGCCTAGGTTCGCTTCCGGCCTAGTTCCTGGCGTCGACTAGGAAGCTGAGCCGCGTCGTCATGCCGAGGGACGGCGCGGGACACTTACTCGGCTGGGCCTGTCGGGGAACGTGTGCGCGCGAGCCCTGGGGCCGAGAAACGCCATAGCGCACTGCACCCGGAGAAGCCCTGGCTTCCCGTCAGTGGACGCGGGTTCGATTCCCGCCACCTCCACCAACATGGTTCGCTCCCACGCTGTTCAGTGCTCAGAAGACGCCTGACCTGCACAAATAAACAGGTCAGGCGTCTTCTGTGATGCGGACATAAGTGGCCACCCTTGACTCGAGATCAAGGCCTAGCCTGTCGAGCTGCCCTTGGTCGGGGTGTCTGATGCACCCGCTTCGTCCGCATCCAGGGATGGCCAGTGGATACGCGTGTTGGGGACCGCTCGCTTGGCTGCGTGCCTATTGGTCCTCGCGGTCCCTTCGGACCTCCCCACGAGGGGAACGCGACGGGGCGCCACCACCTCCACCACGACGTTCGGGCACCCGCGGGGGGCCAGAGTTGCACGCACGCCGGCGCTCGCAGACGGGCCCGGGGCGGAGGCCACGCTCTCGCAGATGGGCCGCATGTCCGTGACCCGGCAGAGTGCAGTGCACGTTGCTGCGACTTTGACGCACCAGAACTGCTGCATTCCGCCCAGATAGGGCGCGGTCATGGGCCGCCGCTTTCCGCCCAGAATGACGCGCAGCATCGAGTTCCCGGCAGTCAGATTAGCCAGGGGAGCGCGTGCCTGCCTTGCACCTGGAGGCAGTCCGCGTCGCAGGATCCTGAGCTTCTCCAAGCTTGGGCAGGACCATCAAAATCGACCGTTGGCCCTTGGTCGAGGCCATTATCCGCAGCGACACCTGGGAGTCTCGGTGGTGTCGGGTGTCCCCGTTCCTGTCCGCGGCTGGGCGAGCGTCAAGGACTGTGGCAGCCCCTTGGGTCTCGTTCGAAATTGAAGGTGACCCTGCGGGCCTGAGGCCGGCCCGCAGGGTCACCTTCATTTGTGGTCATTGTCGCGTGAATGGGATGGGACCGCGCCGAGGTAGCCGCGCTTGGTCGCCCGAGTAGGGTTCTCGCCCGTGTCCGGGCGCTGGGCCCCAACGGCAGCTCGTGCTTTGCGTCCAGCCCGCTCGTTTTGGATGTCATCCATGTCTTGCTGACTTCCGTGAACTTGCGGGGGCGCTGGTAGGCGCCGAAGCAGGAGTTCGTACCTTTCACATGGAGGTCGACCGCCCCTCCCGGCCGTCAATCGTGCCAGCCGGTTCGGGAGTTTCGCCGATCAGCGGATCGGTTAGAGGATGAATGAGCCGAATACAAACCCCAGTCCGACGGCGATGGCGATGTTGATCATGCCAGGGACGAGGAAGGGGTGATTGAACACCGCCTTTCCGATCTGGGTGGTCCCGGTGTCGTCCATCTGCACCGCAGCCAGGAGCGTCGGGTACGTCGGGAGGATGAACAGCGCTGATACCGCAGGGAATGCGGCAACAGCTGCCAAAGGTGCGACGCCGATGGCCAGGGCCGTTGGCATGAGGGCCTTGGTTGTGGCGGCCTGGGAGTACAGCAGGGCAGAGGCGAAGACGAGCACGACGGCGAGCAGCCACGACTGGGTGCGGAGGAGATCACCGGAGAAGCTCATGATCTCCTTCTCATGGGCGCTGACGAACGTCGTCCCCATCCACGCGACACCTAGCACACAGATCGCCGCACTCATACCCGACTTGAACGTCGACGCGGAGAGGATGTCGTTTGTCGGCGCCTTGCACAGCAGCACAATCGCGGTGGCGATCGACAGCATGAAGGCGATGATCGCCTGATCGCGGGTCATCACCGGATCGGTGATGAGGCCGACGTTCTTGCTGATGGCCGTGGCATAACCCATCACGCCGAGCAGTCCGGCAAGGAAGAGCAGCACGGACAGCTTGGCCCTCGGCTGGATGTCGCGCGCCTGGCGGCCACTGACGCCCACCTTCCCCGCAGCGACCTGCGCTGGCTCGGGAGTCGCGCTGAGCCCGGCGATGGCCCGGGCGCCCGCCATGACGGGAACCTTGACCCTGGCGTCGATCGCGTCCTGCGGGAGCCCGCTGAGCGACACGGTGCCGGCGGCAAGGCGCCGCTGGTACTCGGGGTGTGTGCTGAGCTCGGTGGTGCCCCGGACCTTGTCGATCGCCATCATGATCGTGGCGGTGGCCATACAGGCGAGGAAGGTCGAGGGGATGGCCACTGCCAGCAGTTGGAGGTAGTCGATCCCCTTCTTCTCCAGCGTGCTGGAGAAGAAGATCACGGCGGCCGAGATAGGCGAAGCCGTGATGGCGATCTGGGAGGCCACGACGGCAACCGACAGCGGCCTTGACGGTCGGATGTTGTTCTCCTTGGCCACCTCCGTGATGACCGGCATCGTCGAGAAGGCTGTATGCCCGGTGCCCGCCATAAGGGTCATCAGATAGGTGACGATCGGCGCCAGGAAGGTGAGGTGCTTAGGGTTCCTACGCAGGATGCGGTCAGCTAGGTCGACGAGGTAGTCCATCCCGCCGGCCACCTGCATCGCTGCGATGGCCACGATCACGGACATGATGATCGACACCACGTCCAGCGGCATGGCGCCGGGTGTCAGCCCGAGGAGAGCCAGTACGAGCACGCCGAGGCCGCCAGCGAAGCCGATGGCGATACCGCCCAGCCGGGCTCCGACAAAGATGGCGCCCAGGACGACGAGGAGCTCGACGACAATCATCGGGAATCGCCGGCCATCTCGGCGGAGCCGCTCGATGAGGCAAAGATCGTGCCGCGGAACGCCGGACTGATGAGGTTCTCCGGGGAGAAAATCTTGTCGAGCTCGACGTGGCTGAGCAGCCCCATCTCGAGGACGACCTCACGCACGTTCTTGCCGGTCCTGGCACATTCCTTGCCGACCAGGTCACCGTTGTGGTGGCCGATGATGGGGTTGAGGAAGGTCACGATCCCGATCGAGTTCATGACGTAGGCCGAGCAGACCTCGGGGTTGGCCGTGATCCCGTCCACGCACCGCACCCGCAGGTTCTGGCACGCGTTGGTGAGGAGGCTGACCGACTCGAACAGGGCCTGGGCGATGACAGGCTCCATGACGTTCAGCTGCAGCTGTCCAGCCTCGGCGGCCATCGAGACCGTCACGTCATTGCCGATCACCTTGAAGCAGACCTGGTTGACGACCTCCGGAAGGACCGGGTTGACCTTGGCGGGCATGATCGACGAACCGGCCTGGAGCTCGGGCAAATTGATCTCGTTCAGGCCTGTGCGCGGGCCAGAGGAAAGCAGCCGAAGGTCGTTGCAGACCTTGCCAAGCTTGACAGCGACGCGCTTGATCGCGCCGTGCATGGACACGTAGGAACCCGCGTCCGATGTCGCCTCGATAAGGTTCTCCGCGAGGACCACCGGCAGACCGGAGACCTTGGCCAGCTTCGAGACTGCGAGTTCGGCGTAGCCCTCCGGGGTGTTCAGGCCGGTACCGATGGCCGTCGCCCCGAGGTTGATCTCAAGGAGCAGGTCGGCGGCAAGGGTGAGCTGGCGGATCTCCTCGCGCATGAGCACCCCGTAGACCTTGAACTCCTGCCCGAGCGTCATGGGGATGGCGTCCTGAAGCTGGGTCCGTCCCATCTTCAGGACATCTTTGAACTCAACGGCTTTCGCGTCGAAGGCGGCTGCGAGGGTCTCGACCTCCGCCTTCAGACCTTCCACAACCGTATAGAGGGCGATGCGGAACCCAGTAGGATACGCGTCGTTGGTCGACTGGCTCTCGTTCACGTGGTCGTTGGGGTTGACCACGTCATAGCGACCCTTCGCCAGGCCCATGTGCTCTAGGGCCAGGTTCGCGATAACCTCATTGGTGTTCATGTTGACCGAGGTCCCCGCACCACCCTGGAAGACATCGACCGGGAACTGGTCCATGCAGCGGCCACCGGTGAGGACCGCGTCACAGCCGACGATGATCGCGTCGGCCACCTCGGCGGGGATGGTGTACATCTCCTTGTTGGCCATGGCCGAGGCCTTCTTGACCATGACCATGCCGCGCACCATCTGCGGCACGTCATTGATCGTCGCCGCGCTGATCCTGAAATTCTCCATAGCGCGTACCGTGTGCACGCCGTAGTAGGCGTCGATCGGCACTTCCCTCGAACCCAGCAGGTCCTCTTCGACCCTGATTCCGTTCACAGTGTCACTCCCTTTACTAAACCAGCAGGGGGACGCCGTCTCGCTTTTGGTTCCTCCGCCGTGGTCCCGAACAGATCAGCCCGGTTGGCTAGTGCCTGCGCGGGCGAACCCTCGCCCGGCCCGACAAGTCAGTGCTCCTGTCCCCTGAAGAAGCCTTGGCCTCTCCATGGGGAGAATGTCCCGCAGGGTGTGGAACGCGGTTCGAACCCGCTTGATCAGGCCCTAGCCCTCTATGATCATCTCCTAGATCAGTAGGTCGGCCGCAAATTCTGTAGTGATATCTCGCACATCCGGGAGAATCGTGCGTGACAGTGCTCACGAATCCGCAGCTTCTCCGGGCCCTGTCCGTGGATCTCCCAGACGGTCCTGGTCCTGGGTACGCGTGCCGCGCTCACCTTCGCGGCCAGGGCATCGCTGGGTTTCCGATCCGCCCCGCTGCAGTCATATCGCCAGTCGACGGTCGCGTCCCAGCCTCGGTGTAAATGACAGCGGACGTAGGTTCGTCTCGATAGCCGCCAAGCTCCCGAGGAAGGACCCACGCCCGTGTCCGTACGAGTATCACCCACTGAGAGGATCCGTCGCGAGATCGATGCCCTGTTCGACGAGGGTGTCAACCTGGCCGAGTCTCTTGAGCAGGTCGCTCGCTTGGGTGCCCGTCTGATCATCCAGACCGCCGTCGAGGCTGAGGTCGAGGAGTTCCTCGGCAGGGCCCGCTATCAGCGCGTCTGGCAGGTGGAAGACGCCCGGGCCGGGAGCCGGAACGGGTTCTGCCCGACCACGATCAAGACCACCACCGGTCCGGTCACGGTGGCGCGCCCGAAGTTGCGCGGCACGACCGAGAAGTTCGCCTCCCGCCTGTTCGGCGCTGGGGTCACCCGCACGAACGCGTTGGAGTCGTTGGTGATCGCCGGCTACGTCCGCGGACTGTCCGACCGGGACGTCGAGGCAACCCTTGCTGATGCTCTCGGCGCTGAGGCGGCGTTGAGCAAGTCGACGGTGTCGCGGGTCTGCGCGGCCATCAAGACCGAGTTCGCCCGCTGGGCCGAACGCAGCCTGACCGACCTGGCGCTGGACTACCTGTTCCTGGACGGCTCGTTCTTCAAGATGCACGACGGTGCTCGTGCCGAGCCGGTCTTGGCCGCCTGGGGTATCACCACCGCCGGCGCTGCCGTGCTGGTCGGGCTGGCCCCCGCCGGTGGCGAGTCCACCGATGCCTGGGTGGACTTCCTCAACGAGCTCAAGGGACGTGGGCTGCGCCCACCGCTGCTGAACATCAGCGACGCCGCCCCCGGCCTACTCAGCGCCCTCGAGCAGGTCTTTCCCCAGTCGCTGCGGCAGAAATGCCTGATCCACCGAGCCCGCAACGTGCTGGCGAAGGTCCCCGCTGAGGCACAGACCGAGGTCAAGAACGCCTACTGGAAGCTGTTCGACGTCGACGACGTCCTGGACGGCAAGGACGGCCCCCCGCTGGTCCCCGGGGCGGAGCTCGTGGCGTTCGTGCAGGCCCGCATCGACGTGTTCACCACCACCTACGCCAGCTGCTACCCCGCCGCGGTCAAGTGCCTGCTCGCCGACCGTGAACAGCTCTCCAGCTACCTGCGGTTCCCCCGCGAACACCACCGCCGGATCCGGCACAGCAACTTCATCGAACGGACCTTCGGCGAGACCCGACGCCGCGTGAAGGTCATCGGCCGGCTCCCCGGCGAACTCAGCTGCCTGAGCCTGGTCTGGGCAGTCCTGGACCGCGCAAGCCGCGGCTGGCGCGGCTTCACCATGACCAGCGACGGCACCCGCCAACTCCAGGACCTGCGTCGCGCCCTACTCGAACCACCCACCCAACTCCGCCCGACGACCCCCCGCGACACCGATCCCCTCGACACCGTCGGAGCAGTCGCCTAACCTACCCACCAGAGCGAGCCCTCCTCCGCGGAATTACACCGGATCTGGGACGCGACCCCGGGCGACCCTTGATGAGCGCGACCGCTTGCGGCGCGACCTGCATGACGGTCTCGGGCCCTCGTTCTCTGGCATCGCACTCGGGCTTGAGGCTGCCAGCCATGCGCTCACCCGCGACCCCGTCTCTGCTAAAGAAATCCTCGCGCGTACCCGCGCCGAAGCCGACACTGCCGTGCTCGAGATCCGACGAGTGCTCGACGCCCTGCGGCCCACCGTTCTCGATGAGCTCGGCCTCGTGGGCGCCGTGCGACAGACGGCCGAGGCGCTCGGCCTCGGGCGACCAGGGGGGATGCAATTCACGCTGCTGGCCTCACCGCCGGCTGGCGTCCCGCTCAACGTGGAGGAGGCAGCATTCCGGATCGTCGCCGAATCACTGACCAACGTGGTGCGGCACTCCGGCGCCCGCACGTGCAGCGTCGAGCTCACCGGCGCGCTCAGGTCCCTCAATGTGGGAATCGAGGATGACGGCGACGGTCTCGTCGGCGACCCCACCTCCCCGTCGGGGCACGGCCTGGAGTCCATGCGCAAACGCGCCACGGACGTCGGTGGCCGCCTCGACGTGCTGCCCGCCCGCCCCCGCGGCACCGTGGTGACGGCTACCCTCCCCTGGGCGACGTGAGCATCCGGGTAGTGGTGGCGGACGACCACCCGATGTACCGGTTCGGCCTCGGCGCGGTGCTGGACCAGTCGAGCGAGATTGATCTGGTAGCCACGGCAGCCTCCGGGCACGAACTGCTGTCAGCGGTCGACGAGCACCACCCCGACGTGGTCGTCACCGACCTGTCGATGCCCGACCTGGACGGAGTCGCCGCAACTCGCGCCCTGCTGCGCGCTCACCCCAAGATTGCCGTGCTTGTACTGACGATGTACGAGGACGATGACCACGTTCGCGCCGCTCTACAGGCGGGAGCGTGCGGCTACCTCGTCAAGGGCGCCGACGGCGAGTCCATCGTGCGAGCCGTGTTAGCGGTATCCCATGGCGACACCGTGTACGGCGGCACGGTCGCCCGCCGGATCACGGAGATCCTCGCCGGACCCCGCGCCCCAACACCCGCACCATTCCCAGACCTCACCCCCCGCGAACGGGAGGTGCTCGCCCTGCTGTCCCAGGGCTACCGGAACCGCGAAATCGGCCACCAGCTCGGCATGAGCGAGAAGACGGTGCGGAATCACCTGTCGCACCTGATGCTCAAGCTCGGCGTCCCCGACCGCACCGCCGCCGCCTTAAGAGCCCGCAACTCCGGCACCCTCAGTCAGGAGTAGTGGTCGCGAGCTCGCGCCATCGACCGATGCCCCGCCCCGGACTCAATCGCAGAACCTTCGCTCAGGATGCCGGACGTCAGTGCGACACATCGCCGCCTGTCGACCAGCGCAGATTGGGAGGCCGCTTCGCCGACGGGTGCCGATGGATCCGGGGGCCCTACGATGTGGAGGGTGACCGACCGCTACGACGACGGCACGATCTTGTGCGGCGAGGATCGGGTCGAGATCCACTCCTACTACGCCCCGTTCGGGACCAAGACGTTCCCGTATACGCGGGTCAAGGGCCTGCAACGCTTCGATATCACGGGCGTCATGTCGGGCAAGTGGCGCTTCTGGGGTTCGGGCGATCCGCGGTACTGGGCCAACCTCGACGTGCACCGATGGAAGAAGAAGGTCGGCTTCGTCATCGATCTGGGCCGCATCGTCAGCCCGATTGTCACCCCTGACGACCCCGACGGGTTCGAGTCCGTGCTCCGTGAGCGTGCCCACCTCGAGGGGGGCAACGCCCGCCAGCTGAAGGGCCCGTTCATCTGACCTCGTCCGCTCCGCGCCCCCGCTCGGAAAAGCCGCATTCATGCGGGCCCCGGGATGCGCCTGGTAGCGACCTGGACTGTGTCGCCGACCTCACGCTCATCGCGAGGCGAGGATCGACCCGCGGCATTCCACCGCGTCGGCGTCACGCTGCCCCGACTCTTGGCGTCGAAACCAGGCGAGCGGGCGGGACTAACCCCTACCACAGACCTGTTCATACTCCTGCAGAGCGGGCCCGGCTTACCGGGCTCAGCGGGCAGTCGAGTTGAAAGGATCCGAAGGTGGCCGCGAAGAGCCAGGTGAACGACACGATCCGAGCTGCCCTCGCGCAGAGCCAGGTCATCGACCTGACCACCACAGGCCGGAAGACCGGACAGCTGCGGCGCATCGAGATCTTCCTGCACCACGACAACGGCCAACTCTTCATCAGCGGGATGCCACGCGCTGACCGAACCCGTGATTGGATCCACAACGTCCGCGCGGACCCCCACGTCATCCTGCACTTGAAGGAGTCTGTCGTCGCCGACGTGCCCGCGACAGCACGTGTCGTCGACGATCCGAACGAACGCCGGCCACTGATCGAGGCAGCCGCCACGCGTTGGCGTCGCACGGACATCGAGGACATGCTGCAGCACAGCCCGCTCATCGTGCTGACCGTCGACGACACCTCCGCATCCCCGCGCCAGACCTGAGTCACATCGCCGCCTGTCGACACACCGGCGCGGGTGGTGGTCCCATCGGTGCCGCAACCTCGTCCTGGCGGTGGCAGACGCCTTCGCGGTGCACACTCTTGGAGTGGGCCTGTCCGCGGAGGCACGTGGCGCGCTGGTGTGGGTGAGCGCGGACTTCGACATGCTCACCACCGGCGCATCACTCGATGCCTTGACCGCACCCAGCGACGGCACCCGGTGGACGAACCGTGAGTTGCTGTTCCACATGTGGTTCGGCCAGCGCATCGCGAGGGTCTTCCTGCCCATGATCGGGGGCTTCTCGCGGCTGCCCCCACCGGTGTCCCGTCGTTACGCGCAACTTCTGACGGCGATGAGCCGCCCGTACGAATGGGTCAACTACGCGGGAAGCGTCGCGGGCGCTCGGGTGGGTGGCCTGGCCCGCGCACAACGGTGGATGGCCTACGACACCGCTGCGATGGTGCGATGGGCCGACGCCGCGAGCGACGAGGATCTCGCTCGGGGCATGTCGGTGCCGGCCGGGTGGGACCCCTACTTCACGCCCTGGATGAGCCGCCGAGATCTGCTGGAGTGGGCCCCGAAGCACTACCGACACCACCGGGCCCAACTGACCATTCCCAAGCCCGAAGCGCCTTGATATCGGCGTCGACGTGACAGCGCGTCACAGCGCCGCGTGACGGGCGCCTATCCAGCGGGTGGTCCTATTGCCTGAGGATCCGGTAGATGTGCGCCCACGCGAGGCGACCGAGCCTGCGATCGGATTCCTCGTCGACACCACGGCGTCAGTCCGCCGACGGCGACAGGTTCGCCCGGGAGGATCGTGCGATGACCGGCCGCTGGGTCGGTGACCACGGTCGTGTCGAGGCCGTGCGTGGCTCGGGTGGCCCGGTTCGCCTCGGCGTGGGTGACCGACGGCCACACCTGGTCGTCTCCTCCGGCGACGAGGATGAGGTCCTTGATGCGTTCGCCGGGGATCCGAGCCCGGCTGAGCTGCGCCGTGAATCGCTCCCGCGATCGCAGGTAGAGAGACCGGAACGCCGGCGGGTCGGACGCCGCGTTCCAGTCGTCGACGAACCGAACGAACGGGACGGGTCGACCAGCGATCCAGTGGGACGTGACCGCCCACCAGGGGCCGGAAGAGCGAACCCGGAAGGGGTGCCGATACCGGGTTCGAGCCAGCCACGCTGGATTGAAGTGACGCCCCGCCGGTGCCCTCCCGGGCCCGTGTCCATGCCCGCAGCCAGGGTGGCTGGGGTGGCCAGGCCGACGATGGTGTCGACCCTTTCCGACCGAGGGTGAGCATGATGACGTAGGCGTCGGAGAAGGCGGGCATCCTGCGGCATACCTCGACCCCGTCCAGTCCGGGCATGTCGACGCGGACGACGACGTCCGGCGGGTCCCGGCGCGCCATCGCCCGCGCCTCGGCGCAGTCCGCGGCGGTGGCCACCTGGAACTCTCCCGGGTCAGGTATGCCGCGCCCCCCTTGACCAGGGCCGGCTCGTCGTCGACGACGAGCGCTCGGTGCGCCGCCATGAGTGCCGGGCTGTCACCGCGCTCGTCGACCACGCCCCCCCGTTGGCCGATGCTCGGCCGGCGACCGGGTTCTCGCACTCGATGGGTGGGACGTCGTCGCACCAGGAGTGCAGGCGTTGCCGTCGTACCAGTCGACCCCATTTGAGGACCCCGAGCTCGACGTGCCGCTTCAAGCCACGCCAGGGTGTCCGTGGCGGTGGCTGCGCGCTCAGTCTTTGAGCGACGATATGGGGAGGGATCACGTACTCGGATGGCACCGCTGATTCCACGCTACCGGCCAGCCGTGGCGTGCCGCTCAGCGCCAACTGTGGGACTGTGTCGAGCATGATCGTCAGCCCGCAAGTTCTGCGTGGTACACAACGAGGGTGCTGAAGGTCGTCCCGTCGATCTGCCAGGCGTAGCAGCCTGGTGTCTTCAGCAGGGTCGCCGACGGCCAGTTCCGCCAGCCGGTGCCGGAGGGGTTCGCCGGCGGTTCGGGCGGGAACTGAATCTCGGTCAAGGCCGGGTTCCCGCTGCCGAGTTGGAAGCCCACTGGCGAGTTGGCATCGAGCCGGACGCCGCGGACGAGTACGGGCCCGGTATAGGTGGGGGCGCCAACCCACAGCACCTTGTTTCCGCCCCAGTCCGGCGGATAGACGCTGTCCGGGGTGGACGGCGCGATGATGGAAAGCACGCCGTGCGCATCGACGCCGACCGGGTAGATCGGACCCGGTCCCTGTGCCGGGCCGAAGTCCGCCGACACCCGGCGGACGGGTTGGGTCACCGGGCAATTACCGGCCACCATCCGAGGTGGGTGCAGGGGGCGCCGCAGGGTCACGGGGACACCATCGGTCGGGCATCCACCGCGGCCCCCGCACAGGTCGGCATAGGATCCGCCTGTCCGCCCGGCAGCAGCATTCGTCGAAGACGGCAGCCGGCGCGTCGCTGCCCCGGGCGCCGGCGAACCCGTGCAGCCCGCTGCGCTAAGCAGCAGCGCCAAGACGAGCATGCCGGCGGTTCGCGCCATGGATCAATGGTCCCACCGCTGCACACGGGTGAGTATCGCTGTCCCGCTTCAGCTTCTTGGCAGGCCCGCTGTGAGGGCATGTTCGGTGTCGAATCCGAGCAGAAGATGCCGATGGGTCGTCCGCCGGTGCTCCCCGGTTGGACACCGACACTCGTGTCGTCCTGGCTGTGTATCCCGGAACGTGTCGGTCGCCGAGGCCGGTGCAGGGGGAAGGTGTTCGGCGCCGCTGGATGGGTAATCCGGCCCGACGCGGTGGCTGGCTGCCTCGCGTCCGGTCGCATGGGTATCGACGGCCGGTGGCCCGAGAACCTGCAGCGGTCGACGCCCGCGGGCCCGCATGATCCGGTTCGGAGGCCCCGATGACGGCCGCGGGATCGCGCAGCCGATTCCCCACCCCGACCCGGCCGTCGTGCCCGGCGGCCGCGCCTGCTGGCTACATCATCCCGACCTGGCGTCCGGGTTCGGGGAGGCGCAGCCATCAGGACCGCAGTCCTGTCGCCCACCGGGGCGGCCGCCGCCGTCGTTGCCGTCGCCAGGCCCGAGGGCGCCCATCGCTCCGGGGACGACGCCGGCGAGGAGACAGCGAGGAGACGGGCAGCGAGTTGGGGCTTGGCCCTGGCGGCTGGATCCAGCATGCGTCAGCTCGAGACGTACTCCAGCTGCATGTGGTCGTGGTGAGTGCCCCACGTCAGGTCGAAGGACCAGCAGCCCGGTGATGGCAGGTCGATGATCGAGGGCCCCGGCCCGCCCGCCACCGAGCGGGTCACGCTCTGGCCCGAGGACTCCAGGGTGGCTCGGATGTTCAGGTCACCGCCTCCTACCCGGGATACCCACAAGATCTTGTTGTTGCGGTCGGCCGCCGGCGGGACCCGCAGCGGGTCGTGCTCGGCCCACAGGATCGCGACGATGTCGCCGCTGTCACCCATGACGAAGGGCATGGGTTGGGTCGGCGGGGTGAACCCGCCCCGCGCCCAGGTCGGCAGGGTGGCCGGGGTGTAGTTCGACCGGCACGCGGCGCTCGCGGTGGCTGTCGAGGACGCAGTAGGCGCAGGCATGGCCCTCGACCCGGCTGGTGGGGGCGCAGCCGGCCGTGACGGGGACGGGCTCGCTGTGCATCCTGCCACGGTGAGCATGGCCAGCAGGGCCACAAAGGAAGCCCTCATCATCCGAGGATAGGTCCTCGCACTGGACCAACACCCACCTCGTGCTTGGCTGGCCGCCCAGCCGGCACAGAGCAGATACCTCCACCTCGGGGTGATCACCCAGATGGACCACGCAGTCCGGATCGTCGATCGATCCTCAGCCTCAACACCGCCCGACGGCCGGTCGGGCGATCGCCGGTCGGTGTCGAACGAGGTGTCCATGTTCAGGCGCGCCCCGTTCCAGCCGCATGCTCCTTCAGGCGTCGGCGCAGGTCTCGCAGGGCCGGCACGTTCCGCGGACCACCCGACGTCTGGTAGACCCGGCAGGCCGGCGAACCACTCCCCTCGCCGAAGAGGTCAACCCCGTCGACCAGGAACGCGGGAGAGCCTGCGAACCGGCAGGCCCCGGGCCTTCCCAACGGTGCCGATGACCTCCACGGCGAAGGAAAGTTCCGACAGGCCGATGTCGTCGAGCGCCGTCCGCAGCAACTCCGTCGCATCGCGTGCGCCAGGGCAGTGCGGGATAACCAGCAGTTCGACCTCCATATCAGCAACATCGCTCGGCCTCCCGCCGCGGCCAACAGCCACCGCGACACCGCTCATAGAAACTCAAGCAATCTCGTGTGGCTATACCGGGTATAGTTCTCGATATGTGCTGTGGTTCTTGGGAGCTGTTGTGAGTGTGCGGCACGCCTTGTTGGCGTTGCTCAGCGAGGGGCCGAAGTATGGGCTGCAGCTGCGTGAGGAGTTCGAGTCGGGCACGGGTGAGGTGTGGCCGTTGAACGTGGGCCAGGTGTACACGACTCTGCAGCGGCTGGAGCGCGACGGGTTGATCGGCTCGGATGACCCGGGGGACGGGCCCCAGAAGACGTACCGGATGACCGCTCAGGGTGCCGGCGAGCTGGATGAGTGGCTGCGGACACCGCCGGACTTGGCGTTGCCGCCGCGCGACGAGCTCGTGATGAAGGTGCTCGTGGCGGCCAGGGTGCCGGGGGTCGACGTGTATGCGGTGATCCAGTCCCACCGCCGCTATCTCGTGGAGCTGATGCAGCGGTGGACGCGGTTGAAGGAGGATGACGCGGGCGCCGACGTGGCGCTGGCGTTGGCTGTGGATGCGGAGCTGTTCCGGCTGGACGCGGTTACGCGGTGGCTGGATGCTGCCGACGCCCGGCTCAAGCGTGTCGGCGAGGGTATGCCGCCCAGTGTGTCCGGGCCGTTGCCGCGGCGTCGGCGCGGGGTCGGGCGGCGGCGGTGAGCGCCCTGGAGCTTCGGGGGGTGTCGAAGTCGTATCCCGACGGCACGAGCGAGGTGCGGGCTCTGGCGGGGGTGGACCTGTGCGTCGACGCCGGTGAGATGGTGGCGGTGATGGGTCCGAGTGGCTCGGGCAAGTCGACGCTGTTGACGATTGCTGGGAGCCTGGAGGAACCCACCTCCGGTGAGGTGCTGGTCGACGGCCTGCGAGTGGCCGACCTGTCAGGTAACGCGCGGGCGCGACTGAGGCGCCGGTCGATCGGCTACGTGTTCCAGGACTACAACCTGCTTCCGGGGTTGACCGCGTTGGAGAACGTGACCCTGCCGCTCGAGCTCGACGGAACGCCCGCCAAGGCTGCGCGCGTCGCGGGCCGGGAGGCGCTGGACAGACTGGCCCTGGCGGACCGGGCCGACCGGTTCCCGGACCAGCTCTCCGGTGGAGAACGGCAGCGGGTGGCGATCGCGCGGGCGATCGTCGGCGACCGGCACCTGCTGCTTGCCGACGAACCGTCGGGCGCGCTGGACTCGGCCAACGCCGAGGAGGTGATGCGGCTGCTGCGCCGGGCCTGCCGCCATGGGGTGGCCACCGTCGTGGTGACTCACGATGCTCAGCTGGCGGCTTGGGCCGACCGGGTCGTGTTCCTGCGCGACGGCCGGTCCGTCGACCACACGGTGCCACTTGCTGGGCCCGAGTCCCTGCTCTTCCCGCCACCGGGCCAATGACATCCATCGCCGTGCAGTCGCGATCGTCCCGAGAGTGGGTCGGTGGAGGCATGCCGGCCCGGCGTGCCCTAGTCCGCTGGGCCTGGCGGCTTTGTCGGGGCGAGTGGCGCCAGCAGGGCCTTGTGGTGGTCCTGCTGACCATCGCGGTGTCCGCCACCGTGCTGGCGGCGGCGATCGCGGACAACGCGCCGTCGTCGGGTCGGGCCGCCACGTTCGGCACTGCCACGGACGTGCTCACCGTGGCTGGCGACAACCCGCAGCTCGCCGCGGACGTCGCGGCGGTCCGGCGCCGGTACGGGCCAGCCGATGTGATCGAAGACCAGGCCATCACGGTGCCTGGGTCGGTGACCACGATCGACCTGCGCGCCCAGGACCCCCACGGGCCCTACGGCCGGCCCATGCTGTCGTTGGTCTCCGGGCGCTACCCCACCGGTGCTGGTGAGGTGGCCGTGACCGACGGTGCCGCGGCGCTGCTCGACCTGCACGTCGGCGATTCGTGGATTGGCGCCGGTCCGGCGCGGCGGGTCGTCGGCGTTGTCGAGAACCCCGCGAACCTGCTCGACCAGTTCGCGCTCGTCGCTCCCGGCCAGGTGACCACGCCGACCCAGGTCACCGTGCTGTTCGACGCACCCCCACGTCGGCGCCTGTGCACGCAGGAGTCCTGCGCCGGCGCACCAATCTTTCCCGGCGGCGCCAGGGCCGAGGTATGGGCCGCCGGGAACAACGGCGCGAGCGCGACCAGCGTGGTCCTCGTCGTCGCGCTGGTCGGGATTCTCTTCATCGGCCTGATTGCCCTGGTTGCCTTCACCGTCATGGCCGAGCGTCGGCTGCGGGCACTGGGCATGATCGCCGCGGTTGGCGCCACCGGCCGACAGGTCGGGCTGGTCATGGTCGCCACCGGTGTCATCGTCGGCGGGGTCGGTACGGCGCTGGGTGTCGGGGCCGGGCTGGCCGCGTGGTCGATCTACCGTCCGCACCTGCAGCTGCAGGTCGAGCGTCGGCTCGCCTGGTCGCATCTGCCCTGGGCCGTGATCGGCGCCGCGGCAGCGGCGGCCCTCCTGGCCGTCATGGCTGCCGCCTGGCGCCCGGCGCGAACAGTGGCCAGCGTCCCCGTCGTCACCGCCTTGTCCGGCCGTTCCCAGGACAGACGCCGACGCTGGTGGTGGCCGGTCGTGGGGTTGGTCGTGTCCGGTGCCGGTCTGGGATGCCTTGCCGGGGCAGGGGGTTGGCAGGCTGTCGGGACCCGACACGCGGTGACCGCCCCGTCGGTGCTCAACTCCGCCGGTGGCACCGCGGCGGGGCTCACCGGCTGGACCACGGGTGCGCGCACGGACCTGCTGTTCGCGGGCATCGTCTTGAGCGCGGTCGGGGTGCTGACGCTCGCTCCGCTCGCCGTTGCTGCGCCGGCGTCCCTGGCCCGCTGGGCGCCGGCCGCCGTCCGGCTGGCGCTGCGCGACCTTGCCCGGCACCGACAGCGCTCCGGTGCCGTGTTGTCGGCGGTGGCCTTCGTTGTCCTCGTGCCCGCTGTCGTCGCCATTCTCATCACCGCTCAGACCGCGGACCCGTTCACCCCGTCCGGGCCCAACCTGGCCGCCAACCAGCTCATCGTCTACGCACCGCACGGCCAGATCGCCGCGGGCCCGACCGGGTCCGGTCCAGCACCGACCCCTGCCCAGCAAGGCACCCTGCAGCGCACCGTTGACGCCCTCGCCGCGGCCATCCATGCACGGTTTGCCGTACCGCTCTACTCCGCCGGTCGACTCGACCCGGGGGCGAACACCCCCGAGGCGGGAACGAACCAGCGCGCCCAGCTCTGGCAAACCGCCAACCCGGTCCAGCAGTTCCCCGAGCCGCTCTACGTCGCCACCCCTGCCCTGATTGAGGATTTCGGGGTGGACCCGGCAACGGTCGATCCCGGCACCGACCTCCTCACCAGCGTGGCGGGGCTGTCCGGCGTGCCGGACCTGGCGCTCGCGGGCCAGGGCAACGTCTTCACCCGGCACACGCTCAGCGGCCAGGGCGTACCCGGCAGCTTCCGCCTCAGCTGCCCCCCGGCGAGCTGCATCGCCGGACCGACGATCCAGACGGTGTCGCAGCTACCCACCGGAACGGCCGCCCCCGCCACGATCATCACCGAGCACGCCGTGCACGCCCTCGGCCAGCAGCTCGTCCTCGACGGCTGGCTAGTGCAAACCGACGGCGCCCTAACCCCGGGCCAACAGGACGCCGCCCGCCAGGCTGCGCTGAGCCTCGGCGCCCGCACCGAGGTCGGCTCGGGAGCCCCGGACCCGTCCAGCCTTCGCACAACGGTCGGTGAGACCGGCTTC
This sequence comes from uncultured Actinomycetota bacterium, assembly GCA_963763315.1. Lineage (GTDB taxonomy): Bacteria > Actinomycetota > Actinomycetes > Actinomycetales > Dermatophilaceae > CAVSJJ01. The sequence continues at coordinate 355,909 of CAVXOC010000003.1, forward strand.
CTGCTCGCCCTGGTCATCCTCGCATTGACCGTCGGCCTGGTCCGCACCGAGACCGGCGGCGAGAGCCGACTCCTGACCGCCGTCGGCGCCGGCAGCCTCACCCGCCGCGCCCATGCCGCCGTGACCGCCGGCGTCCTCGGGTTGCTGGGGGCCCTCATCGGCGCCGCCGCCGCATATGGACTCGTCCTCGCCTGGGCGCACGCCGATGCCAGCGCGACCCTGGGAGCCGTCCCCGTCGACACTCTGGTCCAGCTCCTGGTCTTCCTGCCGCTGACCGGGGCCGCCGGAGGGTGGCTACTCGGCGGCCGCGCGCCCCGCACCACAGCACGCGGGCCATGGCAGTAAGCGCGGCCGCTCCTCCCCGTCCGCCGACCGCCACCGGCCGCGGCCAAGGTCGACATCGCCTTCGCCGTCCTACTCCTCGCACGTGCATCGGTCACTGGTTCAGGCGTACCCGACCCGTTGTCCGAGAGAGTGGACCGGGATAGAGCCCCACTCGCCACCGTCGCACGGGCCCGGGGCCACGAGCACCCTGTGTCGTCCCACACGCCGGGAGTAACACGACGACTGCTGGTCGGTGTCAACGTGCTCCGGGTCCTCCCCTGCACGGGAGACATCGTGTCCGGGTTCCACGTCTCGGCCGCGCTGCCCGAGGTCGGCCTCCACACCCCTCAGCGGCGGTCTCCGTCGGATTGTGGACGAGAGGCTCCGCCGGCTGATCGCGCCAATCACCCTTGGGCTCCCGGTCCACGTTGGTGGACCGGAGATGGGCCAGGTGCCCTGCAGCGTGGCCGGCGGGACGTTCGTCGCTGCCCCGTCTATGGTTGCCGGCCATGTCGTGGAGAGCGGGGGTGCGCGGGTGTGGACCTCGATGTCGGACCGTGAGCGTCTCCGGCTGGTCGAGTTCGCCCTCGTCACCGCCCTCGTGGTGGGGCTTGGCGTCCACATGTGGGATGACCGAACCGCGACGTCCACGGCACCGCCCCGGCCCTCTGACCCCCCAACCCGGAGCCTGCGCACCGAGCCGTCAGGGGCGTCAGTAACTGGACGGTGGGTCTTGCCCATACTGTTCGTTTGGTGAAACGCGGACTCACCGATCTGCCGCCCGACTCATCGGGACAGCAGACCCCCCGCACTCGCCTGGGCAGGGAACCGGGGTGTAGAGGGTCTGGTCGGCGAGGAAGGAGGAGAGGCCCCCCGCCTACGGGTCGCTACATTACTCGCGGCGGGCCGCAGGGCTTGTAGAGGGCCCGGCGGCGGCTTCCTTGCGCAACTCTTCCTCGGCCACGACGATGTGGACGGCAGGCCGCCGTGGCCCGTGGGTCCGGGGGCGGGGTCACCTCGTATGACCTCGGCATGTCCGATGATCTGGCAGGCGGTGCGGATCGCGAATACGGCCCCGCCGTGGGGGCAGAGCGACACGACCTTCTTCTCATGCACCGTCGCGATGAGACATTGCCGCAGTGGAGGAACCCAGCAGCGGATGCAGCTCGTGCCTTTCCCGGACTCGAGCACGACCTCGCGGGCCCCATACACGCCGTAGGTGACTCCATCCGGCGCCTCCCCCGCGGGGGCGCACCGCGGTGATCCGTCGTTGCCGGCGACCAGGTACTGATCGCGCCGATGATGCCTGTGCTGGTCTCCTTGTCGGATGTGCCGGCAACGAGGGTCAGGCTGTTGGTGAGGACCTCGAGGCCCCCTGGTTCCGGCTGGGGTCCGTGATCCCGGGCGACCGCCGCCGGTTGTGGGCTCAGCGCAGGCATCCGGCACGGGCGACGACGGGGCACGGCATCCAGGCCCGACCTTGGGCTCGGACTTGCGGTCTATCGTCGAATCATGGCGTCTGGTGACAAGACGATCCATGACGAGATCGCTCAGCGGCTGAAGGACCATCGGGCCAGGAAGGGCATCACGTTCAACGTCACCGTGACGGTGGTCGAGATCGGTGGTGCGATCGGGGTGTTTCATCTGGCACGGGCGATGGGTGCCAGCCATGTGGAGAGCTACCTGGCTGGCAGCATCGGGCCGGTGCTGGGCGGGTTCTTGGTGTGGGCCAAGGCCCGCAAGTTCAGCGGCGCCTCAGCGGCCATCTTCGGCTTCACTGCGCTCTCGGCCGTCATCGCGGTGGCCGGAAGCACCACGCCAAAGGTGCTGCTGTACAAGGACTGCGCGACCACCGCATTGATCGGGCTGATCTTCTTGGGATCGTGCGTGCTGGCGGGCAAGCCCATCGTGTTCTACATGGCGCAGCGGTATGGCACCGACGGCACACATGAGGGGATGGCGAACTTCGATGCGATGTGGGACAACTACCACGCCTTCCGCACCGGCATGTATGTCACCAGCTACTGGTGGGCGGGGCTGTTCCTCGTCCAGGCGGGCGGCACCGCGCTGATCATCCGCGACACGAGGTACTCCACCGGATACACCTACGACCAGGTCCTACCACTGGTCGCCACCGGCATCGGGATCGTCGGATCGGTCCTCATCGGCCGGTACTTCACCAGGAAGGGAAGGGCCCGCGGGGCCACAGACTCCTCCACCACCCCCGACGCTTGATCAACCGGCGGCAACCGAACTGCGCGGCGCAAGTCGCAGGCCACCTCGGTGTTGACCCGTTGCGAGTCATGTCCTGCCGCGGCCGCCGGCCCGGATCGTGCCACCTCCGGGGACCGGCGTCTCCAGTCGCGCCCACCGGGTCCTCCCGGGAACCTGGGTCGCCGACGATGGCTACTCCTCTGCCGTGGAGGGTTTCGGTCGGCCGCGGGGGGCCTTGAGGACTCTGCGAGGTGGCTCGCCGATCTTCGCGGTCGACGGCAGCCGACAGCAGGGTCGTCCACACGCCGTCGGCGTCGGCTGGTCGCGAGCACCGGTGAAGAGCTGCTCGTTGGCGGCCCTCAGTTCGTCGGGACGCCGGCGATTGAGGTGACCGATTATGTTCCCGGGAACATAATCGGTCTTCTGTTCCCGTCCCGGTTATGCGACCGGCCGGGGGTCCGCGAGCCGGTGGCGTGGGGACTCCCGGTGGCGGCCTGACCGCCGTCGGGAACATAACGCTGGCCCGTCGAGAGAGGCTGCTTCTTCCATCAGCGAGTGGAAGGGAAGTTGCCCATGTTGGAGCAGTACTTCGTCAAGCCGGCGACGATCGACCGGCTCCGTGGCTCGTGGATCGGCGGGCCGATCGAGACCTACGTGGTTTGGCTTGTCGACCACGGTTACAGCGCGAGGTGTGTCTGGTGTCGCGTTCCGATCGCGTTCGCGTTCGGCGAGTTCGCTGGTGCGCGTGGGGCGGGTGCCCTTGAGGAGTTGCCAGGCCATGTCGAGGCGTTCGTCGCCGACCGTGTCGCCCGCCATCACGAACGCACGGGGGCGACCCGGGCGATGGCGAAGGAGGTTCGGGGGCCTGTCGAGCAGTTCCTCTCGGTGGTAGTGCCTGGTTTCGAGCCCAGCGGCCGGTCGCAACATGCCCTGCCGTTCGCTGATGTCCTGCCTGGCTTCTTCGATTACCTGGTCGCGGAGCGGGGTCTTCGCCCGGCCTCGGTGCTCAGCTATCGCCATCACCTCGACCGGTTCGCGGCTTATCTTCAGCGGATCGGCGTGGTGTCGGTCCGTGAGTTGTCGCCGGCGGTCTGCAGCGGCTTCGTCGTCGACCGTGCCGCCGCGGGGCTGGCTAAGAGCACGGTGCGCGACAGCGCTGGCGTGCTTCGGGTGTTCCTGCGCTACGCCGACCGGGAAGGGGTTGTGCCCGGTGACCTGAGCGCCGCGGTGGGTTGGCCCCAGGTCTACCGGCTGTCGAACATCCCGCGTTCCATTTCCTGGGACGACGTCAACCGGGTCCTGGCTGGTGTTGACCGCAGGACCGAAGCGGGTCGACGCGACTACGCCATCCTGTTGTTGCTGGTCATCTACGGCCTGCGCGGGCGGGAGGTCGCCGTACTGACCCTCGACGACATCGACTGGAAGCGTGACCGCCTGGCCGTTCCGGAGCGCAAGGCCGGGCACTCAACGGCGTTCCCCCTGTCGTCGGTGGTCGGCGAGGCGCTGCTGGACTACCTGCAGCACGGCCGTCCCCCGACGACCGATCGCCACGTGTTCTTCCGGGCGGTGGCCCCGCGGGCACCGATCGGGCCTGCCGCGGTGTCCTCGCGCGCCCGGCACTACTTGCTCAAGGCCGGTATCGATGTTCCCCGGCCGGGTTCGCATACCCTGCGCCATTCGGCGGTCCAACGCCTGGTCGATGCCAACTTCGACTTGAAGACGATTGGCGACTTCGTTGGGCACCGCTCGGCACGCTCCACCGAGGTCTACGCCAAGGTCGCTGTCGAGGCGCTGCGAGAGGTCGCGCTGGGCGATGGTGAAGCGGTCCTGACATGAGTAGCCCCCTGGCCACTGCCGTGGCCGACTTCCTGGCCCACAAGCGGGCTCTGGGCCGGAAGTATCAGACCGAAGAGGCGACGCTGCGCCTGCTCCTGGGCTTCGCCGACCAGCACGGAATCACCGACCTACACCAGCTCACACCCCGCCTGCTCGACGACTTCGTCGCCTCACGGCCGAGGCAACGGGCCCGCAGCTTCAACCACCTCCTCGGGATACTGGGCTGCTTGCTGGACTGGGCGGTGACCCAGCAGCGCCTGGATGCCTCCCCGTTGCGCGCGACCCGCCGGCCTGAGACGGCTCAGCGGTTGCCCTTCCTGTTCACCCAGTCCCAGGCCCGGGGACTGCTCGAGGCGACCGCGGCGTTGCCCGACAACGCACGGGCCCCCGGCCGCGGGCCGACTTACCACGCGATCTACGCCCTCTGCTACGGCCTCGGGCTGCGCGCCGGGGAGGCGTGCAACCTGCGCCTGGGAGACATCGACACCGACCGGGCGCTCCTCGTGGTGCACGGCGGCAAGTTCGACAAGAGCCGCCTGCTCCCGCATGGCCCGCGGATCGGCGAACTGCTGGCCCGCCAGTTCGAACGCCGACGCCTCGAAGGTGCGGTCGAGCCGGGATCGCCGCTGTTCAGCTTCGACGGCCGGCGCACCGTGCACCCCGGCAGCGCCAGCCAGGTGTTCCACCGACTCGTGATCGAGTTGGCCTTCCCGGTCCCCGACGGCGTCACCGCGCCCCACCTTCACAGCCTGCGGCACTCCTTCGCCGTGGCCCGTCTGCTGCGCTGGTATCGCGATGGCGTGGACCCCGCGACACGGCTGCACCAGCTGTCCACCTTCATGGGCCATGTCGACCCTGCGTCCACGGCTGTCTACCTGACCATGACCCCGGAGCTGCTCGCCGAAGCCAACCGGCGGTTCGAGGTCTTCGCGGAACCGGCATGGTCGCAGGCCACGCCATGACCGGGGCACGGCCGCTGGGCCCCCTCGTGCATTCCTTCTTCATCGACCACCTGGTCACCGTCAAAGGGCTCCGACCCGCGTCGGTACGCAGCTACCGCGACACCATCCGGCTCCTGCTGTGCTTCGTGGCCGACCAGAAGGGAACGAAGATCACCCGACTCGAACTCGAGGACCTCAGCTTCGAACGGGTCCTCGGCTTCCTGCACTACCTGGAAGACGAACGCCACAACCAGCCCCAGACCCGCAACCAGCGACTGGCCGCCCTGCACGCGCTGTTCGACTACATCGCCAGGCGAGAACCGCAGATGCTCGACGTCTGCCAGCAGGTGGCAGCCATCCCCATGAAGCGGGCAGCACCCGCCGAGACGCACTACCTGGAACGAGACGAGGTCCAGGCACTACTGGCCAACCTTCCCCGGACCGGTCGACACGCCCTGCGCGACCACGCCCTGCTGCTGTTCCTCTACAACACCGGGGCACGCGTGCAGGAGGTCGCCGACCTGCGAGCCGGACACCTCGACCTGACAGACCCTCCCGTGGTCCGCCTGCACGGCAAGGGCGACAAGTGGCGAACCTGCCCGCTCTGGGCCCAGACCACCCAGTTGCTGACCCAGCTGCTCACCTCCGCCGAACACCCACCGACCGCGGACACGCCGGTGTTCTGCTCGACCACAGACCGACCCCTGACTCGGTTCGGCATCTACAAGATCGTGCGCCGCCACGCAGGGCACCTCGACGACGCCCCCACCAACCGCACCGTCAGCCCGCACACCTTCCGCCACACCGCAGCGATGCACCTGCTCGAAGCAGGCGTCGAAGTCAACGTCATCCGAGGCTGGCTCGGGCACGCCGACCTCACGACCACGAACCGCTACGCCGAGATCAACACGAAGACCAAGATCGAGGCCCTGCGGAACACCGAGCCGCCGGGTCCTTCAGCGGCGTCCCGCCCTCACCCCGTCTGGCGGTCTGACGAAACACTGCTCAACTGGCTGGCATCACTGTGATCGTTATGTTCCCGACGGCGGTCAGGCCGGCACCGGGAGTCCCCACGCCACCGGCTCGCGGACCCCCGGCCGGTCGCATAACCGGGACGGGAACAGAAGGACCACAGTCCGCCCGAGTCCGACGCTGCGTTCTTCCCCACTTTCTTGGGCCTGGGTGGCTGCGTTGACATCTGCCTGCGTCGTCTCCAGCGCCGCGCCAAGCATCACCGACGCCCTCGGCCGACTCACCGCGCGATACTCCCCAAGCTGGCTGCATTCGGCGGGGCTTCTCTACTCGTCGGTGAGCGCGTCGGCGAGTCGACGCGGCAAGGTGCGGGTGGGCACGGTTGCGACGGCGGCGCCGAGAACGACCCCCACCACCAGTGAGCCGGCGCCGAGGATGAGCGCGCTGCGGGGGGGGGGCTCACTGGTGAACATGGCGTCGAGGATGACGCTTGCGGCTGCCCCGACCGCGGCGCCGACGAGCCCGAGAATGGCGCCCTCGAGGACGACCAACCCGTCGATCTCCCGCGGGGACCAGCCGGTGGCTTGGAGGGTGGCAAGTTCTGCTGCCCGTTCGCGGATCCCGAGGTAGAGGACGTCGGCGACGCCGAGCAGGCCGATGCCGAGCATGACGAGGACGGCCGCGTAGTCGACACCTCGGACTTCGATGGTGATGGCGTCGCCGAGGAGGTCTCCGGCGAGCTGGCCTCGGAAGCCTGTCGTGACGGCCAGGAGGAGAAGGGTCGAGCAGATGCCGAAGGCGAGGCCTGCGACGGCCGTCAGGCTCCGGGCGAGGGTTCGTAACAGGTTCCTGGCGGCCAGGCCGAGACGGGATCGGATGGCTCGATGGCCAGCGACAGCCCCCACCGATGGTCGCAGCGCGTCGATCGGGGCTGCCCGGGCAGCCGACAGGGCGGGCGCGAGGCCGGCCAGCATGGTCAGGATGGTGGCCGCCACGACCGCGGCGACGCTGCGTTGCCAGCTGATGTGCAGTCCGGTGCTTGTGGCGATCGGGAGGGCGACGGCGACGCCGAGCGCACCAGCGGCCAAGCCCCGGATGGCCTGCTCGGCGAGAATGCTCGTGAACAGTTGCCGGGGCGACCAGCCGATGCAGGAAAGGACCCCGAGCTGTCGGCGTCTGGATCGAACGGCAGGACGCACCCCTGCCGCCCCCCGCCTGAGCGGGGCATCAGCTTCGCCGTTGGTGAGGCGGACTCGGAGGCGAGCGCCAGATGGCGCGGTCTATCCATTCCACTGTCGCGGACAATTCTCCGCCGGGCCGAATCCAGTCAGCCAGGCGTCCTCTCTCGTCCGCCGGCGGCAGGGGCGCATTTGGCAAGGTGTCATCTGGGGTCTTCACCCTGCCGCGGTACCAGCCCTTGCGGTGACGTAGAGTCTGAGACCTCCAGGCGCTGACATCGAAGCCCGGACAGAGACCAGCGGCGGTGCCCAGACGACATAGTGCCGGATCACGGTCTCTGGCCAGCTGTCGACCACAAGGTCAGGCCGTCCTGCCCGAGATGACCTTCGAAGGATGCTTGGCCACCGGGCAAAGTACTCACGCGTGACTCCCGATCGAACGTCCGTTTCGGACCTCCCAAATGCCCAAGCCTCTTCGACTGACGGGTCGCAGAGACCAGATCGGCCCGCGTGGTTTGCCACGCGGGCCGATCTAGGCGTCCGGGGAGGGTGACGTGCCGGGCCTTTACCTTCTATCAGGGGACAACATCAGCCGTCGGCGCCGGCAGGTGTGGTCGTGGTGGTGTAGCCCTCCAACTTGTTCGCGGCGAGTGCGTACTTGTTTGTGAACGTGTTCGAGATGGTTACCTTGGAAGTGTCCACGCCATTCCCCTTCTCCATCTCGAAGATCACCTTCGGTCCGCCGGCGGGCATGATGCCGTCGGGCAGGAACTGACCCTTGTCCGTGGTGAGCCCGGCGATGTACTGGTCTTTGCTGATGGTGCTGTTCTGGACGAATTGCACGGGCAACTTGTCGGCGATGTCCGATGCCGAGTGGGTGTTGATCCACTGCATGGTTGCCACCAGCGCGTCCACCACCTTCTGAACGGCGTCCTGGTGGGCGTTGACCCAGTCCGCGTTGGCGAGGAGGCCGGCGGCGGGCCAGTCGCCTCCGAGAGCCTTCTGGGCGCCCTGGGCGGTGGCGAGGTCGACGGCGGTGTAGGCGAGGTGCTTGGACGTCAGTGCGCCAACTGTCGGCTGGGTGGTCATGACACAGGCCGCGGAGCCTCGCTGGATTGCGGCGATCGCGGTCGCTCCAGCGCCCACGGCGAGGGTGTGGTAGTCCTTCTTGGTGATGCCTTGCTTGGAGGCGATGAACTGGGTCAGTTCGTCGGTTCCTGAACCGAGGTCGGTGACACCCATGGTCTTGCCCTTGAAGTCAGCTGCTGAGTGGACGCCGCTGTTGGTGCCGCACATCTCACGTTCACCCGGGGCGCCGGAGAGTTGAACAAGGTTGATCACGTCCTTGCCCTTGGACTGGAAGTCGACGGTGTGGACGTACCACGCCCCGGCCATGTCGACCTGGCCGGAGGCCATCGCTTCCTCTGCACCAACGCCGCCGTGTTGCTCGGTCGAAAGTTCGACGTTCACGCCGTACTTCTTGTAGTAGCCCAGACTTTGGGCGAGCTGGTACGGCAGGTAGATCTGCTTGTCGATGCCTCCCACCATCAACTTGACGGTGGGGGTCGGTGCGGAACTGCCGTTGCCGGAAGACCCGGCGCTTCCCGTGCCGCAGGCCGCGAGGGTGAGCGCCACGGCTCCGGTGGCGGCCACTGCGTAGATCTTGTTCTTCATCGTGGGTGCACTTTCGTTTGATTTGTCTGGACAGTTCGGGCGCTACTCAAGTGGGAATGTCGGCGATCGTCAGATGGCCCGCGCTTCGGAACGGTTCGGGGGGCGCCATCTCAGAAGCGAACGCTCCAGCAGGGTGATGAGGTATTCCGCCCCGAGGGTGATCACGGCGATGATCGCCATGCAGGCGAAGACCGTGTTGGGATCGAAGGTTCCCTGCGCCTGACTGATGATCAGGCCGATTCCATGCTGGGCGCCAAGCACTTCTGCGACGAGAGCGCCGATGATCGCGAAACCGAACGCTGTGTGCAGGCTCGCAATGATCCACGTCATCGCGGATGGGATCGTGACGTGAGCGGCGACCTGAAGCGGCGACGCACCCAAGACGCGCAGGTTCGCCACCAGGTTCTGGTCCACCTCGCGCACGCCCTGGAAGGCGTTGAAGAAGACCACGAAGAAGACCAGCACCGCCGCGAGCAGCACCTTCGGGAAGACCCCGAGCCCGAATGCCACGATGAAGATGGACCCGAGCACGATTCGGGGGATTGAGTTGACCATGCGGATGTACGGGCCAACGACTTCTGACAGGTACCTGTTCGAACCCAGCAGGATCCCGAGCACGATTCCGACGAGCGTGCCGAGGAGGAAGCCGTACAACGCCTCCTGCATGGTGATCCAGAGGTTCTCCCAGATGGTGCCGAATGCCGTGCCCTGGGTGAAGAGCTGCACCAAGCTGTTCCAGATCTCGGATGGCTGGCCGAAGAAGAACTTGTCGACCCAGCCGGCGGACGTGAACCATTGCCAACCCCCGACCACGATCACCGCGAGGGCGACCCTACCGACCCAGATCCAGGTCGTGCGACGCTGCATCGCACGCCGAGCAGAGACCTGGATGTCGATTGCCTGCTGGTCGGCGAGGCTAGCGCTGGGCGTCGTCGTGGTCATGCTGTCGCCCCAGCCGTTTGCTCGTAGGCGCGCGTGACCTCGTCTTTCAGGGATTTCCAGATCCGGCCCTGTAGCTCCAGGAAGCGCTCCTCATGGCGGATCTGCTGGACGTCGCCACGCGGCCTGGGAAGGTCGATGTCGAAGACATCCTTGATCGTGCCTGGGCTGCTGGTCATGATGATCACCCGGTCCGAGAGCGCCACCGCCTCGTCCAGGTCATGGGTGATGAACAGGACGGAAGGGCGCAGTTCCTCCCAGAGCTGCAGCAGTTCGTTCTGCATGATGGCCTTGGTCTGCACGTCGAGAGCGCCGAACGGCTCATCCATCAACAGGATTCTTGGACTGTTGATCAGCGCCGCCGCCATGGCGACGCGTTTGCGCATGCCGCCGGACAGCTGGTGCGGATATCGATCCTCGAAACCGGACAGACCAACACGGCGCAGCCAGTCCATGGCGAGCACTGTGGCTTCTCGCCTGGGTGTGCCGAGCAGGACCGGGCCGATCGACACGTTGCCAAGCACGGTCTTCCAGGGGAACAGCGCGTCTGCCTGAAACATGTAGCTGACGCCCTTGGTGACGCCGTCCACGATCTGGTCGCGGACCCTCACCGAGCCGGCGCTGGGCTGCTCCAAACCAGAGACCTGGGCCAGAGTCGTGGACTTGCCACAGCCGGTTGGTCCCACGATCGCGCAGAACTGGCCGGGCTTAACGGTAAGCGTCACGTCCTGGATGGCCGTGAACGCCTCGCCTTTGGGCGTCAGATAGCGCTTCGTCACGCCGACCATGGCGATACCTGCGCCATCCTCGGTACTGTCCCGGGCCGTGGGCGGCCGGGTCTGATCAGCCTCCATTTGCGAAGACCTCCTTGTCTTTCGGTTTCACGTAGACACTCGGTACGCGACACGCCACTCGGGTGAGCCAGGGCAGCGAGACGATGGGGCCGTTGCCGTTCGATGTGCCGGCAGCGTGAGGCTGCGGGTCTTGGGCTGCGAAGCTGGGGGCCCAGCTCCCTGCCGGCCGAGCCAGGGGTCGGTCTCCCCAGCGTGGCTGCGGCGGCCGAGCTCTTGGTGGTGACCTTGCGCTACTCGATGGCCGCCTTGGCGATCTCCTCCCGTCGACCCGATGGGCGTCACCATAGGAAGCGGTCCTGCACCCCGAGAAGTCTTGTGCGCGTTGGGGCAGTTACCCGCGATAGAAGTGGTTCTGTGCATTCTTCTCAGCCATCCTGAGGTATGCGTCCGCACAGCACCACGCTCGCCTCGCGAATCCTGATCGCAGTGCTAGGGATCGTCGTAATCACGATGGCACTCGGGTTTGGCCTCTATGCTTCCCTCGCCCGGTCAACGGCCGACAGCAACGCGCGGGTGCGCGCGTCCGACATCGCATCCGCCGTGGGCGACATGTCGGTCGTATCGAAGGCGCTTGCTTCCGGGGATCCTCGTGGCGTCATCCGTGGGATCGCCGACAAGGTGGTGAGGGACACTGGCGCCGCCTATGTCGTGGTGATCGGCGCCAACGGGCTTCGCTACTCCCACCCCAACCCGGCACTGATCGGCGAGCCGATCGAGGAGAAGGTCGTGGCACTGGACGGTCGCACCCACACCGGCGTGGACAATGGCAGCCTCGGCCGGTCCGCCAACGCCCGCGTCCCAATCCGCGACAGCCGTGGAAAGCCGATCGGCGAGGTCTCGGTCGGGATCCTCGAAACCAACGTCGCGGCGCAGCTGGACCAGGTGCTGGTGGCCGCGATCCTCTACACAGCGCTGGCGCTGGCGGTGGGCGTCGCTGCGTCACTGATCCTGGCCCGGGCCATCAAGCGCGTGACGTTCGGCCTCGAACCCGCAGAGATCGTGGCGCTGGTGCAGGAGCGAGAAGCGACCCTGCACGGCATCCGCGAGGGCGTCATCGCCTTCGACACGCAGGGCAGGGTCAACGTGCTCAACGACGAGGCCCGCCGACTACTCGGGCTCACCGAGGCCACCGTTGGCCAGCGACTCGACGACCTGGTGGCGCCGGGCCGGCTCAAGGACATCCTGTCCGGAGCGGTATCGGACGCCGACGCCGTTGCGGTCACCGATGAGAACCTGCTGGTCATCAATCGTATGCCGGTTACCGTGGCTGGGCGCGAGACAGGGTGGGTAGTGACCATCAGGGACCGCACCGAGATGGAGGCGCTGTTGAGACAGCTGGACTCGGTCGAGAGCATCACGAATGCGCTGAGGGCCCAGGAACATGAGTTCTCCAACCGGCTGCACGCGCTGTCCGTGTTGCTCGAGCTCGGCGAGATCGACGAGGCAACCGCCTATGCCGGTCAGCTCACTGCCCGGGCAACCCTCTTGGCCGACGATGTGCGAGCACAAATCGGTCCACCGGTGGTGGCCGCCTTGCTGCTGGCAAAGATGACCGTGGCTGCCGAACGGGGGGTCGAAGTAAAGTTGGACCCGCAGAGTCGGCTGCTCACCTCGGTCGGTGACCAAACCGCCCTACTGACCGTGCTGGGCAACCTCGTCGACAACGCCGTGGACGCCGTGGCGGGCGGCCCCAGTGAGCGCCGACCGCGTCAGGTGATGGTGCACATCCTGGAGACCGACCTGGAAGTGAGCCTCTCAGTCTCGGACACCGGACCCGGTATACCGTCGGACCGGCTCGAGCAAGTGTTCCTCGACGGGTACTCGACGAAGGCGCCGCGCGGCGGGCTGTATCGGGGAGTGGGACTGGCGTTGGTTCACCGCTTGGTCGTGCGAGCCGGGGGCTCGATCGTCGTGACCTCAGAGGCGGGAGCCCGGTTCGATGTGCGACTCCCGCTGGACCGGCTGGAGGTCGTGGCGTGATCCGCACCCTCGTCGTCGACGACGATTATCACGTCGCCCACGCCCACGCCTTGAGCGTCGGCCGGGTACCCGGGTTTTCCGTTACCGCAGAGGCGCATTCGGCTGAGGCGGCGCGCCTGCACATCAAGGATGAGCAACCGGATCTGTTGTTGCTGGACATGTACCTGCCCGACTACAGCGGCCTGGACCTCATGCGGCGCCTGACCCGCGAGTCAACCGGGTCCACCGGCCCCGATGCGTCCGGCTACGTGCCGGACTTCCTGCTGGTAACTGCCGCCCGTGACATCCAGTCAGTGCGCTCGGCAATGCAGCTGGGAGCCATCTACTTCCTGGTCAAGCCATTCACGTTTGCCGCGCTGCGCGAACAGCTCGAAGCCTACCGACAGTGGCGCAAACGCCTGGAAAGATCACCCGAAGCAGATCAGGACCTTGTAGACGAGTTGTACGGCCTGCTGCGCTCCCCGGCGGTTACATCCGCTACCCGAAGCAACCTGCCACCAACGATGGCGCGGGTGCTCGATATTGTGCGTTCCTCCACAACTCCGGTCGGTGCAGCCGACGTTGCCCAGCGCCTTGGGGTGAGCCGCCCGACGGCTCAACGCTATCTCGCCCTACTGGTCCAGAAACAGGTTATCGACCTCGACCTCGCCTATGGGACGACCGGGCGACCAGAGCACCTCTACCTGGTCCGCTCGCCCCGACGCTGACCTTCCTGGCTTTGGTCCCCGACCGGACGTTCACGAAACGCCCCGTCACGCTGGACCCGCCCGGTGATGTTCCCGGGACGATGGCCCAGAACGAGGCGCGTCTTTGTGGGCGATATGGGGCACCACATGCCATACGCCCGGAAGCATTCGTCTGCCCTCTCGTGTCGAATCTGGAACCCTCGGGCGCAGTCGGTCAGCCAGTCCAAACAGCGGTGCGCGGGGACAGGGGCGGACCGGGGCGGACTCTCGAATCGCACGCCCTGGCGCACGACGCAGCCGTGCCCGGGCTCGTGGCGCTCGAAAACCATTGTGGAACAACAGAATTCGCGCTGCAAGCACACCTGTGTTTACGACAGGTCCGCTGACGAGCCCGCCCCCCTCCTACAGGGATGACCTGCACCGATGCGCTCGGTGACCCGGTGGCGCTGGCGTCGGCCGAAGGGAGCACGTCGCTGTGGGCCACTGCCGGGGAATCCTCACCGGAAGGAGCTGCCCTCGACCTCAGCCAGGATGCCGCGGGCTGCATCGACCCTGCTCATCCTCCCGCCGTCAGCGCGGCCGGCCAGGTCGACCTTGGCCTGTTCGAGAGTGATGCCGCGGGCCAGCAGCACGCCGAGCGCCTGGTTGATCGCGGAGCGGTCCAGGAGGACGGTCGGCGTCGCATCGGCCGGCGCGGGCAGGTGCTGGTCCAGGCTCAGGCTGTCGGCAAGGTCGAGCCACCGTGCGTCGGCGGCGAGGTCGACGAAGGCCCCGGGCGTTGCGGCGTACAGCACGATCCCGGTCAGGGTGGGTTCGTCCGAGGAGCCGTCGCTGGGGGAGAGGGACATGAACAGGGACGTCCGGGCCATGGAGCGGTCGGAGGCCTCGTCGAACACGGGGAGGACGAGGTCTTCCGGTGACGACGCGACGAGGAGGGACAACCCGAGGTACGACGCGCTGGTCAGCCTGACGCTCGCGGCGAGCTGGGCGATCGAGCCGGACAGATCCGCGTCGGGGTCGTCGAGCGCATCGGACAGGGCTCGCAGGTCGCGTTGCATGGAGGCGGGGATGGGCACGAGGGGTCGACTCCTGTGGGACGTCCCCGGACGTCTGTCGATTCGGTCCCGGTACCGAGCATCGCGGGCCGCGGGTACTCGGTGGTGGCGCGGGCCTGGGGTCAGGGCCCCACAGGCCGTGTGCGCCGTGTCCTGGCTGGGTCGCTGCCTCTGCGCGAGGTCGCGTCCAGCCCGGGTCGATCGGGCCGCCTCACCGCGCCCGTCAGGCCTTGGCCTTGAAGGCCCGGGCCCGTCGGACAGCTTCGTCGACCACCCGGGCGGCGACCGTGGAGAGCCGGGTGTTCTCGTGTTGGCTGATCACGCGCAGCCGCTCGAACGCCTCATCGGCGCCACAGCCCGAGCGGCCGCGGATGATGCCGACGGCCTGGTCGATGACGGGCCGGCTCGACAGGGCGCTCTGCAGCTGGGTGGTCAGGGCCATCGCCTGGGCGAGCACCTGGGCGTTGTGCACGGCGACCGCGGCCGGTGCGGCGAAGAGTTCGCCCAGCTCGGCGGCCCGGTCGTCGAACACGTCCTTGCCGTGGGCGTACACGTTGATCGCCCCGACAACTTGGTCCGGGATCAGCAACGGCAGGGACAGGACACTGTGCACGCCCAGCCTGCCCACCCGGGGCCCGAAGCGGGGCCACTGCTTCTCGCCGCCCAGGGAGCCCGACCGGACGGTCCGTCGTTCGAGTGCTGCGCTGATGCACGGTCCTTCGTTGAGGACGCCGTACTGGATCTCGTCGATCGCGGCGACGAAGGGTGCCGACGCGGCGATGGCCTCGACCCGGTTCTCGCCGCGTTGCGCGCGCAGGAGGGTGACTCCCGCACCGTCCGCTCCAGGGATGGCGCGGCTGGCGTAGGTGGCGACCCGGGACAGCAGCTCGTCCAACCCCATGGTTCCCGCGACCAGGCCGGCAAGGCCGGCGAGGCTGGCGCTGAGGTCCAGGGTGTCCGCCGGGGTCTGCTGGGGGCCCTCGGGGGCGCCCGGACCGGCGGCCGCACCCGGTTCGTCGGGGTCGCCGGGATGTTCGGTCATGGCCCTGACCTCGACATGGTCACGCTCCCGGGGTTCTCAGGGCACATCATCGCACCGTGGCGGCCGTCGTGCGCTCGGTGGCTGAGACGGCCGGCGGTCACTGATGGTCGATGGATATGGGTCGCTCCCGGGCGCACAGGGGGTTTCACCGTGCGGCCGGCTCGGGCCGGCCGTTGCGCGAGGACTCCGGGGTGGGCGCCGGGACGGGTGTGGGAGTGGCGACGCCGGCCGCGGCGGCGCCCTCGCGAGCCAGGAACGCGCCGAGCTCGGCGATGGTGCTCATCAGCGGAGCCGGGAAGACCACGGTGGTGTTCTTGTCGACCCCGATCTCGACCAGGGACTGCAGGTTGCGCAACTGGAGTGCGAGGGGGTGGGCCATCATCGTGTCCGAGGCGTCCCCGAGAGCGGCCGCGGCGAGGGACTCGCCCTCGGCGTTGATGATCTTGGCGCGCTTCTCCCGCTCGGCCTCGGCCTGCCGGGCCATGGCGCGCTTCATGCTGTCGGGCAGCTGGATGTCCTTGAGCTCGACGAGGGTGACCTCCACGCCCCACTCGACCGTGGTGACGTCGAGGATGGCCCGGATGTCGAGGTTGATCTTGTCGGTCTCGGACAAGGTCTGGTCCAAGGTGTGCTGGCCCACGACCTTGCGCAGGGTCGTCTGGGCAATCTGGTCGATGGCGGTGTAGACGTTCTCGATCGCGATGACCGACTTGGGCGCGTCAACGACCTTGAAGTAGGCGACGGCGGAGACGTCGACGCTGACGTTGTCGCGGGTGATGATGCCCTGGGACTGGATCGGCATGGTGACGATGCGGAGCGAGACCCGGTGCAGCACGTCGACGAACGGGATGATCATCCGGAACCCCGGGGGTCGTTCACCGACCAGCCGCCCGAGCCGGAACAGCACCCCGCGTTCGTACTGCTTCACGATGCGGATGGAGGCGGACGCGAGCATGAGAAGCATAAGGACGAGGACGAGGGTGAGGACGGTGACGAGGGTCATGGCAGGGCTCCACGCGGCATACGCCGCACTAGGTCGTTCGTGAGAGGCGAGTCGAAGAACGGTCGCCAAAGGAGGGTTGGTGCCCGATCCATGGGCTGCCGACGGAGGTGACGCGACAAGCTCGTGGGGGAGGTTCGGCGCGGAGCGGAGATGCTCGTCGGAACCGGCAGCGGACGGCCGGTCCTTACCGTGGTGGCTGAAATACCCAGCACCTCAGACGTTACACCCAGGCGACCTTGCGACCCTCGGGTGGGACCAACTGGTCGGCCTCGTCGGCGGGCCGAGTGTTGACAATGGCGGCGGGAGGGCGTTTCGTCGTTGGTGTCAGGACCATGCCGGTCCGGGACCGTCCTCGCCGCCATCAGGCCGCGAGTTCGAGAGCGTCACGCTCGCCGCCCAGGACTCTCCCCGCATCTCGCGTCGTCGGCTGCGAAGCCGATCAGTACGGCTGACACGGACAGTGGGTCCGGCTCAGGTTGAGACTCACACCACCTCACGCTGACCACCCGCTGGTCAACTCGGTTGCGGTCGGATCGGGTCGCCGGTGTCCACTCTCGCGCCGGTCCCTGCGGCAGGGGGGTTGGGCCAGCGAGCGACCTCCCGTCCTGACCGCCACGACGGCAAGGCTTTCCCCACCGGCAAGGAGCGCCATCATGACCGACACCATCAGCGATACCGGGACTGCGTTCCCCCCACCTGACACACCGGATCCGGGTCCCGGCCCGACGTTGTCCCCACGCTGGTCCACCGGATGGACGCGTACTGGCGGGCCGCGAACTACCTGTCGGTCGGCCAGATCTACCTGTGGGACGACCCGTTGCTGAGGCGGCCGCTGGCCCTGACGGACGTGAAGCCGCTGGTGGTCGGGCACTGGGGCACCACACCCGGCCAGAACTTCATCGACGTGCACCTGAACCGGGTCATGGCGGGCCGGCCCTGGTCGCCAACACCTACCTGGAGGGCAGCTACTCCGAGATCTATCCCGAGGTGAGCCAGGACGAGGCGGGGATGCGGAAGCTGTTCACCCAGTTCTCGTTACCTGGGGGCCGCGATGAGTGACATCGGCGCACCAACCGCGCCTTCGAAGCCGTCGGGTGACCCACCGCAAGACCTGACGTCGCTGCCCATGGAGGTTCAGAAGCGCCTCGATACGTCGCCCGACGGGCTGAGCCAGGCCGAGGCGACCGCGCGGCTCGTACAGTACGGACCGAACGAGATCGCCGAGCACACGACGAACCCGTTGCTGAAGTTCCTGTCCTACTTCTGGGGCCCGATCCCGTGGATGATCGAGGTCGCAGTCATCCTCTCCGGTGCGGTCGGGCACTGGCCGGACTTCTTCATCATCCTGGTGCTGCTGGTGGCCAATGCCGTCGTCGGCTACAGCGAGGAACGCCAGGCGGGCAACGCCCGGCCGATGCCCGGCTGTTGGCCGGCGACGAGGTCGAGGTCGACCAGTCCGCGCTGACCGGTGAGTCGTTGCCCGCGACGTGCGGCCCCGGTGACGGGGTCTATTCCGGGTCGATCATCCGCCGAGGGGAGATCGGCGCCCTGGTGTATGGCCGTCCTGAAGATCGGCAACTACCTCATCGTCCTGGCCGTGGGCTTTGTCACCCTCATCGTGGTCGTGTCGCTGCTGCGCGGTACCCGCCCGCCGATCAGGTGTTCAAGGCGTTCGAGTTGTCCGGGTACGACGCCACTCGCGTTGTCATCCTGGGCCAGGACCCGTACCACGGGCCTGGCCAGGCGCACGGACTGTGCTTCTCGGTGCCGGACGGCCTTCCCAAGAGGCCACCGTCTCTGGTCAACATCCTCAAGGAACTCAAAGCTGCTGTGGGCGTGGAGCTGCCACGTGGCAGCTTGGAGGCGTGGGCGAGACAGGGCGTCCTGCTGCTCAACACGACCCTGACGGTACGCGATGGCAAGGCCGGCTCGCATCGCGGGCACGGTTGGGAGACCTTCACCAACGCGGTGATCAGCGCCCTCGACAAGAAGGACCACCGAGTGGTGTTCATCTTGTGGGGACAGGCCGCCCGGAGGAAGAAGAAGCTCATCAATAACCCGCGCCACAAGGTGATCGAGTCCGCCCACCCATCGCCGCTGTCCGCCTACCGCGGCTTCTTCGGCCGGGCAGCAAGCCTTTCTCGTCGACCAACGCATGGCTCACAGAGGTTGGCCAGCCGCCCATTGACTGGTCCAGCACCAACATGGGCGAAAGGGACCAGGCCGACCGGTAGTCCGGACATGGATGGCTCGCCCTACGGTCAAATCTCAGATCGTCGCTGGCCGACAGGGAGGCGCGTGTGGTCAAGGTGACGCCGGGACCCGCCGCCTCCCGCTCGTGCAAGCCACTAACAGCAGGCTCGTCCTTCCTTCCGCCAGTCGCGCACCGCGTCGACCCGGGACCGGGTCTGGCTGGCGACGGCACACTCTTGGAGCGTGCATGGTCTCGTCGCGGGATGCATTCACCCGTGGCCAGGTCGGCCGCTCACCTGGTTATCGGAGGAAGGTGAAGATCCGTCGCCCGGTCCGCAGCGGTAGGGGTGGGGCCGTCAGGCGCTCAACGCCCAGCCGCATCGGCGAGCCCTCTATGTCTTCATGGAGGGCGACCGAGGCGTATCCGGCGGCTTCGAACCAGGAGCGGATCGCGGGGCCGAGATCGGGTTCCATGCGCCCACGCGTCCACACGACTGTCGCGCCCGGTGCGCACAGCTCCCGGCACGTGTGCACGAGCCCCTCGATGTCGGCCACGCTGATGTTGCCCATGACGCCGGAGACGATCAGCAGGTCCGCCGGCACAGCCCCGGCATATGCGCCGCTGTGGCCGGCGTCGCTCTGCCGCACGTCGAGCACCGACCCTATCCCCAAGTCGTCGATCGCCTCGCGCGCGCGGTCGACGAGCGCGGGAAGGACCTCGACGAGGGTGCCGCTCACCCGCGCCCGATCGGGTCGTCGCGCAAGGACGCCGAGCAGGTCGCGGCCGTCGCCGGCGCAGACGCTGAGCACCCGGACTCCGTGCGGCGCGGTGGAGTCGAGGAACCGGTTGATCTCGGTCCGCACCGCGCGTAGTCGTTTGGACAGGTTGGAGTCCGGGTCGTCGTAGGCCTCGTGCCAGGCGAGATAGTCGCGCACGCCGCCGTCGGATGCCCCAGACGTCGTCACGGGGCTCCGCGATGCCGAGCGCGGCGAGCTGGGCCGGGGACAGGTGCGGGTCTCCCATCAACCCAGGCTGCCACGCCATGGGTGGGCGAACTCGCTCACAACCAGGAGATCTAGCGGCGTCACGTCACCCAGCGACCTCCGTCCCACCGCCGCCTGTCGGCGCCGCACACGACCGGATCCGGGACAGCCGCTCGATCTCGTAGGTTTGCAACGGCGATGAGTCTGGCGCTCACCGTCGGTCTGCACACCACGCCCATTCCACCGCACTTTTCATCGGGAGACATCTTGAAGCTGCTTCTCACGTCCGGAGGCGTCACGAACACGAGCATCCGCGATGCGCTGGTCGACCTGCTGGGCAAGCCGATCGCCGACTCCACCGCCCTCTGCATCCCCACTGCGCAGTGGGGACACCCACTGTGCGGGCCGGGCTCGGTGCGGGGCTTCGTCACCGGCCTTCCCCCGTGGGGTGGCATGACCTCGATGGAGTGGAAGTCGCTGGGCGTCCTCGAGCTCACCGCGCTGCCCAGCATCGGCGAGGAGCGCTGGGTGCCCTGGGTCCGGGAGGCGGACGTGTTGCTCGTGGACGGCGGCGACGCGACGTACCTGTGCCACTGGATGCGGCAGTCCGGCTTGGCCGAGCTCCTGCCCTCGCTGGCGGAGACGGTCTGGGTGGGAGTCAGCGCCGGCAGCATGGTGCTGACCCCCCGGATCGGGGAGTACTTCGTGGAGTGGCCCTCCGCTCCCGGCGACAGGACGCTGGGGATCGTCGACTTCTCGATCTTCCCGCACCTCGACGTCTTCCCGACGAACACCATGGCCCACGCCGAGAGATGGGCCGCCGACATCGTCGGACCGGCGTACGTCATCGACGACGAGACGGCCATCAAAGTCACCGATGGCGCCGTCGAGGTCGTCTCCGAAGGAGAGTGGAAGATGTTGTCCTCATAGCCGGGGCCATAGGCGATCTGCGCCGCGAAATCCGTCCGCCTCCCCAACCCTCGTCCCGAGTTGTGTCCTTCTGCCGCCTGTCGATCAATCGGCCCGAGGCTGATGGGGATCCCGCCGCCGACGCCCGGAGCTCGGCACCGTTCCTGGGACCGGACGGCCGCCTACTCCTCGCGCCGCCTGGGGAGCATGATTGAGCAATGACGAGGATCCTGGTCGTGGCCAACCAGACGCTGGGATGCCCCGAGCTCGAGGAGGCCCTCGCGCCCTACACCAAGGGTGATGCCGAGATGATCCTGGTAACACCGATCTCGGTCAGTGAGGGGGAGTCCCAGTGGGACTATCCACCCATCGACCGCTACATCCCCAGCGCTGAGCAGATCGCCCATGCGCTGGCCGGAGGCCGCCTCGAGCACGAGCTCGACAGGTTGAAGCGGCTCGGGGTGACTGCGCGTGGAGAGATCGTCGACCACGATCCAGTGGATCGGGTACAGGAGCTCCTCGGCGAGTCCGAGTTCGACGCCGTCCTCGTCTGCACGCTGCCGACGCGGCTGTCTCGCTGGCTCCGTTTGGACCTGCCCGGTCGACTGGCGCGAGCGGTGGTCACGGCCCCGGTCGTCCATGTGCCGGGTTCGGCGGGACCCTCCCTGTAGGCGCGGATCCTGCGCCGCACCGTTTGCGTTAGGGCAGCGGCCGACCTCTCCCGCATCAAGCACGAGCGAGCGGATCGCACCAGCGTCACACCGCCGCGAGTCGGGCCCGCTGTGGTTCAGGCGGATCGGGCGATCTCGTGTTCGACGGCGCGGCGGATCCATGCGGAGACGGATCGGTCGTCGGCCTCGGCTCGCTTCTTGACCTCGTCCAGGAGCTCGGGCGGGAACCGGACCGGGATCGGTGCGGTCAGCCGCTTCGAGCGGCGGCGGGGTGGGCCCTGTGGTTCCTGGTTCTCCGGGTGGGCGTAGAAGTCGTACTCCTGCTCGGGAGTCATCGGGTCAGTACTCATCACGGTCCCTTCGGTAGGTAGCGGCAAGGCCCGAAGAAGCCTCGTAGCAGCCGATCGGCCGGCACTTGCGCGGATCGCTTGATCGCGATGGCGCGATCGGCACGATCAGGACGGTGCCTGCCACCTCGGCCACCATCAGATAGTGCGCGAGTGGCTTGGCGGGGTAGAAGAGCGGATCGTTGACCCACACGTCGTAGACGTCGTCAAGGCCGAGGTGCAGGTGCTTGAACAGATGCGCGGCCTGAGCGTCGACCTCGAAGGGGTCCTGCTCATCGAGCAGGTCCAGATCGAGCAACTCGTCCACCCCTCAACGGTATAACAAACGACTACACGCGCGGTAGCTGCAACCTGATGCCCCCTATCGCCGCCAAGGGGGCACGTCCATGAGCACTCACCGGCGCGAACTTGGTGCGAGTCGGCGGAGAAGCTCAGGTGGCGGCGGGGCCGGTAGATGGCCCAGGCTCGCGATCACTCGACACAGGCCATCGACGGGGACAGCGAGGCACCCTCGCGGCTCTCGCTCTGTCACTGCGCCATGTGGCTGGCCAGTCGCACCAGTGCGTAGATCGCGTTGGAAGTTCCCGTTGGGCACTTCTCAACGTTGACGTGACTGGCGCGCGCTAGAGCTTCACGGACGAGTTCGGCGGGGGTCTGGTCGGCCGCCCGGCGTCGCCCGCTCCCTGGCGCGGGGTAGCCTGCGACCTCACCGGGTCCCGTGGGCAGGAGGCGTGAGATGGCCGAACCGATGCTCGTGCTCGTCGTCGACGACGAGCAGGCACTGTCCGGCGTCGTCGCCGGCTATCTCGAGCGCGAAGGGTTCGTGGTCGTCCAGGCCCAGGACGGCCCGTCGGCCGTCGACCTCGCGCAGAGGCATCGTCCCGACCTCGTCGTCCTCGACGTCATGCTGCCCGGCTTCGACGGGTTCGAGGTGTGCCGGCGGCTGCGCCGCTTCAGCGACGCCTACGTCATCATGCTGACGGCCCGCGACGAGGAGGTCGACAAGGTCGTCGGGCTCTCCGTCGGCGCCGACGACTACCTCGTCAAACCGTTCTCCCCCCGGGAGCTCATCGCCCGGGTCGGAGCCATGCTGCGCCGCCCCCGGGCGACCACCGACCGGACGGCCGAGGCGCCGGGCGCCGCGATGACCTTGACCCTCGGCGAGCTGGAGCTGGACATGGAGTCCCGGACCGTGGGCGTCCAGGGGCGCCCGGTCGACCTGACCCGCACCGAGTTCGACCTGCTCGCCGCGATGCTGGCCCGCCCGCGCATGGCCTTCACGCGCCGCCGGCTGGTCGACGCCGTGTGGGGCGAGAACTGGGTCGGCGACGAGCACCTGGTCGACGTCCACGTGGCGCATCTGCGCCGCAAGCTGGGCGACGACGCGGCCGAGCCGCGCTACGTGCGGACCGTCCGCGGCGTCGGCTACGGGATGGGGCTGGGATGACCTCGAGGGCCGCCGACCCCCCGCGGCGCCGCGCCCGGCTGGCGGTCCACCTCATGGCCGCGCAGGCCGTGGTCCTCGTCGTCGGCGCCCTGGCCCTGCTCGTCACGGCGAGCCTCGTGGCACCGGGCCTGTTCCACGACCACCTGGCGCGCAGTGGGGTCCAGTCGGCCCTGGTGAGCATGCACGCCGAGGAGGCGTTCCGGTCCTCGTTCGCCATCGGGCTGTCGGTCGGCGGCGTCGTCTCGCTCGTCGCGGCCGGGATGGCCTCGCTCTTCCTCGTCCGACGGGTCACCCGTCCCGTCGAGGCGTTGGCGGAGGCCGCCGAGCAGGTGGCAGCCGGCCGCTACACCGTGGAGCCGCTGGAGGAGACGTTCTCCGCCGAGCTTGACGCGCTCAGCGCGTCGTTCACCCGGATGGCCGGTCGGCTGGCCGACACCGAGGCGACCCGGACCGGGCTGCTGGCGGACCTGGCCCACGAGCTCCGGACACCGCTGGCCACCCTGGAGGCGTACATCGACGGCATCGAGGACGGCGTCGTCGCCTCCGATGCCGACGCCTTCCAGACGATGCGCTCACAGGTGGACCGGCTGCGCCGCCTCGCCGGTGACCTGCGCGAGTCGGCGGCCGCTGAGGAGCACGCCCTGGGGATGTCGCCCGTGGGGCTCGACGCCCGCGACGCGGCGTTCGCGGCTGCCGCGGCCGCCCGTCCGGCGTTCGGCGCGAAGGGGGTCTCGCTCGAGCTCGCCCTGCCCCCGGGGCGCGCGGCGGTGTGCGCCGACTCCGTG
Source organism: uncultured Actinomycetota bacterium (assembly GCA_963763315.1). Lineage (GTDB taxonomy): Bacteria > Actinomycetota > Actinomycetes > Actinomycetales > Dermatophilaceae > CAVSJJ01. The sequence goes on from CAVXOC010000003.1 coordinate 379,943, forward strand.
CGGCTGCAGCAGGTGCTGGCCAACCTCCTCGACAATGCGCTGCGGCATACCCCTGCCGGCGGACGGGTCGGCCTCACCGTGGCCGTCGGGTCCTCGGGCCGGGTCAGCCTCGACGTCGTCGATGACGGGGAGGGCATCCCGCCCGACCAGCTCGACGCGGTGTTCGACCGGTTCCATCGGGTCGACCCCGCTCGCTCCTCCAGCGACGGTTCGGGCAGCGGGCTGGGGCTCACCATCGCTCGGGCCATCGTCGTCGACCACGGGGGGACGCTCACGGCGGACAGCGCCGGCGCCGGGACCGGCTCCCGCTTCACGGTGCGCCTGCCGGCGGGCGGCGACCAGGTCGGGCGCCGCGCCTGAGCCCGGGGCCGAGCCCGGTGACCGACTTCGTCGAATCTTCATCGATTAGTCGAGGAACCGCTCAGCGCGCCCGCCAGGGTGCGGTCATGACGATCGTCGCTCGCCGCCCGCCGTCGACCCGGCCCGGCGCCCGCCAGGCCTTCGGATCACCCGGCTGCTGCGCCGCCACCTCGAGCTCGAGCGGGACCCGGTGAGCTGGTGGGCGGTGTTCGGTGCCGGTCTCCTCGCCGGCGCGACGACGTGTGCCGTGGCCCAGGGCGGCCTGCTGGTCGGGCTCATCGCCCGGCGGCAGAAGGCGGCGGTCGCCGCCGGCCGTCCCGCTCGTCCAGGAGCGGTCGGCGCAGACCTCGTGCCGGTGACCGGCTTCCTCCTCGGCAAGCTGGTCAGTCTCGGCCTCGCGGGCCTGCTGCTGGGCGCGCTCGGCTCGCTCGTCGGCCTCAACGCCCGGGTCGGCGGCTTCGCGACCGCGTCGGCCGGCGTCCTCATGGTCGTGCTCGGGCTCTCGACGGTGGGCGTGCCGCCCTTCGACCGCATCGTCCTCGCGCCTCCCGCCTCGTGGACGCGGCCGGTGCGCCGCAGCACCCGCTCGGCGTCGGGGCTCGCGCCGTTCCTGTTGGGGCTGGCCACCCTGCTGATCCCCTGCGGCGTGACGGTCTCGATGATGCTGCTGGCCGCCACCTCGGGATCGGCCCTGGCCGGGGGTGCCGTCATGGCCCTCTTCGTCCTCGGCACCGCCCCGATGTTCGCCGTCTTCGGGTACGTCACCCAGCGCTACGCCGGTGGCCGGTCGCGGGGCCTCGGGACAGCGCTCGGTGCGGTGGTCGTCGTGATCGGCCTGGTCACGTTGAACGGCGCCCTGGTGTCGCTGGGCTCGCCGGCCACGGTTCAGCGAGCCATGGCAGCCGTGACCGGAGGCACCCAGGCGGCCGCACCGGCTCCGGCCCTCGTCGACGGCGTCCAGGTGCTCCGCATCGACGCCACCTCCGGCGGCTACTCGCCGGCGAGCCTGTCGGCCCGGGCCGGGGTGCCGACCCGCCTGGTCCTGCAGACCCAGGACATCTCCTCGTGCATCGTCTTCACCGTGCTGCCGACCCTCGGGGTCCAGACCACCCTGCCGCAGACGGGGCAACGCACGGTGGACCTCGGTGTACTGCGCCCCGGTGAGATCCCCATCTCGTGCTCCATGGGCATGTACACGGCGACCATCACCGTGTCGTGAGGCGCCCCGTGGTGGGCTGAGACCGAACGGCGGCGGCCCCGGGAGGAGTGAGTCCCCGGGGCCGCCGGCCGACCGGCATACCGACCGTATGCCGGTTTGCTCAGCGGGTGTCGCTGCCGCCGGCGCCCGCCGCGCGGCCGGCTTCGAGCCGGGCCACCGGCACGCGGAACGGCGAGCAGGACACGTAGTCCAGGCCGCAGTCGTGGAAGAAGTGCACCGAGTCCGGGTCGCCGCCGTGCTCGCCGCAGACGCCGACCTTGAGGTTCTCGCGCGCCGCGCGGCCCTCGGTCGTGCCCAGCTGGACGAGCCGGCCGACGCCGCTCCGGTCGAGTGTCTCGAAGGGGGAGACCCCGAAGATGCCCATCTCCATGTACCGGCCGAAGAAGGCCGACTCGACGTCGTCGCGCGAGAAGCCCCACGTCGTCTGGGTGAGGTCGTTGGTGCCGAAGGAGAAGAACTCGGCGACCTCGGCGATCTCCCCGGCCGTGAGGGCGGCGCGGGGCAGCTCGATCATCGTGCCGACCAGGTGGTCGACCTCGACCGGGTGGGACTCGCGCGACTGGACGGCCGCGGCGTCGATCTCGGTCTTGATGTTGTTGAACTCCTGGACCGCCCCGACCAGCGGCACCATGATCTCGGGCCGCGAGATCTTGCCGGACTCGGACACGATGGCCGCGGCCTCGAGGATGGCGCGGGCCTGCATCTGGAACAGGCCGGGGATGGCCAGGCCCAGCCGCACCCCGCGCAGCCCCAGCATCGGGTTCTGCTCGTGGAGCCGGTTGACCGCCTTGAGCAGGATGGTGTCCTTCTCGTCGACGGCGCCGTTGGCCTCGGCGAGCGCCACCTTGACCGACAGCTCGGTGAGGTCGGGCAGGAACTCGTGCAGCGGCGGGTCGAGCAGCCGGATGGTGACGGGCAGGCTCTCCATCGCCTCGAAGATCTCGACGAAGTCGTCCCGCTGCATCGGGAGCAGCTCGTCGAAGACGGCCTGACGCTCCTCGTCGGAGTCGGCGAGGACCAGCCTCTCGACGAGCTCGCGGCGCTCACCGAGGAACATGTGCTCGGTACGGCACAGGCCGATGCCCTCGGCGCCGAACCGGCGCGCGCGGGCGGCGTCCGGGGCGTTGTCGGCGTTGGCCCGCACCCTGAGACGGCGCTTGGCGTCGGCGACCTTCATGAGCCGGTCCACGGCCTTGACGACCGGGGCGGCCTCGTCGACCGAGATCGTCCCCTCGAAGTACTGGACGACGGGGGAGTCCTTGACCGCGACCTCGCCGGCGAAGACCTCGCCGGTGGAGCCGTCGATCGAGATGATGTCGCCCTCCTTGACGACGGTGCCGTCGGCGGTGGTGAACTGGCACGTCTTGGTGTCGACGTCGAGGGACTCGGCCCCGCACACGCACGTCCGGCCCATGCCTCGGGCGACGACCGCCGCGTGGGAGGTCTTGCCGCCTCGGCTGGTGAGGATGCCCTGGGCGGCAACCATGCCGGCGAGGTCGTCCGGGTTGGTCTCGCGGCGGATGAGGATGACGGGGGTCCCCTCCTCGGCGCGCTTGACCGCGGTCGCCGAGTCGAAGACGGCCTGGCCGACGGCGGCGCCGGGGGAGGCGCTCATCCCCTTGCCGAGCAGGTTGCGCTGACCCGAGGTGTCGAAGTGCGGGAACATCAGCTGCGCCAGCTGGTCGCCGGTGACCCGCTGGAGGGCCTCGTCGTCGCTGATCTTGCCCTCGTCGACGAGGTCCATGGCGATCCGGAACGCGGCCTCGGCGGTGCGCTTGCCGACCCGGGTCTGCAGCATCCACAGCTTGCCGCGCTCGATGGTGAACTCGATGTCGCACATGTCCCGGTAGTGGCCCTCGAGCCGCGCCATGATGTCGACCAGGTCGTCGTAGGACGTCTTGTCGATGCCCTCGAGGTCGGCGAGGGTCAAGGTGTTGCGGATGCCGGCCACGACGTCCTCGCCCTGGGCGTTCTGCAGGTAGTCGCCGTAGACGCCGGTGGCGCCGGTGGAGGGGTCACGGGTGAAGGCGACGCCGGATCCGGAGTCCATGCCCTTGTTGCCGAAGGCCATCGACTGGATGTTGACCGCGGTGCCGAGGTCGGCCGGGATGCGCTCGCGGCGTCGGTACAGCACCGCGCGGTCGGCGTTCCAGCTGTTGAAGACGGCGAGGACGGCGGCCTGCATCTGCGCCCGCGGGTCCTGCGGGAACGGGGCGCCGCTGTCCCGCTCGACGATCTGCTTGTAGGTGCCGACGAGGGCACGCAGGTCATCGACGTCGAGGTCGACGTCGTTGGTGATCCCCTTGGCACGCTTCGCGTCGTCGATGGCGTCCTCGAAATGCTCGCCGTCGAGGTCGAGAACGGTCTTGCCGAACATCTGGATGAGGCGGCGGTAGGAGTCCCAGGCGAACCGCGGGTTCTCGGTCTGGGCGGTGAGGCCCTCGACGGACTTGTCGTTGAGACCGATGTTGAGGACGGTCTCCATCATCCCGGGCATCGAGAACTTCGCACCGGACCGGACCGAGACCAGCAGCGGGTCGTCGGCGTCGCCGAGGGTGCGCCCCAGCTTGCCCTCGAGGCGCTCGAGGTGCTCCTCGATCTGGGCGGCCATCTCGGCGGGCTCCGAGCCGGTCTCGAGGTAGGCGCGGCACGCCTCGGTGGTGATGGTGAAGCCGGGCGGGACGGGGATTCCGAGGTTCGTCATCTCGGCGAGGTTTGCCCCCTTGCCTCCGAGGAGGTCCTTGAGGTCTTTGTTGCCTTCCTCGAAGTCGTAGACGAACCGTGACATATCTGCCTCCGTTGGCATGGGATCGATGAACCGTTAGGCATCGTATTACCGAGCGCGGGCGCTTCTCCTGCCGGGTGAGCCCTGGACGTGCCCAGCCGCCGGTCCGCCGTGACGCACCCCACACCTCGCGGGCCCCGGCCGACCGGCCTGGCACATCCCGCCAGGGTCGTGGTGGTCACGGCGGGTGGGCTCGTAAGGTCGGAGGATGCACGAGACCGACGACGCGGCCGCGGTCCGGACCTACTGGGACGCTCAGGCGGCGACCTTCGACCACGCACCCGACCACGGGCTGCAGGAGGCGCCGGCCCGCACCGCCTGGGCGGACCTGCTACGCGGGGCGCTGCCACCGGCCCCCGCCCGGGTCGCCGACCTCGGCTGCGGGACGGGGACGCTGGCCGAGCTCCTCCTGGAGATGGGCCACGAGGTGGTGGCCGTCGACCTCTCCGCCGAGATGGTGGCCCGGGCCCGGGCGAAGACGGCCCGGTTCGGTGGCCGGGCGCGGATCGAGCAGGCGGACGTCGTGGACCCGCCGGTTCCCGCGCAGAGCGTCGACGCGGTGCTGGCCCGGCACCTCCTGTGGACCCTCCCGGACCCGGTGGCCGCCCTGCGCCGCTGGGTCCGCCTCGTCCGGCCGGGCGGCCGGCTGGTCCTCGTGGAGGGGGTGTGGGGGACCGAGCCGTCGGACGATGCGGGTGCCGCGGACGCCACGGGCGCGGGCTGGGGCGGCGGGGTACCGAGCGCGGTGCTGGCCGCGGCGCTCGAGCCCATGGTCGCCGACGTCGCGGTCCTGCAGCTGCCGCAGCCGGTCTTCTGGGGGCACCGCATCGAGGCCGAGCGCTACCTCCTGCGCGCACAGGTCGGCGGGTCATGATGACCCCATGAGCGAGCCGAGCGCCCCGGCGCCGCACAGCGAGGGGGCACCACCGGCGCTGCCGGCGAGCGGCTCCGAGACGGTCGCCCGGGCGGTGTCGATCGCCGCCTGGGGGCTCGCGGCCGGGGCCGTGCTCCTCGTACCGTGGACGGCATACCTGGCGGTCACCCTGCCGCGGCGTGCCCTCGCGGTGCACTACGACCTGGCGTGGGCGGGCTTCGACCTCATGCTCGTCGTGGTGCTCGCCGCGGCGGCGTATGCCGCGTTCCGGGCTCCCCGGTGGTTGCCGGTCTGGGCGTCCTCGGCGTCGACGATGCTCGTCGTCGACGCCTGGTTCGACGTCGTCACCTCGCACGGGATGGACAAGGCGTGGGCGGTGCTCGCCGCGGTGCTCGTCGAGCTGCCGGTCGCCGTCGCCTGCATCTGGCTGGCCGGCCGGGTGCAGGCACTGGAGGAGCTGAGGCTGTCCCGGTCCGCCTCGCCGCAGCGCAGGCGCCGGTGAGCGAGGTCGTCCGGGCGCGCCGCTCGTGGTCGGTCGCGCTCGCGGTGGCCGTCGCCGTCCAGCTGGTGGCCGTCTACGCGCCGTCGGGCGGCGGGGGGGCGCCGCCGTTCCCCAACGCGGACAAGCTCGTCCATGCGGCGATCTTCGCCGCCCCCGTGGTCTTCGCCCTGCTGGCCGGGCTGCGCCCGTTGCTCGTCGTCGGTGTCGCCGCCGTCCATGCGCCGGTGAGCGAGCTGGTCCAGTGGGCCTTCCTGCCCCACCGCGACGGTGATGTCTGGGACGCCGTCGCCGACCTCGTCGGGGTGGGTCTCGGGTGGCTCCTGGCGCGGTGGCTGGCCCGGTCCCGCTGATACCCTGGGGCATCGCCGCCGGGCACCGACCGCCCAGGCACGTCTGCGCCACGCCGACCACTCACCGTGCTCGCCCCCGTCGCCTCGAGGACGACCCAGGCGCCAGGACCCGTTGACGACCGAAGTGAGATGACCGCATGCCCACGTCCAAGGGCTCCGGAAAGCCGGCCAAGAAGGCCCGCTGGAGCACGTCGCGCAAGACCGAGGCGAAGCAGGCCCGCTCGGCCACCCGTCGCGCCAAGACGGCTGGCGGGGCGCCGGGGGGACCGCGCACCAGCCGCGCCGAGGCACCCCAGCGCGGTGACCGGCGGGACCGGGTGGTCCGGACGGACCGGGCCACGGGCGACGGCACCCGGCGTCCCGAGGGTGCGCGCAGCAGCGGGCCACGGTTCGAGCGCGGGCGACCGCCGCGCTCCTCCGCTCCCGGGGCGAGCGGCCGAGCGGGTTCCGACCGCACACCTGTCGACCGCACCGAGCGCCCGGACCGTCCGGCACGGACGAGCCCTGACCGTCCGGCCCGGACGAGCCCGGGCTGGGCCGCCCGCCCGGACCGCGCCGACCGGCCCGGCACCGAGCGCCGCGACCGGCCCGACCGGAAGCGGCCCGAGCGTGCCTCGCGCCCGGACCGCCCCGAGCGCGGCACCAAAGGCCGGGTCGCCGACCCGGCTCGCCGGGACCGGCACGAGGGCCATCACGCCGACCGGTACGCAGAGCGTGGTGGTGACCGCTTCACCGACCGCGGCGCCGACCGGCCCGGAGACCGGGAGCGGGCCGAGGCCGACCACTGGACGGCATACACCTCGCGCGGCACGCAGGGTGCCGCACAGGTGACCGCCGAGAACGGCTTCGCCGCGCTTGGACTACCGCAGCGGCTCGTCGAGCGGCTGGCGCGCGACGGGATCACCGAGCCCTTCCCGATCCAGGCGGCGACGATCCCCGACGCGCTCGCCGGCCGCGACGTCCTCGGCCGCGGCCAGACCGGCTCCGGCAAGACCCTGGCGTTCGGGCTCCCGACCCTGACCCGCCTCGCGGCCGAGGGCCGCCGGGCGGAGTCCAAGCGGCCGCTCGTGCTGGTCCTCGTCCCGACCCGGGAGCTCGCCATGCAGGTGAGCGACGCCCTCGAGCCGCTGGTCCACGTGCTCGGGCTGCGCCACCGGCTGGTCGCCGGCGGGCTGTCCTACGACCCGCAGATCTCCTCGATCGCCCGCGGCGTCGAGATGCTCATCGCCACGCCCGGACGGCTCGCCGACCTCGTCGAACGCGGTGCCGTCGACCTTGGCGGGGTCGAGACGGTCATCCTCGACGAGGCCGACCACATGGCCGACATGGGGTTCCTCCCCGAGGTGACGGCGATCCTCGACCTGGTCCCCCCCGGTGGCCAGCGCCTGCTGTTCTCGGCCACCCTCGACAACGGGGTCGACACCCTGGTCGAGCGTTACCTCGTCGACGCGGTCACCCACTCGACCGACGACGCCACGGCCACCGTGACGACGATGGACCACCACGTGCTGCTCATCGGCCCGCAGGACAAGAAGGCCCTCACCGCCCAGCTCGTCCACCGCCCCGGACGCTCGATCGTGTTCGTCCGCACCCAGCTCGGCGCCGACCGGGTGGCGCATGAGCTGCGCGAGCGGGGCGTGCTGGGAGCCGCCCTGCACGGCGGGCTGACCCAGTCGGTCCGCAACCGGGTGCTCGGGGCGTTCCGCGAGGGCACCGTGCCGGTACTGGTCGCCACCGACGTCGCGGCCCGGGGGATCGACGTGCCGGACGTCGGCCTCGTTCTGCAGGTCGACCCGCCTCGGGACCACAAGGACTACCTTCACCGGTCCGGGCGCACTGCTCGAGCCGGGGAGAAGGGCACAGTCGTCACCTTCGCCCTGCCCCACCAGAAGCGGATGATGGGCCGCCTCGTCGAGGCGGCCGGTGCCGACGCCACGATGGCGACGGCGCGTCCCGGCGACGCGAGCATCACCGCCCTCGGCGGCTCCGAGCCGAGCGGGACGCCGGTGCCCGAGCAGTCGTGGCGGCCCATCCTCGAGGGGCGTCCCGGTCGACGCGGCGGTCCCCGCAGCGGTCCTCGCGGGGGTCCCCGCGGGGGTCCCCGCGGGGAGCGGGGCTTCGGCCGCAGCGGGGAGCAGGCCGGCCGACCGCGGGGTTACGGGCGCGCTGGGCCAGGGCAGAATGGGAGAGGTGAGCGCTGAGTACACCACGGGGAGGCTCCTCGTCGCCACGCCCCAGATCGAGGAGGGCGTGTTCCGGCGCAGCGTCGTCCTCGTGCTACACCACGACGCCGAGGGGGCCCAGGGCGTCGTGCTCAACCGGCCCCTCGACGCCGACGTCGAGGCGGTCCTGCCAGGCTGGGAGGACCATCTGAGCCGCCCGCAGGCACTGTTCCAGGGTGGGCCGGTGCAGGTCGACTCGGCTCTCGGCCTGGTCACCGTCCCCGGGGACGGCGAGGAGCCCACCGGGGTGATGCGCCTGTTCGGCTCGGTCGGCCTGGTCAACCTCGACACCCCCCCGCTGCTCGTGGCTCCCGACATCGGCGGCCTGCGGATCTTCGCGGGGTATGCCGGGTGGGACGCCGGCCAGCTCGACACGGAGATCCGGACGGGGAGCTGGTATGTCGTCGACGCCGAGGCGGGCGACGCCTTCACCGACGAGCCGGACCTGCTGTGGCGGCGGGTGCTCCGCCGGCAGATCGGCGACCTCGCCTGGGTGGCCTCCTACCCGGACGACCCCACCCAGAACTGACCGCGGGGGCGGCCCGACGACGCGGCCTGGAACAATGGGGGGATGAGCGAGCCGCCCATCCCCCTGCCGGAGCCGTCCGTCCCGCTGTCCGAGCCGAAGCCCCGCACGGCCGTCCTCGAACGCGAGGAGACCGTGCCCGAGGTGGCCGAGCCGGGTGACCACGAACGCTTCGCCCACTACGTCCGCAAGGAGAAGATCCTCGAGAGCGCCCTGTCCGGGCAACCGGTGATCGCGTTGTGCGGGAAGGTGTGGGTACCGGGCCGGGACCCCGACAAGTTCCCGGTCTGTCCGACCTGCAAGGAGATCTACCAGGGGCTGCGGCCGCCGGAGGACGGCCAGGAGTAGTCACCCGCGGGCCGCCGCCGCCTGCACGAGCGGGTCGGTGCGGTGCTCGAGGTGGGTGACCAGCGAGATCGCCGTGTTGGCCCGCAGCACGTGGGTGTCGTCGATGATCTGGTCGATGACCCGGCCCAGGTCGGCGTTGTCACGGGCGACGATGCGGATGATGAGGTCGCCCACCCCGGTGATGGAGTGGATCTCGAGGACCTCGGGGATGGCCGACAGGTGCTCCACCACGGCGCCGTGTCCCTGACGTTGCCGGATCTCGAGGGTGCAGAAGGCGGTGACCGGGTAGCCCAGCGCCCCGGCGTCGATCTGTGGGGCGAAGCTGCGGATGACTCCGCGGCTCTGCATCCGGTCCAGCCTGGCCTGCACCGTGCCGCGCGCGACCCCCAGCTCGCGGGACGCGCCGAGCACGCCGATCTGCGGGCGCTCGGTGAACAGAGCGATGATCCGGGCATCCAGGTGGTCGATCCCAGGGGCAGTAGGCATGGCACATTGTCTGCCATCATCGGACACCAGGACAACACTCTGCGCATGGTGACCACCTCCCAAGGTGAGGTTTGCATATCCGAGGTGACCCAGACCACAGTGTCGACATGAGCGACACGACCCTCGACCTCACCTCCGACGAGCGGACCGCCGGGCTCGACCTGGACCAGCTCAAGCAGCTCGTCGGGCTCGTGGACTATGACGAGAGCACCGACCCGTTCCCGGTCACCGGGTGGGACGCCGTCCGTTTCGTCGTCGGCAACGCCACCCAGGCCGCCCACTACTTCCAGTCCGCGTGGGGGATGGAGCTCGAGGCCTACCGCGGGCCGGAGCAGGGCCAGCGGGACCACAAGGCGTTCGTGCTGCGCAGCGGCTCGATCCGGTTCGTCCTCCGGGGTGCGGTCACCCCCGACAGCCCCCTCGCGGCCCATCATGCGCGGCACGGCGACGGGGTCGACGACATCGCCCTCGAGGTGCCCGACGTGGACCGGTGCATCGCCCAGGCGCGCCGGGCCGGTGCCACGGTGCTCGAGGAGCCGCACGACATCGCCGACGAGCACGGCGCCGTCCGGGTGGCGGCCATCGGCACCTACGGCGAGACCCGGCACAGCCTGGTCCAGCGCACCATCGGCGAGGCGACGTATGCCGGCCCGTACCTGCCGGGCTTCGTCGCCGCCACCTCGACGTACCGCAAGCGCCCCGGGGCTCCCAAGCGGGTCTTCCAGGCGCTCGACCATGTCGTCGGCAACGTCGAGCTCGGCAGGATGGACGAGTGGGTCGCCTTCTACAACAAGGTCATGGGCTTCGTGAACATGGCCGAGTTCATCGGCGACGACATCGCCACGGACTACTCGGCGCTGATGTCCAAGGTGGTGGCCAACGGCAACCATCGGGTGAAGTTCCCGCTCAACGAGCCGGCCCCGGGGAAGCGGAAGAGCCAGATCGACGAGTACCTCGAGTTCTACGGCGGCCCCGGCGCCCAGCACCTGGCCCTGGCCACCGGCGACATCCTCTCGACCGTCGACAGCCTGCGTGAGGAGGGCGTGGAGTTCCTCTCGACGCCCGACGCCTACTACGAGGACCCCGAGCTGCGGGCCAGGATCGGCGAGGTCCGCGTGCCCATCGAGGAGCTGCAGAGGCGAGGGATCCTCGTCGACCGCGACGAGGACGGCTACCTCCTGCAGATCTTCACGCGCCCGCTGGGCGACCGGCCGACGGTGTTCTTCGAGCTCATCGAGCGACACGGCTCGCTCGGTTTCGGCAAGGGCAACTTCAAGGCGCTCTTCGAGTCCATCGAGCGCGAGCAGGAGCGTCGCGGCAACCTCTGAGCGAGCCCGTCGCCCCGCCGTGGGACAGTAGGCCGCATGGCACAGCACTCGGGGTGGTACGAGGACCCCTACGACCCGACCCAGCTCCGCTACTGGGACGGTGTCCTGTGGACGTCCAACACCGTCCCCCGGGTCTCGCCGACCGCCCAGCAGTCCACGATCGGCCGCGCCGTCCCGGGCCAGCCCGCCCCCGTCCAGCCCGGTCCGGTCCAGCCCGGTCCGTCGGCCGGCGGTCGGCCGGGCCCGGGCCAGTCGGACGCTGGAGCGTCGGGTCCGGGAGCTCAGCAGCCCCCCTCCGGGCAGGGATACGGCCAGCAGGGCCGGCCTCCGTACGCCCAGCCCGGGTACGGGCAGTACAGCGGGCCCGGCCAGCAGCCCTACTCCGCCCCGCCGGTCCAGGGGTATGCCGGCTCGCCCTGGGCCCAGGCCGGGAAGGTGGCGCCCGACGGGACTCCGCTCGCGCTGTGGTGGCAGCGGCTGCTGGCCCGGATCGTCGACAGCCTGCTGCTCTCCGTGGTCACGTTCATCGTCGCGTCCTCGTGGATCGGGCCGTTGCTGAACGCGATGGAGACCTACTTCAAGGCAGCGATGGACTCGGCGCAAAGCGGGGGCACCCCGCCGTCGAGCCTGCAGTTCGAGGAGCAGATCACCGCATACCTCGTGCCCATCGCGGTCATCTCCGTGGTCATCTCGCTGCTGTACGAGACGACGTTCCTGATGTGGCGCGGCGCCACGGTCGGCAAGCTCCTCTTCGGCATCCGGGTCCGCCGGGTCGCGGACCCGGGCCGGCTGGGCCTCGTGACGGCGCTGCGGCGCCAGGTCATCACGGTAGGGGTGTCGGCCGTCGCACTCGTGCCGGTCATCTCGACGGTGGGGACCATGGTCCAGCTGCTCGACTACGCCTGGCTCCTGTGGGACCCGCGGCGCCAGTGCCTGCACGACAAGGTCGCCGACACGCTGGTCGTCAAGACCCGCTGACCGCCCGGGTCACCCGGCGTGCGGGCAGCGCAGGGGTCGGCGACCCACCCGTGCGCCACCACCGGTACGCGGCGGCGCCGAGCACGGCGGCCGCGGCCGCGGCATACGCCAGGGCCGCGGTGCCGGCCACCGCGGCGCCGGCATAGGCCAGCTGCGCGGCCGCGGCGACCGCGAGCCACTCGAGGCGTCGTGCCAGGACACCCAGAGCCACCAGAGGCAGGGCGTACCAGCCGTACGTCGGGGTGAGCGCGAGCAGGAAGCTCCCGAAAAGAGCCGCGCCGGTCCACGCCGGACCGCGTTCGCGCCGACGCACGGCGAGCAGCGCCCCGAGGGCGAGGAGGCCGGCCGCGGCCGGACCGGCGAGCCCGGGTGGCAGCACCAGGGCGAGCACCGCGGCCCGGTTGCGGCCGTTCTCCTCGCTCAGGTAGCTGGGCAGGTAACCGAGGACCAGGGTGCCGGCAGCGAGCACGTGCGGGAGGTACGTGAGGGCCAGCGTCACCAGGGCGCCCAGCGGAGCCAGCACGACGCGCCACCGGATCCGGCGCCACGGCATGAGGGCCGGTAGGAGGATGAGCGGGGTGAGCTTGACCGAGGCGGCCAGGCCCACCAGGGCTCCGGAGACGGCCCAGGGCAGGATGCCGTTCAGCCCGGCCGGCACCCGGGCCCACCCGCCGCCGGCGGTCGCGACCGCGAGGACGACCAGGGCGGCCGCCAGGATGTCCACGTGCGCCCCGTTGCCCGCCTCGGCGATCACCGCGGGGCAGAACGCGAACCACAGCGCGTCCGTGGGGGAGCGGCCGCGTCGTCGCAGGAGCCCGGCGATGCCGGCCGCCAGCGCGGCGGCGACCAGCGCCGCGCCCAGCTGCAGGCCCGAGGTTCCGAGGGCCCAGGGGGTCACGGCGGCGACGGCGGCGAACCAGGCCTGGGCGGCAGGCGGATAGATCGTCGGCACGAGAGGTCGGTTGATCCTGGTGCGGGGGTCGTTGGCCGTCCGCTGCAGGAGCGCCGTGCGCCGGCTCGGCAACGGCGAGGTGAGCACGCCGGAGCGGTCCGACGGCCGGAGGCCGGGGAAGACGACAGGGTCGCGCAGCCGGGCGAGCCGGTCGTCGAGAGGGACATAGCGATAGGGCGAGATGCCGGCGAGCTGAACCCGTCCGTCCCAGACGTAGCGGTAGGCGTCGCTGCTCGACCGAGGAGGGACGCTCACCCCGGGGAGCTGGACGGCGAGAGCCATGAGGAAGACCGCGAGCACCGGACGGGACAGGGTATCGTCGTGCCTGGTGACCCAGCGGGTCAGCATGACGAACGTCGGCCACCACAGTGCGAGGGCGAGGACGAGCCGTCCGCGGTGGGCGTCGAGGTCCCCCGCCGCGGCATACCCCGAAGCGAGCAGGCCCGACACCGCAGTGCCGGCGAGGAGCCGTCGCATCGTCCCACTCTCGCCCAGCAGGTGGCGCCCGCGGGTGTCGTCGCGCCCAGCGGTGTCGCTCCGTCAGCGACCCGTAAGGACCGAGCGGTCCGCCGGCGGGCTCGACCTGTGCGGTGGGCCGGCGGCCGGCGTCCGCTGCTCGCGAGTGGCGACCGGAGGGTTGAGAGAGTGACGCGCCGAGTCGGCCGGCTGGGCCGAGGTATGGAGCCGTCATCCGGCCCGAGGAACCTCGGCACCGCGATCGGGAGGGCCGGTGGCTGGCAGCCGACCCGTCTCGACCGCTGCCCGCCCGGCTGCACCGGGACGGACCCTGGGCAGCATGCCGGGCAGCAGCGGGGGTGCCGCGGAGTGGTAGCGGTGGCCGGTAGGGGTCGTGGTCGTGGTCCGGTGCGGTGCCTCGGCGGAGGACGCGACGACGGCCGTCGTCCATCCCGGCATCTCCTTGACCTGGTTGCACCGCTCGCAGAGCCCGGCAGCGTTCGCAAGCGAGGTCGGTCCGTCGCTGCGTACGGGCCGCACGTGGTCGCTGTGCCGGATCGGGGCATCGCAGTGGGGAGTGCGGCAGCTCTGGTCGCGGGTCACCACCATCCGGCGCAGGAGGCCGTCGAAGCGGCGCCGGCGGGAGTCCATGGCGACCAGGTCGTGCCCGTCCGGGCCGGTGTACAGCCGGCGGAGCCAGACCTGCGCCTCGAGGGCCTGTGGCACGGGAAGGCTGTCCGGCCCATCGGCCACCAGCGCGCGGGCCACCGCAGCGGGAACCGGCATCGGGGTCAGCCCGGGACCGGTCACGAGTGCCGGGTCGTCAGAGCCGGCGAGCAGGGCCAGGTCGGTCATCACGAGCCCGATCTCCACCGGGGACCGGCTCGCGGCAGCGCGGCCGGTGAGGCGCGCGACGAGGACGTCCGCCATGATCTGTCCCCGACCCCGGTCGTCGCCGGCCGCGACCAGCCGGCGCGCCTCGGCGTCGAGGGCGGCGAAGGCGGCGACGCCGTCGACGACGGGAAGGTGGGCTGTCAGGAAGGTCATCGTGTCGGGCGCCGGACGCACGGTGACCCGGCGGTCGGCGGCCGCCCGCGCTGCCCTCGCCACGGCGGAAGCGGCATCGAGCCGCTGCGCCAGTACCCGCGCCTCACGCTCGACCGCCCCGTTCCCCAGGCCGCCCAACCGCGGGCCCACCTCGGCATCGACGCGGGCGCGGTCCTCGATGGACAGGCATGCCGTCTCGCGCACCATCACTGTGGCGCGCCACTCACTGGTCTCGCCGGCCGCGAGGGCGGCCAGCGTGCGGGGCATCTCCTCGACGAGCGCCAGGGCCAGCCCGAGGAGCCGCGAGCCCTGGTGGGGTGACTCGCGCCGGGCGAGGGCGATCTGCTCGGCCACGCCGCGCCCGACGAGGTCGCGGGCCAGGCCGCGCGCCTCCTGGGCGGCCCTGTGCGAGGCGTTGAAGGCGGCGCTCTCCCGGGCCTGTGCCGCTGCCGCGGCGCCCTTGAGCGCCTCGAGTGCGGCGATCCGGTCAATGCGCGCCGCGTCGTCTCCAGCAGGCCGCATGTCGCTCAGCCGCCTGACCAGGCCCACCAGCGCCTCGGTGCCGAGGCAGGGGTGGGCCGGCCGGTCCCAGGGGGACGGGGCGGCCGGCGCCCCGGGGTATCGCGACGATTCGAACATGCGTTCTATCGTAGGCATCGTCGCCGACAGCCGTTCGCGGTCATCCACAGGTGCGCCGAGCGCGGCGAACGCGGCGAGCGCGGTGCGACGGGTCAGGGGGTGGCGAGCGGGGCGAGCTCGGAGCGACGGGTCAGGGAGTGGCGTCGGCGTGGACAAGGGCCCGGACCGCCGGCGGAAGCGCGGCGCGTGGCTCGGACCACAGGCGCTCGGACAGCAGGATGCGGGCCGGGTCGGTGGCCACCACGGCGTCGGAGAGCGCGACCCGGCGGATGGCACGCACCTGGACCCAGCGGACGGCGGGGTCACCGTCGGCACAGGGGGCCGTCGACGCACGTAGGCCGGGTCCGGTCGGCGCGGGCAGCGGCATACCATCTCCGCCGCGCCCACCGATGTAGCGGATGCCGTCCAGGACGACCACGTCGGCGCAGGACCCGGCCGAGGAGCCGCCCCCGGTGGCGTCCCCGCCCGCGGCGCACCCGACGATGGCGGAGGCCGCCGCGACGGCGGCGACCGCGGCGCCGTACCGGCGGACCTGCATGAGGGCCATGATCCTCTCCGTTGCCCTCGGCGGCCACACGCCGATCCCGACCCGACCCTTTCCGCGTCCTGGCCCCTCGTCGCCCGCTCAGGCCACGCGCCGGAGCACCACGAACGACCTGCCGGCCGCCTCCCAGTCCTCCCTCGCCAGCAGGCCCGTGGCGCCGGCATACCGGGTAAGGGCCACCGACCCCACGCGGGCCCACGGCACCGGTGTCGAGGTCCGGCCGAGCGGCCCGTGCAGGGTCACCGCGGTGCGCTCGTCGAGAGCGCCGTCGGGGTCCACCTCGACGACCACGGCGCCGTCACGGCTGAGCAGCTCGGCGCATCGGGCGAGCAGGGCGCGCGGGTCGCCACCGATGCCGATGTTGCCGTCGGCGAGGAGCAGCGTGCGCCACCGCCCCTCCCCGGGCAGGGTTCGGAACACGTCCCGCAGCAGCGCGCTGCCCCCGCGCCCCCGGGTCTGGCTCACTGACGCCCCGGACACGTCGATGCCCAGGGCTGGTATGCCGCGGGCCGCCAGCGCCTCGACGAACCGGCCCGGGCCGCAGCCGACATCGATGACCGGCCCGGAGCACCGGCTGACGACGAGCTGGTCGGCAGGCGAGAGGGTCTGCCAGGAGGCGATGCCGAGGGGCAGCGGATGCGGCGGCCCGGCCGGCAGGCCCGACGCCCGCACGCCTGACGCCCGCACGCCACCTCGAGTGAGAGCGGTGTCCCACAACGTCGTGGGGTGACACGGAGACTCGACGATCCGGCGGTACGTCCGGGCGAACCGGGTCTGCGGTGCCAGGGCCGCGACCGCCGCCGCATCCTCGGGCTCGTCGACGTCGCGCATCCGCGGCAGGAGGCGGACCGTCAGCCCGCACGCCCGCAGCCGCTCCAGCTGGGCAGCGCCGGTGCGGCCGGTCGACATGGGTACCCCGTCGAACAGTCCGGGACGGTAGCGACGCAGCCCGATCGCCCAGTAGCCGCCGTCGTCGCAGAGCCCCAGCACGGCGTCGGCGCCGTGCCAGTCGGCGCGCAGGTCGGCGGCCGTGAGCTGGGGGGTGTCCATCCCGACGAGCAGGGTGGGCCGGTCCTCGGCGTCGCCGAGCGCGTCGTGCAGGGCCGCGTCGAGCCGTGCGCCGAGCCCGTCGCCCCGTTGCTCGGCGATCTCGGCCCCGGGACCCAGCCAGGCCGGGCGCGGTCCCTCCCAGGCCACGAAGGTCCGCGCGCCCGTGCCGCGGGCCGCCTCCAGCGTGTCGCGGATGGCGGCCGCCGCCAGCGCGGCCGCCTCGGTTGGGCTGAACACCGGGGTGAGGCGGGTCTTGACCCGGCCCGCACGCGGCGCCTTGGCGATGACGACGACGGTATGGAGGCCGCCGCGCGCCCCGGCGACCTGCCCCGCGAGGCCCGCGCCGCCACCGCGACCCGGCCTGGTCGAGGCAGCGAGCCTCACGACGCCAGAACCTTGCTCATGTCCGAGACCGCCCGCAGCGCGCCGAACCAGGTACCGGTCACCTTGGAGCGACCCGCGCGGGGGTGGTAGTCGACGGGGACCGACGTCAGGCGCCAGCCCGCGGCGGCGGCCCGGAGCACCGTCTCGACGGGGTACCCGCAGCGCCGGTCGGCGACACCCAGCTGGCGCAGCGGCGCGGTGGGGGCCAGTCGCATCGGACCGATGTCGGGGAGATCGACCCCCGTCCGCAGTGAGACCCGGTGTGCCAGAACGCGGTTGGCGACCCGCAGCGCGAGCGGCCAGGCCACGGCGGAGGTCGGCCGTCGAGCGCCGACCACGAGGTGGTTGCCGCCGTCGTATGCCGCGAGCAGGCCGGCGAGCGAGTGCAGGTCCAGACTCGCGTCGGCGTCGGCGAACGCCACCAGCGGAGCCGTCACGGCCAGCAGACCGGCGTGGCAGGCGGCGCCGTATCCCCGGTGCGGGGCCTCGACGACGAGCGCCCCGAACGAGCGGGCGATCTCCGCCGACCGGTCGCTCGAGCCGTTGTCGACGACGACCGGACGGGCCCAGGACGGCACGCCCGACAGGACCCACGGCAGGGCCAGCTCCTCGTCCAGGCACGGGAGGACGACATCCACCTCTGTCATCCCTCGACGCTAGGTCGGCGACGGCGGCCGTGCCGGGCCCGACGCGATGACGAAACCCTTACGGGCGGGGAGCACCCGGGCGAGACGCGGCACGGTGGCGCGGCCGCGGCATACCCTCGGGAGATGGTCGCCACCGTGCTGGTCGTCGAGGACGACTCTACGGTCTCGAGCGTGCTCTCGGCCTACCTGCGCCGTGCGGGCTTCGAGCCGCTGCTGGCCGTCGACGGGGTCGGCGCGCTCCACCAGTGGCGCCAGCGCCGTCCGGACGTCGTCATCCTGGACATCATGCTGCCGCACATGTCGGGGCTGGAGGTCCTCCGGCGGCGCCGGGCCGAGGACGACCATGCCGCCGTCATCGTCCTCAGCGCCCGCGGTGAGGAGGACGACCGGCTGCTCGGGCTCGAGCTCGGGGCAGACGACTACATGGTCAAGCCGTTCAGCCCCCGCGAGGCCGTGGGGCGGGTGGAGGCCCTGCTGCGGCGGGCCGAGCGGCTGGGGTCGGTGGCGATGCTGCCGCAGGTGGTCGAGGCCGGCGGCGTCCGGGTGGACATCGGCGCGCACACCGCCGTCGTGGACGGCGCGGCGACCCAGCTCACGGCCCGCGAGTTCGACCTGCTCGCGTACTTCGTCACGCACCCGGGGCAGACGTACTCCAAGGAGCAGCTCATGCGCCGGGTCTGGGGCTGGGACTTCGGGGACACCTCGACCGTCACCGTCCACGTCCGCCGGCTGCGGGAGAAGATCGAGGCGGACCCGTCGGACCCGGTGCGGATCCTCACCGCCCGCGGCGCGGGGTACCGGTTCGCCGCGGCGGCCGACCGGGTCGCCGGGGAGCCCGCGCCGGGCGAGGGCCTCGCCGACGGGTCCGGCCACGAGGCAACCGCCCACCAGCAGGCCACCCACCAGGGGACCGGGCCCGACCGCGAGGACGGAGGCGCGCCGTGAGTGACATGCAGCAGATCGTCGTCGTGACGACACTCGTCTGCCTGGCCGTCGGGCTGGTGGGTGGTGCCGCGCTGGCCGGCCTGCGGGGCCGCTCCACGGCCGTGCTGGTCTCGGTGGCGGCGCTCGTACCGGTCGTCGCGGTGAGCCTCGCGGTCGTGGTCAACGTCCGGCGGATGTTCATCTCGACCCACGACTCGACCGTCGTGCTCGTTGCGGTGGGGAACGCCGGCCTCATCGCCGTCGTGCTCTCGCTCGCGCTCGGACGCCGGGTGGCGACCGGGTCCTCCCGGCTGGCCAGCTCGTTGCGCTCGCTGGGCGAGCCGCGCTCCGAGCACTGGAAGCCGGCCCCGGGCGTCGACGCCGCACCGGCGGAGCTGGTGGCCCTGGGCCGCGAGCTCGAGACGACCCGGGTGCGTCTGGCCGAGTCGCAGACCCGCGAGCGTGCCCTGGAGAGCTCGCGCCGTGAGCTCGTCGCCTTCATGTCGCATGACCTGCGCACGCCGCTGGCCGGGCTGCGCGCCCTCGCCG
Source organism: uncultured Actinomycetota bacterium (assembly GCA_963763315.1). GTDB lineage: Bacteria > Actinomycetota > Actinomycetes > Actinomycetales > Dermatophilaceae > CAVSJJ01. The sequence continues at coordinate 399,113 of CAVXOC010000003.1, forward strand.
AGGGCCTGGAGGACCGGGTGATCGACCAGGGCCCGGCCCTGGCCCAGATCCGGCAGACCGTCGACCGGCTGGACACCCTCGTCGGCGACCTGTTCGACCTCTCCCGGGTGAGCACGCTGCCGCCGACCCCGTCGGCGCCGCCGACCCTGGTCAGCGTCGTCGAGGTCGCCCACGACGTGGTCGGCGAGCTGCAGGCGCACGCCGCCCGCCACCGGGTGCGGCTCGAGCTGCAGACCCCGACCGAGCAGGACCGGCTCGCCGTCACCGGGAGCGGCGACGAGCTGACCCGGGCCCTGGCCAACCTCGTGGGCAACGCGGTGCGGCATACCGCCCCCGGCGGCCGGGTCGTCGTTCTCGCCGAGCGCGGGGCGGATGGTCGGACCCGGGTCTCGGTGCGCGACGAGTGTGGCGGCATCGCCGAGAACGACCTCGGCCGGGTGTTCGACGCCGGCTGGCGGGCCGACCCGGAGCGGAGCGGTCGCGACGCCGGTGCCGGGTTCGGCCTGGCGATCGCCAAGGGCATCGTCGAGTCGCACGCGGGGTCGATCTCGGTGGCGAACGTCCCGGGCGGTTGCCGCTTCGAGGTCGCCCTGCCCGCCTCGGCGGACGCCGTCCGGGGCTGACCGCGGGGTCCGCCCGCGGCCCCGCGCGCCCGGCCGCCACCGCGCGCCCGGCCGAACGGCCCGCCACCCGACCGACCGCCCTACCCGAACGACAGTCCGGCCAGGCCCTCCCGCAGCCCCACGCGGGCCGACCAGCGCAGCCGCTCCCGGGCGAGGGCGCTCGAGGCCGTGATGTGGCGGACGTCCCCCAGCCGGTACCGGCCGGTGACCACCGGCGCGGGCCCCCCTGCGGCCCGCGCCAGCTCGGCCGCGAGGTCGCCGACCGTGTGCACCGTCCCCGACCCGACGTTGTATGCCGTGTGCCCCCCGGGCGCCGGCCCGCGCCCGGCTCCGGGACTGACCGCGGCGGCGAACGCGGCCGCCACGTCGTCGACGTGCACGAAGTCACGGCGCTGGCCGCCGTCCTCGAAGACCTGCGGAGGCTCGCCCCGCTCGAGGGCGGAGGAGAAGATCGCGGCGACACCGGCATACGGGGTGGAGCGCGGCATCCCCGGGCCGTAGACGTTGTGCAGCCGCAGCGAGAGCGCGGTGCCGCGGGTCTCGCGAGCCCAGACCGCGGCGAGGTGCTCCTGGGCGACCTTGGTGGCGGCGTACGCGGTGCGCGGGTCCATCGGCGCGCCCTCGGCCACGAGGCCGGGTTCGAGGTCGTCCCCGCAGACCGGGCAGGCGGGCTCGAACCGGCCGGCCGCGAGCCGGCGCTCCTCGCGGGGCGGCGCCGGGGTCTCGCCGTGCTCGCGACAACGGTAGCGGCCCTCGCCGTAGACGACCATGGAGCTCGCCTGCACGACCCGGCGGACCCCGGCGCGAGCCGCCGCCCGCAGGACGACGGCGGTGCCCAGCTCGTTGCTGGAGACATAGTCGTCCATGTCGTCGAGGTCGACGCCGAGCCCGACCTTGGCCGCGAGGTGGACCACCACCTCGGCGCCGGTCAGGGCTGCCCCGGTGGCGACGAGGTCGCGCACGTCGGCGGTGGCGAGCGGTATGCCGCGCCCGGCCAGCCGGGTGCGGGCCGCGGCCCCGCCGTCGCGGTGGACGTCTGGCCGGAGGCTGTCGACGACGCGGACGTCGGCCCCGCTCTCGCTCAGGGCGCGGACAACGCAGGACCCGATGAACCCGGCCCCGCCGGTGACGACGACTCGCATCTCGTCAGGGTGCCAGCGGGCCGCTCGCGGCAGTGGTACGAGGACCTTGCCGGACGCTTACGGCCGGCCGCCGGAGGACGTTCCCGGCCGCGCTCGTCCTCGGGCCGGCCGGAGGCTCCCTAGGGTTGGCCCATGACGCGTCCGTGCAAGGTCGGTGTGCAGCTGCCGGAGGTCGAGCGGTTCCTGCCGTGGCCGGAGTACCTGGACCTGGCGCGCCGGGCGGAGGCGGCCGGATACGACTCGGTCTGGGTGGGCGACCACCTGGTCTACGACCTGCCGGACGGGTCGACCCGCGGGCCGTACGAGGCGTGGACGGCTCTCGCGGCGATCGCGGCGGTCACCCACCGGGTCGAGCTCGGACCGCTCGTCGCGTCGACGAGCTTCCACGCGCCGGCGATGCTGGCGAAGCATGCCGCGACGGTCGATGCGATCTCGGGCGGGCGGTTGGTCGTGGGGCTCGGGGCGGGATGGAACCGCCGGGAGTACACCGCGTTCGGCTTCCCCTACGACCGGCGGGTGGCCCGCTTCGAGGAGGCGCTGGCCATCATCGCGCCGCTGCTGCGCGAGGGCCGGACCTCGTTCCATGGGCAGTTCTATGACGTGGACGACTGTGTGCTGGATCCCCGCCCGGTCCGGCCGGGAGGGCCGCCGCTCATGATGGGCTCCACCGGCCCGCGCATGCTGGGCATCGGGCTGCCGGTGGTGGACGCCTGGAACGTGTGGTGGAGCGTCTACGAGAACTCCGTCGAGAGGTTCGCACGGCTCAGGGCGGAGGTCGACGCCGCCGTGCCCTCGGGGCGGCACGTCGAGGCGAGCGCCGCGGTACTGGTGACGCTCCCCAGCGGTCGGGGCCGGCTCATGGGCGAGACCTACGGCGCGACGGTCAGGACGGTGACACCGGACCGTCTCGCCGACCACGTCCGTGGGCTGGCGGAGGCCGGTGCCACGCACCTGCAGCTCGTGCTGGACCCGATCTGCGCCGAGTCCATCGACACGGTCGGTGCGGCCCTGGCGGATCTCGACCGGTGAGCGTCCAGCGCCGGACCAGCCGTCAGCCCGCGAGGTGCCCCCAGCGCCCGGCCAGATCGGCCCATGCGCCCTGGTCGACGACGGCACCGTCGGCGAGGACGACGACCCGGTCCGCGTGCGCGAGCGCGGCGGCCTTGCTGGTGGCGCCGAGGACCGTGGCACCGGAGACGCGCAGCGCCTTCCAGAGCTCGACCTCGGTAGCGGCATCCAGAGCCGAGGAGACGTCGTCGGCGAGCAGCACCTCGGCATCACAGGCCAGGGCGCGGGCGAGGGCGAGCCGCTGGACCTGACCGCCGGAGAGCCGGACCCCGCGGTGCCCGACGAGCGCGTCGGGCCCGCCCGCCTCGGCGACGTCGCGGCCCAGGCGCGCGGTGTCGATCGCGGGCAGCGGGTCGCGGTCGGCATGGTCGAGGGTGATGTTCCCGGCGAACGTCCCCGAGAGGACCCTCGGCACCTGGGGGACGATCGCGATCCGGGCCGGCCGCAGGTCGACCTCGGTGTCGGTGATGCGGCGGCCGTTCCAGCGGATCTCACCGGTCGAGGACACCAGCCCGGCGAGCGCGCCGAGCAGGCTCGACTTGCCCGAGCCGACCTGGCCGAGCAGGAGGACCAGCTCACCCCGGCCGACGGTCAGGTCGACGTCGCTGACGCCCACGGTGCCGTCGTCATGGACCGCAGTGAGCCGGCGGACATCGAGCTCGCGCAGGGTGTCGCGGACCGCCGGGGCGGGGTCGGGGGCGGCACCGGTCTTGAGGTCGACCCCGGGGGGCAGGGCCGTGATGTCGCCACCACCGGCCAGCTCACTGGTCGCCCGCATCCAGGCGCGGACGCCGGGAGCCTCGGTGACGACCGCGCCGGCAACCCGGCCGAACCAGTCGAAGCCACTGACCGCATTGGTCATCAGCAGCGTCGTCGCCAGCCCCCAGCGACCGGTCACGAACCCCGTCCACGCCGCGACGACCCCGGCCTGGACCATGACGACCGGCACGCCGTCGAGCATCGCCTGGATCCGGTGCTCGCGGACGGCGGCCCCGATGCGGCTGCCGTCGACCGCCGCCAGGTGGGCGTGCGCGGCGGGCGTCGCGGCAGCGAGCTTGACGGTTCGGACCGAGTCGAGCGCCGACACGAGCGAGCGACCGAACCGCGCTCTCGCCGCCGACGACGCCGCCGCCGTCCGGCCGGCGATCCGACGGCCCAGCGAGGAGGCGAGCGCGGCCGAGACCATGACGACCAGCAGGATGCCGCCGGCGAGGACGGTGCCCGCGACGAGCGAGGTGATGACCACGATGGCCAGACCGTTGAGCAGGTCCACCCACCGGTCGGCATACCTCGTGATCCGGTCGGCGTCCATCGCCCGTGCCACCGCCTCGCCCGGCGGCGTGCGCACGAGGCGACGCTGCATGGTCTGGCCGTTGAGGACTGCGGTCCGGACGCTGAGCTGCACCGAGACCCACCAGCGGGGGTAGAGCCAGAACGCCTGCGAGAGCAGCAGCGGCGACACCACGAGGGCGCCCACGAGCGCCAGCACGAGGGTCCACGGCTGCTCCCCGCGCTGGAGCGCCGTGACCAGGTGGCCCCAGATCCAGCCGGTGATCGCCCCGAACGCACCGGTCACCGCCGAGACGAGGAAGAGCGCCATACCGGCCAGGCCCCAGGAGGGATTGCTCGTCATGGCGCGGTAGGTCGTGCGGGCCAGGCTCGGCGTGGGTGCGAGGACCGGCCCCGGCGGAGGGGTCGTGGTGCGCCGCGCGGTGCCGATGACGTGCCCGTCGGCCTCGTCACGCACGGGCGCGGGCCGGCCGGCCGCCACGGGGTCGACGGGGTCGACGAGGTCTCCCGTCTCGGCCGAGGCCTCCAGCAGGGTGCGGAAGGGACCGTCGACCCGGGCCAGCACGTCCCGCGGACCATGCTGCACGACGCGCCCACCCTCGAGGACGGCCACCTGGTCGGCGCGCTCGATGGTCGAGAGCCGGTGCGCCACGAGGAGGCCTGTGCGCCCGGCCAGGAGCCGCCCGGCCGCCGCCACGACGCGGGCCTCGGTGACGGGGTCCATCCGTGCGGTCGCCTCGTCGAGGATGACGACCTTGACGTCCCGCACGAGCAGCCGGGCGAACGCCACCAGCTGCTCCTCGCCAGCGGACAGGCTGGTGCCGCCGGGGCCCAGAAGGGTGTCGAGCCCGTCGGGCAGGCCGCCCACCCAGGCGGTCAGCCCGAGCGTCTCGACGGCCGCCTCGACGTCGGAGCGTGGGACGTCGGCGAAGAGGGTGACGTTGTCGACCAGGGACCCGGCCAGGATCTCGGTGCGCTGGGTGATGACGCCGACTTCGACGCGCAGGGCCTGGAGGTCGAGATCGAGCACATCGACGCCGCCGAGGAGGACCTGCCCGGGCTCCGGCTCCACCGCCCTGGAGAGCACGGAGGCGAGCGTCGACTTGCCGGAGCCGGTGCGGCCGACCAGCGCGCACGTGTGGCCGGCGGGCACCGTGATGCTGATCCCTTCGAGGGCGAAGGTGCCGTGCTCATAGGCGAAGTGAAGGTCGCGGAACTCCACGTCCAGCCGGTCCCCGTCGACGGGAAGGCCCCCCTCCGGCTCGGCCGGCAGGGCGAGCATGCCGCGCAGGCGCAGCACCGCGCCGAAGCCGGCCTGGAGGTCCGGCAGGTGCCGGGCGAGCATGTCGACCTGGCCGACGAAGGTCGAGGTGACCAGGAAGAGGGTGACCATGGAGGCGGTGCTCAGCCGGTCGCCGACCACGAGCGCGACGCCCACGATGCCGACGCCGGCGAGCAGGCCGTGCAGGAGCGTTCCGGTGCGGCGGGTGACCCGGACCTCGAGCTCGAGGACGGACGTGAGGCGGCGGAGGATCTCGGCGGCGAGCTGGGCGCTGCGGTGCATGACGTGCGCCTGGCCGAGGCTGGTGCGCAGGTCGTCGCGGGCGGCGACGCCCTCCTCCATGACGGCGGCGTGGTCGGTCCAGGCCATCTCCTCGAGCACCTTGCGCTCGGCGATGCCCGGCAGCAGGGGGCGGGCCACCGCGACCGCGAGGACCGCGGTGACCGGGAAGAGCAGGAAGGCGGGCCACCAGGTGACGCCCGCGACGAGCCACAACGGGCCCGCGGCCAGGACCGTGCGGGCGGCCATCCAGACCGACCACCGCAGCAGCTGGCCGACCTCGTGGGTGTCGTCGTCGATCCGGTCGAGGATCTCGCCCACTGCCTGCTCGGTGAGGTCCCGGAGCGGCTGCGCGAGCGCAGCCTCGAGCAGGTCGGCGCGCAGCGCCCCCTCGGCCCGGTCGACGATGACGAACCAGCTCGTCTTGGCAACCGTGTCGATGACCGCCGCGCCGACCACGCAGAGGGCGAGGACCAGGACCAGTCGCGGCGTGGCGTCGTCGGTGAGCCGCCCCACCACCACCGAGCCGAGCGACGCGAGGATCGCGGCGGCCAGGGAGCCCAGGAGGGCGGCTGCGGTGGCCGGTCTCCGGAGGCGGCGCCAGTCGACCGGCCTGCGGTCCCCGGGAGGCGTGGAGCTGCGCGGCGGTGCCGTCGTTGCGGGGTGTGCGGGCAGCACGGACGAGGACACCGAACCAACCTAGATAGTGCCCCCGACATCCGCTAATCCTTTACCCGGTCCCGGGGCCGGGCCTACCGGGCGGGGCGGATGGTCCCGGACACCTCGGCGAGGCCTATCCGGGCGCCGCCGGGTCCGGGGGCCCAGCCGCGCAGCGTCACGGTGTCGCCGTCCTCGAGGAAGGTCCGCCGCGCGCCGCCGGCGAGCGTCACCGGCTCGGCCCCGCCCCAGGTGAGCTCGAGGAAGCAGCCGCGCGAGCCCGCGGTCGGACCCGACACCGTGCCCGAGCCGAAGAGGTCGCCGTCGCGCAGGCTGGCCCCGTTGCTCGTCAGGTGCGCGAGCATCTGGGCCGGTGACCAGTACATGTCGCGGTACTCCGGCCGCGAGACGACCGTGCCGTTCCACACCACCTCGTAGTGGATGTCCAGCCCGTATGCCGTGCCGGCGCCGTCGTCGGTCGGCTCGCCACGCAGATGGGGAAGCGGTTGCGGGTTCTGGCCCGGCAGCGCGATCCGGGCGGCAGCCAGGGCGTCGAGCGGGGTGACCCAGGCCGACACCGAGGTGGCGAACGACTTCCCGAGGAACGGACCGAGCGGGACGTACTCCCAGGCCTGGATGTCGCGTGCGCTCCAGTCGTTGAGCAGCGTGACACCGAACAGGTGGTCACCGGCCTCGGCGACGGGCACCGGGTGGCCCAGTGGAGTCGCTGCGCCCACCACGAACCCCAGCTCCGCCTCGATGTCGAGTCGCGCGCTCGGGCCGAAGACCGGCCGGTCCGCGTCGCGCGGCTTGACCTGGCCGCTCGGCCTGACGATGTCGGTCCCGGAGACGACGACGGTGCCGGAGCGACCGTGGTAGCCGATCGGCAGGTGCTTCCAGTTGGGCGTGAGCGGTGCGGAGTCCGGCCGGAAGAGGCGCCCGACGTTGGTCGCGTGGTGTTCGCTGGCGTAGAAGTCGACGTAGTCGGCGACCGCGACGGGCAGATGGAGCCGCACCTCGGCGAGCGGGAGGAGGTGCGGGGTCACCCGGGCCCGGTGTGCGTCGTCGGTGAGGACCTCGACGAGCCAGTCCCGGGCGGTCCGCCACGCGGGGCGGCCCAGCGCGAGGAAGGCGTTGAGCGACCCGGTGTTCCACACCGACGCGAGATGGGGGCCGTCGCCGGGGTCGCCGCCCAGCAGGGCGACGGCGGATGCGTCCAGGACGTGCTCGCCGACCCGCACCCCGACCCGCGGGGTCGTCCCGGGCGTGGAGAAGACCCCGTACGGCAGGTGCGCGACCCCGAACGGATGGTCGGGGGGCAGGTCCAGCCAGGTCGCCGACGTCACCGGGCTCCCCCCTCGACCAGGCCCAGCCCCGCGAGCTCGCCGACCGGGTCGGTGACCGTGCAGCAGCCGTAGGACGCGAAGAAGGCGCGCACGATCGCGGCGTCGGCGGCGCTCATCCGGGTGATGTGCGCGAGCAGGACCGCGGGGTCGGTCTCGGCGAGCAGCGGCACCAGCTCGTCGACCTCCTCGCCGTTGAGCGCCCAGCGGGTCGCGACGAGGACGTTGAGGAAGCCGTGCTGCGGGTCGGTTCCGCCGTCGGGCGTGGGATGGTCGGCACGGACGGCGTGATGCAGCCCACCGGTCAGCTTGAACCCCAGGTCGTGGTCGATGGTGGTGCGCACGAACCTCGCCAGCTCGGTCTCGTCGGGCCACGGCCACTGCGGGGTCGCACCGGTGCGCAGCTTCGCCTGCAGGGGGCGGCGGTCGGAGGCGTCGGAGGCGATGTCGGCGAGCGCCTCGGCCTGTGCCGCGCCCCGGGGTACCTCGAGCGAGAGCGGTAGCCCGGCGACGTCGACCTCGCGCCACCCCGTCCACGCCATCTCGACGCTGGACAGGTCGACGGCTGGAGCGGCGCCGAGCGCCCCGAGCGCCCCGGCGATGGCGTCGGCGGCCGTGCCCGGACGGGCCACGACGCCGACCCGCACCGGCGACCGCACGTCGAGGCCGTCGAGGACCCGGACCAGCTCCCTCGCCGACGCCGGCGGGACCAGGAGCGGACCGACGATGTCGGCATACCCGCTGCCCCGATGCCTCAGATGGCTGTGCACGGCCGTATCGAGGGGGATGCTGGCCGGGGGGAACACCGCCGCGTCGTCGACGAGGTGCGCGAACAGCGCGCGCTCGGCGATCCGGTCGGCGAGCGTGGTGCGCGTCGAAGGCATGTCCAGCAGGCTAACCCGTGCGACGACTCCCGACCCAGTACACCGGTTTACAGTGGCCGGGTGCGGCTCCTTCAGTGCCGCGCCCGGGTGGGGACCTCGGCAACGGTGCCGGAGCCCGGGACCGCAGACAGCACCGACCACAGCGAGGTGGAGACCGTGGCGCACTACCAGGCGATGGGCAGCATCCCGCACAAACGGCATACCCAGCACCGCCGACCGGCCCGGGGCAAGGCCCAGGGCGAGCTCTACTACGAGGAGCTCATGGGGGAGGAGGGGTTCACCTCGGACTCCTCGCTGCTCTACCACCGCAACATCCCGTCGGCCGTGCTGCAGGCCCGGGAGTGGTCGGTGGGCGACCTCGCGACGACGCCGAACCACCCGCTTCAGGCCCGCCACCTCCGGTTGCACGACCTCGTCGAGCCACGGGTGGCCGCGCGGGCCGACGTCGTCACCGGGCGCCGGCTCGTCCTGGGCAACGGCGACGTGCGGATCTCGTATGCCGTGGCCGGCTCACCGAGCGCGTGGTACCGCAACGCGATCGGTGACGAGTGCGTCTACATCGAGCGTGGCCGGGCCCGGGTCGAGACGGTCTTCGGGGCGTTCGACGTGGAGCGCGGTGACTATGTCGTCATCCCGCGTGCGACGACGCACCGGTGGCTGCCCAAGCGGTCGGCCAAGGACCCGCTCCGGGCCTACTGCATCGAGGCGAACAGCCACATCAGCCCGCCCAAGAGGTACCTCTCGCGGTTCGGGCAGTTCCTCGAGCACAGCCCCTACTGCGAGCGGGACCTCCGCCTGCCCGACGGACCGCTGCTCGCCGAGGACGTCGGCGCGAAGCCGGGCGAGGAGACCGAGGTGCTCATCAAGCACCGGGGGAGCGGGCCGGGCAGCTCGGGCGGGATCGTCGGGACCGTCCACGTCGTCCCGTTCCACCCCCTCGACGTCGTCGGGTGGGACGGCTGCCTCTACCCCTACGTGTTCAACCTCGCCGACTTCGAGCCGATCACCGGCCGCGTGCACCAGCCGCCGCCGGTGCACCAGGTGTTCGAGGGCTGGAACTTCGTCGTGTGCAACTTCGTGCCGCGCAAGGTCGACTACCACCCGCTGTCGATCCCGGTGCCGTACTACCACTCCAACGTCGACTCCGACGAGGTGATGTTCTACGTCGACGGGGACTACGAGGCCCGCAAGGGCTCCGGCATCGGGCTCGGCTCCATCTCCCTGCACCCGGGCGGGCACTCGCACGGACCGCAGCCGGGAGCGTCGGAGGCCTCGGTCGGGGTGCACTACTTCGACGAGACCGCCGTCATGGTCGACACCTTCCGCCCGCTGGAGCTGGGCGAGGCCGGGCTGGCGGTCGACGACGGCGAGTACCAGCTGTCCTGGGTCCGCGGCTCACGCTGACCGGACCGCCGCCGCGGACCGGCCGGCACGGCGCGCTACCCCGCCGGGGGGCGGGTGAGCTGGAGGAACCCGTGCGGGAACTCCCGGCGCTGCAGCATCCGGCGGGTCAGGCCCGTCGCGGCGGCGAGGGCGACGTCCTTGGCGACGAAGGTCGGCTCGGTGCAGGCGTACTCGGTGCCCTTCCACCGCACCGTGCAGCCGCCGGCTGCCCGCACATTGCGGACCCAGTCGGTCCCCTGCCCCCACGGCAGGGCGATGACGAAGGTCGTCGGGGTGGCCATCACGGCGAGCGGGACGGCATACTCCTTGCCGCTCCGGCGGCCGCGATGGTGCAGCACGACCCACAACGGGAAGTAGCGGCGCCCGGCGACGCGGAGGGCGAGCCGGTTGAACCTGCGGGCTGCAGCGGGCGGACCTGCCATGGGTCCAGCATCCCCCGCCGCGTCGACCCCCGCCAGTGCGCGGGCGGCCCGCCGCCCGGGCGCTCAGCCGAGGCGCTCGCGTAGGCGGTCGATGCCCGATCGGATGAGATCGCCGTACCCGCCCTCGGGAAGATGGACCAGGCTGGCCTCGGCCCGGGCGAGGTGGTCGCGGGCGTCGTCCGGACGGCCGAGCCGGTCGTAGTCGGCGGCGATGTTGAGATGCAGCGAGGGGTAGAAGCCGCGCACCGCGAGGGTGTGGTGGTAGGCCGTGGCGCGTTCGTCGGTCAGCTCGTCGGCGGCCGCCAGCGCCTGGAGGTCCCAGCCGAGCTCGGCGGCCGTGTCGTCCTGCACGTCGGCCATGTAGTGGGCCAGGCTCACCCGGTGCAGCGGGTCGCCGTCGGGGCCGATGCGGTCCCAGATCTTGGCGAACTGTGCCCGCGCCTGGTCGCGCTCCCCGCCGGTGGCCAGCTGCTGGGCCCGGGCGATCGCCTCCATGACCTCGTCGTGTGCGGGAGGTGGGGCCTTCGGGCCCTCGGGCGGCGTGGTCGCATCCATGGTGGGCATCATCGCAAACCCGCGGCCGTCCTGGGCAGGCCCTGCTCGGGGCACCGGCTCCCGGCGCCCCGGCGAGCGCCGAGAACGCGTCGTCCGGGCGCGGACCTCCTGCGCCGGGCGGCGGCGCTCTCAGCCGCCGGGCGCCCGCTCGGCGGCCACGGCCTCGGGGTCGACATGGACGCCCGCGTGCCGCATCGTGTCCAGCGCCGCCTCGGTCGTGGCCGGAGCCACCCCGGCGGTGAGACCGACGAGCACGGTCGTGTCGAACCCGGCCCGCACCGCGTCCACGGCCGTGGCCATGACGCAGTAGTCGGTGGCGAGCCCGACGACGTCGAGCGCCGTCACGGCCCGGCGGTGCAGCCAGTCGGCCAGCCCGACCGTGCCGTCGTCCTCGCCCGCCAGCCCCTCGAAGCCGCTGTAGGCCGCGCGGTGCTGCCCCTTGCGGAAGACCGCGTCGACCCGGGGCAGGGCCGGGGCGAGTGCCGGGTGGAGCTCCTCGCCGCCGCTGCCGACCCGGCAGTGGACCGGCCACGACTGGCTGAAGTCGGGCTCGGTGCCCGGAGCCGCCCAGTGCTCCCCCGGGTCGAGGTGCCAGTCCGCGGTGGCGACGATGGCGGCATACCGCCCGCTCGTGGCGAGCACGTGCTCGGCGACCCGCCGTGCCACCTCCGCTCCGCCGGCGACAGGCAACGAGCCACCCTCGCAGAAGTCGTTCTGGACGTCGACGATGAGCAGGGCGCGTCGCGGGTCGGTCATGCTCGAAGGCTACCCACCGGGGTCGCACCCGGCGCGCGAGCGCCCCACCGCCGGTAGGCCCGCGGGGCTCGCGCCGCAGGCGCTCACCCGTAGTGTCGGTGGAGGGTCTGCACCTCCTCGGCGAGCCGGCGGCGCCACACCCAGGAGCGGACCTGCGCCTCGGCGTGGGGATGCCCGACCGCCACGTGCACGATCCAGGCGTGGTCGAGGTCCGACTCGCGCACGGCCCGGTTCTCCCAGATGATGCGCCGCTCGGCCAGCAGGTCGAACATGGCATCGCTGAGCCGGGGAGCGACGACGACCACGGTCGCGCCGGCCCGCGACAGGGCCTGGACCCGGCGGGCCGCGACGGCCCCACCGCCGACGACGAGGACGTGCCGTCCCGGTGCGGGCAGCCTCAGCAGCCGGGTGAGGCCGACGCTCGTGCGGTCCTGCTGTCCCGGCATGGCACGCCCCTGGTCCTCGTCGCCGTACTCGTCCGGTCCAGCCTGCGCGCGGCGGGTTTCGCGGGAGCGAGCGGCAGGTTACGTTCCCGTGTCGCCGTCGACGTACACCGTCGGCAGGGCCGGCTCGCCGCGGCTCAGCTGGTGCGCTGGACGGGGCAGCTCGGCCAGCGAGGCGGTGTGGCGCCCCCGGGCCCCGGCGAGGGTCGTGACGTCGACCCGGCGCCCGTCGCGGACCAGCGGGACAAGCAGGACCCGGTCGTCGGCGTCGCCGGACGGAGGCACCCCGACCCCCACGACCTCGGCCACGGCGACTCCGTCCGGCCCGCGGCGGCGCAGCGCGTACTTGCGGCCCGCGACCGTCCCCTTGTCCGTGCTGGCCTTCGCGACGCCGACGAGCCGACCACCGGCGTCCGCACGGGCCACCAGCTTGTACACGAAGCCGGCGGTGGGTGCCCCCGACCCGGTGACCAGCGAGGTCCCGACGCCGTACGCGTCCACGGGTGCGGCCGCCAGCGCCGCGATGGCGTGCTCGTCGAGATCGGAGGTGACGACGATGCGCGTCGAGGTGGCCCCGAGGCCGTCGAGCTGCTCGCGGACCTCCCGGGCCTGGACGAGCAGGTCGCCGCTGTCCAGGCGGACCGCGCCGAGGCCGGTCCCGGCGATCTCGACGGCCGCCGCCACGGCGGCCGGCACGTCGAACGTGTCGACGAGCAGGGTCGTCCCTGGCCCCAGGGCTGCGACCTGGGCTGCGAACGCCGTCCGCTCGTCGTCGTGGACGAGGGTGAACGCGTGTGCCGCGGTGCCGGTCGTCGGCACCCCCCAGCGGCGTCCCGCCTCGAGGTTGCTCGTCGCCGCGAACCCCGCGATGTATGCCGCGCGCGCGGCGGCCACCGCCGCCTCCTCGTGCGTGCGGCGGCTCCCCATCTCGATGCACGGCCGGCCCGCGGCGGCCCCCGTCATCCGGGAGGCGGCGCTCGCCACGGCGCTGTCGTGGTTGAGCACCGAGAGCACGAGCGTCTCCAGCAGCACCCCGTGCGCGAAGTCGGTCTCGGCCACGAGCACCGGGGAGCCGGGGAAGTAGGTCTCGCCCTCGGCATACCCCCAGATGTCGCCGGTGACGGCGAAGCTGCCGAGGAACGCCAGGGTCTGCTCGTCGACCACCCCGGCCGAGCGCAGCCGCTCGATCTCGGCGGGGCCGAACCGGAAAGCCTCCAGGGCGCCGAGCAGCCGGCCGACCCCGGCCAGCACGCCGTAGCGGCGCCCGTCGGGCAACCGGCGGGCGAACACCTCGAAGACGCAGCGGCGCGAGGCGGCTCCCGAGCGCAGCGCGGCCTCGAGCATCGTGAGCTCGTAGTGGTCGGTGAGCAGCGCCGTGACGGGCGTGGGGACCATGGGCGGCAGCCTATTGTGGGGAGATGCCCATCGCGCCCACCCGAGAGGAGATCACCTCCTCGGCGACCGACGTCGATCCCGACGTCCCGTGGATCACGCTGGTGTGGAACGACCCGGTCAACCTCATGTCGTACGTCACCTATGTGTTCCAGGCCTACTTCGGGTACTCGAAGAAGAAGGCGGAGCGGCTGATGATGGACGTCCACATCAAGGGACGGGCGGTCGTCTCGAACGGGTCGCGGGAGAAGATGGAGATCGATGCCGAGGCCCTGCAGGGCTACGGCCTGTGGGCGACGTTCCAGAAGGACGACTGAGTGGCGCGCGGGTTCAAGCGACGGGGCAAGGGCGACGCCCTGCGGTACGCCGCCCGGCTCGACGAGGTCGAGCGGGCCACCGTCGCCGACCTCATGGAGCAGGTGCGTGGCCTCCTCCTTCCCGACGACTCCGCGGCGGGCGGTCCACTCGGCGGGGCGTCGGCCACCGGCGGGGCGTCGGCCACCGGCGGGGCGTCGGCCACCGGCGATGCGGCGTTCGACGAGATCGTCTCCGGGCTCGAGGGCCTGGGCTCGGGCATGGTCCTCGGCGCGGGCTCCCAGACCTGGCCCGACACCGGGCCCATCCCGCAGACGGCACGCTCGTTCGGGGAGCGGGACCCCGCCCTGGAGCGGCTGCTGCCCTCCGGGAACCGCGCCGACGACCAGGCCGCGGCGGAGTTCCGCCGACTGACCGAGGACGGGCTGCGCCGCCGCAAGGCCGACCAGCTCGCCACCGCCATCGCCGCGCTGCGGACGCCCACCGACGCCGTCGAGCTGGACCGGCGGACGGCCCAGGCCATGGTCGTGGCCCTCACCGACGTGCGGCTCGTGCTCGGGGAGCGGCTCGGGCTGCGCGACGATACCGACTCCGACCGGCTGCACGCGATGGTCCAGGAGCTGGACCTCGAGCATCCGGTGGTCTACGCGGCGGCCGTCTACGACTTCCTCAGCTGGCTGCAGGAGACCCTCGTGCGCGTCCTCGCCAAGGGGGACAACCGGCGGTCGTGACCTCGCGGTCGCGGTCGTTGCGGGCCGGCACGTCGGCCGCGCTGCGTCACAGCAGGCGGGCGACCTCGTCGCGCAGCCGCTCGATGAAGATGCCCTCGGAGAAGCCGTCCGCATGGGCGAGGATCGCGGCGCCGTCCCACTCGCGGCCACGGGCCAGCACCACGGCGGCCCGGATCGCCTCGGCGGTGGGCTCCTCGAAGTACAGACCCGTCGTACCGTCGACGACCGTGTCGAGGTAGCCACCGGCGCGCAGGGCGAGGGTGGGCTTGCCGAAGGTCGCACCCTCGAGAGGGGTGAGGCCGTAGTCCTCGTAGCTCGGCGCAACGATCGCCCGGGCGTGGGCGTAGACCCAGCGCAGCTGCGGGTCGGTGAGGTCGCCGACGAGCCGCACGTTGGCGGGCAGCCGCCCGCGCAGGACGACCTCCTGCGGGCCGCGCCCGACGATGACCAGGCTCTCCGCGGTGCCGTCCACGGCGTCGATCGCCGCCTGGACGTTCTTGTAGGGCATCAGCCGGGAGACGACGAGGTGGTAGCCCCGGTCGCGCCAGTCGGCCAGCGCCGGCACCGGGTCCTGGGCGCGGTCCGCTCCGGCGGTCACGCCGTGGGGGGCGGGCAGCACGGCCGCATCGAAGCTGTAGACCTCCCGGATGCGGTCGCGGACGACGTGGGAGTTGGCCAGGTAGCGGTCGGCGCGCCGGGCGCTCCACCGGTCCCAGCGCCGCAGCGCCGGGCTCGTCGCGCGGAGCAGGACGCCGCGGGGGGAGGCCCAGAACGGGCCGCCGAGGTAGGCCTCCGGCTGGTAGAGCCAGCGCGCGGGGGAGTGGCAGTAGACGAGTGACCGGCCGGTGGTCCGGAACCCGTGCGCCCAGCCGCTCGAGGACACGATGAGCACATCGGCGGGGATCTGCTTGAGGACGACGCTGGGCGCGAGGAACGGGTAGGCGTAGCGGTGGTTGCGCCGCAGGAAGCCGAACCGGTCGAACGGCGAGGTGAGGATCCGGTGGTGGCGGAACTCGGGAAAGGTCCCGTCGGGGTCGTACAGCATCGTGTAGAGGAGCGCCTGGGGGAACGCCTCGAGCATCGCGAGGACGACCCGCTCCGCGCCGCCGCGCTGGGTGAGGTAGTCGTGGGCGATGGCCACCGTCGGGCCATCGCGGTTCATCGCATCATCGCATCATCGCGGACCGCGGGGTGTCCCCGGGCGCGTGGCGCATCCCCGGGCGGCACCCGGGTTGCCGTCCCGTCGCACGTGCGGAGTTCGGGTCATCGGCTCCCCGTCGAGTCCAGGTTCGGCGAGAGTGTAGCGGCGCCGAGCCCTCGACCCGGCGCGGGCGGTGCCGGTGTGACCCACGGCACGGGGGTCCCGGACCGTCCGCCTCGACCGGGACCACCTAGCCTTGTCCGGTGGCCGACGCACCCATCGGGATCTTCGACTCGGGCTACGGTGGGCTCACCGTGGCCCGAGCGGTGCTGGACCAGCTGCCCCAGGAGTCCATCGCGTACTTCGGCGACACGGCACGGGCTCCCTACGGCCCGCTGCCCATCGCCCGGACCCGGGCCTACGCTCTCGAATGCCTCGACCGGCTCGTCGACCATGGGGTCAAGGCGCTGGTGATCGCCTGCAACACCGCGAGTGCCGCCGTCCTCCATGACGCCCGGGAGCGCTACGACGTACCGGTCGTCGAGGTGATCCACCCGGCGGTGCGGCGCGCCGCCGCGGCCTCCCGCAACGGTCGCGTCGGCGTCATCTCGACCGTGGGGACCCACCAGTCACGGGCCTACCTCGACGCCTTCGCCGCCGCGCCCCACCTCGAGGTCACCAGCCGGCCCTGCCCGCGGTTCGTCGAGTTCGTCGAGGACGGCATCACGAGCGGCCCCGAGCTGATCGGAGTGGCCCGCGACTACCTCCGGCCCCTGCAGGAGCAGGGTGTCGACACCCTCGTCCTCGGCTGCACCCACTACCCGCTGCTGACCGGGGTCATCTCCTACGTCATGGGGGACGGCGTCACTCTCGTGTCGTCCGCGGAGGAGACGGCCAAGGACGTCTACCGCGTGCTGTCGGACCGCGGCCTGCTGCGCCCCGACCACCTGCCGCCCCCGAGCCACGGGTTCACGACGACCGGGGATGCCGACACCTTCCGGCGGCTGGCGCGGCGCTTCCTCGGGCTCGGTCCGGACCTCGACGTGGTGTTCACCTCCTCGCTCGTCTCCGACGGCGGTGCCGCATGAGGGTCACCGTGGTGGGTTGCTCGGGGTCCTTCGCCGGTCCACGCTCGGCCGCGTCCTGCTACCTCGTCCAGGCGGCGGACGACGACCGGACGGCGAACATCCTGCTCGACCTCGGCAGCGGAGCACTCGGGTCACTCCAGCGCCACCTCGATCCGGCCGCCCTCGACGCCGTCTTCCTCAGCCACCTCCACCCCGATCACTGCGTCGACGTCCTCGGGCTGCACGTGGCCAGGAAGTACCGGCCGGCCGGCCGCCCCTCCCACCCGTTGCCGGTCTTCGGACCGGAGGGCACCGGCGCGTGGATCGAGGGCATGTACATCGGGATGCAGCCGGGCGGGATGGCGGCCGAGCTCGCGTTCGCCGACCTCGCCGAGAGGCAGCCCGTGGTCGTCGGCCCGTTCACGGTGACCGCGTATGCCGTCAGCCACCCGGTGCCCGCGTTCGGGTTCCGGGTCGAGGCCGATGGAGCCGTGCTCGCCTACACCGGTGACACCGACACCTGCGACAACCTCGGCCCCCTCATGACCGGGGCCGACCTCGTCCTGGCCGACTCCGCCTTCGTCGACGGTCGCGACCGGCTGGCGGGCATCCATCTCAGCGGCAGCCGGGCGGCACGCGCCGCGGTCGACGCCGGCGCCGTGCGCCGGCTCATGCTCACCCACCTGCCCTCGTGGAACGACCCGGAGGTATGCCGTGCCCAGGCCGCCGCCGTGTGGCCGGGTGAGGTCGAGCTGGCTGCACCGGACGCCACCTACGACCTGTGAGGCGCGCCGGGGCGGCACCCCGGCGCGGTTACAGTTGCCGCCATGCCCATTTCCCGCCATGACGGACGCCTGCCCGACCAGCTGCGCGAGGTGCGGATCACCCGCAACTGGCTGGACCATGCCGAGGGGAGCGCCCTCGTCGAGTTCGGCCGCACCCGGGTCCTGTGCGCCGCCTCGTTCACCCCCGGCGTGCCGCGCTGGCTCAAGGGCCGAGGCGCCGGCTGGGTCACGGCGGAGTACGAGATGCTGCCGCGTTCGACGAACACCCGCAGCGACCGGGAGGCCCGCAAGGGGCGGGTCGGTGGCCGCACCCACGAGATCTCCCGGCTCATCGGCCGCAGCCTGCGCGCGGTGATCGACACGAAGGCCCTCGGTGAGAACACGATCATCCTCGACTGCGACGTCCTCCAGGCGGACGGTGGGACGCGGACCGCATCCGTCACCGGTGCCTGGGTGGCGCTCGCCGACGCGATCGCCGACGCCAAGGCCAAGGGCCTCATCGCCGGCGGCGCGGAACCCCTGACGGGGTCGGTCGCCGCCGTGAGCGTCGGCATCGTCGGCGGCGAGCCGGTGCTCGATCTGGACTACCCGGAGGACTCGACCGCCGGGACCGACATGAACGTCGTCCTCACCGGCGACGGCAGGTTCGTCGAGGTGCAGGGCACGGCCGAGGGAGAGGCCTTCGACCGGGAGGTGCTCAACCTGCTGCTCGACCTCGCCGTGGCCGGGTGTACGACGCTCTCCGCCGTGCAGCAGGCCGCCCTCGCCGAGACGCCGCGGGCGCGCCAGTGAGCCGTCGGGTCGTCCTCGCCACCCGCAACGAGCACAAGGTGCATGAGCTCGGCCAGATCCTCGCCGACCTGGTCGCCGAGCTGGACCTCGAGATCGTCTCGGCCGCCCAGGTGCCCGGGGCCCCGGACGTCACGGAGACCGAGGTGAGCTTCGTCGGCAATGCGACGCTCAAGGCAGTGGCCCTGGCGCGGGCAACCGGCTTGCCTGCCCTCGCCGACGACTCCGGCCTGGCCGTCGACGTCCTCGGTGGTGCGCCGGGCGTCTTCTCGGCACGCTGGTCGGGAACGTTCGCCGGACCGGCTGCCACCCGCGCCGAGCGGGACCACGCCAACCTGCGGCTGCTCCTGGAGCAGGTCGAGGACGTGGCGGACGAGCACCGCGGGGCCTCGTTCCGCTGTGCCGCCGTGCTCGCGCTCCCGGACGGGACGCTCGCGTCGGCCGAGGGTCGGGTGAGCGGCCGGCTCATCCGGGCCCCGCGCGGCACCAACGGCTTCGGCTACGACCCCGTCTTCGTCCCGGACGGGGAGAGCCGGACGACGGCGGAGATGACCGACGCCGAGAAGAACGCCATCTCGCACCGGGGACGGGCCTTCCGGGCCCTGGCACCCGCCCTCCGGGAGCACCTGGTCTGACTGTCCCAGGCCGTCCGGGACACCGTCCGCGGCATCTCGGGCCGGTGGCCGTGGGCAGCGCGGCGTCGACGTCTACGCTGGGACCGCTCGCGCAAGTGGTGGAACTGGCAGACACGTCAGGTTTAGGTCCTGATGCCTTCGGGTGTGGGGGTTCGAGTCCCCCCTTGCGCACCAGCCGCGCGCGGCCTCGGGCGGCGTCCCCGAGGCGCAGGGTACCGACCTCCCGGCCGGGACCACCCCCGAGGGCGGTGGCCGGACCGGCAGTCGAGCGCCGGATGGGGCGGTTTGCCCGCTGGTAGGTTGAGAGCGGACGGCAGACGCGGCGGACGGCATACGGCCGCCTCGACGAGGAGGAACAGTGGGCGGACGGCTTTCCCCGGGGGACACGGCACCCGACTTCACCTTGCCCGACGACACCGGCACCGAGGTCAGCCTGTCGGGCCTGCGCGGCCGTAAGGTCATCGTCTACTTCTACCCGGCCGCGATGACACCGGGCTGCACGAAGCAGGCGTGCGACTTCAGCGACAGCCTCGGCTCCCTGCGGGCAGACGGGTACGAGGTGGTGGGGATCTCGCCGGACAAGCCAGAGAAGCTGGCGAGGTTCCGCCACAAGGAGCATCTGACGATCACCTTGCTGTCCGACCCCGGCAAGGAGGTCCTCACGCAGTGGGGGGCGTTCGGGGAGAAGCAGATGTACGGCAAGACGGTCCACGGCGTCATTCGCAGCACGGTCGTTCTCGACGAGCAGGGCACCGTGACCGGTGCGTGGTACAACGTCAAGGCGACCGGTCACGTCGCGAAGCTGCGCCGCGACCTCGGACTGGAGTAAGGACGACCATGAGCACAGACGCGCAGCGCCCCGGGACCATCCGCGAGCTCGAGGCGGATATCGCCGTGCGCCGCGACCGGCTCGCCGGGACCGTCGACGAGCTGGCCCGCAAGGCCAGGCCGAAGGCGATCCTCCAGCGCCAGAGCGAAGCCGCCAGGGCCCGGATCGTCGGAGCCGTGACCACGCCCGAGGGGGACCTGCGGGTCGAGCGGATCGCCGCTGCGGCCGCCGTCGTGATGCTCGTCGTCGGGCTCAAGGTGCTGCTGGGCCGACGCCGCAGGGGCTGAGCCGGCCGTGGCTGCGAGCGGCCGTCGGCCTCCGGAGCGGATGCCCGTACGGATGCTGCACGACCGGGTCCTGGTCAGCGCCGAGGTCGAGGACGGGGAACGGACCTCGGGCGGGGGCATCCTCATCCCCGCCACGGCCAGTGTCGGCAAGCGGCTGTCGTGGGCCGTCGTCATCGCCGTGGGACCCAACGTCCACCAGGTGCAGGTCGAGGACCGGGTGCTGTTCGACCCCGACGACCGGGCCGAGGTCGAGATCCAGAGCAAGGCCTACCTCCTGCTTCGCGAACGCGACATCCACGCGGTCGCGGCCGCCCGGGTCTCGGAGGACCACACCGGGCTCTACCTGTGAGCCGGCACCAGGACGAGGACTCGACTCGCGCGTCGCCTGCCGATCACGCTCGGGCCGCACCCGTCACCGTGTGCTGGGCGGGCGGTCTCCCCTCTGGCCGGTCCGGTCCGGGTCCCCGCCTCCGGTCTGCTCACCCGTGACCAGCGGCCGCCCGGGCGGAGGGCTGTGCGGATCCCGCAGCAGGGCGAGGAGGGTGCGGGCGTCGTGTGGCGCGTGTCCTCGCGCGTCGTTGTCGAAGTAGACATGCACGTCCAGACCGTCCTGCGCCCACCCTCGGGCGCGGCCGGCCCACCAGGTGAGCTCGGTGATCGAGTACCCGCTGTGGTAGAGCTCGGTGGCCCCGTGCAGGCGGACGTAGACCAGGTCCGCGGTGACATCGTCGAACTGCGGCCAGGTGCCGGCGCTGTCCGAGACCACCAAGGCGATCCCGTTGCGCCGTAACACTTCTCGAGCCAGCGGAGCGTGGAAGCTCTCGTGACGCGGTTCCAGCGCGTGCTGGATCGGCGCGCTGACCAGGGCCTCGGTCCACGCCCTGTCGGCGGCCACCTTGTCATCGTGCCTGGCCGCAAGCTCGGCCGCCGTCTCGGTGGTCCTCGGCAGCAGGTCGAAGAAGGTGGTCAGCCGCTGTTCGTCGAAGGGAAGCCGGGCCGGGAGCTGCCAGAGGATGGGGCCGAGCTTGTCGCCCAGGGCGAGCACGCCGGAAGCGAAGAAGTTGGCGAGCGGGGTCTCCACGTCCACCAGACGGCGCATGTGGGTGATGAAGCGCCCGCCCTTGACGGCGAACGCGAAGTCGGCCGGGACCTGGGCCGCCCACGTCGCGTAGCTGCTGGGACGCTGCAGCGAGTAGAAGGAGCCGTTGACCTCGACACCGGTGAGCCGTTCCGCCAGGTAGGCCAGCTCGTCACGCTGCCGCAGGCCCGAGGGATAGAAGTCTCCCCGCCAACCCTTGTAGCGCCACCCGGAGGTCCCCACCCGGACCAGGCCGCTGCCGCGGCCGGCACCCGGGGTGGGCCCGGAGTGCTCGAGCTGGGCCATGGACCTAGGACGCGTCGGTCCAGCGGGCCGCCCGGGCGTTCGGCACACTCCGACGGTCGGGGAGGCCCGTCGAGGGCCGGGTACCGAGGGCGGCGGCGGGGACGGCATACGTGACCTGCGGCTCCCCGGCCCGGGCAGGTGGGGCGGTCATCGTCACCTCGCATTCGCGTCGCGGCGCTGCGCCCGCACACGCGGGGTGCGCATCACATTCCCCTGGAGACCAGCGGCAAACCGTGCTGGGGCTCCGCCCGGCCGTGCCGCGCTCGGAGGCGGACAGTGGGGTTCCGGGCATGGGGATCCACCACACCACCGACACCAGTCGAAGGGACCACGGCCGACGTAGAAGCCGTCGCTCCGCCATGACCGGGCGGCGCGGTGAAGCGCCCCGGCCTCACCGCACGCCCGAGGACGGGGGCAGGTCCACGTCCTGCAGGGCGTCCCCCGAGCCGGTCGAGCGGGACGGGACGACGCTGAGGCTCCCGTCGGTCTCCAGCACGACCGCCTCAACGAGCTCAAGTCCCCCGATCCCCGCCGCGCGCGTCGCCTGACGCACCTCGCCAGCGGTCACCCGGTGCATGGCCAGACGGTCCTCGAGGAGCCGGCCCCGGCACAACAGCAGGCTCGGCGAGGACTTGACCACCCGCCGGACCGCCCGGGACCGGGACGACAGCCAGGCCACGACGAGCTGCAGCACGACGAGCAGCGCCATCGCGACGACACCGCCGACGAGGCTGACGTCGCCACTCAGCAGCACGGTGGCCAGGGTCGACCCGAGCGCGACGGACACGACGAGGTCGAAGGCGTTGAGCTTGGCCAGCGTCCGCTTGCCCGACAGGCGCAGGATGAGCACCAGGGCGGCATAGGCGCAGGACCCGACCACGAGGGTTCGCAGGACGTCGGACCACTGGTCGAACAACATGGCCGCGCACGTACCCCCGGGTGCACGAACCACTCCGGTACCGCGTCCTGCGCATTTCGCGCAGCTGCTCGCCGGCCGGCGCGCAGCAGGTGACGTCACCGCGTGGCGCGCCGGGCCGACGTCGGTGGCCCGTGACTCGGCTGAGCGACCGGTTCCCGGGGACCGTCCTGGGTAGTCACCACCTCGAAGGCTCGCCGACGTGCGGCGAGCCGGACGAGGAGGACCGATGAGCGACCCGCGACTGTCGGTCGTCATGATCACCCACAACCGATGCGCCGAGGCCGACCGCGCGCTCCGGCTGCTCGAGGCGCTGCCCGAGGCGCCGCGGGTGGTCGTCGTCGACAACGGGTCGACGGACGGCACGGCCGACACGATCCGCACCCATCACCGCGGCGTCACGCTCCTGACGCCGGGGGAGAACCTGGGTGCGGTGGGCCGCAACCTCGGCGTCGCCGAGGTGTCCACCCCGTATGTCGCGTTCTGCGACGACGACACATGGTACGAGCCCGGGGCGCTCGCCGACGCGGCCGACCTCCTCGACGCCCATCCGGACGTTGCGGTCGTCACTGCCAGCATCATCGTCGAGCCGAGCGGCCGCCTCGACGCCATCTGCGAGGAGATGGCCCGGAGCCCGCTCGACCGGCCGCCCGGCATACCAGGCCATCCGCTGCTCAGCTTCCTCGCCGGGGTCAGCATCGTGCGCAGGACGGCGTTCGAGGAGGCCGGTGGCTTCTCGGCCCGGCTGTGGCTCGGTGGCGAGGAGGAGCTGCTGGCCTCGGAGCTGGCCTCGCGCGGGTGGCGGCTGACCTACGTCCCCGAGATCGTCGCCCACCACGCCGCCTCGACCGCCCGGGACGGGCACCGGCGGCGGCGGGACGGCATCCGCAACACCTTGTGGTTCACCTGGCTGCGCCGCCCGGCGGGTGCCGCAGCCTGGAGGACACTGCGGCTGATGAGGCGGCTGCCGCGTGACCGGGTGTCGGTGGCTGGGGTCGGTGCCGCCCTCGGCGGGCTGCCTTGGGTGCTGCGGGAGCGCCGGGTCGTGCCGCCGCACGTCGAGGCCGGCTACCGGCGCCTCGACCGGGAGCAGCTCGACGGGGAGGCCCGGCGCTACGAGTCGTGATCGCCGCGCTGCCCAGGGCGCCGGTGTCTCGGCGAGGAGGCTGTGGAGCCGGCTCACGGCCTGCCGCTCCGGTCCCTCGGTGCCCGTCCCGACGAGCCGGCATCTCGCTGCGCGGCTCAGGAACCTCGACACGACGGTGCACCTCCGGCCCGCCATGTTCGCTGGGGGGCAGGACGATTCGCGTCGCAGCCACTACTCGATCACCGGGGTCGGTGGGGTGTGCGCGCGGGCACCACCGGTGCGAAGGTGCCCGCGGAGCCTGACGGATGGGTCAGGCGTTCTGCGGGAAGCCGAGGTTGAGACCGCTCGGGTTCGGCCGTTGACCGAGGGCTCGCGGGTCTCGTTGTCCTTGGCTCCGCCACGTCGGCCAGGTTGGTAGGGAGCCTGGGTGGGCCGCCGAGCCAGGCGACGTTCGTCAGGGACATGCTGACTCTCATGATGCCCCGGTCGGCGGTCAGGGTTCGTGGCGTGGTCTCTCGTGGTCGGGCAGCCAGCGGATGATGCGGAAGCCGTGGTCGAGGGCGGCACGCAGCGCGTCGGGCTCGAGGTGTCCGTCCGGGGTCCTGGGGATGGGGACGAACCGGTTGAGGGCGGGGTTGCGGGCGGCCATGAAGGCGAAGAGCCGGTCGACATCCTCCGGGTCGGCGACCAGGTCGGGGCAGTAGGTGCGGTCCGTGCCGGCCAGCGTGATCCGGACCGGCTGGTTCTGGCGCAGGTTCCGGGTCCAGGTGCCGCCGCCCGGTGTCAGCAACGTATCGCTGTCTCGGACGTAGCTGACGGGTTGCCGGTAGTGGGTGCCGGTCTTGCGGCCGACGTGGTGCACGAGCATGAGGCGGTTCGCCAGCGGGGTGCGGAACGGTAGCCCGAGGACCAGGCGCATCGGGGCGTTGAGGACCCGGAAGATGGCGGACTGCCTGGCCCGTCGTGGTGGGCGTTTGGTGGTGGTCATGTCTGGCTCGTTCCTCCTTCTCCGGGTCGTCGTCGGCGTGCGCATCGACGGTGAGCCGGGCGCATCTTGTGTAACTATAGATTTATAGCAACTGTAAGTTTCTGGTGTCAATAGAGAGTGGGTATCCTGCGGTTCATGGATGGAGACCTCGGGCTTCGCGAGCGCAAGAAGGCTCGGACCCGCCAGCTGATCGTCGAGACGGCCACCATGTTGTTCGTCGAGAAGGGATTCGACGCCGTCCCCGTCGCCGAGATCGCCCGGGCCGCGGAGGTGTCGGAGGCCACCGTGTTCAACTACTTCCCGACCAAGGAAGACCTCGTCTACCAGGGCATGGAGGCCTTCGAGGCGGAGCTGCTCGCCACCATCCGGGACCGTCCCCCCGGTGAGTCGATCACCGGCGCCTTCGCCCGGTTTGCCCTCCACCCCCGGGGCCTGCTCGCCGCCGAAGACGAGGACTCCGCCAGGACCCTGGCCGGAACATCGAAGATGATCGCCGCCAGCCCGACCCTGCTCACCCGAGAGCGCGAGATGATCGCCCGCTACACCGCCTCGCTGGCCGCGCTCATCGCCGAGGACACTGCGGCCGGCCCCGACGACCTCGCCCCCTGGGCCGTCGCCCATGCCCTGATGGGCATCCACCACAGCCTCATCAGCCTGGTGCGAAGACGGCTTCTGGCCGGCGAGACGGACCACACCCGGCTCGCTCGTGCGGTCAAGACCCACGGACGCACCGCCCTCCGGCTCGTCGACGCCGGGCTCGCCGACTACGGCGTACGCGGGAGCTCTGGGGCTGGCAGTCCGCCACGGCGCGGTGGCCACCAGCCCGGTCCGGGACGTGGAGCGGCTCGCGGTCGGACCGAGGCGTCGCCAGAGGGCCCTTGAGGCTGATGAACGTCAGCAGTGGTTCGCCATGCAGCTGGCTGTTCGAGGGTCCTATCTGATCGAGCAGCGCGACGCGGCGGCCCGGCTCCGGTGCCGCCCAACAGAGTCGCGCTCATCCAGAGAGGAGGCGTCCAATGCACCACCGAGGACGCCGTTGCCCTGTTGGACCTGTACGAGGTCAAGCCGGGGGACCGGAACAACATCCTCGCTCTCGCGCAGGCGGCTGCTCACCCGCCGGTCGACGACGACCTGGCCTGGGTGACGCCGCACACCTTCGGCAAGACGACGGTCACGAGCCGCGACGAAGCCGACCAGTCGGCCCGGCAGATCGCCGATCAGCTGGGACATGCCCGACCCGTCCATGACCCAGGATGTTCACATGGGTCGCCGGGCGAAGAACCCCTCGGCGGCGTCCGGTTTCGACCACGCGCTGGGAGACGCCGCGGCCAATGTCATGGGGAAAGGCATGGGCGACGCGGACCGGACCGGTCCGCACGGGTGCTGCCAGACGACTGACCAGGAGGGATGGTGCGCCATCAGGGACTCGAACCCCGAACCCGCTGATTATGGCAACACGTCTATTGATGGTACCCGTTGAGACGCAGACACCTCGTTTGACCTGCCGAAACGGTCATCCAGGCGACGTGACGCCTTGCGTCGTTTCCCGGTGGTTCTCGCCCAAAGTCGGGGGGTAAGTCGGGGGCCTTCTGCGGCCGTGTTTGAGGTCCTGAGTTCTCTCGATGGCGGGGGCCACCAGTCGCGCAGTGTGCCGCCGACCGGCGGCGGTGCCTCACGCGATCGCGGGTGAGCCCAACCCGGATCCGAAGGCCGGTCTGATGACACGGCCGGCCGATCGAGGCGCCATGAGGCGCGGTCATGTGCCTCGTCAGGGTCCATCTTCAGACCCAGGTTGTGATCGAGCAGTGGTTGCCGTGGGGATCCCTCTCTGGCTGGGGCGGGGTCCCGGAACTGCGGGATCACTCTGAAGGAGTGGATGCTGGAGATCCCCGCCCAGTGGGTGGCCCGGCGTTGATGCGATGACGAAGTGGATCGCTGCGCATGAAGGCACCAATCCGGGCTGGCCAATGTCGATCACGTGAATCCCAGACGCTTTGGGGATGCTGCGGGTCAACCGATGTAGGCGATCGCGTTGTCGTTCTCGCCACCTCGACAGACGACGACGTCCAATGGATCACTGTTCGAGCCCTTTGAGTGCTGGACCTGAACGTAACGGTGCGGCCTCGACACAGTGACCCGAAACCCAGTTGGTCACCCGTTCGGCGGAGGATCACGACGGCCTCCCTGGTGGGGGCGGCGATGCCGCCGCCCTAGCCTGAGAGGCCCACCATGGCCCACGCGCTCCGGTATCCGCTATGCCGGCCCCGCCTCGTTGTCGTGGGCCCAGACGGCCACCGCCAGGGTGAGCAGACCCTCGACCGCGAAGGGGTCGTGTCCGGTGAGGGCACGGACCAGCCCTAGCCGGTGCCGAACGGTGTTGGGGTGCAGGTACTGAGCCTTGGCCGTGCGACCCACCGACAGGTCGTTGGCGAGGAAGGCACGAAGCGTGTCCAGGTAGGACGGCGAGTGTCCCGCACCCGCAGCGAGCAGCGGCTGGATGACGCGCGACCGGAAGGGCTCCAGCCGGTCCGCGGTCAGCTGGGCGAGCAGACCACCGAACGTGGCGAGGACCTCCGGCCCGACGATGCCTCCGGTGTTCCGGGCAGCGTCCAGGGCGAGCCGGCTCAGCGAGAGTGAGCAGGGGACCGCATCCAGGGGGGCGGGGGTGGCGTACCCACAGGGGAGCCCTAGCTCGTCCGCCGCGGACGCCAGGGCGGTCAGGCTCCCGCCTATGGAGAACGTGGCATCGGCCGTCTCAGCGATGAGCACGTCCGGTAGGAGCCGAGCGACCGCCCGGGCCTGGTCCTCGGGCCAGGCGGCGACAAGCAGCTCGCCTGTGTCCACATGTGCCCGGGCGAGCAGCGGTCCGAGAGAGAGCGGGCTGGCGAGCCTGTGCAAGACCAGGGCCACCATCTGCCCGGTACGCATCGCGTCCCCCTGTTCGGCGTGGAGCGTGGCGACCAGTTCCGCGATCGCGAGGAAGGGCAGCCCGAACGGCGCCAGCAGCAGTGGCAGACCAGCATCCCGGCAGGCTCCGACCAGGGCAGCGGGAACCCGGTCGTGGACGTCACCGACCCCGAAGCAGATCGCCGACGCGGATGCCGAGACCACGGCCTCCACGAACCGTCGGCAGGTGTCCTCGTCGACCAGGGAGGCGCCGACCGTGCACACGAGCTCGGCGGGCCTCAGGTACAAGCGTGGGTCGACGAGCTCGGTGGTCTGCACCCAGCGCACCGGGCGGTCGAGGTCGTCCCCCACGAGCACGCTGAGGCCGAGCCTCTGCATACCGACGATCTCGGAGAGCCGGCACACCCGGCCGGGGCCTCCGTCATCGGACATCCCGGTCCGCCCGTCTGCCATAGGCCCCGAATCTAGCCTTTCGGGCGCCCTCGCCGTTGGAGTTCTGCACAACGGGATCTCCCGGTGGGGTGCACTCGTCCGTGATTGCCGCCCGGCTCTTGTCAGATACGTCACCAGGGCCCACCTTTGGTCCAACCCGATGGAGGTAACTCATGAGCCAGTCCACCGCCAACCCCGACCACGTCCTCAAGCGCGAGTTCAACCTGTGGTCCTCGTTCGCCTTCGCCTTCGCCTTCATCTCGCCGATCGTCGCCCTGTACGGGATCTTCGGCCTCGCCGTCACGACTGC
This sequence comes from uncultured Actinomycetota bacterium, assembly GCA_963763315.1. GTDB lineage: Bacteria > Actinomycetota > Actinomycetes > Actinomycetales > Dermatophilaceae > CAVSJJ01. The sequence continues at coordinate 427,256 of CAVXOC010000003.1, forward strand.
AGGTCCGAGCTTCTGGTGGGGGTTCCTCCTCGTCTTCGGTGGCCAGCTGCTTGTCGCGCTGGTCTTCGCTGCGCTGGTGTCCCGTTGGCCCATCGAGGGGTCGATCTACCAGTGGTCCCGTCGCCTCGTCGGCAACGGCTATGGCTGGTTCGCCGGCTGGGCGTACATGTGGACCCTCGTCATCGCCATGGTGGCCGTCGCGCTCGGCGCTGCCGGGTTCGTCGCGAACATCGTCGGCATCGACAGCCCCAGCAGCATTCAGCGCGCAGGCATCGCATTCGTTATTCTCGCGCTCGGGACTGGTCTGAACCTCGTCGGCCGGCGTGCCCTGAAGATCTTCATGACCAGCAGCATCATCGCCGAGGTGATCGGATCGCTCGGGCTCGGCACCTGGCTGCTCCTTGCCCACCGGGTCAACCCGGTCTCGGTCCTCACCGAGGGTGGCGGCGGGGGGGCGAGCGGCTACTTCTCGGTGTCCGGGCCGTTCCTCGCGGCTGTGGCCTTCATCGGCTGGTCCTTCGTCGGCTTCGAGAGTGCAGGGTCCATCGCTGAGGAGGTGCACGAGCCCCGACGCGACCTGCCGAAGGCGGTCATCTTCTCGCTCAGCTCCATCGCGGTCGTCGTCATGTACTCCAGCCTGGCCATCATCCTGGCCATTCCGGACCTCAGGGCCGTCGCTCAGGGCGCGGTCGCCGACCCGGTCTACGAGACGCTGACGACGGCCCTCGGTTCGTCGATCGCCAAGCCCGTCGAGGTCCTCTTCCTCATCGGCTTCCTCGCCAGCTTCCTCGCCCTGCAGACCTCGGCCTCACGGGTGATCTGGGCCTATGCGCGCGACGAGGCGTTACCTGTGTCGCACCGCCTCGCCCGGTTGAGCACCGGCCAGCGCGTCCCGGTGAACGCGATCCTCGTCACGACCGTCGTCGGGACACTGCTCTTCCTTCTCAGCCTGGTGGCCGAGAACCTCTACACGGTCATGGTCAACTTCACCACCGGCGGGTTCTACCTGGCCTTCCTCTTCCCCCTCATGGGCCTGCTCATCGCCAGGGCCCGAGGGACCTGGCGGCCGGGCCCCTTCGCCCTGAAGGGAGCGCTCCCGGTCGTCAGCGTCCTGGCCGCAGGGTGGGCCCTGCTCGAGTTCCTCAACATCTCCTGGCCGCGCCCGGCCTACCCCGGGCAGCGGTACCTCGACTGGTCGGTGTGGCTGGCCGTGCTCACCCTCGGGGTGCTCGCCGTGCTGGTCTACGCGTCAGTGCGCGCCAGGATTGTCGACGCTGACGTGATCGAGCACGAAGAGGAGCTCGACGAGCTGGCGGACGTCGAGGGCGTGCTCCGATGAGCACGCCGGGGGTCGCCGTGGTGACCGGTGCGGCCAGCGGGATCGGCGCGGCCGTCGTCCGTGAGCTGCGCGAGTCCGGCTGGCGGGTCGGAGGCATCGACCTCGCCGCCGCGCCGGAGTGCGACGCACATGGGCTGGCCGACATGACCGACCCCGAGGCGGTCGCCACAGTGGTCACAGACCTCGGGTCACGGCTGGGGCCGATCGGCGCCGCCGTCTCCGTGGCGGGCCACTACGAGATGGTCCCGGTGGCTGACATCACCCATGAACAGTGGAGCCGGATGTTGCGGGTCCACCTGGGCGGCATGCGCGCGCTGTCCCGAGCCGTGCTTCCGGGGATGCTCGAGCGAGGCGACGGGTCGATCGTCGCCATCGCCAGTGAGCTGGCGGTCGGCGGCGGGGACGGCGACGCCCACTACGCCGCAGCCAAGGGCGCCGTCCTGGGCCTGGTCCGCAGCCTCGGAGCCGAGCTCGCGCCACGCGGGATCCGGGTCAATGCGGTGGCCCCCGGACCCACTGACACGCCCCTGCTGTCGGCGGACTCTCCATGGCGAGAGCCCGAGTACCTCGACAGCCTTCCGGTCCGTCGGCTTGTCAGCCCCGCTGAGGTCGCGCGCTGCGTCCGCTTCCTCCTCGAGGAGGGCACCTTCGTGACCGGCGAGGTTCTCAACCCCAACGCCGGTGCGGTGATCTAGATGAGCGGACCCCTGACCGGGAAGGTCGCCCTCGTCTCAGGAGCAGCTCAGGGAATGGGGGCTTCCCACGCGCGGCGGCTCGCCGCGGACGGCGCCACCGTCGCGGTCAACGACCGCGTCGACTCGCCAGCGCTGAGGGCGGTCGCCGAGGAGATCGGTGGGCTCACCGCGCAGGGCGACGTCAACGACCCCATGGCGGTTCGACGGCTCGTCTCACGGATCGAGGAGCGAGTCGGACCCGTCGATGTCCTCGTGGCGAACCACGCCTACATGACGATGGGAGATCTGCTCGACAGCGACGACGACGACTGGTGGAAGGTCGTCGACACCAACCTCGGGGGGACCTTCCACCTCATCCAGGCCGTGCTCCCGGGCATGCGCCGCCAAGGTGCCGGGCGCATCGTCGTGATCAGCAGCGAATGGGGCGTGACCGGCTGGCCCTCGGCCACGGCCTACGCCGCCTCGAAGGCCGGACTCATCTCGTTGACCAAGACCCTCGGACGCGAGCTCGCGCCGGAGGGGATCGTCGTCAACGCGGTGGCTCCCGGCGTCATCGACACCCCGCAGCTCCTCGTGGACGCCGAGGCGGCCGGGATCGGCCTGGACGAGATCCGGACGCGCTACGCACGGGATGTGCCCGTGGGACGGATCGGCCGGCCCGAGGAGATCGCCGCGGTGGTCGCCCTGCTCGCCGACTTCCGGCTCGGCTCGATGGTAGGCCAGGTAATCCAGGCCAACGGCGGCTCCACCCGCACCCGGGTGTGAGCCGGATGAACGACCCCGACAACGGAGGAACACGGTGACCGAGCACCACGTCAGGTACCCCGGCGGACGGGTGGGGCCGGTGGACGGCATGCGCTCTCCGCGGTATGCCGGCATGGCGACCTTCGCACGCCTGCCCCGCCTCGATGATGTCGGCGATTTCGACATCGCGGTCGTCGGGGTGCCGTTCGACAGCGGGGTCACATACCGGCCCGGTGCCCGCTTCGGACCCGCACACATCCGCACGGCCTCCCGGCTCCTTCGGCCGTACAACCCGGCGCAGGATCTGGCCCCCTTCGAGGTGGCGCAGGTCGTCGATGCGGGAGACATCGTCTGCAACCCGTTCGACATCGACGAGTCCCTCGCCGCGATCCAGGCCGGTGCCGCAGACCTGGTCGGCCCGGGCCGGCCGATCGTGAGCCTCGGCGGCGATCACACCATCGCGCTGCCGCTGCTCCGGGTCCTCAGCGCCGTCCACGGCCCGGTCGCCCTGGTCCACTTCGACGCCCACCTCGACACCTGGGACACCTATTTCGGTGCCCCCTACACCCACGGCACGCCGTTCCGCCGCGCCTCGGAGGAGGGCCTCGTCGTCAAGGGCCGCTCCGCCCACGTCGGCATCCGCGGCTCCCTCTACGACCGCACGGACCTTCTCGACGACGCCGAGCTGGGGTTCACGGCCATCCACTCCCGTGATGTGGACCGCATCGGCGTCGACGGCGTCATTGAGCGGATCGTCGAGCGCGTCGGCGACCACCCGGTCTACGTGTCGATCGACATCGACGTGCTCGACCCCGCGTTCGCCCCGGGCACCGGCACGCCCGAGGCCGGTGGGCTGACCAGCCGTGAGCTGCTGGCGATGCTTCGCGGGATGTCCGGGCTGCCGATCGTCGGTGCAGACATCGTCGAGGTCGCACCGGCCTATGACCACGCCGAGATCACCGCGGTGGCGGCGGCCCACGTCGCCTACGAGCTGGTGACGTCGATGGCTGCGGCGCGGGCGCGGTGACCAGGTGAGCGTCCTCGACCTGGCCGGCATCCCGTGGCCCCACGACCGTCACGCAGCAGCAGCCTTCACCTTCGATGTCGACGCGGAGTCCGCTGTGCTGTGGGGCTCCCCCGCCGCCGCTACCCGGATGAGCGTCATGAGCCACCAGGCGTACGGTCCGCTGGTCGGCGTCCCGCGGATCCTCGCGTTGCTGCGCCACCACGGCATCCTCGCCACCTTCTTCGTTCCGGGCTTCACCGCCCACCGCTACCCCGACGTCGTACGCCGCATCGTCGACGAAGGGCACGAGGTGGCCCACCACGGCCACCTTCACGAACCCCCGGCATCGATGACCCTCGAAGACCAGGTCACTGCCCTCGACCGCGGGCTCGAGGCCTTGGAGGCCGTGACCGGCGCCAGACCGGCGGGCTACCGCGCCCCCATGTGGGACCTGTCCTGGCACACCCCCCGGCTGCTCCTGGAGCGCGGGTTCCTCTATGACTCCTCACTCATGGATGCGGACGCGCCCTACGAGCTCGCGGTTGCCAACCGCTCGATCGTCGAGATCCCCATCCAGTGGGCACTGGACGACTGGGAGCAGTACTGCTACCTCCCCGACCTCACCGGATCCGGGACCATCGAGACCCCCGCGAAGGCCCGGGAGCTGTGGCAGTCCGAGTTCGACGCCCTGCGGGCCTGCGGCGGCTGCTGGGTCCTGACCAACCACCCCTTCCTCAGCGGCCGGCCATCCCGGGCCGCCGAGCTCGACGCGCTGATGACGCATGTCACCTCCCACCCGGACGTCTGGGTCGCCCCCCTGGGGGACATCGCGCGGCACGTCCGCGGGCTCGGCCTGCCTCCCAGGACCATCACCCAGATCGACCCCGACCACACCTGACCTCAGCTACGGCATACCCCAGCCCGGACGGCCGGGCTCAGGCTCCAAAGCAGACCGACCACCGTCATCGAAGAACCGGAAGGACCCTCCCGTGAGCACGACCACCGTCCCCGATCCCGAGACCGGCGCCCGCGTCGCAGCGGACGACAAGGCCCACGTCTTCCACTCCTGGTCCGCCCAGGCCCTGATCAACCCGCTGCCCATCGCGGGGGCCGAGGGCTCGTACTTCTGGGACTACGAGGGCAACCGGTTCCTCGACTTCTCCAGCCAGCTCGTCAACGTCAACATCGGCTACCAGCACCCCAAGCTCGTCGCCGCGATCCAGGAGCAGGCGGCGCGGATGACGACGCTGGCGCCCACCTTCGCCGTCGACGTGCGTTCCGAGGCGGCCCGGCTCATCGCCGAGCTCGCGCCGGGCTCGCTGAACCGGGTGTTCTTCACCAACGGCGGGGCCGAGGCCACCGAGAACGCGATGCGGATGGCCCGGCTGCACACCGGGCGGCACAAGGTGCTGACGGCATACCGGAGCTACCACGGGGCGACCAACGGGGCGATCACCGCGACCGGGGACCCGCGCCGGTGGCCCTCGGAGCCCGGGATGCCGGGGATCGTCCACATGTGGGGCCCCTACCCCTACCGCTCGGCGTTCCACGCGAGCACCCCCGAGGAGGAGCGCGACCGCGCCCTGCAGCACCTGCGCGAGACGATCATGGTCGAGGGCCCGACGACGGTGGCGGCGATCATGCTCGAGACGGTCGTCGGCACCAACGGCGTCCTCGTGCCCCCGGACGGCTACCTCGCCGGGGTGCGGGAGATCTGCGACGAGTACGGGATCGTCTTCATCGCCGACGAGGTGATGGCGGGGTTCGGTCGGTGCGGGGAGTGGTTCGCCGTCGACCACTGGGGCGTCACCCCCGACCTCATCGCCTTCGCCAAGGGGGTCAACTCCGGCTACCTCCCGATCGGCGGGGTCGTCATCTCCGACGCGATCGCCGCGAGCTTCGAGCAGCGCGCCTACCCCGGCGGGCTGACCTACTCGGGCCACCCGCTGGCCTGCGCCTCGGCCGTCGCGTCGATCGGGATCTTCAAGGAGGAGGGCATCCTCGAGAACGTCCGCACCGTGGCCGAGACCGTCATCGCCCCCCGGCTGGCCGACATCGAGGCGAAACACCCGAGCGTCGGAGAGGTCCGCGGTCTCGGCTTCTTCTGGGCGGTCGAGCTGGTCCGAGACAAGGAGACGCGCGAGCCGCTCGTGCCGTTCAACGCCTCGGGCGAGGCCGCGGCGCCGATGAACCGGTTCACCGCCGCCTGCAAGGCCGAGGGCCTGTGGCCGTTCACCCACTTCAACCGCACCCACGTCGTGCCCCCGTGCACGACGACGGCCGAGGAGATGGCCCTCGGCCTCGACATCCTCGACAAGGCCCTCGACACCGCCGACGAGTTCACCACCGGCTGAGCATCGGCTCAGCCCGCCTCGGTTGAAGAGCACCACATACACATCGACCACATGCCCCCGGGCACCCACGAGCCCGACACGGGTCCGCCTGCTGGGTGGGATCCCCCCGCCGAAACGAAGGAGCAACGATGAGCACCCCGTCCCGGATCACCCATCTGATCGCCGGCCGGCCCTGGGAGGGCACGGCACAGCGCACCGGCGCTGTCTTCAACCCTGCAACCGGCGAGCAGTCCGGCGTCGTCGACTTCGCCGGCGCCCAGCTCGTGAACGAGGTGGTCGCAGGAGCCAGGGCGGCGTGGGAGTCCGACTGGGGCAACGTCTCGCTCGCCAAGCGGACCCAGGTGCTGTTCCGGTTCCGTGAGCTCCTCAACGAGCGCAAGGAGGACATCGCGGCGCTTATCACCGCCGAGCACGGGAAGGTCCTCTCCGACGCTCTGGGCGAGGTCACCCGTGGCCTGGAGGTCGCCGAGTTCGCGTGCGGCATCCCGCACCTGCTCAAGGGTGGCTTCACCGAGAACGCGTCCACCGGTGTCGACGTCTACTCGATCCGGCAGCCGCTCGGCGTCGTCGCCGTCATCTCGCCGTTCAACTTCCCGGCCATGGTGCCGATGTGGTTCGTCCCGATCGCGATCGCGACCGGCAACGCCGTCGTCCTCAAGCCGAGCGAGAAGGACCCGAGTGCGGCGCTGGCCGTGGCTGCGCTGTGGACCAAGGCCGGTCTGCCCGACGGGATCATGAACGTCGTCAACGGCGACAAGGAGGCCGTCGACGCCCTGCTGACCCATCCCGACATCAAGTCCGTTTCGTTCGTCGGCTCGACCCCGGTCGCGAAGTACGTCTACGAGACGGGCACCGCCCACGGCAAGCGGGTCCAGGCCCTCGGCGGAGCGAAGAACCACATGCTCGTCCTGCCCGACGCCGACCTCGACCTGGCCGCCGACGCCGCCGTCAACGCCGGCTTCGGCTCCGCCGGCGAACGGTGCATGGCGATCTCGGTCCTGCTGGCCGTGGACACGATCGCCGACGACCTCGTCGCGAAGATCACCGACCGGATGGGCAAGCTCGTCACCGGCGACGGCACCCGCGGCTGCGACATGGGCCCCCTGGTCACCGCCCAGCACCGCGACAAGGTCGCGTCCTACCTCGACGCGGGAACCCAGGCGGGCGCGACCCTGGTCGTCGACGGGCGCGGGGTCGAGATCGACGGCAAGGACGGGGGCTACTTCCTGGCGCCGTGCCTCTTCGACGACGTCACGCCCGACATGACCGTCTACACCGACGAGATCTTCGGCCCGGTGCTGTCGGTGGTCCGGGTGAAGTCCTACGACGAGGGCCTCAAGCTCATCAACTCCAACCCCTATGGCAACGGCACCGCGATCTTCACCAACGACGGCGGCGCAGCCCGGCGCTTCCAGAACGAGGTCGAGGTCGGGATGATCGGCGTCAACGTGCCGATCCCGGTCCCGGTGTCCTACTTCTCCTTCGGCGGCTGGAAGAACTCGCTCTTCGGCGACAGCCACGCCCACGGCATCGAGGGCGTGCACTTCTTCACCCGCGGCAAGGTCGTCACCTCCCGCTGGCTCGACCCCAGCCACGGCGGCCTCAACCTCGGCTTCCCCCAGAACACCTGACCCACCCCGTCAAGGCTCCGGCGGGTACCCTCGCACAGGCGATGCCCGCTCGGACACCTTGAACCGCCCCGGCATGTCCGGAGACTCTGCCCCGCCCCGGGTTCTGCGGAGTCGAACGGGCTTGATTCTCAGGCCACGAGAGTCTCGTTCTCGAACTGTATGAGGGAAGGCCCAGGAGCCGAACTGGACGCCCTGGTCGGTGCGATGTCCCGGCCGGCAGATCCAGGCGCCATGAGGCGCGGTCAGGTGCGTCGTCAGGATTGGCGTTCAGACCCAGCCTGTGACCGAGCAGTGGTTGCGGTGGGGATCCCTCTCCGGCTGGGGTGTGGTCCCGGCACCGCGGGATCACCACCGAGGAGTAGTCCCTATCGCTCGCTTCGGACTCCCATGGGGAGGGCACACAGTGATCTGGTCATCATCCGCGACCAGTCAGCCAGAGAGACCGGGTCCCCCCGGCCGCCCGCGCCGGTCACGCTGGCCGGGGTCATGGGCCAACGCCGAACATCTCCCCAGGAGTCCCACCGCGAAGGACCTCCGCCGCTGGCAGTGATCTTCACGCGTGAGGTCTTGCACCCCAAGGAGATCGTCAGGACGGGGCCGCGGACTGGACCGAGCCGGGCCGTGGACAGGACGTGGTCGCCGAGAGCCAGGGGCCGTAACAATCCAGTAACGGAGGGAGGGGGACCTTGTCGTCCTGTAACTATTATGCAACTATCCTAATAATTACCGGTGCTCGGCTGCTCCAGGGCTGAGGCACGCCGATCGCAGCGAATGGAGCACCAGTGGCATACGAACTCAACGACCTCGCCGGCAAGGTCGCGGTCATCACAGGAGCCAGCACCGGGATCGGTGCCGCTCTCGCCAAGCGCCTGCACGAAGCGTCTGTGAAGGTCGTTCTCGCGTCCCGCAACGGAACCGACCTGGGCCTGGACGGAGCCATCGGGCAATCGTGTGACGTCCGGGACGTCGCCCAGCTCGAGTCACTGGTCGAAAAGGCCATGTCCACCTTCGGCCGGCTCGACATTCTGGTTGCCAACGCCGGGGTGGGTCACTACTCCGGATTTCTCGACACGCCGCGGGAGCACGTCGTCGAGATGATGGAAACGAATGCCCTGGGCACCATCAACCTCTATCGCGCCGGTTTGCCGCACATGATCAAGGCAGGCAACGGCGGGGATCTGATCACTGTCTCCAGCCAGGCAGGCCTTCACGGTTTCCCCGGTGAGGCAGTCTACTGTGCCAGCAAGTTCGCGCAGGTCGGGCTCACGCGAGCCATCGACGAGGAATTCCGCGAGATGGGGATACGCGCCGCGAGCATCTGTCCCGGCGGAATACACACCGAGTTCGCCATGGGCGAGGGGCGGGGTCGATCGCATGATGATGCCGAAGTCGCCACGATGATGTCGGCCGAGGATGTGTCCGAGGTCATCTATTTCACGCTGACGCGCCCGAGAAGCATGCGGATGATGGAAGCGGGCCTGCAATCCATGAGCGAGGAGCTGGCGGGCTAGAGCCCGGTGAATTCGGTCCATCATCAGAGAGGAATTGCTATGCGCATCAAGATCTTCACCGCTCTGGGCGCCGGGCTGCTTGTCACGAGCCTGGCCGCATGCGGAAGCAACAGCAAAGCTGGGGACAGCGGCTCAACTGGCGGTGGGGGCGTGGGCAAGATTGCGGTCCTGCTGCCCGACTCCAAGTCGTCGCCGCGCTGGGAGACCGCGGACCGGGTGTTCTTCGAGCAGACGTTCAAGAAGGCCGGCCTCACTCCGGATGACTACATCATCAGCAATGCGGAGGGTGACCCCGCGGTCCAGCGCAGTCAGGCCGACCAGGCAATCACCGACGGTGCCAAGGTCCTGTTGCTCGTGAACCTCGATAACGGATCAGGTGCTGCGATCATCGACACTGCCAAGGCGCAGGGCGTCTCAGTGATCGACTACGACCGCCTTACCGTGGGCGGTAAGGCCGACTACTACGTCAGCGGCGACGCCACCGCGGCCGGACGGCTCCAGGGCCAAGGACTTGTGGACGACCTCAAGGGCGCGACGAAGCCGCGAGTCGCCATCCTGGACGGCGCGCCGACCGACTCGTTCGCCACCGACCTCGCCAAGGGCTACCACGAGGTCCTCGACCCGTTGTTCGCCTCGGGCGCGATGGAACTGGTCGACTCGCAGGCGGTCAAGGACTGGGACGGCGCCACCGCGCTGACGATCTTCGAGCAGATGCTGACCGCACACAACAACAAGATCGACGGCGTCATTGCCGCCAACGACACGATCGCGAACGCTGTCGTCTCGGGTCTCAAGGCTGCCAATCTGCCGATGATTCCGATGAGCGGTCTTGACGGAACCATTCCGGCGCTTCAGCACATCCTGGCAAAAGAGCAGACCTTCACCGTGTACTTCTCGTACGGAACCCAGGCGGAGCTTGCCGGCAATCTGGCCGTTCAGCTGCTGAGGGGCGAGAAGCCGACAGGCATCACCGCCAGCGTCGACAACAATGGCGTCAAGGTGCCCGCGATGATGATCGACCCCGTCACGGTGCGCAGCGACAACATCGAGAAGACCGTCATCGCTGACGGACTCATCAAGTGGAAGGACATCTGCGTCGGCGAGTACGCCCAGTTCTGCCCCGCAGGCGTGGCCAAGTAGCCAGGGACCAACGGTCGAGGCAGCGATGGCTAGAACGACTACGGTGGGCTCTCCGAGCCTGATGAGGCAACTGAACCTGGACTCAGTGCTCCGTGTCATTCGTACACAAGGCCCGCTGCCTCGACCCGAGCTCGCTCGCGTGACGGGGCTGTCCATGCCCACGGTCAAACAGCTCGTCGATCTGCTGCTGGCCAAGGGGTACGTCGAAGAGGTCGATCCGCCGACCGACGTCAACCTGCCGAGACGGCCTGGCCCACGTCCGCGTTTCATCAGCTTCCGGGCGACCCTGGGCTATGTTCTCGCGGTTGACGCGGGAGCCGACAACACGGTCGCGAAGCTGGCAGATCTCTCGGGTTCCGTCGTCTCCACCGCACGCCTCGTCCGTCAGGAACCCGCAGACCGCCACGCAGTACTCGACGCGATTCGGGCATCGGTCGATGAGGTGCTCCGTGACTCCGGGGTGCAGCGCAGCGACGTCAGGGCGATGGTCATCGGTACTCCGGGCGTGGTCGACCCGCGGACGGGGCAGATCAGCCTCGCCCCACAGATCAGAGGGTGGGATGGAATCAGTCTCGGTTCGGAACTGTCCGACGTAGCCGAGTGCCCGATCGTTGTCGAGAACGAGGCACACCTGTCTCTGCTCGCCGAGCAGTGGATCGGGGCAGCCCGCAGCTACCTGAATGTCGTCTACGTCCAGTTGGGGATCGGTATCGGCGCGGCCATTCTCATCGATGGCCGCCTGTACCGGGGAAGCAGCGGCGCTGCCGGGGAGATCGCGTACCTCGTGACAGACGCAGACGTGGACCAGCCACGGGAGTCCGCCGCCGGACCGTTCGAGTGGTTTGCTGGCGGCGACGCCTTTCGCAGGCGAGGTGCGATGGCCGCGAAAGGGGAGCGCGGCGCCATGCTGCTCTCCCTGGCTGGCGGTGATCCGCAGACGGTGACAGCACAGATCGTCTTCGATGCCGCGGCCGCCGGGGATGCTGCAGCGTTGGACGTGGCGACGGCCATCCTCGAGCGGCTCGGGCGCGAGGTCGCCAACATCGCATCGATCCTCAATCCGGATCTCATCCTGCTCGGAGGCGGGATCGCCAACGCTGGTGAAGGCGTCCTGGGTCCGATTCGGGAGGCCGTCGCCCGCTTCGCGCCAAGGCCGCCCGCAGTCCAACTGAGCGACCTGGGAGGCGACGGGACGGTCCTCGGAGCCATTCGACGGGCCATCGACCTCGCAGACGAAGCAACCTTCTCCTTCATTGCCACAATCGAGTCGCACAGTGAGGAAGTACCTTCATGACGTTTAGCCCCCAGCTCGCCAGTTTCTTGCCCTTCAGGGACAAGGACGCCTGTACCGCAGCCAGAGGCATCCAGCGCCAGGACATCACAACCCACTGGAACCCGGACTTCCACATCCGAGTAGAAGAAGACAAGCACGCCTTCTATTCGGCGTTCGCCCAAGACCTGGTCAACCGCATCCGCGCCGCTCGCGACGAAGGACGTGAGTTCGTCGCCATCCTGCCGTGCGGGCCGGTTCCGCAGTATGCCGAAGCCGCCAGGATCATTAACCAGGAGCGACTGAGCCTGTCGCACGTGCGCACCTTCAACATGGACGAGTATGCCGACGAGGAGGGGCGCACGGCTCCCGCTGACTGGGAGGGCTCGTTCGCGACTGCTATGTGGAAGAACTTCTTCGGACTGGTCGATCCCGAACTGCTCCCGCACAGGACCAATATCCACTTCCCTTCGAGCGACAACATCTCCAGCTACTCAACCATGATCGAGAACGCAGGGGGCGCCGATGTGTGCTACGGCGGCATCGGCTGGAGCGGTCACATGGCGTTCTGGGAGCCGCAGATCGGAGCGGAGTTCGCGGGGGACCTCGATGCCTACCGAGCCGCACCGGCGCGCATAGTCGAGTTGCATCCAATGACGATTATGCAGAACGCGCTCCATTCATTCGGAGCCGACTGGTCGTGGGTTCCTCCCCGGGCTGCAACGGTCGGCCCCAAGGACATCCTGGGCGCCAGGCACCGTTCGTTCTGGCTGGACGGCTACCTCGGCGGCGGAGTGGCGTGGCAGCGATTCATTGCGCGCCTGGTGGCACACGGCCCGGTCAATGAGTTCGTGCCTGGGTCGATGCTTCAGGAAACCCGATGCGACTACACGATCCTAGGGGCGGTGGCGGACAACGTGGAGATCCACATGGCCTAGGGGACTGCGGAAACTTGAGAGGAGGAAAGATGACACAGGCTCCTTTGCTGGAGTTGCGAGGAGCGTCAAAGCACTTCGGTGCCGTGCAGGCGCTTAGCAACGTTGATATGACTATCAATCCGGGCGAGATCGTGGCTCTCGTCGGTGACAACGGATCCGGCAAGTCCACGCTGATCAAGTCCGTAGCTGGTATCCATCAGGTCAGCAGCGGGGCGATTCTCTGGAATGGTGACCCGGTCGCGATCCGGTCGCCCCGGGATTCGGCGGAGCTAGGCATCGAAGTCGTCTACCAGGATCTTGCGCTGGCGGACAACCTAGACGTGGTCGAGAACATGTTCCTCGGACGCGAACAGACCAACAAGCTGGGCAGGCTGGACCACAACGGCATGGAATGTCGTGCGCTGGAGGTGCTCGAACAACTCGGCGTGACCACGATTCCTTCGGTCCGGCAGCCGGTCGCGAGTCTCTCTGGGGGTCAGCGCCAGTCAGTCGCCGTGTCAAAGGCGGTAATGTGGAGTGCCAAGATCGTCCTTCTCGATGAACCCACGGCCGCCTTGGGCGTCGAGCAGACCAGGCACGTGCTCGATCTTGTTCTGCGACTGGGCCAGCAAGGGCTCGGCGTCCTCCTGATCTCGCACAATCTCCATGATGTGTTCGAGGTTGCGGACCGCATCGTCGCTCTGCGACTCGGCCAGAAGGTCGCCGAATTCGACCGTCGCACCGCAACACAGACCGACATTGTCGAAGCCATCACGTTCGGCAGGATCTCCTCCGTTCCGGGACAAACTGAGGCGACGACATCATGACCGTTGAGCAGGAGAAGACGATGGTGGCCGGGCCCGAGCGGAACTCACTCCTCGGCTATGCGCGGAACTGGCTGGTCGGACTGCGTAGCGGCGAGTTAGGGGTGCTGCCGATCATCGGTGGTCTCTTGCTCACCGCGGTGGTCTTCCAGAGCCTCAACCACAACTATCTGACGCCGGGAAACCTGGTCAATCTCATGAGCCAGGGTGCGGCCATCTCGACAATCGCCATGGGCCTCGTCTTCGTGCTTCTCATCGGAGAGATTGATCTGTCCGTGGGATACGTGTCCGGGGTCGCAGCCGTCATCCTGGCCCAGTTGCTGCTTCCGGACGGCTCCGACCTTCCGACGGGGTTCGCCCTGTTGGCCGCTGTCGGCGCTGGGATGTCGATCGGTGCGCTGCACGGCCTGCTCATCACCAAACTGAAGATGCCGTCGTTCGTCGTGACGCTGGCCGGTTTGCTCGCATGGAACGGCGTTGTCCTCATGCTCATCGGGAGCCAAGGATCGCTGATCATCCAGAACCGGGCCGTCGTGAGCCTCTCCGGTTCGTACTTGACCTCGTACGTGGCGTGGGTCTTCTTCGGCATCCTGGTGGCGGCCTATTCCATCTCCCTCGTGTTGGCGCGAAGGAGTCGCATGTCGCGAGGCCTTCCCGCTGAGCCGGCTGCCTTGGTGCCCCTGCGCATCGTGGGACTGGCTCTCGTTGCCGGCACGGTTGTGTCTGTCGCCAACCTCAGTAGGGGCATCCCCTTCGTCGTGGTGCTCATCACTGTCCTGTACGTGGTGCTGAACTACCTGCTGACTAACACCCGGTTCGGTGTCTGGGTGTACTCGATCGGCGGAAGCATCGAAGCATCCCGCCGCGCCGGTATCAATACCGATCGGGTGAGGATCTACGTCTTCATGATCGCCTCCTCCATGGCGGCCATCGGCGGCATCATCCTGGCTTCCCGGCTTCGCTCGGTGGATAGCAACGTGGGTGGCGGCTCGCTCCTGCTCTACTCCATCGCGGCTGCCGTCATCGGCGGTACCTCCCTATTCGGAGGTCGGGGCAGCGCTCGGTCCGCGATCCTCGGCGCGCTGGTGATTGCGTCCATCGACAACGGTCTGGGCCTTCTGGGACTGGGTTCCGGACAGAAGTTCACAATCACCGGACTCGTGTTGCTCGCCGCAGTTGCGGTGGATTCCCTGTCGCGCTTCGGACGGATACAGGCGGGTCGATCGTGACCTACGCCAGTGCAGCAGCCCTTCTGTCGCAGGGTCTGGTCTCCCGGGCCGGTCACCTCGCGGTGGTGGAAGACACCATCGGGGTGACCGGGTCGCGCGGTCGAGTTCTCCGCGCGCGGGTCCTCGATGGCATGGACGTCGAGATCCTGTGTGATCGGGGGCTGGACCTCGGCGCGGTCTGGTTCAACGGTCGGCCGCTGTCGTGGGCCTCGCCCATTCGGGACGGATCCCGGTTGCCCACTGCCATCGGCCGCGAGTGGCTGACCCGGTTCAACGGTGGCCTGGTCACCACCTGCGGGCTCGAGAACGTCGGTCCGGCAACCCCCCACGATGGGATGCACGGAAGCCACAGCAACCAGCTCGCTCATGACGTGACGTGGAGAACCGAGGTCACCGACGACGGGCCCAGGATCGTTGTCACGGGGACCATCGACAGTGCCCACCTGTTCGGGCGGCGGGTCTACGTCTACCGGACGATCACCTTGCATGCGCCCATCGACGGTCAGCCCTATGTATCGGTGACGGACGTCGTCCGTAATGAGGGGACAATGCCAGCCAGGGCTGCACTGCTGTACCACGTCAACTTCGGCGCCCCCACGGTGATGCCGGGGACACGTGTCCTTATCGAATCGTCGGCCGTGACCTCGCGCGAGCCCTGCGAGTTGGTTCCATCGGAAAGAGAGCTTCCGGTCCCGACGAGTCAGATGACCGAAGCGGTCTTCGAGTACACGGGTGTTCCGGTACGCGGTTCGCTGTCCACCGCAGTGATCCGAACTCCGGAGATGGCGCGTGACGTCGAGCTGACCTGGAGCGCGGACACGCTTCCGCGACTGTTCCAATGGGTCTTCCCCACCCGGGGTGGATGGGCGCTGGCGCTGGAACCAGGGAACTCTCCGATGTGGGGCCCGGACCGAGTCGGGGAAGACCATGGCGCGCCGCTCCTAGCTCCAGGAGCGGAGCTCACCGCCACCGCCCGGGTGCGCGTACTGGCCGCTGGAGCGTCATGAGCGGCCAGACGCGACGCAAGGAGCGGTGATGCACGGTCCGCTGCGCTGGGGGGTGCTGTCCACCGCCTCCATCAACGAGAAGGTCCTCGCCGGAGCCGCCCGGTGCGACGATGCCGACGTGGTGGCCGTGGCGAGCCGAAGCGAATCGCGAGCGAAGGCGTACGCCGCGCAGTGGAACATCCCCACGGCATACGGCACCTACGACGGCCTGTTGGCGGACGATTCGGTTGATGCCGTCTACATCTCCCTGCCCAACGGGCTGCACCATGAATGGACGATGCGCGCCCTCCGGGCCGGCAAGCACGTGCTCTGCGAGAAGCCCTACAGTCGGTGGCCTGCGGAAGTCGAGGCGGCCTTTGCCTCGGCACAAGACCTTGGTCTCGTCCTCAGTGAAGCCTTCATGTTTCGTTACCACCCGCAGATCGTGCGGCTTGCCGAGCTGGTTCTCGACGAGGGCGTGATCGGCGAGGTCCAGCTCATCGCCTCGGCGTTCAGCTGGCCCACGGAAAGGGCGGACGACATCCGGCTGGACGCCTCTCTGGGTGGCGGTGCACTGCTGGATGTGGGCGTCTATTGCGTCAGCGTCGGACGCCTGCTCGCGGGGGAACCTCGATCAGTCACTGCGCAACATGTCACAGACGCGACAGGCGTCGACGTTGCCTTGGTTGGAACCATGGAGTTCGCCTCGTCCGCGATGGCGCACTTCGATTGCGCCATTCACCTTCCTGACCGCAGCCACCTCGAAGTGGTCGGGAGTCTCGGGAGCATCACCGTGTCAGACCCGTGGCACTGTGTTGATCCACGGCTTACCGTGGTCCTCCAAGGTGAAGCCCCGCGGGATGCATCCGCAGGGCACGCGAACTCCTACCAACTCGAACTGGAAGAGTTCGGCAGAGCGGTTCGCGGCGAACCAAACAAGCTGCTGGGCCGTCACGATGCCCTGGGCCAGGCACGGGTGGTCGATGCGCTGTTCCGCGCGGCCGACATGGGTCAGCGTGTGCACGTCGACCCCGACGGGCCTTGATCGATCATCCGGACTGGACGCCGCCTTGCTGTCCGGTTCCGTGGCGGGGACCTCCATCTGAACAGGAACCGTCACATCCGACATCTGGGAGCCACACGTGCACACCGTCATGGGCCGCGAGATCGCCGAGCAACCCGCTGCTGTTGCAGCAACTCTGGACGCCTTGCGTCCACTGAGATCGCGCCTTGCCGAGTTGAATGGCACCCGCAAGCAGGTGCTCTTCATCGCACGCGGATCATCCGACAATGCCGCTGTGTACGGTCGCTACCTGCTGGAAACGCATGCCGGACGCCTGGCATCCATGGCAGCGCCGAGCGTGGCCACCCACTACCAGCGCCGCCTCGACCTCAGCGACTCCCTGGTTGTCTCCATCTCCCAGTCCGGGCAGACACAGGAAATCGTCGAGACTCAAAGCTGGGCCAAGGCGTGTGGCGCTGCCACGGTTGCGATATGCAACGTGGAGGAGAGCCCACTGACAGAAGGCGCAGACCTTGCCCTGATGACGCGGGCCGGGCCGGAGCGGGCGGTCCCATCAACCAAGACCTTCACGACCCAACTTGCCGCGGTTGCGGTCCTGGCCACTGCGCTGGCGCCCGATCCGTTCGCGCTCGACGCGGACCTGGATCGGGTCCCTGAGGAGATTGAGCGACTGATCGCTCAGCGAACAGGTATAGACGAAGCTGCGGTGCTTCTCGCGTCGAGGCATGAGGTACTCGTGACCGGGCGAGGGCTCGCCTACGCGACCGCCCTCGAAACCGCCCTTAAGCTCGAGGAGACCTGTCTGAGGCCAGTTCGCGGACTTTCGTATGCCGACCTCAAGCACGGTCCGATCGCAATCGTCGACCCCGAAATGGTCGCGGTCGTCATGGCGGCCCGGAACGGCCCCATGCTGGAAGGGCTCACCGAACTCCTGGTGGAGATCCGTGCGCGGGGTGCCCTGGCCGTCGGTGTCGGCGGGGATCAAAGATTCGGTGCTGCGGCCGACGTGTGGGTGGGGGGTCCAAACCTGCCAGAAGAGGTCGCTCCTCTCGGGCTCGTCGTCGCCGGGCAGCTGCTGGCCGAGGGCCTGGCGATGGCCATGGGCCTGAATCCTGACGAACCGCGCGGCCTGAGCAAAGTGACCCAGACAGACGCGTGAACTGCCGTTCCGGGCGGTAGTTTCCGGTTCGACGAGGTGCCGGAGCGGGCCGCGCAGGCAGTGCGCGACCTGTTCACCTCCTGGATCGAGGAGAGCATGCCGTCCATGACGGCATCGACGACGGAGCAGGATCGAGAGCTCGCCCGCGAGCTGGTGGCCAAGGCGCGCACCGACGGTCTGGACCTGGTGGGCCCGGATGGGGTGCTGACCGGGTGCACCCAGCATGTGCTGGAACGGGCGTTGGAGGAGGAGCTCACCGAGCGCCTCGTGTAGGACAAGCACGACCCGGCCGGTGACCATTCGGGGAACAGCGGGAACGGCATCCGGAGCAAGACGGTGTTGACCGAGGTCGGCCCGGTCGGCGTCGACGTGCCCCGGAACCGGGCCGTCACGTTCCACCCCGGTGATCGTCCCGAAGGCAAACGCCGGCTCGAAGGGGTGAGCAACATCGTGCTGTCGCTGACTGCCTGCGGCCTCACTGGCCGTCCTCGGTTCGCGCTCCTCCCAGGGTGGCGGTCACTGAGTGTGTGGCTGGTCGAGCCCATCCCACGGGTGTCGACGAGGGATCCAGGCCGGGACCTCCCGGCGGTACTCCTCGTAGTCGGCACCGAACCGGCGGACCAGAGTGGGCTCCTCGAACCAGTGCGCGAATGCGGCGATGCCCACCCACGCGGCCAGGGCATACACGAGCAGGGTGACCTGCCAGAGCAACACGGCCTCGCCGACGAAGATCGTCACCGCGCCGAGGTAGATCGGGTTGCGAACGTACCGATTGAACCCGGTGACCACCAGGCGCGTCGTCATGGCGCCGGGCATCGGCGTCCCGCCAGCGCGGACGAACTGGGCGAACACGTGGACGGGCGGGATCAGCCCGACGACGATCAGCACAGCGCCGATGGACCGCGCCAAGCCCGCAGACCAGTCGAGGGGATGCTGCACCTGCCAACCGGTCAGCCACCACGGGACGAGGACGGCGCCGACCCCACCAGTGAGGATGAACCAGGTCACGCTCGTGACCGCCGCCGCAGTCCTACGCATGGCCCCAGTCTGTCGCACCGAACCCCCGACGGAGCCGCCGCGACCTGCGTCACACCGGCAGGCCGCGTGTGGGACCTCGGTGATGGCGTCCGGTCATCGTCGACGTTTCCGTGTGCGAGCTGTCGGGTGGGTTCGAGGAGGGGGTTGACGTGCAGGCTCCGGTTGTCAGCTGATGGTGCGCAGGGCCGGCCACATGGCGTTCCAGGGGGCGTGGGTCCCGGTGCATACGGTGACGGCTGTGCCCTGTTCGGCGTTGTCGATGCGGAGCCGGTTGTCGATGTAGGCGACGTCGTGGCAGCCGACGAAGTATTGGGTCCAGTCGGCGGGTCGCCAGTCGCCGACGTGGACGACGACGGTGCGCCCGGCGGGTGGCGGCCCCCAGTCCCAGTAGGCATTGTGCCCGGAGTAGACCGGGGGCAGCCCGACCCCGAGCAGGATGAGCGGGCTGGCCTCGCTGTAGTCGTTGGTCAGGATCACCGCGTGGGCGCGCTGCGCGGGGGGCAGCGCGTCGACGACCTGTTCGACGGTGGTGACGAACTGGGGCCAGCCGACCTGGTTGGCGGTGTCCGGGACGGTGGCGGGCAGGGTGGTCTCCGCGTAGGCGGCGAGCGGCAGGACCGGCAGGGTCAGCAGGGCGAGGAGCCCGCCGGAGACGGCGGCGGCCGTGGTGAAGGCGGCCGTCTTGAGGCGTCGGTGGCCGCGGCCCAGCCACCTGTCCACGACGATCGCTCCGGCCGGGATGAGGACGGCGGTGCTGCCGATCGCGTAGTAGGCCTTCCCACCGGTGAGCAGGACGAGCGCCAGCGCGACCGGGGCGGTCAGGGCGATCGCCCGCCACGGCGCCGCTGCCTTCGACCCCAGGAGCCAGGCCAGGCCCGCGACGCTGACCGGGAACAGCAGGGGGCCGGTGAACAGCCACAGCAGCGGCAGGACCTGCGCGCGGTTGGCGCCGGCATACTGCGCGATCTGGTGGGCCATGGCGACCTGGGGCCAGCCGTTGGCCGCCTGCCAGGCCAGGTTCGGGGCCCACAACACGGCCGCGACCACGAGGGCCGTCCACGCCCACCGGGAACGGACGACGTCCCAGCGTCGGGCCGCGACCATCCCGACGGCGAGCCCCGCGCCGAGGAACAGCACGGTGTCCTTGTTCTCCAACCCGAGCCCGGCGGTGACACCCACCGCCAGCCACAGCCGTCTGTCCCCACCGTCAAGCAGACGCACGGCAAGCCACAGGATCAGCGCCCAGGCGAGTAGGTCGGGATCGGTGGTCGTGTCCAGATGGCCCGCCCCGAGATATCCGGACACGGCGGCGGTGACCGCGGCGATGACCTGTGCCCGGCGAGAGCCACCAAGGTCCCGCGCGATCAGCGCGACCAGAACGACGACCAGGCCCATCTCCAGGGCCGGCAGCACCCGCACCGCGGTCGGCGAGACCCCCAGCAGGGCAACGGATGCGGCGGAGAGCAGCGGGGTCAGCGGCGGCTGGTCGACATAGCCGAACGCCGGATGCTGGCCCGCCACGACGTAGTACATCTCGTCACCGTGGAAGCCGTACGCCCCCGACACCGCCAGCAACCCGAGGACCATGACGCCCGCGGCCAGCACCACCGGCCACGGGACCCCGGCCGACCACACCCGTGGGCCGGCAGGAGCGTCACGCGGCGGCCTCATGGACTCATCCTCCACCCCCCAGACAAGCGGTCTCGGCCCTGGCTTTGAATCCTCGGGGGCACCCACCACGACCCTCCACGACGGCGGCAGCTCCGCCTGGGACGGGGGCCGCACGATCGCCGGCGTCAGCCACCCCGGCAACAGGACACCCCCGCGCAGACGGCGCTCGACGGCTCGCGGCCGACGCTGCGTGCGCGACCCCACGAACGTGCCTTGCCCTTGCGTCGCTCCGAGACAGCGGCCCTTCGAGCAGGCGACACAGGTCGCCAGTCACGACACACTGATGAGCATGATCGCGACCGTTGTCGGAGGCTCGGGCGACGATGGGATTGCCGTCGCGGCGCAGCTCCTGCACGACTTCAACGTGGAGTACGACGAGCCGGCGCCTCCGCCCGACCAGCTCGCGGTCCGCCTGGAGGAACTGATCGCGGGCGAGAACGTCGCGGTCCTCCTCGCACGCGAGGACGAGACCCGCACGGCGGTCGGGGTCGCGGTGCTGCGGGTGCAGCCGTCCCTGTGGAGCACGGCAGCAGAGGCGTACCTGGCGGAGCTGTACGTGATGCCGGAGCAGCGTGGCAAAGGGCACGGCCGGGAGCTGATCACCGAGGCCGTGCGGGTCGCGCGTGAGCGGGGAGCCGACTACGCGTTCCTGGTCACCAGCGAGGACGACCACCGCGCCCAACGCCTCTACGAGGCGGCCGGGTTCCGGCGGACCGAGGGCGAGGGCGGCCCGCTCATGCTGGCGTACGAGCGCGAGTTGTAGTCCTCCGCACGAGTTGTAGTCCTCCGCACGGTGCGACGCCGCCTTTCGACCATCCTCAGCGCGCCATGAGTGCGTTCGGGCGTGCGTCTCCTTGACCAGCGGGCATAGGTTCGGCCCATGCCCAAAGAGATCAAGGGGAACCCGCGACGGCAGCCGCCTGAGCCGACGGCGGGACACTCCGACATTGACGACTGGTTCGGGCGCCTCATGCCGGACCTTCAGCCGATCGTGCGGGGCTTGGACGAGTCGATTCGAGCGGCGATCCCCGACCTTGACTACGCCGTCAAGTACAAGAGGGCGTTCTACGGGCTGCCAGAACTGGGGTGGATCATCGAGATCGCGCCCTACGACGTGTCCGTGAACGTGCTATTCCTCGGTGGCGCGGACTTCGATCCTCCACCTCCACTGGGGAGCACTGGCCAGACCCGCTACGTCAAGGTCACGACCCTGGCCGAGGTGACGCAGCAGGAGGTGCTCGACTGGATAGAACAAGCGGGACGTACACCCGGCTGGAAGTGACCTCGCAACCCCCGCGCGCTCCCGGCCTCAGCTCGAGACGTACTCCAGCTGGATGTGGTCGTGCTGAGTGCCCCACGTCAGGTCGAAGGACCAGCAGCCCGGTGAGGGCAGGTCGATGATCGAAGGCCCCGGCCCACCCGACACCAAGCGGGTCACGCTCTGGCCCGAGGACTCCAAGGTGGCGCGGATGTTCAGGTCACCGCCATCCGACCCGGGATACCCACAAGACCTTGTTGTTGCGGTCGGCCGCCGGCGGGGCCTGCAGCGGGTCGTGCTCGGCCCACAGGATCGCGACGATGTCGCCGCTGTCACCCATGACGAAGGGCATGGGCTGGGTCGGCGGGGTGAACCCGGCCCGCGCCCAGGTCGGCAGGGTGGCGGGGGTGTAGTCCGACCGACACACGGCGCTCGCGGTGGCTGTCGAGGACACACCGGGCGCAGGTACGGCACTCGACCCGGCGCGAGTGTGCGCGAGGTTGTCCCGAGTTCCGTGGAACTTCGGTGGCGGCCTGCATGAGCGTCAGGCTGCGCTCATGTCGTGATTGTGGCAGTCGTCGCCGACAGTGGTCGCGCCGACGTGTCGTTCCAGCGCCGCCCGTAGGGCGGGTAGGTGCAGGTGGCCGTTGACGCGGCGGAACTGCTTGGACGCCTCGAGCATCCCGGCGGCGCACCAGCGCAGCGCCATCTGCCCGTCGCGCCAGCGTTTGACGTTGCGGGAGTGGTCCCTTGCGATGGAGATCATCGACTCCACCGCGTTCGTCGACCGCAGGGTCCGGGCCAGGGTCGGTGGGACCTCGAGGCGCAGCACGGTGAGGGTCTCGGCCATGCCTTCGCGCAGGCTGCCGGCGGCGCCGGGGTGGGACTTCTCGAGCTCCTTGGCCAGCGCGGTCAGCTGGGCCTCGGCCTCCAGAGCGGAGGCCGCGTGGTACGCGGCCCGCATCCGCTTCTCCACCGGGCCGCGCATCGTCTCGGGCAGGTGGTCACGGACATTCCTCAGCTTGTGCAGCTGACACCGGCCGATCACCGGGCGGTCGAACACCTCCTTGACCGCGGCCGACAGGGCCGTGGCGCCGTCGAGGACGGCCAGGACCGGGCGGGTGACGTCCAGGCCCCGGTCCCGCAGCCCGGCCAGCAGGGCCCGCACCACGGTGGTGTTCTCGGTCGAGCCCTCGACCAGCCCCAGCGGGTGCTTGACCCCGTCGATGTCGATGCCCAGGGCGACCACGCACAGGTGCTCGGCGAAGTAGACCCCGTCGACCATGACCGCGACCAGGTCCAGCCCGGACAGGTCGGCGGCGAGCAGGTCGGCCAGGGCGTGCTCGGTCATCGCGACGAACCGGCGCGAGACCGCCGAGCGCGACGTGGCCCGCGAGGACTGCTGGACCGCATCGCCGACCGGCTCCAACCCGGCCGGGTACCGCCGGGTCGAGACCCCGGCCAGCATCTTCTCCAGCGCCAACCGGCCGAGCAGCTCGGTACCGGTGAACAGCTCGTACGCGGGCACCGCCACCTCCCCGGACCCATCCGCCGCGCGGACCCGGGGCCGCCTCACCGGCACCCGCCGCCCGCCCAGGGTCACCGACCCCGCCCCGCTGCCATGCCGGACCGCGGCCCGGCCCGGGTCATGCCTACCCCGCGGGCCGCACACCGCGGCCACGTCGGCCTCCATCAGTTGCTGCATCACCTGCAGCCCCGCACCGACCGCGAGGGCGAGCAGGCCCTCACGCATCTCGGCCGCGACCTGCTCCATCGCGATACTCACCCGCTCCGGCACGGCCACCGGCATCGCGTCCGGCACGGTCTTCTGGTACTTCTTGGTCACAGCGGTCCCCTGTCTCTGGGTTGTCTTGGCGGACACCCGAGACCTACCAGACGGCAGGCCTCAGGCGGGGGACCGCCACCTCAACTTCCACGAGACCCGGGACAACCTCGTGTGCGCAGGCGGCTGTGACTGCGACTGACTCGGTGTGCACCCTGCCAGGGTGAGCATGGCCAGCAGCGCCACGAAGGGAGCCCTCATCGTCCGAGGCTAGGTCCGGCCCGCCGCTCTGGCGGGAGCTGTCCCGGTCGTTGCAGAGGAGGACGACTAGGCCGTGTTACGAAAGTGGCGAGTGTGACTTTGGGCGTGTCGCGGGCGTGAGGTGAGGCCTCCGCAGTAACGCAGTTGGTGTCGAATCACCCACGCTGCTGCAGGAGGCCTCGTGTCCACGATATCCGCCGCGTCTCGCCACGATCTGAGCGACGCCCAGTGGGTTCTGCTCGGGCCGCTGCTGCCCCCGGCTCCGCGGTGGGGTCGGCCGCGGAGGTACCCCGTGCGTGGCCTGGTCGACGGGGTCCGGCGTCGGGTCCGGACCGGGTGCCCGTGGCGTGATGTGCCCGAGCGGTACGGGCCGTGGTGGCGGGTGTACGCACTGTTCGCGTGCTGGCAGGTGAGCGGGGTGTGGGAACGGGTCGAGGACGCGTTACGGGCCCGCGCCGACGCGGCGGGCCACCTGTCCTGGCAGGTATCGGTGGACTCGACCACCGCCCGCGCCCATGTCCACGCCGCCGGCGCCCGCCGCGACAGCGTGGATCGGGTTGCCGGAGAACCCGAGCACCACGCCCTGGGTCGCTCCCGGGGCGGGTGGGGCACCAAGACCCACGCCGCCGTCGACGCCCGCCGCGGAGTCCTCGCGTTTGTCCTGACCCCGGGCCAGGCCGGTGACAGCCCCGAGATGATCGCCGTCCTTCAGGCCATCCGTGTGGCCCGTCCCGGGCGCGGGCGACCACGCAGCCGCCCCGACCGGGTCCTGGCCGACAAGGCCTACTCCTCCCGCGCGAACCGGGCCTGGCTACGCACCCACCGGATCAAGGCGACCATCCCCGTCCCCAGCGACCAAGCCGGACACCGCCAGCGTCGAGGCTCAGCCGGCGGACGGCCACCCGCCTTCGACGCCGAACGGTACAAGGACCGGCACGCCGTCGAATGCGGCTTCAGCCACCTCAAACACCACCGCGGCTTCGCCACCCGTTACGACAAGCTCGCCGTCCGCTACGCCGCCACCGTCCACGTCGCCAGCATCGACCACTGGCTCAGAAGACTTTCGTAACAGGACTAGGTGTGGCTCTCGCCCCGCGCCCTGTCGTGGCGCTCAACCGCGCGATGCGGTGGCCGGGGTGGGGGGACCGGTCGTGGCCCTCGGCTTCGTCGACGTCCTCGACCTCGGTGATTTCAAGTATTCCACGCAATACGGGCAGACCTACTCGTGTTTCTGGGTCGCGTAGGGGAGGCCACCCAGGCCTTCGAGTCGGCTGAGGCCTGAGTTCCGCAGCTGTTCGGTGTTCTGGGGCGTGCCGAAGGACGAATGTGCTGGTCAGCGGCTTGGGAGGTGGTGACGCGACCGGATTCGCCTAGTGACACGGCCCGGCGTGTTCGGCGCGGTTGGACAGGGGTTCACCGGGTAGCGTCTGGTGACATGTTCGTACGGACGTCGTCTCGGCGGAACAAGGACGGCGCCGTGGTGCGGTACCTGCAGCTGGCTCACAACGAGTGGGACCCCGCCGCGAAGACATCGAGGATGAAGGTGCTGTACAACTTCGGCCGGGTCGAGGACCTGGACCGGGCCGCGGTGGAACGTCTGATCGCCTCGTTGACCAGGGTGCTCGGCGGGGCCGCGACGCCTGGGGGTGAGACCACCGCTGAGGTGGGTGGGCTGCCCGGGCTGGCGTTCGTGGAGTCCCGCCCGCTGGGCGGGGCCTACGTCCTGGACGCGTTGTGGGCCCGGCTGGGGATCACCAAGACGATGCGCACGATGTTGGCCTCGACCCGCCGGGACGCGCTCACCGAGCGAGTGCTGTTCGCGCTGGTCGCGAACCGGGCGCTGGCGCCGTCCTCCAAGCTCGCCGCAGCCGGCTGGGTGACCCACGACGTGCACATCCCCGGGTTGCCGGAAGTCTCCGAGGACGCCTGCTACCGGGCGATGGACTGGCTGATCGACGCCGAACCGGTACTGGCCAAGGATGTCTACGCCTCGACCGCGGACCTGTTGAACCTCGAGGTCGACCTGTTGTTCTTCGACACCACCTCGACCTACTTCGAGACCGAGGTTCCCGACGAGCCGGTGTGGCGCGACGCAGCGGGCCGCCCGGTCACCACGACCGATGACGTTCCCGGCGTCGAACCCGGCGTGGATGCCGAGCCGCCGGCCGGCGCCGTCAAGGAGGGCGGGTTCCGGGTCCACGGGAAGTCCAAGGACCACCGCGACGACCTGCCACAGGTCGTGATCGGGATGGCCGTCACCCGGGACGGGATCCCGGTCCGGGTCTGGTGCTGGCCGGGCAACACCAGTGATTCGGCGTTGATCCGACAGGTCAAGGCCGACATGCGGGACTGGAACCTGGCTCGGGTGGTCTGGGTCGCCGACCGCGGATTCACCTCGGCGGAGAACCGCAGGTATCTGCGCCGCGGCGGCGGCGGCTACATCCTGGGCGAGAAGCTCCGCTCCGGCTCCGCCGAGGCGACCGCGGCGCTGGGCCGGGCGGGCCGCTACCAAGAAGTGGCGGGGAACCTGCGGGTCAAGGAGGTCCGGATCAGTGAGCACGAACGGTTCGTGATCGCACACAATCCCGAGGCCGCCGACCGCGACGCCGCCGTCCGCGGCCACCTGGTCCAACTGCTCACCGACCTGATCGCCGATACCGACAAGCTGTCGAAGACCAAGCGGGCCGAGCTGCGTGGGGTGATCTCCACCAAACCCGGCCTGAACCGGTTCCTGCGCGTCACTGCCGGTGGGCTGCTCCGCGTCGACGCGGCCGCGATCGCCGCGGAGGAGAAGCTGGACGGCAAGTACCTTCTGCGCACCAACGAACCCCAACTCTCGGCCGAGGACATCGCACTGGGCTACAAGCAGCTCCTCGAGGTCGAACGCGGCTGGCGCGACATGAAACAGATCCTCGACCTGCGCCCGGTCCACCACCGCCTCGAAGACCGCATCCGCGCCCACGTCATCCTCTGCTGGCTCGCGCTGCTGCTCATCCGGATCATCGAGACCACCACCGGCCAGACCTGGAGCACCATCCGCCGCGAACTCCAGCGCCTAGCACTGGGCACCTTCACCGGCGACGCCGGGACCTACCGGCAGACCACCCAGCCCACCCCGGCCCAGCAGAGCATCCTGGACCGGCTCGAGATGGTCCCACCGCCACGGATCCTCACACTCGCCACCCCCGACTGAACCCCAGCATCCCAACACCCCCACCTAGTGACACGCCGTGTCACCAGACCGATCCGCGTTTCCCCAGGTCACAGCCCATTCACGCCTCCACTGAGCCCCACCCAGCTGCGGAACTCAGGTGAGGCGCTCACCCGGAATGCGGCGGGGCGGGATCTCCTTCGACGCAGATTCGCTGGTCGCCGAGTTCGGAGCTATTTCCCGGGGCTGCCACCGAGGAATCCGCCGGCCGCGTCAGGCAGGGTTTGCGCGGCTGAGTCGACGGCCGTCGAAGCGGCGTCTCCCACGCCCGCGACGCTTTCGCTGACGCCGGCAAAGGTCTCAGTCAGGCCGCCCATGCCGCCGGTCACCGCCTCGAGAGTGGGGGCGGCGCCATCCATGAGGCCGGTCGCCGACTCGGTCACCGTCTGCATCGCAGCGGTGGCCGACTCACCGATCGAGCCAAGGTCGACTGGCAGCCCGGGGATCTCGATCCCGGTGGCGTCCGTCACCCTGGTGAGTGCGTTCTTGATTGCTTCCCACATCAGAGTCTCTCCTTCAGATTGGAATGTGGATCTCGCGGTGAGCGAGGGTTGTCAGCTTCGTCATCAGGCTCGGCATCGGTAACCAATCTGTTGAGGCGGTGCCTCATCGAGGCGATCTTGCGTTGACGCGACGCTGCGTGGTGGGGTGACCGCTAGAGAGGGGGCAGGAAGTCGGCCCCCGGGAGGAGGTCGTCAGTCAGGACCAGTGCGGTGGCGATCAGCGCCTGCGCCCGGGCGACGAGACCGGCAAGAACTCCACGGGTGCCGTGGTCGGCGACTTCGGGTAGTTCACGCAGCGCCTTCACCTGCTCGTCCAAGGCTGCGAGGTGGCGCTTGAGGGCGACGGGATCCCCCGGGCGGGGGCCCTCGGAAGGGTCCGCGACCCCGGTGTGGTCCGCGCGCGGGCCACCCTTGAGCAGGCGGACGATCTCATCGAGCCTGATGCCCTGAGCCTCCAGCCGTCGGATCACCGTGATGCGCTGGACATCGGCCGGCTGGTAGAGGCGGAAGTTCCCGCCACTTCGGGTGGGAGCCAGCAGCCCCAGACCGGTGTAGAAGTCCACGGTCCGTCTGCTGACCTCGGCCCGGGAGGCCAGCTCGCCGATCCGCAGAAGGTCTTCAGCCATCGCGCTCGCACCTGCCTTCGTTCCTGTACCGCAACTGCAACGTACACCATACGGTGACACGTGATGGTCTCGGTCAAACCCGAGGCAGGCATCTTCCCTGCGGTATCCCGGGTTCGAGCGGCCACCGCCCACCCCCGGAACTCCGGGCCCGTCGTGACCAGCACGTCTCCCGGAGGAGGTCACAGAGCGACGATGTTGTATGCCTCCCACGCGCCGGCGGTCAACAGGAGTCCGGCCGCCAGGAGCAGCCCCCGCCACAACTGAGGACTGCGCCAGCCGCCATGAACCGGTCGGAACCGGACTGCCTTGGTCTTCCCGTCGATCTTCACGTCTTGCCATCTAGTGATCTCGTAGGTGGCTGCAGCGGCCAGCGCGTAAGCCAAGAGCTCGTAGAAGCCGGGGTGGACGAGCCACGAGACCGACGGAGCGATCTTGCCCGTCTCCGCGGCCATGCTGAAGGAGTTGGTACCGGTGATCAGCCCGAAGTAGCCCTGCATCACGATGACGCTGACGTAGCCGAGGGGCACCCCATTCGCGAGCCGGACCAGGTTCGCTGCCACATAGAACAGCAGAAGCATCGGCAGGTTCCATCCGAGGATGACGACCCACTCAGCAAGGAAGCTGCCGGCCGCCTCCTCGCCAACCACGACGGAGCCCAAACTGGTCCCACGAAACAGACCCTCAGGCAGCCACAGGTAGGCAATGGACTGGCAAGCGACGAAGAGGGCGGCGCTCAACGTGAACAGGGACAACATCCGGACAACGAGATGCTCGCTCAGGAGCGAGTCCTTCAGCCAGCGAAGGGCCGGCCGTCGGGGTGCGCCCAGCATCGCGGTGGTCGCCCGGATGGCGAAGTGCTTCATCAGCGTGATCCAGCCATCCTCGGTGCGGCGAAACGATCCATTGAGGAATCCTTCGGGCTAAGGAACCGTCCTACGTCAGTGCGGTGAACACGAACCTACTCGTGCATCACCGTCCGCGGGCGGGGAAGGACCTTCGAGGACGTCGAGTCGCGCCCGGGACGGCTGCCCCCTCGTGGGGCCTTCCCTCGCGTCTCCTTCTCGACGTGGCACGGGCCCCGGGTCCGTACGCCGGCCGACGGGCCAGATCAGTGCATATCCGGGCAATGCAGCGGCCAGGCACGGAGACGAAGTCCCGCGTCGCCGAAACCGACGAGCAGGGCCGACAATGTCGCCAGCGGAGAACGCCAGAGGGCGCTCGCCGGGGTCAAGGCCCGCCCTGACGAACCATAGAAGCCCCCAGGCGTGCGTCCCACCAGAGACCGCGGCCACGCCCACATCGAAGCGATGAGGGCTGTCGGCTGGCGGCCGTATGCCGCACATGAGGCGGGTGGGTCCTGGCGCCGGGGCGCGATACTGAGCTGACTGGGTGGGCCCGGAGCGGGCAGCGCATGAGTCCGCCCCCCCCGCCTGAGGGATTGGCGTCTGAGCGCACCAGGAGCGAGGTTGAGGGCAACGGTTTCGGCATCGGCCGCGCTGTTGGGGGCTACGGCGGTGTGGGGGTCGACGTTCGCGGTGACGAAGGGATCGCTCGGCGAGCTGGCCCCGGCCTCGTTCCTCGCCTGGCGTTTCGGCATCGCCGGCGTCGGTCTGCTCCTGGTACGTCCGGTCAGCCTGTCCCGCCTGGGCCGCTCCGAGCGGTGGCGCGCCGCACTCCTGGGCGTGGCCCTGGCTGCCGGATTCCTGTTCCAGACCACCGGACTGCGGTACACCCTGGCCCGGGGTCTCGGGCTTCCTGACCGGCGCAGCGGTCGTTCTGACCCCCGTCGTGGCCGCCATGTTCTTCCGGGAACGGGTCGGACGTGCCGGGTGGGCGGCTGTCGCCCTGTCGGCCCTGGGCATCGCAGCCCTGGCCGGCGGAGTGAGCGCACCCTCGCCGGTCGGCGCCGTGCTCACCCTGGCTGGGGCGGCCCGTTTTGCCGTTCACATCAGCGGGCTGAGCGCCTGGGCCACCCCCACAAACGCGTACGGGGTGACGGCGATGAGCGTGATCGTCGCGGCGTTCCTGTGCGGCGCAGTTGCACTCGGGAGCGGCGGGATCGCCATCCCTGCCACGGCGACCGCCTGGCGTGCCGTGTTGTACCTGGGGCTGGTCGCCACCTGCGTCGGCTTCGCCGTCCAGGCCTGGGCCCAGAGCAGCCTGAGCGCCACCCGGGCCGCCGTGGTCATGACCATGGAGCCGGTCTTCGCCGCCGTGCTGGCGGTTGCCCTCGGGGAGCAAGGACTCGGGTGGCTCGGATGGACCGGTGGGCTCCTCGTGGTGACGGGCATGGGCATGGCTGAGCTCGGGCCTCGCCAGTGTTGCGACGCGCTATCGCCACGCGTCGACTGCTGCTGAAGCCCTCCCGTATCGGTCGCTACACGATCCCCCGACCCGTACGGCTGCGTGACCAACGAAAGGAGCGTCGCGGGTCCTGGGGAAGACTCTCAAGCGTCCTGTCATGCTCGCCGAGCGCGAGGGTCGTCCTTGGCCAGCGATCATCGCCCGTTACTGGAGGACGTGCATATTCCGAAGAAGGGAACCAGCCATGAGCACCACCACAACCACCACGCTCCTCTCCTCCGACGACGAGACGGTGCGTCGCGTCCGCGAGGTCATGCACGGCACGCTCAAGGACCTTGCCGACCTCGCGGCCGAGCTGGACGCGCGGCCGTCGGCGCTGCTGCGGATGGTCGAGGCGGCCACAGCCTGAGGACGTAGCGTGCCCCTCACGCACCACAGCGCCGCCCCCCGGATGGTCAGGTCCGGGGGGCGGCTTGGTTCGGCGCTTACGGATTTGGAGGGTCGCACCGAACCGGGACAGACACTAGCGGTCGCAGCGTGCGAACCTCTCGCACGTCCGGCAGGAGGGGGGCCGGGCGTCACGTCTCCGACGCGCCCACCTCGGCGGCCGGGATGCGCCAGGGGCAGGAGTCGCAGCTTCCCCACCCACGGACGTTGACGGTCCAGGGACGGTCGCAGACCGGCAGCTTGCAGGGCTGGCGAGTGCCCTGGGGTGGCTCGGCGGGGAAGGCGGCGACGAGCTGGCGGATGCGGGCGAGGGTGCCGCTGAGGCGCTCAGACGTGCCCCGGTGCGGCGGCGGCATGCTGTCCTGGGTTGGGTCGAGGGGAGGTGGTTTAACGAAGGTATCGCGCTGGTCACGGGCGATTCAGCCCGGATCCACGGGTGAAGTTGGTCGCTTTGCGAGTCGCGACACGCGAATGCCCTTCTGACCAGGGAGAATCGGGCTTACCACGGCACCGTTCACCCCCGCAGAAGGGCCATTCGCTGGATGCGAGTCTCTCACGATTACCCCGCCCTGTCCGCGACTTTCGATGACCCGAACCTCGTGTCCTTCGCCGGCCTCGTCCCAGCGCTGGCATTGGCCGAACGCGCCGGCCTGTCCGAACTGGTCGAGCGGCACCTGTCCTTGCCCGGTGAGGGCGGCGCGAACCCACACCTGAAGGTCCCCGCCCTGATCGGCGGGATGCTCGCCGGGGCCGACTCGATCGATGACATGGACCTGCTGCGACACGGCGGGATGGACCGACTGTTCACCGGGGTCCGGGCGCCCTCGACGCTGGGCATCTTCCTGCGCACCTTCACCTTCGGCCACGTCCGCCAGCTCGACGCGGTCGCTGCCCGGTTCCTGACCGCGCTGGCGGCCACCACGCCGCTCCTGCCCAGCGCCGAACAGGTCGTCTACGTCGATGTTGACGACACGATCAAGGCCACCCACGGCTACCAGGAGCAAGGCGCCGGCTACGGCTACACCGGGGTCAAGGGACTGAACGCGCTGATCGCCACCATCACCACCCCGACATCGGCCCCGGTGATCGCCGCGACCCGGCTGCGCAAGGGCAACACCAACTCGGCCCGCGGCGCGGCCCGGCTGGTCGCCGACGCGCTGGCCACCACCCGGGCCATCACGAAGGACCGCGCCGGTGCCGGGCTGGTCCTCATGCGCGCCGATTCCGCCTACTTCGGGCACGACGTGATCGCCTCCGCACGCCGCGGCGGCGCCAGGTTCAGCGTCACCGCCCGAATGAACACCACCGTCCTCCAGGCGATCTCGAGCATCCCCGAGTCGGCGTGGACCCCGATCCGGTACCCGAACGCGATCTGGGACGAACAAGAACACCGGCTGGTCTCCGACGCGGAAGTGGCCGAGGTCCCGTTCACCGCGTTCACCTCCCGGAAGAAGGCCGACCACATCCACGGCCGACTGATCGTGCGCCGCGTCGTACGGCTCAACCCGAAGAACATCCCAGCCGGCCAAGGTGAACTGTTCACCACCTACCGCCACCACGCCGTGTTCACCGACAGCCCGCTACCGATGCTGCAAGCCGAACAGACCCACCGCGAGCACGCGGTCATCGAACAGGTCCACGCCGACCTACGCGCCGGGCCCCTGGCTCACCTACCGTCAGGCTCGTTCGCCGCCAACGGCGCCTGGCTGGTCCTGGCCGCGATCGCGTTCAACCTGACCCGCGCCGTCGGCGCGACCGCGTCCCGGTTCCACGCCCGAGCCACCACCGCCAGCATCCGCCGGCACCTGATCGCAGTCCCCGCCCGACTGGCCCGCTCCGCCCGCAAGCTGACCCTGCACCTTCCCCAGCACTGGCCCTGGCACAGCTCATGGGAGGCGCTGTTCACCACCGCATGCGGGCCACCGCCGACCGCCACAACCTGACCACCCAGCCCCCGACCAAGGCGCGACCGGAGAACACCAGTGGAAGAGCCGGACAGCACGGCCGATACGACACACCCCCAACCCGGACCCCCGATCACAAAACCCAGACCACGCCATCAGAATCGTTGGCCCGTGGATCCGGGTTCAGGGATCGGCAAGGACGTGAGCCAAGTCACAAGGACGTCCTGAGGGCGTAGCCTGACCGCAGCGGCCCCCGCGCTCGACCCGAAGAGAGTGGGGGCCGCTCCACGTCTCGGATCGGTTCGGTGGCGCGTTGCAGCGGCTCGGCATGGAGGTCCGCCGCGAGGTGGTCCGCGAGCTGACCGCCGCGGGAATGTCGACCCGAGCGATCGCCCCGGTCGTCGGGGCGAGTCATACGCACGTCCAGCGAGACCTTCGTGCAGGTGGAACCAATGTTCCACCTGCACCCGTGGATGTCCTCACCGAGGAGGTCGCCACCGGGTGAAGGGGGAGCGGGCAGCATATGCAGGGGGGTGCTGCCGCCCGCTCGACCCCAAGGGCCCGACGATGGCTCTCAGTCGAACCAGAAACCGGACCAGGGGGGTTGGCACGGTTATCCGTTCAGTCGACCCCTCTCCGGAGGTCCTGTCAACCAAGGCGGCCCTAAACGGCGAACCGCCCCCCACCGTTGCGGGTGGGGGGCGGTTGTGGTGGGCGCGGTGCCACCATCAATCATGTCGGGCTGGCGACATCCCACGGCAACGCCACACTTCGGGCACGCGCCTCTGCGAGGAGCTCGAAATTCCGGCTTAGCGATGGGTCCGACTCCAGGTGGCGGTCCGGGTCGTCTAGCGGGATCGCGGCGCGCCTAACGACGCCCTCGTATGTCTTGCGCTCAGCGACCAGGGCGATGAGGAGATCCTCGTCTGTCAACCCTGCGCGAGCGGAGATCAGCGCTGAGAACACCCGCGCGATCCGCGGCAAGTGAGCGGAAGGCTATTAGAACCGTGGAGCGCTCGGTCTTTCGGCTCGTGGTCGGGCGCCGTTCCTGGGGGGCGCTGGGACCGATGCATGACCAGACTGACCAGCCTGCCTGGCAGCAGGCACCTTCTCTCTGAGCGATTACCGGCCGTTGGAGGATGCGTGGACAAAGACGCGCCCAGCAGAACGCATCCGTCGGTTAGAGGGCGGCAAGCTCCCTGGCGCTCATGCTGTCGAGGCCGAGGGTCGCCAGGGTGCGGCTCCCCTCGGCGCGGAAGTCCCGAGCCAGGACGACCGACGCCATGGTGATGAGCGCCTCCATGGTCGGAGTCTCGACGCCGACTCGTCGGGCCAGGTCAGTCAGGAAGACCAGGGAGTAGCCGACGTCCTCGGTCAGGTAGCGGTTGTCGAGCTGGTTCTGAGCACCGATCCCGAGGAAACCTGGGGCGGTGGAGTAGCCGGTCGAGTAGTTGGCCTCACGCATGTATCCCTGCAAGACCCCGAGGTCGGGTTCGGACAGCACTCGCACCCCGAGCGCGTCGGCGAGGGCCAGCCGCTCGCGATCGACCGCCTCGATCGCCCTGCCGACGGCCTCGGTGATCCCGTCCTCGTAGAACAGGAACGCGCCGGCGGTTCGCTCGATGAGACCGGCGTTGAGAAGGGTCACAGCCGGGTGGATCACCGGGTTGCCGTTCTGCAAGGTGGTCTGGAAGACGCTTTCGGCGGCCTCCGCACCGGGGTAGACGTCCTGGATCATCGACAGCAACCGGTCGGTGCCCGAACGCGGGAGGCCCGCGACGAACACACCGCCGCCCAGCTTGTGGAAGACGTTGATCCGTCCCGGCGCGACGATGCGAACGGCGTACGGCAGCGTGCTGGACTCGCCCACCGTGATCGTCTCGTCATCCAGCGCCAGGCCCGCGGTGCGCTTGAACGTGATCGCACCCGCGCACGAGGCCGGGCAGACCAACACCGCCTGCCCAGGCACGAGGTGCGGCGCGACGACGCTGGTCTGGTGCTCCGTGCTGTACGCCGGACCGACGAGCACGACCAGCTCGGCCCCGTCGAGAGCGGTCTCGACGTCGTGACCCGAGTAGACGATCTCGGCGTATCCCTCGATCGCACCAGTGGCGTGGATTCCGCCGACGGCCGCGACCTCTGCCACGTGGTCGGGAAAATGGCGGGTGTCGAAGAGTCGCACGGTGTGCCCGTGGAGCGCGAAGTCGAAAGCCGTCGCGAGACCCCCGTTGCCAGAGCCGATGACGGTGACGTTCATGTGGACACCGTAGCCCGCGTGCTCGCCGCACCGGCGGACTCCCGTTCAGGCGATCGACACCAGCGCGACGCCGGCCAGGGCGGCCCACCCCTCGATGCGCCGTATCCCGGGGCCGTCGCTGCCATCGACCATGCGCAGCGCTCAGAGAACGCGCTCACGTTGACTGGACCGGACGTCACGCTCACCTTCGCCAACGCTGCGTGACGCGGGCACACTGTCCCGCAGCGACTACCTCTTCGGCACGACCGCGCGGAGCGGGCGAAGCGTACGGCCCCTGACCAGGCTCTGCACTCAGCCCCGATCGCTCTTTCGTGCCCACTCTGCTAGGGCTCGAGGACCGCCCAACGCGGTATGGCGCGGTCGGTGGGCGCCGACGCGGGCCGCTGGGCGCGAAGATGTCCCGCGATCTGAGCTGCCTCTCGCGATGCTCCGACGGCCTCGTGCGAACTTCCGCGACTTTGACGGCGTAAGACGAGAGATCGAGGCCCTCGGTCGCACGAAGTCCGCTGCCGAGGCGAACCTGATCCGGCGCATGAGGGCCAGGGCGGCGGTGCGGCACGGTGGCTGGCTCACGGCGTCCGATCGGTTCTCAGTCGCAGCGGATCTCTGGATGGAACGCCTGCGCGGCATGGTCTCCGAGGGCCGTCGATCGCCGGGGACGCTCGACACCTACCAACGGCTGCTCGACACGCATGTCCTTCCGGCGCTCGCCGAGGTGCGCCTCGGCGAGTTCTCCATCCCGATCGTCGACAGGGTCATCCGCTCGATCATGACCGAGGTCAGTCCCGCGACGGCCAGGTCGTGCCGGTCGGTCATCTCCGGTGTCCTAGGCCTGGCCGCCCGCCACGGCGCCATCCCCGCGAACCCGGTGCGGGACATCGAACGGATCGGGGGCCAACCCAAGCGCCGGCCGAGGGCGCTCACTGACGAGGAGCGGCAGGCCTGGTTCGCCATGCTGCAGGAAGACCCTAGGGCGGTCGCGGCCGATCTTCCCGACTTGACGCTGTTCATGGTCAGCACCGGCGCGAGGATCGGCGAGACACTCGGCCTCACCTGGGAGGATGTCCGACTCGACGACGCCGAGATCGACATCACCCACCAAGTCGTGCGGGTCAAGGGCGAGGGTCTCATCCGGACCAAGACCAAGTCTGTCGCGGGGGAGCGAACCTTGGGCCTCCCACCTGTTGCCCTCTCGATGATGCGTCGTCGCTTCTCCCAAGGCATCCGCCTGCACGAGCCGGTCTTCTGCGACCCGCTCGGCGGCTTCCGTGACCCCACCAACGTCCGTCGTGACCTGCGAAGCGCCCGGTCGCCCGTCGGCAGCGCGGCGAGGCAGGCGCTCGGCCAGGCCCTCGCCAGTGTCCGTCGTCAGGCGGGGCTGTCCCAACGCACGGCGTCGCCGCAGCTCGGGATACCCAAGACGCGGCTCGAGCTCCTCGAGGCTGGTCGCGTTCAGGCGGATCGGTCCGAGGTGGTCACGATGCTGGGGACGTACAACGCGGGAAGGGACGCGCAGGAGGAGATCCTCGCCCTCTTCGACGACGCGCAGTTGCCAAGCGACCGCGACGCCCTGTCATGGGTCACCTCGCATAGCTTCCGTAAGACGACGGCGACGATCCTTGACGACGCCGGGCAGTCCGCGCGCCAGATTGCCGACCAGCTGGGGCACGCCCGCCCGTCGATGACCCAAGACGTCTACATGGGCCGCCAGACGAGGAATCCGAAGGCCGCCGCCGCGCTGGAGAACGCCCTCGGCTACCCGCTCGAAGGGCGAAGTACGGGTGAAAGTACGGGTTCCCAGGCCGATACGGAGGAGGGTGAAGCGCCTGATCTGCAGTGATGGTGCGCCATCAGGGACTCGAACCCCGAACCCGCTGATTAAGAGTCAGCTGCTCTGCCAATTGAGCTAATGGCGCGCGACCGGAGACGTTAGCAGGTCCGGCCGGGTGTCGTGAAATCAGGCGTCAGGTCCTCGTCGGCGGCGCAGTAGCACCCACAGAACCCCGCCGAGCAGGATGAGGACGACCACCGCCGCCACGACCCACGCCCAGAGCGACCCCCCGGTGTCCGAGGTGGTCGTAGCGGCCCCGTTGCCGGTGGCCAGCGGAGTGGACGACGCGACGGCAGGCCCCAGGGGGCTGGCTGTCGGGGCTGCCGAGGCAGCCGTGTTCGGGGCGGTGGCGGTGCTGGGTGCCGACCCCGCGACGGTGAAGGTGGACCTCCCCGAGATGGGGTGGCCGTCCGTGCTGACGACCTTGTAGGTGAGCGTGTATGTGCCGTTCGACAGCCCTGCCCGCAGGGGGAGCGAGACGACGGGCCCGGCGACCTGTGTGGACCCGTCTGCCACCGAGGACCCGGTTGCGTCGACGACCTTGATGACGGAGAAGGCCGCGTTGACGTCCTCGTTGAAGGTGAGGACGACCCGGGTCGGCGGCGTCGACATGGTCGCCTTGTCCTTCGGCGACATCGACACGAGAACCGAATGAGCGGCCGCCGCCCCCCCGGTCCACGTCAAGGCGGCGACCGCGAGGAGGGTGGTGAGGACACCAGTGAGGAGGGTGGTGAGGACACCAGTCAGGAGGCGGGTGGGGGCAGGGCTGGTGGTGCGTGTCACCCGGCCAGTCTTCCCGGTGGTGGGGGCAGTGGTCACATCGCCCCCTGCCCACGGGACTGCGCGGACAGCGGGCCACCCCGCAGGAAGGCCCCCGACCCGGCGCGGGTCGGGGGCCCCGACTGGGGTGAGTGACGGGATTTGAACCCGCGACCACCTGGACCACAACCAGGTGCTCTACCAGCTGAGCTACACCCACCATGGTGAGCGGGCGGCATACCGGGACATGACCGGGCCCGGCCTCGCGGCGGGCGCCCGGGCATCCCGCCCGCGCACAGCGGCGCCTATCGTACCTGTTTCTCGGCCGTACCTCAGACCACGCTCGCGCCGCCGTCGCCCGGGGCGTCGAGGGGATGGTCCTCGGGAGCGTCGGTGGGGCGGACCCCGGTGTCATCGGTGGTGCCTCCGGCGCCGGTGGCCGCCAGGTCGGCGGCCTGCAGAGCCTCATGGTCGACGACGTAGCGGGCGGCGATCGTCCTCAGGTCCTCCGAGCTCGGCCCGGGCGGGGGGACGAAGACGGCCTCCCGGTAGTAACGCAGCTCGGCGATCGACTCGCGGATGTCGGCGAGGGCGCGATGGCCGCCGGACTTGGCCGGTGCGCTGAAGTAGGCACGCGGGTACCACCGCCGGGACAGCTCCTTGACCGAGGACACGTCGATGACCCGGTAGTGCAGGTGCGACTCGAGCGCGGGCATGTCCCGGGCGAGGAACCCACGATCGGTACCGACCGTGTTGCCGCCGAGCGGCGCCCGCCGCGGCTCGGGCACCCAGGCCCGGACGTAGTCGAGGACCCTGGCCTCGGCCTGCGCCATCGTCATCCCGCCCTCGAGCTCGTCCAGCAGCCCCGACTTCGTGTGCATCTCGCGGACGAAGTCACCCATCTGCTCCAGTGCCTCCGCCGGTGGGCAGATGATGACGTCCACCCCGTCGCCGAGCTGGTTGAGGTCGAAGTCGGTGACGAGCGCCGCGACCTCGATCAGGGCATCCGTGCTGAGCGAGAGACCGGTCATCTCGCAGTCGATCCAGACGATGCGGTCGGCGTGGGCCCGGTCGCTGCTGGGCTGCTCGGGGGGGTGCGACGACATGCGCCCCACTGTAGGGCGTTGCCGCGACGGCCCCCGCGAGAGAACCCTCACAGCCCGGAGCACCCCCCGGCAGCCGGGCGCGCCGCCGTCGGCCTGGACTAAGGTCACCTGCCATGAGCGGGCAGCAGCCGGGGGGCGGGTATGCCGGTCCGCCGCCGGACCCGCCGTCGGGTCCGCGGCCCGGCTCGTCCGGCCGCGGCGCCCCGGGAGGCGGCTCCGGGCAGACCGGTTCCGTGCCCATCGCCGGCCGGGACGCCCGCCGCCCGAGCGCCCGTCCCGCCCTGCGCACCTGGATCGTCCTCGGCATCGCCGTCGTGGGCTTCTCCCTCGCGGCCCTCGTCGTCGCCGTCTACTTCGGCGCCGCCCTGGGGGTGCAGACGGCGCTGCTGGCCGTGCTGCTGGCAGCCCTGCCGCTCGGCGTCGTCATCCCGACGTTCCTGTGGCTCGACCGTTTCGAGTCCGAGCCGACCCGCTACCTCGTCATCGCGTTCCTGTGGGGGGCGCTGGTCGCGTCGACCCTGGCGGCGGTCTTCAACACCGGCGCCGTCGCGGTGTTCCGCAGCTCGACTGACCCGAGGGCCGCGCTCGCCGCGGCGGCCCTGTTCGTGGCGCCCGTCGTCGAGGAGGCCCTCAAGGCGGTGCCCATCCTCGCCGTGTGGCTCGCGCTGCGCCGGGAGTTCGACGGCGTGACCGACGGGATGGTGTACGCCGGGATGTCGGCCGCCGGGTTCGCCTTCACCGAGAACATCCAGTACCTCGGGATGGCGTACGCCCACGGCGGCGGCGACGCCCTCGGAGCGACGTTCGTCTCGCGCGGGCTGATGTCCCCGTTCGCGCATCCGATGTTCACCGTCCTCACCGGGATCGGCATCGGCATCGCCGCCACCTCGCGCTCGGCGTTCGCCAAGGGTGCCGCGCCGGCCGCCGGATACCTCCTGGCCGTCCTGGCGCACTCGATGTGGAACCTCGCCGCCATCACCGGCGGCTCCGGGCTCGTCTCCGTCTACCTGCTCGTCGAAGTGCCGATCTTCCTCTGCTTCATCGGCCTCATCGTGTGGGCGCGGCGCCATGAGGGGGTGCTCATCGGCCGGTTCCTGCGTCCCTACGCCGACGCCGGGTGGCTCTCGCCCGGCGAGGTCACCATGCTCGGGTCGATGGCCCAGCGCCGCGAGGCCCGGATGTGGGCGCGGGCCAACACCGGCCGCGCCGGCCTGAGCGCCATGCGGGAGTTCCAGGACACGGCGAGCGAGCTCGCCCTCCTGCGCCGCCGGATGTCGCACTCGGCCGCAGACGTCCACGCCCTGGCCGAGGAGCGGGAGCTGCTCGGCGCCCTCGTCGAGCGGCGCCGTGCCTTCCTCGGGATGCCGGTCGTCTGAGCGGCACCCGCAAGCCGGCAGCGCGGGGGAGTGCGGATCCGACCCGGCCCGTGGTGGCCCTCCGCGGCGGCGTGGACGCCCCTGGGATGCCGAGGAGGCCCAGGCGGCATACGCCTCCCGGTGACCCGGGGCGATGAACGCCGACTGCCAGGGGATGGCCGCCGACGTGGAGAGCCTTCATGGAGACCGTTGACCGTCGACGACGCTGCGGAGCCGGCGCTCGCCCGGGCGACCGTGGCGCACCCAGGAGGGCGGAGCGGTGGCTGGACATGGCCCGGGTCCGGTCCTTCTCGCGCTCACTACACTGGCCCCGGCGTCGTCCCGGTCCACCTGAGTCGATGCACTGCCCCCGTAGCTCAGCTGGATAGAGCAAGAGCCTTCTAATCTCTAGGTCGCAGGTTCGAGTCCTGCCGGGGGCGCCGGCCACGGCCGCCGGGGCGCAGTGTCCCGAGTGAGTGGCTGTCATGGCGACCGGTTCCTCGGACGCAGCTGGGGGCCGGGGCGCAGTGTCCGAGTGAGTGGCTGTCATGGCGACCGGTTGCTCGGACGCAGCTGGGGGCCGGGGCGCAGTGTCCGAGTGAGTGGCTGTCATGGCGACCGGTTGCTCGGACGCAACAGGCACACCGGGGTGGAGGGCACGGCGGGGGACTCCTGCCGGCCGGACAGCGCTGACGACGGGAAGCGGTGGGTCGTAACGAAGATGTGACCTGACCGTGCCCGACGTCACACTCAAAGCTGACCCGCATAGGGGGCAATCCATCTACCGTCGGGTACGCGTCGGCGGCCTGAGGGGGCCCCGGCGCAAAGGCCCTCATCCACTGCAGGGGATGGGGGCCGCTTCACGGTGACGGCCGGGGCAGCCCCGTCCCGTCGTCCTCGGGCACCCTCCGGGCGCTCGACGAGATGCGGCGAGATGAGCCGCGCCGCGGTCTCGGGGCCGTTGCTGCCGGTAGGTGCCCCGCTTCCAGGATCAGGCCTGCGGGCTCGCTCGCAGGGCTCACGCGTCCCGACCGGGCCCGAGCGGGAACCGCCCCAGCACCGCGTACCGCGGCCGCCCGTTCCGGCCCTGACCGAGGTGCGACTCGACGAGGGTGAGCTGGCCCGCGGTCCAGGGCGGGCCGGCATACGGCTCGAGCACCCGGACCCACCGTGTGGCGTCGGCCGGCCGTGGCAGGCGGGCCAGCGTGAGGTGGGCGCGGAACCGGCCCCCGTCGGGAGCGGCGCCCGACTTGGCCGCCACACCACGGACCGACCTGGCAAGCGCGGGCAGGGCGCCGGCGGGATCCTCGACACCGCACCAGAGCACCTTGGCGCGGGCGACGTGCGGGAAGCAGCCCACCCCGGCGACCCGCAGCTCCAGCGGGGCGGCCCGGCGCGCGGCCCGCGCCAGCCGCTCCTCGAGCTCGTCGACGTGGCGAGGATCCACCGCCGCCATGAACGCAAGCGTGAGATGCCACTGGTAGGGGTCGGTCCACCGCAGGTCGTGGCCGGCCTCGCGCCGGGGGCCGAGATGCTCGGCAAGGTCCTCCAGGACCTCCTCCGGAGGGACGATCGCGACGAAGAGGCGCATACCCCGAATATGCCCGATGACATGCGGTGATCCCTCCCGAGGCGCAGGACCCGATGTCGTTACTCTGTGGGCGTGGGCGAGGTGGAGGCTGGCGCGAGCGCGCTCATCGACGCCGTCTCTCGGCTGCGGGACGAGGTCGGCGCAACCGTTTTCGGTCTCGACCTGCCCGGTGCCGACCGGGCCCGCGCCGCCCGCCAGGAGCTTCTGGACCAGCTCGACGACTACATCCTCCCGCGGCTGCGCTCGCTCGACGCGCCTCTCGTCGCCGTCGTGGGAGGTTCCACCGGCGCCGGCAAGTCCACCCTGGTCAACTCGATCGTCGGGACCGAGGTGAGCCGCTCCGGCGTCATCCGGCCGACCACGACGAGTCCGGTCCTGGTCCACAGCCCCGACGACGAGCACTGGTTCACCGGGACCCGTATCCTGCCCGGGCTGGCCCGCGTCACCGGCCGGCCACCGGAGGAGCCCCAGGCCGGCACGGTGCGCCTGGTCCGCTCGAGCGACCTGCCGGCCGGGATGGCCCTGCTCGACGCCCCCGACATCGACTCGGTGGTTCGGGGCAACCGTGAGCTGGCCGCCCAGCTCCTGGCCGCGGCGGACATGTGGCTCTTCGTGACCACGGCCGCGCGGTACGCCGACGCCGTGCCTTGGGACCTGCTGCGCACCGCCTTCGAGCGCGGCACGGCCGTGGCCATCGTCCTCGACCGCGTGCCGCCCGAGGCCATCGACGAGATCCGTCCACACCTGGTCGAGCTGCTGCGCGACCAGGGCCTGGTGACAACGCCCGTCTTCACGATCCCCGAGACGACCCTCACGGCCGACGGGACGCTGCCGGACTCCGCGACGACCCGGCTCACGGCCTGGCTGCACGCCCTCGCCGGCGACTCGCGGGCCCGCTCGATCGTGGTCAACCAGACCCTCCACGGCGCCGTCGCCTCGCTCGGCGACCGCACGGCGCACCTGGAGAGCGCCAGCGCGGAGCAGGCCGCCGCCCGGTCCGACCTCGTCAGGACGGCTGCAGCCGAGTTCCACACCGCCGAGGCCGGCGTGCGGGACGGCATGTCCGACGGGACCCTCCTGCGCGGGGAGGTTCTGGCCCGCTGGCAGGAGTTCGTCGGGACCGGAGAGCTCTTCCGCCAGGTCGAGTCGACGGTCGCCCGGGTGCGCGACCGCCTGACCGCCGCGGTGAAGGGAGAGGTCCAGCCGACCGGGCAGCACCTCGACGAGGCCTTGCACACCGGTGTGGCCGCTCTCCTGCGGGCTCACGGCGACACCGCCACGATGGCGGCGGCCCGCGGCTGGCGCGGCCTGCCGGGCGGCGCCGGGCTGCTCGACGCACACCCCGACCTCGCCCGGCCGTCCGCCGGCTTCGACGAGCGCATCGAGCGGCTGGTGCGCGACTGGCAGGGCGAGGTCCTCGACCTCGTCCGCGGCGAAGGGGGAAGCCGGCGCACCAACGCCCGCATCGCGGCATACGGTGTCAACGGCATCGGGCTCTTCCTCATGCTCGTGACGTTCGCGCACACCGCGGGCCTCTCCGGAGCGGAGATCGGGATCGCCGGGGGGACGACCGTGCTGGCCCAGAAGGTGCTCGAGGCGATCTTCGGCGACCAGGCCGTGCGCGACCTGGCGGCCAAGGCGCGCCGCCTGCTGCTCGACCACGCCGACGAGCTGTACACAGCCGAGCTGGGCCGTTACGTCGCCGCCGTGGACGAGCTCGCGGTCTCGACCGAGCAGGCCGGCCGGCTGGCGGACGCCGCCGAGGCGGTCAGGGTGGTC
The DNA here is from genome assembly GCA_963763315.1 of uncultured Actinomycetota bacterium. Taxonomy (GTDB): domain Bacteria; phylum Actinomycetota; class Actinomycetes; order Actinomycetales; family Dermatophilaceae; genus CAVSJJ01. The sequence goes on from CAVXOC010000003.1 coordinate 470,769, forward strand.
AACCGATGAGCCCACTGCGCCGGGGTGCGGCGACCGTCCCCGTCCCGTCGGCGGAGGACCTGGCCACGGCCGGCAGCGAGCTGGAGGCCGCGGTCGAGTCCGGCGGTACGCAGCTGCCGAGCGCCGCCGCCGCCCGTGCCCGTGCCGTGACGGACAAGATGCGGGCCCGCACCTCCCAGCCAGGGGCGCATACCGTCGTCGCCCTCGCGGGCGCCACCGGCTCGGGCAAGTCCTCGATCTTCAACGCCCTCGTCGGAGCCGAGGTGGCGGCCATCGGGGCCCGCCGCCCGACCACCGCTCATCCCACCGCGGCGATCTGGGGGGATGAGCCGGTCGGCCCGCTGCTGGACTGGCTCGGGGTCACGGCTCGCCACCACGTCGACGCTGCCCGCCCGGTCCCGTCGGCGACTGTTGCCGCAGGCCTGGCCGGCCTCGTGCTGCTCGACCTTCCCGACTTCGACTCCCGCGAGCTGTCGCACCGCGACGAGGCGGAGCGGATCCTCGAGCTCGTCGACGTGTTCGTGTGGGTCACCGACCCCCAGAAGTACGCCGACGCGCGCCTGCACGATGACTACGTGGCGGCCCTGGCCACACACGACGCCGTGATGATGGTCGTGCTCAACCAGGTCGACCATCTCGACGAGGCCGGGGTGGCCGCCTGTACCGAGGACCTGCACCGGCTCATGGTGCGCGACGGGTTGCGCGACGCGGCGGTCCTGGCCACCTCGGTGCCCACCGGCCGCGGGATCGAGGAGCTCCGTCAGCGGCTCGCCAACGCCGTCGCCGCGGCCAACCTCGCCCGCGCCCGGCTCGCCGCCGACATCCGGGCGGCCGCCCGGCAGCTTCGCCCGGCCGTCGCCGACACCGAGCCCGATCTCGCGTCCTCGGCGAGGGCCCAGCTCGTCGACAGCCTCGTCAAGGCTGCCGGCGTCCCCGTGGTCGTCACCGCCGTCGACCGCGACTACCGCATGGAGGCGGCGCGCCGGACCGGGTGGCCGTTCACCCGGTGGGCCGGCGCCCTGCGTCCCCGGCCCCTGCGCCGGCTGCACCTCGACACCGACCGGGCTGAGATCTCCGCCTCGGACGTCCGCTCCGTACTGGGCCGCTCGTCGCTGCCCCCGCCCACGCCCGCGGCGCGGGCCGGGGTCACCCTGGCGACCCGGCGGCTTGCCGAGCAGGCCGGCTCCGCGCTGCCGCTTGCCTGGGCCGACGCCGTCTCCGACGCCGCCACGCCCAGCGGGCCCGATCTCACCGACACCCTCGACCGCGCCGTTGTCGGCACCTCGCTGCGCGAACGCCAGCCGATGTGGTGGAAGGGCGCGAACTGGCTCCAGGTCGTCCTCGCGGTCGCCGCCTTCGTGGGGCTGGGGTGGGTGGCCGTCATCATCGCGCTGGGGTGGCTGCAGTTCCCCGACGTCCGGGCCCCGCTGTGGGGCCCGTTCCCGGTGCCCTTCCTCCTCATCGCCGGGGGACTGCTGGCCGGGGTGCTGCTCGCGCTCCTCGCCCGGCTCCTCGCCCGCTTGGGGGGCCGGCGCCGGGCCACGGTGATGGAGAGGCGGCTGCGCGAGTCGATCACCGAGGTCGCCGACGAGCACATCATCGGACCGGTCGAGGCAGTGCTCGAGCGGCACCGGGAGACCCGCGAGCACCTCGAGCGGGCAGCCGCGGTCTGACGCCGCGGGCGCGAGGGCGGTGCTCGGGTATGCCGCGCGCGACGGTGCTCGCATATGCCGCCCGCGACGGTGCTCGGGTATGCCGCGGTCGGGTTCTCCACAGGGCGGCATCCCGGCGACGGTCGTCCACAGACCCAGCGGCGGGGCTGGATCGGCCACCGGCCGCCCGCCCAGTCTGGTGCTCTCGCGAGGCGCCGAACGCGCCCGGCCGCACACCCGAGGAGTGGAATCCATGAACGAGAGCTATGTGACGATCCAGGGCCGGCTGGTCGCCGACCCCGACCTCAAGCAGACCAGGACCGGCATCCCGTTCGCCGCGTTCCGGGTCGCGTCGACCGTGCGCCGGCCGGCATCCGGCGGCGGCTTCCAGGACGGCCCGACCAGCTTCTTCAACGTCAGCGCCTTCCGCTCGCTGGGGGCCAACGCCGCGCACTCGCTGCACAAGGGCGACCCGGTCACCGTGTACGGCCGGCTTCGGGTCAACCAGTTCACCCGCTCCGACGGCACGCTGGGGACCACCGCCGAGGTGGACGCCTACTCGGTGGGTCACGATCTCACCTATGGAACCACCGCGTTCGAGAAGGTGAGCCGGGCCCAGTTCGGGGCCGCCGACCGGCTCGGCGACCCCAACGTCCAGGCGGCCTTCGACGCGCAGGGGGCCGTCCCGGAGGGTGTCGTCCCCGACGGTCCACCACCGCTGAGCGGCCCGCCGGCGCTCGGCGACCCCGAGACCGACCCGTACGAGGTGGAGGAGGGTCCCGACGGCCCGGAGTCGCCTGCCGTCGTCCGCTCGGACGGCGAGGGGGACGGGACCGAGTCGGCCGCCTGACCGTCGCCGTCCGGGCGGCTCCGGAGGCGACGCACCCCGATGCCCGGCGGCCACCCACGAGGAGCCGCCAGGCGGAACGCTGGGCACCGGCGGACCGTGGAGGGGGACTGCGGGAGCGGCGGGGGGCCGCTGCGGCACGGACGTGAATGGATTCGGGGCGGAGGCGCCGAACTCGCTAGCCTCTTGACCATGCCCGAGTTCATCTACGTGATGTCGCGCGCCCGCAAGGCGCACGGCGACAAGGTCATCCTCGACGACGTCACCATGTCGTTCTACCCCGGCGCCAAGATCGGCGTCGTGGGTCCGAACGGTGCTGGCAAGTCCTCGGTGCTCAAGATCATGGCCGGTCTCGACCAGCCCTCGAACGGGGAGGCCCGGCTCACGCCGGGCTTCTCGGTCGGCATCCTCATGCAGGAGCCCGAGCTCAACGAGAGCAAGACGGTCCTCGGCAACGTCGAGGAGGGCGCCGGCGAGATCAAGGCAAAGGTGGACCGCTACAACGAGATCTCGGTCGAGATGGGGCTGCCGGACGCGGACATCGACGCTCTCATGACCGAGCTGGGCCACCTCCAGGAGGAGATCGAGCACGCCGACGCATGGGACCTCGACAGCCAGCTGGAGCAGGCGATGGACGCCCTGCGCTGCCCGCCGGCCGACGCCGACGTCTCCGTCCTCTCCGGCGGCGAGCGCCGCCGGGTGGCGCTGTGCAAGCTGCTGCTGCAGAAGCCTGACCTGCTGCTCCTCGACGAGCCCACCAACCACCTCGACGCCGAGTCGGTCCAGTGGCTCGAGCAGCACCTCTCCGCCTACCACGGCGCCGTCGTCGCGGTGACCCACGACCGCTACTTCATGGACAACGTCGCGCAGTGGATCCTCGAGCTCGACCGCGGCCGGGCCTACCCGTACGAGGGCAACTACTCGACCTACCTGGAGAAGAAGCAGGCCCGCCTCGAGGTGCAGGGCCGCAAGGACGCCAAGCTGGCGAAGCGGCTCGCCGACGAGCTGGCCTGGGTGCGGTCGAACGCCAAGGCCCGGCAGACCAAGTCCAAGGCGCGGCTGGCCCGCTACGAGGAGATGGCCGCCGAGGCCGACCGTACCCGCAAGCTCGACTTCGAGGAGATTCAGATCCCGCCGGGCCCGCGGCTGGGCAGCAAGGTCATCGAGGTCCGCGACCTGCGCAAGGGTTTCGGGGAGCGGGTACTCATCGACAACCTCACCTTCACCCTGCCCCGCAACGGGATCGTGGGCGTCATCGGTCCCAACGGTGTGGGGAAGACGACGCTCTTCAAGACGATCGTCGGGCTCGAGCAGCCGGATGCCGGCATCGTCGACGTCGGCGACACGGTGAGCATCTCGTACGTCGACCAGAGCCGGGGCGGGATCGACCCGGACAAGAACCTCTGGGAGGTCGTCTCCGGGGGCCACGACTACATCAACGTCGGGCGCGTCGAGATTCCCTCGCGCGCCTACGTGAGCCAGTTCGGCTTCAAGGGTCCGGACCAGCAGAAGAGGGCCGGCATCCTCTCCGGCGGGGAGCGCAACCGCCTCAATCTGGCGCTCACCCTCAAGGAGGGCGGCAACCTGCTGCTGCTCGACGAGCCGACCAACGACCTCGACGTCGAGACGCTCGGGTCCCTCGAGAACGCGCTGCTCGACTTCCCGGGCTGCGCCGTGGTCATCAGCCACGACCGGTGGTTCCTCGACCGCGTCGTGACCCACATCCTCGCCTACGAGGGCGATGACGAGGACCCGGCCAAGTGGTACTGGTTCGAGGGCAACTTCGAGGCGTACGAGGCCAACAAGGTCGAGCGCCTCGGCGAGGAGGCGGCCCGTCCGCACCGGGTGACCTACCGGAAGCTGACCCGGGACTGAGGGCAGGCTGAACTGCGGCGACCCACCGCCAGCCTCCGCGCGACCGGTGCGAGCTCTCCGCCGCCGACCGCCGCCGCGCGCCGGGGGCGGTCTCGCTAGGGTGAGGCGGTGACCGAGCACCCGCTGCCCGCGCCTCACGTGGTCTCCGTGGTGGTTCCCGTCTACCAGGGGGAGCGCACCCTCCCGGCGCTCATGGCCGAGATCGTGCCCCTGGTCGGTGGCGCGACCAGCCCGGCGGGACGGGCGTGGGTCGTCACCGAGGTGCTGCTGGTCCACGACAACGGCCCGGACCGGTCCGACGAGACGATCCGGACGCTCGCCGCCACCTACCCGTGGGTGACACCGGTGTGGCTGAGCCGCAACTTCGGCCAGCATGCGGCCACCCTCGCCGGCATGGCCGCGTCGGGGGGCGAGTGGATCGTCACGATGGACGAGGACGGCCAGCACGACCCGGCGCGGATCGGCGAGATGCTCGACGTCGCGATGGCCGAGCGGGCCGACATCGTCTACGCCAGGGCGACCAACGAGCCGCCGCACGGGGTCGTCCGCAACCTCGCGTCCCGGTCCGCCAAGAGCCTGGTCCGCCGCCTCTCGCCCGGTGCCCCGACCGAGTCGTTCAACTCCTACCGCTTCGTCCTCGGTGAGGTGGGCCGCAGCGTCGCCGCCTACGCCGGCGCCGGCATCTATCTCGACGTCGCCATCGACTGGGTGGCGCGCCGGTCGGCTCAGTGCCCCATGCCGATGCGGACCGAGGGGCAGCGCGCCTCCGGCTACTCGGCGCGCACCCTCATGTCGCACTTCTGGCGGCTGGTCCTCAGCAGCGGCACTCGGCCGCTGCGCTGGGTGAGCGGCCTGGGGATGGCCTTCGCCGTTCTCGCCGTCCTCGCCAGCGTGGCCCTGGTCGTCGGCCGGGTCACCGGCAGCTGGGTGTACCCCGGCTGGACCTCGACCATCGTCGTCATCCTCTTCTCCACCGGCACCGTCCTGTTCGGGCTGGGAGTCATCGCGGAGTACATCGGGGTCGCGGTCAACATGGCGATGGGCAAGCCCCTCTACCTGCCGGTCCGGGACCCCCGGGACGGCCCGCTCGGTCGCGACGACCGGGCATGACCGCGCCGGCGCCGCCGATGGGCCCATGACGACGGCACCCGCGCCGATCACCTGGGTCGTCGGCGCCGGCGGCCTCGTCGGGCGCCACGTCTGCGGGACGCTGCGCCGCCACGGACACGAGGTCGTCACGACGACCGTCCCGTGGGAGGACCCGGCCGGCAGCGTCGCGGCCCTGGTCGAGGCGGCGGACCGGTTCGCCCGTCTGCGCGCCGGGCGCCCGTGGACCCTCGCCTGGTGCGCCGGCGCCGGCGTCGTCGCGACGCCCGCAGAGGAGCTCCGCCGCGAGCTCCTCACCTTCCAGGCGGCGGTCGACGCCGTCACCGGCACGGTGGCGGCGGCCGAGGATGCCGTGGTCTTCCTCGCGTCCTCGGCGGGCGGGGTGTACGCCGGGTCCGCGGGGCCGCCGTTCACCGAGGCCACCGAGCCACGGCCCCTCGTGGCGTACGGCCGGACCAAGCTCGCGATGGAACGGTATGCCGCGTCCGCCGCCGCGCGCTCGGGGGTGCGCCTGCTCGTGGGGCGGATCGCCAACGTCTACGGGCCCGGCCAGCGCCTCGACAAGCCCCAGGGTCTGGTGTCGCAGATCTGCCTCGCCCACGCGAGGAGCGCGCCGCTGCCGGTTCGGGTCTCGCTCGACACGATCCGCGACTATCTCTACGTCGACGACCTCGCCGAGATGGTGCTGGCTGCGATCGGGCGCACCCGGGACGAGACCGCGCCGGGCGCCACCGTCGTCAAGGTGCTGGCCTCCGGCCGGCCGGTCACCGTCGGGTACCTCATCGGGGAGGCCCGTCGGGTGCTGCACCGCCCGCTGCGCACCATCACGGTCGGGGGAGGCGGGCCCGGTCAGGTGCTCGACCTCCGGCTCCGCTCGCGGATCTGGCCCGAGGTGGACGCGCTCGCATCGACCACGCTGGCTGCCGGGCTGTCCCGGACGGCCGCCGACGTCCTGGTCCGGCTGACAGCGGCCGGCTGACCGGGACGGCTGGCAGCGGCCGGCTGACCGGGACGGCTGGCAGCGGCCGGCTGACCGGCGACGGCTGGCGGGTGACGCGCTGACCGGGACGCCCGGCGGAGGGCGCGCTGACCGGGGGTCGAGCCTCGCGACGGGCTCAGCCCCGCCTGGTGGCGGCCACGAAGACCGACGAGCCGAAGGGCAGGTCCCGCGCGGCCAGCACCCGGCGGTCCAGGCCGCACAGCGTCAGGAGGATGTGGTGGACCGGGCGCGACACCATCGGCACCTCGACGATGTCGGCGGGCGCGTGGGTGCGCCGGCCGCCCGCCACCCGGCGCACGATGCGCTCGGCCGCGAACAGCGGGAAGACCGACATGAAGCCGTAGGTGGCTCGCTGCACGCTGAAGCCCGCCCGCTCGACCGCCTGCACGGCCCGGACCCGGGTGTACCTGCGGTGGTGGCCGTTGGCCGCGTCGAAGTCGCTCCAGGCCCACTGGTAGGCCGGCACGGACATGAGGAACCGGCCCCCCGGCAGGAGCACCCGGGCGACCTCCCCGAGGGCGTCGGCCTCGGGAGCGCAGTGCTCGATGACGTCGAATGCCGCGACGACGTCGAAGGTCGCGTCCGCGAACGGCAGGGCCATCGCGGAGCCGCACACCGCGCCGCCGGCCAGCCCCCGCGGGTCGATGTCCAGCGAGACGGTCCGCTCCGCGCTCTCGCGCAGCCACCCGGCGCTCGGGCCGTCGGCGCTGCCGAGGTCGAGCGCGAGCCGGGCCCCCGCGGCATACCGGCCGAGGGAGGTCTCCAGCAGGTCGGACCGGGCCTGGTACCACCAGTAGTCGGGCTGGGCGATCGACGCCGACCCGCCGTGTCCTCCGCCGTCTGGCACGTCGGCATCCTAGCGGCCACCGACCAGAGGTCCCTCGACAGCGCTTGCCCGACGTGGCCGTCGTGTGACCATGATGACCGATGCGACTCGGACTGCAGGTCTCCAACTTCTCCTGGCCGGATGCCCCCGCCTCCATCGGGCCCACGTTCGCCCGGATCGCCCGGAACGCCGACGGGGCGGGCATGTCGTCGTTGTGGGTGATGGACCACTTCTTCCAGATCGGCGTCATCGGCCCTCCGGAGGACGAGATGCTCGAGGGCTACTCGGCCCTCGCGTTCGCGGCCGGCGTCACCGAGAACATCGAGCTCGGGACGCTGGTGACCGGCGTGACCTACCGGCATCCCGGCGTGCTCGTCAAGACGGTGACGACCCTCGACGTCCTCTCCGGTGGCCGGGCCTGGCTCGGCATCGGCGCCGCGTGGAACGACGAGGAGCATGCCGGTCTGGGCGTTCCGTTCCCGCCGGTGGCCGAGCGGTTCGAGCGGCTCGAGGAGACGCTGCAGATCGCCCACCAGATGTGGGCCGGCGACGAGACGCCGTATGCCGGGGCGCACTACCGCCTCGACCGACCGCTGAACCGCCCGCAAGCGCTGCGCCCGCCACACCCGCCCATCCTCATCGGCGGGGGCGGCGAGCGAAAGACGTTGCGCCTGGTGGCCCAGTACGCCGACGCCTGCAACATCTTCGACATGGGCCCGGACGCCGTGCGCGGCAAGTACGACGTCATCGAGCGGCACTGTGCCGACGTCGGGCGCGACTACGCCGACATCCACAAGACGGTGCTGTCCCGGATGTCGCTCTCGCGCCGCCCGGGCCGGGACCGGACCGGTGCGCCCCTGCTCTCTGCGGACCAGGCGGTCGACCGCATCGCGGCACTGGGCGCGGTCGGTACCGACCAGGTCATCCTCGGTATGGCCAACGACACCGACGACGCGGCCTTCGAGGTGGTGGCCGAGGTGGTCCGCCAGGTCGACGGGATCGCTGCGGCGGGTCGCTGACGCCCGCCCCCGGGGGCTGCTCCGGCCGTCGCCCGGGAACGGTCAGCGGCGGGCCACGAGCCGCAGGGCGAGGTCCCCGTAGGCCGCCTCGATGGCCGCCGGGCTGCGCCGGATCTCGGGGTCGTACCAGCGGGCGACGTCGACCGCCATCGAGAGCAGGGCCAGGGCCGTGTCCGGGATGTCCGTGACCTCGAACTCCCCGGCGTCCACCCCGGCCGCGAGAACGTCGCGCACCACCTTGTCGATGTCCTTGCGCAGGGCGAGCACCTCGTCGCGGTGTCCGGCGCTGAGATGGCGGAACTCGAACTGGACGATCCGGCCGAGCTGGTAGTGCTCGGCATGCCACCGCGAGAAGCCGCCGATGATGGCGCGCAGCGCGGCGGTGGGCGAGGTCGCCGCAGCGGCGGCGGCGAGCAGCAGGTCGCGGGCGGTCAGGTGGCCGCGCCGGCTCAGCTCGAAGAGCAGCTCCTCCTTGGACGCGAAGTGCACGTAGACACCGGCTGGGGACAGCCCCGCGCGGGCGGCGATGTCCCGGGTCGTCGTCGCGTGGAAGCCGCGGTCCGAGAAGGCGTCGGCGGCGGCCATCATGAGGCGCGCGCTGGTGTCCGCCGCGTCCAGCGCACCGAGCGAGGCCAGCATCCCTGCCCGGGGGGCGGGGCGGGGCGGCATACCCGCCCCGCCCATCCCCGCGCGGATGTCGGGCTCCGGCGGCGCCGCCGCGGCCGACGTGGCGGCGTCGGGGCTGGCGGCACTCATGGTTGACAGCATGCCGGACGGTGGCAAGACTAAGCAAGCGCTTAGTCAACCGTGTCGACACCGCCGTCCCGGCGAGGAGAGCCATGCCCCGTAACCTGTACGGCCCCGACCACGAGTCGTTCCGCGCGTCGGTCCAGGAGTTCGTCGAGCGAACCCTCCGGCCCCGCGCGGAGCAGATGATCTCGGTCAAGACCATCGAGCGCGACATCTGGCAGGAGGCCGGCAAGCAGGGCCTGCTCGGGCTGGGCATCCCCGAGGCGTACGGCGGCCTGGGCGCCGACGACTACCGGTTCAACGCGGTCTCCGCCGAGGTGATCTCCGGCTTCAACGCCGCGGTGTCGTCGTGCTTCGGTATCCACTCCGACGTGTGCCCGCCCTACATCGTCGACCTCGGCACCGAGGAGCAGAAGCAGCGCTGGCTCCCGCCGATGGCCGCCGGCGAGAAGATCTGCGCCATCGCGATGACCGAGCCGGCAGGCGGCTCCGACCTCGCGGCGCTCAAGACGACCGCGGTGCGCGACGGCGACAGCTGGGTCGTCAACGGCTCGAAGACCTTCATCACCAACGGCTACCAGGCCGACCTCGTCATCGTCGCGACCCGCACCGACCCGTCGAAGGGCGCCAAGGGCATCACCTTGTTCATGATCGAGGACGGCATGGTGGGCTTCACGCGCGGTCGCAAGCTCGACAAGGTGGGCCAGGAGGAGTCCGACACCGCCGAGCTGTTCTTCGACGACGTGCGCGTCCCGGACGAGAACCGGATCGGCCCCGAGGGGATGGGTTTCATCGCGATGATGCAGCGGCTGCCGCAGGAGCGCGTGGGAGCCGCGGTGTCCAACGTCGCCCATGCCAAGCAGATCCTCCTCGAGACGATCGAGTACGCCAAGGAGCGCAGGGCGTTCGGCCAGCCGATCGGGTCGTTCCAGCACAACAAGTTCAAGATCGCCGAGCTCGTCACCTCGATCGAGGTGGCCGAGGCCTACATCGACGACTGCGTCGAGGCCCACGCCGAGGGACGGCTGACGGCCGTGGACGCCGCCAAGGCCAAGTGGTGGAGCGCACAGGTGCAGAACGACGTCCTCGACGAGTGCGTCCAGCTGCACGGTGGGTACGGCTTCATGAACGAGTACCGGGTCGCTCGCGCCTGGCGCGATGCCCGGGTGACGAAGATCTGGGCCGGCTCGAACGAGATCATGAAGGAGCTCATCGGCCGCGACCTCGGCCTCTGACGCCGGGGCCGGCCGCCGGACGGTGCGGTCCGGCGCCCGCGGCGGGGCCCGGTCGCGCCGGGACCGGGGTGGCCGACCGGCCGCGCCGGGACATGTGCTGTGATGGCTGCCATGCCCGCAGACTCGTCCCAGATGCCGCCCTGGCTGCACGCCGCGTTCGTCCTGCCCAACAGGCTGTATGCCGGCGGCGCCGGCTGGCTGCTCGGCCACCGGTTCCTGCGACTCACCCACACCGGGCGGCGGTCCGGGCGCGAGTTCCACGTCGTGCTCGAGGTCGTCCACTACGACGAGGTCACCGGCGAGGCCGTCGTCGTGTCGGGCTTCGGGCGGACCGCGGACTGGTTCCGCAACGTGACTGCCGGCGGACCGGCCTACGTGGACTTCGGCCACGGCGCCCGGCGGGCCGTTCACCGCACGCTCGATCCGGCGGAGGCGGTCGAGGTGTACGCCGGGTACGAGCGGCGCAACAGGCTGCTCATGCCCGTCATCCGCCCGGTCCTGTCCGCCCTGCTGGGCCGGCCCTACGACGGCTCCGACGAGGCACGGCTGCGGATGGCCGAGGACCTGCCGTTGCTGGCGTTCCGGCCGGCTCCCTGAGGCCGGTCCCCGGCCGGACACCGCCGGCCCGCGAGCGTCAGCCGCACGCAGCACGCCTCAGCCAGCCTCAGTCCAGGGGGCCACCGGCGACGTAGATGACCTGGCCGGAGACGAACCCGGCCTCCTCGGAGCACAGGAAGGAGATCATCGCGGCGATGTCCTCGGGCTGGCCGACCCGCTGGACGGGGATCTGCTTGGCGGAGTGCTCGATGAAGTCCTCGAAGGACACCCCCAGGCGCTCGGCGGTCGCCCGGGTCATGTCGGTCTGGACGAAGCCGGGAGCCACCGCGTTGGCCGTCACCGCGAACCTGCCGAGCTCGATGGCCAGCGTCTTCGTCAAGCCCTGCATCCCCGCCTTGGCGGCCGAGTAGTTGGCCTGGCCCCGGTTGCCCAGGGCCGAGGAGGAGGACAGGTTGACGATGCGGCCGAACCCCTCGGCCGTCATGTGCGCCTGGCAGGCCCGGCTCATGAGGAACGCGCCCTTGAGATGCACGCTCAGCACGGCGTCCCAGTCGTCCTCGGTCATCTTGAAGATGAGGTTGTCGCGGATGATCCCCGCGTTGTTGACCAGGATGACCGGCGGCCCGAGCTCCGCGGCGACCTGCGCGACGCCCGTCGCGACCTGCTCGGCGTCGGACACGTCGACCCCCACCCCGACGGCGCGGCCGCCGGTGACCCGGATCTGCTCGGCGACCGCCTCGCAGGCGCTCTCGTCGAGGTCGAGCACGCCCACGGCGTGCCCGTCGGCGGCCAGTCGCCTCGCCGTCGCCGCACCGATCCCACGGGCCCCTCCCGTCACGATGGCAACTCGATCCATGCTCACGATCGGAATCCTCGCTGTCGTTCGATAGGTTGGACGTTCAGGTGTGCTGACCCTAGACCAGCACACCGGCGCGCGTCTGCGGCGCGGGCCACAGGTGGGGACAGCGCGGTCCCTGCCGGCGCCGACCGGCGCGCACTGGACCACACGGAGGCCGGACCACCCCCCGGCGCAGCGGAAGGCGGCCATGGAGATCTGGCCCGGAACGTCATACCCCCTGGGGGCGACCTACGACGGCAGCGGCGTCAACTTCGCCCTGTTCTCCGAGGTCGCCGAGGACGTCGAGCTCTGCCTCGTCGACGACTCCGGCGCCGAGACGCGCATCCCCTTCCCCGAGGTCGACGGGTTCGTCTGGCACGGCTACGTCCCCGGCCTGCGTCCCGGCCACCGCTACGGCTACCGGGTGCACGGCCCCTACGACCCGGCGAGCGGCAACCGCTGCGACCCCAGCAAGTTCCTGCTCGACCCCTACGCCAAGGCCATCGAGGGGCAGATCGCCAACGACCAGGCCCTGTTCTCCTACGACTTCAAGGACCCAGGCAAGCGCAACACCCAGGACAGCCTGGGCAAGACGATGCTCGCCATCGTCACCAGCCCGTACTTCGACTGGGGCCATGACCGGCCGCCCCGCCACGGCTACCACGAGAGCGTCATCTACGAGGCGCACGTCAAGGGGCTGACGATGACCCACCCGGACCTGCCCGAGGACATCCGCGGGACGTATGCCGCGATCGGGCACCCGGTCATCATCGACCACCTCACCACCCTCGGGATCACCGCCATCGAGCTCATGCCGGTGCACCAGTACGTCCAGGACACCTCGCTGCAGGCCAAGGGGCTGAGCAACTACTGGGGCTACAACACCATCGGGTTCCTCGCGCCGCACAACGGCTACGCGACCGACCAGCGGGGCCAGCAGGTGACCGAGTTCAAGGCGATGGTCAAGGCCCTGCACGAGGCCGACATCGAGGTCATCCTCGACGTCGTCTACAACCACACGGCCGAGGGCAACGAGATGGGCCCGACGATCTGCTTCCGGGGGATCGACAACGCCGCCTACTACCGGCTCGTCGACGACGACAAGAGCCACTACTACGACACCACCGGCACCGGCAACAGCCTGCTCATGCGCAACCCGCACGTCCTCCAGCTCATCATGGACTCGCTGCGCTACTGGGTGAGCGAGATGCACGTCGACGGGTTCCGGTTCGACCTCGCGGCCACGTTGGCCCGCCAGTTCCACGAGGTCGACAAGCTGTCGGCGTTCTTCGACCTCATCCAGCAGGACCCGGTGATCTCCCAGGTCAAGCTCATCGCCGAGCCTTGGGACGTCGGTGACGGCGGGTACCAGGTCGGCAACTTCCCGCCCCTGTGGACCGAGTGGAACGGGAAGTACCGCGACACCGTGCGCGACTTCTGGCGTGGAGAGCCGGCCAAGCTCGGCGAGTTCGCATCGCGGATCACCGGGTCGAGCGACCTCTACGAGCACAGCGCCCGCAAGCCCATCGCCTCGATCAACTTCGTCACCGCCCACGACGGGTTCACCCTGCGCGACCTGGTGTCCTACAACGAGAGGCACAACGAGGCCAACCGCGAGAACAACCAGGACGGCGAGCGCCACAACCGGTCGTGGAACTGCGGGGCCGAGGGCCCGACCGAGGACCAGAAGATCAACGACCTGCGGCTGCGCCAGCAGAAGAACCTCCTCGCCACCCTGCTGCTCAGCCAGGGGGTGCCGATGGTGGCCCACGGCGACGAGCTGTGCCGCACCCAGGGCGGCAACAACAACGTCTACTGCCAGGACAACGAGATCTCCTGGGTCGACTGGGACCTCGGGGCCGACGAGAGGGCGCTGCTCGAGTTCACCCGCGGGCTGGTCAGGCTGCGCCGCGAGCACCCGGTCTTTCTGCGTCGCCGGTTCTTCGCCGGCAGCGCCGCCCATGGTGGCGAGTCCCCGCTCGGTGACATCCACTGGTTCAACCCGGCCGCGGAGTCGATGACCGACGCGGACTGGGCCGACGGCCAGGCCCGCACGATGATGGTCTTCCTCAACGGCAACGCCATCCCCGAGCCGGACGCTCGCGGCCAGTCCATCGTCGACGACGACTTCCTCGTCCTCTACAACGCCGCCGAGGAGGACCAGCCGTTCACCCTCCCGCCGGCGGAGTGGGGCGACTGGTGGGCGACCGAGGTCGACACCGCCCCGGATCTGCTCGACCCGCAGTGGTACCAGGCCGGCGCGGACCTCGTCGTCCAGGCGCGCTCACTCCTGGTCCTGCGCCACCCGCGCGACGAGTCCGAGCGGCCCGCTCGGCCGATCGGCGCCACAGCGGGAGCCGGAGCGGCCGACGAGGGCGAGCGACGTGGGGGTCCGTCGCGGCCGCAGAGGACCAGCGCCAACCGGAGGAGCTGACCGTATGCCGGTGACCGGACCCAGTGCCCAGACCCGCCGGCCCGGTGGCGGGCGACCCGTGCCCACGGCGACCTACCGCGTCCAGGTCCACGGGGAGTGCACGTTCGACGATGTCGCCGCCCAGGCCGCGTACCTGGCCGACCTCGGCATCAGCCACCTGTACCTCTCGCCGGTGCTCCAGCCCGCCCCCGGCTCGGTGCACGGCTATGACGTCGTCGACCACTCCCGGCTCAACCAGGAGGCGGGCGGCCTGGCCGGTTTCGACCGGCTGGTGACGGCGGCGCGAGCGGCCGGGCTGGGCACGGTCGTCGACGTCGTGCCCAACCACATGGCCGTGCCGACGCCGGCCTGGCTCAACGCGCCGCTGTGGTCGCTGCTCAAGTACGGCCGGGACTCGGTGTACGCGACGTGGTTCGACATCGACTGGGAGGCCGACGACGGCCGGCTGCTCATGCCGGTCCTGGGCCACCCGCTCGACGCCATCCTCACCTCGGGCGAGCTCGTCGTCGCCCGCGACGGAGGCGCCCTGCGCGACGAGACCGTCCTGCGGTACTTCGACCACGAGTTCCCCGTCCGGCCGGGGACCGAGAGCCTGGAGCTGGCCGATGTCGTTGCCGCCCAGGGCTACCGACTGGCCGGGTGGCGCAGCGGGGAGTCGTGGCTGAACTACCGGCGCTTCTTCGACGTCACCTCGCTGATGGCGGTGCGGGTCGAGGAGCCGGCCGTCTTCGACGCCACGCACGCCCTCCTCGTCGACCTCTACCGCGAGCGCTCGGTCGACGGCTTCCGGATCGACCATCCCGACGGCCTCGCCGACCCGGGCGGCTACCTCGCCCGGCTCGCGGCGGCGACCGGCGGGGCCTGGGTGGTCGCTGAGAAGATCCTCGAGGGCGAGGAGGAGCTGCCGCCCTGGTGGCAGTGCGCCGGGACGACCGGGTACGACGCGCTGCTGCGGGTCCAGCAGGTGCTCACCGACCCGCACGGCCTGGCCACCCTGGACCGGCTCTGGGCCCGGCACGACCCGGCCAGCCCCGAGCTGGCCCCGGTGGTCGAGGCCGCCAAGCGCCACGTCGTCGAGGTCGTCCTCACCGCCGAGGTCGACCGGCTGCTCCGGATCCTCGGGCGCCTGCGGCCGGACGGGGACCTCACGGCATACCGCCGATGCCTCACCGCGGTCCTGGTGGCGATGGACCGCTACCGTGCGTACCTCACTCCCGGGGAGGACCCGCCGCCCAGCCAGGTGGCCGCGCTGCGCGCCGCGGTGTCGCGAGCTCGGGCGAGCGTCGACCCTGCGGACCACCAGCCGCTGGCCGACCTCGAGGCGCTGCTGCTCGGGCAGGACGCCCGGGACCAGGAGCCGCCGTCCCGGGACCGCGCCGGCCCCCTTCGCGAGCTCGTCGTGCGGTTCCAGCAGACCTGCGGTCCGGTGATGGCCAAGGGCATCGAGGACACGGCCTTCTACCGCTGGTTCCGGCTCGCCGGGGCGAACGAGGTCGGCGGGGACCCCGCCGAGCCGTCGATCGGCGTCGACGCCTTCCACCGCTACGCCGCCGCCCGGCTCGCCCACTGGCCGCTGACGATGACGGCGCTGACGACCCACGATACGAAGCGGTCGGAGGATGTGCGGGCCCGGCTGGCCGTGCTCGCCGAGCGGGCGGAGCACTGGGAGGCCTGGGTCCACGAGGCGAGCCGGCTCGGGACGGTCCACCGACCCGACGCCGTGGACGCCCCCACCGAGTACCTCCAGTGGCAGACCCTCGCCGGCACCTGGCCCATCGACGCCGACCGCC
This sequence comes from uncultured Actinomycetota bacterium, assembly GCA_963763315.1. GTDB lineage: Bacteria > Actinomycetota > Actinomycetes > Actinomycetales > Dermatophilaceae > CAVSJJ01. The sequence goes on from CAVXOC010000003.1 coordinate 486,700, forward strand.
TCGTCGACTACCTGCTCAAGGCGGTGCGGGAGGCCAAGCTCCACACCGGGTGGGTCGACGGCGACCCGGGGTACGAAGCGGCCGTCACCGACTTCGCCACAGCCGTCGTGGCCGACCCGGCCGTCGCTGCGCACCTCGAACGCTGGCTGAGCGACACCCGCGAGAGCACCCGCTCGGCCGTCCTGGGCCAGAAGCTCGTCCAGCTGACCATGCCGGGGGTCCCGGACGTGTACCAGGGCACCGAGCTGGTCACGCTCACCCTCGTCGACCCGGACAACCGTCGCCCGGTCGACTACGCCGCGCGGGTGCGGCGGCTCGCCCGCCTCGACGGGGGCGGCCGTCCGGAGAGCCTCGACGACGAGAAGCTGCTGGTCACCTCGGTCGCCCTCCGGCTGCGGCGCGAGCACCCGCAGTGGTTCGTCGGCGAGCGCGCGACGTATGCCGCCGTGCCCGCCGGGACCGAGCACATCCTCGCGTTCGCGCGGGGGGACGCCGCGGGGCCCGCCGTCCTGACCGTGGTGACCCGGTTCCCCAGCCGGCTGGCCCGGGCCGGCGGGTGGGACGACTCTCGGCTGGCCCTGCCGGCGGGGCGGTGGCGTGACCTCCTGACCGGCACGGTGCTCGAGGGTGCCGCCGACTCCGACGTGGGGGTGCCGGTGGGATCGGTGCTCGGCGCGCTGCCGGTGGCGCTCCTGGTGCGCGCGTGACGATCCGGGTGTGGGCGCCGAGCCCGCTGAAGGTCGAGATCGAGGTGGGGCCGCCAGGAGGCGAGCGCCGCCGCGAGCCGATGTCGCCCGACGGCGTCGGATGGTGGCGCTGGTCCGGTGACGACGAGGCGGTCCACGACGTGCTCGACTACGCCTTCGTCCTCGACGAGCAGGAGCCCCCGCTGCCCGACCCGCGCAGCCCGTGGCAGCCGCACGGCGTCGACGGTCCCAGCCGGACCTTCGACGCCACGGCCTTCGCCTGGACCGACGGCCGGTGGCCGGGGACCCGGGCGGGCCGCGGCCTGCTCGGCGGGGTGGTCTACGAGCTGCACGTCGGGACGTTCACCCCCGAGGGGACCCTGGACGCCGCGGTGGGCCGCCTCGACCACCTCGTCCGGCTCGGCGTCGACCTCGTCGAGCTGATGCCGGTGGCCGGGTTCCCCGGCCGGTGGGGCTGGGGTTACGACGGCGTCGACCTGTTCGCCGTGCACCATCCCTACGGCGGTCCCGCCGCGCTCCAGCGGTTCGTCGACGCCTGCCACGCCCGCGGCCTCGGGGTGTGCCTCGACGTCGTCCACAACCACCTGGGGCCGAGCGGGAACTACCTGGCGCGCTACGGGCCGTACTTCACCGACGAGCACCAGACCCCGTGGGGTCCGGCGGTGAACCTCGACGCCCGGCACAACTCCGAGGTCCGGGCCTTCGTCGTCGACAACGCCGTGCGCTGGCTGCGCGACTTCCACGTCGACGCGCTGCGGCTCGATGCCGTCCACGAGCTGCGCGACGAGAGCGACGAGCACCTGCTCGAGGAGCTCTCCGACGCCGTCTCGGCACTCGAGGCCGAGCTGGGACGCCCGCTCGGGCTCATCGCCGAGAGCGACCTCAACGACGTCACCATGGTGACGCCGACGACCGAGGGAGGTCGGGGGATGCGGGCTCAGTGGGACGACGACCTGCACCACGCCTTGCACGTGGTGCTGACGGGCGAGTCGCAGGGGTACTACGGCGACTTCGCGGGTGGCGTCCCCGCCGTGCCCACCCTCGGCCCGCTCGGGGTGCTGGCCAAGGTGCTCACCGACGGGTTCCTCCACGACGGGCGCTGGTCGACGTTCCGCGGACAGGTGTGGGGGGCCCGGGTCGACCGCTCGGCCCTGGACGGTCGGCGGCTGCTCGGCTACCTCCAGACCCACGACCAGGTCGGCAACCGCGCCGTCGGGGAGCGCATCGGGGCGCTCACCTCACCGGGACGCCAGGCGGCCGGGGCCGCCTACTACCTGCTGTGGTCCGGCACGCCGATGATCTTCATGGGCGAGGAGTGGGCCGCATCGACCCCCTGGCTGTTCTTCACCAGCTTCACCGACGAGGGGCTGGCCGCCGCGGTGCGGGACGGGCGGCGGGCCGAGTTCGCCGGCCACGGCTGGGCGGCGGACGAGGTCCCGGACCCCCAGGATCCCGCCACCCGAGACGCCAGCGTGCTGCGCTGGGCGGAGCTCGAGGACAGCGCCCACGCGCGGATGCTCGACTGGTATGCCGCGCTGGTGCGGCTACGCCGGGCCCACCTCGACGACGGGGAGACCCGCCTGGACCAGGTCCTCGCGGAGGCCTGCGAGCAGAACGGGTGGGTCGTCATGCGGCACCGGGACCTCGTGGTCGTCGCCAACCTCGCCGAGACGGACCAGGTCGTGCCGCTCGGCGGGGCCGGCGCCGGCGGGTCCGACGGTCCAGCCATCGCCCTCGCCTGGGACCCGGGCCGCACCGGGCTCGAGGCCGACGCCGACGGCGGCCACGGCATCCGGCTGCCGGCCGGCTCCGCCGCCGTCCTCACCCACCAGCACTAGCCGCTCGGCGTAGTCGACCTCAGACGGCGCCGTCCCTGCGCCAGGCGAGCTCCTGGAGGGTGAGCGTGTTGCCGTCCGGGTCGGTGAAGCCCGCGTACCGGACGCCCCCGCCGGCGTCGGTCACCGGGCCGATCGCGACGCCCCGGCCGGCCAGCTCGTCGCGGGCGGCGTCGATGTCGGCCACCACCAGATGCAGTCCCTTGACCGCGCCCGGGACGGCCTCGTCGTAGACGGGCAGCCCGGCACCCATGCCCACCGAGCAGGCCGACCCGGGCGGCGTCAGCTGGACCACCCGGACCCCCGGTGCCGGGCGGACGTCGAGGTCCTCGACGAACCCGAGCCGGTCCCGGTAGAAGGCCTTGGCCCGGTCGACGTCCGACACCGGGAGGATGACGAGCTCGAGCAACATGTCCATGCGGTGTGCCTCTCGACGATGCCGGTCCCGGGTGCCGTCCCGCGGTCGGGACCGGCTGTCGGCGCGGCTCCCGGGCCGGATGGGGTGGGCCGAGGGTCCATCCCATCACGTCGGCCGCCCCGGCCCCGGGCCGCCCCGTCGCCGGGCCGACTCTTGACGCCGGGCCGGCCCGTCGCCGGGCCGACTCTTGACTCATTCAAGAGAAGCGACGACACTGCGGAGGGTGCCCACCACGCCGGAGCTCGAGCGCATGCTGCGCGACACCGCCCTGCGGGTCACCCGTCCCCGGCTGGCAGTGCTGACCGCCGTGCACAGCCACCCGCATGCCGACACCGACTCGATCATCGCCGCCGTACGGGCGGATCTCGGTGAGGTGTCCCACCAGGCCGTCTACGACGTGCTGCGAGCCCTCACGGCCGCGGGGCTGGTCCGGCGCATCCAGCCGTCCGGCTCGGTGGCGCGGTACGAGTCGCGGGTTGCGGACAACCACCACCACCTCGTATGCCGGTCCTGCGGGACGATCGTCGACGTCGACTGCGCCGTCGGCGAACGACCCTGCCTGACCGCCTCGGACGACCACGGCTACGACATCGACGAAGCCGAGGTCGTCTACTGGGGCCTGTGCCCGGACTGCGCAGCAGCAGCCCCCTCCTACTGACCCTCACGACCACCGTTGACCGGAAGGATTCACATGTCTGAGCAGCCTGATGCCGTCGTCGGAGAGATGAACGACACCGACGCCAAGTGCCCGGTCGTCCACGGCCCGGGCGGCACGACGAACAGGGACTGGTGGCCCAACCGGCTGGACCTGTCCGTCCTGCACCGCAACCCGCCGGCGGGTGACCCCATGGGCGTCGCGTTCGACTACGCTGCGGAGTTCGCCAGCCTCGACCTGCCCGCCGTCAAGAGCGACATCACGGCGGTCATGACGACGTCGCAGGACTGGTGGCCCGCCGACTACGGCCACTACGGCCCGCTGTTCATCCGGATGGCCTGGCACAGCGCGGGGACCTATCGCATCCACGACGGCCGTGGCGGCGCGGGCGCCGGCGAGCAGCGGTTCGCCCCGCTCAACAGCTGGCCGGACAACGCGAACCTCGACAAGGCGCGGCGGCTCCTGTGGCCGGTCAAGAAGAAGTACGGGAAGAAGATCTCGTGGGCGGACCTGCTGGTCCTCGCCGGCAACTGCGCCCTGGAGTCGATGGGGTTCGAGACGTTCGGCTTCGGCGGCGGCCGCGAGGACGTCTGGGAGCCCGGACAGGTCGACTGGGGCAGTGAGCAGACCTGGCTCGGCGACGCCCGTCACAGCGGCGAGCGGGACCTCGCCAACCCGCTGGCCGCGGTGCAGATGGGCCTGATCTACGTCAACCCGGAGGGTCCCAACGGTCACCCCGACCCGATGGCTGCGGCGCACGACGTTCGCGAGACCTTCGCGCGGATGGCGATGAACGACGAGGAGACCGTGGCGCTGATCGCCGGTGGGCACACGTTCGGCAAGACCCACGGGGCCGGCGATGCGGCTCTGGTGGGGCCCGAGCCGGAGGCCGCGCCGCTGCAGGAGATGGGGCTGGGCTGGAAGAGCGCCTTCGGGTCGGGGGTCGCGGGCGACGCGATCACCAGCGGCCTCGAGGGTGCCTGGACACCGACGCCGGTGCGGTGGGACAACAGCTTCTTCGAGACCCTGTTCCGCTACGAGTGGGAGCTGACCAAGAGCCCGGCGGGTGCCTGGCAGTGGGTCCCCACCGACCCCGCCGCCGCGAGCGCGGTTCCGGACGCCCACCACCCCTCCACGACGCATCCCCCGGTGATGCTGACCACCGACCTCGCCCTGCGGATGGACCCGGTCTACGAGCCCATCTCCCGGCGCTTCTACGAGAACCCGCAGGAGTTCGCCGATGCCTTCGCCAAGGCCTGGTTCAAGCTGACGCACCGCGACATGGGGCCCATCTCGCGCTACGTCGGTGCGGAGGTCCCCGCCGAACCGCAGATCTGGCAGGACCCGGTCCCTGCCGTGGACCACGAGCTGGTCGGCGCCGACGACGTCGCCTCCCTCAAGGCGAGGATGCTCGCCTCCGACCTCACCGTCGCCCAGCTGGTCCGGACGGCGTGGGCCTCGGCCGCGACGTTCCGGGGCACCGACAAGCGGGGCGGGGCCAACGGCGCACGGGTCCGGCTCACCCCGCAGAACGGCTGGGACGTCAACGACCCGGCGGAGCTCGCCCAGGTGCTGGCGACGCTCGAGGGCATCCAGCAGGAGTTCAACGCCGCCCAGTCCGGCGGCACGGCCGTCTCGCTGGCCGACGTCATCGTCCTGGGCGGCTGTGCGGCTCTCGAGAAGGCGGCCGCGGACGCCGGGCATGCCGTGACGGTGCCCTTCCGGCCCGGCCGCACCGACGCTGCGCAGGAGCAGACCGACGTCGAGTCCTTCGCCCTGCTCGAGCCGCCGGCCGACGGGTTCCGCAACTACCTCGGCAAGGGCGACGGGCGCCCCGCGGAACACCTGCTCGTCGACCTCGCGGAGCGGCTCACGCTGACCGGGCCCGAGATGACTGTTCTCGTCGGCGGGCTGCGGGTCCTCGGCGCGAACCACGCCGGCTCCGAGCTCGGCGTCCTCACCACCCGGCCCGGGGTGCTGACCAACGACTTCTTCGTCAACCTCCTCGACCCCGGCACGGTGTGGCAGCCCACCACGGAGGCCGAGGAGACCTTCGAGGGACGCGACCGCACCAGCGGCGAGGTCCGATGGACGGGCAGCCGGGTCGACCTCGTCTTCGGGTCGAACTCGCAGCTGAGGGCGCTGGCCGAGGTGTACGCCTGCGACGACGCCCAGGGCAAGCTCGTCGACGACTTCGTGGCGGCCTGGGACAAGGTGATGAACCTCGATCGGTTCGACCTGACGTGACCGCCACGGGTGGCCCCGGCGGGTAGCCGGGCAGCCTGGCCGCAGGACCGGGGCGCGACCCCGGCCCTGCGGTCAGCCCGGTCGCACCCGGAGCATGCCCTCCTGGGCGACCGTCGCGACCAGCGTCCCGTCGGCCGCGAACATCCGGCCGATGCCGAGGCCACGCCCGCCCTGCGCCGAGGGCGACTGCGCGTCGTAGAGCACCCACTCGTCGGCATGTACCGCCCGGTGGAACCACATCGAGTGGTCCAGGCTGGCCGCACGCAGCCGCCGGTCGGTCCAGACCATGCCGTGCCGGCGCAGGACCGGCTCGAGGAGCGAGTAGTCCGAGGCGTAGGCGAGGACCGCGCTGTGGATGAGCGGGTCGTCGGGCAGTGTCCCGACGGCGCGCAGCCAGACGTGCTGGCGTGCCACCTGCTCGGCGCCGGGGACCAGGTAGAGGTTGCCCTCGACATGCCGCTGTTCGATGGCCCGGCCCTCGGCGAGATGCCTCGCCCCGGGGTGGTCGACGCCGGAGAACACGTCCGTCAGTGACCGCAGGCCGTCCGGTCCCGGGACATCGGGCATCGGGTCCTGATGGGCCAGGCCGTCCGCCGGCACCTGGAAGGACGCGATCATCGACAGGATCGGCTTGCCGTTCTGGATCGCATGCACCCGGCGGGTCGAGAACGACCGCCCGTCGCGCATCGTCTCGACGGCGAAGTGGATCGGCCGGGTGTCGTCGCCGGGCCGCATGAAGTACGCATGCAGGGAGTGCAGGGCTCGCAGGGGCGTCCCGGCGTCGCGGGTGACCGTCCGCCCGCAGGCGATGATCCCCTGGGCGAGCACCTGGCCGCCGAAGACCCGCCCGTGCGGCATCTTCTGGCTCTGGCCGACGAACACCGAGATCGTCTCGGCGAACACCTCGGCCGAGCCGGGCACCGGCTCGGCGCCCGGGTCGCCCCCGGCTCTGCCGGCGCCCGCGCCGCCGCCGGACTCGGCGGCGGAGGCCGTCAGCACCGGACGGATGTCGGCGTGGGCGCTGCCTGCGGGCCGGAGGTCGAGGACCTCGAGCAGCTCGGCGATCCGGTCGGGGCGCTCGTCGTGCGGGTCGGTGCTCACGTTTGGCACCTTAGTGCGCCGCCCGGCCCGCCCGGTGAGCTCAGCCGTCGATGGCGAGGGCGAACGGCAGCACCGCGGAGGCGCCGGCCCGCCGCAGGGCGCGGGCCGCGACGGTGAGGGTCCACCGCGAGGCGACCAGGTCGTCGACGAGCAGCACCGGCCCGTCGGCGCTCGCCAGTGCGACCGCGAGGTCAGGACCGACGACGAAGCGCTCCCACACCCCGGCCAGGCGGTATGCGCTGTTGCCGCCCGGACCGCCGGCCGGTCCGTCGTGCGCCAGGTCGAGGGTGCCGAGGAGCGGGAGCCGGCCGACGGTGGCCAGCCCGTCGGCCAGCGAGGCGACGAGCGCGGTATGCCGCCGGGACGGCATACCGACGACGCCGACCGGCCGCTCAGCCCACTCCCACTCCGCCAGGACCGGCACGCAGGCCCTGACGAGCTCGCTCGGCGCGGCCTGGTCTGCACGGAGCAGCTCGCGCAGCCGGCGGCCCCAGCCGAGGTCGGTGAGCCGGGCGAGCGCGCGGCCCGGCTCCATCGACTCCGCTGCGGCGATCCGTCCCGTGAGCGGAACCCCGAGTCGGACCATCCCGGTGGGCCACTGCGCCCGGGGCTCGACGGGCACGCCGACCCGGGCCAGCCGCTCGTGCGCGGCGCCGATCACGCGGTCGGGCACGTCGGTGGAGAACCACCGCCCGGCGCACACGTCGCACCGGCCGCACGGCTGGGCCGTCGGGTCGTCGAGGTAGCCCTGCAGCAGCGCCATCCGGCAGGTGCTCGCCCGCTCGTAGTCGACCATGAGCTCCTGCTCGGCCCGGCGCGCCTCGGCCACCCGCGCGTAGCGCTCGGCGTCGTAGGTCCACGCTCGCCCGGTGTGCACCCAGCCACCGGAGACCCGGGACACCGCCCCGTCGACGTCGAGGACCTTGAGCAGCAGCTCGAGCCGGGTCCGGCGGACGTCGACCACGGTCTCCAGAGCAGCCGTCGACAGCGGCCGGCCGGACGCGGCCAGGGCCGCGAGCACGGCCGCCGCCTGCTCCTCGCGGGGCATCGACACCGAGGCGAAGTAGGTCCAGATGTCCCGGTCCTCCGGCCCTGGAAGGAGGAGGACGTCGGCCCGCTCGGTGGCCCGGCCGGCCCGGCCGACCTGCTGGTAGTAGGCGACCGGAGAGGCCGGCGCACCGACGTGGACGACGAACCCCAGGTCCGGCTTGTCGAACCCCATCCCCAGGGCCGAGGTGGCGACCAGGGCCTTGACGTCGTTCGCCCGCAGCGCCTGTTCGAGCTGCTCGCGCTCGGCCGGGTCGGTGCGACCGGTGTAGGCCCTGACCGGGTGACCGGCCTCGGCCAGCGCGGCCGCGACATCCTCCGCGCCGGCCACCGTGAGGGTGTAGACGATGCCGCTGCCCGGAAGCGTCTCGAGGTGCTCCACCAGCCAGCCGAGACGCTGCTCCGGCGACATCATCGGCGCCACACCGAGCCGCAGCGAGTCACGGGCGAGGCCACCGCGGACCGTGACCACCTCGCGGCCGCCGGCGCCGAGCTGCTCGACGACGTCGTCGACGACCCGGGCGTTGGCGGTGGCGGTGGTGGCGAGCACCGGGACCTCCGGACCCAGCCCGGTCAGCAGGTCGCGGATCCGGCGGTAGTCCGGCCGGAAGTCGTGCCCCCAGTCGCTGATGCAGTGCGCCTCGTCGACGACGAGCAGGCCGCAGCGCCGGGCCAGGTCGGGCAGCTGCTCGTCGCGGAACCGTGGGTTGTTGAGCCGCTCCGGGCTGACGAGCAGCACGTCGACGGCGTCGGCGGCGAGCGCGGCCCGCACGTCCTGCCAGTCCTGGACGTTGGCGGAGCTCATCGTCACCGCCCGGATGCCGGCGCGCTCGGCGGCCGCGATCTGGTCCCGCATGAGGGCCAGGAGCGGAGAGATGATGAGCGTTGGCCCGGCGCCCTCGGACCGGCGCAGCGCGGTCGCGACGAAGTAGACCGCGGACTTCCCCCAGCCGGTGCGCTGGACGACGAGGACCCGGGCCCGTTGGTCGACGAGCGCAGCCACCGCCTCGAGCTGGCCGGTGCGGAAGTCCGCGTCGGCCCGTCCCACCAGCCGGCGCAGCGCGGCCCGCGCCTGCTCGGCGAGCCCGGCGCCCGGCTCGCCGAGGCGACCCGGCCGGCCGGGCTGCGTGGGCCGACCCCGGCGGCCGGGCTGGGCGGTCGGGCTGGTCACGTCCGTCGGGTCCGTCATGGTCCACCCACCGTATGCCGCCGGGCCGACACCGCGGCCGACCCGACACCGCAGCGGGTCAGGCCCACCCGCCGGGGTCGACGCCGCCGGGGATGTCGGCGTCCGGGTCGTAGGGGGTCCGGGTGAACCGGAAGGACGCGAGGTCGAGATGGGAGACCGTCCCGTCGCGACGGCGTACGACCCGCAGCGGCTCCCCGGTGAAGTACCCGTCCAGTCCCGTCCACTGGTCCGCACCGGTGCGAACGAAGCGGGACCCCCGCCGCTCGCCCGGCTCGCCGAGCACGAGGTGCTCACCCTCGATGCGGGCCGTCTCCACCGCGGGTCCCCAGTGCCAGGTCCCCACCAGGTCCAGCAGCGCCGGGTCCCCGCCCGCCGCCCAGGGCCGCACCGGTGCCGGCTCGAGGTCGGCGAGGGCACCGAGCAGGTCCTCGCCGATGCTGCGCAGGACGGGGCTCGCCGTGGTGTTCGACATGACCACCACCCCGTCGCCGTCGTCCAGCCGGACGCGCAGGCCGGCCAGGAACCCGGGCATCGAGCCGCCGTGGCCGCCGTACCGGGTCCCGTCCACGTTCCAGACCTGCCAGCCGAGTCCGTGCGCGGCGGTCCAGGGCCGGCCCGGGTCGTCGACGACATGGTGTGGCTCGAGCATCTCGGCCAGGGTGTCCGGGGCGAGCAGCCCCGCGGTGTCGCCGCCGAGGAAGGCCGCCCATCGCGCCAGGTCGCGAACCGTCGTCCACAGCTGCCCGGCCGGCGCCATGGCGCCCGCGTCGTGCTCGGGCTCGGGGAGCAGCAGGTCGGCGAACGGATGGACCGCGAGGCCCTGGGCGGCCCGGCCGGCGGGCCGGCGCGTCGTGCGGGTCATCCCCAGCGGCTCCAGCAGGTCCGCACGGACGACGTCGAACCACCCACGCCCGTGGTGCACCTCGAGGAGGCGGCCCAGCCCGGCATACCCGACGTTGGTGTAGTGGAACCGGCGGCCCGCCCGGAACCGCTGGACCGCGGGCGAGGCCACCAGGGCATCCCAGTCGCCGCCCGGCGTGCGCTCCCACCAGGGGCCCGGCGTCTCGGACTGGATCCCGGCGGCATGGGTCAGCAGCTGCTCCACGGTGGCCCCGCCGAGCCGAGAGCCCGGGACGTGGTCCTCGAACCGGTCGGTCAGCTCCAGCCGGCCGGCGTCGCGCAGCCGCAGGACGGCGACGCCGACGAACGTCTTGGTGATCGAGCCCATCCGGTACTGGGTGTCCTCGTCGGCGGCCGGCCCGTCGGAGCGCCCGTCGAGGGTGCCGACCGCTGCATGCCAGACGAGCGAGCCGTCGCGCACCAGACCGGCGGCGACCGAGGGCAGCCGGCCGTCGCGCTGGGCGACGGCGAGCAGGTGGGACAGGCGGGCGGCGGTCCGAGGGTCGAGCGACATGCCCACACCCTAGGTCGGGGCCGGCGCGGCCCAGGTCTGCGCGCGCGGCCCAGGTCTGCGCGCGCTGTCCAGGCGGTCCTGGGACACTGGACCGATGGATCCAGCCGAGACCAGCTCCCGCCCTTACCGCGTCCAGGTGCCGCTGCGGTGGAGCGACATGGACGCCTACGGCCACGTCAACAACGTCCAGTTCCTCCGCCTGCTCGAGGATGCCCGCGTCCTCGGGTTCCGCGAGTGGTTCGGCGAGGCGCCGACGATGCTCGACGAGGGGGTCGTCGTCGCCCGCCACGAGATCGAGTACCGGGCGCCGCTGTCCTACCGGTACGCCCCCATCGAGGTCGATATGTGGGTGACCGGCATCAGTGCCGCCGGCTTCGACCTCGGCTACGCCGTGCGCGACCCCGAGGCGGTCGGGACCGAGCTGTATGCCGTCGCCGAGACCGGGCTCGTCCTCTTCGACTTCGCGGCGTCCCGCCCGCGTCGGCTCGCCGAGGCGGAGCGCAGCGCCCTCGGGGTGCATCTCGGCGACCCGGTGCCGCTGCGCTGGCACCGCGGGGAGCGGTCATGAACGGCTCCCGGTCCGTCGGCCGGCGCTCGGCGAGCCCGGACGCGACCCGCGCCGGCCGGGCTCAGCGGCTGGCGCGCCGGGGGTTCCGCCAGCTCAACAAGGCGCTGGTGCCCCTCCTCAGCAGCCCGGCCGGCGCGTGGGTGGCGAGCCCGCTCACCGGGTACATGGCGGTGCTGGTCACGACCGGCCGGCGCACCGGGCAGCAGCGGCGGACCACGCTCAACTACGTCATCCGGGACGGGAGCGTCTACCTGCTGGCGGGGTTCGACGGGCACACCGACTGGCTGGCCAACCTGCGCGACCATCCTCATGTCGAGCTGCGGCTGCCGGGCCGCACGCTCGGCGGCCTGGCGGAGGTCGTCACCGACGAGGCCGAGGCCCTCGACGCGGCCGTGGCCGTGGGCCGCAACGCCGGTGTGGCCATCCTGCTCGACGGGGTGGGGCCGGCGGGGCTGACCGACGCCGCGCTGCGCGAGCACCTGGCCGGCCGGCCGGTCGTCCGGGTCACCGCACTGCCGTCGCGGGGCAGGCGGGCGGGCGGCGGGGGGGTCGACACCGTCGTCGCGCCGACCGGCCACGACCCCGGTGGGCACCTGTGGCTGCTGCCGCACGTGGTCGCCCCGGCCGCGGCGTATACCGGCTGGCGCCTGCTGCGCCGCGCGCTGAGGTCCTGATCGGCTCAGGCCGGGCCGGGGGCCGAGGTCCGGATCCGCAGGGCGGCCGGGACGGCCACGACGGCACTGGCGGTGAGCATCGCGAAGATGAGGGTGTAGACCCCGCGATCGGTGCCCGCCGGGTCGTGCAGGGCCGCGAAGAGGGCGGTCGCCGCGGCGACGCCCATCGTGCCGCCGAGGATGTCGGCCAGCTGGATCGACGACGAGTGCTCGCCGTGCTCCTCGACCGGGCTGAGGGCGAGGACGAGCACGGTCGTCGTCGTCACGCCGAGGCCCATGGCCAGCCCGCTGAGGACGAAGGCGGGCGCTGCGGTCCAGGCGGCCCAGCCGTACCAGGCAGCCGCCGCCAGCAGGCCCATCCCGCCGACGAGCAGGACGGCACCGCCGTAGACCAGGGCCTCCCGGCGACCGTCGAACCGGGACAGCCCCTGGACCCAGGCACCGAACGCCCAGCCGAAGGAGCCGACCGCGATGATGAGCCCGGCGAACCCGATCGTCGTCCCCCGCTCGCTGACGAGCAGGAGGGGGACGTAGCTGACTGCCCCGGCGAACGACGCGCTGAACAGGGCGCGGGCCAGCATCGCCGACGGCAGCCCGCGCGCCATCCGCCAGGTGCCCCGCGCGACGAGCATGGGCGCGGTGACCACCACCCCCACCACGCCGGCCGCGGCGAGGGCGGTACGGGGCGACCACCGGAGGACGAGGTCGATGGTCCCGAGCTGGATGGCGCCCGCCGACAGGGCGATCCCCAGGCCGGCCCAGGCGATCCGGACGTGCGTGCTGTGGTCGCGGCCGCTCACCTGGGCGTCGAAGTGCGAGACCGCGATCCGTGAGCGGAGGTGGTACAGCGTGACGAGGGTGACGACGACCGGGGCCACGACCGCCCAGAACACCAGCCGCCAGGTCCACGTGTCGGCGAGCCAGGCGGCGATCGGCGGCCCCAGCAACGACGGCAGGATCCAGGCCGCGGAGAGCAGGGTGAACAGCCGAGGACGAAGGACCGCCGGGAAGACCCGGCCGGCGATGACGTAGAGCATGACCACGAGCAGGCCACCGCCGAGACCGGTGAGCACCCGGCCGGCGAGGAAGACGTCGAGCCGGTTCGAGGAGCCGCAGGTCGCCGCCCCCACCCCGAACAGGAGCTGACCGGCGAACGTCCCCGGAAGCGGGCCGGAGCGGTCGGACCACACGCCGGCCAGCACGATCCCGAGGAGCTGAGCGGTGAGCATGACGGAGAACGCCAAGCCGTAGGACCGCACCGAGTGCAGGGCACGGGCGACGGTCGGCATCGCCGTCGAGACGGCCAGCGCCTCGAACGCGACGATCGTCACGAGGACGAGCATCGAGACGGTCACGGCGGCGTAGGCCGGCGACAGCGGGCCGGGCGTCCGGGTCGTGGCTCGCTGCACTCGCACCCTCGGCACGCTAGCGCGTGCGGCCCGGGGCCGCCGCGGGCCCGGCCGCCGCGAACCCGGCCGGCGAGCGCCACGATGCGGAGCCGACGGCCGGACGCCCGGGTCCGGGACGACGGCTCAGCACGGGCGCAGAGGGGTGCCGCGCTGGGCCAGCACGTCGGCGAGCACGTCGATGTGGTCGGTGATGATGCCGTCGACGCCGAGGTCGAGCAGCCGGTGCATCTCCTCGGCGTCCTCCCGGCTCCACGCGTGGAACCACACGTGGAGCTGCTTGCCGAGCCGGTGTACCGCCCCCACCAGGGCCGGGGTGACCAGGGTGACCTCCCGGCCGCCGAGGAGGTACTCGGCCGGGATCTGGAGCACCGGCGCCGGTGTGTGGAGGTAGCGGGTCACCAGGGCCGGCGCGAACCGCAGGGAGGCCGTCCCGACCACGCCCGCCGCCGTGGCGAGGCGGGGACCGAGCGCGCGGCGGGCGGCCCGGACCCGGCGCTCGGAGAACGAGCCGATGCACACCCGGTCGAGCACGCCGAGCCGGCGGATCTCGCCGATGGTCGGCTCGAGAGCCCGATCGGCCTTGATGTCGATGTTGACCCGTGCGGCGGGCAGCGCCTCGAGCAGCTCGCAGAGCTGGGGGATGGGTTCGCGGCCGCCGATCCGGGCTTCGCGGACCGCGGCATACGGCAGCTCGGCGATGACCCCCGAGCCGTCGGTGACCCGGTCGAGCCGGCCGTCGTGGAACGCCACGACGTGCCGGTCCGCGGTGACGTGCACGTCGGTCTCCAGGTACCGGTAGCCGAGGGCCGCGGCGGCGGAGAACGCCGCCAGGGAGTTCTCCAGGCCGAGGTTCGGCGGGTATGCCGCGCCACCGCGGTGCGCCATCGCGATGGGCGTCCCGGCCAGGTAGGGGAAGTCCACGGCCCGCACGGCCGTCTCGCTCAGAGGCGGGCCCAGACCGCGGTGTCGGTCGGGACCCGGCCGTCCTCGGTGAGGGGCCCCGAGGCGACGATGACGACCGCCCCGTCGGGGAGCGCGACCGGCTCGTCGCCGATGTTGGCCAGGACGAGGGTGCGCCGCTCACCGTCGGCGGAGATGTTGACGAAGGCCACCACGTCCGGCGAGGCGAGCGGATGCCGGGTGAGACCGCCGTGTCCGAGCCGATCGGCCCGGCGCACGTGCAGCAGCGTGCGGTAGAGCTCGAGGGTCGAACCCGCGACGCCCTCCTGCTGGTCCACCGCGAAGTCGCCGTACAGCGCCGGCTGCGGCAGCCACGACCGGCCGCTGGGGCCGAACCCGAACGACGGTGCGTCCTTGACCCAGGGGATGGGCACCCGGCAGCCGTCGCGGCCGATCTCGACGCCGTGGCTTCGGTAGAACGTCGGGTCCTGGCGGACGGCGTCGCTGAGGTCGGTCACCTCCGGCAGCCCGAGCTCCTCGCCCTGGTACAGGTAGGCCCCGCCCGGCAGGGCGAGCATGAGGGTCGTGGCGGCCCTGGCGCGGCGCAGGCCCAGCTCGAGGTCGGGCTGCGGGTCGCTGGCGCGGATGCCGATGGGTCGGGGCCGGGACTGGTCGAGCCCGAGCCGCGAGACGTGCCGGACGACGTCGTGGTTCGACAGCACCCACGTCGTCGGGGCGCCGACAGCGTCGTTGGCGCGGAACGACTGCTCGATGACCCGGCCGAGCCGGGCGGCGTCCCAGTGCGTGTCGAGGAAGGGGAAGTTGAACGCCTGGTGCATCTCGTCGGGCCGGACGAACTCGGCGAGGCGGGACTCGGGCTGGACCCATGCCTCGGCACAGAGGATGCGGTCGGGACTGCCGTAGGAGTCCAGCACCGCGCGCCAGGAGCGGTAGATCTCGTGAACCCCCTCCTGGTCCCACATGGGGGGCCGCTCGCCGGGACCGGCCTCGTGGACGCGCACCGGCTCGTCGAGGTCGGGGACGTGCCCCACGGGGCCGTCCCAGTCGGGCAGGCCGTCCTGCTTGACCAGGCCGTGGGCGACGTCGACGCGGTAGCCGTCGACGCCGCGGTCGAGCCAGAACGTGATGACCGACAGGAACTCCGCGCGGACGTCCTCGTTGGTCCAGTCGAAGTCGGGCTGGGTCGTGTCGAAGATGTGGAGGTACCACTGGCCGGGGGTGCCGTCGGCCTCGGTGACCCGGCTCCACCCTTCGCCGCCGAAGACCGACGGCCAGTTGTTGGGTGGCAGCTCGCCGTGCTCGCCACGGCCCTCCCGGAAGATGTAGCGGGCCCGCTCGGGGCTGCCGGGCGGGGCCGCCAACGCCGCCTTGAACCACGGGTGCTCGCTCGAGGAGTGGTTGGGCACGAGGTCGATGAGGACCTTCAGGCCCAGCTCGTGGGCGGTCGAGATGAGGGCGTCGGCGTCGTCGAGCGAGCCGAAGCTCGGGTCGATGTCGCGGTAGTCGGCCACGTCGTAGCCGGCGTCGTTCATCGGCGAGACGTAGAACGGGGAGAGCCAGACGGCCTCCACCCCCAGGTCACGCAGGTATGGGAGCCGCGCGGTGATGCCGGGCAGGTCGCCAAGCCCGTCGCCGTCGCTGTCGGACCAGCTGCGTGGGTAGACCTGGTAGATGACCGCGTGCCGCCACCAGGGAGCGTCGGCGGGCTCGGGGGGGTGCACCAGAGCAGCGGCGACCGAGGGCCCGGCCGGAGCGGCCGGGGCGTCGTGCACCGAGGTGGGGGTGTGGGGGCTCACCCGCACCATGCTTCCTCACGGCGCCGGTGGGACCAAGTCGCCGGGCCCGTCGTATCGCGTATTGACCATCATGAAGGCCGCGCGCTCGAAGTAGTCACGCAGCGCGTGGTCCTGCTCGGCGGGCAGCCCCAGCGCGTCCAGTGAGCCGAGCATGTGGTGCAGCCACCGGTCCCGCATGTCGCCGGTCACCGGGAACGGCGCGTGCCGCATCCGCAGCCGGGGGTGGCCGCGTTCCTGGGAGTAGGCCGTCGGGCCGCCGAAGTACTGCTCGAGGAACATCCGCAGCCGGCGCTCGGCCGGGGACAGGTCCTCCTCGGGGTAGAGCGCCCGGAGCTCGGGGTCGGAGCGCACCCCCTGGTAGAAGCCGTGGACGAGGGCCGCGAAGGTCGGCGCTCCGCCCACGTCGTCGTAGAGGGTCACTGGGGCCCCCCGAACGGCATGACCGGGGGTGCCTTGACGCCGGCGGCGTCGAGCGCGGTCTTGACCCGCTGACGCAGCTCCCGCTGCACCGCCCAGTTCTGGCCCGGGGCGCACGCGGCGAGCACCCGGATCGTCATCATCGCCCCGGTCATCGTCTCGACGCCGAGCACCGTGGGGGTGTCGATGAGCCGCCCGGCCCACTCGGTGTCCGAGCCCATGTCGTCGGCGACCGTGCGGATCGTGGTCATCACCTTGTCCAGGTCCTCGTCGTACGCGACGGGGATGTCGACGACCGCGTTGGAGCTGCCCTGGCTCTTGTTGCCGACCCGGACGATCTCGCCGTTGCGGATGTACCAGGTCACGCCGTTGATGTCCCGCAGCCGGGTGACCCGCAGGGACACCTCCTCGACCGTTCCGACCGCCCCGCCGGTGTCGATGACGTCGCCGACGCCGTACTGGTCCTCGAGGATCATGAAGATGCCGGACAGGAAGTCCTTGACCAGGCTCTGCGCGCCGAAGCCGAGGGCCACCCCGCCGACGCCCGCCGAGGCCAGCAGCGGGCCGAGCGGGATCCCGACGAGGGACATCACCGTCAAGGTGGCGATCCCGAACACGACGGCCGTGATGATGGAGCGCAGCAGCGAACCCAGGGTGGTCATGCGCTGCACGTAGCGCTCCTGGGACGAGCCGGCGGCCTCCACGAGCAGGCGCCCGGCCCGGCTCAGCTCGGCCTGCTTGCGGGCCGAGCTGGCGGTGGTGGCGCTGACGAACCGGGTGATCAGGCGGTGCAGCACCCAGCGCACCAGCACGGCGAGCACCACCGTGACGAGGATGCGGAGCCCGTCGGTGAGCAGCCAGCTCTGCACGCCGTTCAGCGAGAGGTCCTGCAGGACGGCGAACGGGCGGGCGGTCAGGGCGAGGATCAGGGTGGTCATTCCTCCCTCTCGAGGTGGTGGCGGCGCCGAGGTGCTGGATGGCCCTACCCGGGGTTCCCGGGTGGTCCTGGAACCGGCGGCGACCCACCGGACGGGTGGCGGGAGCGATCGCTCCCCGGGTCAGCCGGTCGCGTCACGGGCCTGGGCTGCGAGGGCGCGAGCGACCCCGTCGCGGTTCTCGGAGACGAGGCGGACCAGGGCGTCCGGCGCGTCCGGGTGGGTGTCGATCCATGACTGGGTGGCGTCGAGAAGCTCGGCGTCGGCGAGCGCGCGAGGGTAGAACCCCGTGACGATCGCCTCGATGATCGCGTGCGACCCCTTGCGCTCGATGGTGTCGAGCATGGTGTGGTACCGGTCGACGTAGGGCCGCAGCGCCTCCGGCGCGCCCGCGCGCCCGAACCCGAGGGCGACGGCGTCGACCACCGAGTTGGGCAGCCCGTCGTTCTCGACGGCCTCGCGCCAGGCGGCGGCCTTGAGCTCAGGCGTGGGGATCGAGGCCAGCGCCCGGGCCGCGCGCTCGCGGCCGGTCGCCGTGTCGTCGCGGGCCTTCTCGGCGTCGATCTCGGCCTCGCCGACGACCCGGGCGGCGGCCAGCGCGGTGAGCAGGGTCCACCGCAGGTCGGTGTCGACCTGGAGCCCGTCGAGGACCTCCCCGCCGCCGAGGAGGCCCGCGAGGTATGCCGTGTCGTCGCCGACCACCGTCAGCCCGGCGGCCGCGGTGACGAGCTGGAGCTGGGCGTCGCTACCGGGTGGGGCCTCCCGCGCCAGCGACCAGATCGACCGCAGCACCCGGGCCCGGGTGGCCTCCCGGTGCACCGGCGCGGTGTAGGAGAAGACCGCCGTCTGGAGCTGGCCGATGAGGGTCCGCAGCAGGGTCGAGTCCTCCTCGCCCGGCAGCGAGGCCAGGACGAGGTCGACGAACGACCGGGCAGCCATCTCGGCGTCACGGGTCATGTCCCAGGCCGAGCCCAGGACGAGGCTGCGGGGGAGGGACTCGGTGAAGCCGCGAGGGTGCTGGAGCGCCGTCGCGAGGGAGCCCGCGTCGAGGCGGATCTTGGCATAGGCGAGATCGTCGTCGTTGACGAGCAGCAGGTCGGGGACCGCCCGGCCGACGAGCGCGGCCACCTCCGTCCGCTCACCCGCCACGTCGATCTCGAGCCGGTCGGTGCGCACCAGCCGGTCCCCGTCCACGGCGTAGAGCCCGACCGCGAGTCGGTGCGGTCGCAGCGTCTCGTAGCCCGCGGCATACGTCTGCTCGATGACCGCCGACGTGATCGTACCGGAGTCGTCGGTGTCCAGCACCGGTCGCAGGGTGTTGACCCCGGCCGTCTCGAGCCACTGCTGCGACCAGGTCCGCAGGTCGCGCCCGCTGGTGGTCTCGAGCTCGCTGAGCAGGTCGCCGAGGGTCGTGTTCCCCCACGCGTGCCGGGCGAAGTAGGCCCGCAGCCCGGCCACGAACGGCTCCCGGCCGACATAGGCGACGAGCTGCTTGAGCACCGAGGCGCCCTTGGCATAGGTGATGCCGTCGAAGTTGACCTCGACATCGCGCAGGTCGCGGATGGGGGCGACGATCGGGTGGGTCGAGGAGAGCTGGTCCTGGCGGTAGGCCCAGTCCTTCTCGTAGGTGCCGAAGGTCGTCCAGGCGTCGGTCCACGAGGTGGCCTCGGCCTGGCACGTCGTCGAGGCCCACTCGGCGAAGGACTCGTTGAGCCACAGGTCGTCCCACCAGCGCATCGTGACGAGGTTGCCGAACCACATGTGCGCGAGCTCGTGCAGCAGGGTGAGCGCCCGGCGCTCGCGAATGGCCTCGGTGACCTTGGAGCGGAACACGTACACCTCGTTGAAGGTCACGGCCCCGGCGTTCTCCATGGCCCCGGCGTTGTACTCGGGCGTGAAGATCTGGTCGTACTTCGCGAAGGGGTACGCCCGGTCGAACTCGGCCTCGAAGAAGGCGAAGCCGGTCTTGGTCAGCTCGAAGAGGTTGTCGGCGTCCAGATGCTGGGTGAGGGACCTGCGGCAGAGGATGCGCAGCGGCACCTCACCCGCACGCGAGGTCACGGTGTCGCCGACCGAGTCGTACGGGCCGGCGATGAGCGCGGTGATGTAGCTCGACACGCGCTCGGTCGGCGCGAACCGCCAGGTCGCCGCACCGTCCGTGGCCGGCTCGGCCTGCGGGGTGGGGGAGTTGGAGACGATCTCCCAGTGCGCCGGGGCGGTGACCGTGAACGCGAAGCGCGCCTTGAGGTCCGGCTGCTCGAAGACCGGGTACATCCGCCGGGAGTCGGCGACCTCGAACTGGGTGTAGAGGTAGACCTCGTCGTCGACGGGGTCGACGAACCGGTGCAGCCCCTCTCCGGTGTTGGTGAACAGCCCGGTCGCCTCGATGCGCAGGACGTTCTCGGCCGCCAGGCCGGACACCGCGATCCGGGAGTCGGCGAACCGGCCGGTCGGGTCGAGCGAGGTGCCGTTGAGGGTGATCGACTGCACCGACTCGCCGATGAAGTCGACGAACGTGCCCGACCCCGGCCTGGCGCAGGTGAACGTGATGGAGCTCGTGGTTGCGAACGTCCGCGGGGAGGTCGTCAGATCGAGCTCGACGTCGTAGGACGTGACCGCGACCAGGGCGGCCCGCTCCTCGGCCTCGGCGCGGGTGAGGTTGGTGCCGGGCATGGGGTCTCCTCGCGGGGCGATCGGGGGTAGGGGCGTGCCTGGTCGGCGCATCCATCCTCGCACGGGGCGGACGTCCCGGTTACGGTTCTGGCCGCGCCTCCCAGGTCCTGGGCGCCCGGCGAGCGGACCCCGGGCCCGGTGGCAGGATGGCGACATGACCAGCGCATCATCGAGAGCATCAAGCGAGCCGGCCGACGCAACGGCCGCCCAGGAGTCCACCGGCCGGCCCGAGGCCGCGGTGCACGAGGCCGAGTTCTGGTTCGACCCGCTGTGCCCGTGGGCGTGGATGACGTCCCGGTGGATGACCGAGGTCGAGCGGGTCCGGCCGGTGCGGGTCACCTGGTCGGTCATGAGCCTGGCTGTGCTCAACGAGGGCCGTGACCTGCCGGCCGACTACCGGGCGTTCCTCGACGGGGCGTGGGGCCCGGTCCGGGTGGTGACCGCCGCTGCCGCCGCACACGGCGCCCAGGTGACCAAGCCGCTCTACGACGCACTGGGGACCCGCGTCCACCCCGGCGGCGACAAGGACTACGGCCGCGTCATCGCAGCCGCCCTCGACGAGGTCGGCCTGCCGGGGGCGCTCGCCGGCGCCGCATCGAGCGACGAGCACGACGAGGCGCTGCGGGCCAGCCACCAGCGCGCGGTCGACCTCGTGGGCCTCGACGTCGGGACCCCGGTCGTGGCCGTCGACGGGGTGGCGTTCTTCGGCCCGGTCGTCACGCCCGCGCCCCGCGGCGAGGCCGCCGGCCGCCTGTGGGACGGGTGCGTGCTGGTCGCGGGCACCCCCGGCTTCTACGAGCTCAAGCGGTCCCGCACGGTGGGACCGCAGTTCGACTAGCGAGAGGCGAGGTGGAGCGGCATGCGCGTACACATCGGCGGCGACCACGCGGCATACGAGGTGCTGGTGGACCTCGTGGCGTTCCTGCGGGGGCAGGGGCACGACGTCGTCAACCACGGACCCCAGGGGCTCGACCCGCTCGACGACTACCCCGTCTACGTCCTGCGCGCCGCCGAGGCCGTCGCGGCGGAGCCCGGCTCGCTCGGCATCGTCCTCGGGGGGTCCGGCAACGGCGAGCAGATGGCAGCGAACAAGGTGAGCGGCATCCGCGCAGCCCTGTGCTACAACGACGAGACCGCCGCTCTGGCGCGCGAGCACAACGACGCCCAGGTCCTGTCGATCGGCGGCCGGATGAGCTCGGTCGAGCAGGCCCGCTCGATGGCCACCGTCTTCCTCGGCACGCCGTTCAGCGAGGACCCGCGCCATCGGCGACGGATCGACATGGTCAGCGCCTACGAGAGCGACCGGGTCCTTCCATCGCTTCCCTGAGCCCCCCGCGGAACGCGGCCGAGGGCTGCCCGGGGAGCCCGACGCGGGCCGCGACAGCCGTGCCGGAGCGGCCGTGACGGGGCGGGAACTCGCCGGTGCCCGGTGGGCGTTGCCCGGGTATGCCGCCGCCCGGCGAATATCCCCGAGTCGCCGACCCGCGAGATGACCAGGCCCTACGCTGAGCGGGACACAACGACGTCGACTGTCGAGGGTGGGGCAGTGGGAGGCAATGTGAGCGTCGTGGTGCGCAAGCGCCGCAGGACGGTGCTGCGCCGCTGGCTCCGCTCTCACCCGACCCTGCGCGAGTCCGACATCGTCCAGTTCCTCTTCCTGCTGGCGGCGACGGCGGTCGTATCGGTCATCGTCCTGGCCAACCCGGAGCGGGTCCCCCTGGCGTCCTTCGCGCCGATCATCGTCCTGGCCGGGCTGTTCCTCACCGTCCCGCGGCTGCTCGTCGTCTACACCCCGGTGGCGGCGGTCATCCTCGTCCTGTCCATCCTCTTCCCGCGACCGAACGACCCCTTCTTCCTCGGCCCGCTCGCGCTCGCGACGGTCATGGTCTTCATGTACCTCGTCGGGCGCTCGCGCTCCCGGCTGGGGACCCAGGGGTTCACCGGCGACAACCTGCTCGTCGACCTGAGGGACCGCATCCAGCGCAACGGCTCCCTGCCGGAGCTGCCGGAGGGCTGGTTCGCGGAGGCGGCCCTGCACTCGGCGAACGGCGACGCCTTCTCCGGCGACTTCATGGTCACCTCGCTCAGCCCGGACAAGAGGCGCCTCGAGGTAGCCGTCGTCGACGTCAGCGGGAAGGGCCGCGGGGCCGGGGCCCGGTCGCTGCTCCTGTCCGGAGCCCTGAGCGGCATCCTCGGGTCGGTCGGGGCCTTCTCCTTCCTCAGCGCGGCGAACTCCTTCCTCATCCGCCAGCGGTGGGGTGAGGGCTTCGCGACCGCAGCCCACCTCGACCTCGACCTCGAGACCGGTGGCTACAGCGTCGGGCTGGCCGGGCACCCGGCACCTGCGCACTACCACGCCGGGAGCGCGACCTGGGAGATGGTCGGCACCCAGGGTCCGCTGCTCGGCGTCATGGACCGGGTGTTCTTCCCGCGGGCGTCCGGGCGGCTCCAGCCCGGCGACGCCCTGCTCCTCTACACCGACGGGGTCATCGAGTCGCGCCAGTACGACCTCGACGACGGCATCGACCGGATGCTCGGCGTGGCCAGCCGGGTCATGGTCTCGGGAGGGCCGGGGCTGGCCGACGCGGTGTGCCGCTCGGCCCGGGCGGGGCGGTTGGACGACCGCGCGGCCTTCTCCATCCAGCGCGGCTGAGCGGCTCGTCCGCCGCCGGACCGGACCGCGGCGCGCCACTTCCGGCGGGAGCCGACTTGGGCGACGCGGATCCGGCTGCGTAGCCTGGCCGTCGTGTCCGAGCCGTTCGCCGTCGGGACCGTGGAGCCCTCTGCTCCGCGGTCGGCCGCAGGCGTCCGGACCTACGCCCCCCGGTGGCGCAGCTCCCCGCTCACGACGCAGCGGATCTCGACCCTGCTGCCCGCCCGCCGGATCCCGCCCGGTCCGCTGGACCCCGAGGTCGCCTTCGGCCGCCGGGGCCCCGTCGTGCTCGAGATCGGCTCCGGACACGGCGCCGCCGCCATCGGGTACGCAGCCGCCCACCCTGACGCGGACCTGCTCGCCGTCGAGGTCCACGTCCCGGGGGTGGCCAGGATGCTCGCGGCCGCCGAGGCCGTCGGCGCCGGCAACCTGTGGGTCGAGCAGGGCGACGCCCTCCCACTGCTGCGCGAGCGGGTCGCGGTGGGCTCGCTCACCGCGGTCCACCTGTTCTTCCCCGACCCGTGGCCGAAGCAGCGCCACGCGAAGCGGCGCCTCGTCCAGCCCCACACCCTCGACCTGCTCGCCTCCCGGCTGGTGCCCGGTGGGCAGCTGCTGATCGCCACGGACCACGCCGGGTATGCCGCACATGCCCGGGCCGTGCTGTCGGCTCACGGGTGCTGGGACGTCGTCGAGGGGGAGCGGCCGCTCTGGCGGCCGGTCGACGGGTTCGAGGCCAAGGCGTTGGCCGCGGGCCGCCCGATCACCGACCTGCGGGCCACTCGCCGCCGCTGAGCCAGGCCCCGGCCGCGCGCCGTGCGCCGGGCCGCGCCGGCAGGTCGGTCGGTGCGGGCGGCGGGCTCGCGGGCGTGCCCACCTGGTCGGGGTAGCCGGATTCGAACCGGCGGCCTTCCGCTCCCAAAGCGGACGCGCTACCAAGCTGCGCCATACCCCGGTGCCATGAGCACCCGGAACTCTCGACGACGCGGTGCGGGGCCGCACGGCGCAAGGGAGATTTCGGGTCCCAGGACAGCGGCCACTAGGCTAACGCCTGCTCTCGAGCCCGCCGGCCACGGCCGGGTCGGGACACGCGCGGGTGTAGCTCAATGGCAGAGCCCCAGCCTTCCAAGCTGGCCATGCGGGTTCGATTCCCGTCACCCGCTCCACGGCACTGCCGAGCCGGCGACGGACGAGTCGTACCCGGAGGGCTATCAGTCCACCAGGCCGAACCGCGACCGCGGGTACTCGTCCGGCTCAGCCCGCAGGAGTGCGCCCGCGTCCAGCAGGTCGCCGACGAGCGGCAGCTGCCGGCCTGGACACTCCCGCGCCGGTGGAGCCTCGGGCGGCTCGACCGCGAGCAGTCGGCCTGACGCATCGCCGCCGGGGCGCCGCGGGCCGGGGATTCGGCCGGGGCGACGCCGTGCGGCTAGCATGTGCCGTACGCCGGGCCTGCATGCCGGGCCGGCGTGCCCCCCGGCGTGCCGGTCGCGCCGGGTCCCGGCCGGTCCGGGGCCTTGCGCCGCCGTGACACCCAGCCAACGTCCGCCGCCAGTTCGGAGTGCCTGAAGTGAAGAGTGCCGTCGAGACCCTCAGCCCGACCCGGGTCAAGCTCCATGTCGAGGTCCCCTTCGACGAGCTCAAGCCGGACCTCGACGCGGCATACCGGACCATCTCCGGGCAGATCCAGGTGCCGGGCTTCCGCAAGGGCCATGTGCCGAGCCGGATCATCGACCAGCGGGTCGGCCGGGGAGCCGTGGTGCAGGAGGCCGTCAACGAGGCCCTGCCCCGGTTCTTCGGCCAGGCCATCGACTCCGAGGGGGTGCGAGCGATCGGCCAGCCCGAGGTCGACGTCACCGCCGTGCCCCTCGAGGACGGCCAGGACCTCGAGTTCACCGTCGAGACCGACGTCCGCCCGCAGATCAGCCTGCCGGACACCGACGGCATCGCTGTGACCGTCGACGTGGCCGAGGCGAGCGAGGAGGACGTCCAGGAGCGGCTCGACGCCCTCCGCGAGCGCTTCGGGACCCTCGCCGGCGTGGACCGCCCCGTCGAGAACGGCGACTTCGTCTCCATCGACCTGCGCGCCGAGATCGACGGCGAGGAGATCGACTCGGTCAGCGGCGTGTCCTACGAGGTCGGGTCGGCGACGATGCTCGAGGGCATGGACGAGGCGCTGCTCGGCATGTCAGCGGGTGAGAGCAAGGACTTCGTCGCCCCTCTCGCCGGCGGCGACCAGGAGGGCCGCAACGCCGACTGCACCGTCACCGTCGGGTCGGTCAAGGTCCGCGAGCTGCCCCCTCTCGACGACGACTTCGCCCAGCTCGCCTCGGAGTTCGACACCCTCGCCGAGCTCACCGCCGACCTCACCCGGCAGGCGGTCCAGGCCAAGCGGATGGAGCAGGGCGTCCAGGCCCGCGACAAGATCCTCGATCACCTGCTCGAGGTCACCGAGATCCCCGTGCCCGAGGGCGTGGTCGAGGCCGAGGTCCACTCCCACCTCGAGGGCGAGGACCGCCTCGAGGACGAGGAGCACCGTGCGGAGGTCGGCGAGAACACCCGCCAGGCCCTCAAGGGGCAGTTCCTCCTCGACGCCCTTGCCGAGCACCTCGAGGTGCAGGTCGACCAGCCCGAGCTCATCGAGTACCTCGTCATGAGCGCCCAGCAGTACGGCATGGACCCCAACCAGTTCGCTCAGGCCGTCGACAAGCAGGGCCAGATCCCGGCCATGGTCGCCGAGGTCGCCCGACGCAAGGCCCTCGCGAGCGTGCTCGAGAAGGCGGTCGTCACCGACACGGCCGGGGACCCGGTCGACCTGGGCGCCATCCTCGCCGACCGGGGCGCCGCGGTGGAGCCGGCCGAAGCCGCCGAGCCGGCGACCGCCGAGCCGACTGAGCCGGACCCGGCCGAGGCGGACGAGACCGAGGCGGATCTGGCCGAGGCGGATCTGGCCGAGGTGGATCCGGCCGAGGTGGACCCGGCCTGAGCACCGGGTCGGGCCCGGTCGTGAGGCCGCGGCCGGCGCCGCGGGATGGTTGCATGGGGGCATGACGGTCGCCGCCCCGCCGCGGGAGCGCGTTGTCGCCGCGCGCAACGCGGACTTCGTCGTCTTCGCGCTGGCCGGCATCGAGTTCGCCGCCTGGGCGTCCCGGATCGCCGATGCCAAGGCCGAGCTGCACCTGACGCCCGGCCAGCTCGGCCTCACCCTGCTCGCGGCCTCGCTCGGCTCCATGGTGTCGCTGCCCTCGGCCGGTCGCATCGTCCACCGGCTCGGGGTGGTCCGGGCCATCGCGGCCGGGATGACGGCGGCGGTGCTGGGCTCGCTGCTCCTCGGGGTGGGCATCGACGTCTGGCACTCCCGGCTGGTCGTCGCCGTCGGGCTGTTCTGCCTCGGCACGGGGGTCGGCGTGTGGGACGTCTCGATGAACCTCGAGGGCGCCGCCGTCGAGCGGTTGCTCGAGCAGAGCGTCATGCCCCGCTTCCACGCCTTCTTCAGCGCGGGCACGGTCGTGAGCGCGCTCGCCGGCTCGGCGATGTCGTGGGCGCACGTGTCGATCCTCGTCCATCTCGCCGGGACCGGGGTGGTGGTGGCGCTGGCCGGATGGTGGTCCCTGCGCGCCTTCCTGCCCGGCCGCGTCGAGGACGCGGAGCACAAGCGGGCCGAGCGGCGCGGTGGCCGGGAGGGTTCGGCGTGGCTCGAGAGGCGCACGCTGCTCATCGGCCTCGTCACCCTCGTCGCGGCGTTCACCGAGGGCACGGCGAACGACTGGATGGCCGTCGCGTTCGTCGAGGGACACCGCGTGCCGTCGTGGGCGGGTGTTCTGGCGTTCGCCGCCTTCCTCTGCGCGATGACGCTGGGGCGCGTCCTGGGTACCGGCGTGCTCGACCGGTTCGGCCGGGTGCCGGTGCTGCGGGTGTGCTTCGCGCTGGCGGTCGCGGGCTCGCTGCTCGTCATCGTCGGCCAGGTCTGGATGGCCTATGTGGGGGCCTGCGTCTGGGGCCTCGGCGTCGCCCTCGGGTTCCCGGTCGGGATGAGCGCCTCCGCCGATGACCCGCGCCGGGCGCCCGCCCGGATGTCGGTGGTCGCGACGATCGGCTACCTGGCCTTCATCGCGGGTCCGCCCCTGCTCGGCTTCCTCGGCGACCACGTCGGCGTGCTGCGCGCCCTGCTGGCCGTCGGCACCATGGCGGTCCTCGTCCAGCTCGTGCTGCCCGCGGTCCGAGAGCCGGCCCCGCTGACCTCCGGCGGGGTGACCTCCGGCGGGTGACCCGGCGCGTGACGCCTCGGGCTGTGGCGGCTTGGTGGGCACCGGTCGCGTGGGCGGCCAGGTTGTGCTCAGGGCGAACAGCGCCCGGACGGGGGAGTTTCGCGGTGAGGGCCCGCGTTAGGGTCACTGACAAGCAGACGCCACCACACAGCGCCGACCGCCACCGAAGGAGCAGCAGCGTGAGCAGCACCGAGATCACCGCGGCGGGCGAGGGCCCGCAGTTCGGCCTCGACGACCACATCTACAACCGGCTCCTCAAGGAGCGGATCATCTTCCTGGGCTCGGACGTCCGCGACGACAACGCCAACGCCATCTGCGCCCAGATGCTCCTCCTGGCGGCCGAGGACTCCGCGAAGGACATCTGGCTGTACATCAACAGCCCGGGCGGCTCGGTCACCGCCGGTATGGCCATCTTCGACACGATGCAGTGGGTGCCCAACGACGTCGCCACGGTGGCGATGGGGATGGCGGCCTCGATGGGCCAGTTCCTCCTCTCGGCCGGGACGCCCGGCAAGCGCTACGCCACCCCGCATGCCCGGGTCATGATGCACCAGCCGTCTGGCGGCATCGGCGGTACCGCGAGCGACATCAAGATCCAGGCCGAGCAGCTGCTGCACATCAAGAAGCAGATGGCCGAGCTCATCGCCGAGCACACGGGGCAGAGCATCGACCAGATCGAGAAGGACTCCGACCGCGACCGCTGGTTCACCGCGCAGGAGGCCAAGGAGTACGGCTTCGTCGACCATGTCATCCGCACGGCGACCCAGGCCGGCCCCCGGGTCAGCAACCCCGTCACCGACTGACCGCGCGACCAGAGACCCAGCGAAGGAAAGCCCACCCCCATGAACGTTGACCCGACCGGCCGCCTCTCCGCCCCGGCCCCGACGAGCCGTTACATCCTGCCTCAGTTCGAGGAGCGCACCTCCTACGGCATGAAGCGCCTCGACCCCTACACGAAGCTGTTCGAGGACCGGATCATCTTCCTCGGCGTGCAGGTCGACGACGCGTCCGCCGACGACGTCATCGCCCAGCTCATCGTGCTGGAGAGCCAGGACCCCGACCGCGACATTCTCATGTACATCAACAGCCCCGGCGGCTCGTTCACCGCGATGGCGGCGATCTACGACACCATGCAGTACATCCGCCCGGACGTGCAGACCTTCGTCATCGGCCAGGCCGCATCCGCCGCGGCCGTGCTGCTCGGGGCGGGCGCGAAGGGCAAGAGGTTCGCGCTGCCCAACGCCCGGATGCTCATCCACCAGCCGGCGATGGAAGGAGCTGGTGGGATGGCCTCCGACCTGGAGATCACCGCCAACGAGATCATCCGGATGCGGGGGTGGCTCGAGGAGACCCTCGCCAAGCACACCGGCCGCACCCTCGAAGAGGTCCGCAAGGACATCGAGCGCGACAAGATCCTCTCGTCCGAGGCGGCCAAGGAGTATGGCCTCATCGACGAGGTCCTCGCCTCGCGCAAGGCCTCTGACGAGACCTGAGCCCCTCCCACCGCTGCGTACGGCCCCCGTACCACCTCGTCCGTGCGCGGACGAGCCGTGCCGACACGGGTGTGCCGCCCGCCCACGAGGGCCGGGCGGCACACCTGTGTCGCAGCCCACAGCCGGGCCGGGTCGTTCGGCCAGCGGAGGAGGGAGCCGCGCTCTACGATCATCGCGACCTCCTGCCGAAAGGGATCCCGATGTCGAGACGCCGCCCCCTGCCCACCCTGCTGGCCGGCGTACTCGTCGCCGCGGCCGCCTTGCTGGCCGGCCCGGCCCGGGCGGCCACCCACGAGGGTGTCGCCGGCCCGCTGACCCTCAGCCCCGTCGCGGCCTGGGACGCCCCCTTCATCGGTGAGGTCAGTGCCGCCCACACCGTGACGGTGACCGCCATGAGCGACCTCGCCATCAGCGCCGTCGCGGTCGCCGGCGCCGCGGAGCCGAGCTTCGTGGTCCTCAGCGACACCTGCACGGGCGCGGTCCTCGCTGCGGACGACACCTGCGCCGTTGCCGTCGCGGCGGCCCCCCGGGCGCTCACCCCGGCCACGGTGACCGAGGACCTGGTCGTGACCACCACGGCACCGGACGCCTCGACGTCCACCCCCCTCACCCTGACCAACCCCCGGCTCTCGGTGAAGGGCCAGTACCACGCCCAGGTCGGCCGGGTCATGGACACCCGGAAGGGGTTCGGTGTGCGCCTGGGCGCGGTCGGCGCCCGCAGCACGGTCACCCTCAAGGTGGCCGGGACGCGGGGCGGGGTGCCCGCGAGCGGGGTCAGCGCAGTGGTCCTCAACCTCACCGTGACCGGTGGCACCAGTGGCGGCTACGTGACGGCCTACCCGGCCGGCCAGCCCCGGCCGACCGCCTCCAGCATCAACTTCACCAAGGGCTGGACCGGGGCCAACCTCGTCACCGTGCCGCTGGGAACCAACGGGTCCGTGTCGTTCTACAACAACAGCGGCTCGGTCCAGCTGGTCGCCGACCTCGTCGGCTACTACGTCGGGACGACGACCTTCGCCGAGGGCGGCGGAGCGGACTACTTCTCCATCACGCCCTACCGCATGTTCGACTCACGGACCGACTGGGGCTTCGGGCTCCAAGGCGGCTACTACGTCGCGCTCGACCTCGGGTTCGGCGCCGAGCTCGACGCGCGGGTCCGGGCGTTCGCGGTGACCGTCACGGTCACGAGGGCGACCGGCTCCGGCTACCTCGCGGTGCTGCCATCGGAGCCGGCCGGATCGCTGACGACGTCGACGCTGAACTACACCAAGGGCGACACCATCGCCAACATGTCGGTCGCCCGCACCGAGCTGGCCAGCGACGGCGGGACGATGATGCCGACGTTCTACATCGCCAACGCAGCGAGCCCGGCGAGCTCGGCGCACGTCATCGTCGACGTCGTGGGCGTCTACGCCACCTCGCAGGACGGTGACTACGGCGACCGCTTCAGACCGGTGTCACCCACCCGCATCGTCGACACCCGCACGGATCTCGGCCTGCAGAGCGTCGGCGCCAGGGTCAACAGGACGGTCTCGGCGCCACTCTCGGTGGCCGGCCGCGACACATGGTCCCTCGTCGGCAACCTCACCGGCGTCCTGCCGACCTCGCCGACCTACCTCAAGCTGTGGGACGCGGGTCCGGCACCGGTGAGCAGCGCGCTCAACATCGGAGCCAATCAGGTCCGGGCCAACTCGGCCTGGGTGGGCCTCTCCATGGGCAACACCTTCCAGGTGCGCAACTACACCGGCAGCCTCGACCTCGTCTACGACGTCAGCGGGAGCTTCGAGCTCTTCCCGGGCACCATCGACACGCTGTCCGGGGTGCCCTGGCCGCCCCTGGCCGGCGCCGGCCTGCGTGACGGCTCCTCGCCGCGGGTGGCGCTGGGCTCGCCGGTCCCGCAGCGGCCCGGCGTGCCGAGCGCGCACCCCATCGGCTGACCTGACGCCCGCGGTGCAGCGGCCGCGCCGGGCCGCGGCACCGGTCGCCTCCGGGACATGTGGCGACCCTCACGTCGGCGGTGCTGCCCCGGCACGGGTGGGCTGACCTGGGCGGATACGGGCAACCGGGCCCGGGCGAGGCGACCGCCCTGCGACGTTGCGCTGACAGCGGACAAGCGCGACTCGCCCCGGTCCGGGGGCGTTCAATGGGGTCGGTGAAGGCCCTCGACGGGTAGCGTCGAGGCGTCGTTCCCGGCCGACACCCTTGCGTCGGCCGGGGCCCGCAGCTCGACGGAAGGACGTGGGACGTGGCACGCATGGGTGAGAGCGGCGACCTACTCAAGTGCTCCTTCTGCGGGAAGTCGCAGAAGCAGGTCAAGAAGCTCATCGCCGGTCCCGGTGTCTACATCTGTGACGAGTGCATCGACCTCTGCAACGAGATCATCGAGGAGGAGCTCGCCGAGTCCTCCGAGCTGGGCATGGACGAGCTCCCCAAGCCGCGCGAGATCTTCGACTTCCTCCAGCAGTACGTCATCGGGCAGGACATCGCCAAGAAGGCACTGTCCGTCGCGGTCTACAACCACTACAAGCGCATCCAGGCCGGCGAGGCCCTCGGGGGGAAGAAGGACCCCGACCACGTCGAGATCGCCAAGTCCAACATCCTGCTCATCGGCCCCACCGGCTGCGGCAAGACCTACCTCGCGCAGACGCTGGCCAAGATGCTCAACGTCCCGTTCGCCATCGCGGACGCCACGGCGCTGACCGAGGCCGGCTACGTCGGCGAGGACGTCGAGAACATCCTCCTCAAGCTCATCCAGGCCGCAGACTACGACGTCAAGAAGGCCGAGACGGGGATCATCTACATCGACGAGGTCGACAAGATCGCCCGCAAGTCCGAGAACCCGTCGATCACCCGCGACGTCTCCGGCGAGGGAGTACAGCAGGCGCTGCTCAAGATCCTCGAAGGCACGACGGCCAGCGTGCCGCCCCAGGGCGGCCGCAAGCACCCGCACCAGGAGTTCATCCAGATCGACACCACCAACGTGCTGTTCATCGTGGGCGGGGCCTTCGCCGGCCTCGAGAAGCTCGTCGAGTCCCGCAACGGCAAGAAGGGGCTCGGCTTCGGCTCGCAGCTGCACACGCCCAAGGACCTCGCCGACTCGATCCACGACGTCATGCCCGAGGACCTCATGAAGTTCGGGCTCATCCCCGAGTTCATCGGCCGGCTCCCCGTCATCACGACCGTCACCCCGCTCGACACCGGCGCCCTGGTCACCATCCTCACCGAGCCGCGGAACGCGCTGGTCAAGCAGTACCAGAAGATGTTCGGCATCGACGGGGTGGAGCTGGAGTTCGAGCAGGAGGCCGTCGAGGCGATCGCCGAGCAGGCGATGGCCCGCGGGACCGGTGCGCGAGGCCTGCGGGCCATCATGGAGGAGGTCCTCCTGCCGGTGATGTTCGACGTGCCGAGCGACGACGAGATCTCCAAGGTCGTCGTCACCGAGGACGTCGTCCTCAAGAACGTCCTGCCGACGATCGTCCGCCGCGACGACGAGGGCGGGCGCAAGCGGCCCGCCCGCAAGCGCTCGGCCTGAGCGGGCCCGGCCGGTCGCTGCGCCGCGGCCCGACGTGCACCGGCTACCGTCCGGCGCGAGCCGCCGGGTCGCGCTGGCATCCGGCGCCTGCATTCGACACGATGGGGCGTGTGGCGACCCCATACCGACTCCGGGCCGGAGACACCGGTCCGGTGCAGCACTCGCCGGTGAGCTGCGGCGCGGCCTGCCTGACGGTGGCCCGGATGCTCGTCGACCCGGTGTTCGCGTCCTGGGTGCGCACCGGTCGGCCGCACCCGCCGGGCGCCCCGCCCGGGTCGACCCAGGACGAGCGGTTCGCAGCCTACGAGCGCCTGGTGCTCCGCCGCACCAACGCGCTGTCGCTGCGCCGTGGCCGGATGAACCTGCCGTGGCCGGCCAGGCTCGGCACGGCACCCTGGGGAGCGAAGCGGGAGCTGGAGCACGGGGCCTCGCGGCCCGGGACCCGCTATGTCCTCGACGTGCTGCGACCCGACGACGGTGCCGCGCTCGCCGCGGCGTTCGACCGGCTGGTGGCCGTCGTCACCGAGGGCGAGCCGGCCCTGCTGTACGTCGGCGACGCCGCCCTGCCACGGCACGTGACCCTGGTCATCCCCGGCGAGGCCGACCACATGCTGGAGGTCTACGACCCCGCCGGCGGCCGGGTGCGCCATCTGCGCCGCGACGACGTCGTCGAGCGCCGGCTCGCCCTGTCCGGCTGGAACGTCCCGTGGGTCGCCGTGCAGCCCGACGGCGCCCGTCGCGTCCCCGCTCGGGGAGTGGCCGGCTGGATGCGATCGCTCGCGCGGGTGCCCCGCGCGACCACCTCGTCGCCCTGACCTCAGGCCGACGGCTTGGCCACCGCGACGAGCTGCACGTCGCGAGCCCCGACGGTGTCACCCTCGGCGTAGCCGACGGTCCCGGTGATCCGGCCGGCGGCTCGCAGGTCGGCCTCGGCCGCCCGGACGTCGTCGAGGGCCCGGACCGGGCCGACCACCGTCACCTGCGCCACCTCGGCGCGCATGCCCAGCTTCGCCTCCGACTTCGTCTTGCGGATGGCGGCCAGTGCCTCGCCGACGGCGACGAGCATCTCGGGGTCGCCGCTACGGCCGGCCGCGAGGTCCTCCCGCCGCGGCCAGCTCGTGCGGTGGACGGAGCCGTCGTGCCACCAGGACCAGACCTCCTCGGTGACATACGGCAGGAAGGGAGCCAGCAGCCGGAGCATGACGTCGAGGGCGATGCGCAGGGTGGCCCGGGCGCTGCCGGCGCCGCGGGCGCCGTAGGCGCGGTCCTTGACCAGCTCGAGGTAGTCGTCGCAGAAGCGCCAGAAGAAGCTCTCGGTCACCTCGAGGCTGCGGGTGTAGTCCCAGGCCTCGAAGCCCGCGGTGGCCTGGTCGACGACGTCCCCGAGCCCGGCCAGCAGGGCGCGGTCCAGCGGGTCGCTGACCGCGGCCGAGAGGTCGCCGTCGACCTCGCCGAAGCCGAGGGCGAACTTGCTGGCGTTGAGGATCTTGATGGCCAGCCGCCGGCCCACCTTCATCTGTCCCACGTCGTAGGCGGCGTCCGTGCCGAGCCGGCCGCTGGCCGCCCAGTAGCGCACCGCGTCGGCGCTGTGCTCCTTGACGACGTCCTCGGGGGTGACCACGTTCCCCTTGGACTTGGACATCTTCTTGCGGTCGGGGTCGAGGATCCAGCCGCTGATGGCGGCGTCGGTCCACGGCACGGTGCCGTGCTCGAAGTGGGCCCGCACGATGGTGGCGAACAGCCAGGTGCGGATGATGTCGTGCGCCTGAGGGCGCATGTCCATCGGGAAGAGCTTGGGCCACACGGGGTCCTCGTGCACCGAGCCGTCCTCTGCCACCCGCCGCCAGCCGCCGGCGATCTGCGGGCTGAGCGAGGAGGTCGCCCACGTGTCGAGGACGTCGGGGTCGCCGACGAACCCGCCCGGTGCGCCGCGCCGGCCCTGGTCGTAGCCGGGCGGGGCCTGCGACGCCGGGTCCACCGGGAGGTCGGCCTCGGCGGGCACGATGGGGTGCTCGTAGTCGGGCCTGCCGTCGGCGTCGACGGGGTACCAGACGGGGATCGGCACGCCGAAGAACCGCTGCCGGGAGATGAGCCAGTCGCCGTTGAGCCCGCTGACCCAGTTGGCGTAGCGGGCCCGCATGAACGCCGGGTGGAAGGCGACCTCCTCGCCCCGGGCGACGAGCCGCTCGTTGAGCTCGGGCTCGCGGCCGCCGTTGCGGATGTACCACTGGCGGGAGGTGACGATCTCGAGGGGCTTCTCGCCCCGCTCGTAGAAGTTCGCCTTGCGCGCGGTGGGCGTGGGCTCGCCGTCGAGGTCGCCGCTGTCGCGCAGCGCCGAGACGACCGCCTGGCGAGCGGCGTATGGGGTCCGGCCGGCCAGCTGGGCGGTGTACAGGCCCTCGCCGGCCGTTCCCGCGAGCCAGTCGGGCAGCTCGCGCTGGAGGCGGCCCGAGCGGGTGATGACCGAGCGGGTGGGCAGCCGCAGCTCACGCCACCACAGCACGTCGGTGAGGTCGCCGAAGGTGCAGCACATGGCGATTCCGGCGCCCTTGTCCATCTCGGCGGCCGGGTGGGCCATGACCGGCACCTCCACCCCGAACAGGGGCGTGGTCACGGTCGTCCCGAACAGCGGCTGGTAGCGCTCGTCGTCGGGATGGGCGATGAGCGCGACACAGCTGGGGATCAGCTCGGGACGCGTGGTCTCGATGTGGACGGGGTCCACTCCGGCCCGGTGGAAGGCCACCCGGTGGTAGTGCCCCGGGTAGTCGCGGGCCTCGAGCTCGGCCTGGGCCACCGCGGTCTGGAACGTCACGTCCCACAGCCCCGGGGCCTCGGCCTGGTAGGCCTCGCCGCGGGCGAGGTTGCGCAGGAACGCCTGCTGCGCCGTCGCGCGGGAGTTGTCGTCGATGGTCCGGTAGGAGATGCCCCAGTCCAGGCTGAACCCCATCCGCCGGAAGAGGGACTCGAAGGCCTCCTCGTCGGTGACGGTCAGCTCGTCGCACAGCTCGATGAAGTTCTGCCGGCTGATCGGCTGCTGGTCGGCCGCCCGCGTGCTCGTGACGTCGCCGCGGTGCGGCGGCACGAAGGCGGGGTCGTGGGGCAGGGTCGCGTCGCCGCGCACGCCGTAGAAGTTCTGGACCCGCTTCTCGGTCGGCAGCCCGTTGTCGTCCCAGCCGATGGGGTAGAACACGTTGAACCCGGCCATCCGCTTGTACCGGGCCATGCAGTCGGTGTGCGTGTAGGAGAAGACGTGTCCCATGTGCAGCGAGCCGCTGGCCGTCGGCGGGGGCGTGTCGATCGAGAAGACCTGCTCCCGGGTCCCGGTCAGCGCCGCGTCACGGTCGAACGCGTAGGTGGCCTGCGCGCTCCATACCGAGCCCCAGGTCTCCTCGAGGCCCTCGAGGGACGGCCGGTCCGGGATGCGGGCAGCGCGAGATGGGCTGAGGTGCTCGGTCATGCGCCAAATCCTCGCAGATGGCCGCCGGTCGTCGCGCCGCGTTCCGGTGGCGGCCGTGGTCCAGGTGCCCCCTCGCCGCCGTCGGCGCCGCCGTCGGCGCCGTCCCGCGACCGGGCCGACCGGGGGATCCCGGCGGCCACCGGCGCCGACCGCCGCGACCGGCGGGAGCCGTGCGGCCAGCACCTGACTCTCCTGCTCGACGGCAGCGCGGCGTAGGGTCTGGGGTCATGGAGCCCGTCTACCTGCCGGTCATCGGCCTGGCCCGCACGGTGTTCTTCCTCCAGGGGCTGCGGTTCACCATGGTCGGTGAGGACCATGTACCTCGGGTCGGGGGCGCCGTCATGGCGGTCAACCACACCGGCTACATGGACTTCACGTATGCCGGTCTGGTCGCCCGGCGCTCCCGGCGCCTCGTCCGGTTCATGGCGAAGGAGAGCATCTTCGGGCACCGGTACTCCGGCCCGGTCATGCGCGGGATGAAGCACATCCCGGTGGACCGTCACAACGGGGCCACCTCGTTCCGGGCCGCCGTCGACATCCTGCGGGCCGGCGAGATCGTCGGGGTGTTCCCGGAGGCGACGATCTCGCGGTCCTTCGAGCTCAAGGAGTTCAAGTCCGGGACGGTGCGGATGGCCCAGCTGGCCGGCGTCCCGATCCTGCCGACGACGATCTGGGGATCGCAGCGGGTGTGGACCAAGGACCATCCCAAGCGGATGGGACGGTCCGACATCGACATCTTCGTCACGGTGGGCGAGCCGATGGTGGTGCCGCGTGGCTCCGACGCCGAGGCCGCCAACAGGCGGTTGCACGCCACGATGACGGCACAGCTGCACGCCCAGCAGGAGGCCTACCCCCCGCTGACCGGCGGCGAGCTGGCGTTTCTGCCCGCCCGGCTCGGCGGGACGGCACCGACGCCGGAGGAGGCCCACCTGCGCGACGAGCACGACCGGCAGCGCACCAGGGACGAGTTCACCGGCTAGGTCCGCGGTCCGCCGCCAGGGCTGGTCGGTCGGCCGGCTCAGACGGGGTGACCGGCGTACGCCAGGGCCTGCTTGAGCAGCACCTCGTGGCCGCCGCTCATCTCGGCGAGCAGGACCGGGTCGAGGGCGTCGTTGGGATTGAGCCAGGTCAGCTCGAGGGCGTCCTGCTGAGGGGCGCAGTCGCCGGAGACGGGGACGATGAAGGCCAGCGAGACGGCGTGCTGGCGGGGGTCGTGGAACGGCGTGATGCCGGGGGTGGGGAAGTACTCGGCCACCGTGAACGGCTGCGGGACGGGCGGGACCTGGGGCAGCGCCATCGGCCCGAGATCCTTCTCGATGTGCCGGAGCAGGGCGTCGCGGACCCGCTCGTGGTAGAGGACCCGCCCCGAGACGAGCTCGCGGTGGATCGTCCCCTGCCCGGTGACCCGCAGCAGCAGCCCGACGGCGGTGATGGCCCCGTTGGGGGCCAGGCGCACGGGGACGGCGTCGACGTAGAGGATGGGCACCTGCCCTCGGGCCGCCTCCAGCTCCTCGCGGCTCAGCCACCCCTCGCGGCGGTCCAGCTCGGTCGGGCCCATCGCCCCCTCCTCAACGGTCGGTTGCCCGATCTTGGCACAGGAGTGCGCCGCGCCGCGGGAGCGGCGATGAGCGGTCCGCGGCCTCGAACGACGCCCG
Source organism: uncultured Actinomycetota bacterium (assembly GCA_963763315.1). Classification (GTDB taxonomy): domain Bacteria; phylum Actinomycetota; class Actinomycetes; order Actinomycetales; family Dermatophilaceae; genus CAVSJJ01. The sequence goes on from CAVXOC010000003.1 coordinate 523,758, forward strand.
GCGCGCCGCGCGCCGGAGCGTGCCGAGCACCGCGCGACCGGTGAGCAGGACGAGAACGGCGTTGGTGGCCGCCCGCCCGAGGTCCCAGCCGAGGGAGGTCGAGGCGGCATACACGACGAAGCGGTGCAGGTTCGCCAGGACGGACGCGCCGGCCACGAAGGACAGTCCGCCCCCGAGGCCGGTCGTGAACGGCCAGAACGCCAGGTCGAGGGCGAGCCCGTAGGCGAGCCCGGCCGCCGCGCCGTACGCGGCCAGCATGGTGACCTCGGCGCGTCCGCGGGCGCGGGGCAGCAGGCCGGCACCGAGGCCGACCCAGGCGGCTCCCAGCATCTGGAACGGCAGCCACGGCCCGACCCCGCCGGTGAGCAGGGCCGACCCGAACATCGTCGTCGCCCCGAGGACGAACCCGAAGCCGGCGCCGAACACCCGACCGGCGAGCACGAGGAGGAAGAACACGGTCTCGAGCCCGGCCGTCCCGGCGCCGAGCGGGCGCAGCGCGGCTCCCACGGCCGACAGCACGCCGAGGAGCGCGACGGCCTTGACGTCGAGACCCCCGTCGCCGATCTCGGCCAGCACGACCGCGAGGAGGAGCGGCAGCAGCGCGGCGAACACGAAGGGGGCGTCAGCGCCGTGGGCGAGACCCGGGCCCGGGGAGACCAGGAGGGGCCAGCCGAAGGAGGCGAGACCCGCGACGGAGACGAGGGCCACGGCCAGCGCCGAGCGGGGCCGAAGGGCGATCGCCCGGACCCGGGCCGGGTGCGGGCTGGCGAGGTGGGGGCTGCTCATCGCGGCGGGCCGCCGGGGAACGCGGCGCGGACATCGGCGACCGTGAGCCAGGAGCTGGGTGCGGTGACCTTGGCCACCTGGGGGGCGAAGGCGGGGGAGGAGCGGACGACGTCGGCCGTCGGGCCGTCGGCGACCACCTCGCCCGAGCCGAGCACGACGACCCGGTCGGCCAGCCCGGCGACGAACTCGACGTCGTGGGTGGACAGGACGACCGTCCGCCCGTGGTCGGCGAGGCCCCGAAGGACGGTGCCGAGGGCGTGTTTGGCGGTGTAGTCCAGCCCGCGGGTGGGCTCGTCGAGGAGGACGACGGGGGGGTCGGCGCTGAGCTGGACGGCCAGGACGAGGGCGAGCCGCTGCCCCTCGGAGAGGTCCGCGGGGTGGCGGTCCGCGGGTATGCCGTCCGCGAGGGTCCGCAGCAGCCGCCGGCAGACGCCCGGCTCGGCGCCGCTCTCGAGGTCGGCCTGGTCGCACTCGTGGGCGACCGAGTCGAGGTACAGCAGGTCGCCGGGGGTCTGCGGCACCAACCCGACGAGGCCGCGGCGCTCGTGAGCCCGCAGGTCGCGCGGGTCGACAGTCGTGCCGTCGGCCGCGGCGACGCGGACCGTCCCGCGGGCTCGGCGCCCGGAGCCCTGGAGCGCCCACAGCAGCGAGGACTTCCCGGAGCCGTTGCGGCCCATGAGGGCGACGACCTGGCCGCTGGGGACGGCGAGGTCGACGCCGGCGACCGCGACCAGGTCGCCGTAGGTGACGACGACGTCCCTGGCCGCCAGGGCCCTCGCCGCTCCCGCCGCGGACCCCGCCCCGCCACGGTCCCGGTCCCGGGGCGTGGTGTCCGAGGATCTGGTCGCCCTGACGACCAGATCCTCGGACACCACGGGGGCGGGGGGACGCGGGGACGGCGTCGGGCGCAGCGCGCCGGCCGCCCGGCGGGCGTCGCGGACCGAGAGCGGCAGCGGCGACCAGCCGGCCCAACGCCCGAGCTCGACGACCGGAGGCGCCACCGTCGAGGTCGCCATGATCGTCGCCGGCGCACCCGAGACCACGACGCCGTCCGGGCCGACGTGGATGACCTGGTCGGCGTACTGGAGGACCCGCTCGACGCGGTGCTCGGCGATGATGACGGTGACGGCGAGGTCGTGCACGAGCCGGGTGACCGCCGCGAGGACCTCCTCGGCCCCGGTGGGGTCGAGGGCGGAGGTGGGCTCGTCGAGCACGAGCACCTGGGGGTGGGCGGTCAGGACGGCGCCGATGGCCACCCGCTGCTGCTGCCCGCCCGACAGCTCCCGCAGGGGGGCGTCGCGCAGGTCGGCGATGCCCAGGAGGTCCAGGGTCTCCTCGACCCGCTTGCGCATGACGTCGTCGGACAGGGCCAGCTGCTCCATCCCGTAGGCGAGCTCCTCCTCCACCGTGTCGGTGACGAACCCGGCAAGCGGGTCCTGGCCGACCACACCGACCAGTCCGGCGAGGTCGCGGGGCCGGTGGGTCGAGGTGTCCCGTCCCAGCAGGCGCACGCGGCCCGTCAGCCGGCCCCCGGTGAAGTGGGGGACCGCGCCGTTGACGGCCCCGAGGAGGGTGGACTTGCCGGAGCCGGTGCGTCCCACGACGAGGGCGAGCTCCCCCTCCGGCACGGTGAGGTCGACCCCGCGCAGCACGGGTCGGTGCGCGCCGGCGTACGTCACGCTCACGCCCTCGAAGACGACGGCGTCGGTCATCGGCCGAGACCGCCCGACCCGGTCGCGGCGCCGGCCGGTTCCAGGCTGCGTACCGCTGCTCGAGCTCGGGGCGTCGGCGGCCGCGGGGTGAGGAACGCCGGCAGTGCGGCCAGCAGCACGCCGGCGAGCGCCACATACGGGACTGCCGGCCACCCGAGCGGCTGCAGCGGCTGGTTCAGGGCGGCGGCGTCCAGCCGGACGGCCACGAGCGCGGCGCCGGCCGCGACGGCGCCGGTGGCCGCCGCCAGCCACTCCGCGGCGGCCCACGGGTCGGGCCGGTAGCGGGTTCGCACGACCCCCTGGCCGCCCAGCCGGAGGCCGAGAACGGCGGCGATGACCCCGAGGAACAGCAGCGGAAGCCCGAGCAGGGCAGGGGCGCTGGTGTCGAGGAGTCCGTAGGTGCCGACCGCCGCACCCAGGAGGCCACCGAGCGACAGCGCGGCCGAGGCGGTGTGCGCGGTGGAGGACACGACCGCCCGCCGGCCGTAGCCGCGCGAGTCCATCGAGGCGGCGAGCATGAGGGAGCGGTCGAGGGTGTCCTGGAGCACCGGCAGCGCGACCTGGCGGACGGCTCGGAGCCCGGACCCCGACTGGCCGCGCAGGGTCCGGGCCCGCAGCACGCGCTGGACGCTCTCGGCGAGCTGCGGTGCGACGGTCACGGCGACGACGACCGCCGTCCCGACCTCGGCGAGGGCCCCCGGCAGGGCGCGGAGCAGGCGCTTCGGGTTGGCGAGGGCGTTGGCGGCTCCGACGCAGGCGATGAGGGCCGCGAGCCGCAGCCCCTCGAGGGCGGCGCCGAGGAGCCCCTCGAGGAGAACCGGGCCCCCGAGGGTGATGCCCGCGGCCCAGGAGGGCAGGGTCGGGCTGGGCAGCCGGACGAGCAGGTGGTCGCCGACCTTGTAGCCGACGGCGGCGTACAGGACGACCCTGACGAGGACGACGGCAAGCCCGAGCCACAGGTAGAGCCGGAACGCCCGCGCCCAGGGGGACTCGCCGCGCCGGGCGGCCACGACCAGCCCCACGACGAACAGCCCCGGCACGAGCAGGACGGGGTTCGTCGAGGTGCCGAGGGCGACCGCGAGGCCGAGTGCCCACAGCCACCAGGCGCCGGGGTGCAGGTGACGGGGGAGGGTGGTCATGGCGGCGGCCGGTCAGCCGCGGCGGCGTCGGGCGACGACGTATGCCGTGGTGCCCCCGAGGAGGAGGACCAGGCCGCCTCCCGTGGCGAGCGACAGCGCCCCGGACCCCGGGGCGGCGGTCGTCCGGGACGAGGCCGCCACCGCGCCGAGGCTCGTCGGGGCGGCAGGAGAGGTCCCGGGCGCAGTGCGGGCGGCGCGCGGGGTCACCGCACCGGAGGTGGGGGGGCGCGCGACCGGGTGGACCGGCGAACCGGTGGCCCGGGTGGCCGACCCGGAGCGGCGGGCGGGGGCGGGGGCCGACGTGGACGGCGGTCGGGTGCTCTGCGCCGGTGCGGGGGCGCTCCTGGCCGGAACCGGCGCGGCGGGAGGAGCGACCCCGGGAGGGCTGCCCGCCCCGAACGCCAGCCCGACGACGCTGCCGGGGGCCGGGTCCAGGCTCGCCACCCCGGTGGAGGCGAAGGCCCAGCTGCCGCCACGGCTGGCCGTCCACAGGCTCCAGTAGGCGGAGGCGGGAGGCATGACGACGCAGGCGTCCGATGCGGGGACGGCGTCGATCCGGCACACGGCGGCGGGGAAGCGCTGCACCATGACGGTGGTATGCCCGCTGGCGTGCAGGGCGGCGAGCACCGACGCCGGGTCACCGGCGGCGCACCCCAGCGAGGTACCCACGACGACCGTCACGCCCGAGGTGCCGGGGCACGGCGCTGCGGCCGCGGGGCCGGCCGTGCCGACGACGAGGGCGGCGACTGCCCCGGCCGTCCCGGCGAACAGGGCAGCCAGGCGCCGGGCGGCCGACCTCACCTCCGGGACCCCCGATGGCGCAGTCCCCGGGAGCCGGCGACCGCGCCGGCCCCGACGATGACGAGCCCGAGCCCCAGCAGGGCCTGCGCCAGCAGGGGGGCGCCGGTGTAGGCCAGGGAGGCAGCCACGGCCGAGGTGGCCGCCGTGGAGGCCGCCGTGGCCGAGCCGGGGCTCGCGGCGGCGGGGCAGGCCATCGCGGGCGCCCCGGCGATCGCCCCCGTCGCCGTCACCGAGACCAGGGTGCCGCCGGCCAGGGCGAGCGCCGCCTGCGGAGTGGCCCGCAGGTCGCTGTCGTCGGGGACGGCGGCAGAGCCTACCGCGGCCCGGGTCGCGTGGTCGGCCGTCGTGAAGGCGATCCCGCCCCGGACGCCCGCCGGGAAGGAGCAGCCGTACTGCAGCGCGGCGAGGAACCCCTGGGCGCGGGTCAGCGGACCCGTCCGGCCGGCCGCGGCGAACGCCTGCGCCGCGACGCCGGTGGTGTTGGCGTTCTCGGCACCGCCGGCGCTGGCGACCCCGCCGTCGGCGCCCTGCACGGCGACGAGGTGGTCCAGGGCGGCGGCGGCAGCTGCTGCCGTGTCCAGGCTGGGGGCGGACGGGACGGCGAGCAGGGCCTGGACGGCGAACGCGGTCGCGTCCGGGTCGCTCGCGCACCGGGCGGCGGCTGGGTCGACGCGGAACCCGCCGTCGGGGCACTGCTGAGCGCCGAGGAAGCCCACCGCGGCGGCCGACACCGGCGCTGCGGCGCGGGCGAGCGCGACGACGGCGAGCGACTGGCCGATCGTGTTCGAGTAGTCACCGTACGAGGAGACATCCGAGAACCGGCCGCTCGAGGTCTCCAGCCCCTGCAGGGTGGCCAGCAGGTCGGTGCCGCCCACGGCGTGCGGGTCGAGCCCCTGGGCGAGGGCGGCGAGCAGCGCCTTGGCGGTCGGCCCGGCATACGTCTCGCCGGAGGACCCGATGTAGTCGCCGAGGTGAGCGGACAGGTAGCCTGCCGCGGTCGCGGCCTCGTCCTGGCCGGCGCCGGAGCCGTCGAGCGCGAGGATCGCGTCGATGGTGTTGCCGCCGTCGAGGTAGGTCGTGCCCGGGTAGACGTAGTGGTCGCCGGCGGCGGCCAACGTCGTGGCGACGAATGCCGCGGCGTCGGCGGCCCGCTGCCCGGTGCTGCCCGAGGCGGCCGGCCCGGCGATCCGCACGGTGGCGGTGCCGGTCGCGCGCTCAGCGCGGGGAGCCGTGGCCGGGCCGGACGGTGGCCCCGCGCTCGGGGTCGTCGACGGGAGGGGGCCGGTGGGCCCGGCGGCGGTGGGGGTCCCGGTGGGTGACGGCCCGCCCGGCGTCGGTGCCGTCAGCGATGGCGACGGCTGGGCCGGGGTCGTCGCCGACGGGGCCGGCGAGTCGGTGGCCACCGGCCCGGTGTCCGCCCGCGCCGGCGCGGCGAGCGAGAGCACGACGGGCGCCGACAGCAGGAGGCTCGCGACGGCGGCGCCGACGCGGGTGCGCGGGGAGGACATGGGTCCCTTTCTGAGCGGTTCGTGACGATCGCCCCGGACCGCTGGACCCAGCGAACCTGGGCTCCGTCCCGCGTACCTCGACGGTGTGATGGAGCCGCTCGCGCTCGCAAGGCATTCCGGCTCACCACCTGTCCCAGGCGGCCTACGGTTGCGGGTCAGCGCCGGACTCGGACCGGCTTCCCCTCGCTTGCGCGTGTGGTGCCGCCTCTCGGCGACGGGTCCACACTACCCCCGCGGCGGATCCTGGCCGACCCCGGCCGCCCGGCGGCTAGACTCGTGCGGCATAGGCGTTCGAGCCGTCATCAGCGGCGAGCCTCCGGAAGAACGGCGTGCCCACGACCACCACACGGTGGCCCGGACCGCTCACTAGACCCGGACGGGTGGGCCCGTCACAGCCTGCAACGAGCGGTCGTACGCCGTCGCCCCCGGGCCGGCGCGTACGGCAAGCGAGGTGGTACCGCGGTGCCGCCGCCCGGCATACCGGGTGGGTGGCGTCGTCCTCGTGGCAGCACGACGACCCCGCGACGAGCCAGGAGCCACCGCCGATGACCTATCCCAAGGTCTCCACCGCCCACCGCAGTTCCGCCGCGTCGACGGGGGTGCCGCCGAGCCCGCGCTTCCCGCGGATCGAGGAGTCCGTGCTCGCGTACTGGGAGGCCGACGACACGTTCCGGGCCTCGGTCGAGAACCGGGAGGCCGGCGAGCAGGGCGGCAACGAGTTCGTCTTCTACGACGGCCCGCCCTTCGCCAACGGCCTGCCGCACTACGGACATCTGCTCACCGGCTACGTCAAGGACATCGTCCCTCGCTACGAGACCATGCGCGGGCGCCGCGTGGAGCGGCGGTTCGGCTGGGACACCCACGGGCTGCCGGCCGAGCTGGAGGCGATGAGCCAGCTCGGGATCAAGACCAAGGAGGAGATCCTCGAGCTGGGCATCGAGACCTTCAACGCCAAGTGCCGCGAGTCGGTCATGAGGTACACCGACGAGTGGCGCAGCTACGTCACGCGCCAGGCCCGCTGGGTCGACTTCGACAACGACTACAAGACCCTCAACCCGGAGTTCATGGAGAGCGTCATGTGGGGCTTCAAGCAGCTCTACGACAAGGGGCTGGTCTACGAGGGCTTCCGGGTGCTCCCGTACTGCTGGAACGACCAGACGCCGCTGTCGACCCACGAGCTGCGGATGGACGAGGAGTCCTACCGGGTCCGCAAGGACACCGCTGTCACGGTGGGCCTGCGGCTCGAGACCGGTGAGCTGGCCCTGGTATGGACGACGACCCCCTGGACCCTGCCCAGCAACCTCGCCGCCGCGGTCGGCCCGGACATCGACTACGTCGTCGTCGAGTCCGACTACTCCGGGCGCACCGAGCGCTACGTCCTCGCCGAGGCGCGCCTGGCGACGTATGCCGCCGAGCTGTTCGGCGACGCGAAGCTCGGCGTGCAGGACCTCCAGGCCCGCGTCGTGGAGCGGATCAAGGGCGCCGACCTCGTGGGGCGCCACTACACGCCGCCGTTCTCCTACTACCTGGGCCACGCCCACTCGCATGTCGTCCTCGCGGCCGACTACGTCACGACCGACGACGGGTCGGGCATGGTGCACATCGCCCCGGCCTTCGGTGAGGAGGACAAGCTCCTCACCGACGCCCACGGGATCACGCCGGTGGTCCCGGTCGCCGCCGACGGCAGGTTCACCTACCCCGTCACCGACTACGAGGGGCTGCACGTCTTCGACGCCAACGCGCTGGTCGTCGAACACCTCCAGGGACGGACCTATGTCGACGGGCTGGCCGGCCACGCCGAGGTGGGCTCGACGACGCCGGGTACCGTCCTGCTGCGCAAGGAGACCTACGAACACTCCTACCCGCACTGCTGGCGGTGTCGCGAGCCGCTGATGTACATGGCCGTGTCGAGCTGGTTCGTCGAGGTCACCCGGTTCAAGGACCGGATGGCCGAGCTGAACCAGGAGATCACCTGGGTGCCCGAGCACGTCAAGGACGGCCAGTTCGGCAAGTGGATCGAGAACGCCCGGGACTGGTCCATCTCGCGGAACCGGTTCTGGGGCAGCCCCATCCCGGTCTGGCGCTCCGACGACCCGGCGTACCCGCGGATCGACGTCTACGGCTCGTTCGCCGAGCTGGAGCGGGATTTCGGGGTGCCGGTCAGGGACATCCACCGGCCGTTCGTCGACCGGCTCACCCGGCCCAACCCGGACGACCCCACCGGGAACTCGACGATGCGCCGCGTCGAGGACGTCCTCGACGTGTGGTTCGACTCGGGGTCGATGAGCTTCGCCCAGGTGCACTACCCGTTCGAGAACGCGGACTGGTTCGAACACCACTTCCCGGCCGACTTCATCGTCGAGTACATCGGGCAGACCCGAGGCTGGTTCTACCTCCTGCACGTGCTGGCGACCGCGATCCTCGACCGGCCCGCCTTCCGGTCCTGCGTCTCGCACGGGATCGTCCTCGGCAACGACGGCCAGAAGATGTCCAAGTCGCTGCACAACTACCCGGACGTCACGGAGGTCTTCAACCGCGACGGTGCCGACGCGATGCGCTGGTTCCTCATGGCGTCGCCGATCCTGCGCGGTGGCAACCTCATCGTCACCGAGGACGGGATCCGCGAGGGCGTGCGCCAGGTCATCATCCCGCTGTGGAACAGCTGGTACTTCTTCTCGCTCTACGCCAACGCGATGGTCTCCGAGAGCGGCGACGGCTACCAGGCCCGGTGGTCGACCGAGTCGGCCGACCCGCTCGACCGCTACCTGCTCGCCAAGGTCCGGGGGCTGGTCGAGACCGTCGAGCGCGAGATGGACGCCTACGACATCCCGGGTGCCTGCGAGTCCGTGCGGCAGTTCGTCGACGTCATGACGAACTGGTACATCCGCCGCTCCCGGCAGCGGTTCTGGGACACCTCCGAGGGCGGCTCGGCCGCCGACGCCCACGCCGCCTTCGACACCCTCTACACCACCCTCGAGGTGCTGACCCGGGTGGCGGCGCCGCTGCTGCCGCTCGTCGCCGAGGAGATCTGGCGCGGCCTGACCGGGGAGCGGTCGGTCCACCTCGCCGACTGGCCGGACGCGGCGCTGCTGCCGTCGGACGAGACCCTGGTGGCCGCCATGGACCAGGTGCGGTCGGTCTGCTCTGCGGCCTCGTCCCTGCGCAAGGCCGAGGGTCTGCGGGTGCGGCTGCCGTTGCGCGAGCTCACCGTCGTCACCGCCGACGCCGCGGCCTTCCGGGCGTATGCCGGGATCGTCGCGGACGAGGTCAACGTCAGGTCCGTCCGGGTGCTCGACGTCGAGGAGGCCCACGAGTCGGACTTCGGGATCACCCAGCGGCTCACCGTCAACGCCCGGGCCGCCGGGCCGCGCCTGGGCAAGGAGGTGCAGCGGGCCATCCAGGCCAGCAAGGGCGGCGACTGGTCGGTCACCGAGGACGGGAGGGTCCTCGCCGGCGGCGTCGCGCTCGTCGAGGGGGAGTACGCCCTCGAGACCGTCGTGGACGAGGACTCCACGACCAGCCATGCGACGGCGATGCTGCCCGGTGGGGGGTTCGTCGTCCTCGACACCGAGGTGACTCCGGCGCTGGCGCGCGAGGGTCTGGCCCGGGACCTCGTGCGCGCGGTGCAGCAGGCGCGCCGCGACGCCGGTCTCGAGGTGGCCGACCGGATCTCGCTGTCGGTCAGCAGCGGCGCCGAGCCGGTCCGCAGCGCCCTGCAGGAGCATCGCGAGCTCGTCATGGGCGAGACGCTGGCCCGGTCCCTCAGCGTCCTGGCGGACCTCGACGACCTGGCCGTCGGGGATGGTGTGTCGCAGACCGAGGTCGGTGACGAGCGCCTGCCCGTGCGGATCGGCGTCGCCAGGGCCTGACCCGCCGTCGCGGCCGCCGTCGCGCCGGGGAGCGACCTTTCCCCAGCCGCGCGGCTCACGCGGGCGCCCCCGCTGCGGGCACCCACGCCCGGTAGCGCTCGGGTCCTCCCGCTCCCACGCACGTGACATCAGGGCCGTCGCCGTCTCAGCCGTGCTGGGCGGTCCACCAGGCGGCGACCTGGGTCCGGGAGCGGACGCCGAGACGCAGCCGGATCCGTTCCACGTGTCCCTCGGCCGAGCGCTCATCGATGCCGAGCCGGTCGCCGATCTCGCGGTTGGTGAGCCCCAGGCTGACCAAGGCGGCGACCTCTCGCTGGCGTGGGGTCAGCTCCGGCGCTGCCGGCGGGGACGACACCGGCAGGCCGAGGAAGCGCCGCACCACCGTGACAAGCGACCACACGTCTCCGACGTAGGGGAGGTGTGAGTTGCCCGGGATCACCTCCAACCGGGCCCGCGGGATGCCGGACGCCAGGTGACGGCCCTGCTCGAGCGGAGCCGCGCGGTCCTCCTTCCGGTGCACCACGAGGGTGGGCGCGGCGATGTCGCCCAGGACGTCGGTGACATCGATGCGGTAGCAGAGGCGAAGCAGCTCTGCCGCGGTGCGTGCCGACGACGACCGGCGCTGGTAGGCGGCGAAAGCCGCGCGGCTGGTCCCCGTCGCCTCCGGTGCGAAGATGTCGGCGAGCACGTCCGCCCCCAGGCCCCAGTGCGCGGTGATGATCGCGGCCACATGCTCCTGCACGTCGGCCGGGGCGATGTCCCGCCCCCGGGCCCAGCCGCCGTACAGCACCAGGCGCCCGACGCGGGCCGGGTGCGCCGCCGCCCACGCGGCGGCCACCGGCGCACCGAGGGATGACCCGATGACGTCGACGGGTCCCGGGCGGACAGCGGTCAGCACCGCGGTCACCGTCTCCAGCTCGCGGTCCAACGAGAAGTCCTCGGCATCGGGCCGCCCCGACAGGCCGCAGCCGGGCCGGTCGTAGCGGATCAGCCGGCGTCCCCTCGCGAGCGCCTCGAACATCTGGCGCTCGGCCGGCAGCGCCCAGCTGGCCTCCAGGTGGCTCAGCCAGCCGTCGATGAACAGCAGCGGTGCTCCGGCGCCCGCTGTCGCGTAGGCGACGTCGGTGCCGTCGGGCAGCCGAGTGGAGCCGATGCGCTGCTCCATGCGTTCCCTCCTCGGGGCGCCCCGCGCTGCGCTGCCATGGGCTGCCCAGGTGGGGTAGTTCCACGCCTGACGGTCGCCGTCGGCCGGAGTCACGATGGAAGCGGTCGCCCAGTACCGTCCCCGTCCGAAAGGACCGCCAATGGATATTCTATCGAAGCAGCCGTCCGAGGTGACCGGCCGCAGCTCAGTGGTCGACCGGGTCGGCCGGGTGCTGGCGGCGGGCTACGCAACCGTCGCCTACGTCGCGTTCCTCGCCGTCGCCGGCTACTCCGTCGCCTTCCTCGGCGACCTGGTGGTCCCACGGACGGTGGACCAGGGCCCGCGGAGCGGGACCCTCACGGCCGTCGTCATCGACTCGCTGCTGCTGGGCCTGTTCGCCGTCCAGCACACGGTGATGGCTCGCCCGCGGTTCAAGGCCCGGTGGACCGCGGTGCTGCCGGCGCACCTGGAGCGGTCGACGTTCGTGCTCGCCGCCACGGCGGTCCTGGCGCTCACCTACGCGCAGTGGCGGCCACTGCCCGCGGTCGTCTGGGACGTCCACCCCGCGCCGGCCCGCGGGGCGATCTGGATGCTCTACGCGACCGGCTGGGCACTCGTGGTCGCCATGACCTTCGCCATCGACCACCTCGACATGTTCGGTGTCCGGCAGGTGGCCCGGCACCTGAGAGGCGCGCCGCCGGACTCGCCGGGCTTCCGCTGCCCGTTGCCCTACCGCCTGGTCCGGCACCCGATGATGACCGGCTTCATCCTCGCCTTCGTCGCCGCTCCCACCATGACGGTCGGCCACCTGCTCTTCGCCGGCCTGGGTTGCGGCTACATCCTCGTGGGCGTGCGGCTCGAGGAACGTGACCTGCACCGCGCTCTGCCCGAGTACGCCGGGTACGCGGCTTCCACCCCCCGTTTCCTTCCGGCGCGACGCCGGCCGCGATGACCGCCTCGGTCCCTGCGCCGGCCGCACCGGGCCTCGTCGGCTCGCACCGGAGGGTTGCTCACCGTCCAGCCGCGCACCGGAGGGTTGCTCACCGTCCACTCGCGCCCGGTCGGGTCCCGGCCGACGCACGACGTGCCCCACGCCGGGGCGCGTGGGGTCAGGTCTGATCCGGCCCGTCGACGTTGAACACCGGCGCACCGCTGCCCGCTCGCACCACGACCACCGCGCCCTCGACCGGGCCCGGGTTCGCCTCCCGGTGGACGGTGTGCGGGGGCACGAAGACGAAGTCCCCGGGAGCGGCCTCCACCACATCTCGGCCCCCGGGCCCCGACTCCATGCGCAGGGCCCCCGAGACGACGTAGATGTGGCTCTCGTAGTCCCCATGATGGTGCCACCCGGACACCATCCCGGCATCGGTGGTGACGTAGCCTCCCCAGCTACGGTCCGTGCTCACCGCCTGCTCGCGGTGCATGCCGGACGTGGCCTGACCGGCTGACCGGTCCGCCGGTCGGATGACAGTCACTCGCTCGTCATCGGTCATGATGCACTCCGCGGAAGGTGCCGGACGACGTGCTGGTCGTCCAGGCGTTCTTCTCATCCGACGATGCGCTCGACCTCGTCGCGATGTCAAGAGCGCGCCCCCGGCATACGCGCTCGTGGTATGCCGGGGGCACCCGTTCCCCTGCTTGCTCCCGCGGTGCCACGCACTCAGTGCGGGTCCGGACCCGGACTGATGTTCTGGTTGACATGGAAGACGTTCTGCGGGTCGTATCGACGCTTGACCTGCGCCAGCCGGTCGTAGTTGCCCCGGTACGAGGCCCTGACCCTGTCCTGGCCCTCGTCCATGAGGAAGTTGACATAGGCGCCGCCCGCCGATGTCGGATGCAGGTCGGTCCAGTAGTCCCTGGCCCACTGCGAGATCACCGGGGCGTTCGCCGGGTCCGGATCGACCCCGACGATGACGCCGGCCCATCCGCCGTCGCGGTAGGCGAAGGCGGTCGCGTCCCACGGCACTCGCGAAGCGGCGCCGTCGATGGGGTACATGTGCATCGTCGAGTGGCCCGACGGCAGTGCCGCACCGTGGCGGAGGTGGACGTCGATCGCCTCGTCGGAGATCGTCTGGAAGAAGTCGGCCCGCCAGTACCACTGCAGCCCGGCCGGGTAGAGGCCGTCGAACGCCTGCTGCAGGACGGTGAACGGCATCTCATGCAGTCCGACGAGCATCGGGCTGCCGAAGGACCGGATGGGGGCCAGGACCTCGTCGGCCTGCTCGTGCGGGCCGGTGTAGCACCACACGATCGCGCAGGACTTGTGCCCCCACAGGTTCTCCGGGAACGGGGGAGCGGGCGGCACGGTGATGAGTGCGATCCACCCGCTCAGCTCCTCGGGCAGCGACGGCAGGAGCTCGCGGTACCACCGCATGACCGAGGCCGTGTCCGAGAAGTCGTACAGTACCGGCCCGCCGATGATGACGCCCTGCTCCCCGATCGGGTGACACCGGAAGGTGAAGGACGTGACGACGCCGAAGTTGCCGCCGCCGCCGCGCAGCGCCCAGAACAGGTCGGGGTGGTCGTCCGGGCTCGCCGTGACGAAGGAGCCGTCGGCGAGGACGACATCCGCTGAGAGGAGGTTGTCCACCGTGAGACCGAACCGCCGGGTGAGGTAGCCTATGCCGCCGCCGAGCGTCAGCCCGCCCACGCCGGTCGAGGAGAGGAACCCCGACGGGGTGGCCATCCCGAAGCCGACCGTGGCGTGGTCGACGTCCCCCCAGGTGCAGCCGCCGTCGGCGCGGACCGTCTGGCCCGTCGGGTCGACGGTCGTGCTGCGCATCGCCGAGAGGTCGATGACGAGGGCGCCGTCCCAGACGCCCAGGCCGGCCGCGTTGTGGGCCCCACCGCGGACGGCGATCGTCAGGCCGTGCTCCCCGGCGAAGCGGACGCACGAGACGACGTCCATCGTGTCCCGGCATCGCGCTACCGCGGCGGGACGCTTGTCGATCATGGCGTTGTACACCGCGCGCGCGGCGTCGTACCCGGCGTCGGCCGGGGTGATGAGCTCGCCGCGCAGCGCCGCTACGAGCCCGTCGAACGGAACGGCCGTCGCCGGCGCTCCGGCCGAGGTCGTCGTGGACATGTGCCTGCTCCTCCCGTTGGTGGGGCCGGCGTCGGTCGACGCCAGCGACTGCGATGCTAGGAAGGGCGGCGTTCGCAGATCGTTCGCGCGGACCGTCGGCGTGACGGCCGGCTCAGCCGTGCGCAGGCCGGAGGGCCGCGAGCGACGCCTCGCAGCGCCGCACCAGTGCCGTGCTCCCCTGGCCCGATGCCAGCTCGAGAGCGGCGCCGAGCCGCGCGGCGGCGGCAGCCGGCTCGTCGAACCGGGCCCGGAGCCGCTGGACTTCCGGCAGCCACCACAGTTCGCCCCGGACGTTCGCGCTGACGATGGCGGCGTCCAGCGAGGAGCGCGCGCCGTCCGCCATCCCCTCGCGGGCCTGCAGGTCGGCCAGGAGGCTCAGCCAGTACGGCATCCGGGCGAACGACGCCTCCGCCCTGAGGTTGCCGATACCGCGCTGGGCGAGCAGGAGACCGGCCCGGCCACCGCGGGCCCACCCGTCGAGCACCAGTCCCCACTCGCGGTAGTAGCCGAAGCCGTACCGGTCACACAGGTCGCGCAGCTCGGCGACGACGGCGGCCAGCTCCTCGTTCTCCGAGCGCAGCTGGCGGGTGATGGCGGCGTACGCGAGCGCCACCGCGAGGCTGTAGGGGTGGTCACCGGCGCGGGCCTTGGCGACGGAATCCTCCAGGCAGGTCACGGCCGCCGCATCGTCGCCGAGCATCCAGTGGGCGTGTGACTCGAACCCGAGGCTGTGGACATCGGGCCGCGTGCCGACGGTGAGCATCGCGCCGTGCACCCGCTCCGCGGCCGCGCGGAAGTGGGCGACCGAGGCGGCGGCGTCGCCCATGCACAGCAGGGCTCCACCGACGGCGAAGTGCACCGCACCCGCGAGCTCCGACTCGGGCCGGACCAGGGCGAACCCCCGGGTCGCGGCGTCGTAGCAGGCCGCCATGTCCCCCCGGACGAACAGCGAGGTCCACAACCCGACCAGACCGAGGACGACCGAGTCGGTCTGGCCGAGGCTCTCGGCGAGCTCCACCGACCTGAGCAGGACGCGGTGGAGGTCCTCCGAGGCGTACCCCTGCCAGGCGTTGAGCGGTGCGGCCCTGGCCTCGAGGAGCGCCAGCTCGCGCCGGTCGCGCTCGCGGGTCCTCGGCTGCGACGCGACGATGGCGGCCGCCGCGGCCAGCAGGCGCGCCGCCTCGGCATGGGCGAAGATGCCTGAGGCGATCTCCGCGGCCCGCCGGTAGTAGGCCACGGCCTTCTCGGGGCGCCCGCCTCGGACGTACTGTTCCGCCAGCTCGGCCGCGACCGGGTCGGTGTCGTCGGCGTGGAGCAGCTCCAGTCCCTGGGCGAGCCTGCGATGGAGGAGCCATCGCCTCGCCGGAGTGACCCGCTCGTAGGCCGCCTCGCGGAGGAGGTCGTGGGAGAAGTCGTACCGGTCCTCGACGCCGTGGAGGATCCGGGCCCGCCACAGCTCGTCGACCGCGTCGACGACCCGGTCGGGCTCCAGGTCGCTGGCCTCGGCCAGCAGCTCGAGCGAGAAGTCGCGTCCGACGGCGGCAGCCAGGCCCACGACCTCCTGGGCGTTCCCGCCGGCCTGCTCGAGGCGGCTGCGCAGGACGCCCGCGAGGCCGCCGGCTGGGATCGGGGCGCTGCCGTGCGCGGTGGCCACGCGCATCGCCTCGACGATATGGAGGGGGAAGCCACCGGTGACCGCTTGGATGAGCGTCCCCTCCTCCTCGGACAGCCGGGAGCCCCGGATCGCCTCGGCGAGCCTCGCCGTGTCGTCGCGCTCGAGCGGACCGATCGATGCCTCGGTGAGCATCCGCGCGGTCCGCAGACCGTCGAGCCAGTGGCCGAGCCCCGGGGCGGCGTCGGTCCCGTCGTGGCGGGCGGTGGCCGCCACGAGGAGCCCGGCACCCGACGCATGGACCAGGAGGAACGTGACGAACGCGAGGGTCTCCTCGTCACACCAGTGCACGTTGTCGAGGACGAGGACGGTCGGCCGTCCCGTGGCGAGCACGGCCCGGGCCAGCCCTTCGAAGAACCGGTGCCGCTGCCAGGCGTCGACCATGGCGCGGCTTCCCTGCCGTCCGTCCCGCCGGGCCCCCGGCGACGGCACGAGCCGTTCGACCTCGTCGCGCCAGAGGGGGTCCAGCCCGCTCGTCGCCGATCGCACGGCCGGGTTCCTCAGCCAGTCCGCCACGGGTGCGAGAGCGAGCCGGCCCGAGCTGCCGAAGCACTGGCTGTGAGCCACGACCGCGCCCTCCCCACCGGCCAGGCGGGCGAGCTCACGGAGCAGCCGGGTCTTGCCGACCCCGGCGTCACCGCTGACCACGGCGACGCCGGGCCGACCAGCCAGGGCGCGCCGACAGGCGTCGACGAGGCGGTCCATGATGTCGGCCCGACCGACGAGCGGGACGGCTCCGGCACCGGCGGACCCGGCCGGCGGCCGCGGGAGTGGCCCAGCAGCGGACGAACCGGGCCGGCGGGGCATGAACCGCTCGAGGGCGGCCCGGGTATCCGGCCCGGGCGTCACGTGGAGCTCTCGCTCGAGGATGGACGCGCAGCGATGGTAGGTGCTGACCGCCCCGCCACGGTCGCCCATCTCCGCCTGGATCTCCATGAGGATGCGGTAGCCCTCCTCGTCGAGCGGTTCCAGCCTGATCCGGCGCCGGGCCGCGTGGAGGGCACCGGCCGGGTCACCCACGGACATCCGGGTCCGGCAGACCAGGCCGCACAGCTGGACGCACCGTCGCTGGAGGTCCTCCCGTGCGTCGACGACCCAGTCGTCATAGACGCCGGGCAGGAGCTCACCGGCATACCTGGCCAGTGCCGAGTCCGCGTGACGCAACGTCGCTTCGGCGTCGGACCGGCGCGACGCCTGCCAGGCGAGGTCCTCGTCGACGCCGAAGTCCAGCACGTCGACGGACACGCCGTCGGCCACGGCCCAGCACAGGTCCCGGGCCGTCACGACCAGGCACGGCTCGTCCCCGACGGCGCGGCGCAGCGAATGCAGCTCGCGGCGGAGGTTCGTCAGGGCCTGGGCATCGCTGGAGTCGGGCCAGAACAGTCCCGCGATCCGGGCCCTGGCCTGGGCTGTCCCGGCGTGCAGGACGAGGAAGCAGACGAGCTCGATGGCACGCGGCGAGACGGCCCGGGGCCCGGCTGGCGGGCCGCCGGTGATCGAGCGCTCCCCCAGAAGCGCGACGCGTACCGACATGGTCACCACCCTCGAAGGCGCGTGGCGGGATCAGCGCGACCCCACCATCGTCGCACCTCCCCGGTCACTGCGACCCCCGGACGCCGGCACGGCCACCCGCGCGGCCGACGGCTGCCGCGAGGGAGCGGCGCCGGTTCCGCAGCCGGGATACTGGTGGGATGACCTACGACGAGGTTCTTGCCGGCCGTATCCGCGAAGTCGTCCACGACGAGCCTGACCTCGCCGAGCGGCGGATGTTCGGCGGCCTCGCCTTCCTCGTCCATGGCGCCCTGGCCGCGGCCGCGAGCGGCCAGGGCGGGCTCATGCTGCGATGCGACCCTGCCCGCACCCAGGCCCTGCTCGACCCGCCACGGGTCCGTCGCGTCGAGATGCGCGGCCGTGAGATGGACGGGTGGCTCCTCGTCGCCGCCGAGGCGGTCGACGATGACGCCGCCCTGCGCGACTGGGTGGGTGTCGGGCTCGCCTACGCCCGGACCTTGCCGCCGAAGTAGGAGTGGGGACCTCCCCGGGCACCGCACGAGCGGGAGGCGTCGACCGCGTCCCGCTCGTCGCGGGTCACTGGCCGCCGAGGGTGAAGGCGTAGAACCGGTTGTTCCCCGTGCCGAGGCCGAGGTTGCTGTAGCCGGCTCCCCAGAAGACGGTGTCGTTGGCGATGCAGGCACCGGCGATGACCGAGGAGCCGGCCGGGAAGCTCCACAAGGTGGCGCCGGAGGTGGCGTCGAGCGCGAACATCGTGTTCGCGGTCCTGGACGACGCCCCGCCCATGGAGGGGGCGTAGACCACGCCGTTGGCGACGGTCATCGGGCCGAGGTCCAGGCCGGTGTTCGGGTCGGCGACCTGCCAGATGATCTGACCGGTGGCCGGGTCGAGCGCGGCCCAGGAGCCGCCCTGCGTCGTCGTGCCGTCCGACATCGTCGTGGGGGCGGCGTACAGGTTGCCGATCTGGACGTAGATGCGGTTGCCGTCGGTGGCCGATCCCCACTCCATCCCGCCGAGTGCGGAACCCGGACCGACCTGGGTCGCCCACAGCAACGCTCCGCTGCTGGGGTCGATCGCCGAGTACACGCCGCTCTTCTGGCCGGCGCCGATGATCGTCCTCGGGCCGGTGGGGGTCTGGGTCGTGAGCAGCTGAACGCCGGAGCCGAAGTCGAAGTCGGGGCCGGCACTCGACGGGCAGTTGGCCGCACTGGGACCGGAGAAGCAGGCGACGGTCCAGTCGTCGGAGGATCCGAACCGATCTGCCCACGCCACCGCGCCGGTGGTCATGTCCAGCGCGAGGACCGAGTCGAAGTGGTTGTCAGGCGAGTCGTCGGACACGGTGTAGTTGTTGCCCGTGGTGGCGTAGACGTAGCCGCGTACCGGGTCGGGCACGATGGTGCTGCCCCAGACCGACCCGCCGGTGTCGGTGGACGGGACGGTGTAGGTCTTCCACTGGATGGCGCCCGTCGCCGCGTCGAGCTTGAGCACGCTGCCCCGGAACGTGCAACACGGGTAGGTCGGATCGGCCGCGGCGCCTTCCTCCAGTGAGGCGACACCGACATAGACGGAGCCGTGGTAGAGGACCGGTGACTGGGTGTCGACCGCCAACGGGTGGGCGTCGAGCTGGGTCCGCCACTTCAGCGCCCCGGTGTCAGCGTCGATGGCAAGCAGGTACGCGCCGGTCTGCGTGCCGAGGTACAGGGTCTTCGACGTCGTGTCGAGGAACGGGCTCGTCCTCGACACCACGGTGACCGATGCGTCCCCGAGGTAGTCCCTGGCGATGTCCTTGGCCCACACCAGCTTCCCCGAGCCGGCCTTGACCGCGTACACGTGACCTGCCCAGTCGGGGAAGAACGCCATGCCCTGCGCCACCGCGGCCCGCGCCGAGACGTCGCCGCCCGTGCGCACGCATGGCCAGACAACGCATGCGTGGGTAAGCGGAACTGCAGCGCGGGGCGGCGCTGGACAGGCCTTCAGTTGAGACTGGTGCTCAGCGTCCGGGGACTGCTCCGTCGCTGATGCGCTCCGCTATCCCCTCGGCGGGCTTCGTGACTCCCCCATTGTGAGGAACGCGACCCACGGCGCCGACTCATCGGTCGACCCGAGGTCAGGCTGGCCTTACCGGACCCGAAGTCCATGGTCCGTCAGCGCCCGCGTCCGGCGCATCAGGTGACCCAGGGAGGCAGGCATGACGACGACCATCCGGCCGGGCCGGGGCCACCGACCGCGATGCACCCCGCTCCGGCTCGGCTCCCAGCCGCTCGACCTCCTCGCTCAGGTCGTCGACGCACGGCCGGGTGTCGCCGTCGGCGATGCCGCACCACCGGGCACGGGTGACATCAGGTCGCGGCGCCGGCCCTGGAGGAACCGGCGGGTGGCGGGCTCCGTCGTCAGTGAGATCGCCCGCTCGTAGGCGACGGCCGCCTCTGTGGATCGGCCGGCGTCCGCGAGCAGCCGGGCCCTGGTGGCCCACGCCGGCTGGAACCTGTCGACCAGCGGGTCGCCCTCACCATCGAGCACGGCGAGCCCGGCGGCCGCCCCGTCCACCCGGGCGCGTGCCGCCGCGAGCGCGACGCGCGCCCCGAGCGTCGGGGCCACCCGGGTGAGTGCCTCGGTGAGGCGCAGGATCCCGCCCGCGTCCACGGTGCCGGTGAGACGCCGGGCGGCGTGGGCGGCCTGGAGCGCCGCCTCCAGCTGGAATCGGCCGATCGGTTCGTTCGTCCGGTGCCGGATCCGCGTGGCTTGCCGCACCAGCCGTTCGCCGTCGGCGATGAGCTCGCCGTCCCAGCCCGTCACGTCCTGCTCCTCGAGCGGCACGAGGACGCCGTCGACCTCGCGGGCGGCCGCTCGCGAGGCTGCGAACGAGATCAGCGACGCCAGACCACAGGCCTCGGCGTCGTCCAGCAACGAGGCGAGCAGGACCGCGAGGTAGCGCGCCTCGTCGGCCAGCGAGGTGCGTTCCCGGGCACCGGCGACCTGCCACTCGATCGCGTACGCGCCGTAGATGGCCTCGAGGACGGCCCCACGGCGCGCGGGCAGGTCGGCGCGCGTGGGCACGGCGAACGGAATGCCGGCGGCGCGGATCCTGCGCTTGGCCCGGACCAGGCGTTGCGCGACGGTGGCCGGCGGCAGGGCGAACGCCGTGCCGATCCGAGCAGCGTCGACGCCGAGCACCGTGTTGAGCATCAGTGGTGTGCGGATGGCGCGCTCGATCGCCGGGTGGGCGCAGACGAACAGCAGCTCGAGCCGCTTGTCGGGGATCCTCTCGGGGTCAACGGACAGCAGGACCGACAGCCGTCGGTCGTCGGCAGCCAGTGGCACCGACCTCCGTGTGGCGGCCGAGCCGACCACGTCCCGGAACCGGTTCCGGGCCACGGTGAGCAGCCATCCCTCGGGATTGTGCGGGACCCCCGACGAGGGCCAGGTCCGCAGCGCCCGCTCGAACGCGTCGCCGAGCACGTCCTCGGCGAGGGCGAGGTCGTGGGTGCCGGCCGCGAGGAGCGCGACCAGGCGCCCGTAGCCGGTGCGGGCGACCTGCCCCGCCCGCACCTGCGCCTCGGCCGTACCGTCCATCACGGACCAGGGAACGTCCAGTGCGTCCAAGCGCCCTCGACGTACCGGGTCGCGGTGGGCCGGATCTCGACGTCCCCGTACGTCGCGGACGGCGCCTTCTCGGCCCAGGCGATGGCGGCGTCCAGGTCGCCCACGTCGATCACGAAGGTGCCGCCGAGCTGCTCCTTCGTGTCCGCGAAGGGCCCGTCCTGGACGAGGAGATCGCCGCTCCGGCGGCTGACCGTGGTCGTCGCGGAGCTCGGGGCGAGTACCTCTGCCGAGAGCAGCACGCCTGCGTCGTCGAGCGCCCTGGCGTACGCGTCGAACGCCGCCATCCCCTCGTTGAGCGTGTCCTCGCCGAGCTCCTCGGCCGTCATCTCCGGGTAGTGCAGGAGCAATGTGTACCGCATGGCTACATCCTTCCTCGTGTCCGAGCCGTCGAGGTGATGACGATCGGACCACCCGCAGATCGACACCTGCGGCAGCTGGGCGGCGCCGGGCGGGGGCGCTCAGGGGAGCGGGTAGCTCACCTGAGCGCCCAGGAACCGGCGGGCGGATGCGGTGTCCAGCCGGAGCGCGACGTTGGTTGAGCGGCAGACCATGTCTCCGGTGATCGTGGTGGCGGCGATGACGTGGGTCCCGTGCAGGTAGTTGGGGCCGCCGGAGTCCCCGCCGCATGCCCCGCCCCAGCCGGCCGACCAGTTCTGGTCCTCGTGGACCCAGGCGGTGGTCACGGCGTTGAGCCCGAGCAGGGCGGACTCCCGCTCGCCGGTGGGGGGGTAGGTGTGCGCGCCGCCGCCGAAGGTGACCGTGGAGCCGTAGCCCACCACGTCGAAGGTCTGCTCGCGGGGGGCCGTGTCGAGCTCGTTGGCCGCGGGCAGCGTCGCCGGCCGGATTCCGGGGACCTCGGACAGATGAAGGACCGCGATGTCGTTGGTGTCGTTCGCATAGACGTTCTGTCGAGACGTCAGCTTCGGCACGAAGGCCGGGTCGATCGCGATGGTCCCGCCGTAGTACGTGCTCGCGGCAGTCGGCCTCTGGTCGAAGGTCGCCCAGGCCTGCGGCAGGCGACCGTTGGCGCGGTAGTAGTCGGCGAAGCAATGCGCCGCCGTCAGGAAGGCCGCGTGGTCGATCAGGGCGCCGCTGCACGCGAATCGCTTGGGGCCGTTGGCACTGTCACTGAAGTACAGCGCGCCGGCCTCAGGATGCGAGACGTCGGACGTCCCGTTGACCATCGCCGTGGCGGCTGACGGGATGATCGCCAGAGCGGCACCGAGTACGGCAGCGGGCAGGAGTCGCCTCATGGAGGAGGATCGTCCCCGCAGGTCCCGCGGGCTGTCAAGGAACCGACCCCGGCTCCGGGGATCAGCCGAGGGGGGCCGTACCCGCTGGGGGGCGACCCCCGTCGGGCAGTGCGGCCTCGGACTGCAGCGCCTCGGACTGCAGCGCCTCGGTCAGCAGGGTCGTGAGCGCCTCGAGCTGCACGTCGGCCGAGGAAGCGATGTCCTCGTCGGAGCCGTCCAGGGCCCTGGCCGCGAGCCCGGCCTTGTCGTCGATGAGCTGGGCGATCCGCGGATCGATGGTCTGGGCGGCGATGATCCGCCAGGCGGTGACCGGCTCGGTCTGGCCGATCCGGTGGACCCGGTCGATGGCCTGCGTCTGTTCGGCCGAGGTCCACGACAGCTCGGCCAGCACGACGTTCGAGGCGACCTGGAGGTTGAGACCCACGCCGGCCGCGGTGAGCGAACACACCGCGACGGCGATCTCGGGGTCGGTGAGGAACGCCTCGATGTTCGCCCGGCGCACCTTCGGGGTCTGGTCGCCGCGGATCGAGGCGTAGCCGACGCCCCGCCGGGCGAAGGTCTGCTCCGCCGCGTCCATGACGTCGATGTGCTTGGCGAAGAAGACCACCTTGCCGACGTTGCGGGCGAGCTGTGCGGCGTAGTCGGCGGCGAGGCCGGCCTTGGCCTGCCCGATCTTGCGCATCACCGTGAACACGTTGTCGCCGGTCTGGCCGGCGCCGGCGTTCTGGCGCTCCCGCGCGGCGACCCGACGGACGAGGTCGTGGTCGATGCCCTCGACCGTGGACGCCTTGCGGGCGGCCAGCGCGGACGTGTAGCGCGCGACCAGGCGGCGGGCCAGCTCGCGCTCCGCGGCCCGGATCGAGCGGCCGGCCTCGTCGTCGAGCTCGACGGGCAGGTCCGCGACGCGGCGGGCGGGGATGTCTGAGGCGACGTCGACCTTGCGCCGCCGGACGATGCCGAGGTCGATGACGCTGGTGCGCGCGGCCGCGTAGAACCCGCGGTCGGCGGGTGTCAGGCCGATCTCCTCGAGGGCGGCCAGGAGCGCGTGCCCGGGCTTGGTGTCATCGATCCAGCCGAGGAACTGCCAGATGGCCCGGAAGTCCTCGATGTCGTTGATCAGCGGGGTGCCGGTGAGCGCCATGAGCAGCGGGTTCCCGCTGCGGGCCCGGATCCGCTCGGACAGCTCCAGGACGTGCTGCGAGCGCTGCGACGACTTGTTCTTGATGAAGTGCGCCTCGTCGACGACCATCCCGCGGAAGCCGTGGGCCCCCAGCCACCCCACGTGGCGGTCGAGGATCTCGTAGTTGACGATGACGATGTCGGCGAAGCCGTCGATGGTCTCGCCGTCGCCGTGGATGACCGTTGCCGCCCGGCCCGGCGTCCACAGCTCGGCCTCGTGCGCCCAGTTCGCCTTGACGACGTTCGGGACCACCGCCAGGAGGGGAAAGGCGTCGGCGGCGTCGGCGGCGAGCAGCGCCTGCGCGGTCTTGCCCAGGCCCGGCTCGTCCGCGAGCAGGAACGTCCGGTGGCCGGCCGCGGCTGCCGCCACGACCTGGGCCTGGTGGTGCATGAGCTCCAGTCCGCGAATCCCCCGGAACACCTCCGCCGGCTCGGGCAACGGCATACAGGTGGCGTCGCCGCCGTACTCGAAGGCACGGAACAGCGGGGTCAGCAGCTCCCAGCCGCCGAGCCGGTGGGTGGTGCGACGGCGTGACGGCACCGCCGAGAAGTCCGGTGCCAGGAAGGGGTTCGCCAGCTGCCGCGCGATGACCGTCTGGGGGACCACGCGGCGTGACGACAGGTGGCCGGCCGGCTCGGGCTCCGGCTCCGGCTCGGGCTCGGGCTCGCGGCCGCCGGCTCGCAGCATCTCGTTCTTGAGACGCACCGCCGAGGACGAGACGACCGCGTCCTCGGCCACCAGCTCCAGGAGCGAGGTGTCCCGCACCGCCGTCTTGGCCAGGATGGTGGCGATGCCGTCGAGCCGGGTCAGCACGGTGGCCCGCTCGGCCTCGGGCAGGGACGGGTCGCCCTTGACCCGGGCGCGTTCCTCCCGCACCAGCAGGGCGAGGACCTGGTATGCCGTGCGGCCGCCGGGCCCCACCTTGCCGCGCTGCGCGGCGGCCTCGACCTGCCGGACGGTCTTGGCCAGGACCGGGATGATGCCCTCGTCGTCCCCGGCGCGGGAACGACGCCGGTCGCGCGGCGTGGTGGGCCGCGCGCCGGCACGGCGCGGAGCTCGCTGTGCCAAGCGGTTCCTTCCACTGGGTCGGGCACGTGGAGCCGACGGCGCCCGGTGCGCGGTGCTCGAGGCGGCGCGGCGGCGCCGACGGCACGACATACCGGACCCGCGCGCGGGCCCGTGCCAGGGACCGAGCCCCGGCCCCCTGTCGCTGGAGTATCTCTCGCCAAGACGACGGGACACAGGGCAAGCCTACGTGGTCCTCACCGGGACGGGTACCGGGCCGCGCGGTTCCTCCTCCCCGGACGACGGAAGCCCCACGCCCACCCTGGCGACCTGTACCCCCTCGTCGCGGACCCGAGGGGCTCCGCCCGGGTGCCCGAGCCGCGCGGGCGCCGTGCAGCGCACCGGCCACGCAGAGGTGCCCACCGCCGTGGGCCTCGCCCGGTGGTCTCGGGAAGATGTGCCGCGCATGGGCGGTTGGCACGGGGGACATCCGACCACGAGAGGCCCCTGACCATGCCCAGCGCGACGCCCCGCCCGACCGGCCCCCGTGAGGTCCGCCTCGTCTCCCGTCCGGTCGGCTGGCCGACGCACGAGGACTTCGCGCTGGCCCAGAGCGAGGTTCCCGAGCTGGCGGACGGCCAGATCCGGGTGCGCAACGTCGTCATGTCCGTCGACCCGTACATGCGCGGCCGGATGAGCGCCGCCGCGTCGTATGCCGCACCGTACGCCCTCGGCGCGGCGATGAGCGGCGCTGCGGTGGGGGTCGTCGAGGAGTCGCGCGCCGACGGGCTCGCCGCGGGGGACCATGTCCTGCACGGTCTGGGCTGGCGCGAGGTGGCGGTCCTCGAGGGCTCCGCCGCCCGGGTGGTCGATGCGCTCGCGGCGCCGCCCTCGGCATACCTGGGGGTGCTGGGGATGACCGGTCTGACGGCCTACGCCGGCCTGACCCGGGTCGCCGCCCTCGGGCAGGGTGACGTCGTCTTCGTCTCCGCCGCGGCGGGGGCCGTCGGCGGCGCCGTCGGCCAGGTCGCCCGGGCCCTCGGCGCGTCCCGCGTCGTCGGCAGCGCGGGGACGGCGGAGAAGGTACGGCACGTCGTGGACGACCTCGGCCTCGATGCGGCGTTCAACTACCGGGACGGGGCGGTGTCCGAGCAGCTGCGCGAGGCCGCACCGGACGGCATCGACGTCTACTTCGACAATGTCGGCGGCGACCACCTCGAGGCGGCCATCGGGTCGCTGCGCCGCGGCGGCCGCGTCGCCGTCTGCGGGATGATCTCGGTCTACAACGACGCCGAGCCGGCGCCCGGACCGCGCAACCTGGCCCGCCTCATCCAGACCCGCGGCCGCATCGAGGGCTTCCTCGTCGGCGACCACGAGGACCTGGCCGGCGAGTATGCCGCCAAGGCGGCCGGCTGGCTCGCGGACGGCACGCTGTCGCTGCGAGAGACCTCGGCCGACGGGATCGAGAACGCCGTCGACGCCTTCCTCGGTGTCCTGCGGGGCGAGAACACCGGAAAGATGGTCGTGCGCCTCTGACCGCTCGGCCGGCCGGCCACGGCGCAGCGACGGCACTAGTCTCGGTGGATGGGGATCCAGGAGCTGGACTGGGGTGACACCCCGTGGGGCGCCATCAGCCTGCGCCGGCGCTGGGACCGCGTCACCGAGCGGGACGTGCACGAGGTCAAGCTCGGGGACGCCTTCCTGATGTCCAGCCAGTTCACCGCCGGCGAGCGCGAGCTGGCCCGGACCGGCCTCGCGGCGGTGACCGGCACGTCACTGACCGTCCTGGTGGGCGGGCTCGGACTCGGCTTCACGGCGATGGCGGCGCTCGAGGACGGCCGGGTCACCGAGCTGACCGTGATCGAGGCCCTCCAGATGGTCATCTCCTGGCATGAACGCAACCTGATCCCCGACACCCGCGGGCTGGCCGCCGACCCGCGCGTGCGCCTGGTCCTCGACGACTTCTTCGATGTGGTGCGTGCCGGCCGGGCCGACCGCACCTACGACGCCGTGCTGCTGGACATCGACCATGCCCCCGACTGGCTGCTCCGCGACGACCACGGTGACCTCTACACCGTCGAGGGTTTCGCCCGGGTCGCCGCGATGCTCGCCGACGGCGGGGCGTTCGGGTTGTGGTCCGACGAGCCGCCCGATCCCGAGGTGGTCGGGCGGATGTCCGTGGCGTTCGAGCGGGCCGACGCCCACGTGGTCCCGTTCCCCAACCCGTTCACCGGCGGGGAGTCGGCCAACACCGTGTACCTGGCGGTTCGACCGCGTCGGTGAGCGACAGCGGTGGCCGCCGGTGCCACCGCGGCCGGCGCGGATGGTGGCATGGTCCGGACGGGCGCGGCTGCACCGCTGACCTGAGGCAAGATGGGCGGGTGACTCCCGCCCCCGATGCCGCCCAGCGCGAGGCCGCCCATCGCCTCGAGGTGACCAAACGGATGCGCCACATCGAGAAGGACATCCTCGCCCGCGCACCCGAGCACGACCTGCAGCCCTCACTCGACCGGATCCGGGCCGTGATGGAGCTGCTCGGCGACCCCCAGCGCACGTTCCCCGTCATCCATCTGACCGGCACCAACGGCAAGACCTCGACCGCGCGGGTCATCGAGCGCATCCTGCGCGAGCTGGGCCTGAAGACCGGCCGGTTCACCTCCCCGCACCTGCACACCATGCGCGAACGGATCGCCCTGTCCGGGGAGCCGATCGACCCCGAGCGCTTCATCGCCGCGTACGACGAGGTCATCCCGTTCGTCGACATCGTCGACGCCACGTCGGTGTCCCGGGGCGGCCCGAGGATGTCCTTCTTCGAGGTGCTGGTGGCCGTGGCCTACGCCGCGTTCGCCGAGGCCCCGGTCGACGTCGGGATCGTCGAGGTCGGCATGGGCGGCAGCTGGGACGCCACCAACGTCGTCGACGCCGCCGTCAGCGTCATCACCCCGGTCGCGATCGACCACATCCACTTCCTCGGCACGACAGAGGTCGAGATCGCGACCGAGAAGGCCGGCATCGTCAAGGCCGACGCGATCGCCGTCAGCGGCGTGCAGGACACCGACGTGGCGTCGGTGCTCGTCGAGCGAGCCGAGGAGGTCGGTGCCCGGATGACGTTCGAGGGCAACGGCTTCGGAGTGCTCGAGCGCGAGGTCGCCCTCGGCGGCCAGGTGATCTCCGTGCGCGGGCTCGCGGGGGACTACCCCGACCTGTTCGTGCCGCTGTGGGGGGAGCACCAGGCACACAACGTCGCGATCGCGGTCGCCGCCGTCGAGGCCTTCCTGGGCGGCGGCGAGCAGCCGCTGGACCTCGAGGTGCTGCGGTCGGCGCTGGCCGAGGTCACCTCGCCCGGGCGCCTCGAGATCGTCCGCCGCTCGCCGACCGTCCTTGTCGACGCCGCCCACAACCCGGCCGGGGCCGCGGCCCTGCGCGACGCGCTCGAGGACTCGTTCGCCTTCGGCCGGCTGGTGGGGGTCATCGCGGTGCTCGCGGACAAGGACGCGACGGCCATGCTCGAGATCCTCGAGCCGGCCCTCGACGAGGTCGTCGTCACCCGAACGACCTCACCCCGGGCGATGCGCCCCAGCACGCTCGGTGAGATCGCGGTGGGGATCTTCGGTGAGCACCGGGTGACGGTGGTCGACGACCTGCCGGATGCCCTGGACCGGGCGGCCGGGCTGGCGGACGAGGGCGGCGTCAACGGCGGTGTGGTCGCGACCGGCAGCGTCGTGACGGCTGCCGAGGTGCGCATGCTCCTCGGTCACACCGACGGCTGACCCGGCATACCCTTGGGCACCATGCGCCGGTTCCCGCTCCACGGCCGCCTGGGAACGTTCTCCCGGCGCATCCTCGCCATCGTGCTCGCCGGTCAGGCCATCGCCATCTTCTTCGGGGCCCTGGTCGCCCACGGGCTGGACCGGGCCGTCGATGCGTCGCGTGCCCCGGTCGTCCTGTGGGTCGGCAGCGCGGTGGCCCTCCTGGCCCTCGTCGGGGCGGCCTCGATGGGCCGGCCGTGGGGCGTCACCGTCGGCTGGCTGGTCCAGGCGCTCACGTGGGCGGCGGCGGTGGTCCTACCGGCCATGATCGGCGTCGCCGTCATCTTCACCGGACTCTGGCTGCTGCTCATGGCGCAGGGCCACCGGGCGGACGCGATCATCGCCTCGCGACGGGGCTCCGACGACGGCCCGACGCCCTGAGTAGGCTGGCGGCCGTGACCGAACGCTCCCTCGTCCTCGTCAAGCCCGACGGTTTCTCCCGCGGCCTCACCGGTGAGGTGCTGCGCCGGGTCGAGGCCAAGGGCTACCGCCTCGTGGCCCTGCAGATCCTCACCCCGACCCGTGACACCCTCGCCGAGCACTACGCCGAGCACGAGGGCAAGCCCTTCTACGACGGTCTCATCGACTTCATGAGCTCGGGCCCGGTGGCCGCCGCCGTCATCGAGGGTGACCGGTGCATCGAGGGGTTCCGTGCCCTCGCCGGCGCGACCGACCCCACGTCCGCCGCCGCCGGCACCATCCGCGGCGACCTCGGCCGGGAGTGGGGGACCCCCGCCCAGCAGAACATCGTGCACGGGTCCGACTCGCGGACCTCCGCGGACCGCGAGATCGGCATCTGGTTCCCCGCGATCTGAGCCGGCGCGCCCCGTCGGCACCCTCCCGCGCGGGGAGGTCCGCGGGCCGCTCCACCCGTCGACCGTCGCCTCCAGGGGCGGAAACCGCCGACTAAGGTTGGGCCCATGTCTGACTTCGATGTAGTGGTGCTCGGTGCCGGTCCCGGCGGGTATGTCGCGGCGATCCGCGCCTCCCAGCTCGGTCTCACGGCGGCCGTCGTGGAGGCGAAGTACTGGGGCGGCGTGTGCCTCAACGTGGGGTGCATCCCCTCCAAGGCGCTGCTGCGCAACGCCGAGCTGGCGCACATCCTCGCGCACGACCGGGCGCTGTTCGGGATCGAGGGGGACGCGACGATGTCCTTCGGGCCGACCCATGCGCGCTCGCGCAAGGTGTCGGCGAACATCGTGCGCGGCGTCCACTACCTCATGAAGAAGAACTCCATCGAGGAGATCGACGGCTGGGGGACGCTCACGTCGCCGACGTCCATGGAGGTCGCGCTCACGGCGGGCGGGTCGCGCTCGGTCACCTTCGACAACCTCATCGTCGCCACCGGCTCGGTGACCCGGATGCTCCCCGGGGTCAAGGTGAGCACCAACGTCGTGACCTACGAGGAGCAGATCCTCGACGACACCCTGCCGGGATCGATCATCATCGCCGGGTCTGGTGCCATCGGGGTCGAGTTCGCCTACGTCATGAAGAACTTCGGGGTCGACGTGACGATCGTCGAGTACCTCGACCGGATGGTCCCCACGGAGGACAGCGACGTCTCCAAGGAGCTGCTCCGTCACTACAAGAAGCTCGGCGTCACCGTGCTGCTCTCCACCAAGGTGGAGGGTGTCGAGGACACGGGCTCGGGCGTGCGGGTCACCGTGTCGCCCGCCGCCGGCGGCGAGAGCCGGGTCCTGGAGGCCGACAAGCTGCTGTCGGCGATCGGCTTCGCGCCGCGCGTCGAGGGTTTCGGGCTCGACGCCGTGGGCGTGGCACTCACCGAGCGGGGCGCCATCGCGATCGACGACTTCTGCCGCACGAACGTCGCCAACGTCTACGCGATCGGCGACGTCACCGCCAAGCTGATGCTCGCCCATGCGGCCGAGGCGATGGGAGTCGTCGCGGCGGAGACGATCGCCGGCGCGGAGACGATGCCCGTCGAGTACGACTTCATCCCCCGGGCGACCTACTGCCAACCGCAGATCGGCAGCTTCGGCTACTCCGAGGCCCAGGCCCGGGAGAAGGGCTACGACGTCCGGACGTCCACCTTCCCCTTCAGCGCCAACGGCAAGGCCCAAGGCCTCGGCGACGCCGTCGGCTTCGTCAAGGTCGTCGCCGACGCCACCCACAACGAGATCCTCGGCGCCCACCTGATCGGCCCCGACGTCACCGAGCTGCTGCCGGTGCTGACGCTGGCGCAGAAGTGGGACCTGACGGCCGACGAGGTGGCGCGCAACGTGTTCGCCCACCCCACGCTCTCCGAGGCCGTCAAGGAGGCCATCGAGGGCATCGCCGGCCACATGATCAACCTCTGACCGCGGTCCCGGCGCCCCGGTCCGCACGCTGGGGCCGGGCCGCCGGCGCCGGGGCCGTGTGACGACCGTCCCGCTTTGACCCGCCTCGTTGTCGCGGGGCCCGCGGCGTGATGGAGTACGAGCGTGAGCGACCTCTACCCCGCCGCCCTGTTGCGGGACGTCCGGATCGTGCCTGTCACGGGACCCGCCCCGGCCCGTCCGGTGGACCTGCGGATCCGGGACGGGCGGGTCAGCGAGGTTGCGCCCGCCCTGCGGCCGGAGGCGGAGGAGATGGTCTACGACGGCGGCGGCCGGTACGCCATCCCGGGGCTGTGGGACGCCCACGTCCACCTGACCCAGTGGGCGCTCAGGACGGTTCGGATCGACCTCGGGGGCACGGCCGGCCCGGGTGACGTGGTACGCCGGGTGGCCGCGCACATTGCGACCTTGCCCGACGACGGCTCGATGGTCCAGGGCTGGGGCCACCGCTCGGCCACCTGGGACCATCAGCCGACCGTCGCCGAGCTGGACGCCGTCAGCGCCGGCCACCCGGTCGCGCTGATCAGCGGCGACGCGCACAACGGCTGGCTCAACAGCCTCGCCCTGCGGGTACTCGGCATGGCACCGCGAGAGGGCGCGGTCGACGAGACCGACTGGTTCCCGGTGTTCGCCCGGCTCGCGTCGCTTCCTGGAGCGGCGAAGGCGGCCGAGACCGGCGTTCGCAACGTCCTGCGGGCCGCTGCTTCCGTCGGCGTCGTCGGGGTCGTCGACATGGAGCTCGACGAGAACCAGGTGACCTGGCCGGCCCGCTTCCAGGCGGGTGTGCGCTGCGTGCGCGTCCGAGCGGCGACCTACGCCGACGGGCTCGACGCCGTCATCGCGGCCGGCCTGGCGAGCGGGGCTCCCCTGGACGGGGGCGGCGGGCTGTTGACGATGGGCCCGCTCAAGGTCATCTCCGACGGGTCGCTCAACACGCGGACCGCGCACTGTGCCGAGCCCTATGCCGACGCCGCGGAGCCCGAGCACGGGCACGGGAGGCAGAACGCCAGCCTCGACGACCTCGTCGGGCTCTTCGGGCGCGCCACGGCTGCCGGCATCGAGGTGGCGGTGCACGCCATCGGCGACCTGGCGCTCGCGACCGCGCTCGACGCCGTGGAGCGCACCGGGGCCCGTGGGGCGGTCGAGCATGTGCAGCTCTCCACCCGGGCGGACCTGCGGCGGATGGCGCGCCTCGGTGTCCGGGCCAGCGTGCAGCCGGCCCATGTATGGGACGACCGGGACGTGACCATGCGGTGCTGGCCGGACCGCGCCGGCCGGGTCTACGCCTTCCGGTCCATGCTCGACGCGGGGGTCACCCTCGCCCTCGGGTCCGATGCCCCCGTCGCACCACTCGACCCGTGGATGGCCATCGCCGCCGCTGTGCACCGCAGCGGGGACGAACGGGCCTCCTGGCACCCCGAGCAGGCGATCAACGCCCGGGAGGCTCTCGCCGCCTCGACCGACGGGCAGGGCACGATAGCCGTCGGCTGCCGAGGGGACGTCGTGCTGCTCGACGCCGACCCCCTCGGCGGCGACCCCACCGACACCGCCGCGCTCGCGGCATACCTCGGGACGATCCCCGTGGCGGCGACGTTCCTGGCCGGTCGCCCCACCTACCTCGAGCTCTAGGCGAGCCGGGCCGCCGCCTCGCCACGGCCCGCTGCACGATCGCTGCGCCGCGGGCGGCGGCGAGTGGCGACCCGCACCTGGACGGCTGGCGCGGGGCCGGGTCGATTAGGGGGTCCATGGCCGCGCTGGTAGCCTGTCGTACTGCCGTGAACTCGGCCGCGGAACCAGAGAGCCCCGGTGAACCAGCCCGGGAGCGCCGCGCAGCAACAACAGACAAGGAGAGTCGTCGCCCCATGCCCCTGAGCATCGATGACAAGAAGCAGATCATCGCCGAGTACGCCACGTCCGAGGGCGACACCGGCTCCCCGGAGGTGCAGGTCGCACTGCTCACCGCGCGCATCCAGTACCTCACCGAGCACTCGCGCGAGCACAAGCACGACCACCACAGCCGCCGCGGGCTGCTGCTGCTCGTCGGCCAGCGCCGGCGGCTGCTGCGCTACCTCGAGAGCGTCGACGTCGAGCGCTACCGCTCGCTGATCAAGCGCCTCGGCCTGCGCCGATAAGGCTTCGCCAGGGGGGCGGTCCTCGTGTCACGAGGGCCGCTCTTCGGCATGAAGAACACAACTGCATACGGAATGACCACAAGAAGGAGGCCCGTGCACAACGACGATGCACGCGGTTCGTTGGAGATCAGAAGAAATGGAGGGCCCATGGAGGGTCCAGAGATCACTGTCGCCGAAGCCGTTATCGACAACGGAAGCTTCGGTACCCGCACGGTCCGGTTCGAGACGGGTCGGCTTGCCAGGCAGGCCGGCGGCGCGGTCAGCGCCTACCTGGACGGCGACACGATGTTGCTGTCCACCACGACGGCGGGCAAGCACCCGCGCGAAGGATTCGACTTCTTCCCCCTCACGGTCGACGTCGAGGAGCGGATGTATGCCGCGGGCAAGATCCCGGGCAGCTTCTTCCGTCGGGAGGGCCGGCCGTCGACCGACGCCATCCTCACCTGCCGGCTCATCGACCGCCCACTGCGCCCCACGTTCACCAAGGGTCTGCGCAACGAGGTCCAGGTCGTCATCACCGTGCTGTCGCTCAACCCCGACCACCAGTACGACGTGGTCGCCATCAACGCGGCCAGCGCCTCGACGCAGATCTCGGGCCTGCCGTTCTCCGGCCCGATCGGCGCCGCGCGCGTCTCGCTCATCGACGGCACCTGGGTGGCGTTCCCGAACTTCTCGGACAGCGAGCGCTCGACATTCGACATGGTCGTCGCCGGCCGCGTGGTGGGCGACGACGTCGCGATCATGATGGTCGAGGCCGAGTCGACCGACGCGACGTGGGACCTGGTCAAGAACCAGGGCAAGCAGGCGCCGACCGAGGAGGTCGTCGCCGAGGGCCTCGAGGCGTCCAAGCGCTTCATCAAGGTCCTGTGCCAGGCCCAGTCCGAGCTCGCGGCCACGGCGGCGAAGCCCGTCGAGGAGTTCCCGATCTTCCTCGACTACGACGACGACGTGTATGCCGCCGTCGAGGGTGCGGTGGCCGGCCGCCTGGCCGAGGCGCTCACCATCGCCGGCAAGACCGAGCGCGAGGACCGTCTCGACGAGATCAAGGCCGCGATGAGGGGCCAGCTCGCCGATCAGTTCGACGGACGCGACAAGGAGCTGTCCGCGGCCTACCGCTCGGTGCAGAAGAAGCTCGTGCGCGAGCGGATCCTGCGTGACAAGGTCCGCATCGACGGGCGCGGGCTGGCCGACATCCGGGCACTCTCCGCGGAGGTCGAGGTCCTGCCCCGCACGCACGGCTCCGCGCTCTTCGAGCGTGGCGAGACCCAGATCCTCGGGGTCACCACGCTCAACATGCTCCGGATGGAGCAGCAGCTCGACACCCTCTCCCCGGTGACGCGCAAGCGCTACATGCACAACTACAACTTCCCGCCCTACAGCACCGGTGAGACCGGCCGGGTGGGCTCCCCGAAGCGTCGTGAGATCGGCCATGGGGCGCTCGCCGAGCGAGCCATCATGCCTGTCCTGCCGCCGCGTGAGGAGTTCCCGTACGCCATCCGGCAGGTCTCCGAGGCGCTGGGCTCCAACGGGTCCACCTCGATGGGCTCTGTCTGCGCCTCCACCCTCTCGCTGCTCAACGCCGGTGTGCCGCTGCGCGCCCCGGTCGCGGGCATCGCGATGGGCCTGGTCAGCGCCGAGCTGGTCAACGACGCCGGGCAGCCCGAGATGCACTATGCGGCGCTCACCGACATCCTCGGCGCCGAGGACGCGTTCGGTGACATGGACTTCAAGGTGGCCGGAACCCGGGAGTTCGTCACGGCAATCCAGCTCGACACCAAGCTCGACGGCATCCCCGCCGACGTGCTGGCCGGTGCGCTGACCCAGGCCCGGGACGCACGCCTGCACATCCTCGACGTCATGAACGAGGCCATCGACACGCCTGACGAGATGAGCCCCTTCGCTCCTCGCGTCATCAGCGTGCAGGTGCCGGTCGACAAGATCGGCGAGGTCATCGGCCCGAAGGGCAAGATGATCAACCAGATCCAGGAGGAGACCGGCGCGCAGATCTCGATCGAGGACGACGGCACGGTCTACATCGGTGCGACCGACGGACCCTCGGCCGAGGCGGCGCGGGCGCAGATCAACGCCATCGCCAACCCGCAGATGCCCGAGATCGGTGAGCGGTTCCTCGGGACCGTCGTCAAGACGACGACCTTCGGGGCGTTCATCTCCCTGCTTCCCGGTAAGGACGGCCTGCTGCACATCTCCGAGGTGCGCAAGCTGGTCGGCGGCAAGCGGATCGACGCCGTCGAGGACGTCCTCGCGGTGGGGCAGAAGGTCCAGGTCGAGCTCAAGGAGATCGACCCGCGTGGCAAGCTGAGCCTCGCCGCCGTCCTGGCCGACGGTGCCCAGGACTCGGCCGCAGCGGACGAGTCGGACTCCGACGAGGACAGCGGTCACGGCGACGGCGGTCACGGCGGCGAGCACGGCGACGGCGAGCACGAGCACGGCGACGGCGAGCACGGCGAGCGCCGCGCGCGCAACCGCCGACGCGGCCGGGGCCGCGGCGAGGGCGGCGCCCAGTCGGCCCAGCAGGAGCCGGCCGACGCCTGACCGATCCTCCTGCGGCGCGTCCAGCGGGGCGGCATACCACCCGGTATGCCGCCCCGCTGCGGCGCTGGGCGCCGGGCACCCCGCAGTGGGTGCCGGGCAGGGCGTGGGGTCCGTGGTGGGTCAGAGCGTGGGTACGCCAGCAGGGCTGGGCGCCGGACCAGGGCCGGCGCCCAGCCCCCCTGGCGATGTCGGGGACGCGGCGGTCAGGCGGTGCGGACCGAGCCGGTGCCGTGCTGCGAGGAGGCCACCATGCGCCGCGTCGTGCCCGGCATGACCCGCAGGGCGCCGCCGTCGTACTGCCAGCCGGAGGGGAGCTCGGTGGAGAAGGCGCCGTGGGCGGCGAGCCAGGTGATGACGTACGACAGGTCGCCGACGCCCTCGTTCTTCGCCCCGCCGCTGTACGCCTGCGTCTGCGCCATGAACGGGTAGCCGTTGGTGATGAAGAACTCGTACATGTCGAGCACCGCCGTGTGGGTCAGTCCCTTCAGCATCTGCTCACTGGCACCGGTGTGGCCGAAGACCGTCGCGCCGGGGTCGGCGGCGTAGGCCGCCGCGACGATGTCCTCGGTGGTGCTGAGGCTGCTCTTCGGCTTGGGGTCGAGCGTGACGTAGGGGGAGCAGAACAGCGTGGTGTGCGTGTGCGTCCAGGTGCGCTGCATGAAGGCGATGTCGTTCATCAGCGCCGCGCGCCGGGCGCTCTCCGTGGCGCCGGCCGCGAGCAGGTTGTCGTTGTTCGTCACCGTGGAGCCGCTGACCGCGTCGTTGCCCATCGTCAGCATCGTCTCGGCCGAGATGACGCCGGTTCCGCTGATGTTGACCTCGCGCAGGACCGGGTTCGTGTCGTAGCGCGCCGCAAGATGTGTCATGAGCGCCTGCCAGCGCGCCTGGTACCCGCTGGTCCAGAACCGGCCGATGGTGGTGTCGGTCCTCGACTGGTGGTCGGCGAACGGGATCGGCGGGCCGCCGATCGCCTTGACGTAGTCAGGCGCCATCGTGCCGGCGATGACGCGCAGGCGCACGGTGAGGCCCTTGCTCTGGGCCGAGCTGATCTGTGCGTCGATCACGCTGTCGTTGTAGACGCCCTGGCTGGTCTCGACCGACCTCCAGTCCACGCCGACGACTGCGGCGTTCACCCGGGCGCTGAGGGCGGCGGTCTTGCCGGAGATCGCGGCAAGGCCGCGGCTCGCGTTGCCGAGGACCGGGGGCTTCATGCCGGCGACCGAGGCAACCACGACTGCGGTGTCCGGCACCGCGTGCGCGACCGGGCGGGTGTCCACGGCGTGTCCGGGGTGTGCCGTGTCGCTGGCCACGGCACACCCCGAGAGCACGACGCAGCTCGCCGCAGCCAGTGCAGCAGTACGCCAGCCTTGCATGGCGTTCCTTCCTGGCGGGGCAGGTCCCTGGCAGGGGAGAGGGATCAGGAAACCTTCTGGGACAAGCCTTCCCGACGGCGCCCCCAGCCGCATCGGCCGTTGGTGCCCGGGTTGGGGTAGGACGACCGACGCCGGTATCCACTGAACGGTTGACGAGGGCAGGCTTGCCTCGCCGGGCCGGATGTCCCTTGCTCCGGTGCCCCGGCGCGGGCTGTGGCGGTGGACATGAGCCACCGGGCGGCCCGCCCCAGTGGTGGCACGCCGCCCGGTCTCATGCGCGGGAGTCGTTGCGGCTCAGCGCAGTACCGCTGCCCCGGAGGTAGCCGAGGTCTCCATCTGTCGGGTGGTGTCGGGGAGGACCTCGAGGGCCGCGGTGTCGCTCTGCCAGCCGGACGGAAGCTCGGTGGAGTATGCACCGTGGGCGGCGAGCCAGGTCAGGACATAGGAGAGGTCGCCCACCCCCTCGTTCTTGGCGCCGCCGCTGTAGGCCTGGGTCTGCGCCATGAAGGGGTAGTGGTGCGCGATGAAGAACT
This sequence comes from uncultured Actinomycetota bacterium, assembly GCA_963763315.1. GTDB lineage: Bacteria > Actinomycetota > Actinomycetes > Actinomycetales > Dermatophilaceae > CAVSJJ01. Next base: position 560,763 of record CAVXOC010000003.1, read on the forward strand.
CGTACATCTGCAGCGTGGTCGGGTGGGCAGTGCCACTGAGCAGAGCCTGGCTGGCACCGGTGTGGCCGAAGACCGTTGCTCCGGGGTCGGCGTTGTAGGCCGCCGTGACGATCTGCTCCGTGGTGGCCAGGCTGTTCCTCGGCGACGGGCTCAGCGGAACATAGGGATGTGAGAACAGGGTCGTGTGGGTGTGGGCCCAGAGGCGCTGCATGAAGGCGATGTCGTTCGTCAACGCGGCCCGGCGGGCCGGCTCCGTGGCGCCCGCTGCCAGCATCCGAGCGTTGTTCGTGACGGTCGAGCCGGGGAGGGTGTCTGCGCCCATGGTGAGCATGACCTCGGCCGAGATGGTCCCGGTGCCGGAGATGTTGACCTCGCCCACCCGCGAGTCGTTGTCGTACCTGGTCGCCAGGACGGTCATCAGCGCCTGCCAACGCGCCTGGTAGGCCGTGGTCCAGAAGCGCCCGATGGTCCTCGCCGCGCGGGCCTGGTGGTCGTAGAACGGGATCGGGGCTCCGCCGATCGCCTTCACGTAGGCAGGGGCGTTGGTCCCGGCCAGGACGCGGAGCCGGACCTTGACGCCCTTCGCGGCGGCTGCGGACAGCGCCTGGTCGACCGAGCTGGTGGTGTAGACATCCTTGCTCGGCTCGATGTCGCTCCAGTTGGCGCACACGACGACGGACTCGACGCCGGCGGTGGCCGGTGAGGCCAGGGCCGAGAGCGCCCCGAGGCCCCGGCTGCCGTTGCCGGCGAGGTAGGGCTTCATCGTGGGTGCCGTCGTCACGGCGTGCGCGGTGGCTGCCGGTCCGGTGACGGCGATGACCAGCGCGGCGGCGGCGACCGTGACGGTCGCCAGTGCCTTGGCGAGTGGGATGTGCATGGTGCGCTTCCTTCCGTGAGGCGGGCTCCTGGAGGGGGGCAGGAGCCGTTGCCGGTCACCGGTTCCGGGCGCGCAGGATCAGGTCGCTCGAGGTGTCCGCGTCGCGGTCGAGCGACCTGCATGGTGATCGGCGAGAAGGACCGGCGGTGCTGGTCCTTCTGTGCGGACGGAGCGGGGGGGTCCGGACCTGTTGTCCGGCAACCCGGCCCGCCCGTCCTCGTTGTCCGCAGGGGAACGGGCAGCGCGTCCGGCAGGGTTCCCTACGACACCGTGTCGCAGGTCGTTTCGGCATCAACCATCCCACGTCGCAACCGGTGCTCGGGCGAGCCTGAGCACGAGCGGTGACCCACCTCACCCGCGATCCCGCCGTTCTTGATGTTCCCTTTACGGTCGGCTGACCGACTCCTGGCAATGGGTCGTCCCGGCCGGTCTCGCCGTCACGGGTAGGGTGCTCGCGTGGCAGAGCTGATACGGGTCGCGGTCATCGGTGCGGCCGGACGGATGGGGACGCAGGTATGCCGCGCGGTCGGGTCCGCGCCCGGGCTGGACCTGGTCGGCCGGTTCGACGCGGACGACGAGCTGGGCGACCTCGCCGGCGCCGACGTCGCCGTCGAGTTCACCGTCCCGGGGTCGTCGGCCGGCAACGTGGCCCACTGCGTGGAGCGGGACGTCCACGTCGTCGTGGGGACGACGGGCTGGTCGCCGGAGCAGGTGGACCACCTGAGGCCGGTCGCCGAGCGGCATCCTCAGGTCGGCGTGCTCATCGCGCCCAACTTCGCCCTCGGCGCCGTCCTCATGATGGCGTTCGCCGAGAAGGCGGCGAGGTTCTACGAGTCCGCCGAGGTGATCGAGCTCCACCACCCCGCCAAGGTCGACGCCCCCTCCGGGACCGCGGCCCGCACGGCGCGTCTCATCGCGCTGGCCAGGGCCGATGCCGGACTGGGCGAGGTTCCCGACGCGACGGAGCACGACCCCGGGGGGGCGCGCGGCGCCCGGCTGGACGGCATCCCCGTCCACGCGGTACGGCTGCGCGGGCTGGTGGCCCATCAGGAGGTCCTGTTCGGGAACGAGGGCGAGATGCTGACGATCCGCCATGACAGCTTCGACCGGGTCTCCTTCATGCCCGGCGTCCTCGCGGCGATCCGCGCGGTGGCGGACCACCCCGGCGTCACCGTCGGTCTCGAGCACTATCTCGGGCTCGGCGGCTGACCCTCAGCCCCACCCCATGGCTCGCAGAGCCGCGGCGACGAGGGCGGCGCCCAGGACGACGACGAGGAAGTTGGCCCGCAGCAACAGCAGGGCCACGGCGGCGGCCAGCCCGGCCACCCGGGCGTCGAGGGCGAGCCGACCGCCCGGGCCCGTGAACGCCTGGGTGGCGATGAGTGCCGACAACAGGGCCACCGGCAGCAGGGTCGTGACCCGCGCGGTCCTCGGTCCGTCGGCCCACCGGGCGGGCACGAGGTAGCCGGTGAGCTTGAGCAGGTAGGCAAGCGCCGAGGAGACCAGGACGGTGATCCAGGTGGTCATGGGGTCGGGTCCGACCCGGCCAGCGTGCCGTCGGCGCCTTCGAGCGGCTCCTCGTGCTGGCCGGGCCGGCGCAGTCCCACCGCGAGTGCGGCCAGGGCGGCGAGGACCACCGGGACCCCGGCCGGCAGCAGGGGGCTCGTGGCGAGGGCGACGAAGGCGGCGAGGACCCCGGTGGCGACCGCGTCGCCGCTGCGCAGTCGCGGCCACAGGAGCGCGACGAAGGCCGCGGCGGCGGCGGCGTCGAGGCCGTACCGCCGGGGGTCGCCCACCGCGTCACCCACCAGGGCGCCGACGAGGGTCATGAGGTTCCAGCCGACGAAGACGCCGGCTCCGGTCACCCAGAAGCCCAGCCGCTGCGCGGGACTCTCCGGCTGCGCCACGGCGACCGCCGTCGACTCGTCGATCGTCAGCTGGGCCGCGCCGAGCCGGCGCCACCCGGTGGCGCCGAGCAGCTGGGACGTGCGCAGCCCGTAGAGCCCGTTGCGGACACCGAGCAGGGTCGAGGCCGCGACCGCGGCGGGCCCGGCGCCGCCGGCACCGAGGATGCCGACGATCGCGAACTGGGAGCCGCCGGAGAACAGCAGCAGGGACAGCGCCTGGGTCTGCAGGATGCTGAGGCCCGAGGCCACCGACAGGGCCCCGAAGCTGATGCCGTAGGCACCGGTGGCGATGCCGACCGAGAAGGCCTGGCGGAGCACCTCGCGGCGGCGGGCGGGTGACAGGCTCGGCGCCGCGCTCGTCACGGGGCCGTCCCGGGCGGCCGCTCGTCGTCCGCCGCCCGCGGCCCGTCGTCCGCGGCCGCCGACGAGGCGGCCGGAGGGGTCGCCGCCAGCAGCCGGACCTCGCGCAGCGTGCCACCGTCGGGAGAGACGACGCGGTCCCGGTAGGCGCCGTCGGGCGCGAACCCGCCGTCGAGCAGGAAGGCCCGGGTGGCCTCGTCGCTGGCCGGGAGCCAGATCGAGACGAGCTCGGCCCCCGCCTCGGACAGCAGGTCGACGCACGCGTTGAGCAGGCGGGAGCCGTGTCCGCGGCCGCGGGCCGTCCCGGCCACGCCGAGGGTGGTCACCTCGCCCGCCGTACTGCCCAGGTCGGGGTCCTGGCTCGGGGCGATGGCGGCATACCCCGCCACCTGTCCGGCGTCGATGGCGACGAGCAGTCGGTACACGCCGGGGGGCGGGGAGAGCAGCGACCGCCGCCACAGGTCGGCGAACGCCGTCGGGTCGAACCCGGCGAGCACCTCTGGTGGCAGCCGGCCGGCGTACGCCTCGCGCCACACCTCGGCCTGGACGGCGCCCACCGCGTCGACGTCCTCGGGCCGGGCGGTCCGCACCGAGGCGTCGGAGCGGCGACCGGCCCCGGCCGGCTGCTCGCTCATCGGCCCTCGAACCGTGGGGCCCGGCGCTCGGTGAACGCCCGCCGGCCCTCGACGAGGTCTGCGCTGGCCCAGGCCGCCGCGAAGGCGTCCTGGTAGCGGGCCATCTCGGCGGCCCCGCCCCCGCGCGCGTCGAACCCGATCTTCGAGCCGGCCTGCGACAACGGTGCCAGGGACACGGCGTCGGCCGCCATCGCCAGCGCGGCGTCGAGCCCGCCGCGTCGCTGGACGAACCCGAGGCGCCAGGCGTCGTCCGCGTCGAGGACCTCCGCCGTGAGCACCATCTGCCGCGCGGCGCCCTCGCCGAACAGACGCGACGCCCGGTCGAGGGTCCAGTGGCTGACCATGAGCCCGAGCTTGGCGACGGGCACGGCGAAGCGCGCGTCGTCGGTGGCCACCCGGACGTCGCAGGCCATGGCGAGCTGCAGCCCGAGACCCATGCAGGAGCCGCTGATCGCGGCGACGGTGAGCACCGGAGCGGCCGCGAGGTGCTCGAGCACGCCGGCGAGGCGCTCGGTGAAGCCGACGTCCTCGAGCTCCCCGAGGTCGGCGCCGGCGCAGAAGTGGCCGCCCGCGCCGGTCAGGACGATGGCGCGGGCGTCGCCGGCCAGCGCTGCCGCGACCGCCGTGTGCAGATCCTCGAGGGCCGCGAGGTTGAGGGCGTTACGGCGCTCGGGACGGCTCATCGTCACCCGGGCGACGCGGTCGGTGGTCTCGAGGTGGATGGGCATCACGGCAGCCTAGCGACGCTCGTAGACGGCGATGGCGAACCCGTCATGGGCCGAGCGCTCGACCTCCTGCCACCGGCTGCGGTCCCACGGCGGGAAGTAGGTGTCCCCGTCCGGCTCACCATCGACCTCGGTGAGGACCATCCGGTGCGCCCACGGCAGCGCCTCGGCGTAGACCTGGCCGCCGCCGGCGACGAACACCTCGTCGGCCGGCCCGACGAGGGTGAGCGCGGCGGGGAAGGAGTGGGCGACCTCCACGTCGGCATGGTGCCACTCCGGGTTGCGGGTGAGGACGATCGTGCGGCGACCCGGCAGCGGGCGGCCGATGCTGGCGAAGGTGGCCCGGCCCATCAGCAGCGGGTGCCCCATCGTCGTGGCCTTGAAGTGCGCCAGGTCCTCGGGCAGGTGCCAGGGCATCTGCCCGTCGCGGCCGATGACCTGGTTGGCGCCGAGGGCGGCGATGAGCGTGATCCGCGTCATGGAGGCACTGTATGCCGCGGGCGACGGTGTCCGCCCCGGCCGACGCCCGGGGCCGGACCACCCGGTGCGCCTACACCGCGATCGGCGCCCTGATGGCGGGATGGGACCGGTAGCCGACGAGCTCGAAGTCGGAGAGGTCGAAGTCGTCGATGGCCGTCCGGGGCGCGATGTGCATCGTCGGCAGCGGGAACGGCTGCCGGGTCAGCTGGAGCCGCGCCTGCTCGTGATGGTTGGCGTACAGGTGCGCGTCGCCCAGGGTGTGCACGAGGTGGCCGGGGACCAGGCCGGTCAGCTGGGCGACCATCATGGTGAGCAGGGCGTACGAGGCGATGTTGAACGGCACCCCGAGGAAGATGTCGGCGCTGCGCTGGTAGAGCTGGCAGTCCAGGAAGGCCGGCGAGGCGGGGTCCGCCGCCGGTCCGACGTCGGGGCGCACGTAGAACTGGAACATCGCGTGGCACGGTGGCAGGGCCATCTGGTCCACCTCGGCCACGTTCCACGCACTGACGATGTGCCGCCGGCTGTCCGGGTCGGTGCGGATGGACTCCACGACCCGGGCGATCTGGTCGACGTGGCGGCCGTCCGGTGTCGGCCAGGACCGCCACTGGTGGCCGTACACCGGGCCGAGGTCGCCGTTCTCGTCGGCCCACTCGTCCCAGATGGTGATGCCCCGCTCCTGGAGCCACCGGACGTTGGTGTCGCCGCGGAGGAACCAGATGAGCTCACCGATGATCGACGTCAGGTGCAGCCGTTTGGTCGTCACGACGGGGAAGCCGGCGGCGAGGTCGAAGCGCATCTGGTAGCCGAAGACGCTCCGGGTCCCGGTGCCTGTCCGGTCGGACTTGTCCACCCCGGTGGTGAGGACGTGGTCGAGGAGGTCCAGGTACGCGCGCACGCCCCGAAAACTAGCACCGACCGCCCCGGACGGGAGCCGAGCACCCGGGCCCGTCGCGGTAGCCTCGGGGGCATGCCTGAGACCCCCGAGTTCGGCCGCGTCCTCTCGGCGATGGTCACCCCGATGCGCGCCGACTCCTCGCTGGACCTCGACGCCGCGGCCTCGCTGGCCGTCCATCTCGTCGACAGCGGCCACGACGGCCTCGTCGTCAGCGGGACGACCGGCGAGTCGCCGACGACGAGCGACGAGGAGAAGGCCGCGCTGCTCCGTGCGGTCCTCGGCGCGGTGGGCGAGCGCGCCCGGGTCGTCGCCGGGGTCGGCACCAACGACACCGCCCACACGGTCGAGCTGGCGCGCCAGGCCGCCGCCGCCGGGGCGCACGCCCTGCTCGTCGTGACCCCCTACTACAACAAGCCCCCCCAGGCCGGGCTCGTCGCCCACTTCACCGCCGTGGCCGACGCCACCGAGCTGCCGGTGATGATGTACGACATCCCCGGCCGGACCGGTGTGGCGATCGAGCCGGAGACGATGCTCCGGCTCGCCGAGCACCCCCGGATCCGGGCGGTCAAGGACGCCAAGGCCGACTACTGGGCGGCCACCAAGGTGATGAGCGCGACCGACCTGGCGTGGTACTCCGGTGACGACGCCGCCAACCTCACCCACTTCGCCAACGGGGCGACCGGCATCGTCGGGGTCACCTCGCAGGTCGCGCCCCGGCCGTACGCCGCCATGGTCCGTGCCGCCGGCGCCGGCGACATCGCGCGGGTGCGCGAGATCCACCGCATGCTCGTCCCGCTCGTCGAGGCGGTCATGACGATCACCCAGGGGGCGATCATGGCCAAGGCGGGGCTCGTCGCCACCGGGGTCCTGGCGAGCGCGGCGGTGCGGCTGCCGCTGCTCGAGGCGAGCGCCGGGCAACGCGCCGCCCTCGAGGACGCGCTGGCCCGCACGGACCTGTCGTGAGCCATGCCCACCCCGAGCTCGGCGCCCCGGGCCCGCTGCCGGACGGCGGGGTCCGGATCATCCCCCTCGGCGGCCTCGGCGAGATCGGCCGCAACATGTCCGTGCTGGAGCATCGAGGACAGCTGCTCATCGTCGATGCCGGGGTGCTCTTCCCCGACGACCACCACCCGGGCATCGACCTCATCCTCCCGGACTTCTCGTGCATCGTGGACCGCCTCGACGACGTCCAGGCGATCGTGCTCACCCACGGGCACGAGGACCACATCGGCTCGCTGCCCTACCTGCTCCGGCTCAAGCCGGACATCCCGGTGCTCGGCTCCCAGCTGACCCTCGCGTTCGCCGAGTCCAAGCTCAAGGAGCACCGGATCGACGCGTACACCATGACGGTGCGCGAGGGTGACCGGGAGATGCTCGGCGTCTTCGACTGCGAGTTCATCGCGGTCAACCACTCGATCCCGGACGCGTTGGCGCTCTGCATCCGCACCTCCGGCGGGACCATCCTGCATACCGGCGACTTCAAGATGGATCAGCTGCCCCTCGACGGCCGGCTGACCGACCTGCGCTCCTTCGCCCGGATCGGCGAGGAGGGGGTCGACCTGCTGATGATCGACTCCACCAACGCCGAGGTGCCCGGCTTCACCATGCCGGAGCGCGACGTCTCGTCGGCCATCGACAAGGTGTTCCGGCATGCTCAGCGACGGATCATCGTCTCGTGCTTCGCCTCGCACGTGCACCGGGTGCAGCAGGTGCTCGACGCCGCGGCGAAGTCGGGGCGCAAGGTCGCCATGGTGGGGCGCTCGATGGTCCGCAACATGGGGATTGCGGCCGACCTCGGCTACCTCCAGGTGCCCGATGGCGTCATCGTCGAGATCCGCCAGCTCGACGACCTGCCCGACGACCGGATCGTGCTGCTCAGCACGGGTAGCCAGGGTGAGCCGATGGCAGCGCTGGCCCGGATGGCCAAGGGTGACCACCGGATCGAGGTGGGTCCCGGCGACACCGTCCTGCTGGCCTCCTCGCTCATCCCCGGCAACGAGAACGCCGTCTACCGCGTCATCAACGGGCTGATGCGCCAGGGTGCGACGGTCGTCCACCGCGGGAACGCCCAGGTCCACGTCTCCGGCCACGCCAGTGCCGGTGAGCTCCTCTACGTCTACAACATCGTCCAGCCGCGCAACGTCATGCCGGTGCACGGTGAGTGGCGGCACCTCGCGGCCAACGCCGAGCTCGCCGTCGCGACGGGGGTGCCCCGCAACCGGGTCGTCGTCGTGGAGGACGGCGTCGTCGTCGACCTCGTCAAGGGGGTGGCGAGGGTGTCCGGGACGCTGCCCTGTGGCTACGTCTACGTCGACGGGTCCTCCGTGGGCGAGGCCGACGAGACGCTGCTCAAGGACCGGCGCATCCTGCGCGACGAGGGCTTCATCTCGGTCATCGTCGTCATCGACTCGGTCACCGGGAAGGTCGTGGCGGGGCCGGAGATCACGGCGCGCGGGTTCGTCGAGGACGAGGTCATCTTCGACGAGGTGCGTCCCCGGCTCGAGGCCGCGCTCAACGAGGCGAACGCCCACGGCGTGACAGACCCGTTCGAGCTGCAGCAGGTCATGCGGCGCGCGGTCGGCAGCTGGGTGGGCGGGAAGATCCGCCGCCGGCCGATGATCATCCCCACCGTCATCGAGAGCTGACCTGGCCCGGGCTCGCGGACCTCGTCGCAGAGCACGGGCCCCGGGCGCTGCTGTCCGGCCTGCGGGTCGACCCGGCGACGGGGATGGCGCTGCTCGGCGCGGCCGGGATCGACGTCGTCCAGGGCCGGGGGTCGTACGCTCAGGCCAGCCGGTAGAGAGCCAGCGACGCCAGCGCCAGCAGCCAGCTGACGAAGCTGCCGACCAGGAAGTACTCGGTCACCGCGTCGATGCCGGGGTCGGTCTCGTCGCGGCGCACCGCCTGCAGCTCGGGCCAGCGGATCAGCCCCTTGGCCGCGATGACGATGCCCGCAGCGGTGAGCTGGCCGGCCAGCCCGAGGCCGAGGATGAAGAGGCGTTCCATGGGTCCCAGCAGCCGGCCACCCCGGAGCCGGTCGGCCGGGCGCGCCCCGGGCGCCTGGCCCGCGCCGCCCCAGCCCAGGACGAGCCGGACGAGCAGGTTCCCGGTCGAGACCTGGACCAGGAGGAGCCCGAGCAGCAGCAGCGCCGCGTCGGGCGAGACGCCGCCGGGGTGGGGCACCCCGGTCCACCGGAGCCAGCCGGCGACGGCGCCGCCGACGGGGTCGACCGCCCCCGAGGCCAGCACGACGGCGAGGACGCCGAGGCCGAGGACCGCGAGCGCCGCGGTGGTGGCCTGGTGCGACGTCGGACGGGCGAGGGCACGCTCGGCGAGCACGACCCAGCCCGCGAGCGTGCCGAGGACGACGAGGCCGAGGAGCAGGTCGGCGGCGGAGCCCAGAGCGGCCAGAGCCAGCGCGAGGACGGCGGCCGCCGCCCCGACGGCCAGCGGCGCGGCATACGCGCCGGCCCGGGCCCAGCGACCACGCGCCAGGTCGGCCGAGCCGACCGCGACGAGCAGGACGGCGAGCAGGCTCATGGCAGGGCTCTCAGCCACTGGTCAGCGGTGAGCACGACGCCGATGCCGTCGCTGCGCACCCGTTGCGACACGGCCGAGGGGGAGATGCCCTCAGCGGCGGCCACGGCGGCCTGGGTGTGGTCGGTCATGAGCCCTCGCAGGATGCGGACGGATCGGTCGTCCCATGATCCAACCAGGTGGTCCCGACCGAGCAGGGCCGCGTTGACGGCTTCCTCGGGGACGGCCGCGGCGGCGGTGGTGCGGTACGCCGTTCGGCTGTGCCGCAGGGCCGGCTGGTGCTGGGCGCTCTTGACCCACTCGATCGCCTCCCGTGCCGACCACCACGCCGGCCCGTCCTGGGTGCTCGCGTCGAGACGGGTGACCTGGCCCCAGCCGATGCCCACCCGGGTGTCGATGCCCGGCAGGAGCTCGGTGCGCAGGACCAGGGCGGCGTGCAGGGCCTGGCCCAGATGGGCGAAGGTGGCCTGGAACTCGTCGCCCACCGTGATAGCCAGCGCCTCGAGGGGGTCGGTGCGGGCCGACACCGCCCCGAGCCGGTCGAGCAGCCGGGCGTGCAGGGCCCGGCGGTCGGCCGCCTCCCGGGAGCGGACGACGTCCCCGATGAGGGCCGCAACGGGTGAAGCATTCTGCTGTATCCGGGCCATATGAAGATGTTAGCTTAATTTCGCTGCGATCAAGCTGCTCTCTTCAGATGAACCGGCGGCGACCGGTCCGCAGAGCCGGTCGGGCCGGACGCGAGCGGCCGACCGGCCGCTGGCCGGGCTGTTGATGCGCGTGTGACGCGTGAGTCTGAGGTGAGTTTCGCGTACCGTCGGGACCATGGCGACCCGTCCCTCCACCACGACCCGCGCCCGGCGGGCCCCGGCTCGGCGGGCCAGCCGGCCGGCCAACCGGCGCGCCCCGGTCCGGGGTGCGGCGCCGCGCGGCCGCCCCGCCTCGGGCGGTCTGCCGTTGCCGCTGCGTGCCGTCCGGACGACCTGGATGGGGCTCGCCCATGGCGTCGGGTCGGTGGTGCGCAAGGTCGGCGGCGCCGGCCGCGACCTCGAGCCCGAGCACCGCCGCGACGGTCTGGGCCTGCTGCTCGTGGCCCTCGCCGTGGTCGTCGCCGCACGCGAGTGGTGGGGCCTGGACGGGTGGTTCGGTGCGGTCGTCCACGCCGTCGTCGCCGGCACGGTCGGCATGGTCGCCTATGCCGTGCCCCTGGCGCTGCTGGCCGCCGGGGTCCGGATGCTCCGAGTGCCCCACGACGCCGCCGCCACCTCCCGCATCCTCGTCGGCGGCACGGCCCTCACCTTCGCGGCCACCGGCCTGGTCCATGTCGCGGCCGGCGTCCCTGAACCGCCGGACGGTGCCACCGCGATGCGCGCCGGCGGCGGCATCATCGGTTTCCTCGCCGCGAGCCCGCTGACCGCCGCGGTGTCGATCTACGGCGCCATCGTCCTGCTGCTCCTGCTCGGCGTGTACGGCCTGCTCGTGCTCAGCGCCACCCCGGTGCGCGACCTGCCACGCCGCCTCGAGGCGCTCCTCGACCTGGCGCTGCACCGCGAGCGCGCCAGCTCCGCGCCCCCCGAGGAGCCGGCCAGCGGCGAGCCCGGAAGGCGACGGGGACGCGGCGGCCGGCTGGTCGGCGATCGGCCACCGGCCCAGGGGCCGGAGGCCTTCGACCAGGCCGCGGTCATCGACCCGGCCACCGGCAGGCGGCTGCGTCCGGGCCAGAAGCGGCCGACCCCCGCGGGGGTTCTCGCCCCCTCGGGCGACGGGCCGGCCATCACCGCGGTAGGGCCCGCCGCGACGGTCGCCAAGCCACCTCTCGAGGCGCCCCCCACGGCGCCGCTGCCCCAGCGCGTGGAGCAGCTCTCGCTGGCCGGAGACGTCACGTACACCCTCCCGGACGCCGCGCTCCTCGAGCCCGGTTCACCGCACAAGGCCCGCAGCGCCGCCAACGACCGGGTCGTCGGGGCGCTCACCCAGGTACTCGACCAGTTCGAGATCGACGCGCAGGTGACCGGCTTCACCCGGGGCCCGACCGTGACCCGCTACGAGGTCGAGCTGGGTCCGGCCATCAAGGTCGAGCGGGTCACCGCACTCTCCCGCAACATCGCGTATGCCGTCGCCTCGGCCGACGTCCGGATCCTCAGCCCCATCCCGGGACGGTCGGCCATCGGCATCGAGATCCCCAATGCGGACCGGGAGAAGGTGAGCCTCGGCGATGTCCTGCGCAGCCAGATCGCCCGCGCCAACGACCACCCGATGGTCATGGGCGTCGGGAAGGACGTCGAGGGCGGCTACGTCATCGCGAACCTCGCCAAGATGCCGCACCTGCTCGTGGCAGGAGCCACCGGCTCCGGGAAGTCCTCGTTCGTCAACTCGATGATCACCTCCATCCTCATGCGCTCGACGCCGGACGAGGTCCGGCTCGTCCTCGTCGACCCCAAGCGGGTGGAGCTGACGGCCTACGAGGGGATCCCGCACCTCATCACCCCGATCATCACCAACCCCAAGAAGGCCGCCGAGGCCCTGCAGTGGGTCGTCCGTGAGATGGACGCGCGCTACGACGACCTCGCGCAGTTCGGGTTCAAGCACCTCGACGACTTCAACAAGGCGGTCCGGTCCGGCAAGATCAGGCCGCTGCCCGGGTCGGAGCGGGTGCTCACGCCCTACCCCTACCTCCTCGTGGTCGTCGACGAGCTCGCCGACCTCATGATGGTCGCGCCGCGCGACGTCGAGGAGTCGATCGTCCGGATCACCCAGCTCGCCCGCGCGGCCGGGATCCACCTCGTGCTCGCGACCCAGCGACCGTCCGTCGACGTGGTGACCGGGCTCATCAAGGCCAACGTCCCCTCGCGCCTGGCATTCGCCACCAGCTCGCTGTCCGACAGCCGGGTCGTGCTGGACCAGCCGGGTGCCGAGAAGCTCGTCGGCCAGGGCGACGCACTGTTCCTCCCCATGGGGACGAGCAAGCCGATGCGGGTCCAGGGTGCCTGGGTGACCGAGTCGGAGATCCACGCCGTCGTCCGGCACGTCACCGCCCAGCTCACACCGCGCTACCGCGAGGACGTCACGGTAGCCCCGACGAAGAAGGTCGTGGACGATGACATCGGCGACGACCTGGACCTGCTGCTTCAGGCGGCCGAGCTCGTGGTGACCACCCAGTTCGGGTCGACGTCGATGCTGCAGCGCAAGCTGCGGGTGGGCTTCGCCAAGGCCGGACGGCTCATGGACCTGCTGGAGTCGCGCGGTGTCGTGGGTCCCTCCGAGGGGTCCAAGGCCCGGGACGTGCTGGTCAAGCCGGACGACCTGCCGGCCACCCTGGCCCTGATGCGTGGGGACGAGCCCGCCCCGGTGGCGGCCGAGTCGTTCGAGTTCGCGAGCAGCGCGGTGTCCGACGAGGCGGTCGACCGCACCGCGGACGTCGCCGTCATCGGCGGGGTGGTCGAGGGCGAGGCCGTCGACACGTGGAACGACCCGCCGGAGGACCCCGACGGGTGGGACGACGGGCCGTCCGAGGACGCCTGGGACCTCACCGGCCGCCGCTGACCGCCACCCCCGCGCGGCGGCGGCGGACCCGACGACCAGGTGCGTGCCGAGCAGCGGTTGCGGCGACGAACGCGCCACCCCGGCGAGCCGCCGCCCGGCCCACGGGAGCAGCCGCGGGCCACGCTCACCGGTCGAGGGCCTCGATGGTCGCCACGCTCGGGCCGCGGCTCGAGGATGCCGCCAGGGCGACGTCCTCGGCCTCGCGCAGCACCCGCAGGGCGTTGCCGCTCGTGAGCCGGGTCAGGTCGTCCTTCGACCAGCCGCGCGCGTCGAGCGCCTCGAGCAGCCGCGGGTAGGTGGACACGTCATCGAGCCCGGTGGGCAGCCGCTCGACCCCGTCGTAGTCCCCCCCGAGCCCGACGTGGTCGATGCCCGCCACCTCGCGGACGTGCTCGCAGTGCGCGACCACGTCCTCGAGCGTGGAAGCCGGTTCGGGATGGCTGTGGCGGTACTCGCGCAGAAAGGCCGCGCTGGCGGGGTAGTCGGCGCGAGTGACGCCCGCGTGGGCGGCCGCCTCGCGGGCCACGCGGTCCCATTCGCAGACCGCACGGGACACGAAGGCCGGGACGAAGGTCACCATGCAGACCCCGCCGTTCGCGGGCAGCCGCTCGAGCACGTCGTCGGGCACGTTGCGGCTGTGGTCGACCAGGGCCCGGGCCGAGGAGTGCGAGAAGACGACCGGCGCCTCGGTCGCCTCGAGGGCGTCGCGCATCGTCGCGGCCGACACGTGCGACAGGTCGACGAGCATGCCGAGACGGTTCATCTCCCGGACGACCTCGCGGCCGAACGGGGAGAGCCCCCCGAGGACGTGCCGGTCGGTCGCGGAGTCGGCCCACGGGACGTTGGCGTTGTGGGTGAGGGTGAGGTAGCGCACCCCCAGGTCGCAGAGCATCCGCAGGACCGGCAGCGAGCAGGCGATGCTGTGTCCGCCCTCGGCCCCCATCAGCGAGGCGATCCGGCCGGCGGACCACGCGCGCTCGACGTCAGCCGCGGTGCGGGCCAGCGCGAACACGTCCGGGTGGAGCTGCACCATCCGGCGGACGAGGTCGACCTGCTCGAGGGTGGCGGCCACGGCGGCATCGCCGGCAAGGGTGGCCGGGACGAACACCGACCAGAACTGCGCCCCGACCCCGCCCGCGCGCAGCCGCGGGACGTCGGTGTGAGTGGCCGAGGTACCACCCATCAGGTCGAGCCGCTCGAGGTCGGCGCCGACCAGCTCCCGGGCCTGCCATGGCAGGTCGTTGTGGCCGTCGAGGATGGGCCGGGTGGCAAGGACTGCTCTGACCCGGGACGGGGCGTCGGACGGCATACGCGATGGTAGCGAGCCTGCCGGGGCGAGGAGGGCGGCGAACTAGAGTGTGCGGCATGACCCCCACCCCCTCGGGCCCCCGGCGCGTCGCGCTGGTCACCCTGGGGTGTGCCCGCAACGACGTCGACTCCGAGGAGCTCGCCGGACGGCTGGCCGCGTCCGGATGGGCCCTCGTCGAGGACCCCGCCGACGCCGACGTCGCCGTGGTCAACACCTGCGCGTTCGTCGAGCAGGCGAAGAAGGACTCGATCGACACCCTGCTCGAGACAGCGGACCTCAAGACCGCCGGCCGCACCCGAGCGGTCGTCGCTGTCGGCTGCCTCGCCGAGCGTTACGGCGCCACCCTCGCCGAGGAGCTGCCCGAGGCCGACGCCGTCCTGGGCTTCGACTCGTACGCCGACCTCTCGGCGCACCTCGGCGCGGTGCTCGACGGGCGCCCGCCCACCCCCCATGTCCCGGCCGACCGGCGCACCCTGCTGCCCCTCAGCCCCGCGCAGCGGCCGGCAGCGGTCGGCGAGGTGGCCCTGCCGGGCCACGGCCCTGCCTCCGGGCCGGTGCTGCGGTTCCGGCTCGACGACGCCCCCTGGGCCCCGCTCAAGATCGCCAGCGGATGCGACCGGCGCTGTGCGTTCTGCGCCATCCCGATGTTCCGCGGCTCCTTCGCCTCCCGGCGCCCGACCGAGGTGCTCGCGGAGGCCCGCTGGCTCGCCGGCCAGGGCGTGCGCGAGCTGTTCCTGGTCAGCGAGAACTCCACCTCCTACGGCAAGGACCTCGGCGACCTTCGCCTGCTCGAAGGGCTGCTGCCGGAGCTCGCGGCGGTCGACGGGGTCGAGCGGGTGCGGGTGTCCTACCTCCAGCCCGCCGAGGTCCGGCCCTCGCTGCTCGACGCCTTGACCGGGACGCCGGGGGTCGTCCCGTACTTCGACATCTCCTTCCAGCATGCGGCGCCGGCGCTGCTGCGCCGGATGCGGCGCTTCGGTGGCACCGAGGACTTCCTCGGGCTCCTCGATGACGTGCGGCGCCGGGCACCCCAGGCTGGAGTCCGCAGCAACGTCATCGTCGGGTTCCCGGGTGAGACCGAGGCCGACCTCGCCGAGCTGGAGATGTTCCTCACCCAGGCCCGGCTCGATGTCGTCGGGGTGTTCGGCTACTCCGACGAGGACGGCACCGAGGCGGAGAACCTCCCCGGCAAGCTGCCCGGCCACGTCGTCGCCGAGCGGGTCGCCCGGGTCACCGACCTCGCCGAGCAGCTGACCGCCGACCGGGCCGGGGAGCGGCTGGGCGAACGGGTCCGGGTCCTCGTCGAGGAGGTCGATCCCGACGGCCGGGCCGTCGGCCGGGCGGCGCACCAGGGCCCCGAGGTCGACGGGGTCACGGTGCTGAGCCCTGGCCCCAGCGGCGCCGCACCGCCCGCGGTCGGCGACCTGGTCGAGGCCGTGGTGACCGGCACGGAGGGCATCGACCTCATGGCCCGCGCCGCCGCCCTCGTGGCGGAGGCGTCGTGATCGACCCACGCAGTGCGGCGGGCACCGGGGCCAAGCCGGCTCCCAGCGTGTGGAACGTCGCCAACGGACTGACGGTGCTGCGGGTGCTGCTCGTGCCCGTGTTCGGCGGCCTGCTGCTGGCCGACCACGGCAGCAACCCGGCCTACCGGTGGTGGGCGTTGCTCGCCTTCACGGTGGCCATGGTGACCGACCGGATCGACGGGGACATCGCCCGCAGCCGGGGGATCGTCACCGACTTCGGCAAGGTGAGCGATCCCATCGCCGACAAGGCTCTGGTCTCGATGGCGCTCGTCGGGCTGTCGATGATCGCCGACGTGCCCTGGTGGGCGACGGTCCTCGTCCTGGTCCGCGAGTGGGGGATCACCGCCGTGCGGTTCTGGGTGATCCGGCACGGCGTGATGGCCGCGGGCAGGGGCGGCAAGCTCAAGACCCTCCTCCAGGCCCTGGCGCTCGGGTTCCTCATCATGCCCCGGTGGACCTTGCCCTGGTCGGGCGTGTGGGACGTGCTGGCCTGGGGCCTGTTCTGGGTGGCCGTCGTCCTCACGGTCCTCACCGGCGCCGACTACCTGACCCAGGCCCTCGTGCTGCGCCGGACCAGCGAGCGGGCGGCCATGAAACGGGCCCGCCGGCTGGCCCGGAACCACCGGGGCGGCGGGGCCGTGGGCGACGGCCGCCGCCCGAAGCCGCCCGGCCCGCCCGGCCCGCCCGGTCCGGGCGCGGACGGATGAGCCAGGACGCGCCGGCCGCGGTCGTCGCCCTCCTGCGGGAGCGGGGCCTGAGCGTCGGCACCGCCGAGTCGCTCACCGGAGGGCTGGTGTGCGCGGCGCTCACTGAGGTCCCCGGCGCCTCCGCGGTGGTCCGCGGCGGGGTCGTGGCCTATGCCACGGACCTCAAGGAGCGGCTGCTCGGTGTGGACGCCACGCTGCTCGCGGCCGAAGGCCCGGTGCATCCCGAGGTGGCGGCGCAGCTGGCCGTCGGAGTATGCCGCGCGCTGACCTGCGATGTCGGTGTCGCCACCACGGGGGTCGCCGGTCCCGGACCGGCGGACGGCACGCCGGCGGGGACGGTGTACGTGGCCGTGGCCACCCCGTCCGGGGTACGGGTCCGCGCCCTCGCCCTCGACGGGGACCGGGCGGCGATCCGCGCGGCGAGCGTGGCGGCGGCGCTCGCCCTGCTGGCTGCATCGGTCGGCTGACCTCACGGCTGACCGCATGCGCGGGAAGACCCCGGACCCCGGTGGCGTTGACCTCAGCCGGCCCACCGCCCTGCGGGCCGTGTCGACCCAATTGCCTCGCCCGCGCAGCCGGGCACGGTAGCGTGGGTCCGGAAAGGGTCGCGAGTCGCGTGAGGAGGCGTCATGATCCTGCTGCGTCGAGAGCTGGGTGACGTCCTGCGCGAGCAGCGGCAGTCTCAGGGCAGGACCTTGCGCGAGGTGTCCGCCGCGGCCTCGGTGTCGCTGGGTTATCTCAGCGAGATCGAGCGCGGCACCAAGGAGGCCTCCTCCGAGCTGCTCTTCTCGGTGTGTGCCGCCCTCGGCCTCGCTCTGTCCGATGTGCTCGGCCAGGTGTCCGAGCGCGTCGCGACCACGGAGGCCCTCTCGGCACCGCTGTCCCTGCCGCTTCCGGCCACCACGGTGGTCTCCGCGTCGGCCGCCTGAGCCGCCCCCACAGTGGTCGCCACGCCCACCGCCTGAGCCGCCCCCGTCCGCGCCCACCCGCGAGCCTTCGACCCGGTGGCCGCGCGGCGGCTCCCGGGTGCCAGCGGTCACCGGGCCGGCGGGCGGCGCCGCCGTGGCCCGCTGCTGCCGAGCGGCGCCTGCGGCCGCCCGTCGTCGGTCGGTGCGAGGCCGCCCTGGCAGGTCGGGCAGCTGAACAGGGTGCGTTCGCGCGGGACGGTGCCGATGGTCGCCACCCGCACCGTGTCGCCGCACCGCCGGCACGGCCGGCCGGACCGGGCATGGACATAGGCCTCCTGGCCGTGCCGCCGGACCCCGGTGCTCGACTGGACGGCATACCGGCGCCCCGCGTCCATCAGGCGGTGCAGCCGCTCGACGAGCGCGGCCACCTGCTCCTGGTCGAGGTCAGCTGCGGGCGTCCATGGCAGGAGCCGCTCGAGGAACAGCGCCTCGCTGGTCCAGAAGGTCCCCGCCCCCGCTAACGTCGCCTGGTCCAGCAGCGCCTCGCCGACCGGCCCGGGGTAGGCCGCGACCGCGGCGACGGCGCGTCCGGGCTCCCAGTCGGGGCCGAGGATGTCGGGACCGAGGTGGCCGACGAGGTCGCCCTCGCGCCGGGTGGGCACGACGTCGAGCATCCCCAGCGCCAGGCCGAGCGCGGACCAGGACCGGGTTCCGAGGGCGGCGCGCACGTCGTCGCGGCGTAGCAGGCGGTCGGTGGCGGGTCCCGCGGCCGCCACCTGCCACTGGCCGTCCATCCGCAGGTGGGAGTGGATCGTCGTCCCCGAGTCGAGCCGGTGCAGGAGGTGCTTGCCCCGGCTGACCACCTCGACGGTGCCGGCGCCGACCAGGTCGAGGTGGGACAGGCCGGGCCAGCGCAGGTCGGCCAGGACGAGGGGCCGGCCGGCGAGCGCCTCGTGCAGCCGTCGAGCGGTCCGCCAGACCGTGTCACCCTCGGGCACGAGGGCCCCCGGTGGGCGCGCTGAGGGGCTTCCGGGGCCCGGCGAGCCGGCGCATCGACGTCACCGCCGCAGACGCAGGCCGCGGGGGGTGGCCCGGAAACCCGCCGCCTCGAGGGCCGCCTCGACCGGGTGACCGGAGCCGAGCAGGGCGCCGCCGTCGGCCTTCTCGACGGTGAGCCGCCCGAGGGCGCCCTCCCGCACCGCGAGCGCGAGGGCGTCGGCAGCGGCCTGGAGGGCCGAGCCGTCCTCGCCCCAGGACAGCAGGGTCCGGCCACCGCGCTCGACGTAGAGGACCAGCGCACCGTCGACGAGTACGACCACGGCGCCCGCCTTGCGGCCCGGCTGGTGTCCGGAGCGCCCCCCGACCGTTGGCGCCGGGTCCTCGGCGCCGCCGCGCTCACCGCGCGGTGGCCATCCGATGGCCGCGCCGTAGGGGTTGGCAGGGTCGCATGCGGCCAGCACGAGAGCCGCGCCGGTGTGGTGCTGGTCGGCATCGCGGATCCCGCGGGAACCTCCCCGCAGCCGGTCGACCGCCCCGGTGCTGCCGAACTGCGAGGCCCCGAGCGACTCGACGAAGTAGCCGCGCCGGATCCGGCCCGCCTCCTCGGCCGCGGCGAGGACGCGGTACACCGCCGCGAACCCCCCGGTCACCTCCTCGGCGCTGACGGCGCCCCGGGTGAGGACCCCATGGCGGTCGAGCAGCTGTTCCGCCACGGCGTAGGCACGCCGGGTCGGGTCGAGGTCGACCTCCGGCAGCAAGCCCCACCGCCCGAGGACCGTGGGCGGGCCGGTGCGGGTGGGCACCGACGGGCGGGGCGGGCGCGAGCCGAGCGCGCCCAGGGTGCCGCGCCGGCCGGCATACCGGCTCGTGCGCGGCCCGGGACGAGCCGCGCGGTGCGCTGAGCGACCACCGGCGAGCAGGGCGCGGACCGGCGCGAAGGTGTCGCCGGTCAGGTGCCCCGACCACACGAGCCGCCAGAGCGCCTCGGCGAGTGCCGCGTCGTCGGTGCTCCCGACCGTGTCGGACAGGGTGCGGAAGAAGTAGGCCCCGCCGCCGCCCAGTGCCTCGAGGAGTGCGCGGTCGGCGTCGGCGGGCGGCTCGGGTGCCCGCAGCGTCAGGGGCGCGGTGTCGGCGAGATGGAGCGAGACCCAGCCGTCGTCGCCGGCGAGCGCGCCGTGGCCGCTCCACAGCACCTCGCCGCTGGCGAGGACCTCGTCGAGCAGGGCAGGCTGGTAGCCCACCACCCGGCTGGGCAGGACCAGGGTCTCGACGGAGCTGGCCGCAACGACGGCCCCCGCGAGCTGCTCGACGACCCGCAGCAGGCCCTCGCGGCCCCGCAGCCCCTCGCCGACGCCCTGCCAGGCGGGCAGGAACCGGGCGAGGTCCCGCGTCGTCACCGGCTCGACCTCGGCCCGCAGCGAGGCGAGCGAGCGGCGGCGGAGCAGCCGGAGCACCTCGGCATCGCAGAACTCGCTGGACGCGGACCCCGCAGGGAGGAACTCGCCCTCGACGACCCGGCCCGCCGCGACGAGCCGGACGAGCGCGGCGTGGACGACCGCCGGACCGAGCCCCAGGCGCCCGGCGACGTCAGCGGCGCGGAACGGCCCGTGGGTCCGGGCGAAGCGGGCGACCAGGTCGCCCAGCGGGTCGGGCGCGGCGTCGAGGAACGCCTGGGGCAGGCCCATGGGCAGGGAGCACCCGATGGCGTCGCGCAGCCGGGCCGCGTCCTCGACCGACGCCCAGTGCTCGGCACCGGCCAGCCCGACCCGGATCACCCGGCGGGCCGCTTCCAGGTCGACCAGCCAGCCACCGACCTCGGTCGGGGTGGCTCCCTCCCGGCAGCGGGCGCGGACCTCGTCGGTGGTGAGTGGCCCGAGGGCTCGCAGCAGGTCTGCCACGTCCTCGGCGTCCCGGCCGGCCCGCTCCGGGGTGAGCCGCTGCAGCTCACGGGCGGTCCGCTCGATCTGGCCGGCGTCGAGGAGGTCACGCAGGGCCAGGCCCTCGCCGGTCCCCAGCAGCTCGGCCAGGAGGGCGGGGTCGAGCGACAGGGCCGCGGCACGGCGCTCGGCGAGCGGGCTGTCGCCCTCGTAGAGGAACTGGGCGACATACCCGAACAGCAGCGAGCGCGCGAACGGGCTGGGCTGGGCGCTCTCGACCTCGACGAGGCGCACCCGGCGTGCCGCGAGGTCGCGCATGAGCTGGGTGAGCCCGGGGACGTCGAAGACGTCCTGGACCACCTCGCGGACCGCCTCGAGCACGATGGGGAACGTGGGGTACTGGCTGGCCACCTGGAGGAGCTGGGCGGCTCGCTGGCGTTGCTGCCACAGCGGCTGACGGCGGTCGGGTCGGCGGCGCGGCAGGAGGAGCGCGCGGGCGGCGCACTCACGGAAGCGCGCGGCGAACACCGCGGAGCCGCCGATCTCGTCGGTCACGACCGCCTGGACGTCGTCGGGGTCGAGGGTGACCAGCTCGAGGAGCTCGGCACCGGCGCCCCGGCCCACGCCTGCGCCGCCCCCGCCGCCGGCACCCCCGCTGCCGGCACCCCCGGCACCGTCCGCCTCCGTGCCGGCGCCGTGGAGGTCGAGCTCGACGTCGGGCAGCCGGAAGAGCATGCCGTCGTCGCCGTGCATGGCCTGGACGTCGACGCCGAACCGCTCCCGCATCCGCGCCGCGATCGCCAGCGCCCACGGCGCGTGCACCGGCGCCCCGAACGGGCTGTGCACCGCGACCCGCCAGTCGCCGAGCTCGTCCCGGAACCGCTCGACCACCAGGGTCCGGTCGTCGGGGACGTGACCGGTGGCGGCACGCTGCTCGGCGAGGTAGCCGACGAGGTTGTCGGCCGCCCAGTCGTCCAGCCCAGCCGCCCGGACGCGGGCCCGGGCGTCCTGGGCCGGCAGGGCCGCCACCTCGCGGACGAACGCCCCGACCGCCTGCCCGAGCTCGGCCGGCCGGCCGAGCGAGTCGCCCTTCCAGAACGGCAGCCGTCCCGGCATCCCCGGCGCGGGCGTGACGAGCACCCGGTCGTGGGTGATGTCCTCGATCCGCCAGGTGCTGGTCCCCAGGGTGAACAGGTCGCCCACCCGGGACTCGTAGACCATCTCCTCGTCGAGCTCGCCGACGCGTCGACCGGGCCCGTCGCCGGTGGCGAGGAAGACGGCGTACAGCCCGCGGTCGGGGATCGTCCCCCCGCTGGTGACGGCCAGCCGCTGGGCGCCTCGGCGACCGGTGAGGATGTCGGAGAGCCGGTCCCAGACGATCCGGGGCCGCAGCTCGGCGAACTCGTCGCTGGGGTAGCGGCCGGCGAGCATGTCGAGGACCGACTCGAGGACGGCCCGCGACAGCGCCGAGAACGGGGCGGCCCGCCGGACCAGCCGGTGGACCTGCTCGACGGACCAGTCGTCGAGGGCGCACATGGCGACGACCTGCTGGGCGAGCACGTCGAGGGGGTTGGCGGGGACGGACAGCGCCTCGATCTCACCGGCCCGCATCCGCTCGACGACGACGGCGGTCTGGACGAGGTCGCCGCGGAACTTGGGGAAGAGCACCCCGCGGCTCACCGCCCCCACCTGGTGCCCGGCCCGGCCGACGCGCTGCAGGCCGGAGGCGACCGACGGCGGCGACTCGACCTGGACGACGAGGTCGACGGCCCCCATGTCGATGCCGAGCTCGAGGCTGCTCGTCGCGACGACCGCAGGCAGCCGGCCGGACTTGAGCTCCTCCTCGATCTCCGCCCGGGCCTGCTTGCTCACCGAGCCGTGATGCGCGCGAGCGAGGATCGGTGGTGCGCCGTGGCCGGTGCCGCTCTGCGCCATGAGCTGCGCCGGTGGCGCGGCGGCGCGGTCGGTATGCCGTGCGCCGCGCGCCGCGCCGGGTGCGCCCCCGGTGCCCGGGGGGGCCCCGGCGCCAGGGTCGCCTCCGTCCCCCGGTGCCGGCGCGCCGGCCACGCCGCCCCCGGTGGCCCCGGTGGCCCCGGCGGCCAGGCGCTCCTCCCAGATCTCGTTGAGGCGGGCGGTGAGCCGCTCGGCCAGGCGCCGGCTGTTGGCGAAGACCAGGGTGGAGCGGTGCCGGGCGACGAGGTCGACGATCCGCTCCTCGACGTGCGGCCAGATCGACGAGCGGCGCTCCGCGCCGGACGCCGCACCGGAGAGGTCGCCGGTCGGCTGGCCGAGCTCGGACATGTCCGGGACGGGGACGACGACCTGGAGGTCCCACCGCTTGGTGGACGGCGGCGCGACGATCTCGACGGGCCGCCCACCGGCGAGGTAGCGGGCCACCTCCTCGACCGGCCGGACGGTGGCCGACAGGCCGATCCGCTGGGCCGGCCGGGTCAGCCGGGCGTCGAGCCGCTCCAGGCTGAGGGCCAGATGGGCGCCGCGCTTGGTCCCGGCCAGGGCGTGGATCTCGTCGACGATGACGGTCTCGACCCCGCGGAGGGCCTCGCGCGCGGCCGAGGTCAGCAGCAGGAAGAGCGACTCCGGGGTGGTGATGAGGACGTCGGACGGGGTCCGGGCGAAGGCCCGCCGCTGCTCGGAGGGGGTGTCGCCGGAGCGGACGGCGACGGTGATCTCGGGGACGGGCAGCCCGAGCCGGGTGGCGGCATGGCCGATGCCGATGAGCGGCGAGCGCAGGTTGCGCTCGACGTCGACGGCGAGGGCCTTCATCGGCGAGACGTAGAGGACGCGGCAGCGCCGAAGCCGCTCGGCGGGCGGTGGCCCGGCGCCGAGCCGGTCCAGGGCCCAGAGGAACGCCGAGAGGGTCTTGCCCGAGCCGGTGGGTGCCACGACGAGGGCGTGACGCCCGGAGCTGATCGCCGCCCACGCGCCCTCCTGGGCTGGCGTGGGCGCGGAGAAGCTCCCGCGGAACCAGGCGGCCGTCGCGGGGGAGAATCGCTCGAGCACGTCAGCGGCCATGACGGCATACAGCCTCTCACCCGCGACCGACACCCGCGCCTCTCCCGCTGTGTCCGAGGAGGTGGTCGCCATGGCGACCACCTCCTCGGACACAGCGGCGGAGGCCGCCGGTGAGGCGCCGCCGGCGCCACGCTCGCCGCAGCGTCGCCTACACTCGCCCGATGCGCCTCTCGGAGTTCTGGACCCTCATGGAGGAGGAGTTCGGTGCCGGCTACGCCCACCTCCTCGGGCGCACCCACGTCCTCGCCGCCCTCGGCGGCCGCACGCCGCAGCAGGCCCTCGACGCCGGCGAGCGCCCGCGCACCGTGTGGCTCGCGGTGTGCCAGGACATGGACGTGCCCGTCGAACACCGGCTCGGCCGTGAGCACCCCTCCTCGCGCCGGCGCTGAGGACCGGCCGGCGCAGGACCCGGCGCGCTGGCGGGGACGGGACCCCGCCGTGGCCATCGCCCACGCGAGCGGGGCCAAACCGGGTGAAGGCCGCCGCTGCCGGGAGGTAGCGTCGGGCAGGTGAGTGACGACGTCCTGCTGCGGGCCCGCGGGCTGACCAAGCGGTTCGGCGACTTCACCGCGGTCGACGCGATCGACGTCGACGTCCGGCGCGGGGAGGCCTTCGGGTTCCTCGGTCCCAACGGCGCCGGCAAGTCCTCGACGATGCGGATGGTCGGCGCCGTCTCGCCGGTCACCGGCGGCGAGCTGACGATCTTCGGTCTCGACCCCGCCACCGACGGGCCGGCCATCCGCGCCCGGCTGGGCAGCTGCCCGCAGACCGACAACCTCGACGAGGAGCTCACCGTCGAGGAGAACCTGTGGATCTACGGCCGGTTCTTCGGCCTCAGCCGCGCCGAGGTGCGCGAGCGGGCCGACGAGCTCCTCGAGTTCGCGCAGCTGCTCGAGCGCCGCCACGACCGGGTCGAACCGCTCTCCGGCGGGATGAAGCGCCGGCTCACCATCGCCCGCTCGCTCATCAACAACCCCGAGCTGCTCCTCCTCGACGAGCCGACGACCGGCCTGGACCCGCAGGCCCGGCACATCCTGTGGGACCGGCTCTTCCGGCTCAAGCGTCAGGGCGTCACCCTGGTCATCACCACCCACTACATGGACGAGGCGGAGCAGCTGTGCGACCGGCTCGTCGTCATGGACGGCGGCAGGATCGTCGCCGAGGGCTCGCCGCGGGCGCTCATCGCGGAGTACTCCACCCGTGAGGTGCTCGAGCTCCGCTTCGACGTCGACGACCACGGGTACCTCACCGACCGGGTGAGCGGGGTCGGCAAGCGCCTGGAGGTGCTGCCCGACCGACTGCTCGTCTACGCCGACGACGGGGAGGAGGCGATGGCGACGATCCGGGCACGGGGCGTCGAGCCGATGTCCTCCCTGGTGCGCCGCTCCTCGCTCGAGGACGTCTTCCTCCACCTCACCGGCCGCAGCCTGGTGGACTGATGGGTGCCGAGTCCCGCACCGTGCCCGGGCAGGTCGCGCTGCCGCGGCTCGCCCACGGGCTGCGCCACCCGATGTCCACCGCCGAGAGCCTGACCGCGGTCCTCGGCTTCTTCGCGACGGTCTACAAACGGACCTGGCGGGGGAGCCTGATCAACCGGTTCCTGTCACCGCTGCTCTTCCTGCTCTCGATGGGCCTCGGGCTCGGCTCCCTCGTCGACTCCCACGCCGGCGGCGTCAACGGCGAGTCGTACCTGCACTTCGTCGTCCCCGGGATCGTCGCGACCCAGGCCATGTGGATCGCGATCGGCGAGTCGACCTACCAGGTCTTCTCCTACATCAAGTGGAACCGCATGTACGACGCGATGCTCGCGACCCCGCTGCGGGTGAGCGAGGTCGTCGGCGGCCACCTGCTCGCGGTCGCCGGGCACCTCACTCTCGGCACGACCATCTTCGTCGGCGTCGCCGCGCTGTTCGGGGGGTTCGGGTCGTGGTGGGCGCTGCTGTGCATCCCCGTCGGCGTGCTGACCGGCATGGCCTTCACGGTGCCGATCTTCGCCTACACGGGCAAGCAGAGCGGTGACGACGGGTTCAACATCCTCTTCCGGCTCGTCGTCACCCCGCTGATGCTGTTCTCCGGGACCTTCTTCCCGGTCGGGCAGCTGCCGGTGTGGATGCAGCCGATCGCCTGGGTCACCCCCCTGTGGCACGGGGTCGAGCTCGCCCGCGGCGCCTCCACCGGGGGGCTGCCGCTCGGGTGGGCGGTGCTGCATGTGGCCGCCCTCACCGCGTTCGTCCTCCTCGGGTGGGTCCTTGCCGTGCGGGTCTTCGCGAGGCGGCTGACGCCGTGAGCACGACCGTGCGTCCGCCCCGGTCGCCGCGCACCCCGCCCGGCTGGGTCTCGCGGGCGGCCAGGCTCGTCCCGATGCCGGCGGGCGCCGGCCTGGGGCGGCTGGTGCTGGCACGCAACATCGTCGCCTTCCGGCACGGGTGGGTCGCCCTGGTGACCGGGT
Source organism: uncultured Actinomycetota bacterium (assembly GCA_963763315.1). Classification (GTDB taxonomy): domain Bacteria; phylum Actinomycetota; class Actinomycetes; order Actinomycetales; family Dermatophilaceae; genus CAVSJJ01. The sequence goes on from CAVXOC010000003.1 coordinate 586,527, forward strand.
TCGCCGAGCCGGTCTTCTACCTGTTCTCCCTCGGCATCGGGATCGGCGCCCTGGTGCGTACCGTGGAGACCGGCGGTGGCCGGCAGGTGCCGTATGCCGCGTTCGTGGCGCCCGCCCTGCTCGCCGCCTCGGCGATGAACGGGGCGATCTTCGACAGCACGTACAACGTGTTCTTCAAGCTCCGCTATGCCAAGCTCTACGACTCGATGCTCGCGACCCCGGTGGGCCCCCGGGACATCGCCGTGGGAGAGATCGCCTGGTCGCTGCTGCGCGGCGGGCTGTACTCGAGCGCCTTCCTCCTCGTCGCGCTCGGCACGGGGAGCGTCCGCTCGTGGTGGGCCGTCCTGGCGGTGCCGGCCGCGGTCTTCATCGGGTTCGCCTTCGCCGCGGTCGGCATGTTCGCGACGACGTTCATGCGCTCGTGGGTGGACTTCGACTACGTCACCTTGGCGATCCAGCCGATGTTCCTGTTCTCGGCGACCTTCTTCCCGCTGGCCACCTACCCCACGGCCCTGCAGTGGCTGGTCCGCGCCACGCCGCTCTACCACGGCGTCGCCCTCGAGCGCGGCCTGATGCTCGGTGAGACCGGCTGGGGGCTGCTGGGGCACATCGGCTACCTGGGCGTCCTCGGCCTGCTCGGGGTCGTCGGCACCGCCAGGCGGCTCGAGCGGCTGCTGCTGTCATGACGGCGGCGACGGCATGAGGCCGCGACGGGTGGAGCCCGGGCCGGGCCAGGAGTCCGTGTGGGACTACCCACGCCCGCCCCGGGTCGAGCCGGTGTCCGAGCGGCTCCGGGTCGTCCTCGGCGGCGCGACGGTGGCCGACACGCAGCGGTGCGCCGACGCGGCATACCGCGTGCTCGAGACGAGCCACCCGCCGACGTACTACCTCCCCGTGTCCTGTTTCGGTGCCGGCGTCCTGCGGCCCGCGCCCGGCGGCTCGGTGTGCGAGTGGAAGGGGCGGGCGGAGTACCACGACCTCGTCGGTGGCGGTGTCGTGGCCCGGCAGGCCGCCTGGGGCTACCCCGACCCCGCGGAGGGGTATGCCGTGCTGCGGGGGAGGGTGGCCGTCTACGCGGGCCGGGTCGACGCCTGCTTCGTCGGCGACGAGCAGGTCGAGCCGCAGCCCGGGGGGTTCTACGGTGGCTGGGTGACGGCGCGGGTCGTCGGCCCGGTCAAGGGCGCCCCGGGGACGACGGGGTGGTGAGGCAGCCGTGTCGGCGTGTCGGCGTGGCGCGGCCCGTGGTCGAACATGCGTTCGGGTAGGGTCGTCCACAGGTGACGGTGGCGGCATCGGTTGTCCACAGAGCGGCGGCGACTGCGGACGGATGTCAGGACCGGCACCTAGCGTCTGATCGACATCGCGACAAGACCGACCGCGAGACCCGGTCGCCGGTGGGCGCGCTCGCTGAACGAGACGAAAGAGCAGGTGTGGGATGGCAGCTCCAGCCAGGGCCGACAAGGACAAGGCCCTCAGCGTCGTCATGGGACAGATCGAGAAGCAGCACGGCAAGGGTGCCGTCATGCGTCTCGGCGACGACGTCCGTGCGCCCATCGAGGTGATCCCCACCGGGTCGATCGCCCTCGACGTCGCCCTCGGTATCGGCGGGCTGCCCCGCGGCCGGGTGGTCGAGATCTACGGACCCGAGTCCAGCGGCAAGACGACCGTCGCCCTGCACGCCGTCGCCAGCGCGCAGAAGGCGGGCGGCATCGCGGCCTTCATCGACGCCGAGCACGCCCTCGACCCCGACTACGCCCAGCGGCTCGGCGTCGACACCGACAACCTCCTCGTCAGCCAGCCCGACACCGGTGAGCAGGCGCTCGAGATCGCCGACATGCTCATCCGGTCCGGAGCCATCGACATCATCGTCATCGACTCCGTCGCGGCACTCGTGCCCCGGGCCGAGATCGAGGGTGAGATGGGTGACAGCCACGTCGGCCTCCAGGCCCGGCTGATGAGCCAGGCGCTGCGCAAGATCACCGGCGCGCTCAACAACACCGGCACGACGGCGATCTTCATCAACCAGCTCCGCGAGAAGATCGGCGTGATGTTCGGCTCGCCCGAGACGACGACCGGTGGCAAGGCACTGAAGTTCTACGCCTCGATCCGCCTCGACGTCCGCCGGATCGAGACCCTCAAGGACGGCAGCGACGCGGTGGGCAACCGGACCCGGGTCAAGGTCGTCAAGAACAAGGTCTCCCCGCCGTTCAAGCAGGCCGAGTTCGACATCCTCTACGGCCAGGGGATCTCCCGCGAGGGCGGCCTCATCGACATGGGGGTCGACCACGGCTTCGTCCGCAAGGCCGGCGCCTGGTACACCTACGACGGCGACCAGCTCGGACAGGGCAAGGAGAACGCCCGGCAGTTCCTCAAGGACAACCCCGACCTCGCCGACGAGCTGGAGAAGAGGATCAAGGAGAAGCTCGGCATCGGTCCGCAGGTCGACAAGCCGGTCCTGGCCGCCGTGGCCGAGGTCCCGGTCGACTTCTGAGCATGGCCGAGGAGCAGCGGCTGCGGCTCGTGCCGCCGCCACCGGACGCCCTTGCCGAGGACCCCGAGCCCGACCGGCACGACGTCGCCCGCCAGATCGTCCTGCGTCAGCTCACCGGCTCGCCCAAGAGCAGGTCCCAGCTCGTGGCGGTGCTGCGCCGCCGCGGCTGCGACGACGAGGTCGCCACCGCCGTGCTCGACCGGCTCGAGGAGGTCGGCCTGGTCGACGATGCCGCCTACGCGGACACCTTCGTCCGCTCTCGGCAGGCCGGCCGCGGCCTGGCCGCTCAGGCCCTCGTCCGCGAGCTGCGCGCCAAGGGGGTCGACGACGAGACGGCGCGGGCGGCGGCCGCCGCTGTGGGTCCGGCCGCCGAGGAGGACCGGGCCCGCGAGCTCGTGGCCAAGCGGCTGCGGGCGCTGCACGGTCTCGACCCGGTGGTCCAGGCCCGACGGCTCGCCGGGATGCTGGCCCGGAAGGGGTACCCCGCCGAGGTCGCCATGCGGGTGATCCGCGAGGCGATCGCCGCCGCGCCCGAGCATCGGCGCGACTGAGCGGCCCCGGCCCGGCCGGGCGGCGTTCTCACCTACGCTGGACGGTGCCATGACACACACCACCATCCCCACTCCCACCGCCGCAGGCCTGGGCCAGGCGACCTCGCGGCGCACCTACGACATCCGCACCCACGGCTGTCAGATGAACGTCCACGACTCCGAGCGGCTGGCGGGCCTGCTCGAGACGGCCGGGCTCGTCGACGTCGCGAGCATCCCGGCCGACCGGCGCCCCGCGGTCGCCGATGTCGTCGTGCTCAACACCTGCGCCGTCCGCGAGAACGCCGACAACAAGCTGTACGGGAATCTCGGCCAGCTGCGTCCCGCCAAGTCCGCGAACCCCGACCTGCAGATCGCCGTCGGGGGATGCCTGGCCCAGAAGGACCGCGCCTCGATCCTCGAGCGCGCCCCGTGGGTCGACGTCGTCTTCGGCACCCACAACCTGGGCTCGCTGCCGGCGCTGCTCGAGCGGGCCCGGCACAACAGGCGCGCCGAGGTCGAGATCGTCGAGGCGCTCGAGACCTTCCCCTCGACGCTGCCGACGCGGCGCGACTGTGCCTACAGCGGCTGGGTCTCGATCTCGGTGGGCTGCAACAACACCTGCACGTTCTGCATCGTGCCGAGCCTGCGTGGGCCCGAGGTCGACCGCCGGCCGGGTGAGATCCTCGCCGAGGTCGAGGCGCTCGTCGGGCAGGGCGTCCTCGAGGTCACCCTGCTCGGGCAGAACGTCAACACCTACGGCGTGGGCTTCGGCGACCGTCTGGCTTTCGGGAGGCTGCTGAGGGCCACCGGGGACATCGAGGGCCTCGAGCGCCTGCGGTTCACCAGCCCGCACCCGGCAGCGTTCACCGACGACGTCATCGACGCCATGGCGCAGACGCCCACGGTCATGCCGAGCCTGCACATGCCGCTGCAGTCCGGTTCGGACCGGGTACTGCAGGCGATGCGTCGCTCGTACCGTGCCGAGCGGTTCCTGCGGATCATCGACACGGTGCGCGAGCGGATGCCCGATGCGGCGATCACGACCGACATCATCGTCGGGTTCCCCGGCGAGACCGAGGCCGACTTCGCCCAGACCCTCGAGGTCGTCGAGCGGGCCAGGTTCGCCGGCGCCTTCACCTTCCAGTACTCCCGCCGGCCCGGGACCCCCGCCGCGCAGCTCGCCGGGCAGCTGCCCAAGGAGGTGGTGCAGGAGCGGTTCGACCGGCTCATCGCCCTCCAGGAGGAGGTGTCCTGGGCGGCCAACCGCGAGCTCGAGGGGCGCGAGGTGGAGGTGCTCGTCGCGCCCGGCGAGGGACGCAAGGACGGCGAGACCGCCCGGATGAGCGGCCGCGCGAGGGACAACCGGCTCGTGCACTTCTCCGTCCCCGAGCACGGTGAGCGTCCCCGTCCGGGCGACCTGGTGACCGTCGGGGTCAGCTACGGCGCCCCGCACCACCTCGTCGCCGACGCGGCCCTGCACGGCGGCCCGTACGCCGTCCGGCGCACGGCCGGCGGGGACGCGTGGTCGGCGCTGCAGGACGCCCCCGTTCCCGGCAAGCCGGCGGTCAGCCTCGGGATGCCGTCGCTCTCCCGGCCGGGCCCTGCTGCCCCCCAGGCCCCACCGCGCTGCGCCGGATAGCGACCCACCGCCGCGGTCGTCGGCGCCAGGGCCCCGGCGACCCGGCCGTCACAGGTCCGGACCCAGCACGCGGCCCCGGCCGACGGCCGGCACGGGCCCTGGCTGTCACAGGCCCGGACCCAGAACGAGGCCCCCGGCCTATGACGGTCGGGGGCCTCGCTGCGTCAGGGTCGGGCCTCAGCCCTCACCGATCAGCTCGTCGGCCTTGCTCTGGCCGGCGTCGACCTGGTTGGAGAACCTGCCGCCGGTCGCCGAGTCGAGCGCGTCGCCTGTCTTGCCGATGGCGCCGTCACTCAGTTCCTCGACCTTGTCGGGGTTGTCCTTCATGAGCTGCTCGGCCTTCTCCGTGGCGCTGTCGAACAATCCCATACGGCTCTCCTTTCGCTCGGGGACAGGGCTCGGGAGCGCCGAGGCGGTCCCGTCCCCCAACAGCGTGGACCCTTCCGGTCCCCGCCCGCTACCCCGATATGGCAAGGAGTTGGCTGTGAGCCGGTCACGATACCGGTGAGCCGGTCACGACACCGGTCGTGCCGAGCCAGGCCCTCGGCTCTGCCAGAATCGCGGTATGGCCATCCGACCCGTCGTCATCACCGGAGACCCTGTCCTGCACCGCCGTGCGCGTCCCGTCGACGTCATCGACGACGCCGTCCGGGCCCTGGTGGCCGACATGTTCGAGACGATGCACCTCGCCCGGGGGGTCGGCCTGGCGGCACCTCAGGTCGGCGTCGGCACCAGGATCTTCACCTGGCAGCTCCACAACGACGACGACATCCCGGCCCGCGGCGTCGTCATCAACCCCTACCTCGTCGCCGCCAAGCCCGCGCCCGGCGACCCCGATCCGCACGAGGAGTCCGAGGGCTGCCTGTCCGTTCCGGGAGAGTCCTTCCCGCTGCGTCGCGGCGAGAGCGCCACCCTCACCGGGACCGACCTCGACGGCAACCCGTTCGAGTACCACGCCACCGGCTGGTTCGCCCGGATGCTCCAGCACGAGTATGACCATCTCAACGGCTTCCTCTACGTCGACCGTCTCTCCGGCCGGTGGGCCAAGAAGGCGAAGAAGGCGGTCAAGGCCAACGGCTGGGGGGTCCCCGGGCTCTCCTGGACCCCCGGCGTGGACCGCGACCCGTTCGGCCATGACGTCGGCGACGAGGACGAGCACGTCGAGGGTGCGCCGGCCGAGCCGGGTCCGGTCGACCGCCCGTGAGCCTGCCGCCCGTCATCGGGGTGGTGGGGCCCACGGCGAGCGGCAAGTCCGAGCTCGGCCTGCGGCTTGCCGAGGAGCTCGGTGGCGAGGTCGTCGGCGCCGACGCGATGCAGCTCTACCGGGGCATGGACATCGGCACGGCGAAGCTCACCACGCACGAGCGGCGCGGCATACCGCACCACCAGCTGGACGTCCTGGAGGTGACCGAGGAGGCCAGCGTGGCGGCCTACCAGCGGGCCGCTCGAGCCGACATCGCCGGCATCCGGGCCCGGGGCCGGCACCCCGTGCTGGTCGGCGGCTCCGGGCTGTACGTGCGCGCGGCGCTCGACCGGCTGGAGATCCCGCCGACCGACGCCCAGGTCCGGGACCGCTGGGAGCACGAGGCGGCGGCCCGGGGGACCGAGCAGCTGTATGCCGTGCTGCGGGCCCGCGACCCGGCCGCCGCGTCCCGCATCGAGGCCGGCAACCGGCGGCGGATCGTGCGCGCCCTCGAGGTCATCGAGCTCACCGGGAAGCCGTTCTCGGCGAGCATGCCGGTCCGGGAGTACGTGACAGCCACGGTGGTGGTCGGACTGGCGCCGAGCCGCCCCGCCCTGGACGCGCGGATCGACGCACGGGTGGACCGGATGTGGGACCGGGGACTGCTCGCCGAGGTCGCCGCCCTGGTGCGGCTCGGGCTACGCCGCGGCCGTACGGCCCGCCGTGCCCTCGGCTACGCCCAGGCGCTCGACCAGCTGGACGGTGTGCTCGACGAGGCGACGGCGCGGGAGTCGACGGCCACCGCCACCCGGCGGTTCGCCCGGCGGCAGGAGTCGTGGTTCCGCGCCGACCCACGGGTGCACTGGCTCGACCCGGACGCTGCGGGGGCGCAGGACGAGGCGGTGGCGCTGGTGCGTGCGTTCATCGACGACAATGAACGGCATGGCTGAGCGGGTCGCCTTCACCAAGGGGCACGGCACCGGGAACGACTTCGTCCTCGTGCCCGACCTCGACGGCACCCGGGGGCTGAGCGCCGCGGTCGCCGCCGCCCTCGCCGACCGGCGGGCCGGAGTCGGCGGGGACGGCACCATCCGCATCGTGCCGACGGAGGCCGCCGACGAGGCGGAGGTGCGGGCCCTGGCCGGGCCGGCCCGGTGGTTCATGGACTACCGCAACGCCGACGGCAGCGCCGCCGAGATGTGCGGCAACGGGGCACGGGTGTTCGCGGCGTACCTGCGGCGCGAGGGCCTCGAGACGGCCACCGAGTTCACCATCGCGACCCGGTCCGGCCTGAAGCAGGTGCGCTTCGAGGGTGACACCGTCGCCGTCAACCTCGGGCGCTGGGCGCTCGTCGACGAGGAGCGGGCCGCAGCCGACGGCTTCGACGCCCTGGTCCGGCTCGACGACGGGGACCCGTACTGCGCACTCTCGGTCGACGTCGGCAACCCGCACACCGTGCTGGCCCTCCCGGAGTCGGTCGACCTCGCCTCGGTGGACCTCTCCCGCCCCCCGGCGGTCCATCCGGTGCCGCGGGGCGGCACCAACGTGGAGATCGTCCGACCGGTCGGGCCGGGCCACATCGCCATGCGCGTCCATGAGCGCGGGGTGGGTGAGACCCGGTCCTGCGGGACGGGTGCCTGTGCCGCCGCCCTCGCGACGGGCTTCTGGGCCGGCGAGGCCGACGGCACCTCGGACTGGACCGTCGACGTCCCCGGTGGACGGCTCCGGGTCCGGCCACTGCCCGGCCGCGAGGTCGAGCTGGCCGGGCCCGCCATCCTCGTCGCCGACGGGACCGTGGACCTGGCCGCGCTGCGCTGAGCCGGCTCGGGAACGGATGCGTGGACGGTGGCTCCCCCAGCCAGGGCCGCATCCTCGGGTGGTGCTCCAGCCGCCGCCCAGCCCGGCCGACGCCCAGGAGGGTCGGCGACCTCCACCGACCGCCGGCCATCCGGTGCCGCAGCGGACCGCTGCGGGCCCGTCCTCAGCGCAGCAGCGGCCGCACCTGCTCGCTGAGGAAGCCGACCAGCGCCTCGAGGTCCGGCTCGTCCTCGGTGGGCTGCACGACGACGGTGGTGGCCCCCGCATCGGCGAGCCGGTCGACGGCGGCCGCGACCGCCGAGGCGTCGCCGGCCACGGCCCGCTGGGGATCGGGTCGGCAGCCCCAGCGGGGCAGCTCGGCGTCGACCCTGGCCTGGGCGCCGGCCCCGGTCGCGGCGATGAGGATCGTCACCAGGCTGGGGACATCTCCACCCGGCCAGGACCGCGGCACACCGTTCTCCCGGCCGCTGGCGGCCTGCTCGCGGGCGGAGGCCACCTCGCTGGGCGTGTGGGTGTTGCCGAGCAGCAGGCCGTCCCCGAGGCGTCCGCACAGCCGCAGGGTCCGCGGGCCGGTGCCCCCCATGAGCAGCGGCGCCCGCCCCGTGGGCGGCCAGCGCAGCCGCACCCGGTCGAGCCGGACGTAGCGACCGTCCACGGCGACCTCCTCGCCGTCGAGCAGCCGGCGCAGGGCCACGGCATACTCCTCGAGCAGGGTGAGTGGGGAGGCGACGCCCGCGCCGACCTGCCCCATCCACTCCTGCACCCCGTGCCCGATGCCCGGCAGGAAGCGGCCGGGGAACATGCGATGCACCGTGGCCACCTCCATCGCCGTGAGGGCGACGTTGCGCAGCGGGACGGGCATGAGCCCCAGTCCGACGCTGAGGTGCCGGGTCGCGGCCAGGGCGGCCGTCGCGCTGGCGACGCCGCTCTCGGCGAAGCAGTCCTCCCACACCCACAGCTCGTCGAGCCGGCGGTCGCAGGCGACCGCCAGCGGGATGAGCCGCTCGGGCGGGAGGGTCGGTACGAAGGCCAGTCCGATGCGAGGTGCCATGGGCGCATCCTCGCAGCCGGTCTCCACGGGTCACCTCGCCCGCTGGACCGCGATCACCCGGAAGCCCTTGGCCGTCGAGTGCCGCTGGACGGCGACGCCGTCGCCGAGCGCCTCGGCCAGCCAGCGCTGGAGGCCGTCGGCCCCGAGGTTCTTGGCGACGACGAGGTACGCCACCCCCCCGGGAGCGAGCCGGGGCAGCCAGCGGAGCAGGAGCTCGTGCAGGGCCTGCTTGCCGACCCGGATCGGCGGGTTGGACCAGATGAGGTCGAAGCGGACATCCGCCGGTATGCCGTCCGGGTCGCTCGCGTGCACCCGGTCCAGGCCGAGGGCGGCGGCGTTGCGGGCGGTGAGGTCGACCGCCCGCTCGTTGACGTCGACGGCGTGGACGGTGGCGTCGGGACGCAGCAGCCCGAGAGTGAGGGCGATCGGCCCCCAACCGCACCCGAGGTCGAGGAAGGTCCCCCGGGGAGGTGGGGCAGGGACGGCGGCGAGCAGGACGGCGGTCCCCCTGTCCAGGCCCGCGGGGCTGAAGACGCCGGCGGCGACCTCGACGTCGAGCGCCCGGCCGGCCAGCCAGACGCGCAGCGCACGGCGGTGCCCCGCGCTCGCCGGTCGGGCGGTGAAGTAGTGGTCGGTCGGCTCGCTCATCTCAAGGCGCAACGCTAGACCAGGACGCGCCGGGGCCCGACGCACCGGCCGGTGGAATGAACTGGAGCCCGAGCCGCCCGAGGTGAGACCCTGGAGACCATATGACATCACGACCAGACCTCCACACAGCCCGGGCCGCCGCGATCGCGGCCGACGCAACGAGCGCGGCGACCGAACCGGCGCCGCCGGCCGACGCAACGAGCGCGGCGACCGAACCGGCGCCGCCGGCCGACGCAACGGCATGGGAGGTCCCGGCGGGCTTCGACGGCGACCAGCTGGACCGCGACGAGCGCGCCGCGCTGCGCCGGGTATCGGGCCTGTCCACCGAGCTCGAGGACGTCACCGAGGTCGAGTACCGGCAGCTCCGCCTCGAGCGGGTCGTCCTCGCCGGGGTCTGGAGCGAGGGCACCGCGGCCGACGCCGAGAACTCGCTGCGGGAGCTGGCGGCGCTCGCCGAGACCGCGGGCTCCGAGGTCCTCGACGGGCTCCTGCAGCGACGGGCGCATCCCGACCCGGCCACCTTCCTCGGGAAGGGCAAGGCCGGGGAGCTGCGCGATGTGGTCATCGCGGAGGGCGCCGACACCGTCATCTGCGACAGCGAGCTCGCGCCGAGCCAGCGCCGGGCGCTCGAGGACATCGTCAAGGTCAAGGTCATCGACCGGACGGCCCTCATCCTCGACATCTTCGCCCAGCACGCCAAGAGCCGGGAGGGCAAGGCCCAGGTCGAGCTGGCCCAGCTCCAGTACCTGCTGCCCCGGCTGCGCGGCTGGGGCGAGTCGATGTCCCGCCAGGCCGGTGGCCGAGTGGCCGGGGGCGAGGGCATCGGCTCCCGAGGCCCCGGCGAGACCAAGATCGAGCTGGACCGCCGACGGATCAACAGCCGGATCGCCAGGCTGCGCCGCGATATCAAGGACATGAAGACCCACCGCGACACCAAGCGGGGGAGCCGCCGGGCACACCACATCCCGAGCGTCGCCATCGCCGGTTACACCAACGCGGGCAAGTCCTCCCTGCTCAACCGGCTCACCGGCGCGGGGGTGCTCGTGGAGGACCAGCTGTTCGCCACCCTCGACCCGACCGTCCGCCGGGCGGAGACGCCCGACGGGCGGGAGTTCACCCTCACCGACACGGTCGGGTTCGTCCGGCAGCTGCCGCACCAGCTGGTCGAGGCGTTCCGCTCGACGCTGGAGGAGGTCGCCGAGTCGGACCTGCTGCTGCACGTCGTCGACGGCTCGCATCCCGACCCCGAGGGGCAGATCTCGGCAGTGCGGGCCGTGCTCGCCGACGTCGACGCCTCCGGCGTCAAGGAGGTCATCGTCGTCAACAAGGCCGATGTGGCCGACCCCGAGGTGGTGGACCGGATCCTCCGCCAGGAGAGGCACTCCGTCGTCGTGTCGGCCCGCACCGGGGCCGGCCTGCAGGAGCTGCGCCGGCTCGTCGCCGACGAGCTGCCCCAGCCCGACCGCGACGTCGAGGTCCTGCTGCCCTACGACCGCGGCGACCTGGTCAGCCGCCTCCACGAGGAGGGCGACGTGCTGGCCAGCGCGCACACCGGCGCCGGGACCCGGATCAGCGCCCGGGTGAACCCCGACCTGGCCGGCGAGCTCGCGCCATACCGCTGCTGAGCGGACCGCCGTGGGGGCCGCACCGGGTGGCCCGGCAGGACGCCGGCGACGATCGCGACGACATCACCATGGCCCGGCGGCTGGACGACGGCCGCGACCGAGCCCCCCTCCCGAAGGCTTAGCGGCCCCTTCACACTCCCTTCACGGACGCCGGCCACGGTGAGGGCATGCCGTCCGGACCCGCCCCCTGCTCCATCCCGGCCCGCCCGCGGAAGGGCACGGCGGCGGTCCGCCGGCGCCGGTCGATCCGCACCGTCAGGACCACCCGCCGCCTCGTGCAGCTCGGGGTCGCCGTGGTCATCCTCGTCGCCGCCGTGCGGCACGGGTCGCAGGAGGCGGGCACCACCGCGTCGACCGACGCGCTGTGCCCGTTCGGCGCCGTCGAGACGCTGTGGACCTGGGTCACCACGGGGCGGCTCATGCCCCGGACGCACCCGTCGAACATCGTCCTGGGCGCCGGGGTCCTGGCGGGCGTGCTGCTGGCCGGCAACGCCTTCTGCGGCTGGATCTGCCCCTTCGGGGCCCTCCAGGACGCCCTGCACTGGCTGGCGCGCCGCCTGCACCTGCCCTCGGTGCGGCCGGGTGTGCGGACCGACCGGGTGCTGCGGCTCGGCCGTTTCGTCGTCCTGGGCGGCATCGTCTACGCCGGCGCCGTCACCAGCCGACTCTGGTTCGCCGACTACGACCCCTACGTCACGGCGTTCGGCCTGAGGTGGCTGTTCGCTCCGGACATCTCGGTCATCTGGCCGGCCCTGGCCGTCCTCGTGGTCACCGCCGTCGGCTCCTTGCTGGTCGAACGGTTCTGGTGCCGCTACCTGTGCCCCGCCGGGGCGCTCTTCGCCGTGCTCGGCCACCTCAGCATCCTGCGAATCAAGCGCTCGGGCACGTCGTGCACCGGCTGCAACCTCTGCGTGGCCCCCTGCCCGGTCGGCATCGACGTCTCGGCGGCGGACGCCGCGGTCAGCACCGACTGCATCGGCTGTCTCGACTGCGTGACCGCCTGTCCCGTCGGTGGGGCGCTCACCGTGCAGGCGGTGGTCCCGCTGGCCGACCTGTTCCACCGTCCCGGCGACGGGGACCGGCCGGCTGTTCGGCGGCTGCCCCTGCCCGTCGCCGCCACCACGAAGGAGTCAGCGCGATGAAGGTCCACCGCCTGGTCATGCCGGTCCTCGGCCTGGTCATCCTGCTCGTCACCATCGGCACCGCCCAGGTCAGCGGCCGGTGGGCGACCAGCGGCCGTCAGGTTGCCGCAGATGCCGGGGGCGGAGGCGCCCGCGGTAGCGGTGCAGGCGGTGGGACCGGCGGGGGTGGGGACGCAGGCTCCGGCCAGGCGGTCAAGGGCTGGATGACCCTTCAGGAGGCGGCCGATGCCGCGGGGCTGCCGGTCGGCACCGTCAGCGCGCTCACCGGCGCAGCCGACCCGATGGCTCTCGACCCCTCGACGCCGCTCAGCGACCTGGAGGACGTCGTCCCCGGCTTCACGGTCTCGGCGCTGCGGGCCGCCCTGGCCGATGCCGGTGCCGGTGCCGCACCGTCGCCGTGACCCGCGTCCCGCCGGGCGCGACCGGCTGACCGCGGCCGACCGTGCCTGTCCCAGCATGATGGCCGGCCCGGCGCCCGGCCAGCGCACGGGTCGGACCCCCGGTCACCTCCGTCCTACGGCAGGGGTGCCGCAGTGGCGGCGGCGCCCACCACGACCGTGACGACGACCAGTGCCGTGCCGACCGCGAAGGACGCGAACGAGCGGAGGGTGCGCAGCGGATGGGGCATGACGGGTTCCTTCCGACGGTCGGCGTCGGTGCCGACGGCGCCGACCCTAGGACGGACCGCCCCGGCCGCGGGTCAACACCCGGTGAAGCCCTCGTTAAGGCTGCCTGTCGGCCCACCCCGCTCGGGCTGGCCGGCCGCCTGGTGACCGGCGGGTCCTAGGACAGGCCGACAGTCGTGCCCGTCTGGTCGATGTCGATCCGCTCGGCGTTGGGGTGGCGAGCCAGCCCCGGCATGGTCCGCATGTCTCCGCAGATGGCGTAGACGTAGCCCGCGCCCACCGCGGCGCGCACCTCCCGGACCGGCAGCCGCCAGCCGGTGGGGGCACCGAGCTTGGTCGGGTCGGACGAGATCGACAAGTGGGTCTTGGCGATGACGACCGGCAGCGTGCCGAACCCCAGCCGCTCGTAGTCGGCCAGCGCGGCGGCGGCCGTGGGGGAGACGTCGATCCCGTCGGCGCCGTAGATCTCGCGGGCGACCGTCTCGATCTTCTGGGCCAGGGACATGTCCAGGGTGTAGAGGAACTCGAAGTGGTTCTCCTCCTCGAGCGCGTCGAGGACGACCCGGGACAGCTCGAGCGCACCTCGGCCGCCGTCGGCGAAGTGGGTGCTCACGGCATAGCGGACCCCCATCTTGTCGCACAGCGCGCGGATCACGTCGTACTCGGACTGGAAGTCGGTGTCGAAGGCGTTGATCGCCACGACGGGGGTCACCCCGAAGCGCTGGACGATCTGGATGTGCTTGCGCAGGTTGGGGATGCCGGCCGCCACGTCTCCGGGGTTCTCGGCGAGCAGGTCCTCGGGCAGCTTGCGGCCCGGCTTGATGTCGAAGCGGCCGGAGTGTGCCTTCAGGGCCCGGACCGTCGCGACGATGACGGCGGCATCGGGGGCCAGCGCGCTCACTCGGCACTTGACGTCGAAGAACCGCTCGGCGCCCATGTCGGCACCGAACCCGGCCTCGGTGATGACCATGTCGCCCGCCCGGATCGCCATGAGGTCGGCGATGACGGACGACGTGCCGGTCGCGATGTTGCCGAACGGGCCGCAGTGCACGAGGGCCGGTCCCCCCTCGAGGGTCTGCAGGAGGTTGGGCTTGAGCGCGTCCTTGAGCAGGACGGCCATGGCGCCCGCGGCGCCGAGCTGCTCGGCGGTGACCGCCTCGCCGGAGGTCGTGTAGCCGATGACGATCCGGCCGAGCCGTCGGCGCAGGTCGGTGAGCGAGGTGGCGAGCGTCAGCAGCACCATGACCTCGCTGGCCGCGGTGATGTCGAAGCCGGTCTGTCGCGGGACGCCGTCCATCCGGGCGCCGAGGCCGATGACCATGTCGCGCAGCGACCGGTCGTTGATGTCGATGACGCGACGCCAGGTGATGTTGCGCTCGTCGATCCCCAGCTCGTTGCCGAAGTGCAGGTGGTTGTCGATCATCGCGGCGAGCAGGTTGTGGGCCGCTGCGATGGCGTGGAAGTCCCCGGTGAGGTGCAGGTTGAACCGCTCCATCGGTACGAGCTGGCTGTACCCGCCGCCGGCCGCACCGCCCTTGATGCCGAAGGTCGGGCCCATCGACGGCTGGCGCAGCACGACGACCGGTCGGTGCCCGAGCTGCGCCATGCCCTGGGCGAGCCCCACCGAGGTCGTCGTCTTGCCCTCGCCGAGAGGGGTGGGGGTCATCGCCGTGACGACGATGTACCTGCCCTGGGGCCGTCCGGCCAGGCGGCCGAGGAGCGCCAGGTCGAGCTTGGCGACGTCGCGGCCGAACGGCTCGATGTCCGCATCGGTCAGCCCCATCGAGGCGGCGACCTCGGTCATGGGGGAGAGGGTGGCGGCCGAGGCGATCTCGAGATCGCTGGGGAAGGGGGCAGGGGTCGTGGTCGACTCGTCGTTGGGGCTCACCCCGCCATCGTGGCACCACGCGGGTGTGGACGGTATGCCGCCCCGGCGTGGCACCCGGCATACCCTGCCATGGTGCCCAGCCTCGACGACCTGCTCCACGCGGCGGTCGTCGGCGTCGGCGGCACCGAGCGCCCCGGCCAGGTCGAGATGGCGCATGCCGTGGCCGGCGCGGTCGAGTCCGGGACGCACCTGCTCGTCCAGGCCGGCACCGGCACCGGCAAGTCCCTCGCCTACCTCGTCCCGGCGGTCCAGCACGCCGTCGACCGCGGTAGGCCGGCCGTCGTGGCCACCGCCACCCTCGCCCTGCAGGCCCAGATCGTCGACCGCGACATGCCCCGCCTCGCCGAGGCGCTCGAGCCGGTGCTGGGGCGCCGCCCCACCTACGGGCTGGTCAAGGGCCGGCGCAACTACCTGTGCGCCCACAAGCTGGCGGGCGGCTACCCCGAGGACGACGACGGCCTTCTGTCCGTCGCGGAGGTCGACGCCCAGGCCTCGCGGCTGGGCGCCGAGATGGTGCGGCTGCGCGCGTGGGCCGGACGCACCGGCTCCGGCGACCGCGACGAGCTCGTTCCGGGGGTCTCCGAGCGGGCGTGGCGGCAGGTCTCGGTGAGCGCCGAGGAGTGCCTGGGGCAGAGGTGCCCGGCGCTGGGGGACTGCTTCGTCGAGCGCTCCCGCGAGGCGGCCCGCGATGTCGACGTCATCGTCACCAACCACTCCTACATGGCGATCGACGCGTTCGAGGGACGTCAGATGCTGCCGCCCCACGACGTCCTCGTCATCGACGAGGGGCACGAGCTCGTCGACCGGGTCACGGCGACGATCACCGACGAGCTCTCGGCCGGTTCGGTGCGGGCGGCCGCCAAGCGCGCCGGCCGCCAGGCCTCGTCCAGCGAGCCGGTGGAGGAGGCCGCCGCCCTGTTCGAGCAGGTGCTCGAGGACCTTCCGGAGGGCCGGCTGACCGGGATCCCCGACCGGCTCGTCCTCGCGCTGTCCCGGGTGCGCGACACCGCCCGAGCGGTCCAGAGCGAGCTCAAGCCCGCCCAGGGCGAGGAGGTCGACGCCGGGCGACAGGTGGCCAGGGCCGCGGTGGACGAGGTGTTCGAGAACGCCGAACGGGTGCTCGAGGAGCGCGAGCTCGACGTCGCATGGGTGAGCAAGGACCCACGGCGCGGTCCGGTGCTCAAGGTGGCCCCGATGAGCGTCGCGCTCCTCGTGCGGGAGAGGGTCTTTGCGGACCGCACCGTGGTGATGACCTCGGCGACGCTCGAGCTGGGGGGGTCCTTCGACGCCGTTGCGGGGACCCTCGGGCTGCGCGGCGACGGCGCCCCCGCCTGGCGCGGCCTGGACGTCGGCAGTCCCTTCGACTACCCGAGCCAGGGCATCGCGTACGTCGCCCGGCGGCTCCCTCCGCCGGGGCGGGACGGCACCGCCGCAGAGGTCCTCGACGAGATCGAGGCACTGGTCCGGGCGGCGGGCGGCCGCACGCTCGGCCTGTTCTCGTCCATGCGGGCCGCCCGCGACGCCGCGGAGGCCATGCGCGAGCGCTTCGCCGTGCCCGACGGCGGAGCAGCCCGTGACGCCGGCGACCCGGGCGAGGAGATCACCTTCCTCTGCCAGGGCGAGGACCAGATCGCCACCCTGGTGCGGCAGTTCGCCCGGGACCCGCGCGCCTGCCTGTTCGGGACGCTCAGCCTCTGGCAGGGGGTCGACGTCCCCGGCTCGTCGTGCCACCTGGTCCTCATCGACCGCATCCCGTTCCCGCGACCCGACGACCCGCTGGCGTCGGCGCGCTCGCAGGCGATCACCCGGATGGGCGGCAACGGGTTCATGGCGGTCTCGGCGACCCATGCGGCGCTGCGCCTCGCCCAGGGGGCGGGCCGGCTCATCCGCCGCTCCGACGACCGTGGCGTGGTGGCGTTCCTCGACTCGCGGATGATGACGGCGCGGTATGCCGGGTTCCTCCAAGCCTCGCTGCCGCCGTTCTGGCCCACCGCCGACCGCGACCTCGTCCTCGCGGCGCTGCGCCGGCTCGATGAGACGGCCGGCCCAGCGGAGCCGGTCGCCGAGCCGGTCCCCCGGGGGAGCGCGGTCGGCCGCGGGCCGGCGCCGAGCGCATCACCGGGCCCGGAGGTCGCCGCGGTCGGGCGGCCGGGCGCCGAGCCGCCGGCCGCCCCGTCGAGTCGCACCGCCGTCACGCAGGGCCACCCGTGGACCACCGAGGACGACGAGGAGCTCCGCGACGGGGTGGCGCTGGGGCTCACCGTCGCAGAGCTCGCCGAGAGCCTGGAACGACCTGCGAGCGTGGTCCAGGCCCGGCTCGACCGCCTCGGTCTCGAGGCGAGCGACGCTCCCACCCTCGGCTTCTAGGACCCGACCGGTGGTGCGGCATCCGCACCCGGCGGAGCGATCCAGATGCCCGGGCAGGCGGTCCGCGGCATACCGGCGGGTAGCGGCCAACGTCCCCGGCCGGCGGGGTTCCCGGCATCAAATCTTCGCCAGGGGAGGCGGTACGGCGAAAGTGTCACTACAGTCCAGGTCCACCGAGCCTGATCGGCTCGGGTGGTAGACCCTTGATTGGAGCGCCTTGATGAAGGTTTCTTCTCGGCGCGCGTGGGCAACCTTGGGGACGGCAGCACTGACGACGGCTTTGGTCGTCACGCCTTCTCAAGCCGGAGCAGCCACGCGCGGTCCTGACGGTTTCACCGCACGGGCGTTGAGCCCCAGCTCGACGCTCACGGGGGCGAAGTCCACCAGCGGACGCCTCGCGAAGTCCGACAGGGCGCTGCTGGGGCGCACCGACTCGGCCGAGGTCAACGTCGTCGTCAAGCTCGACTACGACGCCGTGGCGAGCTACCGCGGGCAGATCAGGGGGCTGGCGGCCACCAGCCCGAGCGTGACGGGCAAACGGCTGACGGGGAAGTCCGCCCCCGAGAGGGCCTACCAGGGCCATATCAAGAAGATGGAGACGTCCTTCCGGTCCGCGCTCGCCGCCAAGGTGCCCAGCGCCAGGGCCGGCCTCAGCCTGACCACCGTGTACGGCGGGGTCGCTGTCAGGCTGCCCGCCAACCAGGCCAACAAGCTCCTCGGCCTTCCCGGGGTCGCGGCCGTCCAGGCCGACACGGTCAACACGATCGACGCACTCCCGGAGGACCCGCAGTTCATCGGCGCCCCCACCCTGTGGAAGCAGCTCGGTGGACAGGACCTCGCCGGCAGGGGCGTCATCTTCGCCGACATCGACACCGGCCTCTGGCCGGAGCACCCGATGCTGGCCGACAACCCCGCCCTGGGGACGGCGCCTGCGGCGCCGAGCGGCCTCCCGCGCCCGTGCAACTTCGGCGACAACCCGTTGACGCCGGCGACCGACGTCTTCGCGTGCAACCACAAGGTGATCGGCGGCGCACCCTTCATCGACACGTACAACCAGGTCAACCCCGGCACCGAGGTCTACCCGAGCTCGGCCCGCGACAGCAACGGCCACGGCACCCACACGACGACCACCGCCGCCGGCGACGCCGTCCGGCACGCGCCGATCTTCGGCGTCGACCAGGGCCCGGTCAGCGGTGTGGCTCCGGGGGCATGGGTCCTGGAGTACAAGGTGTGCGGCGTGCAGGGGTGCTTCAGCTCCGACTCGGCGGCCGCCATCGAGCAGGCCATCATGGACGGCGCCAACGTCATCAACTACTCGATCTCCGGCGGGTCCAGCCCCTACGCCGACCCGGTGGAGCTCGCGTTCCTCGACGCCTACGACGCCGGCATCCTCGTCTCCGCGTCGGCCGGCAACAGCGGCCCCGGCGCCGGGACGACCGACCACCACAGCCCGTGGGTGACCACCGTGGCGGCGTCCACCCAGACGCGGGCGTTCACCTCGACCCTCACCGTCTCGGGCGACGGCCAGAGCGCCACGTTCGAGGCCACCACCCTGACGGCCGGGGTCACCTCCCCGACGCCGATCGTCCTGGCGCAGAACATCCCCGGCTACGACCCGCTGTGCCTCACCCCGCTGCCCGCGGGTGCGGCAGCCGGCAAGGTCGTCGCCTGCCGGCGCGGCACCAACGGCCGGGTCGAGAAGGGCTACAACGTCCTGCAGGGCGGGGCGGCCGGGATGATCCTCTACAACCCCACCTTGATGGACACCGAGTCCGACAACCACTTCCTGCCCGCCGTGCACCTGGCGGACGGTACGGCCTTCCTCGCGTTCATGGCCGCCCACCCGGCCTCCACGGCCAGCTGGCCGGCCGGCTCCAAGAGCGCCGGCCTGGGCGACGTCATGGCCTCGTTCTCCTCGCGTGGGCCGGGCGGGCAGTTCCTCAAGCCCGACATCACGGCTCCCGGTGTCCAGGTCCTCGCGGGCCTGACCCCGACGCCGGACGAGCTGGCGAGCGGCCCGTCGGGTGAGTACTACCAGGCCATCGCCGGTACCTCGATGTCCGCACCGGGCATCGCCGGCTCCGCGATCCTCGTCAAGGCTGCCCACCCGGGCTGGACGCCTGGCGCGATCAAGTCCGCCATGATGACGACGGCCGTCACCGACGTCCTCAAGGAGGACGAGGTGACCAAGGCCGACCCGTTCGACGACGGCGCCGGCCGCGTCGACCTCACGAAGGCGGCCAAGGCCCCCGTCGTGTTCGACGAGACGACCGCGAACATGACCTCGATCGGCCAGGACCCGGTCACCGCGCTCGAGCTCAACCTGCCGTCGGTCAACGTGCCGACCATGCCGGGCACCGTCACCGTCCACCGGACCATGACGAACGTGTCGGGCAGGGCGTACCGCTTCACCGCGCACACCACCGCTCCGGCGGACACCACCATCAAGGTCTTCCCCAGGACCGGGGTCATCCCGCCCAGGCAGAGCAGGACGGTGTCGATCATCCTCACGTCGAGCGCCCCCACCGGGCAGTACTTCGGCGAGATCCGGTTCACGGCCAAGGGCCAGACGCCGGTCCACCTGCCGGTGGCGTTCAAGAACCAGCAGGGTGCCGTCTCGCTGACCTCGACCTGCGAGCCCAGCTCGATCGCGGTGGGTGACACGACGTCGTGCACCGTGACGGCCGAGAACAAGGCCAACGGCCCGGCCACGGTCCAGATGTCGAGCACGGTCTCCCCGCTGCTCGAGATCACCGGAGGAACCGGCGCGACGGTCGACGCCACGCACACGACCGCCTCGGCCGGACCGACGGTCCTCGCGGCGCCGAAGGACGCCGTCCCGGCCATCGGACCGAGCGACACCCCGGGTGAGGCCTCACCGGGGTTCCTCGACCTCGCCGCGTTCGGCGTCACCCCGGTGGACATCGGTGACGAGGATGCGAAGAACTACACCGTCCCCGCCTTCACCTTCGGCGGCCGGTCGTACAGCTCGGTCGGGGTCGTCTCGGACGGGTACATCGTGATCGGCGGGGTCCACGGGTCGTCCGACATCTCGTACCTGCCGCAGCACCTGCCCGACGCCGCGGCGCCGAACGGTGTCCTCGCTCCGTTCTGGACCGACCTCGACGGCACCGGCGACCCCGGCGTCCGGGTCGCGGCCCTCGGCGGGGGCGGCATGACCTGGCTGGTGGTGCAGTGGAACGTCCACGTGTTCGGCGACCTGTCGGACAGCGGCCGGCGGGCCATGCAGGTGTGGATCGGCGTCAACGGCGTGGAGGACATCTCCTACGGCTACGAGGCAGCCACGACGGTAGGAGCCGGCGGCTCCCCCGACGGCCTCACCGTCGGCGCCGAGAACCTCTCCGGTACGGCCGGGGCCCAGATCGGCGGCACCCCGCAGGGCAGCTACGCCATCACGACCACCCCGGGCCAGCCGGGCGGGTCGCTGTCGTACACGCTCGACGTCAAGGCCCACCGGGCCGGGGCGCGGTCGCTCACCTCGAGCATGACGGCCGACGTCGTGCCCGGGACGACCACCGTCGTCACGCCCATCGCCGTCACGAGGTGACCATCGGCGGTGGTGGGCCGAGCCGGCCCACCACCGCCCACCGGACGACATACCCTCCCGGCGAGCCCGGCCACCTGGTGGCCGGGCTCGCCGCTGTCCCGGGGCCGTGCCAGGCTGGTCCCCGTGAGCGACGCCCAGGCACCCGCGCGCCGGGTGCCCGCGTTCGTCCTCGTCGCCGGCACGGAGCAGGTGCTCGCCGAGCGGGCGCAGGCCCAGGTCCTCGACGACCTGCGGGTGGACGAGCCGGACCTCGAGGTCATCCGCCTGTATGCCGCCGGCCACGAGCCGGGCGCCCTCACCATGCACGCCAGCCCGTCGCTGTTCGGCGGGGCCAAGGCGGTCCTCGTCCACGACCTCGACGAGGCGGCCGACGAGCTCCAGGCGGAGATCCTGGCGCTGGTGGCGGCCGGCCCGCAGCCCGACCTCACCCTCGTCGTCACGCACAAGGGGGGGAGCCGCGCCAAGAAGGCCGTCGACGCCCTGCGGGGTGCCGGCGCGCGAGTCATCGACGTTCCCACCATCAGGAGCGACCGGGACAAGGGCGAGTTCGCCATGAACGAGTTCCGCCGCGCCCACCGCCGGGCGACGGCCGAGGCGGTGCACGCCCTCGTCGAGGCGGTCGGCCGGGACCTTCGGGAGCTGGCGGCCGCCTGCAGCCAGCTCATCGCCGACACGACGGGCGTGATCGACGAGCACGTGGTGCTCACCTACCACGGGGGCAAGGTCGAGGCGACCGGCTTCCGCGTCGCCGACGCCGCGGTGGGCGGCGATGCGGGCGAGGCGCTGCGGCTGCTGCGGCATGCGATCGCCGTGGGGGTCGACCCGGTGCCCATCGTCGCCGTCCTGGCCCAGCAGCTCCGTCAGCTCGTGCGGGTCGGCTCGGCGGGCCGTGGCCGCTCGGTGGACCTCGCCCGCGAGCTGGGCCTCGCCCCGTGGCAGGTCGACAAGGCGCGCCGGGCCCTCGGCGGCTGGAGTGCCGAGGCGCTGGGCCGGTGCCTCCAGGCGGTCGCCGTCGCCGACTTCGAGGTCAAGGGCGGTGGCCGTGACCCCGTGTATGCCGTGGAGCGGGCCGTGCTCACCATCACCGGGGAGCACGGGCGCTAGGTGCTGGGGCCGGGGCGGCCGAGGCGCCTCCATAGGCTGCGTTTCGGGGCCGGGCACCCATGCTGGTAGCCTTGGCGATCGCGTGCGCGCCCAGGTCGTGTGCGCCGCCGCACCAGCTAGAGCGTCTCCACCACGGGCACCCCCACGCCCGGTCCCGGGACGCGTCTGCCGCCCTCACCGGCATCCGACCAGTAGAAAGCACGGACAAGAACTCGTGGCAAACATCAAGTCCCAGCTCAAGCGGATCAAGACCAACCGCCTCGCGACGGAGCGCAACAAGGCCGTCAAGTCCGAGGTCAGGACCTGGATCCGGAAGTTCCGCGTGGCCGCCGACGCCGGTCGGGCCGACGAGGCCCGCGAGGCGCTCAAGGTGGCCTCGACCAAGCTCGACAAGGCCGTGAGCAAGGGTGTCATCCATGCCAACCAGGCCGCCAACAAGAAGTCGGCCATGGCCAAGCGGGCCGCCGCGCTCTGAGCGGCCCGCTCGCGGCGCGAGGGCCCCGTCACCGCAGCGGTGACGGGGCCCTCGACGCACCCGGCCGGCCCGACGACTGCGACGGACCCGGCCGGCCCCACCTCCACGCGGGGATCTGCGGCGAGCCGGGCCCCGCCCCGGCAGAATCTCCGCGGGCGGCACGCCCCGTTGACGGCCCGGGGACCGCATACTGGGGCAGGCCGACATGTCGGGGTCACCTGGGGGCCCCCGTTCTCTGGTGGTGGTGTGAGATGCGCGTTCGCCGTTCCCTTGCGGTTGTTGCCGCTGCCGTCGCTCTCGTCGCGGCTGGGGGCTTGTCCGCCCCCGCCTCGGACGCCGCGGGCGCGACCTCCGCCGCGCCCTGCGGGTGGGCCACCGGGGCGCCTCCCGCTCGCTTCGACCATGTGGTGCTCCTCATCTTCGAGAACAAGTGGCGGGACCAGATCTTCAAGGGCACCGATGCCCCCTACCTGCAGTCGCTCGCAGCGGCGTGCGGCCGAGCCATGGACATGAAGACGGTCGACCCCGCGACCAGCCTGGCGAACTACATCGCCCTGACGTCCGGCTACACCGGCTACCCCCAGCACATCACCGCGAACCGGGGGCCGAGCACCTGGCCGCAGTCCTCGGTGAGCATCTTCGAGCAGCTCGGCAGCGACTGGCGCGACCTGGCGGAGAGCATGCCCAGCCCGTGCTTCACCCATCACGCGACGGACTACACGGTCAACCACAACCCGGCGCCCTACTACACGCGCATCGCCAAGACGTGCCAGACCAACGACGTGCCCATGCCGTCGGCGCCGGACATCAGTGCCGCGTTCACCGAGCTGACGCCGAACAAGACCGACATCATGCACAAGCCGGACTCGACGTCGAAGAGCACCCAGGCCCAGCGCACCCGGGCCGGCGACACCTGGGCCTCGCACTACCTTCCGCAGGTGTTCGCGACCCCCGAGTACCAGGCCGGCAAGACCGTCGTCATCATCACCTGGGACGAGGGGAACGCCAGCCACGACCAGGTCCCGTTCATCGTCGCCTCCGCGTACACCCCGGTCGGCTACTCCACGGACGTCTCGCTCGACCACTACTCGACCCTGAAGGGCATGGAGGAGATGCTGGGGCTGGCGCCGCTGGGCCACGCCGCGGATCCGGGTACCAGGTCGATCCGGGACTACTTCGGCCTGTCCTGACCGCCGGGCCGGTCGGAGCGGCCGACCACTTGGACCGCTCCGGGCGGCCGGACGAACCCGGCGGAGCGGGCCACGCGGCATACGGCATACGGCATACGGCATACGGCATACGGCATACCGGCGCCTGGTCCGGGCCCGGTGCGGGCCATGGGACACTGGACGTCGACCGCTCGAGCCCCTCAGGAAGAACCGACCCGCCCGTGTCCCCCCGTGCCACCGCCGCGCTGCCCCCGCACGCGACCCCGCCCGAGGCGATCCGCAACTTCTGCATCATCGCCCACATCGACCACGGCAAGTCGACCCTCGCGGACCGGATGCTGCAGATCACCGGCGTCGTCACCGATCGGGCCATGCGGGCGCAGTACCTGGACCGGATGGACATCGAGCGCGAGCGCGGCATCACCATCAAGTCCCAGGCGGTCCGGATGCCGTGGGACACCGTCGACGCGACGGGGGCGCGGACGCAGGTCGTGCTGAACATGATCGACACCCCCGGGCACGTCGACTTCACCTACGAGGTCTCCCGCTCGCTCGCGGCGTGTGAGGGGGCGGTGCTCATCGTCGACGCCGCCCAGGGGATCGAGGCGCAGACGCTGGCGAACCTCTACCTCGCCATGGAGAACGACCTGACGATCATCCCGGTGCTCAACAAGATCGACCTGCCCGCGGCCCAGCCCGAGAAGTATGCGGTGGAGCTGGCCCGGCTCATCGGCTGCGAGCCCGACGACGTCCTCCAGGTGTCCGGCAAGACCGGCGAGGGTGTGGAGGCCCTCATCGACGAGATCGTCCGGCAGGTCCCGGCGCCCACCGGCGACCCGCGGGCGCCGGCTCGGGCGATGATCTTCGACTCGGTCTATGACAGCTACCGGGGCGTCGTCACCTACGTCCGGGTCATCGACGGCAACCTCAACCCTCGCGAGCGGATCGTGATGATGTCGACAAGGGCGACGCACGAGCTCCTCGAGATCGGCGTCATCTCACCCGAGCCGGTGCCCTCCCAGGGGCTCGGCGTGGGGGAGGTCGGCTATCTCATCACCGGCGTCAAGGACGTCCGGCAGTCCCGGGTGGGGGACACCGTCACCAACTTGGCCAAGCCGGCGAGCATCCCGCTCGGTGGCTATCGCGACCCCAAGCCGATGGTGTTCTCCGGGTTGTTCCCGATCGACGGCTCGGAGTATCCCGACCTGCGCGACGCCCTCGACAAGCTCAAGCTCAACGACGCCGCGCTGGTGTACGAGCCGGAGACCTCCGCCGCACTGGGCTTCGGGTTCCGCTGCGGCTTCCTCGGGCTGCTCCACCTCGAGATCGTCCGCGAGCGCCTGGAGCGCGAGTTCGGGCTCGACCTCATCTCGACCCAGCCCAACGTCGTCTACGACGGGACGATGGAGGATGGCACCGAGTTCACCGTGACCAACCCCAGCGAGTTCCCCGGGGGCAAGGTCGCCGAGGTGCGCGAGCCCGTCGTTCGGGCGACGATCCTCGCCCCCAGCGACTACGTCGGCGCGATCATGGAGCTCTGCCAGACCAAGCGAGGCAGCCTGCGTGGGATGGACTACCTGTCCGAGGACCGGGTCGAGATGCGTTACTCCCTGCCGCTCGCCGAGATCGTCTTCGACTTCTTCGACCAGCTCAAGTCGCGGACCCGCGGCTACGCCTCGCTGGACTACGAGCCCGCCGGCGACCAGGTCGCCGACCTCGTCAAGGTGGACATCCTCCTGCAGGGCGAGACGGTCGACGCCTTCAGTGCCATCATCCACAAGGACAAGGCCTACTCCTACGGTGTGGCGATGGCGGGCAAGCTCAAGCAGCTCATCCCGCGGCAGCAGTACGAGGTCCCCATCCAGGCCGCGATCGGCGCCCGGATCATCGCCCGCGAGAACATCCGCGCCATGCGCAAGGACGTCCTGGCCAAGTGCTACGGCGGTGACATCACCCGCAAGCGCAAGCTCCTGGAGAAGCAGAAGGAGGGCAAGAAGCGGATGAAGATGGTCGGGCGGGTCGAGGTGCCCCAGGAGGCCTTCATCGCCGCCCTGTCCAGCGACGGGGACAGCGTCAAGAAGTAGGCGCGCCCGGCCCCGCCGCCCGGCGTCGAAGCCCCGCCGCCCGGGACACCGGCATACCCTCGAGGGATGGACGTCACGGCAGGTGGTCCGGACCGCCCCGACCACAGCATCTGGGTCTCGCTGGCCTACCGCGATGCCGGGGCTCAGCGCGCCTGGCTCGCCGGGCTCGGGTTCATCGAGGGCATCGAGCTGCCCGGGGAGAGCGAGGGGGAGATCCACCACTCCGAGATGCTCTGGCCGGAGGGGGGCCGGGTCATGGTGTGCTCGCTCGGCACGAGAGCGGCCGGGTTCGACACCCCGCCGGGCGGCGCCGGGCTCAACGTCGTCACCGACGATCCCGACGCGGTCTACGCACGCGCCCTGGCAGCCGGCGCGGAGGTGGTCCGGTCGATCGTCGACCAGAGCGACTACCCCTCGCGCGACTTCACGCTGCGCGACCCCGAGGGCAACACCTGGACGTTCATGACGTACCGCGGCTGAGGCCGCCGCGTTGCGTCCGAGTGACCGGCTGCCATGACGACCAGTTGCTCGGACACTGCGGCGAGGGGCGGGGCCCGGCAGGCGTATGCCGGCGGCGGCTCACGGGGGGTGCCTCACCGGGGGTGCCTCACCGGCGGTGCCTCACCGGCGGTGCCGCACCGGGGGTGCCTCACCGGCGGTGCCGCACCGGCCGCGCTCAGCCGCGGAGCCGGTGGCGCAGCCGCTCGAGATCCCCGTCGGTCCAGCCCTGTCCCCGCAGCCACCCCGCCGACCCGCCGAAGCCGTCGTCCAGGGCGCCGAGGATGGCCGCCATCGTCTCGGCCCGGGGGGTCTGGTCCGAGAGCGGCTGGGCCTGCAAAGCGGGTCCGTACAGCGGCCGAGCGGCGAGCCTGGCCAGGATGCGCTCGATGCGCACCGCGGAGAGGGCATAGTCGGCGAGGATGGCCTCGCGCCGGACCCCGGCCACGTCCAGGGCGATGCCGACCACGGTCCCGGTGCGGTCCTTGCCCGCCGCGCAGTGGACGACCGTGGCGCCCCGGCTGTACGAGATGACCCGCAGGGCCGCAGACACCGACTCCGGGCGGTCGGAGAGGTAGCCGAGGTAGTGCCCCGCCCAGTACGAGACGTCACGCCGGCCGGCCTCGTCCGTGCTCGCCCAGGGCATCGCGAGCGCCTCTTCGACCGTCGTACGACGGCCCTCCTCGGGCAGCAGGGAGTGGTGGTGGTGGGTGAGGCCGGTGACCCGGACCAGGGGACCGGGCCCCTCCTCGTGCAGCTCGGTGTCGCTGCGGAGGTCGACGATGTCGGTCACGCCGAGCTCGTCGACGAGCGTGCGGACGGCGGCGGGGGACAGGTCCTGGAGGTTGTCGGACCGGATGAGCCGCCGGGGCCTGATGGTGCCACCGTCGACGGTGGGCAGTCCCCCGAGATCTCGCATGTTGGCGACACCCTCGAGCTCGAGCCAGCGGGGGGTATCCACACCCGTCATCGTACGGGCGCGCAAGGGGCGCCTCCGAGCCCGACTCCCGAGGCGGTCCCGGTCAGCCCACGAGGAGCCGGCCGATGCCGTGGTCCTCGGCCCGCTCGGCGACGGCGGCCGCGACGAGCAGGTCGTTGAGCCCGCTGCCGAGGTTCTGGACGATGATCCGCCCGGCGGGTCGCCGCGCGTGCAGCAGGTGGCCCGTCCACGTCGTCGGTGACGGGTACGGCCCCAGGGCGCGTCGCTCTTGGGCCACCACCTGGAACTGGCGCACGTCGTCGCTGGCCAGTACCCCGCTCTCCGCCAGCTCCGGCCCGACGCAGCTGGCCCAGTCCAGCGGCAGGAGCAGGGCATCCTCGCGGACCCAGGACGACGGGAGGCGGGTATCGGTGAGGCCGAGCACCAAGGCGCTGACGATGCCGGCGGCATCGCGGACGGCCGCCTCACGGGAGCCGGCAGGCACCACCTCGGTCGCCACGGCTTCCCGCCGCGCCCAGGCCGCCAGCGCCTCGACCGACTCCCGTCGCCGTGCCCAGACCCGGACCTCCCCATGGCCCAGGGCCGCGAGGACCCGCAGGTGTGCACGGGCCTGTGCCCCTGCCCCGAGCACCGTCACCTGCCCCTCGGGTGCCAGGGCCCGCAGGCAGGCACCGGACACGGCGGCGGTGCGCGCAGCCGTCAGCTCGGCCGCTGCCATGACACAGCTGGGCACACCCGTCGTGCCGTCGTTGACCACCATGACGCCCGTCGTCGCCGGCAGGCCGCGCAGGGCGTTGTCCGCCGTCACCGTGACCCATTTGCAGCCGAGCAGCCCCCGCTCGGGGAAGGCGGCCGGCATGGCGTGCGCGCGCATCCCCGGCGCGGGGTGGACCCCGGGCTTCGGGGGCACCTCGGCCCGCCCTTCGGCGAGCGCGAGCAGCCCCTCCGCCACGAGGTCGACCAGCGCCAGGGGGTCCGGGAGCGCGGCCCGGACGTCGGCATCGGTGAGCACCCGCACCCGGCATACCGTAGGGCATCCCAGCCCGGGGCGGCACTCGCGGCGCGACGAGGGGTCGCGAGGGGAGGCCGCGGGGAAAGGCCGCGGGCGAAGGCCGCGACGGGGGAGGCCGCGCGGGGAGGCCGCGACGGGGAGCCGGGTGGCCCTCGGCGTGCGGCGCGGCAGGGGCGGGCCTGGACAGCGTGAGGGCCCCGCCGAGTATGAGTCGCCGGGGCCCTCTCACCGACCGCGACCGAGGCCGCCGCCGGGTGGCCGGGACCGAGGTCCCAGCCCGGCCGGACCGAGGCCCTGACCGCCGGCTCGGGCCGAAGCCCTCGCCTTGGGTCGAGACCGAGGCCTGACCGCTGGCTCGGGCCGAAGCCCTCGCCTGACCGGGGCCGAGGCCCTGGCCGTGGACCTGGGCCGAAGCCCTGGTCCGAAACCGGGGCCGAGGCCCTGGTTTCGCATCCGCCTTGCGGCGGCTACGGGTGTATGTCTAGTCGCTCCGACGACGTCGCGCAAGTCCGGCGGCAGGAAAGGTGGCGCCTCATCCGATCGCGTCGGCGTGTCTGTACGACACGCCGATTCGGTTGTGACACAAGTGAACTCGCATCGAGCCGGCTGCGGACACGGGTGAGGGCCCCGGGAAGTATGAGTTCCCGAGGCCCTCGGCGACCCGGGCCGAGGCCCCGGTCTGCGCGCTCACCGGGGTGACCGCGTAGGTGTATGTGTAGTCCTGTGCGGCGCCGCGCGCAACCGATACCGAGAAGTTCGCCGACAACTGTGCCGCGGCTCACCTGGCCCGCACTCGACGGCACCGGGTCCGGGCGCCGGGTGGGCGCAGGATGACAGGATGACGCCCATGCCGACTCTGCCCGACGGGGACCCGGCACCGCCCTCGGGCGAGCTGCCGGCGCAGGCGCTGGCCCGGCTCGGGACCGGCGGCATCGGGCTCTACCTGCATGTGCCGTTCTGCTCGGTGCGCTGCGGCTACTGCGACTTCAACACCTACACCCTCGGCGAGCTCGGGGCCGGCCACGAGGCCACGCAGGACTACCGCCGGGCGGCCGTGGCCGAGATCGACCTGGCGGCCCGGGTGCTCGGTGCGGCGGCTCCCGCGCTCGACACGGTCTTCATCGGTGGCGGCACCCCCACCATGCTGGACCCCGCCGACCTCGCCGGCCTGCTGGACCGCGCCCGTGAGCGGCTCGGCCTGGCGCCGGGCGCGGAGGTGACCGTCGAGGCCAACCCCGACTCGGTCACCCCTGCGTCGCTCGAGGTCCTGGCCACGGCGGGGGTCACGCGGCTCTCCGTGGGCATGCAGTCCTCGGTGCCGCACGTCCTGGCGACCCTCGAGCGGACCCACCGTCCGGCGAACGTCGCGGCGGCGGTGGCCGGCGCGCGGGCGGCGGGGCTGCAGGCCAGCGTCGACCTCATCTACGGCACGCCGGGGGAGAGCCTCGCGGACTGGAGGCACAGCCTGGAGACCGCCCTCGCCCTGGACCCCGACCACGTGTCGGCCTATGCCCTGGTCGTCGAGGAGGGCACCCGGCTGGCCGCCCAGGTGCGTCGCGGCGAGGTCACCGCGCCGGACGGGGACGACGAGGCAGCGAAGTACGAGCTGGCCGACGACCTCCTCGCTGCGGCCGGCCTGTCGTGGTACGAGGTCAGCAACTGGTCCACCTCGGAGCGGACCCGGTGCCGGCACAACGAGGGCTACTGGCGCGGTGGCGACTGGTGGGGCGTCGGCCCGGGGGCGCACAGCCATGTGGGCGGCGTGCGCTGGTGGAACCTCAAGCACCCGCGGGCGTATGTCGCCCGGCTGGCCCACGGCCTGTCGCCGGCCGCGGGGCGGGAGAGTCTCGACGCGACGCAGCGGCACGACGAGGAGGTCCTCCTCGGGGTCCGGCTGCGCGAGGGGCTCCCGCTTGCGGTGCTCGACGCGGGCGGGCGCACCGCCGTGGCCGGCCTGGTCGCCGACGGTCTGATCGACGCGGCTGCGGCCGTCACCGCGCGCCGGGTCGTCCTCACCCGGCGGGGCCGGCTGTTGGCCGACACCGTCGTGCGGCGGCTGCTCGGGATGCCCGGTTGACCGACCCCGAGCGACCGGCCACAGTGGCGCCATGACAACTCGGGCTCCTCGGCTCTCGGGCAGGACCGCCATCGTCACCGGTGCCAGCCGCGGCATCGGGCTGGGCATCGCGCGACGGCTCGTCGCGGAGGGCGCGCGCGTCGGCATCACGGCGCGCAAGCAGCAGGCCCTGGACGGCGCCGTCGCCGAGCTCGGCGGACCGAGCCATGCGGTGGCCGTCGCCGGGTCGGCCGACGACCCCGCGCACCAGGAGGCCACGGTGGCCGCGGTCACCGAGGCGTTCGGCCCGGTGGACCTGCTGGTCAACAACGCGGGCATCAACCCGGCATACGGCCCGCTGCTCGATCTCGAACTCGGCGCCGCGCGCAAGATCCTCGAGGTCAACGTCATTGCCGCCCTGGCGTGGGTCCGGCTCGCGTGCGCAGCCGGGATGCGCGAGCACGGCGGCTCCGTCGTCAACGTCGCCTCGGTCGCCGGGCTACGCCCGTCGCCGGGCATCGGGTTCTACGGCGTGAGCAAGGCGGCCGTCATCCACCTCACGGAGGAGCTCGCCGTCGAGCTCGGGCCCGGCATCCGCGTCAACGCGGTGGCACCTGCGGTGGTCAAGACCCGGTTCGCCGCGGCGCTCTACGAAGGCCGGGAGGAGAGCGTCTCCGCCGGCTACCCGCTGAAGCGGCTCGGGGTGCCCGACGACATCGCCGGGGCCGTCGCCTTCCTGCTCTCCGACGACGCCGGCTGGGTCACCGGGCAGACCCTCGTCGTCGACGGTGGCCTGCTGCTCGAAGGTGGCGTCTGACCCCTTCGTGCGTGACCCCGCCGAGCGGCTACCGCACCATCCGCGGCGTGAACGGGGGGGTCCAGGCCTCGCCCCGGTGGGCCCGGATGAGGCCGAGGACCCCGATGCCCAGGGACAGGGCCAGCACGAGCACGTAGGTGACATAGCCGAGCAGGACGACGAAGAGCAGGGCGGAGAGGAACAGGCCGAGGACGGCCATGATCTGGACGTTGAGCGAGTTGGCGGCCGTGGCGCGCAGGAACGGACCGCGGTCCTTGTACACCAGGAACATGACGACGGCGGCGGGCAGTCCGAGGGTGCCGGCCGTCACCAGCATGAGGGCGACCGGTATGGCGTAGGTCAGCATCGCCCTGGTGCGCTCCTGCGGGTCCGCCGAGGCCTGGTCCACCGAGCTGCCGCCGCGAAGGCGTGCCGTCCACGCCGCGGCGGTGGGGGGCTGTGCGTCCTCAGTCATGTCGGGTCCTTCGAGGTGGAGGGGTGCAGCCCTAGTAGACGACACCGGACCGGGCGGTGTCCCCCGATTGGGGCAACCCACGGCATGGGTCAGACGTTCGGAGGGTGGGCGCCCAGGCCGTTCGTCCCCGGTTCGGTCACGAAGTCGATGAGCTCCTCCACCCGGCCGAGCAGGCTGGGCTCCAGGTCCGCGTAGTCGCGGACCGAGCCGAGGATCCGGCGCCACGCCAGGGCGAGGTCGGCCTGGCTCTCGTGCGGCCATCCGAGGTATGCCGCGATGCCGGCTTTCCAGGACGTGCCGCGGGGGACCGAGGGCCAGGCCGGGATGCCCAGCCGCTCCGGGCGCACCGACTGCCACACGTCGACGAAAGGGTGTCCGACGACGAGGAGGTGGGCGGCATACGGCTGGAGACGAGAGGCGCGCCCGGCGACGGAGTGCTCCTTGGTCCCCGGGACGAGGTGGTCGACGAGGACGCCCATCCGCCGGCCGGGGCCGGGCCCGAAGTCCCGGACGGCATCCTCGAGGTCGTCGACGCCCCCGAGCATCTCGACGACGACGCCCTCGATGCGCAGGTCGTCGCCCCAGACCTTCTCCACGAGCTCGGCGTCGTGCCGCCCCTCGACGAACAGGCGCGACCCCAGGGCGACCCGCGCGACGGCCCCGGGCACGGCCCGGGAGCCGCTGGCCGTGCGCGAGGCCGTGTCCCTGGCCCGCGCCAGCCGCGCTCGGGACCCGGCCGTGGGCGCGGTGAGCGCGATCGGCGCCCCGTCCAGGAGGAACCCGGGCCCGAGGGGGAACGCCTTGATGCGTCCGCGCCGGTCCTCGAGGTGGACGACATGGATGCCGCCGGCCTTCTCGACCCGCACCACCGCACCGCACCACCCCGTCTCGACATCCTCGACGACCAGCCCGTGCTCGGCCTCGACCGGCACCGTCCGCGGGGCTCGACGGGCGCGCCGGCCGCCGGCGAGTGCGTCGCCGCCGTAGCGGTCTGCCGAGGAACTGGGGTCGCTCACCCGCCTGAGGCTAGGGGCGACCACGCGGTGGCCAGGACCGGCGCGCCGTATGTGGGTCCGGCCGCCGGACGCGGGCCCGGCCGCCGGACGCGGGCCTGGCCGCCGGGGCGGGTGCCGGCGTGCCCGGACTGGGTACAGGACGGGGAGACGACGTAGGATTGGCACTCGGGGACGCCGAGTGCCAATCCAGTGAGGCGTCCCGTACCGCTCCGGCGGCCGGCGTGGCGCCGAGCCCGGACCCCGACGCGAGGAGGTGACGCCCGATGAGCGAGGAACGACGCCTGGCGGTGCTGCGCGCGATCGTCCAGGACTACGTCGAGACCTCCGAACCGGTGGGCTCCAAGGCCCTGCTCGAGCGGCACCGGCTCGGCGTCTCGGCGGCGACCGTCCGCAACGACATGGCCGCGCTCGAGGAGGACGGGCTCATCGTCGCGCCGCACACCAGCGCCGGGCGGATCCCGACCGACGCGGGATACCGGCTGTTCGTCGACCGGCTGAGCGCGATCAAGCCCATGAGTGCGGCCGAGCGCCGCGCCATCTCGACGTTCCTCGAGGAGTCGGTGGACCTCGATGACATCGTCGACCGCACCGTGCGCCTGCTCGCCTCGCTCACCCACCAGGTGGCGGTCGTCCAGTACCCGTCACTGTCCCGCTCCACCGTGCGGCACATCGAGCTGGTGCCGGTGAGCGCCTCACGCCTGCTCGTCGTGCTCATCACGAACACCGGCCGGGTCGAGCAGCGGGTCATCGAGACGGCGACCGACCTGCTCGACGCCGCCGCTGAGCAGCAGCTACGACGGCTGCGGGCTGAGATCAACGGCGCCACGGCCGGCCTCACTCTCGGTCGCGCCGCCACCGGGCTGGCGGCGCTGCCCGGCACGCTCGACCCCCACGACCGCGACCTCGTCGGCGAGGTGGCCGCCGCACTCGACGATGCCCTGGTCGAGGAGCGCGAGGAGCGGGTGGTCCTCGCGGGAACGGCCAACCTGGCCAGGGTCGGCTCCGACTTCCCGTTCTCCATCGGCCCGGTCCTGGAGGCCCTCGAGGAGCACGTCATCCTGCTCAAGCTTCTCGCCGTCGCCCAGGAGCAGGGCGACGTCGCGGTGCGGATCGGCCACGAGAACCCGTATGCCGGGCTCCGCTCGACGTCGATGGTCAGCACCGGCTACGGCACGGGCTCGGAGCTCGTCGCCGGGCTCGGGGTCGTCGGCCCGACCAGGATGGACTACCCGACGACGATGGCCGCCGTGCGCACGGTCGCGACGTACCTCTCCCGGCTGCTCGCCGAATGACCCTGTCCGCGCGGGCCGCCGGGCCCGCCACCGTCCACCCCAGAAGGACTCGTTCGTGAACGACTACTACGCCGATCTCGGCGTGGCCCGCGGCGCCAGTGCCGAGGAGATCAAGCGCGCCTATCGCAAGGCCGCGCGCCGCCTGCACCCCGACGTGAACGCCGGGCCGGAGGCCGAGGAGCAGTTCAAGAAGATCTCCCAGGCCTACGACGTGCTCGGCGACCCGGAGAAGCGGCGCAGCTACGACATGGGCGCCGACCCGTATGCGGGGGGCGCCGCCAGCTTCGGGCAGGGCTTCTCCTTCAGCGACATCATGGACGCCTTCTTCGGCGCCGGCGCCGGTGCCGGCGCGGGCGCCGGCCGGGGTCCCCGGGCGCGCCGCGCCCGGGGCCAGGACGCGCTGGTGCGGCTCGAGATCGATCTCGGCGACGCCGTGTTCGGCGCCCAGAAGGAGCTGACGATCGACACCGCAGTGGCCTGCGGTACCTGTCATGGCGAGGGCACCCAGCCCGGAACCTCGCTGCGGGTCTGTGACGTGTGCGGCGGCGCCGGCGAGGTGCGCCAGGTCCAGCGCAGCTTCCTCGGCCAGGTGATGACGAGCCGGCCGTGCATGACCTGCCACGGGTTCGGCACCATCATCGCGAACCCGTGCTTCGAGTGTTCCGGCGACGGGCGGGTCCGCACCCGCCGGACGCTGACCATCAAGGTGCCGGCCGGGGTCGACACCGGGACCCGGATCCAGCTCGCCGGCGAGGGCGAGGTCGGGCATGGGGCCGGCCCCGCCGGAGACCTCTATGTCGAGGTGTCGGTCACCGGCCACCCGACCTTCCAGCGTCGCGGCGACGACCTGCATGCGACGGTCGAGGTGCCGATGACGGCCGCGGCCCTCGGTGCCACCTTGGCGATCGACACCTTCGACGGGTCCCGGCAGATCGACGTCCGGCCGGGCACCCAGTCGGGCGACCGGCAGACGTTGCGCGGCCTCGGGGTCACCCATCTGCGCGGCTCCGGCCGCGGGGACCTGGTGGTCCACACCCTGGTCCAGACCCCGACCCGCCTCGACGGCGAGCAGGAGGAGCTGCTGCGCACGCTCGCCGTCCTGCGCGGCGAGGAGAAGCCGGAGGCCCGGGTGGCCCCCCCCGGCGGCGAGGGGTCGCTGTTCAACAAGCTCCGCGACGCCTTCAAGGCGCGCTGACCCCGCCGGCCGCGATGACGCTGCCGCTCTACCTCGCCGAGCCCACCCTGCTGGCCGCCGCCGGGCCCGGGGACCGCGTCCGGCTCGACGGCGGTGAGGGGCGGCATGCCGCGACGGTGCGCCGCACCCTGCCGGGCGAGCAGGTCCTCCTGGGCGACGCTCGCGGCCGGGTGATGACCTGCGAGGTCGTCACCGCCGCAGCGGGCGTTCTCGACGTCACCGTGTTGAGCGTGCGTGACGAGCCGGCCCCCGTGCCGAGGTTCGTCCTGGTCCAGGCGCTCGCCAAGGGGGACCGCGACCACCAGGCCGTCGAGGCGGCGACCGAGCTCGGCGTCGACGAGGTGGTCCCGTGGCAGGCGGCGCGCAGCATCGTGCACTGGCGCGGTGAGCGGGGCGATCGGTCCTGGCGCAAGTGGGACGCCGTGCTGGTGGCCGCCACCAAGCAGTCCCGCCGCGCCTGGCGCCCGGTCCTGGCGCCGGTGGCGGCCACCGCCGACCTCGAGCGCCGGGTGCGGGCGGCGAGCATGGCCTACGTCCTGCACGAGGCGGCGGCCGTCCCGCTGGCGGCGCAACGGCTCCCGGATGCCGGCGAGGTGCTGGTCATCGTCGGCCCGGAGGGCGGGATCACCGCCGAGGAGCTGGCCGCCCTCACCGGTGCCGGCGCCACCGCGGTCCGGCTCGGCGGTACCGTCCTGCGCTCGTCCAGTGCGGGTCCAGCAGCGCTCGCCGTGATCAGCGCGCAGGCGCGGTGGCGCTGAGGGTCAGCCGACGGTCACCGGACGGTGACGCTGACCTCGCGCTGGGCGGCCACGCTGCCGTCCTTCATGCTCACGGACCAGACCCGCAGGACGTACTGTCCCGCGGGCAGCCGTCCCACCGGGATCGAGTACGTCCCCCTGAGCGGGGCACCGGCCGAGGTCATCGCCGTGCCCGAGCGCACGACCTCCGGGCCGCGTCGCGCTTCCCAGCCCAACGTCCCCTCGAAGACCGTCGCCTGGCCCGAGAGCGTGACGGGCTCGGTGGCGGACAGGGTGGCATCCGGCTCCGGGAGGTTGATCCAGATGTCGCCGAGGACCGTATAGGACTGGTCGGCCGGCGGGCGGGTGAACGCGGCGGCGATCGACACGGTGCCGAAGAGCGTGGTCGCGCCGTCACGGCTGACCAGCTGCACCGGAACGTTGCCCTTCCCGACGGCACCCTGTGCCGACCAGACGAGCTGCTGCACCGCGAGCTCGGCGATGCGCGAGTCCGCGGGTCGCGCACCGTCCCCGCTCAGGGTGAGCGTGATCCGGCCGGTGCTGACGGTGACCCCGGCGAGGCCGACGCCCGACCACGGCGTCACCGTTCGGCCGTCCGTGAGGCCGGCCGGTGCCGCCAGCGCCTCCTCGACCGCGGCCCGGACCCGGTCGGCCGGGGTGGGCCCCGCCGGCAGCGTGACCCGGTGGAACACCCGGTAGAGGCCGTACCGGGGGGTGCTGCCGCCGTTGGTGTCGATGACGTAGACGGGCACGGCGCTCTGCGACGTCGCTCCGGACGGGCCGGCGCTGGGCGGGTTCGTGGTCACCGCCGGCCCGGTGGCCGAGGGGACCGCCGTCGGGGTCCCGGCCGGCAGCCTCGACGGCCCACGGGCGGGGTTCTGCACCAGTACGAGCCCGACGACCAGGAGCAGGACGACGGCAGCGACCGCTGCCGGGACCGTCCACCATGAGGCGTCGGCCGTCGGCTGGCGCGCCTCGGCGAGGATCGCCTCGAGGCGGTGCGGAGGCTCGATGGCGGCCGCCCGGCGCCGCAGCGACTCGCGCAGCTCGGCCTCGGTGCGTGACTGGCTCATGCCCTCTCCTCCTCGCGGGTGCGCAGGGCCGCCAGGCCCCGGCTGGCATGGGACTTGACCGACCCGGGGGCGATGCCGAGCGCGTCGGCGATCTGCGCCTCGCTGAGGTCGAGGTAGTACCGCAGGACGAGGACCTCCCGCTGGCGCTCGGGCAGGGACGCCAGGGCCACGAGCATCTCGTCGTGCCGCTCGTGGGTCAGCGTCACGTCCTCGGGTCCGTCCTGGTGTTCACGGTCGGCGAGGGCGGGGCCGGGGCGAGGACTGATGCTGACGACGTAGCGCTGTTCCACGCCGCGGTGGCGCAGGGCGGACCGGGCGCCGTTGACGACCGAGCGCCGCAGGTATGCCGCCGCCTTTGCCGGGTCGCGCAGGCGGTCCCACCGGCGGTGGGCGGCCACGAAGGCGTCCTGGACGATGTCCTCGGCGAGGGGCTCGTCGTGGACGAGCAACCAGGCCAGGCGGACGAGCGCGCGCCAGTGAGCGGCATACAGAGCCGTGACCGCCTCGTCGGCGGCCGCCCGCCGCGGGTCCACCACCGGACCGCTGACCACATCCACCATTCTCACGGAGAGAACGACGCACAGGTGGCGAAGGCGGTTGACATCACGCGGTGCTTCGGGGCCCGGGGACAGCGGCCCCGGGCGGCAGTGGACGGGGCAGGGCCCGGGCACACCAGTGGACAGAACAGGACCCGGGCACGGCAGTGGACAGGGCAGGACCCGGGCACGGCAGCGGGAGGAGCCACCGCGCACCTGACATCGCTAAGGTCGACCCCATGACCGAGAGGGAGCCCTCCTGCCTGTTCTGCCGCATCGTCGCTGGTGAGATCCCGGCCACCATCGTGGCCACTACCGAACGCTCGGTGGCCTTCCGCGACGTCAACCCGCAGGCACCCACCCACGTCCTCGTCGTGCCCCGCAGACACGTGGCCAACGCCGGCGAGCTGGCGGAGGTCGGCGCCGAGGACCTCGCCGACATCGTCACCACCGCCCGATCCGTCGCCCAGGCCGAGGATCTCGCCGAGGGATACCGGATGGTGTTCAACACCGGCCCGCGGGCCGGCCAGACGGTATTCCACGCCCACCTGCACGTCCTCGGCGGCCGCGACCTCGGCTGGCCGCCCGGATGACCGGCGCCGCGGCGCGTCCGGTCGGCCAGGGCCCACCTCGGTCTCGCGGAGCGCTGGGCGCTCGGGGGTACGTACACTGACGGGACGATGACAGACACCCACCCGGACAGCGCCGCGGCCGACCGGCCGGCCGCGGTCCACGTCCCCCAACACACCGTCGTCGTCCCACCGGACGTGTCGATGGTGAGCCTGCTCGGCCCCCGGGACGAGCTGCTGCGGACCATGGAGCGCCAGTTCCCGCAGACGGCGATCCACGTCCGGGGGAACGAGTTCACGATCGCCGGCCCGAGCGGGGACGTCGCGCTGGTGGAGCGGCTCATCGACGAGCTGCTTGCCGTCCTCGACGCTGGGCAGCCGCTGAACCGCGATGCCGTCGAGCGCTCCATCCAGATGCTGCGGGCGCAGACGAGCGAGCGCCCGGCCGACGTCCTCACGATGAACATCGTGTCCTCGCGGGGGCGAACGATCCGTCCCAAGACCCTCGGCCAGAAGCGCTACGTCGACGCGATCGACGTCCACACCATCGTGTTCGGGATCGGCCCGGCAGGCACCGGCAAGACCTACCTCGCCATGGCCAAGGCCGTGGCGGCCCTGCAGGCCAAGCGGGTCACCCGGATCATCCTCACCCGCCCGGCGGTGGAGGCCGGGGAACGGCTCGGGTTCCTGCCCGGCACGCTCAACGACAAGATCGACCCCTACCTGCGACCGCTGTACGACGCGCTGCACGACATGGTCGACCCCGAGTCGATCCCGCGGCTCATGGCCGCGGGGACGATCGAGGTGGCGCCCCTGGCCTACATGCGTGGCCGCACCCTCAACGACGCGTTCATCATCCTCGACGAGGCCCAGAACACCTCGCCCGAGCAGATGAAGATGTTCCTCACCCGGCTGGGCTTCGGGTCGAAGATGGTCGTGACCGGCGACGTCACCCAGGTGGACCTGCCCGGCGAGACCCAGAGCGGGCTACGGGTGGTCCGCGACATCCTCGGCGACGTCGACGACGTCCACTTCACCGAGCTCACCGCGCACGACGTCGTGCGGCACCGGCTCGTCGGGGCCATCGTCGACGCCTACGGCCGCTGGGACGCCACCCGCGCGCCCACCCGGGGCTCCGGCGCGGGCACCCGGCGCGAAGGAGGCGGACGTGAGCATCGACGTCCTCAACGAGACTGACGTCGACCTCGACGAGCTCGAGCTCGTCGGCTGTGCCCGGTACGTCCTGGGCCAGATGCGGGTCCATCCGCAGGCAGACCTGTGTCTCCGCCTCGTCGACGAGGCGGCCATGGAGACCCTCCACGTGCAGTGGATGGACCTGCCCGGGCCGACCGACGTGATGAGCTTCCCGATGGACGAGCTGCGCCCGGGGCGCGAGGGCGGCGAGCCCGAGGAGGGCATCCTCGGCGACATCGTGCTGTGCCCCAGCGTGGCGCAGCGTCAGGCCGCAGAGGCCGGCCATGCCCTGGCGGAGGAGCTGCTCCTCCTCACGACGCACGGCATCCTGCACCTGCTCGGGTTCGACCACGCCGAGCCGGAGGACGAGCAGGAGATGTTCGAGCTCCAGCGTCAGCTGCTGCTCACCTTCCTGGCCACTCGCGGCCGCTCAGACTGACCCGTCGCCATGACCCAGCTCATCGCCTTGTCGGTGCTCGGCATCGTCGCCGCCTTCGCCCTGGCCGCGGCCGAGTCGGCCCTGTCCCGGGTCTCCCGAGTGCGGGCGGCCCAGCTGGTCGAGGACCGCCGGCCTGGGGCGGCGGCACTGGTCAAGGTGGTGGGCGACGGAGGTAGCTACCTGTCGGTGCTGGCGTTCGTCCGCATCGTCGCCGAGATGATCACCGCCGTCATGGTGACCATTGCAGTCGTCGACGGGGTCAGCGAGACCTGGCGGCGGGTGCTCATCGCCACCGGTGTCATGGTCGTCGTGTCGTTCGCCCTGGTCGGGGTGTCGCCGCGCACCATCGGCGTCCAGCACAGCAGCGCCGTCGCCCTCGTCGCCGCGCCGGTGGCCCTCTGGCTGCGCCGGGTCCTCGGTCCGGTATCGCGACTGCTGGTGGCGCTCGCCAACGCCGTGACCCCCGGCCGGGGGTACCGGGACGGGCCGTTCCAGTCCGAGGCCGAGCTGCGCGACCTCGTCGACCTCGCCGGCGAGTCCTCGCTCATCGAGGCCGGCGAGCGGGCGATGATCCACTCGGTGTTCGAGCTGGGCGACACGGTGGCCCGCGAAGTGATGGTGCCGCGCACCGACATGGTGACCATCGACTCCGGCCGCAACGCGCGCCAGGCCATGAACCTGTTCCTGCGTTCCGGGTTCTCCCGGATCCCGGTCGTCGGTGAGGACTCCGACGACATCCTCGGCCTGCTCTACCTCAAGGACGTCGTCCGCCGCACGACGGCGGACGCCGACGGCTGGTCGGTCCCGGTGACCGACCTCATGCGTCCCATGCCGTTCGTGCCCGAGAGCAAGCCGGTCGACGACCTGCTGGCCGAGATGCAGCGTGACCAGACCCACTTCGCGGTGGTCGTCGACGAGTACGGCGGGACCGCCGGGCTGGTGACGATCGAGGACATCCTCGAGGAGATCGTCGGGGAGATCGCCGACGAGTACGACCGCGAGGCCCCGGAGATCGAGGAGCTGCCGGACGGGCGGCTGCGGGTGGACGCGACGATGGACATCGACGACCTCGCCGACCATCTCGGGATCGAGATCGACGAGGACGAGGTCGACACGGTCGGCGGGCTGGTCGGCAAGAGCATCGGCAAGGTCCCTATCGTGGGTTCCACGTGTGAGGTCGCCGGGCTGCGGCTGACAGCGGAGAAGATGGCCGGCCGACGGCACCGGATCGCCACCGTCATCGTCGAGCGGCTGGCTCCGGGCGGCGAGGACGGCGCGGATGAGACGATGGCCGGCGAGCTCGGGGGGAACGGTCGATGAACCGCACGTCCGGTGACCACGGTGGCGAGGGGAGGCCGTATGCCGCGGGGTTCGCCAGCATCATCGGCCGGCCCAATGCGGGCAAGTCCACGCTGACGAACGCTTTGGTGGGGTCCAAGGTCGCCATCACGTCGAGCAAGCCCCAGACGACGCGGCATACGATCCGCGGCATCGTGACCACGGCCACCAGCCAGCTGGTCCTCGTCGACACGCCCGGGCTGCACAAGCCGCGGACCCTCCTGGGCGAGCGGCTCAACGACCTCGTGCGGGCGACGCTGCTGGAGGTCGACGTCATCGGGTTCTGCCTGCCGAGCGACCAGCGGATCGGACCCGGGGACACGTTCATCGCGCGCGAGCTCGCCGAGATCCAGCAAGGTCGGCGGACCCCCGTCGTCGCCATCGCCACCAAGTCCGACCTCGTCGACCGGGAGCGGCTGGCCGAGCATCTCATCGCCATCGACCGGCTCGGCGACTGGGCCGCCATCGTGCCGTGCTCGGCGACCTCCGGAGCGCAGGTGGACGAGGTCGCCGCCGAGCTGTCGGCGCACCTGCCCCCGTCACCGGCCCTGCTCTATCCGGACGGGGTGCTCACCGACGAGCCGGAGGCGGTCATGATCGCCGAGCTCGTCCGGGAGGCGGCGCTCGAAGGAGTACGCGACGAGCTGCCACACAGCCTCGCGGTCGTCGTCGAGGAGATCGTGCCGCGAGAGGGCCGGTCGCTGGAGAACCCGCTGCTCGACGTGCGGGTCAACGTGTACGTCGAACGGCCGTCGCAGAAGGCGATCGTCATCGGCCGGGGCGGCTCGCGACTGCGTGAGGTCGGCAGCAACGCCCGGCACGCCATCGAGGCCCTGCTGGGCCAGCGGGTGCATCTGGACCTGCACGTCAAGGTGGCCAAGGACTGGCAGCGCGACCCCAAGCAGCTGCAGCGGCTGGGCTTCTGAGCCGGGTCGCTGCCGGGGGTGTACGGCGCGCCTCCCCTGGGGTAGAGGTATCGCTGCAAGAGTGAGGCGTTCCTTACTCCCGATCGCCTACACTGCGGAAAGGCATAAGGGGGGTCCACCATGGACGACTTGTTCCGGGTCATCGTGCTGCAACCGGCCGGGCTGCCCGACGACTTCGAGGCCCGTGTCCTCGACTCCGAGCTCGTCGGAGGAGCGCAGAGCCGCCGGGACGCCCGGCGTGCGGCCGCCGACTTCCTCGCCTCGGGCCGGGCCGTGCGCCACCCGGCCGAGCTGTGGCAGGTGTCCACTGCGGTCGCGCTGCACGAGGTGCTGCTGACCGGCCCACGCGCGCTGGCCGACGTGGCCCGGATCGTCGGCGAGGTCGCCGGCCAGCCGCTCGCCCTCGTCGCCGGGTGCACCTCACTGCCGGCCAGCGAGCGCCGGGTGGTCGACACCCTCGTGGCCACCGAGCTGGTGGGTGACCCGGCAGGCACCGATACCCGCACGCTCGCGGCCGCCGCTCAGGGCTACGACGTCATCCGCCGGGCCGCGGCGGGTCAGGACCCGATCGGCTTGCGCCCGCTCTCGATGCCGGCGATCGGGGTGGCTCCGTTCGTGCCCCGACAGGCCGAGCTCGTCGGCTCGGTCGAGGCCGGCTGACCGGGTCCCGCCACCGCACGGCGCGCGGACCCTGGGGTATCGGGGACCGCCGGCCGCGGGCGCCGTGGGGGACCGCCCGCCGCGGGTGGCCTGGAACCCGCCGCGGCGGACAACCTCGGGTACCGCCCGCCGGCGGGACGCCTGGGGGACCTGCGGTCGTGGGCGGCCGCGACCACACCGTGAGCACGGCGGCCGGCATGGGGAGCACTACCTAGACTGGGCGCCATGCGAATCGGAGTCTTCGGTGCCACCGGCCAGGTCGGCGAGGTCATGCGGACGCTGCTCGCCGAGCGGCGCTTCCCGCTCGACGACATCCGCTTCTTCGCCTCGGCGCGCTCGGCCGGCAGCACCCTGCCGTGGGCCGGTGGGGACATCGTCGTCGAGGACACGGCAACCGCTGACTTCAGCGGCATCGACATCGCACTGTTCTCCAACGGCGGTTCGACGTCGAGGCAGTGGGCTCCCCAGGTGGCGGCCGCCGGCGCGACCGTGGTCGACAACTCGAGCGCCTGGCGCAAGGACCCCGAGGTGCCACTCGTCGTCTCCGAGGTCAACCCCGAGGACCTCGACCTGATCCCCAAGGGGATCGTCGCCAACCCCAACTGCACGACGATGGCCGCGATGCCGGTGCTCAAGCCGCTGCACGACCACGCAGGCCTCGTCCGGCTCACCGTCGCGAGCTACCAGGCTGTGTCCGGCTCTGGCGGGCGCGGCGTGGCCGAGCTCGACTCGCAGTTGCGCGGGGGGTACGCCTCGGGCGACCCGAGTGACCTGCGGCTCGCCGGCGACGCGGTGACGCTGCCGGCTCCGGCGGTGTATGCCGTGCCGGTCGGTTTCAACGTCGTTCCCCTCGCCGGGTCCTACGTCGACGACGGGTCGGGCGAGACCGACGAGGAGCAGAAGCTGCGCCATGAGTCGCGCAAGATCCTGCACCTTCCCGACCTGCTGGTGTCCGGCACCTGTGTCCGGGTGCCCGTCTTCACCGGCCACTCGCTCGCCATCCACGCCGAGTTCGGTTCGCGCATCGACCCTGAGGACGCCCTCGCACTGCTGGACAAGGCCCCTGGTGTCACCGTCGCCGATGTCCCCAACCCGTTGGATGCCGTGGGTCGCGACGAGGTGTATGTGGGCCGCGTGCGCGCGGACCAGGCAGCACCCGCCGGCCGTGGGCTGGTGCTCTTCGTCGTCGGTGACAACCTGCGCAAGGGGGCCGCACTCAATGCGGTCCAGGTTGCCGAGGAGCTTCTGACCCGCCGCTGACCGGCGGGGACAGGAACCGCCAGCCGGTCCACGGATCGAGGCTTAGCCCGTGCGGGGCGGTGGCGGGTCGTGGTCTCGGCGGCGGTGGTAGGAGCCGGGGCGTAGGTCCCAGGACACGTTGGTGGGGGTGACGGTGGCGGTGAGCCGGTCGCGGTGCACGATGGTGTGGTGGCGCCCGCAGAGCAGGGCGGCGTTGCCGAGCGTTGTGGGTCCGCCGTCGGCCCAGTGGACGATGTGGTGGGCGTCGCACCAGTGAGCGGGGATGTCGCAGCCGGGGAACGTGCAGGCGGCGTCGCGGACCCACAGGGCGCGGTTCTGCGCGGGGCTGAAGAGCCGCACCGGGCGGGCGACGTCGAGGATCTCGGCGCTGGAGCCGAGGACGGCCGGGATCACCTCGGCGTCGCAGGCCAGCCGCCGGACGGTCTCCGGCGCGAGGAGGTCGCCGTGCCGCGACGGTCCGACGGTCCTCGCGGCGCCGAGGCGGGCGGTCAGCTCCGCGAGGGACATGGTCAGGAACAGGGTCGCCTTGGCGGAGGTACCCGGCCGGTCCCCGGCAGCGACGGCGCGGCGGCATACCTGCACCAGGGCCTGGCCGCGGCGTTGGGCGGGCCACCGTGGGTCGTGCTGCCCGTCGGGTCCGGGCGCGGGACGGGAGAGCGGGCCGAGGGCGGCCTCGACGACCGCCTTG
Source organism: uncultured Actinomycetota bacterium (assembly GCA_963763315.1). GTDB lineage: Bacteria > Actinomycetota > Actinomycetes > Actinomycetales > Dermatophilaceae > CAVSJJ01. Next base: position 630,656 of record CAVXOC010000003.1, read on the forward strand.
CCCTCGGTGTCCACCGTGAACCGGTAGCTGAAGATGCCCTCGCCCTCGGCGCTGGCCGCCGACAGCTCGACGTGCCTGGCCGCCAGGTCCTGCTCCCGCTGCAGCTCGCCGGCGGCCCCGTACCGCGCCACGAGGGCGGCCCGGAGCCGGCGCACCCCGGCCGGGCCCTCCGCAGCGCCCATCGCGAGCATGCCGTCGATGACCGGCTCATCGGCCCCGTCGGCCAGCCGAGGACGGATCTTGCGGTACTCATCGACCACGCACACCCCGGTCGGCACCGAGACCCGCGCGCCGAGCACGGCCTCGCGCACCCGGACGTGCTCCGGCCGGGCCAGCTCCTCGGCCGCTCGCGCCACCACCGCCGCCCCGCCGGCGGCCAGCGACCGCGCATGGCCCCGGACCCACTGCCGGGTCGACCCGCACTGGGACGCGGCGACCTCGCCGCGGGCGACGGCCTCGGCGGTGACCGCCACCCGCGCCGCCTCACCGCAGGCCACCAGCGTGTCGAGGACCGACAGCAGCTCGCCCAGCTCGGCACCGGCACCCTGCCACAGCACGCCGCCGATATCGCTCAGAGCCGAGACGGCGACAGCGACCACCGCCCGACGCTCCCGCAGCGTCCGCGTCGCCCCCGAGCCCTCCGTCATACCCACCACGCTAGACGGGCCCACCGACAACGCCTTCCCGCCCAGATCCGTTGTGACACACCCCCGGCGATCCGCCACCGGTGGTGCGCCCGAGGCTGGTGACGCGGCTCGGGGGAGTCCCGGTGACGCGGCTCGGGGAGTCCCGTCATCCGGGCCCGGGAGTCCCGGTGACGCGGGCCGGGGAGTCCTGGTGACGCGGCCCCGGCAGTCCCGGGGGCACGCGCGGCACTAGCGGGCCGGCCGCCAGACGGTCTCGGACTCGCTCGCACCGGAGGACCAGCCGGCGATCCACGGGCCGGTGCCCTCGCTCGGGTCGAGGATGCCCTCCTCGAGCCAGGTGACCTCGCCGTCGAGCACCCGCTTGGCCAGCTCGGCGTCACTGTCGTCGGAGTTGGTCCACAGGGCCTCGAAGAGCCGCTCGACCCGCAGCCGCGACTGCCGGCAGAACGCGTCGGCCAGACCGTATGCCGTGCGGCCCCGTTCCTCGTCGTCGATGCGCATCATCTCAGCGCGGCTGCACGCCGCGGCCATCGCGAACAGCTCGGCGCCGATATCGACGACCCGGCCGAGGAAGACCTGCTTGTACTCGAGCCTGGCCTGCCAGCGCGACATCCCGTAGAAGGTCTGGCGCGCCAGCTTGCGCGAGGAGCGCTCGACGAACCGCAGGTGCCCGGCAAGAGTCCCGAACTCGGCATAGGACGTCGGCACGTCGCCCTTGCCGACGACGAGGTTGGGCAGCCACCTCGCATAGAACCCGCTCGCGTCGACCGCCGCCTTGGCCTTCTGCGGGACGCTGGAGTCCTGGGAGGCGAGGGCGCCGGCGGCCCTGAGGTGCTCGTCGACGGCCTCGCGAGCGATGAGCAGGTGCATGATCTCGGTCGAGCCCTCGAAGATCCGGTTGATCCGCAGATCGCGCAGAACCTGCTCGGCCGGCACCGCCCGCTCACCGCGGGCATGCAGCGAGTCAGCGGTCTCGTAGCCTCGGCCGCCGCGGATCTGGACCAGCTCGTCCGCGATCCGCCAGGCCATCTCGCTGCACCACAGCTTGGCGAGCGCGGCCTCGATCCGGATGTCCTTCCCCCCTGCGTCGGCCAGCTGGCAGGAGAGCTCCACCACCGACTCCAGGGCGAACGTCGTCGCCGCGATGAAGGCGATCTTCTCGGCGACGGCGGCGTGCTGGCCGACCGGCCGGCCCCACTGGACCCGTTCGCTCGACCACTCGCGGGCGATCTTGAGCGACCACTTGCCAGCCGAGGCACACATGGCCGGGATCGACAGCCGCCCGGCGTTGAGCGTGGTGAGGGCGATCTTGAGGCCCTCACCCTCGGCACCGAGGCGGTTCTCGGCGGGGACCCGCACCTGGTGGAACCGGGTGACGCCGTTCTCGATGCCACGGAGCCCCATGAAGGCGTTGCGTCGCTCCACCGTGATCCCCGGGGAGTCCGCCTCGACGACGAACGCGCTGATCCCCCCCGGCCGGCCGTCGTGCTCGGGGACCCGGGCCATGACGACGAGCAGCTCGGCCACGACCCCGTTGGTCGTCCACAGCTTGACGCCGTCCAGGAGGTAGGCCGACCCGTCCTCGGTCGGGGTCGCCGTGCTCCCCATCCGAGCCGGGTCGGAGCCGACGTCGGGCTCGGTGAGCAGGAACGCCGAGATCGCCCCCGCGGCGCAGCGGGGCAGGAAGCGCTCCTTCTGCTCCGGGGTGCCGACCAGCTTGACCGGCTCGGGCACTCCGATGGACTGATGGGCCGAGACCAGCGCGCCCAGGCTCGGGCTGACCGAGCCGACCAGCATCAGCGCCTTGCCGTACGAGGACATCGTCATCCCGAGCCCGCCGTAGTCGCGGGGGATCTTCATCCCGAACGCACCGATCTCGGCGAGGTCGGCGACGTACTGCTCGGGGATCCGGGACTCGCGCTCGATACGCCGGCCGTCGAACCCGGACAGCACCCGGCGGAGCTCGGTCAGGAACTGGGCGCCACGGCGCTCATCCTCGGCGTCGGCGCGCGGATGGGGGTGGACCAGGTCGAGGTCGAACCGGCCGAGGTAGAGCTCCTTGGCGAAGCTCGGCCGGGTCCAGGCCTTCTCGCGGGCCGCCTCGGCGACCTCGCGCGCCTCGCGTTCGGAGACGGCGCTCGTGCGGGCTGGGGTATCGGTGGCCATGTCGGGTCCTCTGCGTCGGTCGGTGAGGAGAGACTTTCCTTACTCAACAGTAACTCCGCTGTCCCGTGCCCCAAAAGCCGCCGTGGTAAGCAGGTCCCATGCACTCCAGGCGCGCCCTCGTCCGTCGTCCCGGCCCGTTGCTCGCCGACGGTGAGCTCACCCACCTCGAGCGAAGGCCCGTCGACCTCGACCTGGCTCGCGAGCAGTGGGAGGCGTATGTCGCGGCGCTGCAGGACGCCGGGTGGGAGGCCATCGAGGTCGAGCCCGCCGACGACTCTCCCGACGCGGTCTTCATCGAGGACCCGGTGGTCGTCTACGGCGACCTGGCGGTCATCGCCCGGTCCGGTGCGCCGACCAGACGCGGGGAGAGCGCAGCGGTCGAGCACGTGGTCCGCGACCTCGGCTACCGGGTCGCCCGGATCACGGAGCCGGGCACGCTCGACGGCGGCGATGTCCTCAAGCATGACGGCATGGTGTACGTCGGCCTGGGCGGCCGGACCAACGGCTCCGGCATCCATCAGCTCGCCGACCACCTGCGCCCCCAGGGGGCCACGGTGCAGGCCGTGCCGGTCAGCCGCGCGCTGCACCTCAAGAGCGCCGTGACCGCCCTGCCCGACGGGACGGTCATCGGCTGGCCGCCGGTCGTCGACGACGCCGAGGCCTTCCCGCGGTTCCGGGCGGTCGAGGAGGAGCCGGGCTCGCACGTCGTCCTCCTCGGTGGTGAGCACCTGCTCATCGCGGCGAGCGCGGTGCGCACGGCGCGGGCCCTGCGCTCGGAGGGCTACGAGGTCACCGAGGTCGACATCTCCGAGTTCGAGAAGCTGGAGGGCTGCGTCACCTGTCTGTCGGTCCGGCTCCGCGGCTGAGCGCCGGTCGCCCGGCGCCGGTCCGCGGGCCCAGCCCGACCGGTACGCCGTCTGCCGTACCGGTCCGTACCGGTCCGTACCGGTCCGTACCGGTCCGTACCGGTCCGTACCGGTCCGTACCGGTCCGGATCCCGAGCCGGACCCCCCGTCGGGTGGACCGGGACCGTGCGCACGCGGCATACTGCCGTGGTGCGTTACTCGCGCCTGCTGCTTCGGTGCCGCGGCGGGGCCTGACATCGGCCGCCCCTCGTCGCGGAGTCCTCGCTGTCCCCGGCTGACCCCGACGAGAAGCACAGAGGCGTGAAGCTCCCATGATCCATCCCCAGCAGCCCTCCGGCATGCCGACCCAGAAGTACGTTCCCTACCAGAACCAGCTCCAGGTCGAGCTCCCCGACCGCAGCTGGCCCGACCGCGTCATGACCAAGGCCCCGCGTTGGTGCGCCGTGGACCTGCGTGACGGCAACCAGGCGCTCATCGACCCGATGGACACCGAGCGCAAGATGAGGATGTTCAAGCTCCTCGTCCAGATGGGCTACAAGGAGATCGAGGTCGGGTTCCCCAGCGCGAGCCAGACCGACTTCGACTTCTGCCGTGAGCTCGTCCAGGGTGGCCACATCCCCGACGACGTGACGATCCAGGTCCTCACCCAGGCCCGCGACCATCTCATCGAGCGCACCTACGACGCGATCCGCGGGTCCAAGCAGGCGATCGTGCACTTCTACAACTCGACGTCGGTGCTCCAGCGCCGTGTCGTGTTCGGGCTGGACGAGGACGGCGTCGTCGACATCGCCGTGCAGGCCGCGAGGTTGTGCCGCAAGCTCGAGGAGACCGTGCCCGAGACGACCGTCTACTACGAATACTCACCGGAGTCGTACACCGGCACCGAGCTCGAGTTCGCCGTGCGGATCTGCAACGAGGTCATCGACGTCATCGACCCGACGCCGGACCACAAGATGATCGTCAACCTCCCGGCCACCGTCGAGATGGCCACCCCCAACGTCTACGCCGACTCGATCGAGTGGATGACCCGCCATCTCACCCGGCGGGAGTCGGTCGTCGTCTCGCTGCACCCGCACAACGACCGGGGCGAGGGCATCGCCGCCGCCGAGCTCGGCTACCTCGCGGGAGCCGACCGCATCGAGGGCTGCCTGTTCGGCAACGGCGAGCGGACCGGCAACGTGGACCTGGTCACCCTCGGGATGAACCTGTTCAGCCAGGGCATCGACCCGATGATCGACTTCTCCGACATGGCCGGGATCCGGCGCACCGTCGAGTACTGCAACCAGCTACCCGTGCACGAGCGGCACCCCTGGGGCGGCGACCTGGTGTACACCGCCTTCTCCGGCTCCCACCAGGACGCCATCAAGAAGGGCCTGGAGGACATGGAGCGGCGTTCGGCGGCCGCTGGCACCGACCTCGACCACATCGACTGGGGCGTGCCGTACCTGCCCATCGACCCGCACGACATCGGCCGCACCTACGAAGCCGTGGTGCGGGTCAACAGCCAGTCCGGCAAGGGCGGGGTCGCCTACCTGCTCAAGCACGACTACGGGCTGGACCTTCCCCGTCGGCTCCAGGTGGAGTTCTCCAAGGTCGTCCAGGCCCGGGCCGACGCCCAGGGCGGCGAGCTCTCGGCGCAGGAGCTGTGGGAGATGTTCGAGGACGAGTACCTCCACGCCGTCGACAAGGAGCGCCGCTGGGGCAGGTTCGCCCCGGTCCGCTCGACGATCACCGGCTCCGACCAGGGCGGGGACCAGATCGACTCGATCATCACCGACCACGGCCAGGAGGTCACGATCCGCGGAACGGGCAACGGACCGATCGCGGCGTTCATCGATGCCCTGGCCCCGCTCGGCGTCGATGTGCGGGTGCTCGACTACGCCGAGCACGCCCTGTCATCGGGCGGTGACGCCCGCGCCGCAGCGTACGTCGAGTGCGCCGTCGGCGACCGGGTGCTCTGGGGGGTCGGGTTGCACGAGTCCATCGTCAAGGCCTCGCTGCGGGCGATCATGTCTGCCGTCAACCGCGCCGAGCGCGACGCGATGACCGAGACCGCCGAGGTGGCCACGCTCTGACGCCGGAGCCGGTGGTGCCGCGAGGCGGGCGGTATGCCGGGGGGCCGGGTTCGTGGTGACCCCGGCATACCGGGTCCACCCGACCGGCCCGGCCGAGGCGCTGACCGGGGCCCAGTGCCATGCTGGTCGGATGAGCGAGAACGTGCGAGTCGACCGCGACGCAGCGACGACGACGATCACCCTGACCCGGCCCGAGAAGCGCAACGCACTGTCCACCGAGGTCATGGCCGACCTCACTGAGGCGCTGCGCCAGGTCGGCCGCTCCGACGCCCTCGCGGTCGTCCTCGCCGCAGAAGGACCGGTCTTCTCGGCCGGACACAACTTCGGCGACATGCGGGGGGTCGACCTGCGCGCGGCCCGGGAGGTGTTCCTCCAGTGCACGGCGATGATGGACATGGTCCAGTCGATCCCGCAACCGGTCATCGCCAAGGTGCACGCGCTCGCCACGGCCGCAGGCTGCCAGCTCGTCGCATCCTGCGACCTCGCCGTGGCGGCGGATACGGCCGGGTTCGCGATCCCGGGTGGGAAGGGCGGGTTGTTCTGCCACACACCGCTCGTCGCGGTGGCGCGCAACGTGGGGCGCAAGCGTGCGCTCGAGATGGCTCTGTCCGGTGATGTCGTCGACGCCGCGACCGCGGCCGCATGGGGGCTCATCAACCACGCGGTGCCGGCCGAGCGGCTCGACGAGGCGGTCGCCGGGCTGGTCGCCCGGGTCACCCGGGGGAGCGCCTGGTCGCGCAGCCTCGGCAAGCGGACGTTCTACGCCCAGGTCGAGCTCGACCAGCGCCACGCCTACGACCTCGCTGTCGAGGTCATGTCGGCAGCCGCCGTGCACGAGGACGCGCAGGAGGGCATCGCGGCGTTCCTGGAGAAGCGTGCCGCGACCTACCGCTCCAGTCCCTGACCGGCGGGCACGCCGGTGGGGCCCGGCGCCCGGCGGCAGGTCCCGCCTTGGAGTGCCCCGAGGTCACCGGTCATGCAGCGCGGGCCACCCGCGCCGCGCACGGTAGCCGTCCTCGGCCGCGTCGGTCAGCGCGTTGACGGACAACGGCCCGTACCGGCGACCCAACGTCGACCAGGTAACCCGTTCGCTGCCGTTCCGCTCGGAGCAGGTCCACAGCCGACGGCCACGCATCCACCGGAAACCCTCCCGATCCTGCACACACGCCCCCTGGCGTCGCGGCTCGTCGATCGGGTCGGGCTCCGCGCACGCGCCCGTCGCCCCGGTGCGGGGATCATCCCGGGGTGCACCGGCGCGTGGGTCGGCCCGGGGCTTGGTGCGTGGGTCGGCCCGGGGCGCCCGGCTACGCGGGTCATTCCGGGGCGGCCGGCGCTGGCCGAGCCGCGCCAGCGCATCCTCCAGCTCGAACTCGGCGTCGCCGGCGGCCAGCTCGGCAACCAGCTGGTCGAACACCGGAGTTGCCCCCTCGCACAGCGGCATGGTCCTCGCCCTCCTGGCCGGTCGTCCCCACCACGGGCCCGTATGCCCATCCCTGAACCCTCCCAAACGGCCGTTCCCGCAGCCGGGCCGAGCCGGCCCCGTCGGCTCTCCCCGGCTCGGTCGGCCGGACGATGTCGCTGCAGGCCGGGAACGCCGGGTCAGCGAACGCCGCGGACCCGGAACTGGACGGAGATCCGCGGCCCGACGCGCCGGGCAGTCTTGAGCACCGCATGGTCCCAGGTGCGCTGGCAGGAGCCGCCCATGACGACGAGGTCGCCGTGACCGGAGGCCACCTTGCGGGACGGACCGCCGCCGCGCGGCCGCAGGGAGAGCGGCCGGTCCTGCCCGACCGAGAGGATCGCGACGATGGTGTCGAGATCGCGGGCCCGGCCGATCCGGTCGCCGTGCCAGGCCACCGAGTCGCGGCCGTCGCGGTACAGGCACAGCCCGGCCGTGACGAACGCCTCTCCGAGCTCGGCCTCGTAGTAACCGCTGAGCCGGTCCCGGGCCTCGTCGAGGACCGGGTGGGGCAGCGGGTCGCCCTCGCCGTAGAAGCAGGTGAGCCGTGGCACGTCGAGGACCGTGTCGTACATCTGTCGCCGCTCGGCCCGCCAGGGGACCACGCGACGCAGCACCTCGTAGACGTCGTCAGCCCCCGCGAGCCAGCCGGGTCGGGTGTCGATCCACGCGCCGTGAGCCAGGGCCGTCCGGTCGACTGTGCCCTCGAGGCGCCGCAGTGCGGCCTCGTCCGCGACGGCGAGGAGGGAGCCCTGAAGCCCGTTCATCGCTCCACGGTAGCACGCGAGTCGAACGCACGTTCGACTCGCGTGCCCGGCGATTCCTGCTCGGCCGGCCCGGCCTGTCAGGTGACGCGGGACTTCGGCGCGGTCTCGGCGGTCTTGGCCGGGTCCCGCTCGACGATGTCACCGAGGGTCTGGTCGATCCGCGCCATGAGCGAGCTCTCCAGCCGGACTCCCGCTGCCTTGACGTTCTCGGCCACCTGGGCCGGCCGGGATGCACCGACCAGAGCGGCGGCGACGTTGTCGTTCTGGAGCACCCAGGCGATCGCGAGCTGGGCCGTCGTGAGCCCCGCCTCGTCGGCGAGCGGCCCCAGGCCCTGGACGCGGGTGAGGACGTCGTCGCGCATGAACCGCTTGATCATGTCGGCGCCGCCCTTCTCGTCGGTGGCGCGGGATCCGGCCGGGGGCTCCTGGCCGGGCCGGTACTTCCCGGTGAGCACCCCTTGCGCGATGGGGCTCCAGACGATCTGGTTGATCCCGAGCTCCGCGCAGGCCGGGACTACCTCGCCCTCGATGACCCGCCACAGCATCGAGTACTGCGGCTGGTTCGAGATGAGCTGGATGCCCAGGTCCGTCGCCAGGGCGTGGCCGGCCCGGATCTGCTCCGCCGTCCACTCGCTGACGCCGATGTACAGCGCCTTGCCCTGGCGGACGACGTCGGCGAAGGCCTGCATCGTCTCCTCGAGCGGGGTCTCCGTGTCGTAGCGGTGCGCCTGGTACAGGTCGACGTAGTCGGTCTGCAGCCGGCGCAGCGAGCCGTTGATCGACTCCATGATGTGCTTGCGGGACAACCCCGTGTCGTTCTTGCCGAACGGCCCGGTGGGCCAGTACACCTTCGTGAAGATCTCGAGGCTCTCGCGTCGCTCGCCCTTGAGCGCCTCGCCGAGCACCTTCTCGGCGGCGGTGTTGGCGTAGGCGTCCGCCGTGTCGAAGGTCGAGACCTCGTTCTCGAGGGCCGCACGCACGCACTGCCTCGCGACGTCGTTCTCCACCTGGGAGCCGTGCGTAAGCCAGTTGCCGTAGGTGATTTCGGAGATCTTCAGTCCGCTGTTGCCGAGGTATCGATAGTCCATGCCCACACCGTATGTCCCCCGGGCCCGGCCGGCCCAACGGGTCCGTGGGTCACCGGGGCCGGGCCACCAGGTGCCGGTCACCCGCGGCCGGCCACCCGCGGGGGACCGCGGTTGCCGACTCCGGGGCGGCCCGGGACGGGCGCCGGCGGTCAGGACGCGGGCCGCCCGGGGTCGGACGGGTCGGTGCCGCCGAGGTGCCAGTCCGGCCGCTCGCCGCCGAGCGGCGACCCGTAGCCGGCCCAGCCGTGATGCCCCTCCGGCGGCTGGGGAAGCGGCCACAGGGGCTCGGCGAGCGCGGCGGCCGCCCGGATCTCGCCGAGCAGCAGCCGGGTGAAGGTCTCGGGAACGCCGCGGGCGTCCCAGGCCACGACGAGCTCGAGGCCGGCCCCGGCCGGGACGGGGTAGAGCCACCACGTCGTGCTTGTGGTCAAGGTGTCGGCTGAGCCGCTCACCTGGACGATGCCCGGTTCCCCGACCGCGCGCTGCGGCGGGTTGCCGGCGGCCGGTGTCGGGGGAGTCCTGGTGACGTCGGGGCTGGGGCCCCAGGGCCGCGCCGGGTCGTGACCGACCTTGGTCCCGTCGTCGAGCAGCACGCCGAACCGGGGCCGCTGCGCCTCCCAGGTGTGGTCGAGCTCGGAGAGCTCGGTCCCCGGCCGGACCCAGGTGTCGACGGTCAGGGTGAGCCCGCGGTCGTACGCCACGGCGTGGCTCAGCACCACGAGGGTGTCGGCGGTGCGGGCCAGCCCCAGCCGCAACGGGACCGGGACCCCGACGACGTTGAGCGGCACCTGGAACGCCAGGTCGGGGTAGTAGGGCCCCTCGGGCCCCTCGGGCGCGCGGGGAGCCGGGAGCGGGGCGAAGAACGGCGCGGGCGAGGTCACCAGGCACACCTTAGGCGGGCCGGCCGGCTGCGCGGCATACCGGCGAACCGCTGCCGAACCCCGACAATGGGGGGGTGCCGCTCTACCGTGACGAGGCGGTCGTCCTGCGCACCCAGAAGCTGGGGGAGGCCGACCGGATCATCACCCTGCTCACCCGGCGCCTCGGCAAGGTGCGGGCGGTCGGCAAGGGTGTGCGGCGCACGAAGTCCCGCTTCGGGGCACGCCTCGAACCGGCGATGCTCATCGACATCCAGGCCTACGAGGGCCGCAACCTCGACACGGTGACCCAGGCCGAGACGATCCAGCCGTGGGGCGACGCGATCGCCCGCGACTACTCCGCATGGACGGCGGCGACCGCGGTCCTCGAGACCTGCGACCGGCTCACCGAGGAGCATGAGCCGGCCGTCCAGCAGTTCCTCCTCGTCACGGGGGCGCTGCGCAGCCTCGCCGGCGGTGAGCACGACCCCGGCCTGGTCCTCGACGCGTACCTCATGCGTGCGCTCTCTGTCGCCGGGTACGCCCCGAGCTTCGTCGACTGCGCGCGGTGCGGGGCGCCGGGCCCGCACCGCGCCTTCCACGTGGCTTCCGGAGGCGTGGTGTGCGCGGTATGCCGCCCCCCTGGGTCGGCCGCCCCGGCGCCCGAGACGCTCGCCCTGCTCGCCGCGCTGCTGGCCGGGGACTGGGACGTGGCCGACGCCTCCGACCCACGCGACCGGCGTGAGGGCAGCGGGCTGGCGACGGCGTTCCTGCAGTGGCACCTCGAACGAGGGCTGCGCTCGCTCCGTATGGTGGAGCGGTGACCACCCGGCCGTTCCGGCACCCGAGCGGGGTCCGCCCTCCCGAGCTGCCATCGGCCCTGCTGCCGCGGCACGTCGCTCTCGTCATGGACGGCAACGGCCGCTGGGCGAACGCCCGCGGCCTGCCCCGGACCAAGGGCCACGAGGCCGGTGAGGCCGCGCTGCTCGACGTCGTCGCCGGGGCCATCGAGGTGGGCGTGACCCACCTGTCGGCCTACGCCTTCTCGACCGAGAACTGGAAGCGCTCGCCCGAGGAGGTGCGATTCCTCATGGGGTTCAACCGCGAGGTCATCCGCCGCCGCCGGGACCAGCTCGGCGAATGGGGTGTCCGGATGCGCTGGGTGGGCCGCCGGCCGCGCCTGTGGGGGTCGGTCATCACCGAGCTCGAGACCGCTCAGGAGCTCACCGCGCACAACACCGGTCTCACCCTCTACTTCTGCGTCAACTACGGCGGTCGCGCCGAGATCGGCGACGCCGCCCGTCGGATCGCCGAGGACGTGGCCGCGGGACGGCTCAAGGCCAGGGCCGTCGACGAGCGCACGGTCGCGCGCTACCTCCCCGAGCCGGACATGCCCGACGTCGACCTGTTCGTCCGCAGCTCGGGCGAGCAGCGCACGTCGAACTTCCTCCTGTGGCAGAGCGCGTATGCCGAGCTGGTCTTCCTCGACACGCTGTGGCCCGACTTCGACCGCCGCCACCTGTGGCAGGCCATCGAGACGTATGTCGCCCGCGACCGTCGCTACGGCGGCGCCGTCGACACCCCGACGGCGGGGGGGCAGACGCCCTGACCGAGGGCCGGCCGACGGTCGGCGCCAGGCTGGTCCGCCCCGGAGCGGGATGGCCGTTGCAGACCAGGCAGAGCCGTTGCAGACCAGGCAGAGCCGTTGCAGACGGAGATGGCACAGTGTGCGCGTGGCATCGGCACCGGAGGTGGCCCCGCTCGAGCGGTGGGTTGGCACGGCGGTCGTGCGGGGGCTGGCGGTCGTGCTGCTCGGCACCGTTCTCATCGCCCTGGTCGACCCGCGCGACCCCAACATCGTCTTCCAGCGCCCTCTGGTGGTCGCCGGGGTCGTCGCCTGCGCGCTGCTGGTCTGGGGCGTGCTGTCCCTGGGACGCCGCTCCCGCCGGGCGGGAGGTCCGGGCCGGGGGTCGTGGGCGGTCGCGCTGGCCGTCCCGGTGGTGGGCGGCCTGCTGGCGGACTATGTCGCTCGGCAGGTCAGCTACACGTACGGCTGGGACGCCGCCGTCGTGGCGGGGATCTCGAGACACCAGTACCTCACCGGTGGGCCGCTGACGCCGTACGCCGCCGGCTACCTCTCCCGCTACCCCTTCAACGTCACCCTCGTCGCGGTCGACAACCTGTGCCGGGCCCTGGCCGACCGGCTCGGCACGAGCATGGAGCTGGTCTACATCGACCTCAACGCGGTGTCGGTGGCGCTGTCGATCCTCTGCGCCTACGTCCTGGTCCGGACCGTGCGCAGCCACCGGGCCGGCGTGTGCGCCGAGCTCGTCCTCGTCCTGCTCGTCGGGCTCTCACCGTGGACGGCCGTTCCGTACACGGACCTGACTATCCTGCCGTTCGTCGCGCTCGGCCTCCTCCTCGCGGTCCTCGCCCTGCGGTCCGGCCGTCTCGGGCGGATGGCCGTGGCCGGCGGGCTCGCGCTCCTCGTGCTCGGGCTCGGGTCGGTGGTCAAGAGCACCGCCGGGGCGGCGGTGGGCGCGGTGCTCATCGTCTTCGCGCTCGTGGCTCTCGGCCGCCCCAGACTGCGCTCGGTGGCGGCGGCCCTGGTCGTCGTGCTGGTGGGCGCGGGACTGTTCGCCGGTTCCTCGGCGCTGGGCCGCCACGCCGCCTACCGGCTGGCCGACGTCAGTCCCACCGAGCTCGACCCCTCGGCAGCCCGGCCCCTGACCTGGTTCGTCGCGATGGGGCTGAGCACCACCCGGACGCCCGACGGGCGCTACCGCTACGGCGCGTACAACGGGCCCATGAACGACCACTCCCGGCGGCTCAGGGGTCGGGCGCTGGTGAGCTTCTCCTCGCGGGCGCTGCACCGCCGGCTGGCCGCGCTGGGGGTGCCGGGGCTGGCCCGGTTCATGGTCGACAAGCAGGCGTTCGACTGGGGTGACGGGATGTTCTCCGCCTGGGGCGAGGGGAACGACCGGTTCGCCAGCGCGCTCCTGCAGCACGACGCGGCCGCCCGGTGGGTGCAGTCCTGGGACCACATGTCCGGCCGCCGCTACCTCGCCCGGGCCTCGCTCACCGACGGCGTCTGGCTGTTCGTCCTGCTCTGGGCCGGGCTGGGCCTGCTCGGTGTCCCGTACCGGCGCGAGGTCGCCCTGCTCGCCCTGGCCGTCGTGGGGATCAGCGTCCTCACCCTGCTCGTCCAGTCGCGGGCGAAGTACCTCCTGCCCTACGTCCCGGTCGTCGTGGCGCTGGCGGCCCTGGTCGACCCGAGGGTGCTCGTACACCGGTGGCGCGCCCGGCGTGCCACCCCGCCACCGGCGGTCTAGCCCCGCGTCCGGGCCGTCTCGCCGGCGTCGCGCATCGAGGCGGCGCAGGCGTCGCAGGTGCCGACGATCTCGACGACGTGGGCGATGTCGCGGAAGCCGTGCGCGGCACCGACCCGCTCCGCCCAGGCTTCGATCCGGCGCTCGGTGACCTCGACGGTGCGCCCGCACTCGCGGCATACGAGGTGATGGTGGTGACCCGAGCTGCAGGCCCGGTAAACGCACTCCCCGTCGCCGGTGCGCAGGACGTCGACCTCGCCGTCGGCCGCCATCGCCTGGAGGTTGCGGTAGACGGTGGCCAGCCCGACCCGGGTCCCGGCCTCGCGCAGCCGGGCATGGATCTCCTGCGCGGAGAGGAAGACGCTGCGGTCGGTGAGGGCCTCGGCGAGCGCGGCCCGCTGCCTGGTGGCGCGCCGTTCGGTGTGCTCCGTCGTGGTCATCGTGGGGTCACCGCCTCGTCGTCCTGGCCCCCCGGTGCGCCGTGGTCGGCATGCTCGTCCCAGTGGCCCTGGTGCGGTGCGTGCCGGTGGCCGTCGTGGACGTAGTCGACGTGGTCGCCGTGCGGGACGGCGACGTGACCGCAGCCGGGGCCGTGCTCGTGCTCGTGCGTCTCGGCGCGGCGGTGCCGGGCGGCTGCCAGGGCGGTACGCGCACCGGCGACCGCCGTCGCCACGAGGAAGACGGCGATGGCGAGCAGGACGATGCTGCCACCGGACGGGGTCCCGGCGTAGTAGGAGCCGACGACCCCGCCGACGCTCGAGACCACCCCGACGAGCACGGCCCAGCGTACGGAGGACCGGAAGCTGGTGGCCACGACCTGCGCGGTGGCGTTGGGCAGGATCATCAGGGCGCTGATGAGCAGCAGCCCGACGACCCGCATGGAGACCACGACCGTGACGGCCGTGAGGATCGCGAGGGTGAGGTTGAGCGCGGTCGCGTGCATGCCGGTGGCCCGGGCGTACTCCTCGTCGTTGGCGACGGCGAAGAGCCGTGGCCGCAGGGTGAGGGTGACCGCGAGGACGACCGCGGCGAGCACCGCGAAGACCTGCAGGTCGGCCGCACTGGTCGTGAGGATCGCCCCGAACAGGTATGCGGTGAGGTTGGCCGGGCTGGACGCCGTCGACATCGAGATGAGGACGACGCCGAGGGCGATCCCGCCGTAGAACATCACGGCGAGGGCGATGTCCCCGCTCGTGCGCCCGCGCACCCGGATCAGCTCGACGGCGACGGCGGCCACGACGGCGGCGCCGAGGGCGGTGAGGACGGGTTGGGTTCCGGTGAGGATGCCGATGGCCACGCCGGCGAGCGAGACATGCCCCATCCCGTCCCCGATGAGGGACAGCCGCCGTTGGACGAGGAAGACCCCCACGAGCGGGGCGGCGACGCCGACGAGGAGCGCTGCGAGGAGCGCCTGGCGCATGAAGTCGAGGGCGAGGAACTCAGGCACGGCGGACCGCCTCCTGAGAACCGGCGGCGTCCAGGGGCCCGGAGACGCCGGTCTCGTGGCTCACCCCCGGCCGCTCGGACGCGAGGTCGGGATGGTGGTCGTCCCCGTGGCCGTGCGCGTCGCAGTGGCCCGCGTATGCCGTGGCCGAGCCGTCGAAGTCCACCCCGCCACCGCTGAGGCAGACGACGCGGGTGACGAGGTCCTGCAGGGCCGAGAGCTCGTGCGTGACGATGACCATCGTCGTGCCCTGGGCGGCGAGCCGGTGCAGGACGTCGACGAGCACGCGCTGGTTGCCCGTGTCGACGCCGGCCGTCGGCTCGTCCATCACGAGGACGTCCGGCTGGGACGCGAGGGCGCGCGCGATGAGGACCCGACGCTGCTGCCCGCCCGAGAACGTGCTGACGTCCTCCCCGGTGCGGTCTGCGAGGCCGACGACGTCCAGGGCCCGCTGCACGATGCGCCGGTCCTCGCGGGACATCGGCCGCCACCAGGGGCGGTGGGGGAGCCGGCCTACCTCGACGATCTCCGCGGCCGTGGCTCGGACCGAGGACGAGAGGGAGTGCCGCTGCGGGACGTACCCCAGCCGGGTGAACTCGCGGAAACGGGCCCGGGGAACGCCGAACAGCTCGACGTCGCCGCCGAGGTGCTCGTCGAGGCCGAGGATCCCCTTGACGAGGGTGGACTTGCCCGAGCCGTTGGGACCGAGCAGCGCCACGATGTCGCCCTGGTGGATCTCCAGGGTGACGTGCGAGACGACCTCGACCTCGCCGTAGCCGAACGAGGCGTCCCGGATGGCGATGGGCGGAGGGCCGGTCACCTGCACTGCTGTCCCCTCTCCAGCGTCGCGAGGTCGGCGCGCATGACAGCAAGGTAGTCGCTGCCGGCCGACGCCGAGGTGATCCCCTCGATGGGGTCGAGCACCTCGACGCGGGCCCCGGTCTCGCGGGCGATAGTGTCGACGAGGGCAGGGCTGACAAGGGTCTCGGCGTAGATGGTGCTCACGTGGTGCGTCCGGATGACCGAGACGATGGCGCTCATCTGGGCGGCCGTGGGCTCGATGTCGGGGGAGATGCCGCTGACGCTCAGCTGGGTGAGGCCGTAGCGCCGGGCGAGGTAGCCGAAGGCCGCGTGGCCGGTGACCAGCTCGGTGTCGGCGCAGTGCGCGAGCCCGGTCCGGAAGGCCTGGTCGAGCTCCCTGAGCTGGGCGACCAGGGTGTCGGCGTTCTGGGTGTAGACGGTGGCGTTCGCGGGGTCGACCGCGGCCAGCCGGGCGGCGATGGCCGTGACGACCCGGGCGTAGCGCACCGGGTCGAGCCAGAAGTGCGGGTCGACCGACAGGGCTGACCGGGCGCCCGACTCCGTCGGTGCCGGCAGCGTGAGCTCGGCGGCCGACGAGACGTCGAACCCGGTGTCGCCGCCGATGGAGGCGACGGCGTCGTCGACGGCGGGCTGGAAGCCCTTCTCGTAGACGATGACCTTCGACGTGGTCATGTCGACGACCTCACGGGGGGTGAGCTCAAGGTCGTGCGGCTCGGCACCCGGCCTGGTCAGGCCGGTGACCTGGACGTGCGCGCCGCCGACGCGCTCCACGGCGTACTGCAGCGGGTAGAAGGCCGCCGTGACCTGCAGTCGCCCTCGGGGGCCCTCAGTGGTGCCGGGCCCGCCGCATGCACCGAGGGCCAGCATGGCCGACACGGTGAGGGCCGCGAAGGCGGCCCGGCGGCCAGGACCAGCGAACATGACAATCATTCTCATGTAGGCCACCCGGCGAAGTCAACCGGGCGAGGTGCCCGGGTCAGGAGCGGGGAAACGCCCGCATGATGGTCAGCGCGACGGCCATGGCGACGACGGCGAGCCGCATGAGCCGCTCCGGCCCGAGCAGCCGGGGCCAGGAGATGAAGAGCATCCAGCACAGGAAGACGGTCAGCAGCACGAGCAGGACCCAGCCCCAGCCGGGGACGAGCAGCCCCGCCACCATCACCACCAGCACCACGAGGAACGGGACGAGTCGGGGCAGCCGGTTGAGGGCCACGACGACCGGGAGGGTCGCCCGCTCGATGGACTCGCGTAAGGGGGACGGCACGGCCGTCAGGCTAGCCGACGGCAGGCTGGTCCACAGCACGGCATACCACTCCCACAGTGTCCGGGGATTCGGTTGTCATGGCGACCGGCCGCTCGGACGCTGCGGTGGGGGCGGTGCAGTGTCCGGGGATTCGGTTGTCATGGCGACCGGCCGCTCGGACGCTGCGGTGGGGGCGGTGCAGTGTCCGGGGATTCGGTTGTCATGGCGACCGGCCGCTCGGACGCTGCGGTGGGGGCGGTGCAGTGTCCGGGGATTCGGTTGTCATGGCGACCGGCCGCTCGGACGCTGCGGTGGGGGCGGTGCAGTGTCCGGGGATTCGGTTGCCATGGCGACCGGCCGCTCGGACGCTGCGGTGGGGGCGGTGCAGTGTCCGGGGATTCGGTTGTCATGGCGACCGGCCGCTCGGACGCTGCGGTGGGGCGGTGCAGTGTCCGGGGATTCGGTTGTCATGGCGACCGGCCGCTCGGACGCTGCGGTGGGGGCGGTGCAGTGTCCGGGGATTCGGTTGTCATGGCGACCGGCCGCTCGGACGCTGCGGTGGGGGCGGTGCAGTGTCCGGGGATTCGGTTGTCATGGCGACCGGCCGCTCGGACGCTGCGGGGAGGGCGACACCGGCGGGCAGGAGCCGGGCAGGAGCGGAACGGGGCTGGAAGCGGCGGGGAGGGTCGGGCAGCGGCGGGGAGGGGGTGGGGAGGCCGGGGCTGGCCGTCCGGCGGGCGACGGCGGGGGCGGGGGCTGCTGGCGCCCGGATACCCTGTGGCACATGGCCGCACCCACCTCGACCGTCGACACCGTCGTCTCCCTCGCCAAACGCCGGGGTTTCGTGTTCCCGTGCGGTGAGATCTACGGGGGGACGAGGTCCGCATGGGACTACGGCCCGCTCGGCGTCGAGCTGAAGGAGAACATCAAGCGCCAGTGGTGGAAGGCGATGGTGACCGGCCGGGAGGACATCGTCGGGCTGGACTCCTCGATCATCCTGCCGCGCCAGACCTGGGTCGCCTCCGGTCACGTCGGCGAGTTCACCGACCCGCTCATCGAGTGCCTCTCCTGCCACAAGCGCTTCCGGATGGACCACCTCCAGGAGGCCGTCGCCGACCGTGCAGCCAAGAAGGGCAGCGAGGTCGACCCGGACCAGGTCGCCCTCGACGAGATCGCCTGCCCGGGCTGCGGCACCCGCGGCCGGTGGACCGCTCCGCGCGAGTTCAACATGATGCTCAAGACCTATCTCGGCGTCATCGAGGACGAGGCCGGCCTGCACTACCTGCGTCCGGAGACGGCACAGGGCATCTTCATCAACTTCCTCAACGTCATGCAGGCCTCACGCAAGAAGCCGCCGTTCGGGATCGCCCAGACCGGCAAGAGCTTCCGCAACGAGATCACCCCGGGCAACTTCATCTTCCGCACCCGCGAGTTCGAGCAGATGGAGATGGAGTTCTTCGTCAAGCCGGGCGAGGACGAGCAGTGGCACCAGTACTGGGTCGATGAGCGCACCAGGTGGTACGTCGACCTGGGGATCAAGCGCGACAACCTGCGCCACTACGAGCACCCGCAGGAGAAGCTGTCCCACTACTCCAAGCGGACGGTCGACATCGAGTACCGCTTCGGCTTCGCCGGCAGCGAGTGGGGCGAGCTCGAGGGGATCGCCAACCGGACCGACTTCGACCTCACGACGCACACCAAGCACTCCGGGACCGACCTGGTCTACTTCGACCAGGAGGCCGGCACGGCATACACCCCGTTCGTCATCGAGCCGGCGGCCGGGCTCTCCCGCTCGCTCATGACCTTCCTCGTCGACGCCTACAGCGAGGACGAGGCTCCCAACACCAAGGGCGGGGTCGACAAGCGGATCGTCCTGCGGCTGGACGCGCGCCTGGCACCGGTCAAGGCGGCTGTCCTGCCGCTGTCGCGCAATGCCGACCTCTCACCCAAGGCGCGTGACCTGGCCGGCGCCCTGCGGCGGCACTGGAACATCGACTTCGACGACGCGGGCGCGATCGGCCGCCGCTACCGCCGCCAGGACGAGATCGGCACTCCCTACTGCATCACCGTCGACTTCGACACCCTCGACGACGACGCCGTCACCATCCGCGAGCGGGACACCATGGTGCAGGAGCGGATCGGCCTGGACCATGTCGAAGGGTGGCTTGCGCAGCGCCTCGTCGGCTCGTGACAGACGTCACGGGTGCGCCGTGACGGCCATCTGACGGGCGCCGCCGGGTGAGGGCACATAGTGGAGCAATGACCGCCACAGCCATCGAGCTCATCGGGCTCGCCAAGAGCTTCGGGGCGGTCGATGCCGTCCGTGGCATCGACCTCACGGTCGCCCAGGGCGAGATCGTCGCCTTCCTCGGTCCGAACGGCGCGGGGAAGACCACGACCATCGACATGATCCTCGGGCTGGCGCAGCCGACCCGAGGCAGCGTCGGCGTGTTCGGGCTCGAGCCGACCGACGCCATCGCGCACGGGCTCGTCTCGGCCGTCATGCAGACCGGCGGCCTGCTCAAGGACCTCACCGTCCAGGAGACGATCCGCTACACCGCGGCGCTGTTCGCCACCTCGCGCCCGGTCGCCGCCGTGATGGAGACGGCGGGGGTCGCCGGGATCGCCAACCGCCGGGTCGGCGCGTGCTCGGGCGGCGAGCAGCAGCGGGTCCGGTTCGCCATGGCCCTGGTCAGCGACCCCGAGCTCCTCATCCTCGACGAGCCGACCACTGGCATGGACGTCGCCACCCGGCGGGCGTTCTGGGACAGCATCCGGGCCGATGCCGAGAAGGGCCGCACCGTCCTGTTCGCGACCCACTACCTCGAGGAGGCCGACGCGTACGCCGACCGCATCGTCTTCATCCGGCACGGCCTCGTCGTCGCCGACGGCACCCCGGCCCAGATCAAGGCCCTCGGCTCCGGCCGGGCGGTCCGGGCCACCTGGGAGGGAGCCAGCCCGGACGCGCTGCGCGGTGTGCCGGGCGTCGACAGCGTCGACATCCGCGGCGCCCAGGTGCTCATCCAGGCAACGGACAGCGACGCCGTCGCGCGCTTCCTGCTCACCCGGACGCCGGCCCGCGACCTCGAGATCGTCGCCCGGGGCATCGAGGATGCCTTCGTGGCCCTGACCGGTGACGACGCCGCCTCCCCCGGGCCGCTCGGGCGCGCACCCGACGACCGCTCCGCCGACCGGACCAGCGAGGTGCGCTGACATGCCCACCCCCACCATCGACCTGTCCGCCCGGCCGCGCCCCAACCGGGGCCTCGTCGACCTCACCGTCCTCGGGATCGAGCTGCGCCGCGTCCTGCGCAACCGCCGGACGATGGTCTTCATGCTCGTCTTCCCCCCGGTGATGTTCCTGTTCATCAGCGCCCAGATCACCGGTAGGGACGACGTGATGGGCCCCGGCATCATCGCCAACGTCGGCGCCTACGTCATGGTGAGCATGGCCCTGTACGGCGCCGTCCTCGCGACCACCTCGGCCGGAGCCTCGGTGTCCATCGAACGGGCCAGCGGCTGGAGCCGCCAGCTGCGGCTCACCCCGCTGAACCCGGTGGCCTACATCGCCATGAAGATGATCAGCGCCCTCGTTCTCGGGGCCGTGGCGACCGGAGTGACGTTCCTCGTGGCGCTGGCCACGGGTCACGCGCACATGGCGGCCCAGACCTGGGCCGAGTGCGCCGGCATCATCCTCGTGGGCTCTCTGGTGTTCGCCGCCTTCGGCCTGTTCATGGGCTACCTGCTGCCCAGCGACAACGCGATGCAGTTCATCGGACCGGTGCTCGCGATCCTGTCGATCTTCGGCGGCATCTTCACCGGCCCGATCTCGACCGACTCGCTCTACGGCAGGATCGCCGAGCTCACGCCCATCTACGGCTTCTCCGCGATCGCCCACTGGCCGCTGACCCTCACCACCAGCGGCGGGCACGATGCCTTCAAGCTCGCGTGGGTGGCCAACCTCGTCGTGTGGGCCGGCATCTTCGTCGCCGGTGCGGTGTGGCGGTTCCGCAAGGACACCGCGCGCGTCTGACCCAGGGCAGTGAGCCTTGTTAGCGTGACGGGCATGGCCGACGACGCGTTGTCCGAGCGGGAGGGCCGGTGGCGCAGCTCGCGTCGCTGGGGTCCCCTGTTCGCGGGGTTCTGGCTGCTGTTCCTCGTCTCCCCGTTCGTCGACGCCGTCCGGCTGGCGACGTGGCGGGGATATGCCGTGGCCGTCGTCTACGTCGTCTTCGCCGGCGCCTACCTCGTGCTGGCGCGCTCGTTCCGCGACGTCATCACCCGCGCGGCCGAGTCGTCCTGGGTGGGGACCTCGATCGTCGTGGCGATGATCGCCCTGGCCGGCACGGCGGTGGCCCTCGTGGGCGTCGACGGGCTGTCGACCGCCCCGTACCTGGCGGTCGTCGGCCCGATCATCATCGGGCGCTGGGCGGTCCTGTGGGTCGGTGCCGTCGCGGGGTCCGCCGAGCTGACGTTCCGCGCCCTCACCGGGAGCTGGTCCGACAACCAGGGGCTCGCCACCGGTGCGCTCGCCGCCGGCCTGGCGGTATGGGGCTTCGTGCTGGTCCTGCAGCGCAACTCCGACGCCGCGCGCGGCCGCGAGGTCGAGGCCCAGCTGGCCGTCATCTCCGAGCGGGACCGGTTCGCCCGCGACCTGCACGACATCCTCGGGCACTCGCTCACGGTCATCACCATCAAGGCCGAGCTGGCGGGCCGCCTGCTGGAGTCCTCGCCGGACCGCGCCCGCGCCGAGGTCGCCGACCTCGAGCGGCTGTCCAGGGAGGCCCTGGCCGACGTGCGGCGTGCGGTCGCCGGCTACCGGGAGATCACCCTGGCCGGGGAGCTGGCCCGGGCACGGGCGGCCCTCGGCAGCGCCGGGATCGCCGCTCGGCTGCCGGTCACGGTCCACGGCATTCCCGAGGACGTCGACGAGGTCTTCGCCTGGACCGTCCGCGAAGGCGTGACCAACGTCCTGCGGCACAGCGGGGCCAGGGTCTGCACCGTGTCGGTCACGCCCGCCTCGCTGGTCGTCGAGGACGACGGCCGGGGCTTCCCCGGTCGTCCGCACTGCGGGCACGGGCTGCGCGGGCTGCAAGAACGAGCGCAGGCCGCGGGACTCGACCTCGCGGTCGCCGGGGGCGCCCGAGGTGGGGTGCGGCTGGTCGTCACCGTGCCCTCGGTGCCCGGTCCCCAGGCGGCGGCCGACGCGCCCCAGTGGGCCGACCAGTGACCAGCGTGCCGATCCGGGTGCTCCTCGCGGACGACCAGGCCCTGGTGCGCGGCGCGCTGGCGGCCCTGCTCGACCTCGAGCCCGACCTCAGCGTGGTGGGCGAGGTCGGACGGGGTGACGAGGTCGTCGCCGAGGTCGCGGACTGCCGTCCCGATGTCGTGCTGATGGACGTCGACATGCCCGGCATGGACGGCATCACCGCGACGGCCGAGCTCCGGGCGGCCTTCCCCGGGGTGCGCGTCCTCGTGGTGACGACCTTCGGCCGGCCCGGCTACCTCCGCCGGGCCCTCCAGGCCGGGGCGGCCGGGTTCGTCGTCAAGGACACCCCGGCCCGCTCGCTGGCCGACGCCGTCCGGCGCGTGCACGCCGGCATGCGGGTCGTGGACGCGACCTTGGCCGCGGCCTCCGTGGTCTCGGGCGAGTCGCCGCTCACGGCCCGGGAGGCCGACGTGCTGCGGGCCGCCCTGGCCGGGGGCTCCGTCGCCGACATCGCGCGGCTCGTCCATCTCGGCGAGGGCACCGTCCGCAACCACCTGTCCGCCGCCATCGGCAAGACCTCGGGCCGGAACCGGGCCGACGCGGCCCGGATCGCCGAGAAGAACGGCTGGCTCTGAGCCGCAGGCCCGCGACCCTCGGCAACAACCTCGACCCCACGCCAACCTCCACGGCCCCTCATGGCGTTGGAGGATGACAGGGACGGTGAGGAGGTGGCTGGCATGGCCCGCGGGTATGCCGTGGACCCGGACTTCGCCGAGTACGTCCGGGCGCGCCAGCACGTCCTCCTGCGCGCGGCATACCTCGTGTGTGGGGACGCCCACCTCGCCGAGGACCTCGTCCAGGGCGCCCTGGTCAAGCTCGCCGACCGGTGGCCGCGGCTGCGGGGCGAGTACCCCGACGCCTACGTCCGCCGGATCCTCTACCACGACGCCGTGTCGGCCTGGCGCAAGCGCCGGCACGAGATCGTCGGGCTGGCGGCGAGCGAGGGCGGCCCGAGCGCTGGGTCCCACCCCGCACCTGCCGAGGCCGTCGCCGACCGCGTCGACCTGGCCAACGCGCTGGACCAGCTGACGGCCAAGCAGCGGGCCGTCCTGGTCCTGCGGTTCTTCGAGGACCGCAGCGAGCACGACACCGCGGCTGCGCTCGGGGTGAGCGTGGGCACGGTCAAGAGCCAGACCCACGCCGCGCTCGCCCGGCTGCGCGAGATCGTGCCCGACGTCGATGCCGCCCAGCCGATGGGCCCGCCCCGCCCCGACCCGATGCGGCCCACCCGGACCGGAGGTGCCTCATGACCCGCGACCTCGGCAGCGCCCTGCGCGACCTCAGCGCCGACCTCCCCGAGCTCGACTTCGCCGAGCGGGCCTGGACGGAGGCGGACCGCCGCCGGTCCCGGCGCCGCCGCGTGGCCACCGGCGTCGTCATGGGCGCCCTGGCGGCGGCCCTCGCCGTGGGAGCCGGCCATGCCTTCGGGAGCCGGGACGCGGCGCTGCCCGCGCGGCCGGGGCCGGACGCCACGGCATACCGGCCCGCCGACGTCCTCGTCGACGGCACGTACGTCGACCTCGCGCCCCTTCCGGGCGCGGAGGCCGGCCTGCCACGGCTCCCCGGGATCGGCGACGTCGCCCTGCCCGAGCAGCTGGGCTTCGCCGCGACCGCGTCGCTGCCGCCGCTCTCCCAGGTGGGTGGCATCGCCGAGCCGGTCCGGGCGGTGCTGCTGCGCGCGCTCGGGGACGGCACGTACCACGCGGTCCTCTACGTGCCGGGGCGCCCCGGCGGCGAGTACGTCGAGGTCGACACCGTGGCCATCGAGCCCCTGACCCGGGCCGACGGGTCCTCGGCCGGCTACCTCGGAGCTCGTACGATCACGGACGACCGGCACGGGATCGCGCTCGTCCAGCCCGGGAAGGTCCTCACCCTCGACGTCCGCGACGGGTCGCTGCGGACCTGGCCGGTCGCCGACCACCTCGTCTCCGGCGGGTGGGCACGCGACAACGTCACGGTCATCGCCTCCAGCGCCACGCGGGTGTGGAGCATCAACACCGCGACGGGTGGGCCGGCACGCCGTCTCACCGTGACCGCGCTGCCCGGGCAGGCCGCCCTGGCCACCGACCCCTCGGGCACGCCCGTCCTGCGCTCGGCGCGCGCCGACGGAACAGTGGGGGACGAGCGCGCGGTGCCGGCCCTGGCAACGACGTGGTGGCAGGACACGGTGTCGAACCTCGAGGGCTGGTCGGCGTCCGGCGCGTTCTTCGACACCTCGGTGCAAGCCGTGGCGAGCGGCTACCAGGGGCTGTATGCCGTGCAGTTCGACATCGTGGCCCACGGGCGGCTGCTCGCGGCGCCTGACGTGGCGGGGGTACCCAAGGGAGGCCTCGTCGCCCGCGGCTGGGCGCCCCAGGACGTGCTGCTCTACAGCTCGACGTCGGGGGTGACGGCCGACGGCGCAGGCACCACCCGCCTGCTCGCGTGGAGCGTCATCGACGGCCGGATGTGGCGGGTGGGCGACGTCGGGCCGGTGAGCACCGGGCCGGGCGGGTTCACCGGGGTCTTCGCCCTCTAGCCCTGAGGCGGCACGTTCGGTGCGTCGGCCTAGGGGGCGTCCCCCACGGCCACCGGGCGGGCCGGGTCCTCGATCCACTCGCTCCAGGACCCCACATAGGGGATGGACTCGATCCCGGCCTCGGCGAGGGCGAGAGACATGAGGGCGGCGGTCACGCCCGACCCGCACGAGGTGCCGACCGGGAGCCCCCGGTGAGCGCCCACCGACGCGGCGAGCTCACGGATCTCGGCGGGGGAGCGGAACGTCCCGTCCGCGCGCTGCGCCAGCGCCATCGGGAGGTTGACGCTCCCAGGGATGTGCCCGGCGACGTTGTCGATCGGCTCGCTGTCGCCGCGGTAGCGCTCCGCGGTACGGACGTCGAGGAGGACCCCGGTCCTGGTCATCGCCGCGGCGGCAGCGGCGTCGAGAACGGGTACCGAGCCCGGCCGCACGGTGATGTCGCCCC
Organism: uncultured Actinomycetota bacterium; assembly: GCA_963763315.1. GTDB lineage: Bacteria > Actinomycetota > Actinomycetes > Actinomycetales > Dermatophilaceae > CAVSJJ01. Next base: position 655,651 of record CAVXOC010000003.1, read on the forward strand.
GGTCGACGACGGCCGTCTCCCTCGTCACCGGCAGCCCGGCCCGCCGCCAGCCCGCGAGGCCGCCGTCGAGGACCCGGACGTCGGGGTGGCCCGCCCACCGCAGCACCCACCACGCGCGCGCCGCCGAGAGCGACGTCACCTGGTCGTAGACGACGACCGCGGTGTCGTCGCTGACACCGCAGGCCCGAAGCGCCTCCTGAAGCACGCCGGGGTCGGGCAGCGGGTGCCGCCCCCAGCGGCCGGGCGGCCCGGCGAGGGCCGAGTCAAGGTCGACGTGCGGGGCCCCCGGAAGGTGCCCGGCGGCATAGAGCTCGGCTCCGGGCGTCCCGACGAGGGTGTACTGGATGTCGAGGGCCCTGACCTCGCCGCGGTCGAGGGCGCCCGCCAGCGCGGCGGGTCCGATGAGGGCGGTCACCTCCCCATCCAACCAAACGTCCGGCCCGGCCGGACGACGATTCGGTGCGCGCGCACGGCTCGGGGACAATGGGTTCTCGATGACGACGACCACGACGCCGGACACCGCCCCGGCCCCCGCCCCGGTCCGCGCGCCCCTGCGGATCGGTCGGCACGTCATCGGCTCGCCCGTCGTGCTCGCACCCATGGCCGGCATCACCAACCGGGCGTTCCGGCGGCTGTGCCGCGAGTATGGGACCACTGCCGGTAGCGGGGCGAGCAGCCTCTACGTCAGCGAGATGGTGACCTCTCGCGCCTTGGTCGAGCGCAAGCCCGAGTCGCTGCGGCTGGTCGGCCACGACCCCGAGGAGCACCCGCGCTCGGTGCAGCTCTACGGAGTCGACCCGGCGACGGTGGGCCTCGCCGTCCGGATGCTCGTCGCCGAGGACCGCGCCGACCACATCGACCTCAACTTCGGCTGCCCCGTCCCCAAGGTCACCCGCAAGGGCGGTGGCGCGGCCCTGCCGTGGAAGACCGCGCTGTTCCGGGCGATCGTGGCCGCTGCGGTGCGCGAGGCCGAGGCGTATGCCGTGCCCGTCACCGTCAAGATGCGGGTGGGGATCGACCAGGACCACGTGACCTACCTCGACGCCGCCCGGATCGCGGAGGCGGAGGGGGCCGCGGCGGTGGCCCTGCACGCCCGGACGGCGGCCCAGTCCTACTCCGGGCACGCCGACTGGTCGCGGATCGCCCGGCTCAAGGAGGCGGTGACGACCATCCCCGTGTTGGGGAACGGCGACATCTGGTCCGCCGAGGACGCCCTGGCCATGGTCGAGCAGACCGGCTGCGACGGGGTCGTCGTCGGGCGCGGCTGCCTCGGCCGGCCGTGGCTCTTCGCCGACCTGGCCGCGGCGTTCGCCGGGTCGGACCACCGGGTGCGTCCCGGGCTGCGCGAGGTGACGGCGACGTTGCGGCGCCACGCGGCATACCTCGTCGACTTCTACGACGGCGACGAGCGGCGCGGGTGCCGTGACATCCGCAAGCACATCGCGTGGTACCTCAAGGGTTTCCCCGCCGGGTCCGAGGTCCGCAGCGGGCTCGCACTCGTCGAGTCCCTCCAGGCGCTCGACGACCACATCGGGACCCTCGACCTGGACGCTGCGTGGCCGGGGGAGCCCGCAGAGGGGCCGCGTGGGCGGACCGGGTCGCCGCGGGTTGTGGCGCTCCCGGAGAACTGGCTGGCCGGCCGCGACCTCGACGAGGCGCAGCGCGCCCAGGTCGCCCAGGCCGAGCTGTCGGTCTCGGGCGGCTGAACGCCCGAGGTCAGAGGATCTCGGTGAACGCCTTGTCGAGGTCCGCGATGATGTCGGCCGGGTCCTCGAGCCCGACCGACAGGCGGAGGATGTCGGCGTGCGGCCGGGCCTCCTCGGGGACGGGACGGTGGGTCAGCGCCGCGGGGTGCTGGATCAGCGAGTCGACGGCACCGAGCGAGACGGCATGGGTGATGAGCCGGCACGCGCCCGCCACGGTGGCCGCCGACGGGTAGCCGCCGCGGAGCGCGAACGCCACCATCGAGCCGGGACCGGCCATCTGCCGGCCGACGAGCCCCGCCGCGTCGTCGAGGCCGGGGTAGTGGACCTCGGTGACGACGGGCTGCTCTCGCAGCCAGCCGACGACCTCCTGCGCGTTCTCCTGCGCCGCCCGGACCCGGACGGGAAGGGTCTGGATGCCGCGGTGCAGCTCGTAGGCCGCGAGCGGGTGCAGTAGCGCGCCGGTCACCGCCCGCACCTGGCGCAGGCGGGCGGCCCACTGCGAGCTGGCCGCCACGACGCCACCGAGGGCGTCGCCATGGCCGCCCAGGAACTTCGTGGCGGAGTGCAGGACGAGCGTGGCGCCGTGCCGCCCGGGCTGCTGCAGGACCGGCGTCGCGAAGGTGTTGTCGACGAGCACCGGGACGCCGTCGGCCGCCTCCACGACGGCGGCGATGTCGATGAGGTCGAGGGTCGGGTTGCCGGGGGTCTCGAAGACGACGAGCCCGGTGTCCGCCTCGATCGACTCGCCGACGGTGTCCGCAGTCGCCCAGGTGACCCGGGTCCCGAGCAGGCCGGTGCTGAGGAGGTGGTCGGTGCCGCCGTAGAGGGGGCGGACGGCGACGATGTGCGGGGTGCCGGCCGAGACGCAGGCGAGCAGGGTGGCGGTGAGGGCGGCCATCCCGGTCGCGAAGGCCACGGCCTCGTCACAGCGTTCGAGCGCGGCGAGGGCGCGCTCGAACCGGTCGACGTTGGGATTCCACAGCCGCTGGTAGACGAGCGGGAAGCCCGGCTCCGGGCGCAGCCCGGCGCCCAAGACGTCATAGGCGTGACCACCGCTCTCGATGTCGTGCAGCGGGTAGGTCGTCGACAGGTCGATCGGCGGGACATGTGCACCGAGGTCCCGCAGGTCCTCGCGGCCGGCGTGGACGGCGATCGTGTCGGCACGGGTGTCGGCGGCGCTCATGGGGATCTCCCTTCGACGACGTTGTCCTGTCCAGCATGGGCTTCCCCCGGAAGTCAGGGAAGAGATCCGTGGATTCCACGGAAAATGTCACACAGCATGCTGGTTCACCGGTGTGGATCGGCTTACGGTGGACGGTATGACCACCCAGCAGCCGCTGACCCCGGGCCCCGAGCCGCGGCCCCGTCCGAGCCTCGACGCGGTCGACGTGGCCCTCGTGACCGCGTTGGCGGAACACGGACGGCTCTCCAACGCCGCGCTGGCGCGCCGGGTCGGGGTCGCCGAGTCGACGTGCGCCGACCGGGTGCGCGGGCTGCGTGAGCGCGGGGTCGTTCGCGGCATCCACGCCGACATCGACCCGGCGACGGTCGGGCTCGTCGTCGAGGCGATGGTGGCCCTGCGCTTCGGGGGCCATCGACGCGAGGAGGTCGAGGCCTTCCGGGACGCCGCGGTGCGGCTGCCGGGCGTGGTCGCCGTCTACAACACGAGCGGGGCGAACGACTACCTCGTGCACGTCGCGGCCACCGGGGCCGACGCCCTGCGTGACCTGGTGCTCGACCACCTCGCCAACCGCCCGGGCGTGGCCCATGTCGAGACCTCGCTCATCTTCGAGGCCTCCCGCGGCATCGCGCCCCTGGTGCCCCCGCCTGCCTGACCCGCCCTGCCCGCCGGTGTCGGGCGCACCTGGCAGGCTCGTCCCATGGCGGGCAGGCGGATCGGCACGCCGGGCGGGTCCCCCGAGCGTCCGGCCCTGTTCTTCCGGGGGCCCGAGGAGTTCCGGGCCTGGTTGGAGGCACACCACCAGAGCGAGACCGAGCTGTGGATGGGGCTCTCCAAGAAGCACGTGGCCGACCGTGGCCTGGTCTGGGAGCAGGCCGTCCTCGAGGCGCTGTGCTTCGGGTGGATCGACAGCCAGGTCCAGCGGATCGACGACGACGCCGTCCGCCAGCGCTGGACCCCGCGCAAGCCGGGCAGCACGTGGAGCGCCGTCAACGTCCAGGCCGTCGAGCGGCTGGCCGCCGAGGGCCGGATGCGCCCGGCCGGGCTGGCGGCGTACGCGCAGCGGCGCCCCGAGCGGACCGGCACCTACGCCTACGAGCAGAACGAGGTCGCCCTGGCCCCCGCCCACGAGGCGGTCCTGAGGAGCGACCCCGCGGCCGCGGCCTTCTGGGCGGCGGCCACGCCGTCCTACCGCAAGGTCGCGGTGCATTGGGTCACGTCCGCCAAGCAGGCGGCCACCCGCGACAGGCGTCTCGCCGAGCTCGTCGACGACTGCGCCCACGGCCGGCTCATCCCGACCCAGCGGTACGGCACCGCGCCGGCCTGGGTGGCCCGGGCCGCTGCCGCCGCTGAGGCGGCGCGGCAGCCCTAGGGTGGGCCCGTGACGTATGCCGAACGTGACCGCGAGCGTTGGGTCGCCGAGGACCCGGCCGTCAAGCGGGCCGACCGCGACGACTTCGCCCGCGACCGGGCCCGGCTCATCCACAGCGCGAGCCTGCGACGGCTGTCGGCCAAGACCCAGGTCGTCCAGCCGGGCAGCGACGACTTCGTCCGCAACCGCCTCACCCACTCTCTCGAGGTCGCCCAGATCGGTCGCGAGTTCGGGGCGGCCCTGGGCTGCAACGCGGACGTCGTCGACACCGCGTGCCTGGCCCACGACCTCGGTCACCCGCCGTTCGGGCACAACGGCGAGGAGGCTCTCGACGAGGTGGCCGCCGGGATCGGCGGGTTCGAGGGAAACGCCCAGACTCTGCGGCTGCTCACCCGGCTCGAGGCCAAGCGGGCCCACCCGGACGGTCGGTCGGCCGGCCTCAACCTCACCCGCGCCAGCCTCGACGCGGCGACGAAGTACCCCTGGCAGCGCGGCGCCGGCCCCGGCGGCACCCGCAAGTTCGGGGTGTATGCCGATGACCTGCCGGTCTTCGAGTGGTTCCGGCAGGGGACGCCCGAGTGCGGGCGCGCCTTCGAGGCCGAGGTGATGGACTGGTCCGACGATGTCGCCTACTCGGTGCACGATGTCGAGGACGCCATCGCCTCCGGACGCCTCGACCCCGCCCGGTTGCAGGACGCCGGCGAGGTGGCGGGTGTGCTCGCCGTCGGGGTCGGGCTCTACGCGCCGGACCTCACGACCGACGACCTGGCAGCGGCCCTGGACCGCCTGGTGGCCACCGGCATCATCCCGACGGCCTACGGCGGGTCCCGTCGGGACCTCGCCGGTCTGAAGGACCTCACGTCCCGGCTCATCGGGCGGTTCGTGCTCGCCGTCGAGGTGGCGACCCGCGAGCGCCACGGCGGTGGTGACCTGACCCGGCATGCCGCCGACCTCGTCGTGCCCGACGTCACCCGGGCGGAGTGTGCGGTCCTCAAGGCGGTGGCGGCCCATTTCGTGATGTACGTCGACGAGCGGGTCGAGCTGATGGCGGCCCAGCGCGAGATCGTCAAGAGCCTCGTGGCCGCCTACCGAGCCGACCCCGGCAGGCTCGACCCGGACCTGCGGGCCGACCACGACGCGGCGCCTTCGGATGCGGCGGCGCTGCGCGTCGTCGTCGACCAGGTCTCCTCGCTGACCGACGTCCGCGCCCTGGAGCTGCATCGCCGCTGGTGCTGAGGCCCCGGCATACCCGCCGCTCGCCGGCCGGCTGCCCCGCCGCCCGGGCCGCCCTCCGGGCCCAGCACCTAGACTCGCCGCTGACGAGGAGGGCACGTGGCGGGTCGGATCAGGGCCGAGGACATCTCGGCGGTCAAGGAGCGGTCGTCGATCGAGGACGCCGTGCGCGACCACGTCACGCTGCGCCCGGCCGGCGTGGGCTCGCTCAAGGGGCTGTGCCCCTTCCACGACGAGAAGACCCCGTCCTTCACGGTCCGTCCCGCGGTCGGCGCCTACCATTGCTTCGGCTGCGGCGAGGGCGGCGACGTCATCTCCTTCGTGCAGAAGGTCGAGCACCTCACCTTCACCGAGGCTGTCGAGCGGCTCGCGGCCAAGATCGGTATGGAGCTGCGCTACGAGGAGGGCGGCGGCGGACGGCCCCGCGAGGAGGGTGGTCTCGGCCGGCGGACCCGGCTCGTCGAGGCCCACCGGGTGGCCCAGGAGTTCTACGCCGCAGCGCTGGTCGACCGGCAGGAGGCGCGGGCCGGCCGGGACTTCCTGCGTGAACGGGGCTTCGACCGGGCCGCAGCGGAGCGGTTCGGGGTGGGGTTCGCGCCCCGCGGCGGCGAGGAGCTCTCGCGGCATCTCGTCCAGAGGGGGTTCACCGACGACGAGCTGGTCGCCGGTGGGCTGTCCGGGCGGGGGAGCCGCGGGCTCTACGACCGGTTCCGCGGGCGCCTGGTCTGGCCCATCCGCGACATCACCAGCGACACCGTGGGGTTCGGAGCGAGACGGCTGTTCGACGATGACCGGATCGCGGCCAAGTACCTCAACACCTCCGAGACGGCGATCTACAAGAAGTCGACCGTCCTGTACGGCCTCGACGCGGCGAAGAGGTCGATCGCCACCGAGCGCACGGCAGTCGTCGTCGAGGGCTACACCGACGTCATGGCGGCACACCTCGCCGGGGTGGAGGGGGCGGTCGCGACCTGCGGCACGGCGTTCGGCGTGGAGCACATCAAGCTGCTGCGCCGGATCATGCGGGACGAGCCGGGGCTGGCACCGGCCAAGGTCGTCTTCACGTTCGACGGTGACGCGGCAGGGCAGAAGGCCGCCATGAAGGCGTTCGGCGAGGACCAGCGGTGGGCGTCGCAGTCGTTCGTCGCCGTCGCGGCCGATGGCATGGACCCCTGCGAGCTGCGGCTGGCCAGGGGCGACGAGGCGGTGCGCAACCTCGTCGAGGACGCGCTGCCGATGTTCGAGTTCGCCGTCCGGACCACGATCGGCCGCTTCGAGCTCGCCACGGCCGAGGGACGGGTCCAGGCCATGCGGGCGGCGGCACCGATCGTGGGCTCGATCCGCGACACCTCGCTGCGGCCCGAGTACGTGCGCTCCGTGGCCGGGTGGCTGGGCGTCGAGGTCGAGCAGGTGGCGGCGGAGGTGGCCCGAGCCGGCCGGATGAAGGCCCATGCCGACGCCGCCGGCGACCAGCACCCCGTGCCGGCCTCCACCGACGAGGTCCCCGAGCCCAGCGACCAGGAGGGCCGGGCGGCCCTGCCGGCGCCCAACCTGCGTGATCCCGTCGTGGTGGCCGAGCGGCAGCTCCTCCAGGCCCTGCTCCAGTACCCCGCCCTGTTCGAGCTGGCGACCATCGACGCCATCGAGCCCGACGCGTTCACCGCCCCCGCGCACCGCGCCGTGTTCGACGCGGTCAGCTCGGTGGTCGCGAGGGCAGGCTCGCTGTCGACGATCGGCTGGGCGGCCGCGGTCGCCGAGGCCGCCCCGCTGGCGGTGGGTCCGCTGATCGCCGAGCTGGCGGTGGCGCAGCTCCCCACCAGGTTCGACCAGTCGACGGGCCTGCCGCCCCGGCGCTACCTCGACGACCTCGTCGCGCGGGTCCAGGACTCCGCCCTGTCCCGGCGGATCGCCGACGCCATGGCGGGCGTCCGGCGCCTCCAGAACGGCCCGGCGCCTGACGCCGCCGCCCTGCGCGAGCTGACGATGCGCCTGCACGACCTCGAGATGGCCCGGGTGCGGCTGCGGGACGGGCTGGAGTGAGGGCGCCCTGGAGCCGGCGGCACCAGCCCCTTCCGGCCGCGGCCCGTGCGGTGCTGGCGCTCGGCGCGGGCGAACGGGTGCTCGCCTGGACCACCGACCTGCAGGGTACCGTCCTCGTCGTCACGACGACCCACCTGTATGCCGTGTCCGCCTCGGCCTCCGGGGGTGCGGGTGCGGGCGGCCGGGCGCCCGACGGTTCGGGCAGGTCGGCACATGTCGAGGGTCCGGGCACCCGGGAAGCCGGCGGCACCGTGCTGCTGGGGCGCTCGTGGCATCTCGTCGACGGCGGCCGGTGGAACGCCGAGACCTCCAGCCTGTCGGTGACCTGGGTCGACGGGGAGCGCCGCGGGCGGTGGGTCCTCGAGGACGCCGGGGAGTTCCTCCAGGCGCTGCGCGAGCGGGTCCAGGCCTCCGTGGTGCTGGGCGAGGCGGTCGACATCGGGCCGGGCCGCACCGCCCGGGTCGTCGTGCGCCGCGACCTGGCCGACGGCCGGCTGCTGGGTCAGACCATCCTCGGCCGGGGGGTCAGCCTCGAGGAGCCAGGGGTGCGTGCCGCAACGGACGCGGCCCTCGCCGGGCTCCGCGAGCAGGTCGGCCTGGACTGAGCCCGAGGCGGGGGGTCAGCCGGCACTGCCCTTGGCCGCCGGGTCGTCCGGCGCCGAGACGACCTGGACCTCCGTCGGGTAGTCGTCGTACGAGCGGGGGTCCTCGCTGGGCTCGACGTGGGCGAGCAGCGAGACCGACCCGACATGCTCGGCGAGGTCGGCCTCGATCCTCTCGACGAGGTCGTGGCCGCGCTGGACCGTCCACGAGCCCGGCACGAGCACATGGACCTCGGCGAACCCCTGGTGCCCGGACACCCGGGTGCGCAGCCCATGGAAGCCGACGTCGTGGGCGGCATACCTGTGCAGAACCTCCGCGATGGCGGCGCTCTCGTGGCCCGGCAGCGCGGCGTCCATCAGGCCGCTGAACGACTGCTGCATGAGCCGCCATCCGGTGACGATGATGTTGAGGCCGACGAGGACCGCGATGACGGGGTCCAGCCGCTGGATGCCCGTGACCGCCACGAGGACGACACCGACGACGACCCCGGCAGAGGTCCACACGTCGGTGAGCAGATGGCGGCCGTCGGCGCTCAGCGTGAGCGAACGGTGCGCCCGCCCGGTGCGGATGAGAACGACGGCGACGGCCCCGTTGATGAGCGACGCGACGACGGAGATGGCGAGCCCGAGCCCGACGTTCTCCAGCGGCTGCGGGTGCAGGAACCGCTGCACGGCCGTCCAGATGATCAGCGCCGCCGCGACGAGGATCATCTGCCCTTCGGCGGCGGCGGAGAAGTACTCGGCCTTCGTGTGCCCGAACGGGTGCCCGGAGTCAGCGGGACGCGCGGCGATGGTGATGGCCACCAGGGCGACGATCGCCGCGACGAGGTTGACGGTGGACTCGGCCGCGTCCGAGAGCAGGCCCACCGAGCCGGTCAGCCAGAAGGCACCGGACTTCAAGGCGATGGTCGCGAGGGCCGCCGCGATGGACAGCCAGGCGAACCGCCGCAGGTCAGGGCGGGTCGGGGTCACCGGAGCATTGTCCCCTGCCGAGGTGGGCTCGCGGCGCAGGCGCCCTGTGGCGTCAGCCACTGTCCGGCCCTGTGGCGTCAGCCACTGTCCGGCCCCGTGGCGTCAGCCACTGTCCGGCCGCCGTTTTCCTGAGCGAGCTAGTCCTTTGCTATCGTTGCCGGGCGCTGCGGCGGCGATCCCGCCGCGGCCTTTCCTCCGTAGCTCAATTGGCAGAGCAGCCGGCTGTTAACCGGCAGGTTGTTGGTTCGAGTCCAACCGGGGGAGCACGATAGGCCTCTGATCTGCGGAGACGCAGATTGAGCGGCCATTCGCCTTGGACGCAGCCAGCCACCCCTGGCGCAGTGGACCGTGCGCCGTCCGTGGGAAGCGGTGGGGGCCGCCATGCAGGACACGCTGACCGATGTCTCCTGGACCGAGATGTTCTTCGGCGTCGCCTACCTCGCGGCGGGGTCAGGCGGGCCTTCGACCGGCCCCCTGATCCCGCTGACTACCGGAGGAATGCCGCTGGCCGCCGCGGACCGCACCGACCAGCACCACGAGGCCCAGCACAGCAATGACCGGACCGGCTGCCGCCCAGAGACTGCTGCCAGACATCGAGCTGCCCCCCAGAACACCGAAGCCCTGCAGCGCGAACACCGTACCCGCGACCAACAGCAATGCCCCGATCGCGGCAAGCAGACGTCTGGCCATCGTGGATGCCTCCATCGATCCTCGGCTCGTCAAGGAACGCCTTGACTGGTCAACGAACGCCCAGTCCCAAAGGTTCGACGCCCGGCGTGGCCGAAGAAACCTGGCCGGGATGACGGGCCCGCCACGTCACGGTGTCACCCAGCGTCATCTGGCCAGACGTGGTCCCGCCGACGGCACGTTCGCCCGACGCACCCATCGACTCCGTGTGCGCATCGACCGAAGGCGACAGGTCGTAGCAAAGGGCCGCCGGAGCCGCGATCAGCGTCAGCAGTTCCACACGTGACACGACGCCAAGCACCCCGCAGCACCTGCTCCAGGCGCTCGAGACCCGCGTTATCTTCGCCCTCGTCAGGACGCTCACTCGCTGGGGTTGCGGGGAGCCAACAGCCCGGTCTCGTGGGCATAGACGACAGCGTGGACGCGGTCACGCAGCGCGAGCTTCATGAGGATTCGCTTGACGTGAGTCTTGACCGTGCTTTCGCCGAGGTGTAGTTCCTCGGCGATCTCGCGGTTGGCCAGGCCGTGACCGATGTGGATGAGTACTTCTCGCTCCCGTGGGGTGAGCCGGCTCAGGTCCCTGGTGTTGACGTCGGTGGGTTGCCTTCCTGCTGTCGTCGCTGTCGCGAACTCGCGCATGAGGCGGCGGGTGACCGAGGGTGAGAGCAGGGCATCGCCCTCGGCGATGGTGCGGATGCCGGCCAGGAGATCCTCCGGAGGGGTGCGCTTGAGGAGGAAGCCGCTGGCTCCCGCGCGCACCGCTTCGTACACGTACTGGTCGATCTCGAACGTGGTGAGGATGACGACGCGGGGAGGCTCTGCTCCACCATCCACGTCAGGAGCCCTGGTGATCCGCCGAGTGGCCTCGATGCCGTCGGTGCCGGGCATCCGGATGTCCATGAGCACGACGTCCGGCTCGAGCTCACGTGCCAGGGCGATGGCGTCGTCGCCGTTCGCCGCCTCGCCGGCCACCACGAGGTCGTCCTGGGTCTCGATCATCATTCGCAGGCCGGCCCGCACGAGGGTGTCGTCGTCCACGACGAGCACGCTGATCGTCATCGTGCCGCACCCTGCGGATGCCCCACGGACACCGGCGGGCTCGGTTGGTCCTCTGCTGTCAGCGGCAGGACCGCCTCGACGCGGAACCCGCCGCCTTCGGCCGGGCCGGCGGTCAGCCGCCCGCCCAGGACCTTGGCGCGCTCCGTCATCCCGACGATGCCGCGTCCACCGCCGACCGAGCTGCGAGCCGGCGGGACCCGGCCGTCGTCGATGACGAGCAGGTGCAGGTGAGTCGATGTGCAGGACAGGGTGACCTGGACGTGTGCGACGCCTGCGTGCTTGAGCGCGTTGGTCAGGGCCTCCTGCACGATCCGGTATGCCGCTGCCCCGACGTGTCGGCCGACCGGGGCCGCGCAGTCGTCGCGGAGGTTGATGTCGGCGCCGGCCGTTCGCAGCTCCTCGACCATGGTGGCGATGTCGGCGCTGGTCTTCGCCGGGCCGCGGATGGGCGCCTCGCTGTCGTCGAGGAGGCCGAGCATGTGGTCCAGGTCGGTCAGGGCGCTGCGGCCCAGGTTCTCGATCTCCCGGAGCGCGACGAAGGCCTTGTCGGGTTGGTGAGACAGTCGGGCCGCTCCGGCTTGGAGGACCATGACGTTGACGGCGTGGCCGACGGCGTCGTGGAGCTCACGGGCGATCCGGGCCCGCTCGTCGGCGACGGCCCCTGCGGCGACCTCACCCTGGTACGCCTCGAGGTCGTCGACGGCTTGGCTGAGCTGCTCGGCGCGGTCCTGGTTCCGCCGGACAGCGACCGCAACAGCCCAACCGCCCCCGAACAGCAGGAACCAGACGACGATGACGAGGGCATCCGGCTCGCCGGGTCCGTAGAAGGTTGCGGTGGACAGGGCCAGCGCGGCGGCGCCCACGACCGACGCGGAGACGCGCAGCGGCCGGGTGAGGCCCACGGAGTAGGCGAAGAAGGGGACGGCGAGGGGGGCGTTGCTGTCGCCCTGGGTCGCGCTGGCGACGAGGTAGAGAACGGTGGCTGCGCCCAAGGCGGCTACAGGGGCATGGCGCCTCACGAGGAGCACCGCGTTGGGGCTGAGGGCCAGCAGCCAGCCGACGCCTTCCACCGCGCCGTACTGGTCCACATATGCGTTGCTGCGCAGTGACACCACGGTGATCCACGTGAACAACGCCGCGACCACCGCGTCCGTGACGAACCACCGCATCCCCTGGGGGTGGCGCCGGTCGCGATGAGTCCAGTCATTCACCATCCGACCGTACCGCCGGGCCTGCCTGACCCGCGTCCCCCTGCGGGGGGACGGCCCGGTCCCCCCGCAGGGGTCCCGGGGTCGAGCGGCCAGGGGGACGACATGGCCCGCGTAGGCCACGAGGGTGGGGTGCAAGTCCATCACCCACTGAGGAGACGCACGATGAGCAATCACATCCAGGACGAGCGGGTCGCGCCCCAGACAGCCGGCCAGGCGCCGGCCGCGGGTCCGACTGGGGGCCAGGCGCTGGGGGCACCCGGCAGCGATCGTCGGATCGCTGCGTTGACGGTCGTCTCCCTCGCTGCGGCCTGGGGACTGGCCGCCGGATGGTGGACCCCACGCGGGCCGCTGACCTCGAGCGCGGCCGTCTGGTCGATCCTCGTCAGCCTCGCTGTGGGTGGTGTCGCAGGGTTGGTTCTGCGCAGTCGGTGGGCGATGCTCGTGGCGCCGGCGACCTTCGTCGCCGTCTTCGAGTTGGCCCGGCTCCGCGTCAACGGCCCCATGGTCGACGGCATCCACGCCAGTTTCTATGGGGCCATCGCCCTGGTCACCGGCCGCGGCTTCCATGCACTGTTGGCGCTGCTCCCCATGGCGCTGGGCGCTGCGCTGGGTGCCGGTGCGGCGCGAGCACGGACTGGGGACCGGCAGATCGCGTCACGTCGCGCGACACGGGCGCTGCGGCGCACCGGTGCTGGGATCGTCGGACTCTCACTCGTAGCGCTGATAGCAGGGCTTGCGCGACCGGCGACAACCGCCCCGATCACCGGTCCGGACGGCCAGCCGGTCCCGGGCTCCGTGGCAGAGCTGACGACGGTCGACGTCGGAGGCCACGACCTGGGCCTCATGATTCGTGGCACCAGCACCGACAATCCGGTCCTGCTCTTCCTTGCCGGAGGTCCCGGAGGCTCGGAACTGGGAGCGATGCGCCGCCACCTGCCGGGACTCGAGCAGCACTTCACGGTGGCAACCTGGGACCAGCGCGGATCGGGCACGTCCTACGCCGAGCTGGACCCGACCGACACCGTCACCCTCGACGGCTACGTCGCGGACACTGTCGCGCTGACCAACTACCTTCGCGACCGTTTCGGCACCGATGACGTGTACCTCCTCGGACAGTCCTGGGGCACGACGCTCGGCGTCCTCGCCGTGCAGGAGAATCCAGAGCTCTACCGAGCATTCATCGGCGCCGGCCAGATGGTCAGCCAACGCGCCACCGACCGCATCTTCTACGACGACACCCTGGCCTGGGCGACCCGCACCGGCGACGAGGCCCTGATCCACCAGCTTGAGGCGGCGGGCCCACCACCCTACGAGGCGATGTTCCCGTACGAGACGGCCCTGTCGCACGAGACCGACGTGTACCCCTACGACCACAGCGGCAACTCCGAGGGCGCCGCACAGATGTCCGAGAACCTGCTCGTGGAGGAGTACCGCATGATCGACCAGATCCACGTCCTCGGCGCGTTCATGGACACCTTCGCAGCGCTGTACCCACAGCTGCAGAACATCGACTTCCGGAAGACCGCCACCGACTTCGAGATCCCCATGTACTTCGTGCAGGGCGCCCACGAGGCCCGCGGACGAGCCCAGCCCTTCAACGAGTGGTACTCGATGGTCCAGGCACCGACGAAGGACCTGACCGTCCTCGACACCTCCGGACACCGGCCGTTGTGGGAGCAGCCCGACCAGTTCGTCGACTACATGGTCGGCACGGTTCTGGCGGAGACGGACCGGCAATGACGTCAGCGACGACCCCCGCCTCCAGACTGGCTGATCATTGCGGTCGCCCGGATGCGGCATCTTGCGCATCATCCAGATGTCGCCGAATCCCATGGGCACGGAAAGCGATGGATGGTGCGAGCCAACGGTATCGAGCGCACCCGGGCGATGTGCCGCGGATAGCCGGCAGTCGTCTCATCGAGCTGCCAGGCCCAGCTGGTGCCGCCGCCGTCATCGCGGCGCGCGAGCCCAGCATCGCCGAGTAGGCACAGGGAAGGGCGGCTCCGGGCGTTCACGCCGCTCGTCGAAAACAGGAACCATGAGGTGAGGAGCACTCACCAACACACCGGGGCCGACGTGCGCCCGAGCATCTGGACACCATGCCCGGCACGACGACACTGGGGAACCACCGCCTGAGTTCTCGTAAGCGCTGACGTCCGCGAGACACCAACTCATCAACAAGCAAGACACCTACCTGAAGGAGACGAGTGCCATGAAGGCGATCGTGGTGAGCGACCAGTCCGCCGGGTTGGCCGGCATGACCCTGACAGACCGACCCGAGCCGTTGCCGGCCATCAACGATGTCACCGTCCAGGTGCACGCGTCGGGCTTCGTCCCGACGGAGATGGAGTGGCCTTCCACCTGGGCCGACCGCGCCGGCCGCGACCGGGCCCCCTCCATCCCCGGGCACGAGATGGCCGGGGTCGTGACCGCCCTCGGGTACGGCACGACAGGGCTGACGGTGGGACAGCGGGTCTTCGGCATCACCGACTGGCACCGTGACGGCACCCTCGCCGAGTACGTCGCCGTCGAGTCCCGCAACCTCGCCCCCCTGCCGGGCGACGTGGACTTCACCGTCGGGGCCAGCCTGCCCATCGCCGGGCTGACCGCCTGGCAGGGGCTGTTCGACCACGGGCACCTGCAAGCCGGCCAGAGCGTCCTGGCTCACGGCGCCACGGGGGCGGTCGGGACGATGGTCACCCAGCTCGCACGCGAGCTCGGCGCCCACGTCATCGGCACCGGACGCCCGGCTGACCGGCAGAAGGCACTCGACTACGGCGCCCACGAGTTCGTCGACCTGGAGACCGACGCGCTCGAGGACGTCGGCGCGGTCGACCTCGTCTTCGACGTCATCGGCGGCGACGTGCAGAAGCAGTCCGCGGCCATCACCCGCCCCGGCGGTGTACTGGTGTCGATTGTCGGCCCGGTGCAGTCCCGGCCGGCCGACGCACGCGCAGTCGACTTCGTCGTCGAGTCCGTCCCCGCCCAGCTGCGTGAGATCGCCCAGCGCGTCCGGGACGGACGGATCCGCACGAACATCGGCCAGGTGGTCCCGCTCGGCGAGGCTGTCGCCGCCCTGAACTCCACCGACCGGCGCAAGGGCAAGCCGGTCATCACCATGACCCACTGACACCACAGGACGACCCCGCCTGCGGCTGGTCCGTCCAGCTGCGCCCCCACTGGTCCGAGGTGCTTCCGCTGTTCTACCTGCACGGGCTCCCGACCGGGGACTCCGTGCCCCCTGACCCAGTTCCGCGGCTACGGCCACGGGCTCTCCGCTTCGACGGTGAACCGGTTGACCACGCGGGCGAGATCGGCATACGAAGCACGTATGCGTGCTCCAGGTACTGGGACTCAGTGGGACGCCCGGTCATGCTGCGACGGTATCGGTGCCCCCGTGACGCGGTCCCAGGCGAACGCGGCCCCTCGGGCATCGCCGCCTCCCGCCGGAGACCAACGCCAGCGTGCATATCTTCCTCACGCTCTCTCAGCGCTGTGTGTCGAAGGGCAGCAACGTGCCCCCTGCCGGCGCGTGGTGTCGCGGCGGAAACCTGCCGGGAGGTGGTGTGCCTGAGGGCTGGAACCCCACAGTGCACGCTATGAGCAGGCCTTCTGCCGCTGCCGCTGGCCGACTTCCGTCAATGGATTCGACCCCGCAGGCCCGTGTCCATGACCACCGATCCGCCAGCTGGCGGCGATAGATCGCCGGGTGCGCTCGGCTCCCAGGGGTCGGATGAGATCGAGTCGCCGGACGCGCTGCACCGCCGCGTCGCTCATCCGGGCCTGGACGGCAAGATGATCGAGGTCCTGGTCGCCCGGCGCGGGGGTAAGGATGCGCGCCACCGACTTCGTCGCCAGCGGAGGCGGCCCCAACGACCTGAACCCGGTAGGAATCGTCGTCGACTTTGTCGGCAGCCTGATCCTGTCGTTCGTCGTTGACGCCGTCGTAGACACCGCGGCGGCGGGCCGACCGCCGTGGAGGATCAAGGTCTATTGTCGGCACGGGCCGTTTGGTCGTCGGCTTCACTCAGAAATCCTGCTGCGGGTGCGGGACTGTCCACGGCAACCAGCCACCGCCGGAGGCCTGAGCGGGCAGTCTCGCTACGGTGGCGGGCTTCGCCCGGATCTGAGGGAGGTGCCTGGTGAGTGAGCAGGTCTTCGACGTCGCGGGCGTCGTGGGAGAGGCGATCGAGCTGCCGATCGGTGGCATGGGCGCGACAGGGTACGAGTGGCAGGTCAGTTACCCCGCCGGCGTGGACTACGCGGGGGAGACACCCGGGGATGACCGTGGCGGGCTCGGGGACCCGACGGGCGGCAGGCTGCTCGTGCGGGCCGCCGAGCCCGGCCAGTACGAACTGACCGCACGGCTGGCCCGTCCCTGGGAGGACGAGGCCATCCAGGCCGTGGTGATCAGGCTGACCGTCTCCTGACCCGGACACGTCCGGGTCAGGAGGGGTGGGCCGGTGGAGGTTCACTGGTCGATGAACCGGTGCAGCGGCTTCTCCAGGGCGAGGTCCCGGACCCGGATCCGCCAGATCACCGGTGTCGTCACCCCGCGACAGCCGTAGAACGGCTCGTTGTCGATATTGCTGTCGCCGTAGGCGATCTTGAAGTAGCCGGCTCCGGTGCCGTCCGGTTGCGCCGGGCCGCCGAACACGGTGCCCCAGGAATTGCGGCAGATCCAGGCACCGGCGCCGTCGTCGTACCCGACCACCAGCACGGCGTGGCCGCCCCGGACGTTCCCCCACACGTGGCGGTAGGGCTCGCCGCCGCCGGCGTAGTGGTCGAAGTCCTGGTAGACGGTGAAGCCGCAGATCAGCGGCCCGACCGTGGACAGGTACGTCTTGCGGTCATCCCCGGTGTGGGCGGAGAAGTTCGTGATCGAGTAGGTGTGCAGGAACCGCGCCGACTCGGCGCGACAGTGCGCCGCCCAGACGCTGTTCGGGTCCGCCGGGTTCGCCAGTTGCGGTGGGCTGTCGAAGGCGGTCATGTACGGGAAGGTCGCCTCGGTGGCGATGCCGCGGATGCGGACCTGGTCGAGGGAGTCATGGTTGTTCCAGCCCCCACAGTGCGCGCCGTGGCTGGAGCAGAAGTGCTGGTCGGCCTCCGACAGGTCCGGCGGTGTGCCCCCGTGCTCGATGGCCCCCTGCGCTCCGACCAGGCCCGCGGTGGCGAAGGAGACGCACGAGCCGCACCGCTTCTGATCGGTCACGGGCCCGATGACGCCGTGGTCGCGCCAGTCGAACTTCGAGGGGCGAAGGTGCAGGTGCTTCCAGATCTGGCTCAGGTCCAGCTTCTGCGACAGGACGATCCCCGGGTTCTGGGCCTGCAGCTCACGCAGCAGCACCGAGCCGACCGCCTCGGCGGATGCCACAGCCTGGGCCGGAGCCGGCTCGTAGCCGAGCCCGTGCTCCTCGTCCGGCAGCAGCTCACGAACGTTCCAGCCCAGACGCGCGACAGAGATCCGTTGGCGGAGCTCCCCAATGTTCAGGTTCTCGATAGGCATGACATGACTCCTCTCTCGGCGTCCCGAGGAGAAGGCGGCGCCGAGTCCTGAGGCCGGCCGGTGCCAGCCTCGCCCGTAAGGAGCCACGCAGACCCCCGCAGATACGGGATGTCCGATGCACGCCTCCGGGGTCCTCGGCGGAGGTCCGGGTACCCCTCACGGAGTCCGACCGCGGAGCGGCTCGAGTCTTGCGGCCGTGGGCGCGTCTTCCGCAAGCCGACCGGTGTGGTGGTGGGACGACCGCGTTAGGCGACGACGCCGAAACCGCCGGTCCAGCTGATCTTCTCGCCGGCGGCGAGGGTGATCTGGAGGAAGCCGAGGGCCTCCAGTTCGCGGGCGCGCGACAGCGCTCCGGCGTCGATGGCGTTGAGCCCGCCGGCGGTGGCAATGTCGGCGAGCGCGGTCTTGGCATCCGTGTCGTCACCGGCGATGAGCACGGTGGTGGTCAGCGGGCCGACGCTGCCGGCGGCGAGCGTGGCGGCGAACGTCGTGTTGAACGCCTTGACGACGCGGGAGCTCGGGAGCGCGGCGGCGATCTCGGCGGTGGCCGACCCGTCGGCCGGGACGGTGAGGGAGTCGAAGGTCTCGAAGTCCAGCGGGTTGGTGATGTCGAC
This sequence comes from uncultured Actinomycetota bacterium, assembly GCA_963763315.1. Classification (GTDB taxonomy): domain Bacteria; phylum Actinomycetota; class Actinomycetes; order Actinomycetales; family Dermatophilaceae; genus CAVSJJ01. Next base: position 673,833 of record CAVXOC010000003.1, read on the forward strand.
GACAACCTTTCCGGCAAGGCTGTCTCCCCGAGCGGCGAGCACCTCGGAGACCGCCGGGTAGGGGACTGCCAGCACGACGATGTCCCCCGTCACGGGCTTGTCGGTGTCGGCGTGGCCGATCAGGTCGACGGTGCTGCCGCCGGTGGTGGCGATGCCCGCGATGGCCTGAGCCATGTTCCCGGTGCCGATGATGCTGAGGTGTGCCATGAGGATCTCCTGAGTTAGTTGTCGCTACAACCAACACGCTATCGGTTATTACTTGTAGCGTCAACTAAAGGCTAGAGTCGGCACATGACGACCCGATGGCTCGACGAGCAGGAACGCACCGCCTGGGTGCGGCTCGCCGCGGTCGTCGAGCTCCTCCCCGGCGTGCTGGACTCCCAACTGCGCCGCGACGCCGACCTCACCCACTTCGAGTACTACGTGCTCGCGATGTTGTCCGAGGCCCCGGCTCGGACGCTGCGGATGACCTCGCTGGCCCTGCACACCAACGCGACCCTGCAGCGGCTCTCGCATGTCGTCCGGCGCCTGGAGGACCGCGGCCTCGTCGAGCGCTTCCCCTGCCCGCAGGACGGCCGCGCCACCAACGCCCAGCTGACCGCGGCCGGTTGGGCCAAGGTCGTCGACACCGCCCCGGGGCACGTCGCCACCGTCCGGAACAACGTCATCGACGCGCTCACCCCCGAGCAGACCGCCCAGCTGGCCGCCATCGCCGAGGCGATCCTCGAGCGCATGGACCCCGACGGCACGATGAGCGCACCACAACGAATCGCCCGCCCATAACCGACAATCTCGCCCGGGCACGAGAGCTCGGTGTGTCCGAGGCGGGCTCAGGCGAGCTCAAGAGCGCCGTAGCCGAAGCCGTCCACGCGAACACCGTCGGGGGTCAGCTCGACGCCCTGGCCGAGGAGCACCGTCGCGCCCTTGAGCCCGTCGACCTCGACCTCGGCGGGTTCGCGGCGCGGGTTCACCACGACGACGTGGGAGTCGCCGCGACGCCAGGTAAGGGGGTAGCCCTCGTGCAGGACGGTCGTCGAGGCGCGGCCTCCGAGGGCGGGGGTCGCGCGGCGCAGCGCGATGAGCCGGCGAACCAGGTGCAGCGTCGAGTCGGGGTCCTGCTCCTGCGTCGTGACGGTCGGGCGGTCGTCGGACGGGTCGATGGGCAGGTAGAGGTCCCCGGCCGCGGCGGCGGAGAAGCCCGCGTTCGGCGAGTCGTCCCACTGCATCGGGGTGCGACACCCGGCCCGGTTGTAGCCCGGGTTGCACATCGAGCCCTCCACCTCGGGCAGGCCAGGCAGGTAACGCATACCGATCTCGTCGCCGTAGTAGAGCGAGGGGACGGTGCCCCAGGTGAACAGGAACATCAGTGCAGCGCCGAGCTGCTCGGGCGTGCGCGGGTCTGTGCGCAACCGGCTGAAGTCGTGGTCGGCGGTCGCCATTATCACCGGCCGGGCCGGGTCGTCCGCCTTGGCCGCAGTCCAGCCGTCGAGGAACGTCCGTGGGGTGCCCTTGCCGTCCGCGTCGAAGAACGCCTCACCGGTCTGCTGGAACGGCAGTACCCCCGCACCCTGGTTGTCGAACAGGCTTGCGTGCTCGGCATGGATCACGAGGAAGAAGTCGGCATCGAACCCCAGACCCAGACCCGTGCGGGGCTCCACACCCTCCGGGATCAGCACGGCGTCGGGATGCGCCGACGCCAGCCAGGCGTGGAGATCACGCCAGATCTGGGTCGTTGCGACCGTTCCGGCGTTCTTGCCGCGATGGTCCTTCACGAGTGAGAACGCCATGTCCACGCGGAACCCGGCGATACCCTTGCTCAGCCAGAAGTCGAGCACCTCGCGCAGCATCTCCCTGTTGCGCATCGGCCCTGGGTCGGTGACGCCGTCACGCCACGGCTCGCTCTTCGGTGTCTCGGTCCACCCGAAGTTCAGGGCAGGCTGTTCGTCGAAGAAGTTCTTGAGGTACCAGCCTTTGCGCGGCCCCGGCGACGGCACCCACCCCGGCGTGCCGGGAATGGTGGCGTCCCAGGCCCACGCCGGCAGTTCCTCGCACCAGATGTAGCGGTCGCCCTCGGGGCTCGGGCCGTCCGCCTGGAGCTCGGCCTGGAACCAGGGGTGCTCGATCGAGGTGTGTCCGGCGACCAGGTCCAGGAGCACCCGGATCCCACGCTGGGCGGACTTCTCGACCAGCTCGATGAGATCGTCGTTGGTGCCGTAGCGCGGCGCGATCCGCATGTAGTCCGAGACGTCATACCCCGCATCGACGAAGGGCGAGGCGAAGCATGGGTTGAACCAGATGGTATTGACGCCCAGGGACTCGATGTGGTCCAGGCGCTCGATCACCCCTCGAAGGTCGCCGATCCCGTCGCCGTTCGAGTCCGCATAGGACTGCGGGTAGATCTCGTAAACGATGGCATCGCCGAGCCAGTCCCGAGTCACGGCCTCACCCTAGGACCTGGACGAGCGTGACGTCGTGCGTCATGAACGGCCCGGGCCCGCATGACGGTGCACGACGGCCACCGCGCGGCAACCAGGTCGACGACGTGGCCGCACGCCATCCGTCACGCCTCCGGCCGGGTCGGCAACGAGCGGCACCACCCGAGGTGGCGCACTCCGGCCGCCTGCGGACGCCGCGCCGTGAGGTGGCCACCAAGTGTGACGGTCTCCGTCTGGACCGTTGGAGCCGCAGGGGAAGCCATCATTCATGCAGTTCGGAGGCCTGCGGTGTCCAAAAGGGTCCTCCTGGGTCCAACAGTCGGTGATGGTGGTTCGAGTCCCCGGGGGACCGGCGCAGGTGGCGGCGCGCGGCGACCGGGGTGGGCGCCCGGCCGCTGCAGCCGGCTCCGGGCGGGCGGGTCGGTCCACCCGCCGGGCGGGCCGCCCGCGACACCGGGCAGCCGGGCGATCGGGTGTGATCTGCGCAGCAGCGGAATGCCGGGCCGGTCTGGTCGGCGCGATGATCGACACGCCCCACCGTCCGAGGCCGGACGGCCCGGGCATGCGGAGGCCACCAGTGGAGCATCACCCAACGGCAGCCGAGCGCGTCGTCCGCGGCGTCCTGCTGTGGGCCGTGGCCGTGGCCTGCCTGACCATCGGCGTGGCTGTCGGCATCCCGCACGCCTTGAGGACCGGCTGGGGGGTGGCGTCCGTCTCCGGGCTCGGAGCCCTGGTCGCTGGCCTGGCGATCGGTGTGCGCGGCACCCGGCGCCTGCTGCGGGGCCACCGGTGGTGGGTGGTGCTTCCCGCGGCCACCGTGCTCCTCGTGGTGACCGCGCTGTCGCTCTTCACCGTGGGGCAGGCTCTGGCCGCCACGGTCGCCCCCGCCACCGTCGTCGGCAGCGCCACCCCGGCGGGCAGCGGCCTGGCGTACCGCGACGTGCAGGCCCGGACCGCCGATGGCGTCGCGCTCTCCGGGTGGTACATCCCGGGAACCAACGGTGCGGCGGTCATCCTGCTCCACGGGTCGGGGTCCACCCGCAGCGCCACCATGGAGCACGCCGCGGTGCTCGCGGCACACGGCTACGGGGTCCTCATGCTCGATGCCCGCGGCCACGGCCGCAGCGCGGGCAGGGCGATGGACTTCGGGTGGTATGGCGACCTGGACGTCAGGGCGGCCGTCGATCTGGTGCAGGCTCAGCCCGAGGTGGCCACCGGCCGGATCGCCGCCCTCGGGCTGTCGATGGGTGGCGAGGAGGCCATCGGCGCTGCGGCCGCCGACCCGCGCCTGCGGGCCGTGGTGGCCGAGGGGGCCACCCATCGGCGGGCAGCCGACCGGTCGTGGCTGTCCGAGAGGTATGGGGTCGCGGGTCGCCTCCAGGAGCAGCTGGACCGCCTGACCTACGCCGCCGCGGCTGTGCTGTCCGGCGTCGAGCAGCCCACGCCCCTGCGCGAGGCCGCGGGGCAGGCGGCGCCCCGACCGATGTTGCTCATCGCCGGGGGGGCGGTCCCCGACGAGGCCCTCGCGGCGACGTGGATCCGGTCCGGTGCCCCGGACTCGGTGACGGTCTGGGTCGTTCCCGGCGCCGGCCACACCGCGGGGCTGCATGCCCAGCCGCGACAGTGGGAGGAGCACGTCGTCCGCTTCCTGGACGACGCGCTGGCGGGCCCGGGGTGATCGGGCCCGGGGTGACCGCAGCGGGGGTGATCGGGCCCGGGGTGATCGGGCCCGGGGTGATCGGAGCGGGTGCGATCAGGCCGGTGGTGATCGGGCCGGTGGAACGGGCCAGAGGCCCTACGAGGGAGCGCCGCAGGCACGGACCGTCGGCGGGTTACCCGCCGGGGTCCGGTAGCCGACCGCGGTGAGGTCCCCGGCGACGAGCCGGCGCCACGTGCCGTCCTTGATGATGGCGGTCAGAGCCGTCGACACCTTCTCGCACAGGCTCGTGGCCTGCGGGTCCATGGCGATCGCGTAGCTCTCGGTACCGAAGGACCTGCCCAGTACCCGGACCGATGTCGAGACACCCCGCTGGCGCGCCAGACCGGCGAGGACGGCGTCGGGCCCGGCGACCGCGTCGACGGTGCCGTCGACGAGCGCGCCGACACAGGTCGGGTAGTCGCGGGCCTCGTGCAGCCGGACGCCGGGATACCCGTCGCGCAGCGTGGCGTCGGCGCCCGAACCCGTGACGACGCAGACGGCCTTGCCGATCAGGGGGCCGCCCGGACCCGCGACCGCCTTCTCGTGGCGGCGGACCAGCAGGTCCTGGCGCACCACGAGGTACGGCCCGGCGAGACTGACGTGCCCGGCGCTGTCCGCGCTCGCGTCGGCGCTCATCACCAGGTCGGCCTGGGCCGTCGAGATCAGGGTGTCGCCCGCCAGGGCAGTGGTGGGGACCCAGGTGATGTCCCGCGGCCCCAAGCCAAGCCGCTGGGCCACCTCGCGGGCGAGGTCGACGTCGAAGCCGGTGTAGTCACCGTCCGTGCGCAGCCCCATACCGGGCCGGTCGGTGGAGACGCCGATGCGCAGCCGGGTCGGCACCGGGGTCCCCACGGCGCCGGCCGGCTGGTCGGTGCACGATGCCACGGACAGCGCGACGGCACCGGCCAGCAGCGCCCCGGCCCACCGTCGCCCGTCCATCCTCGTCTGCTCCGCGTTCCGCACCGGCTCGGGCGACCATGGCCGGCCGCGCGAGCGTCCTAGGTCGGAACGTACGCAAGGACCCTGTGGATGGCCCGGCCCGGTCGCCCGCCGGGGGTAACTGACACCGAACCGTGACCACCGGGCGAGCCGTGGACTGCCCGCCGCCGCGCGGGGCGGGACCGGCGACCGAGGTCTGGCCCTGTGGTGGGACCCGGTGGCGGCATGCGAGCGGTCAATGGGTGAGGATCTTGCCGAGGAAGTCCTTGGCCCGCGCGGTCGCCGGCGCGGTGAAGAAGGTCTCGGGGTCGGCCTGCTCCACGATCTGCCCGTCGGCCATGAAGACGACCCGGTTCGCCGCCCGGCGGGCGAACCCCATCTCGTGGGTGACGACGACCATCGTCATGCCACTGCGCGCGAGCCCGGCCATCACGTCGAGGACCTCGGTGATCATCTCCGGGTCAAGGGCCGAGGTCGGCTCGTCGAACAGCATGACCTTGGGATCCATCGCGAGGGAACGCGCGATGGCGACCCGCTGCTGTTGGCCCCCGGACAGCTGCCCGGGGTACTTCTGGGCCTGCTCCTCGACGCCTACCCGGGCGAGGAGCTCCATGGCGCGCCGCTCCGCGTCAGCCCGCGGGGTCTTGCGGACCTTGATGGGGCCGAGGGTGACGTTCTGCAGGATGGTCTGGTGGGCGAAGAGGTTGAAGCTCTGGAACACCATCCCGACATCGGCGCGGAGCTCGGCGAGGGCCTTGCCGTCAACAGGGAGCGGCCTGCCGTCGATCTCGATCTCGCCGGACTCGAAGGTCTCGAGCCGGTTGATCGTGCGGCAGAGGGTCGACTTCCCCGACCCCGACGGCCCGATGACGACCACGACCTCCCCCCGCGCGATCTCGAGGTCGATGTCCTTGAGGACATGCAGGTCGCCGAAGTGCTTGTTGACCTTGCGAACCGCCACGAGAGGGGTCTCCACCTCACAGAACGTGCCAGGGGGAGAGGGGCACGTCAACCCGCAGTCCCCGGGAGACCTCCGGCATGCAGACCCGGTCGAGCCGCCCTCCGCCAGCGACGGCTGGCTCACGGCACCGAGCGGGATTGTCGTGCCGATATGCGCAAACTCGTCGACAGCGAGCACGATGGCCCCTATGACTGCCTCGTCGTCGACCCGTGCCGCCCTGACGGACGCTCGCCCCGACGTCTTCTGGACCGACCGGCCGGAGCTGCGTCCCGCCCCCCGCGCCGCCCTCACCGGCGCGGGGCATCGCGCCGACCTCGTGGTCGTCGGGGGCGGGTTCACCGGGCTCTGGGCGGCGGTCCAGGCCAAGGAGGCCGACCCGGCCCGCGATGTCGTCGTCCTCGAGGACGGCCGGCTGGGGGTCGGGGCCTCCGGGCGCAACGGCGGGTTCGTCTCCCCGTCGGTCACCCACGGGCTGGCCCAGGGGCTGGCGCAGTGGCCTGACGAGATCGACACCCTGGTGCGCCTCGGCGACGAGAACTTCGCCGGGCTGCAGGACTCCCTCACGGCATACGGCATCGACGCGGACTTCCACCTCCCCGGCGAGCTGACGCTCTCCCTCAGCCCGCACCAGGACGCCGCGGTGCGCGAGGGCTTCGAGCTGCATCGCGAGCACGGCCTGCCGGCGAGCTACCTGACCGCCGAGCAGGCGCGGTCGCGGGTGGCCTCGCCGGCGTACCGGGCGGGCTGGCACGCGCCCGACGTCGGGCTCGTCGACCCAGCACGGCTGGTATGGGGCCTGGCCGCGGCCGCGGAGTCCGTCGGCGTGCGGGTCCACGAGGACACGGCGGTGCGCGGCTTGGAACGGGACGGCTCAGGCCTGCGGGTCCGGACCGAGTGGGGCTCGGTGCGTACCGACCAGGTCGTCCTCGCCACCAACGCCTACCGCGGACCGGTGCGCCGACTTGCTGCGTACGTGCTGCCGGTCTACGACCACGTCCTGATGAGCGAACCGCTCACCGCGGCGCAGCTCGCGGCGATCGGGTGGCAGGGCCGCGAGGGACTGGCCGACGCGGGCAACCAGTTCCACTACTACCGCCGCACCCTCGACGACCGGGTGCTGTTCGGCGGTTACGACGCCAACTACCACTTCCCGGGCCGCATCGACCCCGACCTCGAGCAGTCCGATTCCTCGCACACGCTGCTGGCGGAGCACTTCTTCGCGATCTTCCCCCAGCTCGAGGGGCTCCGGTTCACCCATCGGTGGGGTGGGGTCATCGCGACAACCTCCCGGTTCACGCCGGTGTTCGGGACGGCCCTGGGCGGGCGGCTCGCCTACGCCGCCGGCTACACCGGCCTGGGTGTCGGGGCGAGCCGGTTCGGGGCGCGGGTGGCCCTCGACCTGCTGTCGGGGCGCCCGACGGAGCGGACGAGGCTGGCCATGGTGCGGCGCAAGCCGGTGCCGTTCCCGCCCGAGCCGATCAGGTATGCCGCGGTCCGCGCCACCCGCTCGGCGCTCGCCGCCGAGGACCGCACCGGCCGGCGAGGCATGTGGCTGCGAGCCCTCGACCGGTTGGGGGTGGGTTTCGACAGCTGACGGACCCGGACGGGGGCCGCCGGTAAACCGCGGGCGCCTGGGTCGCCGGTTCGGCAGAATCCTCCACCATGACACCCCTCGACCTGCCGGACGGACTGGGCGCACGGCCGCTCGTCCACGAGGACGCAGCGGCCGTCGTCGCCGTCATGGCGGCCCAGGAGCTCGAGGACGTCGGCGCGGTCGTCATCGAGGAGGCCGACATCGTCGCCGACTGGCAGCGTCCGGGTGCCGACATCGCCAACGGCACCCTCGGGGTGTTCGACGGCGACCGGCTGGTCGGCTACGCCGAGGTCGGGTCGGGCGAGCGCGGCGACGCCGCCGTGCACCCGGCCTACCGGGGCCGGGGGATCGGCACCGCGCTGGCGGGCTGGATGCAGGCCCGGGCTCGTGAGCTCGGACGGCCGGTCATCGGGATGCCGGTGCCGCAGGGCTCACCGGGCGACCGGCTGCTCACCCGGCTCGGCTACCACGTGCGGTGGACGAGCTGGGTGCTGCAGGTGCCGGAGGGGGCCGGCATCCCGGACCGCCAGGTGCCCGACGGGTACGCGCTCCGGGCCGCGGTGCAGGGCGAGTACCAGGCCTGCTTCACGGTCGTCGAGGACGCCTTCCTCGAGTGGTCGAGGCGCGAGCGCGAGACGTTTCAGGAGTGGGCGTGCGGCACGGTGCGGCGGCCCGGGTTCGAGCCCTGGATGATGCGCGTGGTGACCGACCCCCATGGTGCGGTGGTCGGCGTGGCCGTGGTCCTGCTCGCCGACGAGGGCGCCGAGGGCTTCGTCGACCAGCTCGCCGTGCGAGGCGACCAGCGCGGCCGGGGGCTGGCGCAGGCGATGCTGGTGGACGCGTTCCGGCAGGCCCGGGCGAGGGGAGCACGGCGCTCGACGCTGAGCACCGACTCGCGGACGGGCGCGCTGGGCCTGTACGAGAAGGTGGGCATGGTCATCACCTCCACCTGGCTCCACCGGGCGGTCGAGCTCTGAGCCGGCGCGGTCGCCGGCGGCCGCGGCGTCACCTGTCAGGCGCGCGAGGCCGTGGCGAGGAAGAGCGGGAACTCGCGCTCGTGCCCGTCGACCTCCTTGGTCACCGTGTAGGCCGTCCGGAACCTGACGCCACCGAACCCGGCCGTCGTGAGCCAGCCGGTCAGGTCGTCGCGGTCGAAGCCCCGGTGGCCGTCGAAGTCGTCGTCGTGGAAGGTGCCGTCCTCGGCGTCGAGGTCGACCAGCGCGACGAGGCCGCCCGGCCGGAGCATCGTGTGCAGCGCGTCGAGAAGGGCGGGGATGTTCTCGACGTGGTGCAGCGCCATCATCGACAGGACGAGGTCGTAGCGGTCGTCGGGGACCGGGTCGGTCATCAGGTCGAGCCGGACCGCCCGCATGCGGTCCTCGGCGTCGAGCGCGGCGATCTTGCCTCGGGCGATCTCGGTCATGCCGGCCGAGGCGTCGGCGAACGTCAAGGAGCCGAGCTCGTCGGCCAGCTGGCGACCCAGCAGTCCGGTCCCGGCGCCGTACTCGAGGGCCTCCATGTCCCGGCGAAGTGGGATGGCGTCGCGGATCGCCTGCGCGACCGCCTTCGCCCGCTCCTCCCGTCCCGGTTGGTCGTCCCAGGTGCTGGCAGCCTCGTCGAAGTCGGTCATCCTCGGATCATGGCACCCCCGCACTCCGGGCCGTGGAGCGGCCCGCCGGGCGCCATCCCCGCCGCCCCGGTCGGAGGCTAGCTGTAGCCCCGGCGCGCGGGGACGCCGCGTCGCGCCCAGCCACGAGCACCGGCATACCCGACCGACCGGCTGGCCACCCGGATCCCGTACTCGAGCACGGCGACCGGGTCCCTCCGGCCCTGCCCGGCGAGGAGGGTCGCGAGCGCTCCGTGCAGGACGTCACCGGCCCCCAGCGTGTCGAGCACCACGACCTCCGGCGGGTCGATGCTGCCCGAGGAGCCGTCCCGGGCGCGCCACGCGACGGCGCCGGCGCCGGCGGTGCGGGCCGCGAAGGACGGCCCGTAGCGCAGGATCGCCTCGAGCCCGTCGCCCGCCGGGGTGTGGAAGTCACCCGAGACGACGGCCATGTCGACGGCGCTGAGCAGGTCCTCCAGACCCGGCTTCCACGAGCCACCGTCGAGGACGACGGGAACGCCGCGACGGCGCGCGCGGCCGGCGACCTCGTGACAGAGCGGCAGGTGGTGCCCGTCGACGAGGACGGCGCCGACCCCGTCCAGGACGTTGTCGTGCAGCGGGAGGTATGCCGTGGCGCCCAGGGCGTTGTGCGACACGACGGCGCGCTCGCCGGTGGACGCCGAGACCAGGACGGTCGACAAGGGTGGGTCGTAGCCGGGCGTCGCGCAGTCGGCGAGCTCGACGGCATACCGGTACAGGTCGGCGCGGACGACTCCGGCGAGCGGTCCGTCACCGACCGCCGAGACCAGGACCGCCGAGGAGCCGAGGAGTGCCGCGGTGACCGCCGCGTTGAGGGCCGGGCCGCCACCCTCGACGGTCGCGGCCGAGGCGACGATCTTCTCGTCGGCCCGGGGCGGGGCTGCCACGGTCTGCACCACGTCCACCGTGGCGAGACCGCACGTCAGCACCCGTGTCACGCCGCCCATTGTGCCTTCCTGGACGCGCGGGGTCCTGCCGAGCCCGCGGGGGGGACGAGGTCCTCGTGGACGTGGCGGTCAGGTGCGCGGGGCGTGCCCGATGACGGTCACGCCGGCCCGGCCGGCCGGCCCCCCGGGTGCGGGCCGGTGTCCGGGCGGGTCAGCCGGTTCCGGTGGCCTCGAGGACCTCGACGGCGAGGACCGTGGGCAGATGGCGAGCGATCTCGTCCCAGCTCTCGCCCTCGTCGCGGCTGGCGAAGACGGAGCCGGTGTTGGTGCCGAAGTAGACGCCAGCCGGATCGCAGCCGTCGCCGCCCATGGCCTGTCGGAGCACCGTGAAGAAGCAGGACTCCTGCGGCAGGCCCGCTCGCTGCGGCTGCCACGACGCCCCGCCGTCCCGCGAGCGCCATACCGCGGCGGCCGCATCCGGCGGGTACCTGCCGTCGCTGTCCCCGTTGAGCGGCACCGTCCAGAGCGTCTGCGCGTCCCGCGGGTGCACCCGGATGGGGAACCCGAAGGTCGAGGGCAGGCCCGCGGTGATGTCGTGCCAGCCCCGCCCCCCGTCCCCGGAGCGCCAGACGCCGTAGTGGTTCTGCTGGTAGAGCAGGTTCTCGTCCCCGGTGGCCCGCACCAGGTGGTGCACACACAGCCCGGTGCACCCGTCCCGCGGCGCAGCCGGATGCCGCTGTCCCTCACCGTCCCCGGCGTCGGCCAGGTCGTTGCGCCGCTCCCACGTCGCACCTCCGTCCTCGGTGGCGAAGACGCCGGCGGCCGAGATCCCGACCCAGATGAGGTCGGCGTCGGTGGGGTGGGGGACGATGGTATGGAGGGTGAGGCCCGCAGCCCCCGGGTTCCACCCCGCAGCGGACGGATGCTCGGTCAGGCTGTCGACCAGCGACCATGTCGCGCCGTCGTCGTCGCTGACCAGCAGGGCCGCGGGCTTGGTCCCGGCGTAGAGTCGGCCGCCGGCGCGCCCGAGCGACCACACCTGCGCGAAGCGGTCGCCGAACGGGGCGGGGGCCTCTGTCCAGCCGATGGATGCCGCGAAGTCGGGGTCGCTCGCTGCCCAGGTGTCGGCCTGCCCGCGCGTCAGCTTGGACAGCGACCAGCCGTGGCCGCCGTCCGCCGAGCGCCAGACCCCCGCACCGGACCAGTCGCCGCCGCCGGCGGCCCACATCGTCCCGGTTGCGGGGTCGCCGATGACGTGGTTGACCGGCCACCCGTCGCAGTACGGCCCGCGTACCGTCCACCGCGTGCGATCGGCGTCACCGTCGATGACGAAGGCACCCTTCGTCGTCCCCACCAGCAGCCGGACCTCCGCGTCGGACATGGGACGGCCCCCCTTCTTGTGCCCTGGCCCGCGACCACCTGGCAGGCGGTGCCCTCCAGTGTCACGTTTCGGTCGGTGCTCCGGCAAGCGCTGGGCAGCGCCCCCGGGTCGCGCTGGGCTGGACCGGGTCCGCCCTCTTCTTGATGCGGATAGGCACACGGCGTGGTGGTGTGCCGTTGGCGCGCCGAGCGTGGCCTGGGCTGCGGGCCGTGGCCCTGCGACGCGCACCACGTCCCGGTGACGGGCGCGGGGGTCGCCCACGTCCCGCGCCGCGCGTGGCCCTCGAAGGGCGCAGGTCGCCTCACAGCGGCTGTCAGGGCTCGAGGTGAGGGGGAGCGGGTGGTGCAGGGGATGCACCACCCGCTCAACCCCTAGATGAATGATTCCAAGGGATGTGGCTGGTGTGGCGCGTGTGATGTGGGGGTGAGGGTGTCCAGACTCGACGTTGGAACCCAATCTCGAGCCTGGAGGCCCTGGTGGACGCCGATCTGGACACCCTCGCGACGGCACTCTATGTGACGTGCGATGACCTGTTGAAGAACCACCCCGAGCGAGTCCCTGCTCGGCCCCGGGTGGGTTTGCAGCCGCAGATCACGGATGCGGAACTGGTGACGTTGGCGGTGATGCAGGCGTTGCTCGGCTACACCAGCGAACGCCGCTGGCTGCGTCACGCCCGGAGCCGGCTGCTGGGCATGTTCCCGAGGCTGCCCCGGCAGTCGGGGTACAACAAGCGGCTGCGCAAGCTGGCCACCACGATGTCCTGGCTGGTCGCGTCCCTCGGCGGTCAGACCAGCGTGGCGAGCGACGACGTGTGGGTCATCGACTCCACCCCGGTGGAGTGCGCCCGCTCGCGGGAGACGGTGAAGCGCTCCGACCTGGCCGGCTGGGCCGAATACGGATACTGCGCCAGCCATTCCCGGTTCTTCTGGGGGCTGCGACTGCACCTGGTGTGCACCCTGCACGGGCTACCCGTCGGCTGGGCACTGACCGGCGCCAAGGCCGACGAACGCTCCGTGCTGTCCGACATCGTCGCCCACACCCCGACCCTGGCCGCCTTGGCGCACACCGACCTGACCTGGATCGCGGACAAGAACTACTACGGCGCCACGTTCGAGGCAGACGTCGCCGCCACCGGCATCGACCTGCTGCGCCCCGCCCGCAAGGGCGAGCAACCCCGCCCCGGCGAACAGTTCTTCAAGCCCCTGCGCCAAATCATCGAGTCCGTCAACGACACCCTCAAAGGCCAACTCGACCTCGAAGCCCACGGCGGGCGCACCATCGCCGGCGTATGCACCCCAGTGGCCCAACGGATCCTCGCCCTGACCGCCGCGATCTGGCACAACGACCGCATCGGCGCCAGCATCCACCGCTCCCTGATCGCCTACGACCACTGACCCCTTGGAATCAGTCATCTAGTGGACACTGAGCCGTGAACACGACGTCGCCGGTCTTTCTGGCCCTCGATCTCACGGGCACGTTCGCCTTCGCGTTGAACGGTGCGCTGACGGCGATCCGGGTGGCCCGGCTCGACATCGTCGGGGTAATCACGCTGGGCATGTTCACCGCCCTCGGCGGTGGCATGATCCGCGACATCTTGCTCGGCGCCCTGCCGCCCGCGACGTTCCAGGACTGGCGATACCTCACCGTCGCCGCCCTGGGCAGCCTGGTCGCCTTCGTCTTCGGACGCGGGCTCGACCGGCTTGCCCTGCCGATCGTGGTCCTGGATGCTGCCGGCCTGAGCCTGTTCGCGGTCAGTGGTGCGGTCAAGGGCCTCGACTTCGGCGTCGGTGCCGCCCAGGCGGTCATCCTCGGTGCGATCACCGGGGTGGGAGGCGGCACACTGCGCGACGTCCTGATCCGCGAGGTCCCGGCGATCTTGACCAGCGGTCTGTACGCCATCCCGGCGCTGGTCGGCGCCCTGCTGGCCGTGCTCGGCGAGCGAGGCGGGGCGCCCGCGCCGCTCGCAGCGCTCGTGGCCGCCGGGGTCTGTTTCGCCATCCGCATGCTCGGCGTCCGGTACGGCATCGACGCACCCGGGCCGCCCGGAGCCAGGAGGAATGCATGATGGGAGATATGACCGCAGCCGACGCCGTCCTCCGGGGCCTCGACACGGTGCGGGAGTGGCAGGAGGACTTCTACCGCGACCTGCACGCCCACCCGGAGCTGCCGCACCAGGAGCACCGGACCGCCGCCAACGTCGCCGACCGGCTACGCGCGGCCGGATGCGAGATCCATGAGGGCATCGGCGGCACCGGCGTCGTCGGCATCCTCCGCAACGGCGACGGCCCCACCGTCGTCCTCCGCGCCGACATGGATGGCCTCCCGGTGCTCGAGCGGACCGGGCTGCCCTACGCGAGCACCGAGACGACCGAGGACGGGACGGCCGTCATGCACGCCTGCGGCCACGACGTCCACGTGACCTGCCTCGTCGGCGCCGCGACGCTCATGGCCGGCGCGGCAGAGCAGTGGGCCGGCACCCTGGTCGTCGTGTTCCAACCCGCCGAGGAGACCGCGGACGGCGCAAAGCGGATGCTCGCCGATGGGCTACCAGCACTCGTGGGCAGGGCCGACGTCGTGATGGCCCAGCACGTCCTACCCTTCGCCGCCGGGCACGTCCTCACCCGACCAGGCCCGACCCTGTCCGCCGCGGACAGCATGCGGGTCACCGTCCACGGTCGCGGTGCCCACGGGTCGATGCCACAAGCGGCCGTCGACCCCGTCGTGCTGGCGGCGATGATCGTGGTGCGGCTGCAGACGGTGGTCGCCCGCGAGGTCGCGCCGGGAGAGCCCGCCGTTCTCACCGTCGGCAGCGTGCAGGCCGGCACCAAGAGCAACGTCATCCCCGACCACGCCGTTCTGCAGCTCAACGTCCGCACCTACGACGAGCACACCCGCAGCGCGGTCCTGGCCGCCATCGAACGCATCGTGCGCGCCGAGTGCAGCGCCTCCGGTTCACCCCGCGAACCTGAGTTCGAGCTGTTCGACCGCTATCCCGTCACCGACAACGACGTCGGCGCCACCGACCGCGTCGCCGAGGCGTTCACCGCGTTCTTCGCCGACCGCGCTGGCACGCTGCCCCAGCAGAGCGCGAGCGAAGACTTCAGCGACATCCCGAACGGGCTCGGGAGCCCGTACACGTACTGGGGCATCGGTGGCATCGATGCCGACGCATACCGCGCGGCCGGGCGGGCAGGCCGCATCGCGCAAGACATCCCGGTCAACCACTCCGCGACCTTCGCCCCCGTCATCCAGCCCACCCTCGACACCGGCACCCAGGCACTGGTCGTCGCGGCGCTGGCCTGGCTCAACCGCACCTGACCCGGGGTTGAGCACCAGGTGGCCGGCCACGCCGAACGAAGCACGTGCCGCGAACGCCCGCATCGGTGGCAGGGGATCGGTTGCGCCAGATCTGCGCCGCCCTCGCTCTTGCGGTGGACTGGCTTCTCGAGGTGCGCGGTGCCCAGATGACGACATCCGTGTACGGTTCCACGTTGCACTGCCAGTGCACTACCATGCACCGGTGGATGACTCGACCGCGGGGCTTGCGATGGCGATCGGCGACAGGGTCAGGCAGGAGCGCAACCGGCGCGGCTGGACCCTGGACCGGCTCGCGGAGGTTGCTGGGGTGAGCCGACGCGCGGTCGTCAACGTCGAGCAGGGCGTGGCCAACCCGAGTGTGGCGACCCTGCTTCGCCTCAGCGATGCTCTCGGTATGGGGCTGCCGGCTTTGGTCGCGCCCCCCACGCCGAAGCCGGTCACCGTTACCCGGGCCGGAGAGGGGTCTGTCCTGTGGGCCGGGGACCGGGGCGGTCACGGTGTGCTGGTGGCCGGTACCGAGGCGCCGGACGTGGTCGAGCTGTGGGACTGGACGCTCGCCCGCGGGGACGGCCACTTCAGCGAGGCGCACGCCGCGGGCACCAAGGAGCTCCTCCAGGTCCACACGGGGACCGTGAGGGTCGAGGTCGCCGGGCAGAGCTTCATCCTTGCCGCTGGTGACGCGGTGGCCTTCCCCGGCGACCTACCCCATGGCTACGCGAACCCGTCCGGCGCCGCGGCCCGGTTCTCGCTGGCGGTCTTCGAGCCGCGGGTGGGGTCCGCCACCCACTCGAAGGAGAGGCATGGTTGAGGCTGTCTCAGCAGAGCGCCTGCTGGCTGGGGCCTTCGTTGACGATGCGGTCTTCGCTCTGCGGCCCGACTACCGGGCACTCCTGTTGGCGGTCGAGGGCGTCACGCCGGCGCCAGGTGACGAGCACAGCGAGGACCTGCTCCGCCGTGCGGAGGCGAGGGCGACCGGACTCCTGGAGGTGGCCGCCGCCGCGAACCTGGCGCACATCGCCGCGTGGCGTGAGGCGTACCGCGCGTTCGGCGCCAGGCCCCAGCGCACCCGCAACAGTCTCGAGGCGCTGACCCGCCGGGCCGCGGGCGGCCTGCCCCGGGTGAACCGGCTGACCGACCTCTACAACGCCATCTCCGTCCTGCACCAGGTGCCCATCGGCGGTGAGGACCTCGAGCGCTACGCGGGCAGTCCTCGACTGGTTCGGGCCACCGGTGCAGAGCCCTTCGACGCCGTCTCCGAGGGGGAGGCGGCCATCGACCACCCCGACCCCGGCGAGGTCGTCTGGTGCGACGAAGCCGGCGTGACCTGCCGGCGCTGGAACTGGCGACAGGGCCGCCGCACCGCGCTGACCGAGGCCACGACCACCGCCCTGTTCATCATCGACGCCCTCGCACCGGCCGGCGACGACGTGCTCCACGCTGCGGCCGGCGAACTGGCCGCGCAGCTGCGCCGCCTCGGCCCACGCGTGCGCACCGTCCAGCGCCTCCTCGCCCCCGGCGCCGCACAGCCCCATACCACCTCGGAGCGCACATGATCTGCGGCCAGTCCGTCGTCCGGCCCGGCACCAGCGACGGCGACTTCCACCACCTGGACGGGCAGACCGCCCACCACGCCCGCAGCCTGCCCGGGGTCATCTCGGCTGAGACCTGGCAGCAACCGGGCAGTGGCCCGGTCAACGCCACGGCATACCTCGCCGGCCCGGAGCCTGGCGCTCACCTGGCCACGTTCCCCATCCACCCCGAGGGCAAGGGGCGGGCGCCTCGCCGGTACGACGGTTACCGCATCATCAACGCGGTCACGTCAAGGTACGCCGACGGCGGGCGCCTCCAGTGACACCACGAGCAGTGGTCCCCCCGTGGACCCTGGCGGTGGCAGCAATGCTGTCGGTGCAGCTCGGCTCCGCCCTTTCGTTGCCTGTCATCGATGCCATCGGACCCGCCGGCACCGCATGGCTGCGCCTCACCGTGGGCGCGGTGGTGTTCGTGGCCATCGCCCGACCACCGCTGCGGTCCCTGCACCGGGCCGACATTCCCGTCGTCCTCGGACTCGGCGTCACCACCGGCCTGCAGACCATCACCTTCCTCGCCGCCATCGAGCGCATCGCGCTCGGCACCTCGGTCGCCATCGAGTTCCTCGGCCCCCTCGCCGTGGCTGCCATCAGGAGCCACACCCGCCGCGCCCTGGCCTGGCCGACCCTGGCACTCGGCGGTGTCGTGCTGCTCACCGAGCCCTGGCGCGGTGACGTGGACTTCCTCGGCGTGGCGCTCGCAGCCCTGGCGGGCATCGGCTGGGCGTTCTACATCCTGCTCACTCAACGGATCGGGGACCGGTTCTCCGGACTGGGCGGCCTGGCCATCACCGTTCCCGTAGCCGCTCTGACCGCGGCAACGGTGGGCATCCCGCAGGCCGCCGACCATCTGACCCCCCACCTCCTGATCGCCGCCGCCGGCCTCGCGCTGTTGCTACCCGTCCTGCCCTTCTCACTCGAGCTGCTCGTCCTGCGACGCATGACTCACCATGCCTTCGGGACGCTCATGGCCCTTGAGCCGGCTATCGGCGTCACCCTGGGACTGCTCGTTCTTCACCAGAACCCCGCGCCGTCTCAGCTTCTCGGTATCGTCCTCGTCGTCCTCGCCGGGGCCGCAGCGCAACACGGTGGCCAACGCGAGCCGGACCCCGACCCGCCGCAGCCCCCGGCCCAACCCCAGCTCGACCTCATGGGCTGACGCGCCATTCCGGGTCGGAGCCGGCGAGTGTTGCAGCGTCGGGCGTGTCGGGCTCGAACCGACGACCGACGGCTCATGAGGCGTCCATCAGCGCAGGATGGGCTGTGACGCAACGGGTTTCGTGCTCGGTTGCTGGCGGTTGGTAGGGATGGCGTGGGGTCGGTTCTCGACCTGGTGTGCCACGAATGTTGCACGGTTCCCGACGGCCCTTGGCAATACCGCGAGTAGCACCAGCACCTCAACGGTGCACCCTCGCGGAGTATGGTCGCGGCGTGGACGATGACTGGCGAGCGGTGACGACTGAGAAGCTGCGTTCCCTGCTCCTGATGGCCGAGCCCGACATCGTCGAGGAGGCCAAGTGGCGTAAGCCGTCCAACCCGGACGGTGTCCCGACCTTCTCCTGCGCCGGGCTGGTCTGCACCCTCGAAACCTACAAGGACAAGGTGAAGCTCACGTTCGCCCGTGGCGCCTCGCTGGACGACTCGTCCGGCCTCTTCAATGCGAGCCTTGATGCCGGCACGCGGCGTGCCATCGATGTTCACAAGTGCGATGTGGTCGATGAGAGCGCGTTCGTCGAACTGGTCCGGGAGGCGGTCGCCCTCAACCGGTCCTGAGCCAGCCGGCCGACCGCGGGGACAACGAGGCGCGCCCGTGGCGTCCGAGGACGCGCCGGGGCGAATACTGGGTCGTCGCTGATATGAGTCGGCCCCAGGCGGCGGTGTGCCGCGCATCCCTCCTCGCCCGTGTGCGGGCGGGCGGCGTTCCCCTCAGGGCAGTTGCCCGCCCCCACATCGCTGGGCAACTGCCTCTCCTCCCCCCCAGAGCAGCATGCTGTCGCCCCTACAGGGCTCAGCAGCGCAGAGACGCGGCGCCCTGGTTTGCCTCCACCGGAGCCTCACACCGATCCCGACGAGCGACCCATCGTCGCGCGCCCGCCCTGCAAGCTGCCCGTCTGCGACCGTCCTTGGACCTTCAACGTCCGCGGTGAGGGCACCCGCCAATCCTGCCCGTGGCGCATCCCGGCCGAGGTCGGCCCGCCACCTCGATGACCCCTCGCTCACCCTCCGCGGGACCGCGGTGTTCGCAGTTGACAGAGATCACCCGGGGCCAGCTCGGCTCTCGAGGGCGACTGAAGGACCTGCCGGGTCAACGCCGCCCACAACCCACCCTCACCGGTCATGGCGATCCACCGCTCGGTCGCCGCCGGCACCAGCTCCTCGGCCGGCCGGCCCATATCCGGCTCGCCGCCGGCCGGACCAGACCGTCCGACCCGGCCAGGTCATCGCGCTCAACCATGGCGTGACCTTCCTTCCACCCCCGACCCGCAGGCCGGACATCACGCCGAGCTCACACCCAGAGTTCCGGACAGACCCGTCTGCCCCGGGCGTCTTGCCGGGGAACTGCGGCAGGCCTCGTGACACTCGGTAGCCAGGGATGTTCAATGGGTGCACGAGCCCGCATCCCGGACACCGGCTCGACTCGCACAGGAGGCGTCGATGCCCCACAAGCTGGACGAAGGCTGGCAGTTGCTCGAGGACTTCGCCGACGCCGTGCAGCTGTTGCATCAGGACGTCGAGCAGGGGAACGTGCTTCCGGCAGTCTGCGACCTGGCAGTCAAGATCACCAGCGCCGACCACGCGTCGGTGTGCACTGCGGGCTGGGGCGCGTTCCGCACCGTCGCCGCGACGAGTGAGGCCGCTGGAAGGGCAGACGCGCTGCTGCGCCTGGCCGACGCCGCTGTGTCCAGAGCGACCGTTGCCGCGCCCTCCGCCCACATGGTCGGTGATCTGGCCTCGGATGCGGGGTGGCCCGAGGTCGGCCCGCGCATCGCGAACAAGCTCGGCATCCATAGCCTCCTGTCGCTGGTCCTCCCCGTGGACGGGGAGACCGTCTCGGCCATCACCGTGTACTCGGCCCGCCCGCAGGCCTTCACGGCGCGGCACGAGGCGGTCCTGCAAATTCTCGCCGTGATCACCGCAGCGACCCTGCGGGCCGACCATCACGAGGATCGCGCCGCTTCCCTCGAGCATGCGCTGCGGACCTCCCGCCGGATCGGAATCGCCCTCGGGGTGCTCATCACGCTCTGCCACGTCACGGTCGATGACGCGTGGGAGCTCCTGTCTCGCGAGAGCATGAACCGCAACATCAAGGTCTCGACCCTCGCGGAACACCTCATCGCGACCGGGACCTTCGACCCCCCGCCCAGTGGCTGATGCTCGCGACGACCCCTTCGTGCCAGCTCCGACCAGGCACATCCCGGTCCGTGTGGAGATGTCCTCCTCCTGCTTGCCCGTCATCGCCAGGTACGGCGATACCTGTGCCGCGCCTCGGCCACGTGCTCATCGAGAACTTGGCTTGCGGCTTCGAGGATCGCGCGATGGCGCAGTCCTTGGAACAGGTCGGCGGTATCGGGAAGACGCCGTAGATCACCTCGATGACATCGGCCCCCGGGGGGAATCCATGAGGTTTCCCGCGCCGGGGACGGCGGCGGCCTTCGCCGCGTCCAGACCGCGTGCGCTCAGAACACGGATGGTTCCTCGAGACCTTCTGGTACTCCAACCCCCTCGGCCACATGGTCACCCTCGCGCCCGCGGGCCCGACCACCACCGGCCGGCGCGCGCGGCACCTACTCACTCTTGGTTACCCTTCATCTCGTGACCAGGGATGCCGCCAGGACGCCTCAGCGCGCACGACTCGGGCGCCAGATGGACCCCCTCGGTAGGCTGACAACACACATCCCCGAGACAGGAGCCGATCGCGCGTGACCGTTGCTGGGGCGACTTTCGACCTGGTGGTTGCCGCAAACCGCCTCCCCGTCGACCGCGTTGTCGACGCTCCCGGCGAGGGCGCCTGGCAGCGCAGTCCGGGCGGCCTTGTCTCGGCGATGGAGGGGGTCATGGCGGACCGGGACGCGGCGTGGGTCGGCTGGGCCGGGGAGCCCGGGCCTGCCCCTGAGCCGTTCCGCCAGGGCAACCTCTTCCTCCGTCCGGTGGACCTCACCTCCGCGGAGATCGAGGAGTACTACGAAGGTTTCAGCAACGACACGCTCTGGCCGATCTACCACGACGTGATCGTTCAGGCGACGTTCCACCGCCACTGGTGGAACACCTACCGGGCGATCAACCAACGCTTCGCGCGGGCCATCGCTGAGGTTGCCGCGCCGGCCGCCACCGTATGGGTGCACGACTACCAGCTGCAGCTGGTGCCCGCGATGTTGCGGGCGATCCGGCCCGAGCTGCGTATCGGATGGTTCAACCACATACCCTTCCCGCCGGTCGAGCTCTTCGCCCAGCTGCCATGGCGTCGGGCGCTGGTTGAGGGGCTGCTGGGCGCGGACTTCCTCGGCTTCCAGCGCACCGCCGATGCCGAGAACTTCCTGCGTTCCTGCCGCCGTTTGCTGGGTATGTCGACCAAGGGCGACACCGTGACGTTCACCCCCCCGGGTGACGACCCGGTGCGACGAACGGTGCGGGCGAGCGCCATCCCGATCTCGGTGGATTTCCGGGGCCTGTCGGCACTGGCCCGCACCCCGGAGGTCCTCGCCCGAGCGGCCGAGATCCGTGCCTCGCTGGGTGACCCGGAGATCCTCATGCTGGGCGTCGACCGGCTCGACTACACCAAGGGCATCCGGCACCGGCTGAAGGCGTACGGAGAGCTCCTGCGGGACAAGTCCGTGGCCCCACCCACCGCGACGCTGATGCAGGTTGCGACGCCAAGTCGGGAGCACGTGGACGCCTACCGTGTGCTGCGCGAGGAAGTGGAGCGCACGGTCGGGCAGATCAACGGCGAGTACTCCGTTCTGGGCTCGACCGCGATCCACTACCTGCACCATACCTATCCCCGTGAAGAGATGGCCGCGATGTTCGTGGCCGCGGACATCATGCTTGTTACGCCGCTGCGAGATGGCATGAACCTGGTCGCCAAGGAGTACGTCAGCTGTCGCAACGATCTTGGTGGCGCCCTCGTGCTGTCGGAGTTCACCGGTGCATGGCACGAGCTGCACCAGGCTTTCATCTGCAACCCGCACGACATCGAGGGCGTCAAGCAGACGATCATGCGCGCGATGAGGACCCCCGAGGACGAGAGGTCCCGCCGGATGAAGGCGATGCGCAGGCGTGTCGCTGACCACGATGTTCAGCGGTGGGCATCCCGCTACCTCGAGGCACTCGTGTCGGCGCCGTCAAAACCGCACCGGCCGACCCGGGCCAGCGAAGCGGAGCTACTCGCCGTCGAACGTGCCAACCAGGACAACCTCCGGGCATCAGACAGAGCCTCAGAGCGGATCGGCAGTTGAGCAAGGTGGGCGGGGAGCTGCGTATCGCGCTCGCCGCCTTCGCTGCCCGGCCCCGAGTCCTCGTGGCTGTCGACTTCGACGGCACCCTCGCTCCGTTGGTCGCTGACCCCCTGCAAGCCAGGGCCGTGCCCGGTGGTCTCGAGGCATTGCGCGCTGCGGCGGCCCTGGGCGGAGTCACCACGGCGGTCGTGTCGGGGCGCGACCTCGCGACCTTGGAGATGTTGACCGGCATCGGTCCAGACGATGGCATCATCCTGATCGGCAGCCACGGCGCCCAGACCAACCGCGGGGCCCGGGCCGGGCTCGGGTCGGCCGCCGGTGCTGCCGTCCCCGATGACGCCGCGGCGGCTCTGCTGTCAACCTTGCGTGACGAGCTTGAGGCGATCGGATCCCGTTACCCCGCGGTACGACTGGAGCACAAGCCTGCCGCCGTCGTGCTGCATACCCGGGGTGTCGAGCCGTCGGCGGCCGAGGCAGCCACCAAGGCCGCATTCGAGGCAGGCGGACGGCATACGGGGGTGCATGTCATACCCGGCAAGGAGGTCGTCGAGCTGTCTGTGTCCGCGGCGGACAAAGGCAGCGCCCTGGCCGACCTGGCCCGAGCGTCGAGCTCGGACGCGACGCTCTTCGTTGGTGACGACGTGACAGATGAACGAGCATTCGCCGCGCTCCACCCCTTGTCGGGCGACCTGACCGTCAAGACCGGTGCCGGCGACACCGTCGCCATGCAACGGGTACCAGACCCAGAGGCCGTCGTCGAGCTGCTCAACCTGTTCGTCGACGTGCGGCGTCCGCAAGGTTGACGCTGCTCCTCAAGCAGTCCGCAGTCAGCTCGCGAAGCACCGCACCGCCTATCTTGAGCGATGCGCCTCACCTGTGGGACCGGGCCCGACCCACTCTCCCGGGTTCGGGTCTGTCCGGAAGATGTGCTCGGCCGCGAGCCACAGGGTCGCCGTCGTTCTGGTCCGGTGGTGCACGGACGGCGGCCTCGCTCATCGCCTGGACGCTCTGACGCACGATGGTCATCGACGCGTCGGGGAAAGCGATCAAGGTCGAGTGGTCATAGCCGACGACGGACAGGTCGTCCGGCTCCCGCAGGTTCAACGCCGACATGCCGTCCTTGCCGGACGCCGACAACCAGCAGGCATCGAACCACACCGTCAATGCTTCCCGTCGAGAGATCCGCGGCCACCCGCGCGTCAGAATGGGCGGTAGGACGCATCCGCTCATCAAGCAGAGTCGGGCGGTTCGCACCCGCGTCATAGCCGCGTGTCGAACTGGCTGTAGGGGCTGGATCCTTGTGGTGTTCAGCTGCCGATTTCGCCCCAAGACCCCGGTGCCAGGAACGCGCCCTGCCCGCGGCTATGGTCGGACGAGCGGAGCCGTCCTCCGCGCGGCATAGCGTAGGGCCGCGACAGCGGTACGCGCGTGCGCGTTGTTCAGTCGTAGTGGAAACGTGCCTGGAGGATCACGAGGTCGTCGCCATCGACGAGGTGGACGAGCCGGTGTTCCTCGGTGATCCGACGCGACCAGGCGCCGGTCAGCATGTGCCTCAGCGGCTCTGGCTTGCCGATGCCTGCGACCGGGTCGCGCAGCGCGTTGTCGATGAGCCGGTTGATCCGTTGGAGGGTCTGGCGGTCAGCTGCCAACCAGTACGTGTAGTCGGACCAGCCGTTCGGGGTGAAGACCAGCCTCATGTGACCAGGTCGTGCTCGTCCCGCTGCCCGGCCCTGGCCTGCTGCAGGCTCTCCAGCAGGTGACGGGCGTTCGCCGGAACGCGGAGCAGGTGGGCCGTCTCCTCGAGTGCGTCGAAGTCAGCGCGGGACATCAGGACGGCGTCGCCGCGCCGGGAGGTGATCTCCACCGGGGTGCGATCCTCGTTGACCTGCTCGATCAGCGGAAACAGGTTCTTGCGGGCCTCGCTCGCGGTGACAGCCATACCAACCTCCAACTTGTACCAATTCTCGTACCAGTAATGGCATGGGGCCTATCGCCGCGGCAAACATCCGACTCTCGGCACGACCGATGCACTATCGGCGCATGACCGCGCGGTACCAGTTTGGTATCATGCTGGTATGGCGATGACTCTGCGATTGACCCCCGAGGACGAGCAGGCACTGACCCTGCTGGCCGAGGCCGAGGGCGTGAGCAAGCAGGAAGCGACCGTGCGCGCGATCCACGAGGCTGCGTCCCGCCGGCTGCGCCGCGACAAGGTCGCTGCGCTCTCAGCGGCGGCCCGGGATCGCTACGCCGATCTGCTTGATCGACTCGGCCAGTGATCGAGTACCTCACCCTGGAGGACGTCCTGGCCTTGATCGAGGACCTCGGAGTCGGCCCGATCCGAGACATCGGCCTGCTCGACTCGGCGGTGCACCGGCCGCAAGTCGCCGTTTTCGGCGACGACGCCTACCCGGGCGTGGATGAGAAGGCAGCGGTCTTGCTCGAGTCCCTGGTGGGCAACCACGCCTTGGTCGACGGCAACAAGAGAATCGGCTGGCTGGCAACTGTGGTGTTCTACGGGCTCAATGACATCAGCCTGGAAGCTCCCGACGACGACGCCTTCGACCTGGTCGCGGCAATCGCCGCCGGCACCTCCCCATACCAGGACACAGCCACGCGCCTCGCGAAATGGCACTGACCGACAGCGGCAGTGAGCGTACGGCCCGCGACGGCGGCATGACCGCGCAGGTCACGTGTGGGTCACCGGTGAGTCGAGGAGCCCGGTGAGGTAGCGGTCCCACCGGTAAGCCTCGGGTGACTTCCTCGGACGATGAGAAATGGTGACCGGTCTCGTTGGCAGCGCCCCCATGGGTTTGGTGCAAGGATCTGCACGTGACGTGGCGGAGGGTGATTCTGGCAGCGGATATCGCTTCAGGCCTCGCGATTGCGATCGGCGTCGTGCTCCTCATAGAGGACCGCGGGGGCCGGGTACCCATGCTCTGCGTCCTCATCGCACTCGTCCTGACGAATCTCTCCAGATTCGCCCGAAGGAGGCTGGACGGCGATCCAGCAGATCACGACGGTTCGCGAACTGCGTGAGCGGCGCTAACGAGAGCATCGGGTGCTCGCGCGCCTTCTACGGCAGTGAGCGTGCGGCCGCCGCGCGGCATGTGCGTGAGCATCCCGAAGTGGGATGCGTCGGAGTATGATGGGTGGCATGAGCACCCAGATCGCTGTTCGCCTCCCCGATGAAATGGTGGCGTTCCTGGACAGCGCCGTGGCGACGGGCAAGGCGTCCAGCCGGGCCGCGCTGGTTGCGGCGGCGGTGGAGCGTGAGATGCGTCGACAGGCTGCCGAGCAGGACGCCCAGGTCTTGCGTGCGCACGGCTCAGCCGATGACCTGGACGACCTGGTGCAGTGGAGCAGCACCCACCTCGAGGTCGAGGACTGATCGGTGCGCGAGATCTGCCTGGTTCGTCTCGACAAGACTCGGCCGGCACTGGTCTTGACCCGCGAGGCGGCCCGGGCCGCGATGACGAAGGTGACCGTCGCACCCATCACCACCACCATCAAGGGCCTTTCCAGCGAGGTCCGGGTGGGACCCGACAACGGGCTGGACCACGACTGCGTGGTCGCGCTCGACAACGTCATCACCGTCCCGGTGAACCTCCTCGGTCGCACCGTCGGGTACCTCAGCGCCGAGCAAGAGCTCCAGCTGGCGCGCGCCGTGGTCCTGGCCTACGACCTTGAGTTACCCCTGCTCAAGGTGCTCCGTCACCCGTCACCAACTGGCAGTGTGACTGCATGACAACTGTGGTCGACGACCTTGTGAGTCTCTTCGCCGCCAAGTTGCGGATGGATGGCACGCGGGTCGCTCCGGTGGCGCAGGGTTCCCGGAACGTGCTTGTCGAGTACCACGGCGACCACCTGACTCTTGTGCTGCCGGAGGGTGCATTGTCCACGTTGCTGGCAGAGGGTGACGAGCTGGCACGGGACCTCTGGGGCCCGTCCGTCTCCGTTCAGGAGGCCGCCGCGCGGTTGATGACGGTCCACCTGCAGGAGTCCTTGGACAGCTCTGGCCATGAAGGCCTCTCCGGAACGTGGACTCACCCCAGCGGCTTCTTCAGGAGTTGAACGACGGGACAACGAATCGGTTCGCACTCTGCGCGGCATGTCCGCGTGGGGTTCGTTGACCGGACCATGGCGTTACATGTAACCTAGGGTCATGGCTGTGCGAGAGCGGGTGAGCGCGTACCGAGCCCGGATGCGGGCCCAGGGCCTTCGGCCTGTCCAGATCTGGGTTCCCGACGTGCGCTCACCCGACTTCGCTACCGAGGCTCACCGCCAGTCCGTGCTCGTGGCGGCCGCCGACCGCGTGAGTGACGACATGGAGTTCGTCGAGGCTGTCTCCGACGACTGGGCCGAATGAGACGCGGCGACATCGTCACCGTCGCGGGCGGGGTTTATGCGACCAAGCCGCGGCCGGCGCTGGTCGTCCAGGACGACCGGTTCGACGCGACCGAGTCGTTGACTGTCTGTTCCTTCACGCGCAGCGATGTCGACGCGCCTCTGCTGCGGGTGCCGGTCGCCGCTGACGAAGGGAACGGCTTGGACCAGGACAGCTTCCTGATGGTCGACAAGATGACCACCGTGCGACGAGACAACGCTCACGGGGTGATCGGACGGCTCGAGGCAACGGCCCTGGTGGAGTTCGAAAGGCGACTCCTGGTATTCCTCGGCTTCGGCGCCTGAACGCACCCTCACCGCGGCTATGTGCGGATGGGGCCGGTCCCAGAAGCCTGGTTCTGAGGGCGTGGCCCTTGCCACAGCTTGCGACGCGTCGGGCCTGCGCGACTCCGACAATGCTTTGATGGCCTCGCGCCGTTCTCGACAGCGCCGACTCGATGACGACGAGGTCGTTCGATGCAATTCTTCGCGCGCGAGCGCCCAAGTGCTGGAGGGTCGGTGAGCCATCCTCAAGAACAAGCCCCGGTGGACCCGTCAGCCGGGTGCGCAGAGAACTGCGATCGGTGGCTGGTCAGGCGTACGTCGTCAGGACCTGGTCGCCGCCCGGGTGGCGATGGGCAACCAGCTACGCGCCCACCCGCAAACCACCCTGCCTGGGGCGATCGGGCTGTTCCGGGACATCGACTCACCGATCACGTTGCGGTTCCTGACCCGCTTCCCCAGCCAGGACAAGGCCGACTGGCTATCGAAGCGGAAGACCCGGCTCGGTAACTGGCTGCGCTCGGTCGGGTACAACCACCTGGCCAACCTCGAGCACTTGTGGGATCACCTGCACAACACGCCGCGGAACCACCGGTACCCAAGCCGGCCCGCGCGCCGCGATCACCCTGACCCTGGTGGCCGCCCTGAGCGCGCTGCGCGAACAAACCAAGGCCCTCGATGACCAGATCGCCGATCAGCTGGCCACCCACCCCGACGCCGAGATCTTCACCTGCCTGCCCCGCTCCGGCACCGTGCGCGCGGCACGGCTGCTCGCCGAGATCGGCGACGCCCGAGGCCGATTCCCCACCCCCGAGTCCCTGGTGTGCCTGGCCGGCGCCGCGCCCTCGACCAAGCAGTCCGGCAAGGTCGAAGTCGTCACCTTCCGCGGGGCCGTGGACAAACAGCTACGCGGCGCTGTCATCGACTTCGCCGGCGACTCCCACCACGCCAACCCCTGGGCCGCCGACCTCTACCAACGAGCCCGCGACCGAGGCTACGACCACCCCCACGCCGTACGCATCCTCGCCCGCGCCTGGCTCCACATCATCTGGCGCTGCTGGCAGAACCACGAGCCCTACGACCCGACCAAACACGGCCCTACAACGCCTCCAGGACCCAGCCGCTTGACACAGGGCTACTCGTGCCGCGGAGCAGTTGATGCTGGCAGTCAGCGTGCGCGTTCTCGGGTCAGGCGACTTTGGCGGCGTAGCGCTGTCGGGCGGCTTCGCCACTTGTGCCGACCACGGCACCGATCGAGGACCAAGACAGCCCAGCCGCGCGCGCCTGTCGGACCGCCTCGAGGAGGTGCAACTCGGCGGCGGAGCGCTCCAACACGGCTATGCGCAGCGCAACCACAGCCTCGGGGTCGAGCTCGTGGTCATGGTTCGGCTCGTACTGCTCGAACCGGGCGGCCATCTCGTCCGCATGCTTCAGGATCTCGTCAACAGTTCGGGGCATCGTCATCACCTGAGGAACTTCTCGCGTGCCCGCATCGCGTGCACGATCACGTCGGTGTTCGCGCCGCGCACGTAGCCGACTTCGAGGACAACCGCCGCTGCGTTGGCGCCGATCATCATGGTGAACCCATCGCCGAGATCCCAGACTCGGATCGGATTGCGATAGGCGTGGAGCACCTCTTCCTCGCCCAGTCCGTGCTTGAGCGCGGACGGCGCGACGATCGGATCCTCCACATGACAAGTTAACTTGCGCCCCGGCTCTTGGTCAAGCACGAAGCCAGCGTTCTCAACTGCCGCTGTCGCAGCCGTACGCTCACTGCCGCGGAGCGCGCGTTGCTGTGTCCAACCGACGAGCTGCCCACGATCTGGCCCGTGTTACCTCTCTCCGCAAGGGGGAGCTGCGCAGGGAGGCCCCAATGTGTGAGGTGCTCCTGTACGCCGAGGGGCACTTGCGCGCCAACCCTAGGCTGGCCGGCCCGCGTTTCTGACCTGCACGACGTACCAGGCTCGGGAAAGACGACGACGATCCGGATGTTGCTGGGGCTGGTTCGCGCCGACGCGGGCACCATGAGCATCTTCGGCCACTGGTCCCCGAACGGCTGCCGGAGGTTGTGGGCCGGGTCGGCTCGATTGTCGAGTCGCCCCAGTTCTTCCCCGCGTTCAGTGGCCGCAAGAACCTCCAGCTGCTCGCCGAGGCCATCGACCGTCCGCGCGGCATCGTCGACCAGGTGCTCGAGCAAACCGCCCTGGGTGAGCGGGGCAAGGACAGGTACCGCACGTACTCCCTGGGCATGAAGCAGCGGCTGGCCATCGCCGCCACGCTGCTTAAAGAGCCCGATCTGCTCATCTTCGACGAGCCCACCAACGGCCTGGACCCGGCGGGCATCCGCGAGATCCGCAACACGATGCGGTCGCTCGGCGAGCAGGGCAAACCGTCCTGGTCAGCAGCCACATCCTCGACGAGGTCGAGCAGGTCGCTGACACGGTCTCGATCATCGGCCACGGCCGGCTGCTGGCCTCGGGTCGGGTCGCCGACGTGATCGGTGGCCAGACGGCGACATCGCTACGATTCGGGGTCGCCGATCCCGTTGCGGCACATCGCATCCTCACTGCCGGAGGTCTCCTGGGCCG
The DNA here is from genome assembly GCA_963763315.1 of uncultured Actinomycetota bacterium. Classification (GTDB taxonomy): domain Bacteria; phylum Actinomycetota; class Actinomycetes; order Actinomycetales; family Dermatophilaceae; genus CAVSJJ01. Next base: position 702,987 of record CAVXOC010000003.1, read on the forward strand.
CCAGGAGGGCGCACTCCTCGTCGTAGTGGGCTTCAGCGATGGCGCAGAGATCACCAGGCGCCTGGCCGCGCACGATCTGTTCGTGAACGAGCTGATACCGGTGCGCGCAGACCTCGAGTCCGTGTTCCTGGAGCTGACGGCTGACGAAGGCCTCGAGGCCGCAGGAACTGCCCGATGATGCGGTTGACCAGGGTCGAGCTGCGGCGGCTGTTCTCGCGCCGGCTCACGACCGTCGCTCTGCTCGGCGCCCTGATCCTGACTGGGCTGATGCTGTTCGACTCCTTTCAGCGGGCCAAACCGCTCAGCGGCGCAGAGCTCACCTCCCAGCAGGTCCAGTTCGACCAGGCCGACAGACGCCCGATGACTCGGGAAGTGGTGGCGCCACGTTTGTGACTCGAGGACATCACGACACCCCCGATCACCCTTCGGACATCGGCACCGTCGAGCACGACCGGCTCCGGATCCTGCTCGCCGCCTCGGACTCCGGCCCTACCGCCGCCGCCCCATGCTCAGTGAAGAGCCGGTTTGGGTGGTGTCGGGGGCTCAATGGTCCGAAACGCCTTGGGGTGGTCGCTGTCCCGGGCAGGGTGCGCCGACACCGACGTTCACTCGCTGGCGGCGGGTCCCGACCTCGACGATGACGGCGTAGCAGGCGGGGTGGTCGGTCCAGTAGCCGCCCGGGTACCAGAGCCAGCCCGTGGAACTCTGCACATCACAGGTGCTGGCGGGTCGCACGCTCAAGGCGGGCACCGCCGGTGAGCCCCACCCGATGCGCAGGTGGGCCGCAGACTCGGGCGCCACGATGATGCGCCACCGGGTCCCGGCGGTGACCCCCAGGCCGTCCTTGGCGAAGAACGTCGTCACCGGGGAGGTCGGTTTCGGATCGCGGGCAGTCCCCAGAGCGGCTGCGAGGGCAGGGTTGGGCAACGCAACCGACCCGAGGACGACGAAACGGTCAGCGCGCGGCAGCGCGTCGTCGATCGGGTTGCAGTCCACCGACGTGCCGCCCCCAGCCGACGAGGAGGAAGGGGAGGAACCACTCAGCGAGGGCGTCGTGATCGGAGGCGGTGACGACTGTCCCGAGCATGCGGCGACGAGCAGCACGAGGGCGCCCCCGGCCCCGGCTCTGTGGAACGCTCGCACCGTCCCAGGGTCCTGCGGCGTCCCGGGCCTTTCAAGCCGTCCGCCAAACATGAGGCAGTCTGGACAGGCGAAGTCGGACCTTCCGCGGAAGGTGGGCGTCACGCGGCTGAATAGCCGCGCCGGGTGGCCGCCTTGTCGGTGCCGCGGGCAATGATGCCGCTATGGGTTCTCTCACCGAACTGATGTCCGCCGTGGGTACCGTTATCGCCATCGCCGTTTCCCTGTTTCTGCTGCGACAGGGGCAGCAGGACCGTCGAGCGTCCCACACCGCGTTGGGGTACGTGATCGGGGTCCAGGCGTCCTCGTCGATGGAGGCGATCGCGGCCCTGACCTTGGGGTCCATCCGGGCCGTCACCGAGTACCACGCCTTATGCCGGAGCGCGGTGCCGACGAAGGCACACCCGTAGTAGGCGCTGTCTGCCCGGCACATCACCTGCCCGCTGGCCCCGGCCGACCGTGCTGTTGCGATGGCCTGGGCGAGCAGCCGGCCCGCCCCCGCCGCCAACACGGTGTTTCCGCGGCGTAGCCGGGCCCGGGCGATCACCGGCGCCGCCACCGGGGTGGAGACGGTCGCCAGCTGCACGTTCAGCCCCCGCTGACCGGTGTAGCCGTACGGGGCGGCCTGCGGCTTTATCACCTGAACCCCACCTTGGCCCTGGCGGGCTACCGCCTGTTCGAGGTGACGGCAACCCTATTTCCTGACTGCCCACTGACGAGGACCCGCCCGCCCCCAACCCCGATGCCAGACCTTGCGCCCCACAGCGCTGACCAGATCCCGGTCAGACCGCCTGACCGCGGGCCCCACCTCATGAGCTCAACCTGACAAGGACGTGACGCGAGGCAGGGCGCGCACGGAGTCACGGACCATGAGCGGCATCGGCACCAAGTGCTCGCCGTTCCCTGTGTCCGTCGCCAGCGCGATCTCCATCGCGAGTCTGCCCATCTCGTAGTAGGGAAGTCTGGCGGTCGTCAGGGGTGGTCGCATGTAGGCCGCCAGCTCGTCGTCGTCGAAGGAGACGAGGGAGACGTCGTCGGGAACGCGCAGCCCGTACTCGGTCAGCGCCTGCTGGGCGCCGAACGCGATCCGGTCGTTGAGACAGATCAGCCCGGTGAATGCTTGGCGGGACTCAAGGAGGGCTCGCGTGCCCCGGTAGCCCTCCGAGGGCTCCCAGTACTTGAGGTCTGCGACCGCGACAGGCACGACCCCGGCCTCGTCGAGCGCTCGTTGGATGCCGTCGAAGCGCCGCGGGATCATCATCGACCCCCGCGGGTCCCACTGGGTGTCCAGGGCGTTGCCGATGACGGCCAGACTGTCGCCATGCCCTGCGTCGAGGAGCTGCCTGGTCACCGCGTAGCCAGCCGCCTCCTCGGCTGGAAAGACGGATCTGGAGACGTCGTCGCTGGAACAGTTCACGGTGACAGTGGGTATGTGTCCCGGGAGCGCAGGAACGTCGATCAGCCGCGCGGCGAGAGAGCCGAAGATGAGTGCGTCGACCTGCCGGTCCACCATCGAGTCCAACGCGCGCTCGAGCTGCTTGGGGTGGCCCCCGGTCTCAGCGATCAGCACGCCACGTTCCTCCTGGTCGGCCACGTCGAGAATCCCGCGGATCATCGCCGAGGCGAACCGGGTGACGGTGACCTCGCCGGAAATGAAGCCGACCGTCCCGGTCTTGCCCAGCCGCAGTGTTCGGGCGGCGGGGTTCGGGCGATAGTTGAGGTCGCGGGCCGCGGCGTGGATGCGCTCGATCGCGTCCTGCGACAGCCGCGAGCCCGGTCGGTTGTTGAGCGCCAAGCTGACAGCGGACTTCGACATCCCTACCCGCGCCGCGACGTCCGCCAGCGTCGGGCGAAGACCCCGGCCATCTTGCTCGGGCAATCGGCGGCGGATCGACATGGGGGCACTCTACGCCTGCACCTCCGCGGGCGATGATGAACCAGCGGGTGAAATCGATTTTGCAGACCCTTGTGCTCCGTGCGTCGGGCGAGTAGTTTCTAACGATTCAGCAAAGAGGCTGACCCTGACGTTCGGAAGACCCGATGAAGCGCACATCGGCGAAGCGCGTCGCGGCCGGGTCAACCAAGGCACCGCCGAGATGAGGCACTGATGGCCTTTCAGCTTCCGGACTCGTGGCTGTGGGACTTCTGGGTGGTGGACGACGGTGAGCAGTACCACCTGTTCTTCCTCTACGCCTCGCGGGCGCTGGGCGACCCCGAGTTGCGGCACCACAGGGCCTCGATCGGCCATGCGGTCTCCGCTGACCTACGGTCGTGGCACCGGGTCGCGGACGCGCTCGTGCGCAGCGACCCTCCGGCCTTCGACGACCTCGCGACCTGGACGGGATCTGTGGTCCGTCATCCCGACGGGCGGTGGCTGATGTTCTACACCGGCTCCAGCTTGAACAAGGACGGCGCAAACGTCCAGTCCATCGGTTGCGCCTCCTCTCTGGACCTGATGACGTGGGCCAAGTCCCCCGGGCCGCTCCTGCAGGCCGACCCCCGGTGGTACGAGATCTATGTACCGGACGGGAACTGGCACGACGAGGCGTTTCGGGACCCGTGGGTCTTCCCTGACCCGGCCGGCAACGGGTGGCACATGCTCATCACGGCACGCTCGGCACACGGCCCGGCGTCGGCGCCGCAGGACACCATCGACCGAGGCGTTGTGGGCTACGCGTGGTCCGCAGACCTGGAGCACTGGGAGCTGCGCGAGCCCGTGTCAGCGCCGGGCAGCGGGTTCGGCCAGATCGAGGTGCCCCATTTGGCAGAGGTCGACGGTCGCCACGTCCTCATCTTCAACTGTCTGACGCAGGACATGTCCCTGGCTCGCCGCGAGGGAACGCCCGGTGGCATCTGGGCCGTGCCGATCGACTCCCCCACCGGCCCCTACAACGTCGCACAGGCACACCTTGTCGCCGATCCGCGGCTCTACGTCGGGAAGCTCATCGCGAACCGCGCCACTGGGACCAGCGAGTTCCTCGCCTTCCGCAACGTCGAGGAGGGGGAGTTCGTCGGCGCGCTCGCCGACCCGCAGCACGTCGAATGGCGCGGTGACCGGCTCGCCATCCGCGAGTCCGCACCCGCCGCGGTCGAGCCCAGTGACATATCCAACGGCACCTTCCTGTTCGGAGAATCGGGGGACCCACATGCACCTGGCGGGGCTTCCCGTCAGCGACGGCCCTCAGCTCCACCCGGCTGAGTACCCGTTCAGCGGTGGACATGTCGTGAGATCCACGATGCTCCGTTCTGGTTCTACCGGCGGCGACGTCGGAATTCTTTCGAAGCCGGGCTGCAGACGCGCGACCGGTCAGCGTGGGGCCAAAGAGCCCCCAACCTCCAAGGAGAAGAAGAGATGATCAATCGCAGGGCAACCATCACAGTTATGGTGGGGCTTGGCGTCGCCGGGCTCGCCTCGGGCTGCCTGTCCCAGGGAAGCACCGGGAACTCGAGCAATGGCTCTGCTGCGACCGGCCCCGGCAAGAAGACCGTCTCGGTGATGTACGGCCTCGGTCCCGACACCGAGCCGGGCTTCAAGGCCGACGTCAAGAAGTGGGCGGCGGCCAACGGCATCACCGTCAACTTCATCAAGGCCGGGTCGTGGGACACCGAGATCCGCACCCGAGTTCAGGGCGGCAATCCGCCTGACGTGGGCCTGTTCCCCCAGCCGGGCCTCATGTGCGACCTGGCCAAGCAGGGCAAGCTTGTCCCCTACGACGCCGCCACCGTCGCCACGGACAAGGCGACACTCGTCCCGGGCATCGTCGAGGCCGGCACCTGTGCCGACGGCAAGGTCTACGGCCTCCCTAACGAGGTGAGCGTCAAGAGCGTCCTGTGGACCGACGCGCCGGCGTTCAAGGCGGCTGGCTACACGGCCCCGAAGACGCTCGACGACCTGCTCACCCTCACCGAGAAGATCAAGGCCGACGGCAAGACCCCGTGGTGCATCGCCGCCGAGTCCGGTGCTGCCACCGGTTGGCCGATCACCGACTGGATCGAGGACCTCGTCCTGCGCTTCGCCGGCCCCGAGAACTACGACAAGTGGGTCAAGGGCGAGCTGAAGTTCGACAGCCCGGAGATCAGGCCGGCCTGGGAGTACTTCCAGAAGATCGCCTTCGGTGAGGGCTACGTCCGCGGTGGCACGAAGTCCATCGTCGCGACGAACTTCCAGACCGGCGGCAACGCGTTGTTCGACTCGCCCCCGGGCTGCTACCTGTTCAAGCAGGCCACCTTCGTCGCCAACAAGGGCGGCTTCCCGGACTCCGTCATCGCCAAGCTCGACACCACGACGGGCCCGCTGCCCTTCCCCGCCAAGACCGTGGGCGACAACCCCGTCCTCATCGGTGGTGACATCGCCGCCGCCTTCAACAACGACGCCAACACCCTCAAGCTGCGCAACTTCATCGCGAGCAAGGACAACGGCACCGAGCAGGCCAAGAACGGTGCCTTCTCGCCGCACAAGACGGCGGACGTCTCGCTCCTGCCGAACAAGACCCTCCAGACGATCGCCAGCGACGTGCTCTACAAAGCCAGCGTTGCACGCTTCGACGGCTCCGACCTGATGCCCGCCAAGGTGGGCGCAGGCACCTTCTGGACCGAGCCCGTGAAGTGGCTCTCGGGCCAGCAGGACCTCACGACCACCCTCAAGAACATCGACGACAGCTTCCCGAAGACCGGCAGCTGAAATCCGTTTGGCTGCGGGGGTGACCCCTCGGTCACCCCCGCGGCTGCCAGCGCTCTGTCCCACTTCAGAGAGGAAGTGCCATGGCCATCAAGATCGTGAACGCAGTTATTGCGATCATCGGCGGTATCGGCGGCGCCGTTATCATCTTCTGGATTCTCAACAAGCTGGCCGAGTCCCTCAAGGGCCGTTGGGAGGACCGCGTCAAGCCGTGGATGTTCGCCGGGCCCGCGATCCTCGCGATCGCCGTCTACCTGATCTACCCGGCGGTTGTCACCATCCAGTACAGCTTCGCCAACGAGGACTCCACGGCGTACGTCGGCGCCAAGAACTACACCGACCTCATCACCGACAAGACGTTCCTGTCCGTGATCACCAACAACCTCCTGTGGATCGTCATCGTCCCGGCCCTCACCGTGGCGCTGGGCCTCGGCGTCGCAGTGCTCGCTGACCGCCTACGGCCTCAGGGCGAGAAGACGACGAAGACGTTCATCTTCCTCCCGATGGCCATCAGCATGGTCGGTGCAGCGACCATCTGGCGCACCATCTACGACTACCAGCCGGAGGGCGCGCCCCAGACCGGCCTGCTCAACGCAATCCTGGGATTCTTCAAGCGGGGCCCGGTGTTCTGGTACGGCGAGAGCACCCTGCACTTCAACAGCCTGCTGCTGATGATCATCCTGATCTGGACCATGGTCGGGTACTCCATGGTGCTGCTGTCGTCGGCGATCAAGAGCGTCCCGGAGGACACCGTCGAGGCCGGCCGCATCGACGGCGCGGGGGAGCGACGGATCTTCTTCAACATCATCGTGCCGCAGATCTGGCCGACCGTGATAACCGTCTTCATCACCGTGCTCATCGGCGTCATGAAGGTGTTCGACGTCGTGTACGTCACGACCAACGGCGCCTACAACACCGACGTCATCGGACGCCTCTTCTACGACGAGCTCTACACCCAGGGCAACAACGGGTACGCGTCGGCGATCGTCGTCATCCTCCTGATCGCGATCGTCCCGGTGCTGATCTACCAAGTCCGTCACTTCCGCCAAGAGGAGGCTGCACGATGACCACGACAATCCAGCCCGGAACCGGAACGCCTGTGGACGAAACGCGGAAGCTGCGCCAGAGCAGGCCCGGCAGCGGTGCTGGCAGCGCGACCTGGCCAGTGCGTATCGGCCTGGTCATCTTGTGCATCGCGTGGATGGTCCCTGCGCTCGGGATGCTCGTCAACTCCTTCCGTCCGCGTGACGACCAGTTCTCCTCAGGGTGGTGGACGGCGTTCTTCAACCCGTTCGGTTCCTCGTGGACGATCGACAACTACACAAAGGCGCTGACCTCGGACACGGCGGGCATTCCCATGGGCCAAGCGTTCCTCAACAGCTTCATCGTGGCGCTCCCGGCGACGGTGATTCCCATCCTGATCGCCGCCTTCGCCGCGTATGCGTTCACCTTCATGAAGTGGCGCGGCCGGGACCTCATGTTCGTCGTCATCGTCGGGCTGCTCGTCGTGCCCAACCAGGTAGCGTTCGTGCCGCTCGTGAAGCTGTACGGCAGCCTGGGCCTCAACGGGACGTTCATTGCCGTGTGGCTCGCTCACATCGGGTTTGGGATGCCACTGGCCATCTACATCCTGCGCACCTACATGTCCGGATTGCCCACCGCCATCATCGAGTCAGCCAAGATCGACGGCGCCAGCCACTTCACCACGTTCTGGCGCCTCATCATGCCGATGTCGACCCCCGCGCTGGCTTCATTCGCGATCTTCCAGTTCCTCTGGGTCTGGAACGACCTGCTCGTCGCGCTGATCTTCCTGGGACGAGGTGACAACACGGTCGCGACTGTGGCACTCCAAGGCCTGCAGGGTCAGACCGGAGCAGGACGCGAGCTCATCCCCGCAGCGGGGTTCATCACGATCATCGTGCCGATCCTCGTCTTCCTCGCACTGCAGCGGTACTTCATCCGAGGCATGACCTCGGGTGCCGTGAAGGGTTGACCTCCCCGATGCCGGAACCTATTGACTATGTCAGGTCCTCGAGGGGTGACAACGACACGAGCCCGATCATCGATGTTGCCAAGACGGTGGGCGCTTGAACCGCTACAGGCTCCCGCCCTTCGGGGACGCGACCGGGTCAACCACGAGACTCGGGAGAGGTTCGAGCGCATTGCCGCCAAGCTGAACCTCGTCCCGTCCCCGACGGCCGCCTCGCTCCCCTGCGGAGGGACGAGGGGTCATCGGGGTGGTGGCACCGTTCTCACGCGCTGGCCGTGGGAGGAAACTCTCTGATCGAGGAGAAGCTGTCCGTGGACAAGTGCGACTGCGCGCCCGATCACCCCACGCGCCGCCATCAGCAGAGCCGCCAGGGACCTGGCGCGCCTGGCGCGCCTGGGGCCCGGCGGTGCCTGGCCGTAGACGAAGAGGCGCAGTGGATGGCTGGACCGGTCACGCCGCACAAGGACGAGGCAGTCGGGGGCCTGTCCGAGCACCCGAGTTCCGCAGTTGCGGGGCACACGGAGGGCATGAAAGCGGTCGCTGACCTGCGGTGATGTGCCTGATCGCGGGGTGGGGTCGTGTGCCCACGCACTTGTGGGGCCTCGAGATCGGTGTTGTGCCTGGTCAGGAGGGGTCGAGGGCGGTCACGACGGGTGGTTGGGGTAGCCCGCAGGCGGCAACAATGCCCGACTGGGGGGTCGTCAGCGGGGTGGTGCGGATGATGGTGCCGGCGGTCCCGGTGAGGGTGACGGAGGGCACCCGGGACAGCTGCCGGTTGATCGTGGTCCAGGTCATGGCGGTGCGGCGTTCGGCAACCCGGACCAGCAGCAGCGCGAGCCAGCAGGGCAGGACGTGGGCGCGGATTCGGGGTTCGAGGCGGTGGTACACCGGCCGCAGGGCGAGGGTGGACTTCATGTCGCGGAAGGAGCGTTCGGCCTCGAGGAGGTTCTTGTACCCCAGGGCGACCTCGCCGGCGGGCAGGTACGGGTCGGAGGTGGCCAGCAGGAACTTGCCGTCCAGGCGCTGTTCCGAGGCGATCTTGGCCCGGTCGACCACGAGGCGCCCGAAGGGGGTCTGCTTGACCCACCTACCGAGGGCCTTGTGGTCCCGCAGCGCGCACTCGGCCTTGACGTGCGCCGCGGTGTCCGAGTCCTTCCTCGTCCTCGGGCCGCGGGTCTTGGCTGCCTTGGTGCAGCAGGGTCCTGATCCGGGCGAGCTCGGCGGTGACCGCGTCGAGCTGCCGGTCCCGGTCGGCCTTGTCCTTGGCGGCCTGGTCGGGGTTGTGACAGATCACCCACCGCACCCCCGGGGCGTGCTCGAGGCGGACCTCCTTGACCCGCAGGTTGTCGCGGACGTCCTGGTAGCGGCCCGCCCGGGCCAGGGCCTGGTCGACCAGCGTGTTCCCGTCGCGCATCCTCGCGCCGGCGATGTACTGCCCTCCCGCCCTGGTCAGGTACGCCAGGGTGGTGGCACTGCCCGAGGGTTTGGCGGCCGTTCGTGGCGGCGAGCGATGCCGTGCCGCGGCGCTGGGCCTCCAGGTCGGTGACCCGCTCGGTCACGTCCGCCTTGGTGCGTCCGCGAACGTGCCTACGGACGGCGCGACCGCTCTCGTCGCGGCCCATGGTCACCCAGCCGTGCCAGGTGCCGCTGGCGTCCCGGTAGATCGAGGAGCGGCCGCTGGCGGCGCGGGTCGGGCTCATGAGGCCACCAGCCGGGCGGCGTAGCTGCGCAGGTCCTCGGGGCGGAACAGGGTGCGTTTGCCGACCTTGACGTGCCGCAGGAGGGGGTCGTTGCGGATGAGCCGGAACATCGTGGCCCTTGACACCCCGAGCCAGCTCGCGGCGGCGGCGACATCCATGAGGTGGTCGTCGGCGGCGGGCAGGGTCAGCGATGCCAGCGCCTCGAGGTCGGCCCGGATCGCGGCCTCGTGTTCGGCCATCGACCGGAGCCGCTGGTCGATGCGCTCGGCGATGGAGCGGATGTCCGCGGACGTCATCTCGGTCATGCCCACCGCAAGCGGAATCAGCATCCTGGGGGCTCACTCCGGCCCGAGCTGCGCCAGCGCACGAGACGGGATGAGACGGGCTGAGGCCAGGGCAGCCGATGAGTGCGTCTGCGACCCGCTGAGCCGCCCAATTGCACCACAGACTGCACCACTCGGGGCTCCGAACCAGGCATGGGACCTCTCGATTCTCGACCGTGAGGCTGCCTGACCTGCGGTGATGCCGCGTGGGGCGTGTCGGGCTTGAACCGACGACCGACGGATTATGAGTCCGCTGCTCTGACCAGCTGAGCTAACGCCCCTGGTGGTCCGGGCCGGCCAGTCGGGCATGCGCCTCGCCGGCCACCCGGACCGGCGGTCAGCCTACCGGTGGGGGGCGCGCCACCCACCAGGACCGCCGCACCCCGTGGCTGCTCACCGGCGACGTGGGCGCGTCGGATGCCGTGACCGGCGTCCACGTCATGGGCCACCGGGGCCACGCCCGCCCCACCGCCCGGCGGGTGAGGCCGGCCATGGCCGGAGCTCGCAGACCCGGGCCGCCTGAACGGCGGGCCGCCCGGTCGGTCCGTGCGCTGCGCGGCAGGTCCGTCCGCGGCCGATGAGGCGGGGGCCGATGGCTGTCGTGATACTTCCGTGCTGCGCCGGACGTGGCGGGTGGTGCAACTGGGCCAGGTGGTGCACAATGGCCAAGACCGGAGCCGAGGCCCGGTGACAACGGCGCGGCGACGCGCCCACACAGCGAGCCATACGGCATACCGAGGCAGTGACGGCCCGACAGGGACCGCGAGCACACCTCCGACACACGGCTGGACCACCACGGTGCATTGGCGTTGGGGAAGACGTCCCTCGCACCTAAGGAGGCCCGGATGTCCGTCGCAATGCCGCGAGCCATGACCCGCGGGGTGGTGTTCATCCACTCGACGCCCGCCGCGTTGTGCCCCCACATCACCTGGGCGATCGAGTCCGTGCTGGGGGCGCAGGTCACCCTCGACTGGACCAGCCAGCCCGCTGGGCCCGGCCTGCTCCGCACCGAGCTGTCCTGGAGCGGAGGCACGGGCACCGGAGCCAGGCTGGCCTCTGCGCTGCGCGGGTGGGAGAACCTGCGCTACGAGATCACCGAGGAGCCCAGCCCCGGCTGCGACGGCTCGCGGTGGTCCCACACGCCCAGCCTGGGGCTCCACCACACCTGGACCTCGGCCAACGGCGACGCGGTGGTCAACGAGGACCGCGTGCGCGAGGTCCTCATGCTGGCCCACGGCTCGTCCGACGCGATGGCGGAGATGATCGAGGAGCTGCTCGGGGTCGACTGGGACCGCGAGCTGGAGGTCTTCCGGTACGCGGGGGACGGCGCACCGGTTCGCTGGCTGCACAAGGTGGGCTGAGCACCCGGTCGACGGGCACGCCGCTCGTTGACGGTGGGCGGCGCACCCGGGGCCTCACCCGGCGCGGGACACCGGCCCCTGTTCCTCAGGGCGGCACCACTCCAGGGGAGCGGTGCCGCCCTGAGCCCGTTTCGGCTTGAGGCGGCGGCCCCGACGGTAGCGGCGGCGGGCCGGGTAGCGGGCGGGCCGCCGGAAGCTAGAGGGGGATGTTGCCGTGCGCACCGCGGTTCTGCGGTGCCGCCGCGATGGCCTCGGCCAGCGCGGAGCGGGTTTTGGCCGGCTCGACGATCTCGTCGACGACGCCGATCTCGACGGCCCGGGCCAGGCCGCCGGACAGCGTGTCGTGCTCGGCTGCCAGCTCGGCCTCGACGCCGGGGCGCTCGGCGTCGTCGACCTCGGCGAGCCGGCGCCGGTGCAGGATCCGGATCGCGGCGATGGAGCCCATCACGGCGACCTCGGCGCTCGGCCAGGCGAAGACCTTGGTGGCTCCGAGCGACCGGGAGTTCATGGCGACGTACGCGCCGCCGTAGGTCTTGCGGGTGACCAGGGTGACCCGCGGAACCACGGCCTCGGCGAACGCATGCAGCAGCTTGGCGCCGCGCCGGACGACGCCGTCCCACTCCTGGCCGACGCCGGGCAGGTAGCCCGGCACGTCGACGAGGACGATGAGCGGGACCCCGAACGCGTCGCACATCCGCACGAAGCGTGCGGCCTTCTCGGCCGAGGGGGAGTCCAGGCAGCCGCCGAGACGCATCGGGTTGTTGGCGATGACGCCGACCGTGCGCCCGCCGAACCGGCCGAGCGTCGTGACGATGTTCGGCGCCCAACGCGGGTGGAGCTCGACGCTCTCCCCGTCGCTGTCGAGCACGTTCGAGACCAGCGGGTGCACGTCGTACGCGCGCTTGGCCGACTCGGGGAACGTCTTGGCAAGGTCGACATCCGCGATCGCCGCGACGTCGAGGACCCCCTGGGCCCCGAGCAGGACGCAGAGGTCCTGCCCTCGCTCGAAGGCCTCCTCGATCGAGTCGGTGACCACATGGACCACGCCGGACCGGCGGCCATGCGGCTCCGGGCCGCCGAGCCGCAGCGCGTCGACGCTCTCACCGGTCACCGACCGGACGACGTCCGGGCCGGTCACGAAGATCCGGCCGTCGGGGCCGAGGATGACGATGTCGGTCAGGGCCGGGCCGTATGCCGCGCCGCCGGCCGCCGCTCCGACGACCACCGAGATCTGGGGGATGCGCCCGGAGGCGCGGGTCATCACGGCGAACACCTCGCCCACCGCGTGCAGCGACACGACGCCCTCCGGCAGCCGGGCACCACCGGAGTGCCAGATGCCCACGATGGGAACGCCGGCGGCCAGGGCGTGCTCGTAGGCCGCGACGACGACCCCGCAGCCCACCTCGCCCATCGCTCCGCCCATCACGGTGGCGTCGGAGGCGAAGGCGACGACCTCGGTCCCGCGCACCGTGCCGCGCCCGGCCAGCATGCCGGAGTCGTCGTGCTCGGTCAGCAGTTCGAGGGAGCCGTCGTCGAAGAAGGCCGCGAGCCGCTTGACCGGGTTCCGCGGGTCGCTCTCGCGGTCGACCTTGGGCCTGGCCGAGGCCGAGGCCAGGGCCGAGGCTGCATTGGGCTGGTGCGCCATCAGACGCTCGTGATCGTCAGGGCGACGTTGTGCCCGCCGAACCCGAACGAGTTGTTGAGCGCCGCGATGTCCCCGTCGGGAAGGGTGCGGTGTTCCTTGTGGACCACGTCGAGCCGGATCTGCGTGTCGAAGCTGTCGAGGTTGATCGTCGCCGGGGCGATCCGATGGTGGACCGAGAGGATCGTCAGGACGCCCTCGAGGGCACCGGCGGCCCCGAGCAGGTGGCCGGTCATCGACTTGGTCGCGCTGACACACATGCCGTCGGCCGCGTCCCCGAAGGCGCGGCGGATCGCGTTGGACTCGGCCAGGTCGCCGACCGGCGTCGACGTCGCGTGGGCGTTGATGTGCACGATGTCGCCGGCCGTGAGCCCGGCGCTCTCGACGGCCTCGACCATCGCGCGGGAGGCCCCGGCACCTTCCGGCTCGGGGGCGGCGATGTGGTGGGCGTCGGACGACATACCGAGCCCGGCGAACACGGCGTAGATTCTGGCGCCGCGGGCCGTGGCGTGCTCCTCGGACTCCAGGACGATGACGGCCGCGCCCTCGCCGAGGACGAAGCCGTCGCGGCCGGTGTCGTAGGGCCGGGAGGCCTTCTCCGGCTCGTCGTTGCGGGTCGACAGGGCCTGCATCGCGGCGAACCCGGCGAAGGGGAGCGGGTGCATGGCGGCCTCCGCGCCGCCGGCGACCACGATGTCGGCCCGCCCGGAGCGGATCATCTCGGCCGCGAACCCCATCGCCTCGGCCCCGGACGCGCACGCCGACACCGTCGTGTGCGCGCCCGCACGGGCGCCCAGCGCGAGCGAGACGTTGCCGCTGGCGCTGTTCGGCATCAGCATCGGTACGGCCAGGGGGAACACCCTGCGCGCCCCTCTCTCGCGCAGCGTGTCCCACTGGTCCAGGAGCGTCCACACCCCGCCGATGCCCGTGCCGATCGCGACCCCGAGCCGCTCCGGGTCGACCTCGGGGGAGCCGGCGTCCGCCCACGCCTCCCGCGAGGCGATGACGGCATACTGCGCGTTCGGATCCATCCGCCGCACCTCGACCTTGGACAGCACCTCGGAGGCCGGGGTGCGGATCTGGGCGCCGAAGGTGACCGGCAGCTCGTAGCGCTCGGCCCAGTCGTTGTCGAGGGTGCGCGCGCCGGACCGCCCGGCGAGGATCGCGTCCCAGGTCTCCGGCACCGTGCCCCCGACGGGGGTGGTGGCGCCCAGGCCGGTCACGACGACACGGCGTTCGTTGCTCATTGGTCTCGCTCCTTGGATGTGCGGCGTCTCGCGGGTGAGGTCCGGCCCGAACCGGCCGGTGCCGCTGGCGTGGGTCCTTCGGGCCCGGGTGCCGGCCTGCTGCCGGTCCGACCGGTATGCCGCGGCCGTGGGGCCGGCGGGGACGGCCTACCGCCCCGCCGGCCGAGGCTCAGCTCTGCTGGGCGGCGATGTAGTCCACGGCGTCGCCGACGGTGAGGAGGTTCTTGACCTCCTCGTCGGGGATCCGCACCCCGAACTTGTCCTCGGCGGCGACGACGATGGTCATCATCGACAGCGAGTCGATGTCCAGGTCGTCGGTGAAGGACTTGTCCTTCTGGACCTCGGCCGGGTCCAGGCCCGTCTCCTCGTTGATGATCTCGGCGAGGCCCGAGAGGATCTCCTGCTCGCTAGCAGCCATGGTGTTGTGCTCCTTCATCGGTCTGGGTCCACGTCCGTCGCGGAAACCCTGGGGGTGGTGCGGTGATGCTGGCCCGAGTACCCGTGGGCCGACGGGAGTCGTGGCTAGGGGAGGACCACCACCTGGGCGGCGTAGACGAGGCCGGCGCCGAACCCGATCTGCAGCGCCAGGCCGCCGTGCGGTGCCGTGCCCTCGCGGAGCATCCGCTCCGTGGCAAGCGGGACCGACGCGGCGGAGGTGTTGCCGGCCTGGGCGATGTCGCGGGCGATCGGCAGCCCGGCGGGTAGCTTGAGCTGTTTGGCCATCGCGTCGATGATCCGGACATTGGCCTGGTGCGGGATGAAGGCGTCCAGGTCGTCGACCGTGATGCCGGCGAGGTCGAGCGCCTTCTGCGCGACGGGGGCCATCCCCCAGACCGCCCAGCGGAAGACGCTCTGCCCCTGCATGGTGATGGCCGGCCAGCCGAGGCTCTTCTCATGCACGTCGATCCAGCTGTCCCGCTGCGAGATGACGTCCCACTGAGCGCCGTCGGAGCCCCAGACGGTCGGGCCGATCCCGGGGGTGTCGGACGGCCCGACCACGGCCACGCCGGCGCCGTCCGCGAAGATGAACGCGGTCCCGCGGTCGTGCTTGTCGGTGAAGTCCGACAGCCGTTCGACGCCGACGACGAGGACGAACTCGGCGCTGCCGCCGCGCACCATGTCGTTGGCCAGCGAGATGCCGTGACAGTAGCCGGCGCACGCGGCGGAGATGTCGAACGCCGCGGCGTCCGTGGCACCCAGCCGATGGGCGAGCAGCGGTGCGGCCCCGGGGGTCTGGTACGGGAAGCTGACCGTGGAGACGATGATGGCGCTGACCTGCTCAGGGGTCACCCCGGCCATCGTGAGCGCCTGGCGGGCGGCGGCCTCGGACATCTCGACGACGCTCTCGCCGTCGCCGGCCCAGCGGCGCTCGATGATGCCGGAGCGCTCGCGGATCCACTCGTCGGAGGAGTCGATCGCCTCGACCAGCTCGGAGTTGGGGACGACGCGGCGGGGGCGGTAGGCGCCGATGCCCCAGATGCGGGCGTTCCGGGCGCCCTGGGGGGCCATGAGGGTGGCTTCGGACATCATCAACCTTCGAGAGGGTGCAGGCGGAGCAGGGGCTGGCCGGGCGAGACGGGGTCGCCGTCCTCGACGAGCCACTCGACGACCCGGCCGCCGTGCGGGGCGCTGACGTCGTAGCTGTCGCGCAGGGTGCCGATGGTCGCCACGACGGTCCCGGCCTCGACCGTGGCCCCCGTCGTGATGTGCGCGGCACCCACGCTGACGGTGCCCTTGACCGGGGCGACGACGAGGCGCCACGTCGGGTCCTGGGCAGTACGGGTGGGCTCGCCGTGCTCGAGGACCATCCGGTGGGCGGCCTCGAGGTCGTCCGGGGTCCGCAGCGCCAGCAGCTCGACGCCCCGCAGGGCGCGCTTGGCGAGCCCGGTGAGGGTGCCGGCAGGAGGGATCTCGATGAGACCCGTGACCCCGAGATCGGTGAACGTCTCCATCGCCGCATCCCAGCGCACCGGGCTGCTGACCTGGTCGACCAGCCGGCGGAGGACCTCTCGCCCGTCGTGCACGACCTGGCCGTCCTTGTTCGAGACCAGGGGCACCCGGGCGTCATGCGTCGACATCGCCCGCGCGTAGCGGGCCAGGGTGTCGACGGCCGGGGCCATGTGCACGGTGTGGAAGGCGCCGGCCACTGCGAGGGGGATGACGCGGGCCTTCGCCGGGGCGTCCGCCGCCAGGGCTGCGAGCTGCTCGGTGGTACCCGCCGCCACGACCTGTCCGGCACCGTTGCGGTTGGCGGGGGTGAGCCCATGCCGCTCGATGGCCGCGAGGACCTCGTCGAGGTCCCCACCGACGACGGCGCTCATGCCGGTGGGGTGCACGGCGCTCGCAGCGGCCATCGCCTTGCCGCGCTCCCGGACGAACACCATGGCTTGCTCAGCCGAGATGACCCCGGCCGCGGAGGCCGCGGTGATCTCGCCGACCGAGTGCCCGGCACCGGCCCCGACCCGGCGGAACCCGTCGGCCGGATGCTCGAAGAGGGCGAGCAGGGAGACCAGGCCGGCGGCCACGATGAGCGGCTGGGCGACCGCGGTGTCCTTGATGGTCTCGGCATCGGACTCGGTGCCGTGCCGCAGCAGGTCCAGGCCCGCGACGGCCGAGAGCCAGCCGAGCCGCTCGGGCACACCGGGGATCTCGAGCCAGGGGGCGAGGAAGCCGGGAGCCTGCGAGCCCTGTCCCGGGCAGACGATGACGAGCACCCCTTAACCCTCTCCCGGTCGGGGGTGGGGACGTCGTGACCGCTGCCGACGAACCTCAGCGGCCAGAGTTGGAGACTTCCTACAACCGGGTGGGTGGCAGGATCAGTCGAGACCCGTGGCCCCGGGGGCCAGCGCGCGACCGAAGCCCTCGCCGGCGCCCACGGCGAGCCGGCCGAAGGCGAGAGCAAGGCGCACGGTCTGTGCGTCGTGCGGGTCGGCGAGGTCGTAGCCGGTGAGCTTGGCGATGCTCGTCAGCCGGTAGCGCACGGTGTTGGCGTGGACGAAGAGCGAGCGAGCGGTCGCCTCGACGCCGTGCCCGCCGTCGAGGTAGGCCGCCGCCGTCGCCAGCAGGCCGCCGCCGGGGCTGTTCCGCAGCGGCACGAAGATGCGTGACACGAGGGTGTTGCGGGCCGGCTGGTCGCCGAGCAGGGCCCGCTCGGCGAGCAGGTCGTCGGCGCGGACCGGCCTCGGTGCACCCGGCCAGGCCGCCGCCGCGGAGTGTCCCGACATCGCCGCACGCGCGCTCCGGCCAGCAGCGAAGAGGTGCGGCACGAGCGGGCCGACGACGATCGGGCCCTCGGCGAGCACCGGGGCCAGCGCCGCCGCCACCTCGAGGTCGTCGCCGACCGGGCCCGCGATGCAGACCAGCCGGCGCCCGTGGATGGCGACGAGGATCTCGACGCCGCTGTGCCGTCCGGCGCGATGGACCGCCTCGACGACCAGGGCCGGGCTGCCCGGCGGGGTGGTCCCGACGATGACGGCGACCTGTGCCGTGCTGCCCCAGCCCAGCGCCGCCGCCCGGGACTGGATCGACTCGTCGGCCTCACCGCGGACGACCGCGTCGACGACGAGTGACTCGAGGCGGGCGTCCCAGGCGCCCCGCGCCTCGGCCGCGTGGGCGTAGATCTCGGCCGCCGCGAACGCGATCTCGCGGCTGTAGCGCAGCACCGCCTCACGGGCGTCGGCCTCCTCACCGGGTGCGGCGAGCCCGGTGATCTCCCGCTCGGCGACGTCGACGACGGTCCGGATGAGGTCGAGCGTCTGGGCGAGGCTGATCGACCGGGTCAGCTCTCGCGGCGCGGTGCCGAACACGTCGGCGGTGACGTGCAGCGGCGACTGTCCGCCGACGAACCAGTCGACGAAGGACTTGATACCCGCCTGGGCCACCAGGCCGATCCACGACCGGTTCTCGGCAGACAGCACGCGGTACCACTCCAGGTCCGCCTCCATCTGCTGCACCGCCGCGGCACCGAGCGCGCCAGCCGCCTGCTCGACGCCCTTGAGCGTCGCCGGCGACGGGCGTGGGCGCACCCCGGCCGGGGCCCGCTGTCTGGGCGGCATACGAGGAGTGTATTTGTATGCCGCCCACAACCGCGGGGGTTCAGTCGGTGCCCGACTCCATGGCCGCCCGGTCGAGCGCGGCGTCCTCGTCGTCGACGACGGCGGGGTTGGCCGCGATCAGCGAGGCACCACCGGGCTCCAGCTCGCCGACCAGGTCGACGTGGCCGACACCGAGCCGGCCCTGGGCGGCATACAGCTCGAGCTTCGCCCGGCTGTCGGCGATGTCGAGGTTGCGCATGGTGAGCTGGCCGATCCGGTCCACCGGACCGAACGCCGCGTCCTCGACCCGTTCCATCGACAGCTTGTCGGGGTGGTAGGAGAAGTTCTCGCCGCGGGTGTCGAGGATCGAGTAGTCGTCGCCCCGGCGCAGCCGCAGCGTCACCGAGCCGGTCACGGCCGAGGCGACCCAGCGCTCGAGCGACTCGCGCAGCATGAGCGACTGGGGGTCGAGCCAGCGCCCTTCGTAGAGCAGGCGGCCGAGCCGGCGGCCCTGCGCGTGGTAGTTGGCGATCGTGTCCTCGTTGTGCACCGCGTTGAGCAGCCGCTCGTAGCCGATGTGGAGCAGGGCCATGCCCGGGGCCTCGTAGATGCCGCGGGACTTGGCCTCGATGATGCGGTTCTCGATCTGGTCGGACATGCCCAGCCCATGCCGCCCGCCGATCGTGTTGGCCTCATGGACCAGTGCGACGGGCTCGAGCGAGCGGCCGTTGATGGCGACCGGCCGCCCCTGCGCGAACTGGACCGTCACGTCCTCGGTGGCCACGGCGACGGACTCGTCCCAGAAGCGCACCCCCATGATGGGCTCGACCGTCTCGAGGGAGGTGTCGAGGTGCTCGAGGGTCTTGGCCTCGTGGGTCGCCCCCCAGATGTTGGCGTCGGTGGAGTAGGCCTTCGCCGCGGAGTCGCGGTAGGGCAGCGCCCGTTCGGCGAGCCAGGCGCTCATCTCGCCCCGCCCGCCGAGCTCGCCGACGAAGTCGGCGTCGAGCCACGGCTTGTAGATCCGCAGCTGGGGGTTGGCGAGCAGCCCGTAGCGGTAGAACCGCTCGATGTCGTTGCCCTTGAACGTCGACCCGTCGCCCCAGATCGACACCTCGTCGGCCTGCATGGCGCGCACGAGGAGGGTGCCGGTCACCGCCCGGCCGAGCGGGGTCGTGTTGAAGTAGGCCTTCCCGCCGCTGCGGATGTGGAAGGCGCCGCAGGCGACGGCCGACAGCCCCTCCTCGACCAGCGCGCTCTTGCAGTCCACCAGCCGGGAGATCTCTGCGCCGTACTGCCCGGCCCGTCCCGGGACACTGTCGATGTCGGGCTCGTCGTACTGCCCGAGGTCGGCGGTGTACGTGCAGGGGACCGCTCCCTTCTCACGCATCCAGGCGACCGCGACGGAGGTGTCGAGGCCGCCGGAGAAGGCGATGCCGACGCGCTCGCCGACGGGAAGGGAGGTGAGGACCTTGGACACGGCGCCAGCCTAGAGGGAGCCGGTATGCCGCGCCGAGCCGGTCCGCCGCTCGGCATCGGCATCGGGCCTCTGCCGGGGCCAGGTGCCGGGACGAGCCCTGACCGCCAGGTGCCGGGAGCGGGCCTGGATCACAGCGCCGACACCGAGAAGCCGCGCTACCGTGGAGGTGTAGCGAGGGGTTGCGCGATGAGTCGTCGCTTCCGGATGGTGCTGGCCGTGCTGGCGTCGTGGGCCATGCTGGGGACGCTGCCCGCCCTGGGGCCGACGCGTGCGTCGATGGTGGCGGCGCCCGGCGAGTTCGCCTCGGTGGTGGCGGCGCCCGGCGGGTTCACCTCGGTGGTGGCGGCGCGGGTGTTGGACACGCGTACCGGGGTGGGTGGGGTCCGGGGTGCGGTCCCGGCGTGGGGGACGGTTCGTCTGCCGGTGCTGGGTCGGGGCGGGGTGCCGGCGGTTGGGGTGTCGGCGGTGGTGCTGAACGTGACGGTGACCGGGCCGACCCGGGCGGGGTTCGTCACGGTGTTCGCCGATGGGGCCTCGCGTCCGGCGACCTCGAACCTGAACTTCGTGGCGGGTCAGACGGTGCCGAACTTGGTGGTGGCGCCGGTGGGGTCGGCCGGGGCAGTGGCGCTGTACAACGGCTCGGGTGGCACGGTGCAGCTGGTCGCCGACGTCTCCGGCTACGTCCTGGCCGGGGTGCCGAGCGTGGCGGGGGCGTTCACCTCGGTGGTGGCGGCGCGGGTGTTGGACACGCGTACCGGGGTGGGTGGGGTCCGGGGTGCGGTCCCGGCGTGGGGGACGGTTCGTCTGCCGGTGCTGGGTCGGGGCGGGGTGCCGGCGGTTGGGGTGTCGGCGGTGGTGCTGAACGTGACGGTGACCGGGCCGACCCGGGCGGGGTTCGTCACGGTGTTCGCCGATGGGGCCTCGCGTCCGGCGACCTCGAACCTGAACTTCGTGGCGGGTCAGACGGTGCCGAACTTGGTGGTGGCGCCGGTGGGGTCGGCCGGGGCAGTGGCGCTGTACAACGGCTCGGGTGGCACGGTGCAGCTGGTCGCCGACGTCTCCGGCTACGTCCGCTCCCAGCCTGCTCCGTCGCCCGGGAGCTACCTGGGCCGCGGCTTCGACGCCTGCTCGGCACCCTCCTCGGCCCTGATGTCCGCCTGGCTGGGCACCTCCCCGTACCGGGCGATCGGCATCTACATCGGCGGCGACAACCGCGCCTGCAGCCAGCCCGCGCTGACCGCCTCATGGGTGAGCACCCAGCAGACCGCCGGGTGGCACCTCCTGCCGATCTATCTCGGCCCGCAGCCTTACTGCACGACCTCCACCAAACCCGACCGGTTCACCGCGCTGGATGCCGTCTCCGCGGGGAGTGCCGCCGCCGACGATGCCTCGGGCCAGGCCCATGCACTCGGGCTGGCGGCCGGAAGCACCGTCTACTACGACATGGAGGCCTACGCCACTACGGACCCGGTGTGCCGCAAGGCGGTCCTGGGCTTCCAGAGTGCCTGGACCCGGCGGCTGCACGAGCTCGGCTACCGCTCCGGCTTCTACAGCAGCCTTGCGTCGGGCATCAAGGACCAGGTGGACGTCTACACCTCGACGGCCTACGTGCGCCCCGACTACATCTGGTTCGCGCGGTACGACGGCGTGGCGACGGTGTCGGACCCCTCGATCCCCAGCACCTACTGGGTGCACCGACGCATCAAGCAGTACCAGTCGCCGGTTCAGACCGGAGGACCCGAGACGTACGGCGGCCTGAGCCTGTCGGTCGACCGCGACCAGATCGACGTCGGACCCTGACGGCCGGCCCGTCGCAGGGCGTGGTGGCGTCCGCCTCGTCCCCCGGCCGGTCCCGGCCGGTCAGGCGTCGCCGCCCTCGGTGCCGGATGCGCCGGCCGTGACGTCGAGAAGGTTGTACTTCTCGGCGGCCTCGCGGGCGATCGACGGCTCCACCTCGCCGCGCCGCGCCAACACCTGTAGGGCGCGCACCGCCAGCGAGGGGCCGTCGATGTGGAAGAACCGGCGAGCAGCGGCCCGGGTGTCAGCGAACCCGAAACCGTCGGCCCCGATCGAGACGAAGTCCCCGGGCACCCACTGGGCGATCTGGTCGGGGACGGCGCGCATGTAGTCCGACGTTGCCAGCACGGGGCCGGGCGCGTGGCGGAGCCGCTCGGTCACGAAGGGCACGCGGGCCTCACCGGTGGGGTGGAGGAACGCCTGCTCGTCGCTGGCCAGGCCGTCACGGCGCAGCTCGCCCCACGAGGTGACGGACCAGACGTCGGCCGCCACCCCCCAGTCGTTGGCGAGTAGCTCCTGGGCCTCGAGGGCCCACGGAACCCCGACGCCGGAGGCCAGCAGCTGGGCGCGGGCGGGGTCGTGCTGCCAGCCGGTCGTGTCGGCCTTCCGGAGCAGGTACATGCCCCGCAGGATGCCCTCGACGTCGACGTCCCCCGGCTCGGCGGGCTGGACGATCGGCTCGTTGTAGACGGTCAGGTAGTAGATGACGTCCTCGGGTCTGTCGCCGTACATCCGGCGCAGCCCGTCGCGGACGATATGGGCGATCTCGTAGCCGTAGGCGGGGTCGTAGGCGACGACGGCCGGGTTGGTCGAGGCCAGCAGCGGGCTGTGGCCGTCGGCGTGCTGGGTGCCCTCACCCGTCAAGGTGGTGCGTCCGGCCGTGGCCCCGATGAGGAAGCCCCGGGTCATCTGGTCGGCGGCGGCCCAGATGGAGTCGCCGGTCCGCTGGAACCCGAACATCGAGTAGAAGATGTAGATCGGGATCATCGGCTCGCCGTGCGTGGCGTACGACGTGCCCGCGGCGGTGAACGCGGCTGTCGAGCCGGCCTCGTTGATCCCGAGGTGAAGGATCTGGCCCTGCTCGGACTCCCGGTAGCTCAGCATGAGCTCGGCGTCGACCGGGGTGTAGTTCTGCCCGTGCGGGTTGTAGATCTTCAAGGTGGGGAAGAAGCTGTCCATCCCGAAGGTCCGGGCCTCGTCGGGGATGATCGGCACCACCCGCCGGCCGAACTCCTTCTCGCGCATGAGGTCCTTGAGCAGCCGGACGAACGCCATGGTCGTGGCAACCTGCTGCTTGCCCGAGCCCTTCTTCACGTGGGTGTAGGCGTCGTCACCCGGCAGCGTGAGCTGGGTGTACTTGCTGCGCCGCTGGGGGAGCGAACCGCCGAGCTCGCGGCGCCGCTCGATCATGTACTCGATCGCCGGGTCGTTCTCGCCGGGGTGGTAGAAGGGCGGCTTGTAGGGGTCTGCCTCGAGCTGGGCATCACTGATCGGCAGGCGCAGGACGTCGCGGAAGTTCTTGAGGTCCTCGACCGTCATCTTCTTCATCTGGTGGGTCGCGTTGCGCCCGGCGAACGCGGCACCCAGGGTGTAGCCCTTGATCGTGTGGGCGAGGATCACCGTGGGCTGCCCGGTGTGGTGCGCCGCGGCCTGGTAGGCCGCGAAGACCTTGTGGTAGTCGTGGCCGCCGCGCTTGAGCTTGTACCAGATCTCGTGGTCGGACCAGCTCTCGACGAGCTTGCGGGTGCGGGGGTCACGGCCGAAGAAGTGCTCGCGCACATAGGCGCCGTCGTTGGCCCGGAAGGTCTGGTAGTCGCCGTCCGTCGTCGTGTTCATGATGTGCACGAGCGCGTGGTCGCGGTCGGCAGCCAGCAGCGGGTCCCACCCGCGGCCCCAGATCGCCTTGATGACGTTCCAGCCGGCGCCGCGGAACTGCGCCTCGAGCTCCTGGATGATCTTGCCGTTGCCGCGGACCGGACCGTCGAGCCGCTGCAGGTTGCAGTTGACGACGAAGGTGAGGTTGTCGAGCTCCTCGTAGGCCGCGATCTGCAGCGCCCCCCGGGACTCGACCTCGTCCATCTCGCCGTCGCCGAGGAACGCCCACACGCGCTGCTCGCTGGTGTCCTTGATGCCGCGGGCATGCAGGTACTTGTTGAACTGCGCCTGGTAGATGGCGTTCATCGGGCCGAGCCCCATCGACACGGTGGGGAACTGCCAGTACTGCGGCATCATCCGCGGATGCGGGTACGAGGAGAGCGCGCGCACCCGGCCGTCGACGATATGGCTCTTCTCCTGGCGGAAGCCTTCGAGGTCCTCCTGGCCGAGGACGCCCTCGAGGAACGACCGGGCGTACATGCCGGGCGAGGCGTGGCCCTGGAAGAACACCTGGTCCCCGCCCCCCGGGTGGTCCGGGCCGCGGAAGAAGTGGTTCATCCCGACCTCGTACAGGGTCGCGGCCGAGGCGTACGTCGAGATGTGACCACCCACCGATACGCCCGGGCGCTGGGCGCGATGCACCATGACGGCCGCGTTCCACCGGATCATCCGGCGGTAGAGCCGCTCGACGTCCTCGTCACCGGGGAACCACGGTTCCTGCTCGGGGCCGATGGTGTTGACGTAGTCCGTCGCGGTCAGCGACGGAACCCCGATCTGCTTCTCGCGGGCACGCTCGAGCAGGCGGAGCATGACGTAGCGTGCTCGGGTGCGACCGCCCCGGTCGAGGACCTGGTCGAGCGACTCCAGCCACTCCTGGGTCTCGGTGGGGTCGGTGTCGGGAAGGTGGGCCGGGATGCCGTTGAGGATGGGTCCGGCTTCCTCGCGGAACGTCACGAGCGGTCCTCTCTCGAAGGGTGCAGCGTCCGGGGGGTGCGGCGCGGTTCCTCCATCCTCCCTCGCAGGTGTCCGCCGTCACAATTCCGTGCTGCTACCGGCCGGTATGCCGGTGGGCCGGGTTCCCGGCGCTGCAGCCCGGCGGGCCGGGCGCTCAGGCCGTGATGTTGCAGGCCCACCAGTGCTGGTCGAGGTGGACCGGCTGGGTGCACTCGGTGCCGAACATGTCCAGGCCGACCGGCGAGCCCTTGGGCACGTACCAGAAGCCGGCGGAGTCGTTGGGGAACACGACCCGGCGGGGTACGAACAGCGACCCGTTGACCCAGGTGACCCGGCCCGTGCTCGACAGGTAGCGCAGCCGGAGGGAGAGGTTGGTGCCGTAGATCGAGGCGTCGGTCAGCTCACCGTCCTGGGCCATGGCCGCGATGGTCGAGAAGTCCGTGCGGTGGGACGCGTAGATCTGCGCCGCGCTGCGGCTCGGCGAGGCGAGGTACAGCCCGAGGAAGCCGAACAGCGAGAGCCAGAGCGCGAGGAACGCGCCGGTGGTGCGCAGCAGCTGGAACCCGACGAGGGTCGTCAGGGCGACCGCGACACCGCCGCCCAGCAGCTGGAGCAGCTGCGCGTGCGGCATGTCGACGACGATGGCGGCCGGGGTGGGCAGCGCCTCCTGGGACGGCAGGTAGCGGGTCCACAGGGCTGCCGTCGCATAGAGCCAGAGCAGGACAGCGGCCAGCGCCTGGGCGGTCAGGCCCCA
The DNA here is from genome assembly GCA_963763315.1 of uncultured Actinomycetota bacterium. GTDB lineage: Bacteria > Actinomycetota > Actinomycetes > Actinomycetales > Dermatophilaceae > CAVSJJ01. The sequence continues at coordinate 727,959 of CAVXOC010000003.1, forward strand.
CAGGTGCGACCGGTGCTTCATGGCGGCCATGGTAGGAAGGTCGCCGTGGCCGTACACCGGAAACGGTGGAAGTCCGCACTTTCGGCCAGCGGTGACTAGTCATTCACCCGGTGCTCGCCGGCATACACCCCGAGGCGGGGCGGCCGGGTGAAGGCGACGAGGGTCATCCCCGCCTCCCGGGCGAGGTCGACGGCCAGCGACGACGGGGCGGACACGGCGACCACCGCCGGCACCCCCACCATCAGGGCCTTCTGGACGATCTCGAAGCTGGCCCGCGCGCTGACGACCAGGACGGTCCCGGTCAGCGGCAACAGCTCCTCACGAGCCGCCCAGCCGATGACCTTGTCGACGGCGTTGTGCCGGCCGACATCCTCGCGGACCACCAGTGTCGTGCCGTCGGGGGTGAACAAGCCGGCCGCATGGCACCCCCCGGTCCGCTCGAAGGTCGCCTGCTCGCCGCGCAGGCGCGCGGGGAGGCCGACGAGGACGGCGGCGGACAGGGCCACCGGGTCCTCGCCCACGGCATACCGGCTGGCGGTACGGATCGCGTCGACGGTCGCCGTCCCGCACACCCCACAGGCGCTGGTCATCGTCTCCGCGCGGGCTCGGGGCGGCCCGTGCAGGACGGACCCGGGGGCGAGGGTCACGTCGACGACGTTGAAGGTCGGGCTTCCGTCCTCGTCGGTGTCGGTGCAGTGCATGAGGCCGTGCACCTCGCTGGCCGCATGCAGCAGTCCCTCGGTGACCAGGTGGCCGAGGGTGAGGTCGAAGTCGTCGCCGGGGGTGCGCATGGTCGTCGTCAGCGCCGCGCCGGCCACCCGGATCTCCAGCGGCTCCTCGACCGCCACGGTGTCCGGGCGGCGGACGACCCGCCCCGTCTCGGTGTCGATGCGGGTGGTGGGGACCCGCCTGGTCCTGCGTCCCATCCTCTGAGGGTATGGCGTGCGTGCCCCCGGCCCCAGCGCACGGTGTTGCGGACAGCCCCCCGCGCACGCCGTTGCGGGGAGCGGAACGGCCCTGTCCGCCGTGGCGGCCGGGTCCTAGCCTGCGGCCATGAGCTCGACGACCGCACCCGAGGACGCCACCACCGGTCCGAACCCCGAGATCGGCCGCTCCGTCGACGTCGACGGCATCGCGACCAACTACCTGCAGGCGGGCGAGGGCCCGGCCGTCCTGCTCGTCCACGGCTCGGGACCCGGGGTCTCGGCCTACTCGAACTGGCGGCTCACGATGCCGGCCCTGGCGAAGCGGTATGCCGTCTACGCCCCGGACATCGTCGGTTTCGGCTTCACCGACCGTCCCGAGGGCTTCCGCTACACGATGCAGTCCTGGCGGCGGCACCTCCTCGGCTTCGCCGACGCCCTCGGCCTGGAGCGGTTCTCCATCGTCGGCAACAGCTTCGGCGGCGGCCTGGCGATCTCGATGGCTGCCCACGCCCCCGAGCGGGTCGACCGGCTCGTCCTCATGGGGTCGTGCGGGGTGAGCTTTCCCATCACGCCGGGGCTGGATGCGGTCTGGGGCTACCAGCCGTCGCTCGAGACGATGCGCGGGCTGCTCGACATCTTCTCCTTCGACCGGTCGCTGGTCACCGATGAGCTCGCCCGGCTGCGGTACGACGCGTCGATCCGCCCCGGCTTCCAGGAGTCCTTCTCGGCGATGTTCCCCGCCCCCCGGCAGCACGGCGTCGACGGGCTGGCCACGCCCGAGAACCAGATCGCGGCCCTTCCGCACCGCACCCTCATCGTCCACGGGCGCGACGACCAGGTGATCCCGCTCGAGAACGCCTACCGGCTGCTCCAGCTCATCGACGACAGCCAGGTCCATGTCTTCGGGCGCTGCGGTCACTGGACCCAGATCGAGCATGCGGAGGAGTTCAACCGGATCGTGAGCGACTTCCTGGCCTGAGCCCGTCCCTGGGCCCCGGGCCGGGCCCTGCTCCCGGGCCGTCGCGGTGCAGACTGGCCCCATGAACGACGCCACGCCGCCGGTCACCCCGATGGACCGCGGGGTCACCCTGTACGGGAACGGCCTCGGTTGGCGCCCGGTGTCCCCCCGGCTGGCCACCGCTCGGCTGGTCCTCCTCGGCGCCACGGTGCTGCCGGTGGCCGTGGCTGCCCTCGTGCTGGCCATCGTCCTGACCCCGTGGCTCTGGCTCGCGGTCCTCGCGGCCGCCGTCGCCGCGGCCTGGGCCGCGTGGGTGATCGTGCGACAGGTCAGCGCCGCGAGCTGGGTCGAGCTCGACGAGGAGCTCGTCATCCGGAGAGGCCGGCTCTTCCGCTCCCTCGTCAGCATCCCGTACGGCCGGCTCCAGTACGTCGACCTGCAGACCGGCCCGCTCGCCCGGCTGCTCGGGATCACCTCGGTCGAGATCCACACCGCGTCCCCCCAGAGCGGCGGCGTCATCCCCGGCCTGCCCGTGCAGGAGGCCGAGGCGCTGCGCTCCCGGCTCGCCGCGCGGGGCGAGGCGCAGCGGGCCGGACTGTGAGCGAGCCGGCACCGGCACCGCCCGAGCCCGGCTGGGACTGGCAGCACCTGCACCCCCTGTCCCCCCTGCTGCGTGGTGGCTTCGTCGTGCTCGCCATCGGCAGCTGGGTGCTCAGCCAGGGCATGGACTCCATCCTGCGCGGCCTCGGGCTTCCCGGCCTCGGCGGCGACTACAGCGGCAACCAGGGTGACAACGAGCTCCTGCGCCACCCGGTCCTGCTCGGCCTCGCCGCCGTCGGGGTCGTCGCGCTCATCGCCGGCGGGTCGTGGCTGAGCTGGCGGTTCGCGCGGTTCCGGGTCGCCGCCGGCCAGGTCGAGCTGCGCACCGGGATCCTGTTCCGCCAGCACCGGCAGGTTCCGCTGGAGCGGGTCCAGGCCGTCGAGATCAGCCGCCCGCTCCTGGCTCGGGCGTTCGGGGTGGCCCAGGTCGTCGTGCAGTCGGCGGGCGGCAGAGGGTCACACCTCACGCTGTCCTATCTCGGTCTGGCCCGGGCCCATCAGGTGCGCGACCACCTTCTCGAGCTCGCGGCCCGCAGCGACGAGGGGGCCCGCGCACGTCGCGAGCGCCCGCCCGAGGCACCGCCCGGGGCGGTGTGGACGACGCCTCTCGGCGGCGTCGACGACCGGTCCCCGGGCGAGCTGGCCGTGCTCCAGGTGCCGAACGGGCGGCTCTTCGTCGCGACGATCCTCCATACCTCCACCCTCGTCCTCCTGCTCAGCGTCGTCGTCGCGGGCGGGGTCGCCGCAGCCGGCGTCGTCGGCGCGATCACCGGGCTCGTCCCGGTCGTCGTCGCCGTCGGCGGCAGCCGGATCCGCGAGCTCCTCCATCACGGCAACTTCACCCTGTCCGAGGTCGGCGACAGCCTCCGGGTGCGGCACGGCCTCACCGACCTCCGCACGACGACGATCCCGCTGCACCGGGTCCAGGCCGTCGAGGTCGTCCAGCACGTGTGGTGGCGGCCCCTCGGCTGGTGGCGGGTCCGGGTCAACGTCGCCGGCGTCCACCGCGAGCCCGGTCGAGGCGGGGGGGACGAGACGACCGTCCTTCCGGTGGGGCGGTTCGCCGACGTGCTGACGGTGCTGTCCGCCATGGACGCCCGGTTCGCCGGACCCGAGCTGGTCTCGGCGGCGACCGGCGACGGCACGGACCCCGGCTGGACGCTCGTCCCGCGGCGCGCTCGGGTCCTCGACCCGCTGACCTGGCGCCGCAGCGGGTATGCCGTGGCCCCGGCCGGACTGCTCGTGCGTCGGGGGCGTCTCACCCGCTCGGCGGTGGTCGTGCCCCACGCCCGGATCCAGTCGATGGCCCTGCACCAGGGCGTCCTGCAGCGGTGGCTGGGCGTGGCGTCGGTCCGGCTGGTCTCGACCCCGGGCCCCGTCTCGCCACGGGTGGAGCATCTGGCCGTGCCGGAGGCCGAACGGCTCCTGCTCGAGGAGTCCGCCCGGGCGCGGATCGCCCGGGCTCCCCACCAGGCCGGACGCGCCGTCTTGCGAACACCCCTTGCGGAGCCGGGTGCGGAACCAGTGGACTAGTGCTCGGCAGCATGTTCGCCAGAGAGGCAGGAGAGCAGTGAACCCCCCATCAGCGCCGTCCGTCGGTGCCGGAACCAAGCCAGGCGCGGGCGGCCCCGGGGGCGTCGACCGGCTCGGGTTCGCCCCTGGCCGGGTCGTCCAGGAGTTCGGCTACGACGAGGACGTCGACGACGACTTCCGGTTCGCGATCGAGGATCTGTGCGGTACCGAGCTCGAGGACGAGGACTTCACCGGCGAGGTCGACGCGGTCCTGCTGTGGTGGCGCGAGGACGACGGCGACCTCGGCGACGCGCTCGTCGACACGGTCGGGATGCTCGGAGACGCGGGTTTCGTCGTCCTGGTGACACCCAAGCCGGGCAACCCCGGAGAGGTCGACGCCAGCGAGATCGACGAGGCGGCCGTGACGGCCGGTCTGCACGGCGGGGGCTCCGCCAGTGCGGGCGGGTACTGGCGTGCCACCAAGCTCGTCGCGCCCAAGGGCCGGCGCTGACCGCAGCCTCGACCCCCGCCTGGCGCGGTCCGGGGATGCTGGCAGACTGACGCCATGACCGACCCCACCCGTGCTCTGAACGTCGGCGACACCGCCCCCGACTTCACCCTCAAGGACCAGAACGGCGAGGACGTCACCCTCAGCTCGTTCCGCGGGATCAAGAACGTCGTCCTCGTGTTCTTCCCGTTCGCCTTCTCGGGCATCTGCACCGGCGAGCTCTGCGAGATCCGGGACAACCTGGGCGCGTTCGTCTCCGACAAGGTCCAGGTCCTGGCCATCTCGTGCGACCCGATGTACGCCCAGCGCGGCTTCGCCGACAAGGAGGGCTACTTCTTCCCGCTGCTCTCCGACTTCTGGCCGCACGGCGCGGTCGCCTCGGCGTACGGCGTCTTCAACGACCAGGCGGGCCGCGCCGTGCGGGGGACGTTCCTCATCGACAAGGACGGGCTCATCCGGTGGACGCTCGTGAACCCGCCGGGCGCCGCCCGCGACTTCGGCGGCTACCACGACGCGCTCGCCGCCCTGGACTGAGCCGCGCCGGCCGCCTCGACCTGAGCCGGGCGGCCGTTCGGCACGAAGACATCGCCCAGAAGGCGGCACCACGGACGCGCGGCGAGCCGCTCCGCTGGAGGCGGACCCTGCGCACTCCTGACACAATGACCGCCGGGACGGGCCGGGCACCCCCGGTCCCGAGGATCCCGCGGGGCCTGTAGCTCAGGTGGTAGAGCGCCGCGTTTACACCGCGGTTGTCGTCGGTTCGAACCCGGCCGGGCCCACATGGACCTGACCGTGCGCGACGTCGTCGCCGCCCTGGAGCACCTCTACCCCGCAGCCACCGCCCAGTCCTGGGACCGGGTCGGCCTGGTCACGGGTGACCTCGACCAGCCCGTCGGCCGTATCCACCTGGCCCTGGACCCCACGCTGGCCGTCATCGAGGAGGCCCGCGACGGCCAGGCCGACCTGCTCGTCACGCACCACCCGCTGCTGCTCCGTGGGGTGAGCAGCGTGGCCACGACCACCGCCAAGGGGGCCAGCATCACCTCGCTGGTCGTCGGCGACATCGCCCTGTACGTCGCCCACACCAACGCCGACGTCGCCACCCCGGGCGTGAGCGACGCCCTGGCGAGGGCCGCCGGCCTGGACGCGACCGAGCCGCTGTCCGTCGTCGAGGGCCGCCCGCTCGGCCGCGTCGGCGACCTCGCGACGCCGACGACCCTGGTCGCGCTCGCCACTCGGCTGCGCGACCGGCTCCCGCGGGCAGCGGGAGGCGTGCGGGTCGCCGGGCCGGCCGAGGCCGAGGTCCGCCGGGTGGCCGTGATGGGCGGCGCGGGTGACGACCAGTTCGACGCGGTGCGCGCCAGCGGCGCCGATGTCTACGTGACGAGCGACCTGCGCCACCATCCGGCCCTGGAGGCCCGAGAGGAGGCCCGCGGTGGCCGGCCCTACCTCGTCGACGCCGGCCACTGGTCCACCGAGGCCCAGTGGCTCACCGCGCTCGAAGCCGACCTCCGGACCGCGCTTGCCGAGGGCTCCGGCGGCTCGCCTAGGGTGGAGACCTACATCAGCACAGTGCGCACCGACCCGTGGGACTTCACGGTGGGTGCCGAGCCGCCCGGAGGTATGCCGTGAAAGCCGAGCCCGCGCGCCAGCTGCGACTGCTCGAGCTCCAGGCCATCGACACCCGCCTCGACCAGATCGCCCATGCGCGCGCCCACCTGCCGCAGCTCGCGGCATACGCCGACCTGCTGGCCAAGGCCACCGTGCTGGGCGACGAGCTCGTGCGGGCGCGTGCAGCGCTCGACGACGTGCAACGCGAGGTCGCCAAGGCGGAGGCCGACGTCCAGCTGGTGCGGGACCGGGCGGCCCGCGACCAGCAACGCCTCGACTCCGGGGTCGGGACGGCCAAGGACCTGCAGGCGCTGCAGCACGAGCTGACCTCGCTCGCCCGCCGCCAGGGGGACCTCGAGGAGGTCGAGCTCGAGGTGATGGAGCGGGCGGAGAACCTCCAGCACGACGTCGGAGAGCTCGAGCGCGGGATGGAGGACCTCGACGGGCGGATCGCCGCAACGGCCGACGAGCGTGACGCGGCGCTCGCCACGCTGGACGCGGAGGCGGAGCAGGTGTCCGCGCCGCGGGCCGGCCTGGTCGCTGCGGCGGGAGAGGACCTGGTCGCCCTGTACGAGAAGATCCGCTCCACGAGCGGCGGGACCGGGGCCGCCGTGATGCGCCAGCGCCGCTGTGGCGGGTGCCAGCTCGAGCTCAACCAGGGCGATCTCGACCGGATCCGGGTGGCGCCCGAGGACGAGGTGCTTCGGTGCGAGGAGTGCCGGCGCATCCTCGTGCGGACGCCCGAGTCCGGGATCTGAGCCCGGGCGCGACCGGGGTACAGCGACGGCATGGGACGACGACTCACGGTGGAGGCCGACGGCGGGTCCCGGGGCAACCCGGGGGTCGCCGGCTACGGCGCAGTGGTCCGCGACGCCGAGAGCGGCGCCCTGCTCGCTGAGCGTGCCGAGCCGCTCGGAACCGCGTCCAACAACGTCGCCGAGTACCGTGGCCTCATCGCCGGGCTCACCGCCGCCCACGCCATCGACCCGGGGGCCGACATCGAGGTGTCGATGGACTCCAAGCTCGTCGTCGAGCAGATGTCCGGTCGCTGGAAGATCAGGCACGAGGACATGCGCAGGCTGGCGCTACAGGCCCGCGACATCGTCTCGGCCATCACCCGGTCCGGCGGGACGGTGACCTACCGATGGATCCCCCGGGAGCTGAACAAGGCGGCCGACGCCCTGTCCAACGTGGCCATGGACGGTCGCACGGTGGACCGGGTCCTCGGCGGTGAGCCCGCCGTCGACGAGATCCCCCCGCCGGCCGCGCCGGACGCTGCGGTGGCGGCGACCCCGTCCGGGCGCTCGGTCGCCCGGGGGCTGTCCGGCGCGCCGCGCTCCGGTGACGTCGCGCGGGTCGGCGGTCGGGGCACCCCCACCCGGGTGGTGCTGGTCCGGCACGGCGTCACCGACTTCACCTCGACCGGCCGCCTCGACGGACGTGGCGGGTCGGACCCGTCCCTCAGCGCCGTCGGCCGGGCCCAGGCACGCGCGGCCGGCGCCGCGGTGGCCGCGTTCGTCGAGGACGGCGACGCCGACGTCGTCACCTCCTCGCTCGCCCGGGCCCGCGAGACGGGGGCGTTGGTCGCCGAGGCCATCGGCGCCCGGCCGAGCGTCGACGCCGACTGGGACGAGCAGGGGTTCGGCGACTGGGACGGCGTCCGCGTGCGGGACCTGCTGCAGGACCACCACGAGGAGTTCCTCCGGCTCCGCGACGACCCGGCATACGCCCGGCCGGGTGGTGAGTCGCACGAGGCGATGGCCGCCCGGGTGCTCGAGGCGTTCGACCGGGTGGTCGGAGCCGGCGGCACCACCGTCGTGGTCTGCCACCGCAAGCCGATCATGGTCGTCCTGGCTCACCTGCTGGGGATGCCACACGACAAGGCCTGGCGGCTGGCGGCGGGGCCCGGCTCGCTCAGCGCCGTCGAGGTGTGGCCCGAGGGTGAGGTCTCGGTGGCGTTCACGAACCGGCTCTGAGGGCCGACCGCCGCGCGTCCCACCCCGAGACAGCTGCCTGGGTCCGAGGTTCTGGCTGTCCTGGCGACCAGGTGCTCGGACGCTGAGGTGGGTGCCGCGCTTGTGTCCGAGGTTCTGGCTGTCATGGCGACCAGGTGCTCGGACGCTGAGGTGGGTGCCGCGCTTGTGTCCGAGGTTCTGGCTGTCCTGGCGACCAGGTGCTCGGACGCTGAGGTGGGTGCCGCGCTTGTGTCCGAGGTTCTGGCTGTCATGGCGACCAGGTGCTCGGACGCTGGGGTGGGGCGGGCGAATAGGGTGGACGACATGGACGAGCGACTGCCTTACCGACTGCTCACCGGGCCCGATGACGCGGACTTCTGCCGTCGGGTCAGCGCCGCCCTCGCCGAGGGCTACCGGCTGCACGGTGACCCCGCCATCGCCTTCGACGGCGAACAGGTCATCGTGGCCCAAGCCCTGGTCCTGGCCAGCGGTTTCGACTCGCGGGCGGTGCCGGTATGACCGCTCCCTACAGCGGCGACGTCTCCCCTCAGGCCGCGTATGCCGCGGTGACCGGCGACGAGAATGCCGTCCTCGTCGACGTGCGGACCTCGGCCGAGTGGACCTACGTCGGTGTCCCCGACCTGTCGGCCACCGAGCGCCAGGTCGTCTTCCTCGAATGGCAGCGCTACCCGTCGGGCGAGATCAACGCCCACTTCGTCGACGAGCTGCGTCGGCTCGGGCTGCACCAGGGCACCTCGTTGTACTTCCTGTGCCGTTCCGGCGTGCGGTCCCGGGCGGCAGCCGCGGCTGTCACCGCCGCGGGCATGGGGCCCGCCTACAACATCTCCGACGGCTTCGAGGGCCCCCATGACCGAGCGGGCCACCGCGAGCTCTCGGGCTGGAAGAACGACGGACTGCCCTGGAAGCAGGGCTGAGCCGGTGAGCGGTCCGCCCGACCGGCACTCCTGGCGGCCCGACACGCTCGCCGTGCGCGGCGGCCTGGCCCGCAGCGGCTTCGACGAGACGGCGGAGGCGCTCTTCCTCACCTCGGGGTTCGTCTACCACCGCGCCGAGGAGGCCGAGGCGGCGTTCGCCGAGGAGACCGACCGCTTCATCTACAGCCGCTACGGCAACCCGACCGTGGCGGTCTTCGAAGAGCGGCTCCGCCTGCTCGAGGGAGCCGAGTCGTGCTTCGCCACGGCGTCCGGGATGGCCGCGGTCTTCGTGGCGATGGCGGCGCTGTGCGGTCAGGGCAGCAGGGTGGTCGCCGCACGGGCGCTGTTCGGCTCGTGCTTCGTCATCCTGGATGAGATCCTGCCCCGCTGGGGCGTCGACACCGTCTTCGTCGACGGACCGGACCTCGACCAGTGGGAGGCGGCGCTGGGCCTGCCGACGACGGCGGTGTTCTTCGAGACGCCGAGCAACCCCATGCAGGAGCTCGTCGACATCGCCGCCGTGTCAGGCATTGCCCACGGAGCCGGGGCGCGGGTGGTGGTCGACAACGTGTTCGGGACCCCCGTCCTCTCCCGTCCGCTCCGGCAGGGGGCCGACATCGTCGTCTACTCCACCACCAAGCACATCGACGGCCAGGGCCGCGCCCTCGGTGGCGCCGTTCTCGGGCCGGCCGAGTTCGTCGACGGGCCGGTGCGGAACCTCATGCGGCACACCGGGCCGGCGATGTCCCCGTTCAACGCCTGGGTGATGACCAAGGGCCTGGAGACGCTCTCGCTCCGCGTCCAGCGGATGGCCTCCTCGGCCCTCATACTGGCGCGGCACCTCGAGCAATCCCGCGGCGTGCGGCGCACGATCTACCCCTGGCTGGCGTCGCACCCGCAGCACGGCCTGGCCCGGCGCCAGATGAGCGGGGGAGGCACGGTCGTGACGTTCGACCTGGCCGGGGGCAAGGCCGAGGCGTTCGCGCTGCTCAACGCCCTGCAGGTCATCGACATCTCCAACAACCTCGGCGACGCCAAGTCCCTCGCCACCCACCCTGCGACGACGACCCACCGGCGCCTCGGTCCGGACGGCCGGGCCGCGGTCGGCATCACCGACGGGACCATCCGGATCTCGGTGGGGCTCGAGGACCCGGCCGACCTGCTGGAGGACCTCGACCAGGCGCTGCGCGCCGCGGTGGGCTGAGGGGACCCCGGACCGGCTCAGCGGGGGATGACGAGCGTCGCGGTGCCGACCGCCAGCACCGCGCAGCCCAACCCCGCCAGCGCGAGCCGCCCCCCGGGCAGCACCACACCCGCCGACCGGCACCGCTGCAGCCACAACAGCGTGGCCAGGGACCCCCAGGGGGTCACCAGCGGGCCCGCATCCACCCCGACGAGCAGAGCCATGAGCCGTGCGGGGTCGCTGGCCGCTGCCGGCTCCAGGGCGAGGTATGCCGGGAGGTTGTCGGCGACGTTCGCGCCTACCGCACCCGTGGCCGCCACCCGGAGCAGCCCGGCCGTCGTCCGGCCCGACCCGGCCAGCCGGGACAGCAGGTCCGTCAACCCGTGCGGGCCGGCAACGGCGACGAATACCGAGACGGCGACGAACCCGAGCGCCATGAGCCACGGGACCGACACCAGCCGGAGCATCGCCGGCGCCCGCCAGGCGGCGGCCGCCACGAGCACCGCGGCCGCCGTCGACGACACCCATGCGGGGGAGAGGCCGGCCGCGAACAGCGGGCCGACGGCGACGGTCACGCCTGCGGCGAGCCGCAGCAACGTCGGGTCGTGTGGCTCGGGGGGCGCGTCCACGGCATACGTCGCGCGGAGCACGCGCCGGTAGAGCAGGCCGATGATCAGCAGCGTGCCGGCCACGGCGGCAACGGCCGGCCCGAGGGCGAGCCGGACATAGCCCGGGTGGCCGACCCCTAGCAGCCGCAAGCGGTGCATCGCCAGCAGGTTCGTCAGGTTGGAGACCGGGAGCAGCAGCGAGCCGGTGTTGGCGATCCACAGGGTGCTCAGGGCGAACGGGTACGGCGAGGCGCCGATCTGGGTCGCGATCGCCAGGCCGACGGGCGTGAGCAGCACCGCGGTCGTGTCGAGACTGAGGAAGACCGTGCAGGTCACGGCGAACCCGGCGAACAGCAGCCACAGCAGCCACACCCGGTGCCGCCCGAGCCGCGCGACCGCGTGGCCGACGACGTCGAAGACCCCGGCGAGCTGAGCGATCTCGGCGGTGACGGTGATCGCGAGCAGGAAGACGACGATGGGACCGACCCGCCCGGCGAGAGCGGCGAGGTCGGCTCCCGTCACGACCGCGGGGGCACGACGTCGAGGACCCAGGGTGCGCCGGGCCGCAGGGGCTCGTGCAGGCTCGAGTCGAAGCGGCGGTGGACGGCCTCGGCCAGCGCCGGCACCGACCGCGGCGCCTCCGGCTCCAGACACAGGTAGCGTGCGACCAGGCCTCGGGTGTGCTTGGCGAAGTGGCTCGTCCCGGGAACCCGGACCTGCACCCAGCGCCGCGCGAGGTCACCCCCCGGCGGCCAGGCGGCGACATACGGGGCGGAGCGGCAGTCGACGACCACACCCCGGGCGGCCTCGGGCAGGACCCTCGACAACTCGGGCCGCCACAGGGCCGCGAGCGGGCCGAGCCCCGGGAGGCTGGTGCCCATGGCGAGCCGGTAGGGGGCGATCCGGTCGGCCGGCCGGACCGCCCCGTAGAGAGCCGAGACCACGACCAGGCGCCGGTGGGCCCGGCGCCGCGCCGCGGCATCGAGGGAGGTGAGGTCGAGCGCCTCGTACAGGACACCGGTGTAGACCTCGGCCACGGCCGTGGCCGGCGCGGAGCAGAGCATGAGGTTGCCGGCGATGTCGCCGAGCAGCGTGGGGCTCACCCCCAGCAGCGCGGGGGCGTCGGGTGACAGGCTCACCTCGCGCAGCACCTCGGCGACCCGCATCCGGGTGTCGCCGAGCCCCGGGAAGGACAGCGACCCCGGGTCGACGGGGCGGCCACGCCGACGCCCCCGCTTGGACTCCGAGGGGGGCAGGAGGACGAGCACGGGTTCACCCTAAGCGCCTCGGTGCCGGCCACCGGCGAACGCCGTTCCGGCCCCCGGCGAGTGCCGTTCCGGCCCGGCGAGCGCCGCTTGTAGGTTGGTCGGTATGCCGCACCGCCACCTCCGACTGGGCCCCTCCGAGGCGACCACCTCCGATGGCGTCGACGCGGCCCTGCGGGCACGGTTCGCGGCGATCCGGGCCGAGCTGCACGTCGACGCCGACTACCCCGCTGCGGCGCTCGCCGAAGCGGCCGGCGCGGCGGTGCACCCGACGGGCCTGCCGGACCGCGACGAGAGCGCGGTGCCGTTCTTCACCCTCGACCCGGAGGGCGCGCCCGACCTGGACCAGGCGATGCATCTCGAGCGTCTCGGCGAGGGCTACGGCGTGCGCTACGCGATCACCGACCTGTCCTGCTTCGTTCGGCCCGGCGGGGCGCTCGATGCCGAGGTCCGCCGCCGCGGCCAGACGGTGTACTGCCCGGACGAGCGCGTGCCGCTGCATCCCGCCGGGCTGAGCGAGGCGGCCGCGAGCCTGTTGCCCGGACAGCTGCGTCCGGCCTACGTGTGGGACCTGCGGCTGGGCGCCGAGGGCGACCTCACCGCCAGCGACCTCTACCGCGCCATGGTGCGCAGCGTCGACCGCCTCGACTACGCCGCGGTCCAGGCCCGGGTGGACGCCGGCGACGACGACAAGCGGTTCACCCTGCTCCGCGAGATCGGCGAGCGCCGCATCCGTCAGGAGCAGCTGCGCGGTGGGGCGAGCCTGCCGATGCCCGAGCAGGAGGTCCACGAGGACGGGTCGGGACGCTTCACCCTGGACTTCCGTCCGCCGCGGCCCGCCGAGGAGTGGAACGCCCAGATCTCCCTGCTCACCGGGATGGCCGCCGCCGACCTGATGCTGCACGCCGGGGTCGGCGTGCTCCGCACCATGCCGGCACCGGACCCGGGGGCCATCCGCCGGTTCCGCCGCCAGGCCGCCGCGCTCGGTGCGTCATGGCCGGCCGAGCAGGCCTACGGCGACTTCATCCGGGGCCTGGACCGGGCGGACCCACGCCACCTCGCCCTCATCCATGCGGCGACGGCCCTGTTCCGGGGAGCCGGGTACACCCCCTTCGACGGTGCCGTGCCCGAGCAGGTCGGCCACGCGGCCGTGGCCGACGCGTACGCGCACGTCACGGCGCCGCTGCGCCGGCTCGTCGACCGGTTCGCCCTGGTGGTCTGCGAGGCGATCACCAGCGGGGACGAGGTTCCTGGCTGGGTACGGGCCGCGCTGCCGTCGCTGCCCGAGCTCATGAGCCGCTCGGACCAGCGGACCCGAGCGGTCGAACGCGCGAGCAACGACGCGGTCGAGGCGGCGATCCTCGCCGGCCGGGTGGGGGAGCGGTTCCCCGCCATCGTCGTCGACATGCAGGAGCGGGACCGCCTCGACGTCCAGTTCACCGATCTGCCGATCCTCGGCGTCGCCCGGGGCAGCGCTGCTCTCGGCTCGCAGGTGCGCGTCGAGGTGGAGTCGGCCGACATCGCCGTCGGGCGGGTGCGCCTGCGGGTTCGCTAGTGGCGCACGGATAGACTGTCCGCGGACGAGCCGGCCGGACGGTCGCGGCGGACATGGCCCCCGGGCCGTGGTCGTCGAGGAAAGTCCGGGCTCCACAGGGCAAGGTGGTGGCCAACAGCCACCCGGGGCGACCCGCGGGACAGTGCCACAGAGAACAGACCGCCACGCTCGAGCGTCAGCTCGGGCACGGCAAGGGTGAAACGGTGGTGTAAGAGACCACCAGCGGCCCCGGTGACGGGGCCGGCTCGGTAAACCCCACCTGGAGCAAACCCAGACAGCGTGCGTTCGAGGGCGGCCCGCCCGAGCACGCGGGTAGGGCGCTGGAGGCGGTCGGCAACGGCCGTCGTAGATGGATGACCGTCGCCGCGGTCCCGGTGACGGGGCCGCGGAACAGAACCCGGCTTACAGGCCGGCTCGTCCCCCGCCAGGGCTCTAACCTGGTCAAACGTCAGGTTGCAGACCGCCCGGTCCGCATGGAGGCCGCAGACGGACCGAGAACAGAGTCGATCGCCTCTCGGGTCCGGTCTTCTGAGTCCGGCCACAGGTGCGCGTAGGTGTCCAGCGTCTCCTGGGCCGACTTGTGCCCGAGCCGCGTCTGGACTGTCTTCACCGACTCCCCGTGACGGATCAGCAGGCTGGCGTGGTAGGGGCGGCTCTTGTGAAAGACCACCCCCTCGACCCCGGCTGCCTTCGTCGCAGCGCGTCAGACCTCGCCGAACGGACCGCCGCAGTGCCTGCCCTCGGGCGCCCCGTGAAGACCAACCCCGCCTCGTTGGGGCGAAACCGGGCGCCATGGACCGAGAGCGCCTCAAGGACCGTCTGGGGGAGTGGGTTATCCCGCTCGTAGGCCCTCGTCTTCGGCGGTCCGAACGCTGGCTGGCGACCGGAGATCGTCACCAGTTGACGGTCTACCCGCACCGTGCGCCGTAGCCAGTCGATCCGGTCCACCGTGAGGCCGAAGACCTCGCCCTGCCTCATCCCGGTCCCGGCCGCAAGCAGAAGCATCGGCCCGTACCGCTGGGCGCCTCGTCCCGGATGGCCAGCACCTGCTCTGTGCTCAGCGGCTTGATCTTCGACTTGTGCACCTCAGGCACATGAATGTCGACGCAGGGCGATGCCGGGATGCGCCTGCTGGCCGCTGCCGTCTTGAGGATGGTCGACACGTATGAGTTGGCGACCGTGGTGGTTGCGGGCGCCAGAGCGACGCTCATGCGGTTCACGGGTGCCTGTACGTCCTCGCGCTGAATGCTGTCGAGGGGGCGGTCCCCGATGACGGGGTAGAGGTGCACCCGGAGCAGCCGCTCGATGTGTTCCGCGGGTACAACGAGAAGATCACCTTTCCCCCGGCGTGAGCCGTCAACCACGCCGCCTACATCCCCTCCCCACCCCCCGCCGCCTCCTAGAGGTGCTGCGGCTCGGGTTGGCTACGGGTCTGGCCCTCTGCAACCTCGGACGGCCGGGCGCGGTGCCCCACAAACGACAGCACCCCCGCGGAGTGGGCCGCAGGGGTGCTTCTGTGCCGAACCTGTATCGACCTCTTCACGGCCCGACTTAGCCTGTGAAGATCCCGCTGTCGTACTCGAATCCGGGGCTGACCTCCATGGTTACGTCCTTCGGATCGGCCACCGAAAACGCCACCTTGAACGACACCTTCTTGCCTTGGAGCACCTTCGTGTTGGGGGAACCTTCCATTCCCTTCGCGGAGTCGTAGATCTCAGATGCTTCTGCGCCGCCCGATGAGGCCGTGGCGGAGAACAGGGTCGGGTCGTAGTTGGAACCCGTTCCGTTGGTCACGGTAAACACAAACTGGAGCGCCGCCTGTCCTTTGGTTGCACCAACTGAGTAGTCGCTGGGTTTGAACAGGGTGGGCTTACTAACGCTGACGCTGAGGCCGTCCGCCCATTTGTACGACGAGCCAAACTTGGTTGTGTCCGAAGTCGATGGAGACGAATCGGGGGTGGACTGGGCATCCGAGGGTGCCGATGGGACCGACGTCGGGGCGCTCTGCGACGACGCCGTTCCACTCGTGGTGGCGCACCCTGAGAGCAGCACCGCCAGGGCGACTAGCGCGACGTTTCTGAGTCTCATTCTGTTCCTCCAAGTCGAAACCGCATGGGTTTAAGGGGTGTTTTCGCTTTCACGCGAGAATGAAGTTGAACGTAGCGCGACCCAGGAGCGGCGGCGCGCCAGTCGTCCCCACATGTGAGGGATCTCTCGGTACTGGCGGGGGCGGTGCTCTCGGTGGGGTGCCCCGACGCGGGGACGGCTCCAGGGGGGATCCCTCGAGGCAAAGACCGCCGTACCGTCGGGGAGGTGCCTCGCTGTCCAAGGAGCTGAAATGTCGCTCGTGGGCAGGGGTCGGAGGGTACCCCCTCGCGCGCCGCGCCTCGTTCCTTCGGGGAGGACTCTCAAAGCCGCGACGGTTTCAGACATCCGAGCGGCCCCATAGACGCACCGTCCCCCTCACGTCGGGAAGGGGGGCGGTGTTCTCTTTGCTCGGCTAGGGCGCGTCTGTTAACTCCGTGCGCGGTGGGTCAGCACGATCATGCCGAGCAGGACACCGCCGAGGTAGGTGACGGCGTACTTGTCGTATCTGGTGGCCAGTCCGCGCCACTGCTTGAACCAGTTGAAGGAACGCTCGACCGTGTTGCGCAGCGCGTACAGCTCGGCGTCGAAACCGGGCGGACGGCCGCCGTGTGAGCCCTTGGCCTTGCGGCGGGCGATCTGGTCGCTGCGCTCGGGGATGGTGTGCTTGATCCGTCTGCCCCTCAGGAAGGTCCGCGTGCTCGGGTGCGAGTACGCCTTGTCGGCCAGCAGCCGGAAATCCAGGTCGCCTCCCGCGTCGACGAGAGCCTCGACGAGCGGGGCGAGCATCGGGTTGTCACCGGCCTGATCCGCGCTCGGGTGTGGCCGGGAAACCGGGTGCGTCCCCGGACGGGACCCGACGCTCCCCGCGCGCCCCGGCATACGGTGGAGCTATGCGGATCACCCACTTCGGCCACGCCTGCCTGCTCGTCGAGATCGCCGACGCGCGCATCATGATCGACCCCGGAAACTTCGCCGACGACTTCACCTCGGTCGGTGACCTCGACGCCATCATCGTCACCCACCAGCATCCGGACCACCTCGACCCGGACCGCTTCGCGGCACTGGCCGCGGCGAACCCCACGGCGCTGGTCCTGTGCGACCCCGAGTCGGTCGCCGTGCTCGCCGGGCTCGGCGTGCCAGCGCGCACCCACGCCGGGCCGACCCCGGTCAAGGGGGTGAGCGTGACGCCCTTCGGGAAGCTGCACGCCGTCATCCACGAGGACCTGCCGCGCATCAGCAACATCGGCGTCCGCCTGGACGCGGACGGCGAGCCCAGCCTCTACCACCCCGGCGACGCCCTCGACGCCGACTTCGGTCCGGTCGACGTCCTCGCCTTCCCGCTCAATGCGCCGTGGCAGGCCAGCAAGGAGATGTGCGCCTTCCTGCGTGCCCACAACCCGCCGTATGCCGTGCCCATCCACGACCGGCTCCTCGCCGGCCGCGGCCGGGAGCTCTACCTGGGCCATGCCGCCAGGTTCGGCGGCGCGGACACCCGGATCCGCGACCTCGCCGGTGCGGGCGCGGTCGAGTTCCGCGGCTGAGGCCGACGTCTGGGGCGGGCATGGCCCTGCCGAGCCGGTTGCCACCTCTGCCGAGGGGTAGCAGCAGAGCATGGAGGAACTGCTCACCCTGGAGCGCGCCGGCTGGGACTCGTTGTGCGCCGGCACGGGGTCGGATGTCTATGGCGAGCTGATGACCGACGATGCCGTCATGGTCCTCGCGGGCGGGCTGGTGATGGGTCGCGCCGAGGTGGTGGCCTCGCTGCGGGACGCACCGCGCTGGGACAGGTACGAGATCGAGGACCCGCGCACCGTGGAGCTCGCCGGTGGCGCCGTCGCCCTGGTCTACACCGGCACCGGCTGGCGCGAGCAGGGCGAGCCGTTCGTCGGCGTCATGACGAGCGTCTATCTGCCCACCGGGGAGGGCTGGCGGCTGGCGCTGTACCAGCAGACGGCCCGGGCCTGATCCGCAGGCTTCCGGCCGCCGCCGTGCCCCCGGAGCGCGCCCCCCTGCGTGGGCATCACCGCACGGCTGCCCCGGGCCGGGCCGGCAACCGTGCCCGCTGGCTCAGCCCTTGTGCCGGCCGCGCCTGTCCTGGGTCTGGGCGGCGAGCACCGCTGCGCCGATGATGCCGGCGGTGTTGCGCAGCTGCGCCGGTACGATCGGGGTGCGCAGGCGCAGCAGCGGCAGGAACTTGTGGGCCTTGCGCGACACTCCGCCGCCGACGACGAACAGATCGGGCCACAGGAGGTTCTCGAGGTGGCTGTAGTAGCGCTGCAGCCGCTTCGCCCAGTCCGGGTAGGACAGATCCTCGATGGTCTTGACCGAGCTGGCGGCGCGCTTCTCGGCGTCGAAGCCGTCGAGCTCGATGTGCCCGAGCTCGGAGTTGGGGACCAGCACCCCGTCGTAGAGCAGCGCGGTGCCGATCCCGGTGCCCAGCGTCGTGACGATGACGAGCCCGTCCTGGCCCTTCGCGGCACCGTAGTGCAGCTCACCGACACCGGCCGCGTCGGCGTCGTTGACGACGACCACGTCGTGCTGGAGGCGTGACTCGAGCAGTGCCTCGATGTCGGTGTCGATCCACGACTTGTCGATGTTGGCGGCGGTCCGTACGACCCCGCGGGTGACCACGCCGGGAACCGTCACGCCGATCGGCGAGGCACCGCGGACGTCCTCGAAGTGCTCGACCACCAGCTTGATGACGTCACTGACGGCCTCGGGGGTCGAGGTCGCCGGGGTGTCGATCCGGAACCTCTCCTGGGCGAGCTGCCCCGATCCGAGATCGACGGGGGCTCCCTTGATCCCGCTCCCGCCCACGTCGATGCCGAGGGGCAGTCCCGCGTGCGAAGCCACGTCGCTCTCCGTTCCGCTCGCCCGCCGCTACGGCAGGGTGAGGATCTCGTTGCCGGTCTCGGTGACCAGGATGGTGTGCTCGAACTGTGCCGAGCGCCGCCGGTCCTTGGTCACGACCGTCCACCCGTCGGGCCACATGTCCCACTCAGGGGTACCGAGGTTGAGCATCGGCTCGACGGTGAACGTCATACCAGGTTCGATCACCGTCGCATAGCCGGGAGCCGCGTCGTAGTGCGGGATCACCAGTCCGGAGTGGAAGGCCGTGCCGATGCCGTGGCCGGTGAAGTCGCGTACGACTCCGTAGCCGAACCGGCGCGCGTAGCTCTCGATGACCCGGCCGATCACGTTGATCTCCCGGCCCGGCACGGCGGCCCGGATGCCGCGCATCATCGCGTCGTGGGTCCGCTCGACGAGCAGCCGCGACTCCTCGTCGACCTCGCCGACGAGGTAGGTCGCGTCGGTGTCGCCGTGGACCCCGCCGAGGAAGGCGGTGATGTCGATGTTGACGATGTCGCCGTCCTCGAGGCGACGCGAGTCCGGGATGCCGTGGCAGACGACCTCGTTCACCGAGGTGCACAGCGACTTGGGAAAGCCCCGGTAGCCCAGCGTCGACGGGTAGGCCCCGTGGTCGAGCAGGTACTCGTGGCCCACCCGGTCGATCTCGTCGGTGCTCACCCCGGGCGCGATGACTGCGGCGGCCGCCGCCATGGCCCGGGCAGCGACGCGACAGGCCGCCCGCATCCGCTCGATCGTCTCCGCATCCTTGACCTCTGGACCGGTGTACGGGGCGGGCGCCGGCCGGTCGACGTACTCGGGGCGGGGGATCTCGGCCGGCACCTCGCGGCGCGGGGACAGCTCGCCCGGGGAGAGGGTTGCGTGGGGGACCGGCATACGGTGGAGTCTAGGCAGGAGCCCCACCCGCAGCGCCAGTCGCCGCGGGCCACGACGCCGAAGGAGCGCCGGATGCCTTACTGGTACAACGTCGACACCGGGATGGTCGAGAGCGACCAGACGCGCGGCCAGGACGCCACGGTCCTCGGCCCGTACGACTCCCGGGAGGAGGCGAGCCGCGCCCTGGAGATCGCGCGCGAGCGCACCGAGAAGTGGGACGAGGAGGACCGTCGCTGGAACGAGGGCGAGGACGCCCGCTGACCGCCGGGCGTCCCGCCCCCGGCCGTCCTCCCTGGGCCCCGCGGTCCGTCAGCCGCGCCGGTGGACGGAGACGGCGTACCCGGAGGCGGTCGTCCACGCGTCCTTGTTCCACGATGACCAGCGATGGGCCAGCACGAGCCCGGCGGACGCGCAGGCCGAGTCGTAGGTCGACAAGGCGGTGACCGGGCAGCCGGGCGGCAGATGGGCCTCGTCGAGCCCGAACCCCGCGACGACGATCCCGCCCGGCGTGGCGTGGGCGACGACCCGCTCCATGGTGCGGATGAGCGTGCCGGGCGCGAGCAGCGGCACGACGTTTCCGGCAAGCACGATGGCTTCGAACGCCTGGCTGCGCAGGTACAGCTCGGAGAGGTCGGCGTGCAGGAAGTGGGTGGCGGGGTCGCGACGACGGGCCACCTGGACCATCTCGAGGTCGGCGTCGACCCCGACACAGCGGTAGCCGAACTGGGCCAGCGCCGTCGCCACCCGGCCGGTGCCACACCCGGCGTCGAGGACCCGGGCGGGCGGCGCGAGCAGGGAGGCGACGAGCCGGGCCTCGCCGTGGATGTCGACCCCGCGTGTCTCGAGGTCGTCGAACCTCTCCTGGTAGGCCGCGGCGCCGCCGGAACCGGACGCGATCTCGGCCCACCGCGTGAACGGGTCGACCGGGGGCCTGATGCCTTCCGGCCGGTGCGCATCCTCGCTGGGGGTGGTGGGGGAAGCCATCGTGTCGGACATCGCCTCAGGCCTCGAAGGAGTGCTCGAGGTCGGGGAACGTGCCGGCCGCGACCTCCGCGGCGTACGCCTTGGCCGCATCGCTCAGCGCGCCGCGCAGGTCCGCGTACTTCTTGACGAACCGGGGGGCGCGGCCGCCGCGCAGCCCCGCCATGTCCTGCCAGACCAGGACCTGTGCGTCGCAGTGCGGCCCGGCGCCGATCCCGATCGTCGGGATGCGCAACGTCTTGGTGACCTGCTCGGCGACCGGCGCCGGGATCATCTCCATGACGACCGCGAAGCAGCCGGCCTCCTCCAGGGCCAAGGCGTCGTCGAGGAGCCGGTCGGCCGAGTCGCCGCGGCCCTGGACCTTGTAGCCACCGAGGACGTGCTCGCTCTGCGGGGTGAACCCGATGTGCCCCATGACCGGGATGCCGGCGCGGACCAGCAGCTCGATCTCGGGAACCATCGGCCGACCGCCCTCGAGCTTGACGGCGT
Organism: uncultured Actinomycetota bacterium; assembly: GCA_963763315.1. Lineage (GTDB taxonomy): Bacteria > Actinomycetota > Actinomycetes > Actinomycetales > Dermatophilaceae > CAVSJJ01. The sequence continues at coordinate 748,877 of CAVXOC010000003.1, forward strand.
GCGCCATCCCCTCCTTCATGAACCGGGTCGCCGTCGCCAGCGCCTGCTGCGGGCTGGCCTGGTAGGACCCGAAGGGGAGGTCGGCCACGACCATGGCGCGCTTGGCCGCCTGGGTGACCGCCCGGCAGAGCGGGACGAGGTGGTCCACGGTGACCGGCACCGTCGTCTCGAAGCCGTAGACGTTGTTGCCGGCCGAGTCCCCGACCAGGAGGACGGGGATGCCCGCCTCGTCGAAGATCTCGGCGGCGTACATGTCGTATGCCGTGAGCATGGCCCAGCGTTCGCCCCGCTCCTTCATGGCGAGCAGGTGGGGGATGCGGACCCGGCGCTGGGGGGCCGCCTGGACGCCTGTCCCGTACGGGGCGACGGTCTCGGGGGCCGGGGTGGCGGGCTGCTGCTCGGGCACGGTCATGGGGCCAATCCTAGGTCCGCCGACCCGTCCCGGACCGGACCACCGGCCGCACCGCCCGGGCTGCTCGCTCCGTCACCGGGGCCGGTGCAGGCGCCCGGTGGCGCCGCCGGTGGCCGCGTTACCGCGGCGAAACAGAGATGCGGCATCATGCCGCCCATGGACCGACAGCAGGAGTACGTGCTCCGGACGATCGAGGAACGCGACATCCGCTTCGTCCGGCTCTGGTTCACCGATGTCCTGGGCACCTTGAAGTCGGTGGCGGTGGCGCCTGCCGAGCTGGAGGGTGCCTTCACCGAGGGGATCGGGTTCGACGGGTCGGCCATCGAGGGGTTCGCGCGGGTGTTCGAGGCCGACATGCTGGCCCACCCCGACCCGGCGACCTTCCAGGTCCTGCCCTGGCGGGGCGAGGCGCCCGGGACGGCCCGGATGTTCTGCGACATCACCCTGCCCGACGGCACCCCCAGCATGGCCGACCCGCGGCACGTCCTGCAGCGTGCCCTGGCGCGCGCCGCCGACCTGGGGTTCACCTTCTACACCCACCCCGAGATCGAGTTCTTCCTGCTCGAGCCGGGGTTCGTGCCGGGCCAGCGGCCCACCCCGGTCGACGCGGCCGGCTACTTCGAGCACGTGCCGCACGGCACGGGCCACGACTTCCGGCGTGCGGCCATCACGATGCTCGAGTCGATGGGGATCTCGGTCGAGTTCAGCCACCACGAGGGTGGCCCGGGGCAGAACGAGATCGACCTGCGCTACGCCGACGCCCTGACGACGGCCGACAACATCATGACCTTCCGCACGGTCGTCAAGGAGGTCGCCCTGGAGCAGGGCGTCTACGCGACCTTCATGCCGAAGGTCTTCCCCGACCACCCGGGGTCCGGCATGCACACCCACGTCTCGCTGTTCGAGGGGGACACCAACGCGTTCTTCGAGGCCGGAGCCCCGTACCAGCTCTCGAAGACCGGCCGGCAGTTCATCGCCGGGCTGATCACCCACGGACCGGAGATCACGGCGGTCACCAACCAGTGGGTCAACAGCTACAAGCGGCTGTGGGGCGGCGGGGAGGCCCCGGCCCACCTCACCTGGGGCCACAACAACCGCTCCGCCATGGTCCGGGTCCCGATGTACAAGCCGAGGAAGGGCAACAGCACCCGCATCGAGGTGCGCACCATCGACGCGGCCTGCAACCCCTACCTCGCCTTCGCCGTCATCCTGTCCGCCGGCCTCAAGGGCATCGAGGAGGGCTACGAGCCACCGCCGGAGGCGGAGGACGACGTGTGGAGCCTCACCGACGGTGAGCGCCGCGCCATGGGTATCAAGCCCCTGCCGAGCTCGTTGCACCAGGCCATCACGGCGATGGAGGCGAGCGAGCTCGTCGCCGAGACGCTCGGCGAGCACGTCTTCGACTTCTTCCTGCGCAACAAGCGGGCGGAGTGGGACGACTACCGGAACCAGGTGACGGCCTTCGAGCTCGAGCGGTACCTTCCCAGGTTGTGAGCGTCCATCGCGGGGAGAGCGTCCCCGGGGCGCTGACCCGGCTGGGGTTCACCGATCCCGGGCGCGCCCTGGGACTGCTGCAGGAGGCGGTGATCGCCCCGCTGGTGCGCTCGCGCGAGCGCGTCGAGAGCGAGGGCCTCGCGCGGGCCCTCGCCGACGTGGCCGACCCGGACCAGGGCCTGCTCGCCCTGGTCCGGCTCATGGAGGCCGCCGACCGGATGCCGGACCGGGCCGACCGGGAGCGGCTCACCCTCGCGCTGGCCGAACCGGGACGACCGCGCGACCGGCTGCTCGCCGTCCTCGGCGCCTCGACCGCGCTGGGCGACCACCTCGTCGCGCACCCGGCGCACTGGTCCTCGGTGGCCGAGGCACAGCCCCGCGACCCCGCCGCCCGGGTCAGCGACCTCGTGGCGGCGGTGCGGGGTCTGGACGAGGGGAACGGGATGGACGCCCTGCGGGTGGAGTACCGGCGCCAGCTGCTCGGGATCGCCGCCCTCGACCTGACCAGCCCCGACCAGGTCCTCTCGCTGCCGGACACGGCGGCTGCGCTGGCGGACCTGGCCGAGGCCGCCCTCGAGGCCGCGCTGGTCGTCGCCACCGAGGCGGTGGGGGAGCGGTCCCGAGGCTGCCGGCTGGCCGTGATGGGGATGGGCAAGACCGGGGGCCGTGAGCTCAACTACCTCAGCGACGTGGACGTCATCTTCGTCGCGGCGCCGGCCTGCGAGACGCCCGAGGACGAGGCCCTGGGTGTCGCCACCGAGCTCGCCACCCGCCTCATGCGCATCTGCTCGGCCTCGACCTCCGCGGGATCGCTGTGGCAGGTGGACCCGGCCCTGCGGCCCGAGGGCAAGCAGGGCCCGCTCGTCCGCACGGTGTCGAGCCATCGCGCGTACTACGAGCGCTGGGCCAAGACCTGGGAGTTCCAGGCCCTGCTCAAGGCCCGCCCCGTGGCCGGGGACCGGGCGCTCGGCGAGGAGTACCTCGCCGTCGTCCAGCCGATGGTCTGGCAGGCGGCATCCCGGGAGAACTTCGTCGACGACGTGCAGGCGATGCGCCGCCGCGTCGAGGAGCACGTCCCGCCCGCCGAGGCGGACCGCCAGCTCAAGCTCGGTCGGGGCGGCCTGCGCGACGTCGAGTTCAGCGTCCAGCTCCTCCAGCTCGTGCACGGCCGGGACGACGACGCCCTGCGCTCCCGGACGACGCTCGACGCTCTGCGGGCGCTCTCCCGCGGCGGATACGTGGGGCGCGACGACGCCATGGTCCTCGACACGGCATACCGGTTCCTGCGCACCCTCGAGCACCGGATCCAGCTCTACCGGCTGCGCCGCACCCATCTCATGCCCACCTCGGACGCGGACCTGCGGCGGCTGGGCCGGGCCCTGGGCTTCCGGCGCGACCCCGCCGAGGAGGTGGTGCGCGAGTGGCGCTCCCGGGCCCGCGAGGTGCGCCGGCTCCACGAGCGGATCTTCTACCGCCCGCTGCTCTCCGCGGTCGCCCGGCTCAGCACGACCGAGGTGCGGCTGACCCCCGAGGCCGCCCGTGAGCGGCTCGCCGCCCTCGGGTACCGGGATCCCCGGGGTGCCCTGCGCCACCTCGAGGCGCTCACCGACGGCGTCAGCCGCCGGGCGGCCATCCAGCGCCACCTTCTCCCGGTCATGCTCGGATGGTTCGCCGACGAGGCGGACCCCGACGCGGGTCTGCTGGCGTTCCGGCGGATCAGTGACGAGCTGGGGTCGACCCACTGGTACCTGCGGCTGTTGCGCGACGAGGGCTCCGCCGCCGAGAACCTCGCGCACACCCTGGCGCGCAGCCGGTATGCCGCCGACCTGCTCGAGTCCGCCCCCGAGTGCGTCCAGTTCCTCGGCGACCCCGGTGGGCTGCGCCCCCGACCGCGGGACGAGGTCGAGCGGCGGATGCGCTCGGCGGCCGGGCGCAAGGAGGATCCCGAGGCGGCGGTGCTCGCCGCCCGCGGCATCCGGCGCTCGGAGCTGTTCCGGGTCGCGGTCGCCGACCTCACGGGGATGCTCTCGCTGGACGCCGTGGGCGCCACCCTCACCGACCTCACCGGGGCCCTGCTCCAGGTCGGGCTCGACGTGTGCCTGCAGGACCTGCAGCGCCGCAGCGGTGCCGCCCCCCTCACCCGGCTGCTCGTCGTCGGCATGGGGCGGCTCGGCGGGGCCGAGGTGGGCTACGGCTCGGACGCCGATGTCCTCTTCGTCCACGACCCGCTGCCCGGTGAGGACGAGAGCGCCGCACAGGAGCAGGCCACCGAGGTCGTCCAGCAGCTGATCCACCTGCTCGGCAAGCCCGGCCCCGACCCGGTGCTCGACGTGGATGCCGGGCTGCGCCCGGAGGGCAAGAACGGGCCTCTCGTGCGCTCCCTCGCGTCCTACCGGGAGTACTACCGGCGCTGGTCCCTCGTCTGGGAGGCCCAGGCACTGCTGCGCGCGGCTCCCGTCGCCGGCGACCCGGACCTGGCCGCCCGGTTCCTCGCGCTCGTCGCCCCCATCCGCTGGCCCGACCGCGGGCTGGCCGCCGAGCAGGTCCGCCAGATCCGGACCCTCAAGGCCCGGATGGAGGCGGAGCGGCTTCCCCGGGGTGCCGACCGCAAGACGCACTTCAAGCTGGGCCACGGCGGGCTGTCGGACGTCGAGTGGAGCGTGCAGCTGATCCAGCTGCAGCACGCGTGGGCGCACCCCGAGCTGCGGACGACGTCGACGATGGCGGCCCTCGACGCGGCGGTGACGCTCGGGCTCGTCGACCCGCCGTCGGCCGCCGCGCTGACGGAGGCCTGGCGGCTGGCATCGTCGATGCGCAACGCCGGCGCGTTGTTCCGTGACCGGGCCATCGCCGCGCTGCCCACCGACCTGCGCGACGCCGAGGGCATCGCCCGGATCCTCGGGCTGCCGCCCCGCTCGGGCCAGGACCTGGCCGAGCGCTACCGGCGGGTGGCCCGTCGGGCGCGCCAGGCTGCCGAGCTGGTCTTCTACGGGGACTGACCGGCCCTGGTGGCGGCGCCCGGGGGATGGACGCCGCCCGGGCGGCGCCTGCCCGGGACCTAGACTCCTTGGCATGGACCCGGTCCTCCCGGTGCGCGATCTGCGCGGCCGCCCGCTCGGCCGCCGTGAGCTGCGGGCCGTGCTGCCGCGCGCGGCGCTCGACGTCGAGGCGGCGGTCGGCAAGGTCCGGCCCACCTGCGACGACGTCCGCGACCGCGGTGCCGAGGCGCTGTATGCCGCGGCCGAGCGCTTCGACGGCATCCGCCCCCCGGCCCTGCGCGTCCCGTCCTCGGTGGTCCGCGCCGCGCTGGCGGCGCTCGAGCCGGCCGTCCGCGAGGGGCTCGAGGAGGCCGTCCGCCGGGCGCGCCTGGTCCACGCCGACCAGCGGCGCACCGACACGACGACGGTCCTCACCCGCGGCGGGACCGTCACGCAGCGGTGGGTGCCCGTCGACCGGGTCGGCCTCTACGTGCCGGGTGGCCTGGCCGTCTACCCCAGCAGCGTCGTCATGAACGTCGTGCCGGCCCAGATCGCCGGGGTCGGCTCCCTCGCCGTCGCCTCGCCGCCGCAGCGCGACCACGACGGCTGGCCGCACCCCACCGTGCTGGCGGCCTGCGCCCTGCTCGGGATCGACGAGATCTACGCCATGGGCGGCGCGCAGGCCGTGGCGGGCTTCGCCTACGGGTTCGTCGACGAGAGCGGGGCCGAACCGGTCGAGTGCGAGCCGGTGAGCCTGGTGACCGGGCCCGGCAACATCTACGTCGCCGCCGCCAAGCGGCTCCTGAAGGGCCTGATCGGCATCGACGCCGAGGCGGGCCCGACCGAGGTCGCCGTCCTGGCCGACGCCACGGCCGATCCCGAGCAGGTCGCCGCCGACCTCGTGAGCCAGGCCGAGCACGACCCGATGGCCGCGGCCGTCCTCGTCACCGACGACCCGGCGCTCGCCGACGCGGTCCAGCAGGCCGTGGCCCGCCGGGCGGCCGCCACGAAGCACACCGAGCGGGTCACCGAGGCGCTCGCCGGCCGCCAGTCGGCCGTCGTCCTGGTCGACGACCTCGAGGCGGGTCTGGCCGTCGTCGACGCGTACGCCGCCGAGCACCTGGAGATCCACACCCGCGACGCTGCCGCCGTCGCCGCCCGCGTCCGCAACGCCGGGGCGATCTTCGTCGGCGGCTTCGCGCCGGTCAGCCTCGGCGACTACTGCGCCGGGTCCAACCACGTGCTGCCCACCGGTGGCAGCGCGGCCCACAGCAGCGGCCTGTCGGTGCAGTCCTTCCTGCGCGGCATCCACGTCGTCGAGTACACCGAGGCGGCCCTGCGGGAGGTGGGGGAGCACGTCGTCGCCCTCGCCCGCGCCGAGGACCTGCCGGCCCACGGCGAGGCCGTCATCGCCCGCCTGCCCGAGCTGGGGTAGGCCCACGAGAAGGACACCCATGACCCGGATCGACGACCTCATGCGGCGCGACCTGCGGGGGCTCACCCCCTACGGCGCCCCGCAGCTCGAGGTCCCCGTGGCGCTCAACACCAACGAGAACTCCTACCCGGTCCCGCCCGAGGTGGTCGCCGACATCGTCACCAGCGTCGCGGCCACGGCGCCGGGCCTGAACCGGTACCCCGACCGCGAGTTCACCGCCCTGCGCACGGCGCTCGCCGGCTACCTCTCCGGCACCGGTACACCCGTCTCGGCCGAGCAGATGTGGGCGGCCAACGGCTCGAACGAGGTCCTGCTGCACCTGCTGCAGGCCTTCGGGGGCAGCGGCCGGGTCGCCCTCGGCTTCACCCCGGCCTACTCCATGCACCCGATCATCACGGCGACGAGCGGGACCGGCTGGGTCGATGGCTGGCGGGGCGTCCCCGGTGGCGGCCGGTTCGACCTGGCGGCGGCGGCGGCGGCCCGGCAGGCCGCGGATGCCGACCCGCACGTCGTCTTCCTCTGCTCGCCCAACAACCCCACCGGCACCGCCCTGTCCCTGGAGGTCGTCGAGGCCGTCTACGACGCTGCGCCGAACGCGGTGGTCGTCGTCGACGAGGCGTATGCCGAGTTCGCCAGGGCGGGGACGCCGAGCGCGCTGACGCTGCTCGGGGGCCGGCCCCGTCTGGTCGTCACCCGGACGATGTCGAAGGCGTTCGCGCTGGCCGGTGCCCGGCTCGGCTACCTCGCCGCCGACCCGGAGCTGGTCAACGTCCTGCGCCTGGTCCGGATGCCCTACCACCTCTCCTCGCTCACCCAGGCTGTCGCGCTGGCCGCTCTGCGGCACGCCGACGCCATGCTCGAGACGGTCGGGGACATCAAGGCCCAGCGGGACCGGATCGTCTGCGCCCTTCCGGGCCTCGGGCTGGAGCCGGTGCCGAGCGACGCCAACTTCGTCCTGTTCGGGCGGCTGGCCGACAGCCACGCGGCGTGGTCGGCCCTGCTGGATCGCGGCGTTCTCGTCAGGGATGTGGGTCTTGCCCACTATCTTCGTGTTACGGCAGGTACCCCTGAGGAGACGAGCCGGTTCCTCGAGGCGCTCGCCGGGCTCGGGACCGACCACGTCGAGGAGGGAGCACCATGAGCACGGACGCCCGCCCGGCCGCGCCGGCGCACCGCACGGCCACCCTCACCCGGGAGACCTCGGAGAGCTCGGTCAAGGTCAGCGTCGACCTCGACGGCAGCGGAGCCGGACAGGTCAGCACCGGCGTGCCGTTCTACGACCACATGCTGGTGAGCCTGGCCAGGCACTCGCTCATCGACCTCACGGTCCGGGCCAGCGGGGACCTCGAGGTCGACGCCCACCACACCGTCGAGGACGTCGCGATCCTCCTCGGCGAGGCGGTCCGGGAGGCCCTCGGCGACAAGCGTGGCCTCACCCGGTTCGGCGACGCCACGGTCCCGCTCGACGAGGCCCTCGTCCAGGCGGTCGTCGACGTCGCCGGGCGCCCGTACGTCGTGCACACCGGCGAACCGGAGGGCCAGGTCCATGTCGTCATCGGCGGGAACTACATCGGCTCGCTGACCCGGCACGTCCTCGAGTCCTTCGCCTACCACGCCGGGATCGCCCTGCACGTCCGGGTCCTCGCCGGCCGGGACCCCCACCACATCGTCGAGGCCCAGTTCAAGGCGCTGGCACGCGCCCTGCGCACGGCCGTCGCGCTGGACCCGCGCGTCACGGGCATCCCCAGCGCGAAGGGCGCACTCTAGAGCCATGGACAGCAGCGGCCACGAGATGGGTGCCGGGCACGGGCTGCTGCTCGTGCGGGGCCGGCCCGACGCTGTCGCCACCTGGGCCCGCCGGGGCCTCGTGGCCGCCCACCTGACCCCGCTCGAGGGCGGCTGGACGGGGGTGAGCCTCGCCGAGGACCGGGCGCGCAGCGCCGCGCCCTACGACATCGGCCTCGAGATGCTGTCCGCCCGCCCGGTCCCCGGTCGGTTCCGCCCGGCCATCGGTTTCTTCGTCATGACCGGCCGGGCCGTCATCAGCGCCCAGCCCAAGGGGCTGCGCCAGCACCAGCGGTGGCTCGTGTGGGAGCCGGGACACGGCATCCGCCGCACCCCCGACCTGGCGCTGCTCGCGCCCGAGGTGCTCATCACGTCGGCGGGTGCCCGCACCCGGCCCGGTGCGATCATCTCGACCGCGCGCAACCCCTCCGGCCGCCCCATCGAGATGCTCGTCGAGGTCCTCCGGCTGCTCGGCCTGCCCGGCGAAGAGCTGCTCGTCGGCGGGCCCGCGGCCGAGGACCGCCTCGTCGAGCCGAGCCAGCGCTCCATCCGGGCCTTCGACGCGCTCGTCGCCGAGGACGCGGCCCACCGCGCCGACCTCGGCGGGGGAGCCCGGTGACGGCTCGGGTCGTCGTCTTCGACTACGGCAGCGGGAACGTCCGCTCGGCCGTGCGCGCGCTCGAGCGCGTCGGAGCCGAGGTCGAGCTCACCGGCGACGTCGAGGCCGCTCTCGCGGCCGACGGTCTATTCGTCCCGGGCGTCGGCAACTTCCACTCCTGCATGGCCGGCCTGCGGGCGGCCCGCGGCCCGGCGGTCATCGACCGCAGGCTCGCCGGTGGCCGTCCGGTCCTCGGAGTCTGCGTCGGCCTCCAGGTCCTCTTCGAGGGCTCGACCGAGCCGAGCGCGCTGCCGGAGGACGGCCTCGGCCAGTGGCCCGGCACGGTGACCCGGCTGGTGGCGCCCGTCGTGCCGCACATGGGCTGGTCCACCGTCCAGGTACCCGACGGCTCCGCCTTGTTCGCCGGGGTGGAGCACGAGCGCTTCTACTTCGTCCACTCCTACGCCGTGGCCGAGTGGACCCTGGCGCAGCCACAGGGCAGCTTCGCGGTCGTCGCGCCCCGCGTGACGTACGCCGTGCACGGGAGCCGGTTCGTCGCCGCCGTCGAGAACGGGCCGCTGTGCGCGACGCAGTTCCACCCGGAGAAGTCCGGGGACGCCGGGCTCACCCTGCTCGAGAGCTGGGTGGGCGGCCTGTGAGCGCGCCCCCGAGGAGGGTGGCCGGGTCGGCGAGGGAGACGACCGCCGCTCCAGCGGGCGGCTGCCGACGCGCCGGACACCCCGTCGTCGAGCCCACCGAGGAGAGCCCCACGTGACCGATGACCACCCCGTCCTTCAGCTGCTCCCGGCAGTCGACGTCGCCGCCGGCCGGGCCGTCCAGCTCGTCCAGGGCGTGGCCGGCACCGGCGGCGAGTTCGGCGACCCGGTGCTGGCCGCCCTGCGCTGGCAGGAGCAGGGGTCGAGGTGGCTCCATCTCGTCGACCTCGACGCGGCCTTCGGTCGCGGGACGAACGCCGAGGTGCTCGCCGAGATCGTCGGCCGCCTGGACATCGACGTCGAGATGAGCGGCGGGATTCGCGATGCCGAGTCCCTCGACCGCGCGCTGGCCACCGGCTGCCGCCGGGTCAACCTCGGCACGGCCGCACTCGAGGACCCCGCGTGGACGGCGCGGGCGATCGCGGAGCACGGCGACCGGGTGGCCGTCGGGCTCGACGTCCGGGGCGCCACCTTGGCGGGACGCGGGTGGACGCGGGACGGTGGGGACCTGTGGGAGACCCTCGAACGGCTCGACGCCGAGGGCTGCGCCCGCTACGTGCTCACCGACGTCGCCCGGGACGGCATGCTGCAGGGCCCCAACCTCCCGTTGCTCAGGGACGTGTGCGCGCGAACCGACCGCCCCGTCGTGGCCTCGGGCGGGGTGTCCACCCTCGCCGACATCGCCGCCATCCGCGAGCTGGTCCCCGCCGGGGTCGAGGGGGCGATCGTCGGGTCGGCGCTGTACCGCGACGCGTTCACCCTCCCCGAGGCGCTCGACGTCGCCGGCCGGCCGTGAGCGAGCCCCGCGCCGGCGGCTCGCCGGCGGCCGACTCCGCCGGCATCGCCTGGCAGGGCCGGGAGCTCACGCCGGGCGGGTTCGCCGACGACGCCGGGGCCGCGGACCCCGCCCTGGCGCGGGCCCTGGAGTGCGGGGCGGACCCCACGGTCCTCATGGCCGCCATCCGCCGCGCCCGACTCCTCGTCCCGGTGCTCGCCGAGGTGGCCGCGGCGGACCGGGCCGGTGCCCAGGGGGCGCCGGCGAGCGGCGGTCCGGCCTCGGTGACGCTGGTCGCGCCGGACGGCGCGCGCGCCCTGCCGGTCTTCACCAGCCTGGACAGCCTCGCCCGCTGGGACCCCGCCGCCCGCCCCGTCCCGGTGACGGCCTCGCGGGTGGGCCAGGCGGCGGTGGCCGAACGCTGCGACGTCGTAGTCGTCGACCTCGGCGGACCCGCCGGCACGGTGCTGCGCCCCTCGATGGTGTGGGCGCTGGCCCAGGAGCGGGACTGGCTGCCGCCGCACGTGGACCCGTTCGTCGAGGCCTCCGTCGCCCGGGCGGTCGCCGAGGAGGACGACGTCACCGGCCACGGCGTCGAGGAGGGCGCCCCGGCCGGGCGGGGCGTCCTCGGCGTCGTGCTCGGGCTGCGCCCCGGTCTCATGGCCGACGAGGTCCGCGACCTGGCCACCCGCATCGGTGAGCGGCTGGCGGCGGACGGTGAGCTGCGTGCGCGGATCGACGGCCTGGCCTTCCGGATCCGCTGACGCCGTCCTCCGGCAGCCGTCCGCACGCCCGCCGACGGGGGATTTCGGGGTATGCCGGGGGCGCTGGTAACCTTGAGCGTTGACCGGCCGCTCCGCGAGGGGCGGCATGCAAGCGAAGCCCCGCTTCCACCCGCGCCGACCTCTGGGTCGCCGGGTCCCGTCGGTCGGCGACGCAGGTCGCTGCGGCACCCCGCCTCGGGGCGCACGCGGCATACCTGACGTGGCCGGTCGGTGGCTCGGTGAGGCTTCTCGCGCGTCGGCGGCGGGGAGCCTTTCTTCGTCGGTGCGGTGGCCGCGATCGACGAAGGAGAACCACTATCAGCGAACCTCGCATCAACGACCGCATCCGGGTCCCCGAGGTGCGGTTGGTCGGCCCCAACGGCGAGCAGGTCGGCATCGTGCGCGTCGAGGATGCGCTGCGACTGGCTGCCGAGGCGGACCTCGACCTGGTCGAGGTCGCCCCGATGGCCAAGCCACCGGTCGCCAAGCTCATGGACTTCGGCAAGTACAAGTACGAAGCCGCCATGAAGGCCCGAGAAGCACGCAAGAACCAGGTCAACACCGTCATCAAGGAGATCAAGCTCCGCCCGAAGATCGACCCCCACGACTACGGCACCAAGAAGGGCCACGTCGAGCGGTTCCTCAAGGGCGGGGACAAGGTCAAGGTGACGATCATGTTCCGCGGCCGCGAGCAGTCCCGACCCGAGCTCGGGTTCCGCCTGCTCCAGCGCCTCGCCGAGGACGTCCTCGAGCTCGGCACGGTCGAGTCGGCGCCGAAGCAGGACGGTCGCAACATGATCATGGTGCTGGCCCCGACGAAGAAGAAGTCCGAGGCCCGGGCCGAGCAGCGTCGCCGCCGCGACGAGGCCGCGCACAGTGCCGAGGAGGCCCTCGCGACGCCGGCGCCCGCCACCACCGAGGACGCAGCGCCGGAGGCGGCGAAGCCCTCGGCCCCCGCCGAGCCGGAGCAGGCCGGCACCGAGTAGGCCCGGCGCCCCCACAAGCCTCCGGCCCCACGCACCATCACGACGAAGGAGATCGGCCCCCATGCCGAAGAACAAGACCCACAGCGGCGCCAAGAAGCGGTTCCGCATCACCGGCTCCGGCAAGGTCATGCGGCAGCAGGCCGGCCACGTCCACAAGTTCCACGAGAAGACCCCGCAGAAGGCGCGCGCCCTCAGCAGCGACATCGTCGTCAGCAAGGACGACACCTCCAAGGTCAAGCGGCTCCTCGGCAAGTGACCCGAGGCGGCCGAGGGCGCGGCACGGCGCCCCGGACGCCATCCCGAACCAAGCACCACAGATCCAAGGAGTACTCACGTGGCACGCGTGAAGCGGGCGGTCAACGCCCAGAAGAAGCGCCGGGTCGTTCTCGAGCGCGCCAGCGGCTACCGGGGCCAGCGGTCCCGGCTGTACCGCAAGGCCAAGGAGCAGGTCCAGCACTCGCTCGGCTACGCCTACCGTGACCGTCGCGCCCGGAAGGGCGACTTCCGGCGGCTGTGGATCCAGCGGATCAACGCGGCGGCCCGCACGAACGGCATGACGTACAACCGGTTCATCCAGGGCCTCAAGGCCGCCGATATCGAGGTCGACCGGCGGATGCTCGCCGAGCTCGCCGTCAGCGACGAGGCCGCCTTCGCCCAGCTGGTCGAGATCGCCCGCGCCCACGTCCCGGCCCAGCCCGAGGCCGCGCAGGCCGGCTGACCCCGTCCCCACTCACCGCGCCACCGCGCGCCGGGAGCCCCCGTGCTGACCAACGCCCGAGCAGATCGGGTCCGGTCGGTCCGGGCGCTCGCTCGGCGCGCGGTGCGCGTGCGGACCGGGCGGTTCGTCGTGGACGGTCCGCAGGGCGTCCGGGAGGCGGTGCGGTATGCCGCTGAGCGGGTCGTCGATCTCTACCTCACGCCGGAGGCGGCCCAGCGCCACCGCGACATCGCCGACGCGGCCCGTGGCGCCGGGCTCTGGCTCCATGAGGTGTCCGACGAGGTGATGGGGGCGATGGCCGGCAGCGACACCCCGCAGGGCGTGCTGGCCGTCCTCCGTGACGAGCCGGTGAGCCTGGCGCAGGTGCTGGCTCGCCAGCCCCGCGTGCTCGTCGTCCTCGCCCAGGTGCGCGACCCCGGCAACGCCGGCACCGTCATCCGTGGCGCCGACGCACTCGGCGCCGACGCGGTCCTGGTCGGCGAGGCCTCCGTCGACATCCTCGCCCCCAAGGTGGTCCGGTCCACCGCCGGGTCCCTCTTCCACGTCCCCGTCGTCACCGGGCTCGAGCTGGCGCGGACCCTCGCCACCTTGCGGGGCCGGGGCATCCGGCTGCTGGCGGCGGACGGAGCGGGCACCGTCACGCTGCCGGAGGCGGACCTCACCGGCCCGCACGCGTGGGTCATGGGCAACGAGGCCCGGGGGCTGCCCGAGGACCTGCGGGCCGCCTGCGACGAGGTCGTGCGGGTGCCGATCCGCGGGCGAGCGGAGTCGCTCAACCTCGCCATGGCGGCGACGCTGTGCCTGTACTCCTCGTCGGTGGCGCGTTCCCGACCGCCCGCGCGGTAGATTCGCCGCATGGCCAGCAGCGCGTCGTCGCCGTTCCCGGCCACCGCGGTGGATGCCGGCGAGCTCCTGCCCGACGGGATCATCACGGCCGGACGCGACGCCGCCGTCCGCTACATGAATGCGCCGTCCGAGCGGATCACCGGCGTCTCGCGCGACGATGTCCTCGGCAAGGACATCCGCCGGGCCCTACCGTTCCAGGACACCAGCGGCGCCGACTGGTGGAAGGTGACCGACCCGTGGTCTGGGCTGCTCACCCGCACCGGGCACCGCGAGAAGCTCCTGCTGCTCCCCAACGGCAACGAGGTCCTGCTCACCGCACGGTACCTGCGTTCGGGGCGCAGCACGCCGGTCGAGAGCGTCGTGCTCGCCCTGCGCGATGCCGAGGCCCGGCGCCGCACCGAGGCCGACCACGCGGCGCTCATCTCGACGATCTCGCACGAGCTGCGCTCGCCCCTCACCGGCGTCAAGGGTTTCTCCTCCACCCTGCTGCGTCGCTGGGACCGGTTCAGTGACGAGCAGAAGAGGCTCATGCTCGAGACCATCGAGGCCGACGCCGACCGGGTGACCCGGCTCATCACCGAGCTGCTCGACGTCTCCCGGATCGACTCCGGCCGGCTGCGCATCCACTCGCAGCCGTTGGACTCCAAGGCGGTGCTCACCCGCTTCGTCGACCGCTATGTCGCGACCGGGGTCGAGCCCGAGCGGTTCACCGTCGAGGTCGACGAGGGCGCCCTCGAGGTGTGGGCCGACCCGGACCGCTTCGACCAGATCGTCGCGAACCTCATCGACAACGCCATCAAGCACGGCCGGGGCCATGTCGGCCTGACGGCGTCCCCCTCGGACGGCGGGGTGGTCATCGGGGTGGCCGACGACGGGCCAGGCATCCCCCACAACCAGCGAGAGCTGGTCTTCTCCCGGTTCTGGCACGGCAAGAACCCCGGCAGCACCGGGCTCGGCCTCTACATCGTCCGCGGGCTCGTCGAGGCACACGGTGGGGTGGTGGCCGTCGGCGACGCCCCCGGCGGTGGGGCGCTGCTCACGGTCGCATTCCCCCGGCCGGCCGCCGACGCCGCGACCTGAGCAGGGGGCCGGCATGTCCGCGGCGCGCCGCCGCGATGGCTCGGGCATGACGTCGCGCACGGCCGGCACGCCCGAGCGTCGAGGCGTCGGTCTGGAACGGGTCAAGGGCATATCTGGTATCGGTCAAGAACGCCGGGTCAGGTCGCGCCCCGGGCACGGCCCTGCCAGAGTGTCTGGCACCGTGTCCATCCTGGAGCCCGACCTGTGACCGCGCTGTCGACCGCCCGGTACCGGCGCGCCCTGCGAAGCAGGGACCTGCGCGTCGCGTTGGTCACCGGTGTCCTGGTCCGCCTTCCGGTCTTCGCCATCGGGGTCCTCGCGACGGTCCACGTGGTCACCACCCTGCACGGCAGCTACGCCCAGGCCGGCCTGGTGACCGCGGTCGCAACGGTGACCGTCGCCGTGAGCGGCCCCTGGCGTGGGCGGCTCCTGGACCGGCTGGGCCTGCGGCGCGTCGTCGCCCCCTCGGTGGCCATCAACCTCGCGTGCTGGTCGGCGGCGCCGTTCGTCGGGTTCTGGCCCTTCGTGGCCCTCGTCGGCATCGCCCAGCTGTTCGTCGTCCCGTCCTTCGCCGTCACCCGGCAGGCCGTCATCGCGGCGGTGCCGGGCGACGAGCGGCGCACGGCGATCTCGCTCGACAGCGCGGCCGTGGAGCTGTCCTACATCATCGCTCCGGCGCTGGCGATCCTCGCGGCCTCGCGCTGGTCCACGTCCTGGGTGATGTTCTGGGTCCAGATGCTCGGCGTCGCCGGCGGGATAGCCCTCTGGGTGGTCAACCCACGCCTGCGGGCGGCGGAGGAACCCCAGCCTGGCGCGGCCTCGGCCCCGGTGCGCACCTGGTTCCGGCTGCCGTTCGTCTCGGTGCTCCTGGCCGTGGCCGGGGCCACGGTGGTCCTGGCCGGGTCCGACATCGCCATCGTCGCTGCGGTGCGCTCCCTCGGCCACCAGCCCGCCATCGGGGTCGTCCTCGCGCTGTGGGGGCTGGGCTCCCTGGTCGGTGGCCTGGTCTACGGCGCGTGGCATCGCCCCGTCGGGGCCTTCTGGCTGCTGGGCGGCCTGGCGGTCGTGACGTTCCCGCTCGCGCTGGCGACCAGCTTCGGTGCCCTCACCGCGCTCAGCTTCGTCGCCGGCCTGCTGTGCGCCCCGACGATCACGGCGACGATCGACCAGGCCAGCCGGATCGTGCCGGCCGCCGCGCGCGGCGAGGCGATGGGCTGGCACGCGTCGTTCCTCACCGCCGGCGGCGCGGTCGGGGCACCGGTCGCCGGCTTCGCCATCGACCACCGGGGCAGCGCCGGAGCGGGCTTCGCCACCGTCGCGGCGATCGGTCTGCTCGTCTCCGTCGCCGGCCTGGTGACCACCCTGGCGACCCGCCCTCGAGTCGTGGCGGAGCCGCTGGCCGTTGCCGGCGACGGCGCCTCCTGACCGTCCCCGGCGCCCGGGACGGGGGCCGGCATCCGCGCCCAGCGGGTGGAACGTGGTTGCGAGCCGCCACCGACCGCGGCCACTGTGGAACCTGTGACGCCGAGCGCGACCCTCCCCCTGCGTGCCCGATCTACCGTGCCTTCGGGTGCGGTGGAGCCGGGCGCCTGACCCGCGCGCCGGCATACGGCTCCTTCCCCTCCGCCCGAAGGCTGACCAGCCCTGCGCCCCGCGCCGCCTAGACTCGGGCGCGCCGCACCCGAGAGCAGAAGTGGAACCGCGATGTCCGGACCCAATACCAGCTATGACCCCGTCGAGGTGGCCGCACTCGACGAGGCCGCCGTCCAGGCGGCCGTGGCCGACGCCCTGGCGGCTGCGGCAGCGGCGCGCACCCTCGAGGAGCTCAAGGCCGCGCGCAGCGCCCACCAGGGTGACAGGAGCCCCCTCGCCCTGGCCAACCGCGAGATCGGTGCCCTGCCTCCGAGTGCCAAGGCGGAGGCGGGGAAACGGGTCGGCCGGGCCAAGGGCGTGGTCGCGCAGGCCTTCGCGGTCCGCCAGGGGGAGCTCGAGGCCGAGCGGGACGCCCGGATCCTCACCGAGGAGGCGGTCGACCTCACCGTCCGGGTGCCCCGGCGCCCCGTCGGCGCCCGCCACCCCATCTCGCTGGTCACCGAGCGGGTCGAGGACATCTTCGTGGCCCTGGGCTGGGAGATCGCCGAGGGTCCGGAGCTGGAGAGCGAGTGGCTGAACTTCGACGCCCTCAACCTGGGACCCGACCACCCGGCCCGGCAGATGCAGGACACCTTCTTCGTCGACCCCCCCGGCTCCGGTCTGGTGCTGCGCACGCACACCTCGCCGGTGCAGATCCGCACGATGCTGACCCAGAGGCCCCCCATCTACGTCCTGTGCCCCGGCAAGGTCTTCCGCACCGACGAGCTGGACGCCACCCACACCCCCGTCTTCCACCAGTTCGAGGGGCTGGTCGTCGACGAGGGCATCACCATGGCCCACCTCAGGGGCAGCCTCGACGCCTTCGTGCGCCAGCTGTTCGGGGAGGGCATCATCACCAGGCTGCGGCCCTCGTACTTCCCGTTCACCGAACCGAGCGCCGAGATCGACTGCCGCTGCTGGGTCTGCGGTGGCAGCGGCCGGCTCGCCGGCACGGGCTGCCGCACCTGCGGCGGGACCGGCTGGATCGAGGTCGGCGGCTCGGGCATGGTCAACCGCCGGGTGCTCATCGCGAGCGGGATCGACCCCGACCGCTACACGGGCTTCGCGTTCGGGCTGGGGATCGAGCGCTCGCTCATGCTGCGCCACGGGGTGGGCGACATGCACGACATCGTCGAGGGCGACGTGCGGTTCAGCCGGCAGTTCGGGATGGAGATCTGATGCGCGTACCGGTGGAGTGGCTGCGCGAGCTGGCCCATGTCGACCCGGCGCTCAGCGGCGCCGAGATCGCCGAGCACCTCGTCCGGCTCGGCCTCGAGGAGGAGGGCCTGCACGGCGGCGACGTCCGCGGCCCCCTCGTCGTCGGCCGGGTCCTCGAGAAGCATCCCGAGCCGCAGAGGAACGGCAGGACGATCAACTGGTGTCTCGTCGACGTCGGTCCGGCGAACGGGTCCGGCGAGCCTCAGGGCATCGTCTGTGGGGCGCACAACTTCGAGGCGGGTGACCTCGTCCCGGTCATCCTGCCGGGCGGGGCGCTCCCGGGTCCGGACGGGCCGATCGAGGTGGGAGCCCGGAAGACCTATGGGCACGTGTCGGCGGGGATGATCTGCTCCGCCCGCGAGCTCGGCATCGGGGACGACCATACCGGCATCATCGTGCTCACCGACCACCTCGGCGAGGACGAGGCTGCGCTCGCCGCGCTGGCCCCCGGGGCCGACGCGATGGCGATCCTCGGGCTGGACCGCGAGACCGTCGAGGTCAACGTGACGCCCGACCGCGGCTACTGCTTCTCCATGCGCGGGATCGCCCGCGAGTACGCCCTGGCCACCGGTGCGGACTTCGACGACCCGGCGGCGGGGGTCGCCGTGGCGCCCGGCACCGGCGCCGGCTACCCCGTACGGGTCGTCGACGACGCGCCGATCGACGACGCGCCGGGATGCGACC
Organism: uncultured Actinomycetota bacterium; assembly: GCA_963763315.1. GTDB lineage: Bacteria > Actinomycetota > Actinomycetes > Actinomycetales > Dermatophilaceae > CAVSJJ01. The sequence goes on from CAVXOC010000003.1 coordinate 766,998, forward strand.
GGTACGTCGCCCGCGTCGTGCGGGGCCTCGACGTCTCCGCCGCGTCGCCGGCGTGGATGCGCCGCCGGCTCACCGACGTGGGCATGCGCCCGATCTCGCTCGCGGTCGACGTGACGAACTACGTCATGATGCTGCTCGGCCAGCCACTGCACGCGTTCGACCTCGACGACCTCACCGACGAGATCGTCGTGCGCCGGGCGCACGCGGGCGAGCGGCTGCGCACCCTCGACGACGTCGACCGGGCCCTGCATCCCGAGGACCTCGTCATCACCTCCGGCGGCTCGACGCTCCTCGGCCTTGCGGGGGTCATGGGTGGTGAGCTCGGCGAGGTCTCGGGCAGGACCACCGACGTCCTCATCGAGGCGGCGCACTTCGACCCGGTCAGTGTCGCCCGCACCTCGCGCCGGCACCGGCTGGTCACCGAGGCCTCCAAGCGGTTCGAGCGGGGCGTCGACCCGGCCGTCGCCTCCGTCGCCGCCCAGCTGGCGGCGGACCTGCTGGTCCGGTTCGGGGGCGGGACGGCCGACGACGGTGGGACCGACGTCGGGGGCGTGCGGCCACGCGAGCCGTTCCGGTTCGACCTCGGGCTGCCCACCGCATACGTCGGCCTGGACTACCCGCGGGCCGAGGTGCTGGCCACCCTGCGCGCCATCGGCTGCGAGGTCGAGGAGGACGAGGCCGACCCCTGGGCGGTGACGGTCCGGCCGCCGACGTGGCGGCCCGACGTGACGGACGGTCCGGACCTCGTCGAGGAGGTGGCGCGGGTGCGGGGCTACGACGCCATCCCGTCGGTGCTGCCGCGGGCTGCCGGAGGCCGGGGCCTCACCCACGGTCAGCGGGTCCGGCGGGTCGTCGCGGCCACCATGGCCCACCAGGGTCTCGTCGAGGTGCTGTCCTACCCCTTCGTCGGGGCGGAGCGGTTCGACGCGTTCGGGTACGGGCCCGAGGACCCGCGACGGGTGAGCGTGCGGCTGACCAACCCCCTCCAGGATGACGCTCCGCTCATGCGGACGTCGGTGCTCGACACGCTGCTCGACACGCTGGTCCGCAACATCGCCCGAGGCAGCCGGGATGTCGCCGTCTACGAGATGGGCCTGGTCACCGTGGGTCGGCCGGACCAGCCCGCGGCCCCCGTCGCGGCGGCGGACCGGCGGCCCGACGACGCGACCGTCGCCGCCATCCTGGCGGCCGTGCCCGAACAGCCCCGGCATGTGGGGTACGCGGCGACCGGCGAGGCGGAGCCGGCCGGCCCCTGGGGGCCGGCGCGCCGCTACGACGCCTCGGACGCCGTCGGTTGGGCCTGCGAGGTCGGTCGTGCGCTGGGTCTCGATCTCGAGGTGGCCGCCACCGACCGCGCGCCGTTCCACCCCGGCCGGTGCGTCGTCGTCACGGTGGCCGCCGCCGGCGGCGTGGACGCGGGCGTGGTGGGGTTCGCCGGGGAGCTGCACCCGCAGACGTGCCAGGCCCTCGGGCTGCCGCCACGGACTGTGGCCGGCGAGCTCAGCGTCGACGCCCTGGTGGCTGCCACCGGCATCCCGCTCCAGGCCACTGCGCTGTCCACGTACCCGGTCGCACACACCGACGTCGCCCTCGTCGTGGACGAGGCCGTTCCCGCCGCCCGGGTCGAGGCGGCGCTGCGCAGCGGCGCGGGGGAGGGCCTGGAGTCCGTCGCCCTGTTCGACGTCTACCGCGGCGAGCAGGTCGGCGCGGGCAGGAAGTCGCTCGCGTACCGGCTGAGCTTCCGGGCCGCCGACCGCACGCTGGTCACCGACGAGGTGAGCGCGCTGCGCGACGCGGCGACAGCGGCGGCCGCCGCCGCGGTCGGGGCGGTGCAGCGGACATGACCACCATCCCCGGTACCACCCCGGAACCGGGTGTCGCCCTCGTCACCGGCGGCTCGCGGGGCGTGGGCCGCCACATCGCCGACGCCCTCGAGGCGGCCGGCTGGGTCGTCGAGCGCGGCTCGAGCACCGTCGCGCCGGTCACCGACCGGGCCGCGGTAACCGGGTGGGTCGAGGACGTGCTGGCCCGCCGCGGCCGGATCGACCTGCTGGTCAACAGTGCCGGGGTCATCGACGCCGAGGTCGGGATCCTCGACTCCGACCCCGACGACTGGTGGCGCACGATGGAGGTCAACGTCCTCGGCGCCTACCTGCTGACCTGGCTCGTGGGCCGGCATATGCGCGCCGGCGGGGGTGGGCGCATCATCAACCTCAACTCGGGGGCCGGCACCCGGCCGGGGACGGTCTCCTCGTCCTACAACGCGAGCAAGACCGCGCTGGCGAGGATCACCGGGTCCACCGAGATCGACGGCGCGCCCCACGGCATCCATGCGTTCGACCTCGCGCCTGGAGTCGTCCGCACCGACATGACCGGGTCGATGCGCGTGCATGACGACCGCACCGACTGGACCGACCCGTCCGAGGTCACCGACCTCGCCCTGGCCATCGCCGCCGGACGCCTCGATGCCTGGGCCGGCCGGATGGTTCGCGCCGGGGTGGACCGTGCCGACGACCTCGTCCGGATCGCGCGCTCCGGGCTGGCAGCCAGTGCCCGGACGGTGACCCTGGAGCGCTACAGCGCGGATGACCCGATGTGACCGACCCGGCCGGCTCGCGCGCTCGGCGCCGCGGCATGGCGCACCCGGGCGACACGCCGTGCCCGCATCGTGGCCGCGGATGCATAAAGTCACCAACTTTCGTATAGTCATGCACCATGGTCACGGTCGCAGTCGCTGGCGCCAGCGGGTATGCCGGCGGGGAGCTCCTGCGGCTCCTGCTCGCTCATCCCGGCGTGGAGATCGGGGCGGTGACCGCGTCCGCGAACGCGGGGCAGCCGCTCTCGGCCGTCCACCCGCACCTGGTCCCCCTCGCGGACCGCGTCCTCGGGCAGACCTCGGCCGTGGGGCTGGCCGGCCATGACGTCGTCTTCCTCGCGCTGCCGCACGGGCACTCCGCGATGATCGCGGCCGCCCTGCCGGAGGCCGTCGTGGTCATCGACTGCGGGGCGGACTTCCGGCTCACCTCGGCCGTGGCCTGGCAGGCGTTCTACGACACCCCGTACGCCGGGTCCTGGCCCTACGGGATGCCCGAGCTCCTCGTCGGGGGCACCAAGCAGCGCGCCGCGCTGGTCGGGGCCACCCGGGTCGCCGTACCCGGGTGCTACCCGACGGCGGTCAGCCTCGCCCTGGCCCCGGGACTGTCCGCGGGAGTCCTCGAACCCGACGACATCACGGTGGTGGCCGCATCCGGCACCAGCGGCGCCGGCCGGTCCCTCAAGCCGCACCTGCTCGGCTCCGAGGTGATGGGCGCGATGTCGCCGTACGGTGTCGGTGGGGTGCACCGGCATACTCCGGAGATCGAGCAGAACCTCACCGCTGCCGCCGGCGGCCGCCCCGTCACGGTCTCGTTCACGCCGACGCTGGCGCCGATGCCCCGGGGGATCCTCGCGACCGCCACCGCGAAGGTCGCTCCGGGAGCGGACGCCGCGTCGGTGCGCGCGGCCTGGTCCGCTGCTTATGCCGACGAGCCGTTCGTCCATCTCCTTCCCGACCGGGCCTGGCCCTCGACCGCCAACGTGCTCGGGTCGAACAGCGTTCACCTCCAGGTGGTCCTCGACGAGCGGGCCGGCCGGGTGGTCGTCGTCTCGGCGGTCGACAACCTCACCAAGGGGACCGCCGGCGCCGCCGTCCAGTGCCTCAACCTGTCGCTCGGGCTCCCCGAGACGACCGGCCTGCCCGTCGCGGGAGTGGCCCCATGAGCCGGATGCCGCTGCACCTGATGACCCACCCCGAGGATGTCGCGGTCGTCCGGCTGGGCCCCGCCGAGGACCCCACGTGGCAGTGGACCGCCGGGCCGCTCTGCTCGCTGACCCGCACCGCCGAGGAGACCTCCGTCGTCTGCCGGGCCGACCATGTCCCGGCCGGGCTCACCCAGCACGGACCCTTCCGGGCCGTCGAGATCGCCGGCCCGCTGGAGTGGGGGATGATCGGCGTGCTCGCCGAGATCCTCGACCCGCTCGTCAAGGCCCAGGTCAGCATCCTCGCCCTGTCCACCTACGACACCGACTGGATCCTCATCCCGACCCCGGACATCGACACGGCGATCCGGTCCTGGCGGCGGGCCGGCCTGATCGTCACCCCCAGCACCCTCACCGGAGGACGACAGACATGAGCGTGACGACCCCCCGCGGGTTCCGGGCGGCCGGCCTCGCCGCCGGGCTGAAGTCGTCGGGCGCGCCCGACCTCGCCCTGGTCGTCAACGACGGCCCCGACCACCACGCCACCGTCGTCCTCACCTCCAACCGGGTGCAGGCGGCCCCCGTCCGGTGGACCCGGCAGGCGGTCGCCGACGGGCGCGTCGACGCGGTCGTCCTCAACTCCGGCGGGGCGAACGCCTGCACCGGGGCCGCCGGCTTCCAGGACGCGCACCGCACCGCCGAGCTCGTCGCGGAGGTGCTGGGGGTCGCGGCCGGCGACGTGGCGGTCTGCTCGACGGGGCTGATCGGCGAGCTGCTGCCGATGGACCGCATCGAGGCCGGCATCCGGGCAGCCGGCCTAGCCCTCACCGCCGATGGCGGACCGGCAGCGGCCCGGGCCATCATGACGACCGACACGCTTCCCAAGGAGTCGGTGGCGGTCCGCGACGGCTGGAGTGTCGGCGGCATGGCCAAGGGCGCCGGGATGCTCGCGCCGGCGCTGGCGACGATGCTCGTCGTCGTCACGACCGATGCCGTCGTCGACCCGTCGGTCCTCGGCGACGTCCTGCGCGCCGCCACCGCGGTGACCTTCGACCGGGTCGACTCCGACGGCTGCCAGTCGACCAACGACACGGTGCTGCTGCTCGCGTCCGGGGCATCGGGGGTCCAGGTGGGGCGGGACGCGCTGACCGAGGCGGTCACCGAGGTCTGCGCGGGCCTGGCCCGCCGGCTCATCGGCGACGCGGAGGGCGCGGCTCACGACATCGCCATCGAGGTGCGCACCGCGGCATCGGTCGCCGACGCGCTCGAGGTGGCCCGCTCGGTGGCCCGCAACAACCTCGTCAAGTGCGCGGTGTTCGGGAACGACCCGAACTGGGGACGGGTCCTGGCCGCCGTCGGCACGACGACCGCGGCCTTCGACCCGGGTGCCCTCGACGTCTCGATGAACGGTGTCCAGGTGTGCCGGGCAGGTGGGGTCGGCGAGGACCGGTCCCGCGTCGACCTCAGTGCCCGCGAGGTGCACATCGTCGTCGACCTCCATGCCGGGCAGGACTCGGCGACGGTGTGGACCAGCGACCTGACCCACGACTACGTCCACGAGAACTCGGCCTACAGCACCTAGGGACGACGATGACCCCCCACACCACCTCCACCCTGCGCGGCGCCATCGACGCCGCAGCCCTGCGGGTGGCCCAGACCAAGGCCAGCACCCTTGTCGAGGCCCTGCCCTGGCTCGAGCGCTTCCACGGCGCGCTCGTCGTCGTCAAGTACGGCGGCAACGCGATGGTCGACGGGGCCCTCAAGGCTGCCTTCGCGCGGGACATCGTCTTCTTGCGGTATGCCGGGCTGCGTCCCGTCGTCGTCCACGGGGGCGGGCCACAGATCAAGACGATGCTCGACCGGCTGGGCCTGGAGAGCGAGTTCCGCGGCGGCCTGCGGGTCACCTCGCCCGAGGTGATGGATGTCGTCAGGATGGTGCTGACCGGCCAGGTGGGTCGCGAGCTCGTCGGCCTGCTCAACCAGCACGGCCCGATGGCGGTCGGCCTGTCGGGGGAGGACGGCGCCCTGTTCGGCGCCCGCCGCCGGGGCGTCGTCGTCGAGGGCGAGCATCACGACATCGGCCTGGTCGGCGACGTCGAGGTCGTCCATCCCGCGGCCGTCCAGGACCTGCTCGACGCGGGCCGGATCCCCGTCGTGTCCACCGTGGCCCCCGACCTCGACCTCGACGGCCAGGTGCTCAATGTCAACGCCGACTCCGCCGCGGCCGCGCTGGCCGCGGCGCTCGGCGCCCGCAAGCTCGTCGTCCTCACCGACGTCGAGGGCGTGTACGCCGCGTGGCCCGACCGCGGCACGCTGCTCTCCCGGCTCTCGGTGCGGGACGCCAAGGAGCTGCTTCCCCGGGTCGGCTCGGGCATGATCCCCAAGCTCGAGGCGTGCATCCGCGCGGTCGAGGAGGGCGTGGCGCAGGCCCACGTCATCGACGGCCGGCAGCCCCACTCGCTGCTTCTCGAGGTGTTCACCTCCGAGGGCATCGGCACGGTGGTCGAGCCGGACGACATGCAGGACGCGGACGAGGGAGGCATCCGTGTCTGACCCGGCCGCGCCCCGTTCCGGCGAGCTCCTCGAGCGCTACCAGCGGTGCCTGCTGGGGGTGTTCGGCCGTCCCCAGCTCGTCCTGGACCACGGTGACGGTGCCTGGGTGTGGGACGTCGACGGCCGCCGCTATCTCGACCTCCTCGGCGGCCTCGCCGTGAACGCCCTGGGCCACGGCCATCCCGCGCTCGTCGCGGCGGTCGCCGACCAGGCGGCCCGTATGGTGCACATCTCGAACTTCTACACCTCGCCCGCCCAGGTCGCCCTGGCCGAGCGGCTGCTCGACCTTGCCGGGGCGCCCGCCGGGTCGGCGGTCTTCCTGACGAACTCCGGCACCGAGGCGCTCGAGGCGGCGGTCAAGCTGGCCCGCCGCACCGGCCGGAGCGGGATCGTGGCCGCCGAGGGCGGCTTCCACGGCCGCTCGACCGGGGCCCTCGCCCTCACCCACAAGCCGGCCTACCGGGAGCCGTTCGAGCCGCTCCTGCCCGGTGTGGTCCACGTCCCCTACGACGACATCACCGCCCTGCGCGCCGCTGTCACCGAGCAGACCTCCGCAGTCGTCCTCGAGCCGATCCAGGGGGAGGCGGGGGTCATCGTGCCCGACCCGGCCTACCTCGTGGCCGCCCGGGAGATCACCACCGCGGCGGGGGCGCTGCTCGTCCTCGACGAGGTGCAGACCGGGGTCGCCCGCACCGGCACCTGGTTCGCCTTCCAGGACGCCGGCATCGTCCCGGATGCGATGACCCTGGCCAAGGGCCTCGCCGGCGGGGTGCCCGTCGGGGCCCTGGTCACCTTCGGGCCCGAGGTCACGGCGCTGCTCGGCGCTGGACAGCACGGCTCGACGTTCGGCGGGAACCCGCTGGCCTCGGCCGCGGCCCTGGCGGTGCTCGGCACCATCGCGGCCGACGGCCTGGTCGAGCATGCGCGGGCCATGGGCGAGCATCTGGCCACCCGGGTCGCCGGCCTGGGACACCCGGGCCTCGCCGGGGTGCGCGGGGCCGGGCTGCTGCGGGCGGTCGTGCTGACCGAGGAGCTCGCCCCGGCGGTGGCCGCGCTGGCCCGGGACGCCGGGTTCCTCGTCAACCCGGTCACGCCGACCGCCCTGCGGCTCGCGCCGCCTCTCATCGTCACGGCGGAGCAGCTGGACCTCTTCGTCGACGCACTGCCCGGTCTGCTCGACACCGCGACGACCCCCCGCCCCACCTCGGCCCAGGAGGCCCCATGACCATCCGCCACTTCCTCCGCGACGACGACCTCACGGCGGCCGAGCAGGCCGAGATCCTGCGCCGGGCATCGGCGCTCAAGGCCGCCCCGTTCTCGGACCGATGCCTCGAGGGTCCGCAGGTCGTCGCCGTCCTGTTCGACAAGCAGACGCTGCGCACCCAGGTGTCGTTCACGGCGGCCATCGCCCATCTCGGCGGGTTCCCCATGGTCATCGACGGCAACCTCGCCCGGGTGGGGGTCCGCGAGTCCATCGCCGACACGGCGCGGGTGCTCGGCCGCGAGGCCGTCGCCATCGTCTGGCGGACCTACGGTCAGGAGCGGATCCAGGAGATGGCCGACCACGCCCACATCCCGGTCATCAACGCCCTCACCGACGAGTTCCACCCCTGCCAGGTCCTCGCCGACCTCCTCACCGTCTCGGAGCATCGTGGCGACCTGCCCGGGCTGACCCTGGCCTACGTCGGCGACGGTGCCAACAACATGGCGCACTCCTACCTGCTCGGCGCGGCCCTGGCCGGGATGCACGTCCGGGTCGGCACCCCGGCCGCCGCCCAGCCGGACCCGGCCATCCTCGCCCGGGCCGGCGAGCTCGCCGCGGCCTCGGGGGGGTCCGTCACCGTCGTCGGCGACCCTGTCGAGGCGGTGACCGGCGCCGACGCCGTCGCGACGGACACCTGGGTCTCGATGGGCATGGAGACCGAGAAGGACGTGCGCCAGGGCAGCGACAGCCCCTTCGCCCCGTTCGCCGTCACCCAGGCGCTCATGGGGCACGCCGCACCGGGGGCGGTCTTCCTGCACTGCCTTCCGGCCTACCGGGGGTTCGAGGTGGAGGCGGAGGTCATCGACGGGCCGCGGTCGGTGGTGTGGGACGAGTCGGAGAACCGGCTGCATGCGCAGAAGGCGGTCATCTCCTGGCTGCTCGAGCAGTCGGCAGGCGCCGGTCCGGACGGGTCGGCGTGACCGTCTCGACCAGCCGCACGGCCCGCCAGCAGCGGATCGTCCGGATCCTGGGACGACGTGAGGTCCGCTCGCAGGGCGAGCTCCTCGAGCACCTCGCGGCCGACGGCATCCAGGTCACCCAGGCGACCCTCTCCCGCGACCTCGTCGAGCTGGGGGCGGAGAAGGTGCGGGTCGGCAAGAGCCTCGTGTATGCCGTTCCGGGCGAGGGCGGGGACCGCACGGTCCGCCCGGCGCCCGACGGCGACGAGGTCACCGCACGCCTGCAGCAGCGCTGCCAGGAGCTGCTCGTCTCAGCGCAGGTGTCGGCCAACCTCGTCGTCCTGCGGACCCCGCCCGGGGCGGCGAGCTTCCTCGCCTCGGCGATCGACCACACCGAGGCCGTCGAGGTGCTCGGCACGATCGCCGGCGATGACACCATCATGGTCATCACCTCGGGAACGGTCGCCAGCGAGCGCACCGCTCGCCGTCTGATGTCCTACGCACGGAAGGACCACGCGTGAGCCCCGCCGCGGACCCGAGGGATGCCCCCGACCGGACCGTCCCAGCGGGCGGTGCCGCCCCGGGCGGTCCGGTGAGCCTGTGGGGGGGCCGTTTCTCGGGCAGCCCCGCCGAGGCGCTCGCAGCGCTGTCGGTCTCGACGCACTTCGACTGGCGGCTCGCGGCATACGACCTCGCCGGGTCCCGCGCCCACGCCCGGGTGCTGCACCGCGCCGGGCTGCTGGACGACGCCGCCCTGACGGCGATGCTCGCCGGCCTCGACGCGCTCGCCGCCGACGTGACGTCGGGAGAGTTCACGCCGCTGCCGGAGGACGAGGACGTCCACACCGCCCTCGAGCGAGGCCTCATCGACCGGGTCGGACCGGAGGTCGGCGGGCGGCTCCGGGCCGGCCGCTCGCGCAACGACCAGATCGCGACCCTCGTACGGATGTACCTGCGCGACCATGCGCGCGTCGTCGCCGGTCTCGTCCTGGACGTCGTCGACGCGCTCGTCGCCCAGGCCGACCGGCACCTCGGCGTGGCCATGCCCGGGCGCACCCACCTGCAGCACGCGCAGCCGATCCTGCTGAGCCACCACCTGCTCGCCCACGCCTGGGCACTGCTGCGGGACGTCGACCGGCTGCGGGACTGGGATGCCCGCGCGTCGCTGTCGCCCTACGGCTCCGGGGCGCTGGCCGGGTCCTCGCTCGGTCTGGACCCGCAGGCGGTCGCGGCCGAGCTGGGCTTCGCCGGCGCCGTCGAGAACTCCGTGGACGGCACGGCGTCCCGGGACGTGGTGGCCGAGCTGTCGTTCGTCGCGGCCATGACCGCGGTCGACGTCTCCCGCCTCGCCGAGGAGGTCGTCATCTGGGCGACCAAGGAGTTCGGGTTCGTCACCCTCGACGACGCCTACTCCACCGGCTCGAGCATCATGCCGCAGAAGAAGAACCCCGACGTCGCCGAGCTGGCCCGCGGCAAGGCGGGCCGCCTCGTCGGCGACCTCGCCGGCCTGCTGACGACGCTGAAGGGCCTGCCGCTCGCCTACAACCGTGACCTCCAGGAGGACAAGGAACCCGTGTTCGACGCCGTCGACACCCTCGAGGTGCTGCTGCCGGCGTTCGCCGGGATGGTCGGAACCCTCGTCTTCGACACCGAACGGCTGGAGTCGCTGGCTCCCCGGGGCTTCTCCCTGGCGACCGACATCGCCGAGTGGCTGGTCCGGCAGGGCGTGCCGTTCCGGGCGGCCCATGAGGTGGCCGGTGCGTGTGTGCGCGAGTGCGAGTCCCGGGGGATCGAGCTGTGGGAGCTCACCGACGCCGAGCTGTCCGCGGTGAGCGAGCACCTCACGCCGCGAGTGCGGGAGGTCCTGTCGGTGGCGGGGTCGCTGGCCTCCCGGGACGCCAAGGGCGGCACCGCGCCGGCCCGGGTGGCCGAGCAGCTCGCCCGGCTCCGCACCGTGGCGCGGGAGGGCCGCCGGTGGGCATCGACGGCCCTGGTGCCGGCGCCGGCGGGCAGGTAGCCCGCTGCCGGCGGGTACCCTGCCCGACGTGACCCTTCCGGCGGGCGCGGGCCGGCTCTCGCGCGGGTTCTTCGAGCGCGACGCGCTCGAGGTGGCCCCGGCGCTGCTGGGGGCCACGCTCACCCACGGGGACGTCTCGCTGCGGCTCACCGAGGTCGAGGCGTATGCCGGCCGCAGCGACCCCGGGTCGCACGCGTTCCGGGGTCGCACGCCCCGGGTCGAGGTGATGTTCGGCCCGGCCGGGCACCTCTACGTCTACTTCACCTACGGGATGCACTTCTGCGCGAACCTCGTCTGTGGGCCCGACGGGGAGGCCTCGGCGGTGCTGCTGCGGGCCGGAGAGGTCGTCGCGGGGCAGGCACGCGCCGCCGCCCGCCGCCAGGGGGTGCCCGAGCGGGACTGGGCCCGCGGCCCGGCCCGGCTCGCCCGGACCCTGGGGCTCGGCCGCGACGAGAACGGGCTGGACGTGTGCGGCCCCGACCCGGCGACCCGCATCGAGGCACCGCCTGCGCCGGTGCCGGCCGAGCTCGTCCGCACGGGACCGCGGGTCGGGGTAAGCGGGCCCGGCGGTGACGGCACCGCATACCCGTGGCGGTTCTGGCTCCAGGGGGAGCGGACCGTCAGCTCCTACCGTCCTGCGGTGGGGCGCCGCAGCCGGCGGGCGCAACCCGGGCCGGCCGGGGCTGACCAGGGCCGACCCGGCCGACCCGGCTGACCCGGCCTGGCGAGGATGAGCCGGCGTCGGCCGGCCGGCCGACGGCCCTCACTCGCCGACCGGGTCGGGCACGGGCTCGCCCGCGTACGCGGCGATCTCGGCCCCGATCCGCGCCTTGACGTCGTCGGGGGCGAAGGACGCCTCGACCGCGGTCCTCGCCAGTGCGGCGACCCCGGTCTCGTCGAGCCCGAGCAGCCTTGCGACGACGCCGTACTCGCGGTTCAGCGTCGTCCCGAACATCGGCGGGTCGTCGCTGCCGACCGTGACGACCACCCCGGCGTCGCGCATGGCGACGACCGGGTGGTCCTCGATCCGCTCGACGGCTCGGGTGGCGACGTTGGACGTCGGGCAGACCTCCAGCGGGATCCGGTGCTCCGCCAGGTACTCCAGCAGCCGGGGGTCCGACGCCGCCGAGGTGCCGTGGCCGATCCGCTCGGCACCGAGGTGGGTCACCGCATCCCAGACGGTCCGGGGCCCCGTCGTCTCCCCGGCGTGGGGCACCGAGTGCAGCCCGGCCGCACGGGCCCGGGCGAAGTGCGGCGCGAACGGCGGCCGGGGGACGCCGATCTCCGGGCCGCCGAGCCCGAAACCCACCAGCGAGGACGGGCCGTGCTCCACGGCATACCGCACCGTGGCGTCGGCGGCGGCGAGCCCCGCCTCGCCGGGGATGTCGTAGACCCACCGCAGGACGATCCCGTGGTCGCGCTCAGCACCCACGCGGGCGTCCTCGATGGCCTCGGTGTAGGCCTCGATGGGGATGCCCCGGACGACCGAGGTGTACGGGGTCATCGTCAGCTCGGCGTAGCGCACCCGCTGCGCCGCCATCTCCTGGGCCACCTCGTAGGTGAGCAGCCGGACGTCCTCGGCGGTCCGCACGAGGTCGACGACGGCGAGGTAGACGTCGATGAAGTGCGCGAAGTCGGTGAAGGTGAAGAAGCGGGCGAGCTCCGACGGGTCGGTCGGTACGGCGCTCGTGGGGTGCCGGGCGGCCAGCTCGGCGACGATCCGCGGTGAGGCCGACCCCACGTGGTGGACGTGGAGCTCGGCCTTGGGCAGCGCGGCGATGAAGGCGGCCAGAGCATGCTCTGCGGAGGCTGTCGGGGTCGTCATGGCGTCGAGTCTGCCGGAGCCCGCGCCCCACCCGCGGCTGCGCCCGGGCGGACCAGCCCGGGCGACCGGCCGCGCACCGCGCGGGCGTGCGTGGCAGGCTGTGGCCGCGTGCGGCATACCGTATGCCGGGCAGCCGAACCGGCGTCCGCCACCCCGGCGGGACCTGGACCGGAGCCACCCGACCTGGACCGGAGCCGAAGGAGAGACGACCGTGACCGACATCCTCGACGAGCTGCAGTGGCGGGGCCTGGTGGCACAGGCCACCGACCTGCCGGCGCTGCGCCGGGCGCTCGCCGACGGGCCGATCACGGTCTACTGCGGCTTCGACCCGACGGCCCCGTCGTTGCACTTCGGCAACTTCGTCCAGCTGGTCGTCCTGCGGCGGCTGCAGCGGGCAGGGCACCGGGTCATCTGCCTGGTCGGCGGGTCGACGGGGCTGATCGGCGACCCGAAGCCCACCTCCGAGCGGGTGCTCAGGACCAAGGAGCAGACCGCCGAGTGGGTCGCCCGGATCACCACCCTCGTGCGGCCGTTCCTCGAGGTCGAGGGGGACAACCCCGCGCTGCTCGTCGACAACCTGGACTGGACGGCCCCGATGTCGGCGCTGGACTTCCTGCGGGACATCGGCAAGCACTTCCGGGTCAACCAGATGATCCGCAAGGAGGCCGTCGCGGCGCGGCTGCAGAGCCAGGAGGGCATCTCCTACACCGAGTTCAGCTACCAGCTGCTCCAGGCGCTCGACTACCTCCACCTGTACCGCGCGCACGGGTGCACCCTGCAGACCGGCGGCTCGGACCAGTGGGGCAACCTCACCGCCGGCGTCGACCTCATCCACCGCGCCGACGGGGCGGTCGTCCACGCGCTGACGACTCCGCTGCTCACCGACTCCACCGGGACCAAGTTCGGCAAGTCCGAGGGGAACGCCATCTGGCTCTCCGCGGAGATGACCAGCCCGTACGCCTTCTACCAGTACTTCGTCAACGTCGAGGACGCGTCGGTGGGCAGCCTGCTCAGGGTGTTCACCGACCGCACCCGCGAGGAGATCGCCGATCTCGAGCGACAGGTCGCCGACGAACCGTTCCGCCGGGCCGCGCAGCGGCTGCTCGCGGCCGATGTGACGACCCTGGTCCACGGGGCGGAGGCGACGGCGGCGGTCCAGGCGGCCTCGCAGGCCCTGTTCGGCCGAGGCGACCTGCGGGCGCTCGACGCGGCGACCCTGCGCGACGCGACGGCCGAGCTGCCCGGGGGAGACGTCGCGCCCGGTACGAGCGTCGTCGACGCGCTGGTCGCCGTGGGGCTCGTCGAGTCCCGCAATGCGGCCCGCCGGGCCATCGCCGACGGCGGCGCCTCGGTGAACGGCGACAAGGTCTCGGACGCCGAGCAGCGCCTCGAGGAGGCGGACTTCCTCCATGGAGCGGTGGCGGTGCTGCGCCGCGGCCGGAAGAACCTGGCGGCGGCCCGGCGCCGCTGAGGGTGCCGGTCCGTCGCACCTCCGCGGGGCGTCGGCGGCATCCGCGGGGCGTCTGCGGCATCCGCGCCGACACGCCCGGGGCGCCCCGGATTTGTGCCGGTCCCCGCGCTCGTCTAATGTTCGACGACGTCAGCCCGACAGGGAGGAACGGACGCCACCGCGGCGGAGCGATCCGCACGAAGCAGGCCGGTCCCGGCGGCTGACACCCACCACCAGCCATCGAGTTGGAACGGCGGCCGAGAGGTTGCTACAGTGGGTCCCCCGCGAAGATCCAAGCGCGATCGACATCCGCCCGCTCCGCACAGGAGCCGGATTTGACGCCCAAGCGTGGACGCGGGTAAGTTGGAGTGGTTGCCCCGAAGAGCGGTCCGAGGACCGCGTGATGGTGTGCGTCCGAACCTTGAGAACTCAACAGCGTGTCAAAAATCGATGCCAATAACCTCGTCCCGAGGTGCATGGCAGACCCGGCCCTCCGGCCAGGTCGGCCTTGTTCTCGGACGAAAATCCTTTGGTTGACAACGAATGACTAACTCAAGCTAGTCGTTCTTGCTCAGTCAGCGAAACAACCCTTCGAGGGTTTCGGTTTCCGGTCGGCGCCTGCGCCGGCACGGAGCTAAACATCAACGGAGAGTTTGATCCTGGCTCAGGACGAACGCTGGCGGCGTGCTTAACACATGCAAGTCGAACGGTGACCTCGGAGCTTGCTCCGGGTGATCAGTGGCGAACGGGTGAGTAACACGTGAGTAACCTGCCCCAGACTCTGGAATAACCCCGGGAAACCGGAGCTAATACCGGATACGAGACGGAGAGGCATCTCTACCGTCTGGAAAGTATTTCGGTCTGGGATGGACTCGCGGCCTATCAGCTAGTTGGTGAGGTAACGGCTCACCAAGGCGACGACGGGTAGCCGGCCTGAGAGGGCGACCGGCCACACTGGGACTGAGACACGGCCCAGACTCCTACGGGAGGCAGCAGTGGGGAATATTGCACAATGGGCGAAAGCCTGATGCAGCGACGCCGCGTGAGGGATGACGGCCTTCGGGTTGTAAACCTCTTTCAGCAGGGAAGAAGCGAAAGTGACGGTACCTGCAGAAGAAGCACCGGCTAACTACGTGCCAGCAGCCGCGGTAATACGTAGGGTGCGAGCGTTGTCCGGAATTATTGGGCGTAAAGAGCTTGTAGGCGGTCTGTCGCGTCTGCTGTGAAAATCCGGGGCTCAACCCCGGACCTGCAGTGGGTACGGGCAGACTAGAGTGTGGTAGGGGAGACTGGAATTCCTGGTGTAGCGGTGAAATGCGCAGATATCAGGAGGAACACCGATGGCGAAGGCAGGTCTCTGGGCCACTACTGACGCTGAGAAGCGAAAGCGTGGGGAGCGAACAGGATTAGATACCCTGGTAGTCCACGCCGTAAACGTTGGGAACTAGGTGTGGGTCTCATTCCACGAGATCTGTGCCGCAGCTAACGCATTAAGTTCCCCGCCTGGGGAGTACGGCCGCAAGGCTAAAACTCAAAGGAATTGACGGGGGCCCGCACAAGCGGCGGAGCATGTGGATTAATTCGATGCAACGCGAAGAACCTTACCAAGGCTTGACATATACCGGTAACACCCAGAGATGGGTGCCCCGCAAGGTCGGTATACAGGTGGTGCATGGTTGTCGTCAGCTCGTGTCGTGAGATGTTGGGTTAAGTCCCGCAACGAGCGCAACCCTCGTTCTATGTTGCCAGCGCGTTATGGCGGGGACTCATAGGAGACTGCCGGGGTCAACTCGGAGGAAGGTGGGGATGACGTCAAATCATCATGCCCCTTATGTCTTGGGCTTCACACATGCTACAATGGCCGGTACAAAGGGCTGCGAAATCGCAAGATGGAGCGAATCCCAAAAAACCGGTCTCAGTTCGGATTGGGGTCTGCAACTCGACCCCATGAAGTCGGAGTCGCTAGTAATCGCAGATCAGCAACGCTGCGGTGAATACGTTCCCGGGCCTTGTACACACCGCCCGTCAAGTCACGAAAGTCGGTAACACCCGAAGCCGGTGGCCCAACCCTTGTGGAGGGAGCCGTCGAAGGTGGGACTGGCGATTGGGACTAAGTCGTAACAAGGTAGCCGTACCGGAAGGTGCGGCTGGATCACCTCCTTTCTAAGGAGCACTGGTCGCGTCAAGCGATCCAGAGCCTGGCCGCCGGCGTACGCCCGACGGCAGGTGCTCAAGGGTGGAACATCGATTATTTGGCGCTGATCTCAGCTCACCAACCGCAAGTACTGGCTCCGGCCGTGGAACGCGAGGTGGGCGGGGAGAGGCGCCTGACACGTTGTTGGGTCCTGAGGGCTCGGGCGTTGCGCCCGGCTCGAAGGCCGGCTTGCCGGTGAGGACCCCCTCCGCGACGAACCCCCGGTCATGGCCGGCAGGCGTCGGGACCGGTGGGGACCCGCCCGTATGTTGAGAACTACACAGTGGACGCGAGCATCTTTGTGGCTCAAGTTAATAAGGGCGCACGGTGGATGCCTTGGCACCAGGAACCGAAGAAGGACGTAGGAATCTGCGATAAGCCTCGGGGAGTCGATAACCAGACTGCGATCCGAGGATTTCCGAATGGGGAAACCCGGCTGGAGGCAAGTCCAGTCACTCCCACCTGAACACATAGGGTGGGTAGAGGGAACGTGGGGAAGTGAAACATCTCAGTACCCACAGGAAGAGAAAGCAACCGCGATTCCGTAAGTAGTGGCGAGCGAAAGCGGAAGAGGCTAAACCGATCATGTGTGATAGCTGTCAGGCGTTGCATGGTCGGGGTCGTGGGACTTCTCGGTCGGGACTGACATCCTGACATGGAGTCAAAAATTCGCGTCATAGTCGAAGGGCATTGAAAGGCCCGGCACAGAGGGTGCTACCCCCGTAGACGAAATGGCGCGAACTCCAGAGAACCATCCCAAGTAGCACGGGGCCCGAGAAATCCCGTGTGAATCTGGCGGGACCACCCGCTAAGCCTAAATATTCCCTGGTGACCGATAGCGGACAAGTACCGTGAGGGAAAGGTGAAAAGTACCCCGGGAGGGGAGTGAAATAGATCCTGAAACCGTGTGCCTACAATCCGTCGGAGCCTCCTTGTGGGGTGACGGCGTGCCTTTTGAAGAATGAGCCTGCGAGTTAGTGCTCAGTGGCGAGGTTAACCCGTGTGGGGAAGCCGTAGCGAAAGCGAGTCCGAACAGGGCGAATGAGTCGCTGGGTCTAGACCCGAAGCGGAGTGATCTACCCATGGCCAGGCTGAAGCGACGGTAAGACGTCGTGGAGGGCCGAACCCACTTAGGTTGAAAACTGAGGGGATGAGCTGTGGGTAGGGGTGAAAGGCCAATCAAACTCCGTGATAGCTGGTTCTCCCCGAAATGCATTTAGGTGCAGCGTCACGTGTTTCTTGCCGGAGGTAGAGCACTGGATAGCCGACGGGCCTCACCAGGTTACTGACGTTAGCCAAACTCCGAATGCCGGTAAGTGAGAGCGTGGCAGTGAGACTGCGGGGGATAAGCTCCGTAGTCGAGAGGGAAACAGCCCAGACCACCATCTAAGGTCCCTAAGCGTGTGCTAAGTGGGAAAGGATGTGGAGTTGCCTTGACAACCAGGAGGTTGGCTTAGAAGCAGCCACCCTTTAAAGAGTGCGTAATAGCTCACTGGTCAAGTGATTCCGCGCCGACAATGTAGCGGGGCTCAAGCACACCACCGAAGCTGTGGCATTGACATACTGCTCGGCCGTGACACCTGCGGGTTCACGGTCCAGGCGTGTTGATGGGTAGGGGAGCGTCGTGTGGCCAGGGAAGCGGCGGAGTGATCCAGCCGTGGAGGCCACACGAGTGAGAATGCAGGCATGAGTAGCGAATGACGGGTGAGAAACCCGTCCGCCGAATAACCAAGGGTTCCAGGGTCAAGCTAATCTGCCCTGGGTAAGTCGGGACCTAAGGCGAGGCCGACAGGCGTAGTCGATGGACATCCGGTTGATATTCCGGAACCGGCGAAGAACCGCCCCTGACGAATCTAGTAATGCTAAGCGCCTGAAACCTGGTGAAGGTCTTCGGACCGATCCAGGCGGAGCGCGCGACCCCAGCTAGTAGTAGTCAAGCGATGGAGAGACGCAGGAAGGTAGCCTCCGCGTGGCGATGGTAGTCCACGTCCAAGGGAGTAGGGCGAGGTGTAGGCAAATCCGCACCTCACGTGCCTCAGACCTGATAGTGACCGCGAATGCGGGAAGTAGGGTGATCCTATGCTGCCAAGAAAATCTTCTAGCGAGGTTCAAGCCGCCCGTACCCCAAACCGACCCAGGTGGTTAGGTAGAGAATACCAAGGCGATCGAGTGAATCGTGGTTAAGGAATTCGGCAAAATACCCCCGTAACTTCGGGAGAAGGGGGGCCCGGACCCTGAAGTGACTTGCTCACTAGGGTGAAGGGCCGCAGAGACCAGGGAGAAGCGACTGTTTACTAAAAACACAGGTCCGTGCCAAGTCGCAAGACGATGTATACGGACTGACGCCTGCCCGGTGCTGGAAGGTTAAGAGGACGGGTTAGATCTTAGGGTCGAAGCTCAGAATTTAAGCCCCAGTAAACGGCGGTGGTAACTATAACCATCCTAAGGTAGCGAAATTCCTTGTCGGGTAAGTTCCGACCTGCACGAATGGCGTAACGACTTCTCCACTGTCTCAACCACGAACTCGGCGAAATTGCACTACGAGTAAAGATGCTCGTTACGCGCAGCAGGACGGAAAGACCCCGGGACCTTTACTATAGCTTGGTATTGGTGTTCGGTACGGCTTGTGTAGGATAGGTGGGAGACTGTGAAGCGGACACGCCAGTGTCTGTGGAGTCAACGTTGAAATACCACTCTGGTCGTTCTGGATATCTAACCTAGGTCCGTGATCCGGATCAGGGACAGTGCCTGGTGGGTAGTTTAACTGGGGCGGTTGCCTCCTAAAAGGTAACGGAGGCGCTCAAAGGTTCCCTCAGCCTGGTTGGCAATCAGGTGTCGAGTGTAAGTGCACAAGGGAGCTTGACTGCGAGATAGACATATCAAGCAGGGACGAAAGTCGGAACTAGTGACCCGGCGGTGGCTTGTGGAAGCGCCGTCGCTCAACGGATAAAAGGTACCCCGGGGATAACAGGCTGATCTTGCCCAAGAGTCCATATCGACGGCATGGTTTGGCACCTCGATGTCGGCTCGTCGCATCCTGGGGGTGGAGTTGCTCCCAAGGGTTGGGCTGTTCGCCCATTAAAGCGGTACGCGAGCTGGGTTTAGAACGTCGTGAGACAGTTCGGTCCCTATCCGCTGTGCGCGTTGGAAACTTGAGAAGGGCTGTCCCTAGTACGAGAGGACCGGGATGGACGAACCTCTGGTGTGTCAGTTGTCCTGCCAAGGGCACGGCTGATTGGCTACGTTCGGAAGTGATAACCGCTGAAAGCATCTAAGCGGGAAGCACGCTTCAAGATGAGGTTTCCATGGGGTTCGCCCCGAGAGGCTCCCAGTAGACTACTGGGTTGATAGGCCAGACGTGGAAGTGCAGCAATGCATGGAGCTGACTGGTACTAATAGGCCGATGACTTGATACACATATATGCTGCTTGCGTCCACTGTGGAGTTCCCGAGATACGGTCGGGGACGACTGACATCTCCATAGAGTTTCGGCTGTCATAGCGAAGGGGAAACGCCCGGCTCCATTCCGAACCCGGAAGCTAAGCCCTTCAGCGCCGATGGTACTGCACTGGGGACGGTGTGGGAGAGTAGGACGCAGCCGGACATACTTTCGCAGTGGCCCGCCGATTCGGCGGGCCACTGTCGTATGTGGGCGAGGTCCACTGTCGTATGTGGGCGAGGTCCACCGGCGCCCCATCCGGGCGACCGGCACTGTCCGGTCCGCCGGTCATGGGCGCAGTCGGGCGGGCGGCCGGTCCCCCTGGTGGGGTGGTCCATCGGCGCCGAGCGCAGGGCCGGCGACGGTGCCTGCGTAGGATCGACCCAGGTGGTCCACGACCGGCTCCGGGCCGCCTCGACTGCTCCCCGCCGCCGGCCGGGGGCCGGCGAGGGAGGGTCCGGCAGAGCCGGTCGGATCCGACGGATCCCCCTCCGGGCCACCGAAGACCCGCTCGCCGGACTCGGTGGGTTTGTTGGAGAACGACAGCACAGGCGGTGGCCAGCATGGCCCCCGTCCGACGAGAAGGAGTTGCGTGCCGATGAGCGACGCCGGTGGACCTCGCGGGTCCGGACGCTCCGCGGGTGGCGCCCGTGGCGGCGGCGCAGGCGCGTCCGGTGGGGGCGGCAGGGGCCAGGGGTCCAGCGGTGCCGGCGGGGGCGGTCGTTCTCAGGGCGGCAGGGGCCAGGGGTCCAGCGGTGGCGGCGGAGGCGGTCGTTCTCAGGGCGGCAGGGGCCAGGGGTCCAGCGGTGCCGGCGGGGGCGGTCGTTCTCAGGGCGGGGGTGGCCAAGGCGGACGTCCCGTAGGTGGGGGTGGCCGGGGCACGGCGCCGCAGGGCGGCGCGGGCCGCAGGACGGACGGGCCGCGCGGCGCCGACCGCGGGAGGGCGGGAGAGCCCGACAACAGCGAACGGCGGGGAGGGCCGCGGCTGGCCCCGACCGGGCCGCGGCTTCCCGAACCGCGCATCGCCGACGGGGTCACCGGCCGGGAGCTCGACCGCGGTGTCCACCAGCAGCTGCGGACCCTCAGCAAGGAGAACGCCGAGGGCGTCGCACAGCACCTGGTCATGGTGGCCCTGATGATGGATGCCGGGGAGCTCGACGCCGCCCTCGCCCACGCCGAGACCGCGGTCCGCCGGGCCGGACGGGTGCCAGCCGCTCGCGAGGCACTCGGGATGGTCGCCTATCGCCGTGGGGAGTTCGCCAGGGCCCTGGGGGAGTTCCGCACGGTGCGTCGGCTCAGCGGCTCGACGCACCTGTTGCCCCTCATGGTCGACTGCGAGCGCGGCCTCGGGCGACATGCCCGGGCTCTGGATCTCGCCGCGTCGGCCGAGGTCGGCCAGCTCGGCGACCTCGAGAGGGCGGAACTGGCCATCGTCGTGTCCGGCGTCCGGCGCGACCTCGGCCAGAACGACATCGCCCTGCTCGCGCTGCAGATCCCCCAGCTGAAGCGGGCCGGCGCGGCATACCACCGCCTTCACTACGCCTACGCCGACGCCCTGCTGGCCCTCGGCCGCACCGACGAGGCCCGGGAGTGGTTCGCGCGCGCCGCCTCGGGGGACCACGAACAGGAGACCGACGCCGTCGAACGGATGGAGGAGCTCGACGGCGTCCTCGTCACCGATCTGCTGGCCGACGAGGACGAGGAGGAGGCGCCCGGCGACGAGGAGCTGGGCGCCGCCGGGGCGGGGCTCGACGCGCTCCGCGACGACGGGCCGCCGGCCCGATGACCCTGATCGACCGGTATGCCGCGATCGTGTGCGACCTCGACGGTGTCGTCTACCGCGGCCCGAACGCGGTCCCGCATGCCGTCGAGGCGCTGGTCGGGACCGGTCTGCCGGTGCAGTACGCCACCAACAACGCCGGTCGCCCCCCGGACGCGGTCGCAGACCACCTCACCCGCCTGGGCATCCCCACGCGGGAGCAGGACGTCGCGACCTCGTCCCAGGCCGGCGCCTGGGTGCTCCCGCGCCACGTGGCGCCCGGGGCCGCTGTGCTGGCCGTCGGCGGTCCCGGCGTCGCCCGCGCGCTGCAGGAGGCGGGCTACCAGGCGGTCGTCCCGGTGCCCGACCGGGCAGCCGTGGCCGCGGTCCTGCAGGGGTACGGCCCCGAGGTGACCGCCGCCGAGCTCGCCGAGGCCGCCTACGCCATCGAGGAGGGAGCCGTGTGGGTGGCGACGAACACCGATGCCACCCTGCCCACCGACCGGGGGGTGGCCCCGGGCAACGGCGCCCTCGTCGGCGCCGTCGAGCGGGCGGTCGGCCGGTCTCCCGACACCGTCGCCGGCAAGCCGCACGAGCCGCTCTACCTCATGTGCGCCGACCGGCTCGGCGTCGCCCCGGAGCGGCTGCTCGCCGTGGGTGACCGGCTCGAGACCGACATCGAGGGAGCCGTGTCCGCCGGGATGGACTCCGTCCTCGTCCTCACCGGCGTCCACGACCTGCGGTCAGCGGCTCTCGCGGCGCCCGAGCGCCGCCCGACGTACGTGCTGGCGGACCTGCGCGGCCTGGCCGCTGACCTCGGCGTGCCTCGGCAGGAGGACGGATGGGGCATCTGCGGGTCGCGCCGTCGCCGGGTCACCGCGACCGGCTGGGAGGGATCGGGCGCCGGGACCGGGCCGGCCGACCTCAACGCCGTTCTCCAGGCGTTGTATGCCGCTCTCGACGCCGGGCTGCTCGAACCGAACCGGCTCGAGGAGGTGTGGGACGTCCCGCTGGCCGTGCTTGCCGGGCGCCCGGACCGGTAGCGTGGAGCCGCCGCCGGTCGTACGGCCCGGCGTGGACGAGGAGGAACCATGCCCAAGCAGTCGATCCAGGGGTTCGTCGAGCTGGCGTCCGGGCTCGGTGAGCTGACCAGAACCCGCGCCCTGGAGGCCGCCAACGAGCTCCTGTCGTTGACCGGGCTCGAGGGGTCCAGCAAGAAGGTGGGCAAGCAGGTGGCCACCTTCGCCGACGAGATGCTGTCCGCCGCCGAGGCGAACCGTCGGCAGCTCGTCGCGCTGGTGCGCAGCGAGATCGACTCCGCTCTCGGCCGGGTGGACCTCGCCCGGCTCGCCGCCGACGTCAACGCGGTGACCGCCGCGGTCACGACGCTGGCAGGGCAGCTCGAGGAGGTCGCCGGCATGGTGGCCGTTCGTGTCGGGCTCACCGCGACGGAGGTGGCCGAGCCGTATGTCGAGTCCACCCGCGCCGAGCCGGCCCGCGTCGCGGCGCCCCCACGGGCCACCCCGAGGGCCACCCCGAGGCGCTCCCCGAGGGCCACCGCGACGAGGGCGAGGGCCTCTGCGTCGACGTCGGGGGCGGCCGCGAAGAAGGCGTCCGCGTCGGGGGCGGCCGCGAAGAAGGCGTCCGCGTCGGGGGCGGCCGCGAAGAAGGCGTCCGCGTCGGGGGCGGCCGCGAAGAAGGCGTCCGCGTCGGCGGGCGGCCGCGAAGAAGGCCTCGACGAAGAAGGCCTCCGCGAAGCGGACATCTGCGAAGAAGGCCGTCGGTGGCTGACCGGCCTGCCACCCACGGCGACGAGGCCTTGGCCGGTCGCTCGGCGAGCAGCCCCGAGTCGCCCGCCGCGATGACCGGACCGACGCCGCAGCCGCAGGAGCCGTTCGCCGGGGCGCCCGAGACGGGCGACCTGGTCATCGACGCGGCCCTCGGTGAGCTGGCGGTCACGCCCATGGACGACCTTGATGCCCAGATCGAGGCCGGCGAGCACGTCCAGCGCACGCTCCAGTCCCGTCTTGGTGACCTCGGCGGCTGAGCGGCCGGGCGGCCCGCTGCGCCTGGACGCCGAGCTGGTCCGTCGTGGGCTGGCGCGGTCCCGCGGCCACGCCCACGACCTGGTCGACGCCGGGCGGGTGCTGGTGGCGGGCCGCCCGGCGACCAAGGCGTCGCAGCAGGTCGACGCCGCCACGGCGGTCCACCTCGTCGGCGACGAGCCGGTGTGGGCCAGCCGCGCGGCCGCCAAGCTCGGCGCGGCGCTGGACGCCTGGGAGCCGAGAGGGCTCCTGGTGGCGGGCCGCAGATGCCTCGACGTCGGCGCCTCGACCGGCGGCTTCACCCAGATGTTGCTGCACCACGGTGCGGCCCACGTGGTGTCCCTGGATGTCGGCCACCACCAGCTCGCCCCGTCGGTGGCGAGCGATCCGCGCGTCGAGGAACGCAGTGGCCGGAGCGTCCGCGGCCTGGGCGCCGCCGACCTCGGCGGACCCGGCGACCTCGTCGTCGCCGACCTGTCCTTCATCTCGCTCACCCTCGTGCTGGCGGACCTGGCCGGGCTGGTCGCGGCCGATGGCGACGTCGTGGTCCTGGTCAAGCCGCAGTTCGAGGTGGGTCGGGCCAGGCTCGGCCGCCGCGGTGTCGTCAGCGACCCCCACGACCGCCGGGCCGCCCTGCTCGCGGTGAGCGCCGCCGCGCAGGACGCCGGGCTGTTCCCGTACGGCGTCCTCCTCAGTCCGGTGCCCGGGGGTGCGGGAAACGTGGAGTACCTCATGTGGCTGCGGTCCGACGGGTCGGCAAGGATGGGGGCCGACGCCCTGGCCGAGACGGTCCGGGCCATCACGTCGAAAGGACCCGCGTGACTGCGAGCACCCGCCGGATCCTCCTCGTCGCACATCCGACGAGAAGCGACGTGCACGCTCTCGCCCGCGACGTGGCCCAGCGGCTCACGGCGGCCGGGGTCGAGGTCGTCGCCGACGACCTGCTCGCCGCCGAGCTCGACGGTGAGGTGCGGGTGGTGGACCCCAGCAGCCCGGCCGAGCGCTGCGAGGTCGTCGTCGTCCTGGGTGGCGACGGCACGATCCTGCGGGCCGCCGAGCTGTGCCGGGGAAGCAGGGTGCCGTTGCTCGGGGTCAACCTCGGTCACGTCGGGTTCCTCGCCGAGGCCGAGGTGGAGGACCTGGACGCCACGGTGGACCGCATCGTCGCCGGTAGCTACACCGTCGAGGAGCGGATGACCCTCGAGGTGACCGTCACCGAGGGCGGGGAGCGGGTCTTCTCGAGCTGGGCGCTCAACGAGGTCTCGGTCGAGAAGGCGACGCGGGCCCGGATGATCGAGCTGGCGGTGGAGGTCGACGGCCGGCCGCTCTCGTCGTGGGGGTGCGACGGTGTCGTGCTCGCCACCCCGACCGGCTCCACGGCATACGCGTTGTCGGCCGGTGGCCCCGTCGTCTGGCCCGACGTCGAGGCGATCCTCCTGGTCCCGATCAGCGCCCACGCGCTGTTCGCGCGGCCGGTCGTCGTCGGACCGCGCTCGGTCCTGGCGGTCGAGGTCCTGGCCGACAGCGAGATCGGCGGGGTCCTCGCCTGTGACAGCAGGCGCATCCTCGACATCGGGCCCGGGGCGCGGGTCCAGGTCACCCGCTCGGCCGAGCCGGTGCGGCTCGCCCGCCTCGACGACGCCCCGTTCACCGACCGGATCGTCGCCAAGTTCGACCTGTCGGTCGAGGGCTGGCGAGGACGCGAGCGGGCCGAGGGTGAGCGCCGACGCGAGCGGGCCGAGGGCGAGCGGGGACGCGAGCGGGCCGAGGGCGAGCGCCGACGCGAGCGGGCCGAGGGCGTCGCCACGACGTGACAGGCTGGCACCGTGCTCTCTGAGATCCGCATTCGTGACCTCGGCGTCATCGACGACGCCGTGCTCGAGCTGCATCCCGGGCTGACCGTCCTGACCGGCGAGACCGGAGCGGGCAAGACGATGGTCGTGAGCGGCTTGCTGCTCCTGCTCGGCGCCCGCGCCGACCCGGGCCTGGTCCGGGCGGGCGCCGGCCGGGCGGTCATCGAGGGCGTCGTCGACCTGCCCGGCGGGCATCCGGCGCTCGAGCGGGCCGCCGAGGCGGGCGCCGACGTGGAGGACGGGCTCGTCCTGGTCCGGACGGTGTCGGAGGAGGGACGCTCCCGGGCCTACGTCGGAGGTCGCTCCGCACCGGCGGGTCTGCTCGCGGAGCTGTCGGAGCATCTCGTCGCGGTCCACGGGCAGGCCGACCAGTGGCGGCTGCGCCACGCCGACCAGCACCGCGAGCTGCTCGACGCCTTCGGCGGGCCGGCGCTGGGCGGCGCCCTCGCGGCGTACCGCGCGGCGCAGGCGAAGTACACCCGGGTCCGCGCGGAGCTGGGGCGGCTGCGGTCGCTCGGCCGCGAGCGCGCCCAGGAGATCGAGGTCCTCCAGCTCGGGCTGGAGCGGATCGAGCAGGTCGACCCACAGCCCGGCGAGGACGCGGCACTGCGGGTCGAGGACGAGCGGCTCGCCCACGCGGAGGAGCTCCGGCTGGCCGCGCACTCGGCGGGCCTGCTCCTCCTCGGTGACGACGACGCCGCGGGCGGGTCGGCGGACGGGGTGAGCGGCGCGCTGGCCGGCGCCCGTGCCGCGGTGTCGACCGCGGCGGCCAACGACCCCGAGCTCGCCGATCTCGAACGGCGGCTCCATGAGCTCGCCGTCCTCGCCTCGGACCTCGGTGCCGACCTCACCCGCTACGCCGGCACCGTCGACCTCGACCCCGACCGGCTGGGGTGGGTGCAGCAGCGTCGCGCCCGGCTCGGCACCCTCACCGCCCACTACGGCGACACCGTCGACGAGGTTCTCGCCTGGTCCGAGCGGGCCGTCGCCCGGCTCACCGAGCTCCTCGGGGCCGACGACCGGCTCGGCGAGCTCACGGCCGAGCTCGGCCGGCTCACCGGCGAGCGCGAGCGGGCGGCGGCCCGGCTCAGCACCGAGCGCGAGCGCGTGGCACTGACCCTGGGGGAGCGGATCACCGGGGAGCTGGCCGGGCTGGGTATGCCGCGGGCGGTGGTCAGCGTCGCCGTGACCCGCGGTGCCGGGTTCGGGCCGCACGGTGCCGACGCCGTCGAGATCCGGCTCGCCGCCAACCCCGGCACCCCGGCCCGTACGGTCGGCAAGGCCGCCTCCGGAGGCGAGCTGTCCCGGGTCATGCTCGCCATCGAGGTGGCGACGGCGGCGGAGGTCTGCCAGGTCCCGACGTTCGTGTTCGACGAGGTCGACGCGGGCGTCGGGGGCCGCGCCGCGCTGGACGTCGGGGCCCGCCTCGCCGAGCTGGCCCGGCACGCCCAGGTCGTCGTCGTCACGCACCTCGCCCAGGTCGCCGCGCATGCGGACCGACATCTCGTCGTCAGCAAGTCCGGTGACGGTCACGTCACCACCAGCGACGTCGTGGCGGTGGACGGCGAGGAGCGGGTTGCCGAGCTGGCCCGGATGATGGCCGGAGCGGGCACCGACGCCGCGCTGGAGAACGCCCGCGACCTGCTCGCCCGCGCGCGCCGGGCGCCCTGGGGAGCCACCGGCTAGGCCTGGCCGTCGCCCCGTTCGTGGCACGATGGGGGCACCATGGCGATGCGTGCCCCCGGACCCCGACCACGCTCCCCCGAGCTCGGGGTGAGTGGTCCTGCCCGCGTGGACCGGCGCACCAAGAACCTCACCAAGCGCCTCCGGCCGGGCGACGTCGCGGTGATCGACCACCAGGACATCGACCGGGTGAGCGCGGAGGCCCTGGTGGCCTGCCGTCCCGTTGCCGTCGTCAACGCCTCGCGGTCGATCTCCGGCCGCTACCCCAACCTCGGCCCCCAGATCCTCATCGAGGCGGGAGTCCTCCTGCTCGACGACGTGGGCACGCCGGTGATGTCCGCGGTCCGGGACGGGATGCCGCTGACCGTGGTCGGGGACGACCTGCTGAGCGGCGACCAGCCGCTGGCGTCGGGGGCCGTGCTGGACCGGGAGGCCGTCGCGGTGGCCATGAGCGAGGCTCGGGCCGGGCTGTCCGTCCAGCTCGAGGCCTTCGCCGCCAACACGATGGAGTACCTGCGCAAGGAGCGCGATCTGCTCCTCGACGGTGTCGGCGTGCCTGACATCACCACCGAGATCGACGGCCGGCACGTGCTCATCGTCGTCCGGGGGTACCACTACAAGGAGGACCTGCAGACGCTGCGGTCCTACATCCGCGAGTACCGGCCGGTCCTCATCGGCGTCGACGGGGGCGCGGACGCACTCGTCGACGCCGGGCTCCGGCCCGACGTCGTCGTCGGCGACATGGACTCGGTGTCGGACGCCACGCTGCGCTGCGGCGCGGAGATCGTCGTCCACGCCTACCGGGACGGCCGGGCCCCCGGCCTCGAGCGGGTCGAGGCGCTCGGGCTGCAGCCGGTGCTCTTCCCGGCTGCCGGCACCAGCGAGGACGTCGCGATGCTGCTGGCCGACGACAAGGGCGCCACCCTGATCGTCGCCGTCGGCAGCCACGCGACGCTCATCGAGTTCCTCGACAAGGGCCGCGCGGGCATGGCCAGCACGTTCCTCACCCGGCTGCGGGTCGGCGGCAAGCTCGTCGACGCCAAGGGCGTGAGCCGCCTCTACCGGTCCCAGATGTCGCTCGCCTGGCTGGTGCTCGTGACCGCCGTCGGCGGCCTCGCGCTCATCGCCGCCCTGTGGGCCACACCCGCCTTCCACCAAGTCATCGGCGCGCAACTGGACGACCTGTGGTCGGCCATCCAAGGGGTCTTCTCGTGATCGACTTCCGGTACCACCTCGTCTCGATCGTGTCGATCTTCCTGGCGTTGGCGGTCGGCATCGTGCTGGGTGCCGGTCCGCTGCAGAAGGGGATCAGCACGCAGGTGTCCCAGGAGCTCTCCCAGCTGCGCCAGGACAAGAGCGACCTGCGCGCCCAGCTCGACCAGCAGACCAAGGCCAGCGAGGCACGGGACGCGTTCACCGCGGCCGCCAACCCCACGCTCGTCGCGGGCGCCCTGCTCGGACGGACCGTCAGCCTCGTCATCCTTCCCGGAGCCGACTCCGCGACGGCCAAGGCCGCGGCGACGATCCTCGAGCGCTCCGGTGCCCGGGTCGCGTCGACGACCACGGTTCACGACACGTGGGTCTCGTCCGACAAGGCCACGGCCGATGCCCGGGACCAGCTCGCGGAGCGGCTGGCCACCGATGTCGGGGCCGACCCGGCCGCGGCCGGCGGGTCGGCGCTCGATGCCGTGCTCGCCCGGCTCCTGGTCCGCAAGCCGCCCGCCACGGACGCCGGCGGCGGGGCCAGCCCCAGCGCGACCCAGGTGACCACAGCCATCCAGCAGCTCACCCAGGCCGATCTGCTCGAGGTCGACGTCGCCGAACCGACGCCCGCCCAGTTCAGCGTCATCATCGGCGCCGACGCCGCGCCGGGCACCGCCGATGCCGACCAGCAGGCGGTCAAGGGCTACGTCGCCCTCGTCAAGGCCCTCGACAGCGGTGGGTCCGGCGCCGTCCTCGCCTCGGACGTCGGGGTGTCGGGGGACCAGAAGACCCTGTCGGTCGTCGGTGCCGCCCGGGACGACAGCCAGGCCGTCAAGGCGGTCTCCACCATCGACGACGTGGGGCTGCCGATGGGCCGGGCCAGCATCGTGTTCGCGCTGACCGAGCAGCTCGACGGAGGAGCGGGCCAGTACGGCCTCGAGAGCGGCGTGACCGCCGCCTTCCCGCCGCTGCCCTCATCCCCGACACCGTGAGCCCGCTCCGCCCGCTCGGGGGTGCCGCGGTGGCCACCCTGGTGGCCGCCGCGGCATACCGGGAGCGCGGGCTCCTCCCGGCTGCCTGGCGGCTGCCCTGGCAGCGCACCAACCATGCGGGGGCCGAGGTCACCCTCCTCGCGGGCCCGGCCTACGTCCTGGGGGCCACCGTCGGGGCGGCCCTCGCCGGCCCGGGCCCCGCCCTGGCGACCGCGGCCGCCGGAGCGCTGGGGGCTCTGGACGACCTGGTGGGGGACGCCTCGAGCAGGGGGCTGCGTGGCCACCTCGGCGCACTCGGCCACGGCCAGCTGACCACCGGCGCCGTCAAGGTCGTGGGGTTGGCGGTGAGCGGCCTGCTCGCGGCGGCACTGGTCGACCACCCGGGCCGCGCCCGGGCCGCGGGCCCGGCGTCGAGCACCAGCGGCGCCGGACCCGCCGGCCTGCTGGCGACGCTCGTCGGGGGGGCCGTCGTCGCGGGCAGCGCCAACCTCGTCAACCTGCTCGACCTGCGCCCCGGCCGGGCCCTCAAGGCCAGCACCCTGGCCGCCGTGGCGGTCCTCGCCCGGCCGGGCCGCCCCGGGGCCGCCTCCGCGGCGGCCGCGGCCGGTGCCGCCGTGGCCCTGCTCGGACCCGACCTGCGCGAGGAGGCGATGCTGGGTGACACCGGGGCCAACGCCGCGGGCGCGCTGCTCGGCGCGGCGCTCGTCGAGAGCACCCGCCTGCCCGGGCGGGTCGCCGCCCTGGGCGTGCTCGCCGCCCTCACCCTGGCCTCGGAGAGGGTCAGCTTCACCCAGGTGATCGAGTCCACCCCGGGGCTGCGCGACCTCGACGCCCTCGGCCGGCGGCCGCGATGAACGCCAGGACCGCCACGGCCGCGGGCATCGCCGGCGCCGCCGGCCTCATCGGCGTGACGACCCTCGCTGCCCGGACCGCCGGCTTCGCTCGCACCCTCGTCTTCGCCGACTCGGTCCGCACCGGAGGCGTCGGCACCGTCTACAACACCGTCAACGCGCTGCCGAACGTCCTGTACGAGATCGCCGCCGGCGGCGTGCTGGCGGCCGTGGCGGTGCCGGTCATCGCCGGACACCTCGGTCGCGACGACCCCGACCGCGCGCACCGCAGCGCCTCCGCACTGCTCACCTGGTGCCTGGCCCTCCTCGTGCCGCTCGCGGTGGTGCTCCTGCTGGCCGCGCCGGTGCTCTCGGGATGGATCGTCAACCCGCGGATCCCCGGCGGCGCGCAGGCCGGGACCCTCATGCTCCGGGTGTTCGCCGTCCAGGTCCCCCTCTACGGCGTGGGGATCGTCCTCGTCGGGCTGCTGCAGGCCCACCGGCGCTTCCTCGCCCCGGCGCTCGCCCCGCTGCTGTCCAGCCTCGTCGTCATCACGACCTACCTCGGCTACGGTGCCCTCGCCGGCGGGGCGACCGACCCGGGTGCGGTGGACCGCTCCGCGCTGCAGCTGCTCGCCTGGGGCACGACGGCGGGGGTGGCGGCGCTGAGCCTGCCACTCCTCGTCCCCGCCTGGCGGGCCGGCTGGCGGTGGGCCCCGACCTTCCGCTTCGCCGAGGGCGACGCCCGGCGCTCGGGCTCGCTGGCCGTCGCCGGCCTGGTCGCCCTCGTGGCCCAGCAGCTCGCCGTCGTCGTGACCTTCTGGGTGTCCAACCATGACGGCGGCGACGGCGCCGCCTCGGTGTACACCTACGTCCAGGCCGTCTACCTCCTGCCGTATGCCGTGCTGGCCGTCCCGGTGGCCACCGCGGCGTTCCCGACCCTCGCCCGCGGCCGGGGCACCGCACCGGGCGACGCGGCCACCCTGACGCGCTCGCTGCGGGCCGTCATCCTGCTCGGCGGCCTGGGGGTCGCCGTCCTCGTCGCGAGCTCGGCGTCGGTCGAGGCGTTCTTCACCGCACTGGACGCCCGCCGGGGAGGGGGACGGTCGAGCGCCGCGGCGCTGTCCTGCCTCGGCGAGGCCCTCACCGCGTACGCGCCCGGCGTGGTCGCGTTCGGGGCGACCGCACTGCTCACCCGGGCCCTCTACGTGCGCGGACGTCCCCGAGCGGCCGGCCTCGCCGTGGCCGCCGGTTGGCTCGTCGCCGCGGTGGTCCCGCTGGCCGTCCTCCGGTCCGGCTCCGGGCCGTTGCGGACCCTGGTGACCCTCGGCGCCGCCTCGTCGACGGGGATGGCCGTGTCGGCCGCCGTGCTCGCCCTGCTGGTCCGCCGGGCCTGGGGCAGCGCGCCGGTCCAGGCCGGGCTGCGGGCCGGCGGGTCGGTGCTCGTGGGAGTCCTCGTGGGCTGGGGAGCCGCCGACCGGCTCACGCCCGCGGCGGGGACCGGGGTCGCCGGGTCGCTCGGCACCGGGGTGGCCGCCGGGCTGGTGGCGGTCCTCGGCTACGGCGCGGCCGTCATCGTCGTCGACAGCGAGGTCGCCGGTCAGGGGAGGGCCTGGGTCGCCGCGCGGCGGGGGCGGGCCGGATGAGGGTTGCCCTCGTGGTCGGGACGAGTGCGGGCGGCGTCGGACGGCATGTCCACGACCTGGCGTCCGGGTTCGTCGCAGCCGGGCACGACGTCCGCGTCGCCTGCCCTGCGGAGGTGGAGGCCGCCTTCCGGTTCACCGCCTGCGGCGCCGGCCACGTCCCGTTGCGGGTCCGGGACCGGCCGCACCCCGCCCGGGACCTGGCCGCCGTGCGGAGCCTGCGCCGGCTCGGCAGTGACGCCGACGTCGTCCACGCCCACGGGCTCCGGGTCGGGGGACTCGCCGCCCTCGCCCAGCGCCGTGGCCGTCCACCGCTCGTCGTCACCGTGCACAACGCGGCACCCGCCGGCCGGCTGGGCGCGGCGTATGCCGTCCTCGAGCGGCTCGTGGCGCGCCGGGCCCAACTGGTCCTCGGCGTGTCCGCGGACCTGGTCGAGCGGCAGGCCCGGCTGGGAGCGGCGGCGACCGGTCTCGCCGTGGTACCCGCCCCTGCACCGGCCCCGCCGGCGCGGACCAGGGCCCAGGTCAGGGACGAGCTGGGCCTGCCCGACGCCACCGCCCTGGCGCTGGTCGTCGCTCGGCTGGCCCCCCAGAAGGGGCTGGACCTGCTCCTCGACGCGGTCACCCTGCTCGGGGACCGGGTCGACATGGTCACGGCGGTCGCCGGCGACGGCCCGCTGCGACCGCACCTCGCGGCCCGCGTCGCCGCCGGCCGGCTCCCCGTCCGGCTGCTGGGCCACCGCGCGGACGTCCCGGACCTGGTCGCCGCCGCCGACGTCGTGGTGTCCTCCGCCGTGTGGGAGGGGCAGCCCGTGGGGCTGCAGGAGGCGCTGCACGCCGACGTCGCGATCGTCGCCACCGACGTGGGGGGCACGGCGGCCGTCCTCGGAGGGGCCGGAGTGCTCGTCCCGCCCGGGGACCCGCAGGCACTGGCCGACGCGATCAGCGACGTGCTCGGCTCGCCGGACCTCGCGACCGACCTCAGCGACCGCGCCCGGGTCCGCGCCGCCGAGCTACCCACGCAGGCGGACGCGGTCGCCGCCGCGCTCGCCGCCTACGCGCAGGTCGGCGTGGCGGGCGCCGCGGAGGCGCCCCCGTGGCCATCCGACCGGTGAGACGCCCGGGGCTTCTCGTGGCCCGGGGTCCGGCGCTGCCCCGGCCATGACGTAGAGTTGAAGCCCGTGGTGCAGACGAAACAGATCTTCGTGACCGGGGGCGTCGCCTCATCGCTCGGCAAGGGCCTCACCGCCTCCAGCCTCGGACACCTGCTCCGCGCGCGCGGCCTGCGGGTCACCATGCAGAAGCTGGACCCCTACCTCAACGTCGATCCCGGGACGATGAACCCCTTCCAGCACGGTGAGGTGTTCGTCACCGACGACGGGGCAGAGACCGACCTCGACATCGGGCACTACGAGCGCTTCCTCGACGTCAACCTCCACGGCAACGCCAACGTGACCACCGGCCAGGTCTACAGCCGGGTCATCGCCAGGGAGCGCCGCGGGGAGTACCTCGGCGACACCGTCCAGGTCATCCCGCACATCACCAACGAGCTGAAGGCCCGGATGCGGGCCCAGGCGGCCGGCTCCCCGGGGATCGACGACGCCGACGCCCCGGACCTCATCATCACCGAGATCGGCGGCACCGTCGGCGACATCGAGTCGCTGCCGTTCCTCGAGGCCGCCCGCCAGGTCCGCCACGACCTCGGCCGCGACCACGTGTTCTTCCTGCACGTCTCGCTGGTGCCCTACCTCGCGCCCAGCGGCGAGCTCAAGACCAAGCCCACCCAGCACTCGGTGGCCGCCATGCGTCAGCTCGGGCTACAGCCCGACGGGCTCGTCCTGCGCGCCGACCGGGAGATCCCCGACGCGATCAAGCGGAAGATCTCGCTGATGTGCGACGTCGACACCGAGGCCGTGACGGCCGCCGTGGACGCCCCGAGCATCTACGACATCCCCAAGGTGCTGCACCGCGAGGGCCTGGACGCCTACGTCATCCGCAGGCTGGGGCTGGCCTTCCGGGACGTCGACTGGACCGCGTGGGACCGGCTGCTGGACCGGGTGCACGAGCCGGCCGAGCAGGTCGAGGTCGGCCTCGTCGGCAAGTACATCGACCTGCCCGACGCCTACCTGTCGGTCACCGAGGCGCTTCGG
This sequence comes from uncultured Actinomycetota bacterium, assembly GCA_963763315.1. Taxonomy (GTDB): domain Bacteria; phylum Actinomycetota; class Actinomycetes; order Actinomycetales; family Dermatophilaceae; genus CAVSJJ01. The sequence continues at coordinate 800,535 of CAVXOC010000003.1, forward strand.
GCCGGCGGGTTCCATCATGACGCGAAGGTCAACATCCGGTGGGTCGTGTCCGACGACTGCGTCACCGACGCGGGTGCGAGCAAGGCGCTCGGGGGCGTGGACGCGATCGTCGTCCCCGGCGGCTTCGGGGTGCGCGGCATCGAGGGCAAGGTCGGCGCGCTGCGGTGGGCGCGTGAGCGGCAGGTGCCCGCTCTGGGCCTGTGCCTCGGCCTGCAGTGCATGGTCATCGAGTTCGCCCGCAACGTCGCCGGGATCGAGGGGGCCAGCTCGACCGAGTTCGACCCCCGGACGCCGGACCCGGTCATCGCCACGATGGAGGAGCAGAAGGCCTTCGTCGACGGCGCGGGCGACCTGGGCGGGACGATGCGGCTCGGCGCCTACCCGGCGAGGCTGGTCGACGGGTCGGTCGTCGCCGAGGCCTACGGCGTGTCCGAGGTCTCCGAGCGGCACCGGCACCGCTATGAGGTGAACAACGGCTACCGGGACCGGCTGGGCCAGGCCGGGCTCGTCTTCAGCGGCACCTCTCCGGACGGCAACCTCGTCGAGTTCGTCGAGCTCGACCGGTCGGTGCACCCGTACTTCGTCTCGACCCAGGCCCACCCCGAGTTCAAGTCCCGTCCGACGCGGGCCCATCCCCTGTTCGCCGGCCTCGTCGGCGCGGCGATCGAGGCGCAGCGGGCATCGCGGCTCGTCGAGGTGGAGCGGCCCAAGCACTCCGCCGAGGCCGGCGACGGCGCGACGGCGAGCGCGGCCCCGGCGGCCGGGACCGCGACGCGCCGCCCGGCCACCCCCTCCGACGCGCTGAACGCACCGGCCTGACGTGCCGGACCCCCTGGCCGACCGGGTCGACCCCCAGCCGCTGACCGCCTCCCGCCGGCTGTTCCAGGGCCGGGTGTGGGACGTCGTCGAGGAGACGTTCTCGCTCGGTCCGGCCGGGCCGCTGACCCGGGAGGTCGTCGACCACCCCGGAGCGGTGGCCGTCCTCGCGCTCGACGCCGAGGACCGGGTGCTGCTCATCCAGCAGTACCGCCACCCGGTCGGCGCCTTCGAGTGGGAGCTACCCGCCGGGCTGCTCGACGTCGACGGGGAGCCCCCGCACCAGACGGCCGCCCGGGAGCTCCACGAGGAGGTGGACCGCACCGCCGGCCGGTGGCACACCCTGCTCGACTACCTCGCCTCGCCGGGCGGGTCCACCGAGGCGATGCGGATCTACCTCGCCCGCGACCTGGCCCTGGTCCCCGAGCCGGAGCGGCATGAGCGCACCGGGGAGGAGCACGGCATGCCGACCCGCTGGGCCCACCTCGAGGAGGTCCGGGAGGCGGTGCTGACGGCCCGGCTGCACAACCCCGCCCTGGCCCTCGGTGTCCTCGCGGCGCTCGCGGCCCGGGACCGCGGCTGGCGGGACCTGCGGCCGGTGGACGCGCCCTGGCCGAGCAACCCGCGCCTGCGCGGCTGAGCCACCACCTCGGCGCGCCGCGCGCGGCGCCATACCACGCCGCGCGGCGGCATACCGCTCCGGCCGCGATGCGGCGGACGGGCCCACGCCGCCCCCGTGTGGCTTGCTGACGTCCGCCCGGAGCGCAAGGATGCCAGCAGCGGCGAGTGAAGGGCGGCATCCATGCACCACGAGACAGCGCTTCCCGAGGGGGCCAACGACGTCGCGTTCATCGGCCCCACCGGTCACGCCGACGACTACACCAAGGACGGCCGGCTCAGGAAGTCGGTCTACGAGGCCGAGATGGAGCGGCTGCAGACCCAGCTGGTGCTCCTCCAGTACTGGATCCAGACCCAGGGGCTGAAGGTCCTCGTCATCTTCGAGGGACGCGGCTCGGCCGGCAAGGGCGGCGTCATCAAGCGGATCACCGAGCGCACCAGCCCGCGGACCGTCCGGGTCGTCGCACTGCCGAAGCCCACCGAGCGGCAGCAGACCCAGTGGTACTTCCAGCGGTATGCCGAGCACCTGCCGGCCGCGGGGGAGATGGTCCTGTTCGACCGCAGCTGGTACAACCGCAGCAACGTCGAGTGGGTGATGGGCTACTGCACCGAGGAGGAGCACCAGGAGTTCCTGCGGTCCTGCCCCGAGTTCGAGCGGATGCTCGTGCGCTCCGGGATCGTCGTCCTCAAGTACTGGTTCTCGGTGTCCTACCAGGAGCAGCGCCGGCGCTTCGAGGCCCGCAACGCCGAGCCGCTCAAACGGTGGAAGCTCTCCGAGATGGACCTCGCCGAGCACGAGCTGTACGTCAGGTACTCGATGGCCAAGGACACGACCTTCCAGTACACCGACATCAAGCAGGCGCCCTGGTATGTCGTGCCCTCCGACGACAAGCGGGCGGCCCGGCTCAACTGCATCAACCACCTGTTGGGCCAGTTCGAGTACGAGGACGTGGCGCCCGACGTCGTCGAGCTGCCGGTCATGCAGCAGATCGCCTACGTCCGGCCGCCGATGCACGAGCAGACCTTCGTGGCCCGGCTCTTCTGACCCGGCGCACCCTGCCGTGCGCCGGGCGGCCTCACGCGGACGCGAGCGCCCGACGTCTCACTGGTAGGAGACGAACGACGGAGTCGGGTGCACCAGCCGCATGGTGTCCGCGGGGCTCATGGGCGGGCTGTCGATGTGCGAGAAGTTCTTCCACCCGAGGAAGGTCCCCCGGGGCAGCCCCGCCCTGATCCTGGACCACGTCGCGAACTTCGCCGCCCGCGACCCCTGCCCGTCGACATGGAGGACCACCTGTACCTCGTCGTGGCCGGTGTCGAGCAGGTAGCGCCGCCGGATCATCGACGTTGAGAACTGGTGCACGACGAGCACCTTGGGCGGCAGACCGTTGACCTTGACCAGGGCGGCGAGCCAGGTGATGACGGCGTTGATCTCGGCCACGTCGACCGATCCGAGCTGCCTGAGCGGGCGCTGCTTCTTGGCGAGCCGCCACTCCGGGTCGAGGGCCAGCCCGACGTGCGGCCGGAGGAGCAGCGGCGCGTAGCGCTCAGCCTGCTTGAGGAACTCGCTGCGCCCCGACTGGAGGTCGAGGACGACGTTCACCCCGGCCTTGCCCGCCGCCTCGACCCAGGGCAGCAGAGTGGCCACCGAGGCCTCCGTGGAGAAGTTGTGGTCGGTCCCGGCGGTGTCCGAGGCGAGCGTCGCGATGATCTCGAAGGCGGGGACGACCGGGGTGGAGGTCGCGGCAGCCATGGCCGCAGCGAGGCGCTTGGCCCGGGTCACCGACGACTCGATCCCCTGCTCGCCGAGCGCGCCGAGGGACGGGGCGCCGGGGCGGCCGTAGATCGCGGCCATCCGGCGGCCGGGGAACGGCACCCAGCCACCGCCGGGGATCTGCGGCGCGGTGCGCACGGTGGCGAGCCGCGCCTCGAGGCGCGCGGTGGTCCCGAACGCGGAGCCGAGAGCGAGGACCGGCGCGTGCGGGTTGTCGTGCAAGGTGGTGGACAGCGCGCCCGCCTGCCGGGGGTCGGTCGAGGCGACCGGGTGCGGCTGCGCTCCCGCGGCCCGCACCGCCGCGAGCACCGCGGCGCTCGGGGGTGCTGCCGCGACGCTGAGCACGATGCTCTGCGGGGCGGCGTCGCTGACCGGGAGCGGCACGGGGATGCCCTGCTGGGCGAGGGAGGCCGGGTCCGCCGGACCGGCGAGCACCTGGACGTCGCCGAGCGCCAGACCCGTCGTCGACGGGTAGGCGATGACCGTGCGCGCCCGGAGCCGGGTGACCTCGCCCGCGGCGGCCTTCGACCAGACGAGCAGCGGGGCACCGAGCGCCGCGGCGGCGGCGCCCGCTGCCCTCATGGCGGCCGGCTCGGCGGTCGTGACGACCGCGACGGTCGAGCCGTCGAACAGGGCGCGGCTGACCGCGACGGTCGCGGCCGCGTCGGACCCGGAGATGACGCTGGCGCCGCCGGTACGGCGCTGGACGGCGTGGCCGGTCCCCGGGGAGGCGCTCGTGCCGGGCTGGTCCGGCGAGCTCGAGGTCGGCCGCGCCGGCGACCCGACGCTCGTGCCGGTGCAGGCAGCCGTCGCGAGGACCGGCACGGCGACGAGCAGCTGCCGCCGGGTCATCGGTCGAGTTGCCGGTCGGGTCGTCGGTCGAGTCATCGGTCGAGTCATCAGGGCCCCCTGCCTGTCAGGTTGGACCACTGTGCCATCCAGACCTGGGCGTCGGGGGCGATTTCGCCCGGAACCGGCGCGCTGGCCCCGTTGGTGAGCCGGGCGGCCGTCCGCCGCGCCGGGGTCCGTAGGATGGGGGTCGGTCTGCTGCGGACCACCTCCATGGGCTCGGGGGCAGACCCGCGCGCTCCCGGCATCCGGCCGCGGCGGCGCCGCCCACCGCCGACAGCAAAGGATCGATCACCCGTGCTTCGCACCCACGAGGCCGGCACGCTGCGTGCCGAGCACACCGACCGGACCGTCACCCTCAGCGGCTGGGTGGCCAGACGGCGCGATCACGGCGGCGTGGCGTTCATCGACCTGCGGGACGCCTCGGGCGTCGTCCAGGTCGTCGCCCGGGACGAGGTGCTCGCCGAGGGCGGGGCGCATGAGCTGCGGAGCGAGTATGTCGTCCGGGTCGTCGGCCGCGTCCGCCGCCGGCCCGAGGGGAACGCCAACGCGGACCTGCCGACCGGTGAGGTCGAGGTGGAGGCCCAGACCCTCGAGGTGCTCAACCCGAGCGCTGCTCTGCCGTTCCAGATCGACGAGCGGGTGACGGTCGGCGAAGAGGCCAGGCTCAAGTACCGCTACCTCGACCTGCGTCGCCCCGGCCCGCACTCCTCCGGCACCGCGCTGCGGCTGCGCTCGAAGGTCAACGCGGCGGCGCGCTCGGTCCTGGGCGCCCGCGACTTCGTCGAGATCGAGACCCCGACCCTCACCCGGTCCACGCCCGAGGGCGCCCGGGACTTCGTCGTGCCGGCCCGGCTCTCGCCCGGCAGCTGGTACGCCCTCCCGCAGAGCCCCCAGCTGTTCAAGCAGCTGCTCATGGTCGCCGGGATGGAGCGGTACTACCAGATCGCGCGGTGCTACCGCGACGAGGACTTCCGTGCCGACCGGCAGCCGGAGTTCACCCAGCTCGACATCGAGATGAGCTTCGTCGAGGAGGACGACGTCATCGAGGTCGGGGAGGCGGTCGCCCAGGAGGTCTGGCGGCTCATCGGGGTCGAGCTCCAGACACCGTTCCCGCGGATGACCTACGCCGAGGCGATGGCCCGCTTCGGGTCGGACAAGCCCGACCTGCGCTTCGGGCTCGAGCTCGTCGACTGCACGGAGTACTTCGCGGACACCCCGTTCCGGGTGTTCCAGGCCGAGTACGTGGGCGCGGTCGTCATGCCGGGCGGCGCCGGCCAGTCCCGCAAGCAGCTCGACGCCTGGCAGGACTGGGCCAGGCAGCGCGGTGCCAAGGGCCTGGCGTACGTCGTCGTCGGCGCGGACGGCTCCCTCGGCGGTCCGGCCGCCAAGAACCTCTCCGAGGCCGAGGTCCGGGGCCTCGCCGCCCACGTCGGCGCGGTCCCCGGCGACGTCGTCTTCTTCGCGGCGGGGCCGACACGCTCCAGCCGCGCGCTGCTCGGTGCGGCACGGCTCGAGATCGGGCACCGGACCGGCCTCGTCGACGAGCACGCCTGGTCGTTCCTGTGGGTCGTGGACGCGCCGCTGTTCGAGCCGGCCTCCGAGGCCGTCGCGGCGGGCGACGTCGCCGTGGGAGCGGGCGCCTGGACCGCGGTCCACCACGCGTTCACCTCGCCCAAGCCCGAGTTCCTCGCCACCTTCGACGAGCGGCCTGGCGAGGCGCTCGCCTACGCCTACGACCTGGTGTGCAACGGCAACGAGATCGGCGGTGGCTCGATCCGTATCCACCGCCGCGACGTCCAGGAGCGGGTGTTCGCCGTCATGGGGCTCACGCCCGAGCAGGCCCAGGAGAAGTTCGGGTTCCTGCTCGACGCCTTCAAGTTCGGGGCGCCACCGCACGGCGGCATCGCGCTCGGCTGGGACCGGATCGTCATGCTGCTCGGCGGGTTCGAGTCGATCCGCGACGTCATCGCGTTCCCGAAGTCCGGCGGTGGCTACGACCCGCTCACCGACGCCCCCGCGCCCATCACCGCGGAGCAGCGCAAGGAGGCCGGCGTCGATGCCGTTGCGGTGTCCGCCGGCGCAGCCGCCCCGGGCGCCTGACCCGCCGGCGTGGGAGGGTGCGGCACCGATGCGGTGGACCCGCGGGTAGGGGATAGGGTCGCACACAGCCGTGCCCACCGAACCGAGGACACCGATGGCCACCCAGCCCGCCGCCCGCGGACCTCGCCCGCCGGACCCTCACCGCCCGCGACCTCGCGCTCGTCGCGTCCTTCGCCGCGCTCATCGCCGCGCTCGCCATCCCCGGGGCCATCCCGGTGGGGGGCTTCCCGGCGCCGATCACCTTGCAGACCCTCGGCGTGATGCTCGCGGGCTCGATCCTCGGCTGGAAGCGCGGCGGGCTCGCCGTCGTCCTCTACCTCGCCATGGGCGCGATCGGCCTGCCGGTGTTCGCCGGCGGCAAGGGCGGCCTCGGCTCCTTCGTCGGCCCGACCTCGGGCTACCTCTACGGGTTCGTCGTCGGCGCGGTCGTCATCGGCTGGCTGGTGGAGCGCCGGCTGCCCGCCTACCCCACCTGGTGGGGGGCGACGGCCAACGTGGTGGGCGGCATCCTCGCCGTGTATGCCGTCGGCATCCCGGTCCTCTCGGCGGCGGCGGGCCTGACCCTGTCCGCCGCGACCAGGGCCAACCTCTACTTCGTGCCGGGTGACCTCGCCAAGGTCGTCATCGCCACCACCGTGGCCGCCGCCGTGCACCGCGCGATGCCCGATGTCGCCCGGGTGAGCGAGCGGCGCGAGCAGGACCGTGTCGCCGCACCCTGACCCGCTGTGATCCGGGTCGCCGGCGTCAGCCACCGGTACGGCGACCGCCTCGTCCTGCGCGAGGTGGGCGTCGACCTCGACGAGCGCCGGGTCGCCGTCATCGGAGCCAACGGGTCGGGCAAGTCCACCTTCGCCCGCCTGCTCAACGGGCTCGTCCTGCCGACCGAGGGCGAGGTGAGCGTCGACGGGCTCGACACCCGCCGAGACGGCGGAGCCGTGCGCCGGGCGGTCGGGTTCGTCTTCTCCGACCCCGATGCCCAGATCGTCATGCCGACGGTCCGCGAGGACGTCGAGTTCTCGCTGCGTGCCCGGCGGCTCGAGCGGGCCGAGGTGCGCACTCGGGTCGACGCCGCCCTCGCGGCGCACGGGCTGGCCGCCCATGCGGACCACCCTGCCCACCTGCTCTCCAGCGGCCAGAAGCAGGCCCTCGCCCTGGCATCCGTCCTCGTGCTCGAGCCATCGGTCCTGGTCTGCGACGAGCCGACGACCCTGCTGGACCGGCGGCACACCCGCCGGGTGTCGGACCTCCTCGCCGCACTGCCACAGCGGGTCGTCCTCGTCACCCACGACCTCGACCTGGTGGCCGGCTGGGACCGGGTCCTGGTCATCGACGAGGGCCGCGTGGTCGCCGACGGCACGCCCAGGGAGAGCGTGACGTTCTACTGCCGGCTGATGGACGGCGCGCCGGCCGGGCGGGGGAAGCCGTGAGCCCGGTGCACCGGGCCCCCGCGTGGGCGAAGCTGCTCGCGCTGGTCCTGCTGACGACGGCGCTCGTGGCGTTCCGGTCGCCGCCGGCGCTCACGGCCGGTGCGCTGCTCGTCCTCGGGGGGTACGCCCTCGCGCGGCTCGGCGCCGGCCGGCTGTGGGCGGTCGTGCGCCCGGTGCGCTGGTTCGTCCTGATGCTGGTCGTGTTCCAGTGGCTCACGTCGGGCTGGCAGGTCATGGTCGTCGTGGTCGGCACCCTGGTCGTGGCCGTGGCCGCCGCGGGCCTCGTCACGTCGACGACGAGCACGACCGACCTCCTGGACGCCGTCGTCGCCGGCCTGCGCCCGTTGCGGCGCCTCCACGTCGATGCGGACCGGGTGGGGCTGACGTTCTCGCTGGCGGTGCGGGCCCTGCCCGTCGTCCAGCACGCGTTCGACGAGGCCCAGGACGCGCGCAAGGCCCGGGGGCTGGGCCGCAGCGCCCGCGCCCTCGTCACGCCCGTCGTGGTCCGGACCATCCGGCATGCGGAGCGCACCGGCGAGGCACTGGCCGCCCGGGGCCTCGACGACTGACTGTCCTCCGGCTACCCTCGGTCCCGCCCGGCGGCCCGCTGGGGGGGACCGCTCGTCCAGGTGATGGCCGTGAGGTAGCCGAGCCGGTGGTAGACCCGGCGTGCCGTCGCGTTGTCGGCGTACATCCCCAGCGTGCAGGTGCCTGCCCGGGCGAGGGCCTCCCGGGTCAGGTGAGCCGTCACCGCCGTGCCGAGGCCCTTCCCGCGCTGGTCCGGTCGCACGGTGATGCCGGTGAGGTGCGGGATCCCGGCGGCGTTCGGCTCCGAGCAGCCCACCGCGACCAGCTCGTCCGCCTCGCCCCGCACGCCCAGCCACAGCTGGGCCGGTCTGGTGAACGGCTGACCGAAGGTTCGGGGGTTGTGCTCGTCGAGGAAGGCGGTGACCTCCGCCCTGCGGTCCGGGCCGAGGCGCACGAGCAGGCCCTCGGCGCTTCGCCGTGGGGGAGCGGCACGGGTCCACATCCACTCCCAGGTGCTCCCGGGGCCCAGCGGTACCCGAGCCGCAGCCCGGGCGTAGGCGTCCCGGGGCACGCTGACCCGCGCCACGTCCGGACCGCTCACCCAGGCCCGGACCTCGTCGTCGTCGAGCAGCGCCTCGATCCCCGCCGTCGTGCCGAGCAGGGCCGAGCCGACCGCGCCGGACTGGGTGCGCCGCCGGTAGGCGACGGCACCCTGGCCCGGCGCCCCGACGGCGTAGGCGGGGGTGACGAGGCTGACGCCGACGTCCCAGCGCAGGACCGGGTGCTGGCCCCCGGCCTCCTGCAGCTCGGCGCGGCCGGCCAGCCGGCGTACCTCACTCACCGGTGATCCCCCATCTCTCGTGCAGGCGGCGCAGGGTGGGCGGCGCCCACCAGTTGGCGTTGCCCAGGACCGACATCGTCGCCGGGACGAGCAGCATCCGCACCAGGGTCGCGTCGATGACGATGGCCAGCAGCAGGGCGACGCCCATCTCCTTGATGACCAGCAGCTGGCCGGCGGCGAACCCGGAGAAGACGATGACGACGAGCAGCGCGGCAGAGGTGATGGTCCGCCCGGACCGCTGCAACCCCAGGGTGACGGACCGCTGGCTGTCATGGCCCTGCTCGTGCAGCTCGACCATCCGGGAGAGCAGGAAGACCTCGTAGTCCATCGACACCCCGAACCCGAACGCCAGCACGAGCAGCGGGATCGTCGACTCCACCGCGCCGACGGAGGTGAACCCGAGCAGACCTTCGAGATGCCCGTCCTGGAAGACCCACACGAGCAGCCCCATGGCGGCCCCGAGGGAGAGGACGTTCATCGCCAGCGCCTTCACCGGGATGACCACCGAGCCGGTCATGAGGAACAGCAGGACGAGGGTGGCGAGGGCGACCAGGCCGAGGGCGAGGGGTGCCCGCGCGAGCATGGCGGCGGTGAGGTCGTGCAGCTGGGAGGCCTGACCCACGATGTAGGTGGCGAACGGGGGCCGGTGGGCGTGCAGCGCGGCGACGCTGGCCCGCGATCCCGCCCCGAGCCCGGTGTCCCCGGTCCGCAGACCGAGGGTCACCAGGTCGCTGCCCGCGACCTGCCGGGGCGCATCGACGGACACCACCCCGGGAAGGGCCCGGGCCGTCGCGGCATACGCCTCGACCCGGGCGAGCGGCGCCCGCGTGACGAGGGTGACCTGCGGGCCGCCGAGCCGGGGGTAGTGCTGGGTGATCGTCGTGGCGTAGCTCCGCTGCACCGTGCCGACGCGCAGGAGCTCGGCCCCGGAGGAGGTGATCCGCAGGTGCTGGGCCGGCCAGGCCGCGACCCCGAGCACGCCGACGACGGCGACGATGACCACCCACGGGTGGGCGTGGACCCGTTCGGCCAGGCGGGAGAAGACGCCCTCGTCCGGGGATGCCTCGGCCCCGCGGCGCAGCAGGCGGCGGGCGAAGAGGGTCGCGAGGGCGGGGACGAGCGAGAGGGAGACGGCGAGGGCGACGACGACGACGGAGACGGCGGCGGCGCTGATGGCGCGCATGAAGCCGACGTCGATGACCATGAGCCCGGCCAGCGAGACGGCCACGGTGAGCGCCGAGAAGATCACCGTCCGGCCCGCGCTGGCGACGGTGCGCTCGGTGGCCACGAGGACCTGCTCACGGGTGAGGGTCCGGACCCCGGCGCCGCGCCGCTGCCCGCGCAGCTCCTCCCGGAACCGGCTCACCGTGAGCAGGCCGTAGTCGATCGACAGGCCCAGCCCGAGCACGGTCACGACGTTGACGGAGGTGGCGTCGAGGTCGAGGGCGTAGGAGAAGCCGAGCAGCGAGGCGAGGGCTCCGGCGATGGAGGCGATCGCGCCGAGCACCGGCAGCCCGGCGGCGAGGAAGCCGCCGAACACGACGACCATGACGAGGAAGCTGACCGGAAGGGCGATGCCCTCACCGGTGCGGAGGTCCTTGGGGATCTGAGCGACGATCGCCGCCACCAGGGTCCGCACGCCGCCGCGCTGCGACGAGGTCGCGCCGGTGGCGGCGGCCAGGGCGTCGAAGGCGACATCCACCTCCGCGGTCGCTGCCACCTCCTGGGCGGCGGTGTCGTCCTGGTCGAAGCTGACGACCGTCGCGAAGCCGCCCGAGGTGGCGGTGCCGTCGGAGACCAGAGCGAGTCCGCGGGCGGAGCGGAGGCCGCCGGGCACGACGAACGGGTTGACGACCTGGCTGACCCGGTCGATGCCGGCGATGTCCCTCGCCGCCCGGGCCGCCGCCGCGGCCACCGTGGGGCTGGAGAGGTCGACCCCCTCGACGACGATGGAGTACGTGCCGGCGCCGGTCACGCCGGCCCGGGCAAGCAGGTCGCGGCCGGTGGCCGCCTCTCCGGCCGCCGTGATCTCGCCGCTGTGCAGCCGGTCGAACAGCGAGTCGGTGCCGAACAGCCCCTCGGCGACGCCGAACCCGGCCAGGACGACGACGACCCAGGCGAGGACGACGGCCAAGGCGTGCCGGCCGACGAGGCGCCCCCAGCGCCTCAGCAGCGTGCCGCTTCGAGGGTCGCGGTGCCGTGGGCCGGGGTTCGACGACCGGTCGCCGGCCGGGGCGCTCGGGGACGGGGCGGCCGACCCGCTCCGGTCACCTCGGTGCCGGCGCACCGAGGCCCCAGCTCAGATCGATGGTGGGCGAGCTGTGCTGGCGAGGGGGCAGGAGGTGCCCGCGCCGGCCCGCCAGCCGGAGCAGCCACAGGCCGGCGCACAGACCGATGGCGACGGCGACGGCGGACCCCTCGATGCCCATCGCCCCACCGCTGAGCCAGCTCGGACCGGAGGTCGTCGAGTCCACCAGACCCCGCGGGCTGCCGCTGCCCGACACGTCGATCCCGAAGACCCCGGCCTGCACGGCGTTCCACGCCGTGTGCAGCCCGATCGCGAACCACAGCCGCCGGGTCAGCAGGTAGGACGCGCCGAGCAGGATGCCGGCCTCGACGGCGATCGCGACCGCGCCCCACCAGGTGGCCCGCGGGTTGGCCAGGTGCAGCCCCCCGAACAGGCCCGCGGTGACGGCCAGCGCGCCCCGGCTGCCGAGCGGCTTGTCGAGCACGCGCAGGAGGACCCCGCGGAAGACGATCTCCTCGGCGATGCCCGGCCCCACGCCGATGGCCAGGCCGGTGAGGATGCCGGTGTCCCAGCCGATAGAGACGACGTGGTAGCCGCCGAGCGCCCAGACGACGAGGACGACGAGGACGAGGTATGCCGTGCCGAGTCCGGCCCCGGCGGCCAGCTCGCGCCCAGCCCCGGTCCGGGACAGCTCGTAGACCGGACGGTGCGCCACCCGGTGCACGAGCACCGGGTACAGCGCCAGCACGATGGCGGCCTCGACGACGAGGCCCGCCGCGAGGCCGGGCCAGGCGTGAGCGGCATACCAGGCGCTGGTGTCGCCGGACCGGGCGGCGGTCGGGCTGCCGTGCGCGGCAACGGTGACCATGGTCGCGACCAGGCCGGTGCCGACCCCGGCCGCGACGGCGAAACCGGCCAGCCCGAGGACGACCTGAGCGCCCGGATGGGGTTCCCGCCGGTGCACGTCGGCCTCGACGAGTCGGGCCACCTGGAAGGGCGCGGCGAGCGCGTGCATGCGCCAACTCTCCCAGTGCGCGGCCGGCCCCGGTCGGCCGGCCCCCGTGCCGGGGGTCGGCGGAGCCGGTGGGCGGCCCGGGGGCCGGGCCGCGGCGGTGGTCTGCCGTGGTCGGTAGCCTCACCGTGTGAGCACCGACGGGGCCGACCTCTTCGCGGCTGCGTCGTCCGACGGCGCCGCCGGGGGCCACGCCGCGCTGCCGCCGCTGGCCGTGCGGATGCGCCCGCGAACCATCGACGAGGTCCGCGGCCAGGGCGACGTGCTGCGGACCGGCAGCCCGCTGCGCCGGCTCATCGAGGGCTCCGCCGGCGCCGCCGGCCCGCTGTCGGCGATCATCTGGGGCCCACCCGGGACCGGCAAGACCACCCTCGCCCACCTCGTCGCGACGGCCGCCGGCCGGGAGTTCGTCGAGCTCTCGGCGGTCACCGCCGGCGTCAAGGACGTCCGGGCGGTGATGGACGCCGCCGCCCGGGCCCGGGACCTCTACGGCCGGCAGACGGTGCTGTTCCTCGACGAGATCCACCGGTTCACCAAGGCCCAGCAGGACGCCCTGCTGCCCGGCGTGGAGAACCGGCAGGTGATCCTGGTCGCGGCGACGACGGAGAACCCGTCGTTCTCCGTCGTCGCACCCCTGCTGTCGCGCTCGATGCTCGTCGCCCTCGTGCCGCTGACCGACGACGAGGTCGCCGACGTGCTGCGGGCGGCGGTGGCCGACCCCCGCGGGCTGCACGGGGCGTACGCCCTGGCGGACGACGCCGTCGAGCACCTGGTCCGGATGGCCGGCGGGGACGCCCGCCGGGCGCTCACGGCGCTCGAGGCCGCCGCCGGGGTGGCCCAGGACCAGCTGCCGTTCGGTGCCGAGCCCGACGGGCCGGTGCCCATCTCCCTCACCGACACCGAGCAGGCCATGGCGCGGGCGGCCGTGCGCTACGACCGGGCCGGTGACCAGCACTACGACGTCGCGTCGGCGCTCATCAAGTCGATACGTGGCTCGGACGTCGACGCGGCCCTGCACTACCTCGCCCGGATGCTCGAGGCCGGGGAGGACCCACGCTTCATCGCACGCCGCATCGTCATCTCGGCCAGCGAGGACGTGGGCATGGGGGACCCGACGGCCCTGCAGACCGCCGTCGCCGCGATGCACGCCGTCGCCCAGATCGGGATGCCGGAGGCCCGGATCATCCTCGGCCAGGCGGTCGTCCACAACGCGCTGGCGCCGAAGTCCAACGCCGCCTACCTCGGCATCAACGCCGCCATCGCCGACGTCCGCGCCGGCCGGGGCGGCCCGGTGCCGGCGCACCTGCGCGGGAGCGGGTACGCCGGTGCGGCCCGGCTCGGCCACGGCGCGGGGTACGTCTACGCCCACGACGAGCCGGACGGCGTCGCGGAGCAGCAGTACCTCCCGGAGGACCTCCAGGGCCGGACCGACTACTACCGGCCGACCGACCGGGGGTTCGAGGCCCGGCTGCAGGAGCGCTGGACCTGGCTCAAGACGCGGCTGGGCCGGGGCTGAGCACCCGCCCACCGACCGTCCCGGGGCCACGACGGCCCCCGACGGCCCATGACGGCCCGCCCCGGTCCGCGGGGGCGGCGAGGGGTCGACCGGGCCACCCATGGCTCAGGCGATGGCGGTCCGCCGCCCCGCGCCCTCCCAGGCCGCCGAGAGCAGGCTCTGCCAGTCGCTGATCTTGACCTCGCCGCGGCCGTGCGGGCGCCCGTGCGCGGCCTCCGCGGCCACCACCTGGAGCCAACCGTCGACGTCGACGTGCCGCACCCCCCGGGCGGCGAGCAGATCCGCGGCGCCACCGGGGTCGCCGTGGTGGCGGGCCATCAGGGCCGGGGCGTCGGCGGCGATGGCGGCCACCGTCTCCTTGGCGTCGGACCGGTTCGTCCCGATGACGCCGACCGGTCCCCGCTTGATCCAGCCCACGGCATAGACGCCCGGCACGACGGCCCCCCCGCGCAGCAGCCGGTGCTCCTCGGTCGGGATCACCGAGCGGGTGTCGTCGAACGGGACACCGTCGGGCACCGTCCCGCGGTAGCCGACGGCGCGGAGCACGGCGTCGACGGGCAGGTCCCACGTCTGGCCGGTGCCGACGCCGTCCTGGGACGCCCGCTCGAGCCGTAGGCCGGTCACCGACTCCGCGCCGAGGATCTCCACCGGCCGGGCGCCGAAGTGCAGGTGCAGCCGGCGCGGGACACCGGTGGCGTCGCGACGGGCCCACTCGCCGAGCACGGCCAGGTTGCGGGCGGTCACGGCCGAGGCGCCCTCGGGCGGCTCGTCGGGCAGGTCCCCGTCGTCGACGACGACCGCGACGCCCGACAGCTCGCCCAGCTCGCGGAGCTCCTTGGTGGTGAACTTGGCATGCTGCGGGCCCCGCCGGCCCAGCATGTGCACCTCGCGGACGCGGCTCGAGCGCAGCGTGTCGAGCACGTCCTGGGGGATGTCGGTGGGCGACAGCTCTTCCGGGTCGCGCAGCAGGACCCGGGCGACGTCGACCGCGACGTTGCCGACGCCGATGACCGCGATGCTCTCGGCCCGGCCGAGGTCGGGGTGCTCGCTGTCGGGGTGGCCGTTGTACCAGTCGACGAAGGCTGTCGCCGACGTACTCCCGGGCAGGTTCTCGCCGGGGATGCCGAGCGCCCGGTCCTGGCTCGCCCCGAGCGCGTACACCACGGCGTGGTAGCGCTGCCCGAGCTCGTCGGCGGTGAGGTCGCGGCCGACCTCGACGTTGCCGTACAGGTGGACCGACGGCCTGGCCAGGACGGCCCCGAGGGCTCGGCCGGTCGCCTTGATGTTGACGTGGTCGGGTGCCACGCCGTAGCGCAGCAGCCCGAACGGCACCGGCAGCCGCTCGAAGAGGTCGACGACGGCGCCGTGGGGGAGGAGTGGGTCGGCGCCGGGGCGGGGGAGGGCGGTGAGGTGGTCCGCGGCGTAGATGCCCGCCGGTCCCGCGCCGACGACGGCGACCCGCAGCGGGAGCCCTGCCCGGGGCGTGCCCTGATCCGGCTGGCTCGACATCGCACGACCTCTCTGGCGGGCCGGCGCCCCGCGGTCCGAGCGGGACCGGGCCGGCAGCCCCGCCCACGATACCCCGGGTCGTATGCCGGTCGTCGTGCCGGCCCACCTCACCGGACCTCATCGTGGGCCCGGCGCCGAGGTAAGGTCGAGGCCATGACGTGGACCATCGGCGGGATCGCGGGGATGGTGGCAGCGCTGGCGTTCGCCTACCTCGTGTTCCGGCTCGCCCAGCTCATCGGCAAGGCGGGCACGATCCTCGACGAGACGGCCGCGTCGCTGCGGACGACGACGGACAACGTCCAGCCCACGCTCCAGGGGCTGACCGACACCGTCACCCTCACCAACGACCAGCTGGCCCGGGTCGACACCATCACGACGTCGGTGTCGACCATGACGACCAACGCCTCCGCCCTCACCTCGCTGTTCGCGGCCACCCTGGGCTCGCCGCTGGTCAAGGTCGCCGCCTTCTCCTACGGTGTGCGCCGGGCCGTGCGAGACCTGCGCGCGCGGGAGGCCCGATGAGCGCCAGACGGGTGCTGCTGGCCGTCGCCCTGGCCGGTGCGGGGTATGGCCTCGCGCATCTCGCAGCGTGGTACGCACCGGAGGGGGTGCGCCGGGCGGCCGGCGAGTTCGTCACGACCCTGCGCGCGGCCAGCGCCGAGCGCGAGACGCAGCTGCGCGCGGCCCTCGGCATCGCGGTCGACGCCGATGCCATGGACGCCGGGGACGCGGCCGCCCTCCTCGACGACCCGACCGGGCGAGCTCGCTAGGGCCGACGCGCCCCGCCCGTCCCCTCGGTTGCCCCTTCGGCTCCCGTACGATCGTCCGTGCACCGGCCCCCGGCCGCACGGCATACCCCAAGGACATGACGCACATGGAAACCGCAGAGATCCGGCGCCGCTGGCTGGCGTTCTTCGAGAAGAACGGCCACACCGTGGTGCCCTCGGCGCCGCTGCTGTACGACGACCCCAACCTGCTGTTCGTCAACGCCGGGATGGTGCCGTTCAAGCCCTACTTCCTCGGCCAGGAGACCCCGCCCTACCGGCGCGCGACGAGCGTGCAGAAGTGCGTGCGGACCGGCGACATCGAGGAGGTCGGCAAGACGAGCCGGCACGGCACGTTCTTCCAGATGAACGGCAACTTCTCCTTCGGCGACTACTTCAAGCAGGGCGCCATCGCCCTGGCGTGGGAGCTGCTCACCACGTCCCAGGACGCGGGCGGGTACGGGCTCGACGGCGGGCGGCTGTGGGCGACCGTCTTCGAGGACGACCACGAGGCGGCGCGCCTCTGGGTCGAGAACTCGGGCATCCCGCAGGAGCGCATCGTCCGCCGCGGCGTCGCGGACAACTACTGGCACATGGGTGTGCCGGGCCCCGGCGGCCCCTGCTCGGAGATCTACTACGACCGTGGCCCCGAGTACGGCCCGGAGGGCGGCCCGGCCGTCGACGAGGACCGCTACCTCGAGGTGTGGAACCTGGTGTTCATGCAGTCCGAGCTCGGCGAGGTGCGCTCCAAGGTGGACTTCGACATCGTCGGCGACCTGCCGAAGAAGAACATCGACACCGGTCTCGGCCTGGAACGGATGGCCGCCATCCTCCAAGGCGTCGACAACCTCTACGAGATCGACGAGGTCTACCCGGTGCTGGCCAAGGCCGCCGAGATGACCGGCCGGACCTACGGCGAGCACTCCGGTCACGCGGCCGGCACCAGCCACCCCGACGATGTGCGGCTGCGGGTCGTCGCGGACCACGTCCGGACCTCGCTGATGCTCATCGGCGACGGTGTCACCCCCGGCAACGAGGGCCGGGGCTACGTCCTGCGCCGGATGTTGCGACGGGTGATCCGGTCGATGCGCCTGCTCGGCTTCGACGAGCCGGCCCTGCCGCACCTGCTGCCGGTCTCCATGGAGCGGATGCGGCAGTCCTATCCCGAGGTGCACAGCGGGTTCGAGCGCATCTCCGCGATCGCGTATGCCGAGGAGCACGCGTTCCGGGGCACCCTCGCCGCCGGCACGACGATCCTCGACACCGCGGTGGCCCGCACCAAGGCGTCGGGCGGCTCCGTGCTCACCGGCGCCGAGGCGTTCGCGCTGCACGACACCTACGGGTTCCCCATCGAGCTCACCCTCGAGATGGCGGCCGAGCAGGAGGTGGCCGTCGACGAGGAGGGATTCCGACGGCTCATGACCGAGCAGCGGCAGCGCGCCAAGGCCGATGCCAAGGCCAAGAAGGTCGCCCACGGCGACACGACGGTCTACCGGCAGGTCGCCGACGGCCTCGGCCGGGCGGTCGAGTTCACCGGCTACGACGAGGTCGTCAGCGAGGCCCGGGTCGCCGGGATCATCTCCGCCGGCCGGTCGGTGTCCTCGGCGAGCACGGGCGACGACATCGAGCTCGTGCTCGACCGCACGCCGTTCTACGCCGAAGGCGGCGGCCAGCTCGCCGACGGCGGGCGCATCCAGCTGGCGGGGGGCGCGATCGTCGCGGTGCGCGACGTCCAGAAGCCGATCGGCGGGCTCGTCGTCCACCGCGCGACGGTCGTCGTCGGCGAGGTGCTGGTCGGCGAGCAGGTCCAGGCGGAGGTCGACATCGAGCGACGGCGGGCGATCTCGCGCGCCCACACGGCGACGCACATGGTGCACAAGGCGATCCGTGAGGCCCTCGGTGAGACCGCCACCCAGGCCGGGTCCGAGAACGCGCCCGGCCGGTTCCGGTTCGACTTCAGCGCGTCCGCGGCGGTTCCCCCGTCGGTGCTGCGGGACGTGGAGGCGCGGGTCAACGCCGTGCTCCTCGACGACCTCGCCGTGCGGGCGGACGTCATGACGCAGCAGGAGGCCCGCGACGCCGGCGCGATGGCCCTGTTCGGCGAGAAGTACGGTGACGCGGTCCGGGTCGTCTCGGTCGGCGACTGGGCGCGCGAGCTGTGCGGTGGCACGCACGCCGAGCGCACGACCCAGCTCGGCACCATCACGTTGCTGGGGGAGGCCTCGATCGGGTCGGGTGTCCGCCGCGTCGAGGCCCTCGTCGGGGCCGACGCCTACTCCTTCCTCGCCCGGGAGCACGCGATCGTCGGCCAGCTCACCGAGCTCGTCAAGACCCGGCCCGAGGAGCTCCCCGAGCGGATCTCCGGGATGCTGGGCCGGTTGCGCGACGCCGAGCGGGAGATCGAGCGGATGCGGGCCGAGAGGGTCCTCGCCGCCGCCGGCTCGCTCGCCCAGAAGGCCCGCGACGTGGGCCGGGTGAGCTTCCTCGGCCACGACGCCGGCTCGGGAGCCGGTGCCGACGACGTGCGCACGATGACGCTCGACCTGCGGGGCAGGCTCGGCACCGAGCGTCCGGTGGTCGTCGCCGTCACGGGGTCCGCCGGGGGCCGTCCGGTGCTCGTCGTCGCGACCAACGAGCCGGCGCGGGCCCTCGGTATCCGGGCCGGTGACCTCGTGCGCGCGGCCACCCCGGTGCTCGGTGGTGGCGGCGGCGGCAGGGACGACCTCGCCCAGGGCGGCGGGACCGACGCGAGCAAGGTGGGCGAGGCGCTCGCGGCGGTGGAGTGGCGGGTCGGCGAGCTGGCCGGCTGACATGCGTCCGGGCGTGCGCGTCGGCGTCGACGTCGGCTCGGTCCGGGTCGGCATCGCGACCTGCGACCCCGCCGGGCTGGTCGCGACCCCCGTGGCGACGGTTCGAGAGGTGGACGACGTCGCCCGGATCGTCGCCGACCTCGGCGCGATCGAGGTCGTCGTCGGGCTGCCCCGTTCCCTGTCGGGCCAGGAGGGGCCTGCCGCGCAGGTTGCCCGCAAGTATGCTGCTGTGTTGGCGGCGCGCGTCGCCCCGGTCGGCGTCCGTCTGTTCGACGAGCGGATGACCACGGTCGATGCGCACCGCACGCTGCGGGAGAGCGGGGTCGCCGGGAGGCGGCAACGGGCGGTCGTCGACCAGGCGGCGGCCGTCCTCATCCTGCAGGCCGCGCTCGACACCGAGCGGGGTACCGGCCACCCACCGGGTGAGCCGGTCAGGAGCAAGCGGCGAAAGCCGCGGACCAAGGGCGGGATGCGGTGACCGACAGACACCTCGGGCACGCCATCTTCGGCGGCGAGGAGGAGCACGCTGCGCAGGAGACGCCCGAGCAGGTCCGCCGCCAGGGGCTGCACGCCAGGTCGCCCAAGCGCCGCGGGCGGCGGTGGCTGGTGCTGCTCGTCACGGTGGCCGTCGTCGTCGGCGGCGGCGCGGCGGCCTGGTCCAGCATCTCCCCGGTGGTCTCCTCGATCACCTCGTTCGGCCACAGCGCCCCCACCGACTATCCGGGCCCGGGCACCGGCCAGGTGACGGTCGTCGTCAAGCAGGGCGACACGGGTGAGGACATCGCCACGGCGCTCAAGGCGGCCGGGGTGGTGCTCACCCGCGCGGCCTACCTCGACGCCGCCCGGGCCAACCCCGAGGCCTCGGCCGCGATCCAGCCGGGCACCTACACCCTCCGCTCGCAGATGACCGGCGCCGGGGCCTTCAGGATGCTCACCGACCCCGCCAACCGCGTGGGCGGCGGCGTGACCGTGCGCGAGGGGCTGTGGGCCACCGAGATCTACGACCTGCTCGCCAAGCAGACCGGCCAGCCCCGGGCCGACTACGTCGCGGCCGCCAAGGACCCCAAGGCCCTGGGCCTGCCGGCCGCCGCCCACGGCAACATCGAAGGCTATCTGTTCCCGGCGACCTACGACTTCCCCGAGGGGATGTCCGCCGCCGACCAGCTCAAGGCGATGGTGGCCAAGGCGGTCGAGCAGTTCACCGCGGCGGGCCTCACCCCGGCGACCATGGAGCGCACCGTCATCGTCGCCTCCATCGTCGAGGCCGAGGCCAGCGGGGCGGCCGACCGCGGCAAGGTGGCCCGGGTCATCGAGAACCGGGTGAAGAACACCGGCCCGCCCAACTACGGCCTGCTCCAGCTCGACTCCACCGTCTCGTACGGCGTCAAGCACCGCTCGGTGACGACGACGGACGCCGAGCGCGCCGACCCCAACCCGTGGAACACCTACGTCCACAAGGGCCTGCCCATCGGCCCGATCGGCAACCCCGGTCTCAAGGCGATCCAGGCGGCGCTGCACCCGACCCCGGGGCCCTGGCTGTACTTCGTGGCCGTCAACCCGGTCACCGGGGAGACCAAGTTCGCGACCACCCAGGCCCAGCACGACCAGTACGTGGCGGAGTTCCAGGCGTTCTGCCGAGCGCACCCGGGAACATGCTGAGGGCGGCGGTCCTCGGCTCCCCGATCGGACACTCCCTCTCACCGGCGCTGCACGCCGCGGGGTATGCCGCGCTCGGCCTTCAGGAGTGGACCTACGCGATGCTCGAGGTGGACGTCGGCGCCCTGGCGGGCTTCGTGGCCTCCCTCGACGAGCAGTGGCGCGGGCTGAGCCTGACGATGCCGCTCAAGGAGGCGGCGCTCGACGTCGCCGACGACGTCACCCCGCTGGCCCGGGCGGCGGGAGCCGCCAACACCCTGGTGCGCCGCCCGGACGGGACCTGGCTGGCGGACAACACCGACGTCGACGGGATCGTCGCCGCCCTGGGCCCCCACGTCGGGCCGCCCGGGCAGCTGGGTGGCGACGGCCTCGTGCTGGGCTCCGGCGCGACCGCCCGGTCGGCCGTGCTGGCCCTGGCCCGGCTCGGTGCCGCCCGGCTGCGCGTGGCGGCACGCGACGCCGACAAGGCGGCCGCCCTCGTGCGGTGGGCGACGGCGCTGCGCGACGCGGGGGTCGTGGTTCCGCTGCTCACCCCCGCCCCGCTCGACCGCTGGGGAGCCCTACCCGGCGAGGTCGTGGTCTCCGCCCTGACCTCCGCCGGCGGTGAGCGGGCGGCGGCCGGCCTGGGGCCACGGCATACCGGCGTCCTGCTCGACGTCGTCTACGCGCACTGGCCGACACCCCTGGCGCGGGCCGCGACCGCGGCGGGCCTGGTCGTCGTGCCCGGTCTCGACATGCTGGTCCACCAGGCCGCCGCGCAGTTCGAGCTGTTCACCGGGCGACCCGCCCCGGTCGAGCAGATGCGTGAGGCGGGGCGCGCCGCCCTGCAAGGATGACCCCCGTGCCCGTGACCGCCCATCCGCTGCCCTGGTGGGCGCTGGCGGTGCTCGCCGTCGCGGGCGCGGCCCTGGGCCGGCTGACCGGGCGGACCCTGGCCACCGGCGGCTACCGCGTCGCGGAGGACGACCGCGCCGAGACCGACCCCGCCGGAGCGCCGTGGTGGCCGGCGCCGACGCTCGCCCTGCTCTTCCTCGTGGTCGGCTGGTACGTCGGCGACCTCGCCCACTGGTCCGCGGCCCCGGCCTACCTGCTGTTCGGGTGGCTGTCGATCGGGCTGATCTGGATCGACCTCGACGTCCACCGGCTGCCGGTGGGGCTGGTCTGGCCCGGGTTCGCCGGCGTCGTGCTGCTGCTCGGCGTCGCGAGCGTGGCCGACGGGAGCGGGCGCTGGCTGGGAGCGCTGCTCGGCATGGTCCTGCTGTGGTTGATGTTCTACCTGCTGTCCTGGCTGCCGGGCGGCGGCATGGGGTGGGGCGACGTGCGCCTCTCGCCCACCGCTGGTCTCCTGCTCGGCTGGCTCGGCTGGTCGACGTTCGAGGCCGGGCTCCTCGCGGTCGTCGCGCTGGGCGGGCTGAGCTCGGTGGTCGTGCTGCTGCGCGGACGCCACCGCAAGGCGGACGTGGCGTACGGGCCGGCCCTGTGTCTCGGGGTCTTCGCCGGCATCCTGTGGGCGTCCCAGATCATGGCGTGAGCGGCCGGCCGGCGAGACGAGCGGAGGACAATGAGCACCATGTTGCGCTGGCTGACCGCGGGAGAGTCGCACGGCCCTGCCCTGGTGGCCACGATCGAGGGCCTGCCCGCCGGGGTCGCCGTCACCACCGACGACGTCGCCGCCGCACTGGCCCGCCGCCGGCTCGGGTACGGACGCGGCGCCCGGATGGCCTTCGAGCGCGACGACGTCGAGCTCCTCGCGGGCGTCCGGCACGGTCTGACCCTCGGGTCGCCGGTGGCCATCCGGATCGGCAACACCGAGTGGGCGAAGTGGCGGACCGTCATGAGCCCGGACCCGGTTGCCGCGCAGGCGTATGCCGCCGCCGACGACGTGGGCGCGGAGAAGGAGCTGGCCCGCAACCAGCCGCTCACCCGCCCTCGCCCCGGCCATGCCGACCTCGTGGGCATGCAGAAGTACGGCTTCGAGGACGCCCGGCCCGTCCTCGAGCGTGCCTCGGCGCGCGAGACGGCCGCCCGGGTCGCGCTCGGCGAGGTGGCGGCCCGGCTGCTCCACCAGGCCTACGGCATCCGGCTGGTCTCGCACACCGTCGCGATCGGCGCGGCCGGCGTCGCCGACGACGCCCCGCTGCCCGGCCCGGATGACGTGGCCGCGCTGGACGCCGACCCCGTCCGCAGCCTGGACCGTACGGCCTCGGCCGCGATGGTCGCCGAGGTCGACGCGGCGCGCGGCGACGGTGACACACTCGGCGGCGTCATCGAGGTGCTCGGGTACGGCCTGCCGCCGGGCCTCGGGTCGCACGTGCACTGGGACCGCCGGCTCGACGCGCGCCTGGCCGGCGCCCTCATGGGAGTGCAGGCCATCAAGGGGGTCGAGGTGGGCGACGGGTTCCGGACCGCTGGTCGGCGCGGCTCGCAGGCGCACGACGAGATGGACCGGGACGGCTCGGGGGTCATCCGGCGCCGCACCGGCCGCGCCGGAGGCACCGAGGGCGGCATGTCGGTCGGCGGGCTCCTCCGGGTCCGGGCCGCGATGAAGCCCATCAGCACGGTGCCCCGCGCCCTGGCGACGGTCGACCTGGCGACGGACGGCCCGGCAACGGCCATCCACCAGCGCTCGGACGTGTGTGCCGTCCCGGCGGCCGGCGTCGTCGCCGAGGCGATGGTCGCCCTGGTGCTGGCCGAGGCGGCGCTGGAGAAGTTCGGCGGGGACTCGCTCGCCGAGACCTCCCGCAACCACGCGGCATACCTCGCGGCCATCCCGGCATCCATGCGAACCTGGTGAGCATCATGCCTCGACTCGTCCTCATCGGTCCGCCCGGCGCGGGCAAGTCCACCACCGGCGCGCTCGTGGCCGCCCGGCTCGGGGTGCCCGTCCACGACACCGACGCGGCCATCGAGCGGGGTGAGGGCCGCTCCATCGCCGAGATCTTCATCGCCGACGGCGAGGAGGCGTTCCGGTCGATGGAGCGCGACGAGGTCGTGCGCGCCCTCAGCGAGGAGGACGGGGTCGTCGTGCTCGGCGGTGGCGCCCCGATGGACCCCGTCGTTCAGGAGGCGCTGGCCGGCAAGGTGGTCGTCTTCCTCGACGTGCAGATCTCGGACGCGGCCAAGCGGGTCGGGTTCGACACCTCCCGGCCGCTGCTGGCGGTCAACCCGCGCTCGACGTGGACGGCCCTGATGAACGAGCGTCGCCCGATCTACGAGCGGCTGTCGCAGCACCGGGTGGACACCGCGGGCCGCACCCCCGACGAGGCCGCGGACGCCGTCCTCCAGGCGCTGGGGGAGCCGGGATGAGCGCGCCGAGCACCATCTCGGTGGGCGAGGACTACGAGGTCGTCGTCGGGCGGGACCTCCTCGCCGGGGTGTCAGCCATGCTGCGGCCAGGCGTCCAGCGGGTGCTCGTCGTCCACCCCCGGTCGTTCCCCGGGCCGGCCGAGGCGGCGGCGGTCCCCCTTCGCCTCGACCACGAGGTGCACCTGGTGGGTGTTCCGGAGGCGGAGGACGCCAAGACGGCCGCCGTCGCCGGCGACCTGTGGGCCCGGTTGGGACGCGCGGGCTTCACCCGGTCCGACGCCGTCGTCGCCGTGGGGGGCGGGACGGTGACCGACCTGGCCGGGTTCGTCGCCGCGACCTGGCTGCGCGGGGTCCAGGTCGTCCAGGTCCCCACCACGCTGCTCGCGATGGTCGACGCGGCGGTCGGGGGCAAGACCGGCATCAACACCGCCGAGGGGAAGAACCTCGTCGGCGCGTTCCACCCGCCGGCCGGGGTCCTGTGCGACCTCGACCTGCTGGCGACGTTGCCGCAGGCCGACTATGTCGCCGGGCTGGCCGAGGTCATCAAGGCGGGCTTCATCGTCGACCGGGGCATCCTCGACCTCGTCGAGGCCGACCCCGAGGGCGCACGGCGCTGGGACGGCCCGCACACCAGCGAGCTCGTCGAGCGCGCCATCGCCGTCAAGGCCGACGTCGTCGCCACGGATCCCACCGAGTCGTGGCTGCGCGAGATCCTCAACTACGGCCACACGTTCGGTCATGCCGTCGAGCAGGTGGAGGGGTACCGGCGGCGCCATGGCGAGGCCGTCTCGATCGGGATGGTGTACGCCGCCGAGCTCGCGCGGCTCGCCGGCCGGCTCGACGACGCGGTGGTGACCCGGCACCGGTCGGTCCTGTCCGCGGTCGGGCTGCCGACGTCCTACGTCCCTGGGCGGTACGAGGACCTCCTCACGGCGATGCGCCGGGACAAGAAGACCCGAGGCTCGCAGCTGCGGTTCGTCATCATCGAGGACCTGGCGCGTCCGGCGCGGCTCGAGGGCCCGGACGAGTCCCTGCTGTCCGCGGCATACGCGGCCGTCACCTCCTGACCAGCGCCGTTCCAGGCCCGGCCGGCGAACCCGACCGGGTCGGCCGGGACGGCGCGCCGAGGGGCGAGCCGCAGGCGCCCGGACCCGGCGGCGGCGTCCTCCCGGGCCCCCGGCCGGGCGAGGCGCAAGCACGCAGCCTCCGCGCCGGGCAGGGTACGATGGCCAGCGATCCCCACCCCACCGGAGCCGGTGACGCACGCCCGCCGCAGGGCGGAGCGCTCCGTCCCGCACAGGAGAGACCCACCCGTGGCAACGACCAACGACCTGAAGAACGGCCTCGTCCTCAACATCGAGGGACAGCTGTGGACCGTCGTCGAGTTCCAGCATGTCAAGCCCGGCAAGGGCCCGGCCTTCGTGCGGACCAAGCTCAAGAACGTCCTGTCGGGCAAGGTCGTCGACCGGACCTTCAACGCCGGCGTCAAGGTCGAGACCGCGAGCGTCGACAAGCGGACGATGCAGTACCTGTACAACGACGGCACCGACTTCATCTTCATGGACCCCGACACCTACGACCAGATCTCGGTCTCGCCCGACACGGTGGGCGACGCCGCGAAGTACCTGCTCGAGAACCAGGACGCCGTCGTCGCCCGCCACGACGGGGAGGTGCTGTACATCGAGCTTCCGGCGTCGGTCGTCCTCGAGATCACCTACACCGAGCCGGGCCTGCAGGGCGACCGGTCGACCGGCGGCACCAAGCCGGCGACGCTCCAGACCGGCGCGGAGATCGCCGTGCCGCTGTTCCTCGAGACCGGGACCCGGATCAAGGTCGACACCCGGGACGGGTCCTACCTCGGCCGGGTCAACTGACCCGCCGCTGACCGACACCCACCACCTCATGGCTGCCCGCTCCAAGGCCCGTCGCCGGGCCCTCGACCTCCTCTTCGAGGCCGAGCAGCGGGGGGTCAACGCGCGCGACCTGCTCGCCGAGCGGCTCGCCCGCCCGACGACCAAGGCGCCGCTCGCCGAGTACACCGCCGAGCTCGTCAGCGGGGTCGTCGAGCACTGGACCGACATCAACGAGCTCCTGTCGACCTACTCCCACGGGTGGGCGCTGGAGCGGATGCCGGCCGTCGACCGGGCCATCCTGCGGTTGGGCGCCTACGAGGTCGTGTATGCCGTGGACCTTCCGGACCCGGTGGCCATCGCGGAGGCCGTGGCGCTGGCGACCGAGCTCTCGACCGACGAATCCCCCCGGTTCGTCAACGGACTATTGGCCCGTTTGGCCGAGGTGAAGACGACGCTGGGGTGAGATGGTGGTCTGGCAACCAGGCCTCGTGCCCCTCGAAGATGTGTCATCCTGGCGACACACACTCGTCACATTTGCCCCTGGAGTCACGCGTGTTACGACGACCCCTGCCTGCCCTCCGACGACCCCTGCCTGCCCTCCGCCTGTGCCTCGGCACCCTGCTCGCCGTCGGCGTCGTCGCAGCCGGGGCGGATGCGGCCGCGGCCATCACCGCCCCGGTGCGCCGGTCCACCACCTCGACCGTCCCCGGTGCGACCCTCGAGCCATCCGCCGCCACGGCCGCGTCGGCCGGTGGCGGCACCCGTACCGCCACCCGTGCCGGGACGCCCGGGGGCAGCCGCACCGTGCGCTACCGCGGCGTCGCGCTGCAGGTCCCCACCGGCTGGCCGGTCGTCAACCTCGACACCGACCCGACCGCCTGCGTGCGGCTGGACCGGGAGGCGGTCTACCTCGGCACCCCGTCCGACCAGCAGGACTGCCCCGCCCACGCGGTCGGGCGTGCGGGGACCGTCTGGCTGGCCCCGGCCGGGGCCACCGAGCGCTCGCTCGCGGCCGACGGCCGGGCCGAGACCCTCGGCGGCCTGCCGGCACGCATCCTCGACCGGCCCGTCGGGCACCAGCGGGACGTCGTCCTCCCCGGGGCGGGCGTCGTCGTCCGCACCGCGTGGGGCGCGGACCCGGCCCCGGCCCAACGGGCCGTCGACTCCATCGGGCCGCAGATCGGGCCACCGGTGGCCACCCCGACCCCGTCCACCCCGCCGAGCGCCACCTCGACCGGCGGCGGTGGGTCCGTCGTCGCGAGCAGCGCGACATACCGCCCCGCGGCCGCCGCGGCGAGTACCGTCACGGCCGCCACGACGAGCGTGGGCAAGCACCTCACCGGGATGGCCTTCGACGCCTGCTCGGCGCCGTCGACGACGACGATGAGTGCCTGGCGCAGCTCTCCGTACGCCGCCGTCGGCATCTACATCGGTGGGTCGATGCGCGCCTGCGGCGACGGCTACCTCAACGCCTCATGGGTGAGCGCCGTGACGCGTGCGGGATGGGGGCTGATCCCCATCTATGTGGGGCCGCAGGCCCCGTGCGTCTACCAGTCCGGGCTGGCCACCATCTCCACCACGACGGCCGCCGCGCAGGGCTCGGCGAACGCCGTGGACGCGGTCGTCCAGGCGAAGCGGTTCGGGCTCGGCACCGGCTCGGTCATCTACTACGACCTCGAGGCCTACGCCACCGGCAACGCCTCGTGCACCACCGCGGTCCTCACCTTCGTCACGGCCTGGACCGCCGAGCTGCGGCGCCAGGGCTACCAGTCGGCGGTGTACGGCAACCCCGGCTCCCTGATGAGCGACATGTCCCGGGCCGTCGCCGCCCACAACGCGGCCTTCACCCCCCCGGACCAGGTCTGGTACGCCGACTGGAACCAGCTCCAGGACACCGTCGACTCGAGCTCCTACCCGGCGTTCCGGGACAACTACTGGGCGGGGAAGCGGCTGCACCAGTACGCCGGGGACCATCAGGAGACCTGGGGTGGGCGCGCCGTCAACATCGACTCGAACTGGGTCGACGCGTCGCTCACCGGCAACCCCACCCAGACCGTCTACGGCAGCACCACCCTCGGCCCCGGCTCGGCAGGGTTCGTGTTCACCGGCCCGATGACCTACTGGCGCCCCACGTCCTCCGGCGCCATGGCCAGGGCGTACTGGACCCACCCCACCTCCGGCACCGGGGAGGACAACGGCGCCACGTGGCGGCCGTCGCTGTCCACTGCGCTCTACGGTGTGGACGCCTATGTGCCGTCGGCGTCCAACGCGGCGGTCGGGAAGTACACCATCACCGACTCACGCGGGACGGCGACCACCAACGTGGACCAGTCGACCGGCGGCGGCTACCACCGCATCGGCACCGTCCTCACCGGGGCGGGCACCTCCGTCGTGGTGCATCTCGGCGACAACGCGGGGTCCGCGACCTCGAAGGTCCTGTGGGCGGATGCCATCCGGTTCGC
This sequence comes from uncultured Actinomycetota bacterium, assembly GCA_963763315.1. Classification (GTDB taxonomy): domain Bacteria; phylum Actinomycetota; class Actinomycetes; order Actinomycetales; family Dermatophilaceae; genus CAVSJJ01. The sequence goes on from CAVXOC010000003.1 coordinate 828,627, forward strand.
TGTCCTGGCGACGGCCCCCGGGTCACCCACCTCGGTGAGTGCCGCTCCCGCGGACCGGCGGGCGACCGTGTCCTGGGCCGCTGCGCCCGCCAACGGCGCAGCGATCGCCGGCTACACCGTGACGGCCTCTCCCGGTGGCGCCACGGCGACGGTGTCCGGCTCCGCCCGGTCGGTGACGATGACCGGGCTCACCAACGGCACCCCATACACCTTCTCCGTCCGGGCGCGGAACCTCGTCGGCGTGGGGTCCGCATCCGCCGCGTCCGCTCCGGTCGTGCCGACCACGGCCGGACGGTTCGTCGCCATCACCCCGGTCCGCGTCCTCGACACCCGGTACGGGGCCCCGGCCAACCCCACGCTGCGGACCAGCGTGGGCCCCAACCGGACGCTGACCTTCTCGGTCGGCGGCTCCGCCGGCCCCGTGCCGTCCGGCGCGACCGCGGTGGTGGTCAACCTCACGGCCACCGCAGGCACCCGGTCGGGCCATCTCGACCCGGCGGCGGGCGGCTCCTCGCTGGTCAACTTCGCAGCCGGCCAGAGCGTCGCCAACCTCGCCACCCTCCGGCTCGACGACTCCCGCAGCGTCTCGCTGCGCAACGTCTCCGGCGGCAGCGTGCAGGTGGTCGCCGACGTGGAGGGCTACGTCACGCCGACCGCCGGCGGCTACTGGGTGGCCACCCAGCAGACCCGGCTCGTCGACACCCGGCACGGCACCTCGCTGGACGCGCGAACCACCGCGCTGCGGGGCCACGAGTCGATCACCGTCCGGGTCGCCGACCTGGCCGGCTCGCCGGTGAGCGCCGGCGCCCTCGGCGCCGCCCTGCGTCTGACGGCGACGGGCTCCACCGGCGCCGGGTACCTCACGGCGGGCGACGGGGCGGGTAGCTACTCGACGCTCAACTACACCCGTGGCCAGGTCGTCGGCAACGTGGCCCTCGTCCGGCTCGGCTCCACCGGTTCGGTCACCATCACCAACCACTCGGGCGGCACGGTCGACCTCGTCGTCGACCTCCAGGGCGAGCTGTCGACGGCGGGAGCCCTGTGGACCCCGCTCACCCCGGCGCGGCTGGTCGACACCCGGCAGGGCACCAGCTCCAACCCCGGCGTCGCGGTCCTCGGGGCGGGGGAGTCACGTACCGTCAAGGTCGCCGGCGTCACCGGCTCACCGGTGCCGGCGGGTGCCGCGGCCGTGGCCGTCAACCTCACCGTCGTGCCCACGACGTCGTCGGGCTGGCTGTCGGCGAACGACGTGGGCTGGACCCGGACCTCGGCGCTGAACTTCCCGGCCGGCACCGTCGTCGCGGGCCTGGCGATGGTGCCCCTCGCCGCCGACGGCACGATGGTTCTCCACAACGGGTCCCGCGGGCCGGTGCAGGTCGTTGTCGACGTCCAGGGGTATGCCGCGGCGGTGCGCTGACCGGCGGCCTGCCTCCGCGGCGTGCTGACGGGCAGGCCGCCCGCAGCTGCGGCAGCAGCTCGTGTTCGGCCGTCGCGATGAAGTCCCCCTGCCCCTCGTCACCGATCTGCACGAGCGCGACGTCGGTGAGACCGGCCCGCTCGTACTCCCGCACCGCCGCGACGATGGCCTCGAGGTCGGGGCCGCACGGGATGTCGGCGGCGACATCGTCGGGGCGGACGAACCGGGCAGCGGCGTCGAACCCCGCCGTCCCGGGGAGCTCCGCGTTGACCTTCCAGCCGCCCCCGAACCACCGGAACAGCTCGTGGGCCCGGCGCACCGCGGCGGCACGGTCCGGGCCCCAGCACACCGGCAGCTGACCGATCTTGCGCGAGGTCCCCGGGTGGGCGGCGTCCCAGGCGCGGACGAGACCGGGCTCGGGCTCGACGGCGATGAGGTGGTCGCCTTCTGGGCGACGACGGCGGGGTGGTAGCGCATGGTCGGGCAGGTCACGTAGGTCATCAGCTCGACCCGCTCGGTCACCTGGCTCACCGCGCCGAGCATGCTCCACGCGGAGCAGGCATGGCCCATCTCGTCGAGCCACGGGAAGTAGTGGTCGCTGCTCACCTCGAAGTCGAAGCCCGCGTCCTCGGCGTCGGCGGCATACCCGACGAGCTCGCGCGGGCCGGACTGCTCGGTCATCAGGGTGTAGCCGTATCGCGTCATGGCGTTCGCCTACCCGACCAGCGGGGGGATACCCCGCTCCGGCCGGGTCGCGGCGGGGGAGGGGCACCAGCCGGACCGGTGCCGCGTCGGGGCCCCGGGCGACGCCGCATCCGTCACATTCGTCCCAGCCCGCGAGCCCGCGTGCCCGCCCGGTCGGTGGACGGCATACAGTGACCCCGCCAGACCGTCCTTTAACGACCTGTCCAGTGAGGCAGGGAAGGAGGTGGGCGCGCATGCCGCGTCCCGACACCGACGCTCCCGGTTCCGGCGGGGCCCCCGACGGGGCCAGCCGCACCGTGATGAGCGAGTCCGACATCTCCCGGGCCCTACGCCGGATCGCCCACGAGATCATCGAGCACAACAAGGGGTCCGACGACCTCGTGCTGCTCGGGATCCCGAGCAGGGGCGTCGCCCTCGCCCGGCGCCTCGCCGCCCTCATCGCCGACGTCGAGGGTGCCGCCGTCCCGGTGGGCGCCCTCGACGTGACGATGCACCGCGACGACCTGCGCCGCCAGCCGACCCGCAGCCCGATGCGCACCGACGTCCCGGCCGGCGGCATCGACGACCAGGTCGTCGTCCTCGTCGACGACGTCCTCTACTCCGGGCGCACCGTCCGGGCGGCGCTCGACGCGCTGTCCGACCTCGGGCGCCCCCGGGCGGTGCGCCTCGCGGTCCTCGTCGACCGCGGCCATCGCGAGCTGCCCATCCGCGCCGACCACGTCGGCAAGAACCTGCCGACGGCACACAGCGAGAAGGTCCGGGTCCGCCTCGCGGACTGGGACGACGAGCCGGAGGCCGTCACGATCTTCGGAGGTGAGGCGCCGTGAAGCGCCACCTGCTCTCCATCAACGACCTCACCCGCGAGGACATCCGGACGATCCTCGACACCGCGGCCGAGATGCACGACGTCCAGCGTCGCGAGGTCAAGAAGCTCCCGACGCTGCGCGGGCGGACCGTGATCAACCTCTTCTTCGAGGACTCGACCCGGACCCGCTCGTCGTTCGAGATCGCCGGCAAGTGGCTCTCGGCCGACGTCATCAACATCTCGGCCAAGGGCTCGTCGACCTCCAAGGGGGAGTCGCTGCGCGACACCGTCAAGACGGTGGCGGCCATGGGCGTCGACGCGCTCATCATCCGACACGGCGCGAGCGGTGCTGCCCAGCAGGTCACCGGCTGGGTCGACGCGCAGGTCATCAACGCCGGTGACGGGACACACGAGCACCCGACCCAGGCGCTGCTCGACGCGTACACGATGGAGCAGCGGCTCGGCTCGCTCGAGGGCCGGCACGTCGCCATCGTCGGTGACGTCACCCACTCGAGGGTCGCCCGGTCCAACCTGCTCTCGCTGCGCCTGCTCGGTGCCGACATCACCCTGGTGGCGCCCCCGACCCTCATGCCGGCCGGCGCCGCCTCCTGGGCGGCCGGTGACGGCTTCGACCTGGCGAGCGACCTCGACGAGGTCATCGCTCGCGGCCCCGACGCGGTGATGATGCTCCGCGTCCAGCGCGAACGGATGAGCGGCGGGTTCTTCCCCACCGCACGCGAGTACACCGTCGGCTACGGGATGACCCGTGACCGGCTGGGAGCCCTGCTGACGGCCAACCCGGACGCCGTCATCTGCCACCCCGGACCGATGAACCGCGGCCTCGAGATCTCGGCGGACGCGGCCGACGCTGCGGCCAGCCTGGTGCTCGACCAGGTCTCGGCCGGCGTCGCCGTGCGGATGAGCGTCCTCTACCACCTGCTCGGCTCAGGCGAGTTCGTCGCGCCCCACGACGAGCCGGCCCGCGACGGGGCGGGGGTGGCGGCATGAGGCCGCTGCTGCTGCGGGGGGCGACCCGGTATGCCGCTGACGGGCCGCCCGGCGGGCAGACCGGCGACGTCCTCGTCCGGGACGCGGTGGTCGCCGAGGTGGGGACGGTCGCGGCCCCGGCCGACGCCGAGGTCGTCGACGCCGACGGTCTCGTCCTGCTGCCCGGTCTCGTCGACATCCACACCCACCTGCGCGAGCCGGGCCGCGAGGATGCCGAGACGGTCGCGAGCGGGTCCGCCGCGGCGGCGGCCGGCGGCTTCACCGCCATCCTCGCCATGGCCAACACCTCGCCGGTCGCCGACACCGCCGAGGTGGTCGAGCACATCTTCGACCTCGGTCAGCTGTGCGGGCTCGTCGATGTCCAGCCCGTCGGCGCCGTCACCAAGGGCCTCGGCGGCGCCGAGCTCGCGGAGCTCGGGCTCATGCACCGCTCCCGGGCGCGGGTCCGCGTCTTCTCCGACGACGGGCACTGCGTCAGCGACTCGCGGGTGATGCGCCGGGCCCTCGAGTACGTCCGGGCCTTCGGCGGCGTGGTCTCCCAGCACAGCCAGGACCCCCACCTGGCCGGACCCGACGCCTGCGCTCACGAGGGCGAGCTCTCCGGCCGGCTGGGCCTGCCCGGCTGGCCGCCGGTGGCCGAGGCCTCGATCATCGCCCGGGACGTCATGCTCGCCCAGCACACCGGCAGCCGGGTGCACGTGGCGCACGTGAGCACCGCCGAGGGACTCGAGGTCGTCCGCTGGGCCAAGGCGCGTGGCATCGCCGTGACGGCCGAGGCGACGCCGCACCACCTGACGCTGACCCAGCAACGGCTGACCGGCTACGACCCGGTGTTCAAGGTCAACCCACCGCTGCGCCCGACGGAGGACGCCGAGGCGCTGCGCGAGGGCCTTCTCGACGGGACGATCGACGTCGTCGCCACCGACCACGCCCCGCACGCGCGGCACGACAAGGAGCACGCCTTCGTCGACGCCGCCAACGGCATGGTCGGCCTGGAGACCTCGCTCGCCGTCGTCGCCGACCTCCTGGTCCGCAGCGGGCGGATGGGCTGGGGCGACCTCGCCCGGGTCATGTCGGTCGCCCCCGCCCGGATCGCGGGACTGTCCGGCCACGGGCGTCCCATCGCCCCCGGCGAACCGGCGAACCTGGTCCTGGTCGACCCCGCCGCCACCTGGACGGTCGACCGGGACGCCTCGCACTCCCTGGCCCGCAACAACCCGTGGCACGGCATGTCGTTCACCGGCGCCGTCCACACGACGATCCTGCGCGGCCGGGTGACCGCGCGAAACGCAGAGATCTGCGCATGTTGACGGCCCGTGAGCCGGCGGTGCTGATCCTCGAGGACGGGCGCACCTTCGCCGGCCGGGCGTACGGGCGCCGTGGGCAGACGGTCGGCGAGGCGGTCTTCTCCACCGGCATGACCGGGTACCAGGAGACCCTCACCGACCCGAGCTACCACCGGCAGGTCGTCGTCATGACGGCCCCCCACGTCGGCAACACCGGCTGGAACGACGAGGACGACGAGTCGGGCCGCATCTGGGTGGCGGGCTACGTCGTGCGTGACCCGGCCCTGCGCCCGTCCAGCTGGCGCTCGCGCCGGGCCCTCGAGGAGGAGCTCGAGCATCAGGGCGTGGTCGGCATCTGCGACATCGACACCCGGGCCCTGACCCGGCACCTGCGCGAGCGCGGTGCCATGCGGGTCGGGATCTTCTCCGGCGCCCATGCCGCCCTGCCCCGCGAGCACCTGCTCACCACCGTCATCGACGCGCCCCAGATGGCCGGCGCCGACCTGGCCCGCGAGGTCGCCACCACGCGGCCGTATGTCGTTCCGGCCGACGGTGAGCGGCTGCTCACCGTCGCCGCGGTCGACCTCGGGATCAAGGCGATGACTCCGGCGATGATGGCCCGGCGGGGCATCGAGGTCCATGTGCTGCCCGCGGACGTGACCTTCGACCAGGTGGCGGCGGTCGCTCCCGACGGGGTGTTCTTCTCCAACGGCCCGGGCGACCCGGCCACCGCCGACCACCAGGCCGAGGTGGCGCAGGCGGTCCTGCGGGCCGGTATCCCGTTCTTCGGCATCTGCTTCGGCAACCAGATCCTCGGCCGCGCGCTCGGCTTCGGGACCTACAAGCTCAAGTACGGCCACCGGGGGATCAACCAGCCGGTCATGGACCGCACGACGGGCAAGGTCGAGGTGACGGCGCACAACCACGGGTTCGCCGTCGACGCGCCCATCGACCGGGACTGCGACACGCCGTTCGGCCGGGTGCGGGTGTCCCACGTCTGTCTCAACGACGACGTCGTCGAGGGGCTGCAGTGCCTGGACGTGCCGGCCTTCTCGGTCCAGTACCACCCGGAGGCGGCCGCCGGCCCGCACGACGCGGCCTACCTGTTCGACCGGTTCGTCGACCTCATGACGACCGCCAAGGAGGGGCGCGGCTGATGCCCAAGCGCGACGACATCCGCAGCGTTCTCGTCATCGGCTCCGGGCCGATCATCATCGGCCAGGCGTGCGAGTTCGACTACTCCGGCACCCAGGCCTGCCGGGTCCTGCAGGAGGAGGGGGTGCGGGTCATCCTCGTCAACTCGAACCCGGCGACGATCATGACCGACCCCGAGTTCGCCGACGCGACGTACGTCGAGCCGATCACCGCCGAGGTCGTCGAGATGATCATCGCCAAGGAGCGACCCGACGCGGTGCTGGCGACGCTCGGCGGCCAGACCGCACTCAACACCGCCATGGCGCTGCACGAGAACGGCGTTCTCGAGCGCTACGGCTGCCCCCTGATCGGCGCCAACGTCGACGCCATCCGGCTCGGCGAGGACCGGCAGGCGTTCAAGGGAGTCGTCGAGCGCTGCGGCGCCGAGTCGGCGCGGTCGGTCATCTGCAACGCGGACGACGCCCCCGAGGGGGCGACCGACCAGGAACGTGTCGAGCACGCGCTGGGCAAGGCGCTGGCCGCCGCCTCGGACCTCGGCTATCCCGTCGTCGTGCGCCCGTCGTTCACGATGGGCGGCCTCGGCTCAGGCTTCGCCCACGACGACCAGGAGCTGCGCCGGATGGCGGGCGCCGGACTTCGTCACTCCCCGGTCACCGAGGTACTGCTCGAGGAGTCGATCCTCGGCTGGAAGGAGTACGAGCTCGAGGTGATGCGCGACCACGCCGACAACGTGGTCGTCGTCTGCTCCATCGAGAACCTCGACCCCATGGGGGTGCACACCGGCGACTCGATCACCGTGGCACCGGCCCTCACCCTCACCGACCGGGAGTACCAGCGGCTCCGCGACATCGGGATCGCCGTCATCCGCGAGGTCGGTGTCGACACCGGTGGATGCAACATCCAGTTCGCCGTCAACCCGCGCGACGGCCGGGTCATCGTCATCGAGATGAACCCCCGGGTGTCCCGGTCCTCGGCCCTGGCGTCCAAGGCCACCGGCTTCCCGATCGCCAAGATCGCCGCCAAGATGGCCATCGGCTACACCCTCGACGAGGTCCCCAACGACATCACCGAAGCGACCCCGGCGAGCTTCGAGCCCACCTTGGACTACGTCGTGGTGAAGGTCCCGCGCTTCGCGTTCGAGAAGTTCCCCTCGGCCGACGACACCCTGACGACGACGATGAAGAGCGTCGGGGAGGCCATGTCGATCGGCCGGTCGTTCACCGAGGCGCTCCAGAAGGCCCTGCGGTCGCTCGAGAAGTCCGGCTCGAGCTTCCACTGGCGTGGCCGGCCGCTGTCGCAGGCGCAGGCACGCGAGGCGCTCGAGCAGGCCCGCCGGCCGACCGACGGGCGCATCGTCGCGGTCCAGCAGGTGCTGCGGGCCGGCGTTGCGGTGGCTGACGTCCACGAGGCCACCGGCATCGACCCGTGGTTCCTCGACCAGATCCAGCTCCTCAACGAGGTGGCCGAGGCGGTCGCGGAGGCGGGGCAGATCACTCACGACCTGCTGTGGCTCGCCAAGCGGCACGGCTTCAGCGACTCCCAGCTCGCCGACATCACCGGGATGCCGGAGGCCGTCGTCCGCGGTGTGCGGCATGCCCTGGGCGTGCGCCCCGTCTTCAAGACCGTCGACACCTGCGCTGCGGAGTTCGCGGCGCAGACCCCGTACCACTACTCGTCGTACGACGAGGAGAGCGAGGTGCGGCCGCGAGCGACGCCCGCGGTCATCATCCTCGGCTCCGGGCCCAACCGGATCGGCCAGGGCGTCGAGTTCGACTACTCGTGCGTCCACGCGAGCTTCGCCCTGCGTGCGGCCGGCTACGAGACCGTGATGGTCAACTGCAACCCCGAGACGGTCTCCACTGACTACGACACGTCCAGCCGGCTGTACTTCGAGCCGCTCACCCTCGAGGACGTCCTCGAGGTCGTCCATGCGGAGCGGCAGGCGGGCCCCATCGCCGGCGTCATCGTCCAGCTCGGCGGCCAGACCCCGCTCGGCCTGGCCCAGGCACTGAAGAACGCGGGAGTGCCCATCGTCGGCACCTCCCCGGAGGCCATCGACCTTGCCGAGGACCGCGGCGCGTTCGGGCGGGTGCTCGCCGAGGCCAAGCTCCCGGCGCCCAAGCACGGGACCGCCTACAGCGCGGCCGAGGCCGTCGAGGTCGCCCAGCAGATCGGCTACCCGGTCCTGGTGCGTCCGTCCTACGTCCTCGGCGGGCGCGGCATGGAGATCGTCTACGACGACGAGACCCTGTCGACCTACGTCGACCGCGCCACCGCTGGCTCCCCGGAGCATCCCGTGCTCGTCGACCGCTTCCTCGACGACGCCATCGAGATCGACGTCGACATCCTCTTCGACGGTGAGGACATGTACGTCGGCGGCGTCATGGAGCACATCGAGGAGGCCGGCATCCACTCCGGCGACAGCGCCTGCGCCCTCCCCCCCGCAACGCTCGGAGCGGCCGAGGTCGAGCGCGTCCGGGACTCCTGCCTGCGGCTCGCGCAGGGCATCGGGGTGCGGGGGCTGATGAACGTCCAGTTCGCCCTGGCGCAGGACATCCTCTACGTGCTCGAGGCCAACCCCCGTGCGTCGCGCACCGTGCCGTTCGTCGCGAAGGCGACGGGAGTGCCGATCGCCAAGGCCGCGGCCCGGGTGATGATGGGGGCCACCGTCAAGGAGCTGCGGGCGGAGGGCATGCTCCCGCCGACCGGCGACGGCGGGACGCTGCCGCCGCACGCGCCGATGTCGGTCAAGGAGGCGGTCCTGCCCTTCTACCGCTTCTCGACCACCGAGGGCATGAGCGTGGACAGCCTCCTCGGACCCGAGATGCGCTCGACGGGCGAGGTCATGGGCATCGACGCCGACTTCGGCCTGGCGTTCGCCAAGAGCCAGCTCGCGGCCTACGGGGGGCTGCCGGACTCCGGCAGCGTCTTCGTCTCCGTCGCCAACCGCGACAAGCGGGCCATGCTCTTCCCGGTCAAGCACCTGGCCGACCTCGGCTTCACCATCGTCGCCACCTCCGGGACGGCAGACGTGTTGCGCCGCAACGGCATCACCGCCCAGGTGGTCCGCAAGCTCAGCGAGCGCCGTGGCGATGACGACCCGACGGAGACCATCGCCGAGAAGATCGCCAACGGCCAGATCGCCATGGTCGTCAACACCCCGACCGGGCAGTCGGCCCGGGCCGACGGCTATGCCATCCGGGCGGCCGCCAACGTCGCCGACGTCACCCTCATCACGACGGTCCAGGAGCTCTCGGCCGCCGTCCAGGCCATCGAGGCCCAGCGGGACGGGCAGCTCACCGTGAAGTCGCTGCAGGAGCACGCCCGCGACCTGGACCTCTATGGCGTCCGCTCGGCCGCGGGGGAGGGCCGGTGACCGGAGTCGCACACATCCGCGGCCAGGTGGTCTCCAGCCGTCCGGTCGGGGCGTACGTCCACCTCGTCGTCGCGGCCGCCGAGGTGGCCTCGCAGGCCCGGCCGGGGCAGTTCGTCGCCCTCGCCGTGGGCGGTGAGACCTCCGCGACCCTGCTGCGCCGCTCGTTCTCGCTCCACCGGGCCGACACCGAGGGCCGGCGGGGGGGAACCGTCGAGATCGTCGTCGCCGCCCGGGGGCCGGGCACCGGGTGGCTCGTCGAACGCGCGGCCGGGGATGTCATCGACATCGTCGGGCCGCTCGGCCGGCCGTTCCCCGTGCCGGAGGCGCCGGTCGCCTGCGTCCTCGTCGGCGGGGGCTACGGCTCGGCCCCGCTGTTCTGGCTCGCCGACGTCCTGCGTGGCCGCGGCTGCCACGTCGAGATGGTCCTCGGCGCCGCGTCGGCCGACCGGCTGTTCGGGGTGGACCTGGGGCCGGCCTGCGCCGACGCGGTCACCGTGATGACCGACGACGGCTCCGCCGGCCGGCTGGGCTGGGTCACCGAGCCGCTCCCGGACCTGCTGGCCCGCACTCGGACCGGCGTGGTCTACGCGTGCGGGCCGATGGCCATGCTCCGCGCCGTCACCGAGGTCGCCACCGCCGGTGGCGCCGTGGCACAGGTGGCGGTCGAGGAGGCCATGGCGTGCGGCATCGGGGTGTGCATGACCTGCGTCATGCCGGTCGTCGGCGACGACGGCGCCACGTCGATGGTCCGGACGTGCGTCGAGGGCCCGGTGTTCCGGGGGGACCGGGTTCGGTGGGACGCCTTCGCCGACGGGGTATGCCGGGTGCCCGCCGACGCCGTCGGCGCGCCGCCGCGGGACGGCCACCGATGACGAGCCTGGACCAGTCGGTCCGGCTCGGCGGCGCCCGGCTGCCCAACCCGGTCATGACGGCATCGGGCTGCGCCGCGAACGGGCGCGAGCTGCACCGCTTCTTCGACATCACCGAGCTCGGGGCCTTCGTCACCAAGACCGTGATGGCCGCGCCGCGCTCCGGGCGCGGAACCCCCCGGATGGCCGAGACCCCCTCGGGGATGCTCAACTCCATCGGCCTGCAGGGGCCCGGGATCGCCGCCTTCGTCGAGAATGACCTCGCCTGGCTGAGGTCGGTCGGCGCCCGGGTGGTCGTCTCCATCGCCGGTACCACGGCGGAGGAGTTCGCCGCCGTGGCCGGGAAGCTGGCGGCGAGCCCGGCGTCCGACGCCGTCGTGGCCGTCGAGGTCAACATCTCCTGCCCCAACGTGGCCAACCGCGGGCTCGTCTTCGCCTGCGACCCGGTGTCGTCGGCCGAGGTCGTCGGGCTGGTCCGGGACGCCCTACCGCGGCGGCTGCCGATCTTCGCCAAGCTCACGCCCGACGTCACCGACATCGTCTCCGTCGCCGCGTCGGCACTCGGCGCGGGCGCCACGGGGCTGACGATGATCAACACCCTGCTCGGCATGGTCATCGACACCGACCGGCTGCGCCCGCACCTCGGCGGGGTCACCGGCGGGCTGTCCGGCCCGGCCATCCGCCCGGTGGCCGTTCGCGCCATCTGGCAGGTCACGGCGGCCATGCGGGCCGGCGGGCTGCCGCCGGCGCCGATCATCGGTGTCGGCGGAGTCCGGACCGGCCGGGACGCCCTCGAGCTGGTGGCCGCCGGAGCGAGTGCGGTCCAGGTGGGCACCGCCACCTTCAACGACCCGCACGCGCCGCTGCGGGTACGTGACGAGCTCGCCGCGCTGGTCACCGCCCGGGGCTTCGCCCGGTTCGCCGACGTGGTGGGCATCGCCCACGAGAGGCTGGTGGCGCCATGAGCGGCATCCCGGCCGCCGGCCCGGCAGGGACCGGCGACGCCGCATCCCGCCCGTTCGGCGCCCGGCTGCGCGCGGCGATGGACGCGCACGGCCCCCTCTGCGCGGGCATCGACCCGCACCGCAGCCTCGTCGAGTCGTGGGGGCTCACCTACGACCTGGCGGGGGTCGAGCGCTTCGCGCTCACCTGCGTCGAGGCGTTCGGCGGGGCTGTCGCGGCGGTCAAGCCGCAGTCAGCCTTCTTCGAGGTCTTCGGGTCGGCGGGTGTGGCGCTGCTCGAGCGGGTCGTCGAGGACCTGCGGGCAGCCGGGTCGCTGACGATCCTGGACGCCAAGCGGGGCGACATCGGCACGACGATGACCGCCTACGCCGAGGCCTTCCTCGGCCCGGACGCGGCCGGCCCGGTCGACGCGCTCACCGTCAGCCCCTACCTCGGCTACGGCTCGCTGCGGCCCGCGGTCGACCTGGCCCTGCGCCGGGGACGTGGGCTGTTCGTCCTCGCCCTCACCTCCAACCCGGAGGGGCCGTCCGTCCAGCACGCCGTGCATGACGGCCGCAGCGTGGCGGCGGCGGTCGTCGACGGGGTGAGCGCCGACAACCGGCCCGCCCGTGAACGCGGTGAGCTCGGCAGCATCGGGCTGGTCGTCGGCGCGACCGTCGGCTCGGCCGTCCACGACCTCGGCATCGACCTCGCCGCGGCCGCAGCCCCGGTTCTCGCCCCCGGCCTCGGCGCTCAGGGCGGGACCCCCGCTGGGGTGCGTGCGACGTTCGGGTCCGCACGCTCCCAGGTGCTTCCGAGCAGCAGCCGGGGGATCCTCTCCGCCGGACCGGACCTCGCTCGGTTGCGGCATGCGGTCCTGCACGAGGCCGCTGACCTGCGCGCTCTCCTGGGCTGACCGGCGGTCGGGACGTCCCGTTCCACGCTGCCCGAAGCGGTACCCCGGCCCAGGTGAGGAAAGGCGCAGTCCCGCGAAGCTCTCCGGCGAGTCCGGATCGCTATAGTCCTCGAAGGCGCGATTGTCGACCCGGCACGATCGGCAGTCTCAAACGGAGGGGTAGAGACGTGACACTACCGCCGCTCACAGCGGAGCAACGAGCAGCAGCACTGGAGAAGGCCGCGGCAGCACGGCGCGCCCGGGCAGTGGTGAAGACTCGGCTCAAGTACGCCCACGGCTCACTGGCCGAGGTCATCGAGACCGGCCGCACCGACGAGGTCATCGGCAAGATGCGGGTCTCGGCCCTCCTGGAGTCGATGCCGGGGGTCGGGCGCGTGCGCGCCCGCCAGATCATGGAGGAGATCGGGATCTCCGAGAGCCGCCGGGTGCGTGGCCTCGGTCAGAACCAGGTGTCGGCACTGCTCGCCCGCTTCAACGAGGGGTGAGCACCCGGTCGCGACTCGTCGTCCTCGCGGGTCCCACCGCCGTCGGCAAGGGGACCGTGTCGTCGTACATCCGAGACCACGTTCCCGACGTGTGGCTGTCGGTGTCGGCGACGACCCGAGCTCCGCGACCGGGTGAGGTCGACGGCCTGCACTACCACTTCGTCACCGACGCGGAGTTCGACGCGATGGTCGAGTCGGGGGACATGCTCGAGTGGGCGGTCGTGCACGGCCGGGCCAAGTACGGCACGCCGCGGCGCCCGGTGGAGCAGATGCTCGCTGCCGGGCGCCGCGCCCTGCTCGAGATCGACCTCCAGGGTGCCCGCCAGGTCCGCCAGGAGATGCCCGAGGCTCTGTTCGTGTTCCTGGCGCCGCCGTCGTGGGACGAGCTGGTCCGCCGGCTGGTCGACCGGGGCACCGAGGCCGAGGAGGAACGCGCGGCCAGGCTGGCCACCGCTCGGAGCGAGCTCGCAGCGGCCGACGAGTTCGACGTGGTCATCGTCAACGACGATGTTCGGCGTGCGGCCGAGGAACTCGTATCATTGATGCGATCGGTGGGCGCGTGAGCGCGCCCACCCGACCTGAGGCACTGCCTCGGACCCATCCCCGACGGAAAGCGACCACACGTGTCCGGAACCAAGGCCAACCCCATCGGCATCACCAACCCGCCGATCGACGACCTCCTGGAGAAGGCCGACTCCAAGTACGCCCTGGTCCTGTACTCCGCCAAGCGGGCCCGGCAGATCAACGCCTACTACTCGCAGCTGCAGGAGGGCCTGCTCGAGTACGTCGGCCCGCTGGTCGACTCCGAGGTCCACGAGAAGCCCATGTCGATCGCGTTGCGCGAGATCAACGAGGGTCTGCTGACCTCCGAGCCCATCGAGGAGTGACGAGGTGCGCGTCGTCCTCGGTGTCGCCGGCGGCATCGCGGCATACAAGGCGTGCTCCCTCCTCCGGTTGCTGACCGAGGCCGGCCACGACGTCACCGTGGTGCCCACCGCGGCCGCGCTGCGCTTCGTCGGCGCCGCCACCTGGTCGGCGTTGTCCGGCAAGCCGGTGCACACCGACGTGTGGTCCGACGTGCACGACGTCCCGCACGTCCGCCTCGGACAGGAGGCTGACCTGGTCGTCGTGGCGCCGGCGACCGCCGACCTGCTCGCCAAGGCGGCGACCGGGCAGGCGGACGACCTGCTCACCAACGTCCTCCTGACCGCCCGGTGCCCGGTCATCATGGCCCCGGCCATGCACAGCGAGATGTGGGGGCACCCGGCCACCCAGGCCAACGTCAACACGCTGAGCGGCCGCGGCGTCCGCATCGTCCCGCCCGTGTCGGGGCGGCTCACCGGTGCCGACTCCGGCCCGGGCCGCCTCCCCGAGCCCGAGGAGCTGTACGCCGTCTGCGAGCGGGAGCTCGCCCACCCCGGTTCCCGCCGCGGGTCGGACGTCTATCCGACGCCGGCTCGCCGGGCCGACCTTGCCGGCCGCCGCGTCGTCGTGTCGGCGGGAGGGACCCGTGAGCCCCTCGACCCGGTGCGCTACCTCGGCAACCGGTCCTCCGGCAAGCAGGGCTACGCGCTGGCGGCCGTCGCCGCCGCCCGGGGGGCCGAGGTGACCCTGGTGTCGTCCGCGGAGCTTGTTGCGCCGCATGGGGTGCGGGTCATCGCCGTCGAGACCGCCCTCGAGATGCGCGAGGCCGTCACCCGGGCGGCCACCGGGGCCGACGCCGTCGTCATGGCCGCGGCCGTGGCCGACTTCCGGCCCGCGGCCTACGCCCCCGCCAAGATCAAGAAGACACACGACGGCGGGCCAGACGGGTCGCCGGACGCCTCCGCGCCCGGCATCGCCTTGGTCCGCAACCCGGACATCCTCGCCGAGCTGGTGGCGAGCCGGGGCTCGTCCGGCTCACCCGTCATCGTGGGCTTCGCCGCGGAGACCGGCGACGGCGACGGATCCGTCCTCGACCACGGCCGGGCCAAGCTGGAGCGCAAGGCCTGCGACCTCCTCGTCGTCAACGAGGTCGGTCCCGGGGTGACGTTCGGCCAGGACGAGAGCGTCGTGCGCATCCTGCGCCGGGGTAGTGCCGAGGTCCTCCAGGTAGGGCCGGCTCCCAAGTCCGTCGTCGCGGGCGCGGTGTGGGATGCCGTCGCCCCGCTGCTTCAGCCCTGACCCGCCAGCGGTGAGCCTCGGCCCTCACCCAGGGGCCAGCTGAGCTCCGGCCCTCACCCAGGAACCCGGTGACCTCCCGGCCCTGACCCAGGAGCCAGGAGCCAGGGCCAGGCGAGCCCCGGCCCCGGGCCATGAGCCAGGCGGCTCCCGGCACCCTTCCCTGAGCCATGAACGGCGATCCCCTGGCCCAGGTCCGGCTCCTGGGTCGGCGCCTGGTACCCGTGAGCCCGCCCGTGGCGCCCGGGTGCGGACCCGGCCGGCCGGATCGCTGCCCGACGGCAGGCAGTGGGGCCGGGGCCGCTCAGCGCTTGGCGGCAGCCCGGGCCTGCATCCCACGGGGCACCTCGGCGCTGACCGGGTCGGTGCTCTCGTCCTCGGAGCCCGGCTCGTCCGAGGTGCCCGGCTCGTCCGAGGTGCCCGGCTCACCCTCGGTGGCGCGCCCGTCGTCGGTCGCGTCGGCAGCACCGCGCACAGTGATGGCCTCGGGGCTGACCTGGGTGACCGCCTCGGGACTGGCCTGGGTGACCACCTCGAGGCTGGCCTCGGTGCTCGCCTGCGCGAGCTCGTCGTCCATCCGTTCGTCGGCGGCCGCCGCGCCGTCGCCGACGACGGCCACCGGGCCCAGCGCGCCGTCGGCGGCGCCAGCCGGCGCCGGCTCCACCGCCGCGCCGTCGGCGGCGCCAGCCGGCGCCGGCTCGACCGCCGCGCCGTCGGCGTGGGTGAGCACGGCGTTGCCTCCGCCGAGGGTAGCGAGCATGTTGCGGACGTTGCTCAGCTGGGCGGTGATGCTGTCGCGGCGCGCCGTGGCGGCCGCCAGCTCACGCTCGCTGTCCCGACGGATCCGGTCAGCGTGCTCCCGGGCGCTCTCCAGCCGGGCGGCCGCCTCGGCGCGGGCCTTCTCGAGCAGGGTGTCGGCCTCGCCGACCCGGGCTGCGTGGTGGTCCTCGGCCTCCCTGGCGAGCCGGGCAGCCCGCTCCTGGGCGTCGGCGAGGGCGGTGTCGTGCGCGGCCATCGCCGTGGTGAACTCCTCGGCAGCCCGGTCCCGGCGCGCGCTCAAGGTTGCCTCGAAGTCGGCAGCGGCCGCGGCGGCCCGGGCGCGCTGGTTCTCGTAGTACGCCTCCGCCTCCTCGCGGCGCGCCGCGGCCTCACGACCAGCGTCGTCCAACAGTGAGTCGACCTCAAGGCGGGCGCGCTCGAGGGTCCCCGACGCGTCCACGTCGGCCTTCGAGCGCACCTCCGACGCGTAGAGGTCGGCGGCGTCCCGGACGACCTTGGCCTCGCCGGCGGCCTTCCCGAGGATCCGCTCGGCGTCGGCTGTGGCACCCGCACGGATGGCACCGGCCTCCTCATCGGCCAGGTGGAGCATCGTGCCGATCCGCTCTCCGAGGTCGGTGAAGGTGGGCGCCGATACCTTGCGCTGCTGGTCCTGCAAGGCGGCGATCGTCGACCGGTGGGTCGAGATCTCCTGCTGGGCCGCGTCGTGGGCCTGGCTGAGCTTGGTCAGCTCGACGGAGAGGCGGCCCACCTCGTCGTATGCCGCGTCGACGCTCTGGCTCAGCTCCTCGAGGTGCTGGTCCACCTGTAGCGGGTCGTAGCCGCGGAAGACGGTGTTGAACTCGGGGGTCTGGCTCATTGTGGCTCCTGCTCAGGGGTGTGGTGTGGGTCGGTGGGCGCCCGGTCGGCCGCTGCCGCTGCTGAGGGTGCGGCCGGTGGTCCGCTGTCGTGCGGCCCGCCGCTGCCGGCCGCTGGGACCTGCTCGACCGGGGGGCGCTCGGGGACGGCGAGGGCCTCGATGACCCCGGACAGCTTCGCGAGCTGGCGGTTGATGTCGTCGCGCCGGGCTGCGAGGGTGTTGACCTCGTCGCGGGCGCGCTCGACAGCGGCCCGTGCCTCGGTCCGGAACCGCTCCGCGTGCGTGCGGGCCTCCTGCGAGGCGCGGACGATCTCCGCCCGAGCGGCTCGGTGCGCCTCATGTGCCTCGAGCTGGAAGCGCTCGACGTCCTCGGCGGCGCGCTCCCGGACCAGGCGCGCCCCGACCTCGGCCTCGGCGAGCCGGCGCTCGGCCCGCTCCTCGGCCTCGCTCGCCCGGGCTCGGGCGGTCTCGAGCAGCTGGTCGGCCTCACGCCGTGCGCCGTCCCGCGTGCGTGCGGCGTCGGCCTCCGCGGCGCTGAGCACCGCGGAGGCCTGGGACCGCAGCCGGGTCGCCTCGGCCGTTGCCTCGGCGACCCGATCCTTGCTCTTGGCCGTCGCGCCGGCGAGCAGCGTCTGGGCACGCTCGCGGTGCTGGTGCATCCGGGCGAGCAGGTCCTGGTGGTGCTGGCGTTCGCGCACCCTGGTCTCGGCCTCGGCGTTCTCCATGATCGAGCGGACGGTCCGCTGCGCCCACGCGAGGTGAGCGTTGGCAGACTCCAGGACCGCGTCGGCTGTCTCCTTGGCCTGGGCAGTCAGCGACTCGGCCCGCTCGCGAGCGGCCTCCTCGACCGCGGCGCGGGTCTCCTGCGAGGTCTGCTCCTGGGCCCCGACCTCGGCGAGGCGGCGGGCGGCATCCTCGCGGGCGCGGGCGAGATGCTCGGCGGCGGCATGCTCAGCCTCCTCGCGCGCTGCGCTGGTCTCCACCTGGGTGGTCCGGCGGAGCTGGTCCAGCTCGGCGTGCACCCGGTCGCGGTGCCGGTCGAGCTCGAGGAGCGTGGCGCTCTCCTGCTCGGCGAGGCGGGCAGCGACGGTGTCATGCTCCCGCTGCGCGGCCTCGACGATCTCCGTCGCGCGCGCCTGCGCCTCCGCGAGGCCGGCCTCGGCCTGCTCAGCGGCGGCGGCCAGCGCCTCGTCGGTGGCCTTGCTCACCCTGGCCCGAAGCAGGGCCGCCTGGTCAGCGGCGTCCTCGAGGAGCGCCTCGGCCTCCTCACGGGCGGCCGCCAGGCGACGACCGGCCTCGGCGCGCAGGGTGGACAGCCGGTTCTCGATCTCGCGCAGCTCCATGGCGGCCCGGGCGGTCTCGTCGCGGATCCGGGCAGACTCCTCGCGCGCGGCGGCCGCGTCGGCGTGCGCCTCACCGCGCAGCCGGTCGGCGAGGGTCTGGGCCCGCGCCAGCAGGCTCAGCGCCTCGGTCCCGGGATCGGGGACGCTCGGGCGCTCGGTCGGGTGGTCGGCGCGCGGTGGCGGGGACGCGGAACCCGCCGTGCCGGTCACCTCCTCAGCCGGGGTCCCCTGGCCGAGATCGAGATTCACCGGGCCATGATCGCAGACTCCCGACGCCGCTGCAGACGCTCCGCGGGCCCGTCTCAGGCGAGCCGACACGGGCGGCGGCGAACGGATGCCCGGAACCGGGACTGCGGACGGTAGATTGTGCGCCGATTCCCTGCGACAAGGAGCTCCAGTGGGCGTGCGCCTGTTCACCTCAGAGTCTGTGACCGAGGGTCACCCCGACAAGATCTGCGACCAGATCTCTGACGCCATCCTCGACGCCCTGCTCGACCAGGACCCGCGTAGCCGGGTCGCCGTCGAGACGATGGTGACCACCGGACTCGTGCACGTCGCCGGTGAGGTCACCAGTGAGGCGTATGTCGAGATCCCCCGTATCGTCCGCGACACCGTGCTGCGGATCGGCTACGACTCCTCCACCAAGGGCTTCGACGGGGCCTCCTGCGGCGTGGAGGTGTCCATTGGACAGCAGAGCCCGGACATCGCCCAGGGCGTCGACACGGCATACGAGTCGCGGACCGGCGGAGTCGACCCCCTCGACAAGCAGGGAGCCGGCGACCAGGGTCTGATGTTCGGGTACGCCTGCGACGACACGGCCGCACTCATGCCGCTGCCAATCCAGCTGGCCCACCGGCTCGCCGAACGGCTGACCGCAGTGCGCAAGTCCGGCGAGCTGCCGTACCTCCGCCCGGACGGCAAGACGCAGGTCACCATCGCCTACGAGGGCAACCGGGCGGTCGCGCTCGACACCGTCGTGGTCTCGAGCCAGCACGCCGAGGACATCTCCCTCGACGGCATGCTCACCCCCGATGTCGAGCAGCACGTCATCGCGCCGGTCCTCGCCGACCTCGCGGCCAGCGGGATCGACCTGGACACCTCGAGCTTCCGGACCCTGGTCAACCCGACCGGCAAGTTCGCGGTGGGGGGCCCCATGGGTGATGCCGGGCTCACCGGCCGCAAGATCATCGTCGACACCTACGGCGGGATGGCCCGGCACGGCGGCGGGGCCTTCTCGGGCAAGGATCCGTCCAAGGTCGACCGCTCGGCCGCGTATGCGACGCGGTGGGTGGCCAAGAACGTCGTGGCCGCCGGCCTGGCCCGCCGATGCGAGGTCCAGGTCGCCTACGCGATCGGCAAGGCGCAGCCGGTGGGGCTGTATGTCGAAACCTTCGGTACCGAGACCGTGCCGGCGGACAGGATCCAGGCGGCGATCACCGCCGTGTTCGACCTGCGCCCGGCGGCCATCCTCGACCAGCTCGACCTCCTGCGCCCCATCTACGCCATGACGGCGGCCTACGGCCACTTCGGTCGGGCCCCCGAGAACGGAGGGTTCACCTGGGAGCGCACCGACCGCGTCGACGAGCTCAAGCGCGCCGTTCACGGCTGACCGGACCTGCGTCCCCGGCAGTACGGACGGGTCCGTTGGGTCGGCGGCTCGCAAGGTCGGCCGCGTCGGCGGCTCGCCGGGTCGGCTGCGTCGGCGGCTCGCCGGGTCGGCTGCGTCGGCGGCTCGCCCGCGGGGACGGGTCCGTTGGGTCGGCTGCGTCGGCGGCTCGCCCGCGGGGACGGGTCCGCCGGGTCGGCTGCGTCGGCGGCTCGCCCGCGGGGACGGGTGCGTTGGGTCGGCTGCGTCGGCGGCTCGCCCGCGGGGACGGGTGCGTTGGGTCGGCTGCGTCGGCGGCTCGCCCGCGGGGACGGGTCCGTTGGGTCGGCTGCGTCGGCGGCTCGCCCGGTTACCGTGGGCGCGGTAGCCGGGTCCGGGGCGCGGTCATCTTCGCCGCAGCGCACCACCGTCAGAGCCCGCAGCACCGCCGTCGGTGGTCGGGGGCCCGGCGAGCCAGCGGTCGTAGCCGCCCGGCGCGAGATCCCAGTCGACCGCCCCGCTCTCTGCCACCCGGCCGATCAGCCGGTCGCGGTGGACGACCACATGGTGACGCCCGCACAGCAGGGCGGCGTTCTCGAGTGAGGTGGGCCCCCCGTCGGCCCAGTGCCACAGGTGATGTGCGTCGCACCAGAATGCGGGTGCGTCGCAGCCGGGGAAGCTGCAGTGCGCGTCGCGCAGCCACAGGGCACGTGTCTGGCCGGGGGTGAACAGGCGCACCCGGTGGCCGAGGTCGAGAACCTCGCCGCGGCTGCCGAGAACGACCGGAACGACGGCGGCATCACAGGCCAGCCGGCGGGCGGCCTCGGGGCCGATCAGCGTGCCGGAGTCGAGCGAACCCGCGGTCTGCGCGGCGCCGGTGCGCGCCACGAGGTCCTCGAGGCTCATGGTGACGTGGAGCGTGGTCTTCACGGCGGCGGAGCCGGGGGCAGCTTCTGCGCGGCCCGTGGCACCTGTCGCACCTGCCGGCCCGGCCGGCAGCGCACCCGCACCCACGGCCGCGCGGGCGGCTGCGCTGACCCGCCGACACACCTCGGCCAGGGCCTGGCCACGCCTTTGCTCGCTGGTCCGCGGGTCGGGGGAGCCGTCGGCTCGTGGCGCGGGGGCGCTGAGTGGTCCGATGGCCGCCTCGAGGACCGCGCGGGTGAGCGCATCCGCCGTCAGCTCGTAGCGCACGGTTCCGCGGCCGTCGGGTACCGGTCTGCTCAGTGCGACGCGGGCGGCCAGGGCGTCCTGCTCGGCCTGCAGGTCGCCGGGGCGCCCGAACCTGCGCAGTAGCTCGGGCGCCACGGCGGCGATCCCCCGGGGTCCCTCGGCGGCCGCGACCTGGAGCAGCCCGGTGAGTACGGTCGGCGAGGCCTCGGCGGTCAGCCGCGGGGCAAGCCGGTCGAACTCGCCCACCACCGACAGGGCCAGCCCGGGCGGCACGACTGCGTCCAACACGGCCTCGCGGACCTGCTCCCGTCCCGGCACACCGATCACCTCGGCCACCCGCGCCGTCGTGCCCGCACCTTGACTGCGCTGGGACGGCGCGTGCTCGCGCACCCATCCGGCGGTGCTCACGGCCATGGACGCGGCCACGACGCCCCGGCGTACCGCCTCGGACGTCACCGCCACCCGGCCCGCGGCAGCCCTGGCCGCCACG
This sequence comes from uncultured Actinomycetota bacterium, assembly GCA_963763315.1. Classification (GTDB taxonomy): domain Bacteria; phylum Actinomycetota; class Actinomycetes; order Actinomycetales; family Dermatophilaceae; genus CAVSJJ01. The sequence goes on from CAVXOC010000003.1 coordinate 849,978, forward strand.
TTGTCGAGGAGGGTGAGGATGGCGGGGAGATCTGCGTCGTCGGCCTGGGCGAGCCCCCCGGCGAAGCCGTGCAGGGCCTGGGCCGCGGTGGACAGGGCGGCCAGCCGAGCGGTCAGCTCCACCGCGCTGGCCGGGACCCGCACCGGCGAGCGAGGGGCATCGGGCGCGAGGGAACCATCCCCCGACATCTCGGTGGCGACGACGGCGTGCGCTCCCATAACAGAATCGTACATATGTTCGATATCGCCGTCAAGGCGCGTTGTCGCGGATGTGCGTGTGCGACAACGGAAGTCGCGGCTGGAGGCCCTAGCACACAGCTGTGACAGCTGACCGGCGCCCGGCGCCGTCGGCCCCGCTCCAGTGCGACGACGGCGACCTCGTCGCCGGGCTGGACTAGGTTCGCCCTCGTGGGAGAGCTGGAGGAGCGGCGGGTCGCGGGGCGGGCCGGGACAGCTGACCGGGACGTCGCCGGGCGGGCCGTGCCCGGGGCTGCCGAGGCTGCCCCCGCCGAGGTGGCCGGGCGGCCCGTGCCCGGGGCTGCCGAGGCTGCTCCCGCAGAGGTGGCCGGGCGGGCGGTGCCCGGGGCTGCCGAGGCTGCACCCGCCGGGACTGCACCCGCCGGGACTGCACCCGCCGGGACTGCACCCGCCCGAAGCCGCACGCCCCGCGGCTCCCGCTGCGGGTGCGGCCGACCCGGAGCAGCTCACCCTGCTGCGCCCCACCCGGCCTTCCCGCCCACGCCGCCGGCCCCCCGGCCCGGCCGAGCCCCTCGCCGAGCGCAATCCCGTCGCTCTGGTCCAGGTGGACACCGGGCTGGCCCACCTCGACCGCCCTTTCGAGTACGCCGTCCCCGCCTCCCTCGCCGACGACGCCCGACCCGGCGTGCGGGTCAAGGTGCGTTTCGCCGGCCAGGACCTCGACGGTTTCCTGCTCGAGCGGCGCGCGGAGGCCGAGCACGAGGGCCGGCTCGCGCCGCTGCGCCGGGTGGTCTCTCCCGAGCCGGTGCTCGTCCCGGCCGTCCTCGCTGCTGTCCGAGCGGTGGCCATGCGGTATGCCGGGACGCTGGGCGACGTCCTGCGCCTCGCCGTGCCACCGCGGCACGCCACGGCGGAGAAGGCGCTGCCCGCGGAGCCGCCGGACGAGGCAGCGGGGGACCGGGCGGAGCCGCGCTCCCCGCACCGCGACCCGGCCGGCGCGTCCCCCTGGACCGCCTATCCGGCCGGCGCGTCCCCCTGGGCCGCCTATCCGGCCGGCGCGTCCCCCTGGACCGCCTATCCGGCCGGCGCGTCCCCCTGGACCGCCTATCCGGCCGGCGCGTCCCCCTGGACCGCCTATCCGGCCGGCGCGTCCCCCTGGGCCGCCTATCCGGCCGGCGGTCCCTTCCTGGCCAGGATGGCGGCCGGACAGGCCCCGGCGGCGGCCCTGACCGCGCTCCCGGCCGGCGGCGCACCGGCCGACTGGCCGCAGCTGCTCGCCGAGGCGGCCGCCGCCGCCCGGTCCGGTGGCCGGGGCGCGCTGCTCGTCGTTCCCGACCACCGCGACGTCGCCCGCGTCGACCAGGCGCTCGCCCAGGTACTCGGCCCGGGTCGCCACGTCCGGCTCACCGCCGACCAGGGCCCCCAGGCGCGGTACACGGCCTACCTCAAGGTCCTGCGCGGTCACGTCGACGTCGTCGTGGGCACCCGAGCGGCCGCGTTCGCGCCGGTCCGGGCGCTGGGGCTGGTGGCCTGGTGGGACGACGGCGACGACCTGCACGAGGAGCCCAGGGCCCCGTACCCCCACGTGCGCGAGATCCTGCTCGCCCGGGCCGCGGTCGAGGGCGCGGCCGTGCTGGCCGCGGGGTACGCCCGGTCCGCCGCCGTGCAGCAGCTCCTCGCAGACTCCCGGCTCCGGCCGATCGAGCCGCCCCGGTCCGCGCTTCGCCGCTCGGCGCCCCGGGTGCGGGTGGCCGGTGAGGGCGGTGAGGCCGAGCGCGACCCGGCGGCGGCGCAGGCCCACCTGCCGTCGACCGGCTGGCGGGTGGCCAAGACGGCGCTCGAGTCGGGGCCGGTCCTCGTCCAGGTGCCCCGCCGGGGCTACCTGCCGTCGCTGACCTGTCGGGAGTGCCGCCGGCCGGCCCGGTGCCCGCACTGCGCCGGCCCGCTCGGCCTCGCCGGCCCCGAGGCACCGGCCATCTGCCGCTGGTGCGGGCGCAGCCCCGGGGGATTTACCTGTCCGGCCTGCGGCGGCCACCGGCTCCGGTCCTCCGTCGTCGGGGCGCGCCGGACCGCCGAGGAGCTCGGCCGCGCCTTCCCGGGCGTCCCGGTGCAGACCTCGGGAGGGCGGACCGTTCTCGACGCCGTCCCCGGCTCGCCGCGCCTGGTCATCGCCACCCCGGGTGCCGAGCCGGTCGCCGACGGCGGGTATGCCGCGGCCCTGCTGCTGGATGCCTGGGCCCTGCTCGACCGGCCGGTGCTGTCCGCGGGGGACGAGGCGCTGCGCCGCTGGCTGGGGGCCGCGGCCCTCGTGCGCGGCACCGACAGCGGGGGGGTCGTCGTCCTCGCCGGAGCCCCGGTCCACGCGAGTATCCCCGCGGTCGAGGCGCTCGTCCGGTGGGACCCCGGGTGGTTCGCCGAGCGCGAGCTCGAGGAACGCGCCGCCCTGGGACTGCCCCCCACCGTGGCGATGGCCTCGGTGACCGGCGCGCGCCAGGCCGTCGCCGCGGCCGTGGCCGCGGCCCGGCTGGGCCCCGAGGTCGAGGTCCTCGGGCCGCTGCCGATGGGTGAGGACTCGGCCCGGCTCCTGTTGCGCGCACCGCTCGGCGCCTCCGTGGGGCTGGCCTCGGCCCTGGCGGCGATGCGGGCGGTCCGCAGCGCCCGGAAGGAGCCGGAGGCCATCACCGTGCGGATCGACCCGCCCGACCCGGGGATCTGACGCCGGACGCGGCACCGAGGCGGGCGCCCTAGACTCACCGCCGTGTCCGTCCAGCCCATCCGACTCTTCGGCGACCCCATCCTGCGCACCCCGGCCGAGCCGGTCCACGACTTCGACAAGGAGCTGCGCCGCCTCGTCAGCGACCTCACCGACACGATGCTCGAGGCGAACGGCGCCGGCCTCGCCGCCCCGCAGCTCGGCGTCGGGCTGCGGGTGTTCAGCTACCACGTGGACGACCTCGTCGGACACCTCGTGAACCCGGTCCTGGCTCTGGGCGGCGAGGAGGAGACCGGGCCCGAGGGGTGCCTGTCGTTCCCCGGCCTGTCGTTCGACACCCCGCGCCGGGCCAGCGTGGTGGCCCGTGGTCTCAACGAGTTCGGCGAGCCGGTGACGGTCGAGGGGACGCACCTGCTCGCTCGTGCCGTCCAGCACGAGACCGACCACCTCGACGGCATCCTGTTCATCGACCGGCTCGACCCTGAGCAGCGCCGGGCGGCCATGCGGGTCGTCCGCGAGGCCGAGTGGGCCGGTCAGGCCGTGCCGCGCGTCAAGGTCAGCCCGCACCCCACCTTCGGCACCGGTCGCTGAGCGGCCCGAGCCCCGAGCGAGCGGACACCGACCATGCGCATCGTCTTCGCCGGGACCCCGGCCACCGCCGTGCCCGCCCTGGAGGCCCTCGTCGCCTCCACCCACCAGGTGGTCGGCGTCGTCACCCGCCCGGACGCCCGTGCCGGGCGCGGCCGTGCCGTCGTCGCCTCACCGGTCAAGGAGGCAGCGCTCGCCCACGGCATCCCCGTGCTCACCCCCGCCAGCCCCCGGGACGAGGCGTTCCAGGACGCGCTGCGGGCGATCGCCCCGGACGTCTGCGCCGTCGTCGCCTACGGCGCCCTGCTGCCACAGGCGGTCCTCGACATCCCGCCGCACGGCTGGGTCAACCTGCACTTCTCGCTCCTGCCCGCCTGGCGGGGCGCCGCACCGGTCCAGCGCGCCCTCATGGCGGGTGACGAGGTCACCGGTGCCTCGACCTTCCTCCTCGAGGCCGGCCTGGACACCGGGCCGGTCTTCGGGATGATGACCGAGGTCATCCGCCCCGACGACACCGCGGGCACGCTCCTTGACCGGCTCGCCGACGGCGGCGCCGGGCTGCTCGTCGCGACGGTCGACGGGATCGCCGACGGTAGCCTCCTCCCCGTCCCGCAGGCCGTGGACGACGTCAGCTACGCGCCGAAGCTCACCCCCGCGGAGGCGGAGGTGCCCTGGACGGCGCCGGCGTTCGCGGTGGACCGTCAGGTCCGGGGGTGCACCCCGAGCCCGGGCGCCTGGACGACCTTCCGAGGGGAGCGGGTGAAGATCGGCCCGGTCCGGATGCCGTCCGGGCCGGTCGAGATGCTGGCGCCCGGCCGACTGCTGGTGGCCAAGCAGTCGGTCCTCGTCGGAACGGCCACCCACCCGGTGGTGCTGGCGCAGGTGGGACCGACCGGCAAGAGGCACATGGCTGCAGCGGACTGGGCCCGGGGTGTGCGCATCGGCGACGGCGAAGGTTTCGACGGGTGAGCGAGCGCAGCGGTCGGCCGCCCCGCAGGCGGTCCGCCACCCGGCCGGCCGAGCGCAGCCGGAGCGCCGAGCCGACCCGGTTCGCGGCCTACACCCTGCTGCGGGCCGTGGCCGGCGGGGCGTACGCCAACCTCGAGATGCCCCGCATCCTGCACCGCCGGCGGCTCGAGGGGCGCGACGCCGCGTTCGCCACCGAGCTGGCGTTCGGCACGGTGCGCCTGCAGGGCCGCTACGACGCCGTCATCGCGAGTGCCGCCGGGCGGCCCACCTCCTCCATCGACCCCGAGCTCCTCGACGTCCTCCGGCTCGGCGCCCACCAGCTGCTCGGCATGCGGGTGCCCGCGCACGCGGCCGCCGACCAGACCGTCGCCCTGGCCCGGTCCGTGGCCGGCGCGGGGGCGGCCGGCTTCGTCAACGCCGTCCTGCGCCGGGTCGGCGAGCAGCCGCTCGGGCAGTGGCTCGACCAGGTGGCCCCGGCCGACGGGGGACTCCCCGCCCTCGCCGTGCGGCACTCGCATCCGGAGTGGGTGCTCCGGGCGCTGCGGGCGGCCCTGCTCGGGCACGGCCGCGCCACGCCGGAGAATGCGGACGCCCAGCTCGAGGCCCTGCTCCGGGTCGACAACGAACCGCCACGCGTCAGCCTCGTCGCGCGTCCGGGCCTGGCGACGGTGGCCGACCTCGCAGCCCAGGCGCCGGTCGACCCGAGCGCCACCTCGCCGATCGGTGCGCTGCTGCGGTCCGGCGACCCCGGCCGGCTCGCCGCCGTGCGCGACGGGCGGGCGGCGGTCCAGGACGAGGGCAGCCAGCTGGTGGCGCTGGCTCTCGCCGCCGTCGACGTGGGCGGCCGGACGCCGGCCCGGTGGCTCGACCTGTGTGCCGGGCCGGGCGGCAAGGCGGGCGTCCTCGGTGGCCTCGCGGTCGCCGCGGGCGCCGACCTCGTCGCCGTCGAGGTCAGCCCCCATCGTGCCGACCTGGTCCGTTCGACGCTGTCCGCGCTGACGGCGTATGCCGCGACGAGCGGCCGGGTCATCCAGGTGCGGACCGCGGACGGCCGTGAGGTCGGCGAGACCGAGCCCGCGGCATACTCCAGGGTCCTCGTCGACGCCCCGTGCACCGGCCTCGGGGCGCTGCGCAGGCGGCCGGAGGCACGCTGGCGGCGCAGCCCGCAGGACCTCGCCACGCTCGGCCCCCTCCAGCGCTCGCTGCTCGCCTCGGCCCTGGACGCGGTGGCACCGGGCGGCGTCGTGGGCTACGCGACGTGCAGCCCGCACCCCGCCGAGACCCGGTTCGTCGTCGAGGACGTCCTCAAGCGACGTACCGACGTCGACGTCGTCGACGCCCGTCCTCACGTCCGGGGGCCCGACGGCGGGCCGCTTCCCGAGCTCGGCCCCGGGCCGTACGTTCAGCTGTGGCCGCATGTGCACGGCACGGACGCGATGTTCCTGGCGCTGCTGCGCAGGCGAGCCCGGACGGCCGGCGGCTCACCGGCCGGTGGCTAGGGTTGGAGCGTGCTCCAGATCTCGCCCAGCATCCTCTCGGCGGACTTCGCCAACCTCCAGGCGGAGCTCGAGGCCGTCCGCAACGCCGACTGGGCGCACGTCGATGTCATGGACGCCCACTTCGTCCCCAACCTCACCGTCGGCCTGCCCGTCGTCGAGAGCCTGCTCAAGGTGAGCCCGCTGCCCATCGACTGCCACCTGATGATCGAGGACCCCGACCGCTGGGCTCCGCCCTACGCCGAGGCGGGCGCCGGCTCGGTGACCTTCCATATCGAGGCCGCAGCGGACCCGGTACGGATCGCCCGCGACATCCGCGGCCAGGGGGCGCGCGCAGCGTTCGGCATCAAGCCGCGGACCCCGTTCGCCCCCTACGCCGAGCTCCTCGACGAGGTCGACATGGTCCTCGTCATGACGGTCGAGCCGGGCTTCGGCGGCCAGTCCTTCCTGGCCGACCAGCTGCCCAAGGTGCGCGAGATCCGTGAGGCGGTGCGCCGGCACGGCGGCGAGATCTGGGTGCAGGTGGACGGCGGGGTGTCCGCGGACACGATCGAGCAGTGTGCCGAGGCCGGAGCGGACGTCTTCGTCGCCGGGTCGGCGGTCTACGGGCCGCAGGACGCGGCAGGGGCGGTCGAGCACCTGCGCGAGCTCGTGGCCCGGCACGCTCACTGAGCGGGGCGCCGGGCCGCCGCCACCGATGGATCCCGCTGCGCAGCGGGCCGATCCCCGGTCGCCGCCGTATGGCCGGCCCCGGGCGGGTCCACTGGTGGGCCCCGAGAGGTGCGGGACACCCCTGCTGGGGGCATAGGGAGGCCATGGACGATCGTCGGCGAACCCGCCGCCAGGCCCTCGGCGTGGCCGGCGTCGCGGCGGGAAGCCTCGCGACCGCCGTCCTGGTCGGGCACGAACCCCGCCGCGCCGACCCGGCGGTGGCGGTGCAGCTCGGGCCGGACGTGCGGCGGTTCGTGTCCCGCCCCGACCTCATCCCACCGAGGGTGAGCGTCGAGGACCGTCGGGCCCCGCAGGACCGCCTCGACCCGGCCGCCCGGGTGTTCGTCTCGCCGTCGCCCGACGGCGCGGGACAGGGCGGCGCGATGATCCTCGACCCGGACGGGGAGCTCGTCTGGTTCCTCCCCGTGCGGTCGGGCGGCAACATCGCGAACCTGCGCGCCCAGACCTACCGGGGCGAGCCGGTGCTCACCTGGTGGGAGGGCACGATCAGCCACGGCCACGGCGACGGGGTGGCCGTCCTGGCGGACGCGTCCTACCGCCGGACCCACACCGTGCTGGCCGGCCACGGCGTCCCCACCGACCTGCACGAACTGCGTCTGACCGAGGAGGGCACCGCCCTGGTGACCGGCTTCGCGCCGGCGGCCGCCGACCTGGCCGGGGCCGGCGGGCCCGCCGACGGCGCGGTGTTCTCCGGCGTGGCGCAGGAGGTCGACGTCGCGACGGGGGAGGTGCTCTTCGAATGGTCCAGCCTCGACCACGTGCCGGTGACCGACACGTATGCCGCCCGCAGCGGGGGGACGGCGAAGGATCCGTTCGACTACTTCCACATCAACTCGCTGGCGGTGGCCCCGGACGGCGAGCTGCTCGTCTCGGCACGGCATACCTGCGCCGTCTACAAGGTGAGCCGGCGTACCGGCGAGGTGCGCTGGCGGCTCGGCGGGCGACGGAGCAGCTTCGCCATGGGGCCCGGGACCCGGTTCTACTGGCAGCACGATGCGCAACCCCTCGGCGCAGCGGCCGTGTCGGTCTTCGACGACGGCGCCGCACCCCAGCGCGAGCCCCAGTCCCGGGCGATCGTCCTCGACCTCGACCTGAGGAGGATGCGCGCCACCCTCGCCGATGAGGTCACCCACCCCGAGCATCTCCTCGCCAAGGCGATGGGCAACGTCCAGCGACTCACCGGAGGAGGCGCGTTCGTCGGATGGGGCACGGCGCCGCACTACTCCCACTTCGCCGCGGACGGGCGCCTGCTGCTCGATGGGCGCCTTCCCGACAAGGACGGCAGCTACCGGGCGTTCCTCATGCCGTGGACCGGGCGGCCGGTGGACCGGCCGGCTGTCGCGGTGCGGGCCACCGATGGCGGCAGCACGGTCTACGCCAGCTGGAACGGTGCCACCGAGGTGGCCAGCTGGGTGGCGCTGGCCGGGCCGTCCCAGTGGGTTCTGCGCACGGTGGGCGAGGCCCCGCGGGACGGCTTCGAGACCGCGCTGCACGTCTCCTCCGACGGCCCGTACTTCGCGGTGCGGGCCCTTGACGCGTCCGGCGGTGCCCTGCACACCTCACCGACGGTCCGGAGCTGGTGACGGCCGGCACATTCACCGGCGCGGGCGAGCCGTGAGGCATAATTGACGGCACGTGCTCCGGGGTCGGTGTAACTCCGAACCGGCGGTGACAGTCCGCGACCCGGCCGCAGCCAGCGGCCGGTGGACCTGGTGGAACTCCAGGACCGACGGTGAAAGTCCGGATGGTAGGCAGCACGTACGACGGCATGTCGGATGCCGCGTCGCCTCGTCGGCGGCCGGGTGCGACGTGCCGTGGTGCAGGTTCCCCGGAGTTCGCCTCGTCAGGACCACGAACAAAGGGCGAACACCACCATGAACATCATCAAGAACCTCTACGAGGCCTACATCCAGATCGGCGGCTATCAGCTGCACTGGATGGAGATCATCGGCGTCGCGTTCGGGCTGGCCTCCGCCGTCCTCGGGATGCGCCGCAAGGTCTGGGCCTGGCCGATCGGGATCGTCGGCAACGCCATCCTCTTCTTCGTCTACATCACCGTGACCTTCGACGCCGCCGACGGGCGTGCCCCGCTGTTCGGCCAGTCGGGCCGGCAGATCTTCTTCATCGCGACCAGCGCCTACGGCTGGTGGCGGTGGAACCAGGTCCGTCGGGCCAACCATCACGGGGGCGACGCCCCGGCGATCGTGCCGCGCTGGGCGACCCCGCGGGAGCGGCTCCTCATCGGGGCGACCTGGGTGCTCGGCGTGGCCGCGGTCCAGCAGCTCTTCGCCACCCTGGGCGCCGGCTGGCCCGCCCCTCGGTGGTACTTCTGGGCCGATGCCTGGATCTTCGTCGGGTCCTTCCTCGCGACCTTCGCGATGGCCAGGGGCTGGAACGAGTTCTGGCTCGTGTGGATCGGGGTCGACCTCGTCGGAGTGCCGTTGCTGCTGCACAACAACTTCATCCCGACCGCCGTGCTCTACGCGTTCTACTCGGTCTTCGTCATCTGGGGCTTCTTCGTCTGGCTCAAGGCCAGCCGCGAGGAGGCGCCCGACCTGGAGACCGAGCAAGCCACCGCACCCGTCAGCGCCTAGGCGAGGGCGGGCACCGCGTCTGACCCGTGGGCGGCGGCTGGTCACCGGCCGCCGTCCACGTACCCTTGTGCCTCGTGAAGACCTTCGACGGGCTGTATGCCGAGCTGCGCGGGAAGGCCGCCACCCGCCCCGCGGGATCGGGCACCGTCGCGGCCCTCGACTCCGGTGTGCACGCCATCGGCAAGAAGATCGTCGAGGAGGCGGCCGAGGTGTGGATGGCTGCCGAGCACGAGGGCAGGGAGCGCACCGCCGAGGAGATCAGCCAGCTCCTCTACCACCTCCAGGTGCTGATGGTCGCCACCGACCTCACTCTCGACGACGTGTACGCCCACCTCTGAGACCTCCCCGGAGACCCCGCAGATGCTCCGAATCGCCGTTCCCAACAAGGGCTCTCTCGCCGAGCCCGCAGCCGAGATGCTGCGCGAGGCGGGCTACCGCACCCGTCGCGACACCAAGGAGCTGGTCGTCCTCGACCCCGAGAACTCGGTCGAGCTGTTCTACCTGCGACCGCGCGACATCGCGGTCTACGTGGGATCCGGCACCGTCGACTGCGGCATCACCGGCCGTGACCTGCTGCTCGACTCGGGTTCGGCCGCCGTCGAGATGATGGCGCTGGGCTTCGCCGCCTCCACGTTCCGGTATGCCGCCCGCCCGGGCACCGTGTCCACCGTCGCCGGCGTGGCGGGGCGCCGCGTGGCGACGAGCTACCCCGGCCTGGTCGAGAAGCATCTCGCCGACGCCGGGGTCGCCGCCGAGGTCGTCCGTCTCGACGGCGCCGTCGAGACCGCCATCACCCTGGGGGTCGCCGACGTCATCGCCGACGTCGTCGAGACCGGCGCCACGCTGCGCAGCCAGGGTCTGGAGGTGTTCGGCGACCCGATCCTGCGCTCCGAGGCCGTGCTCGTCCGCCGGGAGGGCAGCGAGGAGAGGGCCAGCGTCGAGGTCCTGCGGCGGCGGCTGCTCGGCGTCATCACCGCCCGGCACTACGTCCTGCTCGACTACGACATCCCGGCGGACCTCGTCGAGGCGGCCTGTGCCGTCACGCCCGGCCTGGAGTCCCCGACGGTCTCCTCGCTGCAGAACCACGACTGGGCCGCCGTACGGGCCATGGTCCCTCGCGCGGTGACCAACGCCGTGATGGACGAGCTCTACGACCTCGGTGCCCGGGGCATCCTCGTCACCGACATCACGGCCTGCCGGCTGTGACGTCGGTGACGTCTCTTGCGGCGGGCCGCCTGCGACCGGCCCGGGGTCGCTCGTGGTGAGCGACCCGCTCGGCCCGCCCTGGGCCAACGGGGTCCCGGTCGACGCGCCGTTCCGCCCGCGCCGGGGCCGGTTCATGGCTCTGGCGATGGCCGCGGCCTCGGTCGTCGTGTTCGTCGGGGTCGCCGTGCTCATGCCGGAGGCCGCGGCCGGCGGCTCCTGGGCGCTGGTGGACCGGTTGCTGCTGTCCGGGTTCGGGGTGCTCATGGCGGCGGGGCTGTGGCGGTACGCCGCCATCCGGGCCGTCCCCGGGCCCGACGGCATCACCGTGCACAACCTCGTCGCCGTCCGCACGATCCCGTGGGCGGACATCGACGCGGTGCGGTTCCCCGACGGCGACCCCTGGGTCAGCCTCGACCTGGTCGACACCGACATCGTCGCCGTGATGGCCGTCCAGCGCGCCGACGGTGAGTACGGCCAGCAGGAGGCCCAGCGGCTGGCCACCCTCGTCGTCCTGCGCCGCGACGGCGCGGCCCCGGCCGAGCCCGCCGACGGCTGAGCCATCCCCGTGCCGGGGTCGGGTACCCCCTAGGACTCGTACGCCTCCGGTACGGCGTCGGTGGCCTGGTCGTAGTCCATCCCGGTCACCATGAGCAGGTCGACGACCATGGAGCGCATCTGCGCCAGCAGGACCTCCCCGGACAGGCTGGTGCCCGCGCCGAGGCTGGCACTCAGCTCCCCCACCCGCAGCACCGAGCTGCGGGCCTGCTCGGCCCTCGCCTCCGTCTCCAGCCCGTCGGCCACGTCGCCGGTGGCCTCCGCGAGCGCGGTCATGAGCGAGAGGTAGGCCGAGGGCACCGCCTCCCCGCGCCAGGTCGCCACGTGTGCGCGACGGGCCAGCACCCGCAGGTTGCGGACGCAGTGGTCGAGCGGGACCGCCAGGTCCGAGACCGCACGGAGATCGCCGGCGTGGCGTCGTACGAGGGGCGAGAACCGGACCACGGCGAGCCCCTCGGTGGCGGCCTCCCGCAGCTCGTCGAGCAGCCGCTCGCTCTCCCGGGCCCGGACGAGCACGCCCTCTGCGGCCTCCGCATCGTGTCTGCGGACCGCGTCCACGACGGCGAGGAGGATCAGGGCCACCTCCCGCAGGGCCCGGGCGGCCTGCGCCCGCGGCCGGCGCAGCGGCGCGAGGGGGGTCACCAGGGCGAGCAGCAGGGCGACCGATCCGCCGATCACCGCGTCGGTCCACCGCGAGAAGGACTGCCCCGGCCCGGGGACCAGTGTGGTGACGAAGACGGCCTGGACACCCGCCTGACCGGCGAGCAGGGTGCCGGAGCTGAGGAACGCGGCGCCGGCCATGGCCACGCAGACCACCACGGCGATCTGCCACCAGCCGCGTCCCGCGACGGTGACGAAGGCGTCGCCCACCAGGATGCCGAGGGCCACACCCACCATGAGCTCCAGCCCGCGCCGGAGCCGCTGACCGTAGGACAGGCCCAGCACGATGATCGCGGTGACCGGCGCGAAGAAGGGCTGGGCGTGCCCGAAGACCTCATGGGCGGCATACCAGGCCGCCGCGGCGGCGACGCCGGACTGGAGGATGAAGAAGGTGCGTTCGCGCACCCGGTGCAGCCGTCGGTCGAGCTCGGAGCGGGACCGGCGGGCCACCCGCTCGGCTGACGCGCTCATCGCCCGGTCGGCCCGGTCACCGTGGCGGCGTCGCCCCGCGGGGTCGTGTCGACGACGATGTCGGCGCGCTCACGCGTGCGGTCGGCGTCGAACAGGGCACGCTCCTGGGCGGCCCAACGCTCCCAGTGCGGGCGGAACACCTCACCGTCGCGCTCCACGCCGCGCCGCATCCGCTCCGCGAGCGGTGCCTCCACCCACACCCGCACCGCGGCAAAGCTCCCGGCCGGCAGGACGCTGGACGCGCAGCCCTCGACGACGAGGAAGCGGTGCTGCGGCACGGTGACGGTCGCCCCCCAGCGGTCGTGGTCCCAGTCCCACTGCCGATATGCCGCGCGCTCGCCCCGCGCGAGCGGCTCGAGAACCTGCTCGGTGAGCAGGGGGACGGCCGCGGCGAGGCCGTCCCAGCCGGGGAAGATCTGGTCCATGTGGACGGCCGGGCAGCCCAGCGCGTCGACGACCCCCAGGGCGAGGGTGGTCTTGCCCGACCCGCTGGGCCCGTCGACGGCCACCACGACGGTGTCGCCGCACCGCGCGGGCGCGGTCCGTGCGGCGCCGACGACCGCGGCGACATCCGCCGGGTCGGCCGGGTCCGTGATCTGGAACCACACAGCGGCTCAGCCTATCCGCGTGGCTACATTGGGCGGGTGCCCGTCGCCATCCGCGTCATCCCGTGCCTCGACGTCGATGCCGGCCGCGTCGTCAAGGGCGTCAACTTCGCGAACCTCCGCGACGCGGGCGACCCGGTCGAGCTGGCGCGGCGCTACGGCGAGCAGGGAGCCGACGAGCTGACCTTCCTCGACGTCACCGCCAGCAGCGGGGACCGCGAGACGACCTACGACGTCGTGCGGCGCACCGCCGAGGAGGTGTTCATCCCGCTGACCGTCGGCGGTGGCGTGCGCACCGTCGACGACGTCGACCGGCTGCTGCGCGCCGGCGCCGACAAGGTGGGGGTCAACACCGCCGCGCTCGCCCGCCCCGAGCTCATCGCCGAGACGGCGGACCGTTTCGGCGCGCAGGTCCTCGTGCTGAGCGCCGACGTGCGCAGGCGACGGGTCGGCGACGGCTTCGAGGTGACGACGCACGGGGGTCGCAACGGCACCGGGATCGACGCGGTCGAGTGGTGCGTCAGGGCGGCGGAGCTGGGCGCCGGAGAGATCCTGCTGAACTCGATGGACGCCGACGGCACCGAGGAGGGGTTCGACCTCGAGCTCATCCGGCTGGTGCGGGCCGAGGTGTCCGTCCCGCTCGTCGCCAGCGGTGGCGCCGGGGCGGTGGAGCACTTCGCCCCAGCCGTGCGGGCGGGTGCCGACGCGGTCCTCGCCGCCAGCGTCTTCCACTTCGGCATGCTGACCATCGACGACGTCAAGTCCGCCCTGCGCGCCGAGGGCCTGCCGGTCCGGTGAGGCGTGCCGCCGGCTGCCCGGCAGGGCTCGGCGCTGGGTCAGGTGCCCAGCGGCGCCGCGCGCAACGCGGTGACCGCGTCGGGATCGCCGTCGTACTCGACCTCCGCCACCCGCTCACGGCCGAAGGTCATCAGCAGGAGCTCGACCGGCGCACCGGTGACCGTGACCACCGGGTCGCCGCGGCGCGCGGTGACCGAGCCGTACCCCGGCGCGACGAGGGTGACCCCCACGGGTGCCTTGCGCAGCGTCAACGACCCGGAGCGGGACAGGGCCGACCAGAGCGCCGGGCCCATCCATTCCGGCAGGTCGCGCCGGGGACCGCGGGCACCGTCCCCCCGCAGGACGTCCTCGTGGTGCACGACCATCTCGACGAAGTTCGCCGCGTTGTCGACGGCCGCGATGCGGGTCGGCGACCACACCGGCGGACCGGTCCGCACCTGGTCGACGAGCTCCGGCCATGGCGTCGTCGCGGCGAGGTCTCGCTGGTGGCGCTCGAGCCGTCCCGCGAGCAGGGGGACGATGATGCCTCCCGCGAGGTCGGGTCGCCGCTCGCGGAGGATGATGTGCGCCGCGAGGTCCCTGGCCCGCCAGGGGTCGCACAGCGTCGGGGCGTCCGGGCCCACCGCCGTGAAGGTGTCGCAGAGGGCCAGGCGCTCGGCTCGGGCGGGGTGGTGCCGGTGTTCCGGGGGGGTGGTCATGGACACCATCATGGGATGCGCGGACGGGAAAGGCACAATGTCGCTCGTGTCCTCCCTCGACCCCGACATCGCCGCGCGCCTCAAGCACGACCCGGCGGGTCTGGTGGCCGTCGTGGTCCAGCAGCATGACAGCGGCGAGGTGCTCATGGTCGGCTGGATGGACGATGAGGCGCTGCACAGGACCCTCACCGAGGGCCGGGTGACCTTCTGGTCGCGCAGCCGCGCGGAGTACTGGCGCAAGGGTGACACCTCGGGGCACGTGCAGTACGTCCGCAGCGTGGCTCTCGACTGTGACGGGGACGCGCTGCTGGTCCGCGTCGACCAGGTCGGCGCTGCGTGCCACACCGGCGACCGCACCTGCTTCGACGCCGGCGACCTCGGCGCCGTGGAGGGTGGCCGGCCATGACCGTGCCCTCGCCCGACCTGTCGTACGGCACGACCTGGCCACGCCTCGAGCTCTTCTCCGTCCTCGCGCGGGACCGCCGCGTCATCCCGGTCGTGCGGCGCCTCATGGCCGACGGCGAGACCCCCGTCGGGGTCTACCGCAAGCTCGCCCGGAGCCGTCCGGGCACCTTCCTCCTCGAGTCCGCCGGGCAGGCGGGCGTGTGGTCGCGCTACTCGATCGTCGGCGCCGCGAGCCGGGCCACCCTCACCGAGGTGGACGGCGAGGCCCGGTGGGTCGGAGAGCCGCCGGTCGGCGTGCCGACCACGGGTCTGGCGACCGATGCCCTGCGAGACACCCTCGCCGTCCTGGCCACCGACCCCGTCCCCGGCCTGCCGCCGCTCACCGGCGGGATGGTCGGCGCCGTGACCTACGACGCGGTGCGCCGGTGGGAGAGGGTGCCGGAGAGCACGCCGGACGCGCTGCTCCTGCCGGAGCTCGCGATGATGCTGGCCACCGACCTCGCCGTCCTCGACCACAGCGACGGCTCGGTCCTCCTGGTCGCCAACGCCATCAACTACGACGGGTCGAACGAGCGGGTCGAGTGGGCCTGGGCGGACGCCGTCGAGCGGCTGGACGCGATGAGCACCGACCTGGCCGCGCCGGCCGAGAGCACCGTCGCCCGGGTCGACGGCCCCGCGGTGGAGCGGGCCATGGCGGGCGTGGCCGGCAACATGACGGCGGAGCGGTACGAGGAGATCGTGGCGGCCGCCAAGGAGGACATCCGGGCCGGCGAGGTCTTCCAGGTCGTCCTGTCCCAGCGGTTCTCCATGGACTGCCCCGCGGACGCCCTGGAGGTCTACCGCGCGCTGCGGGCGTCCAACCCCAGCCCCTACATGTACCTGTTCCGGCTCCCGGCTCCCGACGGCACGGCATACGACGTCGTCGGCTCCTCGCCCGAGGCCCTCGTCCGGGTCACCGGCCGCCGCGCCATCACCCATCCCATCGCCGGGTCGCGCCCGCGCGGGAAGACCCCGGAGGACGACGTACGGCTCGCCGACGAGCTGCTCGCCGACCCCAAGGAGCGGGCCGAGCACGTCATGCTCGTCGACCTCGGCCGCAACGACCTGCAGCGGGTGTGCCGCCCGGGCACCGTCGACGTCGTCGAGCTGATGGCCGTGCACCGCTACAGCCACATCATGCACATCGAGTCCACCGTCGTCGGGGCCCTGCGCGACCCGGTGAGCGCCTACGACGTCCTCGTCTCGACCTTCCCCGCAGGCACGCTGTCCGGGGCCCCGAAGCCGCGGGCCCTCGCCCTCATCGAGCACTACGAGCCGAGCCGGCGAGGGATCTACGGTGGGGCGGTCGGCTACCTCGACTTCCACGGCGACCTCGACATGGCCATCGCCATCCGGACGGCCGTCATCCTCGACGGCGTCGCGCACGTCCAGGCCGGGGCCGGCATCGTCGCCGACTCGGTGCCGGCGCGCGAGCAGGAGGAGTGCGTCGCCAAGGCGACGGCTGCCCTGCGGGCCGTGGCGACCGCCGGTGCGATGCGCAGGGTGACGTGACCACCGCGCCGGGCGGGCTGCTCCGTCGCAGGGCCGTCGTCGTCGTGCTCACCGTGCTGGGCGCGGGCGCCGTTCTGCTGACCGGGTCGCGGCCCTGGGTGTCGGGCACCGTTCACGACGCGGTGCTGGGCACCAGCGTGGTCACCGCCAGCGGCACCCAGGTCGCGCCGGGGCTGTCCGCCCTGGCCCTCGTCCTCGCGGCCGCAGCCATCGCGACCGTGACCGGGCGGCGGGTCGTGGCGATGACCTCGATCGCCCTCGGCGGGCTGGCCCTCGTGGGTCTCGTGGTGCTGCTCGTCCGGGTCGCGGGGGACCCGTCGGGCCTGCTCGGCCCGGTGGCCGCCGCCAGCGTGGGCCGGACGGGTTCGCTGCCCACCAGAGCCGGGGTCACCCTGTGGCCGGCCGTCGGCTGGGCGGGAGTGGGGCTGGCTGCCGTCGGGTGGGCCGGGGGACTGCTGGGGGCCCGGACCTGGTCGGCCCCCTCCGCGCGCTATGAGCGACGGGGCAGCGGGAGCGAGCCCGCCACGGGTCCCCGGGGCCAGCGGATCTCCAGCGACTGGGACCGGCTGAGCGCCGGTATCGACCCGACCGATGTGGGCCAGGACACGCAGACCTGACACAATCGTGCCCAGCCGCGAACCCGCCGATCGCAAGGGAGAGAGTCCGCCTCATGGAGAAGCACCCGCAACACGGCAACAGCGTCGCCGCGTGGACCGCCGTCGCCATCGTGCTCGGCGGCTTCACGATCATGGCCGCGGCGGTCTTGTTCGCGAGCGTCCTGCTCTTCGTCATCGGCGTCGTCGTCGCGATCCTCGGCGCGATCTCCGGCAAGGTCCTCGCCATGGCCGGCTACGGCGTCCACGAGGACCGGTCCGCCGAGACCGGCCCCAGGTCCTGACCGGCCCGATCGCACCGCGACGACCCGAGATGACCACCGTTCTGGACAGCATCGTCGCCGGGGTCCGCGAGGACCTGGCCGAGCGCGAGCGCGTCCTCCCGCTGGCCGCGCTGCAGCAGCTCGCCGAGGCGAGCAGCCCCGCGCTCGACGCCGAGGCCAGGCTGCGCCTGCCGGGCCTCTGCCTCATCGCCGAGGTGAAGCGGTCCAGCCCCAGCAAGGGCGTCCTGGCCGACATCCCCGACCCGGCCGTGCTCGCGGCGGCGTACGAGGCGGGCGGCGCCGGCGCGGTGAGCGTCCTCACCGAGGGGCGGCGCTTCGGTGGGAGCCTGGCCGACCTCGACGCCGTCCGCGCGGCCGTGCGCGTCCCCGTGCTCCGCAAGGACTTCATGGTGAGCGAGTACCAGCTGTGGGAGGCCAGGGCCCACGGGGCCGACCTCGTGCTGCTCATCGTGGCGGCGTTGACCGACGCGACGCTGGTGTCCCTGCGCGAGCTGGCCGAGCGGCTCGGGATGACCGCGCTCGTCGAGGTCCACGATGAGGCGGAGGCGGCCCGTGCGGCGGCCGCCGGCGCCCGCGTGGTGGGCGTCAACGCCCGCGACCTGAAGACCCTCGAGGTCCACCCCGACACCTTCGGCCGGCTCCGTCCGCTGCTCCCGCCGGGCTGCGTGGCCGTCGCCGAGTCCGGGATCGCGGGTCCGGAGGACGCGGCCCGGTATGCCGCCCAGGGCGCCGACGCGGTGCTCGTCGGCGAGGCTCTGGTGCGCGGGGGCGACCCGACCGGTGCCGCCCGGGCCATCGTCTCGGCGACCGCGGCGCAGGCGGCGCGATGAGCGACCTCCCCGCCCGACCCACCCCGGCCGACACCGGGCCCGCCGGCCTGGCGCCGGAGCGGCTCGAGCGCCCGGGGCGGTTCGGGCCGTTCGGAGGCCGCTACGTCCCCGAGGCGCTCATCCCGGCCCTCGAGCAGCTCGACGAGGCCCGGCTCAAGGCGATGGTGGACCCCGAGTTCCTCGGCGAGCTCGAGCGCCTGCACCGCACCTACACCGGGCGGCCGAGCATCATCACCGAGGTGCCCCGGTTCGGCGCCCACTGCGGTGGGGCGCGGGTCATCCTCAAGCGGGAGGACCTCAACCACACGGGCTCGCACAAGATCAACAACGTCCTCGCCCAGGCGCTGCTGACCAGGCGGATGGGCAAGTCCCGGGTCATCGCCGAGACCGGCGCCGGGCAGCACGGGGTGGCCACGGCGACCGCCGCCGCGCTGATGGGCCTGGAGTGCACCGTCTACATGGGCCGGGTGGACACCGAGCGCCAGGCCCTCAACGTCGCCAGGATGCGGATCCTCGGGGCCGAGGTCGTCCCGGTCGACCACGGCAGCTCGACCCTCAAGGACGCCATCAACGAGGCGCTGCGGGACTGGGTGACGAACGTCTCGACGACCCACTACCTCCTCGGCACGGTGACCGGCCCGCACCCGTTCCCGGAGATGGTCCGCGACTTCCACCGGATCATCGGCGTCGAGGCCCGGGCCCAGGTGCTCGACCTCGTGGGCCGGCTGCCCGACGCGGTCATCGCCTGCGTGGGCGGCGGGTCGAACGCCATGGGGATCTTCCACCGCTTCATCGACGACCGGTCGGTGCGGCTCATCGGCATCGAGGCCGGGGGCGCAGGGCTGGCCTCCGGACGGCATGCCGCACGGTTCGCCTCGGCGACACCCGGGGTGCTGCACGGCGCGATGAGCTACCTCATGCAGGACGAGGACGGCCAGACCGTGGAGTCCCACTCGATCTCGGCCGGCCTGGACTACCCGAGCGTCGGGCCGGAGCACTCCTTCCTGCGCGACACCGGCCGGGCCGAGTACCGCTACGCCACCGACGACGACGTGATGAGGGCGTTCGACCTGCTGTGCCGGACCGAGGGGATCATCCCCGCCCTGGAGTCCGCCCACGCCCTGTCCGGCGCGATGGAGGTCGGCAGCGAGCTCGGTCCCGACGCGGTCATCCTCGTCAACCTCTCGGGCCGCGGCGACAAGGACATGCACACGGCCGCGGCCTACTTCGGCCTGCTCGACGACGGGGGGAGCGGGTGAGCCCGACGACGACCGAGGTCGGCGTCGCCGGAGTCCTCCGCAGCTGCCGGGACGAGGGCCGGGCGGCCCTCATCGGCTACCTGCCCGTCGGGTTCCCCAGCGTCGCCGCCTCGATCGAGGCCATGGTCGCCATGGTGGAGTCGGGCGTCGACATCGTCGAGGTCGGCATCCCCTACACCGACCCGCTCATGGACGGCCCGGTCATCCAGCATGCGGCAGATGTGGCGCTCGCCGGCGGGGTCCGGGTCGACGACGCGTTCCGCGCCACCGCCGCGGTCCGCGCCGCCGGGGCGCCGCCCCTGGTCATGACCTACTGGAACCTCGTCCTCCACCGTGGCGTCGAGAGGTTCGCCGCAGACCTGGCCGACGCCGGGGGAGCGGGCCTCATCACGCCCGACCTCATCCCCGACGAGGCGGCCGACTGGCTGGCCGCCAGCGACCGGCACGGGCTCGACAGGTGCTTCCTCGTCGCCCCGAGCTCCCCGCACGAGCGCCTGGTCACGGTGACCTCCGCGTGCCGCGGGTTCGTCTACGCGGCGTCGACGATGGGGGTGACCGGGGCGAGGGCCGCCGTGGGCGGGGACGCCGAGGGCCTGGTCGCGCGGACCCGCGAGGTCACCGACCTTCCCGTGTGTGTCGGCCTCGGGGTGTCGACCCGCGCACAGGCGGCCGAGGTGGCGTCGTTCGCCGACGGGGTGATCGTCGGTTCGGCCCTCGTGCGGACGCTGACCGGCGAGGGGGAACTCGCCGGGCACCTGCAGTCGTTGCGGGCGTTGACGGAGCAGTTGGCCCACGGGGTCAGGGAAGGGCGGCGATGAGCGCAACAGGCGAGACCCAGGACCTGGGGACCGAACGCCGGGCCGGCGCGCCACGAGACAGGTCCCGGCTCCTCGACGTCGTCGGGCTGCTCGCGCGGCTCGTCCTCGGGCTGGTCCTCGTCGTCGCCGGGGCCCTCAAGGTGGCCTCGCCCAAGGCCTCCGCGGACGCCGTGCACGCCTACCAGGTGCTGCCCTTCGACCTCGGCACCTATGTCGGTTACGCGCTGCCGATCGTCGAGATCCTCGTCGGCCTGCTCATCGTCGTCGGGCTGTTCACCCGGACGAGTGCCGCCATCGGTGCCGCCCTCATGGTCGTCTTCATCGCGGGGATCGGCCAGGCGTGGGCCCGGGGGATCGCCATCGACTGCGGGTGCTTCGGCGGCGGCGGCACCGTGGCCGCCGACCAGACGCGGTACGGCCTGGAGATCGCCCGCGACGTGGGCCTCGCGGCCTGCGGCGGGTGGCTGGTGTGGCGTCCCCGGTCCGTGGCCGCTCTCGACCGGCTGTGGTACGGCCGCTGAGGACCGGGATGGTCAGGAGGCGGGCGGCCACGCGGCCCACGACCGCGCGGCAGCAGAAGGTCGCGGCGGCCCAGCGCGCCTCGACGGGCCCCAACCGGGTGGTGCTCGGCGCGGTCGCCCTCGTGGTGGCCATCGCCGTGGTCGTCGGCGTCGTCGTGGCCAGGTCGCAGTCCAGCCCCGCGATGGCGACCGCCACGGGAACCACGACAACGGACGGCTCGGGGTCGCCGACCGGCTCGGCGTCGGCGGCCGTCCCCGCGGGGGCTGCCATGGGACGGGGATACCCGGTCAACCCGAACGTCGCCACGGCCGCCACCGTCCCGACCGTCGACGTCTACGAGGACTTCCAGTGCGCCGGATGCGCGCAGTTCGAGGGCGCACTCGGCCAGACCCTCCAGACGGTGGCGTCGGCCGGGCAGATCAGGCTGGTCTACCACGTCCTCACGGCGCTCGACGGCCGGGGTCCCGCCAAGGCGTCGACGCTCGCCGCCGAGGGCGCGTTCTGCGCGGCGACCTCCGGCCACTTCGTCGACTTCCACAACGCCGTCTTCGCGAACCAGCCTGCCCGGGAGGGCGCCGGCTGGACGGCGGCCCGGCTCAGCGGTATCGCCCAGGCGGCGGGGATCACCGGGACCGCGCTGTCCGCCTGGCAGACCTGCACCGCGTCCGGGACGTATGCCGCCTACGTGGCCTCGGTACAGCGGGCGGCCACCGCCGCGCGCATCACGACCATCCCGCGCGTCGAGATCAACGGACGACCCGTCGACCTGTCCAAGGCCAACACCCCGGAGCTGCTCGTCAAAGCCCTGGCCGACGCCGCTCGCTGACGCGCGACCGGCGCGCCAGCGCGAGCAGGTACCCTCATGCCGACGGCTTCGGGTCGTCCCGGCAGACCGAGAAGGAGAAGACCACCGATGGCGAAGACCTCGTCGAAGGCCGCTGCGAGCGGGCGACAGGCCAAGATCCAGGCCGCGCAGAAGGCGAGCTCGTCGGGGCGCGGTCCGAACCGGATCGTCATCGCCACGGTCGTGGCGGTCCTGGCCATCATCGCCGTCGTCACGACGGTGGTCCTGGCCAACAACAGCAGCAAGCCGTCCGGCAACGCCGTTCCGGCTGCCGCTGCCGGGCCCGGCGGGGGCTACGTCGTCAACAAGGGCGTCACGCTGGTCGCCGGCGCCCCCACGGTCGACATCTACGAGGACTTCCAGTGCCCGGTGTGCGGGCAGTTCGAGAGCCAGCTCGGGTCGACCGTCGAGCAGCTGGCCCGCGACGGCAAGATCAAGCTCGTGTACCACGTGCTGACGTTCCTCGACGGCAACCTGGGCAACGACAGCTCATCGCGGGCCGCGGAGGCCGCCCTCTGCGCCGGTGACGCCGGCAAGTTCCTCGACTACCACAACCAGGTCTACGCCAACCAGCCCGCCACCGAGGGGGCCGGCTGGACCGACACCCAGCTCACCTCCTTCGCGACCTCCGCGGGGATCAGCGGCGCGTCGCTGACGACGTGGCAGCAGTGCACCGCGAACAAGAAGTACGACGGCTACCTCGCCGCCGTCGAGAAGCAGAGCGCCGCCGCCGGGGTGACCGGCACGCCGACCGTCTTCATCGGCGGCAAGGAGCAGAAGCTCGCGGACATCGGCACCCCCCAGACCTTCACCCAGGCCGTCACGGCCGCGACCAAGTAGGCGTTCTGAGCACTCTCCTGCCCGCCGCGGTCCGGCTCGCCGTCCCTGCGACGATCCCGAGCCCCACGGTCGCTGCCTTCCATGTCGGGCCGCTGCTCATCCGGGCCTACGCCCTGTGCATCCTCCTCGGCATCTTCGTCGCGGTGTGGCTGACCGGGCGGCGGCTCGCCGCCCGCGGTGGCACGTCGGGCCAGGTCGTCGACGTCGCGGCGTACGCCGTCCCGTTCGGGATCGTCGGCGGCCGGCTCTACCACATCGCCACCAGCTGGCAGCCGTACTTCGGGAAGGGTGGGAACCCCGTCGCCGCCCTGTACATCTGGCACGGCGGCCTCGGGATCTGGGGCGCGGTCGCCCTCGGTGCGGTCGGCGCCTGGATCGGCTGCCGGCGCACCGGCGTGAACTTCCGGGACTTCGCGGACAGCGCCGTGCCAGGCGTGGCGCTGGCCCAGGCCATCGGCCGGGTGGGCAACTGGTTCAACAACGAGCTCTACGGCTCGCGCACCGACCTGCCGTGGGGACTGACGATCCACCAGTGGGACGAGAGCACCGGGCGCGCGGTCACCGGCCCCGGGGGCCACCCGGTGGTCATCGGGACGTTCCAGCCGACCTTCCTCTACGAGCTGGTGTTCCTGCTGGCTCTGACCGCCTTCCTGCTGCGCATCGACCGGCTCCGGGACCTTCGCCCCGGCCAGCTGACCGGCCTCTACGTCGCGGGCTACCCCGTGGGCCGCATCGTCATCGAGTTCATGCGCAGCGACACGGCGAACCACATCCTCGGCCTGCGGGTCAACGTCTGGACCTCGATGCTCGTCTTCCTCCTCGGGGTGGCGATCTACCGGCGCTCCGGCCGCGCCCCGTCGGCGGCCCGCGACCGGGACGAGGCGGTCGGCGCCGCTGCGGGTGACGGGGAGCGGGGGGCGATGACCCCCGGTACCCGGCCGGGCCGCGACGAGGGCGGTGCAGCGGGAGCCGATGCCGGGTACCGGTACCGGTGCCGGCACCCGCTCCGACGGCGCCGCCGAGGCCCACGCGGCGCCCGGCGATGACCACGATACGAGATAGGCCCGCTCAGATAGTAGGACGGTGGTGGCCTCCGATAGCATGCTGGTCACGGTGGCCGATGCCGTCCACACCCGACCGTGTGCCCCGGGCCCGTGGCCCTGACCTTGGAGGACGGTGATCTGACGTGTCCGTTCGGCTCTTCTCCGCACAGCCCGGCGACGCTGGGCTGTACCGCGGCGAGCAGGAGCATGACGCCTGCGGTGTCGCCTTCGTGGCGACGATGCGCGGCGAGGCCGGGCACGACATCGTCGTCCACGCGCTCGACGCCCTGCGCAACCTGGACCACCGGGGCGCGACCGGCGCCGACCCCCTGGTGGGTGACGGCGCCGGGATCATGACCCAGATGCCCGACGCCTTCTTCCGCGCCGTCCTCGACGTCTCGCTGCCCCAGGCCGGGGCGTATGCCGCGGGCCTGGCCTACCTGCCCGTCGACGCCGGCGAGCGCGCGGCGGCCGAGGCCCGGATCGGCGAGCTCGCCGCCGAGGAGGGCCTGGTCGTCCTCACCTGGCGCGACCTGCCGGTGGTCCCGGACCTCGTGGGCGCCGCCGCCCGGGCCTGCATGCCGGCTGTCAGGCAGCTCTTCCTCGCGGCCGCCGACGGGGTGGCCAGCGGCATCGCCCTGGACCGGCTCGCCTTCGCGCTGCGCAAGCGCGCCGAGCGCGAGCTCGGGGTCTACTTTCCCTCGCTGTCGGCGCGCACGATCGTCTACAAGGGCATGCTGACCACGGGCCAGCTCGAGCCGTTCTTCCCCGACCTGTCGGACGAGCGGTTCGCCTCCGAGCTGGCGCTGATCCACTCGCGGTTCTCGACGAACACGTTTCCCAGCTGGCCGCTGGCCCATCCGTACCGGCTCATCGCCCACAACGGCGAGATCAACACCGTCAAGGGGAACCGCAACTGGATGCGGGCCCGCGAGAGCCAGCTCGTGTCCGAGCTCATCACCGGCGACCTCTCCCGGCTGTTCCCCATCTGCACCGAAGGTGGCTCGGACTCGGCGTCCTTCGACGAGGCGCTCGAGCTGCTCCACCTCGGCGGCCGCTCCCTGCCGCATGCGGTCCTGATGATGATCCCGGAGGCCTGGGAGAACCACGAGGACATGGACCCCGCGCGGCGCGCCTTCTACGAGTTCCACTCGATGTTCATGGAGCCGTGGGACGGGCCTGCCGCCGTCGCGTTCACCGACGGGACCGTCATCGGGGCGGTGCTCGACCGCAACGGCCTGCGCCCGGCGCGCTACTGGGTCACCGACGACGGCCTCGTCGTGCTGGCCTCCGAGGCCGGCGTCCTCGACATCGACCCGGAGCGGGTGGTCCGTCGAGGACGGCTCCAGCCCGGCCGGATGTTCCTCGTCGACACCGAGGCGGGCCGGATCGTCGGCGACGAGGAGGTCAAGTCGGCCCTCGCGGCGGCCCAGCCCTACCAGGAGTGGCTGCACGCCGGCCTCATCCGCCTGGCGGACCTGCCCGAGCGCGAGCACATCGCCTACACCTCGGCCTCGGTGGCCCGTCGCCAGCGCACCTTCGGCTACACCGAGGAGGAGCTGAAGATCATCATCGCGCCGATGGCGCGCACGGCCGCCGAGGCGATCGGCTCGATGGGCACCGACACCCCCATCGCGGTGCTCTCCGAGAGGCCGCGGCTCCTGTTCGACTACTTCACCCAGCTCTTCGCCCAGGTGACCAACCCGCCGCTCGACGCCATCCGCGAGGAGCTGGTCACCTCGCTCGGCACATCCATCGGTCCGGAGGAGAACGTCCTCGCGGCGACGCCGACGCACTGCCGTCAGGTCGTCCTCGACTTCCCGGTCATCGACAACGACGAGCTCGCCAAGATCCTCCACATCAACGCCGACGGGGACCTGCCCGGCTACGCCACGGTCGTCGTCCGGGGCATCTACGACGTGTCCGGCGGCGCGCCGGCGCTGCGCGCCCGGCTCACCGAGATCTGCGCCGAGGTGTCGACGGCCATCGCGTCCGGCGCCCGGTTCGTCGTGCTCTCCGACCGGGACTCCGACCGCGACCTGGCACCGATCCCCTCGCTGTTGCTCACCTCGGCGGTCCATCACCACCTCATCCGCGAGAAGACCCGGAACATGGTCGGGCTCCTCGTCGAGGCCGGCGACGTCCGCGAGGTCCACCACGTCGCGCTGCTCATCGGCTTCGGCGCCGCGGCGGTCAACCCGTACCTCGCAATGGAGACCGTCGAGGACATGGTGCGCACCGGGGCGATCTCCGGGGTGACGGGCGACAAGGCCGTCAAGAACCTCATCAAGGCCCTCGGCAAGGGCGTGCTCAAGGTCATGTCCAAGATGGGCATCTCCACCGTGGCGTCCTACCGGGGCGCCCAGGTATTCGAGGCCATCGGGCTCTCCCAGGAGCTCGTCGACGAGTACTTCAGCGGCACGGTGTCCCAGCTCGGCGGTGTCGGGCTGGACGTCATCGCCGAGGAGGTGGCGGCGCGGCACGGCGCGGCATACCCGCCGGACGGCGTCCGCGTCCCCCATCGCAAGCTGCTCGTCGGCGGCGAGTACCAGTGGCGCCGCGAAGGTGAGCACCACCTGTTCGACCCCGAGGCCGTCTTCCGGCTGCAGCACGCCACCCGGGCGCGGCGCTACGACGTCTTCAAGGAGTACACCCGGCGGATCGACGACCAGTCCGAGCGGCTGATGACGCTGCGCGGGCTCTTCGAGCTGGCCGGCACGCCAGGGCGCTCCCCGGTCCCCATCGACGACGTCGAGCCGGTGAGCCAGATCGTCAAGCGGTTCAACACCGGGGCGATGAGCTACGGCTCGATCAGCAAGGAGGCGCACGAGACCCTGGCGATCGCGATGAACCGGCTCAAGGCCCGTTCCAACACCGGCGAGGGGGGCGAGGACCTCGACCGCCTCATGGATCCCGAGCGCCGCTCGGCCGTCAAGCAGGTAGCCTCCGGTCGCTTCGGCGTGACGTCCGTCTACCTGAGCAACGCCGACGACATCCAGATCAAGATGGCCCAGGGCGCCAAGCCGGGGGAGGGCGGCCAGCTGCCCGGGCCCAAGGTCTACCCCTGGGTGGCCAAGACCCGGCACAGCACTCCCGGCGTCGGGCTCATCAGCCCGCCGCCGCATCACGACATCTACTCGATCGAGGACCTCGCCCAGCTCATCCACGACCTCAAGAACGCCAACCCGCAGGCGCGCATCCACGTCAAGCTCGTCGCCGAGATCGGGGTCGGGACGGTCGCGGCGGGCGTGAGCAAGGCGCATGCCGACGTCGTCCTCATCTCGGGCCACGACGGGGGGACCGGCGCCTCACCGCTGACCAGCCTCAAGCATGCCGGCGGCCCGTGGGAGCTGGGGCTCGCCGAGACCCAGCAGACCCTCGTGCTCAACGGGCTGCGCGACCGCATCGTCGTCCAGGTCGACGGCCAGATCAAGACCGGCCGGGACGTCGTGATCGCGGCCCTGCTCGGAGCCGAGGAGTTCGGCTTCGCCACCGCGCCGCTCGTGGTCAGCGGCTGCGTCCTCATGCGGGTCTGCCACCTCGACACGTGCCCGGTGGGCATCGCGACCCAGAACCCCGAGCTGCGTTCCCGGTTCAGTGGGAAGCCGGAGTTCGTCGAGACCTTCTTCGAGTACATCGCCGAGGAGGTGCGCGAGCACCTGGCGGCCCTCGGGTTCCGGTCCATCGCCGATGCCGTCGGGCAGATCGAGGCCCTCGGGACGAGCCGGGCCGTGGCGCACTGGAAGGCCTCCGGGCTCGACCTCTCACCGATCCTCACCCCCGTGGAGAGCCCCGACGGCTCGGGCACCCGCCACCTGGTCTCCCAGGACCATGGCCTGGAGAAGGCGCTCGACCACCAGCTCATCGCGATGTGCGGCGACGCCCTGACCCACGGGGCGCCGGTCACCGGCCAGGTCGCGATCCGCAACGTCAACCGCACCGTCGGCACGATGCTCGGCCACGAGGTGACGCTGCGGCACCCGCAGGGGCTGCCCGACGGCACGATCGACCTGACGTTCACGGGGTCCGCGGGCCAGAGCTTCGGCGCGTTCGTCCCGGCCGGGATGACCCTCCGCCTGGTCGGCGACGCCAACGACTACGTGGGCAAGGGGCTGTCCGGCGGTCGCATCGTCGTGCGTCCGCACCCTTCGGCGCCGCTGGTCGCCGAGGACAACGTGGTCGCCGGGAACGTCATCGGCTATGGCGCCACCTCGGGCGAGCTGTTCCTCCGCGGCCGGGTCGGCGAGCGGTTCTGCGTGCGCAACTCCGGGGCGACAGCGGTCGTCGAGGGCGTGGGCGACCATGGTCTGGAGTACATGACCGGCGGGATCGCGCTCATCCTCGGCCCGACGGGCCGCAACGTCGCGGCGGGCATGTCGGGCGGCGTCGGCTACGTCCTGGACCTCGCCCCCGGCCGGGTCAACCGCGAGCTCGTCGACGTCGGCCCGCTGCGGTCCGCCGACCAGGAGGCCGTGCGCTCACTGCTCGCGGACCACCAGCGGTGGACCGGCTCGACAGTGGCGTCGCGGCTGCTCACCGACTGGGAGAACGCCAAGGACCGGTTCTCCCTCATCCTGCCGCGTATCTACCAGCGCGTCCTCGACGTCCGCGCTGCAGCCGTCGCCGAGGGCCTCGACGTCGACGGCGCCGAGGTCTGGGACCGGATCATGGAGGCATCCCGTGGCTGACCCCCAGGGCTTTCTCAAGCACAGGGAGCGCGAGCTCCCTGACCGGCGCCCGGTGCCGGTGCGTATCCAGGACTGGAAGGAGGTCTACGAGGAGCAGGAGCGCGCCCAGCTGCAGCGCCAGGCCGGTCGCTGCATGGACTGCGGCATCCCGTTCTGCCATTCCGGCTGCCCGCTCGGCAACCTCATCCCGGAGTGGAACGACCTGGTCTGGAAGGGTGACTGGCAGGCGGCCATCGAGCGCCTGCACGCGACGAACAACTTTCCCGAGTTCACCGGGCGGCTGTGCCCGGCCCCCTGCGAGACGGCGTGCGTCCTGGGGATCAACCAGCCTGCCGTGACGATCAAGCAGGTCGAGGTGAGGACCGTCGAGGAGGCTTTCGCCCACGGCGGGGTGGTTCCCCAGCCGCCGGAGCGCAACTCCGGCAGGTCCGTCGCCGTCGTCGGCTCGGGGCCGGCCGGTCTCGCCGCCGCTCAGCAGCTCACCCGCGCCGGCCACACCGTCGTCGTCTTCGAGCGCGCCGACCGCCCCGGCGGCCTGCTGCGCTACGGCATACCCGAGTTCAAGATGGAGAAGTCCGTCCTGGACCGCCGGCTCGCCCAGATGCAGGCGGAGGGCACCATCTTCCGCAGCGGCGTCGAGGTCGGCGTCGACCTCACCGGGACCGAGCTGCGCCACCGCTACGACGCCGTCGTGCTGGCCATCGGTGCGACGGTGCCCCGCGACCTCCCGGTGCCCGGTCGCGGGCTCGACGGGGTGCTGCAGGCGATGGACTTCCTGCCGCCGTCCAACCGTGCCGCGCTCGGCGAGACCGTCCAGGGCCAGGTGACGGCCAACGGCAAGGACGTCATCGTCATCGGTGGCGGGGACACCGGGGCGGACTGCATCGGGACCGCGCACCGTCAGGGCGCCCGGTCGGTGACCAGCCTCGAGATCATGCCGCAGCCGGGCCAGAGCCGGCCCGCGCACCAGCCGTGGCCGACCTACCCGATCTTGTTCCGGGTCGCCTCCGCCCATGAGGAGGGCGGCGCGCGGCTGTATGCCGTGAGCACCACCGAGATCCTGGGCGACGAGGACGGCAAGGTCCGCGGCCTGC
The DNA here is from genome assembly GCA_963763315.1 of uncultured Actinomycetota bacterium. Lineage (GTDB taxonomy): Bacteria > Actinomycetota > Actinomycetes > Actinomycetales > Dermatophilaceae > CAVSJJ01. Next base: position 879,052 of record CAVXOC010000003.1, read on the forward strand.
GCCTGACCCAGGTGCGGATGGGCGAGAGCGGGTTCGAGCCCATCGAGGGCACCGAGCGCGAGATCCCCGCCCAGCTGGTCCTGCTGGCCATGGGCTTCCTCGGCCCGCAGGGCGATGGCCTCGTCGAGCAGCTGGGGGTCGAGCTCGACGCCCGCTCCAACGTCGTGCGCGACGACCGGTTCATGACATCGGTACCCGGTGTCTTCGTCGCCGGCGACGCCGGCCGAGGCCAGTCGCTCATCGTCTGGGCCATCGCCGAGGGCCGCTCCGCCGCGCACGGGGTCGACGGGTGGCTGGGCCGGAAGGTCTCGCAGCTGCCGCGACCGATCGGGCCGGCGGACCGGCCCATGATGGTCTGAGACCGTGCGCCGGCCCGGCGGTCCCCCGCCTCGTTCGCCCCGCCTCCGCGCGGCCCGGAGCGGCCTGCGTAATCGCTTCCACCCGTAGGATGGCTCCCATGCGCCGCGCCAAGATCGTCAGCACCATCGGCCCTGCCACGAGCTCCGTCGACGCCCTGCGCGAGCTCGTCCGCTGCGGCATGGATGTCGCCCGGCTGAACCTGTCGCACGGCGAGCACGCGGACCACGAGGCGGTCTACCGGGCCGTCCGCCGGGCCAGTGATGAGATCGGCCGCGCCGTCGGGGTCCTCGCCGACCTGCAAGGCCCGAAGATCCGCACCGCGCGGTTCGACGACGGCCCCGTCACCCTCGCCGAGGGTCAGCAGTTCACCATCACGACCCGTGAAGTCCCCGGCTCGCAGTCCGAGGTGGGGACCACGTATGCCGGGCTGCCGGCCGACGTGCGCCCGGGCGACCGCATCCTCATCGACGACGGCAAGCTGGCGCTCATCGCCACCCGGGTCACCGACACCGACGTCGTGTGCCGGGTCATCGAGGGCGGGGTGCTGTCCAACAACAAGGGCATCAACCTGCCGGGGGTCGCGGTGAGCGTCCCGGCGCTGTCCGAGAAGGACAAGGACGACCTGCGCTGGGCGCTGCGCATGCGGGTCGACATGATCGCGCTGTCCTTCGTGCGCTCGGCCGACGACCTGCGCGACGTGCACGCCATCATGGACGAGGTCGGGCTGCGGCTGCCGGTGATCGCCAAGATCGAGAAGCCGCAGGCCGTGGAGAACCTCGACGAGATCATCCGCGCCTTCGACGGCGTCATGGTGGCCCGCGGCGACCTGGGTGTGGAGATGCCGCTCGAGGAGGTGCCGCTGGTCCAGAAGCGCGCCTGCGAGATCGCTCGTCGGCGTGCGAAGCCGGTCATCGTCGCCACCCAGGTCCTCGAGTCGATGATCGACAGCTCCCGGCCCACCCGGGCCGAGGCCTCCGACGCCGCGAACGCCGTGCTCGACGGTGCCGACGCGCTCATGCTCTCGGGGGAGACCAGCATCGGGAAGTACCCGTTCGAGGCGGTCAAGACGATGGCCCGGATCATCGAGAGCACCGAGGACCACGGCCTCTACCGCATGCGTCCGCTCGACACCCGGCCGAGCAGCACCGGCGGTGCCGTCACGGCGGCCGCCGCCGAGATCGGGGAGCTTCTCGGAGCCCGGTTCCTCATCACCTTCACCCAGAGCGGCGACAGCGCCCGCCGGCTCTCCCGGGTCCGGCCGCGGATCCCCATGCTGGCCTTCACCCCGCTGCAGGGGACCCGGAGCCAGCTCGCCCTGTCCTGGGGGGTCGAGACCTTCCTCGTCCCGAGTGTGCGGCACACCGACGAGATGGCGGTCCAGGTCGACGAGGTGCTGCTCGGCGGCGGCCGCGTCGACGAGGGCGACCTCGTGCTCATCGCCGCCGGGTCGCCACCCGGGATCCCGGGCACGACGAACGCCCTGCGGGTGCACCGGGTCGGGGACGCGAAGAACCGGGCCGCCCCGGCGTACGAGAGACTCGTGGAGCCCCCGGTCACCTGAGCCGTCGGCGGCCGGGCCGCACCGGCGGCACCGTCGCCGGTCGGCACCGCCGCGCCGGTATCGCGCCGGTATGCTGTCGACCGCCCGCCGGGGTGGTGGAATGGCAGACACGGAGCACTCAAAATGCTCTGCCCGCAAGGGCGTGGGGGTTCGAGTCCCCCTCCCGGCACGCGGTGGTGGCTGCGTCCGGCGTCCCGGCCGCCCTGCCCCATCCGCCGTCCGGTGTACCCCGGAGCAGCGGGACGTGCGGGTCCGCCCGGCCGGGCACGCCGCCGGTGGCTGGACAACCGGGCGGCGGCCCGCCAGGCGGCCTCGAACCCGGCCGCTGCACCCCCCACGGGACCTCGGGCGAGCGCACAATGGAGGCGCGCACCCACGAGGAGGCACCATGACGACCGAACTCAACCCCTACCTGAACTTCCGGGGCACGGCCCGCGACGCGATGACGTTCTACCAGTCGGTCTTCGGTGGCGAACTGACCGTCAGCACGTTCGCCGAGCTCCAGGCCAGCCAGGACCCGAGCGAGGACGACCTCGTCATGCACTCGGTCCTCGTCACCGAGACGGGGATGCAGCTGATGGCCGCCGACATGCCGGAGCGGATGGAGCTGAGGTCCGGCAACGACGTCTCGCTGTCGCTCAGCGGCGACGACGAGCGGCTCCGGAACTACTGGGCCGGGCTGTCCGAGGGTGGGACCGTGACGGCCCCCCTGGAGCAGGCTGCCTGGGGCGACGCGTTCGGGATGTGCCGCGACAAGTACGGGGTGTCCTGGCTCGTCAACATCTCCGGTCCGTCCGCAACCGGCTGAGCCGGGCGACGCGCCGGGCGGGCTCAAGGCTCCGGCGACGGACCCGGCACGGATCGGAACGGCAGTGCCGAAGGGGCCCGGGCGGGGCCTCGGTGGGACCGCGATGGCACGGCGGCAGGGTGCCGAGCGCCCTGTCTCAGCGCCGTGACCATGCAGGCAAGCGCTCTCGCGGCCCAGTATCCTTGACCCGCCAGGGTTCCGGTGCCGACAGGGCGCCGGAACCCGTCGTCGCCCATAGACCGGAGGACCCTCATGACCGCCCGCTCACCCGCCGATCCGGCCCGGACCGCGCGGCGGATCGTCGTGGCCGAGGACGAGGCCATCATCCGGGTCGACCTCGCCGAGATGCTGGTCGAGGCGGGCTATGACGTCGTCGGTCAGGCCGCCGACGGGCAGCAGGCGGTCGAGCTGGCCACCGAGCTGCGTCCCGACCTGGTCATCATGGACGTCAAGATGCCGGTGCTCGACGGGATCTCCGCGGCGGAGCAGATCGGCAAGGAGCGGATCTGCCCGGTCGTCATGCTCACGGCGTTCAGCCAGACCGAGCTCGTCGAGCGCGCCCGGGACGCCGGGGTCATGGCCTACGTCGTCAAGCCGTTCAGCGCGGCCGACATCACCCCGGCCATCGACATCGCCCTGTCGCGTTGGGCGGAGGTCAGGCAGCTCGAGGACGAGGTGGCCGACCTCGGGGAGCGGCTCGAGACCCGCAAGGCCGTCGACCGCGCCAAGGGCGTCCTCATGAGCAGGCTCAAGATCACCGAGGCCGAGGCCTTCCGGTGGATCCAGAAGACCGCCATGGACCGCCGGATGGGGATGCGGGAGGTCGCCGACGCCGTCGTCGCCGGCATGGAGAAGGCCTGATCCCCAGCCGGTGCCCGGGTCGGGGCGCCCGGCGGCGCCGCTGCCGGGTCGGGCCGCCCGGCTGCCCAGGGGCATGCCGGCCGCCCGCGGCAGGCCGGCGTACCGGCACTCAGCGCAGCGCCGCCACGAGCTGGGTGAGCAACGGGGCCACCAGCAGGGCGGGAAGCATGTCGCCGACCGGGATCTCGCGGACCCGCAGCAGCCGCAGGGCGATTCCGGCGAGCATGAGGCCGCCTGTCGCCGTGAGGGCGGCGACCAGCGAGTCGGGCATGACCGTTCCGAGCGCGTAGCCGACGCCGGTCAGGCTGCCCTGGATGACGGCGACCGACGCCGCCGACATCAGGACCCCGACCCCGAACGTCGAGGCGAACGCCAGGGCGGCGAACCCGTCGAGGATCGACTTGAGAGCGAGCTGGTCGATACCTCGCCCCAGCCCGTCGGACAGCGACCCGAGAATGGTCAGCGGCCCCACGCAGAACAACAGCGAGGCCGTGAGCCACCCCTCGACGAACCGCTCGCGGGCGGCATGGTCGACCCCGGCCTCGTCGCGGGAGCGGCTGGCCACCCAGCCCTGGACCCGTCCGGCCAGGTCCTCGAGCCGGTCCTCGATCCGCAGCAGCGAACCAGCGATCCCGCCGATGAGCAGCGAGCCGAGGACGATGAGGACCGGCGCGCCGGTGCCCACCGCCGCGCTGAGCGCCGGGTCGGTGACGCTCGCCGCGGACAGCCCCGCGACGAGGAGTGTGGTCAGGCCCAGGACGTCGGTGACGACCGAGCGGGTGCGCTCGGGGAAGCGGTGTCCGGCGGCCATGCCGAGCAGCGAGCCGACGACGACCGTGGCGACGTTGATGACCGTGCCGAGGCCGGGGAAGGCTGAGTGCACGCCCCCGACTCTAGGGCAGCCAAGGGTCCGCTCCGACCCCCCTTCCCAGAGCCTGGCCAGCAGGAATATGGTTTCCGGTCGTAGGCGCCCCGCTGCCCCTCTCTCCGGTCGGTCGGGGCACGCGTCGGTCGGAGAGGAGCGGACATGGGTCGTCGCATCGTCGACGTGGTCCCGGTGACCGAGGACCTCGCCCCGGACCTCACCGGGCTCTGGCTGGCCTCCAGGGCCGAGGCGGGTGGGTCCGTCGACTCGGCGTCCCGGTCCGGCGAGGGCCGCCTGCAGGCCGCGCTGCGTCGCTCCGACGTCCATGCCCATCTTGCCCGCGCCGACGGCGAGCCGGTCGGCTACGTCATCACCTCGGAGAACGTCTTCGGCCTGGTCCCCGGCCCGGAGCTGGTCATCGAGCAGCTGTATGTCGCTGAGGGGGTGCGCCACCGGGGCGTGGCGAAGGCCCTCCTCGGCGCCGTCGTGAACCAGGCGGAACGGGAGGCCTGCGACGTCATCGTCAGCAACGTCCCGTCCCAGAGCCGGGACGCGAACCGGTTCTTCGCCCGCCTCGGGTTCTCCTCGATGCTCGTCCGCCGGGTCACCTCGACGGGGCTGCTGCGCCGTCGCCTCGGCGGCGACCACGCGAACGCCGGTCTGGAGCGGATGCTGCGCCGACGCCGCACCCTGCGCCACCGGGCGGTCGCGAACCGGACCCGGTCCGCCGGCGCCGGGGCCTGAGGCCGGCGACCGGGCTCCGGGGAGGCGGGGACGGACCCGGTCGGGCCGGGCGCCCCCGGGTGGCCCCGGGTGGCCGGGGCCGGAGGCCAGGTTCCGCCTCAGCGTCCCGGCGGCACGTCGCGGAGCAGGCAGGTGATCCGGGCCGTGCACACCCGGTGGCCGTGGTCGTCGGTGATGACCACCTCATAGGACGCGATGGTCGTCCCGAGCGCGATCGGGGTCGCGATCCCGGTGACCAGGCCCGAGCGCGCCGCCCGATGGTGCGTCGCGTTGATGTCGAGGCCGACGGCGATCCGCTGGGGACCGGCGTGCAGCGCCGAGCCGACCGAACCGAGGGTCTCGGCGAGGACGACCGACGCGCCCCCGTGCAGGAGGCCGTAGGGCTGGGTGTTCCCCTCGACCGGCATCGTCCCGACGACGCGTTCGGGCGCGGCCTCGGTGATCTCGATGTGCATCCGGCGCATGAGGGAGTCCGGGCTGGTCCCGGAGAGGCTTCCGAGGTGGTCGTCCCCCGGTGAGCCGCCGGGCTCCGGGCTCGGTGGCTCGCTGGTCCGGTCGCTCGGGTGGTCGGTCATGTCGCCCCTTCGGAGATGTCGGTGCCGGGCAATAGGGTGCCATGTGTGAGTCGCCTGCTCCTGCTCGACGGACATTCCCTCGCCTACCGCGCCTTCTTCGCGCTCCCCGTCGAGAACTTCTCCACGAGCACGGGCCAGCACACCAACGCCGTCTACGGGTTCACGGCCATGCTCATCAACGTGCTGCGCGACGAGGAACCCACCCATCTGGCCGTCGCGTTCGACGTCTCGCGGCAGACCTTCCGCACCGAGGAGTACGCCGAGTACAAGGCCGGCCGGTCGGCGACGCCGGGCGAGTTCGCCGGGCAGATCTCCTTGCTCAAGGAGGTTCTCGACGCCCTGCACATCCCGAGCGTGGAGTCCGACGGTTTCGAGGCCGACGACGTCATCGCGACGTTGACCACCCAGGCGCAGGCGGCCGGGATGGACGTCCTCATCTGCTCCGGCGACCGCGACACGTTCCAGCTCGTCAGCGACCGGGTCACCGTCCTCTACCCGGTCAGGGGCGTCTCCGAGCTGGCGCGGATGACCCCGGAGGCCGTGCGGGCGAAGTACGGTGTGCCCCCCGAGCGCTACAGCGACCTCGCCGCCCTGGTCGGGGAGTCGAGTGACAACCTGCCGGGCGTGCCGGGCGTGGGCCCCAAGACGGCGGCCAAGTGGCTGACGCTCTACGGCGATCTCACCGGCATCGTCGCGCACGTCGGCGACATCGGCGGCAAGGCCGGTGACTCGCTGCGCGACCACCTCGACGGTGTCCTGCGCAACCGGCGGCTCAACCAGCTCGTGTGCGACCTCAGCCTGCCGGTCGCGGTCGCCGACCTCCAGCGCCGCAGCTGGGATCGGGAGGAGGTGCACCGGGTCTTCGACGGGCTGGAGTTCCGGGTGCTGCGCGACCGGCTCTTCGCGACGCTCGAGGCGGTCGAGGAGGAGGCCGAGGGGGGCTTCGACATCGACGGGGCCCTGCTCGACACCGGGGCGGTCGCCGGGTGGCTCGGCGGGCATGCCGCCGGCCCCGACCCCGTCGGCGTGCACGTGACGGGGACCTGGGCCCAGGGCACCGGCGATGCGACGGCGCTGGCGGTGGCCACCTCGGCCGGGGCCGCGGCATACCTCGACCTCACGGCGCTGGACGAGGATGACGAGCGGGCGCTGGGGGAGTGGCTGCAGGACCCCGGGCGGGCCAAGGTGCTCCACGACGCCAAGGGACCGCTGCAGGCCCTCCATGCCCGCGGCTGGGCCCTGCGCGGGCTCAGCAGCGACACGGCGCTGGCCGCCTACCTGGTGCGCCCCGACCAGCGCAGCTACGACCTCGCCGACCTCGTGGTGCGCAACCTGGGCCGCGAGCTGCGCGCGGAGGCCGACGCCGGCGGCCAGGGGATGCTCGAGTTCGGGGTCGACGCCGGCGCCGTGGCCGAGGACGCGATGGTCCGGGCGCGGGCCGTCCTCGAGCTGTCCCAGGTGCTCGGCAGCCAGCTCGAGGCCACCGGCGGCAGCGCCCTGCTGCGCGACCTCGAGCTGCCGCTCGTCGACATCCTCGCCGCCATGGAGCGCAGCGGCATCGCTGCCGACGTCGAGGCCCTCACGTCGCTCGAGAAGGACTTCGACGCGGCGATGCGGGAGGCGCAGGAGGACGCCTACGATGCGATCGGCGGCGAGGCGATCAACCTCGGATCGCCCAAGCAGCTGCAGGTCGTGCTGTTCGAGACGCTGGGCATGCCCAAGACCAAGCGGACCAAGACGGGCTGGACCACCGACGCCGAGGCGTTGGCCGACCTCTACACCAGGACCGAGCACCCCTTCCTCGAGGCGCTGCTGCGCCATCGCGATGCAAGCCGACTGCGGGTGACCGCCGAGGGCCTGCTCAAGTCCGTCGCCGACGACGGCCGCATCCACACGACCTACCTCCAGACGATCGCGGCGACCGGGCGGCTGTCCTCGACCGATCCCAACCTCCAGAACGTCCCCATCCGCACCGAGGAGGGGCGGCGGATCCGCGAGGCCTTCGTCGTCGGGCCGGGCTACGAGTCGCTCATGTCGGCCGACTACAGCCAGATCGAGATGCGGATCATGGCCCACCTGTCGGGCGACGCCGGGCTCATCACCGCGTTCAAGTCGGGCGAGGACCTGCACAGCTTCGTCGCCAGCCGGGTGTTCGCGGTCGAGCCCCGCGATGTCACCCCGGCGATGCGCAGCAAGGTCAAGGCCATGAGCTACGGCCTGGCCTACGGGCTCTCGGCGTTCGGGCTGTCCCGCCAGCTGACGATCCCGGTCGATGAGGCGAGGGGCCTGATGAACGAGTACTTCGCCCGGTTCGGCGGGGTACGCGACTACCTCGGCGACATCGTCGCCCAGGCGCGGGGGACCGGCTACACCGAGACGATGCTCGGGCGTCGCCGTTACCTGCCCGACCTCACGTCCGACAACCGGCAGCGCCGCGAGATGGCGGAGCGGATGGCGCTCAACGCGCCCATCCAGGGCTCCGCCGCCGACATCATCAAGCTCGCCATGAAGGGCGTCGACGCCGCCCTGCGCGAGGCCGGGATGGGCTCACGGATGCTGCTCCAGGTGCACGACGAGCTGGTGCTCGAGGTGGCCGACGGCGAGCGGGAGAGCCTCGAGGCGCTGGTCCGTGCCGAGATGGGCGCCGCCATCGCCCTCGACGTCCCGCTCGACATCAACGTCGGCGTCGGCCGGAGCTGGCACGACGCCGCCCACTGAGCCGGACCCTTACGGCTCCAGCCGCTCCACCACATCGCCGCGGGTCACCAGGGTGAGGACCACCAGGAGCGTGGTGTCGACGCTCAGGACGAGGAGGAGCAGCTGGCCGCTCGTCGCGACGAAGACCAGGCCCGTGGCGATGACCGCCAGGGCGGCCCAGATGTACCAGACCGCCGAGCGGTGCATCCGGGCGAGCGCACTGTAGACGAGCAGCTGGACCCCCGCGAGCACCGCCCCGAGGCCGGCGAACGCCCACAGCTGGCCGCGCAGCGCGGCATACGCGCTCCCGCCCACGAACTCCACCGCCAGGCCGGGCAGCGCCGCCGTGCCGGCCATGACGAGGGCGCCGATCGACAGCACCCCGGCCAGCCCCCACAGGTGCAGGTGCCGGTTCGCGCCCCGGCGGGCCATCGCGGGGAAGGCCACGACGGTGAGGAAGTACGGCAGGAACAGCACGGCCTTGGCGAGGATCACCCCCGCGGCGTACAGACCGGCCTCGTGCGGCTCGAGGATGGCCCGGGCGACGAGGACGTCGACGCTGCTCAGGGCGAAGAAGGCCAGCAGGGCGTGCGAGCTGTGGGCGGCCTCGCGCAGCAGCCCGGTGGGCTCGAGGCGGCCCTCGCGGTTGGACACCATGGGCGTCCGGCCACGGCGCAGGGCGAACCACCCGACGACGACGGGCGCCAGCGAGCCGAGGGCCACCCCGCTCATCGCGCCGAGCGGATGGGGCCAAAGGGCCACACCGACCAGGCCGAAGGCGAGCCGGGCCAGGCCGAAGGTCGAGAACACCGCGGCGAACGCCCACCAGCGACCCTCGCCCTGGAGCAGCCCGGCCTGCCCGCCCACGACGGCGTATGCCGCAGCGGGCACGGCCAGGGTCGCCGCCGTGAGCCAGCTGTCGAGGTGCAGGGCCCAGGTGACGAGCGGGCTCACGGCGAGGGCCACCGCGGCGAGCCCCAGGGCGGCCCGGCGCGCGGTGATAGTGATCTCGGCCTCGAGGAGGTCGCGATGTGCCGGATCCGCGGCCACCCGGCGGGCGCCGGTCGCCTGCAGGCCGAGCGAGACGACACCGAGGACGATGACCAGCCCCATCATCGCGGCGAAGGCCCCGTATGCCGCCGGTCCCAGGACCCGCGCGGCGACGATGGTGTACGCGTAGCTCGCGACGTTCATGACGCCCATCGCCGCGGCGACGACGAGCCCACCGCGCAGGGCGCCGGCGCGGACCGTGCGCTCGGAGTGCTCGGAGTGCTCGGAGGGCGCGGACACGGTCAGATCGGCAGCCGGCGGAAGACCACCGTCGGCAGGTGACGCAGGACCGACATCACCGGCCGCATCGCCCACGGCACCCACAGCGTGCGGCTCGGGCCACGCAGGTGCGCCACGATGACGGCGGCGACGTCGTCGGCGTCGACGGCCAGGGGCGCCTGCGGCATCCCCTCGGTCATCGAGGTCCGGACGAACCCCGGCCGGACGACGAGGACGACCACTCCCGCGTCACGCAGGTCCTCGCCGAGGCCGGTGGCGAAGGCGTCGAGCCCGGCCTTGGTCGAGCCGTAGAGGTAGTTCGACCGACGAACCCGCTCGCCGGCGACCGAGGACAGGACGGCGATCGTCCCGTGGCCCTGGGCGCGGCAGCGCTCGGCGACGACGGTGAGGGCTGAGACTGCGCCGGTGAAGTTGGTCGTCACCACGTCTGCGGCGGCGACCGGGTCGGGCAGCGTCGGGGTGTCCGGAAGCACGCCGACGGCCAGGACGATGACGTCGACGTCGCCCTCGTCGAAGACCGGCAAGAGGCTCGACCGGTGGGAGGCGACGTCGGCGGCGTCGAAGTCGACGGCCTCGACGGTCCCTGCGGACCCGAGCAGCTCCGCGGTGGCCGCCACGCTGGCGTCGCGTCCCGGGCCCGGGCGGCCGGCGAGGATGACCCGGCGCAGCCGGCCGCGCGCGGCGAGCCGGGCCACGGTGGCCGCGCCGATGTCGGAGGTGGCCCCGAGGACGAGGACGGACTGCGGGGAGCCGAGAGCGTCTAGCACAGTGACAGTCTCCTGGAGAGGTCTGAGACGAACACCCCGTCGGGGTCGAGCCGCCCGCGCAGCTCGCGCCAGCGGTCGATCTCCGGATACATGACGGGGACGAGCTCCGGGCGGACCCGGGCGTCCTTGGCGAGGTAGCAGCGGCCACCTGCCGCGACGACGATCTCGTCGGCCCGGTCGAGCACCGACGCCACGTCGGGCGTTGCCGGGATGTCGACGGCGAGGGTCCACCCCGGCTGGGGGAAGGACATCGGGGCGTCGATGCCGGGTCCGAACCGCTTGAGCACGGGGAGGAAGGTGCTCACCCGCTCGCGCCGGAACAGCTCGAGCACCTGCTCGACGACCCGGCCGTCGGCGACGGCGAGCTGGTACTGAACGAAGCCCGTCCGCCCGTACATCCGGTTCCACTGCTCGAGGATGTCGAGCGGGTGGAAGAACGACGCGAGGGTCGCCGGGCCGACCGTCGGATGCGCCGGGGCCTTGCGGAACCAGACCTCGTTGAAGGCCCGGGCGGTATGCCGGTTGACCAGGCCCGAGGGCGCCCACGGGGGAGCGGGCGCGGCGCCCGGCGTCGGGTGGAAGCTCAGCGGTATGCCGCCCGGCTCCCCGGCCACGCTGTGGTCCCCGCTCGTGAGGACGCCGCGTCCGGTGTGCCGCCCGGTGGCTTGGGTGTCGAGCCAGGCGACGGTGTAGCGGAACCTCTCGTCGTCCTCCTGGAGAGCGGCCATCGTCTCCGCGAGGTCGGCGGTCCTTCGGGTGTGCACGGTGATGCTCGCGGTCTCGATGCGCCGCATCCGCAGCCGCGCGGAGACGATCACACCGGCCAGTCCCATGCCGCCGAGCACGGCGCCGAGGACCTCGTCGCCCGCGGCGAGCTCGCGCACCTCGCCCAGACCGTCGACGAGGGTGAGGCTCTCGACGTGCGCGCCGATGCTCGCATCACGGTGGTGGTTCTTGCCGTGGACGTCGGCGGCCAGTGCGCCACCGATGGTGACGTGCCGGGTGCCCGGGGTGACCGGCACGAACCAGCCGCGGGGGACGGCATCGGCGATGAGGTCCCCGATGCTCACGCCCGCGTCGACGTCGACGACGCCCTCGGGCGAGATCTCGCCGATCGCGCCCGACCCGGACAGGTCGAGTACCCGGCCGCCGCCGTTCATCGAGGCATCGCCGTAGCTGCGGCCGAGGCCCCGCGCGAGGACGCCCCGCCCGCGGGCGCGGTCGGCGTGGGCGGCGCGCACCGCCGAGACGATCGCCGCCGCGCCGTCGACCCTGCTGACGTGGGCGAGGGAATGGGTGGCACGCCCCCAGCCCGTGAGCAGGGTGGCCTCGCCCGGTGGGACCGGAGCCTGGCTCACAGCAGCACCCCCGCGGCGAAGGTCACAAGCCACAACAACCCGAGGGATAGCAGCGTCCGGTCGCGCAGGACGACCTCCTCCGGCTCCTCGACCCTGCCCCGGTCGGTGTCGAGGGCATAACGCAGGAGCGCGAGGACGAAGGGCACGATGCTCGCGGTGGTCCACGCCGGCCCGTCCGTCCTGGCGCCGGTCTCGAAGGCCCACAGGCAGTAGGCGGCGATGGTGACGGCGGCGCTCATGCCAAGGATCATCCGCAGGTAGGACAGCGGGTAGTGGGCCAGGCTGCGGCGCACCACGGCGCCTTCATGCTCGGCCCAGATCAGCTCGGAGAGGCGCTTGCCGGTGACCATGAACAGCGACCCGAAGCCGGTGACGATGAGGAACCACTGCGACAGCGGGATTCCGGTCGCCGCGCCGCCGGCGATGGCCCGGAGGATGAAGCCGCCGGCGACCAGCCCGAGCTCGATGACCGGCTGGTGCTTGAAGAACGTGCTGTAGCTGATGGTGAGGGCCAGGTAGCCCAGGACGACCCAGCGCAGCGTGCCCGGCCACGCGATGAGCAGCGAGGCGGCGGCGAGGACGACGGCGAGGACCAGGGCCGTCCGACGGGACACTCGACCCGACGGGATGGGCCGGTTCCGCTTCGTCGGGTGCTGGGCGTCGGCCTGCGCGTCGAGGACGTCGTTGAGGCAGTAGGTCGCGCTGCTGGCCAGGGCCAGGGCCACGAAGGCGATGAGGGTGTGCCACGCGACGTCGCCGACGAGGATGGACCCGGCAGCCAGCGGCGCGGCGGCGACGAGGAGGTTCTTGACCCACTGTTTCGGGCGCATCAGAGCCAGCACGCCAGAAGCCACGGGCCCACCCTAGCCCGATGCAATAGGGTGCCAGGCCATGAACGGTCGCACCGGCCGCGGCCGTACCGGCAGCCTCGCGCGCTGGCTTCCGGGGCTGACCCCTGTGGTGGTGGCACTCGCCAGCGCCGGCGTCATCGTCGGGCCGGGGTTGGCACCGGGGTACCTCCTTGTGAGGGACATGGTCTTCGTTCCGTCGCCCCCGCTGACCGCTCGCCTGCTCGGACTCGGGCAGGAGAACCCCCGCGCCGTCCCGAGCGACCTCGTCGTCGCGCTGTTGTCGCATGTCCTGCCCGGTGACATCGTCCAGAAGGTCGTCCTGCTCGCCATCCTCGTCGCCGCGGGAGTCGGGGCGGCCCGGCTCGCCCCACGCGGTGCGTTGTCGGGCTCCGCGGCCGCCCTTGTTGCGCTGTGGAACCCCTATGTCGGTGAGCGGCTCGCCATGGGTCAGTGGGCGTTGCTCGTCGGGTATGCCGCCCTGCCCTGGGTCGTGCGCGGGTGCGTGGACCTCGCCCACGGTTCGACCAGCGGTCGTCGCTCGCTGACTCTGGCCCTGGTGCTCGGCAGCCTCGGTGGAGCGGTCGCGTGGCTCGTCCTCGCGCTCGGGGTGCTGGCGGCCCTGGTGGGAGTGGCGGTCGCGGACGGGAGCCCCGGGCGGGTGCTTCGTCGCAGCGGCGGAGTGCTCGGGTTCGGGGTCCTCCTCGCCCTGCCGTGGGCGGTGCCTGCGCTGCTCCGGCCGCACCAGCTGGCCAGCGATCCCGCGGGCTTCGACGTCTTCGGAGCGCGGGCGGACACCCCGTGGGGGGTCGTCGTCAGCGTGCTGACGGGAGGCGGAACATGGAACGCCGAGGTCGTCCCGCCCGGCCGTGACACGGTCGTCGGAGCCGCAGGGGCACTGGCGCTCCTGGCTTGGGCGCTGACCGGGTACCTGCTCACCCGCCGCACGGGGGGCGAGGATCGACCGGCGGAGTCGGCATACCGGCCGGCCGTGGTCGCGATGGGAGCGGCCGGGCTCGCGGTGAGCCTGGCGTCGGCCTGGCCAGGGGTGGTCTCGCCGCTGGCGCAGGTCCCCGGCGGCGGTCTGCTGCGTGACGGGAGCCGTCAGCTCGCGCTGTGGGTGCTGTTCCTCGCGGTCGGCGCAGGATGGGCGGCGCACTGGCTGCGAGGACGACGGGTACCGTCCCTCACGCCCTGGCTGGCCGCGCTGCTACCGGTCGCGGTGCTCCCGTCTCTCGGCTGGGGGCTCGCCGGGCTGCTGCAGCCGGTCGGCCTCCCGGCCGACGTCCGGGTGGCCGCACAGGCATTGGGCGCGGCGCCGCCGCTGGGGGCGGTCGTCGTCCTGCCCTTCCACACCTACCGCCGCTACCCGTGGAACCACGGACGCGCCAGCCTCACGCCGTGGCCGCGGCTGGTCGACCGCCGCGTCGTCGCCGCCTCGGACCTCACCGTCACTCGTCCCGGCGGTGCGGTGACGGTCGCGGGCGAGGACGAGTATGCCGTCCGGGTCGGCCAGGCGCTGGGCTCCACGGACCCGGCCGCGGCCCTGGCAGCCCTCGGGGTGGGGTGGCTGGTCGTGGACGTCGCCGGGACACCCGTGCCGCTGGGGACCACGCTGGTCCTGAGCCGTCCGGACGCCTCTCTCTACCGGGTCGACGAGGCCATCGCCGGGCCGGTGGATCCCGCCGCCGCGGCGGAGTACGACCCACCAGTGCTGCCGGTGGTCCTGGGCGACGGCGCATGGCTGGCGGCCGTGGGCGCAGCCCTGCTTGTCGCGGCGCGCCGAAGGTCGTGGGCCGCAAGTGTGTCGACTGGGCCTACCTTCCGGTAGCATCCCTTCGACCAGTGACGTCTGCCAGATGCTTCGAGGAGCCCCATGCGCCCGCAGATCCTCATCACCGTGCTTGTCGCGGCGCTCCTCGGGGCTCTCGCGAGCTTCGGTCTCTACCAGGCAGCGCAGCCGGCGGCATACCAGGCGAACACCCCGATCTATACCTACGGGACCTCGAACTGACGTCGGGCTGACCACGCGCGGGCGTAGTCAGCGTGGCCGGGCGGCGCGTCGGGCGACGGCCTCACGGATGGTCGAGTCGAACCTCGCCACCGTCTGCTCCCACGTGAACCCCGCTGCGAAGGCCTCGGCTCCCTTGCCGAGCCGCTGCCGTTCGGCCTGGTCGAGCAACAGCGCCCGGGTGAGCCGGACGAAGTCGTCCACGTCGTCCGCGTCGGCGAGGTAGCCGGTCTGGCCGTCGACGATCGACTCGGTGATCCCGCCGGTGCCCTTGAAGGCGATCGTCGGGGTGGCGTGTATGCCGGCCTCCACGACGACCAGACCCCAGCCCTCCTTGACAGACGGCACGAGCGAGACCCAGCTGCTCGCATACAGCCGGTGCCGCTCGGTGTCGGAGACGAATCCGAGCATGTCGACGCAGTCGCCCAGTCCCAGCCGCGCCACCTCGGCCCGGATCTCGTCCTCCCACCAGCCGCGGCCGGCGATGACGAGCCGGGCGGTCGGGAATTCGGCACGCAGGTTGGCCAGGGCTTCGAGGGCGATCTCGACCCGCTTGTGCGGGACCAGGCGCCCGAGGAGGAGCAGCTGCGGCTCCTCGCTGCGCCGAACGTCATGCGGTACGGGTGGTATCGCGCCGTTGTGGATGACCCGGACCCGCTGTGGTGACACGCCGAGGTCGCCCAGCTCGGAGCGGGTCACCTCGGAGACCGCGACGTAGGGGCGACGGCGGTTGACCATGGGGGCCAGCCGGGACTCCAGCCACCAGCCGGCCCGGGCCATGACCGGCCCGAACACAACCGGCCACTGTTCCCGATGCACGTGATGGACCAGGACGACATGCGGCGTGCGCGGGGACCAGACGGCGGCGAGGTAGGGCACACCGTTCTGGGTCTCGATGATGACGTCAGGACGGGGGACCCCTCCGGATCGCACGGCCCACGCGGCGCTGGGGTAGACCGACAGCCGTCCTCCAGCACGCACCACCCGGGCTCCGCTCGCGCGGGTCTCCCGGGCGGCGGAGCCCGGGTAGCGGGCGGTCAGCAGGGTGACGTCGTGCCCCAGCCCGGCCAGCCCGTCGGCGACCCGCTCGGCATACACCTCGGAACCCCCGCCCTCGGGGTGCCCGGTGTCCCGCCAGTTGAGGAAGAGCACCCGCAGCGGGCGGCTCTGTTGCGGCTCTGGCACGGCGTAGTGTCAACCCTTCGGCGTCGGAGGTCGCGTTATCCTACCTGCCGGTACGTCCGACGGCGCGAACGAAGGAGTCAGTGGGGTGGTGACCGGCTCGCGCGAGGCACACCCCGTCGGGGGGACGCCGGCGGGTTTCGACCTCGCACCCGAGGGGTCCCTGCGCCGATCCGCCTCGTTGCTGCGCGCCTTCCGGCTCGAGCAGAGCGATCCCGCGTACTTCTACGGGCTGCTCGCGACGGACTCGGTGCGCGAGGTCTCGCGCTTCGTGGACCTGCGGGGGGCCCTCCTGCTCGACGTCGGGGGCGGCCCGGGGTACTTCGCCGACGCCTTCGCCGCCGCGGGCGCCCGGTACGCCGCCATCGAGGCGGACGCGGGAGAGCTGGCCGCGGCGGGGCCACCTGGTCGCAACACGGTGCTGGCCTCCGGTCTGCGTCTGCCAATCGCCGATGACGCGGTCGACGTCTGCTACTCCAGCAACGTCCTCGAGCACGTGGCACACCCGAAGGTCATGGCCGACGAGATGGTGCGGGTCACTCGCCCGGGCGGCACCGTCGTCCTGTCGTGGACGACGTGGTACTCGCCGTGGGGCGGGCACGAGACCTCTCCGTGGCACTACCTCGGCGGCCGCTACGCGGCCGACCGCTACGAGCGCCGGTTCGGCAGGCGCCCCAAGAACGACTTCGGCACCTCGATGTATGCCGCCCACGCCGGCCCGATGCTCAGCTGGGCCCGCTCGCACCCGCGGGCCGAGCTCGTCGCGGCCTACCCTCGCTACCACCCGAGCTGGCTGCGCTGGGTGGCGCGGGTTCCGGGCCTGCGCGAGGCCGCCGTCTGGAACATGGTCCTCGTCCTGACGGCGCGCTGAGGTGGGCGCCTCGGTGGCTGACGTCGACACAGTCGCGCCCGCCACTATGTCCGGGGAGGCAGCCGCCGCGTGGGTGTGGCGGGTGCGGCACGCCGTCGTCAGCGCGATGTTCTTCGCGTTCGCGCTCAACACCGACCCGGGCCGGCTCGTCAACGACACCAAGCTGGACCTCGTCCTGCGCCCGGTGGCGCTGCTCGAGCGCGCGCTGCATCTCTGGGACCCGCTCGGCAGCGCGGGGCAGCTGCAGAACCAGGCCTACGGCTACCTCTTCCCCATGGGGCCGTTCTTCGCCGTGTCGGACGCCCTGCGGGTGCCCGGGTGGGTGACCCAACGGCTGTGGTGGGGGTTGCTGCTCACCGTGTCGTACACCGGGTTCGTCGCCCTGGCGCGGCGGCTGAGGATCGGCAGCGACTGGACCCGGCTGGTGGCCGGGCTCGGTTTCTCGCTGGCGCCACACGTCCTGACCGTCATCGGCCGGTCCTCCGTCGAGGCGTGGCCGCCCGCGCTGGCCCCATGGGTCCTCGTGCCGCTCGTGGCCTCGGGCGCCGGCAGCCGCCCCCGGCGGGCCGCGGCCCTGTCAGGTCTGGCGGTCCTCGCCATGGGCGGCGTGAACGCAGCCGTGGACCTCGCAGCCATCCTCCCGGCCGCGCTGTGGCTGCTCACCCGACGCTGGTCCTGGGCATGGGTTCGCCTGGTGCTGTGGTGGACCGGTGCGATGCTCGCCGCCACGCTGTGGTGGGTCGTCCCGCTCCTCGCGCTGGGCCGCTACAGCCCGCCGTTCCTGGACTTCATCGAGTCGGCCTCCTTCACCACGAGCACGACGACGCTGGTCGAGACTCTGCGCGGCACCGCCGACTGGGTCGCCTACCTCGGCGACTCGGGCTCGCGGGCGGGGTACGCGCTGTTGACTCAGCCGCTTCTCATCCTCAACACAGTGGTCTTCGTCGCCCTGGGTCTGGTGGGCCTCGCCTGCAGGCGTACCGCGGAGCGGACCTGGCTGGTCCTCCTGCTCCTCGCCGGTGTCGCCCTGGTCACCCTCGGCCACATCGGTCCCGTGGACGGGTTCTTCGCCGCAGACATCCGTGGGCTGCTCGACGGTGTCCTGGCGCCGCTGCGCAACGTCCACAAGTTCGACATCCTCATCCGGCTCGCGCTGAGCCTGGGAACGGCGTCGGCACTGGCCGCCCTTTCCCGTGGCCGGACCGCCGCCGAGACGAGGTTCCTCCGGACGGTCGTGGCTGCGGCCGGGGCGTTCGTCGTCGTCGGCGCCTCGACTCCGTTCTTCGGGCTGCGCCTCTCCAACCCGGGCTCGTTCACCGCCGTTCCCGACTACTGGTCGCAGGCCAGTATTTGGCTCGGGGACCATGGCGCTGCAGGGCGAACCTTGCTGGTGCCCGGGTCTCAGGTTCGCCCAGTACGACTGGGGGAATGCGGGAGACGAGCCGATGCAGGCGTTGGCCACCGCCGCCGTGGGACATTCGCAACGCGGTACCCTTGACGGACGCCGGTCACATCAGGTGGCTGGACGCCATCGAACGCCGGATCGCCGACGGAAAGGGTGGCGCGGACCTGGCGACAGCGCTGACTCGACGGCGGGGTTCGCTATCTCCTCGTCCGCAACGACCTCAGCTACGGCTTGGCGGGAGCGACTCGCCCGGTGACGGTACGGGCGGCCCTGTCGGCGACGCCGGGGGTCGCCTTGATGGCGACGTTCGGCCCGTTGGCCGGGGGCGGCGGCACGCCGCAGCTCGTCGCGACCAGGGGCTCAACTGGCGCTGCCGGCGGTCGAGATCTACCAGGTGGGGGCCCGGACCGGAGCTGCGGACCGGGCCGTGGCGACGTCGTCGTGGCCCAGGTCGTGGGGGGCGCCGAGGCGCGACCTTCGGCGGCGGTGCGACGGCGACGAAGCGCCTTGACGATCAGCGTCTGCGGCGCGGCCCCTGACACCGGGAACGGCGGCGGGCCCCGGGTCCTCACGGATACTCCCGTCGGCGTGAGGCCAACTTCGGCATGGGCACTTTCGGGGCGTCCCAGACCCTCTCCTTGGCCGACCCGTTGAGGATCTCCAAGCCGATCCGGGACTACGGGGCCTCGGA
>CAVXOC010000004.1:0-1150700 GCA_963763315.1 uncultured Actinomycetota bacterium
GGCCGGCCCCAAGGGAGAGCTGAGCCATGTGGTCGCCGCCCCCATCACGGTCGAGAAGGACGAGTCGGTCCTTCAGGTCAAGCGCCCCGACGACGAGCGTGTCTCGCGCTCGCTGCACGGGCTGACCCGGACCCTCATCAACAACATGGTGCTCGGCGTGACCGAGGGCTATGAGAAGAAGCTCGAGATCGTCGGTACCGGCTACCGCGTGGTGAACAGGGACGGTGCCCTCGAGTTCGCGCTCGGGTACAGCCACTCGATCACGGTGGACCCCCCGGAGGGGATCTCGTTCGTGGTCGAGGCACCGACGCGGTTCTCGGTCCAGGGCATCGACAAGCAGCTCGTCGGCGAGGTTGCCGCGAACATCCGCAAGCTGCGCAAGCCCGACCCGTACAAGGGCAAGGGCGTGCGGTACGCGGGCGAGCAGATCCGCCGCAAGGTCGGGAAGGCTGGTAAGTAAGCCATGGCAATCACCATCAAGCGCAGCAAGGGCAAGGGCGCGGCCCGTAGCCGTCGGCACGACCGGGTGCGCAAGCACGTCACCGGCACGGCCAGCCGTCCGCGCCTCGTCGTGTCGCGCTCCACCCGGCACGTCTTCGTCCAGGTCGTCGACGACACCCTCGGCAGGACCGTGGCGTCGGCATCGAGCATGGAGGCCGACGTGCGGGGCCTCGACGGCGACAAGACCGCCAAGGCGAAGAAGGTCGGCGAGCTCGTCGCCGAGCGCGCCAGGGCTGCCGGCATCGAGGCGGTCGTCTTCGACCGCGCCGGCAACAAGTACCACGGCCGGGTCGCCGCCATCGCGGACGGCGCCCGGGAAGGCGGGCTGTCCCTGTGAGCGCGCTGACCAGCACCGTTCGTGAGCACGCCGACTCCGCCGTGACCACCTGTGAAATGAGGAACATCTGATGCCAGGACCCCAGCGTCGAGGCACCGGTACCGGGGCCGCCACCTCCGAGCGCCGCGGCGACCGCCGGGACGACCGCCGCGGCGGCCGTGACGGCCGCGAGCCCGAGAAGAGCGCCTACCTCGAGCGCGTCGTGACCATCAACCGGGTCGCCAAGGTCGTCAAGGGTGGCCGGCGGTTCAGCTTCACCGCCCTGGTCGTCGTCGGCGACGGCGACGGCACGGTGGGCGTGGGCTACGGCAAGGCCAAGGAGGTCCCCTCTGCGATCGCCAAGGGCGTCGAGGAGGCCAAGAAGCAGTTCTTCAAGGTCCCGCGCATCCAGGGCACCATCCCGCACCCGGTCCAGGGTGAGGCCGCGGCCGGCGTGGTCATGCTCCGTCCCGCCTCACCCGGTACCGGCGTGATCGCCGGCGGCCCGGTGCGTGCGGTGCTCGAGTGCGCCGGCATCCACGACGTGCTGTCCAAGAGCCTCGGCTCGGACAACGCCATCAACATCGTCCACGCGACGGTCGCGGCCCTGAAGGGCCTCGAGCGTCCGGAGGCCGTGGCCGCGCGCCGTGGTCTGCCGGTGGACGAGGTCGCCCCGGCCGCCATGCTGCGCGCCCAGGCCGCCGGGACCGGTGCGTGATGGGGCGGCTCAAGGTGACCCAGACCCGGTCCGGCATCGGGGGCCTGCGCAACCACCGCGAGACGCTGCGCAGTCTCGGCCTGAAGCGGATCGGCGACATCGTCGTCAAGGAGGACCGCCCCGAGATCCGGGGCATGGTTCACACGGTGGCCCACCTGGTCGCCGTCGAGGAGGTGGAGTGACATGGCCGACGACACATCGACCACGAAGGAAGCCCAGGGCGACGCGGGCCGGTCCCCGTCGCTGAAGGTCCACCACCTGCGGCCGGCCCCCGGCGCCAAGACGCCGAGGACCCGGGTGGGCCGCGGCCAGGGCTCGAAGGGCAAGACCGCCGGCCGTGGCACCAAGGGCACCAAGGCCCGCTACCAGGTGCCGGAGCACTTCGAGGGCGGCTCGACGCCGATCCACATGCGCCTGCCCAAGCTGCGGGGCTTCAAGAACCCGTTCCGCACCGAGTACCAGGTCGTCAACCTCGACCGGCTCGGCGCGCTCTACCCCGAAGGCGGCGTCGTGACCGTCGATGACCTCGTCGCCAAGGGCGCGGTCCGCGGCGGCGAGCTCGTCAAGGTGCTCGGCACGGGCGAGATCACCGTGGCCGTCGACGTCACGGTGGACGCCTTCTCGGCGAGCGCGCGGGCGAAGATCGAGGCGGCGGGCGGGTCGGCGACGACCGCCTGACCCACTGACATGGCCGTATGCCGCAGGGCCGGCCTCCCGGGTCTGCTGACCGAGCCCTGGGAGCCGGCGCTGCGGCATACTGCGTTCCCAGCGCTCGTCAGCCGCTCCCGGGCCACCGGATGACCACCCCGGTCCACCACCGGGGTATCTTGTGACCGACTGATGACGAGCGGCTCCCGGCCGCACCACTGGAGGATCCGTTGCTCACCGCTTTCGGCCGCGCGTTCAAGACGCCCGACCTGCGCAGGAAGCTCCTGTTCACGCTCGGGATCATCCTGGCGTTCCGGCTCGGCAGCCACATCCCGACCCCCGGCGTCGACTACCGGGCCGTCCAGGCGTGCATGCAGGGCGCTGACAACACCAACGGTTTCCTCGGGCTGGTCAACCTGTTCAGCGGCGGCGCGCTCCTCCAGCTCTCGGTGTTCGCGCTCGGGATCATGCCGTACATCACGGCGAGCATCATCGTCCAGCTGCTCACGGTGGTCATCCCCCGCTTCGAGACGCTGAAGAAGGAGGGCCAGAGCGGTCAGACCAAGATGACGCAGTACACGCGTTATCTGACGATCGGCCTGGCCGTCCTGCAGTCCTCGACGCTCATCACCTTCGCCCAGAACCCCAGCCAGCTGTTCGGCAACCCCAGCTGCACCGACATCCTCGCCGACAACTCCGTCGTCACCATCCTCATCATGGTGCTGACGATGACGGCCGGTACCGGCATGATCATGTGGCTCGGCGAGCTCATCACCGACAAGGGCATCGGCAACGGCATGTCGCTGCTGATCTTCACCTCGATCGCCGCGCGGTTCCCGAGCTCGCTGTGGCAGATCCAGACCCAGTCCGGGTGGAGCGTCTTCCTCGGCGTCGTGCTGATGGGCTTCGTCATCATCGCGCTGGTCGTCTTCGTCGAGCAGAGCCAGCGGCGCATCCCGGTCCAGTACGCCAAGCGGATGGTCGGTCGCAAGGTCTACGGCGGCACCTCGACCTACATCCCGCTCAAGGTCAACATGGCCGGAGTCATCCCGGTCATCTTCGCGAGCTCGCTGCTGGCCCTGCCCGGCCTCATCGCGCAGTTCAACCGGAGGGCGAACGGCACCGCCCCGGGCTGGGTCAACTGGATCCAGGTCAACCTCGTGCGAGGCGACCACCCGATGTACATGGCGATGTACACCGCGCTCATCCTGTTCTTCACGTTCTTCTACGTCTCGATCACGTTCAACCCCGTCGAGGTCGCCGACGACATGAAGCGCTACGGCGGCTTCATCCCGGGCATCCGGGCGGGGCGGCCGACGGCCGAGTACCTCGCCTACGTCCTCAACCGGATCACGGTGCCGGGGGCGATCTACCTCGCGGTCATCTCGCTCATCCCGCTCATCGCGCTCGTCCTGGTCAACGCGAACCAGAACTTCCCCTTCGGCGGCACCTCCATCCTCATCGTCGTGGGCGTCGGTCTCGAGACGGTCAAGCAGATCGAGGCCCAGCTCCAACAGCGTCACTACGAAGGGTTTCTCCGGTAACAGGAAGGCTTGGCTCGCAGATGCGCCTCATCATCCTCGGCCCGCCCGGCGCGGGTAAGGGCACCCAGTCCGGTCGCATCGCGGCGCACTACGGCATCCCCGCCATCTCGACGGGCGAGATCTTCAGGTCCAACATCGCCAACGAGACCCCCCTCGGGCTGCAGGTCAAGGACATCCTCGCGGCCGGGGGCTACGTCCCCGACGAGGTGACCAACGCGATCGTCGAGGACCGGATCGCCCGGGACGACTGCCTGCCGGGGTTCCTCCTGGACGGCTACCCCCGGACGCTTCCCCAGGTGGCGGCGCTCGATGACATGCTCACCGCTCACGGGCAGACCCTCGAACGGGTCCTCGAGCTCATCGTCGATGAGGACATCGTCGTCGGCCGGCTGCTGGCCCGCGCGCAGATCGAGGGCAGGTCCGACGACACCGAGGAGGTCATCCGCGAGCGGATGGCCATCTACCACCGTGAGACGGCGCCGCTGGCCAAGACCTACGCGGACCGCGGCCTTCTCGTGCAGGTCGACGGACTCGGCGAGGTCGACGAGGTCACCCGGCGCGTCGTGACGGCCCTCGGGTGATGGGACTGTTCAACCGGGAGCGCATCCAGGCCAAGTCCCCGGAGCAGATCCGTACCATGCGCGCCGCCGGGCTCGTCGTCGCACGCACCCTCGGGGTGCTCGCCGAGCACGCCCGCGACGGAGTCACGACGGGCGAGCTGGACGCGGTGGCCGAGCACGCGATCCGCGACGCGGGCGCGGTGCCCAGCTTCCCGCTCGTGCCGGGCTACCACCACACGCTGTGCACGAGCGTCAACGAGGAGATCGTCCACGGCATCCCGGGCAGCCGGGTGCTGCGGGACGGCGACCTGCTGTCGATCGACTGCGGCGCGGTGCTCGACGGCTGGCACGGGGACGCTGCGATCTCCCTCGTGGTCGGTGGCCAGGACGCCGCGCGGCCCGAGGACCTCGCGCTGATGGACGACACGGAGGACGCGCTGTGGGCCGGAGTCGCGGCGCTCGCCGTCGGCCGGCCCCTGTACGCCGTCGGCGCAGCGGTCGAGGACAGCCTCGCCGCGGCGGGGGAGCGGCGCGGCCGGGAGTACGGCATCGTCGAGGACTATGTCGGGCACGGCATCGGCACCGAGATGCACATGGACCCGCAGGTGCCGAACTACCGGGTTCCCGGCAAGGGCCCGCTGGTCCTGCCGGGCACCACGGTGGCCATCGAGCCGATGGTGACCCTCGGGTCCCAGGACAACGCCGTTCTCGACGACGACTGGACCGTCGTCACGGTCGACGGCTCGCGGGCGGCCCATTGGGAGCACACGGTGGCCGTCACCGACGACGGCGTCTGGGTGCTCACCGCCCTCGACGGCGGCCAGGCGCGGCTCGCGGCGGCCGGCGTGCCATGCGCCCCGCTGGCCTGACGCCGGCGGGAGGCCGGATGCCGCGCCGGGCGGCCGGCGGAGTGTGCGTGATCTCTCGCGCCCCGACGCGGCCTCGGAGCGAGGGTCGGCGAAGGGTCCACTAGGGTTTGACGTGGGTCGCCCGGCGCGGACCGGGGTGGACCCGCTGGCCGCGAGGAGGAGCAGGGATGACCGACGCACCGAAGCCGGGCGCGCTCGCGCTCGCCGAGGGTTTCCCGCGCAGGCGCCACGCGGACTGGGTCCAGCTGGCCCGTGCCGTGGTCAACAAGTCGCGCGCCGAGGACCGCCAGCTGAGCGCCGACCAGGCCGAGGACGTGCTGCGCACCCACCTCGCCGGCGACCTGACGATCGACCCGCTCTACACCCGTCCGGAGCACCCGCGCCCGCTCGGCTTTCCCGCCGCCATGCCGTTCACCCGAGGGCGGGTCGCTCCCGACCGGGACCGGCCGTGGGACGTGCGGGCCCTGCACGAGCATCCCGACCCCGCCGTCACGGCCGCTGCCATCGCCGACGATGTCGCGCACGGAGTCACCTCGCTCTGGCTCACCGTGGGAGCCGACGGCCTCGCCGCCGCCGACCTCGCCCCCGCGCTGGCCGGCCTGGACCTCGCCACGGTACCCCTCGCCGTCTCCTCCGCCGATGACCAGGCGGCCGCCGCCGCCGCCCTGCTGGCAGTCCTGGACGCGGCCGGGTCCGTCGCGCCCGGGGGAAGCCTCGGCCACGACCCCGTCGGCCTCGTCGCGCGCCGCGGGGGCACGCCCGACCTGTCCCCGCTGGCGCCCGCCGTCCGGGCGTGCGGGCGCCACCCGGGGACCCGTGCGGTCACCGTCGACGCGACCGTCTACCACGACGCGGGCGCCAGCGTGGTCGACGAGATCGCGCTTGCCGTGGCCACCGGTGTCGCCTACCTTCGGGCGCTCGATGACGAGGGCCTGAGCCCGTCCGACGCCGTCAGGTACCTCGAGTTCCGGATGTCGGCCAGCGCCGACCAGTTCCTCACCACGGCGGCCCTGCGCGCCTTGCGCCGCGTCTGGGCCCGGGTCTGCGAGGCGAGCGGGGTCCCCGAGGCCGGTCGTGGCGCGGTCACGCACGCGGTCACGTCCTGGCGGATGCTCACCCGCGAGGACCCGTGGGTCAACGTCCTGCGGGCCACTCTGGCCTGTTTCGGCGCGGCGGCGGGCGCTGCCGACGCCATCACCGTCCTGCCGTACGACACGGTCGCCGGGCTGCCGGAGCGCTTCTCGCGCCGGCTCGCCCGCAACACCTCCGTCGTCCTGGCCGCGGAGTCGCACGTCGGGGCGGTCGCCGACCCGGCGGGGGGAGCGTGGTACGTCGAGTCGCTCACCGATGACCTCGCGAGCAGGGCCTGGGTGGCCTTCCAGGAGCTCGAGCACGGCGGTGGGATCGTGGCCGCGCTGGCCGCCGGGACGGTGGCCGACCTCATCGCCGAGACCAGCGCCGAACGGGCCGAGGCCCTGGCCGAGCGGACCCAGCCCGTCACTGGCGTGAGCATGTTCCCGGTCACGGACCAGACGGCCCTCGAGCGCACCCCCCGCGCCGAGCTGCCTCCGGCGCCCGAGGGGCTCGCGCCGCACCGCGACGCCGAGGTGTTCGAGGCGCTGCGCGACCGCAGCGCGGCCTACACCGCCGCCCACGGCCACCGCCCCACCGTCGTCCTGGCGGCCCTCGGTGCCCGGCGCGACTTCGGGACCCGACAGAGCTTCGTCACCAACCTGCTCGCAGCGGGCGGGGTCGATGCCGCCGTGGTCGAGTCCGGCGACCCGGCCGAGGTGGCCGCCGCCGCCCGGGTGGCGCAGACCCCGTACGTCATCCTCGCCTCCTCCCCGAAGGGGTACGTCGCCCATGCGGCCGCCATGGTCACCGGGCTCCGGGAGGCCGAGGTCGACCGGGTGCTCGTCGCCGGCCGCGCCCGCGAGCTCGGCAAGGGGGCCCCACCGACCGACGGGGAGGTGCGGGTCGGCACGGACGTCGTGGCCTTCCTCGGCACGGTCCTTGACACGCTGGGTGCACCGAAGGGAGCCACCCGATGAGCGCGATCCCCGACTTCACCACCGTCGACCTCGGCGACGGTGCCCCCCACCGGGCGCGGCGGCGCGCTGGGCCGAGGCCGTCGCCGCCACGCCGGGCGGTGGCGCCCCGTGGCCGACGCCGGAGGGCATCGAGGTCCCACCGCTGTTCACCGACGCCGACCTTGCGGGCCTGGACTTCCTCGACACCGTCCCGGGCTTGCCGCCCTTCCTGCGCGGCCCCTACCCGACGATGTACGTCAACCAGCCGTGGACGATCCGCCAGTACGCCGGCTTCTCGACCGCGGAGGAGTCCAACGCCTTCTACCGGCGCAACCTCGACGGCGGCCAGAAGGGCCTGTCCGTCGCGTTCGACCTCGCCACCCACCGCGGCTACGACAGCGACCATCCGAGGGTCGAGGGGGACGTCGGCATGGCGGGCGTCGCGATCGACTCGATCTACGACATGCGCACCCTGTTCAGCGGCATCCCCCTGGACCAGATGTCGGTGTCGATGACGATGAACGGTGCCGTCATCCCGGTCCTCGCCCTGTATGTCGTCGCCGCGGAGGAGCAGGGCATCCCGCCCGAGAAGCTCTCCGGGACCATCCAGAACGACATTCTCAAGGAGTTCATGGTCCGCAACACCTACATCTACCCGCCCGTGCCGTCGATGCGGATCATCTCCGACATCTTCGCCTACACCTCGCAGAAGATGCCCCGCTACAACTCGATCTCCATCTCGGGCTACCACATGCAGGAGGCCGGGGCGACCCAGGATCTCGAGCTGGCGTACACCCTGGCTGACGGGGTCGAGTACCTCCGGGCCGGCCGGGCGGTCGGGCTCGACGTCGACGCGTTCGCCCCGCGGCTCAGCTTCTTCTGGGCCATCGGGATGAACTTCTTCATGGAGGTCGCCAAGCTGCGGGCTGCGCGCCTGCTGTGGGCGCGGCTGGTCAACCAGTTCGAGCCGAGCAACCCCAAGTCGCTCTCGCTGCGCACCCACAGCCAGACCTCGGGCTGGTCGCTCACGGCCCAGGACGTCTTCAACAACGTCGTCCGCACCTGCGTCGAGGCGATGGCGGCCACCCAGGGCCACACCCAGAGCCTGCACACCAACGCGCTCGACGAGGCCATCGCCCTGCCGACCGACTTCAGCGCCCGGATCGCCCGGAACACCCAGCTGCTCATCCAGCAGGAGTCGGGCACCTGCCGCACCATCGATCCGTGGGCCGGCTCGGCGTATGTCGAGCGGCTCACCCACGACCTCGCGCAGCGGGCCTGGGAGCACATCGAGGAGGTCGAGGCGGCCGGTGGGATGGCCAAGGCCATCGAGGCCGGCATACCGAAGATGCGGATCGAGGAGGCGGCGGCCCGGACCCAGGCGCGGATCGACTCGGGCCAGCAGCCGGTGATCGGTGTCAACCGGTACGTCGTGGACGAGGACGAGGCGTTCGACGTCCTCAAGGTCGACAACGCGTCGGTGCGGGCCCAGCAGGTCGCCAAGCTCGAGCGGCTCCGGGCCGAGCGCGACGAGGCGGCATGCCAATCGGCCCTCCAGCGGCTCACCGACGCGGCCCGGACCTCCGACGGCACACTGGAGACCAACCTGCTGGCGCTCGCCATCGTTGCGGCCCGGGCCAAGGCGACGGTCGGCGAGATGTCGATGGCCATGGAGAAGGTCTTCGGGCGCTACACCGCGCAGATCCGTACCATCGGTGGCGTGTACAGCGCCGAGGCGGGGGACGACGAGAACGTCGCGCGCGCCCAGGCGCTGGTCCGCGCGTTCGAGGAGGAGCAGGGGCGGCGCCCGCGCATCCTCGTCGCGAAGATGGGCCAGGACGGGCACGACCGCGGCCAGAAGGTCATCTCCACGGCCTTCGCCGACCTCGGGTTCGACGTCGACGTGGGACCCCTGTTCCAGACCCCGGCCGAGGTGGCCCGTCAGGCCGTCGAGGCCGACGTCCACGTCGTCGGGGTCAGCTCCCTGGCGGCCGGGCACCTGATCCTGGTGCCCGCACTGCGCCAGGAGCTCGACGCCCTGGGTCGGGACGACCTCATGATCGTCGTCGGCGGGGTCATCCCGCCGGCGGACTTCGACGCCCTCCGGGCCGCCGGGGCAGACGCCATCTACCCGCCCGGGACGGTCATCGCCACCGCGGCGATCGACCTCGTCAAGGACCTGCGCGCCCGGCTGGCGAGCGCCTAGGCCAGATGAGGGCCGACCTCGACACACCAACCCTGGCTGCCGCGATCCGGGACGGGTCGCGGCAGCACATTGCCCGCGCCATCACCCTGCTCGAGTCCCGCCGCGAGGACCACCGCGCCCGGGCCCGGGAGCTGCTGACGGCGCTCGCCGCAGACACGGGCGGCTCGGTGCGAGTGGGGATCTCCGGCGTGCCGGGCGCCGGCAAGTCGACGTTCATCAACGCGATGGGCGTGCGGCTGCTCGAGCGTGGCCACCGGGTCGCCATCGTCGCGGTGGACCCGACCTCACGGCGCACCGGAGGCTCGATCCTCGGCGACCGGACCAGGATGGCCGAGCTGACGGCCAGCGACCGCGCGTTCGTGCGGCCCTCCCCGTCGGGCCGCCAGCTCGGTGGAGTGGCGCGGGCCACCCGCGAGTCCATGCTCGTCCTCGAGGCGGCCGGCTACGACGTCGTGATCGTCGAGACGGTCGGGGTCGGCCAGAACGAGATCGCCGTGTCGGAGATGGTCGACACCTTCCTCCTTCTCACCCTGGCCCGGGCGGGCGACCAGCTGCAGGGCATCAAGCGGGGCATCCTCGAGCTCGCCGACGTCGTCGCCGTCAACAAGGCCGACGGCGACGGCGAGGTGGCGGCCCGGGCCGCGGCCCGGGAGCTGAGCGGGGCGCTGCGCCTGGTCATGCCTGGCAAGGACGTCCGCCGCCCCCCGGTGCTCACCTGCAGCTCGCTCACCGGGTCGGGCCTGGACGAGGTGTGGCAGGCCGTGCTGGACCACCGGGCCCACCTGGAGGAGATCGGCTCGCTCGCCGAGCGGCGCGCCCACCAGCAGGAGGACTGGATGTGGGCGATGGTCGACGCCGAGCTCGAGGACGCGGTCCGCGCCTCCCCGTCGGTGCGGGCCGAGCGCGAGGACATCGTCCGGGCCGTCCACGACGGGCGGATCAGCGCCGTCGACGGCACGGCCCGGATCCTCGAGCTGTACGCCGCCGATCTCCGGCGTGCTGACGGCGGCGTCCGGGCCACCCCCGGCGGCCGGGCCGCTACCGACGGGTAGCACGATTTCCCAGGGGGTGGACCGATCCCGTAAGATTGAGCGTCGGTCACGTCTGCGTCCTCTGCATTCGCGCGAGGCGCGCACGCGGCCGATTCCCATGGGTCTGCCACCACTACCGCAGGGTGGCCCGACAACGGATTGAGAGGGTATGGCCAAGAAGGACGGCGTCATCGAGATCGAGGGCACGATCGTCGAGGCTCTCCCGAACGCGATGTTCCGGGTCGAACTCAGCAACGGTCACAAGGTCCTCGCTCACATCTCGGGCAAGATGCGTCAGCACTACATCCGGATCCTCCCCGAGGACCGGGTCGTCGTGGAGCTCAGCCCGTACGACCTCACCCGTGGCCGCATCGTCTTCCGGTACCGCTGAGCCCCCGGGCTCCGGCGGCCGATGAGAGCAGGACCAGCACGAGCAGCACCACCCGCAGGACCCGGCGCGGCCACCCACGCCGGGACGGATCGACAAGACAGCAGAGGCGATGAAGGTTCAGCCGAGCGTCAAGAAGATCTGTGACAAGTGCAAGGTGATCCGCCGTAACGGGCGGGTCATGGTGATCTGTGAGAACGCCCGCCACAAGCAGCGCCAGGGCTGAGGTCACCCGCACGACGCCACAGGGCTTCGAGCACACGCACAAGTGAAGAGATACGCAGCACCCGTCCCCCGATGACTCGCCGTCGTGCGAGCACGGGACGTCACCCCCGGCCCCGGAGGCCGGGGACCGGACCCACGACCGACATCGTCGGCAGCGGCATACCAGCCCTTCGTGAGAGCACCCCGGATCGGTGACTGCACCAGACCTCCGGACGAACAGTGAAGGAACCATCCACAGATGGCACGTCTTGTTGGAGTGGACCTCCCGCGCGAGAAGCGCGTCGAGGTCGCACTGACCTACATCTTCGGAGTTGGCAGGACCAGCTCGCAGAAGGCCCTCGAGGCGACCGGGGTCAACCCGGACACCCGGGTGAAGGACCTCGGTGACGAGGAACTGGTCAAGCTGCGGGACTGGATCGAGGACAACCTCAAGGTCGAGGGTGACCTGCGCCGCGAGGTGCAGGCGGACATCCGCCGCAAGGTCGAGATCGGGTCCTACCAGGGCCTGCGTCACCGTCGCGGTCTCCCGGTGCGCGGTCAGCGCACCAAGACCAACGCGCGGACCCGCAAGGGTCCCAAGCGCACCGTCGCCGGCAGGAAGAAGGCCGGCAAGTAACCGCCCGTCCGCGGACCACCCCCCATCGGGGACCGCGTACCGGTGGACTGCCCCGCTTCGAAGACTACGTAGGAGAAATATGCCTCCCAAGGGCCGTATGGCTGCGGGCGCCAAGAAGGTGCGCCGCAAGGAGAAGAAGAACATCGCTGTGGGTCAGGCCCACATCAAGAGCACGTTCAACAACACGATCATCTCGATCACCGACCCCGCCGGTGCCGTGATCGCCTGGGCCTCCGCCGGCCAGGTCGGCTTCAAGGGGTCCCGCAAGTCCACGCCGTATGCCGCGCAGATGGCCGCCGAGGCCGCCGCGCGCCGTGCCATGGAGCACGGGATGCGCAAGGTCGACGTCTTCGTCAAGGGCCCGGGTTCCGGGCGCGAGACCGCCATCCGCTCGCTGACCGCGGCGGGCCTCGAGGTCGGCGCGATCCAGGACGTCACCCCCTCGCCGCACAACGGTGT
This sequence comes from uncultured Actinomycetota bacterium, assembly GCA_963763315.1. Lineage (GTDB taxonomy): Bacteria > Actinomycetota > Actinomycetes > Actinomycetales > Dermatophilaceae > CAVSJJ01. The sequence goes on from CAVXOC010000004.1 coordinate 12,112, forward strand.
CCGCCCGCCCAAGCGCCGCCGCGTCTGAGCGCCGAACAGACTTGTAGGAGAACAAAGAGAACATGGCTCGTTACACCGGCCCCATCACGAAGAAGTCGCGGCGCCTCAAGACCGACCTCGTCGGCGGCGACAAGTACTTCGACCTTCGCCCCTTCCCGCCCGGCCAGCACGGCCGTCGCCGGATCCAGGAGAAGGAGTACCTCACCCAGCTGCAGGAGAAGCAGAAGGCCCGCTTCACCTACGGCGTCATGGAGAAGCAGTTCCGCCGCTACTACCAGGAGGCGGCCAACCGGCCGGGCAAGACCGGTGAGAACATCCTCACCATCCTCGAGTCCCGGCTCGACAACGTCGTCTACCGCGCCGGCCTGGCCCGGACCCGCCGTCACTCGCGCCAGCTCGTGACGCACGGCCACTTCGAGGTCAACGGCGTGCGGGTCGACGTCCCGTCCTACCGGGTCGAGGCGTACGACATCATCACGATCCGCAAGCAGTCGGTCGAGACCTTCCCCTTCCAGCTCGCCCGCGAGACCTACGGCGACCGGCCGGTCCCCGCCTGGATGCAGGTCATCCCCGGCACGCTGCAGATCCTCATCCACCAGCTCCCGGTGCGCGCCCAGATCGACACGGTGCTCACCGAGCAGCTCATCGTCGAGTACTACTCGAAGACGTGATCTCACGGCCGGTATGCCGGGGGTGTCCCCCCGGCATACCGGCGCCAGGTCCTGGTTCGCAGACAGAGGCGGCCCAGGACGCCGGGTAGTGCCCGGCCGTCACGAGGCGTCATATAGCGGTCGCCCGTGGGAAGGAACCACCGTGCTCATCGCACAGCGCCCCATCCTCACCGAGGACGTCGTCTCCGAGTACCGGAGCCGCTTCGTCATCGAGCCCCTCGAGCCCGGCTTCGGCTACACGCTCGGCAACTCCATGCGCCGCACGCTGCTCTCGAGCATCCCCGGAGCCGCCGTCACGAGCATCCGCATCGACGGCGTGCTGCACGAGTTCTCGACGATCCCCGGCGTCAAGGAGGATGTCACCGAGATCATCCTCAACATCAAGGGCCTGGTCGTCTCCTCCGAACATGACGAGCCGGTGGTCATGTACCTGCGCAAGCAGGGCGCCGGCGCGGTCACCGCCGCGGACATCGCCCCGCCGGCCGGCGTCGAGATCCACAACCCGGACCTGCACATCGCCACCCTCAACGACAAGGGCACCGTGGAGATGGAGCTGACGGTCGAGCGTGGCCGCGGCTACGTGTCCGCGGCGCAGAACAAGGCCGGTGACGCCGAGATCGGCCGGATCCCGGTCGACTCGATCTACTCCCCGGTGCTGGCCGTGACCTACAAGGTCGAGGCCACCCGCGTCGAGCAGCGCACCGACTTCGACAAGCTCATCGTCGACGTCGAGACCAAGCGCTCGATGGCCCCCCGCGACGCGCTGGCCTCGGCCGGCAAGACGCTCGTCGAGCTGTTCGGCCTGGCCCGGGAGCTCAACGTGGAGGCCGAGGGCATCGACATGGGCCCGTCGCCGTCCGACGCCGCCCTGGCGCAGGACCTCGCTCTGCCGATCGAGGACCTCGACCTGACCGTGCGGTCCTACAACTGCCTCAAGCGCGAAGGCATCCACACCGTCGGCGAGCTCGTCGGGCGCAGCGAGGCCGACCTGCTCGACATCCGCAACTTCGGTGCGAAGTCGATCGACGAGGTCAAGGCCAAGCTGGCCGGCATGAGCCTGGCACTCAAGGACAGCCCACCCGGGTTCGACCCGAGCGCGCTCTCCGACAGCTACGACGACTTCACCTACGGCGCCGACGACGACGTGTCGTTCGCCGAGGACGAGCAGCTCTGAGCCACCTTCGACCCCAAGGAGTACTCCCATGCCCACCCCCACGAAGGGCCCACGTCTCGGAGGCGGCCCGGCTCACGAGCGGCTGATCCTCGCCAACCTCGCCACGGCGCTGTTCGAGCACGACGCCATCACGACGACCGAGGCCAAGGCAAAGCGCTTGCGCCCGCTGGCCGAGCGCCTGGTCACGTTCGCCAAGCGCGGTGACCTGCACGCCCGGCGCCGGGTGATGACCGTCGTCCGCGACAAGGGCGTGGTGCACCGGCTGTTCGTCGAGATCGCGCCGGACATGGCCGAGCGCGAGGGCGGCTACACCCGGATCACCAAGGTCGGGCCGCGCAAGGGCGACAACGCCCCGATGGCGGTGATCGAGCTGGTCCGAGAGCCGGTCGCGAAGAAGACCGCGGTCAAGGAGGCCGAGGGCGCCACCGCGCGCGCGGCCAAGCGGTCCGAGGCGAAGAAGGCAGCCGCTGACACGGCGGCGGCCGAGCAGGCGGAGGCGGCGGCGCCAGCCGAGACTCCCGAGTGGGTCCAGGCCGCTGCGGACGCCCCCGTCGGCGAGGCAGCCACCGAGGGTGGGCAGGAGGCCGCCGAGGACGCCGCCCCTGCCGGCACCGAGGTCCCCGAGGGCGCCGTGCCGGCCAACGAGGACGGCTCGTCCCCCGACCCCGCCTTCACGGTCAAGGGCAACACCGACTCCGGTCTGTACCACGAGCCGGACGGCCAGTGGTACGACGCCACGGTCGCCGAGTACTGGTTCGCCTCCGCGCAGGACGCCGAGAAGGCCGGCCTCACCAAGGCCGGCGGCCAGGACTGACCTCGGTCTGCCCTGCACGTCGAGCGGCCCCCACCGGCACAGGTGGGGGCCGCTCGACGTGGACGAGCGGCGGACCGGTCTCGGCCGGGTGGCGGGCCCAGGGGTCGTGGGGCGGCGCCCAGGGGCCGTGGGGCGGCGCCCAGGGGCCGGCCGGGCGGCGCTGGCGTGGCTCAGGGACGTGGCGTTCGGGTGGGATGGGTGCGCGCGCGGAGCGCTTCGGCCCCGAACTGCGCGGCGAGCGGGAGGATACCGAGGATGAGGACCATGGGCACGGCATACCCGATGCGCAGCGAGTCCGCCCCGACGAGGCCGGTGAGCACGGCACCGAGCAGCGCGCCGACGTAGTTGAACTGGTTGAACCGCGCGATGACGGCGTCGACCCGCTCCCGGTGCCGGGCCGGGTCGACGTCTGCGCCGGCGACCCGCGCCGCCGCCGAGAACGACAGCGGCGCGATGACGGCGACCCCGAGGCCGACGACGGTGAAGCCCAGGACGGCCACCGGCCATGAGGGGGAGAAGACGATGACGGCCAGTCCCGCGGACGCCACGAGGCCTCCGAGCCGCACCAGGCGCGCGGGGCCGTAGCGGGCCGTCGCGGCGTCCCCGACGAACCGGACGGCGAGCGTGGCCGTGAGGTACGGCAGGGTGGCGAGCGGGAGCAGCCGGCTCGGGGCGGCGAAGGTGCGGTCGAGATAGACCGGTCCCCATGTCGTCGCCGCCGTGTCGACCATGTAGAAGAGCACGAGGGCGAGGCCGATGAGCACGATCGCGCGCCAGGGCACCCCGAGCTCGACCGGGTCCGCGTCCGCCACCCCACGGTCGCGGCGCTGCAGCGGAGCGAACAGCATGGCGAGCGGGAAGACGACCAGCACGCCCGTGGCCACGTCGAAGCGCACGCCGGCCAGGGCGATCGACACCAGCGTGGCGAGGATGCCGCCGGCCGTCCAGGCCCCGTGGAACGACGGCAGGACCGGTCGGCGGAGCCGGTGCTCGAGGGCCACCGCCTGCATGTTGGCCGACGCGTCGACGACCCCGACCCCCAGGCCGTACACAGCCAGCCCGAGGGCGAACGGCAGCAGCCCCGGCGTGAGGGCCACGGACAACAGCCCGAGGACCAGCAGCGTCATGCCGAAGCGCAGGGCGGCCGCGCTGTCCCGGCCGTAGGCGACCTTCTCGGCGACGACGGACCCCGCACCCGCCATGAGCACGACGAGGAGCAGGAGCAACGACAGCGACGCCGAGGACAGGGCGAAGCGGTGCTGCACCTGCGGCAGGCGCGTCGTCAACGAGATGAACACCAGGCCCTGGACGAAGAAGGCCCCCGCGATGCCACCCCGCCGGGCACGCACGGCGGCGAGGTCGGTGCTCCGCCGGTCGGACATGAGAGGCACTCTCCCACGCCGTCTACGCTGAGCGGGTGCTCTCGTCCCGGCAGGTTGGCGTAGACGACGCCGACGTCTGTCAGGGTGCCGGCCGGGTGCGCATCAGGCTCGACCTGGCTTACGACGGCACCGACTTCGCGGGCTGGGCCGCCCAGCCGGGGCAGCGCACCGTGGAGGGCGTCCTGTCGGCGGCGCTGACCACCCTCCTGCGGCAGCCCGAGCCGGTCCGCCTCACCGTGGCCGGGCGCACCGACGCAGGGGTGCACGCCCATGGCCAGGTCGCGCACGCCGATGTGGACGCCCAGGCCTGGGGCGCCCTGCCCGGACGGTCCAGCAGGCCGCCGGGTGCGGCCGCCGTCGTCCGGCTGCGTGGCCTCCTCCCCGCCGACGTCGTCGTCGGCCGGGTGGCGGCCGCACCGGAGGGGTTCGACGCCCGGTTCTCCGCGCTCTCGCGGCGCTACCGGTACCGGATCTGCGACGACCCAGCCGCCCTGGACCCGCTGCGGCGACACGACACCGTGCTGCTCCCGGGCCCGCTCGACGTGGCCGCCATGGCCGAGGCGAGCGGTCGCCTGGTCGGGCTGCGCGACTTCGCGGCCTTCTGCAAGCGCCGGGAGGGCGCGAGCACCGTGCGCACCCTGCTCGAGTACGGGTGGAGCCGCGACGCGGACGGCATCGTCGTGGCCCGCGTGGTCGCCGACGCCTTCTGCCATTCGATGGTCCGGGCCCTGGTCGGCGCTGCCGTGGCGGTTGGGCAGCGGCGGTATGCCGCCGACGTGCCCGTCCACATCCTGGTCGTCGGCGTGCGCGACCCCCGGGTCAAGGTCATGCCGGCCGGCGGCCTCAGCCTCGAGGAGGTCCGCTACCCCCCGGACGCCGCGCTGGCGGAACGGGCGCAGGAGGCCCGGGCCCGGCGTGCGGGCGTCCCGCGCGGGACGGGCTGACCGGGGTGCGCCCGCGTCGGGGCGTGCGACAGACTGGACGGCCGTGGGCCATCTCGACATCGCATCGGTGAGCTTCGCCCTGCCCGACGGCAGGCCGTTGCTGCACGAGGTGTCCCTGCGGGTCGGCGAGGGCGCGAAGGTGGCGCTCATCGGACCCAACGGCACCGGCAAGACCACGCTCACCCGCATCGTGGCCGGCGACCTGCCGGCGCAGGACGGGGTGGTCACCCGCAGCGGCGGGCTGGCCGTCATGCGCCAGTTCATCGGCTCGGTCCGCGACGACTCGACGGTGCGCGACCTGCTCCTCTCGGTGGCACCCGAGCCGATCCGGCACGCCGCCGCCGAGGTCGACCGCACCGAGCTCGCGATGATGCAGCGCGACACCGAGCGGGACCAGCTGGCCTACGCGCAGGCCCTGGTCGACTGGGCCGACGTGGGGGGCTACGAGGCCGAGACCCTGTGGGACGTGTGCACCGTCGCGGCCCTCGGGACGCCCTTCGAGCAGGCCCAGTGGCGCAAGGTCTCGACGCTGTCCGGCGGGGAGCAGAAACGGGTCGTCCTCGAGGCGCTGCTGCGCGGACCCGAGGAGATCCTGCTCCTCGACGAGCCGGACAACTACCTCGACGTCCCGGCCAAGCGCTGGCTCGAGGACGAGCTGATCGCCTCCCCCAAGACCGTCCTGTTCATCAGCCACGACCGGGAGCTCCTCGACCGGGTCGCGACCCGGGTGGCGACCGTCGAGCCCGGCCGGGCCGGCAGCAGCGTGTGGGTGCATCCGGGGCGCTTCTCGACCTACGACCAGGCCAGGGCCGACCGCAACGAGCGGCTCGAGGAGCTGCGCCGTCGCTGGGACGAGGAGCACGCCAAGCTCAAGGCCCTCGTCGTCATGTACCGCCAGAAGGCGGCATACAACTCCGACATGGCGGCCCGCCTCCAGGCCGCTGTGACGCGGCTGCGGCGCTTCGAGGACGCCGGCCCCCCGGAGGCCGTCCCGGTCCACCAGCGGGTCCGGATGCGGCTCACCGGCGGCCGCACCGCAAAGCGGGCGGTCATCGTCGAGCGGCTGTCCCTGCGGGCGGGCCAGGACGTCCCGCTCACCGCGCCCTTCGACACCGAGATCTGGTTCGGGGAGCGGGTCGGCGTGCTGGGCGGTAACGGGTCGGGGAAGTCGCACTTCCTGCGGCTGCTGGCCGGTGGCGGGTCCGACCCGGAGCCGCAGCACCAGCCGGTCGGCGACGTCCGCCCCGCCCCGGTCGAGCACGACGGCCGGGTGCGGCTCGGCTCACGCGTACGCCCGGGGTGGTTCGCCCAGACCCACCAGCATCCCGCGCTGCACGGGCGGACCCTGCTCGAGATCCTGCACCGTGGCGACGAGCACCGGGTGGGCCGCACCCGCGACGAGGCCGCCAGGGTGCTGGACCGCTACGGCCTGGCACGCGCGGGGGAGCAGACGTTCGAGTCCCTCAGCGGCGGACAGCAGGCCAGGTTCCAGATCCTCCTGCTCGAGCTGTCGGGAGCGACGCTTCTCCTGCTGGACGAGCCGACCGACAACCTCGACCTGCCCTCGGCCGAGGCGCTCGAGGATGCCCTGGACGCCTTCGAGGGCACCGTCGTGGCGGTGACGCACGACCGGTGGTTCGCGCGCACTCTCGACCGCTTCCTCGTCTTCGGGGCCGACGGGGCCGTCACGGCGAGCGACGCGCCGGTGTGGGACGAGGCGTCGGCCCGTTGAGCGGCCCCGAGCACAGGAAGGGTAAAGGAATCGTCAAGGTTCCTTCCAGCGATGGCTGAAAACGCGTTACACACCTAGGTTCCGACGCGGAGGAGTACTCGTTCTCCTGCTGCGATGAGGGAGCCGTCGATGAGTCCTGCACGCCGCCTGTTCGCCGTCCTCGCCGCCAGCGCCATGGCCCTCGCCGCTGGCCTGGTCGCCGCCCCGCTGTCCGTCGCCGAGAGCAGGACGGTCACCGTCGTGGGGTCCCTCCAGTCCGAGCTGGGGTGCCCCGACGACTGGCAGGCCGACTGCGCGGCGACTGACCTCGCCCAGGTCGGCACGACCGGCGTCTACACCGGGGCCTTCGACGTCCCGGCCGGCTCCTACGAGCTCAAGGTCGTCATCAACCACGGCTGGGACGAGAACTACGGCGCCGACGCCGCCGCGAACGGCGCCAACATCCCGCTCTCGATCCAGGGCCCGGCCCACCTGGTCTTCTCCTATGACGACACCAGCCACCGGGTCGGCGTCACCCCGACCGACCTGCCCGACGGCGCGACCGCCGCGGACGCGGCATACGCCAAGGACTCGCTGCGCGCCCCCCTGACCAAGGAGCGGTTCTACTTCGTCATGGCGGACCGGTTCGCCAACGGGGACACCGGCAACGACACCGGCGGGCTGACCGGCAGCCGCGACGTGACGGGCTTCGACCCGACCGACAAGGGCTTCTACCACGGCGGCGACCTCAAGGGCCTGGCGGGCAAGCTCGACTACATCAAGGGCCTCGGCACGACGGCCATCTGGCTCACCCCGTCGTTCAAGAACCGTCCGGTCCAAGGGACCGGGGCCAACGAGAGCGCGGGTTACCACGGCTACTGGATCACCGACTTCACCCAGGTCGACCCGCACCTCGGCACCAACGCCGACCTGGCGGCCCTCATCGCCGCGGCGCACAGGAAGGGCATGAAGGTCTTCTTCGACATCATCACGAACCACACGGCCGACGTCATCGACTACACCGAGGGCGAGTACACCTATCGCAACAAGACGGACTACCCCTACAAGGACGCCTCAGGCACCGTCTTCGACGACAAGGCGTATGCCGAGAAGCCGGGCTTCCCAGCGATGGACCCCAGCTCGTCCTTCGCCTACCACCCGTTCTTCCACACCCAGGCCGACGCGACGGCCAAGGTCCCGGCATGGCTCAACGACCCGACGAACTACCACAACCGGGGCGACTCCACGTATGCCGGTGAGTCGGCGGAGTACGGCGACTTCGTCGGCCTCGACGACCTGTTCACCGAGAAGCTCAACGTCGAGCAAGGCATGGAGGACATCTACAAGGCGTGGGTCGACTTCGGTGTCGACGGCTTCCGCATCGACACCGCCAAGCACGTCAACGTCGAGTTCTGGCAGAAGTGGAGCCCGGCGATGCTCGCCGAGGCGGCCAAGGAGCACAACCCCGACTTCTTCATGTTCGGCGAGGTCTACGACGCCCGCCCGTCCTTCCAGTCGATCTACTCGACGACGGCCGACCTGCCCGCCACCCTCGACTTCGGCTTCCAGGCCCAGGCCGACAACTGGGTCCAGGGCCGGGGCGGCACCGACCTGCGCGACCTGTATGCCGACGATGACTACTACACCGACACCAACTCCAACGCCTACGAGCTGCCGACCTTCCTCGGCAACCACGACATGGGCCGGGTGGGGTACCTCCTCAAGGGCACGAGCACCAGCGACGCGGACCTCATGGCCAAGGTGCGGCTCGCCGACGACCTCATGTACCTCACCCGTGGCCAGCCGATCACCTACTACGGCGACGAGCAAGGCTTCATCGGGGCCGGCGGCGACAAGGACGCCCGCCAGGACATGTTCGCCACCCAGGTCGACCAGTACGCCACCGAGCCGGTGCTCGGCGGCCCGTCGGGCTCGATGGACCGGTTCACCACGACCTCGCCGCTCTACCAGCACATCGCGGACCTGGCGCGCCTGCGGGCTCGCTACCCGGCGCTCGCCGACGGGGCCCAGATCGCCCGCTACTCCAGCGCCTCGGCAGGCATCTTCGCCTTCTCACGGATCGACGCCGCGCACCGTACGGAGTATGTCGTCGCCCTCAACAACGCGACGACGCCCGCCTCCGCGACGTTCGACACCTACGGGCGCAACCAGGGCTTCGCGCCGCTCTACGGCACGGCCGTCCCGGTCCGGTCCGACCGCAACGGCCGGGTCAACGTGACGCTGCCGCCCCAGTCGGTCGCGGTGTGGAAGGCCCGCTCGCCCATGCCCAGGCCCAGGAGCGCGCCGGCCATCTACCTCACCGCGCCGAGCGCCGGCGGGGTCGTCGGCGGCCGCGCAGCGATCACCGCGGCCATCCCCGACAACACCTTCGCCCAGGTGAGCTTCCTCTACCGGGCCGTGGGGACGACCCAGTGGCGCGCCCTCGGAACCGACGACAACGCACCGTACCGGGTGTTCCATGACGTCAGCGGGATGGCGAAGGGCACGCTGCTCGAGTACCGCGCCGTCGCCAAGGACTCCGCCGGGCACCTGTCGGCCACCTCGACCTACGGTGTCGTCGGCGACCCGGCCACCGGCGGCGGGGGCGGCGGCGTCGGGCCCGTCACCCAGCCCGACAACGTCAGCGTGCCCGGCGACCACAACACCGAGATGGGCTGCACCGCTGACTGGGACCCCGCCTGCGACCAGGCCCAGCTCTCGCTCGACCCGCAGGACCAGATCTGGAAGGGCACCTACACCGACATCCCGGCCGCCGCGCACGCGTACAAGGCCGCCATCGACAAGAGCTGGGACGAGAACTACGGCGCCGGAGGGGTGAAGAACGGCTCCAACATCGACTACACGGCGCCCGGCGGTCCGGTGTCCTTCTACTACGACCATGCGACGCACTGGGCGACGTCCGACGCCCAGGGCCCGATCATCACGGCCCCCGGGAGCTACCAGAGCGAGCTCGGCTGCTCCGGGGACTGGCTGCCGGACTGCATGCGCCCCTGGCTCGAGGACCCCGACGGTGACGGGACCTACACCTTCAGCACCGACCAGATCCCGGCGGGGGGCTACGAGTTCAAGGTCGCCCACGGACTGTCGTGGGACGAGAACTATGGCGCCGGAGGGACCCCCGGTGGCGCGAACATCGCCCTCAACGTGCCGAGCGACGGGCTCGTCGTGACCATCAGCTACGTCCTCGCGACGCACGAGATCAGCGCCACGGTGACCAAGGCGGGCGCCAAGCCGGACATCGCGACCCCCCGGGCGATCTGGGTGTCCACGGACCTCATCGCCTGGCCGGCTTCGCTCGTGCCCGCCGGTGCCCTGCCGGCCCTGCTGCGGTGGCGGTTGGCCTGGTCGCCGACCGGCGGCCTGACCGTCGACGCGAGCGACATCACGGGTGGGTCCTCGGCCCCGTTGAGCTACGACGGCGCGGGCCTCCCGGCGTCGGTCGTCGCCGCCCATCCCGAGCTGCAGGGCTACCTCGCCCTCCGGCTGGACCACCGGACCGCCACGCGGGCGGGAGACATCCTCAAGGGTCAGGTCGCGGTGGGGATGTACGACACCGTGGGCAACCTGCTCGACGCCACGGGGGTCCAGATCCCCTACGTCCTCGACGACCTGTATGCGGCTCAGGCGGCCCGGCAGGCCTACGGGGCCACGTTCACCGGCAGCCGGCCGGCATACCGGCTCTGGGCGCCCACCGCGCAGTCGGTAGACCTGCTCACCTGGGCCCCGGGAGCGCCCGCAGACGCACCGGTCAGCGCGGCCACCCGCACGGCGATGCGGTGGCGCGGCGACGGGTCCTGGACCGGATCGGCGGGGCTGAAGAACGCCCGCTACCTCTACGACGTCGCGGTCTATGTGCCCTCGACCGGCCAGGTCGAGCACAACGTCGTGACCGACCCGTACTCCGTCGCGCTCACCCTGGACTCCACCCGCTCGGTGGCGGTCGACCTGGCGGACCGCGCCTTCCAGCCCGCCCTGTGGCGCTCGGCCGTGTCACCGCCGCTGCGTCGCAGCGTCGACTCGACGATCTACGAGCTGCAGGTGCGGGACTTCTCGGCGGCCGACACCTCGGTGCCGGCGGAGCACCGCGGCAGCTACCTCGCGTTCGCGGACGACGGCGCCGGGACCGAGCACCTCAAGGCGCTCGCCGCCGCGGGCCTGAACACCGTCCACCTCCTTCCGACGTTCGACATCGCGACGATCGAGGAGGACCCGGCCAAGCAGGTGACGCCCCGGTCGGCCGGCTGTCCGGACCTCGCCTCGCTCCCGCCCGACGGTGAGCAGCAGCAGTCCTGCATCGCCTCGATCCAGGCCCACGACGCCTACAACTGGGGCTACGACCCGTGGCACTACCTGGCGCCCGAGGGCTCCTACGCCTCCTCCGCCGCCGCCGCCGCCGACGGCGGCAACCGGGTCGCCGAGTTCCGCACGATGGTGGGCGGCCTGCACCGGGACGGGCTCCGCGTCGTCCTGGACCAGGTGTACAACCACACCGCCGCGTCGGGCCAGGCCGACACCTCGGTGCTCGACAAGGTCGTCCCTGGCTACTACCAGCGCCTCGACGCCTCGGGCAAGGTCTACACCTCGACCTGCTGCCAGGACGTGGCCGTGGAGCACGCCATGGCCACCAAGCTGACCGTCGACTCGGTGGTCATGTGGGCCAAGGACTACAAGGTCGACGGCTTCCGGTTCGACCTCATGGGCCACATGCCCAAGGCCACCATGCTGCAGGTCCGAGCGGCCCTGGACCGGCTGACCCTGCGCCGCGACGGGGTGGATGGCCGTTCGGTCTACCTCTACGGCGAGGGGTGGAACTTCGGCGAGGTGGCGGACAACGCCCTGTTCACCCAGGCCAGCCAGGGACAGCTCGGCGGCACCGGTATCGGCACCTTCAGCGACCGGATCCGCGACGGCGTGCGTGGCGGCGGCCCGTTCGACACCGACCCCCGCAAGCAGGGCTTCGGTAGCGGGGAGTCCACCGACCCCAACGGCGCCCCCGTCAACGCCGGGGCGGCAGCGGGCCTGCAGCACGACACCGACCTCGTCGAGCTCGGGATGGCCGGCAACCTGCGGGCCTACACCTTCCGGGACGCCGAGGGGGATGTCGTGCGAGGCGACCAGGTCGACTACAACGGCTCACCGGCCGGGTACGCCGACCAGCCCGACGAGGTGGTGAGCTATGTCGACGCCCACGACAACGAGACGTTGTTCGACGCGCTGACGTACAAGCTGCCGCAGTCGACCTCGATGGCGGACCGGGTCCGGATGAACACCCTCAGCCTGGCCACCACGGCCCTGTCGCAGACCCCGTCGTTCTGGCAGGCGGGCGCCGACCTGCTGCGCAGCAAGTCCTTCGACCGGAACAGCTTCGACAGCGGCGACTGGTTCAACGCGATCCACTGGACCGGTGCTGACAACGGCTTCGGCCACGGCCTTCCGCTCCAGGGCGACAACTCCGCCAAGTGGGACTACATCAGGCCCCTGTTGGCCGACCCGGCCCTGCAGCCGACGGCTGCGGACCGGCAGAGCGCGAGCGCCCAGGCGCAGGACCTGCTGCGGCTGCGCTTCTCCACCCCGCTCTTCCGGCTGGGGAGCGCGTCGGCCATCGACGACAAGGTGTCCTTCCCGGCCAGCGGGACGAGCGCCGCACACGCCGGGGTCATCGTCATGCGCATCGACGACACTCGCGGCGCGGATGCCGACCCGCACCTGCGCGGCCTGGTCGTGGTCATCAACGCGACGCCCGACCCCGTCTCGCAGGTGGTGCCCGGCATGAGCGGCCTGGCCGCCGCACTGTCGCCGGTGCAGGCCGGCGGGTCCGACGCGGTCGTCAAGGGGGCGACGTGGGAGGCGAGCACCGGGACGGCCGCCGTTCCGGCCCGCACCGTGGCGGTGTTCCTCCAGCACTGAGCCGCCGGCGCAGGTTGGTATGCCGGTCCCGGCCGGGGCCGGCATACCACCTCCCAGTCGAGCGGGGATGCGCAGCGGGTCTCCCCATGGTGCGCGCACCCTGCTGAGGGGTGCCCGAGTCCTCTTCTCAGGACGGCTCGGCCAGCGGGAGGACGCGCCGGTCCGCGCGCTCGCGGTGCAGGGCGGGCAGATAGAACCAGGCACCGAGCACGCTCACCGCGCCCGCGCTGACCATGGCCACCTGGGTCGACACCGCGCCCGCCAGCAGTCCGAGGGCCGGTGCCGCGACGCTGAACGCCGCGAACGCGACCATCGAGTTCATCGACAGCACGGTGGCCCGGTTGCGCGCCTGGGCCTCGCGGTGCAGCAGGGTGGAGTGCATCGGACCGGCCGTGCCGTGCAGCCCGTAGGTCACCAGGTATGCCGCGATGAGGGCGACCGGCCCGGCGACGAGCCCCATGACGACGGCGCCCATCCCGTTGAGCACCCGGGAGAGGATGGCGGTGCGGGTGACGCCGATGCGCGGCGCGAGCAGCCCGGCCAGCGCCGAGCCGCCGGCGAACACGCCCCAGCCGGCGGCGGCGACCGGGCCCATGATGGCGCCGGCCTCGGCCTCGCCGCCCACGAGCTCGGACAGGCGGATCGGCTGGAAGGTCTCGAACACGACCATGGCGATCGACCAGAAGACCTCGACGAGGACGACCCCCCGCAGGATCCGGTTGCCGCGCAACATCCGCAGCCCGTCGCGGACCACGGTCGGTGCGTCCTTGGTCGATGCCCAGGCACGTCTGAGCCCGGTCACGGGGGCCGGCGGACGCGGCTCGCGGAGCAGCGTCAGGACGGCGCCCACATGGACGACGTTGAGGAGGACGTACCCGAGGTAGGGCAGGAACAGGGCGGGCTGGCTGTGCAGCGGGTGCCACCAGATCAGGCCGCCGGAGGCGAGCGCCCCGGATGCGATGCCGGCGCCGAGGAGCATTCCCTGCAGCGACAGGGCGCGGTCGACGTCGGCGGCGGGGTCGTGGGCATGGACGGTGTCGACGTACCACGCCTCGAGGGGGCCGGAGTCGAGGGCCCGGAACACCCCCATGAGGGCCGCGCCGAGGGCGAACGCCCAGAAGGAGTGGGCCAGCAGGTAGACCAGGGCGGCGACGACGTTGACGAGGGCGGCCACCACATACACCGGCTTGCGTCCGAACGCGTCGGCGAACCCGCTCGTCGGCAGCTCGAGGGCGAAGACGACCAGGCCCGAGACCGAGCTGGTCGTCAGGGCCTCGGCCACGCTGAGCCCACGCTCGAGCGCCAGCAGGGTGATGAGGCCGACGACGAGCCCAACGGGGAACCACCGGGTCCAGGTGAGGGTGAGGAAGACACGACGTGCCGCTGCCGGCGAGAGCGCGTCGAGCGGCCGGGCGGCGCTCACCGGGACTCGGGCAGGGCGCGCGGCGCCCGGTCGAGGTCGATCGGGTAGGTCACGGTGTAGACGGCGACGCGCCGGGCCGCGGGGTTGCCTGCGCCGGCGCGCCGGTAGCGCAGGACGACCTCGCGGATCTCGGCGGTCATCGCCTGGACCTGCTCGGCAGTGAGGACGGCCACGTCGTCGTTCATGCCGAGGGCATCGCGCCAGGGAGAGGGCCAGGCGGACTCGACGTCGAGCCACCGCTCGAACCGGTCACCGAGGTGGCGCAGGTAGTCGCGGCTCAGCCAGTTCAGGGCGGTCTCGGCGTCCTCGTCGCCGGCGAACTGGGACCCCCGCCAGGAGGTGTACTCGCTCGCGGCCGCCCAGAGCCGGCGCTTGCCCTCGCCGTCGCCGGTGTCTCGGACGAGCCCGACGGACTCCAGCTTGCGCAGGTGGTACGACGTGGCGCCGGTATTGGTCCCGAGCCGGGCGGCCAGGTCCGTGGCGGTGGCCGGCCCGAAGCGCCGCAGCTCGCTGAGCAGCCGCGAGCGGAGCGGATGGGCGAGGACCTTGACCGCCGTGGCGTCGAGCTGCACGACGCTGTCATCGCCCGGGAAGGTCGGGGTGGCGGTCGGGGCGGGGAGCGGGGCCATAGATGCATAATACATATGCACAATCAGTTTGCACAATAGATGTGCATGATCCGTCGGCGGCGACGTCTTGGCAGGTCAGAACCGGTGCGTGGGCTGGCCCGGCCGGGATTTGGGTGGCGACCGCGCGGTCCCTAGACTGATGAGTCGTTGCGCTGCGTGCCCCGGACGGGGCCGGGCGGCAGACATCCCGACCTCCCGAGGGTCGTCCGGTCACAGGTTCACTCTCCTCGGGACCACTTCGACGCAAGGACACCACCGTGCGCACCTACACCCCCAAGCCGGGCGACATCACCCGCGCCTGGCACGTCATCGACGCGACGGACGTCGTACTCGGCCGGCTGGCCAGCCAGACCGCCATCCTGCTGCGGGGCAAGCACAAGCCCACCTTCGCCCCGCACATCGATACCGGCGACTTCGTCATCATCGTCAACGCCGACAAGGTGGTCCTCACCGGCGCCAAGGCCGAGCAGAAGAAGGCCTATCACCACTCGGGCTACCCCGGCGGGCTGAAGGCCACGAGCTACACCGAGCTGCTTGCCAAGAGCCCCGAGAAGGCCGTCGAGAAGGCGGTCCGCGGCATGCTGCCGCGCAACACCCTGGGCCGCGCCCAGCTCTCCAAGCTCAAGGTGTATGCCGGCCCCGAGCACCCGCACGCCGCACAGCAGCCCCAGCCCTTCACGATCTCGCAGGTGGCGCAGTAGCCGCCCGGCGGCCTGCGCAGATCAAGGACAGAGAACATGACTGACATCACCCAGACCACCGGCGACGCCACCGCGACCGACGAGAACGAGGTCGTGCTCACCGAGTACACCTCCGAGTCCGAGGCGCCCGCAGGTGAGGCGGGCCGCCGCCCGTCCGCGTCGGCCCCCGGCGCCGCCACCGGCCGCCGGAAGCAGGCCGTGGCCCGCGTGCGCATCGTGCCCGGCACCGGCGAGTGGACCATCAACGGCCGGACGCTGCAGCAGTACTTCCCGAACAAGGTGCACCAGCAGCTCGTCAACGAGCCGCTCAAGGTGCTCGAGCTCGACGGCGCCTACGACGTGCTCGTCCGCGTCCACGGTGGCGGCCCGTCCGGGCAGGCCGGCGCGGTCCGCCTCGGCGTCGCCCGGTCCCTCAACGGGATCGACCCCGATCTCAACCGCCCGGCGCTGAAGAAGGCCGGCTTCCTCACCCGGGACGCGCGCGTTCCGGAGCGGAAGAAGGCCGGTCTGAAGAAGGCGCGCAAGGCGCCCCAGTACTCCAAGCGCTGAGCCATACTGGCGCTGGGCTCACCGCTGGGCTCACTGCTTGGCTCCACCAGCGCTGAGCCGCACTGGGGCGGTACCCATCGGGGTGCCGCCCCAGCGGCGTCGGGAGTAGTTTGTCGGGCGGGCTCGCGGCATACCGGCGGGCCCCACGGGCTCGGCGCTCGCGCCGGCCACCGACTGTTGAAAGGCGCTACGACGCATGGGACGACTCTTCGGGACCGACGGTGTCCGAGGGCTGGCCAACGGGCCGGTGATGACAGCGGAGCTCGCGCTGTCGGTCTCGGTGGCAGCGGCCAGGGTGCTCGGCCGCGCCGGCCGTGACGACCACGTCAGCCACCGGCCCAAGGCCGTCGTCGGCCGGGACCCCCGGGCGTCGGGCGAGTTCCTCTCGGCGGCCGTCGTCGCCGGACTGGCCTCGGCGGGCGTCGACGTCTACGAGGTCGGCGTCCTACCGACACCCGCCGTCGCGTTCCTCACCGCCGACGCCGGAGCCGACTTCGGGGTCATGCTCTCGGCCTCGCACAACCCGATGCCGGACAACGGGATCAAGTTCTTCGCCGAGGGAGGACAGAAGCTGCCCGACGAGGTCGAGGACCGCATCGAGGCGGCGATGGGCGAGCAGTGGCGGCGTCCCGTCGGTGCCGAGGTCGGGCGCGTCGTGGCCATGCCCGACGGCCATACCCGGTACCTGGCCCACCTGCTCCGCGTGCTGCCCCACCGGCTCGACGGGCTCACCGTCGTCGTCGACGGGGCACACGGCGCGGCCAGCGCGGTCTCCCCCGAGGCCTTCCGGCTGGCCGGAGCCCTGGTCCACGAGATCGGGGCCTCGCCCGACGGGCTGAACATCAACGACGGCTTCGGGTCGACCCACCTCGGTCCGCTGCGCCGAGCCGTCGTCGAGACCGGCGCCGACCTCGGCATCGCGCACGACGGTGATGCCGACCGGTGTCTTGCCGTGGACTCCGCCGGCAACGATGTCGACGGGGACCAGATCATGGCGATCCTCGCGCTGGCGCTCAGGGAGCGCGGCGGGCTGGCCCACGACACCCTCGTCACCACGGTGATGAGCAACCTCGGGCTGCTCCTCGCCATGCAGCGCGAGGGGGTGGACGTCGTCCAGACGGCCGTCGGTGACCGCTACGTCCTCGAGACGATGCGAGCCGAAGGCCATTCGCTCGGCGGCGAGCAGTCCGGCCATGTCATCTTCCTCGACTACGGCACCACGGGCGACGGCGTCCTCACCGGGCTCATGCTGGCGGCTCGGGTGGCCGAGACGGGCCGGTCGCTCGCCGACCTGGCCTCGGTGATGACCCGGCTGCCGCAGGTGCTCGTCAACGTGCCCGGGGTGGACACCTCCCGGGTCGACACCGACGCCGAGCTGCAGGCCGCGGTCTCGGCTGAGCAGGCGGTCCTCGACCGCTCCGGGCGCGTGCTGCTGCGCCGCTCGGGTACCGAGCCCCTGGTGCGGGTCATGGTCGAGGCGCAGACGCCGGAGCAGGCCCAGCAGGTCGCCGGCCGACTCGCCGACGTGGTCCGCGAGCGACTGGCCCGGTGAGGGCCCCGGCCGGGGCTAGAGGATGCGGTCGAGCAGGCCGCTGTCGACGTCGTAGATGAACCCCCCCACGACGATGTCGCGAGGGATCAGCGGGTGCGTGCGGACCCGCGCCACGTCCTCGTCCAGCGCTGCCACCGGATCGTCGATGGTATGGAACCGCTGCCAGGTGGCGTCGGTGTCCATCGCGCGACCGACCCGCTCCCGCAGCTGGGACTCGCTGTTGTCCACCATGGCGCACCGGGTGTGCGGGATGACGAGGATCCGCCGCACGCCGAGGGTGTGCACCCCGAGGACCAGGGCCTCGAGTGCCTGGTCGGTGACCCGGCCGCCGGGGTTGCGGAAGATCTTGGCGTCGCCGGCCTTGAGGCCGAGCATGCGCAGCGGGTCGATCCGCGAGTCCATGCAGGTCACGACGGCGATCCCCGCGTGGGCGACCCCGTCGAAACCTCCCAGGTCGAAGGTCTTGGCGAAGTCGTGGTTGGCCTGAATCAGGTCGTCGAAGGCGTCGTCCATCCGTTCACCCTAGGCCGGGACGCTTGCCGATGGTGAACGCCACCGGCTTGGTGACGCTCGCGAAGAAGTCGTTGCCCTTGTCGTCGACGATGATGAACGCCGGGAAGTCCTCGACCTCGATCCTCCAGACCGCCTCCATCCCCAGCTCCGGGTACTCGAGCACCTCGACGCTCTTGATGCAGTCCTGGGCGAGCCGAGCCGCCGGCCCGCCGATCGAGCCGAGGTAGAACCCGCCGTGCGCCTGGCAGGCATCGGTGACCTGCTGGCTGCGGTTGCCCTTGGCCAGCATGACCATCGAACCGCCGGCAGCCTGGAACTGCTCGACGTAGGAGTCCATCCGGCCGGCGGTGGTTGGCCCGAAGGAGCCGGACGGCATACCCTGCGGCGTCTTGGCGGGACCGGCATAGTAGACGGGGTGGTCGCGCAGGTATGCCGGCATCTCCTCGCCGGCATCGAGACGGTCCTTGATCCGCGCGTGGGCGATGTCGCGGGCGACGACGAGGGTGCCGTTGAGGGAGAGCCGGGTCTTGACCGGATACCTCGTCAGCTCGGCGAGGATCTCGGGCATCGGCCGGCTCAGGTCGATCTCGACGACGTCGTCGGCGGCCATCTCGCCCTCGTGGCCAGCGACGCTGAGGTCCTCGTGGGTCGGCTCGGGCATGAACCTCGCGGGGTCGGTCTCCAGCTGTTCGATGAACACGCCGTCGGCGGTGATCTTGCCGAGGCACTGCCGGTCGGCGGAGCACGAGACGGCGACGGCCACGGGCAGGGACGCACCGTGGCGGGGCAGCCGGACGACCCGGACGTCGTGGCAGAAGTACTTGCCGCCGAACTGGGCACCGATCCCGAACTGGCGGGTCAGCTCGAGGACCTTCCCCTCCAGGTCGGTGTCCCGGAAGCCGCGGGGCACCGGGTCGCCCGAGGTCGGCAGGCTGTCGAGGTACTTGGCGCTCGCGTACTTGGCCGTCTTGAGGGCGAACTCGGCGCTGGTGCCGCCGATGACGATGGCGAGGTGGTACGGCGGGCAGGCGGCGGTGCCCAGGCCGCGCAGCTTCTCGTCGAGGAAGCGCAGCATCGCGTCCTCGTTGAGGATGGCCTTGGTCTCCTGGTAGAGGTAGCTCTTGTTGGCGCTGCCGCCACCCTTGGCCATGAAGAGGAGCTTGTACGTCGTCTCGTGGCCGGGAGCCGTGTCGGCGTAGAGCTCGACCTGGGCGGGCAGGTTGGAGCCGGTGTTGGTCTCCTCCCAGGTCGTCAGGGGCGCCATCTGCGAGTAGCGCAGGTTCAGCCGGGTGTAGGCGTCGAAGACGCCCTGGGAGATCGCCCGCTCGTCCGTGCCCTCGGTGAGAACGTGCTGACCGCGCTTCCCCATGACGATGGCGGTCCCGGTGTCCTGGCACATCGGGAGCACCCCGCCCGCGGAGATGTTCGCGTTCTTCAGCAGGTCGTGCGCCACGAACTTGTCGTTGTTGCTGGCCTCGGGGTCCTCGAGGATCGTGCGCAGCTGAGCCAGGTGGGCCGGCCGCAGGAAGTGCGCGATGTCATGCATCGCCGTCTCCGTGAGCAGCCGAAGCGCCTCGGGCGCGACCTGGAGGAACGGCCGGCCGCCCGGGCCCTGGACCACCTCGACGCCCTCGGTCGTCAGCAGCCGGTAGGGCGTGGCGTCCTCCCCGATCGGCAGCAGGTCCTCGTAGGCGAACTCGGGCATCGTGCGTCATCTCCCGTCGCGCGGCGGTGCGGAACCGCCCAGGGCAGGTGCGGCCCGGGGTGGGTCCGCTGTGGTCTCGGTCCCAGTCTGGCCCTCTCCGGTGGGCGTCGCCGCGCCGGGTCTGCGCTCGCCCCGGCCACCCCGGGCCACGCTCACAGCTCGTCGCGGGTGGGCGAGTAGGCGCCTGCCCGGCTGACCGTCACCCCGCTCGTGGCGAGCGCCCGGTCGATGGCCGGACCGACCTCGGGCAGGGCGGCCGCCGCCAGGCGTTCCCGGGCGTCGGCGCTGCCGAGCAGCCCGCTGTCGAGCAGCCCGGAGATCAGCCCGGCCATGAACGAGTCGCCGGCGCCGACCGTGTCGACGACGATGTCGGCGCGGGCCGGCTGGTGGCCCTCCTCGCCCGTGCCGCTGACCCGGTAGGTCACCCCATGGTTGCCCAGGGTGACCAGCACCAGCCCCGGGCCCAGCTGGGCCCATCGGGACATGACCTCGGACGCGGACCGGCCGGGGTACAGGAAGGCGATGTCCTCGTCGCTGGCCTTGACCACGTCGCTGAAGGCCACCAGCTCCTCGACGTGGGCTCGTACGACGTCTGCGGCCCCCATGATGGTGGGCCGGACGTTGGGGTCGTACGAGGTCGTCGCGCCGGGGCGGGCCCGGACCAGGGCGGCGGTCACCTCGACCTCACCGGGGCGAAGGGTGGTGGCGATCGAGCCGGTGTGGACATGCGCCGTGCCCGCGGGCAGCTCCACCTTGGGCAGGTCCCAGTGCAGGTCGAACAGGTAGGACGCGGCTCCGCTGTCGTCGATCGTGGCATCGGCCGTCGAGGTCGGCTCGGGGTGTCTGCTTCCGGGGAGGACCTCGACTCCGGTTTCCTCCAGGAGGGACACGCAGCGGATGCCGTGGTCGTCCTCGCCGAGGACGGTCGCGAAGTCGACCGGATGCCCCAGGCGCGCCAGGCCCATCGCGACGTTGGCCGGGGAGCCGCCGACGTACTCCGCGACCGCTCCGTCGGGGGTCCGGACGATATCGATGAGCATCTCCCCGATGACGAGGACCCGATCCGCCATGACGACCTGCCGCCTTCCGTGCTGGATGCCGAGACGGCTCGACTCTAGCCGGGGCGAGGAGCCCGACGCGCGGACCCGGTTGGTGGTCGCGGTCCCCGTCGGGGAGCATGGGTGGGTGAGCTCGCAGCCGACGGCCAGCAGGTATGCCATGGGATCGGTTCCCAACATGATCCGGTCGCTCGTCGTCGTGCTGGCGGTCGTGGCCGTGCTCATCCTCATGGTTCCGCGGGTCAGCTCGGTGAACCGGCCACCGGTGGACGTGCACACGAACGCGGTCGCAGTGGCCGCCGAGACGGGTTGGGCGATCGAGGAGCCGCGGGGCTTGCCGCCCGGGTGGGACGCGACGTCCGTCCGCTTCGTGCGGAGCACCGACGGCCTGCAGACCTGGCACGCCGGCTACGTCACGCCGACCGGCCACTACGTCGCCATCGAGCAGACGATGAACGCCACCGCACACTGGGTCGAGGCCGAGACCAACCGGGCGCCCAAGGTGGGGCAGACCACGGCCGGTGGGCGGACCTGGACCGAGTACGACCGTCCCGACAAGACCCAGAACAGCCTCGTCCACCTCGCCGGCTCCGGCGGGAGCGCCGCCGGCCTCACCACGGTCATCACCGGGACGGGGACCTTCGAGGAGCTCGCCGTCTTCGCGGACCATCTGCGGGTGCTCAGCCGGTCGTCCTGAGCACGGTGCTGCCGCCCGGTCAGTCCTCGATGGCGTTCAGCTGGGCCTGGGCACGGTCCAGCCATACTGCGCAGTGGGCGGCCAGCGCCTCGCCACGCTTCCACAGGGCCAGGCTGTCCTCCAGACCGACCTGCCCGTTCTCGAGGCGTTCGACGATC
Organism: uncultured Actinomycetota bacterium; assembly: GCA_963763315.1. GTDB lineage: Bacteria > Actinomycetota > Actinomycetes > Actinomycetales > Dermatophilaceae > CAVSJJ01. The sequence continues at coordinate 33,721 of CAVXOC010000004.1, forward strand.
TGGCTCAGCTCGTCCCGGGCCTGCTCGTAGGTCAGCTCGGGCACGTCGGCGTTCGCATCGTCGCGGTCCGCCGGCGTCGGCGGGTCGGTGGGCTCGGTGCGCTTGGCCATGCGGGCCAGCCTAGGCCCCGTTCGCGTCGGCCTCGTCGGCCGCGGTGACCCGCGCGGTGAACCGCCCGCCGGCCACCCGGACCTCGATCGGCTCCTGCGGCCGGACGTCCCCCGGCTCGCGAACGACCTCGCCGGCGTGGGTCACGATGGCGTAGCCCCGGTCGAGGGTCGCCTGGGGCGAGAGGGTGCGCACCTGGGCCCGGAGGTGGCGCAGCTCTGCGGCGTCGTGCTGCACGAGGCCGTGAACCAGGCGACGCCCACGCTGGCGCAGCCCATCCGTCCGCTCCCGTTGGACCCGCACGAACCCGGCCGGGTCCGCGAGCACCGGCCGGGAGGTCAGGCTCGCAAGCCGGCGCCGCTCGCCGTCGAGGCGGCCGGCCAGGGCGCGGCATACCCGCCCCCAGGCCTGCTCGACAAGGCGGCGCTCGGTGGCCGCGTCGGGGACCACGGCCTTCGCGGCGTCGGTCGGAGTGGAGGCGCGGACGTCGGCGACGAAGTCGAGCAGCGGAGTGTCGACGTCGTGGCCGATCGCGCTGACGATCGGGGTGTGGGCGGCGGCGACGGCACGGATGAGCGCCTCGTTGCTGAACGGCAGCAGGTCCTCGACACTTCCGCCGCCCCGCGCGATGACGATGACGTCGACCTCGGGCTGCGCGTCGAGCTCGGCCAGGGCGGCACTCACCTCGGCCACGGCGCTCGTCCCCTGGACCGCCACCTGGCGGATCTCGAAGCGGACGGCCGGCCAGCGACGGCGGGCGTTCTCGACCACGTCCTTCTCGGCGGCGCTGGCCCGGCCGCAGATGAGGCCGACCCGCCGGGGAAGGAAGGGCAGCGGCCGCTTGCGGTCCGTGTCGAACAGACCCTGGGCGGCGAGGTTCGCCTTGAGGTACTCGAGCCGGGCGAGCAGCTCGCCGACCCCCACCGGCCGGATCTGCCGGCCGTCGAGGACCAGTGTGCCGCGCTGGGTCCAGAACGCCGGTTTGGCCTGGATGACGACGCGGGCCCCATCGGCGAGCGGACTGGTCATGGCGTCGAGGGCGTGGACCGAGATGGCCACCGAGAGCGAGAAGTCGACGTCGGGGTCGCGCAGGGTGAGGTATGCCGTGCGGGCGCCGGGGCGGCGGGTGAGCTGCACGACCTGACCCTCGACCCAGAGCACCGACATCCGGTCGACGTAGTCGGCGATCTTCATGCTGAGCAGCCGCACCGGCCACGGGTGCTCGGCAGTGGTGTCCGCCGCCTTCTCGGGCAGCGCCGGTGGGGTGCTCACGTCAGCACCCTAGGCGTCGGGGCCGGCATCCGGTCCCGCGACCGATGGCCCGACGGATCCGGTGAGATAGTGCTGGAGAACCGGCCCGAGGGCGGCGGCCAAGGTGGCAGGGGTGGCCTCGGCCAGCCGGGGGAGCCCGACGATGTGGCGCGCGAAGGCCAGTCCGGCGATCTGGCTGCCCAGCAGGCTGGCCCGCAGCTCGGGCGACTCACCGCCGATCCGCTCGGTGAGCGGCGTGAGGATGCGCTCGATGAGCACGTTGCGCAGCAATGCGGCCGCCGCATCCTCCGACGCCGCGGCACGCAGCATCCCGGTGATGGTCCGGCGGCCCTCCGGGGACTCCAACACGGAGAGCAGGAACCGGGCGAGCCGGGCGCCTGCGTCGTCCGGGCCGCCGCCGAGCACGAGGTCGAGGGCGGACTGCGGGTCGAACGGCAGCTCGAGGACGGTGACGAACAGCTCCTGCTTGGAGCCGAAGTAGTGGGTGACGAGCCGGGTGTCGACCCCGGCCTCCTGCGCGACGGCCCGCAGCGTGGTGCCGGGGTAGCCGTGTTCGGCGAACTGGTGCCGGGCGGCCGCGGCGATGGCGTCGCGCGTGCCGCTGCCGACGGGTCGGCGCCCGCGTTGGGTCCCAGACATCGGCGCCTCCCGGTTGACATTTCCTCAGTCGTAGAATAACAATTTCGTCATGTGTGGAAATAAGCACCCCTCGGTCGCCTCCGCCGTTCCGTCCGCGCCGGCTGCCGCCCTGGACCGCCGCCGGACCCGGGCCGTCTTGACCGTGGTGGCCGTAGCCCTCATGACGGTCGTCTCGGCCGTGTCCGGGCTCAACGTGGCGCTGCCCGGCCTGGCCCGCTCGACCGGGGCCAGCCAGACCCAGCTGACCTGGATCGTCGACGCCTACACCGTCGTCTTCGCCGGGCTGCTGCTGTTCGCGGGCGCCCTGGGCGACCGGTTCGGCCGCAAACGGCTCCTGGCCGCCGGCCTCGTCGTGTTCGGTGCGGCGGCAGGCCTCGCCATGACGACCGAGGACCCCGGCCAGCTCATCGTCCTGCGGGCCGCCATGGGCGTCGGGGCCGCCGCGATCATGCCGACCACGTTGTCGGTCATCACCACCTCGTTCCCGGAAGCGGAGCGACCCCGGGCGATCGGGGTGTGGGTCGGTGTCGTCGGGGGAGGGGCCGTGCTCGGCCTCATCGCCACAGCGACCTTGCTCCGGTGGTTCGCCTGGAACAGCTTCTTCGGCCTCAACGTCGCCCTCGCCGTGCTTGCCCTGGTCGGCACCTTGGCGGTCGTCCCGGACTCGACCGAGCAGCGTCCGCCCGCCCTCGACGTCGTCGGTGCCCTGTTCTCGCTCGTCGCGGTCGCCGGGCTGGTCGCCGGCATCATCGAGGGCCCGGAGCGCGGGTGGTCCGACGCCGTGACGGCCGGCGCTCTCGTCGCGGGGGCCGTGGGGCTCGTGGCGTTTCTCCGGTGGGAGCTGCGGGTGGCGGAGCCGCTCCTCGACGTGCGGCTGTTCCGGGTCCGCGGCTTCAGCGCGGGGTCCATCGCCATCGCGGCCCAGTTCTTCGCCTCGTTCGGGCTGTTCTTCACCATCCTGCAGTACCTCCAGTTCGTCGTCGGCTACTCCCCCCTCCGGGCGACGCTCTGCTTGCTGCCCCTGCCCCTCTTCGTCCTGCCGCTCGCCCGCACCGCTCCCCGGATCGCCCAGCGGGTGGGCTTCCGGCGGGTCACGCCCCTGGGCCTCGCCCTGACCACGGTCGGCCTGGTCATCGTGGCGAGCGTCGGCGCGGACCTGGTGTACTGGCGGCTTGCAGTGGGCCTGGCCCTGTTCGGAGCCGGGATGGGGTTGGCCGGAACCCCGGCGACGGCCGCGATCACGTCCTCCCTTCCGCCGGCCAAGCAAGGCGTCGCCTCGGCCGTCAACGACCTGTCCCGGGAGGTCGGCAGCGCGCTGGGCATCGCCATCCTCGGCAGCGCCCTCAACCAGACCTACCGCGACGGGATCGCCTCGGTCGTGGCAAGCCTGCCTCAGCGGCCCGGCGACCTCGTCACCCGCTCGATCGCCTTCACCCAGAGCCCACAGATGGCGCAACTGGGGCAGCCCGCTCACCGGGTGGTCCAGGCCGCCCAGTCCGCGTTCGTCGACGGCATCTCCACGGCCCTGCTGACGGCGGCCGCGGTCGTCGGGGCGGCCGCGGTCATCACCTGGCTGCTGTCGCCGCCGGCGGCGCCGGACTCGCACCGGTCACCCGCGGCCGAGGACGGCGCAGTCGGGGTGCAGCTCAGCGGCCTGGGCGGAGGCTAGCCGGTCGTGGTCGACCTGCCGAGCGCGCTGCGCGGATGATCCGGCCCGCGGTGGGTAGAGACCCGGCATGCCCTGCCATCAGACGGCGGGGAGGCCGGAGCGGCCTACGGCGGCGCACCCGCCGTCACCTACCCCCCTGCAGGAGGACGCCATGAGCACACCCGACGGACCGCTGAGCGACGACGACATGGTGACCTCGGGTGTGGGCGCGGAGGGACCGGTCAGTGCGGACGCTGATGGGACGGATGCGACGCACGCGGGCGGAACCCGCAGCGGTGCTGCGGACGGGACCGACGGTGTGGCCGGCGACGGGACGGATGCCGACGGGACCGACGGTGTGGCCGGCGACGGGGCGGATGCCGACGGGACCGACGGCGTGGCCGGCGACGGGGCGGATGCCCACGGGACCGACGGCGTGGCCGGCGACGGGACGGACACGACCGATGCGGGCGGGACCCGCAGCGGTGCTGCGGACGGGACCGACGGCGTGGCCGGCGACGGGACGGACACCGGCGGGACCCGCAGCGGTGCTGCGGACGGGACCGACGGCGTGGCCGGCGACGGGGCGGATGCCGACGGGACCGACGGTGTGGCCGGCGACGGGACGGACACCGGCGGGACCCGCAGCGGTGCTGCGGACGGGACCGACGGCGTGGCCGGCGACGGGGCGGATGCCGACGGGACCGACGGTGTGGCCGGCGACGGGACGGATGCGGACGGTACCGACGGGACAGCGCGCTGACCGGCGCGCTCGACCTCCTCACGGGTGATCCGGAGGCGTTCCGGGCGCAGATCTGGTCGTCCGAGGTGTCCAGCCACCGGACCGAGCCGGAGGCGCTGACGGCATACCTCTCGCTGAGCGACGCCGACCACCTGCTCACCTCCTCCGGGATCCGCACCCCGGCGGTCCGGGTGGTCCGGGACGGGACGGTGCTGCCCGAGTCGAGCTACACCCAACGGGCCACCCTGGCCGGGCAGCCCGTCACCGGCCTCGTCGACGCGCGGCGGCTGCTGGCTCTGTTCGACGAGGGCGCGACCCTGGTCCTCCAGGGGTTGCAGCGGTACTGGCCTCCGCTGACGGACCTCGTCTCGCGCCTCGAGACCGAGCTCGGCCATCCGTGCCAAGCGAACGCCTACCTCACGCCCCCGGGCGCCCAGGGGTTCGCGGTCCACGCCGACAGCCACGACGTGTTCGTCTTCCAGACCGCCGGACGTAAACACTGGCAGATCCACACCGAGTCGGGTGTCGAGGACCTGCTCCTGGAGCCGGGGCTCGTCGTCTACCTGCCGACCGGAACCCGGCACGCCGCCCGCGCCCAGGACGGCATCAGCCTGCATGTGACGATCGGGGTCAACCAGCTCACGCTGCGCAGCCTGGTCCGCAGGGCCGTCCTGGCCGAGCTGGACGCGGTCCCGGACCGCCACCTGCCCGCCGGTTACCTCGACCACCCCACCTCGGTGAGCCGGGACGTCGCCGCCGAGCTCGAGGCGCTGGCGGCGCGGATCCGCGATATCGACGCCACCCAGGCGGTGGCCGCCGAGGGGAGGCGCGCGCTCAGCACGCGCCCGTCGCGGCTGGTTGGCGGGCTGCTGGACCGGGATGGCCTGGCCGGCCTGGCCGACGACACCGTCCTGCTCCGGCGTCCGGGACATCCCTGCGTCCTGTGCCCCAAGGGAGACCGCCTCGAGGTGCTCCTCGGAGACCGGGTGCTCGATGTGCCCGGCCGTCTCCGACCGGCGCTCGACCGGATCTGCGCCGCGGACCGTCTCGCCGTGCGCGATCTCTCGACACTCCTGGACCCTCCGAGTGGTCTCGTGCTGTGCCGGCGACTCGTCCGCGAGGGGCTGCTGCGGATCGCACCGTGACCATGAGCCGCTTCCGCTGCTCGGCCGCCGCCCGCGATCGGCAGGATGCCCTGGCGGGCACCGCCTCGACCGTGCAGGCGTTCCTCCTGCTCGAGGAGCCGGGCCCCTGGGGCGCGGACGCCTGGCGGGACGCTCGGCTGCCGGCCGGGCTGGGGGTGGAGGTGCTCAGCCGGACGGCCGAGGCGGGGGTACGGCCGTTGCTCATCCGCCGGGAACGGCGCGGCGACGGCGGACGGCGTCGGGTGTTCGCCGCGTTCGTGCGGGCCGGTGCGGTGGGGCTGTTCGAGGCGGGCTCCCTCGCCGATGCACGGGAGGTCCTCGACCTGGACCTCGAGGCGCTCGGGCGCGGCCGGTCCGTCGGCCTGGACCCGTGGACCGAGCCGGTGTTCGCCGTCTGCACCCACGGACGGCATGACGCGTGCTGCGCCGAGCGGGGCCGGCCCGTCATGGACGCCCTGCGGGCCGTCGAGCCGCAGACGACGTGGGGGGTCTCGCACATCGGCGGCGACCGGTTCGCCGGCAACCTGCTCGTCCTCGGTGAGGGCCTGTACTACGGGGGGCTGGACGTCACGTCGGTCCGGGCCGTCGTGTCGGCGCACCGCGCGGGCCGGCTCGACCTGGACCATCTGCGTGGGCGGACGTGCTGGCCCATGCCGGTCCAGGCCGCCGAGATCGGGCTGCGCCGCCACCTCGGCATCGACCGCCTCGACGGGGTGCGCCTGCTTCGACGCGAACGGGTCGACGACGGGGTTGCGGCGAGCTTCGCCGTGGGCGTGGAGGTCTGGCGGGTCCTGGTCCGGGCCCTCGTCTGCGAACCTCGCCGGCTCACCTGCGCCGCCGTCCGGCCACAGGCCGCGACGGTCTGGGAGTGCGCCGGGGTCGCCCGGGTGACTGAGCCGGGCCCGGGCGGGGCCGGACCGTGCTGACCGGCCTACCCAGCAGCGACACCTACCATGGGGCCATGCCCGCCCCGAGCAAACGTGTCCTCCTCGCCGCCCCGCGTGGCTACTGCGCCGGCGTCGACCGGGCCGTCGTGACGGTCGAGAAGGCCCTCGAGCTCTACGGCCCGCCGGTCTACGTCCGCAAGCAGATCGTCCACAACAGGCACGTCGTCGCCACCCTCGAAGCGAGGGGTGCGGTGTTCGTCGACGAGACCGACGAGGTCCCCGAGGGTGCCACGGTGATCCTCTCGGCCCACGGCGTTGCGCCGCTGGTGCATGACGAGGCGCGCGCCCTGTCGCTGCGCACCATCGATGCGACCTGTCCCCTGGTGACCAAGGTGCACCGCGAGGCGGTCCGGTTCGCCGGCGACGAGTACGACATCCTCCTCATCGGCCACGAGGGTCACGAGGAGGTCGTCGGCACGACCGGCGAGGCGCCCGAGCACATCACCCTCGTCGACGGCCCGGGCCAGGTGCCCAACATCGAGGTCCGCGACCCGGAGAAGGTGGTCTGGCTCTCCCAGACGACGCTCTCGGTGGACGAGACGATGGCGACGGTGCAGGCGCTGCGCGAACGCTTCCCCCGGCTCATCGACCCGCCCAGCGACGACATCTGCTACGCCACCCAGAACCGCCAGACGGCCGTCAAGGCGATGGCGGCGCAGACCGACCTGCTGATCGTCGTCGGCTCCTCGAACTCCTCGAACTCCGTGCGCCTCGTCGAGGTCGCCCTCGAGCACGGTGCCGGCGCCGGCCATCTCGTCGACTACGCCGACGAGATCGACGAGGCGTGGCTCGACGGGGTGTCGACGGTCGGTCTGACCTCCGGTGCCTCGGTGCCGGAGATCCTCGTCCGGGACGTTCTCGACTACCTGGCCGAGCGGGGATACACCGACGTGCAGCCGGTGGTCGCAGCGCAGGAGTCGCTCATGTTCGCCCTGCCCACCGAGATCCGTCGTGACCTCAAGGCAGCAGGGCTGAGCGACGAGATGCGCCACGACGCGAGCTTCGTGCAGTCCGGCTCACTGCACTGACTGCCCGGCCCGACGGGTCGAGCCGGGGCCGCCCGGCTCACGCCGTGCGATGCCCCGTCCCGCCGGACGTGCGGCCGATCCCGGGGCTGCTGGTCGGGCCCAGGTCGATCTCCGCCCGGCCCGCGTCTCCGGTGGCGGCCTCGATGAGCTCGACGGCGGTCAGCGTGCGCGGCCCGGCGTCGACGACGACGGGTCCGGGCAGCTCCTCGCAGACGAGGCCGAGCTCGTTCATCCGGCGTGCGGTGACGAGCACCCGCGACTCGAGTGCCCCGACGAGCTGGTTGTACGACTCCAGTGCCGTGGTGAGCGAGCGCCCCATCCTGGCGGTGTGCGACCCCAGGGTGGCGAGGCGGCGGTAGAGCTCTCGTCCGAGGCTCATCAGCTCCCGCGCGCCGTCGGTGAGAGCGTCCTGCTGCCAGGTGAACGCCACCGTGCGGACCAGGGCCATGAGGCTGGCGGGCCCGACGAGCGCGACCCGGCGGTCCAGGGCCGCCGCATGCAGGCCGGGGTCCGCCGCGAGAGCCGCCGCCAGAATGGCGTCGCTCGGGACGAAGCAGACGACCATCTCCGGGGTCGTCTCGAACCCCGACCAGTACTCCTTGGCGGCGAGGCTCACGACGTGCCGCCGCAGCGACCCGGCATGCTCGGCGAGCAGCCTGCCGCGGCCGGCGTCGTCCAGGTCGTCGGCCTGCGCGTCCAGGAAGGCGGCCATCGGTGCCTTGGCGTCGATGACGAGGACCTTCGCCCCGGGAAGCCGCACGACGACGTCGGGGCGGATGCGGTCGCCGTGGTGCGACACCGCGGTCACCTGCTCCTCGAAGTCGCAGCGCTCCAGCATCCCCGCGCCCTCCAGCACCCGGCGCAACTGCACCTCGCCCCACGCGCCCCGGACGGTCGACGAGCGCAGCGAGCCCGCCAGCGAGGCGGCCTGCCGGCCGAGAGCCTGCGTCTCGACCTCGACGCGGCCGATGACCGCGCGCAGCGAGCCGAACTGCTCGACACGGTCGCGCTCCAGGGTGCCGACCTGACGCTCGACCCGGCCGAGGGTGTCCCGCAGCGGCGCCAGGAGGGCGGCCGTCTGGAGGTCCTCGCCGAGGGAGGCCTCGAGGTCGTCGACCCGGTCACGGAGCAGGTCCCGCTCGGCGGCGACGGCCGCGCCGCGGGCGGCCGAGATCAGGTGGGTCACCCACGCGGCGAGGCCGGCGCCGACCAGCAGGGCGAGCAGGGCGGCCAAGGAGGGGCTCATGGGGTCAACGGTGCCAGGGGGCACCGACAGCGGACACCCGGTCCAGGCCAGACGCCGCCGGACAGGGCCGAGCGGCCAGACCCGCGGTCGGCGCCCGCCGGGTGGCGGCGCGCCAGGGCGAGGGCCGGCGCACCGCGCGGAGAGCCCACCCCCGCCTTCGGGCCGGCAGGCAGTGGGCATCGGCGCCCGCCAGGTGGCGGCGCGCCAGGGCGAGGGCCGGCGCACCGCGCGGAGAGCCCACCCCCGCCTCCTGGCGGGCAGGCCGTGGGCGTCGCGCCGCCCGGCTCGGAGGAGGACGGCGACCGCGTGCCCCGGCGCTCGCGGCATACCGCTCGCGGCTCCGGAGGACCGGGCCCGACCCATCCGCGTCCAGTAGCCTCGCGTCCATGCGGGAGCCCATGCAGGAGAATGCCGCCGGCGCGCCCGAGGGACGGCCCGCCGATGGCTGAGGAGCGGCCCGACCTCTCGACCGACGCGGGGCGGCTCGCCGCCATCCGCATGCTCAACTCCCGCCTGCCGAAGACCCGTCTCATCGCCCAGGGGCTGCTGCGCAACGAGTCCGGCGAGATGCTCCTGTGCCAGCTGACGTACAAGAAGGAGTGGGACCTGCCGGGCGGCGTCGTCGATCCCCATGAGTCGCCCGCCGCGTGTGTCACCCGCGAGATCGCGGAGGAGCTCGGCGTCGAGGTCCACGTCGAGCGGCTGCTCGCGGTGAACTGGCTGCCGCCCTGGCGCGGCTGGGACGACGCCATGCTCTTCCTCTTCGACCTCGGAGTGGCGTCGGCGGCCCTGCTGGAGGGGGCGAACCTGCTGCCCCGCGAGATCAAGGCCGCGCACTGGCGCACCCTCGACCAGGCCCGGCCACGGCTGGCGCCCTACACCGCCCGGATGCTCGAGGTGGTCGGCGGTCTGGACCACCACCCGGCATACCTCGAGAACAGCGAGCTCACCCGGGAGCCCTGAGCCCCACCGACACCCCACCCACCCCACCCGCCCCACCTTTTCCGGCCCCATCGGGCAAAGGCGAGGTACACAAGGGTTCACCACCCCGGTGAACCACGAGTTTCCCTGGTCAAGGCGGTCGACCCACCCCGGCGAGCGAGCCACCGCGGACCGGTGGCGCCAGCCGCCGCGCGAACGGCGCCCGACGAGAGGAAGTGGGCCGCAGGACGGGTCGGCGGCAGGAAAGGCCGCAGGGCCGCGCGGCGGCAGGAAAGGCCGCAGGGCGGCGCGGCGGCAGGAAAGGCCGCAGGGGCCGCGCCACGGGAGGACAAGGGCCGCAGGAGGGCGCAGTGAGAGGAAGACCGCCGCAGGACGGCCGACGCCCGCAGGAGGCCGCAGCACCGCGCAGCACCGCGCAGCGAGAGCGCAGCGAGAGTGCAGCGAGAGTGCAGCGAGAGCAAGGGCCGCGGGACCGCCTACCGCCAGCAAGAGGACCGCCCGGCGACAGGGAAGGGCTACAGGAACTGCGCCGGGTCGAACTCGTCGATCGGGATGATCCGCACGCGGGGCAGCCGTTCGTTGAAGGCGCGCACGTCGTACTCGAGGTCGAACGTCTCGAGGCCCTGTTCGGTGAGCGGGACGAAGGCGTTGTTGCGGAACTCGACGAAACCGATGACGCCGACCCGACGGCCGTCGAGGAGGTCGGCGACCTGCTCGACGAAGTCGCCGTCGTTGCTGACCAGGAGGACGTCGGCATCGCGGCGGCCCAGCTCGACCAGGGTGCGCTGGATCGCGATGTCGACCACCTTCTCCCCCGCCCGGCCCGAGAGCGGCACCGGTCGGTAGCCGATGGCCAGGAGCGCCTGGACGAAGGTCATCGGCAGCTCGGTGTTCGCGGCGAGGAAGAACAGCCCCTGGGCCGGCTGGCCCCAGCGCTCGCGGGCGAACTGCAGCAGCCGCTCCCATCGCGGGCGCTCCTCAGGCCGCGGGCGCCGGCCGAGGATCGAGGTGCCGAGCGTGGCGTCGATGTTCTCCCCGTCGATCAGCACGTAGGTGGTGCGGGGCGACTCGTCCATGGCAGGAGACTACGGGGCCCCCGGCTAGACTCACCGTCTCGTGGCACTCACCATCGGAATCGTCGGGCTCCCCAACGTCGGCAAGTCGACGATGTTCAACGCCCTCACCAAGAACAACGTGCTCGCGGCCAACTACCCGTTCGCCACGATCGAGCCCAACATCGGGGTGGTGCCGCTGCCCGACGCCCGGCTGGCCGTGCTGGCGGAGCTGTTCGCGTCGGCGAAGATCCTGCCCGCCACCGTGTCGTTCGTCGACATCGCCGGCATCGTGCGAGGTGCCTCGGTGGGCGAGGGGCTGGGCAACAAGTTCCTCGCCCACATCCGCGAGGCCGACGCGATCTGCCAGGTGGTCCGGGCCTTCCACGACGACGACGTCGCGCACGTCGACGGGACGGTCGACCCCGGCTCCGACATCGAGACCGTCCACACCGAGCTGGTCCTGGCGGACCTGCAGACCTTGGAGAAGGCCGTACCCCGCCTGGAGAAGGAGGCGCGGATGGCCAAGGAGAAGCGCGCCGCCCTCGACAACGCGCTGGCCGCCCAGGGGGTCTTGGCGGCGGGCCGCACGCTGTATGCCGCGGGCCCGGCGGCCGGGGTCGACCTCGACGCGGCCAGGGGGCTGGGCCTGCTCACCACCAAGCCGTTCATCTACGTCTTCAACCTCGATGAGGACCAGCTCGCCGACCCCGAGCTGCAGGACGGCCTGCGCGCGCTGGCGGAGCCCGCGGACGCCGTGTTCCTCAACGCCAAGCTCGAGATGGACCTCATGGACATGGCGGCCGACGAGGCTCTCGAGCTGCTGCAGTCGTTCGGGGCGCAGGAGTCGGGCCTGGACCAGCTGGCCCGGACCGGGTTCCATACCCTCGGCCTGCAGACCTTCCTGACGGCCGGCCCCAAGGAGGCCCGGGCCTGGACGATCCGCCGGGGCTGGACCGCCCCTCAGGCGGCCGGCGTGATCCACACCGACTTCCAGCGGGGTTTCATCAAGGCGGAGATCGTCTCGTTCGACGACCTCGTCGAGGCCGGCTCGATGGCCGCTGCCAAGGCGGCCGGCAAGGTCCGCATCGAGGGCAAGGACTACGTCATGGCCGATGGCGACGTAGTCGAGTTCCGCTTCAATGTTTAGCGTCGTCGAGATTCGCTAGTAGGCGTTGGGGATTGCTGGTTCTCGGAGTCGAGCTGGTCCGCAGACAGTCCGCAGGCCGGTCGTCGACGCCCCGGCTCTTCGGCCGGGCGTGCTCCGTCCACTCAGTGGCACGCTGGTGCGATGGCCCTTCCGGAGACCGATCTGCACCGCATCCGGGTGTGGGCACGAGAGCGGTGCCGAGCACCTGTGGGACAAGCTGAAGGTCGAGGCCGACGTCTCCGAGCGCCAGGTCGACATGTCGAGGTGCGTCCTCCATGGGACGGGGTCGGCGAGCACACCCGGTTCCTGATCGCACGGCTGCGCTACACCAGGTCGACCGGCCTCTGGGCGATCTATTGGCGCGACCGCCACCTCAAGTTCCACGAGTACAACGCAAGCGCCCGACCAAGAACGTCCAGGCCCTCCTGGACCACATCTGCAGCAGCGGCGACCCGATGTTCTGGGGTCAGCGAGTGGATTGACTATCGATATAGTGGAGGATAGCCTCAGTTATATGAGAACTGAGGCGCCGCTCCTCGCTCCGGTCTTCCGGTCGGACGGCCAGGCGCGCCTGCTCTCCACATTGTTGCTCACCGGCGACGAGCTGAGCGTCACCGATTTGGCCAAGCGGGCCGGCCTGGCCTACCCGACCGCGCACCGCGAGGTCGCGCGCCTGTTGGACGCCGGCATCCTGAGCGAGCGACGGGTGGGCCGCACGAGGCTGATCCGGGCCAACGACGAGAGCCCGCTGGTGGGTCCCTTGCGCGAGATCCTCACGGTCGTGACCGGCCCGGTGGTGATGCTGGCCGAGGAGCTTGCCCGCATCGACGGGATCGAGTCGGCGTTTCTCTACGGCTCCTTCGCCGCGCGAATGCTCGGGGATGCCGGTCCGGCACCGCACGACCTCGACCTCATGGTGCTCGGCGAGCCCGACGTGGACGCGGTCTACGAGGCGTGCACCCGAGTCGAGGCCGCGGTGCACCGCCCCGTGAACCCAACGATCCTCACCCCTGAGGAGTTCGCCGCGTCTTCCGCCTTCCTGGACAACGTACGCAGCGGCTCGGCGGTCGCCGTGATCGGAGCGCTGCCATGGCGCTGACCCCGCTCACCCGCGTCCAGCAGGCAACGGTCCTCGCGCTGGTCGAGGCACGACGTCTCGACGTCGTGCCCGCAGACCTCGCGCGAGCGACCTCGTTCCTGCGCCAGGCCGCGGAGCGCTTGGACGAGTTGCCTCTGCTCACCAGCGTCGTCGTCAAGTACGGCATCGCCTACGACGCCTGTCACGACACGGGCGAGGCGCTGCTGGCGGCGTACGGCTTCCGGACGACAAACGGGCCCGGCCAGCACGAGGCGCTTGGACGCTACCTCCGCGCGGTCTTCGACAAACCTCCGGCAGAGAAGGCGGCACGGGAGTTCGACCGCCTGCGTCGCGCTCGCAACCAGGACCGCTACGAGGCGAAGCCGGTGGGGGCCGCATCCACCGAGAAGGCCGAGCAGGTCGCCCGGACGCTCTTCGACGCTGCCGTGTCCCGGGGCGTGATCCCGTGAGATTCGACGAATCGCATGGCGAACTGGTCTGACATGACGCTTCCGGAGACCGACCTGCACCGCATTCACGCCTGGGCTCGCGGCCGCGTGCCGGAGCACCTGTGGCCCGAGTTGACGTGGAGGCCGACGTTGCCGATCGCTACGTCGACATCGTTGAGGTGCGCCCAGCGTTGGGGGCGTCGGTGAATCGCGCGGCTGCGCGACACGAAGTCGACCGGCCAATGGGCGATCTACTGGCGCGATCGCAACCTCAAGTTCCACGAGTACAAGCGCAAGCGCCCGACCAAGAACGTCCACGCTCTCCTCGACTACATCGACTGCAGCGGCGACCCGATCTTCGGGGGCTGAGCCATGGCTACCCCATGTGGATTTGGGGCTTCCCGACGTCTCGAGAGACGGGTCGCGCTTCGTGCAGCAGACCCGGCCGGCTGACCTCGACATCACCGCGCAGGTGGGCCGACGGATGGCAGGCTCTCGCCGTAGGCTCACAGAGTGGGACCAGCCGAGCTGGATGACCTGCTGGCGGCGGGTGAGGATGCGTTGGTCGCTGGCGAGTGGGCCAGCGCCCGAGATGCGTTTGTGGCAGCGTTGGAGGTGCGGCCCGTTGCCGAGGCACACGCCGGCCTCGCCGACGTGTTGTGGTGGCAGGGGGAGACCGCTTCCGCCATCGAGCACGGAGAGCGCGCCTACGCCGAGTTCCGGCGCCGTCCTGATCCGTTCCAGGCGGCGCGGGCCGCGATCGGGCTGTACTTCCTGTACCGGATCAGTCTCGGCAACACCGCCGCGGCACGCGGGTGGCTGGGACGTCTGGCGCGTTTGGTGGACGAGGCCGATCTGGTGCCCCTGTCCGGCTGGATCCTGCTGTTGCGGGCCCACGACACCGACGATCCGACGTCCGCGCAGGAGTGGGCCCGGCAGGCGAGTGAGCTGGCCCGACGGTTCGACGACCCCGACCTCGAACTGTGTGCGCTGAGCCAGCTCGGCGCTGCCATGGTCGAGTGCGGGCGCCTTGCGGACGGCGGTGCCCTGCTCGACGAGGCGATGGCCGCCGCGCTCGGTGGAGAGTGCCGGCGACTGAACACGGTCGTGTACACCAGCTGCAACATGATCAGCTCATGCAGCCGCGTCGACGAGGTCGAGAGAGCAACCCAATGGATCCGAGCGGCAGACGGGTTCACCCGACGCTACGGGTGTGCCCACCTGTACACGCACTGCCGCAGCTATCACGGCTCGGTGCTCTTCGCCGCCGGCGAGTGGGCCGCGGCGGAGGAGGCGTTCCGGGAGGCGCTGCGCATCGGCGAGTCCGCAGAACGTGCGCTGTACGGCGAGGCACTGGCCGGGCTGGCCCAGCTGCGACTCGCCCAAGGACGTCTCGAGGAGGCCGAGCGGCTCCTGGGCGGCTACGACAACCACATCGCCAGCACGACCGTCCTTGCCGGGCTGCGGCTGGCGCGCAACGACCCCGCCACCGCCGCCCGGATACTCCGGCGGCGGTTGCACGAGATCGACGAACGGCAACGCCACCGGACCGCCGCGTACCGGGCCGGGGCGACGATCTGTCTCGAAAGAGCGGAGCTGCTGGAACTGCTCACCGAAGCCGAAGTGGCAGACGACCGAGTGGAGGCGGCGGCCGAGAGCGTCGAGCAGATGGCAACGATGCCGACCATTGCGGAGTGTGACGTGATCGGTGCGCGCGTCGAACGAGCGCGGGGCCGACTCCTCGGTGCCCAGGGCGACCCCGCTGCGGCGACGGCCCACCTGGAGCGCGCGCTCGCGGTCTTCGTACGGCTCGAGATGCCGTATGAGGCCGCACGCACCCAACTCCTGCTGGCCCCAATGGTCGCGGAGCGAGAACCCGCAGCCGCGGACGCGGAGGCCCGCGCTGCGCTGGCCGCCTTCGACGCGCTGGGCGCACGCCGGGGCGGGGACGCCGCAGCGACCCTGCTCCGGTCGTGGGGAGAGCGGCCGGTGGCCCGCGGAGAGCGGGGTACTCGTGGGGAGCTGTCCCGACGGGAAAGGGAGGTGCTGCTGTTGCTCGGCGAAGGGCTGTCGAACCGGGAGCTGGCCGAGCGTCTCTTCCTCAGCCGGAAGACCGTCGAGCACCACGTGCGGAGCGTGCTGACCAAGCTCGGCCTGCGCAACCGCGCCGAGGCCGCTGCCTATGCCGTGCGGCACCGGGACGGGGAATCAGCCACGAATTGAGGGTTCTCGCCGATGCCGGCACCTGCCGGTGAGCGCACGCTGGCGGCATGAGTGATCAGACGGCAGGATCAATGGGCCGGACGCCCGTGGTTCAGGAAATGTTCCGCGAGGCCGAGGACTCCTACGCCCTCGCCGAGCTCAAGCGCCGCGCCAGGGCGACCTGGGCCGCCGGCGACTATCCCAGCATCGCCGCGCGCGAACTGTGGCCACTCGGCGAGCAGATCATCAGCCGAGTCGACGTACGGCCCGGGGAGCACGTCCTGGACGTGGCCTGCGGCTCGGGCAACGCCGCGATCCGGGCAGCCCAGGCCGGTGCGCACGCAGTCGGGCTCGACCTCACTCCCGAGCTGTTCGACGCAGGACGCCGTGCCGCAGCCGATGCCGGAGTCGAAGTGGAGTGGGTCGAAGGTGACGCCGAGGCCCTGCCCTTCGACGACGCGAACTTCGACGTCGTCGTCTCCGTTCTCGGCGTCATGTTCGCGCCACGCCATCGCGTCGCGGCAACGGAACTGGCCCGGGTGCTGCGCCCCGGTGGCCGGCTGGCCATCCTCTGCTGGACACCCGACAGCAGCATCGGCAGGGTCTTCGCGACCCTCGGGCCGTACCTTCCCGAGCCACCATCGTTCGCGGCGCCGCCCCTCCTGTGGGGCAGTGAGGAGCACGTGCGGTCGCTGTTCACCCGAGTTGGCGTCGAGCTCGAGTTCGAGCGCGGCACGGCCCACTTCCCGCCGTTCGCCACCGCCGCGGACGACCTCGAGTTTCGACTGGCGCGCTTCGGACCCCTCATGGCTGCACACACCGCCGCAACCGCGGCCGGACGCTGGCCCGACCTGGAGCGCGAACTGCTGGCCCGGCACGAGCGCCTCACCTCGGGCGACTACCTGCTCACCCTCGGACACAAACGCTGAAGGACACCACGCACGGAGAGGTCACGATGTCCCACCGTCAATCCAGAGACGCACTTCGCAAGAATGGCGGCTACGACGCGATCGTCGTAGGCGCCCGATGCGCCGGCGCGGCGACCGCGATGCTGCTGGCCGGCAAGGGCTACGACGTCCTGCTCGTCGACCGGGCCAGCTTCCCGTCCGACACCGTCTCGACACACGTGATCCACCCGCCGGGCCTGGCGGCGCTGCGGCGGTGGGGGCTGCTCGACGACCTTGTCGCGTCCGGCTGCCCGTGGCTGCCTGCCTACACGTTCGACTTCGGGCCGGTCGTGCTCACCGGGACGCCGCGCGTGGACGGCATCGCCGGGGCGTACGCCCCGCGGCGGACGGTGCTGGACGAACTGCTGGTCCGCGCGGCCGAGAAGGCCGGCGCCGAGTTGCGGGAGGAGTTCAACGTCAGCGAGGTGATCTTCGACGAAGACGCGGTGGTCGGCGTCCGGGGCCACTCGCGCGGGGGGCGGCGGGTCAGCGAGTACGCCCGCGTCGTGATCGGCGCGGACGGCGCCCGCTCCCGGGTGGCCGAACAGGTCGTCGCGCCGCGCTATCACCAAGGACCGGTGCTGTCCACCGCCTACTACGCGTACTGGTCCGGCGTGCCGGTCGAGGGAGTCCGGTGGGTGGTCCGGCCTGGACGCGGCTTCGGCCTGATCCCCACCAACGACGAGCTGACCCTCGTCCTCGCGGCGTGGCCGCAGGCCGAGGTGGCCGGGGTCAAGCAGGACCTGCAAGCCAACTACCTTCGCGAGATCGGCGCCGCCCTCGGTGATCGGCTCGACGGCGGCCATCAACAGACCCGCATCGTCGGTGAGGGGGTACCCAACCGGTTCCGCCGGCCGTACGGGCGAGGCTGGGCCCTGGTCGGCGACGCCGGGTACGCGAAGGACGCGGTCACGGGCCAGGGGATCAGCGACGCGTTCCACGACGCCGAACTGTGCGCCGACGCGCTCGACGCGACATGGCAGGGCACCCGCGGGTACGACGAAGCGCTGGCCGACTACCAGCGGCGCCGCGATGAGCGGGTCTTGCCGATGTACGAGTTCACGAACCAGCTGGCCGACCTGGCCGCTCCACCGCCGCTGGAGATGCACGAGCTGGTGAGCGCGATCGCCGGCAACCAGGCGGGGATGGACGAGTTCGCCAGCATGTTCGCCGGGGCGCTTCCCGTGCGGGAGTTCTTCGACCCCGCGCACATCGGCGCGCTGGTCGGTGCCGATACGGAGTCGGCGCGATGACCACCGCATACCAGGCCGAGATGCGACGTGGACCTGGTGCCCGGCGGCGCTGACGGTGATCGGCTCGCCGACTTCCGGGCCGCGTCGTCGCCCACCAGCAGCTCGGAACTTTCGGCACATTCACGCGTCGCTCGTGACGGATCGGGCGGCGACTTCTGCCTCCGGCCCCGCCGTCGTGTCGTCGGCTGGACGCATCCTCGACCGAGCAGTGCGGCGCGTGCTCACGATGGGGGCACCCCGTGCCGCGAAACCAGACGCGGCGTCCGCCAGATCGGAGTCGGACCGCCGGCACTTCACCGGCGTCCGGCCCAGTCACCTTGATGCTTCACCCTCCTGCCCGAGACGCTCAGGTGACCCCAGCGGTCCGCAAATAGGCCGCAAGAAGTCCGGCCGAGACCGATGCCGGCCGACGACGCCCAACGGTCCCGCGACCGCGTTGCCGCAGGTCAGACCGTGTTTTCCGGTGCCAGTCGGCGACGACCAACGACCACCGAAACCCCGCGTGATCGTTCCGCTTCAATGTCTAGGCTCTCGCCCTCCCGGCCCGCTCCCGGCGGACCTCGTCACCGCGTCGACCCACGGGCCGCCCACCCCTGCGGCGGGCCGCCCGCCCCGCGGCGCGTGCCGGGTGACCGCGGCGCCCCGTCGAGGTGGCCGTGGAGGACCGCGACTCCATCACGGTGGCACACATCCGGCCCAGCTGGAGCGGATCCGGTAAGCAGAAGGTAAAGTCGCAGCACACGTGGCAGGCTCCTGCCGCGGGCGCGCGACCGATCTTGGGGGATCACGATGGCTGCAGCCCACGGAACGACTGGCGCCGGCGGTGCGGGCGCGAGCAGCTCACGGCGCCGGAGCGCCGCGACGGCCCTCGCCCTGGCGGCCGTGCTGGCCGGGGCCCTCGTCCTCACCAGCTCGGCCTCGGGCGACGCCACCACCGCTGCCGGCTCGACCGCGGGTGTCGCCTCGATCACCACGCCGGCCGCCCGGCTGACGCCGGCGCCGGTCCCGGGCAGGATCGGCCTCCTCGGCGGCGTCACCCTGCCCTCCTCGCCGGACACCTCCTGGTGGGGCACCAACGGTCGGGTCATGGACATGGTGACGGTCGGCAGCAGGGTGTACCTCGGGGGGGCCTTCGACTACATCGGCCCCAACACCGGCCACGGGTCTCGGGTCTCGGGCACGACGGGCACCCTCCGGGCCGGCAACCAGGTCGTCACCGGCACGGTCCGCGCCGCCGTGTCCGACGGGTCCGGGGGCTGGTTCGTCGGCGGTGACTTCCAGCGGATCGGCTCGACCTACCAGCCCTCGCTGGCCCATGTCCGCTCCGACGGCACCCTCGCCGACTGGAAGCCGCTGCCCAGGGGCGAGGTCTACGCGCTCGCCCGGATCGGCAGCGACCTGCTGGTGGGTGGCAGCTTCGCCCAGATCGGCGGGGCCCCCGCGACCAACATCGCCCGGCTCGACACGACGACCGGCTCCCAGGTGTCCGGCTGGACCGCCCCGCCGACCAACGGGACGGTCCGCGCGCTCGCCGCCTCGGGTTCGCGCGTCTTCGCCGGCGGCTCGTTCACCACCGTCGCCGGGGCAGCGCGCCGTGGCCTGGTGGCCCTGAGCTCGGCGACGGGGGCCCTCGACCCGACCTTCAGCTACACCACCGTCGGGACCGTCTACGCACTGGCCGCCGACGGCGTCAGCGGGGGCGTCTTCGTCGGCGGCGACTTCACCGGTGTCACGAGCGCCGGCGTCACGACCCCCCGGCTGAGGATCGCCGCCTTCTCGCTCACCGGTGACGCGCTCGAGAAGTTCAACCCGGCCGCCAACGGCACGGTCTCCGCCCTCGACGCCGACGGCACTGGCGCCGTGTGGGCCGGTGGCTCGTTCAGCACGGTCGGCGGCCCGTCCAGCACGGTCGGAGCACCGGTCACCCGGGTCGCCCTCGCCAAGCTGACGACGACCGGCGCGCTCGACCCGTTCGATGCCGCCATCACCGGCTGCCACGGTACGCACGGCACCAACAGCACCTACGGCTTCTACCCCTGCACGCCC
This sequence comes from uncultured Actinomycetota bacterium, assembly GCA_963763315.1. GTDB lineage: Bacteria > Actinomycetota > Actinomycetes > Actinomycetales > Dermatophilaceae > CAVSJJ01. The sequence continues at coordinate 53,615 of CAVXOC010000004.1, forward strand.
GCCGTCATGGCGATCGACGTCAGCGGCGGCACGGCATACGTCGCCGGCCTGTTCAGCAACGCCCAGGGACAGGTGCGGCACAACGCGGCCGCGTTCACCACGTCCGACGGACTCCTCACCTCGTGGGACCCCCGACCCGGCAACGCCGTCCTCGCCTCCGCGCTCAGCGGCAGCGACGTGTATGTCGGCGGGGAGCTCACCAGCGTCGGTGGCCTGCTCCGGACCGGGCTGGCCGCCCTCGACGCCTCGACGGGCGCCGGCGTGCCGGACTTCACGGCCGACACCAACCAGGCCGTCGTCACGCTGCTGCCCGCCTCCGGTGGTGCCCGGCTGATCGTCGGCGGGTCGTTCACCGCCGTGCAGGGCCAGACCCGCAACCGCCTCGCGGCCATCACCCTGGCGACCGGGGCCCTCGACCCGGCGTTCCACCCGAGCTTCAACGATGCCGTCCTCGACATGGACATCAGCGGCACCCTGCTCTATGCCGGCGGCAAGTTCACGACCGTCAACGGCCTGTCGCACGCGCACGCAGTCAAGCTCGATGCCACCTCGGGTGGGATCTACACGCACTGGGCGGTGGGCACGTCGGGACCCGTCGGGACGCTCACCGCCGGTGGCATGGTCCAGGGCATCCAGGTGGCGCCCGACGCCTCGAAGGTCTACCTCGCCGGGCCGTTCACCGCGGTCGGCGGCCACGCCGTGGCCGGGGGCATCGCGGTCGTCACCGGCACGTACGGGACGCTGGTCGCACACCAGCTCAGCGGGGTGACCGCCTGCTCGGGCAAGGGTGCCTGGGTCAACCGGCTCTACCTCTCCGACGACGGTAAGCGGCTCTACGGAGGCGGCTACTGCCCCGACAAGATCTACCAGTGGGACGCCGTCAACCTCGCCGCGTACAAGGCCTACGGGCTGAACTGGGTCAACGTGTGCAACGGCGGGATGCAGGGACGTCTCGAGGTCAACGGCCACTTCTACTACGGCACGCATGGCGGCGACCAGGGATCGGGGGGCTGGTGCGACCTCGCTCCCGGCCTGAGGCCGGTCGCCCAGCAGCGCTTCTTCGTCTTCCGGAGCACGGACGGCGCCCTGGACCACCTCGCGCCGCAGTTCGACTCCCCGATGGGGATCTGGTCCTTCGCGGTGGTCCCCGGCAAGGGACTTCTCGTCGGCGGCGACTTCACCTTCGCGGGGGACAGCCAGACCGTGGCCCGCGGGCTGGCGCTCTTCCCCGGCACTCCGTAGCGACAGCGCCGCCGGAGGGCCGACGGATGGCCGGCCCGGCTCGCCACCGCCGGGCCGCCGTCGCTGGCCAGAGTGGTGGGTGAGGTACGGCTGTCCTTGCCACCGGTTTCGGGTTAGCGTTCTGCTGTGGCCGCGCCACGGCGGCCCCAGCCGCTGGACCGGAGGTGCGCCATGAGTACGCCGGATGTCCCCGACGACGCCGACACCGTCCCACCCGCCAACCGCCCGCTCCTCGTCCTCGCCGCCGTGCTGCTGGCGATCCCCATCATCGCGTTGATGTGGGTCAGCACCTACGCCGGCGTCGAGCCCCGGCTGGCCGGCTTCCCCTTCTTCATCTGGTACCAGTTCCTCTGGGTCTTCCTGTGCTCCGGGATGACGTACTCGGCCTACCGGATCGTGCTCAAGGCCCGACCGCACCGGCCCATGCCGGGGCAGAGGGGCCCCGACGCGCCCACCGCCGAGGCGGGTGAGCCCCGGTGAGCACCCTGGCTCCGGTGGCCGCCGCCAGCGGCGGGGTCAACACGACGGCGTTGGGCGTGCTCATCATCCTCTTCCTCGCCGTGACCCTCATGGGCTTCCTCGCGACCCGGTGGCACCGCCCGGTCAGCATGGAGTCGCTCGACGAGTGGGGTCTTGGCGGCCGCTCCTTCGGGACGTGGGTCACCTGGTTCCTGCTCGGCGGCGACCTCTACACGGCGTACACGTTCATCGCCGTCCCGGCGGCCATGTTCGCCGCCGGCGCGGTGAGCGGCTTCTTCGCCGTGCCGTACACGATCGTGCTCTACCCGATCATCTTCGTGTTCATGGCCCGGCTGTGGTCGGTGAGCCACCGGCACGGCTACGTCACGACGGCCGACTTCGTCCGTGGCCGCTACGACTCCCGCGTCCTCTCGCTCGCCGTCGCCATCACCGGGTTCCTCGCGACCATGCCCTACATCGCCCTCCAGCTCGTCGGCGTCCAGGCCGTTCTCGAGGTGGTCGGCCTCGGCGGCGGCAGTAGCTGGGTCGGCAAGGACGCGCCGCTCATCATCGCCTTCATCCTGCTGGCGGCCTACACCTACTCCAGCGGACTGCGGGCCCCCGCGGTCATCGCCTTCGTCAAGGACGGGCTCATCTATCTCGTCATCATCGTCGCGATCATCTACCTGCCCACCAAGGTCGGAGGCTGGACCCACGTCTTCGACGCAGCCCAGACGAAGATGACCGCGGCCGCCCCGGACGGCAAGCCCGTCGGCGCCTTCGTGCCGGGGGCCAGCCAGTACTGGGCCTACGCCACCCTCGGGCTCGGCTCCGCGCTGGCCCTGTTCATGTACCCGCACTCGGTGACGGCCACCCTCTCGGCGAGCAGCCGCAACACGATCCGGCGCAACGCGGCGATCCTGCCGGCCTACAGCTTCGTGCTCGGGCTGCTCGCTCTGCTCGGCTGGGTCGCCATCGCGGCGGGCACGAAGCCGATCGGCCTGGACGGCAAGCCCAACGCCCAGCTCGTCATCCCGCAGCTGTTCGAGGACTTCTTCCCCTCGTGGTTCGCCGGCGTCGCCTTCGCGGCGGTGGCGATCGGCGCCCTGGTGCCGGCAGCCATCATGTCCATCGCCGCCTCCAACACGTTCACCCGCAACGTCTACAAGGAGTGGGTCCGCCCCGACGCCGACCCGCGCGAGGAGGCCCGCGTGTCGAAGCTCATGTCGCTGGTCGTCAAGGGGTTCGCCGTCGTGTTCGTTCTCGCGCTCAACAAGCAGAACGCCATCAACTTCCAGCTTCTCGGCGGCATCTGGATCCTGCAGACCTTCCCGGCCGTCGTCTTCAGCCTCTACACCCGCTGGTTCCACCGGTGGGGCCTGCTGACCGGATGGGCGGCCGGCATGGTCTACGGCACCTGGAAGGCCTACGAGGCCGCGAACCCCCGCTCAGGGGCAGCCCACTTCGGCGGGTCCCTGGGCGACATCCCGGTCGTCGGGCAGCTCGGCTACATCGCCCTCACCGCGTTCGTGCTCAACGTCCTCGTCGCGCTCGCCCTCACGCTCGTCCTGCGGGCAGTGCACGTCCCCAACGGGCACGACGAGACGGTCCGCGGCGACTACTTCGCGGACGCCGGAGACCCCCGGGTCCAGAAGCTGCCGACGCCCGTCCACCTCGAGGCGACCAACCCCTGACCGGCCCGGCGGGTGCGCTGCGGCAGCCATCACCCACGAAAGGAGCACGTCGCCCATGCGCATCGCCGTCACCGGAGGGTCCGGAAAGCTCGGCCGCCACGTCGTCCGCCGTCTGGCCGGGCTCGGGCACGACATCGTCAACCTGGACGCCGTGGGAGAGCGCTTCACCGAGTGGCTGGCCGTCGACCTCACGGACTTCGGACAGGTCGTCGACGCGCTCGGCGGGGTGCACGGCGAGCAGCCACCCGCGGAGGCCGTCGTCCACCTCGGGGCGATTCCCGCGCCCGGCCTGCACTCGGACGTGGCCACCTTCCACAACAACATCCGGGCGACGTTCAACGTCCTCCACGGAGCGATCCGGGTGGGCATCCGCACCATCGTCTACGCGTCGAGCGAGACCGTCCTCGGTCTGCCGTTCGACACCCCACCGCCGTACATCCCGGCGGACGAGGAGTATGCCGCGCGCCCGGAGTCGGTCTACAGCCTGGTCAAGCACCTCGAGGAGACGATGGCCGTCGAGCTGTGCCGGTGGCACCCCGACCTCAGCATCACCGCGTTGCGGTTCTCGAACGTGATGGACGTCGAGGACTACGCGCAGTTCCCGGCCTTCGACGCCGACCCGACGGCGCGGAAGTGGAACCTGTGGGGATACATCGACGGGCGAGACGGCGCGCTCGCCGTGGAGAAGGCCCTGGCCCGGCGGGGCGGCTTCGACCGGTTCATCATCGCCTCCCCGGACACCGTGATGAGCCGCGCCAACGCCGAGCTGGTCGCCGAGGTGTTCCCCGACGTCCCGACCCGCGGCGACCTGGGCGAGCACACCACGCTGCTCTCGATCGACCGGGCCCGTCGGGTGCTGGGCTTCGACCCCAAGCACTCCTGGCGCGACCACGTGAGGCGCTGACCGGCCACGGCCGCCGGTGGGCCTCGACCCGCCGGGTGAGGCACCAGGGCCCGGCCGGCCGTGGTGCGCCCGGCACGGGCGACCCGGCAGGATGGTCGCATGGCCAGCGTCCCCTCCACCCCGCTCGTCGCGCTCGCCCACGCGCACGGTGTCGCCACCGAGTACTGGGACTGGCAGGGGCGGCATACCGCCGTGAGCGCCGAGACCATGCGGACGGTGCTGGGCGCGCTCGGGGTGGACGCCGGGACGGAGGACGCGGTGGCCACCTCCCTCGCCGACGTCGTCGACGCCGCGTGGCGGCGCACCCTGCCGGCCACCGTCGTCTGCCGGGAAGGCTGGACGCCGTGGGTGTCCGTCCACCTCCTCCACGGCACTGGTGCGCGGCTGACCGTCCAGCTCGAGGACGGCACCACCCGACGCGTCCGCCAGGTGGATCACTGGGTGGCGCCGCGGTGGGTCGACGGCCGGGAGGTGGGACAGGCGACCTTCGAGCTGCCCGCCGACCTGCCGCTCGGCTGGCACCGCATCGTCGCCGACCTGGATGCGCCGGCGCTGGACCCCACGACGACGGAGTCGACCCTGGTCGTCACGCCCGGCCGGCTGGTCCTGCCGCCGGTGCTCGCCGAGGGGCGCGCCACCGGGCTGATGGCCCAGCTGTACCAGGTCCGGTCGCGCCGCTCGTGGGGGATCGGCGACCTCGGCGACCTCGCCGAGCTGGCGACCTGGGCGGCGGTGGAGCACGGGGCGGAGTTCGTCCTCATCAACCCGCTGCACGCCGCCGAGCCGGTTCCGCCGATGGAACCGTCGCCCTACCTGCCGACGACCCGCCGCTTCGTCAACCCGGTCTACCTGCGCGTCGAGGACGTCCCCGAGGTCGCCCACCTGGCGCCCGCGGCATACCAGCGGGTCCGTGAGCTCGCCGAGCGGGCGCAGGCTCTCAACGCGGCCGACCTGATCGACCGGGACGGTGCGTGGGCGCTCAAGCGGGAGGCCCTGGGCCTGGTCCGCGACGTCCCCCTGGAGGCTCGCCGAGCCCGCGACTTCGCGCGGTTCTGCGAGCGCGAGGGCTCCGGTCTGGAGGGGTTCGCGACGTGGTGCGCCATCGCCGAGCGCCACGGCCCGGCCTGGGGCGGCTGGCCGGCCGGGCTGCAGGACCCCGACGGCCCGGCCGTGCTGGCGTTCCGGGCCGCTCATGAGGCGGAGGTCGACTTCTACCGGTGGCTGCAGTGGCTCCTGGAGGAGCAGCTCGGTGCGGTGCAGCGGGCCGCCGCGGCGGCGGGGATGTCGATCGGGGTGGTGCACGACCTCGCGGTGGGCGTCCATCCGCGCGGGGCGGATGCGTGGGGGCTCGCCGGAGCGCTCGCGCAGGGGGTGAGCGTCGGAGCGCCGCCGGACCAGTTCAACCAGCTCGGCCAGGACTGGAGCCAGCCGCCGTGGCGGCCCGACCGGCTGGCGGCTCTGGGGTATGCGCCGTTCCGGGAGATGGTCCGTGGCGTGCTGCGCGACTCCGGAGGCATCCGGGTCGACCATGTCATCGGGTTGTTCCGGCTGTGGTGGATACCCGAGGGCGCCGGCCCGGCACAGGGGACCTACGTCCGCTACGACCATGAGGCGCTCATCGGGATCCTCGCGCTCGAGGCCCAGCGGGCCGGAGCCGTGGTCATCGGCGAGGATCTGGGCGTCGTGGAGCCGATGGCCCGTGAGTACCTCGTGGAGCGCGGGCTGTTCGGCACGAGCATCCTCTGGTTCGAATGGGACGAGGACGTCCCCCGCCCGCCCGAGCGCTACCGCCAGCTCTGCCTGTCCTCCGTGACGACCCACGACCTGCCGCCGACCGCCGGGTACCTCACCCTCGAGCATGTGGCGATCCGGGAGCGGCTCGGCCTGCTCACCCGGCCGGTGGCGGAGGAGCTCGCCCATGAGCGGCACGCCATCGCCCGGGTGCGCGACGCCCTGGAGGCCCGCGGGCTGGTCGACCGGGGGGGTGGGGTGGACGCCCTGGTGGAGGGTCTGCATCGCTGGCTGGCCGAGAGCCCGAGCAGGATGATCGGCTACTCCCTGGCCGACCTGGTGGGCGACCGGCGGGCGGTCAACCAGCCCGGGACCGACACGGAGTATCCCAACTGGCTCGTCCCGCTCGCGGGTCCGGACGGCCGGCAGGTGGGTCTCGAGGCGGCCATGGCCTCCCCGGAGGCGATCCGTGTCACGGAGGCGGCCCGCGGCATACCGCGCCGTCCGTGACCCGCTCGCCGGCGCGGCGCCCGCGCCCCGCTCCCGGGACGGGGGGGCGGGGCGCGGTGAGGTGTCCGCAGCGGTGCCGGCGCGGGGGACGCCGTCAGTCCAGCCCGAGGGTGCGCCGGACGGCGGCGTCGAGGCGGCCGGGGATCTGCTCGCGCAGCTCGTAGCGGGCCCTGATGACCGGGCGGCTCACCGAGATGACCCGGCTGAGGTCGATGGGCGTCCCGGACAGCACCGCCTCGACCGGCATCGCCTCGATCGTCGCGGCGAGGTCGCGTGACTGGGCTTCGCCGTACCCCATCGCCGGCAGGATGCCGCGCGCGTTCGGGTACTTCTGGTATGTCGCGGCGATCGAGCCCACCGCGTACGGCGCCGGGTCGACGATCTCGGCGACCCCGGCCGCCCGCGCGCCGACCACGCCCGCGCCGTAGGTCATCGACCCGTGCGTGAGCGTCGGCCCGTCCTCGACGACGACGACCCGGCGGCCGGCCACCGCGGCGACGTCCTCGACGGTCACCGGGCTGTCGCAGCGGATGACCTCGGCGCCCGGGTTGAGCCGCGCCACCGATGCCTCCACCGCGGCGATGTCCTCGGCGGTGGCCGAGTCGCACTTGTTCACGATGACCAGGTCGGCCATGCGGACGTTGGCCTCGCCGGGGTGGTATGCCGCCTCGTCGCCGGCCCGGAGCGGGTCCGCGAGGACGATGTGCAGGTCGCTGCGGTAGAACGGCAGGTCGTTGTTGCCGCCGTCCCAGAGGATGACGTCGGCCTCGGCCTCGGCCTCCCGCAGGATCCTCTCGTAGTCGACCCCGGCGTACACGACGAAGCCGTTGTCGATGTGCGGCTCGTACTCCTCGCGCTCCTCGATCGTGCAGTCGTGCAGGTCGAGGTCGGCGTAGGTGGCGAACCGCTGGCACGCCTGCGCGGCGAGGTCGCCGTAAGGCATGGGGTGGCGGATGGCGACCACGCGCTTGCCGAGCCCGGCCAGGATCCGGGACAGGTAGCGGGTCGTCTGGCTCTTGCCGACACCGGTCCGCACCGCGGTGACCGAGATGACCGGCTTGGTCGAGGTGAGCATGGTGGGGGTGCCACCCAGCATCGTGAAGTCGGCGCCTGCCGCGATGACCTGGGAGGCGAGATGCATCACCTGCACGTGGGCGATGTCGGAGTAGGCGAGGACCACGAGGTCTACCCGCTCGCGTTCGATGAGTCCGGCGAGCCCGGACTCGTCGACGATCGGGATGCCGTCGGGGTAGCGGGGCCCGGAGAGGGCGGGCGGGTAGGTCCGGCCCTCGATGTCGGGGATCTGGGTCGCGGTGAACGCCACCACGTCGTACCCGGGGTCGTCGCGGAAGACCGTGTTGAAGTCGTGGAAGTCGCGGCCCGCGGCGCCGAGGATGACGACGCGCCGGGGCGTGGATGCCGGACTGCCCGGCGGGGGCGTCGCGGCACTGGACGTGGTCGCGGCGCGCGCTGAGATGCTCATCTGCGTCCTCGAGGCTGAGGTCGACCGCCGGAACCGACTTAGCCGGTGCGGCCAGTCCTGGCTGCGGGACCCGCCGACGTCATCCTAGGACGCCGATCCGGCGTGCACCGGCCCCCGCGGCGAGACCCGGGCAACATCACACCCCGGGCCGCGGCTACGACGCGACGATCGCCGCGAAGCGGTCGGCCAGCGGCTGCCACCCCCACCGCAGCTCGGCCTCGGCCGCCGCGACCTCGGCGAGTACCGCGGTGCCCACCCCCGTCATCGGGCCCGGGTCGGTGCGCGCCCAGCGGGCGAACACCTCCGGGGAGGTCTCCGGATGGAACTGGACCCCCCACGCCCGGTCGCCGAACCGGAGCGCCTCCACCGACCAGTCGGGCGCGGTGGCCAACACGACGGCGTCGTCCGGCGGCACCGTGACGATGTCCTGGTTGTAGTGGATCGCGCGCGTCCCGTCCGACCCGGCGAGCAGGGGGTCCATCCGGCCGGCCTCGGTGAGGGCCACCGGTTGCAGCCCCAGTGCCTTGCCGGCGGGGTTGCGGCCCACCTGGCCGCCGAGGGCCAGCGCCATGAGCTGGTGACCGAGGCAGATGCCCAGGACGGGTATGCCGTCATCGACCGCCGTGCGGATGAGCGCCTTGGTGTCGGCGAGCCATGGGTGCAGCTCGTCGTCGGCCGCGCCCATGTAGCCGCCCAGCACGACGAGCCCGTCGTGCTGCACCCGCTCCGGCACCGGCCGTCCGAGGTCGGCCCGCAGCACGTCGACGGCGAGGCTCCGCTCGGCCCACCACTCACCGAGCCACAGGGCAGGGGCGTCCTCCTCGTGCTGGACGACGAGAAGGCGGAGCTCCCGGCCCATCAGTGGACCTGGGTGCCCACGAGGGTGCCGATGCCGTACGTGACCGCCATGGCGACGATGCCACCGACCACGACCCGGATGACCGCCCGGCGGACGGGCGCCCGGCCGAGCCGGGCGCTGAGCGCGCCGGTCCCGACGAGGGCGGCGAGCACGGCGACGACGGTGATGGGCAGCCGCCACGAGACCGAGGGGTTGAGGACGGCGATGAGCGGCAGGAGCGACCCGAGGGTGAACGCGACGAACGACGCGAACGCCGCATGGGTGGGGTTCGTCAGGTCGTCGGGGTCGATGCCGAGCTCGACCTCGGCGTGTGCCCCCAGGGCGTCCCGCGCGGTGAGCTGCTGGGCGACGGCGCGGGCCACCTCGTGGCTGAGCCCCTTGGCGGCATACAGCGCGGTCAGCTCCTCGAGCTCCAGGTCAGGGTCGTTCTCGAGCTCCCAGCGTTCCTTGGCGATGAGGGCGCGCTCGGAGTCCCGCTGGGTGCTGACCGAGACGTACTCGCCGACCGCCATGCTCATCGCGCCCGCGACCAGCCCGGCGAGCCCGGCGGTGAGGATCGCCGCCCGGCTCGTGGTGGCGGCGGCCACGCCGATGACCAGGCCGGCCGTCGAGACGATGCCGTCGTTGGCGCCGAGGACGCCCGCGCGCAGCCAGTTCAGCCGGGAGCCGACGTCCCCGTCGTGGGGCTCGTCGTGATGCCGGTGGGCATGGTGCTCGCCGATCGGGCTAGCCATCGGCCACTCCGTGCGCCCGGGCGGCCTGGGTGATCCGGTGGGCGAGCTCGATGTCGAGCTGGGTCACCCCACCGGCATCGTGGGTGGTCAGCAGCCACCGGGTGCTCCGCCACCTGATGTCGATGTCGGGATGATGGTTCATCTCCTCGGCCGCCGCCGCGGCCTCGTCGACGATCGCGACGGCGGACGGGAAGTCCGGGGCCTCGATGGTGGCGACGATGGCGGCGTCCTGGCGCTGCCACCCCGGAAGGTCGCGGAGCTGGGCGTCCACCTCGGCGTCGCTGAGAAGTCGGCTCATGGGGTCGATTATCCGTCAGGCAGGCGCGCCGGGCCATTCGCGGCCACCATGCGCCGTCCTCAGTCCGCCGGAGGCTCCTCGGGGTGGTGGCATGCGGCGCGGTGTCCGGGAGCCATCTCGGCGAGCGGTGGCTCGGTGGTCGAGCACACCTCGGTGGCCTTCCAGCAGCGGGTGTGGAACCGGCATCCCGAGGGAGGGTCGATCGGGCTGGGCACGTCGCCCTGGAGCCGGATCCGCTCGCGGTGTACCTTGCGCCGGGTGTCCGGGATCGGGACGGCTGACAGCAGCGCGGTCGTGTACGGGTGGCGCGGCCGGGTGTAGAGAGAGACCCGGTCGGCGATCTCGACCATCTTGCCGAGGTACATCACGGCGACCCGGTCGGACATGTGCCGGACGACGGACAGGTCGTGGGCGATGACGACATACGTCAGGCCGAGCTCGTTCTGCAGGTCCTCCAGCAGGTTGATGACCTGGGCCTGGATCGACACGTCGAGGGCCGACACGGGCTCGTCGGCGACGATGAGCTTTGGCTTGAGGGCGAGCGAGCGGGCGATGCCGATGCGCTGGCGCTGGCCCCCGGAGAACTCGTGCGGGTAGCGGTTGTAGTGCTCGGGGTTGAGGCCCACCAGCTCGAGGAGGTCCTGGACCTCCCGCTTGGTGCCGTGCTCGGTCTTGGTCCCCTGGATCCGGTAGGGCGCTCCGACGATGGACCCGACGGTGTGCCGGGGGTTGAGCGAGGAGTACGGGTCCTGGAAGATCATCTGCACGTCGCGGCGCATGGGGCGCATGGCGCGCGGCCCCAGGTGGGTGATGTCTCGGCCCTCGAACACGACGGTCCCGGCAGTGGGCTCGATGAGGCGGGTCACCATCCGGCCGGTCGTCGTCTTTCCGCACCCGGACTCCCCGACCAGCGCGAGCGTCTCGCCCTTGCGCACCTCGAAGCCGACGTCGTCGACGGCCTGGACGGCCCCGGCCTGCCGCTGGAGCAGCCCCTTGCGGATCGGGAAGTGCTTGGTCAGCCCCGACACCGTCAGCAGGGCCTCGCCGCTCTCGGCGGTGGGGGCCGGCCCGGTGGTCACGGGCGTGGTCTCTGCGGCGCTCATAGGGTGGGCTTCACCTCCTCCTCCCAGATCCGTTCGCGGTCCCGCTCGGTGAGGTGGCACGCGATGTAGTGCGCCGGCCCGACGGCCCGGAACGGCGGCCGCTCGGTGTGGCATGCCTCGCCGACCGTTGGCGCGGCGCGGCAGCGCGGGTGGAACGGGCAGCCGGGGGGCACCTGGATCAGGCTGGGAGGCGCGCCCGTGATGGGCAGCAGCCGGTCGGTGGGCTCGCGGTCCAGTCGTGGCATGGAGCCGAGCAGCCCCCAGGTGTAGGGGTGCTGGGGAAGGTCGAACACCTCGTCGGCGGATGCGTACTCGACCGACCGACCGGCGTACATGACGAGGATGTCGTCGGCCAGCTCGGCGACGACCCCCAGGTCGTGGGTGATGATGATGACGGCGGAGTTGAACTCCGACTGCAGGTCGCGGATGAGGTCGAGGATCTGGGCCTGGACCGTGACGTCGAGCGCGGTCGTCGGCTCGTCGGCGATGAGCAGGTCGGGGTCGCACGACAGGGCCATGGCGATCATCGCGCGCTGCCGCATGCCGCCCGAGAACTGATGGGGGTAGTCGTCGACGCGCCGCGCGGGCTGGGGGATCCCCACCCGGTCCAGCATCTCGACGGCGTGTGCCCGTGCCACCTTGGTGCTGACGTGGTTGTGGACCTTGTAGGCCTCGATGATCTGGTGGCCCACGGTGTAGAAGGGGTGCATCGAGGACAGCGGGTCCTGGAAGATCATCGCCATCCGCTTGCCGCGCAGCCGGCGGACCTGTTCCGGGGGGGCGCCGACGAGCTCGGTCCCGTCGAGCACGATGCTGCCGCTCATCTCGACCGTCCCCCGCTTGTGCAGGCCCATGATCGACAGGCTGGTCACCGACTTGCCCGATCCCGACTCGCCGACGATGCCCAGCGTCCTCCCGCGGGCCAGGTCGAAGGACATGCCGTCCACCGACTTCACCAGCCCGTCGTCGGTGGGGAAGTGCACCCGCAGGTCGCGTACCGAGAGGTACGCGCCCTCGGGAGCCGGACCCAGGCCGCCGATGCCGGTGGCATCGGGCTGGACACCGGCCAGCGAGACCGACGACGGGTGGGACCAGCCGTACGGCGTCGCCCCGTCGCTCGCCGACGCCACCGCGCCGCCGCCGTCGTGGACGGCGCTCACCGGGCGCGCACCCGGGGGTCGACCACGGCGTACAGGACGTCGACGACGAGGTTCGCGACGATGATGAAGACGGCCGCCACGAGGGTCACCCCGAGGACCTTGGGCAGGTCGTTGGCGCGGATCGCGTCGACGGCGTACTTGCCGATGCCTGGCAGCGAGTACGTCGTCTCGGTGAGGATGGCGCCGCCGAGGAGCAGCCCGAGGTCGAGCCCGAAGATCGTGAGAATGGGTGTCAGGGCGGCGCGGACGCCGTGCTTGAGGACGACGTCGCGCTCGCGCAGGCCCTTGGCGCGCGCGGTGCGGATGTAGTCCTCGTTCATCGTCTCGAGCATCCCGGCGCGCATCATCCGGGCGTAGATCGCGGCATACAGGAACGCCAGGGTCACCCAGGGCAGGAACAGGCGGTAGGCCCAGTCCCATGGGCTCGTCGCCTGCATGGGGTCCGAGCCTCCCGGGGGGAACCACGGGTGCTTGTACGCGAACAGCAGCAGGGCGATCTGGCCGGTGAAGAAGATGGGCAGGGAGACGCCGGCGAGCGCCGTGGTCATCGCCGCGCGGTCGACGAACGTGCCGCGCTTGAGCGCCGAGAGGACGCCGATGGACACCCCGCTCAGCAGCCAGAGCACGGCTGCCCCCGAGGCCAGCGAGATCGTCACCGGCAGGCGGTCGAGGATCTCGGGCAGGACGGGGGTCTGGTTGATGTAGCTGTAGCCGAGACACGGCGCGGGGCAGTGCTCGACGCCGGGGCCGTAGTCGAAGTTCGCACCGGCGACCAGCCCCTTGGCGAACCGCCCGTACTGGACGTAGATCGGCTCGGTGAAGCCGAGCTTGACCGCCGTCTCGTGGATCTGCACCGCCCCGGCGGACTTGCCGACATAGCGGGAGGCGAGGTCGTCCGCGCTCGCCCCCCCGAGCCGGGGCACGAGGAAGAAGATGGCGAACGTCACGGCCGAGACGATGAACAGCAGGACCACGGCGCCGATGAGGCGTCGGACCAGGTAGGTGATCATCTCTCCTCGTCTTCCGTGTCGGCCAGGCGCCGGGACCTCGCGGCGCTCATGGCGCGTGCTGGTGGCCCCGGCTCCCGGGCGGGTGGTGCGGGTGATGGCACCTGCGGGCGGTGACCGGCTCCGCCGAGCGTATGCCGGTCACCGCCGCGCGAGGCGGCTACTTCCGGGTGGTCCCGATCGTCGTGTAGTCGTACTGGCCGAACGCCGGGTTGACGAACACGTTGGTCAGGTACGGCGGGCGGTACAGCAGGCCCTTGGACCAGACACCCGGGATGACCGAGGCGTTGTCCATGACGGCCTTGTCGACGTTGCCCCAGATGGTGTTGCGGGCGGTGTCGTCGGTGGTCTGCAGGGCCTTGTCGATCAGCGCGTCCACCTGCGGGATCCGGATACCGAGGTTGGTGTTGCCCGCCGGCCGGATCGTGCGGCTGTCGACGATCTGGTCGAGGAAGCCGTAGCCGTCCGGCCAGTCGGCGCCCCAGCCGTAGGCGAGGATGCCGAGGCCGTTGGACTTCACGAAGTCGGGCTTGCCGGCGTACAGCTTGAAGTAGTCACCGGACGGATAGCCCTTGAGGGTCACCTTGATGCCGGCCTTGGCCAGCGACTGCTGGACCGACTCGGCCATCGCCTGCTCCTTGGGACGGTCCGAGCGGAACGCCATGTTGGTCGAGAAGCCGTCCGGCTTGCCGCACTTGGCCAGCTCCTGCTTGGCCATCGCGACGTTGCCGTCCGGGTTCGCCTTGAGCTGGAACGGGTCGTAGTCGGTGTGGCCCGGGATCATCGGGGGCAGCAGCGAGGTGGCGATGTCACCTCCGGTGGCGCCACCGTAGGCCCGCTGGTAGCCCGACGGGCTGTAGGCGTAGATGACGGCCTTGCGGCAGTCGATGTTGTCCATCGGCGCCACGTTGTCCGGAAGGACGGTGAACCAGGTCCGGGCGATCGGGGCGTCGTCGGTCTTGGCCAGCAGGGCCGGGTCGGCGAGGATCTTGGCCTGCGTCTGGGCCTGGACACCGGTGCCCGCCAGGTCGACGTCGATGTCACCGGACTGGAGCCGCTGGTCGAGGTCGGCCGCGTCGACGCCGAGGTCGATGGTGATCGTGTCCGGCAGGGCCAGCCGGCCGGACTCCGGGTCGGTCGCGGGATCGTACTGGTCGTTGCGGACCAGGACGTAGCGCTTCTTGGCCTCGTAGGTTTGGAACTTGTAGGGGCCGGAGGAGATGTACTGCGTCTTGTAGTTCGCCCCCGTGTCCTTGGCCTGGGGAACCGGAGCCGTGGCCGGCAGCTGGGCCAGGTAGTCGAACCCGGCGAAGGCCTGCTTGAGGTGGAAGACGATCGTCTTGGCGTCCGGCGTCTCGATCGACGTGAGGTCGCCGAGGTTCTTGTCCTTGTAGACCGAGTAGTTGGCCGGGACGTTGGCCAGCCAGTCGTTGAAGTACGTCGGGCCGTTGGGGAAGGTGTTCTTGTCCAGCTGGCGGGCCACCGCGTACTTGACGTCGGAGCTCGTGATCGGCGTTCCGTCCTGGAACTTCAGCCCGTCACGCAGCGTGTACGTCCACGTCTTGGCCCCATCGCTCGAGGTGCCCAGACTGGTCGCCAGGTCGGGGACCAGGACCGCTCCCTTCGGCGTGGACTTGAACACCGTCAGGGTGCGGGCGTAGTTGCGCAGGAGGTTCCACGACAGCCCGTAGTAGGTGTCGCCCGTGTCGACGGAGTCCCAGTCCTCGGTGATGCCGAAGCGCAGGGTGCCGCCCTTCTGGGTCGAGGCGTTGAAGACCTTGCCGATCCCCGCATCCTTGACCGGCGTTGCGCCGGAGCTGCTGCTCGCGCTCGAGCCGCTCCCGCTGTTGCTGCACGCGGCGAGGCCGAGGGCCGCCACCGCCGCAGCCGCGACGAGTGCCGCTGGTCGTCTCTTCATGTGTTGGGCTTCTCCTTCTTCTCGTCCGGGCACGAAGCTCCGGAGCACTCGGTCGGGGCAGGTCAGCGTGACCGAGGGTCGATGGCGTCCCGCAGCCCGTCTCCGAAGAGGTTGAAGGCGAGGACGGTGATGAAGATGGCCAGACCCGGAGGGAACAGGAACTCCGGGTCGACCTGGTACCACTGGGTTGCGCTGTTGAGCATCCCGCCCCACGAGGGGGTCGGCGGCTGGACCCCCACGCCGAGGTAGGACAGCGCCGCCTCGAACAGGATGTTCGAGGGGATGAGCAGCGTCGAGTAGACGAGGATCGGCGCCACCAGGTTGGGCAGCAGCTCGCGCACGAGGATCGACCGGTGGGTGGCACCGAGGCTGAGGGCGGCGTCGACGAACTCGCGCTCGCGGATCGACATCGTCTGGCCGCGGATGATCCGGCCGATGTAGGGCCAGTTGAAGAAGCCGATGATGAAGACGAGCAGCGCGATCCGCAGCGCGTCCCCGCTCAGCCCGAAGGCGTGGTCGGGGATGGCCCCGGCGAGCGCGAGCGCGAAGACGAGCAGCGGGAACGCCAGGAAGATGTCCATCAGCCGGCTGATGAGGCCGTCGACCCACCCACCGAAGTAGCCGGCGACGATGCCCATCGTGGTGCCGATGAAGACCGAGAGCAGGGTCGCGAAGAAGGCGATGATGAGGGAGATGCGCGCGCCGTACAGGACGCGGGAGAACAGGTCGCGGCCGTTGACCGGCTCGATCCCGAAGAGGAACTTGCTGCCGATCCCTCCCCAGGCCCCCTCGGGCATCTGGGTGTCAGCGCTGACGAGGTTCTGGTGGAAGTCGTTGGGCGGGTGGCCGAGCCAGCCGACGAGAACGGGGGCGAGGGCGGCCATGAGGATCAGCGCCAGGACGACGATGCCCCCGGCCATGGCGACCCTGTCGCGGCGCATGCGGCGCCAGGCGATCTGCCCGAGCGACCGGCCCTCGATCGTGTCGCCGCCGGCAGCCACCTGCTCCGGGGGAGCGTCGTAGGCGCCGGGCTCGACGTCGACGGGCACGCTCATCTCGCCTACCTCCCTCCGGCGCCCGATCGGGGCGCAGTCCGTGGGCCCCGCACCTCAGGTCGGCGCGGGGATGAACCAGCCGAGTCTGGTGCCGCGTGCCCCGATGGACAAAGCACCGGGTGGCGATGATGCGAAATCGTGACCCACGCCACACGGCCACCGGCACCGGAGCACCGGCGGCGGACGGCGGCCACGGCAACCACCGCGACGGCCCCCCGGTGGGCCGCCCCTTTCGCGGTGGGCCCGTCCCCGTTTTCGTGGTCCTAGGGGTGCGATGAGAGAATCGCCCCTATGCCCATTCTCAGTCGCGGCGACCTCCGCAACGTTGCCATCGTCGCGCACGTCGACCACGGAAAGACGACCCTGGTCGACAAGATGCTCTGGCAGGCCGGCGCGTTCGGCGAGCACGAGCACATCGCCGAGCGCGCGATGGACAGCGGGGACCTCGAACGCGAGAAGGGCATCACGATCCTCGCCAAGAACACCGCGATCCACTACGCGGGCAAGGCGGCGGCCGATGCGGGGCTGGCCGGCGGGGTGACGATCAACATCATCGACACCCCGGGTCACGCCGATTTCGGCGGTGAGGTCGAGCGGGGCCTGTCCATGGTGGACGGGGTCGTCCTGCTCGTCGACGCGAGCGAGGGGCCCCTCCCGCAGACCCGGTTCGTGCTGCGCAAGGCGCTGGGGGCCCACCTGCCCGTCGTGCTGTGCATCAACAAGGTCGACCGGCCCGACGCGCGGATCGAGGAGGTCGTCGACGAGGTCTACGAGCTGTTCATGGACCTGCTCGAGGACTACGACCGCCATGACCCCCACCCGGCCGCCCTCGACTTCCCGATCGTGTACGCCAGCGCGAAGGCCGGCCGCGCGTCGCTCAACCGCCCGGGCAACGGGGAACTGCCCGACAGTCCCGACCTCGAGCCGCTGTTCAAGACCATCCTCGAGACCATCCCGGCGCCGGCCTACGACCCCGCCTCGCCGCTGCAGGCCCACGTGACCAACCTCGACGCGTCCAACTTCCTCGGCCGGCTGGCCCTGCTCCGGGTCCACAACGGCGTGATCCGCAAGGGGCAGCTGGTCGCGTGGTGCCGCCACGACGGGACGGTCCAGAAGGTCAAGATCACCGAGCTGCTGATGACCGAGGCGCTCGAGCGCCGGCCCGCCGAGGAGGCCGGGCCCGGCGACATCATCGCCGTGGCCGGCATCCCGGAGATCACCATCGGCGAGACCCTCACCGACCCCGACGACCCGCGGCCGCTGCCGCTCATCACCGTCGACGAGCCCGCCATCTCGATGACCATCGGGACCAACACCTCCCCGCTGGCCGGCCGCGTCAAGGGTGCCAAGGTCACGGCGCGTCTGGTCAAGGACCGGCTCGACCGGGAGCTGGTCGGCAACGTGTCGATGCGGGTGCTGCCGACCGAGCGGCCCGAGGCCTGGGAGGTCCAGGGCCGCGGCGAGCTCGCGTTGGCCATCCTCGTCGAGCAGATGCGCCGGGAGGGGTACGAGCTGACGGTGGGCAAGCCGCAGGTCGTCACCCGGACGATGGACGGCAAGGTGCACGAGCCCGTCGAGCGGCTGACGATCGACACCCCTGAGGCCTTCCTCGGCCCGATCACCCAGCTCCTCGCCCAGCGCAAGGGCCGGATGGAGCAGATGACGAACCACGGTACGGGCTGGGTGCGGATGGAGTTCCTCGTCCCGGCCCGCGGCCTCATCGGCTTCCGCACCGAGTTCCTCACCGAGACGCGCGGGTCAGGCATCGCCCACCACGTCTTCGAGGGCTACGAGCCGTGGCACGGGACGATCACCACCCGGCTGTCCGGCTCGTTGGTCTCCGACCGGTCCGGCGCCGTCACCGCCTACGCCATGGTCAACCTCCAGGAGCGGGGCACGCTGTTCGTCGACCCCACGACGGAGGTCTACGAGGGGATGGTCATCGGCGAGAACTCCCGGTCAGACGACATGGACGTCAACATCACCAAGGAGAAGAAGCTCACCAACGTTCGGGCCTCCTCGGCCGACAACTTCGAGAAGATCGTGCCCGCCCGCCGGCTGAGTCTCGAGCAGTCGCTCGAGTTCTGCCGCGAGGACGAGTGCTGCGAAGTGACCCCCGAGGCGGTCCGCATCCGTAAGGTCGAGCTGGACCAGATCCTGCGCGCCCGCACCGCAGCGCGGGCCCGGAAGGGCTGACACCGCCGCCGCGCCCCACGCCCCTGTACCCGCACCCCAGGAACCGCTTGTGAGCTTCCCCCGCCCGTCCCTCCGACCGCGCACCGGCCGGCCCCGCCGCCGCATGGTGGGCCTCGTGCCGGCGGTGGTCGCCGCCGGCGCGGTGGCCGCCTGCTCCGGGACGTCGCTCGAGGCACAGTCGAGCGCCGGCCTGGGGGTGAGCGACCAGCCCGGCGGGGTGGTCACCGCCATGGCCCTGGGCCCCGTCCTCGCCTGGGACCCCCAGCGGATCGGGTCGCGCACCGACGCCGCGTTCGCCGGCCGGACGTTCCTCCGCACGCTCACGGCATACCAACCGAGCCCCACCCCCGCCGGTCAGGCCACCCTCGTCGGTGACCTCGCGACCGACACCGGCACGCCCAGCGCAGACCTCACGTCCTGGTCCTTCACCCTGCGCTCGGACGTCACCTGGCAGGACGGCACGCCGGTGACCTGCGAGGACGTGAAGTACGGCGTCTCGCGCACGTTCGCCACGTCGGTGATCACGGGCGGCGACACCGACGCCCTGGCCGTGCTGGCCGTCCCCAAGACGGTCGAGGGTACGAGCACCTACGAGGGCCCGTACGCCACCGGCAAGGCCGCCGCGGCCGGCCAGGCGGCCTTCGACAAGGCGGTCTCCTGCTCCGGCGAGACCATCACCTTCGCCCTGGCCACGCCGACCAGCGACTTCAACGAGATGGTGAGCATGCCGTCCTTCGCCCCCTACAAGAAGACCCAGGACCAGGGCGGGAACGGCCGGTACGCCGTGTTCTCCGACGGGCCGTACCTGCTCAAGGACAGCTGGGACCCCGGGACGGGGGGAGTATGGGCGCGCAACCCGGCGTGGAACGCCTCCTCGGACCCGGTCCGCAAGGCCTATCCCGACGAGATCCGCTACCAGGCGGGGATGGAACCGCAGTCCGTCGCCCAGGACATCATGGCCAACACCGGGACCGGCCGGGCCGGGGTCGCCCTCGAGTCGGCGCCGCCCGCGATCCAGCAGCACATCAACGCCCTCGCGGAGCTCCGCAGCCGCTCCGTCAACCCCGGGACGGGCCTGGTGGACTATCTGGTCCCCAACCTGAGGAGCCGGGTCTTCGCCAGCCCGGCCGTACGCACCGCGTTCGCCATGGCGACCAACCGGGAGGCCTACGTGACGGCGCTCGGCGGCTCGACCAGCGCCCGGGCCACCCTGTCCCTCATCCCGTCGGCCCTTCCCGCGGCGACCACCGCCGACCCGGTGGGCGGCGGACTCAAGGGTGACCCCGCCCGGGCGAAGGCGATGCTCGAGAACGCCGGCGTGCCCATGCCGGTGCCCATCCGGGTCGCCTACCGGTCGACCGAGAGCGCCGACAAGGGCATGGCGGCCCTTGCCGCGGGGTGGCGGGACGCCGGGTTCGAGCCCGCGCTGCAGCCGGTCGTCGACGACTACTTCACGCAGATCGCCAAGCCGGCGCGCGCCGGCGCCACTGACGTCTTCTGGTCCACCTGGGCGCCCCAGTGGGCTTCGGCATCGACGATCCTGCCGCCGCTGTTCGACTCCACGATCAACCTCTCAGCGGCCGGGCCGGGCCGCGACTACGGCTACTTCGCCGAGCCGGCGGTGACCGCACGGATGGCCGCGATCGCCCGGATCGCCGACCGGGCCGAGCGGGAGAAGGCATGGGGTGACCTCGACACCACGCTGCGCGGGGAGGGGGCCTACGTGGGCCTCGCCGAGCGCCGGGCCATGTATGTCGCCGGCTCGGACATCCGCAACTTCACTGCCGACGAGGTCCTGGCCGGGACCGTCGACTTCGCCCGGCTCGCGGTCCACCAGTGAGCGGGCCGACGACCGAGGCCGCCGCCACGACGCCGGTGGGCGAGGGCCGGCCTGGCAGGCTCCTGTTCGTGCACGCCCATCCCGACGACGAGACGATCGCGACCGGGATCTCCCTCGCGCACCACGCCGCGCGCGGCGACGACGTGCACGTCCTCACCTGCACGCTGGGGGAGGAGGGCGAGGTGATCCCTGCCGAGCTCGCGCACCTCGAGGGGGCAGAGGGGGACCCGCTGGCCGCCCACCGGCGGGAGGAGCTGCGCCGCGCCCTGCGCCGCCTCGGGGTGACCGGGCACCTGCTGGGCGCCGGCCCGCTCGAGCCCGGCGGGGCGGGTGCCGTGGTGGTGACGTCCGCCGGGCTGTCCGCACTGCCGCCCTACCGCGACTCCGGCATGGCCGGCTCCGCTGCGGCGGCGGATCCCCGCGCGTTCGCCGGAGCCGACGTGGCAGAGGCTGCGGCGCTGGTCCGTGCGGTGGTCGAGGAGGTCCACCCCGACGTGGTCGTCACCTACGACCGGTTCGGCGGCTACCTCCACCCCGACCATGTGCAGACCCACCGGGTGACCCGCACCGCGCTGCGGTCGATGCCGGAGCCACCGCCCCTCTTCGCGGCCGTCTACCCCCGGTCGTGGGTCGACGAGGACCGCGCGTGGTTGGCCGAGCATGTCGACCGAGCTCTGGGCTGGACGGTGCCCGCTGCCGACGAGCCCTACCGGCCCTGCGAGGTCGAGGACCGGGTCGTCACGCATGCGACCGTCGACGGTGGCGCCGTCGCGGCCCAGCAGGAGGCCTTGCGCGAGCACGCGACCCAGGCCGTCGTCGGTGACGGCTGGTTCGTCCTGTCCAACCGCGTCGCCGCCCGGCTGCCCGGGCGGGAGGGGTTCGCCCGCGTCGATCTCGTGACCGGCGACCTGGTTCCCCTCGCTGTCGACCCCATCGCCGGGCGCCGCCCCGGCCTGCTCGAGGAGGTGAGCCGATGAGCGAGCCCACCGACCTCGGCCCTGGACGGCTGCGTCAGGTCATGGGCCGGTTCGCGACCGGCGTGAGCGTCGTCACCACCCTCTCGGGTGGGCACGACCACGCCATGACCGCGGACACCCTCACCTCGGTCTCCCTCGACCCGTTGCTCATCCTCGTCTGCGTCCAGCGGGACAGCCGGTTCCACGATGCGGTCCTCGCGGCAGAGGTGTTCGGGGCGAGCATCCTCGGTGCCGACCAGCGGGCAGTCTCGGACTGGCTGGCCACGCCGGGGCGCCCGCTGCACGGCCAGCTCGACCGCGTCCCGCACCTGCGCGGTCCGGTCACCGGGGTGGCCCTCATCGGTGGGGGGCTGGGGACGCTGGAGTGTCGGGTGAGCGACCTCCACCCGGCCGGCGACCACAGCATCCTCGTCGGCGAGGTGGTCGGCCTGGGACTGCCCGACGCGCCCCCGGCCGCGCTGGTGCACTACCGCGGGGGCTATGCCGCCCTGGACTGATCTGCGGACGTTCTCCTGGCAAGGCAGGCAGGGTGAGACGGCCATCGCGACATCTCACCGGACGGCCGCCTCAACTTCGTGCAGCTCTACCTGTCACGGCTGATCGCGGACCAGACTCCCGGTGGTCGTGTCGGCCCAGCCCGTCCTGACGGCCGTTCCGGCGCCGACCGTCCCCGCGCCCCGGCCGGGCGACGAGTCGCGGCTCAGGCGCTGACCGCACCGGGCGGTTCGTGCCACTCGGCCGCGCGGGTCAGGGAGTGGTGGTCGGCGTGGGGGTCGTCGACGGCACCGATGCCGTAGGTGTCGGACCGGGGCTCGGAGTCGTCGTCGGTGACGGCGTGAGCGTGGGCGTGGGCGCCGCGGTCGGGGGGGACAGCGTGGGCTGTCCCTGATGGGTGTCGTTCGGTCTCGTCGACCGGGCTCGGGCCGTGCCGCCGCCGGTGACGACCCGGGTCACCGTGGTGCCCGGCAGGGCTGAGCTGCCGAGCGGATGCCCGAGGACGAGCTCGACTGCGGTCACCGCCCCGAGGGCGACGAGCAGCCCGGCCAGGAAGGTGGCCGGGCCACGCCACCGACCGGAGGGGGAGGGGTGGGCCGCCGCGGGGGCGTCCCGGGGTCCACTCGCGACCGCTCGGGCGGACCGGACCTCGGTGGGCCGGAGCGGCCGGCCGGGCCGGGGGGCCAGCGCCTCGATCCTGCGGTGCGCCGTGCGGAAGGTGTGGGCGTACATGGCCGAGCCGATCGTCGCGATGAGCGATCCGATCGCGGCGCCGGCGAGGGTGCCCGCCACGCCGAGGGTGGACGCGGCCAGCGCCGAGGTCATCGCCGCCAGCGCGCTGCCGCCGATCTGGGCGGGCGAGAGCCCGAACCGGTTGGGCGCAGCCGCGGCCGGGGCGGATGCCGGTTGGCGCAGCGCTGCCGCGGCAGGCGGGTCGGCCGCCGGGGGGCCGGGTGGCCCGGAAGCGCCGGTGCGGGTGCCGTCGGTGTGGTCGCCGGGCAAGGGTGAGGGCATGGTCGTGGACGGCGTGGGCATGCCGGAGGTGGTCCTTCGTCGGGGGCGAGTGCGCCACAACTCTAGGAAGCGTTGCTGGACGAACGCTGGGTCAGCGGACGACGTTCACGTAGTCGTGGTGGGTGGAGAACCCCACCGACTCGTACAGCGCCAGTGCTGCGACATTGTCCGCGTCCGTCTGCAGGTGCAGCGAGCGCAGCCCGCGGGCGAGCGCCGCACCGGCGAGCGCTCCGACCATCGCCCGGCCGAGGCCCGAGCCCCGCACCGCCGGGTCGACCCACATCGCCGCGACGCCGCCCCAGGCGTGGGCGACGCCGAGGCGGCCGATCGCGACCACCTGGGCGCCGCGCCGCACGAGGCCGAACACCTGCTCCGGTGATCCGGTGAGGATGGCCCGGGCAGCCACCTCGTCGACCGGCCGGTACCGCCGGTATGCCGTGAGCCACGACTCGGCCAGTGTGCGCGACAGCTCGACCCGGCCGCCGGCCGGGTCACCCCCGCCGGCCAGCGCGACTTCGCGGGCGGCCGCCGTCAGGGTGTGGGTGGGCACCCGGCCCCGGTAGCCGCGCCGGCGCAGCTCGGCGCCGACCTCGCTCGCCCACGGGTCGAACCCGGGCTCCCCGACGAGGGCCAGGTTCGGGGGCAGGCCACGCGCGGCATACCAGCTCTCGACGACGTCGACCGCCTGCGCGAGGGGCAGCCCCGGGGCGCCGACGGCGAGGGCGGAGTTGGCGCGCCCGGTGAACCCGCGGGCCGCGCGCAGCACCCAGTCGCCGAGCGGCTCGCGTTCCATCGGCGGCCAGGCGTCGATCATGAGCCGCTGGACGTCCTGCGGTGACAGTGCCCGGTGGGGCGCCCCACGCCGGGTCGGCGCCGGCGGGACGACCCGCTCGGCGACGACGGCGGACCGGTCGATGCGCACCGTCTCGCCGTTACGGGTCAGTAGCGCGAATGTGGTGTCCGTCACGTCGACGAGCGTCCCGACGGTCTCGGTGAACGGGGAACCGGTCCGTTCCTCGCCTTGTCGAAGCCGGTGGCGGACAGCGACCCGCGTTCCCGGGGGGTGCGCTGCAAGTCGGTCCGGCACGCGTGCATACTATGGGCCCATGACGTATGTGATCGCGCAGCCCTGTGTCGACGTCAAGGACAAGGCCTGCATCGAAGAGTGTCCCGTCGACTGCATCTACGAGGGCATCCGCACCCTCTACATCCACCCGGACGAGTGCGTCGACTGCGGCGCGTGCGAGCCGGTGTGCCCCACCGAGGCGATCTTCTACGAGGACGACCTGCCCGAGAAGTGGGCCGAGTACTACAAGGCCAACGTCGAGTTCTTCGATGACCTGGGCAGCCCTGGAGGCGCCGCCAAGATGGGCGTCATCGAGAAGGACCACGAGGTCATCTCCGTCCTGCCGCCGCAGGTCTGAGGGCCGTCGTCGCGGCCGCGACAGAGCCGGGAGCCGCGCACCGGTGCTGACCCTTCCGGCCTTCCCCTGGGACTCGCTCGCTCCGTACAAGGAGTGGGCGAGCGCCTTTTCCGACGCCGGCCTGCCCGCTGGTGCGGGACGCGGCATCGTCGACCTGTCGGTCGGGACGCCCGTCGACCCCACGCCCGACGCCGTCCAGGCCGCCCTGCGCGAGGCCGCGGACGCGCCGGGCTACCCCCAGACCTGGGGCACGCCGGACCTGCGCTCAGCGGTCGCCGACTGGTTCGCCGTGCGGCGGGGCGTTCCCGACGTGGACCCCGCGGGCGTGCTGCCGACGATCGGCTCCAAGGAGCTCGTCGCCTGGCTGCCCACCACGCTCGGGCTGGGTCCAGGGGACGTGGTCGGGTTTCCGTCGGTGGCCTACCCGACCTACGAGGTGGGGGCCAGGCTCGCCGGCGCGACCTCCCTGCCGGTCGACGCGCTGACGGCGATCGGGCCACCCACCGCCGCCTCCACCCCGAAGCTGCTGTGGCTCAACAGCCCCAGCAACCCGACCGGCAAGGTCCTCGGGGTGGACCACCTCGCGAAGGTGGTGGCCTGGGCCCGTCGGCACGGCGTGGTGGTGGCCAGCGACGAGTGCTACGCCGAGCTCGACTGGCGCCCCCGGGTGGAGGGGAGCGGCGACCCGCCCACGACCCCCAGCATCCTGGACCCCAGGGTCACCGGCGGGTCCCACGAGGGCCTGCTCTGCATCTACTCGCTGTCCAAGCAGTCCAACCTCGCGGGCTACCGGGGGGCGTTCGTCGCGGGCGACCCGCGGCTGGTCGGCCGGCTGCTCGAGGTCCGCAAGCACGCGGGGATGATGGTCCCGTGGCCGGTCCAGCGGGCGATGGTGGCGGCCTTGCGGGACGCCGGCCACGTCGAGGCACAGAAGGCCAGGTATGCCGCCCGCCGTGCGCGGTTGCTCGAGGCGGTGGTGGGGTATGGGCTCGAGGTCCATGACTCGCAGGCGGGCCTCTACCTGTGGGCCACCGCCGGAGAGGACGCCTGGACGACGGTGTCCAGGCTGGCCGACCGCGGCGTGCTGGTCGCTCCAGGGACGTTCTACGGCGCCGCGGGGGCCCGGTACGTGCGGGTCGCGCTGACCGCCACCGATGAGCGCGTGGAGGCCGCCGTTCGTCGACTCGGGTGACCGCTGCCGCATCGTCTGGTCACACCGGCTGCATCGGCGGATACCCGGTGGAGTACCGTCGGACCCGCCT
Source organism: uncultured Actinomycetota bacterium (assembly GCA_963763315.1). GTDB lineage: Bacteria > Actinomycetota > Actinomycetes > Actinomycetales > Dermatophilaceae > CAVSJJ01. Next base: position 78,980 of record CAVXOC010000004.1, read on the forward strand.
TGGCGATGCGCAGATCCGCACACCATGGGGCCACCGACGCGGGCCAACGACGACACGAAGGACGGGACCATGACGACCGAGACCGGCGTAGGAGCCACCTTCTCCACGGCGGACAAGACGCTGGAGTTCCCCCTGGTCCAGGCCAGCGAGGGGAACAGCGGCTACGACATCGGGCCGTTGCTCAAGGAGACCGGCAACGTCACGCTGGACAACGGCTTCGGCAACACCGCGGCCTGCACCAGCGCCATCACCTACATCGACGGCGACGCGGGCATCCTGCGCTACCGGGGGTACCCGATCGAGCAGCTGGCGAAGAAGTCGACCTACCTCGAGACCGCATACCTGCTCATCTACGGTGAGCTGCCCAACAAGTCCGAGCTCGACGACTTCGAGGAGCGGGTGTGCGAGCACACGATGCTCCACGAAGAGCTCAAGATGTTCTTCGACGGCTTCCCCCGGGACGCCCACCCCATGCCGGTGCTGTCCTCGGCCGTCTCGGCCCTGTCGACGTTCTACCAGGACAGCCTCGACCCGTTCGATCCCGAGCATGTCGAGATCTCGACCATCCGGCTGTTGGCCAAGCTGCCGACGATCGCGGCCTACGCGTACAAGAAGAGCATCGGCCAGCCCCTGCTGTACCCGGACAACAGTCTCAGCCTCACCGAGAACTTCCTCCGGATGACGTTCGGCGTGCCGGCGGCCCGGTACGACGTGGACCCCGTCATGGTGAAGGCGCTGGAGCAGCTGCTCGTCCTGCACGCCGACCACGAGCAGAACTGCTCGACCTCGACGGTGCGCCTGGTCGGGTCCTCGCACGCCAACCTCTTCGCCTCGGTGAGCGCCGGCATCAACGCCCTGTTCGGGCCGCTCCACGGCGGCGCCAACCAGGCGGTCCTGGAGATGCTCGAGAACATCCGCCTCGACGGCGGGGACATCGACAGCTTCGTCAACCGGGTCAAGAACAAGGAGCCCGGCGTCAAGCTGATGGGCTTCGGCCACCGGGTCTACAAGAACTACGACCCGCGAGCGGCGATCATCAAGGAGACCGCGGACACCATCCTGCGCCGGACCGGTGTGGTCGACCCGCTGCTCGACATCGCCCTCCAGCTCGAGCAGCGTGCGCTGCACGACGACTACTTCGCCGAGCGGAAGCTGTACCCGAACGTCGACTTCTACACCGGCCTGATCTACAAGTCGATGGGCTTCCCGACCCGGATGTTCACCGTGCTGTTCGCCCTGGGCCGCCTGCCTGGCTGGATCGCCCAGTGGCGCGAGATGATGGCCGACCCGGCGACGAAGATCGGTCGCCCACGGCAGGTCTACATCGGCGAGGCCCAGCGCGACTACATCGCGATCAAGCGGCGCGGCGGGGTGGGCGCCAAGCTCGCCAAGGAGGAGAAGGCGCGCCTCAAGGCCGCCAAGGAGGCCGCCAAGGCGGCCAAGGCGGAGAAGGACGCGGCCAGGGCCGCTGCGCACGCCGATGCGGCCGCCCGGTCCGCCGCCCAGGCCGAGGAGGAGGCCGTCGCCGCCGAGCAGGAGGCTGCCGAACGCGCCGAGAACGCAGCCGCCGGGCAGGAGTCGGTCGCCGAGGAGCAGACCGTCTCGTAGCCGGGCCCCCGACAGGGGCGGTCAGGCCAGGTGCAGCACGACGGTGGTGGCGCCTTGTGGGTCATCGGCGGCGGTCCAGGACCACCCGCTGCGCTCGGGCGCCCTGGTCCACTGCCGGGCCCCGACGGTCACCGCGTGCAGGTCGGTGCCGCTCGCCTTGGCCACGGCCCAGGCGCCGATCGACCAGGCGCCGCGCGCGGAGGCCGCCGTGACGACGAGGGTGCTGCCGTGCCGGACGGCCTTGACCCCGAGCTCGGCCTGGAGGGCGCGCTCGATCGGGGCCGGGTCGGCCTTTCGGCTGACCGCCGCGAGTCGGCAGCCCAGCCCGCCGGGGGAGTAGCCGCTGATCGCCGAGGCGATGATCCGGCCTTCCTGCTCGTGGTTGGCGTAGGCGTCGGGGAAGGCGCTGCGCTGGACCTGCTGGGCGACGGTGGTGATGTCCATCGACGCATAGCCCCTGATCTTGACCAGCGCGTCGTAGAAGGCGTTGGCCGCGTGCTCCGGGTCGAGGATCTGCGTTGCGGAGCCCCAGCCCTGGGACGGCCGCTGCTGGAACAGCCCGAGGCTGTCACGGTCGCCGTAGCGCAGGTTGCGCAGCTTGGACTCGGTGATCGCCGTGGCGAGGGCGATGGTGGCGGCCCGCGGCGGCAGCCCGCGCTTCATGGCGATCGCGGTGATCGTCGCGGCGTTGCTCATCTGCTCCGGGTCGAACGTCACGCTCGTGCCGGTGGCGGTCGCTTGGCACCGCTGCGCGCCGACCGAGTCGAACAGCCCTCGGCCACCGGCGTACGCGGCAGCGCCGACGACCGCCACGAGGGCAACGATGACCACCCGCACGACCCAGCGACGGCGTCGGCTGCGCGGCTGCTCCTCGGCGAGAGTGATGCCCCCACGGCTGGTGCGCGGCATACGGCGTGGGGCTCCCGTCGTCAGTCGTTGGCGTGCAGTGCGGAGTTGAGGACGATGCCGTGCCCGTCGCGGGGCCTGGCCTCGACCGCTCCGCTCACCGAGTTGCGGAGGTACAGCAGGCCGTCCTGGCCGGACAGCTCCCGGGCCTTGGTCACCGTGCCGTCCGGCAGCGTCACCTTGGTACCCGCCGTGAGGTAGAGACCGGCCTCGACGACGCAGTCGTCGCCGAGCGCGATGCCGAGGCCCGACTCGGCCCCGAGCAGACAACGCTTGCCGATCCGCACGCGCTCCGTGCCGCCGCCCGACAGGGTGCCCATCGTCGAGGCCCCACCCCCGATGTCGGACCCGTCGTCGACGACCACCCCCTGGCTGATCCGGCCCTCGACCATCGAGGTGCCGAGCGTGCCGGCGTTGAAGTTGACGAAGCCCTCGTGCATCACCGTCGTCCCGCTCGCCAGGTGCGCACCCAGCCGGACGCGGTCCGCATCCCCGACCCGGACCCCGCTCGGGACGACGTAGTCGAGCATCCGGGGGAACTTGTCGACGCCGAACACATGGAGGGGCCCGCGCACCCGGAGCCGTGCCCGGGTCAGCTCGAACCCGTCGACGGCGCAGGGCCCCTGGGAGGTCCACACGACGTTGGGGAGCACCGCGAACAGCCCGTCGAGGTTGACGGTGTTCGGCGCCACGAGCCGGTGGCTCAGCAGATGCAGACGCAGGTACCCGTCGGCCACGTCCTGCGGCGGGCCGTCGAGGTCGGCGACGACGAGCCGCAGCTCGCGGCGGACCCGACGCTCCTCGTCCGCCCCCGCGAGGACCACCAGCTCCTCCGGGGCCGGCCGGTCCCGTGGCTCGCCGAGGGCCGGGGACGGGTACCAGGCATCGAGGACGTCGCCGTCGTCCGTCACGGTCAGCAGTCCGAAACCCCAGGCGGGGTGGGCGGAGGTCATGGTCCCAGCCTAGGTTGTCGTCACCGCCGGGACGGCCCCGACGGCACCCCACGCAGGATGCACCGGGCGCTCGCTAGGGTGGCGGGTATGCCGGTCAGCACCCCCGTCCTGGACCTCGCCAGCGCCGTCGAGGACCTCACCGCGGCGGTGTGCGACCTCGAGTCGGTGAGCCTCCAGGAGGGTGCTCTCGCCGACGCCATCGAGGTGGCGCTGGGCGGGCTGCCGCACCTGGCCGTCACCCGGCTGGGGAACACCCTCGTCGCCCGGACCGACCTGGGCCGGCCCGAGCGGGTGGTCCTCGCCGGCCATATCGACACCGTGCCGGTGACGACGGCCCCGCGCAACCTGCCCACCCGGCGGCGCACCATGGACGGTGAGGACGTCCTGTGGGGCCGCGGGACCGTGGACATGAAGGGCGGCGTCGCCGTCCAGCTGCGGATCGCGCACGCCGTCCCCGAGCCGAACCGGGACCTCACGCTCGTCTTCTACGAGGGGGAGGAGGTCGACAGCCGGTACAACGGCCTGCGCCACGTCCAGGAGCAGCGGCCCGACCTCATCGACGATGCCGTCTTCGCCGTCCTGCTCGAGCCGACGGGCGCGCTCGTCGAGGGCGGCTGCAAGGGGACCCTGCGGGTCGACGTCCTGGTGCGCGGGGTCGCCGCGCACTCGGCCCGCCCGTGGCGCGGCCGCAACGCGGTCCACGAGGCGGGCGAGGTGCTGGCGCGGCTCGCGGCATACCAGGCGCGGACCGTCACCGTCGACGGGCTGGAGTTCCGCGAGGCACTCTCGGCGGTGGGCATCCGCGGCGGGGTCGCGACGAACGTCATCCCCGACCTGTGCACCGTCACGGTCAACTACCGCTACGCCCCCGACCGGTCCGAGGCGGAGGCCCTCGCCCACGTCGTCGACGTGTTCGACGGGTTCGAGGTCGTCCTCGCCGACAACTCCGGCGGCGCCCGTCCGGGCCTGGACCTGCCGGCCGCCCGGGCCTTCGTCGACGCACTCGGCCTCGACGTCGTCGCCAAGCAGGGGTGGACCGACGTGGCCCGCTTCTCGGCGATGGGGGTCCCCGCGGTGAACTTCGGCCCCGGCGACCCCAACCTGGCCCACCACGACGAGGAGCGCTGTCCCGTCGCGCAGCTGCGAGCCTGCGAGGCCGCTCTGGTGCGCTGGCTCGCCTGACTGCCACTCCGGCTCCGGCAGGGCTGCGGCGGGCGTCGTCCGGTGCCGGGGTTCGCCGGCCCGGCGCCATCCCGGCCTGCCGTAGGTTGGGCCGGGTGGAGGAGACACCCGAGAGTTGGGACCGGCACCGCGACTACTACAAGGGGCCCGTCGTCATGCGGCGCTCCCAGGTGCCGCGGTCGACCACCGACCAGCGCCTGCTGGACAGCCGCGGCCCGACCGACTGGCTGCATGCCGACCCCTGGCGCGTGCTGCGGATCCAGGCGGAGTTCGTCGAGGGGTTCGGCGCCCTCGCCGAGCTCGGCCCCGCCGTCAGTGTCTTCGGGTCGGCCCGCACCCGCCCGGGCACTGCGCTGTACGCGGCCGCCGAGCACGTCGGGCGCGCGCTCGCGGCGGCGGGCTACGCGGTCATCACCGGCGGGGGCCCGGGGTCGATGGAGGCGGCCAACAAGGGGGCGCTCGACGCCGGAGGCACCTCGGTCGGCCTCGGTATCGAGCTGCCGTTCGAGCAGGGGCTCAACGACTACGTCGACATCGGCGTGAACTTCCGCTACTTCTTCGCGCGCAAGATGATGTTCGTCAAGTACGCCCGCGGCTTCATCGTCCTGCCCGGTGGGTTCGGCACCCTCGACGAGCTGTTCGAGGCGATCACCCTCGTGCAGACCGACAAGGTGACCTCCTTCCCGATCGTCCTCTACGGCCGGGGCTACTGGCAGGGGCTGCTGGACTGGCTGGGCCGCTCCGCCGTCGAGGCCGGCACGATCAACCTGCGGGACCTGGCGCTGCTCACGTTGACCGACGACGTCGAGGAGGCCGTCTCGGTCATCGTCGAGTCCGATCTGGCGCTGTTGCCGGACGAGCCGCCGCCCACCCGCCCCGAGTGAGCCGTGGGCCCCGGCCCGGGGCCCCGGCGGTGCCTGGGACGCGGCACACCCCGGCCTACCGGGGGGTAGCAGCGGTATGGCCGGGACGGGCATCATGGCGAGGTGAGCGTGTCGCCACTGCCCCGCATCGGCGACGTCTTCGTCGGACGGGACGTCGACGGCCGGATGCTGCGCATCGCGGCCCATCCGGAGCGCGGCCGGGTGGTCCTGTCGATCTGGCAGGGCGAGGTATGCCGCGCCACCGTCCGGGTGGCCGTCGAGGACGTCCCCCACCTCGTCGAGACGCTCACGGCTGCGGCCGTCTCGCAGGCCGTCGACAGGCGGCCACGGCCGGTCGGCGAGCTCGAGGGCCGACCGGCATAGGATCGGCGGGTGGTCTGGGTCGTCCTCATCGTCGTCGCCGTCGTGCTCGTCGCGGTGTTCGCTGCGCTCGTCATCGGCCGTTTGCCGTATGACCCGATGGCCCAGCCGGTGCACACGACCCCGTCGACCGGCCTCCCGGAGCGGCCCGGTGCGGCCGATCTTGACGCCGTGCGGTTCGACACCGCTGTGCGCGGATACCGGATGTCGGAGGTCGACGACGTCCTCGACGGGCTGCAGGAGCGACTGGCCGCCCAGGAGGAGGAGCTGGCGCTGCTCCGCGCCGCCCGGGGCGCGGACGCCCGGGGCGCGGACGCCGGGGGCGCGGACGCCGGGGACGCGGACGCCGGGGGCGCGGACGCCGGGGACGACGTCAGTGCCGTCCCCGACCCCTCCGCCGACATCCACCCGTCGGACCAGGGCTGACCGGGGCGCTCGATGGCCTTCACCGTCCGTCGCCGCAGCCCGCTGCCCCCCGAGCGGGCCTGGCAGGCTCTCACCGACTTCGCCGGCCACGGCCGGCACATCCCGCTGACCCGGGTGACGACCGATCCGGGGCAGCCGCAGGTGGGCTGGCGCTTCGTCGGTGTGACCCGGGCGGGGCCGGTCGGCTTCTCGGACCCGATGCACCTCACCGCCTGGGAGCCGCCGCACCGGTTCCGGATGGTCAAGACCGGATGGCTGCTTGCCGGCTGGGCGGAGGTCGTCGTCGACGCCGACGGCACGGGGTCGCTGGTGACGTGGATCGAGGAGATCGCCCTCCGGGCCGGTCCCGCGAGAGGACTCACGGGCCGCGCCGGCGACGTGTTCGCACCCCGGATGTACGCCTCGGTCATCGACGGCCTGCTGCGCGACGCGGCGACCGAGCGCCGGTGAGCACGACCGACCGCCACCACGGGGCCGACCCGTCCGCCGAGATCGCCGGGTTCCGGGCCGCCTTCCGGGGCTACCGGATGGACCAGGTCGACGAGGTCCTCGACCGGCTCGAGGCGGTGGCCGACGAGCACGACCGAGAGATCGCCGCACTGCGCGGCGAGCCGGACCCGCCGCCGCGGGCCGTGCCCGAGGCAGCCGGGCCCTCGCCCGGCCGGTCCGGCGAGACGGCCGGCACCGAGGCCTGGGACGCCGGCCGGGTCCGCCTGCGCAGCCTTCCCGCGCGGGTCGGGGCCATCTGGCCCGCCGGCGCGGCGGCCGACCCCGACCACCGGCCGCGGCCCCGGGTCCGCCCCCTGATCGACCTGGCGGCCCTGGCGGCCTACCTGTACTTCGGCGCCTATGTCCTGGAGAACCTGCTCCGCTCGCACGGAACGGGCTACCTCTCCCAGGGGGTCCAGGACCAGCAGGCGTTCGAGTGGTACTTCGCCGCGACCGCCCACAACGTCGCCCACCTGTCGAACCCGCTCTTCAGCACCCTGCAGAACTACCCGTCCGGGGTCAACCTCATGGCCAACGCCGCCGTCCTCGGCCTCGGCATCCCGATGACCCCGGTCACCCTCCTGTGGGGGCCCAGCACGACGTTCCTCCTGGTCGAGTGGCTCGGCATGTCGCTCACGGCGTTCGCCTGGTATGCGCTGTTCGTCCGGCGGCTCCGGGTCCTGCGGTCCGGGGCGTTCGTCGGCGGGTGGCTGTGCGGGTTCGCGCCCGCCATGGTCAGCCATGCGAACGGCCATCCCAACTTCGTGGCGGCCTTCCTCATCCCGGTCATCATCGACCGGGTCGCGGCACTGCGCGACGGTGCCCCATGGGTGCGCGGTGGCGTCGTGCTCGGCCTTCTGGTGACCTGGCAGCTGCTCATCGGCGAAGAGATCCTGCTCCTCGCCGGCGTCGGGCTGGGCATCGTCGGGCTCGTCCTGCTGGCCCACCGCCGGCTGCGCCTGCGCCGGCTGCTGCCCGGGCTCGGCGTCGGGGGCATCGTTGCCCTCCTGCTGGCCGGAGTGCCGTTGTGGTGGCAGTTCTCCGGCCCGCAGAGCTACACATCGCTGTGGCACCCGCCGGCCGGCAACGACCTCGCTGCGCTCTGGGGCATCGCCACCCGCAGCCGCGGAGCAGATCCGTGGGCCTCGGCCGCGCTGTCGATGAACCGGACGGAGGAGAACGCCTTCTTCGGCGTCCCGCTGTGGCTCCTGGCCGCCCTCGTCGTGCTCCTCCTCATCCGCCGTCCCGTGGCCCAGGCACTGGCCGCGGTCCTCGTCCTCGCCTCGTGGCTCTCGCTCGGCGACACGGTGCTCCTGCACGGCCGGCCCACCGGGCTGCCGGCCCCGTGGTCGCTGGTGCACTCGCTGCCGGTTCTCGAGAACGTCCTCCCCACTCGGTTCGCCCTCATCGCCGTGCCGGCCTTTGGGGCCATCGTGGCCCTCGGCGTGGACGCCGCCGGGCGAACCCGGCTGGGGGAGCGGTACGCCGCTCCCGGCATACCGACATGGCTGGTCCCGGCCACCGCGGCCACGGTCGCGGTCGTCGTCGCCGCACTCGCCCTCCGGCCCGTCTACCCCACCCCGCTCGTCGTGGACCCGCGCCCCGCCATGCCGGCCTTCTTCACCGATGGACAGTGGCGGCACTACCTGCACGGAGGGTCGCTGCTGGCCGCTCCGCCGCCGGACGTCGCCGACGCCCGCGCCCTGGAGTGGCAGATGGCGGCCGGCATGGGCTTCCCCGTCGCCGAGGGCTACTTCGTGGGGCCCAGCGGGGCGCCGGACGGCTCCGGCCAGTACGGCGCCCGCCGGACGGCGCTGTCCCGGTGGCTCTACGACATCAACGCCGCGAACGCTCCCGAGCTCGCCACACCGGAGCAGCGGAGCCAGTTCGCCGCGGACCTGCGCACCGAGGAGGTCGACGCCGTCGTCCTGCCGCACCGGGAGCAGGCCGAGGCCCTGCTCACCTCGTTGGAGCCGCTGTTCGGGCCCCCCGACGAGGTGGGCGGGGTCTACGTCTGGGACGTGCGCGCGTTCGCCGCCGGGGCGGGCTGACGGTGGGCCGCACCGAGCTGGGTACCGTGGCTCCCATGCCGGATGTGGAGGGCACATGGACTGGCGCTACGCCGGCCTGATGTGGTGGCGCGACGGTGGCCTGCTCGGCGTCGACCTCCTGTGGGTGCTGCTCCTCGTCGCGGCGGTGCTGGCCGCCGGACCGGGCCCGCGGCCGGGAGCCGCGCCCCGGGGTGGAGGGCCCGCGCGCCTCGCCGGGGCCGCCACGGTCGCGACCGGCCTGGCCATGGGCGGCTACCTCCTCCTCGACTGGCGCGCCCCGTCCGGGACGTCGATGGTCGCCACTGCCGCGCTGCGCTCGGTCCACGCCGGCGCGCTCCTCGACGTGGCGGCCTATGTCGTGGCCGTCCTCATGGCCGTGCTGGCTGCCCTGGCGCTCGCGCTGTCCCCGTTGATGAGAGGTCCTGGAGCGGCGTGGGCCCGCTCGGCGCTGGTGCTCGGGGCCGCCGCGGGCGCCCTCGTCGGGGTTGTCCAGGTCTGGGGGTCGCTGAGCTCCTGGCAGGACCTCGGCTTCCCCACCCCCGTCGTCGTGGCGACCCTGCTGCTCGGCCTGGCGGCCCTGTCCGGCACCGTGGTGGCCGCCGGTCGGCACCGCTCGACCCTGATGGCAGCAGCCCTCGGCCTGCTGGGTGTGGTGACCGTCGTGCGGGCGGTCGGCGACCTGGTGGTCTTCGGCGGGCGGCCACCGGGCAGGTTCGGCTCCCACCACCAGGTGGCGGCCGACGTCGGTGCGCTGCTGCTGGGTGGCACCCTCACGGCACTCGGCCTGCTGACGGTGGCGCTCGTCGGGCGTGGGGTCACGCTGCTCCGGTCCGGCGACGGCCCGGGCGTCGTGGCCGCGTTCCTGGGCGCCATGGCCGTTCCCGTCGCATCCGCGTGGCTGCTGGCGTACCCGGCCTACGCGCTGCTGTCGCACTGGGTGGTCGGCGGCGAGCGGCTCTCCCTGTTCACCACCGGCATCCGCTGGAGTGCGGACCTCGCCCTGGTGCTGCTCAGTGGCGGGATGGTGCTCGCCGGGGCCAGCCTGCTCCTCGCCGGCGGGCGGCGGGCGTCCCTCGACGTGGCCCCGGCCGTCTCGCGCGGCCCGGTCGGCACGCCGGGGGCCCGCACCGGGTGGCCGCCCGCCCCGCCGCCGCGCTGAGCCCGCTGCTCACCCGGGCGAGGCTGCGCAGCCGACGACGTGGTCGTCGACGACCCCGCACGCCTGCATCGCGGCATACATCGTCGTCGGGCCCACGAACGTGAAACCGGCCACCTTCAGCGCCGTCGCCAGGGCCACCGACTCGGGGGTCGTGGCGGGGACGTCGGCCGGGGTCGCCGGCCGACGGTGGCGCTCGGGGCGGAAGGACCAGACCAGCGCGTCGAGCCCGCCGCGGTCACGCAGGCCGAGCACGGCGTGGGCGTTGTGCAGCGTGGCGTCGACCTTGCTCCTGTTCCGGATGATCCCCGGGTCGGCGAGCAGCCGCTCGCGATCGGCGGCACCGAAGGCGGCGACGGCCTCGGGGTCGAACCCCGCGAACGCGGCCCGGAAGTCCTCGCGACGGCGCAGGACGGTCAGCCAGGACAGCCCCGACTGGAACGCCTCGAGGCTGATCCGCTCGAACAGCGCCCGCTCCCCATGGACCGGCCGGCCCCATTCCTCGTCGTGGTAGCGCAGGTAGTCCGGTGCGGAGGTTGCCCAGCCGCAGCGGGGAGCGTCGAGGGGCAGGCCGGTCACCGCCCCATTCTGGCTGTTACCGGGAAGTGTCCGGACCGGGGCGCATGGCTCGGCCCGGGCGGGGCAGCATGGGGTCGTGGCGACGGCGACGAGCACGCCCCCGGAGACGGGGCCCCCGCACGTGGGGCCGCGACTGGCCTCCGTGCTGACCAGCGCAGGTCGCCACCGGCTCGCCGGACATGCCCTGGCCCACCCCGTCCGGACGATCCTCGTGGGGTACCTCCTCACCCGGCTGGTGGCGCTCGCCGCCCTGTGGGTCGCGGCCACCTGGTTCCAGACCCCGGCCGGCGTGGGCCATCTCAGCCCCACGCTGGGCGACATGCTGGGGCTGTGGGACTCCGTCTGGTACAAGCGGATCGCGGTCCAGGGGTACCCCCTGCCGCTGCCCGCCGACCCGGACACCGGAACCCTCACGTACAGCGCCTGGGCCTTCTACCCGCTCTACCCCTTCATGGTGCGGGCGCTGATGGCCGTGGGCCTGCCGTTCACCGCCGCCGCCGTGGGGCTCAGCGTCGCGCTCGCCGCGGGCGGCTCGGTCCTGGTCTGGAAGGTCTTCCACCTCTCCGGGCACGCCGACCCGCAACCCCAGCGCGACCGCCTCGCGCTGGTCGCCGCGCTGCTGTGGTGCCTCTACCCGGCCACGGGGATCATGCTCAAGCCGTACACCGAGGGCCTGGCGGTGGTCCTCGTCGCCGCGTCGGTCGTGCTGCTCATGCAGCGCCGGTATGTCGCCGTCGCCCTCGTGTCCGTGCCGCTGGGCTTCACCCGGGGGGTGGCTCCGGCCATGGGGGTGACCGTCCTGATCCATCTGGCCGTCCGGTGGCGCGAGAGCCGGGCGGCCGGACGGCCTCCCCTCCGGGGCCAGCGGCTGTCCGCACTGCTCATGCTGGTGGCCACCGCGGTCTCCGGCGTGGCCTGGCCGGTCGTGGTCGGGGTGGCGAGCGGCATCCCGACGGCCTTCTTCGACATCCAGGCCGCCTGGGGCCAGGACCCGGGCAAGGGTCCGTTCGTCCTGTGGCTCAGCTGGGCGTGGGACAGCCGCGGGCTGCCCGGGGTCGTGGTCCTCGTGGGGCTGCTCGCGACCTACGTCGCCCTCGTCCTGGGTCGCCACGGGCGCTGGCTGGCGGTCGAGGCCCGGGCCTGGGCGCTGGCCTACCCGCTGTACCTGTTCGCGGTCGTTCGTCCCATCACGAGCATGTGGCGGTTCCTCCTGCTCGACTTCCCGCTGGCCGCGCTCGTCGCGAGCGTGGCCATGCGCACGTCCACCGGCGCAAGGGTTGTCCCGCACTGGCGGCGGCGGGTCGCGGTGGTCGCCCTCGTCGCTGTCGCCGGCATCTTCTGGTGGACCTGCATGCTGCTCGTCTACCCGCCGTGGGGGTCCGACCCTCCCTAGACGTGTGCTTCGCCATATCCCCTCCCGCAGGTGGCGATTTCTCCCATGCCACTCCTGTTGGGATAATGGCCGCTAACGTCCGGTGCGCCAGCGCCGGGAGACGGGCGGAGCGCATGTCGGCATGCCTCCGCGGCGATGAAGGGAAGGCAGCATGGCGGCAATGAAGCCGAGGACGGGCGACGGCCCGCTCGAGGTGACCAAGGAGGGTCGCGGCATCGTCCTTCGCATGCCCCTGGAGGGTGGTGGTCGGCTCGTCGTCGAGATGACCGCCGACGAGATCAAGGCGCTCGGTGAGGCGATCGACAAGTGCGAAGGCTGCAGCTGACCTCCCCCGCACATCGAACGGGGCCCCCGCCGGACGTCCGGCGGGGGCCCGTTCATGCGTGCACCCGCATCGGTAGGGTGCTCTGCCGTGACCGCTGACCGGGAGGACCTGCTCGCCCCCACCCTCGCGAGGTGGGCGGCGAGCCCCGCCCCGATCTCGGACCTCCTCGCCGACCGCGACCCCGCCGACCTCGTCCTCGTACTCGCCCGGTCGGTGGACGACACCGCCGAGGCGCTCGCCGCCCTGCTCGACGGGCTGGGGATGCCGGGGGACGACCTCGTCGCCGCCCATGAGCCGCAGACCGGCTCCGGCCGGCTCACCGACGTCCCCCTCCCCCCCGGCCGGTATGCCGCCCGCCGCCTGCTCGTCGTGGGGCTGGGTGACGGCGCGCTCGAGGACCTGCGGGCGGCTGGTGCCGCCGTCGGGCGAGCCACCCGCGGGCGGGCCGAGGTGGTCGTCGGGCTCCCGGGCGAGCCCGACCCCGACGCGCTCGCCGCCTATGTCGAGGGGGCGGCACTGGGGGGCTGGGGGCCGCCGCGCTGGGTCGCCGGCGGGGTCCGTCCCGGGGCGGTCGCCGCCGGCCGGGTCACGGTGGCGGTGCGCTCGCCCGGCGCGGACACCACCCTCGACCGGGCGGTCGTGCGCGCCCGGGCCACGCTGGTGGCGCGCGGCCTGGCGCTCACCCCGTCGAACATCAAGAGCCCAGTCTGGCTGGCCCGGCAGGCGCGCACCGTCGCCCGCCGCGCGGGCCTCGATGCCCGGGTGTGGACCGAGCGCGAGCTGCGGGCCGAGGGCTTCGGTGGCCTGCTCGCCGTCGGGGCGGGGTCCGCCGCCCCACCCCGGCTCGTCCGCCTGGACTACCTCCCCGAGGAGGGCAGCCGGGCCGCGCGCGGCCGGCGGGTCGTCCTCGTCGGCAAGGGCATCACGTTCGACAGCGGCGGGCTGCAGGTCAAGCCGCCCGCCGGCATGCGCGGGATGACCTCCGACATGTCGGGGGCAGGGATCGTCCTCGCCGTGCTGTCGGCGTGCCGCGACCTCGCGGTCCCCGTGCGGGTGACCGGGCTGCTGGCCCTGGCCGAGAACGCGGTGGGAGCGGCGTCGTACAAGCCGGGCGACGTGCTCACCCAGTACGGGGGCCGGACCGTCGAGGTCGGGAACACCGACGCCGAGGGCCGCATCGTGCTGGCCGACGCCCTCGCCTATGCCGACGCCGAGCTCGACCCCGATGTGCTGGTCGACATCGCCACGCTCACCGGGGCCGCCCGGGTGGCGTTGGGCCGGGTCATGGCCCCGGTGTACGCCACGGACGACAGCGTGCGCGACGCCCTGGTGGCGGCCGGCCGGACGACTGGTGAGACGCTGTGGCCCTTCCCGTTGCCCGAGAGCTACCGTCGGACACTCGACTCCGAGGTGGCTGACCTGAGCCACATCGCCCGGGGTGGCCCCGGCTCGATCGTGGCGGCGCTGTTCCTCCGGGAGTTCGTCGGGACGCGGCGCTGGGCGCACCTGGACATCGCCGGCCCCGGCCGCTCGGACGTCGACACCGGCATCCTGTCACCCGGTGGCACCGGGTTCGGGACGCGACTGCTGCTGCGCTGGTTGGAAGGACAAGGATGAACGCGGGTTACGGGCTCAGCGTGCGGTGGTCCCTGCGTGATGCTCCCCAGGGGGTCGAGAACGACCTGCGCGAGTATGTCGTGGGCAGCTCCATCGCCCGGTTCATGTTCCTGGACGGGCTGGCGTTCAAGGTCTGGCGGATGGTCCCTGGCGAGTGGTTCGAGGGGACCTACGTCTTCGACAGCGCACAGGAGCGCAAGGTGTTCCGGGCCGAGTTCGAGGCGGGCCTGGCCGACGCCCCGGGGAGCAGGATCATCGGCTCCGGCCCGGTCACCATCGAGGACTACGAGGTCGTCGCGATCGCCGAGGGCCCCGCCGGGTTCCGCCGCGGCGCCGGTCCGCAGACCACGGTCGCCTGAGCGGCGCGCCGCACGTCAGCGGCGGACGGCGACGAGCAGCCCGTCACTGACGGGCAGGAGCGTCGACACCAGGCCGGCGTCGTCGCGCAGCTGCTTCCCGAGGTCGCGCAGGGTGCTGGTCGTCTCGTCGCGCACGGCGGGGTCGGCAACCTTGTCGTGCCACAGCATGTTGTCGAGCGCGAGCAGGCCGCCGGAGCGGAGCAGCCGCAGGGCGTGCTCGACGTAGGCGGGGTAGGAGTCCTTGTCCGCGTCGACGAGGACCATGTCGTAGGCGGCGTCGCTCATTCGCGGAAGCACCTCGAGCGCCGGTCCGGTGATCAGTCGGGTGCGCTGGTGGGCGACGCCGGCGGCGGCATACGCCTCGCGGGCCACCCGCTGGTTCTCGGCGGACACGTCGATCGTCGTGAGCACCCCGTCCGGGCGCATGCCGGCCAGCAGCCACAGACCGGAGGTGCCCGTGCCGGTACCGATCTCCATGACGTGCCGGGCCGAGATGGCGGCGGCAAGCATCCGCAGAACGGCTCCCGCGCCGGTGCCGACCGGGGTCGCGGTGCCGAGCTCCACGGCGCGCCTCCGGGACTGGTCGATGACGTCCGGCTCGGGGACGAACTCCTCGGCGTAGCCCCAGGTCGCCGCCTTGATCGTGCTCATGGCAGCCAACCCTATCGCCGCCGGGAGCCGCCGTCCGGGTGGGTGCGGCGGCGCGCTGTCCTGGTGTCCCGCTCCGCCGCGACCTCGGCTCCCGGCCCGGCGCGACCTCGGGTCCCGCTCACAGGTGCCGCTCAGGCTCCCAGGGAACAATTCCCTGTTCGTCCACGTATGGATAGGTGATATGAACACCGAGGTGACGACCATGGACCACGGCCCGACGCAGTCGCCCGCCCCGGGCGCTGCCGAGCCCTGGGTCCCGCCCACCTGGGAGGAGATCGTCGAGCAGCACTCGGCCCGGGTGTACCGCTTGGCCTACCGGCTGACCGGCAACGTGCACGACGCCGAGGATCTCACCCACGACGTGTTCATCCGGGTATTCCGGTCGCTCAGCTCCTACACCCCCGGCACGTTCGAGGGCTGGCTGCACCGGATCACGACGAACGTCTTCCTCGACAAGATGCGCCGCAAGCAGCGGATCCGGTTCGACGCGTTGAGCGACGAGTCGGCCGCCCGGCTGCCGAGCCGCGGGCCGGGACCCGAGCAGGCGTACCACGACTCCCACTTCGACGACGACGTCCAGCGCGCTCTCGACGCCCTTCCGCCGGACTTCCGTGCCGCCGTGGTGCTGTGCGACATCGAAGGGCTGTCCTACGAGGAGATCGCCGCCACGTTGGGGGTCAAGCTCGGCACCGTGCGCTCGCGCATCCACCGGGGCCGCGCCCAGCTCCGCGAGGCGCTGGCGCACCGCGCCCCCGACCGCACGCCGGTCACCGCGGCCCCTCGCCGCGGCCCGCTCGTCCGCCGTCCCGCCTCGGGAACCGTCTGACGCCGTGAGCCCGCCCGTGCGCCCCCGTTCGCTCACCTGCCTGGGCGGTGAGCTGACCGAGTATGCCGCGGGCCGGCTCCCCGAGCCGCGCCGGCGAGCCTGGGACCGGCATCTGGTCGCCTGCGCCTCATGTGCCCGCGCCGTCGAGGACGAGCGCCGCCTGCAGGCCCTGCTCGTCCACGACACCCCGTCGATGCCCACGACCCTGCGCGGGGCCCTGCTGGCCCTGTCGATGCCGACCGCCGTCGCTGCTCCCGCACCACCGCGGCCAGCCGGGACCGACCTCGCCCCGCTGGCCACCCTGGCGCCCACCGCGCCCCCCGTCCATCGCAGTGTGCTCCGCTCCGCTCTGGTGGCCGCGGGGGCCGCGAGCCTCACGGCTGCGGCGGCGTGGAGCCTGGCCGCCGGCACCGACCCGGCCGGACCGCCGGCCCCACACCCGGCCGCCGGGGCGGCCGCGACACCTGGCCCCAGTGGCGCCGCAGCGCCCGGCATGGCCGGCAGCACATCGGCCCTGGCGGTCTCCATCCTCGGCCCGCTGTCACCCACCGTCGAGCCGAGGGGTTACCGCAGGGCACAATCGACCCCATGACCGACGAGGACCACCTCGAGGACCGGCCGGACGAGCCTGGAGCCTCGTCGCCGGAGGAGGAGCGCGCCTGGGACCCGTGGGGGGCGGGCTCCGCCGAGCCGACGGCGTCTCTCGACCTCGCGCGCACCCAGGAGGTCGGCCTGGGCGGAGGTGCGGTCCCGGAGACGACCGGTGTTCCCGTCGGGTCCCCGGGCGCGGCGCCCGGACCGCAGGGCGAGCCGCCGTGGGCGTCCTACGGTGACCCGGTGCCGATGGCTCCGCCACCCCCCGGACCCGCATTCCCGGCCCGATACCCGCCAGCCCCACCGCCCGGTCCGGCCTTCCCGGGCCGGCCGAGCGTCCCGGCGACCCGGGGGGCGACCCGGGGCGCCGCAGCCAGCCGGCCGGGTCCCGGCTGGGCCGGCGTCGCGTTCATCGCCGCCGTCGCTGCCCTGTTGGCTGCCCTGGCCGGTGGCCTGCTGGGCGGCTGGCTGGTCGCGTCGCGCTCGGAGCGTCTCGCGGTGGGTTCCGGCAACGACCCGTCGACGCTGCCGGCACCAGGCCCGGCCGCCACGACGCGTCCGCAGGGGAGCGTGGCCAACATCGCCGCGCAGGCGCTGCCCAGCGTCGTGACGATCAACGTCGAGGCCTCCGACGGCACCGCGACGGGGTCCGGCTGGGTCTACGACGACCTGGGACACCTGGTCACCAACAACCACGTCATCGCCGAGGCGGGCTCGGCCGGCAAGGTCACCGTCGTGCTGAGCAACGGCAAGCAGATCACCGGGACGGTCATCGGCGCCGACGAGTCCTACGACGTGGCCGTCGTGCAGATCTCCCGCACCGACCTCAGGCCGCTCCCGGTGGGCTCGTCCGCCGACGTGGTCGTCGGTGACCCCGTCATCGCGGTGGGAGCACCTCTCGGGCTCGACTCCACCGTGACGACCGGCATCGTCAGCGCTCTCAACCGGCCGGTTGCGCCCGGTGGCACCGGGACCCAGAGCTACATCAACGCCATCCAGACCGACGCGGCGATCAACCCCGGCAACTCCGGCGGCCCGCTGCTCGACATGCAGGGCCGGGTCATCGGCGTGAACTCCGCGATCGCCCGCCTGCCCGACGCCACGGGGTCCGACACCGGCGGCAGCATCGGCCTGGGGTTCGCGATCCCCAGCGACCAGGTCCGCAAGACGGTCGACCAGCTCATCGCGAGCGGCAAGGCCGAGCATCCGGTCATCGGCGTCCTCATGGACCTCGGCTACTCGGGTGAAGGCGTGCGGATCGCCGCCACGGGCAGCGCTGGGGCGCCGTCCGTCACCCCCGGCGGACCGGCGGACCGGGCCGGGCTCAAGCCGGGCGACATCATCCTCGAGCTCGACGGCAAGCCCATGACCGACCCCGACCAGCTCGTCGTCGCCATCCGGGCGCACAGCGTGGGCGACAGGGTCACCCTCACCGTCCGGCACAACGGGACCGACCGGCAGGTCACCCTCACCCTCAGGGCCGCGCCATGACCCGGGCGCGGCGGGGACCGGCCGCGCGATGAGGTTCGACGAGCTCATCATCGTGGCGGTCATCGCCGTCGTCGTCCTGGGGCCGCAGAGGTTGCCCGAGTATGCCGCCAAGCTCGCTCGGCTCATCAAGGAGCTCCGGGTGATGGCCGAGGGAGCCAAGGGGCAGCTCAAGGAGCAGCTCGGCCCGGAGTACGAGGACATCGACTGGCGACAGTACGACCCGCGGCAGTACGACCCCCGCCGGATCGTCCGGGAGGCGCTGCTCGAGCCGCTCGACGAGGCCGTGGACCCGTTGCGGCAGACCTTCGACGAGCTGAGCGGTCGAGGGACAGCCGCTGTCCCTCCCACCGGCCGGCCGCCGAGCACGCGCGGGTACGACCCGGACCGGCCCACGGCATACGACATCGAGGCGACCTGACCGGCGGCCGGCCCTCCGCCACCTGACCGGCGGCCGGCGTCCCCACGCGGGAGCCTTCCGGCACCCCGGGCTAGACCGGGGAGACCCCGAGCGGGCGGCCGGCGAGCCCGCGGGCGCGGGTCGCCAGGCCGCGGGCGATGCCCCGCAGGGCCACCGCGGCCGGGCTGTCGGGGTAGCCGATGACGACCGGCATCCCGTTGTCGGCGCCCTCCCGCAGAGCGGTGTCCAGCGGGATCTGGCCGAGCAGCTCGACGGGCGCACCGATCGCGGTCGTGAGCGAGTTCGCGACCGCACGACCGCCACCGCTGCCGAAGATCTCCTGGCGGGTGCCGTCGGGGAGCTCCAGCCATGACATGTTCTCGATGACGCCGGCGACCCGCTGCCGGGTCTGCAAGGCGATGGCTCCGGCGCGTTCGGCCACCTCCGCGGCGGCCCGCTGGGGAGTGGTGACGACGAGGATCTCGGCGCCGGGGATGAGCTGGCCGACCGAGATGGCGATGTCGCCGGTACCCGGGGGCAGGTCCAGCAGGAGGATGTCGAGGTCCCCCCAGAAGACGTCAGCCAAGAACTGCTCCAGGGCGCGGTGCAGCATCGGGCCGCGCCAGACGACGGGCTGGTTGCCCGGGACGAACATGCCGATCGAGATGACCTTCACGTCGTGGGCCACGGGCGGGACGATCATCGCGTCGACCTGGGTCGGCGGGTGCTGGACCCCGAGCATGCGAGGGATCGAGAAGCCGTAGATGTCGGCGTCGACCACGCCCACCGCCAGACCCTCGGCGGCGAGCGCCGCCGCGAGGTTGGCGGTCACCGATGACTTCCCGACGCCGCCCTTGCCGGAGGCCACGGCATACACCCGGGTGAGGTTCCTGGGCTGGGAGAAGGGGATCTCGCGGGCCGGCCCCTGGAGCTTGTTGCGCATGGCGGCCCGCTGCTCGTCGCTCATCACCCCGAGGGTGACGTCGACGGACGTGACGCCGTCGACGGCCATGAGCGCGGCCGTCGTGTCGCGGCGCAGGGTGTCCTTGAGCGGGCAGCCCGACACGGTCAGCAGGATCGTCACCGCGACGGCCCCGTCCGGGGAGCAGGTCACCGACTCGACCATGTCGAGGTCGGTGATGGGGCGGCGGATCTCGGGGTCGTTGACCGTGGCGAGAGCCGCGTGCAGGGCGTCGTCGGTCACGGGTGCGGCGGTGCTGGGCATGCCTTCATGCTATGTGTCGCGTCCGTGAGCCGAGGACGCAGACCCCTCGCGGCCCTCCTCGGCCGGTCCTGGCTCGACCCGCGCCACCACCAGGCCGCGCTCCGCGAGCTCGTCGAGGAGGTCGCGGAGCTCCCCACGCAGGAAGTCCCGGGTCGCCATGTCGCGCAAGGCCAGCCGTAGCGCCGCCACCTCACGGGTGAGGAACTCGGTGTCGGCAAGGTTGCGCTCGTCACGGGTGCGGTCCTGCTCGAGGGCCACCCGTTCGCGGTCGGCCTGGCGGTTCTGGGCGAGCAGGATCAGTGGGGCGGCATACGAGGCCTGGGTGGAGAAGAAGAGGTTGAGCAGGATGAACGGGTACGGATCCCAGCGCAGGCCCAGCAAGGCGGTGGCGTTGATCGTGATCCAGATGATGATGAAGACCGTCATGTAGACGAGGAACTTCGCCGTCCCCATGAAGCGGGCGAACTTCTCAGCGAGGATTCCGAAGGCCTCCTCGGTGAAGGCCTCGGGACGTGAGATGAGCCGCCGGGCCTCGAGCGGGGTGTCGAGCCGGGCGGGGCGGCCCAGGCGGCGGTCAGCCACGGGTCACCTCGTGCCGCTCCTCGCGCCAGTCGTCGGGCAGGATGTGGTCGAGCACGTCGTCGACCGTGACCGCACCGATGAGCCGCCCCCCCTCGTCGACGACCGGGATCCCGACCAGATCGTAGGTCGCGAGCATCCGGGTCACCTCGCCGAGCGTCGCCTCGGGGGTGAGCGGATCGACGTCCTTGTCGAGGATGCCGCCGATGGGGGCGTGCGGCGGCTCGCGCAGCAGCCGCTGGATGTGGACCATGCCGAGGTACTTGCCGGTCGGCACCTCCAACGGCGGACGGCAGACGAAGACGGTGGTGGCCAGGGCGGTCGGCAGCTCGGCGCGGCGGACGACGGCCAGGGCCTCGGCGATGGAGGCCTCCGGGCCGAGGATGACCGGCTCGGTCGTCATCAGGCCGCCGGCGGTGTTCTCGTCGTAGGTCAGCAACCGGCGCAAGGGGGCCGCCTCGTCCGGCTCCATGAGCTGGAGGAGGGCCTCGGCGCGCTCCGGGGTCATCTCGTTGAGCAGGTCGGCGGCGTCGTCCGGCTCCATGGCCTCGAGGACGTCGGCGGCCCGGTCCGCGCTCAGGCTCGCGACGATCTCGATCTGCTCGTCCTCGGGGAGCTCGGCGAGGACGTCGGCGAGCTGGTCGTCGTCGAGGGCGGCGGCGACCTCCGCCCGGCGCTTGGGCGGCAGGTCAGAGATGACCTCGGCCAGGTCGGCCGGCTTGAGGTCCTCGTAGTTCTCGAGCAGCCGGGCCGCGCTCTGCTCCTCCGGATCGTCGCGCAGGCCCTGGACGTCCTCGATGGGGACGGTGAAGGTCTCGCCGCGACGCCGGCCCAGCCGGCTGAGCGAGCCACGGTGGGTGCCCTGCCGGACGAACGCGCGGGTGAGGGCCCAGTCTCGGGCGTACGCCTGTTCGATGCCGAGGTCCTCGACGGTGGCGTCGACGACCTCGCCGCCTTCGGTGCGTACCCGCACGTGCCGCTCGATGAGCTCGGCGAGAACGAGGGTCTCGTTGGGGCGCTGCTCGAAGCGGCGCATGTTGACCAGCCCGGTGGTGATGACCTGGCCCCCGTCGACCGAGGTCACCCGGGTCATCGGCACAAACACCCGCCGCCGGCCGGGCACCTCGACGACGAGGCCCACGACGCGGGGACGGGATCGGTGGGCGCTGAAGGTGACGACGACGTCGCGAACGCGGCCGACCTGGTCGCCGAGCGGGTCGAACACCCGCAGGGCTGCCAGCCGGCCGACGAAGACCTTCGCCCCGACGCTCACGGCGCAAGGCTATCGGTCGAGGCTGGCGGCGGCCGGCAAGCTTCCGGCGGCCGCCGGATACCGCGTCGCGCCGTGCGTGCCGTGCCGTGCCGCGCCGTGCCTGCCGGGCTACCGCAACGTCTTCGCATGACAAACCCGAGGTTCGCGTGGGTAGGCAACCCCGGCGAACCTCACGTTTGCCTGATGGGGCGGGAAAGTTGCGACGGGGGGGTCAGCGCTTGCGCATCCGCAGGCGGATGAGCGGACGGCCGTGGAGGTGCCACGGGCGCCAGCCGACTGTGGTCCCGGGGGCGGAGACGATCCGCTCGGCACCGTTGTCGCTGGGGTAGTCCCCGGGGCTCTGATACGGCCGCCCGTGGGGGGTGAGGACGTGGATGGTGCAGCCCTGGGCCCAGGCCGTGGCGGCGTCGGCCGTCGCGTTGAGGCGCTCGGCGCTCAGCCGCTCGACGGCGGCCTCCCACTCGGGCGTGCCGACCGCGATCTCGCGGGCACTGGCATTGGTGGCCAGCAGGCGGCCTCCGGAGTCCTTGCTGCGGAACAGCAGGTGGACGGTCTCGGGCAGCCACGGCAGGCTCTGCTCGCCCGGGCCGGAGACGACGTAGGCCGCGGGACCCGTCCCGCGGGGGTCACCGTCGTCGTGCCACACGTACCAGATCGGGTGGGTGGTCCCGCCGGGGATCTCGACCCACATGATCTTGCTCTTGGAGGCGGCCTCGTTGAGCAGCCGGGTGACGTTGAGGGCCGGCGGCTCGGGCGGGGGGGTCTCTCCTGCCGCGGCCGGCGCGGGGGTCTCTCCTGCCGCGGCCGGCGCGGGGGTCTCTCCTGCCGCGGCCGGCGCGGGGGTCTCTCCTGCCGCGGCCGGCGCGGGGGTCTCTCCTGCGGGGACCGACGGCGCCGGGCCGGGTGCGGGGGGCGGGGAGTCGGCGGGCACGGCAGGCTCGGTCCTGACCCCACCGGCGGTCTCGGCTTCACTCACCGGACAAGCGTCCCACACCCCGGCGCGCCCCCTTGTCGCAGGCCCGAGTTGTTCGCTGCTAGCGTCGCCCGCAGGGTGGCCGCCGCGCCCCACGCAGCGCAGCCCACACCGTCCCGAGACGAAGGCAGGCTCGCATGCGCAGCGCCAAGGACTTCTTCGCCCCGCTCGCCGTGGGCGCCCCGACCCCCCTGCGGGAGGTTCCCGCCAGGCCGTCGCGGGTCATCCACTTCTTCGACCCGTCCAACCCGAAGATGGCCGCCAAGGTGGCGTCGATGGTCGGCACCGTGGACGTCCTGCTCGGCAACCTCGAGGACGCGGTGAAGGCGGAGAACAAGGTGGCCGCCCGGGACGGGCTCGTCGCGATCGCCCGGGCCACCGAGTTCGGCGAGACCACCCAGCTGTGGACCCGGGTCAATGCCCTCGACAGCCCGTGGTGCCTCGACGACCTGACCACCCTCGTCACCGAGATCGGTGACCGGCTCGACGTCGTCATGGTGCCCAAGGTGCAGGGAGCGGAGGACATCCACTACGTCGACCGGCTGCTGGCCCAGCTCGAGGCCCGAGCCGGGCTGACCCGGCCGATCCTCGTGCACGCCATCCTCGAGACGGCCCGCGGCGTCTCCAACGTCGAGGAGATCTGCGGTGCCAGCCCCCGGATGCAGGGGCTGTCGCTCGGGCCGGCCGACCTGGCAGCGGACCGCCGGATGAAGACGACCCGGGTCGGCGGTGGCCATCCCGGGTACCTCGTCCGCCAGGACCCGGCAGCCGGACCGGACGGGCCGGACATCCGAGGCGAGCGGAGCACGCGAGCGGTCTACCAGCAGGACCTTTGGCACTACACCATCGCCCGGATGGTCGACGCTTGCGCGATGCACGGGATCTTCCCCTACTACGGCCCGTTCGGGGACATCGCCGACGTCGTCGCCTGCGAGGACCAGTTCCGCAACGCCTTCCTCCTCGGCTGCGTCGGCGCGTGGAGCCTGCACCCGGCTCAGATCCCCATCGCCAAGCGGGTCTTCAGCCCGTCCGTCGAGGACGTCCGGCACGCGCGCCGGGTCGTCGCGGCGATGGGCGACGGCACGGGTGCCGTCATGCTGGACGGCAAGATGGAGGACGACGCCAGCCTCAAGCAGTGCCAGGTCCTCCTCGAGCTGGCCGAACGCCTCTCGCGCACCGACCCCGAGCTCGCCGAGGGGTATGCCGCGGAGCCGGCTACCGACGGCACGAGCGCCGTCGACGGGGGCCGGCCATGACCGGCGAGGCGACGGCATACCGTCCCCGCCGCAGCGTGCTCTATATGCCGAGCAGCAACGAGCGCGCGCTGGAGAAGGCCACGTCCCTCCCCGTCGACGCGCTCATCCTCGACCTCGAGGACGCGGTCGGTCCCGACCACAAGGAGGCGGCCCGCGACGCCGCGTGCGCGGCGGTCCGTTCCGGCGGCTACGGCGACCGCGAGCTGACGATCCGGGTCAACGCGGCCGGGACGCCGTGGCACGAGGACGACCTGGCGGCCGCCTGTGCGGCCGGCCCCGACGGGATCGTCGTCCCCAAGGTGGGCTCGGCGGCCCAGGTCGACGCCCTCGCGGCCGCCCTGGACGCCCACGGCGCCCCCGAGCGCACCCGGCTCTGGGCGATGGTCGAGACCCCGCAGGCCGTCTTCGAGGTCCGCCGCATCGCCGGCGCCTCCGACCGGCTCGCGGTGCTCGTCATGGGCACCAACGACCTGGTCAAGGAGCTGCGGGCGGAGCACGTGCCGGGCCGGGCGCCGCTGCTGACCGCGCTCTCGCTCTCGCTGATGGCCGCGCGCGAGGCGGGCGTGAGCATTGTCGACGGGGTGTACAACGACGTCCGCGACGACGAGGGCTTCGCCGCTGAGTGCCGGCAGGGTCGCGAGCTGGGGTTCGACGGCAAGACCCTCATCCACCCCGGACAGGTGGCCGTGTGCAACCAGATGTTCAGCCCGAGCCCCGAGGCCGTCGAGGAGGCCGAGGGCATCCTTGCCGCCTGGGAGGCCGGCGCAGGGACCGGCGTCGTCACGTACCACGGCCGGATGGTCGAGAACCTGCACGTCGAGACGGCCCGCCGGGTGCTGCAGACCCATGCTGCGATCTCGGCACGCGGTCAGGCCCCTCAGGGCTAGAGTCCGGTATAGCAGGGACCGCCGTCACCACACCGGCCCGGCGACCGGCGGGCCGGTTGAGGCGGGGCCGACGAAGGGGTCTTCGATGGACGCCTCACGCAGGACGCTGCTCACCGGGGCGGTGGCCGGAGCGGCCCTCGGTGCCCTCGAGCTGGCCGGGGCGGGACCGGCGCTCGCCTGGTCCCGGCCGACGCCGGGAGGGGTGTACGTCCACACCGGCAGGTTGATGCAGTACGGCGCCCACGGGGCCGATGTGCTGGCGCTACGCAAGCGGCTCAATGCCCTCGGCTACTGGAACGGGACCCCCACCACCGGCTTCTGGTCGTTGACCCAGCAGGCGGTGTGGGCGCTGCAGAAGGCGGCGGGGCTGCCCCGGGACGGGGTGGTCGGTCCGGAGACGTCAGCCGCGCTGGCGAACGGGGTCCGGCCGCGGCGCCGGACGACGAGCGGCACCGTCATCGAGGTCGACAAGGCCCACCAGCTGCTGCTCGTCGTCGCCGGCGGCACGCTGCGGTACATCCTCAACACCTCGACCGGCGGCGGCTTCTGGTACCCCACCTCGAGCGGTGGGGCCTATGCCCGCACCCCGAGCGGAAGCTTCTCCATCTACTACCGCTACACCTCGGGCTGGCAGAACGGCGTCCTCGGGGCGATGTGGCGTCCGGCCTACTTCTACGGCGGCTACGCCATCCACGGCTCCTCGTCGATCCCGCCCTACCCCGCCTCGCACGGCTGTGCCCGCGTCTCCACGGCAGGCATGGACATGCTGTATGCCGGGGGCTGGGTCCCGATCGGACGCAAGGTCCTCGTCTACTGAGCCGGCCGAGCGGCACCGGGCCGAGCAGCACGGGGCCGAGCAGCACGGGGCCGAGCAGCACGGGGCCGAGCAGCACCGGGCCGAACG
The DNA here is from genome assembly GCA_963763315.1 of uncultured Actinomycetota bacterium. Classification (GTDB taxonomy): domain Bacteria; phylum Actinomycetota; class Actinomycetes; order Actinomycetales; family Dermatophilaceae; genus CAVSJJ01. The sequence continues at coordinate 104,324 of CAVXOC010000004.1, forward strand.
CCGGCGAAGCGCGCCACAGTCCGCGGCCGACACGCCGGACCGATGCAACCCCGGGGGCCGGTGGTGCGTCAGCAGGATGTGACACTGGACGCACTCGTGCACGGAAGGCAGCGCATCATGACCCGGACAGCCCGCACCGCCCTCGCCGGAACCGGCATCGTGGTGGCCGCCGTCGTCCTCGGCGGCTGCGGACCCGTCGGCGGCCCCACCGCGGCCGGGACAGCGAGCACCACGCCGGCGGCGACATCCCCCGGTCCGCCCGCCGCCACCACGAGCGACCCGGCCCCGACCGACCCGGCCACCACCGCCACATCCCGGCCGAGCACCTCCACCGGCACCTCGCCGAGCTCGACGCCCACCACCAGCCCGTCCCCCACGCAGAGCCCGACGCCCACCGCGACGACGCCCACGCCGCGCACGACGCTGCACCTCGGCGACAAGGGCGACGACGTGCTGGCGCTGCAGAAGAAGCTCTCGGCGGCCGGTTACTGGCTCGGCACACCCGACGGGGTCTTCGGCGGGCTCACTCTCCAGGCCGTCTACGCCGTCCAGAAGGTGGCCGGCATCGGCCGGGACGGCGTGGTCGGACCGCGTACGGTGCAGGCCGTCACCGACCGGGTGCGACCGCATCCGCGGACGACGTCCGGCGCCGCCGTCGAGATCGACATCCAGCGCCAGGTCATCATGATCGTGCGAGGCGGCAGCCTGCTCTACACGCTCAACACGAGCACGGGCAGCGGGCAGACCTACCAGTCGTCCAGCGGCGGCACCGCGGTCGCCCACACTCCGCTCGGCAGCTACGCGGTGTCCTGGCAGATCGACGGTCCCGACAACGCCCCGCTCGGGCTGCTGTGGCGACCCAAGTTCTTCACGGGTGGGTATGCCGTGCACGGCTCCGGCTCGGTGCCTCCCTACCCCGCGTCGCACGGCTGCGCCCGGGTGAGCAACGAGGCGATGAACATGATCTGGGCCAGCAACCTCATGCCCATCGGTACGAAGGTGCTCGTCTACTGACCCCCCTCACCAGCCGGACGTCGCCTCGGCCACGAGGTCGCCGATGAGCACCCCGGCATCCACGGGGTAGCCCCGCCGGGTGAACCACGTCGCCATCGCCGTCGCGTCGCGAGCGAGGAAGTCCATGCCTGCGGGGTTGCCGATGATGTCGACGACCTGCGGCCAGTCGATGAGGACGAGCCGCTCCTCGTCGAGCAGCACGTTGTAGGGCGATAGGTCGCCGTGGGTCCACCCCTCGCGCGCCAGGACGAGCATCGTCATCCGCAGCTGGTCGAACAGGTCGGCCAGCAGGTCCGGCGCTGGGCGGGTCTGGACGAGCCGAGGAGCGGCGACGCCGTCCCGGCCGATGAACTCCATCAGCATCTCGGCCTCGCCCAGCTGGACCGGGTAGGGGACGGGCAGCCCGAGGCCCCACAGCCGGGAGAGGGCGTCGAACTCGGCCTGGGCCCACTGACCGGCGATGAGGGCGCGCCCGAACTCGGTGCGCCGGGCCATGGCCCGGGTCTCGCGGCTCTTGCGGACGCGACGGCCCTCGAGATAGGCGGCATCCCGGTGGAAGAGGCGGTGGTCGGCGCTGCGGTAGCGCTTGGCGGCCATGACCGACTCGGTGACAGGCGCGGCGCCCTGGGCTCCGGGAAGGTACCGGCGGACGAGGTGGACGTCGGCCTCCTTGCCGGTCTTGAGTACTCCGAGATCCTCCTCGACGGCGCCGATGTCGGTGATGACCCACGAGGGGCGCGGGGACGGGCCGTGAGCGGCGCCGTCCCAGGTAGACCAGCGCAGGCCCGCGGGCGGTGCGTCAGGGAAGGTGTCCAGCGCGATCTCGGGGTCCTCGAGGCCGCTGGACTGGTGGGACTGCTGTGCCACGGAAAGCTCCAGTTCGACGGGGGATGGGGATGGTTGCGGTCAGTCCCGAACAGGTCCTCATGACGAGCCTCCTTCCGTCGCGCGGCGTGCACCAGCATCCACCGGCGCGGGCCCGGCGGACCGGGCGGGCGCCGGGGCACGCGCTGTGTCGCGGCCAACGGTGCTCCCGTCCGGCGGGATCTCGCAACCTGGTTTTCTCCCGAGCCACCCGGACCCGGCCGGGACCGTCCTCGAACTCGGCCGGGCCGGAGCGACACAACCGGCGCAGGGGCGGCAGAGTGGGGTCATGACCACCCGCGACGGCGCCCTCGGGCGCGCGAGCGTCCATGCCGGAGCCTGGCTCGACTCGCTGGACTCCCGCCCGGTCGTCCCCACGGCGGACCTCGACGCGGTGGTCGACCGGCTCGGCGCCCGGCTGCCCGACGCGGGCAGCGCTCCGGCCGCCGTCATCGACCTGCTGGCCGCGGCTTGCGAGCCGGGCCTGACGGGTATGCCGTCCGGCCGCTTCTTCGGGTTCGTGATCGGCGGCACCCACCCGGCCGCGCTCGGCGCCGACTGGCTGGTGAGCGCCTGGGACCAGAACGCCGCGCTGCGCACGGTGACCCCGGCCACCGCCGCCGTCGAGGAGCTCGCGGCCCGGTGGCTGCTCGACCTGCTCGGTCTGCCGCCGGAGGCAGCCGTCGGCTTCCCCACCAGCGCCACGATGGCCAACTTCACCTGCCTGGCGGCCGCCCGCGATGCGGTGCTCCACGCGGCAGGGTGGGACCAGGCCAGGTCGGGACTGGTTGGTGGACCGGCCGTCCGGGTCCTCGTCGGGGCGGAGCGGCACGAATCCGTCGACCTCGCGCTGCGCTTCCTCGGACTCGGCGCGCCCGAGGCGGTGGCCGCCGACGAGCAGGGACGTCTGCGGCCTGATGCCCTCGCGGCAGCCCTCCAGGGCGGACCGGCCGGTCCGACGATCGTGATCCTGCAGGCCGGCAACGTCCATTCCGGCGCGTTCGACCCGTTTCCCGCGGCGGTCGATGCCGCGCACCGGCACGGGGCCTGGGTCCATGTCGACGGGGCCTTCGGGCTGTTCGCCGCCGCCAGCCCCACCTACCGCCATCTCGTCAGCGGCTACGAGGCGGCGGACTCGTGGACCACCGACGCGCACAAGACCCTCAACGTGCCCTACGACTGCGGCATCGCGGTGGTCCGGGACCCCGCTGCCCTGAGGGCGGCGATGGGCATGCACGGGGAGTACCTCATCCAGGACCACCGCGGCGACCCGTCCGACCGCGTGCCGGAGCTGTCCCGCCGGGCCCGGGGGGTGCCGGTGTGGGCGGTGCTCCGGTGCCTCGGCAGGACCGGCGTCACCGAGCTCGTCGACCGGCTGTGTCGGCACGCCCGCGCCTTCGCCGACGGGCTGGCGGACCTCGAGGGCGTCGAGGTCCTCAACGACGTCGTCTTCACCCAGGTGAGTGCGGCGTTCGGGTCGGACGAGCGGACCCGGGCCGTCGTCGAGGACCTCCTGGCCGACGGGACGGCGTGGATCTCGGGCTCGCGCTGGCGCGGCCGGTCCGTCCTGCGGGTGTCGGTGAGCAACTGGTCGACGACGGAGGGCGACGTCAGATCCAGCCTGGACGCGCTGCGGGCGGCTGCCGCTCGGCGCTGAGGACCGCCTGGTGGCGGGGCTCACCCGGGCGCCGTCTCGCCGGGCGCAGCCCTGTCGGCATACGCTGCACACGACTCCCGAACCCGGACGCAAGGTGGCGATCGACGCATGTCCCGACTGCAGCAGACCGACGGACTGACCGAGGAGCAGGGCGAGCTCATCGCGCTGGTGCGCGAGTTCGTCGAGGAGCAGATCCTCCCGGTCGCGACCGAGCTCGAGCACGCCGACGAGTACCCCACGCAGATCGTCGAGGGCATGAAGCAGATGGGCATCTTCGGGCTGATGATCCCCGAGGAGTACGGCGGCCTGGGGGAGTCCCTGCTGACCTACGCGCTCACCGTCGAGGAGATCGCCCGCGGCTGGATGTCGGTCAGCGGCATCATCAACACGCACTTCATCGTCAGCTACCTGCTGCTCCAGCACGGCACCGAGGAGCAGAAGCAGCGGTACCTGCCCCGGATGGCGACCGGTGAGGTCCGCGGTGCCTTCTCGATGTCCGAGCCGGGGCTGGGCTCGGACGTCGCCGCGATCACCTCCAAGGCGGTCAAGGGCGACGGGGAGACCTGGTCGCTGACCGGCCAGAAGATGTGGCTGACCAACGGTGGCACGTCGAACCTGGTGGCGGTGCTGGTCAAGAGCGACCTCGGCGGGGACAGCCCGTACAAGAACATGAGCGCCTTCCTCATCGACAAGGAGCCCGGTTTCGGCCAAGTCGCCCCGGGGCTGACCATCCCCGGGAAGATCGACAAGATGGGCTACAAGGGCGTCGACACCACCGAGCTGATCCTCGAGGGCTACCAGACGACCACGGCCCAGCTTCTCGGTGGCGAGCCGGGCAGGGGGTTCTACCAGATGATGGACGGCGTCGAGGTCGGCCGGGTCAACGTGGCGGCGCGCGCCTGCGGGGTGTCCCGGCGCGCCTTCGAGCTCGGGATCTCCTACGCCCAGCAGCGGGAGACCTTCGGGAAGAAGATCGCCCACCACCAGGCGATCCTGTTCCGCCTCGCCGACATGGCGACCAAGGTCGAGGCCGCGCACCAGATGATGGTGAAGGCCGCCCGTCTCAAGGACTCCGGAGCCCGCAACGACCTGGAGTCCGGGATGGCCAAGTACCTGGCCAGCGAGTACTGCGCGGACGTGGTCGAGCAGTCCTTCCGGATCCACGGCGGGTACGGCTACTCCAAGGAGTACGAGATCGAGCGCCTCTACCGCGAGGCCCCGATGCTGCTCATCGGCGAGGGCACCGCCGAGATCCAGAAGATGATCATCGGTCGCCGCCTCCTCGAGGACTACGCCCTCAAGGGGTGACCTGGGTCGCGGGCGGACGCTGGGAGTGCCGGCGGCGGCGTACGGTATGCCGCAAGACCGGGCACAGCACGTGCCCAGCCCCTTTTGAGAGACTGGCCCTATGAGCGCACAGCCCCACCGCGGTATCGGACCGAACGCCCGCGCTGCCCTCTCGCTCGAGTACCCCATGTCTCTGGGCGTCTTCGACGAGTATGCCCACGCACAGCGTGCCGTCGACTACCTCTCCGACCACGAGTTCCCCGTACAGAACGTCCTCATCGTCGGCACGGACCTCAAGCTGCTGGAGCGGGTCACGGGCCGGCTCACCCGCAGCCGTGCCGTGGGTGCGGGCACCCTGTCCGGCGCGTGGCTGGGGTTCTTCGTGGGCTTCATCTTCGCGATGTTCGACACCCGTGGCTTCTCGATGGTGTCGGTGATCGCGACCGTCATCATGGGCTCCGTCTTCGGGGCCATCTGGGCGTTCATCGGCTATGCCGTGACCGGGGGGCAGCGCGACTTCACCTCGGTCAGCCAGGTCGTGGCCACGAAGTACGAGGTTCTGTGCGAGCACAAGCACGTGCAGCGGGCGCGCGAGCTGCTCGCCGAGATGGACCCGCTGCGGGCCGCGCAGGAGGAGGTGCGCCGTGCCCAGGAGGCCGAGCGGTCATCGGCGCAGGCGCGGCGGAGCGACCAGGGCCAGGGGGCGTCGCCGCCCTCGTCGCCCGGCTCGTCCTAGCTCTGGAGCCGGGAGCCCAGCAGGGCCGACAGCGCTTCCGGGGCACCGCCCCGGTCGGTCGTCAGCTGGTTGGCCAGCAGGACGAGCGGCTGGCCGTCCGGCAGGTCGAGGGTCAGGGCCCACTTCGGGCGCTTGCGCAGGTGGGCACCGAGGATGTCGTCCGCCTGGAGCCATCCGGCGCCGGGACGAGCGCGGAGGCCGGCGAAGCTGCCCTCCATGAGGATCTCGGCGCGTTCGCCCTCGGCGTGCCTCTCCGGGTCGAGCTTGCGACCGCGGTGCCGCCCGCCCGGGGTGGGCGGCACCAGCACCGGAAGCATCAGCAGGCCGGTGTCGCAGACCACGAGGTCGACGTCCTCGTCGGTCTGCGGGGCCGACAGCCGGGTCAGGACGGCCCGGGGTATCGGCACCACCTTCGGCGCCGCAGGAGCGGCTCGGCCGACGACGACGCCGTCGGGCTCGGGTTCGCGGACGGGGAGCGGCTCAGGGATCACCCCCGGCCTCGGGGCGGGCTCCGGCCCAGGGAGGGGACCTGGTTCCGGCTCGGCCGCAGGCGCAGGCGCGGGCGCGGGCGCCGGCTCGGGCTCGGGCTGCACGGTGGGCGCGGGCGCGGGCTGGGGGTCGGGCTCGGGCTGGGGCTCGGGCTCGGGCTGCACGTTGGGCTCGGGCTCGGGCTCGGGCTGGGGGTCGGGCTCGGGCTGGGGCTCGGGCTCGGGCTGCACGGTGGGCTCGGGCTCGGGCTCGGGCTGGGGGTCGGGCGCGGGCTGGGGCTCGGGCTCGGGCTGCACGGTGGGCGCGGGCGCGGGCTGGGGGTCGGGCTCGGGCTGGGGCGCGGGCGCGGGCTGGGGCTCGGGCTCGGGCTGCACGGTGGGCGCGGGCGCGGGCTGGGGGTCGGGCTCGGGCTCGGGCTCGGGCTCGGGCTCGGGCTCGGGCTCGAGCGCGGGCGCGGGCGCGGGCGCGGGCTCGGGCTGCACGGTGGGCGCGGGCTGGGGGTCGGGCTCGGGCTGCACGATGGGCTCGGGCTCTCGGACGGACCGGTCGAGCGGGGCCGGGCGGGGCATGACGAGCGGGTCCTGTGCGGCCTGCGGCTCGCGGGTACGAGAGTGGACCGTCGGCTCCGCCTCGACCGGTGGCGGGGACGGGATGGGGCCGGCTGCGCCGTGACCCCGTCGGCCGGACCCACGTCGGGTGCGGGAGGGTGCTGCCCGGGTGGTGGCGGCCTCGTCGGCGGTCGGTGTCGCCGGCGGGGCGTCGATGTCCAGGCCCCAGGAGACCAGCAGCGACCTCAGCCGCGCCGCCGCTGCCGGGTCCCCCACAGCAGCCGCCGCCTCGGCGGTGACCCTCCGAGACTCCCCCGCGTCGTCCAGGAGCTCCCACGACCCGGTCCAGTCGATGGCGGGGTGCACCCGGCCGGACGCGATGAGCTGCTGGGCGATGCCTGCGGCCAGAGCCCGGGCCAGGAGCGCCCGCCCGGCCTCCGCACGGTCCTTGCGGGGGACCGAACCCTGGACCAGCGGCGCCGCCAGATCGGCGGAGCGGCCGCCCTCGAGCTCGTCGAGCAGCCCGCCTACGCCTCGGCGGCCGGCAGCGGACGACATCAGCGCGCCCGCATCGGCCGAGACCAGGGCCGGCACACCGAGCTGGGCCACCTCCTCCCAGGACGCCTCCGGCTCGTCCGGTCCGGCGAGCTCCCGCTCGAGGGTCCCCACTGCGGCGTCGCCGCCGTCGAGCAGGGCAGTGCCGCACCGCTCGTCCCTCGGCCGGTCCTCCTGGCCCAGGAGAAGGGCCAAGGCCCGCGCCTGGATCTGGAACCGGACGATCCGGTCCTTGAGGGACGGGTGGCTGGGCGGCCAGATGCCGCGTACCCCTGACTTCAGGGCCTCCTCCACCGCGGCCGCCAGGGCAGGGCCGTTCGCGTCGACGAGTCTGCGCAGCCCCGCGACCAGCGGTGGCCGGCGGCCGGCGGCAGCGGCCAGCGGCATGAGGCGCCGGGTCAGCCACTCGTCGGCGAGCTGGGTCGACAGCACCCGGCGCAGCGCCGTGCTCGCTGCCTCCGGTCCGCCCACCCGCGAGGCGACCTCGTCGGCGGCCCAGCCCTGGTCGGGGGCCCGGGGGTCCTCACTGCGGGCGAACTCGTGCGCCAGGATCGCCCGCAGCTCGGAGACGGTCAAGGTGGCCAGCAGCGGCAGGCCCAGCGCCAGCTCGCTGGCCGCCACGCCCCGGGTCACCCGGATGCCCACCTCCCGGGTCAGCACGATCCGGTCCGGCGGGGGTGCCTCGACGGCTGTGGCGACCTCGCGCACCTGGTCCCACAGCGCGGCATGCTGCCCCTCCGTCAGCGACGCGCCGGGGGTGGGGGCAGGCTGCGTCGGCCCTCGTGAGAACAGCGGTCGCAGCACGAGGACGAGCAGGACGAGCAGGAGGACGAATAGGCCCCCGGATACGGCCGCGACCGGCGTCTTCGAGGACGCGAGGCCGCGAGCAGCGAGCCACCCCGCGGCGGCGAGAAGCACCACGAGCAGGGCCGCGGCGAGGACGAGGGCGGCCCGGCCTCGTCCAGAGCGCGCGGGGTGCATGCACAGATCTTGGCAGCGAAGAACCATCCCGGGGCCGATATCGACGTCTCCGGTGGGGTCTTTGTGGTTGACCGGGCCGCCTGCGTGCTCAGGTCGAGCCGAATGCCGGAGGCCGTGGTATGCCGTTCGGCCCGTATCGCGGGAGAACTGGTGGGCCCCGCGGGCCTCGCCAGCGGGTGCTGCTCCCGTAACGTGGCCTGATGGACCACCCGCTTGCGCCGCTCGCCGAGGGCTTCTCCTCGGTGCTGTGCGTCATGGCTCACCCCGACGACATCGAGTACGGCGTCGCCGCCGCTGTCGACCGCTGGACCTCCGACGGTGTCGAGGTCTCCTACTTCCTGCTCACCCGCGGTGAGGCAGGCATCGACACGATGAGCCCGGACCGGGCGGCAGGCGTCCGCGAGGGTGAGGAGATCGCCGGTGCCCGCAAGGTGGGCGTCACCCACGTCGAGTTCGGGATGCACCCGGACGGCGTGGTCGAGTACGGCGTCGCGCTGCGGGCCGACATCGCCCGGGAGATCCGGCGGCGCCGTCCCGAGGTCGTCGTCAGTCAGACCTATGGTGACCGGTTCGCCGGCGGGATGGTCAACCAGTCCGACCATCGCGCCGTCGGGCTCGCCACCCTCGACGCCGTCGCCGACGCCGGCAACCGCTGGATCTTCCCCGAGCTGGCCGACGAGGGTCTCGCCCCCTGGAACGGTGTCCGGGTGGTCGCCTTCGCCGGGGCCGAGCACCCGACGCACTACGTCGACGTGACCGGTCACCTGGAGGCGGCGGTGGCCTCGCTGGAGGCGCACGTCATGTACAACGCGGCCCTTCCGGACACCTTCCCGGCACCGCGCGAGCTGCTCGGCATGGTCCTCGGGGGCGGCGCGAAGGCGGTCGGGGCCGCCGGGGTCGAGCATGCCCTGCTCCTCGACGTCATCGACCGCCGCTGACGGCGCCCCGGCGGGTGGCCGGGGACCGGGCTAGGAGCACTGGACCCGCGCGACCCAGGCCTCGACGTCGGAACTGCTGCTCGGCATCCCGGCCGACAGCACCTCGCAGCCGTCCTCGGTGACCAGGACGTCATCCTCGATGCGCACCCCGATCCCGCGGAACCGCTCGGGCGCCTTGAGGTCGTCGGCCTTGAAGTAGAGGCCGGGCTCGACGGTGAAGACCATGCCCGGCTCGATCTCGGCGTCGCGGTACTCCTCGCGGGTGGCGAGCGCGCAGTCATGCACATCGAGGCCGAGGTGGTGGGAGGTCCCGTGCACCATCCAGCGCCGGTGGAACTGCCCGTGCTCGGTGTCCAGGCTGTCCTGCACCGACACCCCGTCGGGCAGCAGCCCCCACGCGTGCAGGTGCTCGGCGATGACCCGGATCGCGGCGTCGTGGACATCGGAGAACCTGGCGCCCGGCCGGACCGCCGCGATCCCCGCGGCCTGGGCGGCATGCACCGCGTCGTAGACCTCGCGCTGCGCCTCGCTGAAGGTGCCCGATGCGGGAAGGGTGCGGGTGATGTCGGCGGTGTAGAGGCTGTCGACCTCGACGCCGGCGTCCAGCAGGATGAGGTCCTGCTCGCTGATGTCGCCGGTGTTCTTGGTCCAGTGCAGGGTGTTGGCGTGGTCGCCGGCCGCACAGATCGAGTCGTACCCGACCCCGTTGCCGGCGTGCCGGGCATGCAGGCCGAACACGCCCTCGACCCAGCGCTCCCCGCGGCCCTGCGCGACGGCCCGGGGCAGGTCGGCGATGACCGCCTCGAAGCCGCGCTGGGTGGCGGCGACCGCCTCGCGCATCTGCTCGACCTCGTGCTCGTCCTTGACGATGCGCAGGTGGGACAGGTCGTGAGCGAGCCCGTCGTCCGCTTCGGCCAGCGTCTCCGGGCGCGCCCCGTTCTCGACCCGGGCGGCGTCCAGGCGCGCCGTCAGCTCGCGGTCCGCGTCGCGGATGATCCGGACCACGACCGTGCCGGCGTCCTTGGCGACCGCCGTCTCCAGCTCGTCGATGGGCCTCGCGACGAGGCCGAGCTCGCGCTCGATGTCGTCGAGAGAGGGCCGCGCCCCGACCCAGAACTCGCCGTACCGGGAGTCGTCGAAGAACTCGTCGCTGTCGCGGTCCGCCAGCGGGCGCAGGTAGAGGATCGCCTCGTGCCCGGCGCCGTCGGTGTCCGAGCGCGGCTCGAGGACGAGGACGGCGTCCGGCTCCCGGTCGGCCCCCAGCCCGGTGAGGTACGCGAAGGCGCTGTGCGGCCGGAAGACGTAGTCGGTGTCGTTGCTGCGCACCTTGAGGCCGCCGGCGGGGACGACCAGGCGCTGCCCGGGGAAGGCTGCGCTGATGCGCTCGCGTCGGAGGGCGGCATACGGTGCGGCCTGGGACGGCGCGCTCACCGCCGGGCGGCGTGGCGCCCAGTCCTCGCGGACGAACGCCCGGAACTCCTCGGTCGTCGGGCGGGCCCGGTTGTCGGCCTTCTTCTGCTCTTCGCTCACCCGGTCATCGTCGCACGCGCCGCCACCGCGACGCCCACCCCACCTTCGCTCGAATGCCGCCGCACGCCAACTAGGCTGAGGGCCATGCTTCGCACGCGACAGCGGTCACCGCGGTCGTGGGGGGCGCGGGCGTTGCGACCCTGGAACGCATATTCCGCCGTCGGCCTGCTGTTCGCGGGCGCCTACTTCCTCATCTCCACCTCGCCGAGCCTGCTGCCGCGCACCTGGTACTACCAGGCCCTGGTCAGCGGGATCTGTGCGGCCACGGGCTACGGGATCGGCGTCCTCCTCGCCTGGGCGGTCCGGGGGGGCGCCTCGCTCATCGAGCTGACGATCTCGGTCGGCCGGACCCCCGGCAGGATCCTCCGGTCCGCGGCCCACGCCGTCGGCGTGGCCCTGGTCATCGTCATCACCACCCTCAACGTCCGGGCCCAGGGCCGGACGGCCGCGCTGGTGGGGATGAGCCCGCCGGGCCCGCTGGACTGGCCGCGGGCGGTCGCCCTGGCCCTGGTCATCGCCGTGGGTATCGTCGCGGTGGCGCGCCTGCTGCGCTGGCTCACCCGCAGGCTCGCCCGGCTCGTGCGGGGGGTCCTGCCACCGCAGGTCTCGACCGTCGTCGCCGCTCTGCTCGTCACCCTCGTCGTCGCCTGGGTCGCCAACCAGGTGGTGTTCAAGGAGTCGCTCGAGGCGGGTGCCCGCCTCGCCGCGGCGGTCAACAGCACCCCACCGGCCGGCCGGACCGCCCCGGCCTCACCGTTGCGGTCGGGCAGCCCGGCCTCGTCGCAGAGCTGGGCGAGCCTGGGGTTCCAGGGCCAGCTCTTCGTCACGAGCGGGCCGACCGTGCAAGAGATCGCCGCCGCGACCCGCGAGCCGGCCCAGGAGTCCATCCGGGTGTATGCCGGGCTCAGCGGTGACGGCCCGACCGCCAGGGTGCGGTCGATCGGCGAGACCGCGGATGCCGTCGTCGGCGAGCTGCGGCGGACCGGGGCGTTCGACCGCAAGGTGCTCGCGGTCATCACGACCACCGGCACGGGGTGGGTCGACGACTGGTCGGCGCAGTCGATCGAGTACCTGACCGGGGGCGACTGCGCGATCGCCGCGATGCAGTACTCCTACCTCCCGAGCGGCCTGTCCTTCGTCGCGGACCGCCAGACGCCCCCAGCCGCCGGCAAGGCGCTGTTCGACGCCGTGTATGCCGCGTGGCGGGCCCTCCCGGCCGACCGCCGCCCGCTGCTGGTGGTCGGCGGGGAGTCGCTCGGCTCGTACGGCGGGCAGGGCGCCTTCAGCAGCGTGGCGGACATGCTCACCCGGGCCCAGGGCGGGGTGTGGGTGGGTACGCCCCACTTCACGCACCTCGCCGGGCAGCTCGTGGCGCAGCGCAACCCCGGGTCACCGGAGATCGCGCCGGTCGTCGACGCGGGGCGGAACATCCGGTTCGCGACCTCCCCCGCCGACCTCTCGCGCGACTACTACGGCCGCCCGTTCGGGGCCTGGCAGTACCCGCGCTTCGTCTATGCCCAGCACCCGTCCGACCCTGTCGTCTGGTGGGACACCTCGCTGGCCTTCCAGCAGCCGGACTGGCTGCGGGAGCCGCGCGGGACCGACGTCAACCGCGATGTCACGTGGATCCCCATCGTGACGTTCTGGCAGCTGACGATGGACCTGCCCATCGCCATCGGCGCCCCGAGCGGCCACGGACACCACTATGACCAGGAGCTCGTCCCCGAATGGGCGGCGGTGCTGGGGCACTCCCCGACCGGCGACTACTCCCGCATCATCGCGTCGATGCGGCGCACGGTCAGCCCCATGCAGTGAGCCGTGCGAGGACAGTGAGAAATCCCATCTCCCGGCGGAGGCTACGGGGCCTGTGCCAGAATCCGTCTCATGGGGCGACCTGCAACACGCAGCGTCCTGCGGACGCGGCTCACGCGCAGTGCAGGCGCCTCGGCAGTGGCGCTCGTGGGTGCGGTCGCAGCGTCCTCAGGCAGCCTGTCGTTCGACTCGGTCGCGAGTCCGGAGCACGTCTTCCTCGGGTGGGCCGTGACGGCACCCGACCGGTTGACGGCAGCGGCCGAGCTCCTCATGGCCATCCCGGTGGCTGATGCTGCTCGGTCACGTCAGGGCACCACCCCGGCCGGCACCACGAGCGTGGGCACGGCGACCAGCATGACCGCCACGCCGGCGAGCCTCATCGTGGTCGGTGTCCCGGGAACCGGGACGACCGCCGTGGGCTCGGCCCCGGCGATAGCCCCCGACGCCATCCGGGCGGTCCTCACCACTTCGGCGGTGCTCACCGCGGGCATCGGGTCGTTGCCCGTGTCGCTCGCCCCCGCCGCCCCGCAGGCGGTGGGGCATGACGACGCCGGTGCCGTCGCGTCATGGCAGACCTGCCTCTCGGCGCCCGGCCAGGGCGGCACGCCGCCGGGCCGGGCGGCCGACACGCCGTCGCCGACCCACCCGGCCGGGACCTGGTGGATGACGGTCCTCGCCCACCGCACGGGGATCTCCAACGGCGTCGCCACGACGGGATCCTGGCACGCCGGCGCGGCGACGCATGCCCGCTCCGCCGCGCATGCCCGCTCCGCCGCGCACGCCCGCCACACCGGGTGGACGAGCCACCACGTCGCGCACCCCTCTCACCGTGCCGGCCGGCACCACTGAGCCGCTCAGCGCAGCCGAAACGCGGCCCGGCCAGGTGGCCGGCGCGCTCAGCCGCCCCGGCGGCCGGACGGCGTCCGCCGCGTCGTCCCGGGAAGGTGCTCGTAGGCTCGCCGGTGTGGAGGCCGTCCCGTCGAGGTTCAACATGGCGCGGTACTGCCTGGGGCCCGCCCCGCACCGGCCGGCGGCCCGGGACGCGCTGCTCGTCGTCCATGAGGCGGAGAACCCCCTGCGTAGTGCCGAGCTGTGGACCTTCGGTGACCTCGACGACGCAGTCCGGGCGTGCGCCGCGGGCCTGGCCGGCCGCGGCCTGGGCGCGGGGGACCGCCTGGTGCTGCGGATGGGCAACACCAGCGAGGTGGCCCTGCTCTTCTTCGGCGCCCTGGCCGCTGGGATCGTCGCGGTCCCGACGTCGCCGCAGCTGACCGCCGAGGAGGTCGCCTTCGTCCTGGACGACAGCGGTGCGGCGGCGATCGCGGTCAGCGACGACCTCGACGTGGATGTTCCCCACCCCCGGGTGCGGACCCCCGACGTGGCGCGCTGGCGCGCGGCCGGCGAGCGGGCGGCATACGCGGACACCGAGGCCGAGGACCCCGCCTTCCTCGTCTACACCTCGGGCACCACCGGGGTGCCCAAGGGGGTACTGCACGCGCACCGCTCCGCCTGGGGACGGCGACCGATGTATGCCGGCTGGTCCGGAATCGGTGCCGGTGACGTCATGCTCCACGCCGGCGCCTTCGGCTGGACGTACACCCTGGGCGTGGGCCTCACCGATCCCTGGGCCGTCGGCGCGGCAGCGGTCGTCTACAACGGCGAGCGCGACCCGACGGTGTGGCCGAGGGTCCTCGGGGCGACGGGTGCGACCGTCTTCGCCGCCGTTCCCGGCGTCTACCGTCAGCTGCTCGACCGGGTCGAGCTGACGCCCGCAGACCTGCCGACGCTGCGCCACGCGCTGTCCGCGGGGGAGGCCCTCAGCCCGGCCCTGTGGCGCCGCTGGCGCGAGAGCACCGGGCGGGACCTGTTCGAGGCGCTCGGCATGAGCGAGATCTCGACGTTCGTGTCGTCCTCGCCCACCGTGCCGACGCATCCCGGAAGCCCGGGACGGCCCCAGCGCGGCCGCCGGGTCGCCGTGCTCCCCGCCGACGAGCCGCTCGAGCGGCCGCTGCCCGCCGGCGAGACGGGGCTGCTCGCGGTGCACCGCAGCGACCCTGGCCTCATGCTGGGCTACTGGCGCCGTCCGGACGAGGACGCGGCAGCGCTGCGCGGCGAGTGGTTCGTCAGCGGCGACCTCGTCCATCTCGACGCCGAGGGGTACGTGGTCCACCACGGGCGGGTCGACGACGTCATGACGTCCCTGGGCTACCGCGTCTCCCCCCTCGAGGTCGAGCACTGCCTCATGTCGCATCCGGACGTCGCCGATGTCGCCGTCACCGAGGTCCCGGTGCGCGACGGGCTGAGCGTCATCACCGCGTTCGTGGTGTGGTCATCCGGCTCAGGTGGCGCCGGCGAGGCCGCCGAGCGGTCCGTCGTCGCCCACGCGCACCGGCACCTCGCGGCCTACAAGTGCCCGCGCCGGGTGGTCTTCGTCGACGCGGTGCCGCGCACGGCGAACGGGAAGATCAGGCGGCGCGCGCTGGGGGAGCCCCGCGACGGCGAGAAGGGGTCGCCCGGGCCGCGATGACCCGCCCGGAGACGGTCATCGGCTGCTGGAGCCCTGGTCCACGTCGACCCAGCCAAGGGTGCGCTCGACCGCCTTGTGCCACTCGGCGTACCCGCGCTCTCGGCGCTCCTCGTCCCACGTCGGTTCCCACCGTCGGTCCTCGGCCCAGGAGTCCCGCAGCTCGGCGGTCCCGCTCCAGAACCCGACGGCCAGCCCCGCGGCATACGCCGCGCCGAGCGCCGTGGTCTCGGCGACGACAGGTCGGGAGACCGGAACGCCGAGGACGTCTGCCTGGAGCTGCATGGCCAGGCCGTTGGCGGTGACGCCACCGTCGACCTTGAGAGTCTCCAGCCGGACGCCGGAGTCGGCCTCCATCGCGTCGATGACGTCCCGCGACTGGTAGCAGATCGCCTCGAGGGCGGCCCGAGCCAGATGCGCCTTGGTGTTGAACCGGGACAGCCCCACGACGGCCCCCCGGGCGTCGCTGCGCCAGTAAGGCGCCAGCAGGCCGGAGAAGGCCGGTACGAAGTACACCCCGCCGTTGTCGGCGACGCTCGCCGCGAGCCCTTCGACGTCGCTCGCGTGCGCGATGACGCCGAGCTGGTCGCGCAGCCACTGCACGGCGCTCCCCGTGACGGCGATGGAGCCCTCGAGCGCGAAGACCGGGTCCGCGTCGCCCAGCTGGTAGGCCACCGTGGTGATGAGGCCGTGCGTGCTGCGGACCATCTCGGTGCCGGTGTTGAGCAGCAGGAAGTTGCCGGTGCCGTAGGTGTTCTTGGCCTCGCCGGGCTCGAAGCAGACCTGGCCCACCGTCGCCGCGTGCTGGTCTCCGAGCACCCCGGTGATCGGCACCTCGGGGCGCCCCTTCTCGGCCGAGGTGCGGCCGTATGCCGTGGGGTGGCTGGACGGGCGGACCCGGGGGAGCATCGCGCGCGGGACGCCGAAGAAGCCGAGGAGCTCCTCGTCCCAGTCCAGGGTCGCGAGGTCCATGAGCATCGTCCGGCTCGCGTTCGTCACGTCGGTGACGTGCAGACCACCGTCGGGGCCGCCGGTGAGGTTCCACACCAGCCACGTGTCGGGGGTCCCGAACAACGCGTCGCCGCGGTCGGCAGCGGCACGCAGGCCGTCGACGTTCTCCAGCAGCCACTGCAGCTTCCCCCCGGAGAAGTAGGCGGAGGGTGGCAGGCCGGCCTTGTGCCGGATGACCTCGCCACGGCCGTCCCGGTCCAGGGCCGCGGCGATCGAAGCGGTACGGGTGTCCTGCCAGACCAGCGCGTTGTGGAACGGCCGGCCGGTGCGCCGGTCCCAGACGATCGTGGTCTCCCGCTGGTTGGTCACGCCGATCCCGGCGAGGTCGCCCATCGCGATGCCGGCCGCGGCCACGGCGGTCCCGATGACGGTCCGGGTGCGGTCCCAGATCTCCCCGGGGTCGTGCTCGACCCAGCCGGCCCGGGGCATGACCTGCTCGTGCTCGAGCTGGTGTCGGGCCACCTCGCGCCCGTCGTGGTCGAAGATCATGAACCGGGTGCTCGTCGTCCCCTGGTCGACCGCGCCGATGAAGTCCGCCATGCCCGCGAGACTAGCGGCGGCGGACGTGCCAGGGGCCTGCGACGCCGGTGCCGAGCGTCCGGGACGCCCCACGTCCCCGGCTCAGGGCACGAAGGGCCACCCCTCGCGGATGCCCGGCCCGCAGCCGGGCTCGAGGTAGTGCTCCACGCCGAACAGCGCCGAGAACACGGCGTCGGGCATCCCGAGGAAGGACGCGACGTCGGTGGCCTGGCTGCGGTGGGCCCGGAAGGCGGCGCGCCGCCGGTCGACGAAGGCCGCGACGTCGACCCGCCAGTGGATCTCGGCCTCCGGGGTCCCGAGCGGGTTGCCGTCGTCCATGGGGCTGTCGGGGTCGAACTGGTCGACCCCGGTGACACCGGCGGCCTGTGCCGCCCGGACCATGGCACGGACCTGGTCGCGGTTCATCGTGGACTCGAGGAGCCTGGGCCGGCGGGCAGCGAGCTCGGCTGCCCGGTGGACGACGTGGTGGACCCGGACGTGGTCGGGGTGGCCGTACCCGCCGTGCCAGTCGTAGCCGACGAGCACGTCGGCGCCCTCGTCGTCGAGGATGTCCGCCAGGCGCCGGGCCGCCTCGTCGAGGTCGGCCCGGTGCAGCGAGGCCGGGTCGTCGTTCTGCGCCCAGCCGGTCATGCCGGAGTCGGCGTACCCGAGCCAGGCGACCCGGCCGACCCCCAGCGCGTCGGCCGAGCGCGCCGCCTCGGTGCGCCGTCGGTCGACGAGGGTCTCGCCGGGGGCGAGGTCCGCCGGCACCTCGCCGTGGTCGCCGTTGGTGGCGAAGACGACGATGACGCGGTCGCCCCGGTCGGCTGCCCGGGCCATGGACCCGGCGGTCTGCGAGGCCTCGTCGTCCGGATGTGCGTGGACGAAGACGATGGTGGTCATCGGCCCATCATGACGACCTTCCTGGCCCGCCGTGGTCTCGTTCCGCGACGCGACGCGGTCGTGGGCGCCCGGCAGGCGCCGTGGTCCTCCCGCGGGCGCCGTGGTCCTCCCGCAGCCGACGCGGGGCGGTGAGCCCGGGACCACCCGGCATACGGCCACCGCGGGTCGCCGTATGCTGCGGCGCACGCGAGGATGGCGGCACACCACCCCGGCGAGGCCGGGCAGAGGAGGCGGACATGCAGTTCGGACGCAGCTACGAGGAGTTCGAGGTCGGCGCCACGTACCAGCACTGGCCCGGCAAGACCGTGACCGAGTACGACGACCACCTGTTCTGCCTGCTGACGATGAACCATCATCCCCTCCACCTCGACGCCCACTACGCCGGGGAGACCACCCAGTTCGGCCGCAACGTCGTCGTCGGCAACTACGTCTACAGCCTGCTGCTCGGCATGAGCGTCCCGGACATCTCGGGCAAGGCCATCGCCAACCTCGAGGTGGAGAGCCTGCGCCACGTCGCGCCGACCTTTCACGGCGACACCCTCTACGGCCAGACCATGGTGCTCGGCAAGTGGGAGAGCACGAGCAAGGACGACCGCGGCGTCGTGCACGTCGAGACGATCGGTTACAACCAGGACGGCAAGGTCGTGTGCATCTTCCGGCGCAAGGTCATGGTGCCCAAGACGAGCTACCTGAAGGCCCGTGGCGGCGAGCAGCCGGGCCGGCCGGTACCCCAGCCCGACAAGAACTGGCCGGGTGCCCCGGCCGACCAGGCCTGAGCCCGGGCCACTCCCGGGCGGGTCGCCCGGGCCGGCCACCGGTGGCGCGTCCGGTGTGCCACGGATCGCCGGGCGCGGACCGCCCTGGTGCCGACGAGAGGCCCCCTCGAAGCCGGCTCTCGGCGGGATCGGGTTCGGCGCCGGAGGCCGCGCCGCCGACTACGCTGGCGAGGTGCCGACCGACCTCCATGCGCTGGCGTCGGCGTTCGTCACCTTGGTCGTCATCCTCGACCCCCCGGGAGCGATCCCGGTGTTTCTCGGCCTGACCCGCTCGCTCACGCCCAAGGAGCGGGCGGCCGCCGCCCGCCGGGCCTCGCTCGTGGCGCTGGTCGTCATCGCCACCTTCGCCGTCTTCGGACAACAGATCCTGTCCTACCTGCATATCTCGGTGGCCGCTCTGCAGGGCGCCGGCGGGCTGCTCCTCCTCATCGTCGCCCTGCAGCTGCTGACCGGGACCGAGTCCGCCCAGCTCGCCGATGCCGGAGTCAACGTGGCCCTCGTGCCCCTGGGCACCCCGTTGCTCGCCGGCCCGGGGGCGATCGTGGCGACCATGCTCGCGGTGCAGTCGGCACACGGCGCCGGCGAGGTCGCCTCGGTGGGCCTGGCCCTGGTCGGCGCTCTCGTCATCGTCTGGCTGACCCTGCGCTTCGCGTCACGGCTCGACCGGGTGCTGCGCCAGAGCGGCATCGTCCTGCTCAGCCGGATCGCGGGCCTGCTGCTGTCGGCCATCGCCGTCCAGATGGTCGCCGACAGCGTGCAGGCCTTCGTCGCGGCACACTAGAGCCTCCACCGAAAGGACGCCCGTGACCGTTCCCGCCGCGAGCCGTGCCTACGTCCTCACCCTCTCGTGCCCCGACGCCCCGGGCATCGTCGCCGCGGTGACCCGGGTGCTCTTCGAGCAGAGCGGCAACATCGAGGAGAGCCAGCAGTTCGGGGACCCGCGCACGGGGCGGTTCTTCATGCGGATCCGGTTCTCGGTCGGCGCCGGCGGACCTGACGGGACCGCGCTGCACCGGTCGCTGGCCCCGCTCGGCGAGACCCTGTCGATGGACTGGCGGGTGCGCGAGGCGGGCGCCCCATACCGGACCCTGGTCATGGCGAGCAGGTTCGGTCACTGCCTCAACGACCTGCTGTTCCGCTGGCGCAGCGGAGCGCTGACGATGGAGGTGCCGCTCGTCGTCTCCAACCACACCGACCTCGAGCCGCTGGTCCGCTCGTACGGCGTGGCCTTCCATCACATCCCCGTCACGCCCCGGTCGAAGCCCGAGGCGGAGCGGCGGCTGCGCGAGCTGCTCGCCGAGCACGAGATCGACCTCGTCGTCCTGGCGCGCTACATGCAGATCCTCTCCGACGACCTCGCCCGGCGGCTGCCGGGGCGGATCATCAACATCCATCACTCGTTCCTGCCGAGCTTCAAGGGGGCCAAGCCCTACCACCAGGCGTACGCGCGGGGGGTCAAGCTGGTCGGCGCGACGGCACACTACGTCACGGCCGCCCTCGACGAGGGGCCGGTCATCGACCAGGACGTCATCCCGGCCGACCATCGCATGGCGCCCGAGGACCTCGTCCGCGCGGGCGAGGAGGTCGAGTCGCGCGTCCTCGCCCGGGCCGTGCGCTGGCACTGCGAGAGCCGGATCCTGCTCAACGGGGACCGGACCATCGTCTTCAGCTGACCCACCCCCTTTGTGTCCGAGTGGGTGGTCGTCATGGCGACCAGTTCCTCGGACACTGCACCGGAGGGCCTGTGGTGTCCGAGTGGGTGGTCGTCATGGCGACCAGTTCCTCGGACACTGCACCGGAGGCGGCTGGGGGGCGACGTCCTGGGGAGGGCGGGGGAGCGGTGACGGGCCCGGCGGGTAGCGTGCCCACCATGTCGACACCGGTGCCGGAGCCCGTGCAGGGTGAGCTCGGGGGGATGCCCCCTCGGCTGTATGCCGCGAGCCCGTCCCGGCTGCTGGCGTTCCTCGACTGCCCCCGCCGCTACCGGTTCCACTACCTCGACCGCCCCCGCCCCACGCCGCGTCCCCAGCGAGCCCACACCTCGCTCGGCAGCTCCATCCACAACGCGCTGCGTGACTGGTGGGACCTGCCCGACGGGCGGCGCACGCCCGCGGCCGGCGCCGACCTGGTGCGCCGCAGCTGGATCGACGCCGGCTTCCGGGACGCCGAGCAGTCGCGACGCTGGCGCGACCGCGCCGAGGGCGAGGTCACGGCATACCTCGAGGGGGTCGACGCCGGCCTGCCTCCCGTCGGTATCGAGCGCACCGTCGCCTTCACCACCGACGGGCTCGCCGTCTCAGGCCGGGTCGACCGGCTCGACGAGCGCGACGGCGAGCTGGTCGTCGTCGACTACAAGACGGGACGGCGACCGGTGACCGACGAGGACGCGCGCACCTCCCTGCCGCTCGGGCTGTATGCCGCGGCCGTGTGGAAGATGTTCCGCCGCCGGTGCCTGCGGGTCGAGCTCCACCACGTCCCGACCGGAACCATCGTGAGCCACCTCCACACGCCGGAGTCGCTGGCCCGCAAGGTCGACCAGGCGCGGTCGGTGGCAGCCGAGGCGCGTCGGGCCGACCAGGACCACCGCACGGCCGGACCCGGGTCCGCGTTCTTTCCCGTGCGGGTCGGGCCGCTCTGCTCGTGGTGCGACTTCCGCGCACACTGCCCGGAGGGCCAGACCATGGGGCCCGAGAAGTCCGGCTGGGCGGCGCTGGAGGAGGCGCCGGCGCACCGCGTCGACGCCGGCTGACCGCCCTGCCGGCGGAGCGCCGCGGGCGCCGGCCCTGTCCCGCGGCCCACCGTCGCGTGGTGGCGCCACCACCGTCGCCGGCTGAGAGAATGGCGGCACACCGGCACATCGATGGAAGGTCCCCTGACCGTGGCATCCTCCAGCAAGCGCGGGGCGAGCATCATCGCCGTCGCGAACCAGAAGGGCGGCGTCGCCAAGACCACCTCGGTGGCCTCGCTCGGCGCTGCGTTCGCCGAGCTCGGCCTGCGCGTGCTGCTCGTCGATCTCGACGCGCAGGCCTGCCTCACCTACAGCCTCGGCGTCGACCCCGAGGGGGTCGAGGCCTCGATCCACGACGTCCTGCTCGGCCAGCGCGCGCTCGACGAGGTCGTCGTCGCCTGTGACGACGGCGTCGACCTCGCGCCGAGCACCATCGACCTGGCCGGCGCCGAGGCGGTGCTGCTCGGCAGACCGGCTCGGGAGTTCGTGCTCCGCGAGATCCTCGAGCCCGCCAGGCGCCACTACGACGTCGTTCTGCTGGACTGTTCGCCCAGTCTCGGCGTCCTCACGCTCAACGCGTTGACGGCCGCCACCGCCTTGATCATCCCCATGCCCGCCGAGATGCTCAGCCATCGCGGGGTGGGCCAGCTGCTCGACACCGTCCGCGACGTCAAGCGGCTGCTCAACAAGAGGCTTGTCGTCCTGGGCATCCTCCCGACCCTCTACGACGGGCGGAGCAACCATGCCCGCGAGGTGCTGGCGGATGTCGGCGAGCGCTACGACCTGCCCGTCCTCGCGCCGCCCATCCCGCGGACCATCCGCTTCGCCGAGGCGCCGGCCATCGGCCGTTCCATCCTCGCGACCGCGCGTGCCTCCAAGGGAGCCACGGCATACCGCGAGGTGGCTCAGGCGTTGCTGCCACGCCTGTGACGCTGCCACGCCTGGGACGCTGCGGCGAGGCGACGCGGGTCGACGACGCACGCCGCCGGACGGCCCGTCGCCGGCCGCTCGACCGTTCCCCTGAACCGGCCCCCCGTCGCGCGGACCGGCGCCGCCGGCCCGCGCGACGGTGCCCAGGGCCAGCGGCACCGGTCCGTCGGTCGTCAGTCGGTCAGGGCACCTGGACCTCTTCGGCCTCGACCTCCGCCTCGTGACGGGACTGCTGCACGTAGCGGCGCACCGCGCCCTCCTCCAGGCGCAGGGCAACGGCCATCCAGTAGATGAGCACGCTGAACACGAAGGTCACCGGGATCGCCGAGTCGAAGTGCAGCACGCCGACACCGCCGCCGTAGTCACCGAGCCAGGACAGCAGGGCGAGACCACCGAGCCAGGGTGCGTACCATGCCCCGGAGCGCCAGTCCCACGCGTGGGCGTCGCCGCGTGAGCGGTGGACCATCCACGTCACCGCGAGGAGCGCGAGGCCGAGCAGCACAGCCAGGAAGAGCTTGGCGTTCGTGCTCCAGCCGGTCCAGTAGACGATGAGGTTGGAGGACCAGAAGGCGAGTACGGGGATCACGTGTCCGCCCGGCAGCCGGAACGGGCGCTCCTGGTCGGGGAGCTGGCGACGCAGCGCGCTCATCACCAGGGGCCCGGACCCGAACGACAGCACGGTGGCCGAGGTGATGAAGCCGACCAGCTGCTGCCAGCTCGGGAAGGGGAGGAACAGCAGGAGCCCCACGACGAACGCCAGGGCCATGCTCACGAACGGCACGCCGCGGTTCGTCGTGCGCCCGAGCGCCTGGGGGGCATTGCCGTTACGGGACATCGCGTACGAGATGCGCGCCGTCACGGTGATGTAGATCAGGCCGGTGTCCGCCGGGGAGACGACGGCGTCGATGTAGAGCAGGACGGCCAGCCAGGACAGCCCGAGGATGGTCGCGACCGCGGCGAGCGGTCCGAAGTCGTTGGTGAAGTTGACCTTCGACCAGCCACCGGAGAAGGCGGTCGGGTTGAGGGCCCCGATGAACGCGACCTGCAGCAGGACGTAGAGCACGGCGGTGATGAGCACCGAGCCGATCACCGCCAGCGGGACGTTGCGCTTGGGGTTGTCGGTCTCGCCGGCCAGCTCGATGCCTTGGCGGAACCCGAGATAGGAGAAGACGATGCCCGACGTCGCGATGGCGGTGAACACCCCGTGCCAGCCCTGCGGCCGGAACCCGGCCGAGGTGAAGTTCGAGCCGCGGAACTGGGTGAGGAGGAAGGCCACGATGACGATCGAGATGATGGCGAGCTTCCACCACACGAGACCGTTGTTGACCCTGGCGAACCAGCGGATCCCGACGTAGTTGATGGCGACGAACACCGCCATGAGCACGACGCCGACCGCGAGCCCGAGCCCGGTGAGGGTGTGCACCGTGCTGCCGTCGGCCAGGGTGTTCGCGGTCGTGAAGTCGGCATACTTCGTCGCGTACTGGAGGGCACCCTCCACCTCGATGGGGGCGACGCTCATGCACGCGACCCAGGTGATCCACCCGGTCATGAAGCTGGCCACCGACCCGAAGCCGATGTGCGGGAAGCGGACCACCCCACCCGACAGGGGGAACATCGCCCCCAGCTCGGCGTAGCACAGTCCGATGAACAGGATCATCACTCCGCCGAGCGCCCAGGAGATGATGGCCGCCGGCCCCGCTGTCTGGGCGGCGTTCATGGCTCCGAAGAGCCACCCCGAGCCGATGATCGAGCCGACGCTGGCGAACAGCAGCCCGATGGTGCCGACATGGCGGCGTAGATCGTGCGTGTCGCGGGTTTCCTGGGTCTGGGTCGCCACCTCGGCCTCCTGAGAGTCGTCACGTCCTTCAAGTAAGGCACGCCTTCGATGGGGCGTCCCATGACATCCGTCATGGCTGGTACCCAGGAAGTGGAGACGGAAACTTCACGGCACGGCACGGCGCGTCGCGGGCCGTCACCGGCCGCCGCCGGTGGCGCGTCGGGGGCGCGTCGGGGGCGCGTCGGGGGCGACCGAGGCCGTCGTCCCCCGGAGGTAGATCGCGCCTCGGGTCGGTCAGCCCTTCGGGCCACCCGACGCGGAGCCGCCCCTGGTGCGGCGGCGGTTACGGCTGCGGCCGGGCCTGGACCCCTCGGAGCCGCCCTCGCGGCTCTCCGAGCGGCTCCCGGGACGGCTGTCGGGGCCGGATTCGTGACCCCCGGAGCCCTTGCCGCGGGCGCCGGACCCGGCCGAACCGGCCGGGCCGCCTCGGCGGCTGACCCCGCCGCCGCTGCGGCGACCGCCGGACTTGCCCGTCTCGCCGAGGTCCTCGATCTGCTCTGCGTCGAGCCCGGCCCGGGTCTGCTGCCCCCGGGGCAGCCGGCCGGTGGCACCACGCGGGATGTTGAGCTCGTCGTAGAAGTGGTCCGAGCTGGAGTAGGTCTCCTCCGGGGCGGGGATGCCCAGGTCGAGCATCTTGTTGATGAGCCCCCAGCGAGGCAGGTCGTCCCAGTCGACGAAGGTGACGGCGATGCCGGTGTTGCCGGCCCGGGCGGTGCGCCCGATCCGGTGCAGGTAGGTCTTCTCGTCCTCGGGACACTGGTAGTTGACGACGTGGGTGACGTGCTCCACGTCGATGCCGCGGGCGGCCACGTCCGTGGCGACGAGGATGTCGACCTTGCCGTTGCGGAAGGCCCGCAGCGCCTGCTCGCGGGCGCCCTGCCCGAGGTCGCCGTGGATGGCAGCGGAGGCGAAGCCGCGGTCGGCGAGGTCCTCCGCCACCTTGGCGGCGGTGCGCTTGGTCCGGCTGAAGATGATGGTGAGCCCCCGGTCCTGCGCCTGGAGCATGCGAGCCAGCATCTCCACCTTGTCCATGGCGTGGGCGCGGTAGACGAACTGCTCGACCGCCTTGACGGTATGGCTGTCCTCGCCGTCGCCCTCGGACATGGCCCGGATGTGCGTGGGCTGGGTCATGTAGCGCCGGGCCAGTGCGACGACCGCCCCGGGCATCGTCGCCGAGAAGAGCATCATCTGCCGCGAGGACGGGGTGAGGGCCAGGATGCGCTCGACGTCGGGGAGGAAGCCGAGGTCGAGCATCTCGTCGGCCTCGTCGAGCACGACGGTCTTGACGTGCGAGAGGTCGAGGTGGCCCTGCTTGGCGAGGTCGATGAGGCGGCCGGGGGTGCCGACGACGACCTCGACCCCGCGACGCAGCGCCTCGACCTGGGGCTCGTAGGCGCGCCCGCCGTAGACGGTGAGGACCCGGATGCCGCGCCGCGAGCCGGCCTGCTCGAGGTCACCGGCCACCTGGACAGCGAGCTCACGCGTCGGGGTGACCGCCAGCGCCTGCGGCTTGCCGGCGTGCGGGAAGTCGGCCCATGCGTCGTCGACCGGCGACACGGTGTTGTTGATGATGGGGATCCCGAAGCCGAGGGTCTTGCCGGTGCCCGTCTTCGCCTGGCCGATGATGTCGTGGTGGTCGAGGGCCACCGGCAACGTCATCGACTGGATGGGGAAGGGCGTGGTGATGCCCTTGTCGGCCAGGGCGGCGACGATGTCGGGGTGGATCGAGAAGTCGGAGAAGGAGGTCTGAGCCTCGGAGGTCTGGGCGTCGGTCATGGAACTCTCAGGGATCGGCAGCGGGGCGTCGTGACGCCGCCGCACAACTGCGGGCCGATCGGAGGTCTTCGCGGGCGGTGGTCCGCCCAAAGGAGTCATGCCAATGCATGCGATGTCGTGCCGACCGGGCACCGTGGACAGGGCGAGTCTACCGGGCCGGGCGATCGGCCCCCGCATCGCCGCTCGCGCGCCGCCGGCCGGCCGCTAGGCTCCGCGCCATGGAGTACCCCTCGCTGAACGACCCGGACTACCGCGAGGCGGTCGTGGACCTGCTCGGCGTCCTCGCGTACGGCGAGCTCACCGCATTCATCCGGATGGCGAGCGACTGCGACCTCGCGCCGTCGCTGCGCCTCAAGGCCGAGATGGCCGGGCTGGCGGCGGGCGAGCTCCGTCAGTTCGAGCAGCTCTGTGACCGGATGCGCGAGATGGGGGTCGACCCCGACCGCGCCATGGAGCCGTTCGTCGCGCCGTTCACGGCATACCACCTGCGGACCCGGCCGCGGGGCTGGCTCGAGGGCCTGGTGAAGGCGTACGTCGGCGAGGGCATCGCCAAGGACTTCTACGGCGAGATGGCGGAGTTCGTCGACCCGTCGACCCGGGAGGTCATGAACCTCGCGCTCCAGGATGTCGGCGAGGCCGAGTTCATCGTCTCCGTCGTCCGCGACGCGCTCAAGACCGACCCCCGCGCCTCCGGCCGGCTCGCGCTGTGGGGCCGCCGGCTGCTGGGCGAGGCACTCTCCCAGGCCCAGGCCGTCGCCGTCACCAGGGATCCCCTGGCGATGTTCCTCATCGGTGGAGGTGCGGACCTCGCTGCCGTGGGCGAGATGTTCACCCGGCTCACCGACCGCCACGCCGAGCGGATGACCCGGCTCGGGCTGCACCCCTGAGGGCGCACCCCTGAGGGCGCACGCCGGGGCTGCTCGGCGGCTCGACGGCGGGGCCCGGTCGCAGGCCGACCGGGCCCCGCCGCGCCGACCTCAGGCCCGCTGCCTGCCGGTCATCGAGCCGTAGCCGACGACGAGCACCGCGGCGACGGCGACGCTGATGATCCAGCGGATCCAGTCGATCCCGCCGGTCTCCTTGACGCCCAGCAGGCCGGCCAGGAAGTAGCCGATCAGCGCGCCGATGACGCCGAGGACGACGGTCATCACGATGCCGATGTTCTGCTTGCCCGGCAGGACCAGCCGGGCGAGTATGCCGATGATCGCCCCGAAGATGGCGGTCCCGATGGCGTTGAGGATGACGTGCACGGGTTCTCCTTCCCTCTGAGGTGGTGACCTCGTGGAGCGGGTCGAACCGGCGGCCGACCCCGGTGGGCACGGCCGCAGCCGGGCCCCGGCACGAATCTATGCCAGGCCGGGGGAATATGGCAGGTTCACAGACGCCGCGCTGCCCGGGCGGCGGGGGCGGCATCCGCCGCCCGGGGGGACCCGGACGGCGCGACGTCAGGGTGCTCGGGGACCGCCTCGCCTCAGATGGTGCCGAAGCCCACGCGGCCCTTCTCGGACTCCCCGATCTGGACCCAGCCCACCGCCGGTGCGGGCACGAGCAGGTGTCGGCCCTTGGAGTCGACGAGGCTGAGCAGGCCCCCGCTGGCCAGGGCCTTCTCGACGCTCGCGGTGACGGCGTCGGCCGACTCGTCGGTCTCGAACGTGATCTCGCGCGCGACGTTCTGCACGCCGATCTTGACCTCCACGGTCTGTTGTCCTTTCGTCGGGACGGTCGGGCTGGGATGCCGACCGGGCTGCACGCCGGCCATCCTGGCGCGGTGTGCCTCTGCTGACCTAACTGCGGTCCTCCCCGGAAACTTCCGGGCCGACCGTCGGGAACCCCTTGAGGCCGCGCCAGGCCAGCTGGCTGGTCAGGGCGGCGGCCTCGGGCTGCGGCATCGCCGAGTCCTGGGCGAGCCAATGCCGGGCGGCGACCTGGGCCATCCCGGTGAGCGCAGTGCCGAGCATGAGCGCGCGCTCGTCGTCGGCCCCGGTCTCCTCGGCGATGACGTCGGCGATGGCCTCGGCACAGACGACGCCGACGGTGTCGAGCCGGTTGCGCACGGCCCCGACACCGGTGAGATCGGACTCGAAGACCATCCGGAACGCCCCGTCCTGGCGGGCCACGAAGGCGAAGTAGGCCGCCACGGCCGCCTGCACCCGCTCCTTGTTGTCGGAGGTGCCCGAGATCGCGTCGATGACCAGGCCCTCGAGGGCGTCGCAGTGCTGGTCGAGCAGGGCCAGGTAGAGGTCCAGCTTGCCGGGGAAGTGCTGGTAGAGCACGGGCTTGGAGACCCCGGCCCGGTCGGCGATCTCGTCCATCGCCGCCGCGTGGTAGCCGCGGGCCACGAAGACCGCCTGGGCCGCCTCGAGCAGCTGGGCACGGCGCTGCGAACGCGGCATCCGCGCGCCACGCTGGGTGGACGGCTGGGAGGTGCTCATCGCTCTCCTTCGCGGCGGACCGGTGCCCGCAGGCGGTCATCGTAGACCGGGACGGTCGAGCACCGGGACCAACGACGCGGTCGGCGCCCGGCCGGCACTTGTATGGTGCCCGCATGGGTCTGCCGCCGCTGGTCCCGCCGGGGCCCGAGCTGTCCGCTGCCGAGCGCAGCCGGTACGCGCGCCATGTGCTGCTGCCCGAGGTCGGGGCGCTCGGCCAGCGGCGGATCCGGGCTGCCCGAGTGCTCGTCGTGGGCGCCGGAGGCCTCGGGTCGCCCGCGCTGCTCTATCTCGCTGCTGCCGGGGTGGGGAGGCTCGGCGTGGTCGACGACGACCTCGTGGACCGGACGAACCTCCAGCGCCAGGTCGTCCATGCAGACGCCGACGTGGGTCGCCCCAAGACGGCCTCCGCGGCCGAGGCCGTGCGGGCCCTCAACCCCGAGGTCGAGGTGGTCCGGCACGACGTGCGGCTGGACCGGGACACCGCGCTCGGCATCATCGCCGACTACGACGTCGTCCTCGACGGCGCCGACAACTTCCCCACCCGGTACCTCGTCGGCGATGCCTGTGCCCGGCTCGCGATCCCGCACGTATGGGGCTCGGTCTATCGTTTCGACGGGCAGGTCAGCGTCTGGTTCGCAGGCCACGGACCGTGCTACGCCTGCGTGTTCCCGCAGATGCCCGCCCCCGACTCGGTCCCGTCCTGCTCGACCGGTGGGGTGGTCGGCGCGGTGTGCGCGTCCGTCGGCTCGGTCATGGTCACCGAGGCCCTCAAGCTGGTCACCGGGATCGGGGACCCGCTCATCGGCCGGCTTCTCGTCCACGACGCGCTGCGCCAGCGGTGGGAGGCCGTGCCCGTGCGGGCCGACCCGGGGTGTCGGGTGTGCGGCCCCGCCGCGGACCCGCTGCGCCCTCTCGGGGGGATGCCGGTCCGCGGGTCCGCGGGCGCCGCCGCGGCCCACGCCGGCGCCGCACCGCGGGGCGCGCCGGCCCCCGAGGTCTCCGTCGCGGAGCTGGCCCGGCGGCTGCGGGAGCGCGATGGCGGGACCGATGCCTTCGTCCTGCTCGACGTCCGGGAGCCGGGGGAGCGGGAGGTGGTGACGATCCCGGGCGACCTCGCAGTCCCGCTCGCCGCGGTCCGGGCCGGGGCGCACGAGCCGCTGCCCGACGGCACACCGGTCCTGGTCTACTGCAAGTCCGGTGCCCGCTCCGCCGAGGCCGCTGCCATCCTGCGGTCCCGCGGCGTGGCCGCCAGCAACGTGGCGGGTGGCGTGCTCGCATGGGTCCGCGAGGTCGACCCGGGTCTGCCGACCTACTGACATGACCGGGGACGTGCGGGGGCTGCCGACCGAGTTCGCCGAGCGGGTTCTCGACCTCGTGGCGCAGATCCCCCCGGGGATGGCACTGACCTACGGCGACGTCGCCGAGATCGTCGGGCGGGGCGGACCGCGCGCGGTCGGCACCGTCATGGCCCGGTTCGGTGGCGACGTCCCGTGGTGGCGGGTGATCCGGGCGGGCGGGCATCCGCCGCACGGGCTGGAGGACCGGGCGGTTGCGCGTTACCGGGAGGAGGGGACGCCGATGGTTCGTGGCCGCCGCGCCGGACGACGCGTCGACCTCACCCGGGCCCGCTGGTCGGGCCCGGCGCCGAGCTAGCGCCGGCCGGTCGGCGGGCCCGATGTCGCCGCGGCGTGATGGAATCCCAGACGTGCTCCTCCTGCGCCGCGCCCCCGCCCGAGACGACGCCCCGCCGGCGCTCGACCCGGTCCAGCGGTCCGCGGTCCGCCACCGCGGCCGGGTGCTCCGGGTCCTGGGGGCGCCCGGCTCCGGCAAGTCGACGGTGGCCGTCGAGGCCGTCGTCGACCGGGTCCGGTCCGGGGATGCCTCGGCCGACCAGTGCCTGCTGCTGGCGCCCACGCGGGTCGCCGCCGCGCAGCTGCGCGACCGGGTCACCGCCCGGCTCGGAGGGACCTCGACCCAGCCGCTGGCCCGCAGCGCGTCCTCGCTGGGGTTCGGGATCCTGCGCCAGGTCGCCGCCCTGCGCGGAGACGCCGCACCGCGGCTGCTGAGTGGTCCGGAGCAGGACGTCATCCTGCGGGACCTGCTCGCGGGGCACGCCGACGGCTCCAGCCGCTGTCCGCCGTGGCCGGAGCGGGTCGACCTGGCCCTGCCGACCCGCGCCTTCCGGGGCGAGCTGCGCGACCTGCTGATGCGGGCGGTCGAGCTCGGGCTGGAGGCCGGCGACCTCGCCCGGCTGGGCCGTGAGCACGGCCGCCAGGAGTGGGTCGCCGCGGCACAGGTCCTCGAGGAGTACGACGAGGTGACCGCGCTGTCCGCCCCAGGGGCGTACGACCCCGCGTGGATCCTCGGTGCCGCGGCCGACCGGCTCGAGGACGACCCGGAGTCCCTGCACCGGCTGCGCGGCTCGCTCCGGCTCGTCGTCGTCGACGACGCCCAGGAGCTCACTCCAGCGGCGCTCAGGCTGCTGTCGACGGTCGCCGGGCCGGGTGCCGGTCCCGGCCCGGCCGGCGGCGTGGCACCGCTCGGGCCAGGGCCCGATCTCGTCCTCGTGGGCGACCCCGACGCGGCAACCCAGACCTTCCGCGGCGCCGACCCCCGCATCCTCGCCCACGGCTGGACCGCCCTGGCCGATCCCGCGGCCGGCGAGCCGGTGACGCTCGTGCTCCCCACCGCCCACCGGACCCCGTCCGCCGTCCGCGACGTGGTCGCCCGCGTGGCGGGCCACATCGGGGTCCTCGGCGACGTCACCCACCGGGCGGCCGGCGCGGGCGCCGACGGTGGGACGGTCGAGGTCCATCTGCTGCGGGCGACGTCGCAGGAGGCGGCGTTCGTGGCCGCGACCCTGCGCGAGGCGCACCTCGTCGACGAGGTGCCGTGGTCGGAGATGGCCGTGGTCGTCCGCGGCCAGGCCCGCACGTCGACGCTGCGGCGGGCTCTCGCAGCGTCCGGGGTGCCCGTGGCCGCGACCGCGGCGGTCCTGCCGGTGCGCGACGAGGTGGCCGTCCGCCCGCTGATGGCCCTCCTCGGCGCCGTCATCGGACTCACCCTGCGGGGCGAGGAGCGGGTCGCCCCCGAGGTCGTCGTCGATGCCCTGTCCTCGCCGATCGGGGGCTCCGACGCGGTCGCCCTGCGGCGGCTGCGTCGGGCCCTGCGCCGCGAGGAGCTCGAGGCCGGAGGCGGCCGCCCGAGCGACGAGCTGCTCGCCGAGGCCGCGCTCGCCCCGGTCGGGCTCGCCCAGCTCGGTCCCGAGGCGAGCGGCCTTCGCCGGGTCGCCCGCGTCCTGGCCGCGGGGGTGGCCGCCGCAGCGACCCAGACCCAGGCAGGACGGGTCCGGTGGGCTCCGGGGGTCAGCGCCGAGACCGTCCTGTGGGCCATGTGGCAGGCCACCGGCCTGGCCGGACAGTGGCGCGCGAGCGCCCTAGCCGGGGGTCCCGCGGGGGCCCGGGCGGACCGGGACCTCGATGCCGTGCTCGCGCTGTTCGACGCGGCGGCCCGGTTCAGCGACCGGTTGCCCGGCGCCGGGCCGGACCGGTTCCTCGACCACGTCCGGAGCCAGGACGTGCCGGGCGACACCCTGGTGGCGCGCGCGCCCACCGGCGACTCGGTGTCCCTGATGACCCCGCAGGGCGCCGCCGGCCGCCAGTGGCGGCTCGTGGTGGTCGCCGGGGTGCAGGAGGGGGTGTGGCCCGACCTGCGGCTGCGCGGGACGCTGCTGGGCGCGCCCGACCTCGTCGACGCGGTCACCGGGCGGCTCGGCGGCGGCCCGGGCGGGGGAGCGGGCGGCCCGGGCCAGCGCCGAGCCGCCCAGACGGCGGTCCGGCACGACGAGACCCGGCTGTTCCTCGTCGCGGTCTCCCGCAGCAGCGAGCGGCTGCTCGTCACCGCCGTGCGCAGCGAGGACGAGCAGCCCTCGCCCTATCTCGACGTCGTCGAGCCGCTCGACGACCGGACCGAGTGCCGCGGGTTCAGTGAGGTCGAGCGGCCGATGACCCTCTCCTCGCTCGTGGCGGCGCTGCGCCGGGACCTGGTCTCGGCCGACCCCGGGCGGCGCGGAGCGGCCGTGACCGGCCTGGCCCGGCTGGCCCGGGCCGGGGTCCCGGGCGCCGACCCCCGGCAGTGGTGGGCGCTCAACGGGCCGACCGACGACCGGCCCCGCCGCGGCATCGGCGACCCCGTGCGGGTCAGGCCCTCCCAGGTCGAGGGGTTCGGGGCGTGCCAGCTGCGCTGGGCGCTCACCGCCGCCGGGGGCGACGGACCGGCCCTCGGCGCCCAGGACGTGGGCACCCTCGTCCACGAGGTCGCCGCCGAGGGGGCCGACGCGGGGGAGCGCGACCCTGCCGCGTTGCGTGCCCGGCTGGACGCGAAGTGGGCACGGCTGGGTATGCCGCGCGGCTGGCTGGCCGAGCGGAAGCATCGCGAGGCGGGGGCCATGCTCGACCGGCTCGCCCGCTACTGGGACGAGGCCGAGGCAGCCGGCTGGAGCGCGGTCGGCGCGGAGCTGGCCATGCGGGTCGTCCTCGGCCGGGCCGTGATCAGCGGGCGGGTCGACCGCGTCGAGTGCGGACCGGCCGGCATCCGGGTCATCGACTACAAGACCGGCAGCAGCAAGCCCCCGGCCAGGGACCTGCCCCGGCACGCCCAGCTGGGCACCTACCAGCTGGCTGTCCAGGCGGGTGGCTTCCCCGACCTCGGCACGCGCAGCGCCGGGGCGGCGCTGCTTCAGCTCGGCAAGGCGGCCGGGGTGAGGACCACCCTCGACGCGCAGGTCCCCCTCGCCGACGACGATGACCCGGACTGGGCCGGGGACCTGCTGGCCTCGGTCGCGGACGGGATGGCCGGGTCGGGCTTCACCGCCACCCTCGGCGAACGCTGCCGGATCTGCCCGGTCCTCACCTCGTGCCCGGCGCAGGCCGAGGGGAGGAGCATCTGATG
This sequence comes from uncultured Actinomycetota bacterium, assembly GCA_963763315.1. Lineage (GTDB taxonomy): Bacteria > Actinomycetota > Actinomycetes > Actinomycetales > Dermatophilaceae > CAVSJJ01. The sequence continues at coordinate 137,121 of CAVXOC010000004.1, forward strand.
CCTCGCATCGGCGCTGCCGACATCGCGGTCTCGCTCGGCCTGCACCCGCCCACGCCCGAGCAGACCGCGGTCATCGAGGCACCGTGGCAGCCGACCCTGGTGATCGCGGGCGCCGGGTCCGGGAAGACCGAGACGATGGCCGCCCGGGTGGTCTGGCTCGTCGCCAACGGCCTCGTCGAGCCCGACCAGGTGCTCGGGCTCACCTTCACCCGCAAGGCCGCGACCGAGCTGTCCGAGCGGGTCGTCCAGCGCCTGGCCAGGCTGCGCCGGGTGGGGCTCTGGGAGCCGCGCCAGGAGGAGGGCGCCGAGGTTCTCGGCGGGTCGCCGACCATCTCGACCTACCATGCGTATGCCGGCCGGCTCGTCCGCGAGCACGGGCTTCGGCTGGGGTACGAGGCCGACTCCCGGCTGCTCTCCGAGGCGGCCAGCTGGCAGTACGCCAACGAGGCCGTCCAGTCCTACGACGGCCCGATGGAGCTCGTCGACAAGGCGGAGTCCACGGTGACCGGCGCCGTCGTCGACCTGGCGGGTGAGATGGCCGAGCACCTGCGCGGACCCGACGAGGTCGCGGCCCACCTCGAGCAGGTCATCGCCGCGCTCGAGGGCGTCCGGCCGGGCGTGACGTCGCTGCGCAAGCACCCCGCTGCGGAGGTCCTGACCAACCTGCGGCTGCGCCGCGCCATCGTGCCGATCGTCGCTCGCTACCGCCAGCTCAAGCGCAGCCGGGACGCCATGGACTTCTCCGACCAGATGGCCCTCGCCGCGGAGCTGGCGCGGCGCTTCCCCGAGGTGGGGGTGATCGAGCGCGACCGGTTCGCGGCGGTGCTCCTCGACGAGTTCCAGGACACCTCCGAGGCCCAGCTCGTCCTGCTCACCGCGCTGTATGCCGCCGGGCCGGCGCCCGTTCCGGTGACCGCCGTGGGAGACCCCCACCAGTCGATCTACGGCTGGCGCGGGGCGAGCGCGACCACCCTCACCCGCTTCCCCGAGGTCTTCGCCACGACCGACGGACCGGCACCGGTCCTGCCGCTCTCGGTGAGCTGGCGCAACGACCGGGCCGTCCTCGCGGCCGCCAACGTCGTCGCCGGCCCCCTTGTCGCCGGGTCGCCCATCCCGGTGCGTCCGCTGGCCGAGCGCCCCGGCGCCGGCCCCGGGGCCATCACCGTGGCTCGCACCCTGACGGCGCAGGACGAGGCGGACCTCGTGGCCGAGTGGCTCGGCGAGGTGCGCGGCCGCGCGCCCGGGGCAACCGCCGCCGTCCTGTGCCGCAAGCGCAGCCAGTTCGGCGCGGTCATCGACGCGTTGTCCGCCCGCGGCATACCCCACGAGGTGGTGGGTCTCGGCGGCCTCCTCATGACCCCGGAGGTGGAGGACCTCGTCGCCCTGCTCCATGTCCTGCAGGACCCTGCCCGCGGTGACCACCTCATGCGGCTGCTCACCGGGCCGGCGGTGCGCGCCGGGATCGCCGACCTCGACGGGCTGGCCGCCTGGGCCGGCCAGCGGCAGCGGCTGCGGGTCGCGGCGGCCGGCGGCACCCCTCGGGACCAGGCCCCGGACTCCGTCGACCGGCCGAGCATCGTCGAGGCCATCGACGAGCTGCCGCCCCCCGGGTGGGTCGGGCCGGAGGGCGAGCGGATCGGCGAGGTGGCCCGCGAACGGATGGCCGGGCTGGCGAGCGTCGTGCGGCGCCTGAGGTCGCTGACCGGGCTGCCGCTGGCCGACCTGGTGGGCGAGGCCGAACGGGCGCTCGGGCTCGACATCGAGGTGCTGTCCCGGCCGGAGTACACCCCCGCCGCCGCCCGGGCCCACCTCGACGCCTTCGCCGACGTCGCGGCCCAGTTCACCGTGGCGGCCGACCGGCCGACGCTCGGAGGCTTCCTCTCCTGGGTCGGCGCCGCCATCGAGCAGGAGCGCGGGCTCGAGCGCGGCTTCGTCGAGGCCTCAGGGGACGCCGTCCAGGTCATGACCGTGCACGCCGCCAAGGGGCTGGAATGGGACGCCGTCGCGGTGCCGGGTCTGGTCGAGGGCACCTTCCCGGACCACTCCGCCAAGATCTCCCGCCCCGATGGCGGGCGGTGGGCCGTCTCGGCCCCCCGGGACCGGGGCTGGCTCGGCGGCCTGCAGAACGGTGGGATCCCGTTCGACCTTCGCGGGGACCGCGACGGGCTACCCCGGGTGAGCTGGCAGGGGATCGAGGACTGGGCCGACCTGAAGGACCGGCTCGAACGCTTCGACCTGTCCGGCGGCCAGCATGCCGTCGTCGAGGAGCGCCGCCTCGGCTACGTCGCCGCCACCCGGGCGCGACACGCCCTGCTGCTGACGGCAAGCGTGTGGGCGGCACCTGGCAGCCCCCGGGTGACCTCGCGCTTCCTCGTCGAGGTCCGCGAGGCCGCGAACGACGGCGCCCTGGTGGTCGACGAGCGCCGTTGGGAGCCGATGCCCGTGGCGGTCAAGGGGACCGCCAAGCCGGAGTCCGCGCAGGACCGGGGTGTCCAGTGGCCCGTCGACCCCCTGGCCTCCCGCCGGCCGGCACTGGCGGAGGCTGCTCAGGGGGTGCTGGCGCGGGTGGACGGCGGCGGGGACCCGGCTGGGGCGGGCTCGGGGGATGGCGCGTCGGACGCCGCGGGTGGCGGCTCGCTGGCGCGCGGCCGGGAGATCGACCTGCTGCTCGCCGAGCGGGAGGCTGGCCGCGGGCGGCGCGCCGAGCACGTCGAGCTCGCTCGGCACCTGTCGTCCACGGCGCTCGTCGCCCTCGCCCGGGACCCGGCCACCTTCGCCGTCGACCTGCGCCGACCGCTGCCCGGCGCCCCGGCAACGGCGGCTCGCCGGGGGACCGCGTTCCACGCCTGGGTCGAGCAGCACTTCTCGCGGGCGGCGATGGTCGACCTGCTCGACCTGCCCGGGAGCGCCGACGAGGACCCGGCGGGGGAGAGCGACCTTCCGGCGATGAAGCTGCGGTTCCTGGCCAGCGAATGGGCCGACCGGGTGCCGGTCGAGGTCGAGACGGCACTCGAGACCGTCATCGACGGGATGGCGCTCCGCGGGCGTGTCGACGCCGTGTTCGCGCGGCCGGGTGGCGGGTTCACCGTCGTGGACTGGAAGACCGGGCCGCAGCCCACCGGCGAGGAGGCGAGGATGCGGGCGCTGCAGCTGGCCGCCTACCGGGTCGGCTTCGCCCGGTTGCGCGGGGTGGGGCTCTCGGACGTCGACGCGGCGTTCTACTACGCCCGCACGGGCCAGACGGTGTGGCCCGACCTGGCCGGCCCGGAGCAGATCACCGCAGTTCTGGCGGCGGTTCCCAGCTGACCCGCTCGGTGCGGGCCGGCTCGCCAGGGGATGCCGGGCCCTCGTCGGGCTCGATGTCCTGGCTCGACCCGCGAGGCGAGGGGTCCTGGTCCGGGGGTGCCGGTCGGGACGCCGGTCCGGTGACGGGCTCGGGTTCCGGCATGGGGCCGGTGACGGGCTCGGCGACCGGGTCGGGAACGGCTTCCGGGACGCCTTCGGCTTGCCCGAGCTCCTCCTCGTCGGGGAGGTCGTCGTCGTCGTCGTCGCCGTCGACGGCGATCGGTGGGGGAGCGGGGCGGTCGACGGGGGGCGGCGGGTCGAGGCTGGTGCGGCGGTAGTCGTCCGGGCCGATGTGGCTCTCGTGGACGGAGGCATCGAGCCGCCGCAGGTCGCTGGTGAGGACGTCGACGGAGGCGGTCCGCCCCTGCGCGAGCGCCTCCATGAGCCGGCCGAGCAGGCCCAGCTCGGAGGCCAGCCGGGCCCGGATGAGCAGGTGCCGGTCAGGTCGCTCGACCCGGGCGTGTGCGTAGGCCTCCAGCACCGTCTCGACCGCCTCCGGGGGGGCCTCGGTGACCAGGGCCGAGAAGTCGTCGGCGGGGTCGGCGACCTTCGCGTCCTCCCAGCCGGTCATGGCCCGGATGTGGCCGGTCGAGCTGTCGTCCTCGTCGTCGAACACGGCCAGGACTTGGTCACCCGTGAGGTCGCCATGCACGGGGGTGGGTGCGAACCGCCACAGGGTGACGTCCTCGAGCGCACGCTCCCATCGCCCGAGCAGGGCGGCGGGCACCAACCCGGTCTGCGCGGCCCGGTCCAGGTCGGCGAGCCGGCGGGACCGGTAGTCGTCGGCGTCGTAGGACGGCATCCCTGCCTCGTCGAACAGGGCGATGTCGGTGTTGTGCAGGGCGGCGATCGACCGGCCGAGCTCTGCCGTAATGCCTGGGCCGGGGGGCAGGTGCCCGAAGTCGAGGTTCCGCCCCGGGAGGTAGGGGTAGACGGCGGCACGGCCTCCCTCCTTCAGCTCGACGAACCCCTTCGGCGCCGGGACCGCGAACGGCAGCCGTCGCGCCAGCAGGCCGAGGAGTGCCACCGTGAGGTCCATCCGTGCGCCGGCCGCCGCGGTCCGCGGCGCGCGCACGACCCATCGGCGGTGCTGGGTGTCCTCGACGAAGCCGACGTCGAAGCTCTGCTCCGGGGTGCTCGGGAGGGCCTCGACGCTCACGGGGTGCAGGTCGGGCACCGCGGCACTCGCCAGCGCGGCCAGGAAAGGAGGCGTGCGTTCCACAGGGCAACCGTATGCCGTGGACGCGCCGTAACCTTGGACCTCGTGGCACTACGCTCCGCACGGCTCGACGGTCTCGCCCTGGCCCGGGCCGCCCTGGACCGGCGCGCGGACCTGCGCGCGCGGCCCGGCCTCCTGCCGCAGCTGCTCGCCGACCCCTCGACCCGGGTGTGCGACCTGGTCGGCGACAGCGCCCTCATGCTCGACGGCCCGGCCCCCCGGCTCCGGCTGCGTCCCCCGTCGCCCGAGGACGACGCGGGCCGGGCGCTCTTTCTCGGCCACGGGCTCGGGCCCGACGCGCGGACGGCATACGTCGCGATCCTCCACGCGCCGGCGGAGGAGGACGGCGAGGACCGGGAAGCGGGCCCGCCCGACGGCGTCGCCGCACGGGGACTGCGGTCGGTGGGCGCGCACCTCGATGCGCGGGACGCCGGGATCTTCACGACCGCCCTGGCCCTGGCCAACTGGCACCGCACCCACCAGCACTGCCCACGCTGCGGGGCGCAGACCGAGGCCGCGCTCGCCGGGTGGACCCGGCGGTGCCCCGTCGACGACAGCGAGCACTACCCCCGGACCGACCCGGCGGTCATCATGTCCGTCGTCGACGACGAGGACCGGCTGCTGCTGGCCGAGGGGCGGGGGTTCCGGGCGGGTGGGATGTCGGTGCTGGCCGGCTTCGTCGAGCCCGGCGAGAGCCTGTCCGCCGCGGTGGCGCGTGAGGTGCTGGAGGAGGTCGGGGTGGAGGTCTCGGACATCACCTACCTCGGCGACCAGCCGTGGCCGTTCCCCGCATCGCTGATGATCGGCTTCACCGCTCGTGCCCTGACGACGGAGCTGACGCTGCAGGACGAGGAGATCACCCGGGCGAGGTGGTTCACCCGGGCCGCGCTGGCGGGGGCCGTCGCCGATGGGTCACTGCACCTCTCTCCGCGGCTGTCGATCGCCAGGCGGCTCATCGAGCACTGGTACGGCGCCGAGGTCGTGGCACCCGGGGCCGGCCTGCGCGGCTGACCTGGGGCGGTGCGGGCGGCCGCGGGATCAGGCCAGGCGCGCCAGGACCTCGGCCGCCGACGGGTTGGTCGCGGCGGAACCGTCCGGGAAGAGCACTGTGGGCACCGTCTGGTTGCCGCCGTTGACCGACATGACGTAGTCGGCACTGCCCGGCTCGGTCTCGATGTTGACCTCGGCGTAGGCCACGCCCTCTCGGTCGAGCTGGCTCTTGAGCCGGCGGCAGAACCCACACCATGTCGTCGTGAACATCGTCACGGTTCCGGGCTCGGGGAGGGAGACGGTCATCGGTGCTCCTGGTCGGGTCCGCCGGGGTGCGGCGGCCGGTTGGCGTCGGTCATAGGCCGCGGGCCGCGGCCTACGTCGTGGCAACCGCGGGCCCCCCCGGAACCTTCCCGCCGGGCCGGAGCGCGCCTCATGGCTGACGGCGGCGTCTGCGAGGATCTGCCCTGATGCCGACCTCCCTGCCCGTCCACCCCAACGCCGACGCGGTGCTCGAAGCCCTCGACCCCGAGCAGCGTGAGGTGGCCGCGCATCCGAGCGGGCCGATGTGCGTGCTCGCGGGTGCCGGCACCGGTAAGACCCGGGCGATCACGCACCGCATCGCCTACGGCATCCTCTCCGGGGCGCAGCAGCCCCAGCGGGTGCTCGCCGTGACGTTCACCGCCCGCGCGGCCGGCGAGATGCGCACCCGGTTGCGCGACCTGGGAGTGGGCGGGGTCTCGGCCCGCACGTTCCACGCGGCCGCGCTGCGCCAGCTGCACTACTTCTGGCCGCACGCCGTCGGCGGCGCGTCTCCCGACGTCATGAGCCAGAAGGCCGGCGCCGTCGCCGAGGCGGCCGGACGCCTGCGGCTGCGCTTCGACCGGGCCGGGATCCGCGACCTCGCGGCCGAGATCGAGTGGTCCAAGGTCTCGATGCTCACGGCCGACACGTACGGTGCCGCCGTGCAGCGGGCCCGGCGCGAGCCCCCGGGCCTCGACGCCAGTGCCATGGCCCGGGTCATCGCCGCCTACGAGGAGGTCAAGACCGAGCGGGGGCTGATCGACTTCGAGGACGTGCTGCTCCTCATGGTGGGAATCCTTCAGGAGCACGGCGACGTGGCCCGGACGGTGCGCGAGCAGTACCGGCACTTCGTCGTCGACGAGTACCAGGACGTCAACGCCCTCCAGCAGCGGCTCCTCGACCTGTGGCTGGGCGGCCGCGACGACGTCTGCGTCGTGGGGGACCCCGCCCAGACCATCTACTCCTTCACCGGCGCCTCGCCGTCCCACCTGCTGTCCTTCCCTCACCGGCACCCGACGGCGCGGGTCGTCGAGCTGGTTCGCAACTACCGCTCGACGCCCCAGATCGTCGCGCTGGCCAACCTCGTGGTCCGCGGTCCCAGCGGCATGCAGCGCGGGCACAGCGTCGTCCTCCAGGCGCAGACCGGCGAGGGCCCGGTGCCGACGCTGAGCCAGCAGCCCGACGACCCGGCCGAGGCGGTCGCCGTGGCCGACGCCATCGCGACCCTCGTCGCCGACGGACATCCCCCGGCCGAGGTCGCCGTCCTGTTCCGGACCAACGGGCAGAGCGAGCTCTTCGAGGCGGCCCTGGCGGACCGCGACATCCCCTACCTCGTCCGCGGCGGGGAGCGCTTCTTCAGCCGCGCCGAGGTCCGCGACGCCATCGTGCTCATGCGGGGCGCCGCCCGGTCCGACGACGGCTCGGTGCCACTGCCGGACCTCGTCCGTGACGTGCTCGTCGGTGCGGGGTGGACACGCGAGCCCCCGCTCAGCGGCGGCGCAGCCCGGGAGCGCTGGGAGTCCTTGGCGGCGCTCGCCGCTCTCGCGGACGATGTCGCCGTCACCACGCCGGAAGCGCGGATGGCGGCCTTCGTCCGTGAGCTGGACGAGCGTGCGGCGACCCAGCACGCGCCGTCCGTCCAGGGTGTGACGCTCGCCTCCCTGCACGCGGCCAAGGGGCTGGAGTGGGACACCGTCTTCCTCGTCGGCTGCTCGGACGGGTTCCTGCCGATCACCATGGCGGACACGGCCGAGGCGATCGAGGAGGAGCGCCGACTGCTCTATGTCGGGGTGACCCGCGCCCGCCGCCGTCTGGCCCTCAGCTGGGCGGCAGCACGCACCCCGGGGGCGCGGGGGACCCGCCGCCCCTCGCGCTTCCTCGACGGCACGGCAAGCATCCTCGGAGACGGTGCGCGCAGCCGCCCCAAGAGGGCCCAGGGTACCGGCACGTCACGCCGGCGGCCCCTCAGCCACGCTGGTCCCCTGGCCTGCTCGGGCTGTGGCGTCGACCTCGCGACCGCGGCCGAGCGCACCACCGGCCGGTGCTCGACGTGCCCACCGACCTACGACCCGGCCGTGTTCGAGCGGCTGCGCGAATGGCGGCTCGCGGTGGCCAAGCAGGACGGTGTCCCGGCCTACGTCGTGTTCACCGACGCGACGCTGACCGCCATCGCCGAGCGGACCCCGGCGGACGCAGCAGCCCTGACCGAGATCAACGGCGTCGGCCCGCGCAAGCTGGACCTGTATGCCGCCGATGTGCTGGAGATCCTCTCCGAGTTCCGCTGATCGGTGGTCCAGCCGTTGCGCGTATATGCCTGTGCCGCAACCGGACTGAGACGACCTACCGTACTGGGGAGGGTTCGCACCTCTCGGGGTGCGTGCGGACGGGCGGATCCGGGCGGGTAATCCCGTTGCACCGTTCCCGGTGGGAGACTTAGGCTGGCCACACACACCGCGCGGTCGACTGTCGGCCGGCGACGAGCGACAGTGAGGAGGGTCGAACCTCGATGATGACGATCGCCATCGCCACGACGGCAGCCTGCGCTGTCGCCCTCGCCATGCGCTCCCGTGCCGGGTCCGGCCAGATCCTCGCGGCCCTCTTCGGCACCGGCCGGGGGACGACCGTGCTCGCACCCGTGTTCGTGCGCGCGTGGGACGACCAGCTCGCCGCCCGCATCGGCCGCGACGTCGCCCCGACGACGGGCGTCGTGCCTGCGGACCTCATGGACCCACCTGGCTGAGCCAGACCTGGAGCAGCCATGAGGCCGCGGAACCCGACACCGGGATCCGCGGCCTTTTTGGGCTCCATGTCGACCGGCCGCGTCCCACCCACCGACCTGACAGTTGAGCGACATACCGCGCCGCACCAGGCGCACCACGAGTGCCGCGACCGGCCCCGACCGGGGCAGCGGCGAAGGAGGTGAGACCCATGCAGCTGACCGACCTCATCGACCTGCAGGAGGCGACCGTCACGACCGGTGAGGGCATCCCGTGCCGGGAGAACGACGCGGAGCTGTGGTTCGCCGACACCCCTGAGGGTGTCGAGTTCGCGAAGGCTCTGTGCGGCACGTGTCCTGCGCGGACGGCCTGTCTTCACGGCGCGCTCGCCCGCAGCGAGCCGTGGGGCGTCTGGGGTGGCGAGCTGTTCGAGGACGGCGTCGTCATCCCGCGGAAGCGCCCGCGTGGACGGCCGCGCAAGGACACGGTCGCCGCATGACCCACCGGTGCGGATGGCGCCGGCGTGGCACCGGGGGCCACGCCGGCCCAACCCCCCGGCACACCCGGTCCGCCGGGACCACCGACCGACCAGACTTCTCACTCGTACGGAGGACACCATGTACCGCAGACGTGTTCAGCAGCTGCGTCGCACCCAGCATGAGGTGCGTACGCACGAGGAGCGGCGTCGGGTGCAGCAGCATCTGGAGCGCGAGCGCATGCTCGTCCACATGCACCAGCTGTCCCGATGAGCCCGCCACGACCGTCCGCCCCGGGGAACGCACCCCGGGGCGGACGGCCGTTCCCCCCTGCCGGTGCGACATGCCGCCGGGGCGGACGGGCCCGACGGGTCGAGCTCCCGGGGGCGTGCTGATGGCTAGGCTGGGTCGATGGTCACGTTGACGATCGCGCAGGACGTCGAGTCCGACCGGGTGCTGAGCGAGGACCCCTTCGCCCTCCTCGTCGGCATGCTCCTCGACCAGCAGTTCCCGATGGAGCGAGCCTTCGCCGGGCCCGCCACGATCCTCGCCCGGTTCGGGACTCTCGATCCCGCCCGCATCGCTTCGGCCGATCCCGAGTCCTTCGCCGACCTGTGCGCCACCCCGCCGGCCGTGCACCGCTACGGCCGGTCGATGGCCGGTCGGATCCAGCAGCTCGCCCGGGTCGTCGTCGACCGCTATGCCGGGGACGCGGCGTCGGTCTGGACCACCGCCACCGACGGGGCAACGCTCGTGGCCCGGCTCAAGGCGCTTCCCGGTTTCGGCGACCAGAAGGCCCGGATCTTCGCCGCCCTGCTGGGCAAGCAGCTCGGCGTCCGGCCTGCGGGGTGGGAGGAGGCCTGCGGTGCCTACGCGGAGCCGGGGTCCTTCCGTTCGGTTGCGGACGTCGTCGACCCGACGTCCTTGCAGAAGGTGCGCGACTTCAAGAAGCAGGCCAAGGCCGCGGCGAAGTCCATCCCAGGTGCCCGGGGCTGAGCGGCGTTGTCCGGCACCGTGGACGGGCCTGACCGGGACGCGGGGGAGCCGATGGTCTGCGCCACGTGCGCCAGCCGGCCGACCGCTCGCGACGACCTGGCAGCGGCTCGGCTCACCTGGACCCGAGGCGTCGAGGGCGGCACGACGGTGTGGACGTGCGACCGGTGTAGTCGCGACCATCTGCGCAGCATCGAGGGCAAGCTCGACTCCGCCTGGTGGTGACGACACCTCGAGGCGGCGGCCGGCGTCCCTGCCATGCCGACCCCCCTCGGGGCACTCAGCTCGAGGTCACCTCGGCCAGCCACGGGTCGACGAGCGCATGGAAGGCCTCCGTTCGGGTTCGCCGCACGCAGTGCTCCGCTCCCTGGACGATCTCGACGCGGACCCCCGGCGCGGCATGCTCGCGGAGCAGCTCGGGCAACGGCACGGGCCACAGCACGTCCTCGGTACCGGTCACGAGCAGCGTGGGGACCTCCAGCGAGGCCATGGTGAGCCGCCAGTGCACCTCGGAGCGCACCCGCCCGGTGGCGGCCAGCCCCTCGTCGGTCTGCAGCTTGGCCTGGGCCCACGGCTCTCGCTCGACCTGCGGCCAGCCGGGGTTGGACTCGCGGCCGTCCTGGCGACCCCACGCCGGGTCGGCCCGGAACCGGGCGAGATAGGCGACCTCGCGGGCCGCGAAGGCCAGGCGGAACTCCTCCGCCTCGGCGTCGCCCACTCCCAGGGCAGGGTCCTCGAGGACGAGCCCGCGAACCAGGTCGGGGCGGGCCAGACCGACCCCGGCGGCGACCCCGCCTCCCATCGAGTGCCCGACCAGCACCGGCCGGTCGGCGCCCTCCTCGGCGAGCCGCTCGAGCACGGCGATGGTGTCCTGGACCATGAGCGAGGGCGGCCAGCCGCCGAGCTGGTCGCGGGTGAACCGAGCCGAGCGGCCATGCCCCCGGGCATCGAGCGACCACAGGTGGTAACGGCCGGACCATCGCGCCACCGCGTCCCCCCAGCAGAGCCCGGAGTCCGAGTAGCCATGCAGGAGCAGCAGGCCCGGGCCGTCCGGCGGTCCCCCCAGGTCATACACGGCGATCCCGTCGACGGTCGCGGACGGCGGACGGTCCTGGCTCATCACGGCACCGCCGGCGGCAGTGCGTCGAGGTCCATCCCCGGAAGGTGACCACAGACGAGGTCCCGGATGGCCACCGTCCCACCCACCTGGCAGAGCACCCCGATCCCACCGAGCCAGACCCGGTGGATGAGCAGGTACTCGGGCGGGAGGTTGAGCTTCATCCCGACGAGGAACTGTGGCTTGCGGGGATCCTGGACGTGCGCGGCCACCGAACGCAGCCAGGCCCGGCTGAAGGTGAACTCCTCGTGCCGCAGCGGGTCGATGAACGGCGAGAGGTATGCCAGCAGCTCGTCGGGGTCGACCTGGAGGTTTCCCCGGATGAACCCCTCGCGGCGCAGGCCGGCGGTCATGGCCACGGCGTCGCCGGCCAGGGCGAGGGTGAGGAGCTCACCCATCGCCGATGGAAGCCCCTGTGGCAGCCGGTTCACTGCTCCGAAGTCCATCACCCCCAGGCGGCCGTCCGGGGTGATCCGGAAGTTCCCCGGGTGCGGGTCGGCGTGCAGCAGCCGAGCCCGGTTGGGGCCGCGCAGCAGGAACTCGAGATAGAGCTCGGCCGCCTCGTCGCGCTGGGCCGTGCTGCCTGAGGCGATGATCCGGGACAGGGGGGTCCCGTCGATCCACTCCGAGACGAGCACGTGCTCCGAGGAGACGAGGACGTCGGGCACGAGGACGTCGGGATCGTCCTTGAACGCGCGCGCGAACGCGCGCTGGTTGCTGGCCTCCAGGACGTAGTCCAGCTCCTCGCTCATCCGGGCCATCAGCTCGTCCATGACGGGCTTGACGTCCATCCCGGGGATCCAGGTGCCGGCCAGCCGGGCCACCCGGGAGAGCTGGGTGAGGTCGCTGAGCAGGGCCGGACCGGCCCCGGGGTACTGGATCTTCACCGCCACCTGACGGCCGTCGCGCCAGAGCGCCTTGTGGACCTGTCCGATCGACGCGGCCGCCGCGGGCGTCTCGTCGAAGTCGACCAGCTTGGTGCCGTTCCAGCGCGGCCCGAGCTCGCGCGCCAGCACCGCGTGGACCTGGTCGCGGGGCATCGGCGGGGCGGCATCCTGGAGCCTGGTCAGGGTGGCCCGGTAGGGCCCGGCGAGCTCCTCGGGCATGGCCGCCTCCATGATGGACAGCGCCTGGCCCACCTTCATCGCCCCGCCCTTGAGCTGGCCGAGGACCGAGAACAGCTGTTCGGCGGTGCGGGCCTGCAGCTCGGCGGCGACGAGCTCGGCTGGCCGCCCCCCGACCCGCCTGCCGATCCCCATGGCGCTGCGCCCGGCGTACCCCAGCGGCAGCCCGACCAGCTTGGCGGTCCGGGCGATGGACCGGCGGGGGATGTCGCTCACCCGGCCATTCTGTCGTGTCCGCCCCCGCGCGGGCCTGAAGGCTCCACGGTCGTGGTGGTGTGCACGGCTCCACAGCGGCACGCCGGGTGGGCCGGCCAGTGCCGATGCAGCACCGTCGGCCACGGCAGCGCCACCTCGACGGAGACGCCCGGCATGGGGGCCGAGCCGTCCAGCCACCCGGTGACGAGGAGGGCCGCCAGCGTGGCGACCAGCGGTCCGAGCCGCGGCCCGGCGTCGACGACCGCAGCCGGCCCGGGGACATGGGGACGCCGCCGGGGCCACAACGGGTCGAGGTCGGCCCGCAGCAGGTCATGGCACATCAGGCAGGACGTGCGGCCGGGCAGGACGAGCGGCCCGAGCGTGGCGGCCCGATCGTCGCAGGACAGCGCGAGATGCGGTATGCCGTGCGCCTGCCACGACGCGCCGGCCCCGATGGGCGGTGGCCCGGTCCCGGTGAGGACGACCAGGTCGGGGCCGGAAGGGCCGTCGGTCAGGGACGCCTCCACGGCGTCCGCGGCATACGCACCGCCGTCGACCCGGGCAGCGCCGAGCCGGCGGAGCAGTGCGGTCAGCGACTCGGGGACGGGCCCGCGGCCGTCGACGACGACCCAGGGCAGCCCGGGCGGTGTGCTCATCGAGGCCTTCCGTGAGGTGCGCATCCACTGGCCGCCAATCTCGCATGTCGCGACGGCCGCCGGGCCCCGTCGTCCACAGGGGCAGGCCGGTCCGGTGGCACCTGTCGGGGTCCGGACCGGCTGGGGTCACCCTCGTCCGGCTCGCCACCCCAGCGTCCCCCCAACCAGGGCTGTGCTCGTCACCGTCGCGGCACAGCCCGCCACGGCTCAGGACAAAGGCGCGGCCCCGGTAAGCCGGGGCCGCGCCTTTGATGACGAAGAGGGTCAGGCCTTGCCGAGAATGCGGTTGAGGTTCGTGCCGCAGACGGGGCACTGGCTCTTGGCCATCCGCCGCCCGTTCTCGGACACGACGACCTTGCCCTCGGCCTCACGCTTCGCCTTGCACTTCACGCAGTAGAACTCACCCTTGTAGGTCTCGTCAGCCATTGAGGTCCAATCCTCGTCGTTGTCGCCGCGGTCGCGGCCTGGACTGGGCAAGCGTAAGCCAGTCCGAGCACGAATGCCCGCACCGACAGGGGTGCGGGCTAGGGTCGACGTCGTGGACCAGGACGGCCGCTCGGACGGGGTGGAGGTCCGGCGCAGCGCCCGGCGCCGCCGGACCGTGAGCGCGTACCGCGACGGGTCGCGAATGGTCGTCCTCATCCCGGCGTCGTTCTCCCGGGCGCAGGAGCAGGCGTGGGTGACCCGGATGGTGTCCCGCCTGGAGGCGGGTGAGCGACGCCGGCATCGCACCGATGCGACGCTCGCGGCGCGGGCTGCCGACCTCTCCGCCCGCTATCTCGACGGCCGGGCCACCCCGTCCAGCATCCGGTGGGTGGGCACCATGACGACGCGCTGGGGCTCGTGCACCCCCGCAGACGGGACGATCCGCGTCTCCGACCGGATCCGGGACATGCCCGGCTACGTCGTCGACTACGTGCTCCTCCACGAGCTGGCCCACCTGGTGGTGCCCGGCCATGGACCCGCCTTCTGGGCGCTCCTTGCGGGCTACCCGCGACTCGAGCGGGCCCGCGGCTTCCTCGACGGCGTGTCGATGGCCAAGGGCATCGACCTCGGCGACGACGCAGCCGACGGCGCGGCGGCAGCCGGCGAGGCGGCCGACGGCGAGGCGGCCGACGGCAGGCGGCCGGGCGAGAGTGACTCGCACGCCCGCTGAGGGCAGGGATTCCGGTCGCCAACGTGGCGGCTGGAGCCGGCGGCCGCGGTCAGCCGATGGCACCCGTCCGCAGGGCGACCGCCCGGGCTGCTGCGACCAGGTCGGCGAGCTCGGTGGGTGACCCCGACGGCAGCTCGTCGACCGGCCACCACCGGACGTCGAGCGACTCCGCGCTGGTGACCGGTACGGCACCGGTCGGGGCCACCGCCGCGAACCGGATGTCGAGATGCTCGCGGCAGCGCCCGAACTCCCCGGACAGGACGTGCCGGTTCAGGTGCACGGGCCGCCGCCACGGGCTGACCCCCTCGACGCCCGACTCCTCGCGGCACTCGCGCGCCGCCGCGTCGTACACCCCGGCGTCCTCGGGCTCGAGGTGCCCGCCGAACTGGAACCACATCCGCGCCCGGCGATGCAGCGTCAGCAGCACCGCATCCCCGTGCGCGGACAGGACGAGGCAGGACGCCGTGAGATGTGCCGCGGGTCCGTCCTTGGCGGTCGACGCCGGACGGGCCCGCAGGTGTGCCACGAAGTTGTCGCGCACCCTGCCCTGTCCCGGGTCGGGGGGCACCCAGGAGGTCAGCACGTCCAGCGCGTCCGCACGCAGATGGGCGTGTCGCGCCGCCAGCTCGCCGTCTGCGGCATCCCCGGTCTGGGCCTGTGCCGAACCCCACCGGCTCCCCGCCTGCGGCCGTCCCGGGCCGGCCATCCCGCCGGTCACGCCGGCCCGTCGGTCACGCCGGTCCACCGGTCGTGTCGTCCTCACCGCCGAGCATGGCGTTGAGCTCGGCGTCGAGGTCGTCGCCGTGCGCGCCGCTGCGCTCGACGTAGCCGAGCACGTCGTCGAGGTCGCTCCCACTGGGTGCGACATCCGGGTGGGCCCACGCCCCGTCCCGGGCGGCCGGGCCGCCGGACGCCTCCAGGGCGCCGAACAGGTTGGCCGCGTCCCGCAGCCGGCGCGGGCGCAGCTGCAGTCCGACGAGCCCCTCGAAGGTGCGCTCGGCCGGCCCACCGCTGGCCCGACGACGGCGCACGGCCTCGCCCAGCGCCTCGACCTGCGGCAGGTGGGGCTCGCTCGCCCGGACGGTCACGACGTCGACCCAGCCCTCGACGAGAGCGAGGAGGGTCTCCAGTCGCTCGAGGGCCGCCTGCTGGGCGGGGGAGGGGTGCGGAGCGAACAGCTTGTCCTGCAGGGCGTGCTGGATCTGCTCGGCGTCGGTGGTGTCGAGCGAGCCGAGCGCCTCCTCGATCCCTTCGGTGTCGATCGAGATGTCCCGGGCATAGTCCCGCACCGCCGCGAGCAGCTGCGGTCCCAGCCAGGGGACGCCGGCGAACAGCCGGGCCCGGGCGACCTCGCGGACGGCGAGATAGAGGCGCACCTGGGCCAGGTCGATCTCGAGCCCCTCGGCGAAGGTCGCGATCGCGCTCGGCATGAGCGCCACGGTCGGCGCCGGCACGATCGGCAGTGAGACCTCGCAGCCGGTGAGGACGTCACCGGCGAGCGCGCCGACCGCCTGCCCCAGCTGCAGCGAGAACATGGACGCGCTCATCCGGCGCATCATCGGCTCCACCTGGCGCAGCATGGCGGCGGGGTCGATGCCCTGGGGCAGCACGCCCTCGGGTAGGCCCACCAGGCCGGCGAGACCCGTCTCGGAGAGCTCGCCTTCCTCGGTGAGCTCGGTGAACCGCTGTAGCTGGGTCGACATGGCGTCGGAGATCGCCGTCGTGACGCCCGAGGCGACCGGCTCGACGAGGGTGGCCCAGGTGGGCAGGGTCGCCTCGACCCACTCTGCGGCGCTCCAGGCGGTCCCCCGCACGTCCGGCGCACCGAGGTCGGTGACGGCGTCCAGCCAGAGACCGGCCACGTCGACGGCCTCGTCCGCCGTCGCACGCTCGCGGTCGCCCGCCGCGGTGTCGCCGGCGGCGGCGACGACCTTACGGGCGATGTCGCCCGCCAACGTCAGCACGACCGCTCCCTCGCCCTCGGGAGCGCTCATCATGGCCTGGACCTGGGAAGCGACGGCCGCGAACATCTGGGGATCGATGTCCTGCAGGCCCATGCCCTGGACCATCTCGACCAGCCGGGGGTCCACCGGCGCTCCGCCGGTCAGCCCGCGGAGCACCCGCTCGAGCTCCGGTGGCAGGCCGGGACCCGGGTCCGGGCCCTCGTCCGGATCGGGCGTCAGGGGGTCGCGTGGGTCGCTCACGGCGTCTCCTCAAGAATCCTTGACAGGATGTGGTCTCATCTAGCCAACCACCTTCGACCCGAGACAGTTCCCAGGAGTGGCATGTCCGTCCAGCCGGAGCCCGCCGACGGCGGCCCTGTCGCCCTGGTCGGCGTGCGCGAGGGTGCCCTCTCGGTCGACGAGGTGCTGGCGGCCGTGCGGCATCCCGGGTGCGGGGGAGTGGCGCTGTTCGTCGGGGTCGTCCGCGACCACGACCACGGTCGAGGCGTGGACCGGCTCGACTACTCGGCGCACCCGAGCGCGGCCGGCGAGCTGGCCCGGGTGTGCGCGCTCGTCGCCGGGCGTACCGACGCCCTGCGCGTGGCGGCGGTGCACCGCACGGGACCGCTCGCGATCGGCGACCTCGCCGTCGTCGTGGCGGCGGCCGCGCCGCACCGTGGCCAGGCCTTCGCCGCCTGCCGGGACCTCATCGACACCCTCAAGTCCGAGGTCCCCATCTGGAAGCACCAGGTGTTCGGCGACGGTGTGAGCGAGTGGGTGGGGCTGCCGTGACCCACCTCGACGACGACGGGTCCCCGCCGGACCCGTCGACCGAGGGGCTGCCCGCTTCCGTGGATCCGTCCGAGCCCGCGCCCCGGCGGCACCGGGGCGGGCGTCTGGTCCCCATCCTGCTGACGGCCGTCTTCCTGCTGCTGGCCCTGGGTGCCGTGGGCGTCCTCATCCCGCTTCCGTATGTCGTGTTCAAGCCGGGTCCGGCGATCGACACCCTGGGCAAGCTCGACGGCAGGCCGGTCATCTCCGTGCCACCGGGGACCACGACGTACCCGACGTCCGGCAGCCTCGACTTCACGACGGTGCGCGTCCTCGGCGGCCCCGGGATCCACGTCAACGTCTACGACGTCCTCGAGGGCTGGCTGAGCCCGAGCCAGGCGGTCTACCAGGAGAGCGCGGTATTCCCGCCACGGTCGACCCAGAAGGAGGTTCAGCAGGAGAACGAGGTCATGATGACCGACTCCCAGCAGGTCGCCGCTGCCACCGCCCTCGCTGCGCTGGGTACCAAGGTGCCCGAGCACGTCACCGTCGCCGCTGTCCCCCAGGGCTCGCCCGCCACGGGGGCCCTCCAGCCGGGCGACGTGCTGGTCAGCATCGACGGGACACCGGTCACCGGCTCCGCGTCGGTGCGGGCGGCGGTCCAGGAGCACAAGCCGGGGGAGAAGCTCCGGGTCGAGGTGCGCCGCAAGGGGGCCACCATGAGCGTCACGACGACCACCGGCACCGGGTCGGACGGCTCGACCATCATCGGGATCCTGCTCGGCGTCGCCTACGACCTGCCGATCGACGTCAAGGTCGACGCGGGCAATGTCGGTGGCCCGTCGGCGGGGATGATGTTCACCCTCGGCATCTACGACCTGCTGAGCCCGGGGGCCCTGACCAACGGCCAGCGGATCGCCGGGACCGGCACGATCGAGCCGGGGGGCGGGGTGGGGGCCATCGACGGCATCGCTCAGAAGATGGCAGGGGCCCGCGACGCCGGGGCGACCTGGTTCCTCTCTCCGGCCCCCAACTGCCCGGACACCGTCGGGCACGTGCCCGACGGGATGCATGTCCTCGAGGTGACCGACTTCGACTCGGCCCTCGCCGCGGTCAAGGGCATCGCCGCCGGCAACACCGCATCGCTCCCCACGTGCCGCTCCCGCTGACCGCCGTCCGGGCCCGCGGTCCACGTGCGGTGCTGCCGCCACCGCCGAGCGCGGCCGGTCAGTCGCTCAGCGTGGCCAGCAGGGCGTCGACCAGCCCGGGCGCCAGGCGCTCGCCCCGGGCCACCGCGTCGTCGCTGTCGTGGTCGCGCTGGCGGATGAGGCAGCGCGAGGACCCGTCCCGGGTGACGGCGACCAGGAGGCGGACGTCGTGCCGCCCGGGGTGCGCGGCGAGCCGCTCGGCTGCCTCGTCGGGGTCCTCGGGCAGGTCCTCGTCCGCCCCGGGCGGGAGGACGAGCCGCTCGACGGCGATGGCGCAGCCCGCCACGGCGTCCGGCCATGCGATCCGGCCCAGCATGGACTCCAGGGACCCGGTCGCCGGGAGGTCCTGCTGCTCGACGGCGGTCAGCGCTCCGGGCGCCCGGTCCGCCACGCCGAGGTGGTCCATGAGGTGGGGCTCGCGGGCTGCCAGGTCCGCGGTGGCGACGAGGGCGAACAGCCGCGGCCCCTGGTCCCAGCCACCCGAGGCGACATAGCGCTCGGTGTCGAGGGCGACGATGTCGAGCGGGTCGGTCGTGGGGGTGGAGGCGGCGGTCATCGGCCCATCGTGCCTCAGGACACCTGACCGGTCGCCGGGTCGTTCAGCACAGCGAGATAGGTTG
This sequence comes from uncultured Actinomycetota bacterium, assembly GCA_963763315.1. Classification (GTDB taxonomy): domain Bacteria; phylum Actinomycetota; class Actinomycetes; order Actinomycetales; family Dermatophilaceae; genus CAVSJJ01. The sequence goes on from CAVXOC010000004.1 coordinate 155,954, forward strand.
TCGAGACATCGGGCGGAGTTCCCGCCCCGGCGCAGGCGAGGAACGAGCTGACGTGAGCCAGTCCGAGTGGTTCAACGGGACCGACCCCGACGAAGGGTCCGGCGGGCCCAGCGAGGGAGGGGCGGGACGACCTCCCCGGGGGTTCCCCGTGCCCGGCCGTGGGCTGCCGCGGCGCTGGGGGCCGCTGCTGCCCACGGTCGCCATCCTCATCGCGCTGGCGATCCTCGGGGCCATCGCCGCCAGCATCTTCACCGACCTGTGGTGGTACGAGTCGGTGGGCTTCCGCGGGGTCTTCCTCACCGAGCTGGGCACCAAGGTGCTGCTCTTCGTCGTGGCCGGCCTGCTGACGGCCGGCGCCGTCGCGCTCAGCCTCATCGTCGCGTACCGGACCCGGCCGCTCTACGTGCCGACCACCCAGGCGCAGCAGGTGCTCGACCAGTACCGCCAGGCCCTGGACCCACTCCGCAAGATCGGCGTCGTCCTCGTGCCGGCCGTGCTCGGCCTGCTCGCCGGCTCGGGCACGATGGGGGCCTGGAAGACCTACCTCCTGTGGCGCAACGCCGTGCCGTTCGGGACCAAGGACCCGCAGTTCCACCTGGACATCGGGTTCTTCGTCTTCACCCTCCCGTGGCTCGACTTCGTCGTCGGCTTCCTCACCGTCGTGCTCGTGCTCACGCTCCTCGCTGGGGCGTTCACCCACTACGTGTACGGCGGCCTCCAGCTGCCGGGCCGTGGCCGGAGCACCCGCGCGGCGTTCATCCACCTGTCGACGATCGGCGCCCTGCTGGCTCTGGTCCGGGGAGCGTCGTACTGGCTGGACCGGTACTCGCTCTCGACGAGCAACGGAGACCTGTTCACCGGCGTGACGTACACCGACGCCCACGCCGTGATGCCGACCAAGGCGATCCTCGCGGTCGCGGCGGTGATGTGCGCCGGCTTCTTCCTCGCCTCCATCTGGACGCGGAGCTGGCGGGTCCCGCTCATCGGCGTGGGCCTGCTCGTGGTCATGGCGGTCGTGGTCGGCGGCATCTACCCCGCGCTGATCCAGTCGATCAAGGTCAAGCCGTCGGAGAAGTCCCTCGAGTCCACCTACATCCAGCGCAACATCAACGCCACGCGCACGGCATACGGTATCGACAACATCAAGACGACGACGTACTCGGCGACGACCGACGTGGCCGCCGGCCAGCTCCGCGCCGACGCGGCCACCATCCCCGGCATCCGCCTCGTCGACCCCAACGTCGTGTCGACGACCTTCCAGCAGCTCGAGGGCCTGCGGCAGTACTACCAGTTCCCGGACACCCTCGACGTCGACCGCTACACGATCAACGGCACCTCCGAGGACGCCGTCGTCGCGGCGCGTGAGATCAACCTCGACGGGGTTCCCGCGGACAAGCGCAACTGGCTCAACGACCACACCGTCTACACCCACGGCTTCGGGTTCGTCGCGGCCTACGGCAACCAGCGCACCGCGGAGGGCAACCCGGTCTTCTTCGAGAGCGGCCTGCAGCCGAAGGGTCCGCTGGGCGAGTTCCAGCCGCGGATCTACTTCGGGGAGGACTCGCCCGAGTACTCGATCGTCGGGGCGCCCCCCGGCTCCCAGGCGCGAGAGTTCGACTATCCCGACGACAGTGGTCAGGGCACCCAGAAGAACACGACCTACGCCGGCAGCGGCGGGGTGTCCATCGGCTCCCTCTTCCGCAGGGCCGCGTATGCCGTCAAGTACGGCGAGCCCAACTTCCTCCTCTCCAACGCCCTCAACGGGGACTCCCGGCTGCTCAACTACCGCACCCCCAAGGAGCGGGTCGAGCGGGTGGCCCCCTGGCTCACCCTCGACGGCAACGTCTACCCGGCCGTGATCGGGGGGCGCATCCAGTGGATCGTCGACGGTTTCACGACGACGGCGAGCTACCCCAACAGCGAGCTGACCGACCTGAGCACCGACACGGCCGACGCGGTGAGCCAGGGGTCGACGGCCGTCACCGTGAGCAGCGGACAGGTGAACTACATCCGTAACTCGGTCAAGGCCATCGTCGACGCCTACGACGGGACCGTGCGCCTCTACGCCTGGGACGCCGGCGACCCGCTGCTCAAGGCGTGGAGCGCGGCCTTCCCCGGGTCCGTCCGGCCCTTGTCGGAGATCTCCGGGGACCTCATGACGCACTTCCGGTACCCGCAGGACCTGTACAAGGTCCAGCGACAGATGGTCGCGAAGTACCACGTGACCGACGCCAACTCCTTCTACGGCGGCCAGGACTTCTGGCGGGTGCCGAAGGACCCGACCCACGACTCGCAGGACCAGCCGACGTACTACCAGTCGCTCGCGATGCCCGACCAGAGCTCGCCGGCCTTCTCCCTCACCACGACCTTCGTCCCGGCGAGCAACTCCAGCGGTGGCCGGGAGATCCTGCGCGGGTTCATGGCGGTCGACGCCGACGCCGGGTCGACCAGCGGGCAACGCTCGGACCAGTACGGCACGATGCGCCTCCTCGAGACACCAGGGGCCTCTGCCGTCGACGGGCCCGGGCAGGTCGAGAACCAGATCGAGGTCTCGACGGCCCGGTCGGCCAGCCCGAGCGAGCCGCTCAACCTCTCCCAGTTCATCGCCCAGAACCGCCAGTCGGGCAAGACGCTGACGTTCGGCAACCTGCTCACCCTCCCGGTGGGGCAGGGCCTGCTCTACGTCCAGCCGCTCTACGTCGAAGCGGCCAACACGAGCGGGGCCTTCCCCCAGAACAAGGCCACCGTCGCCGTGTTCGGCAAACAGGTGGCCTGGGGCGAGACCCTGAACCAGGCGCTCGACGGCCTGTTCGGCGGCAACTCGGGAGCCACGGCCGGCGACGCCGGGGTGACGCCACCGACCGGAACGACGGCACCTCCGACCAGGACGGCGAGCAGCGAGGTCGCCGCGGCGATCGCCGCCATCCAGGCGGCCTACGCCGAAGGCGAGGCGGCGCTCAAGAAGGGTGACCTCGCGGCCTACGCGGTCGCCCAGGACAAGCTCAAGGCGGCGATCGAGCGGGCCACCGCCCTCGAGAGCGCCGGGTCGACGTCCTCGGGGTCCTCGACGGCCACGCCCAGTCCCTCGCCCACCACGTCGGGCGGCGGGTGAGCACGTCGTCCCGGGGGGCCCACGCCGGACCGATTTGATGTATGCCGTTCGTCTCACGTACTGTTGAGGGTACCGAGCGGTCGGTACCAGCACGTGCTGGGACGGCATCTCACTCGACGCGGGGTGGAGCAGCTCGGTAGCTCGCCGGGCTCATAACCCGGAGGTCGCAGGTTCAAATCCTGCCCCCGCTACGGCACGTCAGGCTCGGAGATCATCGATCTCCGAGCCTGACTCGTCTCTGGCCGACCGCGTCCACGCCCCGGTCGACGCCTCGACCACCGGCCTCCAGGACCTGATGCCACGGCGTCGCCCGCCTCCGAACCGGACAGCGGGGTACCGCTGCGGCTCGGCGCCCGGGCTGCGTCGTGCCGCCGGGCCCTGAACCGGGGCCCCCGACGCGCCGCCAACGGCGCCGGGAGATCACGTAGGCTCATCTGAACAGATGTTCCGATAATCTGGGAACCAAGGTGTCGAGCGATCGAGGAGGTGCCGTGGTCGCCCCCCGGGCAGGGCGGCCGGCCGACCGGATACCGGTCGACGCGGCCGTCGCGGAGCGGGGTCCGGTCGGGGCCCAGGTGACGGCGTCGCCGCCCACGAGTGCCGAGATCGCCGACGTCGCCGGGGTCTTCGACCTGCTGGGCGAGCCGGGCCGGCTGCGCCTACTCCTCGCTCTCGCGGAGTCGGAGGAGATGTGCGTGAGGGATCTGGCGGGCGCGGTCGGCCTCGGCGAGAGCGCCGCCAGCCACGCGTTGCGGCTGCTGCGTGCACACCGGGTCGTGGCGGCCCGGCGCTCCGGCCGCCTGGTGCTCTACCGGCTCGACGACGGCCACGTGCGCTCCCTGCTGGCGCTCGCGCTGGAGCACACCCGGCATGCCGAGGCCACCCAGGTCCCCGTCGGCCAGGCGCCGGTATGAGCGCGTCCCACGAGCATGCGGCCGGTCCGGCGACCGACCGGCGCCGGCTCGCGACGGCGCTGGCGCTGCTCATGGCCTTCCTCGTCTCGGAGGTCGTCGTCGCCCTGCTCTCCGGCTCGTTGGCCCTGCTCTCGGACGCCGGGCACATGCTCTCCGACGTCGGCGCGCTCGCCGCGGCCTGGTGGGCCTCGCGGCTCGCGGAGCGACCCCCCAGCGGCGCCTGGACCTTCGGCCTGACCCGGGCCGAGATCCTGTCGGCGGCCGCCAACGGCGTCACACTGCTCGTTGTCGGGGTGTTTGTGGCCGTCGAGGCGGTCCGCCGGCTGGTCCGCCCCCCCGACCTCAGTGGCGGCCCGCTCCTCGTCGTTGCCGCGGTGGGGGTGGTGGTCAACCTCGGGGTCGCCGTGGTGCTGTCCGGGGCCGACCGGCGCAGCCTCAACATCAAGGGAGCGGTCCAGCACATCCTCACCGACCTCTACGGCTTCATCGCCACCCTCGCGGCCGGCCTGGTCATCGTGCTGACCGGGGTGACCCGGGCCGACCCCGTCGCGTCCCTCGTCGTCGTGGCTCTCATGCTGCGCGCGGCCTGGGGGTTGCTGCGGGACTCGGGCCGGGTGCTCCTCGAGGCCGCCCCGCGGGAGGTCGACCTGGTCGACGTGCGGGGCCACCTGCTCGCCGTCGACCACGTGCAGGACGTCCATGACCTGCACATCTGGACAGTCACCTCCAGGTTGCCCGTGGTCTCCGGACACCTGGTCGTCGACGACTCCTGCTTCACCGACGGTCACGCCCCACGCCTGCTCGACGAGGTACAGGGATGTCTGGCCGGGCACTTCGACGTCGCCCACTCGACCTTCCAGCTCGAGCCGGCCGGGCACGACGGCCACGAGGCCAGTCCGCACTGATGGGGAGCGGGCCGCGGCTTGTTGCGAGGAATTCGCAACAAACTAGACTGGCGGAGTGCACATCCCCGACGGCTACCTCAGCCCGGCCACCTGCGCCGTCGGCTTCGCCGTGGCGGTGCCGACGCTGGTGGTGGCCTCCCGGCGGGTGACCGAGGTCGTCAAGACCCGAAGTGTGCCCCGGCTCGCGATCTTCGCGGCGCTGTCCTTCGTCGTCATGATGTTCAACATCCCGATCCCCGACGGGACGACGGCTCATGCGGTCGGCGGAGTGGTCATCGCCATCGCGCTCGGCCCGTGGGCGGCGGTGATCGCGGTCGCGGTCGCCCTGCTGTTCCAGGCTCTCCTGTTCGGCGACGGGGGCGTGCTCTCGTACGGGGTCAACGTCACCAACATGGCCGTGCTGCTGCCGCTCGCCGGGTACGCCGTCTACCGCCTGGTATCCGGGCGGGCGCCGCTCGAGAGCCGGCGCCGCGTGGTGGCGGCCGCCCTCGGCGGGTACGTCGGGATCAACGCGTCGGCCCTGGCCACCGGCATCGAGCTCGGTATCCAGCCTGACCTCTTCCACACCGCGGCCGGTGTCCCGCTCTACTCCCCCTACCATCTCTCCCAGGCCGTCCCCGCGATGATGCTGGCCCATCTCACGCTCGCCGGGCTGGCCGAGGCGATCCTCACCGGCGCCGTCCTGGCCTACCTCCAGCGCGCCGACCTCACCGCCCTTCGGCCCAGCCACCCGGGAGTCGCGCTGCGGGCGGGCGACGCCGTGGCGTCGCCCGCGGGGAGCCGCCTGACGCCCGCACGGGTCACGGCCGCGGCGATGACGCTCATGGTGCTGCTCACCCCGATCGGCCTGCTGGCGCCTGGCGGCGCCTTCGGGGAGGCGGCTCCCGGCGGCCTCGACCTCTCCGGCATGGGACTGCGGGCCGTCCCGGCCGGGCTGGCCAGGTACAACGGCTTCTGGAGCCACGCTGTGATGGGCGGCTACGGGTTCGCCGGCGGAGCGCACGCCACCCTCGCCTACCTGCTGTCCGCCGTCGTGGGTATCGCCGTCGTCGGCGCGGCCGTCTTCGCGTTGGGGACGCTGGTGCGCCTGCTCGCCGGGCGCCGGTCCCGCGGCTCGCACCACGCTCCCGTGGAGGAGCCTCGTGTCCACCTCTAGCACCGAGGTCCCGGTACCCGAGCCACCGAGGACCCCGCGATGGCTGCTCACCGCGGAACCCGCGGCGTGCCGGTGCGGTCCCGGCTCGCGCCGCCGGGGCTCGTTCCTCGAGAGGACCCTCACCGGGAGCGCGGACCTCCTGCGCCAGGTGATGTTCAGCGAGGACACCGCGCAACGCCCGGGTCTTCTCCAGCGCCTCGACCCCCGGGCCAAGATCGTCGGGCTGCTCGTCGTGCTGGTGGCCACGGCATCGGTCCACCATGTGCTCTCCCTGGCCATCCTGTATGCCGCGACGCTCGTCCTCGCGCTCCTCTCGCGGCTGCCGCTCGGCGTGGTGGTGAAGCGGGTATGGCTGTTCGTGCCGCTCTTCACCGCCGTCGCCGTGCTGCCCGCGACCCTGTCGATCGTGACGCCTGGCGATGTCGTGCTGACGCTGTGGACCTGGGGCGGCCGAGCCCAGGGGCTGACCGCGCAGGGAGTGGCCTCGGCCGTCCTCGTCGTCGCCCGGGTGGGCGTCTCCATCTCCCTGGTCACCCTGCTGACCCTCACCACGACGTGGGTCCGGTTGCTCGCGGCGCTGCGCGGCCTGGGAGTGCCGAGGATGTTCGTCCTCGTCGTCGGGATGGCCTACCGGTACGTGTTCATGCTGCTCGGTGCGGTGACCGACATGTTCGAGTCACGCAAGGCGCGCACCGTCGCCGGTCTGCGGCACGACGGGTCGGCGCGTCGGTTCGTCGGGGCCAGCGCCGGCGCCCTCGTGGGCAAGGCGAACCACCTCTCCGAGGAGGTCCACCAGGCCATGGTGTCGCGGGGCTTCCGCGGCAACGCCCACTCGCTCGACGCGGTCCGCCTCCGGGCCGCCGACCTCCTGCTCGTGGCGGCGGCGGCGGCCGGTTCCGCCCTCGTCCTGTGGGGGGACGTGCTTCTTGGCCGCTGACGCGCCGCCCCCACAGGCGCCCCCCCGGGCGGCCGCCGCCCCCCGGGGCGGCGACACCACCGACGACGCGGTGCTGGTCTGTCGGGACGTCGGCTACGCCTACCTCGACCGGTTCCCCGCGCTCGAGCGGGTCTGCCTGGAGGTGCGGGCCGGTGAGAAGGTCGCCCTCCTCGGGGCGAACGGATGCGGCAAGTCGACCCTGCTCAAGGTGCTCGACGGGCTGGTCCATCCCCAGACGGGCACCTTCCATGCATTCGGCGAGCTCATCACCGAGGACCGGCTCGAGGACGAGGAGGTCAACCGCGGCTTCCGGTCACGGGTGGGCTTCGTGTTCCAGAGCTCGGACACCCAGGTCTTCTCGCCCTCCGTGCGCGAGGAGATCGCCTTCGGATGCCTCCAGCTCGGGATGTCCGGCGACGAGACCCGCGCCCGGGTGGCGGACGTCCTGGCGATGCTCGACATCGCCGACCTCGCCGACCGCGCGCCGTTCCAGCTGTCCGGGGGCCAGAAGAAGCGGGTCGCCATCGCCTCGGTCCTGGTCATGAACCCGCAGGTGCTGCTCTTCGACGAGCCCACGGCCACCCTCGACCCCCGCACCCAGCACTGGCTCACCAGCCTCATCGAGGAGCTGGGCCGGTCCGGCAAGACGATCGTCGTCGCCACCCACGACCTCGACGCCCTCGAGCAGATCGCCGACCGCTGCGTGGTCTTCGGCGAGGACCACACGATCGCCGGCGGCGGCACGCCCGGGCAGATCCTCGCAGACCGCGAGCTCCTGGTCTCGGTCAACCTGGTGCACGAGCATGCCCACCGCCATTGGGCGGGCGGAGCCCGGCGAGAGCACACTCACGAGCATCCGGCCGCTGGCGGTCACCACCATCACCGCACGGACCGGGGCTGAGCGGGGTCAGCGCCAAGGTGGCGGCCCGGTCCGCCGCTGGGCGGTGGCGAGGCCAGGGCGGACGAGGTTACGGCGTGGAGCTGGGGGTCGGCCTCGCGGTGGGCGTCGGCGCGGCGGACTGGTCGGCGATCTTGGACTCGAGGTACGTGTGGAGCGGCCCGTAGCTGAAGGTGCCCGCCTTGGGCAGCACCACCGACTGTCCTTGGACCCAGCCGACGACCAGGACCGGGTCGGCCTTGGTCGCGAGCGCGATGCTGTTCATCCCCCCGTCGGCGACCTTGCTCGCGAGGCTGATGAGGGTCTTGGCCTCACCGGTCCCCAGGCTCGTCGTGACGTTGGAGCCCAGAGCCGACATGAGGTTGAACACGGTGACGGGGTTGGCCAGGACGCCGGCCGACGTGGCCTTGTTCTTGAGGGCCACCATGACCTTCTGCTGGTTTGCCTGCCGGTCGAAGTCGCCACCATCGAGGCCGAAGTCCTTGTAGGAGTAGGCGTTCGCATCGCCCCGGGCCCGGGACAGGTCGAGGGCCTGAACCCCGTTCAGGTGGTAGGTGCCGTTGTGGGGGTAGTACACGTGACGGCACGAGACATCGCTGGAGGCGCGGCACGCCAGAGAGTCGAGGTTGGTGTCGTAGATACCGCTCGCCCCGTCGCCGACGATGTGGACGTCGACGCCGCCGACGGCGTCGACCGCCTTGCGCAGGACCGTGTAGTCGACATGCACCCAGTACTGCGGGACCAGGCCGGTCACCGTCCCCAGCACAGACATGAGGTCCTTGGCCCCCCTGGCGTCGGCCGCGGCATACGTCGAGGGGTCGGCCGCCGTCGTGCCCACCAAACCGCTGCCGCACTCGTACACGGCGTTGATCTTGGCTTGATGTCCCACCACGCAGGGCGTGCCGTTGTGGACCGGGAGCTGGACCCACAGGTCGCGGGGGACGGCGACCATCGAGACCCGCTTGGTCTTCTCGTCGATGCTGAGGATCTGGATGGAGTCGGTGAGCCACAGGCCCCCGCCACCTTGCTGCTTGAGGTGCCCGGGGTCGTCCTGGGAGGTCCCGAAGATGACCACGTTGGTGCGGCCCCGGCCGTCGGTCTTGAGGGGCGCCCCGGGCTTGACGAGGTCGAGAACGGACCCTCCCCCCTGGAAGACCTTGCCGCTCACCGCGTTGCCCTTGACGAGCAGCGTGGTCCCGATCCCGATCACCGCGACCGCCAACGTCGTCAGCACGAGCAGGAGGACCACCACCCACCTGTGGCGGCGCAGCAGATGGGTGCTGCGCCGGAGCCGGGACCCGGGTGGCGCGCCAGGGCGAGACGCGTCGCGGCGGACCTGGTCGTCCGGCACGGTACGGAGGTCACGGCTCACTGCCACATGGTAGGGAGGGAAGGCGCCGTAGACGCTGGGGGCGTGCTGTATGCCGCCTGTGAGAAACGGCAGAGACGGGATGGGTCGGGGGGTGGGCCGCGTTGCATCCGGTATGGCGGAACAGACGGCATGGACCCCGGGTCGGACGACGGCGCTGCACCGGGTGGTGGTGATCGGGTCGGGCTTCGGGGGCCTGTTCGGCACCCAGGCGCTGCGGCACCGCGAGGACCTGGCCATCACCCTGGTCGCCAGGACGAGCCACCACCTGTTCCAGCCACTGCTCTACCAGGTCGCCACCGGGATCCTCTCCGAGGGTGAGATCGCCCCCAGTACGCGAGAGGTGCTGGCCCGTCAGCGCAACGTCCGGGTCCTGCTGGGAAACGTGACCCACATCGACCTCGAGCGGCGAGAGGTGACCTCGGAGGTCCTGGGCCGTGAGACGGTCACTGCCTACGACTCCCTCATCGTGGCGGCGGGGTCGGGACAGTCCTACTTCGGCAACGACCATTTCGCCGAGCACGCGCCCGGGATGAAGAGCATCGACGACGCACTCGAGCTGCGCGGACGGATCTTCGGGGCGTTCGAGATCGCCGAGCTCACCACGGACCGTGCCGAGGCCGAGCGGTACCTCACCTTCGTCGTGGTCGGTGCCGGTCCGACGGGCGTCGAGATGGCCGGGCAGATCGCCGAGCTGTCCGGGCGGACCCTGCGACGCGACTTCCGCACCATCGACCCGGCGCGGTCGCACATCGTCCTCGTCGACGCGGTCGACAAGGTGCTCCCCACCTTCGGCGACCGGCTGGGGGACAAGGCACGGCGCCGGCTCGAGGAGATGGGCGTGGACGTCCGCGTGGGGGAGAAGGTCGTCGACCTCGACGCCACCGGGATCGTCGTCGAGGACCACGACGGCCGGCGCGAGCGGATCGAGAGCATGACCAAGGTCTGGGCGGCCGGGGTGCGGGCCAGCGGGCTCGGTGCCCTCCTGGCAGACCAGAGCCCGACCGAGGTCGACAGGTCCGGGCGGGTCAAGGTCCAGCCGGACCTGACCGTGCCCGGTCACCCGGAGGTGTTCGTCGTCGGCGACATGATCGACCTGGACGGCCTGCCGGGCCTCGCTCAGGTGGCGATCCAGGGCGCCCGGTACGCCGCCGACCAGATCTGCCGCCGGCTCGACGGCCGGCCGCCGGGCGGCCCGTTCCACTACACCGACAAGGGTTCGATGGCGACGATCTCCCGGTTCAGCGCCGTCGCCAGCATCGGCCGGCTGCGGTTCGGCGGCTTCGTCGCCTGGCTGTTGTGGCTCGGGGTCCACCTCGTCTACATCATCGGCTTCAAGAACCGGGTCACGACCCTGCTGCACTGGGCCGTCAGCTTCCTCGGCCGCGGCCGGGCAGAACGCACGATCACCGAGCAGCAGGTCTTCGCCCGCCGCGCCATCCGGCACCTGCCGCCGCAGGACCAGCCCCGGCTGCCCCCGCCCGACGCCTGAGGGGCCCGCGGCCGGCCGGAAGGTGGGGCGGGACGGACCACGCGTCGTCCGCCGGCGACACACCCGCGCCGGCCCGCGCTGGGCCGTAGGGTGACGGGCATGCCCCTGCACTACCCGATCCACCAGCGGACCCTCGGCAACGGCCTGCGGATCATCGTCTCTCCCGACCACAGCGTCCCGAACGTCACGGTCAACCTCTGGGTGGGCGTCGGCTCACGCCACGAGACGCCTGGACGCACCGGGTTCGCCCACCTCTTCGAGCACCTCATGTTCCAGGGGTCCCGCAACGTGGCGAGCGGCGAGCACTTCGAGGCGCTGATGGCCGAGGGCGGCCGGCTGAACGCCACGACGTGGTTCGACCGGACGAACTACTTCGAGACCGTACCGACCGGTGCTCTCGAGCTGGCCCTGTGGCTCGAGGCGGACCGGCACGGCCGCCTCCTCGACGCGCTCAGCCAGGCGAACCTCGACAACCAGCGCGACGTCGTCAAGGAGGAGAAGCGCCAACGGTACGACAACCAGCCCTACGGGACCGCGCTCATCGAGGTGTATGCCGCGGTGTTCCCGGAGGGACACCCGTACCACCACCCGACGATCGGGTCGATGCAGGACCTCGACGCGGCCGGCCTCGACGACGTCCACGCGTTCTTCCGCCGGTACTACGGCCCCAACAACACGGTTCTCACCCTGTGTGGCGACGTCACGCCGGAGGCAGGGTTCGCCGCCGTCGAGCGCTACTTCGGGCCGCTGCCCCCGTCGGCGGAGCCCGGCCCCGAGCTCACGCCGGCACTGGCGCCGCTCCGGCAGCCCAAGCGGGTCGACCGGGCCGGCGAGGTGCCCAACGACCGGCTGCACGTGGCCTTCCGGCTCCCGGTCGACAACACCGACGACTTCCTGGCGGCGTCCCTGGCCCTCGACGTCGTGGCGGGGCTCGGCACCTCGCGGCTGGTGCGGAGGCTGGTCCGTCGCGAGCAGCTCGCCCATGCGGTCCACTCGTCGTCCTGGGGCTTCGTCGGCGGCGTGTCACTGGGCTTCGCCGTCATCGACATCGCCGCGGGCGCCTCCTGCGACGTGGTGGATGCCGAGGTGGCGGAGGAGCTCGATCGCTTCGCCGGCGAGGGCCCCACCGACGAGGAGCTTGCCGCCGCCCTCGCCCAGGCCGAGCGCTCCTGGCTCTCGGCGCTGGCCAGCCAGGAGGAACGGGCCGACCTGCTCAGCCAGCACCTGCTCCTTCACGGCGACCCGGGTCTGGTCAACACCTTCCTCGACCGGCTGCGGGCGGTCACCGCCGAGCAGGTGCGGGCGGCTGCGGCGACGTGGCTGCGCTCGCCGAGCCGGGCCGTTGTCGCGTACCGGGCGCAGCAGGCCGGGGAGCAGGTCGCGTGAGTGACGTCCCGCGGCCCCCCGTGGCGCCGCCCGGGCAGTGGTCGTTCCCCCTGCCGGTCGAGCAGCGGCTCGGCAACGGGCTGCGCACCATGGTCTACGACATCCCCGGGCAGTACGTCGTCTCTGTGCGGCTCGTCATCCCCGTGTCCCTGGCCGACGAGCCACGCCATCTCGAGGGTGTCACCGCGATGACCGGTCGCCTCCTCGACGAGGGCAGCACGCGGCATACCTCCGAGGAGTTCGCCGAGCTGCTGGAACGCCACGGCATCGCCCTCGGCTCGGGGGTGACCGAGGGTGGGCTGAGCGTCGACCTCGACGTCCCCCAGCGCTTCCTCGGGACGGCGCTCGAGCTGGTCCGCGAGGCGCTGTGCGAGCCGGCCTTCCCCGAGGAGGAGGTCGGGCGCATCCTGCGCAGCCGGCTGGCCGAGATCGAGCAGGAGCGTGCCTCGGCGGGCCACCGGGCCGCGCGAGAGCTCATCGCGACCCTCTTCGACGCCGGCGACCGGGCGTCCCGGCCGACCTGCGGCAGTGCCGAGTCCGTCGCGGGGATCACCCGGGACGACATCGTCGAGCGCCACGCCACCGCACTGGGACCCCGCGGCGCGGCGCTGGTCATGGCCGGCGACCTGGGCGCGGTCGACACCGAGGCGCTCGTGGCCGCCACCCTCGGGGCTTGGGACGCCCCCCGGCACCTGCCGCGGCCCGCGCCGGCGCCGGCGGTGCCGGCCGCCGACCGCGCGCGCATCGTGGTCGTCGACCGGCCGGGGTCGGTGCAGTCCGAGCTGTCCGTCGCCCAGCCCGGACCGGACCGGCATGTCGCGCACGGCTGGGCGCCCTACCCCGTGCTGGCCTTCATCCTCGGCGGGTCGCCCAAGGCGCGGGTGGACGCCCTGCTGCGCGAGGACAAGGGCTACACGTACGGGATGCGGACCTCGTTCCGCCCCCGGGTCGCCGGCGGGACGTTCGTCACCAGCGGGTCGGTGCGGGCCGACGCGACGGCAGAGTCGCTCGGCCTGCTCGTCGAGATCCTCGAGGGCGCCCGCGAGGGGCTGGGCGAGGACGAGGTCCGGGCCGGGATCGACTTCATCGAGAAGACGGCCCCCGGCCGTTTCGCCACCGCCGACGCGGTGGCCGACGAGGCGGCCGGGCTCGCCCTCGAGGGCCTGCCGCTCGACTTCACCACCACCAACCTGCGCTCCATGTCGGAGCTGACCGGCGCAGACGTCGCCCGGGCCTACCGAGACGCGGTGGAGCCGGGCCGGTGGAGCATCATCGTCGTCGGCGATGCCGCCGGCGTCGCCGACGAGATCCGGGCGCTCGGGCTCGGCGGCGTGACGGTCGTGCCTGCTTAGACTGCCGCCCATGAAGGAGAACGGGCCGGCCGTCCGCGTCGGCGTCGACCCACCGCGCAAGGTGCCCGAGGGCATCACCCCCGGGGTGCCGACATCCCCGTGGGCGGTCCTCGTGTCCGAGCCGTCGGCGCCGGTCGGCTCCTTGACGATGGACAGCCCGGTCGGACCGCTCCGTCTCGTGGCCGACGGGGCGGCCCTCCGCGAGATCCGGTTCGGGGCCGACCCGGCCGACGTGGGTCGGGAGTGGACCACGGTGCCGGTGCTCGCCCTGGCGCGGGAGCAGCTGGCGGCCTACTTCGCCGGCCGGCTACGGGTCTTCGACCTTCCCCTCGCCCCGGGTGGCACGCCCTTCCAGCACCGGGTCTGGGACCAGCTGCTGCGCATCCCGTGGGGCACGACGACGACCTACGGGGCGATCGCGGCCGCCCTGGGCATGCCGGTGGGGGCCTCCCGGGCGGTCGGCGCCGCGAACGGCGCCAACCCGGTCCCGATCGTCGTGCCGTGCCATCGGGTCATCGGGGCGGACGGGACCCTGACCGGGTATGCCGGCGGCATGGACCGCAAGTCCATCCTGCTGCGGCTGGAGCGCGTCGCGACCGTGGCCGGCCAGGCGGCCCTGTTCTAGCGGCACTGTTCGCGCGGCAGTGTTCTCGCGGCTGGGCGGGCACCACCGCCGGGCCAGGTCAGTGTGGCTCGGACCCGAGCCGATCAAGGACGGCGTCGTGGAGCAGGCCGTTCGTGGCGACGGCGTTGCCGCCGAAGGCTCCGTCCCGTCCGTCCAGCGAGGTGAACCTCCCGCCGGCCTCGGTGACGATGGGTACCAGGGCCGCCATGTCGTACAGGGCCAGCTCCGGCTCGGCGGCGATGTCCACGGCGCCTTCCGCGAGCAGCATGTAGGACCAGAAGTCGCCGAAGGCGCGTTCTCGCCAGCAGTCGCGTGCCAGCTCGAGCATGGCCCTCTCCCGGCCCACGGAGGACCAGGACGTGATGCTCGAGTAGGACAGCGACGCATCCTCGATCCGGGCCACCCGCGAGACCTGGATCCGGTGGGCCGAGGTGAGGCTGCGACCGGTCCAGGCGCCGGTGCCCTCGTTGGCCCACCATCGTCGGCCCAGGGCCGGGGCGGCGACGAGCCCCATGACCGGGCGGTCGTCGTCGATGAGGGCGATGAGGGTGGCCCAGACCGGGACCCCCCGAACGAAGTTGTGCGTGCCGTCGATCGGGTCGACCACCCACCGGCGAGGGCCGTGGCCCGTTGCCGGGAGCTCCTCGCCCTCGACGGCATCGCGCGGGCGGGTCCGCCTGAGCTGGGACCGGATGAGCTCCTCGGCGGTGCGGTCGGCGTCGCTCACCAGGGTCAGGTCGGGCTTGGTCTCGATGACGAGGTCCTCGGCATGGAACCGCGGAAGGGTCACCGACTCGACCGCGTCCGCGATGACGTGGGCGAGCCGGAGGTCGTCGTCGTAGCCAGGCACGCCGCCACGGTAGCGGGTGGGCCGGCCCGGCTCCGGGACGGGCGCCGCGGGGGAAAATCGTGGCGCCCGGGTGTCTTCCGCCTCCTACCCGAGGGTCACAATCGGGTCTCGGCTCGGTGAGGCCCTTTGCAACGCCCGAAACGGTGGTCTTTGATGGGGGGGCGACGTCTGCTGGGGCGTTGCCGGTCTGCGTCCCGACCAGGGACCGGACTTCCCACCTGCCCGCACATCACGGGCGGACAAAATGTGTAGGAGGACATCCATGCGAGGAACCACTCGCACGGTCGTCGTGGCCGCCGCGTCGGCCGCGGCTTTGCTCGTCGCCGGCTGCGGTTCGAGCAGTAGCGGTGGCACGAGCAGCACTGGCGCCAAGACCGGCGGTGAGATCACCGTGGCCGGTTGCACCCCGCAGAACCCCTTCGTGCCGGCCAACACCAACGAGACCTGTGGTGGCGACCCGCTGGACAACGTCCTGGCCAAGCTGGTGCATTACAACCCGGACAACGCCGCCCCTGAGAACGACATCGCCGAGTCGATCGACACGACCGACAACCAGAACTTCACGGTGAAGCTCAACAAGGGCTACAAGTTCTCCGACGGCACCGAGGTCAAGGCCAAGAACTTCGTCGATGCCTGGAACTGGAACCGGTACGGCCCCAACGGCACGCTGAACTCGTACTTCTTCGACCCGATCGCCGGGTCGGCCGACCTCGACTGCGGCCAGAACGCCAAGGGCGACACCGACTGCAAGGCGAAGCCGCCGGCCTCCAAGACGATGTCCGGCCTGAAGGTGGTCGACGACTACACCTTCACGATCCAGACGAGCGAGAAGGTCTCCAACCTGCCGGTGCGCCTCGGCTACACGGCCTTCGCGCCGCTTCCGGACTCCTTCTTCACCGACGACGGCAAGTCCTTCGGCGAGAAGCCGATCGGCGCCGGCCCGTACATGATGCAGTCCTATGACAAGGGCACTGCCATCGTCCTGGTCAAGAACCCGAACTACTCGGGCAAGTTCGGCGGCAAGGTCGACAAGATCACCTACAAGATCTACCAGGACACCGACGCGGCCTACAAGGACGTGCAGGCGGACCAGCTCGACCTTCTCGCGAGCCTGCCGACGAGTGCTCTGGCCGGTGACAAGTTCAAGACCGACCTGCCCGACCGCAACCTCGTCAAGCCGATCGGCACCTTCCAGTCGATCAGCTTCCCGTCCCCCAAGGCGGACAAGAGCTACCAGAACCCGCAGCTGCGTCAGGCCATCTCGATGGCCATCGACCGGCAGACGATCATCGAGAAGGTGCTCAACAACACTCGCATCCCGGCCACGGGGTGGGTCTCCCCGGTCGTCGACGGCTACAAGGCCGGCGCCTGCGGCGAGTTCTGCACCTACGACAAGGCGAAGGCCAAGGCGCTGTTCGACCAGGCCGGCGGCTACAGCGGCAAGATGACTTTGTCGTACAACGCCGACGGTGACCACAAGGCCTGGACCGAGGCGACCTGCAACTCGATCCACGACGCGCTCGGTGTCACCTGCGTCGCGACCGCGGTGCCGGACTTCGCCACCTTCCGCACCCAGATCACCGCTCGGACCATGAAGGGCATGTTCCGCACCGGCTGGCAGATGGACTACCCGTCGATCGAGAACTTCCTCGCCCCGCTCTACGGCACGGGCGCCGGCTCGAACGACAGCGACTACTCCAACCCCGCCTTCGACAAGCTGATCTCCGAGGCCGCTGCGGCGACCGACGCCGCGACGTCGAACGCGGACTACCAGCAGGCCGAGGCGCTGCTCGCGCAGGACATGCCGGTCATCCCGATGTGGTACGGCAAGGCCGTCGCGGGTTGGTCGACCAAGGTGGACAACGTCAAGGTGACGCCGTTCGGCACCTTCGACCTGGCTTCGGTCACGGTCAAGTGACCCGCTCGGTGGTCGCGCCGCCCGCTCGGCGCGGCGCGACCACCAGCGCCACGTCGTACTGACGCGCTGCGGCCCGTCGATCTACCGATCGACGGGCCGCAGGTCTGCGCGGGTCCGCGGACCCTACCGCGGTGCGGAAGCGGTGCCACACACGGCGCCGCGGCAGGCGGCGTAGGCATCGGTCCACCGGCGCTGTAGTGTCACGGAAGCCGCGCACGTTGGCGCGTTCTCACGAGGAAGCCGCGCACCGGCGCACTCTCACGAGGAGGAGTGGTGAGCAAGTACATCCTTCGGCGACTCCTGCAGATGATCCCCGTCGTCATCGGGGCCACCTTCATCATCTTCGCGATGGTGTTCGCCCTGCCGGGCGACCCGCTCGCCGGCAAGTGTGGAGAGCGCCCCTGCCCGGCCAGCTTCATCGCGAAGTTCCGGGCGGACCACAACCTCTCGGACCCACTGCTGCTCCGCTACGTCAAGTACCTCGGCCACCTGATCCACGGTGACTTCGGCACGACGTTCCAGGGACTCAACGTCGCCGAGGAGCTCTCGAGGCGCTACATGGTCACAGCCCGGCTGGCCATCATCGCCATCCTGTTCGAGATCGTCATCGGCATCCTTGCCGGGATGCTGGCCGGCATCCGCAAGGGCCGGTTCATCGACAACCTCGTGCTGCTGAGCACCCTGATCGTCATCTCCATCCCGACGTTCGTCCTCGGCTCGGTGTCCCAGACCGTCTTCGGCCTGAAGATCCCGATCTTCCCGCCGACCGTCTCGCCCGAGGCGAACTGGTTCGAGCTCCTCCTGCCGGGGATCGTGCTCGGGTCCTTGTCCCTCGCGTATGTCGCCCGGCTGACCCGGACCAACCTCGTCGAGAACCTGCGGGCCGACTACGTCCGGACGGCCGTGGCCAAGGGCCTCACCCGGCGAAGGACCATCGGCCTGCACGCCTTGCGCAACTCGCTCATCCCGGTCGTCACCTTCGCCGGCGCCGACTTCGGCGCACTGCTCGGTGGGGCGATCATCACCGAGCGCATCTTCAACATCCGCGGCATCGGCGGCTTCATCTTCCAGAGCATCCACAGCCGCGACGGCGTCGCCGTGGTGGGGGCAGTGACCATGCTCGTCATCGTCTACCTGTTCATGAACCTCATCGTCGACCTGTTGTACGGGGTTCTCGACCCGAGGATCAGCCATGACTGAGACCCAAGCCCTCGCCGTCGCCGCCGAGTCCGAGCCCGAAGAGGGCGTCGGCGCGCCACGGTCACTGACGTCGGAGGCGTGGCACGAGCTCCGGCACAACTGGCTCTTCTGGATCGCCCTCGCACTCATCCTGCTGTTCGTGCTCATGGGCGCGGTGCCCCAGCTGTTCACGAGGACCGACCCCAACGAGGCGATCCTCAGGCTGGGGAGCACCCCACCGTCCTCGCAACAGTGGTTCGGCCGGGACCTCCAGGGCTACGACGTCTTCTCCCGGACGGTCTACGGCGCCCGAGCCTCCATCCTCGTCGGTGTCCTCAGCACGCTGGTCACCAGCACAGTCGGAGTGGTCATCGGCACGGTGTCCGCCTTCTACGGCGGGTTCATCGACGCCCTGGTCATGCGGATCACCGACATCTTCTTCGCGATCCCGTTCCTGCTGGGCGGCATCCTCTTCATGTCGACGTTCCCCAACAACGTCAACTCCGGCTACTTCTCCGTCGTCGGCAAGGTCGTGCTGGCCCTGTCCATCCTCGGCTGGCCCGGCATCGCCCGGCTGATGCGAGGGTCGGTGCTGCAGGTCAAGCCCAACGACTACGTCCAGGCGGCCAGGGCCCTCGGGGCGTCGCCGTTCCGGATCATCCGGGCGCACATCCTGCCCAACGCCATGGCCCCCGTGCTCGTCGTCTCGATGATCAACCTCGGGTCGTTCATCGCCGCCGAGGCCTCGCTGTCGTTCCTCGGCATCGGCCTGGTGGCCCCGGCCATCTCCTGGGGTGTCGCGATCTCGGACTCCCTCAACCTCATCCGCACGGCGCCGTGGATCCTGCTCTTCCCCAGCCTGTTCCTCAGCCTGACCGTGCTGGCCTTCATCATGCTCGGCGACGCCGTGCGCGACGCCTTCGACCCCAAGACCCGGTGACGGAGCCTTCATGACCACCCAGGAGACGACCAAGACCTCGGGTCAGGGGTCCACCTACCAGCCGGTCGACGGCCGGCTCCTCGACGTCGAGGACCTCTTCGTCGAGTTCCACACCCGTGACGGCATCGCCCGGGCGATCAACGGCGTGAGCTTCACCCTCGACCAGGGCGAGGCGCTGGCGATCCTCGGGGAGTCGGGGTCCGGGAAGTCGGTGACGGCCCAGGCGATCATGGGCATCCTCGACATACCCCCGGCCAAGATCCCGAGCGGGCGGATCCGCTACTGCGGGCACGACCTGCTGAGCATGCCCGAGGAGCTCCGGCGCAAGACCCGGGGACCCGAGATCTCGATGATCTTCCAGGACGCGCTCTCCTCGCTCAACCCGGTCTTCCCCGTCGGATGGCAGATCGCCGAGATGTTCCGCAAGCACCGCGGGCTGAGCAAGTCCGACTCGCTGGCCCAGGCGATCCGGCTCATGGAGCGGGTCCAGATCCCGGCGGCCCGCGAGCGGGTCAGGGCCTACCCGCACCAGTTCTCCGGCGGGATGCGACAGCGCATCATGATCGCCATGGCGATCTCCCTCGACCCGGCCGTGCTCATCGCGGACGAGCCGACGACGGCGCTCGACGTCACGGTCCAGGCGCAGATCATGAGCCTGCTCCAGGAGCTCCAGCAGGAGCGCCAGATGGGGCTCATCCTCATCACCCACGACCTCGGCGTCGTCGCCGACGTCGCCGACCGGATCGCCGTGATGTACGCCGGACGGCTCGTCGAGACCGCCGGCGTGTACGACCTGTATGCCGCCCCGGCTCACCCCTACACGAAGGGGCTGCTGGACTCGCTGCCGCGCCTGGACGAGAAGGGGCAGACGCTGCGGACCATCAAGGGCCTGCCGCCGAACCTCACCAACATCCCCCCGGGCTGCGCGTTCAACCCCCGGTGCTACCTGGCCCAGCAGGTCTGCCGCGAGAAGGTCCCGCCTCTGTTCGAGGTCGTCCCGGGCCGGCATTCCGCCTGCCATTTCGCCGAGGAGGTCCTCAATGGCTGAGGCCATTCTCACCGCCGACAACCTCGTCAAGCACTACCCGATCCGCTCCGGGGTGCTGCGCACGGTGACGGGCCACGTCAAGGCCGTCGACGGGGTCAGCTTCGAGCTGCACAAGGGCGAGACGCTGGGGATCGTCGGCGAGTCCGGGTGCGGGAAGTCCACCCTGGGGCGCCTGCTCATGCGCCTCGAGGACCCCACCTCGGGGTCGGTCCTCTTCGAGGGCGAGAACATGAACGCGGCCAGGGGCCGCGAGATGCGCCGCCTCCGCCGCAACATCCAAATCGTCTTCCAGGACCCGTACACCTCGCTCAACCCCCGCATGACGGTGGGTGACATCGTCGGCGAGCCGTTCGACATCCACCCGGACGTCGTACCCAAGGAGGGGCGCCGCAGGCGGGTGCAGGAGCTGCTCGAGTTCGTCGGGCTCAACCCCGAGCACATCAACCGGTTCCCCCATCAGTTCTCGGGGGGCCAGCGCCAGCGCATCGGGATCGCCCGTGGCATCGCGCTCAACCCCAAGGTGCTCATCTGCGACGAGCCGGTGTCGGCCCTCGACGTGTCGGTCCAGGCGCAGGTCGTCAACCTCATGGAGCAGCTGCAGAACGAGCTGGGCCTGGCCTACGTGTTCATCGCCCACGACCTGTCCGTGGTGCGGCACATCTCCGACCGGGTCGGGGTCATGTACCTCGGTAAGATGGCCGAGCTCGGCACGGAGGAAGAGGTCTACGAGCGCCCGACGCACCCCTACACGCAGGCGCTGCTGTCCGCCGTCCCGGTACCGGATCCCACCCTGCGCGGCAAGCGCGACCAGATCGTCCTGGTCGGAGACGTCCCGTCACCGGCCAACCCGCCCACCGGGTGCCGGTTCCACACCCGGTGCTGGAAGGCCCAGGAGATCTGCTCGGTCGAGGAGCCCGCACTCATCATGCGGCCCGACGGTGGCGGCTCTCACGAGTCGGCCTGTCACTTCGCCGAGCTGCGCCCGATCGTGGTGTCGTCGTCGGCACGTCGTGCCGTCGGCGAGGAGCCTGCCTGAGCCCGTCCGAGGCTCCCGGCGGGGGCGCCTGCTGGCCTGCCTCGGGACGCATCGATAGGGCCCCCCTGGCCCCCCTGTGGCCTCAGTCCTCGGCGTGGCCGCTGCGGGCCCGGAGCAGCCTGCGCAGCGACTCCAGCCGGGCGGGTCCGGAGGGCCCGGCGGCGCCGGAGGCGACCCATGCCTCCAGGCCGCACTCCTCCTCGTCGTGGGTGCACCCGCGTGGGCACCCGGCCGTGCCGGGCTCGAGGTCCGGGAAATGGTCGATGATCCGTTCCAGGCTCACATGCGCGAGCCCGAAGGAACGCACCCCAGGCGTGTCGATGACCCAGCCGGAGCGCTTCGGTAGCCGCAGGGCGACGGCGGAGGCCGAGGTATGCCGCCCCCGCCCCGTGACGTCGTTCACCTTCCCGATGGCGCGGTCGGCGTCGGGGACCAGGGCGTTGACCAGGGTGGACTTGCCGACGCCCGAGTGGCCGACGAGGACGCTCACCCGGCCCCGCAGGCGGCCCGCCAGCTCCGAGAGGCCCTGCTGGTCGACGGTCCCCTCGGTGCGGCTGGTGACGACGTGCGGCACCCCGAGGGGAGTGTAGGTCTCGAGGAACTCGTCGGGTCGGCGGAGGTCGGCCTTGGTCAGCACGAGGAGGGGGTCCATGCCGGCGTCGTAGGCCGCGACGAGGCACCGGTCGATGAGCCGAGACCGGGGCTCCGGGTTGGCCAGCGCGGAGACGATGACCAGCTGGTCTGCCCCGGCGACGATGACGCGCTCGACGGGGTCGGTGTCGTCGGCCGTGCGCCGCAGGAGGTGCTGCCTCTCGGCCACCCGGACGATGCGGGCGAGCGAGCCGGGCACCCCTGATGCGTCACCGACGAGGGCGACATGGTCGCCCACGACGATCCCCTTGCGGCCCAGCTCGCGGGCCCGCATGGCCGTGACGACCCGCTCGCCGTCCGTCGGCTGCGGAGTCCCCCCCTCGACAAGGACGGTGTAGCGGCCCCGGTCCACGGCGACGACCATGCCGGGAACCGCGTCGGCGTGGGCGGGTCGCTCCTTGGAACGCGGCCGGGACCCCCGTGGGTTGGGCCGGACCCGCACGTCCGACTCGTCGTACTCGCGCCGCCGAGCCATCAGGCGTGGGTCCCGGCTTCCTGGACGAGCATCCGCTCCCACAGTCCGGTGAACCCGGGCAGGGTCTTGGCCACCGTCTGGACGTCCTCGACCACCAGCCCAGGGACGGCCAGCGCGAGCACGGCCCCGGCCATGACCATGCGGTGGTCGGCATAGGTGTGGAACAGGCCCGGGTGCAGCGTCGCGGGCCGGATGTGCAGACCGTCCTCGGTCTCGGCGACGCTCCCACCGAGCGCCCGGAGCTCGCCGGCCAGTGCGGCGAGCCGGTCGGTCTCGTGCCCGCGGATGTGGGCGACGCCGCGGATCGCGGTGGGGGAGTCGGCGAGCGCGGCAAGGGCCGCGACGACGGGAGTGAGCTCGCTGGCGTCGTGGAGGTCGACGTCGATGCCGACCACCCCGCCCGCCCCGCTGACGGTGAGCCCGTCCCGGGTCAGGGTGACGTCGGCGCCCATCGCGTCGAGGATGTCGCGCAGGGCGTCGCCCGCCTGGGTGGTGTGCTGCGGCCACCCGGGGACGTGAACCCTGCCGCCGGCGACGAGGGCGGCGGCGAGGAAAGGGCCGGCGTTGGTCAGATCGGGCTCCACCTCGACGTCGAGGGCGCCCAGCTCTCCGGGGTCCACGCGCCACGTGTCGACGTCGGTGTCGTCCACGACGGCACCGACGTCGCGCAGCACCTCGACGGTCATCTCGATGTGCGGCTGGCTGGGGATGGGCTTGCCGTCATGGTGCACCGTCACGCCCTGCTCGAAGCGGGCGCCAGCCAGGAGCAGGGCCGAGACGAACTGCGACGAGGCCGAGGCGTCGAGGGTCACGCTGCCTCCGCGCAGACCGCCCCGACCGTTCACGGTGAACGGCAGGCTGCCTCGTCCGTCGTCGTCGACGTCGGCGCCCAGTGCGCGCAGCGCACCGAGGGCGGGACCCATCGGCCGGACCCGGGCACCGGCATCGCCGTCGAACGACACGGGCCCGTCGGCGAGGGTCGCGACCGGTGGCAGGAAGCGCATCACGGTGCCCGCGAGCCCGCAGTCCACCTCCACCCCTGCGCGCACCGGGCCCGGTTCGACGAGCCAGTCGGGGGCAGGGGCGGTCGCACGGGTCGCCGCATGCGTGGGAGTCACGGTGTCGATCTCGGTCCCCAGCGCGCTGAGCGCGCGGGCCATGAGCAGGGTGTCCCGGGAGAGCAGCGGACGCCGGATCCGCGAGGCTCCGGACGCCAGGGCGGCGAGGACGAGATACCGGTTGGTGAGCGACTTCGAGCCGGGAAGGGCGACGGTGGCGTCCAGGGGGCCGGCAGGCGGCCGGGGCGCCCAGTCGGCGTCAGCCATGGCGCCGCCCCGCTCCGGCGCAGCGCACAGGCTGCGAGCACTCAGGTGCTTCGGTCATCGGCGTTCTCGGGTCGCTCTCACGGTTCTCCTACCGTAGTTGCTCCATGGCGCGGTGCGTAGTCTTCGCTCCTATGTGTGGTCGCTACGCCGCCACGGCGAAACCGGACGAGCTCGTCGAGGAGTTCGAGGTGGACCTCGATCGCACCGGCGAGGCGTCCCGCAGCCTGCTCGCGGCACCGCAGGAGCCACCGGCCGGCACCCCCGACTACAACATGGCACCCACGAAGCAGGCCCCCGTCGTGCTGGTGCGGGCGCCGCGCGAGGCGGAGCGGGGACAGGACGCACCCCAGCGCCAGCTACGCCTGCTCACCTGGGGCCTGGTGCCGAGCTGGTCCACGACGGCCACCGGAGCGGCCCGAATGATCAACGCCCGGGCAGAGTCGGTGCGCGACAAGCCGGCATACGCCAGGGCGGTCGCCCGCCGCCGGTGCCTCGTCCCGGCCGCCGGGTGGTACGAGTGGCAGGTCTCGCCCACGGCGACGGACGGCAAGGGCCGCCCCCGCCGGCAGCCGTTCTTCACCCGGCGGGCCGACGGGGCCACGGCCGGCTTGGCGGGCCTGTACGAGTTCTGGCGGGATCCGGAGGTGGCCGACGCGCAGGACCCCGATGCCTGGCTCGTCACGTTCGCCATCATCACTACCGCCGCGGAACCAGGGCTCGACCGGATCCACGACCGGCAACCTCTGGTCCTCGAGCGCGAGGACTGGGCGCGGTGGCTCGACCCGGCGGCCATCGACCCGGACGCGGTCGCGGACCTGCTCGGCTACCGGCGCGGCGGACGGTTCGACGCGTACCCCGTGTCGTCCGCGGTCAGCTCCAACCGGTCCAACGGCGCTCGGCTCATCGAGCCCGCCCGCAGCGACGAGCTGCACGGGGTGGTGGACCCGATGACAGGCGAGATCATCGGGGACCCGGCGTGATGTCGATCCGCACGATGGAGCTCTCGACTCCCGTCGGTCGGGGAACCGCCGAGGTCCATCGCCGAACGGAGGCCTCGGCGACGCTGGTGCTCGGACACGGGGCCGGCGGCCAGGGCTGGTCCGCCGATATCCGGGCGGTCACGGCGGCGGCGGTCGACGCAGGCTGGGCCGTCGCGCTGGTGGACCAGCCCTGGCGGCTCGCCGGGCGCCGGATCGCGCCGTCTCCCGCGACGCTGGACCGTGCCTGGCTGCCCATGCTCGACACGCTGAGGACCGGGCGGTCCCGCCTGCCCGGGCCCTTGGTCGTCGGTGGCCGCAGCGCGGGGGCACGGGTGGCCTGCCGCACGGCCGAACAATGCGGCGCGGCCGGTGTGCTCGCCCTCTCGTTCCCCCTGCACCCCCCAGGGCGTCCGGACCGTTCGCGCGCCGACGAGCTGGTCCGTCCCCTTGGCGCGGGTCTGGACCTGCACATCGTGCAGGGAGCCACCGACCCGTTCGGCACGCCGGGGGAGCTGGTCGCCCAGCTGCCCAGTGCGGCTCATGTCACCGCCGTCCCCGGGACGCACACCCTCGAGCGCTCCGCCGTCGCGGTGGCTGTCGCCGCCCTCGGGTTCCTCGAGCGCGTCCGTGGTGAGGACCCGGTGTGACGCGGTGGGCCGGCCCGACCGCGGGAATGCCGGGGGGAGGGGGCGGCGTTGACGCTGGTCGACCCCGTCGCCCTGGCGAAAGGCTGCCATGCTGGTTCTGCGCGTGTCCTCGCCCACCGAGGTCGGGCTAGGGTGGAGCGTAATGACGACACCACCTGCCGCCTCCGGCCGCGCTGACGAGATCGTCGACGTCGCCACCGAGACCATCGACGAACGCCAGGCCCGGTTCGAGCGCGAGGCGCTCCCGCTGTTGGATCAGCTGTACTCGGCCGCCCTGCGCACCACGCGCAACCCCACGGACGCGGAGGACCTCGTCCAGGAGACCTACGCCAAGGCCTTCGCCGCATTCCACCAGTACCGCCCGGGGACGAACCTCAAGGCGTGGATGTACCGCATCCTCACCAACACCTACATCAACACCTACCGCAAGCGGCAGCGCGAGCCGCAGCAGTCCGACGCCGCCGACGTCGAGGACTACCAGCTGGTGCGAGCCGAGTCGCACACCTCGTCCGGCCTGAAGTCCGCCGAGACGCAGGCGCTCGAGCGGCTGCCCGACTCCGAGGTCAAGCGGGCCCTCCAGGAGCTGCCCGAGGACTTCCGGCTCGCGGTGTATCTGGCCGATGTGGAGGGTTTCGCCTACAAGGAGATCGCCGAGATCATGGGCACTCCGATCGGTACCGTCATGTCGCGCCTGCATCGCGGCCGGCGACAGCTGCGCGAGCTCCTTCAGGACTACGCGCGAGCTCGCGGCTTCGACGCTGCGCGAGGCACGGAGGGGTCGTCATGAGCGTCCACGAGCCGCACGCGGGCCACTACGAGTGCTCGGACGTGATGTACCGCATCTACGAGTATCTCGATGGCGAGATGGACCGCGGTGAGATGGAACTCGTCGCGGAGCACCTCCAGGAGTGTGCTCCGTGTCTCGCCCAGCATGACCTCGACATGGCCCTGAAGTCCCTGGTCCAGCGGTCCTGCGCCTGCGAGCCGGCGCCCGCCGAACTGCGGATGCAGGTGCTCCAGCGGATCACGATGGTCCGGTTCGGACTGCGCGACGGGCAGTAGAGGCCTACTCGGACAACGGCGGCGGCCGGTCACCCATCGGGGTGACCGGCCGCCGCCGGCGCCGTCGTCAGCGCCTGCTCAGGCGTTGGGCTTGCGACCGTGATTCGCCTTGTTGGACTTGCGGGCGCGGCGCTTGCGGGCTCGCTTGCTCATGGAGATCCTCCGGGTCGGAAAGGAAACGACACACCAATGTGTCGATTGTCCACTAGATTGTGGCACATCCACGCTCCGTGAGAGCATGGGCATGCAGTACAGAGCCCGGCAATTCGGGACCGGGCCTTTCCCGGAAAGGACACATCGTGCGCCGTCTACGCACTATTTCTTCCATTATTGGTGTCGCCGCCGCGGTCGCCATCATCGCCCCCGCCAGCGCCAACGCCACCCCTGCCTTGAAGGCGACCCCGGTCACCAGCGTGACCGTCATCCAGCCGGACAGCTGGGGATGGGCCGGAGCGGTCTCCCCGGACAGCTGGGGCTGGGCCGGAGTGGTCTCCCCGGACAGCTGGGGCTGGGCGGGCTGAGCCACACTAGGCTTCTATGACCGCCACGGACGCCGCCCGAAGGCGCGCGTCCGTGCGGTCCAGAGACCGCGCCACGCTCGCGTACATCATCGGTGTATGGGGCGTGGCTGCGGCCCTCTGGGTCAGCGCTGTGAGCATCTACGGCGCGATCCACCGATACCTCCCCCTGCTGGCCCTGTCGGGGCTGGCCGCTGCGGCCTGGCGGGTCGGGACGAACGAGCTCGAATCGCGCGTTCAGTTCGCAGCGGGCCATATCGCCGTCCTCGCGGCCGTGTCCATGCTCACCCCCGCGGCAGCCGGTGTCGTCGGCCTGTCCATGACGGTCGCGGCCCGGGGCCCCGTGCCGTTGCGAGCGCGCCTCTTCAACCTCGGGATGTGGACGGCCGTCGCTACGGCGGGCGGGATCACCTACCAACTCGTGGGGGGCGTGAACTCCTCCGCCTCGCTGCGCAGTTCAGGCCCATTGTTGATGCACGTCGGCGTGCCCCTCATGGTCGCGGACGTGGTTCAGACCGTCCTCAACGCCGTGCTGTTGGCGGTCGTCATCCGGATCACCGCCGGGACCCCGGTCCGGGTTCAGCTGATTCGACTCTTCAGCACCACAGGTCTGACCGCCGTGGGCTACGGCGCACTGGCATTCGTTCTGGTTGTCCTCTGGCTGCCGGCCGGCCTGGGTCCTGCGAGCGTCATCCTCATTCTCGCCCCGATGCTCGGCGCGTGGTGGGCCTACCGCCAGTACGGCGAGGAGCGGGCTGCCCGGGAGCGCACTCTCGACGTCCTCGTCGCAGCCATCGAGACCAAGGCTCCCCACCTCGCCGGCCATAGTGCGCGGGTCGCCGAGCTGTCCGGCGCCATGGCCGAACAGCTGGGCTTGCGCCCACGTGAGGTCCGCGACACCAAGACCGCCGGGATGCTCCATGACGTCGGCCTCGTGGCGCTGCCGAGCGGCGTGGTAGCCGGCCATCCCCGGCCCCGCGACCCCGCGCTCAGCACGTACCCGGCCCGCGGCGCGCACATCCTGCGCGAGGT
This sequence comes from uncultured Actinomycetota bacterium, assembly GCA_963763315.1. GTDB lineage: Bacteria > Actinomycetota > Actinomycetes > Actinomycetales > Dermatophilaceae > CAVSJJ01. The sequence goes on from CAVXOC010000004.1 coordinate 183,761, forward strand.
CTCCTTCCTCGCCGGGTCGCTGGAGGGCATCGCCCATCACGGCGACGACGAGGGTCCTGGCGCCGCCGCCGCCTCAGGACGGGGCCCCGGGGTCTCCGCCCGGGTGGTGCGGGCCGCGGACCGGTTCGACCTGCTCACCCGGGTGGCGGCACCGGACGTCGCCCTCCCGGTCCACGAGGCGGTCGACCGGCTGCGTGCGGAGGCCGACCCAGAAGACCTGCGGGTCCTCGACGCGCTGGTCGCCGCGCTGGCGCGGCAACGGGACGGATCCGTCGCATGAGGTCGTGGCTGCGGGCGAGCTGGTCGACCGAGCGGGCGATGCTCGTTGTGTCCCTGGCCACGCTGCTCTGGGCCGGGGTGGCCGGGGCGGGGGCGGTGGGAGACCTGGTCGACAACCATCCCCGGCTCGTTCTGGCCTTCCTGGCCGCGCTGGCCCTCGGGGAGCTGGGCCGGGTGCGGATGCCAGGGGGGCGCCTCACCGCACCGGTCGCCACCGCGTCGGCCATGGCCCTGGCCTTCACGGCCCTGCTGAGCGGCGAGTCTCCGTTCGCCTCGGGGACCTCGCTCGTCGTCCTGGTGGCCAGCCTCGGGTCCCTCCTCGGCCTCGGGCTGCGCCTGCTGTGGCGCCGCGAGGTCGCCGCCTACCTCGTGCAGGCTCGGATCCTCGGCGCCGCGGTCGTCGCCGCCCTGGACCGCGGACTCCTCGTCGACGGGAGATCCCTGTGGCAGTGGCAGGTCGACCCCACCAGGTCGATCCCTCTTGTCGCTGCGGCCCTGGTGTTGGCCTCGGGCGTCGGCGTCTACATCGAGGTCGTCCTCGCGGCGCTCGTGCGCGCCGAGCGCGAGCACGCCCCGGCCCGGGCCACCCTGCGCGACGATCTCGGCGAGGCTCAGGCCCTGACGATCTCGCTGGTGACCGCGGGGCCCCTGACGGCGCTCCTGGCCCCGGTACTGGGGCTGGCGGCCCTGCCGTTCGCGCTGTTCCCGATGATGCTCACCTTCATCGCCGTCCAGCGGTACGCGGCGAACCAGGCGACGCTCCGGCAGATGATCGCCACCTTGTCCCGGCTCACCGAGGCGGGGGGGTACGCCCCCCTGCCCATGCTGAGCGCGTCGCTGCGCTCGCGCTGGCGATGGGTCGCTCGCTGGGGCTCGCCCAGCGCGAGCTGCGCGACCTGGAGTATGCGGCGCTCATGCACGACCTCGGCCAGATCGCGCTGCGTGAGCCGATCCCCGGGGGTGCCACCGTCCTCGCCGCCCCCGACGACCAGCGCCGGATCGCGGCCGACGGGGCCGGGATCGTGCGCCGGGCGGGCGTCCTGGACGATGTCGCCGCGCTCGTGGAGGTCCAGGCGACCCCCTACCGGATGGTCCGCGAGCTGGGCCACGAGGTGCCCCTCGCCAGCCGGATCATCAAGGTCGCCAACGCCTACGAGGACCTCACCGGAGGCGCCACGGCTGCTCCGGGAGCGAGCGAGCGAGCCATGGAGCGCATCAACCTCGGGCTGGGCTACGAGTACGACCCGGCCGTCGTCGACGCCCTCACCGGGACGCTGCTCGCTCGCGCCCGTGGACCAGCGGGGGGCAGGGTGCCCGGCTCCACCCCGGCCGGCCAGGTCGCCTCGCACCCTGTGGGGCCGGGGGCTGAGTAGCATCGTCGGCGGCCGGCATGCGCCGGACGACGACCGGCACGCGGGAAGGGCCGACGCAGTGGACGCGCACCAGCAGGCCGGTCCGGGCCCTGGCGACGGCTGGCCAGGTCCCGGCCAAGGCCAGGGGTCCGTGCGAACCGGTATGCCGCCGACCCCCTCGCGCGGACCGGCCGGGCCGGACGGCCGAGCCGGCGTGGTCTTCGACCTCGACGGGACGCTGGTGGACTCGGAGCCGTACTGGGTCCGGGGCTTCACCTCGGGACTGTCCACCATCTTGGCGCACCGGGGCTACGGCACCCACCGTCTCGAGCCGGGCGAGATGGTCCGCTTCCAGGGTGGGCGGGTGCCCGACTCGGTGCGGGCGATCCTGGACTCGCTGCGGCTGCCGCTTGCCCGGATCACCGACCAGGTGGAGCTGGACGGCATCGTCGCGGAGGTCGTCGACTCCGTGACCGCGGAGTTCGTCGCGGCCCCGACCCCGATACCGGCCGTGGTTCGGGGGGCCCGGGAGCTGCACCGCCAGGGTGTGCCGCTGGCGATCGCCTCGTCGTCGCCGGCCGGCTTCATCGACGCCGTGGTCGGCGTCCTGGACCTGGCTGCCGTCTTCCCGGTACGGGTGTCCGCGGTCGGGCTCCCGCTCGGCAAGCCCGACCCGTCCGTCTACCGCCTCACGCTGGGGGCGCTCTCCGCCCGGGCCGAGCTCAGCGTCGCGGTCGAGGACTCGGCGGTCGGCGTCCTCGCGGCGGTCCGCGCCGGACTGCGCTGTCTGTGGCTGCTTCCGGCAGAGGACGCCGAGCACCCGTCGGCCCGCGTGGCCGAGCTGACCGGGCTGGCCGTGCGGGCCGGGGGAGGAGCTCCGAGCCGGGCTCGGATCGAGGAGCAGGTCCGTATGTCGTCCACCGTGGATCCTGGAGCGGTGATCCGGATCCTCGACGAGCTCAGGCAGGAGGCCCGACGCCCATGACACCCTCGACACAGCACCGCTTCGCCGTCATCCTGGCCGGCGGACGAGGGACCCGGTTGTGGCCGATCAGCACCGCCGAGCAGCCCAAGCAGTTCCAGCCGCTGGGCGACTCACGCCCTCTCATCGCGCAGACGTTCGCCCGGCTGGCCGAGTGCGTCGGCGAGGACCGCATCTTCGTGTCGACAACCGCCGGCTACGCCGACGACGTGCTGGCCTCGCTGCCCCGGCTGAGCCCCGACATGCTCATCCTCGAGCCGAGGCTGGAGGGCAAGCCTCCGGCCTTCCTGCTCATCGCCGCGCGGATCGCCGAGGTGGACCCCGAGGCTGTCATCCTCAGCGCGGCCGCAGACAGCTCGGTGTCGCCGCTGTCCGCCTTCTACGACAGCTGCATGCGGTCCTTCGAGTTCGTCGAGCGGTACCCGTTCTGGACCACCATCCAGGGCATCCGGCCGACCATGCCCGACTCCTCGCTCGGGTACATCAGGGCCAGCGGGGCCGCGATGGGCGTGCGCGGGATCCACGTGGCGAGGGACTTCTTCGAGAAGCCCACCGCGGAGCGCGTCCAGGCGTTCCACCAGGAGCCTGACTACTTCTGGAACACGTCGCACTACTGCTTCTCGGCCCAGACCCTGCTCACCGCGTACCAGCAGGCAGCGCCGCGGATGTACGAGGCCGTGCTCTCCTACGCCCGGACCGGGAACGAGGCCGAGTACCGCCTGGAGGACGGGCCCAGCCACGAGCTGGTGCCGCTGATCGGCGGCGGGTGGCCGATCGGGGTCGTCGAGTGCGAGTTCCGCTGGTATGACATCGGCACGTGGCCCTCGCTCTACCGGGCCCTCGAGGACAGCCAGGGGCGCAAGCTCATCGCGTCGGGTCGCCACCTCGACCTCGAGAGCGAGGGGGCGCTCGTCGTCAACGACAGCGAGATGACCGTGGTGACGGCCGGGCTGGACGGGATCGCCGTCATCGTCTCCGACTCGGTGGTGCTCGTCAGCCCGATTCGCACCCTCGAGGAGCGGCCTGACACGATAGCCATCCTGCAGACCCGATGGTCGAACCGCGCCGACGAAGAGAGTGATGAGACGTGAGCACGCCGAGTATCGAGATCCGGCCCGGCGAACCCGAGACCGCCCGACGAGCCCTCGGTGCGCTCCTGGCGTCCCTGTCGACCACCGACCTCGTCCACGTCGTGTTCATCGGCACCAAGCCGGACATCATCAAGCAGTACCCGCTGTACCACGAGCTCCGCCGTCGGGGGGAGCAGACCCTGCTCTGCCACACCGGCCAGCACACTGACCCGGCGTACTCGGGGGGGATGCTCAAGGAGTTCGACATGCGTGTCGACGTGCTCATGGTCATGGACGGCAGCGGCCGGCTCGGCGCGAGCGTGTCGTCCATGGTGGCGTGCGCCGACCTGCTGTTCAGCACCGCCGCCCAGACCGGCCACACGCTGATCCCCTACATCCACGGGGACACGGCCACCTCGATGGCGGTGTCCGTCGCGGCATACGCCAACAAGGTGGCCTGCTGCCACGTCGAGGCGGGGATCCGCACCGTGACGCCCACGCGGGAGTTCCTCCTCCGCCAGCACAGCGCCTGCCAGGCGGGCGAGTTCGACTGGGACGACTACCTCGCGGCGCACCGGCGTCCGGAGACCTTCGTGACGGGTAGCCGGGAGCCGTACCCGGAGCAGTTCAACACCCGGGTCTCGGACGCGGGTACCGGCTTCCACGCCGCCCCCGTCGAGCTCGACCGCACGTTCCTGCTCGAGGAGGGCTTCCCCACCGACTCGGTCACGGTCGTCGGCAACACCGTCGTCGATGCCATCGCCGAGCGGCTCGAGAAGGTCAACGACTCGCACATCCTGGACGAGCACCCGCAGCTCGCGAGCGGGGAGTTCATCCGGGTCTGCATCCACCGCCGGGAGAACACCCACGACAAGGTGCGGTTCACCACCTACTTCGACGCGCTGGAGTCCCTGCTCCGCCGCGGTCACAGCATCTTGTGGGTCCGGCTCCGCGGGACGAACTGGGCGCTGGACCAGTGGGGCCTGGAGGGCCGGCTCCAAGAGCTGGAACGGGAGTTTCCCGAGACCCTGCTCGTCACCCAGGTCTGGGAGAACTACACCGACGTCATCGCCTCGTTCCTGCGGTACGGGCTCCTCGCCACCGACTCCGGGAGCATGCAGGAGGAGGCCAACATCCTGGGCGTCCCGTGCGTGACGCTCCGCTTCGGCACCGACCGCGGCGAGTCCCTGCTCGCCGGCGGCAACGTCCTCGCTCCGCCGCTGTCGACGGACTTCGTCGTCGAGGTCGTCGACGCCGCGTTCCGCAGCCGGGCGCAGCTCAAGGGCGAGCAGATCTACGGCGAGAAGGTGGCGGGCAAGATCGTCGACGAGGTTCTCGCCCGGGCGCGGGTCGGAGCCGGCCTGTTCCGGACCGAGGAGGACCTGCTGCGGCTGCCTGGTGCGACCTCGGACTGGCCCGGCGGGGCATCCGGCCGTTCGCTGATCCGGCACCAGGCCTGACCCGGCCGGGACCACCGGGCCGACCGGATCCCAGCGCGGGGTGTGAGAATCGGTCCGACCGCCTCAGAGCGAGGCGGATGATCGGAGGAGGTCGCCGTGGGGCTGGCTGTGACCGGGGCGAAGCGGATCGGCCTCGTCCTGCTCGCGGCGCTCCTGCTCGCGGGATGTTCGCGGTCCGCGACCGGTCCGCCGGCCGCCGGCCGGGTGTCGTCTGCCCTGGCGTCGCCCACCGCGCCGGCGGCTGCCAGAGGTCCCGCAGCACCCCCCGGTGCCGCACCGAGCGCTGCCGGTCCGTGCCTGGGAACGCCGGCACCGCACTACCGGCACGTCGTCTGGGTGTGGATGGAGAACAAGGCGTCCGACGCCGTCATCGGCTCGCCTGAGGCGCCGTTCGAGAACCGGCTGGCGCACGAGTGTGGGCTGGCGACCGGCTATCACGGCGTCGCCCATCCCTCGCTGCCCAACTACCTCGCCGCAACCGGAGGGTCGACCTTCGGGGTCACCGACGACGCGCCACCGGCCGACCACCCGGTCGCCGGCGAGTCACTGTTCAGCCAGGTGGAGGGGGCTGGGCTGACCTGGCGTGCCTACGAGGAGTCGATGCCCGCACCGTGCTGGCTCACCCAGGCCGGCAGCTACGCCGTCCGGCACAACCCCGCGGCATACTTCACCCAGCTGCGCCCGTCCTGCCGTCTCAACGACGTCGGGCTCGATGCCTTCGCCCTGGACGTCTCCTCCGGGGCGCTGCCGTCCTTCTCGTTCGTCACGCCCGACGTGTGCTCGGACACCCATGACTGTCCCGTCTCGACCGGCGACGCCTGGCTGCGCACCTGGCTCACCCGGCTGCTCGACGGGTCGAACTACCGCGCCGGCGACACCGTCCTCGTCCTCACCTGGGACGAGGCCGAGGGGGGCGGGACGACCGTGCCCACGATGGTGATCGCCCCGTCCGTGCATCCTGGCACCGTCGTCAGCCAGGACCTCGACCACTACTCACTCCTGCGCACCACCGAGGAGCTGCTGGGCCTGCCCCTGCTGCGCGACGCGGCAGCGGCGACCCCGCTGGGTCCTCCGTTCGGGCTCTGAGACTCGGCGTTCCCTCAGCCGGCACCATGCGGCGGAAGGCGTCCCGCCGACGGTCTGCCCAGCCGCGACAACAGATACGCCGGCTCGCGCAGGGCGGCGACAGCGGCATACTGGTCGGTCCCCGGGAGCGGGTTGGCCACCGGGTCGAAGCGCTCGGGGGCGTCCACCGGTGCCTGCCAGGAGACCGTCAAGGTGCCTACCCGGTGCCACGGTCGGGCTCCGTGCGCCCAGGAGAGTGCGTAGGTCGTCGGCCATGGGCGGCTCGTGCCGTCCAGGGGGTCGAGGCGGAGCTGTAACGGGTGGCCGGCGGACCGAACCGGCAAGAGGGTGGTCTGCGCGCCATGGCCGCCGGCTGGCCGGACCGTCAGGAGGAAGCGGCTCACCGGTCCGACGCCGGTGCTGGCGAACAGGATGTCGGTCAGCCGAAGGCCGTCGGCGTGCCGGACCCGCACGGCGAAGCCTTCGATGTCGGGGTGCTCGGGCCCGATGCCCAGGGCGTAGGAGGCGCGCACCAAGCAGTCGTACTCACCCGGTTCGTCGAGGATGGGCGCCCCGGACCGCGCCGTGTCCGGTGCGACGCTCAGGACCGCGCTCGCCACGACCCCGACCGGGTGCAGCGGCTTGCTGCGCCGGATGGCCGCGGTCACTGCGAAGGCGGCGCCCAGTGCGGTGCCGACGGTGCCGGCGACAGCCACGAGGGCGGCGCCGAGGACTCTTCCGGCGGGGCCGCGCATGTGTCACGATAACCCGCCTCGTCCCCTGGGGCAGCCGCCCTGGTGGGCGCCACCGGGCGGTTGACCGACACCCGTCGATGCTCTGGATCCGGGGGCTGCGACAGGTCCAGGCGACCTTGTCGCCGAGCCGTCAGGCCAGCGCCGCGCCGAGGAGGCGGAGGGTCTGTTCACGGGCCGGGGACCGATCGGGCGGCGTACCACGAAGGGCACCGGCCACCGGGTGCACCATCACCTCGTCGACACCGAAGGTGGCCGCCAGCTCGCGCAGTTGCGCGGCCGCCGACTCGGGTGTGCCGACCACCCAGCGGTCCAGCATCTGCCGTGCCAGGTCGCCGGAGGCGAGGCCGGGGTCGCTCTGCTGGACCTCCTCGACGAGGTCCTGTGGCCGCAGCGGCTGCCCGGTGCGCAGCGCGATCATCGCACGCAGGTTCGGCAGGGCCAGCCGGTCGGCCTCCTGCCGGGTGGGCGCCACGACGGTGTTGACGGTCAGGAAGGTTCGCGGCTCGGGGTGGTCGGGCGAGGGCCGGAACCGGTCGCGGTAGAGGGCGAGCGCCTCAGCGGTTCCCCGGCCGGAGAAGTGGTGCGCGAAGACGTAGGGCAGCCCCTTCTGCGCGGCGAGCCGGGCGGAGTAGTCCGACGATCCCAGCAGCCAGAGGTCCGGCACGGACGTCGCGTGGGGGGTCGCCCGGAGCACGTGGGTCCCACCGACCAGACGCAGCCCGACGCCACCGGGCGAGAGCATCGCCGTGATGTTGTCGACATACTCGGGGAACCGGTTCACCGCCTCGTCGTCCACACCGCCGCCGCCGTGTCGCAGCGCCCACGCGGTGACCGGGTCGGTGCCGGGCGCCCGTCCGATACCGAGGTCGATCCGCCCCGGGTGGGCCGCCTCGAGCAGGGCGAACTGCTCGGCGACGACCAGCGGGGCATGGTTGGGCAGCATCACCCCACCGGAGCCGACCCGGATCCGTTCGGTGACCGCCGCCACCATCGCGACGAGCACCGGTGGGTTGGTCGCGGCCACCGCGGGCATGTTGTGATGCTCCGCGAGCCAGTACCGCCGCAAGCCGAGCTCGTCGGCCACGCGGGCCAGCCTGCGCGTCGCGGCCAGGGCGTCCGCGGTGCTCTGGTCGCTACGGACCGGCACGAGGTCGAGGACGGAGATAGCGGGGGAGGGATCGCTCACCTGGGATGCAGCGGTGACGCCGGCGACGCTATTCCACGGCATACCGACGGTCCGCTGCGGGGCTGCCCAAGCGGCGCCCGGGCTGCCCATCCCCCGGCCACCTGGCCGAGCGTCGTGACGGCGGCTACCCCATCGGCGGGAGGGTGGCACACGGCGTGGCGAGGCCACCGACCGACCGAACCGGGCCACCGGCCGGCGAGGCTCCGTACCGGCCGCACTGGATCGACGGCCGCCGAGGGTGTAGGCAGGTGGTGGCGCGACCTGCGCGTTCGACACCCGCGCGTCCGACACCGAGGAGGACCCCATGGCCGAGCTCGACACCGCCCAGCTGCTCGCCGCCCTCGAGCCGATGGTCGAGGAGAACCTCAACCGTCACCTCGCTGCCGCGCAGGAATGGATGCCGCACGAGTACGTCCCGTGGTCCCTTGGCCGGGATTACGCCGAGCTGGGGGGCGAGGCGTGGTCGGCCGAGCAGTCGCAGCTCTCGCCGATCGCGCGGACGGCGCTGGAGGTCAACCTCCTCACCGAGGACAACCTGCCGAGCTACCACCGGGAGATCGAGCGGGCCTTCGGGCGGGACAACGCGTGGGGCGCCTGGGTCAACCGCTGGACCGCCGAGGAGGGGCGGCATGCGTACTGCATCCGCGACTACCTGCTGGTCACCCGCGGAGTGGATCCCGACGAGCTCGAGCGGGCGCGCATGAACACGATGCAGTCCGGTTACGACTCCGGGGACAAGCCGCTGCTCAACCTCTGCGCCTACGTCTCGTTCCAGGAGCTGGCCACCCGCGTGTCACATCGCAACACCGGGCGCTACACGGAGGAACCGGTCGCCGAGAAGCTGCTCACCCGGGTCGCCAAGGACGAGAACCTGCACATGGTCTTCTACCGGAACATCGTCCAGGCGGCGCTGGAGCTGACACCGAGCCAGACCGTGCGGGCGATCGCCGACGAGGTCGCCACATTCCAGATGCCCGGCTCGATCATCCCCGGGTTCGGTCGCAAGGCCGTGCAGATGGCCATGGCCGGGATCTACGACCTGCGCATCCACCACGACGACATCGTCACGCCGCTGCTGTACCAGTGGGGGGTCTGGGACCTCGAGGACCTCGACGCCGACGGGGAGCGGGCCCGCGAGGAGCTGGCGTCCACCGTCGCATCGCTCGACGAGGAGGCAGCCCGGTTCGTCGCCCGCCGCGAGGAGCGCGCGGCCAAGCTCGCGGCGCGGCAGGGGTCCTGAGGAGCCCTCTGCGCCGCCGGCGACCCCGCGCGGTGGCCCGCGGCGACCCTGCGCGGCGGACTCAGCGGGTCTATGCCGTGACGCGGGTCTACGCCGTGACGGTGATCTTGTGGATCTGGTCCGCGGGGTGACCCGCCCGCTCGTGGATGCGCGCGACGGCTTCGGCGCTGGGGGCCTCGGACAGGCAGAACACGTGTCCCGACTTCGGGTCCGCCCACGCCTGCTTGAACTCCACGCCCTCCTCGTCCTGGATGTCGAGGTCAGCCTGATGCGCGGCTGCGAGCGCCTCGTCGGTCACTCCGGCCATGCTGGTGTGTACGTCCATGAACTGAGCCATTCCTGCCCCCTCTGGCCGCGGCGCCCCGATCTACACCCGCTGCCTCGCACGGCGGAACCCTTCGCGGCGGCCGGGGCACGACATCTCGTCGCGAGACCGTGCGGACGCGCCGGACCCGACCGGGACCGGCGGGCCGAAGCTGTGTCGAACCTGGTGGAGAGTGTGGTATGGGTCCTGGCCACGCGACGACGACCAGATCGACCCGTAGACGGCGAGCGCGACCAGCGCGGAGAACCCGAGAGCGTCCAGAGTCAGCCCGATGCTCGCACGCCGAGCCCGGAATGGCGAGCCGAGAGGCGTGCGCCGGGGCCCGCCGTCTTGACGGTTACCGCGCGCGGACTTAGGTTCGCCTTACTCACACGCGACGGACACCAGAGTCGAGGCGTCGGGTCCCGATCCGGATGGCCCGCCGCCACCACCCACCGTAGGGGGTCGCTCGTGAAGAAGATCGCATTCATCGCCGCCTGTGCGGCGCTGGTCTCCGCCGCCCTGGTCGGGGGTGGCGCCGCCGAGGCCAAGGCCCCGAGGTACGACATCTCGACCTTGGCCGGCAAGGTCGCCTCGCTGAACGGGACGGCCGGCCTCCAGATCCGCTTCTCCGCCTATGTCGAGCAGGAGGCGGAGCAGGAGGCCTCGGCGCAGGCGGATGGGGCGATCACGCCCACCTTCGTCCTGAGCAGCCCGCTGGACGCCACCTCCGTGGCGCCGAACATCACCGTGAACCAGGACACCGCTGCGGCCCCCCAGAACGAGACCGCCATCGCCGTCGACCCGAACAACCCCGAACGGGTGGTCGGTAGCGCCAACGACTACGTCACGCGGACCTGGTCCTGCGACGTGTCCGGCACACCGTGCAGCGCTCTGGGTGACGGCTACTCGGGCACCTACTTCTCCAACGACGGTGGTGGCACGTGGTGCTGCACCTCCTCCGACCCGACGCACCTGGGCACCCTCATTCCCGGCGTCGAGCGGCTGACCGGGGGTCCCTACGACGCCGGCGGCGACCCGGCGCTGGCCTTCGACAGCCGCGGGGTGGTCTACTACGCCGGGCTCGGTTTCGACCGGGCGAGCGCGCCGAACACGGTGACCGTGAGCCGGGGCACCTTCAACGGTTCCGGCCAGCTCAGCTGGGGTGCGCCGACCTTCGTCAACGCCACGACCTCCCCGTCGATCTTCAACGACAAGGAGTGGATCGCCGCCGATGCCAACTCCGGCAGCCCCTTCCGCGACCGGGTGTACCTGACCTGGACCCGGTTCGTCTTCAACGCGAGGAACGGTGCCTACGTGCAGTCGCCGATCTTCTTCGCCTCCTCCAGCGACGGTGGCCACACGTTCACCGCTCCGACGAACATCACGGGCCCCGTGAAGTACGACCAGGGCTCGCGCCCGGTGGTCGGGCCGGACGGCTCCCTCTACGTCTTCTTCGAGGGCGCGACCAGGCTCGCCACGCTCGACTCCACCTACGTCGTCAAGTCCACCGACGGCGGCGCGAGCTGGGGCAAGCCGAAGGCGATCTCGACGCTGGTTGACAGCAACGTCCTGCGCGACACCGACTTCCGGGTCAACAGCTTCCCGGCGGCTGCCGCTGCCCCCAACGGGGACCTCTACGCGACCTGGACGACCATGATGGGCGGGGCCTCCACCGCCGTGTTCAGCAAGTCCACCAACGGTGGAGCGACATGGACGGAGCCCAGCCGAGTCTTCCAGGCCGGCAACCGGTCGGCGGTCGGCTACCCGGTGACGCAGCCTGACGGCGGCGAGCTGCTGAACGCACCCCAACCCACGGGGCCCGTCGAGGACATCTTCCCGGCGGTCGACGTGGGCAGCAACGGGCACGTCTACTTCGGCTCCTACCGGGGCGACGTCGTCTCCCCGTGGCAGACCTGCGCGGCCGGGCCGCCACCACCGGTCGGCCGGATCACCTGCGACACGCTCGGCCGGTACGTCCACAACACCCGCCTCGACTACGTCGTGACCGACCTGTCGTCCACGAGGACCGTCAGTGCCCACCCGATCAACACGCAGTACGGGTTCGGTGGCGGGTTCATGGGTGACTACACCGACCTCTCCGTGGGCTCCGACGGTGCCTTCCACGCGTTGTGGACGGACACCAACAACGTCCAGGACGTCGAGTGGTTCTACGGGGTCCGGTTCACCCCGACGCAGATCCATCAGCAGGATGTCGTCACCGCGGCAGGCACGCTTCCCTGACGTCCGGCCCGGCCGACCATCGGCGAGGTGGCCCGGTGGCTGCGCACAGCGCAGGCCGCCCGGGCCACCTCACCCGCTTGCGACACGCCGGACCGATGCCCGAGGGCCTCTCGCCCCAGCTGCGGGCATCCGGCATCCCGCCCGTTGCTCAGGGCCGGTGCGCGGATCGGGACGGTGAGTGCCAGGGGCCACTGATGGGCCGACGACGAGCGCGTCCGTTCCGTGATGAACGGTGCGCTCGTCGTCGTTGCGACCCGGTGGACCGACCCGGATGCGAACCTCGCAGGTCAGTCGGCCCTGTCGGGTACGTGCAGCTTACGGTCGCGGGAGCCCCAGGTGAGCAGGCGGTGCACTTGACGGTGAGAGACCTGACACCGAACGGGGTGCGGCAGTCGTTGCCACGGGTGCAGACTCCTCGGTTGCTGGGGGCAACGCCGTCGGACGTGATCGGGCACCGACGGCGGTAGACACGAAGGCAAACAGAACGACGCCGACGGCCGCAGCAACGCCCCGGTACGTGAAGGGGGTATGAATCTGGGAGTGGCTGCGAAGCACCTCGTACCACAGGGGGACCACGAGGGCAACAACCGATAGGACACCCGCAGTCAGCAGGCCGGACCTCCGGGTCATCCCGAGGACGACCGCTGCCACGATCACGCCTGCGAGCGCGATCCACACGACCGCCCAGGAGGTGGGAAACTCGTGCAGCCAGTACGAGACGTTACGACGTGTCGTCGCGCCGAACGAAAGGTCGACGTGCGCGACTCCGCCCTCGGTCCGGAACAGGATCTTGTCCACGACGTCGGCCCTCACGCGGCTGAACCCGACGAACGGGACGGCGATCGCCCACCGCGCGACCCATGTCGCACCGAAGGTCACCGGCCACGCGACGGCCGATGCGAGGACCGTCGCCGAAGTCCTCCGTAAGTCCGCACCCTCGCGGTGGACCACCGCGCCAACAGTTGCCGTCGTGAGAGCCCAGGCCACTGCCGGTGTCGTCAGGAGGTCGACGTAACAGAACACGGCCGCCCCCAGGGCCACAGCCAGGACACCGAGCCGGGCCGAGCGCTTGGCGGCCCACGCGCAGATCGCGACGGCTGCGACATACGTGGCAATCGAGAACGCCTGGCTGACGCCTGTGCTCGGGGTAGAGGTGATGTTGGTACCAGCGACGAGCGGCCCCAGGAGTGCTGTCGCCGAAAGCGCGCCCACGGTCCTGGTAAGGGCAAGCGAGGCCATCACGATCGAGAGGACGAGCAAGGCCCCGCCGACCACACGCACACCCGCAATGCCCGACAACGCAAGGACCGGACGGGTAAGAACGGTGTAGCCGGCCCAGTAACGGAAGTATCCCGAGGTGACCACCGGTTCGCCATTGGCCAGCCGAAGGATCTGCGCCTTCCCTTCCGGACAGCTGTAGATCCTCGGCATGACAGCGGCCCGGCTCACCGGGTTGTCGCTCGGTCCACCGAGCCCGGTACCAACGATCACGCACTCCGTGAAGCCGTCGCCGTTGCCGCCCATTCGGTCCTTCAGGATGGGCGGACCGTACAGACCCTTCCGGATATCCGAAGCGAGATGAGTGACTATGGGCTGGTTGGGCACGGCGGCACCGGCGACGAGCAGGCCGAAGAAGACGGCCTGGAGGGCAACGAACCCGGCGCAGACGGCAAGGACCCAGCGCAGGGGTGCCGCCCGGAATGCCGGAAGCGGCACATCCCGGATGCGAGACGTCATGTCGGACCGAGACGTGAGGGAGGGGCCGGGAGGGCGAGGTAGGCAAGGCGGCTCGCCTCCTGCCGGATCTTGCGTTGGCCATCCAGGACGACCCCGATCGTCAGAGTCATGATTCCCAGAAGGACGACCGACGCCGCCAGGATCGCGGTCGGGAATCGGGGGACCAGTCCCGTGCCGAGATACTCGACGATGACTGGTAAGCCGAGCCCCAAGCCAAGGAGCACTGCCAGCGCTCCCAACAGTGAGTACACCAGGAGGGGGCGCTCCAGGTGAAGCAAGCGCAAGATCATCCGCAGAATGCGTATCCCGTCGTGATACGTGCGCAGCTTGCTGACTGAACCCGCGGGTCGATCACGGAAGCCCACCGGCACCTCCGCCTGAGGCATGCGGTTGTTGACGGCGTGGATGGTCAGTTCGGTCTCGATCTCGAAGGTCTTCGACACTGCAGGGAAAGACTTGACGAAGCGGCGTGAGAACACCCGGAAGCCGCTGAGCATGTCGTTGACGGGATAGCCGAAGATGCGCGACACGGCGGCGTTGAAGAAGCGGTTACCGAGGGCATGCCCCGAGCGGTAGGCAGCTGCCTCCTCCGCGACGCGCACGCCGATGACCTGGTCGTACCCCCCGTCGAGCAGTACCGCGATCAGCTCCGGGGCCGCCGACGCCTTGTAGGTGTCATCGCCGTCAACCATCAGGTATATGTCGGCCTCCACGTCCGCCAGCGCCCGACGGATCACGTTACCCTTCCCCCGTTGTGGCTCTCGGCGTACGACTGCCCCGGACGCACGAGCCACCTCGGCGGTGGCATCGGTGCTCGCGTTGTCGTAGACGTACACCTCGATCCCGGGCACTGACCGACGTAGCTCGGAGATCACCGCGCTCACGGCGACGGCCTCGTTGTAGCAAGGCACAATCGCCGCGACGACCGGCGGTTGACGCATGCATCACCTCAGTGGGGCCCTGGAACCGACTGGGTCAGCATAGGGGCAGCTCTTCTGGGGGCTCTGGAGGCGCGCAGCCTCGAACGGAGGCTGTCCAGCGGCATGCCAGAGCCCCCAGCGAGGTGACACGGCATGCCGGGTGGTCGGATCGGTCGTGGGACGGCCTGCGCGCCCTGGTAGGCCCAGCCCTGGGTGCGCAGCTGAACGGCGCGGGTGGGCCGGGCGGCGGCCAGCGCGTGGCTGCCGTGCCGGCCGTCGACCCGGGGGACGGGCTTCGGGAGCGCATCCGTTCCGTGATAGCCGATGCGCCCGCCGCCTTGGCGGACCACATGCGGACTGACGGGTCGTCTCTCAGAGAAACCGCAGGTCAGCGCGTCCCTGGGTCCGCTAGGCCTTCTTGGTCTCCCAGAAGATCGTCGAGATCTCCTCGATCTTGGCCAACAGCTGGTCGGCGACGCCCTCGTCGAACTCGCCCTTGGTGCCAGCGGCACCGGCGAGCTTGGTGGCTTCGTTGAACAGCTGGTGCAGCTGGGGGTACTTCTCGAAGTGCGCGGGCTTGAAGTAGTCGGTCCACAGCACCCACAGGTGGTGCTTGACGAGCTCCGAGCGCTGCTCCTTGATGATGGTCGCCCGCACCCGGAAGTCAGCGTCGTCGTTGGCGGCCACCTTCTGGCAGATCATCTTCACGGACTCCGCCTCGATCCGGGCCTGGGCCGGGTCGTAGACGCCGCAAGGCAGGTCGCAGTGGGCGCTGACCTCGGTGATGTGGAACAGGCGGGACAGGGGGGCCACTCGCATGGCAGGAATCCCTTCGGCTGGGGGGTGCTTGCCAGTCCAACCTACCCCCGAAGGCCGGTGTTTACCCCCGGCGGCCGGTCACCTCCGGCGGCGGCACCGTGGCAACCGGGCGAGGACGCGGGCGACGACGTGCTCCGCCGAGACCGAGCCGACGTCGAACGACGTGACACCCTCGCCGGCGTTGTCCGAGTCGATCCACCAGCGGGTCGGGTCCTCCGGGTCGGGGCCGGTGACCCGCTTGACGGACAGCGGGCGCGGCATACCGGCACGGTCGGGGGGGAGGCGGACCACGGCCAGACGACCCTGGCGGGGTGCCAGGCCGTGCAGCACCACGAGCAGGTCGCCGTCGCGCAGCGTCGGCTCCATCGACCGGCCACGGACGCGGACGACGGCGGGGCGCGGCACGGACCACCACCTCGGACGCGGCGAGGTCACGCCGTCGGCTGCCTCGGCCCATCGACGTCGTCGGGCATCTCGTCGTCCTCGACCCTGTCCGGGATCTCGGGTACCACGACGTTCGACGCCGCGATGGCGTGCTCCTGGGCGGCCTCCTCCTCCTGGCGCATCCGCCGCAGGAACGCCCGGGTCCGGTGGTGCTGCGGCCGGTCGATGACCTCGCTCGGAGGGCCCTGCTCGACCACGACGCCGGCGTCCATGAAGACGACCTCGTCCGCGACCTCGCGGGCGAAGCCCATCTCGTGGGTGACGACGATCATCGTCATGCCACCGGAAGCCAGGTCCCGCATGACCTTGAGGACCTCGCCGACGAGCTCGGGGTCCAGCGCCGAGGTCGGCTCGTCGAAGAGCATGAGCTTCGGGTCCATGGCCAGGGCCCGGGCGATGGCGACGCGCTGCTGCTGGCCGCCGGAGAGCTGCGCCGGGTATGCCGCGGGCTTGTCCCCGAGCCCGACCTGGTCGAGCAGCTCGAGTGCCCGCTTGCGGGCATCGGCCTTGCGGACCCCTTTGACCTGCACCGGGGCCTCCATGACGTTCTCCAGCGCGGTCTTGTGGGGGAAGAGGTTGAACCGCTGGAAGCACATGCCGATCCCGCGGCGCTGGGCCGCGATGGCCTTGTCCCCCAGCCGGTGCAGCGTGCCGGCCCTCTCGGCATAGCCCATGAGGTCGCCGTCGACCCAGATCCGGCCGCCGTCGATGGTCTCGAGCTGGTTGATGCAGCGCAGGAAGGTCGTCTTGCCGGAGCCGGAGGGACCGAGCAGGACGACGACCTCGCCGGGGTGGACGTCGAGGTCGATGCCCTTGAGCACCTCGACGTGGTGGAAGGACTTGTGGACGTTGACGGCGTGGACCAGGGGTTCGCCGCGCTTCTCGGTGCCTACCGTCATCACATGCCGCCCGTCCCGCCGCCGGCGGCACCCTCGCGGACCGTCACGGCCTCGATCTCCCTGGCCTGCTTCTTCGACGCCTTGGTGCCGAAGCCGCGGCCGAAGTACCGCTCGAGGTAGAACTGGCCGACCATGAGGACGCTGCACACGATGAGGTACCAGAGCACCGCGGCCACGTACGACGGCATGATCTTGTACGTACGGTTGGCGACGGCCGACGCCTGGTAGAAGAGCTCGGCGTTGACCGGGATGGCGACCAGCAGCGAGGTGTCCTTGACCATGGCGACGGTCTCGTTGCCGGTGGGGGGGACGATGACGCGCATCGCCTGGGGCAGGATGATCCGGCGCATCGTCTGGCCGGGCGACATCCCGAGTGCCTGGGCGGCCTCGGCCTGGCCCCGGTCGACGGACAGGATCCCGGCCCGAGCGATCTCGGCCATGTAGGCGGCCTCGGAGATCCCCAGGCCGAAGATGCCCACGATGATCCCGCTGCTGATGGTGCGCACGTCGATCGACCCGATGGTGAAGTCGTTGCTGATCCCCATCGCGTGCGCGATCTGCATCCCGAAGGGCAGCCCGAAGTCGAGCCGGGGGTAGAGGTAGAGCACGCCCACGCCCAGCAGGGTGAGCAGGACGTAGCGGGGGATGGCCCGGAAGAACCAGGTGAAGGCGAACGAGACGATGCTGAGGACCGGGTTGGTGGACAGCCGCATCACCGCGATCATGATCCCGAGCACGATGCCCACCGCCATCGACGCGAAGGTGACGATGATGGTGCCCTGGATCAGGCCGTTGAGCACGGGCTTGTAGTTCATCACCTGAAAGGCGAAGCCGAAGTCCCACTTCGGGTTGGTGACGAACGACGAGATCATCATCGCGACGAGGATCACGATGACGGCGAGGGCCACCCAGCGGCCGGGATGCGGTACCGGCCGGGCATGGATGATGCCCGGCCGGTCGGCCTCGCTGGTGTGGCCCGCGACGGCAGCCATGCGCCCTCAGCTCACCGGGTTGACGGCGAAGTCCGAGATGGCGCCGGAGCTGTTGCCCCACTTGTCGAGCGCGGCCTTGTAGGTCCCATCGGCCGCCAGGGCCTTGAGGGCGTCGGCGATCGCCTGGGCGAAGCCCGTCTCGTCCTTGGGCACGACGAAACCGTAGGGTGCGGCGTCGTAGATGGCGCCGAGCGCCTCGAGCTGGCCCCCGGTCTGCTTGACGGCGTACAGGCCGACGGGCGAGTCCGCGAGCATCGCGGCGGCCTTGCCGGAGACGACGTCCGCGGTGACCTTCGACTGGTCCTGCTCGACGATCTGGGTGATCGGCTTCTTGCCGGCGTCGGTGCACTTCTTGGACTTGGCGGTGAGGTCATCGATCTGGACGGTGCCCTTCTGGACGCCGATGTTCAGGCCGCAGGCGTTGTTCGGGTCGACGTTGTCGGGGTTGCCCGCCTTGGTCACCCACTGGGTGCCGGCGTTGAAGTAGCTCACCATGTTGACCTGCTTCTCGCGGTCCGTGTTGATCGTGAAGCTGGAGACCCCGACGTCGAACTTGCCGGAGGACACGCCGAGGATGATGGTGTCGAAGCCGGCCGGCTGCCAGTTCGTCTTCAGCCCGAACTTGGCGGCGACCGCGTCGAAGAGGTCGACGTCCATGCCCTCGACGGACTTGCCGTCGGCGCCGAGGAACTCGTTGGGCGCGTAGGTCGCGTCGACGCCGATCGTGATGGTGCCCTTGCTCTTGAGCGAGGGCGGGAGCTTGGCGACCAGCGCCGGGTCGGCCGTGGGCGTCGAAACGCCGGCACCGGTCGTCGTGCTCGAGCTGGACGAGGAGCCGGTCCCCAGGGACGAGGAGCCACAAGCGGTGAGAGCGAGAGAGGTCGTGGCGATGGCGGCGAACACCACGGCGCGGTTGCGGAGCATGGAGAGCGGTCCTTTCACAACAGAAAACCGCCGGGAAGCGGGGGTACCCCGACGGGGATGAGCAGCATCCTGCCACTGAGAGGTGCGATCCACGTCACGCTCGAGTAACGAATCCAGCGCACCGGCACCCCGGCGCACCTCAGGCCGGGCGCCGTGCGGCGAGCTCGGCCGCGTGGGCCAGGCACGCGGCATACGTCGGGAGGAGGCCGCGGACGGCCGCCTCGGCGAGGCTCGGCGCGGCGGTGTCCTTGGTGGACAGGATGGGCTCGATCCCCGGGGGGAGCCGCAGAGCGATCCCGGGATCCAGGGGCTGCACGCCGTGCTCCCGGTCGGGGTCGTAGGCCGCTGAGACGAGGTAGAGGGCGGTCGTGTCGTCCTCGAGCGCACAGAACGCGTGCCCCAGGCCCTCCGCGAGGTAGACCGCCCGCCTGTCCACCGTGTCGAGCCTGACCGCCTCCCACCGGCCGAAGGTGGGCGAGCCCACCCGCACGTCGACGACGAAGTCGAGGAGGGCACCGCCCAGCACCGTGATGTACTTCGCCTGGCCCGGGGGGACGTCGGCGAAGTGGACCCCGCGCACCGTCCCCCGCGCCGAGACCGACACGTTGGTCTGGACGACGTCGAGGTGGTGCCCGACCGCCTCCGCGAGGCGGTCGCCGCGGAACGACTCGAGGAACACGCCGCGGTCGTCGGGGAACTGCCGCGGCGTGACGACCCAGGCGCCCTCGATCGCCAGGGGGCTGATGTCCATCAGCGCGCCCGGGGGCCGTCGAGCGCGGTCAGGAGGTACTCGCCGTAGCCGCTCTTGCGCAGGTCCTCGCCCAGCGCGCGCAGGGCCGCATCGTCGATCCAGCCGTTGCGCCAGGCGATCTCCTCGACGCAGCCGATCTTCGTACCCTGTCGGGCCTCGATGACATGGACGAACTGCGAGGCATCCATGAGGCCCTCGAACGTCCCGGTGTCGAGCCAGGCGGTGCCCCGCGGCAGGACCGTGACACTGAGGTCGCCCCGACGCAGGTAGGTCTCGTTGACCGCCGTGATCTCGAGCTCGCCGCGGGGGCTGGGGGCGAGATGGGCCGCGATGGCGACGACGTCGTTGTCGTAGAAGTACAGCCCCGGCACCGCGTAGCTGGACTTGGGGTGCTCCGGCTTCTCCTCGATCGAGCGGGCCCGGCCCGCCGAGTCGAACTCGACGACACCGTAGGCGCTCGGGTTGCTCACGTGGTAGGCGAAGATGTGCCCGCCGATGACGTCGGTGTTGCTCCGCAGAGCCGTCCCGAGCCCGGTCCCATGGAAGATGTTGTCGCCGAGGACGAGGGCCACGCAGTCCGCGCCGATGAACTCGGCACCGATCACGAAGGCCTGGGCCAGCCCTTCGGGGCGGGGCTGCACGGCGTACTCGAGCTCCAGCCCCCACTGGGCGCCGTCGCCGAGCAGCCGCTCGAACTGGGCGCGGTCCTGCGGCGTCGTGATGACCAGGACCTCGCGGATGCCCGCCATCATCAGCGTGGACAGCGGGTAGTAGATCATCGGCTTGTCGTAGATCGGCATGAGCTGCTTGCTGATACCCCGCGTGATCGGGTGCAGCCGGGTGCCGGACCCGCCGGCGAGGATGATGCCCTTCATGGCACCGCAGCCTAACGGGACGGCCACCGTTCCTCCGGCGGTCGTCCCCTACGCTGGGGCCTCATGAGGGTCCTGGTCACCGGTGGCGCCGGGTTCATCGGCAGCAACTTCGTCATCCGCGCCCGCGAGGTCCGGCCCCAGTGGCGCATCACCGTCCTCGATGCCATGACGTATGCCGCGAACCTCTCCTCACTGGACCCGGTGGCGGCCGAGGTGGAGGTCGTCAAGGGGTCGGTGTGTGACGCGGACCTCGTCGACGAGCTCGTCCGGGCGCATGACCTCGTCGTCCACTTCGCGGCGGACTCGCACAACGACAACTCCCTCGACGACCCGTGGCCGTTCATCGACACCAACATCGTCGGCACCTACCAGCTCGTCCAGGCCGTCCGGCGGCACGGCAGGCGTCTGCACCACATCTCGACCGACGAGGTCTACGGCGACCTCGCCCTCGACGACCCGGCGCGGTTCACCGAGGCAACGCCGCTCAACCCGTCCAGCCCGTACTCCGCGTCGAAGGCGAGCGCCGATCTGCTGGTGCGGGCCTGGATCCGGTCGTTCGGCCTCCAGGCGACGCTGTCGAACTGCTCCAACAACTACGGTCCCCGCCAGCACCCCGAGAAGTTCATCCCACGGCAGGTGACCGGGATCCTCGACGGCGTGCGCCCCAAGCTCTACGGCGCCGGGGCCAACGTTCGTGACTGGATCCATGTCGACGACCACAACGATGCCGTCATCGCCATCGTCGAGCAGGGCCGCCCGGGCGAGACCTATCTCATCGGCGCCGACGGGGAGATGAACAACCGCGAGGTGGTGGCGCTCATCCTCGAGCTGATGGGAAAGCCCGCCGACTGGTACGACTTCGTGCCGGACCGGCCGGGCCACGACCTGCGCTACGCCATCGACTCCACGAAGCTGCGCGCCGAGACCGACTGGCGCCCGGCACACCCCGATGTCCGGTCCGGTCTGGTCGACACGATCGCCTGGTACGAGGACAACGAGGGCTGGTGGCGCACCGCCAAGGTCGTCGCCGAGTCCCGCTACGGCCGGCTGGGTCGCTGATGACGCGCTGGCTGGTGGCCGGGGCCGCGGGGATGCTCGGACAGGATCTCGCGACGCTGCTGGAGGACCGGGGCCACCAGGTCACCAGGGCGGACCTGCCGCAGCTCGACATCCTCGACCCCTCCTCGTGCATCGACCACGTGGCCGGGCACGACGTCGTCGTCAACGTCGCGGCCTACACCGCCGTCGACGCCGCCGAGGACGACGAACCGGCGGCCTTCGCGGTCAACGCCCTCGGTGCGGCCCACCTCGCCCGGGCGGCCCAGGACTCGGGGGCGGCCCTCGTGCACCTGTCCACCGACTACGTGTTCGCCGGCGAGGCCGACACCCCGTATGCCGCGAACGCCCCGCTGGACCCCCGGTCGGCCTACGGCCGCACCAAGGCGGCGGGGGAGTGGGCCGTCCGCGCCGAGTGCGACCGGGTGTGGCTGGTGCGGACCGCCTGGTTGTACGGGGCCCACGGCCGGAGCTTCCCGGCCACCATGGCGCGGCTCGCGCGCGAGCGCGACAGCATCGACGTCGTCGTCGACGAGGTGGGCCAGCCGACCTGGACGGTGGACCTGGCCGACGGCATAGCCCGCCTCGTCGCGGCCGGCGCCCGGTACGGGACGTACCACGGCACCGCCTCCGGACAGTGCTCCCGCCTCGACCTCGCGCGGGCCGTCTTCGCTGAGCTCGGCCTCGACCCGGCACGGGTCCGGCCGACGACCAGGGAGGCCTTCGGGCTTGCCGGCGAACCGGCCGGCATACAGCGCCCTCGATCACGCCATGTGGCCCGCCGCCGGCCTGGCTCCCCTGCCGCAGTGGCGCGACGCGCTGCACCGGGCCGCACCGACCCTGCTGGCCTGACCGCGGCCTGCCCGGGTCCGTGCCGGCGGTCCCGCTAGAGTGGCCGGATGCTTCGCGACCTTGTGAACAGGACCCAGGCCGCCGTTCTCCCCCGGACCCGCCAAGGCCGCTCGCCGTCCGGTGTCCCGCTCCCCCCGGCCGTGTACCGGATGGGCGGGGCGCACTTCCGCTCGAACGACTCCTTCGTCGCGTCGGCGTGCGCCGAGGTCGCCCGGCTCCAGGACCTCATCGGCCTCACCCCGTCCTCGCGACTGCTCGACTGGGGCTGCGGCTCGGGGCGCCTGGCCATCGGGATCGCCGAGACGATGGGGCGTATCGAGCTCTACCACGGCGTGGACATCCAGGACCATCTCGTCGACTGGGCGCAGCGGCACATCGGCGTGAGGGACGGGTTCGAGTTCACCCACGTCGACCTGGCCAACCCCCGGTACAACCCGTCGGGCCTCGCTGAGCGGACCATCCCCGGCGAGAGCGGTGGGTACGACGGGTTCTACGCGTACTCGGTGTTCAGCCACCTGCTCGGTGACGACAGCACCGCCTACCTCGGCGAGCTGTCCCGGCTGTTGAGGCCGGGCGGGAAGGCCTTCATCACCGCCTTCGTCGAGGACGACGTGCCGAACCAGGAGGAGAACCCGCACGGCTACGGGCCGCTGGAGTGGTCCGGGCCGTTGCACTGCGTGCGGTACAACCGGGCGTTCTTCGACACCCTGGTCGCGGAGGCCGGCCTCGAGGTCGAGCGCCTCGACCATGGCCAGGAGACCGATGGCCAGTCCCTGTACATCCTGCGCAAGCCGGAGGCGTAGTCATGCTCGCCGTGTCCGCCGTCAGCCAGTCCCCCGAGGACCCGATGTCCGGTCTGGAGGTCGGGGAGCGTCCCGACCCGCAGGCCCCGGACGGCTGGGTCGTCGTCGACCTCAAGGCCTGCGCACTCAACCACCACGACGTGTGGTCGCTCAAGGGGGTCGGGCTGCCGGCCGACCGGCTGCCGATGGTCCTCGGCTGCGACGGGGCCGGGGTGAGCGAGGACGGCACCGAGGTGATCGTTCATGCCGTCGTCCCGTCGGCGGGCTGGACCGGGGACGAGACTCTCGACCCGCGCCGGACGCTGCTGTCCGAGCTGCACGACGGCACCCTGGCCGAGAAGGTGGCCGTACCCCGGCACAACCTCGTTCCCAAGCCCGCCGGGCTCAGCTGGGAGCAGGCCGCCTGCCTGCCCACCGCCTGGCTCACGGCATACCGGATGCTCTTCACCAACGCCGGGGTCTCCCCGGGCTCGACGGTCCTCGTCCAGGGTGCCGGGGGCGGCGTCGCGACGGCGCTGGTGCAGCTCGGGACGGCCGCCGGCGTGCGGATGTGGGTCACCAGCCGGGACGCCGCCAAGCGGGAGCACGCCGTCGGACTCGGCGCGGACCGGGCGTTCGAGTCCGGGGCGCGCCTGCCGGAGCGGGTCGACGCGGTCATGGAGACCGTCGGGGCGGCCACCTGGTCGCACTCCGTCAACGCGCTGCGGCCCGGCGGCACCATCGTCATCTCCGGTGCGACCTCGGGCGACGCCCCGGTGAAGGCGGAGCTCACCAGGATCTTCTTCAAGCAGCTCCGCGTCGTCGGCTCCACGATGGGCACCCGCGACGAGCTCGAGCGGCTGGCTCGCTTCGTCGTCGGCTCCGGGATCGAGCCGCTCATGGACTCGGTCCGGCCGCTCGCGCAGGCCCGTGAGGGCTTCGCGCGGATGGTCTCGGGCAACGTGGAGGGCAAGGTCGTCTTCACGACCTGAGGTGCGCGCCGGGACCGGCCGCAGTCAGGAGATGCGCAGCCAGTCGTTCCAGCCGTTGTGCAGGACGAGCCAGGCGATGAGACCGTAGCCGGCCTGACCCGGGTGGTCGGGGTAGCGGCTCGCCGCCAGCTCCGAGCGCCACTGGTCGTGGCCGTGCAGGGGGGTGAAGCAGTCGACGAACGGCACCCCGCGACGGCTGCAGACGTCGCCCTGGGCCTCGACGAGCACCGCCAGCCGGTCGTTGACGTCCTGGTCGGACGTCGGCGGCGGGCTGACCACGAAGCTCGCCACCGCGTTGCTGGTCGCGTCGTCGAGCAGGTTGGCGAGGTTGAGCCGGTGCCGGGCCAGGGTGACCCCGGCCAGCACGTCGTCGGTGCCCGCCGACAGGACGAGGCGCCGCTCGGACCGGCCGGCCCAGCGCCGCGGCACCTCCGCGTGCCACCGGGCCACCAGGTCCGCGGAGGTGTCCCCGCGCACCCCGAGGTTGTATGCCGTGAGCTCGAGGTCCGGGTGCTGGGTGCGCCCGACGACGCGGGTCACCCAGCCCTGGCCCTTCGGGTCGCCGACGCCGACGACGAGGGAGGAGCCGAGGAAGACCAGCGCGAGGTCGCGCGGCCCGTCCCCGGGCACGCTGGCCTCGGGGCTGGGGCGGAACTCGATGTCCTTGGGGTCCTGGGTCATTTCAGTCGTCCTCGTCGTCCAGGCGGGCCAGCCAGGTCGCGAGGCGCTCGATGGGCACCTCGAACTCGGGGTGGAGGTCGACGAATGCCCGCAGCCGCTCCGCGAGCCAGTCGATGGATACCTCCTCCTCGCCGCGCCGGGACTGGAGCTCCTCGATGCCGCGGTCGGTGAAGTACACGTGGTGAGGTTATCGAACCCGCGCGCCCTTCCCTCGCGGGCGCGCCCGCTCAGCGGTCGAACGCGCGGGCCAGCAGGTCGGACTGCTCCGCCTGGTGCTTGCGGGGTGAGCCGCTGGCGGGAGATGCGGACGGTCGGCGCGAGACGACCCGCAGCGGGCGCCGCTCGCCGAACTCCGCGAGCGCCACCGGCAGGTTGAGGGCGAGGAACGGCCAGGCACCCTGGTTCTGCGGCTCGTCCTGGACGACGACGACCTCGGCGTCGGGGTAGTGCGACAGCTCACGGGCCAGGTCGGCGGCCGGCATGGGGTAGTACTGCTCGAGACGCAGGATGGCCGTCCCGATGTCGTCGCGCCGCGTTCGTTCGGCCTCGAGGTCGTGGACGACCTTGCCGGCGGCGATCAGCACCCGGCCGACATGCCCGTCGGTGGCACCGGGCCGGTCGGGCATCACGGGAAGGAACCGGCCGGTCGTGAAGTCCTCCGGTGCACTGGCTGCCGACCTGAGCCGGAGCATCGACTTCGGGGTGAACACGATGAGGGGCCGGCGGGGGCGTGAGTAGGCCTGGCGGCGCAGCAGGTGGAAGTACGACGCCGGGGTGGAGGGGTAGGAGACCGTCATGTTGTTCTCGGCGCACATCGTGAGGAACCGCTCGATCCGGGCCGAGGAGTGGTCCGGGCCCTGGCCCTCGAAGCCGTGCGGGAGGAGCAGGACGACGGAGCTGCGTTGGCCCCACTTCTGCTCCGAGCTCGACACGAACTCGTCGACGATCGTCTGGGCGCCGTTGCAGAAGTCGCCGAACTGGGCCTCCCAGAGGACCAGGGCGTCTGGCCGCTCGACCGAGTAGCCGTACTCGAAGCCCATCGCCGCGAACTCGGACAGCAGCGAGTCGTACACCCAGAAGCGCCCCTGCCCCTTGCCGAGGTACAGCAGCGGGGTCCACTCCTCCGCCGTCGTGTTGTCGATGAGCACCGCGTGACGCTGCACGAAGGTTCCGCGCCGGCTGTCCTGGCCGGCCAGCCGGACCGGGGTGCCCTCGGCGAGCAGCGAACCGAAGGCCAGCAGCTCGCCGGTCGACCAGTCGATGCCGCCCTCGCGGGTGCTCACCGCCCGCTTCTCGAGCATCTGGCGGAGCTTGGGGTGGACCATGAACCCGTCGGGCACGGCGATGAACGCGTCACCGAGGCGTTTCAGCTCCGCCTCGTCGATCGCGGTCTCGGTGGCCGAGCGGGTCGTGGCGTCGGCGGTGGCGGCCTGGGCGGCCGGTGGCTCGAGGCCGAGGTGTCCCTCGACGTCGGTCCCCGAGAAGGTCGGGTCGGGCTGCCCCGCGGCCTCCGCCTCGGCCTCCTTGAGGGCCTGTTTCGTCTCGAGGAACACTCGCTCGAGCTGGGCCTGGTAGTCGCGCAGGGCTGCCTCGGCGTCCTCGACGGTGATGTCGCCGCGGCCCACGAGGGACTCGGTGTACAGCTTGCGCACGCTGCGCTTGGCCTCGATGAGCCGGTACATCAGCGGCTGGGTCATCGACGGGTCGTCGCCCTCGTTGTGCCCCCGGCGCCGGTAGCAGACCAGGTCGACCACGACGTCCTTGTGGAAGCGGCGTCGGAAGTCGTAGGCCAGCTCCGCGATGCGGACGCAGGCCTCGGGGTCGTCGCCGTTGACGTGGAAGATCGGCGCCTGGATCATCCGGGCGACGTCCGTGGAGTAGGTCGAGGACCGCGACGAGGAGGGCGCCGTCGTGAACCCCACCTGGTTGTTGATGACGACATGGACGGTCCCGCCGGTGCGGTAGCCGCGCAGCTGGGACAGGTTGAGGGTCTCGGCCACGACGCCCTGGCCGGCGAACGCCGCGTCGCCGTGGAGGAGGACGGGCAGGACGGTGAAGTCCTCACCGGCGAGGTTGAGCCGGTCCTGCTTGGCCCGGACGATGCCCTCGAGCACCGGGTTGACCGCCTCGAGATGGGAGGGGTTCGCGGCCAGGTAGACCTTGGTGCGCGAACCGCTCTCGGCGACGAACTCGCCCTCGGTGCCGAGGTGGTACTTGACGTCGCCGGAACCCTGCACCGAGGTGGGGTCCTGCTTGCCCTCGAACTCGCGGAAGATCTGGCCGTAGGACTTGCCGGCGATGTTGGCGAGCACGTTGAGGCGGCCACGGTGCGGCATACCGATGCACACCTCCTCCATGTCGTCCTCGGCGGCACGGCTGAGGACGCGGTCGAGCAGGGCGATGACCGACTCGCCGCCCTCGAGGGAGAAGCGCTTCTGTCCGACGAACTTGGTCTGCAGGAAGGTCTCGAAGGCCTCGGCCGCGTTGAGCCGGCGCAGGATCCGCAGCTGCTCCTCACGCGTCGTCTTGGCGTACGGGACCTCGATCTTGCTCTGGATCCACTCGCGCTGGTCGGGGTCCTGGATGTGCATGTACTCCACGCCGACGGTGCGGCAGTAGCTGTCCCGCAGGATGCCGAGGATCTTGCGAAGCTTGAGGAAGGGCTCGCCGCCGAAGCCGCCGGTCGCGAAGTGCCGGTCGAGGTCCCACAAGGTCAGCCCGTGGCGGGTGATGTCGAGGTCGGGGTGGCGCCGCTGGCGGTACTCGAGCGGGTCGGTGTCGGCCATGAGGTGGCCGCGGACCCGGTAGGCGTGGATGAGCTCCTGCACCCGGGCGACCTTGTTGATGTCGTCGTCGTGGGTCGCCGTGACGTCCTGGACCCAGCGGATCGGCTCGTACGGGATGCGCAGGCTCTCGAAGATCTCGTCGTAGAAGCCGTCCTCGCCGAGGAGCAGCTGGTGGACCCGCCGGAGGAAGTCGCCGGACTGCGCGCCCTGGATGATCCGGTGGTCGTAGGTGCTGGTCAGGGTGACGATCTTGGAGACGGCGTTGCGGTTGAGGGTCTCGTTGCTGGCGCCCTGCCACTCGGCCGGGTACTCCAGCGCGCCGACCCCGATGATGGCACCCTGGCCGCGCATGAGCCGGGGCACCGAGTGCACCGTGCCGATCGTGCCCGGGTTGGTCAGCGAGAGCGTCGTACCCTGGAAGTCCTCGACGGTGAGAGTGCCGCCGCGGGCCTTCTTGACCATCTCCTCGTAGGCCGTCCAGAAGTGGGCGAAGTCCATCTGCTCGGCGGCCTTGATGGAGGGCACGAGGAGCTGACGGGTGCCGTCGGGCTTGGCCAGGTCGATGGCCAGGCCGAGGTTGATGTGCGCCGGGTGGATCAGGACCGGCTTCCCCTTGTCGTCATGGCCGAACCCGGAGTTCATCTCGGGCATGGCCGCGAGGGCCTTGACCAGGGCGAACCCGATGATGTGCGTGAAGGACACCTTGCCGCCACGGGAACGGGAGAGGTGGTTGTTGATGACGATGCGGTTGTCGATGAGCA
This sequence comes from uncultured Actinomycetota bacterium, assembly GCA_963763315.1. Classification (GTDB taxonomy): domain Bacteria; phylum Actinomycetota; class Actinomycetes; order Actinomycetales; family Dermatophilaceae; genus CAVSJJ01. The sequence goes on from CAVXOC010000004.1 coordinate 211,969, forward strand.
GCTTCGCCGGGACGGCACGCACGCTGGTCGCGGTGGGGACCTCGAGAGAGGCTTCCATGTTGGTCACGACCCGGGCCGAGGCGCCGCGCAGCGCGCTGATCGCCGGTTCCTCGGTGGCGGCGGACTCCCTGGTCGGGGCGGGCTCGCGCGGCGTCGGCGTGGGCTGCTGACCGCCCCGCGCAGGAGTCGCCCCCCGCTGGGTGGGGGCCGGGGGCGCGGCCGCGGGGGGCGCCTCTGCAGCGGCGGTCTCGGTGGCAGCGGCGGTCTCGGTGGCACCGGCCGGCTCGGCCGCACCGGCGGGCGGCGTCGTGGCGGTGGATGCCCGGTCAGCGGAGGGCCGGGGAGCCTGCCCGGTCTCCTGTGCCGTCGGCTGGGCGGGGGTCGCCCGGCCCCGGGCCGACGCCGCGGGAGCAGCGGCGGGCGAGCCGTTGGACACCCAGGCACGCGCCCGGGCGGCCGCGTCCCGCCCCAGGGCGGCCTCGCCGGGCTCGTAGTCCTTGAAGAAGTCCCACCACGCCTTGTCGACGCTGTGCTTGTCCTTGAGGTACTGGGCGTAGAGCTCGTCCACCAGCCAGTCGTTGGGTCCGAAGGAGGTCAGGGGGTCACTGGGCGCGCTCTGGTCAGGCACGGGGGTTTCCGCCTCTTTCACGGCTCGACGGCGAGGTGAGATGTTAGTCAAGCCTATCCCTGCGCCCCTGTACGAGGCATGGGTGACCGCTGCACGGGACCTGTGCGCCGTCCGGACGTCCGCTGCACCTCGGGTGCCCCCAAAGGTCCCGCCACGGTGCCGAGACGCCACGCCTGCCGACACAATGACTGCGACGACCGGCGCCGACGGACCCAGCCGGACCGCAGGCCGGGCGGCGCACCCGCCCGGGAACGGAGGAGCGCGATGACGCACGTCCACGACGACCCCGCGAGGTTCATGCAGGACATGCTGGCCGGGTTCCTCGACCTCTACTCCTCCGCCGTCGTCGGCGTGCCCGGTGGTGTGGTCCGGGCCGCGGAGCCGACGGTGGGCAAGGTGGCCGTCGTGGTGGGCGGCGGGTCGGGGCACTACCCCGCGTTCTGCGGGATCGTCGGGCCGGGGCTCGCCGACGGGGCGGTGGTGGGACACGTCTTCACCTCGCCCTCGGCCGACGACGTCGTCAGCGTGTGCCGGGCCGCGTCCTCGGGCGCCGGGGTGTTCCTCACCGCCGGGAACTACGCCGGTGACGTGCTCAACTTCGACCTGGCGCGGGACCGCCTGAACGCCGAGGGAGTGCCGACCCGGACCCTCTTCGTGACCGACGACGTGGCCAGCGCCGCTCCGGGGGAGGTCCATCGCCGGCGGGGGATCGCCGGCGACCTTGTGGTCTTCAAGGTGGCGGGTGCCGCCGCCCAGCTGGGCTACTCCCTCGACGAGGTCGCCCGGGTGGCGTCTCGGGCCAACGACCGCACTCGCACGCTCGGCGTCGCCTTCGACGGCTGCACGATGCCCGGAGAGCCCCGGCCACTGTTCCGGGTTCCGCAGGGCCGGATGGCGGTGGGCCTCGGGATCCACGGGGAGGCGGGGATCGCCGAGAAGCCGCTGGCGTCGGCCGCCGACCTGGCCCGGCTGCTCGTCGACGGTGTCCTCGCCGAGCGCCCGGCCGACGGCTCGGACACGGTGGCCGTGCTTCTCAACGGCCTGGGAGCCACGACATACGAGGAGCTCTTCGTGCTGTGGGGGCACATCGGGCGGCTGCTGCGCGATGCCGCCCTCACGCTCGTCGAGCCAGAGGTCGGGGAGCTCGTCACCAGCCTCGACATGGCCGGATGCTCCTTGACGGTGGCGTTCCTCGACGACGAGCTGGAGCGGCTGTGGAGCGCCCCCGCAGACTCCCCCTCCTACCGGAAGGGGCGCGGGTATGCCGTCGACGGTGGTCCGCGCCGCGGCCGCTCCGCCGCCGGGCCGTCGCCCGCGGAGGTGGCCTTCGCACCTGCCTCGGCTGCGTCGCAGAGCTGCGGGCGGACCGTCGTGGCGGCGCTGGAGGCGATGAGGGTCCTCATCGTCGAGGCCGAGCCAGAGCTGGCTCGCCTCGACACCGTCGCCGGCGACGGCGACCACGGCCGGGGGATGGTGCGGGGCCTCGGCTCGGCCGCGGAGGCGGCGCGGTCGGCCTCCGAGCGTGGCGCCGGTGCGGGGTCCGTCCTCGCCGCCGCGGGTGCCGCGTGGGCGGCGAGGGCCGGCGGCACATCGGGTGCACTGTGGGGCCGCGCACTGGCCGACATGGGACGGGCCCTCGCCGATGACGCCGACGAGATCCGGGCAGCGGACGTCGTGACCGCGGTCCGGGCCGCGGCCACCGGCATCCAGGCGCTGGGACGGGCCCAGCCGGGTGACAAGACGATGCTGGACGCCCTGGTGCCGTTCGTCGACGCCCTGGAGGCCGAGGTCGGCGCCGGGGCCGACCTGGCGACCGCATGGACCCATGGCGCGGACGTGGCGTGGAGGGCCGCGGCTGACACCGCGCTGCTTCGGCCCCGGATCGGGCGTGCTCGGCCGTTGGCCGACCTCAGCGTGGGAACCCCCGACCCGGGTGCGACGTCCCTGGCGATGTCCGTGCGGGCGGTCGCCGGCGTCCTGCTCGACGGCCGAGGCGCCGCCCAGGACCGGTGACCGGACCCGGACGCCCCGTCAGGAGACGTCCTGGCGGACGGTGCGCCAGATCCCGAGCCCCGCGAGCACGCCTGCCCACGCGGCCAGCACGAGAGCGGCGACCCACCACGCGAGCCGGACCTCGTTCGTCGAGCTCTGCACCGAGTTGATGACGGCGTTCGTCGCCTGGCTGGGCAGGTACGGGACGATGTGGTCCTTCCCCCAGCCCCAGAACCCGAGGGCGAGGCCGGCCAGGGGTTCGACGATCCAGGCCACGCCGACCGAGATGAGCAGAGCGGCGACCTGGTTGGGGATGAGGATGCCGGCACCGAGCCCGATGAGCGCCCACAGTCCGAGGACGAGCAGGCTGAGCGCCGCGGTCCGGGCCACCTGGGCGGACGGGAAGGGGTCGGCACCGCGCAGGCTGAGCACGGTGGCGCCGACCGACATCGACCCCACCAGGCTGAGCAGCCCGTAGAGGGCTCCGATGACGAGAAGCGCGGTCGCCTTGGCCAGCAGCGCCTCCACACGCTTGGGCGTGGCGAGGAACGTCCCGCTGATCGTCTTGTGGCGGTACTCGGACCCGATCTGCATGATGCCGATCGTCAGGAGCAGCAGGTAGCCCACCGAGAGGCCGGCGGTGTAGACCGAGTTGGCGACCTGGGTGGCGTCGCCCACCGGCGCGCCCGGCTGCTTGATGGCATCGGAGGTGTAGAGGAACCCGAAGGCGCCCCCGAAGATGGCGGCGGCGAGGAACACGGCGATGGCCATGCCCCACCACATCCGGGTCGTGAAGAACTTGCGGAACTCGGATCGGATGGCGGCACTCATCACAGGTCCCCTCCGCTGCGGTCCGGGGCGGGTTGCCGGGCGCCCGCCGCGGGCGGTAGCGCGCTCTGGGCGGGCGGTGGCACGGTCGGAGCCGTCGCCGCTACCCCGAGGTTGCGGTTGGTGCCCTCGGTGAGCTCGAAGAACAGCGCCTCGAGGTCGGCCTGGGTCCCGCGGAGCTCCCAGACGGGCACCCCGGCGCGCAGGGCGACGTCACCGATGAGCCGGAGGTCGCCGGTCTGCGCGCTGACCGCACCGTCCGGGCCCACCTCCGCCACGACGTCGGCGACGCGCAGCGCCCCGACTAGCCGCTCCGGGTCGGAGGTGCGCACGAGCGCCTTGGGGGTGCCGTGCAGCTCGCTCACCGGGCCGGCCTTGACGAGCCGGCCGTTCGCGATGATGACGATGTCGTCGACGGTCTGCTCCATCTCCTGGAGGAGGTGGCTCGAGATGAGGATGGTCTTGCCCTGTCCGGAGAGCAGCCGCAGGAACTGGCGAAGCCAACGGATCCCCTCCGGGTCCAGCCCGTTCGCCGGCTCGTCGAGGATGAGAACCTGGGGGTCGCCGAGCAGGGCCGCGGCCAGGCCGAGCCGCTGGCGCATGCCCATGCTGTAGGACCCGGCACGCTGGCGTGCGGCGGCCGGGATGCCGGTGAGCTCGAGCAGCTCGTCCACGCGGGCGAGGGGGATCTCGGCCGCGGTGGCCAGCACGCGCAGGTGGTCGCGGCCGCTCCGCCCGGGGTGGAAGTTCGTCGCCTCGAGGGCGGCCCCGACCGTCTTCATCGGTGCCGGCAGGTCGTGGTAGCGGGCCCCGTTGATCGTCGCGCTGCCGGAGGTCGGCCTGATCAGGCCGAGCAGCATCCGCATCGTCGTCGTCTTGCCGGCACCGTTGGGGCCCAGGAAGCCGGTGATCCGGCCGGGCTCGACGGTGAAGGAGAGGTCGTCGACGGCGGTGAACCCGCCGAACCGTTTGGTGAGGCTGCGGATCTCGATGCGCGCAGCCGGGCTCCTCGGGGTCCCCGGGGTCGCCGGGGTCGTCGTCGCTGCCGTGGTCATGGCGTCTGGTCGATCAGGGTCATGTCCCGATCCTTGCAGCCTTCCGCGGCGTGCGGGTCGACCCTGGGACGTGATTCGCCTCCCGCTGGCGGTGCGGCCACGGCGCTGGTCCGGAGGCGGGCACCCTCGCCCCCGCGGCGGCCGCGGACCGCAGCCCGACCGTCCACCGGCCGCCGGTGCGCTGCCTAGGATGGGCCGCACGATGACCGACTGGCTCCTCATCCTGGCCGGCGTCCTCCTCACCCTGGGGACGGCGCTGTTCGTCGCGGCGGAGTTCTCCCTCGTGGCCCTGGACCGGCCCACGGTCCAGCAGGCCGTCGACCGTGGCGCGCCGCGGGCCCGCTGGGTGCTGGCGTCCCTGCGCCAGCTCTCGACCCAGCTCTCCGGCGCCCAGGTCGGCATCACCATCACGACGTTGGCCCTCGGGTTCCTCACCACCCCGGCGCTCACCTCGCTGATCGGGTCGCCGCTCGGGTCCCTCGGCCTGGAGGGGGCGGCCAAGGACACCGTCGCGTACCTCCTGGCGTTGCTCATCGCGACCGTCTTCTCCATGGTCGTCGGTGAGCTCGTCCCGCAGTTCCTCGGCTTCTCGGCGCCCCTGCGGACCGCATCCGTCGTCGCCCTCCCCGTGCGCGTCTTCTCGACGGTCGCTCGCCCGCTGATCGCGCTGCTCAACGGGTCCGCCAACCTCGTCCTGCGGGCGGTGGGGGTCGAGCCCCGCGAGGAGCTCTCGGGCGCCCGGAACCCGCAGGAGCTGGCCTTCCTCGTCCGCAGGTCGGCCGAGGCCGGCACCCTGGACCCCCATACGGCCCGGCTGCTCACCGCCTCCATCGGGTTCGGCGACCAGACGGCCGCCGACGTCATGACCCCCCGCTCGCGCGCGACGGCGATCGAGCGGACCGCGACCGCGCGGGACGTCGTGACCCTGGCGCGCAACACCGGACACTCGCGCTTCCCGGTCCTCGGCGAGGACTGGGACGACATCGACGGCATCGTGCACGTCAAGCGCGCCATCGCCGTGCCGCACGAGCGGCGAGGACAGGTGCCCGTGTCGGCCCTGATGACCACGGCGACCCTCGTCCCGGAGACGATCCGGCTCGACCCGCTGCTGGTGCAGCTGCGCCAGGGCGGGTTCCAGCTCGCCGTCGTCGTCGACGAGTACGGCGGGACCTCCGGCGTGGTCACCCTCGAGGACGTCGTCGAGGAGATCGTCGGCGAGGTGAGCGACGAGCACGACCGGATGCAGACCACCGGTCGGGCGCTGCCGGACGGCTCGTGGACGGTGCCCGGCCTGTGGCGTCCCGACGAGATCCGCGAGCGGGTCGGCGCCGACGTCCCGGACGGCACGGCATACGAGACGGCCGGTGGCTGGCTGATGGCCGAGCTGGGCCGCGTCCCGGCGGTGGGCGACGAGGTGAGCGTCGACGGGTGGTCCGTTCGGGTCATCGACATGGACGGACTGCGGGTCGACCGGCTGAGGTTCGTACCCCCGGCGGCCGAAGCGGCCGGCTCCACCCGGGCCGAGGGCGCAGCGTCGCCCCACGGTGACCGGCCGGCCGGTGAGGACGGTTTGCCGTGAGCCTCGGCACGATCCTCGTCACGCTGGCCCTGCTGCTCCTCAACGCCTTCTTCGTCGGAGCCGAGTTCGCGGCCATGGCGTCGCGGCGCAGCCGCCTCGAGCCCCTCGCTGCGGGTGGGCACCGGCGGGCCCAGCTCACCCTGTCGGCCCTCGAGCAGATGGGCTCTCTGCTGGCCGCCGCCCAGCTCGGCATCACCCTGGCGTCGGTCCTGCTCGGCGCCATCTCGGAGTCCTCCCTGCACGAGGCGCTGCTGCCGCTCGTCGAGAGGATCGGCTGGCCCGCGGGTGTCGCCGACGGGGTGGCCGTGGCGGCCGCGCTGCTCCTCATCGCGTACCTGCACGTCGTCATCGGGGAGATGATCCCCAAGAACCTGGGCATCGCCGGGCCCGACCGGGCCGCCCTGGTCCTCGTGCCGCCGCTGTTCTTCGTCACCCGGCTGCTGCGGCCCTTCATCACCGTCATGGAGTCGGCGGCCAAGGCGATCGTGCGGGCCCTCGGCGTGGAGCCCCAGGACGAGCAGGCGACGCAGTTCACGGCCGAGGAGGTCGCCCATATCGTCGACGAGTCCCATCGCGAGGGCCTGGTCTCCGAGGCTCCCTATGCCCGGCTCGGTGCCGCGTTGGACTTCAGCGCGACGGACGCGGGCGAGGTGGCCGTGCCGCTCAGCGCGCTCGTCACCGTGACCGGCCGGGCCACCCCGAACGAGATCGAGCGCCTGGTGGCCAAGCGTGGCTTCTCCCGGTTCCCCGTGGTCGACGGATCGGGGGACCCGGTCGGCTACCTCCATCTCAAGGACGTCCTCTATGCGGACGACCGCGAGCGCGACGAGCCCGTCCCGGCGAAGCGGGTACGCCGGATGGCGACGGTCCGGCCCGGGGACGAGATCGAGGACGTCCTCGAGACGATGCGGGCGACGGGATCGCACCTGGCCCGGGTCGTCGCCGAGGACGGCAGGGTGCTCGGCGTGGTGTTCCTCGAGGACGTCATCGAGGAGCTCGTCGGCGAGGTCAGTGACGCCTCGCAGAGGTGAGTCACCCGCCGCGAGACGGCCGGCTCCTCGGGAGGCGGCCCGGCCCCATCCGACTTGGGGTGACCGTTGGAACTCGGGGGGAGACGATGCCCGGGGACCGGTCAGGTGGGAGACCACACCCTGTTCAGGGAGGCACATCAGCTCAGATGCAGCGCGAGTCAGTACGCGGCTGGTCCTCGGTTCCACGGCCTGCCTGGCCCTCGGTGCGCTCGCGCCGGCCGGCGCCGCCCAGCGGGGACGGGCCCTCAGGGCCGCCAGGTGGTGGAGAAGGCCCCCGCCTGGACGGCACGCGCCCACAAGGTAGGCGCCGTCCCCGGGTCGACCCAGCAACAGATCACCGCCGTGCTCACCGTGCCGGACTCGCTGGCGTCGGTTGTGGCCGGCCTCCAGGGGCTGGACGGCTCCCAGCGCGCTCGGCCACTGAGCCGCGCCCGGCCACTGAGCACAGTGGGACCGGCCGGCGCGGCGGTGCCGGCCAAGGCGTCGCCCAACGATGCCCTCCCGCCGCCGCCGGACGTGTTCCGCAACGCCACGCCGTGCTCGGCGTACTACGGGGAGAGGATGGCCACCAACCTGGCGCAGCTGGTCGCGCACCCCCAGCCCCACGCCCCCTGCGGCTACAAGCCGGCGCAGGTCCGCTCCGCGTACGGTGTCGACCAGGCCCTCGCGGGAGGCGTCGACGGACGCGGCGTGACCGTGGCCGTCGTCGACGCCTACGCCTACGCCTCGCCGACGATCCTCCAGGACGCGCAGGACTACGCCGCCAGGAACGACCCGACGCACCCGGCTCAAGAGCTACCAGTTCTCCCAGTCGCTGCCCTACGGCTACACCAACGTGGACGAGTGCGGCGGCAACGGGTGGTACGGAGAGGAGACGCTCGACGTCGAGGCGGTCCATGCGACGGCACCGGCGGCCGACATCCTCTATGTCGGTGGTTCGAGCTGCTCCGACTCCGACCTCGACCTCGCGGTCGACACGGTGGTCGACAACAACCTCGCGCAGATCGTCACGAACTCCTACGGCGACGTCGGCGAGCCGAGCAGCCGCGGCCAGGTGGCGGCCAGCCACCAGACCGCGCTCCAGCCGCCGCCCAGGGCGTCTCGCTGCTCTTCTCCTCGGGTGGCAGCGGCGACGAGACCGCCAACACTACGACGACGTGACCGGCCCGGGCAGCCCGGATGGGCTCGCCTTCCTCACCGCGTTGGCGAGGTAGCTCCCGACGACAGTGAACCCCGGGGCCGGTCTCGCACTGGGTCACGACAGGCCCCGCCGCCGTCTGACCGGGCCCCCTGACCGGGCTCCGCCGGCCGGCCCCGCCCAAGGTATGCCGGGTGCCCGGCCGTGGGTGTGCCGCTGGGCACATCCACCGGCCGACGGCCTCGGAGGCGAGCAGAATCTAAGCCGCTGGTGAGGTCAGGAGGCGCAGATGGGCGGTGCGGCACACCGCCACCCGGGCGCCCGGGGTGCCCCGGGCTGGCGGTGGCCCCTGGTCGTCGTCCTGGTGTTCGTGTCGTTCAGCGCGGTCTTCGGGGCCGTCGGCCTGATGTCCGACGGGATGGGCATGCCCATCGACTGGCTGGAGCGAACCCCCTTCGTCACCTGGACCCTTCCCGGGGTGGCGTTGGTGGTGACGGTGGCCCTCCCGCAGGCGTTCGGGGCGTGGGCCGTGCTGGTGCGGCGCACCTGGGCGCCGATGGCGGCGATGGTGGTCGGAGCCGCGCTGGTCGGGTGGATCGTCGTCCAGCTCCTCGTGCTGCAGCGCTACTTCTTCCTGCAGCCGGTCATCGCCGGGTTCGGTGCCCTCGAGATGCTCCTGGCCGAAGGACTCCTCCGCCGCAGCACCGTCTGAGGAACGGCAGGCGGATCGCCGGGCGACCGGCCATCCTGACGGCTGCGGTCACGCGGTGCCAGTAGTGACGCCGTGCCAACAGCGGGCGCACGGCGGGAGAGACCCACGGGAACCCGCCGGGGCCCGGTACCCGGATGCGCCCTGGTGAGAACGGGTCTCACGTGTGACGGGACCGGTTTGCCGGACGCCGGCCCGGCCGGCGCCGCGCAGGGCTCGGCCGGGTTTGGATCGCCGCCCTCGGGGCAGAGGCACCTGGACCGGGGCGCGAGCGCCGCCGACCACCGACCGTCTGTCGTCCCACGCGGACACGAGGGGAGAGCAGGATGCTCGGACGCCATCGCCGGGCCGTCGTCACCGGCGGAGCGGGGTTCCTCGGCAGCCACCTGTGCTCGGCCCTGCTGGATGCCGATGTCGCGGTGGTATGCCTCGACAACTTCCTCACCGGGAGCCCGCAGAACGTCGCCCATCTCCTGCCCGACCCCCGGTTCCGGCTGGTCCGCTGCGACGTCACCGACTTCGTCCACGTGCCCGGCCCGGTGGACCTGGTGCTCCACTTCGCTTCTCCCGCCTCGCCCGTCGACTACCTGAAGCTCCCGATCCACACCCTCAAGGTCGGTGCGATCGGCACCTGGCACGCGCTCGGCCTGGCGAAGGAGAAGCGGGCCCGGTTCGTCCTCGCCTCGACGTCGGAGGTCTATGGCGACCCGCTCGAGCACCCGCAGTCCGAGACGTACTGGGGTAACGTCAACCCCGTCGGGCCGCGCGGGGTCTACGACGAGGGCAAGCGGTACGGGGAAGCCCTGGCAACGGCATACCGCGCCACCGAGGGGGTGGACACGGGGGTGGTGCGGATCTTCAACACGTACGGGCCGCAGATGCGCCGAGACGACGGCCGGGCGATCCCGACGTTCATCACCCAGGCGCTCGCCGGAGAGCCGCTCACCGTCGCTGGCGACGGAGCCCAGACCAGGTCGGTCTGCTTCGTCGACGACCTCGTCCGGGGAGTCCTCGCCATGGCCGGCAGCAGCCATCCCGGCCCGGTCAACCTCGGGAACCCCTCCGAGCTGAGCATCGAGCGAATCGCGCGCGACGTCATCGCCGCCGCTGCATCGTCATCGACCATCCGCTACATCGACCGGCCGGTCGACGACCCTCAGGTCCGCCGCCCTGACACGAGCCTGGCCCGAGAGGTCCTCGGCTGGGCTGCTCGGACGTCCTGGGAGGAGGGGCTGCGCAGGACCGTCGACTGGTTCGCCGAGTCGTCCTCGGCCGCCGGGCGAGTGGCGACCTCGGCCTGACCGGAGCCGGCCAGCGGGTCATCCTCGAGCGAGCTGAGCGTCGGCGGCGCCGAGCAGCTCGGCCACTGAGACGGCGGCCAGGCGTGGGTCGATGGTCGCAGCGTGCGGGTCCCCGGGAGCGTCCGAGGCCTCGGGGTGCCAGAGGACCAGGTGGAGATCCGGGTCGATCGCGGGTCCCCATTGCTGCGGAGGCGTCGGGCCGAAGAGCGTGACGGAGGGAGTCGCGTATGCCGTGGCCAGATGCGCGATGCCGGTGTCGCCCGACAGGACAAGCCGGGCCTGCCTGGTGAGCAGCGCCAGAGCGTCGAGGTCGAGCCGGCCGGCGAGGTTCACGACGCCCGCCGCCGCGTGGGCCACGCTCGCGCAGAGCTCGGTCTCCGCCGCGCTGCCCGTGACCACCGTGGGTATGCCGCGCTGGACGAGGGCCGAGGCGACGGCGGCCCACCGCTCGGCCGGCCAGCGCCGGGCACCCGCGCTGGCACCGGGATGGACGACGGCCAGCCGGCCTCCGGCGGTGCGGTGGGCCAAGAGGCGAAGGTCCTCACGGCCGCACGGTCCACCGGCCCAGCGGACCAGGTCGCACCACCGGTCGACCTCGTGCAGGTCGGACCGCCACGCCGGCCCCTGCCAGTGCCCCTCCTCGGGACAGGCGTGCGCGATGACACGGTCCGCTCCGACCTGTGCCAGCCACCGATGGCTGAGCGGACCCTTTCCGTGGAGGTTGACGGCGATGTCGGGTCGCTCGGCCAACGACGGCACGCCGTCGAGCCGTTCATCGGCAGGAACCACGTCATCGGCGGCTCCGAGGCGGCACAGCCACTCACCGACCGCCGAGGGCGCGGCGAGGACGACCCAGGCGTCGGGGAAGGCCCGGCGCAGACCGCGCAGGGCCGGGATGCCGGTGACCGCGTCACCCAGCCCGAGGGCCCGCAGCACGAGCACGACCGGCCGCCGCTGCGTCGGCTCGCCCCCCGGCGGGGCGGCCTCCGGACGGCGCTGGCGCGCCGCGGCTAGGGCCACGACGGCTCGGTCGAGGTGGCGACGACGAGCTCCCTCAGCTCGCATCCCTCGGGCTGGCGCAGGGCAGCCAGGACGAGCGACGCAACGTGTGCCGGGTCGTTGAGCGCGGCATCCGGGCCTGGCCGGTACTGCTCCGTGCGCCCGTCGAAGAAGTGCGTCCGCATCCCGCCGGGGATCAGCAGGGTGACCCCGACCTCCCCCGCGAGCTCGACCGCGAGGGCACGGGTGAAGCCCACCAACCCGAACTTGCTCGCGCAGTAGGCCGTCGCGTCGCTCACCGCACGCAGGCCGAGGGTCGATGCCACGGTGACGACCGTGCCGTGCGTGCGCCGCAGGTGGGGAAGGCAGGCGCGCACCACGGCGGCGGTCCCGATGAGGTTGACCTGGATGGTCCGGTCCCAGGCCTCGGCGGGCACGTCCTCGAGCCGCCCGCACGCATCCGTCCCGGCGGCCGCGACGACGGCGGTCGGCTCCCCGCTGAGCTCGACGGCGTCGTGCACCGCCCGCGCCGCGGCCGACGTGTCGGCGAGGTCGGCGAGCACGTGTGGCACGTCGGTCGCAGGGGGCACCCGGTCGACCACCGTGGCGGAGCCGCCGGCACCGAGAACGGCCGTCACGACGGCTTCGCCGAGGCCGCTGGACCCGCCGGTGACGAGCACGTTGCGAATCCGGGGGTCAGTCATGTCTCTCCTTCAGGGTCGGGTCGGGCCGGACGAGGGTGGCGATGTATGCCGCTCGCCGCGGCGAGCGGTGCCGCCGGGTCACGGGACGGCGTCGAGCAGTCGTGTCGTCGACCGGCCGGCCATGCACGGAACGAGGGCGACACGCCCGCCCCAGGACCGGACGAGCTCGGCCTCGGGCAGCTCGGCATCGGTGTAGTCGCCGCCTTTGACCCACACGTCCGGCCGCAGCGAGGAGATCGCCGCTCGCGGGTCATCGTCGTCGAAGACGATGACGGCGTCGACCGCATCGAGCGCCTCCAGGACGGCGACGCGGTCGGCGACCGGGTTGACGGGCCGTTCCGGACCCTTGAGCCGGCTGACGGACGCATCGGAGTTGAGGAGGACGACGAGGCAGTCGCCGAGCTGGCGGGCCGCACGCAGGGTGGCGACATGGCCGGCATGGAGGATGTCGAAACAGCCGCCCGTGGCGACGACGGTGCCGCCGCGTGCCCGGGTGCGGAGCACGACATCGCGGGCCGTCGGCCCGGCGCCGGACCCACGCGCGGCTGGGCTGCCCCCGCCCGGGTCACGGAAGCCGGCGGCGCCTCCAGCGGCCACCCACGCCGCAGCGTCCCCGATGGCGCCCTCGACACACTCCTGCACGCCGGCCTGCCGCGCCAGCCCCCGGGTGAGGGACGCGGCGAACTGGTCACCCGCTCCACAGGAGTCCCCGTCGTGCACGTTCGGGGCGGGTACGTAGGTCGGCGTCGCTGCGTCGGCGGCGAGCCACACGCCGCGTTCGCCGGCTGTCACGGCCACACTCTGCGCGTGCCATCGCCAGCGGAGCTTGGCGGCGGCGGTCCCACCGTCCGCGTCCGGATCGTTCAACGCGGTCCGCGCCTCGAGGAGGTTCGGCGTCACGATGGTGCACTCGGGCACCGGGCCGGCGCTGCGCGGATGCGGGTCCCAGCAGACGCGGGGACGGCCCCCGCGGTGGCCGCTCTGGGCGACGGCCGCCAAGAGCCGGCGGATCTCGGGGCTCTGCGCGGTGCCGGCACCGTAGTCAGAGACGAGGAGGGCATCGCACTCTCGGACCGCTGCCACCGCCTCCTCCGGAACAGGGCCTCGTGGCCCACCCGGACCTCCTCGGTCCACCCGCAGCAGCGACTGGCCGCCGGCCCGGATGCGGGTCTTGCTCCGGGTGGACCCGACGTGGCCCAGCGGGACCAGCCGGACTCCGTGGCTCCGGAGCAGATCGCGCAGCCGGTCACCGGCCGCATCGTCGGCCATCGGTGCGACCAGGACGACCTCGACGTGCGCCGAGCAGCACAGTACGGCGGCCAGGCCGGCACCGCCCGGGCTCATCCGCTCGTCCACCACGTCGACCACCGGGACCGGGGCGTCGGGCGCCACCCGGCCGACCGTGCCGAGGATGTCGGCATCGAGCACGACGTCACCGAGCACCGTGATGGTGCGGGAGCTCATGCCGGCACCGCCTCGTCGCGACGGTCCTCGGGTTCGGACTCCGGGGCGGGCGAGTCGGCCGAGTCGGCCGAGTCGGCGAGGGCGGCGTCCACGGCGGCGCAGAGGGCATGGACGACGACGAGGTGGATCTCCTGCACACAGGCCGTCGTGGTGGCCCGGCACTCGAGCACCCGGTCGGCCAGCGCGGCCAGCGGGTTCGGAGCCGGACCGGTGAGCGCCCAGACCTGCAGGCCGAGCGCCCGCGCCCGACGGGCAGCCGCGAGGACGTTCCGGCTGGTGCCGCTCGTGGACAACAGGAGGGCGATGTCACCCGGCCGGCCATGAGCGGCCACCTGCCGAGCGAACACCTCCTCGATCCCGTAGTCGTTGAGGATGGCGGTCACGCTGGCCGCGTCGGACGCGAGGGAGATCGCGGACATCGGCCGCCGCTCGCGGCCGAACCGACCCACCAGCTCACCGGTCAGGTGCTCGCCCTGCGCGGCGCTGCCACCGTTGCCGGCCACCAGGAGGCGACCGCCGCTGCCGAGCCGCACGGCGAGCATCCGGCCCCACGAGGCGATCTGGTCGGCATGCCGGGCCAGGTCGGCGAGGCCGTCGACCATCTCGCGATGATGGTCCGCGAGCCAGCTCCGCACGTCGGAGACTCCCGCTGCGTCCGCCCGCGACGCGGGGGCACGCTCGAGGACCTGGGCGTATGCCGCCTCGGTCCGGGCCGCGACGGTGCTCCAGGAGTAGACGTCCACGGCCCGGCGGCGCGCCTGCGCGCCCATCCGCTCTCGGCGCCCAGGGTCCTCCAGCAGCTGCCGGACGGCCTCGGCCACGCCCTGGGGGTCCTGCGCCGGCACGAGGAACCCCGTCACCCCGTCCACGACGGTGTCGAGTAGGCCGCCCACAGCGCTGCCCACGACGGGGCGGCCGCAGGCGGCGGCCTCGACGGGTGTGATCCCGAACGGCTCGTACCACGGCGTGGAAAGCACCACATCGGCCGACCGGTAGAGCCCGGGCATCCGCTGGTGGTCGACGCTGCCGACGAGGTGCACGCGGTCCGCCACGCCGGCCTCGGCTGCCACGGCTCTCAGCCGTCCCGCCTCCGGGTCGGTCCCCAGACCGGCGGCGTCGGGGCCGCCCACGATCAGAAGTGCGGTGTCCGGCAGATGTGGAAGCGCCCGGATGGCGACGTCGAACCCCTTGCGCTCGACGAACCGGCCCACCGTGAGCAGGAGGCGACGGCCCTCGCCGTCGCGGAGCGCCGGTGTGCCCGCCGGCCGGAACACCGCGGTGTCGACCCCGCACGGGATGACCTCGACGGGAGCGAGGTCATCAGCCTCGCGGCGGAGCTCGGCGACCTCGTCCGAACACGTGGCGATGATGAGGTCGACGCTCGCGGCAAGGCACCGCTCGCGGCCGATGCGGGTGGGCGGACTCGGGTCGGCGCCGCCCAGGTGGCGTCTCTTGACGGAGCCGAGGGCATGGAAGGTCTGGACGACGGGGATGCCCACGTCGCGAGCGGCCTCGAGGGCGGCCAGGCCCGACATCCAGAAGTGCGCATGGACGAGGTCCGGCGTGCCGGAGACCTTCCAGTCGGACACCAGCCACCGCGCGAAGTCGCTCATCAGCGGGTACATCTCGTCCTTGGGGACGGCCCGGTCCGGGCCGACGGGGACATGCACCACCGAGACGTTCTCGCACAACGGCATACGCTCTGGCTGTCGTTCCGGGGGAGCGTCTCGGCGGGTGTAGACGGTGACCTCGTGGCCGCGGCGACCCAGCTCGGTCGCGAGCGCGGCGACGTGGACGTTCTGGCCTCCGCCGTCCGCCCCGCCGAGAACGGCGAGGGGGCTGGCGTGCTCCGACACCATCGCGATCCTCATCGGACCACCTCCTTGAGCAGTTCGTCCCAGTCGTCGAGGAAGCGAGGCAGCGAGTACCGCTCGAGCGCGTGGCGCCGAGCGGCCTGACCGGTCTCCCGCGCCTCGGTTGGATCCCGCATCCAGCGATCGGCCCTCTCCCGCAGCGCCTCGATGTCGCAGCTGACCAGCCCTGCGTCCGCGGGCACGGCGCGCGGTGCCTCGGTCGTGGCCACGGCGAGCACCGGCATTCCGAGGGTCATGGCCTCGACGAGTGCGAGCCCGAGGCTGGTCCACCGGTAGGGGTGCAGGTAGCCACGGTGGCGGGCCAACGCCTCGTGCAGCGCTGCTTGGGGAAGGTTCCCGCGAGCCACGACCGCCCCGCCGCCGGCCTGGGTCGCGAGCTCGCCGGTGGCCATGCCGTAGACATGCGTGGGAACGGTGGCGGCGAGGGAGAGGAGGACGTCCGTGCCGGCGACCCGCCGCCGGCGCACCGGCTCGTTGACGGCCGCGGCCAGGGACGCGCTCGTGCCGGTGTAGCGATGGCCGGGATCGGGGATGCCGTGCTCGATCACCGTCACGGGCACCGAGCCGTTGTCCCACGCCAGGGCGTTGAAGTGCGTCACATGCACCAGCGGTATGCCGCGCAGCACCGGGTCGTCGGCCACCGGGTGCCGGCTCGCCACCACCGGGCCCTGTGGGGCGTTGTGCTCGAGATAGACCGCGGGGACATCCCGTCCCGGCCGGCGACCGGTCCACTGGCGGGTCCACAGGGCCTCCTCGCGGCTTTGCAGGACGACCACGTCGAACGGTGTGTCCGCGAGGTCGTCGATGGGAACCTCCCGCGCGGCAGCGGGCCAGTCCCAGGTCTGCGCCCGGCCGCGGCCCTGTGGCCCCCGCTGCGGGGCGAGCGGGAGGACGTACTCGTGGTGGCCCTGGACGAACGACGTGGTCCACGACCCGTGGACGTGCCACACGAGCACCCTCACGACGCCCACCTCCTCAGCCTTCCGGGTCGCCCGGTGAGGGTGCGGACCGCCGCTGCGACCCGCGCCGGAGTCACCTCGCCCAGGCAGGGGTGCCCGGGTACGGGACACTCGATCGCCCGACTCCCGGCGCAGGGCGACTGCTGGTCCCCGAGCACGACGGAGCGAACGTGCCACGGGCCCCACCGCTGCACCGGGACGACCGGAGCGAACAGGGAGACGACGGGCGTGCCGACGGCCGCGGCCAGGTGGGCCGGCCCGGTGTTGCCGACGACGACGGCTGCCGCGTCCCTCAGCACGGCGGCGAGCTCGGGCACCGTGGTCCGGCCGGCCAGCAGGATGCCGCCGGGCGGTGTGACCTCGGAGGCGGCCAGGGCCTCGCCCGGCCCACCCGTCACGACGACGGTCCATCCGTCATCGAGCTCGAGGCAGCGGGCGACGGCGGCGGCCAGGGAGCTCTCGATCGCCCGTGCCGGTGCGCTGGCCCCGGGGTGGACGACGACGTACTCGCCTGCGGGGCCCAACAGGGCCGGGACCGCGGGAAGCTCGGCCCGGAGGGCGAGCGAGCCGTCGTCGCCGGCGGGAAGGCGATGCCCGGCCGCCGCGACGAGGGCCAGGGCCGCGGAGACCTCGTGCCCGCCTGCGCTGCCGCCGTCGTCGTCCGAGCCGTCCGCCATGCGCCGGTGGCGCACGTCGAGCAGGCTTCCCGGGTAGTCATCGCAGTCCGCGATGACCCGGGTTGCGCCGGCCAGCCGCGCGACCAGCGCCATGGGGAGCGCGCTCTGGTGGTAGGAGGTGAAGATCACCACCTCGTCGTAGCGGCGCCTCGCGAGACGATGCACCAGGTGGTCGACCAGGTCCGCCGAGAACTCGGGTGCGGGCCGGCCCGACCATGGGACCGCCAGGCTGAGCACCTCGTCGACGCCGGGAAGCAGTGCTGCTGCGGCAGCGGCCCCCCCGGGCGAGGTCAGCACGTCGAGGCGGTCGACGTCGGCCGCCATGGCCCGCAGGGCCGGACCCATCAGGAGGACGTCCCCCATGGAGTCGAGCCGGACCGCCAGGGCGCGCGTCATACCGCACCCTCGAGAACGAGTCGCGCGGCACGGAGCAGGTCGGCCGCCACGAACGGGGCGTCGGCGACCTCCGAGGGCCGGGTCCGGTCGTTGGGCACCAGTATGGCTCTGGCGCCGGCGGCCCGCGCTGCGATGACGTCGGACCCGATGTCGCCGATGACGACGCAGTCGCCCGGGTCGGCGTTCAGCTCGGCGGCCGCTGCGAGCACGAGCCCCGGCTCCGGCTTGCGACACGCGCACCCCACCTCGGGTGCGTGCCGGCATTCCTGCCAGGTGGCAAACGGTCCGAGCTCGGACTCCACCGCCAGACGCACGGCGTCGGCCGCCTCGGCGGAGACGAGCCCTCTGCCGACGCCGGACTGGTTGGTGACGACGCCGACCCGCAGGCGCTCGACCCGGAGCGCCGCCAGGGCCGGTGCGACGGTGGGCAGCGCCTCCACCCGGGCCGGGTCGTCGTTGTAGGGGACATCGCGCACGAGGGTCCCGTCGCGGTCGAAGAGCACCACCCGGGCGCGGGGTGGCCAGGGCAGGGCATGACGGTGGGCCCACGCCCCACGCAGCCGATGGGCGACCGCCACCGGCGGGATGGCCAGGCTGGTGGCCACCATCCGGGCCACCTCGGCCGGATCGGCCGGGCCGGCGAGGAGCCGGCGGGCGGTGAAGTCGGCGGACAGGGCGCCCCAGCAGGCGGCGCCGACCGCGCCGAGCAGGCGCCCGGTACGACGATGACCTGACGCAGCGGTGACCAGCCCAGCCAGGGCGGTCACCCCGCCGAGGACGGTGGCGACGTGGAGTGGCAGCCGGCCGGGCCCCGCGTCCGTGAGCTCGCGCCAGGCCGGCCCGTGCAGTGCCCGCAGAAGGGCGTCATCGGCGTTGCCGCGCTGGGCGACGACGCTGGCGTCCCATCGTGGCTGGGGCCGGACGGGGTGGCTGGCCACTCGAGCGCCCCGCACCAGTGTCCAACCCGCTCGACGGATCCGCAGCGCCAGGTCGGCATCCTCGCGGTAGGCGCGCCTGAACCGCTCGTCGAACCCGTGGACCTGCTCGAGGGCCGCCCGCCGGTAGGCCATGTCGGCCGTGATCCACCGGGACCCGGTGAGCGCCAGGGTCGCCCGCTGCCAGTCCGTCGGCCGTCCGTCGAACGGCACGTCGAGACGAGCCTGGATCCCGCCCACCCGTGGCCCCGCGGCCCCCAGGTCGGCCGCGAGGTGCCGGCTCCAGTCGGGCGTCAACTCGACGTCGTCGTCGACGAAGACGACCCACTCCGAGCGGGTCACCCGCCACCCCAGGTTGCGTGCCGCAGCGGGGCCACGGCCGAAGCCGGTGAGGATCCGGACCGCGACGCGGTCGGTCAGCGCGGACGGCACGGTCAGCGGCTGCCCGGCGTCCCCGGCGACGGCGCTGTCGCCACCGTGGCCAGCGCCCGCCTCGTGGCGCCGTGCCGGCCGGTCGTCGACCACCACGACCTCGCGAGGCATCGGGCCCTCCTGGGTGGCCAGCGACTCCAACAGTGTCCCCAGGCTGGGCCGGACGAGCGACGGGATGACGACGTCGTACTCGACGGGGGGTGCGCCCGACGGCCCCGCCGTCATGCCGCTTCCGTCAGGTCGGCTCGACGGACCAGGTGGGGGCCGAGGACGAGTGCGTCGACCGGAGTCGAGCCGAACAGTTCCAGGGCGTGCGCCGGGGTGTCGACCATGGGCCGACCGGCGGTGTTGAGGCTCGTGTTGACGACCACGGGCAGGCCCGTGAGCGCATCCATCCGCCCCAGGAGCTGGGCGATCCTCGGCAGCCGCGCGCGGTCGACGGTCTGCACCCTGGCCGTGCCGTCGACATGGGTCACCGCCGGCAGCCGGTGGGCCCAGGCAGGGCTCACCTGGTGGACGAACAGCATGTAGGGGCTGGGCAGCGGTCCTCCCGAGAAGATCTCCCGCGCCCGGTCCGCCAGGACCATCGGCGCCACCGGGCGGAACTGCTCGCGCCCCTTGATGTCGTTGAGGCGCTCGAGGTTGTCGGCATGGCCCGGGTGGGCCAGCAGCGACCGGTGCCCCAGGGCCCGGGGTCCGTACTCGCTGCGCCCTTCGAACCACGCGACGATGCCATTGCGGGCCAGGACCTGCGCCGCCTCCGCCGCGACGTCGTCGGGTGTGGTGAAGGGAATCGCCGCCCGGCGCAGGACGGCGGCGAGCTCGTCGTCGGACCAGCCACGGCCCAGGCCCGCGTCCTCGAAGGGCATGACCTGGGTGCCCGACTCGGCGGTGACACTGAGGGCAGCGCCCAGGGCCGTCCCGGCGTCGCCGGCGGCCGGCTGCACCCAGACCTCGTCGAACGGCGACTCCCGCCACAACCGGGAGTTGGCCACGCAGTTGAGGGCGGTCCCGCCGGCGAGAGCGAGGAGGCGGTCACCTGTCTGCTCGTGGAGCCAGCGGGCAAGGTCGACGAGGGTCTCCTCCAGACAGGCCTGCACCGAGGCTGCCAGGTCGGCGTGCTCGGGCATCCAGGTCGTCGTCCCCCGGCCGCGAGCCGGCGCCCACCGGCCCCAGTCGGGGACCTCCGCGACGAAACCGCCGTTGCCCAGGGCGCGCATCGTCTCGCGCAGGTCGTCGGCGAACCTCGGTGTGCCGTAGGACGACAGCGCCATGACCTTGAACTCGTCACTCGAGCGGAGGAACCCGAGGTGCTCGGTGAGCGACTCGTAGACCAGCCCCAGGGACTCCGGGAGCTCCTGGGTGGCGAGGACGTGAAGGGCGCCGTCGCGGTATGAGCCGGCAAGATGCGACGCCCGCTCGCCTCGACCGTCGAGGACGAGGACACTGCATCCCCGGGGCAGGGCCGCCGGGGCGGCGAGCCCGGCCGACGCGGCATGGGCGACGTGGTGCGGCACGAACCGGAACGCACCGTCCCGCAGTCCGGGAAGCGCCGCGTCAACGAACTCCGGTGCGCGCTCGGCATACAGGATCCGCAGCTCGTCCCACGGGTCGTCCAGCCCCAGTGCGGCGGCCGGCTTGGCCAGTGCCGGGTCGAACGAGTAGGCGACGGCGTCGAGGTCCGCCGGTGTCAGGCCGGCGTGCTCCAGGCACCAGCGCATAGCCTGTTCGGGAAGCTCCCACGCGGAGAACGGAACCGGGCGCTTGCCGTGCTTGCGGCGGCTGAACCGCTCCTCCTCGGCAGCCGCCACAGTGGCCCCGTCGACGACGAGGGCGGCCGCCGGGTCATGGAACACCGCGTTGATGCCTAGGACTCGCATGGTTCTGGACTACCCGAGAGAAGCGCTTCTAACCCGGGCCCCGCCGCGGTGCCTGGGAGCCCGCGCAGCGGGCGTCCGGCAGCGAGGGAGCGTACTCTCGACGGGGTGAGCGAGATGTCGGAAGGCCATACCCTGGACGCGGACGACTCGGGGCTCGGAGCGACCACGTCCGGCGGGCTGCTCAAAGTCGCCGAGGCGTTCAGCGAGCTGGGTCGCCTGATCGGCAAGGAGCCGGGCTCGGCCCTGGACGCCCTGCTCGCGGTCGCGGTCCAGCAGGTGCGGGGGTCCGACTTCGCGAGCATCACCAACCACCAGGACGGGACCTTCCGCACCCTGGCCAGCACCGACCGGCGGGCGAACCACGCGGACGACCTCCAGTACCAGCTCGGCGGCGGCCCCTGCGTCGACGCCATTCTGGTCTCCCCGTTGTACCGGCCACGTGACCTGCGCCAGGACCCCCGCTGGCCCGAGTTCGGCCGGCAGGTGAGCAGCCTCGGCGTGCTGAGCATGCTCTCGTACCGACTGCAGCTGGACCCGGACCACGGGGTGGGGTCGCTCAACCTGTACTCGACGGCTGCGGACGCCTTCGACGACGAGACGGTGGTGGTCGGGCTGCTGCTGGCCACCCACGGAGGGATGGCGGTGGCCGCCGCCCGGAGCCAGGCCAAGGTGGCCGACCTGACGCGGGCCCTGCGGTCGAACCGTCTCATCGGCACGGCCATGGGGATCCTCATGGCGGAGCACAAGGTGACCCGCGAGCAGGCGTTCGACCTGCTCTCGATCGCGAGCCAGCACGCCAACCGCAAGCTCGCCGACATCGCCGAGGATGTCGTGGCCACCGGGCTCCTGGACGTCGGGGGAAGCGGCGGGGGCACCGTCCCGTCCTGACGCCGGGCCCAGGGGCCCCGGCGTGCGCATGCCAGTCGGTGGGCCTGGAGGCGACCTTCCGGCGCCTCGACGAGGGGCGCCTGGGTGGCTGGTTTCGTCCGCCCGGCCGTGGGTACCCCCCGCTCATGCTGGGCCCCGACCTTCTCCCCCGCCGGTTCGCGCACACCCACGACGAGCCGGGAGTGGCGCTGGTCGCAGGCGCCTCGCGCGGTCTGGGGCTCGCCATCGCCCGCGACCTGGTCTCCCGCGGATGGCGCGTCCACATCTGTGGCCGCGACCCGGAGTCGCTCCACCGCGCCGGGACGTCGCTCGGCGGTCCGGGCTCCTTGGCGGGTCACGTCGCAGACGTCCGCGATGCGGCTGCCGTCGACCGGCTGGTCGGGGATGTGGTGGCGGCCGAAGGGCGGATCGATGTCGCCCTCCACGTCGCCGGCGTCATCCAGGTCGTGCCGCTGGACGGGGTGACCCGGGGGCACGTGCGCGAGGCCGTCGACACCATGCTCTGGGGGCCCGTCCACCTGAGCCTGGCCGTCATCCCGGAGATGCGAGCAGCAGGGCACGGGCACATCGGGATCGTCTCGTCGGTTGGCGGCCTGGTGGCCGTTCCCCGTCTGCTGCCGTACTGCGTCGCCAAGTTCGGCGCGGTGGGCCTCGCCGAAGGGCTCGCCGCCGAGCTCTCCGGCTCGGGAGTCACCGTCACCTCGGTGACCCCGTGGCTCATGCGGACGGGAGGACACGAGCACGCCCGGTTCGCGGGGGAGGTGCAGGCCGACTTCGCCTGGTTCGGCCCCGGGGCCTCCTTGCCGGCGATCAGCGTTCCCGTGCAACGCGCCGCCCGCCGGATCGTCGACGGTGTGCTCGCCGGACGTCCGTGCGTCAGCGCCTCGGTGCTGACCTCTGTCGCCCGCCGAGTACACGGACTGGCACCGGCAACGACCGTCCGGCTTCTCGGTCTGGGCGCCCGACTGCTGCCCGGCGGCGAGCCGGCGCGCGACTGGCGGCGGGAGGACGCACCCAGTGTGCCGGGGATGGATGCCGCTCGGCGCAGTACCAGCCGGACCCTCGAGGTGCTCACCGGGCTCGGGCGTCGGGCCGCGGCCAAGAACAACGAGTACCCGGGCGACGCCGGCCGGGGCGCAGCCCCTCATCCGCCGCACTGACGACCGACCACTCCCCCATGTCACGGTGCCGGTCACCATGTGACTGTGCCGGTCGTGACGGTACCGCCCCATGGTGCCGCCCCCATGGTGCCGGCCGGCCACTCAGGCGGCCGGCTTGAGCACGGCCTTCACCATCCCGTCCTTCTTGGCCTGGAATGTCTCGTAGGCCGAGGGCGCCGCCTCCAGGGGCAGGCGGTGGGTCGCGAAGCCGTCGACCCCCAGAGGGTCACCGTCGGTGAGCAGGGGAAGGATGTCGGGCACCCACCGAAGAACGTTGGCCTGGCCCATCCGCAGCTGGATCTGCTTGTCGAACATGGTGATCATCGGCAGCGGGTCCGCCGCACCCCCGTAGACCCCGCTGAGCGAGATCGTCCCGCCACGTCGCACGGCGGCCACCGCGGTGGTGAGTGCCGCCAACCGGTCCACGCCCACCTTCTGCATCATCGGCCGTGCAAGGGCATCGGGCAGCGCGCTGGTCACCCGGTGGGCGACCCAGGCCACCGGCGAGCCGTGCGCCTCCATCCCCACGGCGTCGATGACTGCGTCGGCCCCGCGCCCGTGCGTGAGGTCGCGCACCGCGGCGGGGACGTCGTCGACCTCTCGCAGATCCAGGGTCCGGGTGCCTCGCGCACGAGCGCGCTCGAGGCGCTCGGCCACGAGGTCGACGGCCACGACCTCGATCCCGCGGTGGTGCGCGATGCGGGTCGCCATGTCCCCGATGGGCCCCAGCCCCAGCACGAGCAGGGTGTCGCCCGGGCCGGCTGCGGCATACTCCACGCCCTGCCACGCGGTGGGCAACACGTCGGAGAGATAGACGAAACGCTCGTCGGGGGGACCGTCCGGGACCTTGATGTGAGTCCCCTGCACCTGAGGCACGCGCAGGTACTCGGCCTGCCCTCCCGGCACCGAGCCGTACAGCTCGGAGTAGCCGAACAGCGCGGCCCCTGTCCCGTGGTCCACGACCTGGGTGGTCTCACACTGGGACTGCAGCCCTCGCTCACACATCCAGCAGTGGCCGCAGGCGACCTGGAACGGGATCACCACCCGGTCACCCGGCGCGAGGCCGGTGACGCTGTTGCCCACCTCCTCGACGATGCCCATGGTCTCGTGGCCGAGAACGTCACCCGGTTCCATGAAGGCACCGAGCACCTCGTAGAGGTGCAGGTCGGATCCGCAGATGTTCGTACTCGTAACGCGGATGACGGCGTCGGTCGGCTCCTGGATCGCCGGGTCGGGGACGGTCTCGACCCGCACATCGCGGGTGCCCTGCCAGGTGACTGCTCGCATCTCCTACGCCCTCCTTGACGGTCAGTGGTGGGCCTCCTACCCCGCGGTCGTCGCCACCCAAACCCGGGCGCCCCGATGCGCCCATCGGGGTACCCCGATCTGATGGCCCCGCCCGCCGAGGCGGCCCACACGGCCCTGCGAGCCGCCCGTCGACGTCCGCGCCGGGGCACGCTGCACAGCGTCGCTACGTCCGGCTCTGGGGGCCGCCGGCACCGAGCGCAGCAACGACACGGCATACGTCGTGGTGAGCGCGGCGACCTGATCCGGTGTCCCGGGCGTCCTCGGCCGCATGCGCGTCGTTCACCGGCCCGCCGGTACCCGGCAGGCGCGGGAGCCAAACCGACGAAACCGGGCTGCCCGGGCTGCCCGGGCTGCTCGGGCCGCTCAGGCCGCCGCGCCGGGCCCGGGCGGCCGGTCGAGCAGGCGCAGCTGAGCCTCCACGAGGGGTGGGATGCGCCGCCGGCGAGCCAGCGCCGCCGGCATACGGGGCAGCGTCGCCAACCTCGCCGGGTGGGGAGCCGCGGCGACCCGCGCCGCGACGACCGACCAGGGGCGGCGCATGCAGGCGGTGAGGATGGCGTTGCGGGTCACCAGCCGCTGTCGGGCGCGGCCGTTCCCACCACCGGACGCCGGATGGTGATGGGCCACGACCTCTGCGGCGTACGCCAGCCCCCAGCCGCCGGCGGCCAGGTCGATCGCGACCCGCTCCTCCTCCCCGCCGAAGTGCACGACGCTGTCGAAGCCGCCGACGCCGAGGAACGCCGACCGGCGCACGACGGATCCGCAGGCCACGAACCCGAGGACAGACGGGCCCGGCAGGTCCGCCGCCCGGGCCAGCGGCGAGCCGCTCATGAGCGCGCTCGTGGGGTCGAGCCGCTGCTCCGGTCCCACCAGGATCCGGGCCGCGAGCACGGCGAGGCGCGGGTAGCGGTCGAACAGCTCGACGGCTCGGTCGAGCGCTCCAGGCGCCCACCACGAGTCGTCGTCGGCGAACGCCACCACCCCGGCCCCGGCCGCCTGCGCCCCGACGTTGCGGGCCGGAGCCCCGCGGTTGTCCGGCAACGCGATGACCGTGACGTCGGGACGGAGCGCCCGCACCGCATCTGCCGTGCCGTCGCTGGATCCGTTGTCGACCAGGACGATCTCGAGGCGCCGGCGTGAGGCGGTGGTGAGCCGGGGCAGTGTGTCGAGAACCCGGTGCCGGCGGTTCCGGGACATCACGACGACGCTGACGTCGGGCCGGTCGGCGCGGGTACGCATGGTGTCACCCTGCCCGGGGTGGGGACGGCCAAACGAGGTCGGAGGCCCTCCCGTCGGGGTGCTCCGCGCCGCAGCGGGACCGCCGTCGGGCTACGAGTCGACTCGGGGGCCCTGGGGGTATGGAACCTGCGTGGCTCCCGATGTCGACCCGGTGGTGAAGACGTACCGCTATCTCCGTCTCTCGATCATCGGCATGTTCGTCCTCCTGCTCTGCTCGGTGGGCTGGGAGACGATGCGCTCGGGGTCGGGATGCTGGCTCACCTCGATCAGCTCGTACTACTACACCCCGGTGCGGCAGATCTTCGTCGCCACGTTGATCACCGTGGGAGTCTGCATGCTGGTCATCCGGGGCAGCACCAGCGGCGAGAACCTGGCGCTCAACCTCGCGGGGATCCTCTGCCCGGTCGTCGCGCTGGTGCCGACCCCCGATACCGGCGGCTGCCCCGAGCTGTCGGTCAGGTCGTCGACGGAGTCGGCGGTCATCACCAACAACATCGCCGCACTCCTGGCCGCCGGAATCGTGGGCCTCGTGGCAGCGGTGACCATCACCTCGGCCGGTGGGCTGCGGCGTCGGCCGGTGTCTCCGCTCGACCTGGTCGGCCTGGCAATGGCCTTCGTCGCGCTCGTGGGCTTCGGCGCGTGGTTCACCTGGGACCGTCCGGGCTTCATCAACATGGGGCACAACGTCGCCGCCTCGGTGATGCTGATGAGCATCATCGCCGTCGTCGCGCTCAACATGCACGACCTGGCATGGGAGCGCGCTCTGGGGCAGGGCCGCCACGCGACGTGGCGGGACTACGTCAACCGCTACCTGGCGGTTCTACTGCTGATGGTGGGCGGGGTCATCGCGGTCGGGGCGCTGTGGTTCTTCGTACCGTGGGACCATGCCGTGCTGTGGCTCGAGGGGGTCCTCGCCGTCATGTTCGGGACGTTCTGGACGGTACAGGCCCACGAGCTGTGGAACCGCGGCGCGCGGGTCCTCTACACCGACCCGCCCATCGGCTCGGATTCGACCCACCGTGCCGAGCCGTAGGCGACCGTCCGCCACGGCGGGGGCGGGTGGAGTGCCCGGAAGGCCGCCGTCGACCGGCTCGGCCCTGACCACCCGCCGCCTCGGGGGCAGGCGGGGCTGCCCTAGCGCTGCGGTGCCACCAGGTGCAGGGAGCGGGCCAGCAGCACCAGCGCGGCGAGCTCGACGAGGGCGACAGCCAGCGACAGCCACGTGAGGGAACGCTCGTAGAGCCAGCCGGCCAGCAGGCCGCCGCCGACCGCGGCGACGCCCTGGATCGCGGCGAACACCCCGTATGCCGTGGCCCGCCGCGGGGCCTCGACGACGTCCGCGACCAGCGCCTTGATCGTCGAGTCCTGCAGCCCGAAGGCCAGTCCCCATACGACGACGCCGGCGAAGCAGACCCAGAGCCGGGCGCCCATCGCGAGGGCGGGCACCACCGCGACCAGAACCGGCACGGCGTACAGCACCCTCGGGCCGAGCCGGTCGTACAGCGACCCGACGACCAGCGCGCCGACCGCCTCGGCCAGCATCCCACCGGCGTACAGCACCGGGACCAGCGAGTTCGCCGCCAGACCGGTCACCGTCAGGTGGTAGCCGATCAGTCCGAAGGTCACCAGGCCGCCGGTCATGAGACTGGCCGAGGCGGCATACCAGAAGAACACGCGGGGCAGGCCGGCGCCCCTCGCCTGGGCCAGCCACCCACGGGACGCCGACTGACGCGGGCCAGGGACGCCGCTCGGGGGGTCGGGCGGCTCGCCGGCCAGCGCGGCGTCGTAGACGCCCGGGTCGGGCACCCGGACCCTGGTGAGGGTCAGGACGGCCATCGCCAGGATGCCTGGAGCGGCGAGCGCGGCCAGCCCCGCCCAGAGCGCCCCGCTCACGGCCACGACACCGGCCACGAGCAGCGGGCCGATGAACGCGCCGGTCTGGTCCATCGCCTTGTGCACCCCGAACCCGCGGCCGCGGCCGACCGCCTGGGCGACCTGGGCGAGCAGGGCCGTCTTGGCCGGGCTGCGCACCGCCTTGCCGGTGCGCTCCAGCAGGATCAGCGCCGACGCGAGCACCAGCCCGGCGCGGCCGACGAAGGGGGAGAGCGCCAGCAACGGCACCGACACGATCGTCAGCGCATAGCCGGTGATCGCGATCGCCCAGTACCTGCCGGTCCGGTCGGCCCACGGGCCGAACACCAGCCGCAGCACCAGAGCCGCCGCCTCGCCGGCACCGGTCACTCCGCCGACCAGCACGGCCCCGGCGCCCAGGCTGGCCAACAACGGGCCGTAGACCGAGCGTGCACCCTCGTACACCAGGTCCGCGGTCAGGCTGGTCAGCCCGAACATCACGACCACCCGCCACGGTGACCACCGCACGCCGGTCGGTGGTCTCGCCCCGGCGGTGGGCCCAGGCCCTGGCGTCGACCGGGGGCCCGGCCGAAGCCGCCCCCGCCGTGCTCGCGGTCGGTTCACGGGACGCCTCGGTTCGCCGGGGGGGCCGAAAGGTGCGCTGGTCAGGCGGGATCGACGCGCAGCGTGGTTTCCCGGGCCAGGGGGCTGGTGATGGCGCGCACGGGCGCCCCGTCGCCGTACTTGTCGTGGTAGGCAGCGTCGATGGCCTCGGCGTCCCCGT
The DNA here is from genome assembly GCA_963763315.1 of uncultured Actinomycetota bacterium. Taxonomy (GTDB): domain Bacteria; phylum Actinomycetota; class Actinomycetes; order Actinomycetales; family Dermatophilaceae; genus CAVSJJ01. The sequence goes on from CAVXOC010000004.1 coordinate 239,780, forward strand.
CGTCGCGGGTGAAGGTCACCTCGACGTTCTGCCCTCGCGACTCGATGACGCCGGTACCGGTGCGGCGGGCGGCGCGGTACCAGGCGCCGCCCTCGCCGTGCACGGACCGGACATACAGAGCGCCGCCGACGACGACGTGCCACACGATCCGCGGAGTGCGCAGCGTCCCGTCCGGACGGTACGCGGCGACATGCAGCTCGCTGGCGGCGTCGATCGTGGTCAGGGCGGCAGGGGTCCAAATGCTCATGGTCGCTCCGGGTCGTGAGGGAGGGGTCCGGGTCCGGTATCGGGTCGGGGATCGGTCCGGACCACCTCGGTGGCACCGGGTGCCGCCGACCTGGCCGGTCGACGGCACCCGGTGGTCACGGGCGCGCCGGCGCGCGGGTACGCGGTCAAGGTCAGGCCTCCCGTCCGTCGAGGACAGCAGTCACGTTAGCGGCACCTCGGAACCCTCGAGCGGGTCCGCCGACGTTATCCGGCGGGGCCGGTGCGGAACACCGTCCGGAGCTCGATCCGGGTCGCCGCACGGTCGGGGGCCGGCGGCGCTGGACGTGCTGCGGCCCCGCTGTGCATGCGGTCGGCTCCCCGGCGGGTCTTCAGCGTTCGACGTGGTCCTTGAGCCCATCGAGCATGGCCTGCCAGTTACGGCTGAACTGGGCGGCCTGCTCCTCGCTGTCGCAGCCGTCCTGGGTGAGCTCGAGGCGGGTGCCCTCGGGCGACGCGGTGAGCACGTACACGACGGTGTGGTAGCTCTCCGGCTCGTCCGGCTGGCCCGTCATCGGGCTGTAGTGGGTGACGGCAAGGACGTGCGGTTCGTCGTAGGTGAGCACCGTGCCCTTGTCCTGGTATGCGCGGCCGTCATACTCCCCGTCCCAGGTGATCGTGGAGCCGACCTCCCAGGTGGTGGTGACTCGAGAACCCTGCATGTATGCCGCGACCTGCGCCGGCGTGGTGAGGGCAGCCCACACACGCTCCGGGGTGGCGGCGACCTCAGTCTGGGCGGTGGCGGTGAACTCGGCCATGACCAGCATCCTCCTTCATCATATGAGTCACTCATATAATCACCGGGTGGCCGCTCCCGCAAACCCCCGGCTGAACAACCTCCTGGCATCCCTCTCGCTCAACCTCTCCGACGAAGCGCAGCAGGCGATGGAGCGCACCTCGGGGCTCACCGGCAGCGCGTCGGTGGCCTTGCTGGCGCTCGAGGACTTCCTCGTCGGAGCACACGTGGGCAGACTCGCGGACGCGCTGGGGCTGACCCACTCCGGTGGAGTCCGGCTCGTCGCCCTGCTCGAACGGGACGGGTTGGCCGAGCGCCGCGAAGGCGCCGACCGGCGTCGGGTCGAGGTCCGGCTCACCAGGAGGGGACGTCGGCTGGCACGTCGGGCCCGGGCGGCGCGCGACCAGGTCATCGCCAGCACAACCAGCCACCTGAGCATGCATGAAGCGCAGACCCTCGAAGCGCTCCTCGAGAAGCTGGTGTCCGCGCGAGTCGCCGGCCGCGCCGCCCGGCGCCGCAGCGAACCCGGCGGCGCCTGGTGGTGCCGTACCTGCGACTCCGCCGCCTGCGGTCGACCCGAGGGCCGCTGCCCGGCGCAGGTAACCGCGGCCCAGGTGCTGGCTCGACACGATGGGCCCGGAACGGCCTGACCCACCCCGTAACCTCGATTCGTCGGTCAACCACCACGGGCCCGCGGCCACGGGACCCTCCCGCGCCACGAGAACCTGCAAACCTGCGTTCGCGGCCGGGTGCTGCTCTAGCCGCGAGCGAGGCGCCGGCATCGGGCACTCGGCCAGGCCATCCACCACGCCCGTGAAGCCCACCTGTCCTGGCGCGAGCTCGGCGAGGCCATCGGGACCAGCGGCGAGGCGGCCCGCCAGCGCTATGCCGCCTCCTGACCCACGCCCGGCGGCCTCGATCTGCCGTCGGCACCCCGGGCCCGGATCGCCCGCGACCGCGCTTCGGTGGTGGGTTGTCGTGGGTGCGGTGCCCGGGGGTGTCTTAGCCCGTGCGGGGCGGTGGCGGGTCGTGGTCTCGGCGGCGGTGGTAGGAGCCGGGGCGTAGGTCCCAGGACACGTTGGTGGGGGTGACGGTGGCGGTGAGCCGGTCGCGGTGCACGATGGTGTGGTGGCGCCCGCAGAGCAGGGCGGCGTTGCCGAGCGTTGTGGGTCCGCCGTCGGCCCAGTGGACGATGTGGTGGGCGTCGCACCAGTGAGCGGGGATGTCGCAGCCGGGGAACGTGCAGGCGGCGTCGCGGACCCACAGGGCGCGGTTCTGCGCGGGGCTGAAGAGCCGCACCGGGCGGGCGACGTCGAGGATCTCGGCGCTGGAGCCGAGGACGGCCGGGATCACCTCGGCGTCGCAGGCCAGCCGCCGGACGGTCTCCGGCGCGAGGAGGTCGCCGTGCCGCGACGGTCCGACGGTCCTCGCGGCGCCGAGGCGGGCGGTCAGCTCCGCGAGGGACATGGTCAGGAACAGGGTCGCCTTGGCGGAGGTACCCGGCCGGTTCCCGGCAGCGACGGCGCGGCGGCATACCTGCACCAGGGCCTGGCCGCGGCGTTGGGCGGGCCACCGTGGGTCGTGCTGCCCGTCGGGTCCGGGCGCGGGACGGGAGAGCGGGCCGAGGGCGGCCTCGACGACCGCCTTGCCCTCGGTGTCCACCGTGAACCGGTAGCTGAAGATGCCCTCGCCCTCGGCGCTGGCCGCCGACAGCTCGACGTGCCTGGCCGCCAGGTCCTGCTCCCGCTGCAGCTCGCCGGCGGCCCCGTACCGCGCCACGAGGGCGGCCCGGAGCCGGCGCACCCCGGCCGGGCCCTCCGCAGCGCCCATCGCGAGCATGCCGTCGATGACCGGCTCATCGGCCCCGTCGGCCAGCCGAGGACGGATCTTGCGGTACTCATCGACCACGCACACCCCGGTCGGCACCGAGACCCGCGCGCCGAGCACGGCCTCGCGCACCCGGACGTGCTCCGGCCGGGCCAGCTCCTCGGCCGCTCGCGCCACCACCGCCGCCCCGCCGGCGGCCAGCGACCGCGCATGGCCCCGGACCCACTGCCGGGTCGACCCGCACTGGGACGCGGCGACCTCGCCGCGGGCGACGGCCTCGGCGGTGACCGCCACCCGCGCCGCCTCACCGCAGGCCACCAGCGTGTCGAGGACCGACAGCAGCTCGCCCAGCTCGGCACCGGCACCCTGCCACAGCACGCCGCCGATATCGCTCAGAGCCGAGACGGCGACAGCGACCACCGCCCGACGCTCCCGCAGCGTCCGCGTCGCCCCCCAGCCCTCCGTCATACCCACCACGCTAGACGGGCCCACCGACAACGCCTTCCCGCCCAGATCCGTTGTGACACACCCCCGGCGATCCGCCACCGGTGGCGCGGGACTGAGTCGAAGCACCCGCGGCGGATGGCCTGTCGGGTGGTGTTCCCCAAGAGCACCTCGACGAGGGTGCGCCGAGGCCGGGAGGTCGGGGTGAGGTTGCGCGATGGCGGCCGCAGGTGGTCAGAAACGGGTGTTTGTGGACCTCGCGTTGCCCCAGTGTTGCCCAACGGGTGGCTCGACGGACCTGCCCGCAGCCGCGCCGGACGGGCGCAACGCCCCGACTCAGACAGTCACAGGGTTGGCAAGAACCTTGCGACAAGTAATCTTGTGACAGTGGACGACGAGCCCGCGAGCCGATCATCCTCGACTCGGCCCACCGCCACGGCGTGACCGATCAGGACATGCTCCACGCGTTGCGGTTCGCCGTTCACCACGTCCGACAAGACGACGACACGGTCATGTTCATCGGCCCCGACCGCGCATGCGCGCTCATCGAGGTCGGAGTCGTGATCTGGTGGGGTGGCGAACTGGCCATCGGCCACGCCTGCGCCCGGCCCGACCCAAGTACCTCAGGTGATTGTGATGCGACGCTCACTGACCGACCTCATCGCCCACGCCGACGAGCTCGCCGACGCCTTCGAGAACCACGACCCCACCACGGAGGACTTCGACGCGCCCCTGCCGCCGCTGATGGCGGTCAAGCTCGCCGCCTTCCGACGCGCCCAGGCCGAGAAGGAGCTCGCCGAGGCCATCCACCACGCCCGTGAAGCCCACCTGTCCTGGCGCGAGCTCGGCGAGGCCATCGGGACCAGCGGCGAGGCGGCCCGCCAGCGCTACGCCGCCTCCTGACCCACGCCCGTCGGATCCCTCACCGCCTCCCGGCCGTTGAAACCGGCTGCGGCCGTCCTGGGAGAAGTCAGGCACCCAGCAGCGGTGCAGAGCCGTCGGGCTACACCCCACCGATGTGCCCGACCCTCTGACCTTCTCGACCCTGTCCGCGAGTGCGGCTACCCCAGCACCTTCTCCAAGCACCGCGCCTACGCCGAACGCGACTGCGAGACCTACCGGCTGGTCGTGCTGTTCCTGGCCTACACCGGGGTCCGGTTCGGTGAGATGGCGGCGCTCAAGGTCGGCCGACTCGACCTGCCCCGCCGTCGCGCGGTGATCGCCGAGTCGGTCACCGTCGTCCAGGGCAAGGGTCTGGTCTGGTCGACACCCAAGACCCACACCAGGCGTGAGGTCCCGATCCCGGACTTCCTCGCCGGACAGCTCGCGAGCCTCGTGCAGGGCCGGGGCGCCCCATGACCTGGTCTTCCCGGCCGTCCGCAGCGGCGGCCCGATCCGCGCCACCCACTTCCGGCGCGGTCACTTCGACGCAGCCGCAACGGCGATCGGCCAGCCCGGCCTGCACCCGCACGAGCTGCGGCACACCGCCGCCAGCCTCGCCATCGCCTCCGGTGCCGACGTCAAGGTGGTCCAGCAGATGCTCGGCCACTCCTCCGCCACGATGACCCTCGACACCTACGGGCACCTCTTCGAGAACCGTCTCGACGAGGTCAGCCGCGCTCTGGACAGGGCCCGGCACGCCGCGCAGCTCCCGGTCCACCGCAGGGCCCGCGGCGAGGACGACCGCCGACCTGGTGTTGCCCAAACGTTGCCCAACGGGGTGGTCACCGACATCGCGGCGTACCGGGACAAAGACAAAGCCGCAGGTCAACCTGCGGTTTGTCCAGCGCCCCCGGCAGGATTCGAACCTGCGCTCCCGCCTCCGGAGGGCGGTGCTCTATCCCCTGAGCTACGGGGGCCCGCGGGCCGGTCGAGCGGCTCCGCGCGCCTCGTTCCGAACCCACCGGGCCCGAAAGCGAATGCCCCAGGAGGGTAGCAGCCTAGAGTTCCCGGCATGGAATCCGGGATGTCCGCGACCAACGCAGGCCCTGTCGTCCTCGTCGTCGACGACAGTGAGCCGATCCGTCGGCTCATTCGGATCAACCTCGAGCTCGACGGCTTCGTCGTCCACGAGGTCACGGACGGGCGGGCCGCCCTCCAGTGGCTGATCAACCCGGAGCACGACACCCCCAACGTCATGGTCATCGACGCCTTCATGAAGCCCGAGGACGGCTGGTGGGCCATCGCCGCCGTGCGGGCTCACCCGCGGCTGGCCGTCGTTCCGTGCGTCCTGGTCACGGCGTCGGTCCAGGTGCACGACAGGGTGCAGGCCCGCGAGTCCGGCTTCGACGCCTTCATCTCCAAGCCGTTCGACCCCGTCGAGCTGGTCGAGGTCGTCTCACACCTTGCCAGCGCGGGCCGGGGCTGGTACGGGCCCCCATAGACTTCGGCGGGTGACCCCCGAAGAGCTCCAGGCCGCGATCCGCACGGTGCTCACGGCCGCCGTCGACGCCGGCGACCTTGCCGTCGACGTCCCCGGCGACGTCCGCGTGGAGCGGCCCAAGAACCGCGACCACGGCGACTGGTCGACCAACGTCGCGCTGCAGCTTGCCAAGGGTGCCGGTATGCCGCCCCGGGACCTCGCGGCCCGCCTCGCGGAACGGCTGGGGGACATCCCGGGGATCGCGGCCGTGGAGGTGGCCGGGCCGGGGTTCCTCAACATCACCCTCGACGCGGCCAGCGCCGGGGGACTGGCGCGGGCGATCGTCGAGGCGGGGGCGGCATACGGCCGCAACGACGCCGAGGCCGGTCACGTCATCAACATCGAGTTCATCTCGGCCAACCCAACCGGCCCCCTGCACCTCGGTCACACCCGGTGGGCGGCCCTCGGCGACGCGATGCGCCGGCTGCTCGTCGCCTCCGGCGCCGACGTGACGGCCGAGTACTACATCAACGACGCGGGGACCCAGATGGACGTCTTCGGGGAGTCGGTGCTTGCCCGGGCCCGGGGTGAGGAGGTGCCGCCTGGGGGCTACCCCGGCGGCTACGTCGCCGACCTCGCGCGCTACGCCCTCGACCACCGGCCCGACCTCCTCGACCTGCCCCGGGACGAGGCGGTGGCCGAGGCGCGGCGGCTCGGCTACGAGGCCCAGCTCGCGGACATCCGCTCGACCCTGGCCGACTTCGGCGTGAGCTTCGACGTCTGGTTCTCCGAGAAGGAGCTGCACCAGAGCGGGGCCGTCGAGCGCGCCATCGACCGGCTCCGGGACCAGGGACACGTGTATGACGCCGACGGGGCGGTCTGGCTGCGCACGACCGACTTCGGCGACGACCGCGACCGGGTGCTCCTGCGGGCCAGTGGCGAGCCGACCTACTTCGCCGCGGACGCGGCCTACTACCTCAGCAAGAAGGACCGCGGCTTCCCCGAGAAGATCTACCTGCTCGGCGCCGACCACCACGGCTACATCGGCCGTCTCAAGGCGATCGTCGCCTGCGCCGGCGACGACCCCCGGACCAACATCGAGGTGAGGATCGGCCAGCTCGTCAACCTCGGTGGCGCGAAGCTCTCCAAGCGAGCCGGCAACATCATCGAGCTGCGCGACCTCATCGGCTGGATCGGCACGGATGCGGTCCGCTACTCCCTGGCGCGCTTCCCGGCCGACAGCCCGCTCTCCCTGGAGGGCGAGGAACTGCGCAAGCGGACCACCGACAACCCCGTCTTCTACGTCCAGTACGCCCACGCCCGGACGGCCGGTGTCGCCCGTCTGGCGGCGGGAGACGGCGTGCGCCGGGAGGACGGCTTCGACCCGGCGCTGCTCGTCGACCCGACCGAGGCGACCCTGCTGGCCGCGCTCGGCGACTACCCACGCGTCGTCGCCCAGGCGGCCCGGCTGCGCGAGCCCCATCGGGTGGCTCGCTACCTCGAGGACCTGGCCGGCCGGTTCCACAAGTGGTACGACACCTGCCGGGTCCGCCCGATGACCCCCGAGGAGGAGGTCACCGACCTGCACCGCACCAGGCTGTGGCTCAACGCGGCCACCGGCCAGGTGCTCGCCAACGGGCTCGACCTGCTCGGTGTCTCGGCGCCGGACCGCATGTAGCCGTCCGGCCGAACGACGAAGGAAGACCTGCGCGATGAGGATCCATGAGGCCGGCGCCCTGCACGCCGAGGGCTATGGCGGCCCGCCGCTCTACCTGCCCTACCCGGACGACGTCATGGAGCTGCTCCCGCAGCTGTGGGCCGGCTCGGTGACCCGCGGCGAGAGCGGCCGGCTGGAGGTCGGCGGCGTCGACGTCGTCGCGCTGGCCCGCGAGCACGGCACGGCGGCATACGTCGTCGACGAGCAGGACTTCCGGGCACGGGCCCGAGCCTTCCGCGACGACTTCGCCGCCCCGTTCGTTCCGGTGTGCGGGGGAGCGGACATCTACTATGCCGGCAAGGCGTTCCTCTGCACGGCGGTGGCCCGATGGGTCGCCGAGGAGGGCCTCGGGCTCGATGTCGCGTCCGGAGGCGAGCTGGCCGTCGCTCAGCGGGTGAGCTTCCCGGCGGACCGGATCGCGGTGCACGGCAACAACAAGAGCGTCGAGGAGATCCACCAGGCGCTGTCCTACGGCGTGGGGCGGATCGTCGTCGACTCGTTCACCGAGATCGACCGGGTCGTCGCCGTCGCCAGCGAGCTGGGCGTCGTCGCCCCGGTCATGATCCGGGTCACCGTGGGGGTGGAGGCGCACACCCACGAGTTCATCGCGACCGGTCACGAGGACCAGAAGTTCGGGTTCAGCCTGGCCGGCGGTGAGGCCAGGGACGCCGTCCGCGCCGTCCTCGGGCACCCCACGGTCCTGGACCTGCGTGGCCTGCACAGCCACATCGGCAGCCAGATCTTCGACACCGGCGGTTTCGAGATCGCCGCGCGCCGACTGGTCGGGCTGCACCACGAGGTCGAGACCGAGCTGGGGCACCGGATGCCCGAGCTCGACCTCGGGGGCGGCTACGGGATCGCCTACACCTCCCAGCACACCCCGCTCTCACCCCGCGAGCTCGGCGAGCAGCTGGCGGAGATCGTCGAGCATGAGTTCACGGCCGTCGGGGACGGCCGCCTGGTCACCGTCCCGCGGGTCTCCATCGAGCCGGGCCGTGCCGTCGTCGGGCCCAGCACCTTCACCCTGTACGAGGTGGGTACGGTCAAGGAGGTCGACCTCGGCGACGGGCACTCCCGGACCTACGTCTCGGTCGACGGTGGGATGAGCGACAACATCCGCCCGGCTCTCTACGAGGCCGACTACTCCTGCACCCTGGCCAGCCGCTACTCGACCGCGCAGCCGCGGTTGTCCCGCGTGGTCGGGCGGCACTGCGAGAGCGGCGACGTCGTCGTCCTCGACGAGTGGCTGCCCGCGGACCTCGCCCCGGGAGACCTCATCGCGGTGCCCGGCACGGGCGCCTACTGCCGGAGCCTGTCCAACCAGTACAACCACACCCCTCGCCCCCCCGTGCTGGCCGTTGGCGGGGGTCGCTCACGCGTCATCGTCCGGCGTGAGACCATCGAGGACCTGCTGGCCCTCGACGTGGACGTCCCGGCCCCCGCCGGCCCTGCAGCGCCGCCCCCTCCGGGCGAGAAGTGAGGAGCGCGACCCCCATGGCGCACGAACCCGGTGCCCCCCTGCGCGTGGCCCTGCTCGGCTGTGGCGTCGTCGGCTCGTCCGTCGCGAGGATGCTCACAGCACATGCCGACGACCTCGCGGCCCGGGTGGGCTCCCCGCTCGAGCTGGTCGGGATCGCCGTCCGCCGGCTCGGCAGGGACCGCTCCGACGTACCGGTGGACCCGGCCCTCTTCACGACGGACGCCGCGAACCTCGTCACCCGCGCCGACATCGTCATCGAGGTGATCGGCGGCATCGAGCCCGCCCGGGACCTCATCCTCTCGGCGATGGCGCACGGCGCGTCGGTCGTCACCGCCAACAAGGCGCTGCTGGCCGAGGACGGCCCGACCCTGTATACGGCAGCCGACGCCGCCGACGTCGACCTCTACTACGAGGCCGCGGTGGCGGGCGCCATACCCATCCTGCGCCCGATCCGCGAGTCCCTCGCCGGCGACGACGTCCGCCGGGTCCTCGGGATCGTCAACGGCACGACCAACTTCGTCCTCGACAAGATGGACTCCACCGGAGCGGGGTTCGCCGAGACCGTGGAGCAGGCTCAGGCGCTCGGGTACGCCGAGGCAGACCCCACCGCCGACGTCGAGGGTTTCGACGCCGCCGCCAAGGCCGCCATCCTCGCCTCCCTCGCGTTCCACACCCGGGTCAGCAACGCCCACGTCCACCGGGAGGGGATCACCGAGGTGACGGCCGGCGACATCGCCGCCGCCAAGCAGATGGACCATGTGGTCAAGCTGCTGGCCATCTGCGAGCGGCTGGACACCCCGACCGGCCCGGCGATCAGCGTCCGGGTGCATCCGGCCATGATCCCGCGCAGCCACCCGCTGGGGTCGGTCCGCGATGCGTTCAACGCCGTGTTCGTCGAGGCGGCGGCCGCGGGTCAGCTGATGTTCTACGGGCGAGGTGCCGGGGGGGACCCCACGGCTTCCGCCGTCCTCGGCGACGTCGTCGCGGTCGCCCGGCACAAGGTGGTGGGAGGGCGCGGGCCCGGCGAGTCCGCCTACGCCGACCTGCCCGTCGTCGACATGGGGACCTCGCTCACCCGCTACCACATCAGCCTCGAGGTGGCCGACCGTCCAGGTGTCCTCGCCCAGGTGGCCACGGCCTTCGCCGAGCATGACGTGTCGATCGAGACGGTTCGCCAGCAGGTCATCGTCGACGGGGACCAGTCGCGGGCCAACCTCATCGTCGTCACCCACGTGGCCCCGGACGCCGCGCTCGCCGCCACCGTCGACGCCGTGGCAGGTCTCGAGACGGTCGACGAGGTCATCTCGGTCATGCGCGTGGAAGGAGCCTGACGATGACGAGACTGTGGCGCGGGGTGATTCGCGAGTATGCCGCCCGGCTGCCCATGCTCGACGGCGCTCCGGTGGTCACCCTCCAGGAGGGCGGTACCCCGCTCATCCCGTGCGAGTACCTCTCGGAGCTGACCGGGGCCAACGTCCTGGTCAAGTACGAGGGGCTCAACCCCACCGCGTCCTTCAAGGACCGCGGCATGACCACGGCGATCTCGGTCGCGAAGCGCAACGGCGCCCGGGCCGTGATCTGCGCGAGCACCGGGAACACCAGTGCGTCCGCGGCCGCCTACGCCACCAAGGCGGGCATGTCCTGCGCCGTCCTCGTCCCCGACGGGAAGATCGCCATGGGCAAGCTGAGTCAGGCGGTTGCCCACGGCGCGACCCTGATCCAGGTCGACGGCAACTTCGACGACTGCCTCACCGTCGCCCGCAAGCTCGCCGAGGCCTATCCCGTCGAGCTCGTCAACTCGGTCAACCCGGCCCGCATCGAGGGTCAGAAGACCGCGGCGTTCGAGGTCGTCGACGCGCTCGGCGATGCGCCGGACATCCACATCCTGCCCGTGGGCAACGCCGGCAACATCACGGCGTACTGGCGGGGCTACCGCGAGTACGCCACGCAGACGCAGGGGGTGGGCGGCCCCCTCGCGCCCGCCGCGACCCGCACCCCGCAGATGTGGGGCTACCAGGCCGCTGGGGCAGCGCCCATCGTCCTCGGCCGGCCCGTCGACCAGCCCGAGACCATCGCCACCGCCATCCGGATCGGGAACCCTGCGTCCTGGCGCCAGGCCGAGGCCGCGCGCGACGAGTCCGGTGGCCGCATCGAGGCCGTCACCGACGAGCAGATCCTCGCGGGGCACCGGCTGCTCGCCGCCAAGGAGGGCGTCTTCGTCGAGCCTGGGTCGGCCGCGAGCATCGCGGGCCTGCTCAAGGCGCACGAGGCCGGGGACATCCCGGCGGGCGCCACCGTCGTGTGCACCGTGACCGGTCACGGGCTCAAGGACCCCCAGTGGGCCCTGCGCCGGGCCGACGGCTCGGAGGTGGTCCCCGTCCGCGTGGCGGTCGACGTCGTCAGCATCGCCGCTGCGCTGGGCCTCGAGGGATGAACCGGAGGATGCGGTGAGCCCCGCCTCGCTCGCCGTCGGCACCTCGATCGAGGTACGGGTCCCGGCGAGCAGCGCGAACCTGGGACCGGGGTTCGACTCCGTCGGCCTGGCGCTCGGTGTGTGGGACACCTGCGTCGTGACGATCACCGAGCGTCCCGGTCTGGTTCTCGACGTCGAGGGTGAGGGCGCCGGCACGGTTCCCCGCGACGAGACCCACCTCGTCGTGCGCACCATGCACCGGGCCTGGGCCGAGCTGGGTGCCCGGGCCCCGGACGGCCTGCACCTGGCCTGCCACAACGAGGTGCCGCACGGGCGGGGGATGGGGTCGTCGGCGACCGCGATCGTCGCCGGCATCACCGCGGCCCAGGGCCTGCTCGCCCTGGCCCGAGGCGCCCGGCAGGTCGTCGACCCGGCCTTCGCCAACGATCTCGCGAGCCGCCTCGAGGGCCACCCGGACAACGCGTCCGCGAGTGTCTTCGGCGGTGCCACCCTGTCCTGGACCGACGACGCGGGCGCGGGCACCCGCACCGTCCGGCTGCCCCTGCATCCCGGTATCGTTCCCGTCGTCTTCGCCCCGGCGGAGCAGCTGTCGACGGCGAAGGCACGCTCGGTGCTCCCCGCGACGGTACGCCTCGCCGACGCCGCCGCTAACTCGGCGCGGTCGGCGCTGCTCGTCCATGCCCTCGGCACGGATCCGGCCTACCTCCTGGCCGCCACCCGGGAGTGGCTCCACCAAGAACCCCGGCGCTCCTCGTACGCGGCGTCGATGGCACTCGTCGACGACCTGCGCTCGGCCGGCCACGCCGCGGTGATCTCCGGGGCCGGTCCCTCGGTGCTCGTCCTCACCACCGGTGACCTGGTCGGCGCCGTGACCGGGTTCGGTGCCGACGGCTGGCGCGTCCTCACACCGGGCGTGCCGAGCCATGGCGCGGTGGCCCGGGCGCTGCCTCGGCCGGGATGCAGAGAGCGCGTCCGGGGAGACGCGACGTGACGTAGCCCCCACCCGGGTGGTGGTACATTGGAGTCGCATCCGCATCCCGTTGCCGGGTTCTCCCGTTGCTACTGCGGACTGCGTCTTCCGCCGGTCGTCAGCCTGCGTATGCCGGTGTCCCAGCACGTTGAGCACCCCGGGAACGCAGCCGACGCGGATGCTTTTCTCCGGCCAGGTTCTCTGGCCGCCAATTCCGGTCTCGCACGCCAACGTGTGGCGGGGCCCATCGACGAGGGGAAGGATCCTTCGTGACAGACACCACCACTCTCGAGGCCGCATCACACGAGCGGCCACGCCGCTCCGGCTCGCTCAGCGCGCTCAGGCTCGCCGAGCTGCAGGGCCTCGCCTCGAGCATGGGTATCACCGGGACCGCGAAGATGCGCAAGGGCGACCTCGTCGCAGCCATCACCGCCCGACAGAACGGTGAGAGCGGGCCGGCCAGCTCCGGGGGGCGCCCGGCCCGCCAGAACGGCACCGCCGCAGCCACGACCGTCGAGCCGGAGGCCGCACCGCCGCACGACCACCGCGCTGAGCGCACCGAGGGGCGCGAGGACCGGGAGGATGAGCAGGGGGAGCGCCGCGCGCCGCGGCACGACGCCGGGCAGGGCGAGACCGGCGCTGCCGGGACCCGGGAAGGTCCCGAGCGGCAGCCCCGCCGCGAGGCCGCCGAGCGGCAGCCACGCCGCGAGCGCAGTGACCGCACCGACCGCGGCGAGCGCGTCGAGGGCCAGCGCGACGCCCAGCATGACCGCCAGCAGAGCCGTGGTGGCCAGGGCAGCCCCGCCCAGAGCGGCCAGGGCACCCAGAGCGGCCAGGGGACCCAGAACAGCCAGGACGGTCCCAACGGGCCGCGCGACGACGACGACAGCCGCTCCGGCCGGCGCCGCCGCAACCGAAACCGCAACCGCGACAAGCGACGCGGTGCCCCGACCCAGGGCAGCGGCGACTTCGACTCCGAGCCGCAGATCGCCGAGGACGACGTCCTCGTGCCGGTCGCCGGGATCCTCGATGTCCTCGACAGCTACGCGTTCGTGCGCACGTCCGGCTACCTGCCCGGGAGCAACGACGTCTACGTCCCGCTCAACGTCGTCAAGCGCAACGGCCTGCGCAAGGGCGACGCGATCACCGGCGCGGTCAAGGCGGTCCGCGACGGCGAGGAGCTGCAGCAGCAGACGGTCGGCGGCCGCAGCAACCGACAGAAGTACAACCCGCTGGCCCGCCTCGACACCGTCAACGGCATGAGCACCGAGGACGCCCGCAAGCGGCCGGAGTTCGGCAAGCTCACCCCGCTCTACCCGCAGGAGCGGCTGCGTCTCGAGACGGAGCAGTCGATCGTCACCACCCGGATCATCGATCTCGTCGCGCCCATCGGGAAGGGCCAGCGCGGGCTCATCGTCGCCCCGGCCAAGGCCGGCAAGACGATGGTCATGCAGGCCATCGCCAACGCCATCACGACGAACAACCCCGAGTGCCACCTCATGGTGGTCCTCGTCGACGAGCGTCCCGAGGAGGTCACCGACATGCAGCGGGCCGTCAAGGGCGAGGTCATCTCCTCGACCTTCGACCGCCCGGCCGACGACCACACCACGGTCGCGGAACTGTCGATCGAGCGCGCCAAGCGGCTCGTCGAGATGGGCCACGACGTCGTCGTGCTGCTCGACTCGATCACCAAGCTCGGCCGTGCCTACAACCTCTCCGCGCCGGCGAGCGGCCGGATCCTCTCCGGCGGGGTCGACAGTGCGGCCCTGTACCCCCCGAAGAAGTTCTTCGGCGCGGCCCGCAACATCGAGCATGGCGGCTCGCTGACGATCCTCGCCACGGCGCTGGTCGAGACCGGGTCCCGGATGGACGAGGTGATCTTCGAGGAGTTCAAGGGCACCGGCAACATGGAGCTCAAGCTCGACCGCGGGCTCGCGAACCGCCGGATCTTCCCGGCCGTCGACGTCAACAACTCGGGCACCCGCAAGGAGGAGATCCTCCTCGCTCCCGAGGAGCTGAAGATCATGTGGAAGCTGCGCCGGGTCCTCGCGGCCCTGGACAGCCAGCAGGGCATCGAGCTCCTGCTGGACCGGCTGCGCAAGACGAAGAACAACTTCGAGTTCCTCACCCAGGTCCAGCAGACGAGCGCGATCCGGCTCGACGACGACAACGACTGACCGAGACGGTCGACCCACGACCTGAGGCGGGCCTCCCCGGCGGAGGCCCGCCTCACCTCGTCCGGCGCCGCTGCCGACCGGCATCCCGGCTAGCGGCGCACCGCCCGGCGCATCGACGGGAAGGGCGACGTGGCGAAGCCGCGCGTCCGGTAGATGTGCGCCCCCGCCTCGGTGGCGAACAGGTCGATCCTCGTGACCGCCGTCCCGGCCTCGAACCAGCGCAGCACGTCGTCGGTGCAGGCCGCGGCATACCCCCGACCGCGGGCGGCCGGCAGGGTCGCGACGTTGGAGACGAGCCCGACCGAGCCGTTGGGGCAGGACGGGCCGGGGATGAGCGCCGTCACCTCCCCTACCGCCGCGGACACCACCGCGCCGTCCGCCTCGGCCACGACGAGCCGGACCAGCGGGTCGTCGAGCCGGTCGGCGAACCAGGTGTATGCCGTGGCCCGCCACAGCGGGTCGTCGAGGGTCTCGTCCGGCGGTCCCATCGCCTCGAACATCAGCCTCCGCAGCATGAGCAGGGCCTCGAGGTCTGCGCGTCCGGCCGGCCGCACCGCCGGGGGCGGGTTCACCGCGGCGGCCCCATCTCGATCCGCCGGCGCACCTCGGCGGGTCCGTCGGGACTCCCCAGCAGGTCCCACCACGACTCGACCCACCAGGTCGCGCCGGCCTCGGCCCACCGCCCGACGGGCCCGTGGACGGATCCGAAGCCACCCTGGGTGTCGCCCTCGACGACGACCTCGTAGCCCTCCCACGGCAGACCCAGGGCCGCGCGCAGGTCCCGCAGGCGTCGGACGATGTCGCCGAGCCCGTCGAGGGTGAGGCCGGACTCGCCCACCGCCCCGGCGACCGCCGGGAAGACGCCCTGCCACCGTGCCGCGCGCTCGAGCGAACGCTGGCGCTGCCGACCCGGCACCAGCATCCCGACGCACCACACCGGCGGATGCGGTCGTTGCATGGGGGGCGGGGGCACGAGCTCGGTCACCTCGCCGACGGTCCAGAACTCACCGGCATACGTGAAGGGTTCCCCGCTCATCAGACCGGCCCAGATGGTGAGTACCTCATCGAGCTTGCGGGCCCGCACCGCCCGGCCCTCGTCCGGCTCGAACGCGAGCCAGTTGCCGTTGAGGGCGCCCAGGCCGACCCCGAGAGTGGCCCGGCCACCACTCAGCCGGTCGACCGATGCCACACTGCTGGCCAAGTCCCACGGCCGGTAGCGCGTCGCAGGCGTCAGGAGGGTGCCCAGCCGCACCCGTTCGGTGGCGAGCGCCGCGGCACCGAGGGCGACCCAGGCGTTGTGGCCCCAGACGGCCTCCCACGAGAAGACGCCGTCCCAGCCGCTCGCCTCGGCCGACCGGGCCAGGTCGACGATGACGCGCTCATCGGCGAACGGGATGACCACTGCGTACCGCATGCCACGACGGTACCCGCGTCGCCGCCGGGCGGCGTGGTGCGGACGCACCCGGCGCCGGTCTACAGTGCTTGTCGGGTGAGGGCGTCCACTGGAGTGCGCCTGGACCGGCCCTCGACCCTCGACCAAGGACTGTCATGACCAACGGCGACTACCAGCTCGACACGACGCGCCGCGATGCGCCGTTACGAATCTCGGTTCGCGGGCGTGCCGTGCTCGGCGACCCCATCATGAACCGGGGCACCGCCTTCACCCGCAAGGAGCGTCGCGCCCTCGGGCTCGTCGGGCTGCTCCCATCCGGGGTCAACAGGATCAGCGACCAGGTTCGCCGGGTGTACCAGCAGTACCGCTCCGCGAAGACACCGTTCGCCAAGCACAAGTTCCTCGCCAACCTCCGCGACCGCAACGAGGTGCTCTTCTACCGCCTCCTCGCCGACTACATCGAGGAGATGCTGCCGATCATCTACACGCCGACGATCGGCGAGGTCATCGAGCGGTTCAGCCTGGAGTTCAACCGGGCCCGCGGCGTGTTCCTCTCCATCGACCGCCCGGAGGACGTCGAGGCCTCGCTGCAGGGCTACGGGCTCGGGCCCGACGACGTCGACCTCATCGTCGTCACCGACTCCGAGGGCATCCTCGGGATCGGCGACCAGGGCATCGGCGGCATCGAGATCGCCGTCGGCAAGCTGTCCCTCTACACGGCGGCGGCCGGCCTGCACCCGCGCCGGGTCATCCCCGTCGTGCTCGACGTCGGTACGGACAACCTCGGGCTGCTCAACTCCGACCTCTACCTCGGGGAGCGGCATGCTCGGGTCCGGGGGGCGCGCTATGACGAGTTCATCGACACCTTCGTCCAGGCCGTGACCCGCCTGTTCCCCCACGCGATGCTCCACTGGGAGGACTTCGGGGCAAGCACCGCCCACGGCATCCTGGAGCGCTACCGGCAGGAGATCTGCACGTTCAACGACGACATCCAAGGGACTGCGGCCGTCGCCCTGGCGGCGGTCCTCGCCGGCGTCGACGTGACGGGCATGCGGCTGCGCGACCACCGGATCGTCGTCTATGGAGGCGGCACGGCCGGGGTGGGCATCGCCGACCTGTTGCGCGACACCCTGATCCGTGCCGGGCTGACCCCCGAGGAGGCGCAGGCGCAGTTCTTCGGACTCGGCAGCCGCGGACTCTTCGTCGACGACCAGGTCCTGCTGCGCGACTTCCAGCGACCCTACGCCCGGACCCGCGCCGAGGTCGACGGCTGGGAGGTCACCGGCGGGCCGTCCGGCGGGATCGGCCTCGCCGACGTCGTGCGCAACGTCCGGCCGACCATCCTCATCGGGACCTCGACCGTCGCGGGCGCGTTCACCCGGGAGATCGTCACCGAGATGGCCAGGCACGTCGACCGGCCCATCATCATGCCGCTGTCCAACCCCACCTCCCACGCCGAGGCTCTGCCTGCCGACCTCATCGCCTGGACCGACGGCCGTGCCCTCATCGCGACGGGAAGCCCGTTCGGGCCCGTCGACCACGACGAGGTGCGCCACGTCATCGCCCAGGCCAACAACGCGCTCATCTTCCCCGGTCTCGGGCTGGGGGTCGCCGCCTGCCAGGCCGAGCGGGTCACCGACCGGATGATCGCCGCCGCTGCGGCGACCCTCGCCAAGCAGGTCAACGCCTACCGCCCGGGTGCGGCGCTGCTGCCCGGCATGAACGACCTGCGCCCGGTGTCGGCGCACGTCGCCCTCGCCGTCGCCGCGGCGGCCGCCGAGGAGGGAGTGGCCAGGCGGCCGCTCGTCGACCCGGTCAACGACGTCTACCAGCGGATGTGGCAGCCCGAGTACCCGGCGATCGAGGTGGTCTGAACCGCGCGATGCGCCACGCCGGTGTCAGGAATGCCGCAGGCCCCGGGACCGTTTAGGTGACGGTGCGCCATCTCTGGCACACTTGATCGCTGGACCGGTTCACGGCATGCGACGCGTACCTGAGCGCCACCTCACGAGTGGAGCAGTCGGGGCGCCACGGAGCCTGCAGCACGGTGCTGGGCTCGCCGACCCGGGAGACATCCAAGGAGACACTCGTGAAGAAGGACATCCACCCCGCCTACGTGGAGACCACGGTCACCTGTACCTGTGGCAACACGTTCACCACTCGCAGCACCGCGAAGAACGGCGCGATCCACGCCGACGTCTGCTCGCAGTGCCACCCCTTCTACACCGGCAAGCAGAAGATCCTCGACACCGGTGGCCGCGTGGCCCGGTTCGAGGCCCGCTACGGCAAGAAGGCCGCCAAGTAGCTGCTCCGGTGCGCCGGTCCGCGACCCGACGAGGTTCGCGGGCCGGCGCACCGGCATGTGGGCCAGTGCACCGGGCAGACCGGGTCGCTGCGTCCGCGTGAACGGTCGCCATGGCGACCACATCCTCGGACACACGGGGCGCAGGCGCCCGGTGAGACATCGAAGGGAGCAGGACAGATGCTCGAGTCCGCGACCGCGCTCGTCGAGGAGCACGCCGATCTCGAGCGACGGATGTCCCAGCCCGACGTCGCCTCCGACCCCGACCGGCTGCGCGAGCTGACCAAGCGGTATGCCGAGCTCGGCCCCACCGTGGCGGCCTACCACGCCTGGGTCGCCACGGCCGGCGACCTGGCGGCCGCCCGCGAGCTGGTGGCGGAGGACCCCGCCTTCGCCGAGGAGATCCCGGCGATGGAGGCGGCGGCCGTCGCCGCCGAGGACCGGCTGCGCCGCCTGCTCGTCCCGCGTGACCCCGACGACGACAAGGACGTCATCCTCGAGGTCAAGGCGGGGGAGGGCGGGGAGGAGTCCGCCCTGTTCGCCGGCGACCTGCTGCGGATGTACCTGCGCTACGCCGAGCGCCGCGGATGGCGCACCGAGGTGCTCGGCTCGACCGAGTCCGACCTCGGCGGCTACAAGGACGTCCACGTCCGGGTCGTCTCCGGCCGGGCGCCCGGGCCGGGCGAGGGACCGTGGGCCCGGCTGAAGTACGAGGGCGGCGTGCACCGCGTCCAGCGGGTTCCGGTCACCGAGAGCCAGGGCCGGATCCACACCAGTGCCGCCGGCGTGTGGGTGATGCAGGACGTCGGGGACACCGCAGAGGTCGAGCTGAGTTCGGGCGACCTGCGTATCGACGTCTTCCGCAGCTCGGGTCCGGGCGGGCAGAGCGTCAACACGACCGACTCCGCGGTGCGGATCACCCATCTGCCGACCGGCCTGGTCGTCTCCTGCCAGAACGAGAAGTCGCAGCTGCAGAACCGCGAGGCCGCGCTGCGGGTACTCCGGGCGCGGCTGCACCAGATGAGGGTCGACGAGGCCGCCGCCGTCACCAAGGACGCCCGGGCGAGCCAGGTCCGCACCGTCGACCGCTCCGAGCGGATCCGGACCTACAACTACCCCGAGAACCGGGTGAGCGACCACCGGACGGGCTACAAGGCGTACAACCTCGACGCCGTCCTCGACGGCGAGCTCGACCCCATCGTCGAGTCGGCGATCGAGGCCGACGAAGCGGCGAAGCTCGCCGCGGTGGCCCGGGGCTGAGATGTCCGCCGAGGCCGCGGATCTGCGGGCCGCCGTCCGCGCGGCGACGGCCCGCCTGACCGCGGCCGGCGTCGCCTCGCCCGAGGCCGACGCCATGGCCCTGGCCGCCCACCTGCTCGGCGTCGACCCCTCCGAGGTCCGCCGCCGGATGGTCCTCGGTGCCCCCAGCCCGGGCGGGTATGCCGCCCTGGTCGCCGAGCGGGCCCGGCGAGTGCCGCTGCAGCACCTCACCGGGCAGGCCGGGTTCCGGCGGCTCGTCCTCGACGTCGGCCCGGGGGTCTTCGTCCCGCGACCCGAGACCGAGGCGGTGGCCGGCTTCGCCATCGACGGGGCGCGCGAGGCCCGGGCCGCCGGGTCGGGGGGTCCGCTCGTCGTCGACCTGTGCTCCGGCAGCGGCGCCATCGCCCTGTCGGTCAAGGACGAGGTCCCGGCCGCGCAGGTCGTCGCCGTGGAGCTCTCGCATCTGGCGCTGGCCTGGGCGGAGCGCAACCGGGACCGGCTCGGCCTCGACGTGGAGCTGGTCCTGGCGGACGCGGCCACCGCGCTGCCCGGGCGCGAGGGCACGGTCGACGTCGTCGTCTCCAACCCGCCGTACATTCCGCTCGGTGCCGTCCCGATCGACGACGAGGTGCGACTGCACGACCCCCCGGTAGCGCTCTACGGCGGCTCCCAGGACGGCCTCGCCATCCCGACCGCGGTGGCCGCGCGGGCCGCCGACCTCCTGCGCCCCGGGGGGCTGCTCGTCATGGAGCACGCCGAGAATCAGGGCGCGGTGCTGGTCCGCCACCTGCTGGGCACCGGGCGGTGGTGCGACGTCGAGGACCGGACGGACCTGGCGGGCCGTCCGCGCGCCACGCTGGCCCGGCGGCGCTGACCCGCGAACGTCCCCCGGTCCCCGGTCCCCGGTCACCGCCGCCGTGCCGGGGGACCGGGGGTCCACGGGGCCGGCCAGCGGCATACGCTGGGGCATCATGAGTCCGGTCTTCGACTGCACCACCCCTGAGGGACGGGCCGAGGCGGTCGCCAAGGCGGCCGCCGGCATCCGCCGGGGCGCACTGGTCGTGCTGCCCACCGACACGGTCTACGGGGTCGGTGCCGACGCCTTCTCGCATGAGGCCGTCGCGGCACTGCTCGAGGTCAAGGGACGCGGCCGGGAGATGCCGCCGCCGGTCCTCGTCGCCCGGTCGGCCACCGTGGACGGGCTGGCACGCGACGTTCCCGCCTACGCCCGGGACCTCATCGAGCGGTTCTGGCCCGGCCCGCTCACCCTCGTCCTCAAGGCCCACGACTCGCTGGCCTGGGACCTCGGTGACACCGGAGGAACGGTCGCCCTGCGGATGCCCGACGACGAGGTCGCCCTCGCCCTGCTCGCCGAGGTGGGCCCGATGGCCGTGAGCAGCGCCAACCGTACCGGCTACCCGGCCTCGCGGACCGTCCTCGACGCGGCGACCCAGCTGGGCTCCGGCGTCGAGTTCTACCTCGACGGCGGTCCCGCCCCCGGGGGCCTGGCCTCGACCATCGTCGACTGCACGAGGGACGAGCCCGTCATCCTGCGCGAGGGGGCCCTGTCCGCCGCCGACCTCGCCGAGGTCCTCGACCGCCACAGGGCGAGGGACCAGGCCGGGACCGAGCCCGGCGAGACCCTAGAGTTGACCGACACCGAGACCGTCCCGGAGGAGAGCACCGCTGTGAGTGACACGTTCTACGGCTCCGACTTCGACGCCCTGAGCAGGTTCGACCCCGAGATCGCCGGGGCCCTGATCCTGGAGCTGGACCGCGTCCGCAGCGGTCTTCAGCTCATCGCCAGCGAGAACCTCTCCAGTCCCGAGGTCCTCACGGCCCTGGGCTCCACGCTGTCGAACAAGTACGCCGAGGGCTACCCGGGGCGCCGGTACTACGGCGGCTGCGCCGAGGTCGACAAGGTCGAGGAGCTCGCCATCGAGCGGTGCCTGGCGATGCTCGACGCCGACCACGCCAATGTCCAGCCACACTCGGGGGCCAGCGCGAACCAGGCGGTCTACGGGGCGTTCATGAAGCCTGGCGAGACCCTTCTCGCCATGAGCCTCCCGCACGGCGGGCACCTCACCCACGGCAGCAAGGTCTCGTTCTCCGGCAAGTGGTTCAACGCCGTCCACTACGGGGTGGACCGGGCCACCGAGGACATCGACTACGACCAGGTCGCCGCGCTGGCCCGGGAGCACCACCCCAAGGTCATCCTCGCCGGGGGCTCGGCGATCCCGCGGCTCATCGACTTCGCGTTCTTCCGCCGGCTCGCCGACGAGGTCGGCGCGATCTTCTGGGTCGATGCGGCCCACTTCATCGGCCTCGTCGCCGGCAAGGCCATCCCCAGCCCGGTGCCGCACGCCGACGTCGTCTCGTTCACGACCCACAAGGTGCTGCGCGGGCCCCGCTCGGGTGCCATCGTCTGCAAGGCCGAGTACGCCAAGGCGATCGACAAGGCCGTGTTCCCCATGATGCAGGGCGGCCCGCAGATGCACAGCATCGCGGCCAAGGCGGTCAACTTCAAGGAGTGCTCGACGCCGGCCTACCAGGAGTACGCCCACCAGGTCATCGCCAACGCCCGGGTGCTGGCCGGCGCGCTCGGCGAGAGGGGCATCCGTCCGACCACCGGCGGCACCGACACCCACCTGTCGCTGCACGACCTCCAGGGCGTCGGCGTCACCGGCATCGACGCCGAGGCCCGCTGCGACGCCGCCGGGATCACGCTCAACAAGAACGCCATCCCCTTCGATCCCCAGAAGCCCGGCATCGCCTCCGGCATCCGGGTCGGGACCCCCTGCGTGACCACCCAGGGCATGGGCGAGGACGAGATGCGCACGATCGCCCGGCTGATCGCCACGGCGGTCACCGAAGGCGACTCCGACCCCGACCACCCGGTGTCCAAGGAGGTCCGCGCCGAGGTGACCGACCTCGTCGGCCGCTTCCCGGCATACCCCCGCTGAGCCCGGCCGACCGCGCGACCAGGGGGAGGTGCCAGCACCACGTGCGCGAGTACACCTTCATCGTCCTGGTCGCCGCCGTCGTCACGTATGCCGCGACGCCGCTGCTGCGCCTGTTCGCCCTCCGGGCCAAGGCCTTCACGCCCGTGCGGGACCGCGACGTCCACCAGAGCCCCATCCCCCGGCTCGGGGGAGTGGCGATGTACCTCGGGTTCGCGGCCGCCATGCTCGTCGCGTCGGCCCTGCCGTTCAGCCGGCAGATGTTCACCAGCGGTGAGCTCCGCGGCGTGCTCGCCGGAGCCACGGTCGTCTGCGTCCTCGGAGCGATCGACGACATCATCGAGCTGGACTGGCTCATCAAGCTCGCCGGTCAGCTCGTGGCGGCCGGGATCATGGCCTTCCAGGGGGTCCAGCTGTTCTCCCTGCCGCTCGGCCAGACCGTCGTCCTTCCGGCTCCGGTGCTCGTCGCCCTGACCATCATCGTCGTCGTCGTCTCCACGAACGCCGTCAACTTCGTCGACGGGCTCGACGGGCTGGCGACCGGGGTCGTCGCGATCGCCGCCGGCTCGTTCTTCGCCTACGCCTACCTGATCTCCCGGAGCTACAACCCGCCCAACGTCTTCACCTCCGCGGCGTTCATCTCGGCGGCACTGGTCGGCATCTGCCTGGGGTTCCTGCCGCACAACTTCCATCCGGCGCGGATCTTCATGGGCGACAGCGGCGCCCTGCTGCTCGGCCTGCTCCTCGCCGCGGCGATGATCTCGATCACCGGTACGGTGACCGGGACGGCCGTCAGCACCAACGCCGTCGCGGCCACCTTCCTGCCGCTCCTCGTCCCCTTCTCCATCATCCTGCTGCCGCTGCTCGACGTCGTCCTCGCCGTGGTCCGCCGGACCCGGCGGGGCCAGCGACCGTGGCAGCCCGATGCCCAGCACCTGCACCACCGGATGCTGCGCTGGGGGCACGGCCACCGGCGCGCCGTGCTCATCCTGTGGCTCTGGGCCGCGGCCACGGCCGGCGGGTCCGTCGCGTTCGTCTTCGTCACCCCGCTGGCCGCCCTGGGCGTCGTCGTGGCGATGCTGCTGGCCGCGACGGCACTGACCGTGTGGCTGCCCCGCTCGGCGTCGGACCGGGTCGAGGCCGGCGAGACGGTGCGGATGCGCTGAGCAGACCGGTGCTGTCCGGTGCCTTGGCCGGCTCTCGCATGGCGGACAGCCCGGGACGGTCGGCGCGCTCGTGATAGTTTTCACAAACCCCCCGACCTCGACGTCAAGGACCCTGGTGCCCGCATCGACGCCGCCGCGGCAGGCCGCTCCGGACCCCTTCGCAGCGGTGCTGCATCGGGCCTTTCTCCCGACCATCGCGCTGGCCGCGGTGGGAGTCGCGGTCCTGTGGGCCACGATGGGGCCCCGGCCCGCATGGAGCGCGCTGCTCGCCGTCCTGGTCACCGTGGTCTTCTTCGCGATGGGGCTGCTGGTGCTGCTGGCGCTGCGCCGGTCGAGGAGCGCGGCGGGCTTCCTCGGCGCCGCCCTCGCTGTCGTGGGAGTGCAGCTCGGGTTCCTGCTGGCGGTCATCGTGGTGCTGGGGAACGCGGCCTGGCTGGACGGGCCGGTGTTCGGCTTCGCGGCCCTGGTCGTCACCGTCGTCTGGCAGGCCCTGCAGCTGCGCGCCCTCGTCCGCAGCCGCCAGCTCGTCTACGACGAGAGCCGGCCGGCCACCGGCCCGGAGGTGTCCTCGTGAGGCGCGGTCCGCGGCCGGTCGGCCCCGTCGCACCAGCCTCGCAGGGTCGGGTACCGTACATCGTGATCCAGGAGCCAGCGCCGAGTCGACGCGGCGGCGCCGCCCTTGCCAGAACCAGTGCCGGTTCCACCGTGGACGGATTCGAGGAGAGAGCGTGACCCTGACCGTACTCACCCAGCTGGCCCCCGCGGCCGGCGGTGACGGTGGCGGATTCCAGTCGCCCGGTACGAGTGACTTCTGGTGGCCGCTGATCGGCGGAGACAGCAACTTCAGCTTCACCCGCCCGGCCGCCGTGCTGCTGTTGTCCGCCGTGGCCGTCGGCTGGTTCTACGTCGCCACCACCCGCAAGCTGTCGATCGTCCCGAGCCGGCGACAGTGGATGGCCGAGCAGGCCTACAACTTCGTCCGCAACACCATTGCCCGCGACATCATCGGGTCCCGGGACTTCATCCAGTTCCTGCCGCTGCTGTTCACGCTGTTCAGCCTCATCCTGGTGAACAACGTGTTCGGCATCATCCCGTTCGTCCAGTACCCGACGATGAGCCGGGTCGGGTTCCCGATCGTGCTGACCATCATCGTCTACCTGACGTACCACACGGTGGCGATCCGCCGGAAGCACGGAGTGGTCAAGTACCTGCTGTCGCTCATCCCGGAGGGGCTGCCCGGCTGGCTCCAGCCGATCCTGTTCGTCCTGGAGTTCCTCACCTACTTCATCATCCGGCCGGTCACGCTCGCCCTTCGACTCTTCGGCAACATGCTGGCCGGGCACCTCATGCTGCTGGTGTTCGTCGTCGGCGGCGAGTACCTCCTGCTCCACACCGGGAGCATCGCGCTGGAGGTGAGCGGCGTGCTGTCCTTCGGGTTCGCGGTGTTCATGAGCTTCTTCGAGCTGCTCATCGAGTTCCTTCAGGCGTTCATCTTCACCCTGCTCGCCGCCTTGTACATCTCCGACGCCGTCTCCGAGCATCACTGACGGCCGACGCCAGACACCCACCCCCAGTCACCGGCACGAGCCCGGTGCACTCGAAAGGAAGAAACCACATGACCGGCTCCATCGCATACCTCGGCTACGGCCTCGCCGCCATCGGCCCCGGCATCGGCGTGGGTCTGATCTTCGCCGCGTACATCAACGGGGTGGCTCGCCAGCCCGAGGCACGCGGCATGCTGCAGACCATCGCCTTCACCGGTATGGCCATCACCGAGGCGCTCGCGATCCTCGGTCTGGTCTTCGCCTTCGTCTTCAAGGGCTGACCCCCGACCGAGCCGTTCTGACAGAGAGGAAGCGACGTGGTTATCGCATCCGTGGCCGCCGAGAGCGGTGTCGGCTGGCCGAACGCCCTGCCGCTGCTGCCTCACCCGGGCGAGATGATCGTCGGGCTCGTCGCCTTCGCCATCATGTACTGGCTGTACAAGTCCAAGGTCGTCCCGCGGATGGAGGAGCTGTACGCCGAGCGCACCGCGGCCATCGAGGGAGGTATGGCGCAGGCCGAGGAGGCGCAGGCCGAGGCCGAGGCCGCCAAGGAGAAGTACGAGGCGCAGCTCGCCGAGGCGCGAGCCGAGGCAAACCGCATCCGTGAGCAGGCCCGCGAGCAGGGCGCGGCGATCGTCGCCGAGCTGCGTGGGCAAGCCCAGGCCGAGGCGACCCGGATCACCGAGTCGGCCCAGCGCCAGATCGAGGCCGAGCGGTCCCAGGCGGCGATCAGCCTGCGCTCCGACGTGGGGCGGATGTCCACCGACCTGGCCGCCCGGATCGTCGGCGAGTCCATCGACGACACGGTCAGTGCCAACATCATCGAGCGCTTCCTCGCCGACCTCGAGTCCGGGCGGGTCGAGCCGGAGAAGGTCGGGTCCGACGGCGCCGGTCAGGACAGCTGATGCGCGGTAGCTCACGCGCCGCCGAGGCGGCCGGGCAGGGAGCCCTCCAGGGCGCCCTGGCGGGCGGGGCGGACCCGGAGGGGGTGGCTGACGACCTCTTCGCGCTGGCCGGCGTGGTCGACCGCAACGCCTCGCTGCGGCGCGCCCTGGCCGACCCGTCCCGCGACGGTCACGCCAAGAGGGGCCTCGTCGTGAAGCTGTTCGACGGCAGGGTCTCGGGCGCCGCGGTCTCCGTGCTCGGAGAGCTCGCCGCGCAGCGGTGGGCGGCGGAGCGGGACCTCACCGACGCCACCGAGATCCTCGCCGTGGACGCCCTGCTCGTGGGTGCCGAGGAGAGCGGGCGGATCGGCGCCGTCGAGGACGAGCTGTTCCGGTTCGAGCGGATCGTTGCCGGGTCCGCCGGCCTGCGCGACGCGCTGACCAACCGCCAGGGCGACCCGGGGGGGAAGGCGCAGATCATCGAGTCGCTCATCGGTGCCAAGGTCGCGCCCGAGAGCCTGCGCCTGGCCCGGCAGGCCGTGCTGGCCCCGCGGGGGCGGCGTCTGGACCAGACGATCGAGGAGTACCTCGGGCGCGCGGCGGCCCGCCGCAAGCAGCTGACGGCCGTCGTCACCGCCGTGGCGCCCCTGACCGAGGCCCAGGAGGAGCGGCTGAGATCCGCCCTCGCCCGGATCTACGACAAGGCCATCCTGCTCCAGGTCGTCGTCGAGCCCGAGGTCATCGGCGGCATCCGGGTGCGGGTGGGGGACGAGGTCGTCGACGGCACGGTGCTCCGGCGCCTGGACGAGGCCCGACGGCACATGGCCGGCGGCTGACCCGGCCGACCTCCCATCACGGCATACCACCGACAGCTGCAGAGCACGACCGCTTGACAGACACACCCAGACGAACCCATCCGACCCGGACCGGGCCGGACCCCGAGGAGAAGGAAAGAACCATGACGGAGCTCTCGATCCGTCCGGAGGAGATCCGGGACGCCCTGGACAGCTACGTCCGGTCCTACGAGCCCGGCCAGGCCGCCCGGGAGGAGGTCGGCCGCGTCGTCGACGCCGGGGACGGCATCGCGCACGTGGAGGGCCTGCCCTCGGCGATGACCAACGAGCTGCTCGAGTTCGAGGACGGCACGCTGGGCATCGCGCTCAACCTGGACGTCCACGAGATCGGCGTCGTCATCCTCGGTGACTTCATGAAGATCGAGGAGGGCCAGGCGGTCAAGCGGACCGGCGAGGTGCTCTCGGTGCCGGTCGGCGACGCCTTCCTGGGCCGGGTCATCAACCCGCTCGGGACGCCGATCGACGGTCTCGGTGAGATCAAGGACGAGGGCCGGCGTGCCCTCGAGCTCCAGGCCCCCACGGTCGTCCAGCGGCAGTCGGTGTCCGAGCCGCTGCAGACCGGGCTCAAGGCCGTCGACGCCATGACGCCGATCGGCCGCGGCCAGCGCCAGCTCATCATCGGTGACCGGCAGACCGGCAAGACGACGGTGGCCGTCGACACGATCATCAACCAGAAGGAGTTCTGGGACAGCGGCGACCCGAAGAAGCAGGTCCGCTGCATCTACGTCGCCATCGGCCAGAAGGGCTCGACGATCGCGGCCGTCCGGGCGACCCTCGAGGACGCCGGGGCCATGGAGTACACGACGATCGTCGCCGCACCCGCGTCGGACTCGGCCGGCTTCAAGTACCTCGCCCCCTACACCGGGTCGGCCATCGGCCAGCACTGGATGTATGCCGGCAAGCACGTGCTCATCGTCTTCGACGACCTGTCCAAGCAGGCCGAGGCCTACCGGGCGGTCTCCCTGCTGCTGCGCCGCCCACCGGGCCGTGAGGCGTACCCGGGCGACGTCTTCTACCTGCACAGCCGGCTGCTCGAGCGCTGCGCGAAGCTGTCCGACGACCTCGGGGCCGGGTCCATGACGGGCCTGCCGATCATCGAGACCAAGGCCGGTGACGTCTCGGCCTACATCCCCACCAACGTCATCTCGATCACCGACGGGCAGATCTACCTCCAGTCCGACCTGTTCAACTCCAACGTCCGGCCCGCCATCGACGTGGGTGTGTCGGTGTCCCGCGTCGGCGGGGCGGCGCAGATCAAAGCGATGAAGTCGGTCGCCGGGCGCCTCAAGCTCGACCTTGCGCAGTTCCGGGCCATGGAGGCCTTCGCCATGTTCGCCTCCGACCTCGACCCGGCCTCGCGCGCTCAGCTGGCCCGCGGCGCCCGCCTCGTCGAGCTGCTCAAGCAGCGCCAGTCCTCGCCGTTCCCGGTCGAGGAGCAGGTCGTCTCGGTGTGGGCGGGCACCTCCGGCAAGCTCGACTCGGTGGCCGTCGAGGACGTCTCGAGGTTCGAGGCCGAGTTCCTCGACCACCTGCACCGGGAGCAGCCGGCCCTGCTGGACGCCATCCGCGAGACGGGCAAGTTCGAGGAGGAGACCGAGCAGGCCCTCACCGAGGCCATCGACGGCTTCAAGGACCAGTTCGCACCGGGCGAGGGCAGCATCCGGCTCACGCACGAGGAGCCGGCCGAGGAGCTGCCGGGCGAGGACATCGACCAGGAGCAGATCAAGCGGCAGCGGCGCTAGCGGGTATGCCGGGTGCGCGTGCGCCTCCGGCATACCCCAGTGGCACACGCCCTCACCTGAGACGACCGACCAACGGAAGGCAGAAGCGAATGGGAGCGCAGATCCGGGAGTACCGGCAGCGCATCCGGGCCGTCAGCGCGACGATGAAGATCACCCGGGCGATGGAGCTCATGGCCGCCTCGCGCGTCATCCGGGCCCGCCAGCGCGTGCGGGAGTCCGCGCCGTACACGCACGCCCTCACCCGGTCCCTGTCGGCGCTGGCCACGTACTCCAACCACGAGCACCCGTTGACCACCGAGCACGACGCGGTCCGCCGGGCCGGCGTGCTCATCATCGCGAGCGACCGCGGCCTCGCCGGCGCCTACGCCTCCGCGGCCATCAAGGAGAGCGAGTCCCTCGTCGAGCGGCTGCGGGGCGAGGGCAAGGAGGTCGTGCCCTATCTCGTCGGCCGCAAGGTCTCCGCCTACTACCGGTTCAGGCACCGCGAGATCGCCGCCGAATGGACGGGGTTCACCGACAACCCCACCGTCGACGTGGCCCGCGAGATCGGCGAGCGCGTCATCACCGACTTCCTCCAGGACTTCGAGGAGGGCGGCCACGACGAGTTCCACATCGTCTACACCCGGTTCAACACGATGGTGAAGCAGGAGCCGCGGGTGCTGCGGCTGCTGCCGCTCGAGGTCGTCGACGAGGTCGCCGAGGTCGCCGAGACCGCCACGGCCAAAGACCCGCTGCCGCTGTACGAGTTCGAGCCCAACGCGGAGCAGG
Organism: uncultured Actinomycetota bacterium; assembly: GCA_963763315.1. GTDB lineage: Bacteria > Actinomycetota > Actinomycetes > Actinomycetales > Dermatophilaceae > CAVSJJ01. The sequence goes on from CAVXOC010000004.1 coordinate 269,064, forward strand.
TCCTCGACGAGATGCTTCCCGCCTACGTCATCTCGCGGATCTGGACCTGCCTGCTCAGCGCCAGCGCCTCGGAGCTGGCGTCCCGGCAGCGGGCCATGAAGTCAGCGACCGACAACGCGGACGACCTCATCAAGAAGTACACCCGGCTGGCCAACCAGGCGCGCCAGGCCGAGATCACCCAAGAGATCAGCGAGATCGTCGGCGGCGCCAACGCCCTCGCCGAGAGCAAGTGAGGAAGAGACCATGACTGCCACTGCGACCACGCCCGCCGACAGCGCCACGACCGGTGGGGTCGGGCGCATCGCCCGGATCATCGGCCCGGTCGTCGACGTCGAGTTCCCCTCCGACGCGATGCCCGAGCAGTTCAACCTGCTGACCGTCGAGATCGACTTCTCCAGCGAGGTGGAGTCCGAGGGCGAGCCGGACACCAAGATCCTCAACCTCGAGGTCGCCCAGCACATCGGCGACAACATGGTCCGGGCGATCTCGCTCCAGCCCACCGACGGACTGGTGCGCGGGACCAGGGTCGTCGACACCGGCGGTCCGATCACCGTCCCGGTCGGTGACGTCACCCTCGGGCACGTGTTCAACACCACCGGGGTGTGCCTGAACCTCAAGGACGGCGAGACCCTCGACGTCAAGGAGCGGTGGGGGATCCACCGGCCGGCGCCGGACTTCGACCAGCTCGAGGCCAGGACCCAGATGTTCGAGACCGGCATCAAGGTCATCGACCTGCTGACCCCCTACGTCCTGGGCGGCAAGATCGGCCTGTTCGGGGGCGCCGGTGTCGGCAAGACCGTCCTCATCCAGGAGATGATCGCCCGCGTGGCGCGCGACCACGGTGGCGTGTCGGTGTTCGCCGGTGTCGGCGAGCGCACCCGTGAGGGCAACGACCTCATCGCCGAGATGACCGAGACGGGGGTCCTCGGGCAGACGGCGCTGGTCTTCGGCCAGATGGACGAGCCGCCGGGCACCCGCCTGCGGGTGGCCCTGTCCGCGCTGACCATGGCCGAGTACTTCCGCGACGTGCAGAAGCAGGACGTCCTGCTCTTCATCGACAACATCTTCCGCTTCACCCAGGCCGGGTCCGAGGTCTCCACGCTGCTCGGTCGGATGCCGTCCGCCGTCGGCTACCAGCCCACCCTCGCCGACGAGATGGGCACGCTCCAGGAGCGGATCACCTCGACCCGGGGGCACTCGATCACCTCGATGCAGGCGATCTACGTCCCGGCCGACGACTACACCGACCCGGCCCCGGCGACCACCTTCGCCCACCTCGACGCCACGACCGAGCTCTCCCGGGAGATCGCCTCCCTCGGTATCTACCCGGCGGTGGACCCGCTCACCTCGACGAGCCGGATCCTCGACCGCCGGTACATCTCCGAGGACCACTACACGACGGCCGTCCGGGTCAAGCAGATCCTCCAGCGCAACAAGGAGCTCCAGGACATCATCGCCATCCTCGGCATCGACGAGCTCTCCGAGGAGGACAAGATCCTGGTCAACCGCGCTCGTCGGCTCCAGCGGTTCCTCTCCCAGAACACGTACGTCGCCAAGCAGTTCACCGGGATCGAGGGCTCGACCGTCCCGCTGAGCGACACGATCGAGGCCTTCGCCAAGATCTGCGCCGGCGAGCTCGACGACGTCGGAGAGCAGGCGTTCTTCATGTGCGGCGGCCTCGACGACGTCGAGCGCCAGTGGGCCGAGATCCAGAAGAACCTCTGACCCCCCGAGAACCACGCCGCCGGCAGGGCCGGTCTCCGACGGAGACCGGCCCTGCCGGCGGGACAGCTGCACCGAGAAAGGCGCACCACGATGAGCCGTAACCCCCTGGGCCTGGGGTGGACCCTGCACGGAGACGGGAAGGCACCGACCTCCGGCGGGGTGGTGGCCCCCGACGAGCGCCTCACCTGGCCGCGGACGATCGGGGTCGGCGCCCAGCACGTCGTGGCGATGTTCGGGGCGACCTTCCTCGTCCCGCTGCTGACCGGGTTCCCCCCGGCGACCACCCTGTTCTTCTCCGGCGTCGGGACGATGATCTTCCTGGTGGTGACGGCCGGGCGGGTCCCCAGCTACCTCGGCTCCTCGTTCGCCTTCCTCGCGCCCATCGGGGCGGCGATGAAGGGTGGCCACGGGATGGCCGGGGCCCTCGGCGGCGTCGTCATGGCGGGCGTCACGCTGTTCCTCGTCGGGCTGCTGGTCCAGGCTGTGGGAGACCGCTGGCTGCAGGCGCTCATGCCACCGGTCGTGACCGGCACCATCGTCGCCCTCATCGGCCTCAACCTCGCACCGGCGGCGAAGAACAACTTCGTCGTGTCGCCGGTGACCGCACTGGTCACGCTCGCCGTCATCGCCCTGGTCATGGTGCTGTTCAAGGGCCTCGTCGGGCGCCTGGCCATCCTCCTCGGCGTCGTCGCCGGCTACCTGGCCGCGCTGCTGCGTGGCGAGGTGAGCTTCGCCAACGTCGACAAGGCAGGCTGGGTCGGCCTCCCGCACTTCACGTCGCCGACGTTCAGCTGGTCACTGGCCGGCCTGTTCATCCCTGTCGTCCTCGTCCTCGTCGCCGAGAACGTCGGCCATGTCAAGTCGGTCGCGCTGATGACCGAGCGCGACCTCGACCCCGTGATGGGCCGGGCGCTGATGGCTGACGGCATCGCGACCACCCTCGCCGGCGTCGGGGGCGGGTCGGGCACGACGACCTACGCGGAGAACATCGGCGTGATGGCCGCGACGAAGATCTACTCGACGGCCGCCTACTGGGTCGCCGCGGTCGTCGCCCTGCTCCTCTCGTTCTCCCCCAAGTTCGGCGAGCTCATCGCCACCGTCCCGCAAGGCGTCCTCGGCGGCGCAGGCACCGTCCTGTACGGGATGATCGGCCTGCTCGGTGTGCGCATCTGGGTCCAGAACCGCGTCGACTTCGGCAACCCGATCAACCTCATGACGGCTGCCATCGCCCTCGTCGTCGGCATCGCCGACTACACGTGGAAGGTCGGTGACTTCGACTTCGCCGGCATCGCGCTCGGCAGCGCCGCGGCGCTGATCGTCTTCCACCTCATGCGCGGGGTGAACGGCGCGACCCGGGCCGTCAAGGAGCCCGAGAGCGACATCGACGAGGACCTCAGCGCCGAGCTGGCGTCCTGACGCCGAGGGCGTCACGACCGTCTAGACTGACCCGACACGAACCCGGAGGACCCCGTGAGCCAGCTTCAGGTCGAACTCGTCGCCGCAGACCGCCAGGTCTGGTCGGGTGAGGCGAGCCAGGTGAGCGCCCGCTCGGTCGACGGTGACATCGGCATTCTTCCCGGGCACAGCCCGTTGCTGGTCATCCTCGCCGAGGGCGAGGTTCGGATCCACGGCGAGCGCGGCGTGCAGACGGCGACCGTGGACGGCGGGTTCCTGTCCGTCGACCACGACCGGGTGACGATCATCTCCGAGGCGGTCGACGCCTCGGCCATGTCGGCGTAGTCGCCGGCGGCCCGGGAAGCCCGTCCGATGTCGGCACTGGTCACCGCAGAGAGCGTTCTCGCGCTGGTGGCCGTGCTCGTCCTGCTGACCCTGGCCTACGTCTGGATCCGCCGCCGGTACATCTCCGAGGGGCGTCCGCTGATGCTCTGCGCCCTGCGGACCGAGGCCGAGCCGAGGTGGCGGCTCGGCCTGGCTCGCCTGTCCGGGGCCAGGCTCGACTGGTTCAGCGTGGTCGGCCCGTCGATGCGTCCGCAGAGCTCGTGGATGCGTCACGAGCTCGAGCTCGGCACGCCCACCCCGGTAGCCGAGCCGATCCCTGGCCTCCCCGACGCCGTGCAGGTCGCGGGGACGTGCGGTACCTACCCGTGCGGCCTGGCGCTGTCGCTACCCGCCTACACCGCGCTGCGCGCCTGGCTCGAGAGCTCGCCGCCCGGCTTCAACGTCGACGTGACCTGAGCCGTCCGACCCGCCGGCGACGGGCAGGGCTCAGCCTTCGGGCAGCGTTCAGCGTTCGGGCCGCGGCTGCCGGCCGCCTCCGGGCTGCCACAGGGTGTCGCCGCCGGGGAGGTTCGCGATCCGGGAGAGGATGAACAGCAGGTCGGAGAGCCGGTTGAGGTAGGCCGCGGCCAGGGCGTTGACGCCGCCCTCGCCCCTGGCCGAACCGGGCTCGGTGCCGTAGGCCTCGATGGCCGCCCAGGTCGCGCGCTCGGCCCGGCGGGCGACCGTCGTCGCCACGTGCAGGTGCGCCGCGGCCGGGGTACCCCCCGGGAGGATGAAGGACCGCAGCGGCTGGAGGAGCTCGAGGTATCGGTCGCAGTCCGCTTCCAGCTCGTCCACCCACTGCTGGCGCACGCGCAACGGGGGATGCTCGTAGGTGGCCTGCAGGGGGGTGCTGAGATCCGCGCCGACGTCGAACAGGTCGTTCTGCACCCGCGCCAGGGTGGCCCGCACGTCGTCCCCGAGGTCGCCGACGGCGAGGACGACGCCGATGGCCGCGTTGGTCTCGTTGGCATCGGCGTAGGCAGCGAGGCGGGGGTCGGTCTTCCGGGTCCGGCTGAGGTCGCCGAGCGCCGTCGTCCCGTCGTCGCCGGTCCGGGTGTAGATCCGCGTCAGGTTGACCATGAGGCCAGCCTCTCAGATCTTTGTCAACTCTTTACCGGCGCTTGCCGAACGGCGACCGCGGCAGCCGATGTAATGGTCGCGGTGCCGCAGGGGCGCCGCCGGTGCCGCAGGGGGCACCACGCACGAACAGGGGCGTGCAGACCATGACCGTGACCCAGGGATGCGACGAGCGCGGGTGCACCGTCGTCATGACCGGCCGGCTCGACGTGCGGACCGTTCCGGACCTCCGGCTCACCCTGCACCACATCATCGACGGTGGCGCTCCCCGCGTCCTGCTCGACCTCAGCGAGGCCGAGATCGGCGACTCGACCGCCTTGGGCCTGTTGGTCGAGTGCCTCCAGCGCGCCCGGCGGGGGGGTGTGCACCTGCGGGTCGCCGTGCACGACGGGCGCTCGGTCCGGCTGCTGCGCCGGGCCCGGCTGAGCTCGGTCATCGTCCCGGCGACCTCCAGCGCACCGGGCGGGGCTGACCTGGTGGTCGCCGAGCCGTCCGCGCAGGCGGGCTGAGCCCGCGCCGCGAGACGCGTCAGGCCCGCCCGCTGACGGGGCGCCGACCGGCGCGGCGACCGGTCGCGGGTGTGCGCGCACTCACCTGTCGCCTCCACCGCCGACCCAGCCGGCTCACGGGTAACGTCGGGGCATGACCGAGCCCCTTCCCGGCCCGTCCGCCGTCCCCGCACCCACCGCCCCGCGAGCACTCCGGGAGCGCCCCTGGGTCATGCGGACGTATGCCGGTCACTCCAGTGCCGCCGCCAGCAACGCGCTGTACCGCCGCAACCTCGACAAGGGCCAGACCGGCCTGTCGGTGGCTTTCGACCTCCCGACCCAGACCGGCTACGACCCGGACCACGTCCTGGCCCGTGGCGAGGTCGGCAAGGTCGGCGTCCCGATCAGCCACGTCGGCGACATGCGAGCCCTGTTCGACCAGATCCCGCTGGCGCGGATGAACACCTCGATGACCATCAACGCGACGGCGATGTGGCTGTTGGCGCTGTACCAGGTCGCGGCCGAGGAGCAGGCGACCGCGGCCGGGGAGGACCCGGCAGCGGCGGTCCGGGCGCTCGCCGGGACGACGCAGAACGACATCATCAAGGAGTACCTCTCGCGAGGGACCTACGTCTTCGGCCCGGGACCGTCGCTGCGCCTGACGACGGACCTCATCAGCTACGCCGTGACGGAGATCCCGTCCTGGAACCCCATCAACATCTGCAGCTACCACCTCCAGGAGGCGGGGGCGACCCCGGTGCAGGAGCTCGCCTACGCGATGTGCACGGCCATCGCCGTCCTCGACGCCGTGCGGGACGCGGGACAGGTACCGCCGGAACGGTTCGCCGAGGTCGTCGCCCGCATCTCGTTCTTCGTCAACGCGGGGGTCCGGTTCGTCGAGGAGATGTGCAAGATGCGCGCCTTCGTCGAGCTGTGGGACGACCTGACCCGCGAGCGCTACGGCGTCGTGGATCCCGTGCAACGGCGGTTCCGCTACGGCGTCCAGGTCAACAGCCTGGGGCTGACCGAGGCACAGCCCGAGAACAACGTGCAGCGCATCGTCCTGGAGATGCTCGCGGTCACGCTCTCCAAGGATGCCCGGGCCCGGGCCGTCCAGCTGCCGGCCTGGAACGAGGCGCTCGGGCTGCCGCGGCCGTGGGACCAGCAGTGGTCGCTGCGGATTCAGCAGGTCCTCGCCTACGAGTCGGACCTGCTCGAGTACGAGGACCTGTTCGCCGGCTCGCCCGTCGTCCAGGCGAAGGTCGACGAGCTCGTCGCCGGGGCGCGTGCGGAGATGGACCGGGTGCAGGCGATGGGCGGCGCGGTCCGCGCCGTCGAGAGCGGGTACATGAAGTCGGCGCTCGTCGCCTCGCACGCCCTGCGACGGCACCGGATCGAGGCGGGCGAGGACGTCGTCGTCGGGGTGAACCGGTTCGAGACCACCGAGCCGAACCCCCTGACCGCCGACCTGGGCGACGCGATCCAGAGCGTCGACCCCGGCGTCGAGGCCGCCGCCGCCTCGGCTGTCCGCGGGTGGCGGGAGCGGCGGGACGCGGACCCCGGGCGGCGGGAGAGGTGCGAGCTCGCCCTCGCCCGGCTACGGGCCGACGCGCGCTCCGGGGCGAACCTCATGCCCGCGTCGCTCGAGTGCGCCCGCGCCGAGGTGACGACGGGAGAGTGGACGGACGCCCTGCGCGAGGTCTTCGGCGAGTACCGCGCCCCGACCGGGGTCAGCGGCGCCGCCGGGGCGGTCGCCTCGGGCGCCGACCTCGCCGCGGTCCGCGCCGCCGTCGCCGCGACGGGCGCGGAGCTCGGCCGGCGACTGCGGGTCCTGGTCGGGAAGCCGGGCCTCGACGGGCACTCCAACGGTGCCGAGCAGGTCGCGGTCCGGGCCAGGGACGCCGGGTTCGAGGTGGTGTACCAGGGCATCAGGCTCACCCCGGAGCAGATCGTCGCGGCAGCCGTGGCGGAGGACGTCCACCTCGTCGGGCTGTCGATCCTCTCGGGCTCGCACATGGAGCTCGTGCCCGAGGTCCTGGACCGGATGCGGGCGGCCGGGCTCGACGACGTCCCGGTCATCGTCGGAGGCATCATCCCCGAGTCCGACGCGGCCCGGCTCAAGGCGCTCGGCGTGGCGGAGGTCTTCACCCCCAAGGACTTCGGCCTCACCGACATCATGGGCCGCCTCGTCGAGGTGATCCGGGCAGCCCAGGGTCTGGCCCCGCCGGCCGCCGCCGCGCTCTGACGGTCCGGCGGGCGCCGCCCGCGGTGCACCCGGCATACCATCGGCAGATGGCCCTGCACTGTCCGGCGACGCTGCTCATCACCGCGCCCGGCGATGCGGCGTGGGCCCGGGCGCTCGCCGAGCGGCTGGCGGGAGAGCACATCGCCCAGGTCTGGTCCGGTCCCTCTCCCGCGGCGACCGGGGCCGCCCGTCTCGCCGCCGAGCTCCTCGACGTGGGTGCCGCCGTCCTGGACGCCCTCGATGCCGAGGACCCCACCGGCGTCGACCGGGACAGCCGTCGGGAGGCACTCGACCACATCGCCGACCTGCATCGGGGTGAGACGGTGCTCGTGCTCGCCCGCGGAGGACACGGGGACGCCGACCGGCCCGCCCGGCTCGAGATCGGCGACGACGGCTGGCAGCTGCTGGGGCGTCAGAACAACCGGTGAGCGCTCGTGTCGATCCCGCGTAGCTCGTCGTAGTCGAGGACGACGCAGCGGATGCCACGGTCCTGCGCCAGGGTCCTCGCCTGGGGCTTGATCGCCTGGGCGGCGAGGATCCCCGTCACCGGGGCGAGGTGCGGGTCGCGGTTGAGCAGCTCGAGGTAGCGGGTGAGCTGCTCGACGCCGTCGATCTCGCCGCGCCGCTTGATCTCGACGGCGACCGCGCCTCCGGCAGCGTCGCGGCACAGGATGTCGACCGGCCCGACCGCCGTCATGTACTCGCGGCGGATTAACGTCCATCCGTCACCCAGCGCGGTGATGTGCTCGGCGAGCAGGGCCTGCAGGTGTGCCTCGACGCCGTCCTTGACCAGGCCGGGGTCGGCGCCGAGGTCGTGGGCGGAGTCGTGGTGGACCTCGTGGATCCGCACGCGCAGCCGGTCCTCGGACCTGGCGTGCTGGACCACCCACACGGCACTGACGCCGTCGGCGGCCTCGACCTCGTCCGGCACGACCTCCGCCATCGAGCAGGGCGGCGCCATCCAGTTGAGCGGCTTGTAGGACCCGCCGTCGGAGTGGACGAGAACCGAGCCGTCGGCCTTGAGCAGGAGCAGCCGGGTGGCGAGGGGGAGATGGGCGTTGAGCCGCCCCTCGTAGTCGACGCTGCACGTCGCGATGACCACCCGCACGACCGCTCACCCTACCTGCCCGCGCAGTGGAGGTGGGCAGCCGGCCGGACCCGGCCGGACGGGCCCGCCCTCATGGCCGGGAACCCTCCACGACCCCCCGTGGGCCTGGTCGATAGTTAGTACACTCTAACTAATGAACCAGCGAGCCGCCGCCCAGCCAGACACGTCCGCCGCGACCGGACCGCGCTACAAGTGGGTCGTCCTGTCCAACACGACGCTCGGGGTCCTGATCGCGACGATCAACAGCTCGATCCTGCTCATCGCGCTGCCCGACATCTTCCGCGGCCTGCGGATCGACCCACTGGCGCCGGGCAACTCCAGCCTCCTGCTATGGCTGATGATGGGCTACCTCGTCGTCACCGCCGTGCTCGTCGTCAGCTTCGGCCGGCTCGGCGACATGTTCGGGCGCGTCCGGATGTACAACGCGGGCTTCGCCATCTTCACCGTCTTCTCGGTCCTGCTGTCCGTCACGTGGATGACCGGTACGCCGGGTGCACTGTGGCTCATCATCATGCGGGTGCTGCAGGGCGTGGGGGGCGCGCTGCTGATGGCGAACTCGAACGCGATCATCACCGACGCGTTCCCGTCCGACCAGCGCGGCCTCGCCCTGGGTCTCAACATGGTGGCGGGGATCGCCGGGTCGTTCCTCGGCCTGGTGATCGGCGGCCTGCTCGCCCCGATCCACTGGCGGCTGGTGTTCCTGGTCTCGGTGCCGGTCAGCCTCTTCGGCACGGTCTGGGCCTACTACAAGCTCCGTGACACCGGCGAGCGTCGCGAGGGGCGCATCGACTGGGCCGGCAACGTCACCTTCGGCGTCGGGCTCGTCGCGATCCTCACCGGCATCACCTACGGCATCCAGCCGTACGGAGGGCACATCATGGGCTGGACCGACCCGTGGGTCCTCACTGCGCTCATCGGCGGGCTGGCGCTCCTCGCCCTGTTCAGCTGGGTCGAGACCAAGGTGGCGCACCCCATGTTCCACATCGACCTGTTCCGGATCCGGGCGTTCACCGCCGGTAACATCGCCAGCCTGCTGTCCGGACTGGGCCGTGGCGGCCTGATGTTCGTGCTCATCATCTGGCTGCAGGGCATCTGGCTCCCCGAGCACGGCTACTCCTTCGAGTCCACCCCCCTGTGGGCCGGGATCTTCATGCTGCCGATGACCCTGGGGTTCCTCGTGGCGGGGCCGGTGTCGGGTTGGCTGTCGGACCGCTTCGGGGCTCGCCCGTTCGCCACCGGGGGGATGCTCATCGCGGCGGCGAGCTTCGGGTGGCTCCTGGCCCTGCCGGTGGACTTCACCTACGGGCCGTTCGCCGGGGCACTGTTCGTCAACGGGCTCGGGATGGGGCTGTTCGCCTCCCCCAACCGGGCCGGGATCATGAACGCCCTCCCGTCCTACCGACGCGGTGTCGGTGCCGGGATGAGCACGACGTTCCAGAACACCGCCATGGTGCTCTCGATCGGGATCTTCTTCTCGCTCATGGTGACCGGTCTGGCGGGCTCGCTGCCGGCCGCGATGACGAGTGGGCTGACGGCCCACGGGGTCCCAGCACCACAGGCGCACCAGCTTGCGGCGCTTCCTCCGGTCGCCGTGCTGTTCGCGTCGCTGCTCGGCTACAACCCCATCGCGTCGCTCCTCGGGGCCCACACCATGCACCAGCTGCCCAGCGGTGACGCGGCGTACCTCAGCGGGCATTCGTTCTTCCCGTCGCTGGTCTCGGGGCCGTTCCACGCCGGCCTCTCGGTGGCCTTCGGCTTCGCCATCGTCGCCTGCCTGGTGGCCGCTGCGGCATCCTGGCTGCGCGGCGGCAAGTACGTCCATGTCGACGAGCAGGGACCGGGCGTCCCGTCGCCGTCGACCCCGTCGGAGCTGGAGGAAGCCCTGTCATGACGACCCACCGCCCCCCTGCCGTCGAGCTCGCCGGAGCCCTGCGGACCGAGGTCAACCGGCTTGCCTTCCACCTGCGCCGGCCGGCGACCAAGTCCGGCGTCACCCCGACCCGCCTGGCCGCCCTCTCCGCGCTGCAGCGGCGCCCGGACGGCCTGCGTCAGGGCGATCTCGCCGCCCAGATGGGCGTCTCGCCCGCCAGCATGACCCGCCTCGTCGAGATCCTGCGCGAGGCGGGCTGGGTGGTGCGCGAGCGCGACCGCGACGACCAGCGCGCCTACGTGGTACGCCTGTCGGCCGCCGGCGAGCAGACCCTGGACGGGCTGCGTCGGGAGAGCACGACCCAGCTGAGCGAGGACATCGAGGCGCTGACCGACGACCAGCGCGTCGCCCTGTCCGCGGCGGTACCGGTGCTGCGCGAGCTCGCCGACCGCAGGCTCCTGGCCAGTGACGAGCTCGCCGACCTGCACGGCGAGATCGCGGCAGGTGCCCGATGACCGACACCTTCACCAGCGGCACGACCAGCCTCGTCGGCCACCGCGGCGACGTCATCGAGGCGTACGCCGCCACCCCCGTCGCACCGACCGGGGCGGGTGGGATGGTCGTCATCCACCACATGCCGGGGTTCGACGAGGCCACGAAGGAGATCGTGCGCCGGCTCGCGTCCTGGGGGTACGCCGCGGTGTGCCCCAACCTGCACCACCGGGATGCCCCGGGGGCGGCGGCCGACGACGCAGCGGCGGCAAGCCGGGCCAACGGCGGGGTCTCCGACGAGCAGCTCGTGGGTGACGTCGCCGGGACGGTGAGGCACCTGCGGGCCGGGCCCGGCGGTCGCGTCGGCGTCATCGGCTTCTGCTCCGGCGGGCGGCAGAGCATCCTGGCCGCGTGCTCGCTCGAGCTGGACGCCGCCGTCGACTGCTACGGGGCGTTCGTCCTGGCCGCGCCCCCGCCGGACCGGGGGCTCGCGGTCTCCAGCCTGCGGCCCATCCTCGGCGCTCTCTCCTGCCCGCTCCTCGGGCTGTTCGGCGCGCAGGACCAGAACCCGGCCCCCGCCGAGGTGGCCGAGCTCGACGCCCTGCTCACCGACGCGGGCAAGGCGCACACGTTCCACACCTTCGAGGGCGCCGGACACGGGTTCTTCGCCGTCGACAGGCCGAGCTACCGGGTGGCGGCCGCGACCGACGGGTGGGTGCTGGTCCGCGACTTCCTCGCCGAGCGCCTCGGCACCGCACCGGGATGGGGACGCTGAGGTGTGCACCTACACCACCGTGCACTGTCCCGTCACGGGGGCAGGGAAGGGACCCTCGCGGTGGGTCCGCCTCGCCGACGCCACCGTCTACCTCGACCACCCCGTGGCGGCCATGGCGGAGCACACCCTCAACATCGACCTCACCCCCGGCGGCGCCCCGGACCAACGTGTGGCGGTCGAGCTGAGCGCCGAGAGCGCCCTCGACCTGGTCGACGCGATCCTGGCCGCGGTGGGCGCCGTACCCCAGGGCGTGAGCGGGGTGGATCCGCAGCGCCTCGCCGGGTACGGGACGTCGCCCGTGACCGGCTGACCTGGTGCCGTCCGAGGGCCGGCTCAGAGACCGTCGTCCTGGGTTCGGTCCTCGGCTCCCTCCTCGCCGTCGGGCGGCTCGGGCTCCCTCAGGGGTGGCGGATGGGCGTGGTGGGCGAGCGTGAGCGCCGCTCCCACGGTGAGGATGAAGCCGGTGAGCGCGGCCCACAGCAGCCCGGTGCGGATGGAGTCGCCGAGCAGGAACCATCCAGTGATGGCCGGACCGAGGGTCTGCCCGACGATGCTCATGGCCGAGGCGGCGGTGACCGAACCCCGTTGCAGCGCGCTTGCGTAGAGCAGGGTCCCCATGATCCCGGCCAGGAGCAGCGCGAACGGGACCGGGCTACGCAGCACCCCGCCGGGGAACTCCGTGGCCCGGGTGACCACCCGGGCCGCCACGGCGGAGTCACCGAACATCAGACCGGCGAGGAGGCCGGGGAAGGCCGCGCCGGTACCGCTGCGAACCGCCAGCGCGGCGATCACCGCGACCGCCACCGGCGCCGCCAGCAGCGACCACAGCCCCACCGGGGACAGGGACGTCGCCTCCCGGGGCGACTCGGCGACGACCAGCAGGGACACGCCGAGACAGACCGCGGCGACCGCGGTCCATTCAGCCGGTGTCAGGCGCCGGTCGTGCAGCGGGATGGACGACGCCGCGATGAGGGCGATGGCGGCGGCGACGATGGCCTGGACGACGAACAGCGGTGTGGTGCGCAGGGCGAGCAGGGTGAGGACGAACGACACGGCGTCGAGGCCGAGGCCGGCCAGGTAGGGGCCGGAGCGGAGCAGGGCGAGGAGCAGGCGCACGTCGAGCCGGGCGTAGCGGGGCACCCGATGGGCCCCCAGGGACTGCAGAATCGCGGCACCCGCGGTCGTGGCACACGCCCCGAACGCGAAGAACAACCCCATGTCCTCGTCCTCACCGGCCCGCCCCGCCGCCTCCTTGGCCGCCTGCCGTGCTGCGCGACGCCGGCCGGATGCCGACGCCAGTGGCCTCCTCCTACCCGCCCCGGGCCGCGGCCATCCCGTGTCGTCGACCCGTTTGGGTCCCCCCGGCGGCCGGGTAGGCGACCGGTGAGGCAGCGAGCGGGCGACCCCCTGGCTGGGTTGCCCACCCGGTCCAGCAGCGGGCTGCGGCTCGAGGCCTCACGCCGCCCTCTCCTGCGTCTGCCCGAGCACGAGTCGGGCCGGCCAGGCCGCGGGCCCCCAGGCCCGCGCCGCTTGTGGGCGGCCACCGCAGTGATGGAAGGAGCACACACACAATGACCACGAACACCACCACCCGTGCAGCTGTGACTGACGCGCAGGGCTGGTCGGCGAGCACGAGGCCGCGGTCGGCCGTCTCCTGGGGCGCGGTCTTCGCCGGCGCGCTCATCGGGATTGCCACCATGGCTCTGCTGGGTGTGTTGTGGTACGCGATCGGCACCGGCGCTTCCAACGTCGTGTCGAACAACATGGCATGGTGGATCGGGGGCACGGCGATCTTCGCCACCTTTCTGGCGGGTCTGTTCGCCGGCTGGTTCGCCGACGGACGCGGTGCCGGCATCGGCGTGGGCCAGGGTCTGACGGAGTGGGGCCTGCTCACGTTCGCCGGTATCGTCATCGGGCCCGGCGTCGTCACCGTCATCCGCTCACTCGTCTCGGCCAACCCGTTCACCAGCACGTCAGGGGTGCTGTGGACGACGTTCTGGTCCATCCTGGTCGGTCTGGGAGCGGCGCTGCTCGGTGGAGTCGTCGGTGGCGCCATGGCCGCTCCCAACCGCCTCGCGGCGATGGACGAGCCCGCCGAGCACAGCCCGCGCGGCTCGACCCCACCGGTTGCGGACCAGCGGTACGCCGCGCGCCCCGCACCGGAGCGGGAGCGCGAGTACGCCGGACGCCGGTCGGACGGGTCCCCACCTGCCTGAGCGGCCCACAGAACCATTCGCCAGCGCCGGCGCCGTCAGCAGGGGGCGCGCCCGCGAGAGCGAGATGGCCGAGCCCGGGCGCCGGACGGCGTCCGGGCTCCGGCCTGCCCCGGCCTGCCCCGGCCTGCCCCGGTCTGCCCCGGCCTGGCCGGACGTCCCCCGAGCGGGCCGGACGTCCCCCGAGCGGGCCGGACGTCCCCCGAGCGGGCCGGACGTCCCCCGAGCGGGCCGCTGTGCTGCCTCCCGGTCGCGCTCTCCGGGCGGCTCGGGCCCCGATGTGTCGGAGAACAGTGACCGGGTAGGTACGAAATGTCGCTGCTTACATCAGCTGCCGTCCGCCAACCCATGGACGTCGTCCCGCTGCTGCCACTGTCCGGCCGCCGGCCTGACGACGTGAGGAGGCCCCCGTTGCTCAACTCTCTCTCCTTGCCCTCGGACCTGACGCGCCTGGGTCCGGCCGCGCTCGACGACCTTGCCGATGAGATCCGCGAGGTGCTGGTGGACACGGTCGCCGTCACGGGTGGGCACCTCGGACCGAACCTGGGGATGGTCGAGATCAGCCTGGCCGTGCACCGGGTGTTCCAGTCCTGCCCGGACCGCATCGTCTTCGACACGGGTCACCAGGCCTACGTGCACAAGATCCTCACCGGACGCGCCGGCCGTCTCGACACGCTGCGCCAGGCCGGGGGTCTGTCGGGCTACCCGAACCGCAGCGAGTCCCCGCACGACGTCGTCGAGAACTCGCACGCCTCCACCGCCCTGTCGTATGCCGATGGGCTGGCCACGGCGGCCCGGCTGCGGGGCGACGGCTGCTGGGTCGTGGCGGTGGTCGGCGACGGCGCCATGACCGGAGGGATGGCCTGGGAGGCCCTCAACAACCTCGCCATCGCCCCGGACCGCAATGTCGTGGTCGTCCTCAACGACAACGGCCGCTCCTACTCCGACACCGTGGGGGGCCTGCCTCAGCACCTCGCCGCATTGCGGGGCGGGCGCGGGCGGGCCATGGACGGCCCGGGGTCGGTGTTCGAGGCCCTCGGCCTGGCATACCTCGGTCCGGTCGACGGCCATGACCGCGCGGCCGTGGAGGACGCCCTGCGGCGGGCGAAGGGGCGCGGGGGGACCACGGTCGTCCACTGCGTGACCCACAAGGGGGCCGGCCACCCGCCGGCCGAGCGGGACGACGTCGACCACTACCACACCGTGCGAGGCCTGGACGGGGATGGCGAGCGCATCGTGCGGGGGACCGACACGTGGACGCGGCGGTTCGGTGAGGCGCTGCTGTCGGCGGCCCGCAACCGCCCCGACGTCGTCGCCGTCACGGCCGCGATGCTCGAGCCGACCGGCCTGGGAGCCCTGGCCGGTGAGCTGCCCGAGCGCGTCGTCGACGTCGGCATCGCCGAGCAGCATGCCGTGACGTCGGCGGCCGGGATGGCGATGGCCGGGCTGCATCCGGTCGTCGCGGTCTACGCGACGTTCCTCGGCCGCGCCGTCGACCAGGTGCTTCTGGACGTGGGACTGCACCGGCTCCCGGTCACCTTCGTCCTGGACCGGGCCGGTGTGACGGGCCCGGACGGGGCGAGCCACCACGGGATGTGGGACCTCGCCCTGCTGCGAGTCGTCCCGGGCCTGTCGATCGCCGCTCCCCGCGACGCCTCCCGGCTGGCAGCCGAGTTCGACGAGGCGATCCGCACTGACCACCCGACCGTGCTGCGCTTCCCCACCGGCTCGCCCGGCGCGGACCTGCCGGCGCTGGCCGACGTCGACGGCGTCGACGTACTCCGGCATGGCGGGTCCCAACCCGACCTCCTGGTGATCGCGGTCGGAGCGATGGCCCGGCCCTGCATCGAAGCCGCGGACCGGGCCCGCCGGGTGGGTGGCATCCGGGTCAGCGTCGTCGACCCCCGCTGGGTGTGGCCGGTCAACCCGGCGCTGGTCGACCTCGCCGAGGCCGCGGGCGCCGTGCTCACCGTCGAGGACGGTGTCCGCGCCGGGGGCATCGGCGACGGCGTCAGCCGCGAGCTCGCCGACCGAGGTGTCGCGACCCCCGTCCGGGTCCTGGGGCTGCCCAGCCGTTACCTGCCACACGGGGAGCGGTCAGCGATCCTGGCCGAGCACGACCTCGATGTGCCGGGGCTGGCGCGAACCATGCTGCGGGTCGCCTCGCCCACGGCGGGCCGCCGGCGGTGGGGCATCCTGCACGCGGTCGGTGCGCCGGGCCGACACCGTGGGGCTGCCCCCGGCGCGAGCGGTGTGGCGAGTGGCGCCGGACGGGTGGTCGCCAGATGAGCACGACGCATGCGGGGGGCAGCGTCACCCGCTCGCCCGAGGGGGCCGCCGGTGGCGAGAACTTCGTGGTGGCTCCGCTGTCGCTACCGGGCCGCCTCCGGTCCGACCTGCTGGCCGTCTACGCGTTCGCCCGGCTCGTCGACGACATCGGTGACGAGCCGGGGGCCGACGGGCCCCGGCCGGTCGCCGACGTGCTGACCGCCCTGGGATCGGTGCGCGGCGACCTCGACCGAGCCCTGCGCGCGGAGCCGGTGCGGATCCCCGCGCTGCGGGGGCTGGGTGCTCTGCTCGCCCGGACCCGGGTGGGCCCGGCGCCCTTCGAGGCGCTGATCGAGGCCAACATCCTCGACCAGATGCACCACGACTACGCGACCCGGGCGGAGCTGCTCTCCTACTGTGCCCTGTCCGCCAACCCCGTCGGCAGGCTCGTGCTCGGCGTGTTCGGCATCGATCCGAGCGACGAGCAGCGCGCGCTGAGCGACGACGTCTGCACCGCCCTGCAGATCGTGGAGCACCTCCAGGACGTGCGCGAGGACGCGGCCCGTGGCCGGGTCTACCTGCCCCTCGAGGACCGTCGGCGCTTCGGGGTGCGCGCCGCAGACCTGCGTGCCGGCTCCGCCTCGCCGTCCCTGCGGGCACTGGTGGCGGAGGAGGCCGGCTGGGCGATGTACCTGCTGCATCGAGGCTCCGGGCTCGTGGGCACGCTCCGGGGCTGGCCCCGGTTGGCGGTGAGCGGCTACGTCAGCGGTGGTGTCGCGACCGTGACGGCCCTTCGGCGGGCGGGCTGGGACCCGCTCAGCCGGGAGGTCCGCCCTCGCCGGTCCGACCGGGTGGGCCCCCTGCTCCGGCTCCTGGCGAAGGGGCGGCTCCCATGACGACCATCGCGTCCGCGGACGTCGAGGCGGCCTACGAGACGTGTGAGCGGATCACCAGAGCGGAGGCCCGCAACTTCGCGTACGGCATCCGGCTCCTGCCCACCGACAAGCGGCACATGCTCAGCGCCGTCTACGCCTACGCGCGACGGATCGACGACATCGGCGACGGGGACCTTCCGCCCCAGGACAAGCTCGACCTCCTCGACCATGCCGCCACTGCGCTCCACCCCGACGGCGCGGCCCTCGCCGCGTCCGAGGACCCGGTGCTCCTCGCCCTCGACGATGCCGCCGGGCGTGGCGTCCACCTCGAGCCGTTCGACGAGCTCATCGACGGCTGCCGGGACGACGTCCTGGGGCGCGACTACGAGACGGCGGACGAGCTGTACGACTACTGCCGCAAGGTGGCCGGGTCGATCGGCCGGCTCTCGCTGGACGTCTTCGGCACCCGTGACCCCGAGCGTGCCCGCGGCCTGGCGGACGCGCTCGGCATCGCGCTCCAGCTCACCAACATCCTGCGCGACGTCCTGGAGGATGCCCGGGCCGGACGGGTCTACCTGCCCGCGGAGGACCGCGATCGGTTCGGCTGTCCGCTCGAGCTGGGCGCCGACGGCTGGATCCATGACGACCTGGGCCGGGTGGCCGAGCTCATCAGCTTCGAGGCGGGGCGGGCGCGGGCCTGGTATGCCCAGGGGCTCGCCCTCCTCCCGCTCCTCGACCGGCGCAGCACCGCCTGCTGCGCGGCTCTCGCGGGAATCTACCTCCAGCTCCTCGACCTCATCGAGGCTGACCCGGCACGAGTCCTGCGCGGGCGGACCTCGGTGCCGACACGGGCCAAGGTCAGTGTCGTGGCCCGCGCCCTGTCCCGGGGGACGCCATGAGCCAGGCCTCGAACTCTCGGGCGCGGGTGGCCGTCGTCGGCGGCGGTCTCGCCGGGCTCACGGCGGCGTGTGCCCTGTCCGGTCGCGGTGTTGCCGTGACGCTCCTCGAGGCCCGCCATCGGCTCGGGGGTGCGACCTACTCGTTCCACCGGGACGGCTGGCCGTTGCTCGTCGACAACGGTCAGCATGTCGTCCTCGGCTGCTACACGCGGTACCGCGCCTTCCTCGGCCTGCTCGGGACCGACGACCTCGTGCGGTTCCAGCCCGACCTGCGGATCCGCACGCTGCGTCCGGGCGGGCCGGCAGGCCGGCTGGCCGCCCCCCGCCTCCCGGCCCCCTTCCACGCGGCTGCCGCGCTCGCGACCTACGACCTGCTGGCCCCGGGGGAACGGCTCAGCGCGCTGCGGGCCGCCGCCGCCCTCGGCCGGCTCGACCCGGGCGACCCCGCTGTCGACGCGCGGACGTTCGGGGACTGGCTGCGCGAGCACCGGCAGGGCAGGCGCGCCCGCGAGGCGCTGTGGGGCCTGCTCTGCCAGGCCGCGCTCAACCTGGACCCGGATGAGGCGTCCCTGGCGCTCGCGGCGATGGTCGTGCGCACGGCGTTCCTCACCGACCGGGGCGCCGCCCGGATCGGCGTCCCGGCCTGTCCCCTCCACGACCTGCATGTCGCGCCCGCCGCCCGCTTCCTGGACGCCCATGGTGCCGTGGTGCGAACCGGTGCGCCGGTCCGCGCGGTCACCCCGGCGCCGGGGGGGTATGCCGTGTGCACCGATGGCGGTGAGAGCGACTTCGATGCCGTGGTGCTCGCGGCACCCGCAGCCGAGACGGCCGCGCTCCTGCCCGATGCCGCCCGGACCGACCGCGAGGCGCTGGTGCGCCTGGGCTCCAGCCCGATCGTCAACGTCCACCTGCGGCTCGACCGGCCGGTCCTGCACGACCCGTTCGCCGCCGTCGTCGGCTCGTGCGTCTCGTTCGTGTTCGACCGCACGCCGGAGGGAGGCCTGCCGGACGGGGGACAGTACCTCAGCATGCCGCTGTCCGCAGCGGAGGACTGGGTCGACCTCCCGACGGCCGAGATCCGCCGTCGGGTCCTCCCGGCACTGCTCGGAGTGCTGCCGGCGCTCGCGACCGCGCGCGAGCTCGGCTTCTTCGTCACCCGGGAGCGCCGGGCCACCTTCCGGCAGGTGCCGGGATCGGCTGCCCTACGTCCTGGCGCGCGCAGCGGGGGCCTTCCCGGACTCGTCCTCGCCGGCGCCTGGACCGCGACGGGGTGGCCGGACACGATCGAAGGAGCCGTCCGCAGCGGTGAGACCGCGGCGGGGGCCGTCCTCGACGACCTGGCTTCGGCGCGCCATCCGTCCAGTGACCGACGCGCGGACCGCCCGGAGGAGGCCGCAACAGCGGTGGCAGCCGGGCCGGGCCGCCGCCCGGTCGTCCCGCCCCCGCGCGCCGCGGCCCCGATGACCGCGGATCGCGCGGTCCTGCCCCCTGCGAAGGAGATCCGATGACCCCGATGCCCGTAGAGCTGGCCGATGCCGTCATGGCCGCGAGCGAGCTCGTCGAGCCGGCGCTGCGCAAGGCGGTGTCGCGGCTCGACCCCCCGCTGCAGCGCCTGTGCAGCTACCACCTCGGCTGGGCCGACCGTGACGGCGCCCCTGCCTCGGGCACTGCGGGGAAGGCCCTGCGGCCGACCCTCACCCTGCTCAGCGCTCGCGCGGCGCACGGCGACCCGGCGGCCGCCGTACCCGCAGCGGTCGGCGTCGAGCTGGTCCACAACTTCTCGCTCGTCCACGACGACGTCATGGACGGCGACGCACAGCGCCGGCACCAGCCGACGGTGTGGGCGGAGTTCGGCATCCCCGCCGCGGTCCTGGCCGGCGACGCGATGCTCGGCCTCGCGCTCGACGTCGTCCTCAGCCAGGACCTCGCCGACGCGGGCCCTCGGGTCGCCGCCTGCCTGGTGGGCGCGCTCAACGAGCTCATCGCCGGACAGAGCGCCGACCTGGACTTCGAGCACCGCACCGACGTCACCCTCCCGGAAGGTGTCGCCATGGCGGACGGCAAGACCGCGGCCCTGTTGCGCTGCTCGGCGGCGGTGGGTGCCCTCGCCGTGGCGGCCGAGCCCACGACGACGGATCGTCTGGCCGCGTTCGGCCAGCACCTCGGGGCGGCCTTCCAGCTCGTCGACGACCTGCTCGGCATCTGGGGCGCCTCCGAGGTCACCGGTAAGCCCGCCATGGCCGACCTGCTCGTCCGCAAGAAGTCGCTGCCCGTCCTGGCCGCCCTCAGCGCACCGTGCGCGGACGGCATCCGGCTTCGGCAGGAGTACGGACGCGCCGAACCCTTCGGCCCGGACGAGCTTCCCCGCCTCGCCGAGCTCGTCGAACGGGCCGGCGGCCGCGAGTGGGCCAAGCGGCGGGCGGAGCACGAGATCGCACAGGCGCACCGCTGTCTCGACGGTCTCGACGCAGAGCCCGCCGACCGGGCCGCCCTCCTGGCCCTGTCCGACTACGTGGCCGGGCGGGACCGGTGAGTCGGTCGATGCACAGCGCTCTCGAGCCCGCCCCGGCGCCCACCGCGACCCTGGCGGGCGCGGGGACCGCCGCGCACGCGCTGGCCAGGGGGGTCGAGCACCTACGGCACCTCCAGGACTCCGGCGGCTGGTGGAAGGGCGAGCTGGAGACGAACGTCACCATGGACGCCGAGGACCTCTTCATGAGGCACGTCCTCGGCATCGGCGACCCGGACGCCACGGCCGAGGCCGCCCGCTGGATACGGTCCCAGCAGCGCCCGGACGGTAGCTGGGCAACCTTCGAAGGCGGCCCCGCCGACCTCTCGACCACGGTCGAGGCCTATGTCGCCCTGCGGATGGCCGGCGACCCCTCCGACAGCGCCCACCTGCGCCGTGCCGCGGCGCTCGTCCGCGACCAGGGGGGCCTGCAGGCCAGCCGGGTCTTCACCCGGATCTGGCTCGCCCTCCTCGGACAGTGGTCGTGGGACGACCTGCCCGCGCTGCCCCCGGAGCTGATCTGGCTGCCGCCGTGGGCGCCCCTCAACATCTACGACTGGGGCTGCTGGGCCCGCCAGACCGTCGTGCCGCTGACCGTCGTCAGCGCCCTGCGGGTGTGCCGCCCCCTGGCCTTCGGGCTCGGCGAGCTCCGGACCGGCACGGTGCCGCCCCGGCCAGGCTCGTGGCGGACGGCTGCCGGGGCGGTCGAGCACCTCGACCGAGCGCTACGGCGCTACCACCGGCGCCGCCCGGGGCGGCTGCGGCGGGACGCGCTGACCCGGTCCGTCGAGTGGGTCGTGCGCCGCCAGGAGGCGGACGGAAGCTGGGGCGGCATCCAGCCCCCCTGGGTGTACTCGATCCTCGCCCTGCGCGCCGCCGGCTACCCGCTCGACCACCCGGTGGTGCGCAGCGCGCTCGACGGTCTGGAGTCGTTCATCGTGCGCGAGCCCGGCCCGGACGGGACGGTGCGCCGCCTGGAGGCATGCCAGTCGCCGGTATGGGACACGGCGCTCGCGGTCATCGCACTGCGCGACGCCGGGGTGGGCCTGGACGACCCCGCCCTCGCCGCGGCTGCCGACTGGCTGAGCGCCGAGGAGATCCGCTGCCGGGGGGACTGGGCCGTGCGCCGTCCCGACCTCGCACCCGGAGGGTGGGCCTTCGAGTTCCACAACGACGGCTACCCCGACATCGACGACACCGCCGAGGTCGTCCTCGCCCTGCAGGGTCACCAGCCGGCGGAGCCGGCCGTCCGCAGGGGCATCGAGTGGGTGCTGGGGATGCAGTGCCGCGACGGTGGCTGGGCCGCGTTCGACGCGGACAACACCAGCTCCCTCATCGGACGGCTCCCGTTCTGCGACTTCGGCGCCGTCACCGACCCCCCCTCGGCGGACGTCACCGCCCACGTCGTCGAGATGCTCGCCCGTCTCGGCGTCGGCCCGGAGGCGATGGCTCGCGGCGTCGACTGGCTGCTCCGGGAGCAGGACGCGGACGGGTCCTGGTTCGGGCGGTGGGGGGCAAACCACGTCTACGGGACAGGTGCCGTCCTGCCGGCGCTGGCCGCGGCCGGGGTCGGGGCGGACCACCCGGCCGTGCGCCGTGCCGTGCACTGGCTGCTGGAGCACCAGAACGGCGATGGAGGGTGGGGAGAGGACCTGCGCTCCTACCGGGACCCGGCCTGGCGAGGCACGGGGGCCTCGACCGCCTCCCAGACGGCCTGGGCCCTGCTCGCGCTGCTGGCGGCCGAGCGAGCGGACGGCCAGACCGACGTCGCAGCGGGGGCGGCCGTCCGTGCCGGGGTCGGCTGGCTCGTGGCCCACCAGCGAGCCGACGGCACCTGGGACGAGCCGCAGTTCACCGGGACCGGCTTCCCCGGCGACTTCTTCATCAACTACCACCTGTACCGGCTGGTCTTCCCGGTCACCGCACTGGCCAGGTACGCCGCGGCCCACCACGACGAGGCCCAGGAGGTCCGATGACGGTCCAGGACGGCCGCCGTCCGACTGAGGTCCTGAGGCGCCCGACCCGGGCCCGCGCCGACGGGCTCCTCGTGTGCGCCCCGATGTGGGTCGAGAGCCAGGCGCTGCGGCGCTCGTTGCCTGCCGGCGCCGTCCGCCGCACCGGGTACGGGGTCCGTTCCCGACAACGGGCGGGGCTCGTGACGGACAGTGGAGCCCGAGCGGTGGTGGTCGCAGGGCTGGCAGGCTCTGCCCGGGCCGACGTGCGCCCGGGCGACGTCGTCGTCGCGACGGAGGTCGTCGATGACCCCGATCTGGGTGGGTCGCGGGTCTCCTGCCCGACGGCGCCGTTGCTGGCGGCGGCGCTGCGCGACCAGGGGCTTCGGGTGCACCTCGGCCCGGTCCACACCGCGCGACAGGTGACGAGCGGAGCCGCTGCCGAGCGGCTCGCCGCAACAGGCGCCATCGCCGTCGACCTGGAGTCCGCCCCGCTGGCGGCCGCCGCGGGGGACCGGACGGTCGGCGTCGTCCGGGTCGTCGTCGACTCACCGGCCCGACCGCTGTGGCGGCCGGACCTGCCGGCGCGCGGGGCGCTGGCGCTGGCCCGCCTCAGCCAGGCCGGCCGGGGTATCGCCGAATGGTCCGCATCGGTTCGGCCACACGAGGTCCTGCTGGCGTCGCCACGCTCGTTCTGTGCGGGCGTCGAGCGCGCCATCGAGGTCGTGGAGCGCGCCCTGGAGCTCCGCGGGGCGCCCGTGTACGTCCGCAAGCAGATCGTCCACAACGCCCACGTCGTCCGCTCCCTCGAGGAGCGCGGAGCCGTCTTCGTCGACGAGCTCGCAGCGGTGCCGCCCGGCAGCACCGTCGTCCTGTCCGCCCACGGGGTGGCGCCCGTGGTGCACGAGCAGGCGGCCTCGAGGGGCCTGGACGTGATCGACGCGACCTGTCCTCTGGTGGCCAAGGTCCATGCGGAGGCCCGCCGCCACGACCGTCGGGGGCGGACCGTCGTCCTCATCGGGCACGACGGGCACGAGGAGACGGTCGGGACCCTCGGCGAGCTGGACGGCCGCGGCGTGCTCGTCCAGGACGTCGTGGACGTCGCGTCGATGGAGGTGCCGGACCCGGACCGGGTGTCCTACCTCATGCAGACCACCCTGGCGGTCGACGAGTCCGCCGAGATCGTCGCCGCCCTGCGGGAGCGGTTCCCCCGTCTCACCGGTCCGGACACGGACGACATCTGCTACGCGACGAGCAACCGCCAGCAGGCCCTCGTCGAGGTGGCCGAGAGGGCCGATGTCGTCCTCGTCGTCGGCTCGGCCAACTCCTCCAACTCGCGGCGCCTCGTGGAGGTGGCGCAGCGGCACGGAGCCGCGGCCCACCTCGTCGAGGACGTCCACCAGGTCCGGCCGACGTGGTTGGCCGGCGCCGACGTCGTCGGGGTCAGCGCCGGGGCTTCGGCGCCGCCCGCCCTGGTCGACGAGCTCGTCGACGTCCTGCACGCCCTCGGTGGTGGACCCGTGCACGAGCACCGCACGGCCACCGAGTCCATCACCTTCACCCTTCCCAAGGAGGTCAACTCATGAGCATCCCGTTCCGGCAGAGCATCCGCGTCGGCGCGTACCTCGCACAGCAGAAGCTCCGCCGCCGGGACAAGTTCCCGCTCATCGTCGAGCTCGAGCCGCTCTTCGCCTGCAACCTCGCCTGCGCCGGCTGCGGCAAGATCCAGCATCCGGCCGACGTGCTGCGCCAGCGGATGCCTGTCGAGCAGGCGGTCGGCGCCATCGAGGAGTGCGGGGCGCCGATGGTCTCGATCGCCGGGGGAGAGCCCCTCATGCATCCGCAGATCGACCAGATCGTCAACGAGCTGGTGAGACGGAAGAAGTACGTCTACCTCTGCTCCAACGCGATGCTCATCCGGCAGCGGCTCGACCGCTTCGACCTCCGGCCCTCGCCGTACTTCAGCTTCGCCGTGCACATCGACGGCCTGCGCGAGCAGCACGACGCCTCGGTGTGCCAGGAGGGGGTCTTCGACGAGGCGGTTGCCGCGATCCGCGAGCTGCAGGAGCGCGGTTTCCGGGTGACGACGAACTCGACGTTCTTCACCCACCACTCGCCGCAGTCCATCATCGACGTCCTCGACTTCCTCAACGACGACCTCCACGTCGACCAGATGATGATCTCGCCGGCCTACGCCTACGAGAAGGCACCGGACCAGGAACACTTCCTCGGGGTGACCGAGACCCGCGAGCTGTTCACGAAGGTGTTCGCCGACGGGCGGCGCAAGAAGTGGCGGCTCAACCACTCACCGCTCTTCCTCGACTTCCTCGAGGGCAAGGTGGACTTCGGGTGCACGGCGTGGGGCATCCCGTCGTACTCGCTCAAGGGCTGGCAGAAGCCCTGCTACCTCATGGCGGACGGTTATGCCGCCACCTATCGCGAGCTCATCGACGAGACGGACTGGGACGCCTACGGCCGTGGCCGGGACGCCCGCTGCGCCAACTGCATGGCGCATTGCGGGTACGAGCCGACCGCCGTGCTCGCGACGATGGGCTCGTTGCGCGAGTCGATCCGCGCGGCGGTCGGCGGCTGAGCACCGCGGTATGCCGCCGGCCGGCCCTGGCCAGGCCGGCGGCCCTGCGTCGGAGTCACCCGTACCGCTGGGCCAGCCTGGCGGTCAGGGCCGGTAGGGCGCCCTGCAGCCGGGCGGGCAGCCGGAGCCAGGTGGGGACGAACACCTCGTCGGGACCGTGGTGCTCGACGGCGTCGGCCACGACCTGGGCCACTCGCTGGGGCATGACCGGTGCCGGCCACCTCCGGTCGTAGGGCCGCCCGCGGCGTTCGAAGAAGCCGGTGTCCACGGCCCCGGGCGAGATCACGCTCACGGCGACGCCGCTGCCGGCGAGCTCCCAGCGCAGGCTGTCGGCGAAGGCGACGAGCGCGGCCTTGGCCGCGGCATACACCGCCTCGTCGCGGACCCCGACGTGCCCCGCGATGGACGAGACCAGGACGACCTGCCCGGCCCGCGCCCTGACGCCCGGCAGCAGCAGGCGGGTGAGCTGCACGGGGGCGAGCAGGTCGACGGCGAGGACCCGCTCCACGTCCGCGGCGGTCATCTGCTCCAGCGGGCCGGCCCAGCCGACACCGGCGTTGAGCACCAGCACATCGGGCGGACCCTGCTCGTCGGCCCAGGCGGCGACGGCCTCGATGCCGGTGGCCCGCGCGAGGTCCGCCGCGTGGAAGTGGCCCGCGCAGCGCGTCGCGACGTCGCGCAGCAGGTCGCCGTCCCGGCCGGTGAGCAGCAGCCGATGACCTCGGCCGGCCAGTGCCTGCGCGGTGGCCGCGCCGATGCCGCGGCTCGCCCCGGTGAGCAGCACGGTCCGCGCCTGGGGTGGGACGGCGTCCAGGACCGGCCGCCGGACCAGCCCCCCGCCGTGCCACCGCCCGATCACGCCCCGCCTCGGCTCTCGCTGCCGGCCTGGACGACCTGCGGCGCCCGGCGGGCCAACGCGGCGACGGCGCCGACGACGACGGCGAGGGCGATGATCTCGCCGACCAGCCGCCCGCCGGAGTGCGCGACGGTCTCGCCCAGCCACACGATCCCGATGCCGAGGCTGACGATCGGGTCGGTCACCGTGATGACCGCCATCGCGGGGGACGCGGCGACCCCGGCGCTGAAGGCCTGTTGGTTGAGGAGGAAGCCGAGTGGGCCGGCGACGGCGACGGCCCACAGCGGCCAGCTGGTCAGCAGCGCGACGAACCCGCTCCTGCCGAGGAGGTCGAGCGCGATCTTGGCCAGCCCCGCGTTGATGCCGTAGAGGAGGCCGGCGGCCAGGGCCAGGGCCAGGGTCCGGGTCTGGGCGGTCGGGGGGCGGAGCGCCAGGATGAGGCACCCGGCGAGGAGCCCCGCGAACACGACGGCCAGCGGCCACACGGTCCCCCACGACGGGGGAGCCGTCTGGCTGGGCTCGCTGGGGCGGGCGAGGACCAGGAAGGCGGACAGCCCCGCCACCGCGGCGAGGGCGCCGAGGACCACGAGCCGGTCCGGGCGCTGTCGTTCGAGCAGCGCGGCGAACACCGCGCCGAACACCGCCCCGCTGACCAGGATCGGTTGGACGAGGATGAGCGGTGCTGCCCACAGGGCGATGCCCTGGCCGGCCACCGCGCCGGCGACCGCCAGCAGGGAGAGCAACCACAGCGGCCGCTGGATCACCTCGACGATGATCCGCGGGCTGAGGGTGTCGGTCTGCGGAGCGTCGCGGTCCGCCTTGTGCTGGAGCGCGCCACTGAGGCCGTAGCTCGCGGCCGCCAGCGTCGCCGCGACGACCGCCACGATCATCTTGGTCATGCGGGCCTGGCCCGGAGCCCGTCGGTCTCCTGCCCGTCGGTGTGGGTCGGTCCCCCGCCGCCGTCATCGCCGACCAGGGCGTGGACCGGCGTCCGCAGGGGTAGCGGTTCGGGCTCCGCCGCCGGCGCGTCGGCGGGGCACGCCCGCTGGAGGGAGTCCGACAGGGCCCCCGCGAGGGCGTCCCCGTACGGGCCGAGGACCGGGCCCAGGGTGAGGCAGACGTCGACGACGTCCCGCCGGGGGATCGCGCCGAAGGCCAGCTGCGTGCCCGGCGCCAGGGGCAGCACCGGGAAGGCATCGGTGACGGTCGAGCCGGCGATGTGCACGTCGCGCACCAGGCCCGGCAACACCGTCGCCACCGCGGAGAACCAGGTCGAGCGGTACATGGCGCGGTTGAGCGGGCGGCGCAGTACGGGAGGCAGCGACCCCACCAGGCCGAGCACCGCGCGGGCCGCCTGGGGCTGGTCGCCGTGCGCCTGGCGGCGCATCACCGCACCGACCGCCTCGATGCGCTCGGCCAGCGGGAGCCGGCCGACCGGCAGGTCCACCGGTGTCGCCCCGGTGCGGTTCCCACCGTCGAGGGAGGTCGTCGTGGCCGTCTCACCGCGGCCGCGCAGCGTGCGCGGGACGAGGACCCGGAGCGTCCCGGTGCCGTCACAGGCGCCCGGGACGGCGGCTCCCACCGCGTCCATGAGGAGGGCGATGAGGAGCTCGCCGGTGCTCGTCCCGTGGGCCCGGGCGGCGCGGCGGACCGCCTCCGCCGGCAGGGGGACCAGGACATGGTGGCGGCTGGCGGAGGCGACCCGAGCAGCGAGGACGGTACGGGGAGCCCGGCCGGCCCTGGCGAGCGACCACACGCCATCGAGGAGCAGCAGCCCCGCCCGCCGGCGGTGGCCCCACCCGCCGCGCGCGCGGCCCGGTGGCGGACCCGCCTGCCGGCTCGGGGCAGCAGGGACGTCGGCGAGCCCGGCGGACGGGTCGGCCGGCAGCGCGTTCGCCCGCTCGACGAGGGCCCGGATGAGGACGACCCCGTCGCAGAGGGCGTGGTGCGCCTGGACCAGGAGGGCCTGTCGCCCGTCGGGCAGTCCGTCCAGCAGCCGGATCCGCGCGGGGGGACCGGCCAGGTCGAGGCGGTGCGAGAAGAACTCGTCCACGGCCCGGCCGAGCGCGGACGGGTCGTGCAGGTCCAGGTCCGCGGTGCTGGCGATCGGACCGGCGCCACGCCCGATGGGCCGCCAGGTGGGGCTGCGCCACAGCCTCCCCCGGCTGAGCCGGCCCTGTACTCGGGGGATCGCCTCGGCCAGCCGGCGGGCCGCCTGGATGCTCAGCGGCCCGGCAGCCCCCGGCTCCAGCAGCACGACGGTGCCGATCTGCTGGGGCACCGCGGCCGTGTCGATGTCGAGGAAGACGGCATCAGCCGCGGGGAGCCGCTGCGCCACCGGGACCTCCGCGCAGGGCCAGGTGGAGCCTTCGGCCGGGGGCCGGCGCTTCGCCGACCGGCGGGCCGACTCGGTGCTGCGGACCGGGCCGGCCAGGAGAAGCTCCAGGGCCTGTGCGGTACTCAGGCCGTCGACGGGGGCAGCGCGCCGGTCCTCCCGAGGCCGCTCGAGCAGCCGCCTGGTGGCCGCCGTGAGCTCCGCCGGGGTGTCGCACACCTCGGCCACCCCGGCCTGGGCCATCAGCTCGGCGTTGGCCCGGCCATGAGCCGCGATGGGCTGGAACATGACCACCCGGCGCCCGGCGGCGAGAGCCTCCAAGGCCGTCGCGCCGCCGGCGTTGGAGACGACCGTGTCGGACGCGGCGAGCAGGGCCGGCATGTCATCGACCCACCCGAGGATGTGCGCCCGGGCATCGTCCCGGAACCCGTCCTCGAGCTCGCCCCGCAGCGTGGCGTTGGTCCCGGTCACCGCGGCGACATGGACCTCGCCTCCAGCGTCGAGCACCGCCGCCACGGCCTGCCGGACCGTGCCGAACCCGTAGGCGCCGCAGCTGACGAGGACGAGCAGAGCGCCGTCAGGGACACCCAGCCCCCGGCGGACCGGGGAGCCCGCGTGGCTCGCGGCCGCCTCGGGGAAGGCCCGCACCACCGGGGCCGGGCACACCGCGAGCCGCGCTCCGGTTTCTGCCGCCTCCGCCACGGGCACGGCCAAGTCATGCATGACGAACGTCGCGTCCAGCTCCGCGTAGACCCAGAACGGGTGTGGCGAGAAGTCGGAGACCCACGCCCCCGCCGGCTGGGGGAGCCGACCGCGCTTGCGCAGCCAGGCCAGCCCCGCGCTGCCCAGCGGGTAGGTGCTGAGCACGACGTCCGGCCGCAGCTCGGTGAGCCGTCGGGCGAGCGGCCGACCGCTCCATGCCCCGACGAACGCCTTCGATGCCCGAGCGAACCACGGGTGCCGCCACAGGCTGGCGTAGAAGAACTCGTACAGCCACGGGGTCGTCTCGACGTTCGCCACATAGATCGAGCGGAACAGCGGGCCGACCCCCGGGCCCATGAGGTCGAGGGTGTTCAGCCAGCTGACCTCGCAGCCCGGCCAGCACTGGTGGGCTGCCTCGGCGAGGGCTCGGGCGGTGGCGTTGTGGCCCTCGCCCATGTCGGCGGAGATCACGACCACGCGCTGGGGTCCGTCAGAGGGCACCTGGACAGCTCCTTAGGTAGGCGGCAGCGGGGCCGGCCGGTGCTCGGACCGGACCGACGTCTGTCGAGATGCTGGTACCCCGCCCGGGGAGCGGCATGCGGACGCGCTCCGCGCGGGGTCTGCGCAGTGTCCGGCCGGCCGGTGCCTGGCGGGGTGGCGAGATGACCGACCCGGCACCCCTTCCGCGAGGGCGGATCGCCGTCAAGGACGCAGTCGCGACGTCGTCGTGGTGGGCCGTCCGGCTCATCGTCCTCGCCGCGGGGGCCTACCTGGTCGCTCGGCTGCTGGCCCTGCTCTCCGTCGTCACCGTCCCGCTCATCATGGCGCTGCTCCTCACCGCCCTGCTCGCCCCGGTCCGCGACCTCATCGAGCGGGCCGGCCTGCACCGGCTGCCCGCAAGCGTCCTCACCGTGCTGGTGGCTCTCGCCGTCCTGGGCGGCCTCCTAACCCTCATGGGCATGCAGGTGTCCTCCGGGGCCGGGCGTCTCGTCAACGACGCGCAGAGTACCCTCAACGATGTCCAGCGGACCTTCTCGCACGGCTTCTTCGGCCTGGGCAGCGTCCAGTTCAGCTCCGTCCAGGACCGGATCACCAGCTGGCTCGACCAGCACCGGAACCAGCTCATCAGCGCCGCCTACGCCGGCGTCAACATCACGGTGCGCGTCGTCGTGGGGACCGTGCTCGCCGCCCTGCTCACGGTCCTCCTGCTGTGGGACGGAGACCGCCTGTGGGGGTCGGTGAGCAACGGTGCCGGAGCCCGCTGGTCGGCCAAGCTCGACGGCGCCGGCCGGGCGGCGTGGCGCTCGCTGTCGGGGTACGTCCACGGCACGCTGGTCATCGCCACCTTCCACGGCATCGTCATCGGTACCACTCTGGTGCTGCTCGGTGTGCCGCTGGCGGGCGTACTGGCGCTCGCCGTCTTCGTGGGGAGCTTCGTCCCCATCGTGGGCGCGCTCGTGGCCGGCGGCGCGGCGGTGCTGGTGACCCTTGCGACCCGCGGCCTCGTCGACGCCGGCGTGGTCCTCGCCGTCCTCATCGCCGCGAACCAGGTGGAGGCGCACGTCCTCCAGCCGGTCGTCATGCGGCGGTTCGTACGCCTGCATCCCGCCGTCACGGTCGTCGCGATCACCGCGTTCGGGGAGGTGTGGGGAGTCGTCGGCGCGCTGATCGCGGTCCCGGTGTGCTCGGTGGCGGCCCGGGCGACCCCGGTGCTCCTCGGCAGCACCGAGGTCGACGACAGGGGCGAGACGCACCCGGCCGGGCCGGCGGCGGACGGCGGGGCGCAGGACCGCCGGGCCGACGACCTCGCCGAGAGCCGTCATCTCGATGATGTCGGGGACCCGGCGGGTCGAGATGTCGGGGATGCCGCGGGGAGCGAGGGCGCACCGCCCGCCGACATGAGCCGGGCCGGGCACGGTACCCCCGCGCCACCGCCCCGCCCGGGCCGCGACACCGATCGCTGACCGGCACCCCAGGGTTGCCGTCCGCGCACCTCAGTCGCACACTCGGAACTGAGGTGAGGACGATGGCGGTCTTGCTGGCGCTGCTGGTCTGCGCGGCGCTGCTGGGTGTCGTCTTCGGTCTGGAGATCGTGCTGTTCGCCTGGCTGGTCAGCGGCGAGTCCCCCCGCCTGGTGCGCCGGCCGGTCGAGTGGCTGGCGCGCCGGTCGGCCTGGCGGCGGCGCCGCACGAGCGAGCCCCTGCCGCCGGTGCTGCTCGGGCTGGAGCTGCGGCGCCTGGGCGGGGAGATCGTCCGGGTCGAGAACGGCAACCAGCCCGCCAAGGCGTCACGACTGGCCGCGTGCACAGGGGCCTACGACTACGTCCTGCTCGAGTACTGCCGCAGCCTCGACATCCCCGTCCCCTCCGAGCGTGGACCGCTCACGCCACGGCAGCGGTTCGACGCCGAGACCGCGCTCATCGGTGCCGGCCACGAGTGGTAGCCCGCCGAGCGAGCGGCCCGGGCCGACCGGTAGCCTCAGATGCCCGTGGCCGATGGTGGGCAGCCTCACGCCGCCTCGGCTCCTGAGAATGTGCGGCGGATGCGAGGATCGCAGGCATGGCTCGAGAGTTCAGCAGGGTCGGCGTGGTCGGACTGGGCACGATGGGTGCCGGCATAGTGGAGGTCGTCGCCCGCAACGGCCTCGAGGTGGTCGCCGTGGAGGTGGACGACGCGGCGGTGGAGCGGGGCAAGGGCGTGCTGGCCAAGAGCACCGGGCGAGCCCTCGACCGCGGCAAGATGTCACCGGAGGAGCGCGACGCCCTGCACGGCCGGGTCACCTACACGACGGACCTCGCCGACCTGGCCGACTGCCAGCTCATCGTCGAGGCAGTCCCGGAGAACCTCGAGCTGAAGAAGTCGATCTTCTCCCGGCTCGACGCCGTCGTGGCCGAGGACGCGGTGCTCGCCACGAACACCTCCTCGCTGCCGGTCACCGAGATCGCCGTCGCCACCTCGAACCCCAAGCGGGTCGTCGGCATGCACTTCTTCAACCCGGCGCCGGTGCTGAAGTTCGTCGAGGTCGTCCGCACGGTCATCACCGCCGACGACGTCTTCGCCGACGTCAAGGCGTTCGCCGAGCGGCTCGGCAAGGCGCCGGTCGTGGTGGGCGACAAGGCAGGGTTCATCGCCAACGCGCTGCTGTTCGGCTACCTCAACCACGCGGTGTCGATGTACGAGAACAAGTACGCCTCCCGCGAGGACATCGACGCCGCCATGCGCCTGGGCTGTGGGTACCCGATGGGCCCGCTGGCGCTGCTCGACCTCATCGGCCTCGACACGGCATACGAGATCCTCGACACCATGTACCGGCAGGGCCGCGACCGACTCCACGCACCCCGGCCGGTCATCAAGCAGATGGTGAGCGCCGGGCTCAAGGGCCGCAAGAGCGGGCGCGGGTTCTACACGTACGCCGCCCCGGGCAGCCCCGAGGTGGTCGCCGACGCACAGACCCCCACCGGCGGCGTCCCCGACGGCGTCGCCCTGCGCGAGGTCGCGGGCGTGGCAGTGGTCGGCTCCGGCACCATGGCGACCGGCATCATCGAGGTGTTCGCCAAGGCCGGGCTGCCGGTGACGTACGTCGCCCGCACCCAGGACAAGGTCGGCGCGGTGCGGGACAGGATCATCGCCTCCCAGGCCCGTGCGGTCGAGAAGGGCCGGTCCACCCAGGCGGACGCCGACGCCGTCGTCGCCCGGCTGACCGGCAGCACCGCGCGCGCCGACCTCGCCGACGCCGACCTCGTCCTCGAGGCGATCGCCGAGGACATCGACGTCAAGCAGGAGCTGTTCCGCGACCTGGACAAGATCTGCAAGGCGGGTGCCGTCCTCGCCACCACGACCTCGTCGCTGCCGATCATCGACTGTGCCAAGGTGACGAGCCGCCCCGAGGACGTCATCGGCATGCACTTCTTCAACCCCGCCCAGATCATGAAGCTGGTCGAGGTCGTCCACACGGTCTCGACCGCGCCCGACGTCGTCGCCACCGTCCAGTCGCTGTGCGCCACGGTCGGGAAGCACCCGGTGACCTGCGGGGACCGCTCGGGCTTCATCGTCAACGCCCTGCTCTTCCCCTATCTCAACGATGCCGTGAAGATGCTCGACGCCAACTACGCCAGCGCCGACGACATCGACACGGCCATGAAGACCGGCTGCGGGCTGCCGATGGGACCGTTCGAGCTGCTCGATGTCGTGGGGCTCGACGTGTCGCTCGCGATCGAGCGCGAGCTGTACGTCGAGTTCCGCGAGCCCGGGTTCGCCCCCGCGCCGCTGCTCGAGCACCTCGTGACGGCGGGCTACCTCGGCCGCAAGACCGGCCGGGGGTTCCGCACCTACCCCTGACGCGCGCCGACCGGGTCGGTCCTGCCGGCTCACCCCAAGGCACGGCGAGCGCACGGCGAGAGGAGGCGGCTCGCCGTCGACGCCGTTGTCGCCGGCGAGCCGCCTCCTCCCGGGTTCCGAGGTGTCTCAGGCGCCGGCCAGGGCCGGCTCACCGACGGAGGAGTCCCCCACCGGCTGCCGCTGGGGGAGCGGGAGCGGCTCGAACCGCGAGGTGAAGAACCGGAGGGTGGGCGACTCGTAGACGAACCGCAGACCGGGGATGCTCTCGCGGCGGCGGTACAGCTCGATGACGGCGTCGGCCACCACGTCCATGTGCCGGTCCGTGTAGACGCGGCGGGGGATGGTCAGCCGGACCATCTCGAGCTTCGGGTGCCGGTTCTCGCCCTCGGGCGTGCGGCCGGCCGAGACGATGCCGCGCTCCATGGCCCGCACCCCGGACTCGACGAACAGGGCGGCCGCGAGCGCCTGGGCGGGCAGCTCGTCCTGGTCGAGGTGGGGGAGGAAGGCTGCGGCGTCGATGAAGACAGCGTGCCCGCCGATGGGCTGGATGACCGGCACCCCCGCATCGATGAGCTGGTGGCCGAGGTAGCGGACCTGGCCGACCCGGCTGGCGAGGTAGTGGTCGTCGACCGCCTCGCGCAGCCCGACGGCCATCGCCTCGAGGTCCCGGCCCGCGAGCCCACCGTAGGTCGGCATCCCCTCGTAGACGACGACGAGCTCGCGGGCCCGGAGCAGGATGTGCTCGCTGCGCATCGCGAGGAAGCCGCCGATGTTGACCAGGGCGTCCTTCTTGCCCGACATCGTCAGCCCGTCGAACAACGCCATCATCTCGAGGACGATCGACGCGCAGGACCGGTCGGCGTAGCCCTCCTCGCGCTCCTGGATGAAGAACGCGTTCTCGGCGAGGCGGGTGGCGTCCGACCACAGGATGAGGCCGTGCCGGTCGCACAGCTCTCGAACGGCGCGCAGGTTCCCCATCGAGACGGGCTGGCCCCCGGCCATGTTGACCGTGACGGCGACGTTGACATAGGCGATCTTCTCGGCGCCGACCTCGTCGACCAGCCGCTCGAGCTTGCCGAGGTCGACATTGCCCTTGAACGGGTGCAGGCTGCCCGGGTCGTGAGCCTCGTCGATGATGACGTCGACGAAGGTGCCGCCGGCGAGCTCCTGGTGCAACCGGGTCGTCGTGAAGTACATGTTGCCCGGCACGTACTGGCCGGGGCTGATGAGGATCTTGCTGATGAGATGCTCCGCCCCGCGGCCCTGGTGGGTGGGGACGACGAAGGGGAACCCGTAGGTCTCCTGCACCGCGAGGACGAGGTTGTCGAAGGAGCGCGCGCCGGCATACGCCTCGTCGCCCAGCATCATCGCCGACCACTGCCGGTCGCTCATCGCGGAGGTGCCGGAGTCGGTGAGCAGGTCGATGGGGCACATGCTGCTGGGCAGCAGGAAGGTGTTGTAGCCCGCGTCCTCGACGGCCTGCTGGCGCTGCTCGCGGGTGGTCACGGTGAGCGGCTCGACCATCTTGATCCGATAGGGCTCGGCCTGGCGCATGGGTGGTGGCTCCTTCTGATGCTGGTGGCAGGGTGACGGCTCAGCATGACGTGACGGATGGAGATGCACAAGCTGGGCATCAAGAGTTGATCTTGATGACCAACTTGTCCATAGTCGGGGGCTGCAGTATGGACAGAATGTGCCCTGATGATGGGGGTGGGGCGGCTTCGGGTCCATCGGTGTGCTGCCTCCGGCGGGGGGCGCGTACGTTGTCCCCGTGAGCCCTGCCCCCGTCCTGCCCACCCGTGCCCGCATCGTCATCATCGGGGCAGGGGTGATCGGGACGTCGGTCGCCTACCACCTCGCCCACCTCGGGGTGAGCGACGTCGTCGTGCTCGAGCGCGACCGCCTGACATCGGGGACCACATGGCACGCCGCGGGGCTGATGACGTGCTTCGGCTCGACGTCCGAGACCTCGACGCGGATGCGCCTGTACAGCCGCGAGCTCTTCTCCCGGCTGGAGGGCGAGACGGGACTGGCCACGGGCTTCCGCCCGATCGGCCTCATCGAGGCGGCGGCGGACCCGGACCGGCTCGAGGAGTACCGCCGGGTGGCCGCCTTCCAGCGCCGGCTCGGGCTGGAGATCCATGAGATCGGCCCCGCCGAGATGGCCGGCCACTTCCCGCTCGCGCGCACCGACGACCTGCTCGCCGGCTTCTACGTGCCTGGCGACGGACGGGTCAACCCGGTGGACCTCACCATGAGCCTGGCCAGGGGTGCCCGGGCCCTCGGGGTGCAGATCCTCGAGGGAGTGTCGGTCTCCGGGGTGCGGACCGTCCCGTCGGGCGCGGTGGAGCGGGTCACCGGAGTGAGCACCGACCTCGGCGACATCGAGTGCGAGGTCGTCGTCAACTGCGCCGGCATGTGGGCCCGCGAGCTGGGGGAGCGCAACGGGGTGGTCATCCCCAACCAGGCGGCCGAGCACTACTACCTCATCACCGACGAGATCGCCGGGATCAGCCCGGATGCGCCGATCTTCGAGGACCCCTCGTCGTACGGCTACTACCGCGAGGAGGGCGGCGGCCTGATGGTCGGCCTGTTCGAGCCCCGCGCCGCGGCGTGGCGGGTCGACGGCATCCCTGCGTCGTTCTCGTTCGGCACCCTGCCGCCGGACTGGGAGCGGATGGGACCCTTCCTCGAGAGGGCCATGGCACGCGTGCCCGTCACGCTCGAGGCCGGCATCCGGACGTTCTTCTGCGGCCCGGAGTCCTTCACCCCCGACCTGCAGCCGGCCGTCGGCGAGGCGCCGGGCATCCGTGGCTACTTCGTGGCCGCCGGGATGAACTCGGTGGGCATCCTCACCAGCGGCGGGCTCGGGCGGGTGATGGCCCAGTGGATCACGACGGGCCGCCCGGACGTCGATGTCACGGCGATCAACGTCGACCGGTTCCACGACTACCAGCTCAGTCCGGCGTACCGGGCGGCGCGCACCTCGGAGATCCTCGGCACGGTGTATGCCGCCCACACTCCCGGAACCCAGCTCACCCGGGCCCGCGGCATCAAGCGCTCCCCGGTGCACGACCGGCTGGCCGCCCAGGGCGCGTTCTTCCGCGACGTCAGCGGCTGGGAGGGCGCCGACTGGTTCGCCGGTCCCGGCGGGGTCCCGGTGGCCGCCCCGTCCTGGGGGCGGGAGCCCTGGTTCGACAGGTGGCAGGCCGAGCATCGGGCCGTGCGCGAGGGGGTGGGCCTGATGGACATGTCCTTCATGGCCAAGCTCCTCGTGACGGGGCCCGATGGGGCCGCGGTCCTCGACCGGCTGTCGGCGGGCGCCGTCGCCGGCGAGGTCGGCGTCATCGTCTACACCCAGTGGCTCGACGATGACGGTCGGATCCAGGCCGACCTGACGGTCACCCGCCTCGGCGCGGAGCGCTTCCTCGTCGTCGCCTCCGACACCGCCCACGGCCACGTCCTGGGCCTGCTGCGCCGGGCGGTGGGCGATGCCCGGTGCGCGGTCACCGACGTCACGAGCGGGTACGCCCAGCTCAACGTCCAGGGCCCGCGCTCGCGCGAGCTGATGGCCGCGGTGTCCTCGGCCGACTTCTCCGCCGAGGCCTTCCCGTTCCGGGCGGCCCGGTGGGTCGACATCGGGTTCGCCCGGGTGCTGTGCGTGCGGATCACCTACCTCGGCGAGCTGGGGTACGAGCTGTACGTGCCGGCCGAGACGGCCGGCCACGTCTACGAGCGCCTCGTCGAGGCCGGCGGGCCGGTGGGGCTGGCCCACGTCGGGCTCAAGGCCCTGTCGAGCCTGCGGATGGAGAAGGCCTACCGCGACTTCGGCCACGACATCGACAACACCGACTGTCCGCTCGAGGCGGGCCTCGGCTTCGCCGTGGCGCTCGACAAGCCCGGTGGCTTCGTCGGGCGGGATGCGCTGGCGGCGCGCAAGGCGGCCGGCCCGCCACAGCGGCGCCTCGTCCAGGTCCTGCTCACCGACCCCGAGCCGTTGCTCCACCACGCCGAGGTCGTGTACCGCGACGGGGTCGCCGTCGGCGACGTGCGCTCGGCGTCCTACGGCTGGACGCTCGGGGGCGCGGTCGGGCTGGCGATGGTGCACGCCGGCGAGCCGGTGACCGAGGGCTGGCTGGCGGCCGGATCCTGGGAGGTCGACGTGGCGGGAACCCGACATGCCGCGAGGGTGTCGCTGCGCCCCATGTACGACCCGTCGAGCGCCCGCGTGAGGCTCTGACGGCCCGGACAGTGCCCGGGCGACTCAGCGGCGGCCGGCCCACCGGTCCATGTCCAGATCCTCGGCAGCGCCCTTTGAGAGGATGCCTGTCATGCCCCGCTCCAACCGGCGCCGCCGCGACGACATCCCCCTCGACCGCGGCCGGCTCGCGGGCACCGTGACCGCCGAGCAGTGGTATGCCGGCCGGCTGTGGACGGTGCGGCAGCTGTCCGGCGACACCTCCGAGCGGAGCTACCGGTGCCCCGGCTGCGAGCAGCAGCTCGCGCCGGGCACGCCGCACGTGGTGGCATGGCCGGCCGACGGGGCCGGCGGGGTCGCCGACCGGCGCCACTGGCACACCGGGTGCTGGGCGGCCCGCGAGCGCCGCCACCCGAGCGGACCGACCCGATGAGCCCCGGCCGGCGGCCCCGCCGACATCGCCGTCCCGCGGGTCGACGCCCGGGGGACCGGCGCGCCGCGGACAGCTCGCCGCGGTTCGGGGGGCTGGCCCCGAGCGGTTGGACGAGACTCCGCCTGGTGGCGGGGGTGCCCGGCCCGCCGGCTAGTGACGTTCCTGGCGCGGGATGAGCACGTCGTCGTAGAGCAGGAGCAGCCCGGCCGCCACCGGGATGGCGATGAGGGCGCCGAGCATCCCGAGCAGGGTGCCGCCGGTCAGCGCGGCGACCACCGTGACCGCCCCGGGGACGGCGATCGTCCTGGTCATCACCCGCGGCATGACGATGTAGTTCTCGACCTGGGTGTAGACGATGTAGTAGATGACGGCGATGAGGGCCTTGCTCGGCTGGTCGAAGAACGCGAAGACGGAGACCACGACGGCACCGAGGCCGGCGCCCACCATCGGCACCAGCCCCAGGAAGCCCACCGCGATGGCGAGCACCGCAGGGTAGGGGATACCTACGATCGTCATCATCACCCAGGAGAACGACGCGTTGACCGCGGCCACCGCGACCTGGCCGATCGCGTAGGACCCGGTGCGCCGCATGATCTCCTCGGACAGCGAGGTCACCCGGGCCCGCCGGCTCGCCGGCACCACGGCATACGCCGCCTGCTTCATCCGGGGGAGCGACCCCAGGAAGTACAGCGTCAGCACGAGGACGGTGAAGGACTGGAACACGCCGTTGAGGACGACGAGGCCGGCGCCGAGGATGCCGCCCAGGACCCCGCTGACGAACGACTGGTCGGTGACCGCCTTGGTGATCTCGGCCTGAGCCTTGGCCACGACGTGGTAGTGCTTGTCGAGGTTGCGTACCCACGGCGTGTCCAGGACGTGCTGGAGGTAGCTCGGGGCCTGTTGGGCGAGCGCCGTGCCCTGGCTCACGACGGGGGGCACGACGAGGAAGCCGACGACGACGAAGGCTCCGATGAGCCCGACGAAGACGACCGCCACGGCCAGCGAGCGACGGACGCCGCGTCGGGTGATGGCCTCGACGACCGGGTTGAGTGCCAGGGTGAGGAACAGCGAGACCAGCAGCAGGGTGAGCACGGTCGCGAGCTGCCCGACCGCGTGCCACAAGGCGATGGCGATCAGGGCCCCCAGCGCGCCGAGGAAGCCGAGGTAGAACGGTGAGTGACGGTTGAGCGGAAGCCCGGCCACGCCGTAGCGGGACAGGTCGCCGTCCACCGGCGTGTCGGACTCGTGGTGGCTGGTCGGGGCGCCGTGCAGCAGGTCGCGCTGGCGGCGCCGGTAGTCGGCCCAGCGGTTCACCGTGCCGAGCGGCGTGGAGAGCCTCACGGAACGTCACCCTAACCGGGCCCGGACGGGGTTGCCGGACGGGGCCGCCGACACTCCGCCGACACCCCGCCTGCGCCCCGCCGGCACCCCGCCTGCGCCCCGCCTGCGCCCCGCCGGCACCCCGCCTGCGCCCCGCCGGCACCCCGGGGACGCCAGCGGTCAGGCGTCGCGGAAGCGGTTGATCTCGCGTTGGAGGCGGGACCGCTTCTCGGGGTCGGTGACGCCGAGCCCCTCCGCCGGGGCCAGGGCGAGGACCCCGACCTTGCCCTGGTGCATGTTCCGGTGCACCTCGAGCGCAGCCTGGCCCACGTCCTCGAGGGCGTAGACCCTGGACAGCGTCGGGTGGATCAGCCCGCGCCGGATGAGCGAGTTGGCCTCCCAGGCCTCCCGGTAGTTGGCGAAGTGCGAGCCGATGATCCGCTTGAGGTTCATCCACAGGTAGCGGTTGTCGTACTCGTGGAGATACCCGCTCGTCGACGCGCAGGTGACGATGGTGCCGCCCTTGCGGGTGACGAACACGCTCGCGCCGAAGGTCTCGCGACCGGGGTGCTCGAAGACGATGTCGACGTCCGAGCCGCCGGTGAGCTCACGGATGTCGCCCCCGAAGCGCCGCCACTCCTTCTGGTCCTGGGTGTGCTCGTCCTTCCAGAACCGGTACCCGCCGGCATCCCGGTCGATGACGAGCTCGGCGCCCATGCTCCGGCAGATCTGGGCCTTCTCCGGGCTGGAGACGACACACACCGGGGTGCCGCCGCCCGCGAGACACATCTGCGTCGCATAGGAGCCCAGGCCGCCCGAGGCCCCCCAGATGAGGACGCGGTCGCCGAGCTTCATCCCGGCACCGTTCTTCGAGATGAGCTGCCGGTATGCCGTGGAGTTGACCAGGCCGGGGGCCGCGGCCTCCTCCCAGGACAGGTGCTCCGGCTTGGGCATGAGCTGGTTGGCCTTGACGATCGCGAGCTCGGCCAGCCCGCCGAAGTTGGTCTCGAAGCCCCAGATCCGCTGTTCGGGGTCGAGCATCGTGTCGTTGTGGCCGTCGTGGTTCTCGAGCTCGACCGACAGGCAGTGCGCGACGACCTCCTGGCCCGGCTTCCACAGGTGTACGCCCGGGCCGGTGCGCAGGACCACTCCGGCCAGGTCGGACCCGACGATGTGGTAGGGCAGGTCGTGCCGCTTGGCGTAGGGGGAGAGCCGGGCGTAGCG
This sequence comes from uncultured Actinomycetota bacterium, assembly GCA_963763315.1. Classification (GTDB taxonomy): domain Bacteria; phylum Actinomycetota; class Actinomycetes; order Actinomycetales; family Dermatophilaceae; genus CAVSJJ01. Next base: position 309,341 of record CAVXOC010000004.1, read on the forward strand.
CTCGAGGAAGGAGAACGTCGGGACCGGCTCGAAGATCGAGGTCCACACCGTGTTGTAGTTGATCGCGCTCGCCATGACGGCGACGAGCGCCTCGCCGGGCGCCAGCTCGGGAACCGGGACGTCGTCGATGTGCAGGGAGCGTCGCGGGTCCTTCTCCCGGGACGGCAGGCCGGCGAACATCTCGACCTCGTCCTTGTGCACCGTCGTGGCGCGGTAGGACTGCGGGATGTCCAGGGCGGCATACGTCTCCTGGGTCCGGTCGCCGGACAGGATGGCCTCGCGAATCTGCTCCATGGTGTGCCTCCTCGGCCGAATCTGGACCCGGGTCCAGGCGGGGTGGTGCGCTCGTGGGCTGAGGCCAACCTAGCCTGGCCGGCGCCCGCGGGCGACGCCGTGTCCGGGCCGGTCCGGTGACCTGCCTCTCACCCGGCGGCCGGCTGGTGCCCTGGCGACGGCGGTGCGGGCGTGGCACAGGGGGCCCCGGGGGCGAGATCGAGGACGGCATACCTGGCGCCCGGCACGGTCACCCGGCACCCGTGCGACAGAGCCCAACCCATCACCGAGGCGGTGGTCGTGCCGGCGAGGCCCGGCGGCGTCGCACCGGAACCGGCGACGTACGGGCCCGCCAGCACGATGTAGCGCAGCCGCCGCGACGCGACCCAGCCCTGGAGCTCGGCCACGGAGGGGAAGCCCGCATGGCCGGTGAACCCGCCGACGGGCAGGACCGGTCGGCCCAGCTGCAGCTGCAGCTCGCTGGCGGGGGTCGAGGTGACGACGGCGGCCGCCCACCGGGCCAGCGGGGCGTCGTGGCCGCGCAGGAAGGCCACCAGGGCGGCCGAGTAGGGGGCGTGCCCGCTGCCGGTCTCGATGGGACCGGCCAGCGGGTCGGCCCCGAGCACCGGATGGGACAGGGTCGAGGCCGCGAACGCGGCCGGTCCGAGGAGCAGGGCCACCCCTGCCGCGGCGCCGGCGAGCCAGGGTCCGGCGGCGCGCCACCGGACCCGGGACGGCATGAGCCAGGACGTCAGGAGGAGCACATCGGCAAGGACGACCCCGGCCAGCACGAGCCGGCCCCAGCCCCTCAGGGAGGGGTACGGCCGCAGAACGAGGCTGGCGAACCCCCCGAGGAGAACGAGGCCGACCAGGACGGCCGACCTGGTCGGCCAGCCCCCCCGCCCGACGAGCCGGGCCGCCCGCAGGTCTGCTACGCCCAGCCCGACCAGCCCGGCCAGGGCCGGAGCCAGCAGGTCGGTGTAGTACGGATGCATCGAGCCGCCCATCGCGCTGAACAGCCCGCCCGCGAGGAGGAGCCAGCCTCCGAAGAGGACGTACCCGTCCGCCAACCGCCGCCGGCCCGGGGCTCGCGGGTGGGCGGCAGCGAGGACCAGCGCGAGCGCCGCCGCCGGCAGCAGCCACCCGACCTGGCCGACGAAGGGCGCCCCGAACAGCCGCAGCGGCCCGGGTGCGCCGTTGATCGGCGACGTCCCGACGGTCCCGGCCGGCACCAGCCGGCTGAAGCCGTTCTGACCCAGGACGAGCCCGAGGATGTTGCCCGTCGGCGAGTCCGGGTAGGGACGCCGGGCCGCGGGCGTGGCGAGCAGCACCCCCACCCAGCCGAGGCCGACGGCGCAGGTGACGGCGGCGACCAGCCCCACCGCGCCCCACGCCCGGTGCTGCCGGGTGGCGGACCCGCCGGGCAGCGCGGGGCGGAGCACGGTCGCCGCGAAGGCGGGCACGACGACGAAGGCGATGAGCCACTTGGTGAGGAACGCGAGTCCGAGGACGAGCCCGAGGGCCACCAGCCAGCGTCGCCGCCGCGAGCGGGCAGCCCGGACGGTGAGGTATGCCGCGCCGGTGACCAGCATCGTCAGGAGCGTGTCGGGGTCGTCGAAGCGGGCGAGCACGACGACGACCGGCGTGGTCGCGAGCACGGCGGCGGCGACCAGCCCCGCCACCCGGCCGGCGAGGGCCCGCACCGTGAGGTACAGCAGGACGAGGGTCACCAGGGTCTCGAGCACCTGGGGCAGCGCGACGCTCCACGGGTGCAGGCCGAAGAGCCGGGCCGACAGGGCCATCGGCCAGAAGGCCAGGGGAGGCTTGTCGGTGGACGTGACGGCCGTCGGGTCCGGGCTCGCGAACAGCAGCGCCCGCCAGCTGAGCGAGCCGGCCTGGGCCACGCTCGCGTAGTACTGGTTCATCCAGCCCACGGCGTCCAGCCGCCAGCCGTAGAGGACGCCGGCGGCCGCCACGACGAGGGCCAGCCCCCCGGGTGCCCAGCGCGCGGCCCGGGCCGGTCTCCCGGTCGTCCGGCGTCCCGCCTCGGCGACGGGTCGGGTCCGGGCCACCTGCGGTGGGCGGACGGCCGGCTCCACGGTCATGGGCCGACCCTGGACCACCGCGCTGGGGGCCGGCTGAACGAACGGTGCACCGCCGCTGTGCGGCGCGGCACCGGCCCGTCAGCGGCTCAGCCGGCGGGCTCGACGAGCTCGACGAGGATGCCGCCCGCGTCCTTGGGATGGATGAAGTTGACCCGGGAGTTCGCGGTCCCCCGCCTGGGCTCGGGATAGAGCAGGCGCATCCCGCGTTCGCGCAGGGTCGCGCTCACCGAGTCCAGGTCGCCGACCCGGTAGGCCATCTGCTGGATACCGGGGCCCGAGCGCTCGAGGAACCTGGCGATGGTCGACTCGGGGGTGAGCGGGGCGAGGAGCTGGATGTGCGAGCCGGAGTCGCCGACCGCCATCATCGCCTCCCGGACGCCCTGCTCCTCGTTCCTCTCCTCATGGGCGAGCCGCATGCCGTAGGTGTCCCGGTAGAAGGCGATCGCCGCGTCGAGGTCGGCGACGGCGACACCGACGTGGTCGATCGCGGTGAACAGGCTGGTGGTCTCCTCGGTCATGTCTCCAGCGTAGGTGCGCCTGCCGGGGCACCCGGCCCCCGGCCCTGAGCCGTTGGTCACGCCGCCGCGGACCGCCCCCTTCCGACGCTGGCTCCCGGCCGGTCCCAGTAGAGTGCCAGGGAGGTTCACCGGACCCCGCGAACCCCCTGGACACCGACGTTGGAGGCTTGTCATGACCATGGATCCCACTGTCATCGTCGCCGGGGCGCGCACCCCCATGGGCCGGATGAGCGGCTCGCTCAAGGGCTTCTCCGGCTCCGACCTCGGGGGGTTCGCCATCGCCGCGGCTCTCGAGAGGGCCGGCGTCGCCGGCGCGGACGTCGACTACGTCATCATGGGCCAGGTGCTCACCGCCGGCGAGGGCCAGGTGCCGGCGCGCCAGGCCGCCTACAAGGGCGGCATCCCGCTCAGCGTCCCGGCGTTCACCTTGAACAAGGTGTGCCTGTCCGGGATCGACGCGATCGCGCTCGCCGACCAGCTGATCCGGCTGGGGGAGTTCGAGATCGTCGTGGCCGGCGGGCAGGAGTCGATGACCAACGCGCCGCACCTGCTCGAGAAGAGCCGGGACGGGTTCAAGTACGGCGATGTCACCCTCCACGACCACATGGCCTTCGACGGCCTGCACGACATCCTCACCGACCAGGCGATGGGTGCCCTCACCGAGTCGGCCAACTGCGCGGACAAGGCGGTCACCCGCGAGGAGCAGGACGCCTTCGCCGCCCGGAGCCACCAGCTGGCCGCGCGCGCCTGGAAGGACGGGCTGTTCGAGGACGAGGTCGTCGCCGTGTCGGTCCCGCAGCGCAAGGGCGACCCGGTCGAGTTCAAGTACGACGAGGGGGTGCGTGGCGACACCACGGCGGAGTCCCTCTCCCGGCTGCGCCCGGCGTTCGACAAGAACGGCACCATCACCGCCGGCTCGGCCTCGCAGATCTCCGACGGCGCGTGCGCGGTCGTCGTGATGAAGAGGACCAAGGCCGAGGAGCTCGGCCTGACCTGGCTGGCCGAGATCGGGGCCCACGGCGTCGTCGCCGGTCCGGACTCGACCCTGCAGTCCCAGCCCGCGGAGGCGATCAAGGCCGCCTGCGCGAAGGAGGGGATCACCCCGGCGGACCTCGACCTCGTCGAGATCAACGAGGCGTTCGCGGCGGTCGGCCTGACCGCCACCAAGGAGCTCGGGCTCGACCCGGACAAGGTCAACCCCAACGGGGGCGCCATCGCCATGGGCCACCCGCTCGGCATGTCGGGCGCCCGCATCGTCCTCGCCCTCGCCCACGAGCTCAAGCGGCGCGGCGGCGGCGTCGGCGCCGCCTCGCTCTGCGGCGGCGGCGGCCAGGGCGACGCCCTCATCATCAAGGTCCCTGCGGGCGCCTGACCCGGGCCCGCGGCATCCGGCGGACGAACGGCGAGCCGATCGGCGGTGCGCGCGAGGTCGACGTGCCCGCCCTGGTCCGCGAGGCCAGGGCGGGGCAACCGCGCGCCGTCGCCCGGCTCATCTCCCTCGTCGAGGACGAGCACCCCGCCCTGCGGGCGGCGATGGCGGCGCTCGCGCCCCATACCGGGCGGGCGCACGTCGTCGGCATGACCGGCGCGCCGGGCGTCGGCAAGTCCACGTCCACCAGCGCCCTGGTACTGGCCCTGCGCAGGACCGGACACCGGGTGGGCGTCCTGGCCGTCGACCCGTCCTCGCCGTTCTCCGGGGGGGCGCTGCTCGGTGACCGGGTGCGGATGCAGGAGCACTCGACCGACCCGGAGGTGTACATCCGCTCGATGGCCTCGCGGGGCCACCTCGGCGGGCTCGCCTGGGCCACCCCGCAGGCGCTGCGGGTGCTCGACGGAGCCGGCTGCGACGTCGTCGTCGTCGAGACCGTCGGGGTCGGCCAGTCCGAGGTCGAGGTGGCCGGGCTGGCCGACACGACCGTCGTGCTGCTCGCACCGGGGATGGGCGACGGCGTCCAGGCGGCCAAGGCCGGGATCCTCGAGGTGGGTGACGTCTTCGTCGTCAACAAGGCCGACCGGCACGGGGCGGGGCACACCGTGCGGGACCTCACCGCGATGGTGGCCATGGCCGCCCGTCCCGAGGGAGCGTGGCTGCCGCCGGTGCTGGCGACGGTGGCCACCTCCGGCGAGGGGATGGATGCCGTGGCCGAGGCTCTCGACGCGCACCTCGGATGGCTCGAGAGGAACGGCGCGCTGCGCGAGCGCCGGGTACGGCGGGCGGCCGGCGAGATCGAGGCGCTGGCGATGGCCGACCTGCGGGCCCGGATGGGTGGCCTGGGGGACGGGGCGGCCGTGCAGGCCCTCGCCGAGCGGGTCGTCGACGGTTCGCTCGACCCGTATGCCGCGGCCGACGCCGTGGTCGCGGGCCTGACCTAGGCCCGACCTAGGCCACGGCTCCACTACCGTGCTCCCTGTGCCGAAGCCCGTCCGCCTGTCCTTCGACCCGATCGCCCGCGCCGGGGTGCTGTGGCGGCGGCGGTGGGGTGCACGGTCGCGGTCGACGTCGATGGCCAACGCCACCTCGATCATGCGCGTCCAACAGCTCCTGCTCACCGAGTTCGACGCGATCGCCGGGCGGCACGGGCTGAGCTTCGCGCGGTACGAGGCCCTCGTCCTGCTGACCTTCAGCCGTGACGGACGGCTGTCGATGTCGCGGATCGGCGAGCGGCTCATGGTCCACCCGACCAGCGCGACGAACACCATCCAGCGGCTGGCGGCAGCGGGGTTCGTCGAGCGCATCCCCAACCCCGCTGACCGGCGCGGCACGTTCGCCGTGATCACCGAGTCGGGACGTGCCGCGATGGAGGCCGTGACGGCAGACCTGGAGGCGATCGACTTCGGCCTCGGCATGCTGGACGCCGACCAGCACGCGGCCCTCTTCGAGATCCTCCGGGCCGTCCGGGTGGGTGCCGAGGACTTCGACCCCGAGGTCGGCCCCTGAGACCGGATTTGCCCCCGTCCAGAGGCGTTTGTCATGGTGGAGGCCCGGCTCGGCGAGCGGGAGCCCCCGTACCGCCCGGTGATGAGACCCCGTACCGCCCCGTGATGTGAGGATCTGAACGCTGATGTCCCGTCCCGCCCCGAAGGTGGTTGGTGTCCTCCTGGCCCTGCTCGGCCTGGTGCTCACCGGCGCCGGATCGTGGTTCGCCGCCCACCTCGGCGGGTCCGGGACCGCGACGTTCACCGCCCACCCGGGCGCCGCCTCACCCTTCGTCGTCGGGCCGTCGGTGCTCAACCGGGTCGACGGCCCGGTCCGGGTCACGGCCACTGCGGCCCGGGGCGCCACGGCCTGGATCGGGCTGGCGCCCCCCACCGACGCCGCCGCCGTGCTCGGCGGTGCGGCGCACAGCACCGCGACCGGGGTCGACGTCACGAGCTGGACGGTGCGCACCCGGACCACCGGCAGCGGTGCCGGCGTCTCCGGCGCCGCGGCGTCGGACGTCTGGGTGCGGCGAGCCACGGGGCCCGCAGCCGTGTCGCTGTCGGTCTCTCAGGCCGACGCCCCGCAGACCGTGGTGGTGTTCGCCGACCACGGGGACCTGGCGACCGTGACCGTGGCCTGGGTGCAGCGGGCCTGGTTCGTCCAGGCCGTCGTGACGGCGCTCGTCGGTCTCGCCCTGCTCGCCGGTGGTGCGCTGCTGCTCTGGCCGCGGTCCCCGCGGGACGAGGGGATCACCTCGTCGAGCGCGGCGGCCCGGCTGGGAGCGGCCGCATGAGCGCCTCCGGCACCATCCGACGGGCCGGAGCCGTGCTCGTGGCCGCGCTCGCGCTGGGCGGTTGTGGCCTCCCGGGCGCCGTCGTCGGCATGCACGCCGCTCCGCGGGAGACGACGACGGCCGCCTCCCTCGACGTGCGGAGCGCGCAGCGGATCACGGCGCGCGTGCTTGACGCGGCCCGGGCTGCCCGGGCGCAGACAGGCCGCTCGGCGAAGGCCGACCAGGAGGCGGTGCTGACCGGGGCCGCGCTGGCCGTGGCCGAGGCGGCCACCGCGACGCACAGCGCGACATCGCCGACCCCCGCCCCGTTGACCAAGCCGGGGACACCCACGGTGCTCTCCGTCTCGCAGGGCCGGATCTGGCCCAGAGCCATCCTCGCGACCACGTTCGACGAGGACACCGAGAAGCAGTCCCTCTACGTGCTGGTCTCGACGAGTGCCGACGCGCCCTTCAAGCTCGCCGCGACGGTGACGATGCACGGGGGGAGCAAGATCCCCGCCCTGGGCGAGCTCGCCGACGGCGCGCCGCTCGTTCCCGCCGACGACGGCGCGGGTATGGTCGCGTCCCCGGCGGACGTCCTGCGCCAGTACGCCGGCGCCCTCGGCTACCCGAAGGCGGCCCGGGCACCGGCGGTCTCGGCCCAGGACGCCTTCGCGCAGACGCTGCGGGCCAGCGCCACCGCCCAGGCCAGCACACTGGGCAAGCTGGGCACCCTCACCCAGGAGCAGGCGGTGGTCACGGACGACACCGTCACCTTCCGGCTCGCCGGCGGGGGCGCCGTGGTCTTCGGTATGCTGCGCCGGACCGACCGGATCGCGCTCGCGAAGAGCGCCAAGGAGCTCGTGCTTCCGGCGACGTATGCCGCCCTGAGCGGGAAGAAGAAGGTCACGACGGGCGTCAGGATCCTCTCCCTGGAGCCGGTCGCGCTGGTCGTCCCGGTCTCGGGGACCGCCACCGGCATCGCCGCAGACCAGCAGATCGTGTCGGTCACCGGGCACTGAGGTCCGGCCGGCCCCAACTCTTTGGAAGAATCGAGAGCATGACAGACCAGCCCACAGCGCCCGGCGGCCGCGGCGCCGTCGACCTCTCCGCGATCACCGCCATGACGACACCGACGGCGGCGACCACCGGGGCCGGCGCGCCGGCCGCACCGCCCGGCCCGCCGCGCCCTCTGCCGGAGGGGCTCCTCGTCGAGGCGAGCGACGCCACGTTCCAGGACGCGGTCACCCGCAGCCTGTCGGTGCCGGCGGTCCTCGTGCTGTGGTCCTCGCAGCACCCGCAGTCCGGCGAGTTCGTCCAGACCCTCGCCGGCGTGGCGGCCGGTTACGACGGGCGGCTCTTCGTCGTGGCCCTCGACCTGGCGGCGAACCCTGCGCTGCTGCAGGCCTTCCAGCCGGTGCTCGTCCAGGCGTTCGGCCAGCCGGCCATCCCGGCGACCTTCGCCCTGCTGCAGGGCCAGCCGCTGCCCCTGTTCCCCGGCCTAGCCGGGGAGCCCGAGATCCGGGACATGCTGGACCAGATGCTCCAGGTCGCGGTGCAGAACGGGATCACCGGCCGCGTCGAGCTCGGGGCGGTGCCCGGACTGACCGACGATGACGAGGTCCCGCCGCTGCACCAGGAGGCGTACGACGCGATCGAGCGCGGGGACCTCGAGGCGGCGGCGGCGGCATACGAACGCGCGCTGGCCGCCGACCCGAAGGACGCCGACGCCGGGCTCGGCCTCGCCCAGGTGCGGCTCATGCAGCGCACGGAGGGTGTGGACCAGCAGGAGGCCCGCGCGGCCGCAGCGGCCGACCCGAGCGACGTCGGCGCCGCCATCGTGGTCGCCGACCTCGACGTGCTCGGGGGCCACGTGGAGGACGCGTTCGCGCGGCTGCTCGACCTCGTGCGGGGCACGGTCGACGAGGACCGCGACCGCGCCAGAGCGCACCTCATCGACCTCTTCGCGGTCGTCGGCAGCGCCGACGAGCGGGTGCGCAAGGCGCGGACCGCCCTGATGAGCGCGTTGTTCTGACCCCGCAGCGGCCGGCCGGGGCGTCCCGCTCAGCCGCCGAGCGCCGCGGTGACCAGCTCCTGGGCCTCCGCCTGCACCTGGGCGAGGTGGTCGTGACCGCGGAAGGACTCCGCGTAGATCTTGTAGACGTCCTCGGTCCCGGACGGCCGGGCCGCGAACCACGCCGACTCGGTGACCACCTTGAGCCCGCCGATCGCCGCGCCGTTGCCCGGCGCCTCGGTGAGGGTGGCGGTGATGGGCTCCCCGGCCAGGCTGTCCGCCGTCACATCGGCGGGGGAGAGGGCGGCCAGCTTCGCCTTCTGCTCGCGGTTCGCGGGGGCGTCGATGCGGGCGTACGCCGGCTCGCCGTGCTTGTCGGTGAGCTCGGCGTAGTGCTCGCTCGGCGTGAGCCCGGTGGCGGCGAGGATCTCCGAGGCGAGCAGCGCCAGCAGGATGCCGTCCTTGTCGGTCGTCCAGGTCCGCCCGTCCCGGCGTAGGAAGGAGGCTCCGGCGGACTCCTCCCCGCCGAAGCCGAACGAGCCGTCGATCAGGCCGGGGACGAACCACTTGAAGCCGACGGGAACCTCGACGAGCGGTCGATGGAGGGCGGCGGCCACCTTGTCGATCATCGAGCTGGACACCAGGGTCTTGCCGATCCTGGCGGACTCCGGCCACCCCGGCCGGGCTCCGCCGAACAGGTAGCCGATGGCCACCGCGAGGAAGTGGTTGGGGTTCATCAGGCCCGCGTCGGGCGTGACGATGCCGTGCCGGTCGGCGTCGGCGTCGTTGCCGGTGGCGAGGTCGTACTGGTCGCGCTTGTCGATCAGGGACGCCATCGCCGACGGGGAGGAGCAGTCCATCCGGATCCTGCCGTCCCAGTCAAGCGTCATGAACCGCCAGGTCGCGTCGACGAGGGGGTTGACGACGGTGAGATCGAGCCGGAGGCGCTCGGCGATGTCGCCCCAGTAGCCGACACTCGCGCCGCCCAGGGGGTCGGCGCCGATGCGGACCCCCGCCTCGCGGATCCGGTCGATGTCGAGGGCGGCCGGCAGGTCGGCCACGTAGGTCCCGGTGAAGTCGTAACCGCCGGCCAGGGCGCGAGCCGCCTGGAACGGGATCCGCCTGACCCCGGCGAGCCCCTCGCGGATGAGGGCGTTGGCCCGGGCGGCGATGGCCTTCGTCGCGTCGCTGTCGGCCGGGCCACCGTGCGGCGGGTTGTACTTGAACCCGCCGTCGGCGGGGGGGTTGTGCGACGGGGTCACGACGATCCCGTCGGCGAGGCCGGAGCCGGTGGTGGCGCCGCCGTTGGCGCGGATGATGGCGTGCGAGACCGCAGGGGTCGGGGTGTAGCCGTCCCGGTCGTCGACGAGGACGGTCACGTCATTGCCCGCCAGGACCTCCAAGGCGGTGCTCCAGGCGGGCTCGGACAGTCCGTGCGTGTCCCGGCCCATGAACAGCGGGCCGTCGTACCCCTGCTCGCGGCGGTAGTCGCAGATCGCCTGCGTCGTCGCGAGGATGTGGACCTCGTTGAACGAGGTGCGCAGGCTGGACCCGCGGTGCCCCGAGGTCCCGAACGCGACCTGCTGGTCGACGTCGTCGGGGTCGGGTACCCGCGTGTAGTAGGCGGTCACCAGAGCGGCGACGTCGACGAGGTCGCCGGGCTGGGCGGGCTGGCCGGCACGGGGGTCGTTCATGGGCGTCATCCTTGCATCGAGCGGTCGCCACCAGCCTCGCCGGACGCCCCGGGCGGGGCCTCGGCGGCCCTCGGCTGCGCCATCGGCGGAGCCACGGCCCGGGTCTGGTCGACGGTGGAGGAGGGGCGGTCCTGGTCAGGGGCCAGGAAGAGGCCGGAGAGGGCCGCCACCCGGACGGTGACCGACCAGGGCTGGTTGTTCCACGGGGTGTCCTGCGTCCACACGACGGTGTCGGCCTGGCTCGGTGTGCCGAACTCGTCATACCCACTCGTGTCGAGGATGACGCGCCACGGCCCCGGGCGCGGCACCCCGACCCGCAGCCACTCCTTGGCCAGGCCGCTGAAGTTCAGCACGATGGCGACGACCGAGCCGGCCTGCCGTCCGGGGTCGGCGAAGCGCAGGAAGGAGAACAGGTTCCCGGTGTTGTCGTTGGCGTCGAGCCACTCGAAGCCGGCCGGCTGGGAGTCCAGCGCCCACATGGCGTCGTGCTCGCGGTAGATGGCATTGAGCTGCTTGACGAGGTTGTGGACGCGGTAGTGGGCGGCGTGGTCGAGCAGCCACCAGTCCAGCGAGCGGCTGTCGGCCCACTCGCTGGACTGGGCGAACTCGGTGCCCATGAACAGCAGCTGCTTGCCGGGGTGGCTCCACAGGTAGGCGAGGTAGGTACGCAGCGTGGCGAGCTGGTCGTAGCGGCTGCCGGGGATCTTGCCGATGAGGGACCCCTTGCCGTGCACCACCTCGTCGTGGCTGATCGGGAGGAGGTAGTTCTCGCTGTAGGCGTACATGAGGGAGAAGGTGAGCAGGTTGTGGTGGTACTGCCGGTGGATCGGCTCCTCCTGTAGGTAGCGCAGCGAGTCGTTCATCCAGCCCATGTTCCACTTCAGCCCGAACCCCAGGCCGCCGGTGCTGGTGGCCTTGGTGACGCCGGGCCACGACGTCGACTCCTCGGCGATGGTGACGACGCCGGGGATGCGCTTGTAGGCCGTCGCGTTGGCCTCCTGGAGGAACCCGATGGCCTCTAGGTGCTCCCGGCCGCCGTACTGGTTCGGGATCCACTCCCCGTCGCGGCGGGAGTAGTCGAGGTAGAGCATCGAGGCCACGGCGTCGACGCGCAGGCCGTCGGCATGGAACTCCTCGAGCCAGTACAGCGCGTTGGCGACGAGGAAGTTGCGCACCTCGAGTCGGCCGAAGTCGAAGATATGGGTGCCCCAGTCGGGCTGGTCACCGCGCCGCGGGTCCGGATGCTCGTAGAGCGCCAGGCCGTCGAACCTGGCGAGCGCCCACGCGTCCCGCGGGAAGTGGCCCGGCACCCAGTCGAGGATGACGCCGATCCCGTTCCGGTGCAGGGTGTCGACGAGGAACTTGAAGTCGTCGGGCGTGCCGAACCGGGCGGTAGGAGCGTAGTAGCCGGTCACCTGGTACCCCCACGAGGGGCCGTACGGGTGCTCCATCACCGGCAGGAACTCGACGTGCGTGAAGCCGAGGTCCCGGACGTAGTTGACGAGATGCTCGGCGAGGTCGCGGTAGCCGAGCCCCTCGCGCCAGGAGCCGAGGTGGACCTCGTAGACGCTCATCGGGCCGGTGTGCGGGTCGTGGGTGCGCCGGTGCTCCATCCAGGCGTCGTCCCCCCACCGGTGGCCCGAGTCGTCGATGACCGAGCCGGTGTTGGGCGGCGCCTCGGTGCGCCGGGCCATCGGGTCCGCCTTGGCCCGCACCACGTCGTCGGCGCCCCGGATCTCGAACTTGTAGATGTTGCCTGGGCCGACGTCCGGCAGGAACAGCTCCCAGATCCCGGAGCCGCCGAGCAGCCGCATCGGGTGGACCCGCCCGTCCCAGTCGTTGAAGTCCCCGATGACCCGCACCGACTTCGCCCGCGGGGCCCAGACGGCGAACGAGGTTCCCCGCACCTGGCCCATCGGGCCGCCGTACTCGCGCACCCGAGCCCCGAGGACGGTCCACAGCTGCTCGTGCCGGCCCTCGTTGACGAGGTGGATGTCGACCTCACCGAGGGTGGGTGCGAACCGGTACGGGTCGTCCTGCTCGTGCTCGATCCCGTCGCCCCAGGTCGCCAGGACCCGGTAGTCCATCGTCCGGGCCGCCTGCCGGCGCACGGCCGTCCACACCCCCTCCGCCTCGTGCTCGAGGGTCAGTTCGATGCCGTCCTCGAAGCGGACGCGTACGGAGGTGGCGAGGGGCTTGAGGACCCGGATCCGCAGACCCGCCCCCTCGAGGTGCTGACCGAGCAGGTCGTGCGGCTGCTGGTGGCGGCCCTGGACGAGGGCGGTGATGGCGCCGCTCACCTCGGGTGTCGGCTGGGGGGGAGTCACGGTCGGTCCTCCTGGTCGGGGATGGTGGGCTGGGAGGCCGGGAACCGGGCAGTGAGCCGGCCGACGGCGGCGAGCGGGATGGACACCCAGGTGGGGCGGTTGCGGGCCTCGTAGACGACCTCGTACAGCGCCTTGTCGAGCTCGAAGGCCGCCAGCAGGGCGGGGTTGGTGCGCGGGTCGACCGGCGCGACCGCGGCATACCCCTCGAGGAACGCCTCCTGGGCCGCCTGTACCCAGGCGCGGGCCGACCGCACGCCCTCGTGCTCCCGGGTGCCGCCGACGTAGTCCAGGCTGCGCAGCATCCCCGCGACGTCGCGGGCGCACTGGTCCGGCTGGGAACGTTCGGCGAGGGGGCGCAGCGGCTCGCCCTCGAAGTCGAGCAGCACCCACCCCCGGTCGGCCGAGTGCAGCACCTGGCCGAGATGGTAGTCGCCGTGGATGCGCTGCATGTCCGGCCAGTCGGTGCGCCCTGCGGCGTCGATGACCGCCTCGATGGCATCGGCGTGCCGCGCCAGCGTGCTCTCCTGGGCCCGCGCGGCCGCCGCCCGCTGGCGCATCTGGGCCAGGACGGCGTCCCGGGTGGCGGCGCTGGTCGGGGTGGTGCCCAGGGCGGAGGCCAGTACGGCATGCACCTCGGCCGTCGCCGCGCCCAGCTGCTGCGCCGGGCCGGTGAAGTCCTCGCCGGCCTGCGCGGCGCGCAGCGCCACCCGCCAGGCGTCCTCGACCCCGGGCAGGAACTCCTGCGCGAAGGCGAGGTGGCCGGCGACCCGGGTCCCCGGGTCGCCGGGCAGCACCCAGTGGCCGGTCACGGAGCCGGCCACCGCAGGGATGCGGCGGCAGGACGCCTGCACGAGGGCGCTCTGGAGCACGACGTCGGGGTTCTCGCCCGGCTGCAGCATGCGGAACAGCTTGACGATGAGCGGGACGGTGGGCGGCGCCGAGGCGCCGCCCGGCGCCGAGGACGCCGCCGTGCCATCGTGCCCTAGCGGCTCGCAGTCGAGGATGACCGAGGTGTTCGACTGCTCCCCGGACAGCACGCGTGAGCTCCGCACCCGCACCTGCGCCGTCCAGCTGGGATGCGGCACACCGCAGACCGAGTCCTCGGTGCTGTCCGAGGCCTCGGAGGACTGCGGGACGGCCCGACCCTGGATGAGCTCGAGAAGCTGGGCGGCGTAGACCGGGTCGTGGGGTGCGTCGTAGACCCAGCGACGCCCGAGGACCGAGTGCTCGGCCGTCCCGACCAGGGCACGGTCGGCCCGGTCCAGCGGCTCCGCACGATAGGTCAGCGGAACCTGGTACACGACCGTCGGGTCGGCGGCCTCGTCGGCGACGACGAGGGTCTCGATGCCGACCTCACCGTCGGGGTCGTCGAGCCGCCAGCGAGCGAGCAGCCGCAGGCGCGGGCGGCGGCCCTTGGCGGCATACCAGCGCTGGGAGCCCATCCACGCCTCGACGAGGTCGAGCTTGGACGGGGCCATCGTGGCGTCCCGGTGGATCTCAGCCACGGCGGTCTCCCGTCTCGTCGGGCGTCTGCAGTGCCAGCCAGAAGAAGTCCCGGGAGCCCAGGGTGAGCGTCACGGTACCGTCGGCGGCGATGTCCGGGAAGCCCGAGCCGCCGAAGAGGTCGCGGGTCTGCGAGCCGGCGAGCGCGCCGGGGAGCGTGACCTGCGCGGCCTGCGGACGTGAGGAGAGGTTGTTCACGCAGAGCACCGCGCGGGCCGAGCGGTCCCCGGGCTCCCGGTCGCGATGGTCGACCCGGACGAAGGCGAGGATCCGCTCGTTGGTCGTCGGCACGACCGTGAGGTCGCCCATGCCGAACACCGGATGGAGCTTGCGGACGGCGAGCATGCCCCGGACCCAGTGCAGCAGCGAGCCCCCGGTGGCCATCTGCGCCTCGACGTTGACGGTGTTGTAGTGGTAGACGAGCGAGGAGATGACCGGCAGGTAGAGCCGTCCGGGGTCGGCCGCGGAGAACCCCGCGTTCCGGTCGGGGGTCCACTGCATCGGGGTGCGGACCGCGTCGCGGTCGCTGAGCCAGATGTTGTCGCCCATGCCGATCTCGTCGCCGTAGTAGAGGCACGGCGACCCGGGCAGCGAGAGCAGCAGCGCATGGATGAGCTCGATCTCGGGCCGGCTGTTGTCGAGCAGGGGAGCCAGGCGGCGGCGGATCCCGACGTTGGCGCGCATCCGTGGGTCGGGGGCGTACCAGGCGTACATGGCGGCGCGCTGCTCGGGGGTGACCATCTCGAGGGTGAGCTCGTCGTGGTTGCGCAGGAAGGTGCCCCACTGGGTGCCTGGCGGGATCGGGGGGGTGTCGGCGAGGACGTCGACGATTGCGCGGGCCCGCTCCTCGCGCAGGGCGTAGTAGAGCATCGGCATGACGGGGAAGTGGAAGCACATCTGGCACTCCGGCGCGTCCTCGGTGCCGAAGTAGTCGACGACGTCGCGAGGCGGCTGGTTGGCCTCGGCCAGCAGCACCCGTCCGGGGTACTCCGCGTCGACCATGGCCCGCAGCGAGGCCAGGAAGTCATGGGTCCTCGGGTGGTTCTCGCCGTTGTGGCCCTCCTCCTCGTACAGGTAGGGGACCGCGTCGAGCCGGAACCCGTCGATGCCCATGTCCATCCAGAACCTGACGATCTCGAACATGGCCTCGTGGACGGCCGGGTTCTCGAAGTTGAGGTCGGGCTGGTGGCTGAAGAAGCGGTGCCAGAAGAACTGACGGCGCACCGGGTCGAAGGTCCAGTTCGAGACCTCGGTGTCGATGAAGATGATCCGGGCGTCGGTGTACCTGTCGTCGGTGTCGGACCAGACGTAGAAGTCCCCGTACGGGCCGTCGGGCTCCGACCGGGAGGCCTGGAACCACGCGTGCTGGTCGCTGGTGTGGTTCATGACGAAGTCGGTGATGATCCGGATGCCGCGGGCGTGGGCCTCGGTGATGAGCGTCTTGAAGTCCGGCAGCGTCCCGAACTCGGGCAGCACCGCGGTGTAGTCGGAGATGTCGTAGCCGCCGTCGCGCAGCGGGCTGGCGTAGAACGGCGGCAGCCACAGGCAGTCCACCCCCAGCCACTGCAGGTAGTCGAGCCGGTTGATGATCCCGGTGAAGTCGCCGGCCCCGGAGCCCTTGGAGTCGCCGAAGGCACGGACCAGCACCTCGTAGAAGACGGCGGTGCGGAACCAGTCGGGGTCCTGGCGCAGGCCGGGCTGGGTGAGCCCGAGCCCCTGGCTGCTCACCGGGCGTACCTCCGCACCGCGAGCACGTGCACCGGCTCGCCGTCGGGCCCGAGGCGGACATAGTTGTCGCGGCCCCACGCCCAGGCCTGTCCGGTGATGAGGTCCAGGGCCTCGAACCCTTCGCCGTCGCGCAGGCCGAGGGCGCCGAGGTCGAGGCGCACGGTCGTCGCCCGGGTGCTGTGCGGGTCGACGTTGGCGACGACGATGACGACGTCGTCGACCGGCCCGTCGGGGGTGTCCAGCACGCGACGCTTGGAGAACGCCAGGACGTTCTCGTCGTCGACGTGATGGAAGACGATGTTGCGCAGCCAGTGCAGCGCCGGATGGGCGCGGCGGATCTCGTTGAGCCGGGTGAGGTAGCCGGCCAGGGACTGGCCCTCTCGGGGGCCGCCCGGCTCGTAGTCGGCCCAGCGGCGGTCCTTGTACTGGTACTTCTCGTTGTCGATCTGCTCCTCGACCCCGGGCCGGGCGACGTGTTCGATGAGCTCGTACCCGGCGTAGATGCCGTAGCTCGGGACGAGGGTGGCCGCCAGTGCGGCGCGCAGCTTCCAGGCCGCCGGACCGCCGAACTGCATGTAGGGGGTGAGGATGTCGTGCGTGGTCGGCCAGAACGACGGGCGCATGTAGGCCGCGGCTTCCCCGGACAGCTCGCGGAGGTACTCCTCGAGCTCCCACTTGGCGTTGCGCCAGGCGTAGTACGTGTAGCTCTGCTGGAACCCCGCCTTCGCCAGGGTGTGCATCATCGCCGGCTTCGTGAAGGCCTCGGCCAGCCAGATGGTCTCCGGGTGGTCCCGGGCGACGTCCTGGATGAGCCACTGCCAGAACGCGACCGGCTTGGTGTGCGGATTGTCCACCCGGAAGATCCGCACCCCGTGGTCCAGCCAGACCTGGATGACCCGGCGCATCTCGGCGTAGGCGCCGGCCGGGTCGTTGTCGAAGTTGAGCGGGTAGATGTCCTGGTACTTCTTCGGCGGGTTCTCCGCGTAGGCGATGGTGCCGTCGGCCCGGGTGGTGAACCACTCGGGGTGGCTGTGCACGTACGGGTGGTCGGGCGAGCACTGGAGCGCGACGTCCATCGCCACCTCGAGCCCGACCTCGCGGGCCCGGCCGACGAAGTGGTCGAAATCCGCGAAGGTCCCCAGAGCGGGGTCGATCGAGTCGTGCCCCCCGTCGGGTGAGCCGATGGCGTAGGGGCTGCCGGGGTCGCCCTCCTCGGCGCCGAGGGTGTTGTTCGGGCCCTTGCGGGCGGACGTACCGATCGGGTGGATGGGGGTGAGGTAGACGACGTCGAACCCCATGCCGGCGATGGCCGGCAGGCGCTCGGCCGCGCTCCGCAGCGTCCCCGACGCCCAGCGGTGCTCCCGCTCGTCGTAGTGCGCCCCCTCGCTGCGCGGGAAGATCTCGTACCACGCGCCGGTGAGGGCGAGCTCGCGCTCGACGAGCAGCGGGTATGCCGGGGACGGGCTCACCATGTCGCGCAGCGGCCGCGCCTCCAGCTCGGCGACCACGGAGGCGTCGGTGCCGGCCAGCAGGCGCACCTGCGCAGGGCGGGACCGGTCGCGCAGTCCGGTCGCCGCGTCGTCGAGCGCCAGCCGGCCGTCACCGGGGCGAGCCACCTCATCCCGTGCTCGCTCGAGTACCCGAGCCCCCTCCTCCAGCATCAGCTCGGTGTCGACGTCGGCCCGGACCTTGATGGTCGCGTCGTGCCGCCAGGTGCCGTAGGGGTCGGACCAGCCCTCGACCCGGTAGGACCACAGGCCGGGGCGGTCGGCGGCGACGGTCGCCTCCCACGTGTTGAGGCCCTCGTTCGTGCACATCATGGTGCGCGCGTGGTCGCGCCCCTCCGGGTCGGTGAGGACGACCGAGGCGTTGACGGCGTCATGGCCCTCGCGGAAGACCACGGCGGTGACGTCGAACTCCTCACCGACGACGGACTTGGCCGGCCGCCGGCCCCCGTCGACGAGGGGGCGGACCTGCTGGACGGGGATGCGGCCGAACGGGACCTGCGGCGGGACGGACTGCGGGACCGGCAGGGGCGCCGGAGCCGCCCCGGCACTGCGGGGGGCAGGCTCGGCGCCGGCCGGCGAGGGCTCGGCTGGGGCCGCGGGCGGGGCGGGCTCCGGGCCGCGTGCGGCGGCCGGCTGGCCAGGGGTGGACGGGGCAGCGGGCACTCTCCTCGTCCGGGGCTTCGACGGGTTCGAGGCACGGCGCTTGGCGGTCACGTGTTCGACGCTACCCAAGGATTCGCCTCACCGTCAGCCAGGGGGGCGGCCCCGTCCCGCCGGCGCTGCCCGCGGAGGACGGCTGGGTGCCGGCGCGGGCCCGCTGCGACCTGCGGTTTCGGCCAGGTGGACCGGTCCGGGATGGAGGAGACCGATGCGTAAGCGTTTGCCTTAGGATGACCTCTCGTGAAGGCGATCCGTCGATTCAGCGTCCGTCCCGTCCTGCCTGAGCGCATCGCCGCCCTGGGTGACCTGGCCACCAACCTGCGGTGGAGCTGGCATCCGCCCGTGGGCGACGTGTTCGAGAGCATGGACCCCCAGCGGTGGCGCAAGGTCCGCCGCGACCCGGTGGCGATGCTCTCCGAGCTCTCGCCCGGCGACCTGGCCCACCTGGCCGAGAACGACGACTTCGTCGCCCGCGTCGACCACGCCCGCGAGTCCCTCGAGCGCTACCTGCACGAGGACCGCTGGTACCAGCAGTGGTCCCGCGAGGAGGACGGCGCCGGCACGCCGGCGGCCATCGCGTACTTCAGCCCGGAGTTCGGCATCACGGCCGCCCTGCCGCAGTACTCCGGTGGTCTCGGCATCCTCGCCGGCGACCACCTCAAGTCCGCGTCCGACATCGGCGTCCCCATCGTCGGCGTCGGCCTGTTCTACACGACGGGCTACTTCAGGCAGAGCCTCAACCGCGAGGGCTGGCAGCAGGAGACCTACCCGGTCATCGACCCCGACGGGCTGCCGGTCGCGCTGCTGCGCGAGGCGGACGGCGAGCCGTGTGTCATCGCGATCCCCCTGCCGGGTGGCCGGGACCTCCGCGCCCACGTGTGGAAGGCCCAGGTCGGCCGGGTGCCGCTGCTCCTGCTCGACTCGGACGTCCCCGGCAACGACGACGCGGCCCGTGTCGTCACCGAGCGGCTCTACGGCGGGGGCGGTGAGCAGCGCCTCCAGCAGGAGCTGCTCCTCGGCATCGGCGGCGTGCGTGCGCTGCGCCTGTGGTCGCGGCTCACCGGCGCGCCCAGGCCGGACGTCTACCACACCAACGAGGGCCACGCCGGGTTCCTCGGGGTCGAGCGCATCCATGAGCTCGCCACCGAGGAGGGGCTGGCCTTCGACGAGGCGCTGGAGGCGGTCCGCGCCGCGACGGTGTTCACCACCCACACCCCGGTGCCCGCCGGGATCGACCGTTTCGACGCCTCGATCATCGAGCGCTACTTCGGCGGGGCCCAGGCCCTTGCAGGCGTCCCCGTCGAGCGGCTGCTCGCGCTGGGCGCCGAGACCTACGAGGGCGGGGTGCCGGGCGTGTTCAACATGGCCGTCATGGGCCTGCGCCTCGCGCAGCGGGCCAACGGCGTCTCGCAGCTCCACGGCGTCGTCAGCCGCGAGATGTTCGAGGGGCTGTGGCCCGGTTTCGACCCCGCCGAGGTGCCGATCACCTCGATCACCAACGGGGTCCACGGGCCGACCTGGGTCGACCGCAAGGTCTTCGAGCTCGCCCGGGCCCACGCCGACATCCACGTCCTGGACACCCAGGATGCGTGGGAGTCCTTCCGCCACGTCCCCCGCGCCGAGGTGTGGAAGACCAAGCGGGAGCTGCGCGCGCAGCTCGTCGACGAGGTGCGCCGCCGCACCCGCGCGGCCTGGCTGGAGCGGGGGGCCTCGGCCGCCGAGCTCGGCTGGACGCACGAGGTCCTCGACCCGGACGTCCTCACCATCGGCTTCGCCCGGCGGGTGCCCACCTACAAGCGGCTCACCCTCATGCTGCGCGACCCGGAGCGGCTCAAGAGCATCCTGCTCGACCCCAAGCGCCCGGTCCAGCTCGTCATCGCCGGCAAGGCGCACCCGGCCGACCACACCGGCAAGCAGCTCATCCAGCAGCTCGTCCGCTTCGCCGACGACCCGCAGGTCCGGCACCGGATCGCCTTCCTGCCCAACTACGACATCGCCATGGCCCTGCACCTGTACCCCGGCTGCGACGTGTGGCTCAACAACCCGCTGCGTCCCTTCGAGGCGTGCGGCACCTCCGGGATGAAGGCGGCCCTCAACGGCGCCCTCAACCTCTCCATCCTCGACGGCTGGTGGGACGAGTGGTTCGACGGCGAGAACGGCTGGGCCATCCCGACCGCCGACGGCGTCGAGGACCCCGAGCGACGCGACGACCTCGAGGCCGCGGCCCTGTACGACCTCGTCGAGCACCAGGTGGCTCCTCGCTTCTACGACCTCGACGACGAGGGCCTGCCGCAGAACTGGCTGTCGATGGTCCTGCACACGGTCACGACGCTCGGCCCCAAGGTGCGCGCCTCCCGGATGGTGCGCGACTACACCGAGAAGCTCTACCTGCCGGCGGCCCGGGCCGGGTGGGCGGTCGCCGCCGACGGGTACGCCGGGGCCAAGGACCTGGCGGCATACCGGGCCAAGGTGACCGGGGCCTGGAGCCACGTGCACGTCGACCACGTCGAGTCGGCGGGCGTCGGCGACAGCCCGGAGATCGGCGAGACGCTCCACGTCACCGCCTATGTCTCGCTGGGGACGCTCGCGCCCGACGACGTCGAGGTCCAGCTCGTGCACGGCAGGACCCGCCATCACGGTGACGAGCTGCATCACGTGCGGACGGTGCCGCTCGAGCTCACCGAGTCCTACGAGCACGGGCGCCACCAGTTCTTCGGCTCGCTGAAGCTGGAGACCTCCGGCGCCTTCGGCTACACGGTGCGGGTGCTGCCCAAGCACGCGCACCTCGTGGCGCCGAGCGAGCTCGGCCTGGTCGCGAACGCCTGAGCGGCACGCGGGAACGCCTGAGCGGCACGCGGCGCGGGACGCGCGGCGGCTGCGCCACCCAGCCTGCGGGCGGCGGGAGCCAGGGAACCGTCGGGCAGGTCGACGGGACGCGGTGCGCCTGGGGCCCGGCGCCGCCGGTATCGAGAGCTCACGCTCCTGGCTCGCGGTCGGTGGCGTACAGCCGCATGCTCGACCCCGCCATGGGCACCGGGCCGGGCGGCTGGGGGTCGCCGGGGGGCTGCGGGCGCTCCCACGCGCTGTCCCACATGAGCTGGTATGCCGTGACCCGGGGGAAGGCGGGCAGGGTCACCGTCGTGTCCTCCACGCCGCCGTGCAGGACCAGCACCGCGGACCGCTCGCCCAGCCACCGGCCGTTGAGGACCATCTGCAGGGTCATCGCCGAGGGGTCCGCCCACAGGCCGTCCATCAGCACCCCGTCCCCGGCGTACCACGCCAGATCCACCGATCCGTCCTCGTGCACCTGGCGGCCGAGCGCCCAGGTGCGCTGGCGCAGGACCGGCAGCTCGCGGCGCAGCCCGATGAGCCGGATGGTCGTCGCCAGGTGGTCCCGCTGCCAGGAGCCGAGGTCCCAGTCGAACCACGTCGTCTCGTCGTCGAGGCAGTACGGGTTGTTGTTCCCGCCCGCGGTGCGGCCCAGCTCGTCACCGCCGCCCAGCATCGGGATCCCGGTCGACAGGAGCAGCGTCCCGAGCAGGTTGCGCATGGTGCGGCGCCGGGCCGCCGCCACCTCGCCGTCGCGGGTGGGGCCCTCGGTGCCGTGGTTCCAGGACAGGTTGGAGTTTGTCCCGCTGTCGCGGCCCTCCCGGTTGGCCTCGTTGTGCTTGCGGTCGTACGAGACGAGGTCGGCGAGGGTGAAGCCGTCGTGCGAGGTGACGAAGTTGACCGAGGCGACCGGCCCGCGGTCCCGCGAGCCGAACAGGTCGCGGGAGCCGGCCAGCCGGGTCGCGAGGTCCTGGACGCCGTGGGTCTGCCGCCCGCTCGCCTGGGCGCCACGGTCCTGGACCCAGAACGTGCGGACCGAGTCGCGGTAGCGGTCGTTCCACTCGCTGAACGGCGGCGGGAACTGCCCGGTGCGCCAGCCGTGCAGGCCGAGGTCCCAGGGCTCGGCGATGAGCTTGACCCGGGACAGGACCGGGTCGGTGCGCAGCGCGATGAGGAAGGGGTGGTCCGGGTCGTAGTCGTCGCCCCGCCCCCGGGCCAGCGCGACGGCGAGGTCGAAGCGGAAGCCGTCGACATGGAAGTCGTTGACCCAGCGACGCAGCGAGTCCAGCGCGAGCCGGGCCACGACGGGGTGGCGCAGGTCCATCGTGTTGCCGCAGCCGGTGACGTCGATATCCCTGCCCCGCTCGTCGAGGCGGTAGTAGGCGCGGTTGTCCAGCCCGCGGAAGGACAGTGCCGGCCCGGTGCGGTCCTGCTCGACCGTGTGGTTGTAGACCACGTCGAGGATGACCTCGATTCCGGCGCGGTGCAGCACCTTGACCATCCCCTTGACCTCGTCGACGACCCCCTGCGGGTCGTCGGCGGCGGCGTAGGCGGCGTGGGGGGCGAAGAAGCCGATCGTGTTGTAGCCCCAGTGGTTCGTCAGGCCGCGCATGACCAGCGCCGGCTCCGGGACGGAGGCCTGGATGGGGAGCAGCTCGACGGCGGTGACCCCGAGGGCGGTGAGATGCGCGATCGCCGCGGGGTGCGCGAGGCCGGCATACGTGCCGCGCAGCGGCTCCGGGACCCCGGGGTGGCGCGCGGTGAGGTCCTTGACATGGACCTCGTAGAGGACCGACTCGGCCCGGCCGTGTCCCGGGGCGACGTCCCCCTCCCAGTCGAAGGTGTCGTCGACGACGACGCTGCGCGGGGTGCAGCCGGCGCTGTCGAGCACCGACCACGAGCTGGTGTCGCCCAGCAGGTCGTCACCGACGACGTGCGCGTAGACCGCCGGGTCCCAGCGGACCTCGCCCTCGATGGCCCGGGCGTACGGGTCGAGCAGCAGCTGGTGCGGGTTGTGGCGCAGCCCCTCCTCGGGGCGCCACTCACCGTCGACCCGGAAGCCGTAGCGCTGCCCGACACCCACCCCGCGGAGGTAGCCGAACCACCAGCCGTGGGCGCGCTCGGTCAGGGGTATCCGCCGCTCGGTCGCCCCGGCCGCGTCGCCCTCGTCGAAGAGGCACAGCGAGACCTCCTCGGCGTGACCGGCGTAGACCGAGACGTCGATCCCGCCCGGCAGGAGGGTCACACCCGGCGCGGGCGGGAGGTCGCGGTGCGCTGTCA
The DNA here is from genome assembly GCA_963763315.1 of uncultured Actinomycetota bacterium. Taxonomy (GTDB): domain Bacteria; phylum Actinomycetota; class Actinomycetes; order Actinomycetales; family Dermatophilaceae; genus CAVSJJ01. Next base: position 332,472 of record CAVXOC010000004.1, read on the forward strand.
CGGAGTGCCACGCGAAGGGCCGGGACGGAGTGAGCATGGAGTCCAGCGTATTGAGTCGTTACGGTGAGGCCATGACCGATCCCACGTCGCTGCCCAACTTCCCGCCACCACCGGACGAGCATCCGCTGCGCGGGCGGGTCCTCGACGCCCTCATCGACATGGGCCTCAACCCGGACATCGACAACGACGGGGACGTGGCGTTCACGGCCAGCGACCAGCAGCTCTTCGTGCGCTGCGGCGAGGGCGACCTCCAGATCATGCGGCTGTTCGGCCAGTGGCAGATCGCCGAGGACCTCGGTTCCGACCATCCCCGGCTGCTCGAGACGTGCAACGAGGTGAACCTCTCGCTCAACTGCGTCAAGACCGGCATCGTCAACAACACCCTCGTCGTCACCGGCGAGCACCTCGTGACCGGAACGAGCAACGTGCGCGAGCTGGTCGAGGTGAGTACCCAGGTCGTCCTGTCCACCGTGCAGATCTGGCACGAGCGCGCGTTCGGCAACGGCCCGGCCGGCTCCACCGGTACCGGCAGCCCAGAAGGAGGATCCGATGAGTGACGTCGTCCGCGTCGAGGTCGAGGGGGGCATCGCCACGGTCCACCTGGACCGGCCCCCCATGAACGCCCTCAACGCCGAGATCCAGGTCGGGCTGGTGGCCGCCTGTGCCGAGGTGTCGCGCCGCAAGGACGTCGCCGCGGTCATCGTCTACGGCGGCGAGAAGGTCTTCGCCGCCGGCGCGGACATCAAGGAGATGGAGCACATGTCCTACACGGACATGGTGGACCACTCGGGTCTGCTCCAGGAGTTCACCCGGGCGCTGGCCAGGATCCCCAAGCCGACCGTCGCGGCCGTCACCGGCTACGCCCTCGGTGGCGGGTGCGAGGTCGCGCTGGCCTGTGACTTCCGGGTGGTCGGCCGGAGCGCGCGGCTCGGCCAGCCCGAGATCCTGCTGGGCATCATCCCCGGGGCCGGCGGCACCCAGCGGCTGGCCCGTCTCGTCGGCCCGGCCAGGGCCAAGGACATCGTGTTCTCGGGACGCTTCGTCGGCGCCGAGGAGGCGTTGGCCATCGGCCTGGCCGACGAGGTCGTCGACGACGACCAGGTGTATGCCGCCGCCGTCGCACGGATGACGCCGTACGTGGGCGGGCCCGCCTACGCGCTCAAGGCGGCCAAGCAGGCCATCGACACCGGGCTCGAGACCGACCTGGAGACCGGCCTGGAGATCGAACGGATGCTCTTCACCGGGCTGTTCGCCACCTCCGACCGGGCGACGGGCATGCGCTCCTTCGTCGAGAACGGCCCGGGCAAGGCCAGGTTCGACGGCGCCTGATGCAGCAGGAGCCGGAACCGGCGGCCGGCACGGCCGCGTCGCAGGTCGCGGCGCGGCCGGTCGCATCGGCCGCGGAGGTGGCCGCCGCCTTCGAGGACACCAAGCTCGCCCAGGTGCTCTACCACGACTGGGAGGCCACGGCATACGACGAGAAGTGGTCGATCGGCTTCGACGACCGGTGCATCGCCTACGCCAGGGACCGGTTCGCCGCGGTCGTCGGGCCGGCCGTCCTCGCCGCCGAGGCACGTCCCTATGCCCGAGCCCTCGAGCTCGGAGCCGGTACCGGCTTCTTCTCGCTCAACCTCAAGCAGGCCGGGTTCGTCGACGAGCTGCACGTGAGCGACATCTCGCCGGGGATGGTCCGGGCCGCCCGGGCCAACGCCGAGCGGCTCGGCTTCCGGGTGGAGGGCCGGGTCGCCGACGCGGAGCGCATCCCCTACGACGACGACACCTTCGACCTCGTGGTCGGGCACGCCGTGCTCCACCACCTCCCCGACGTCGAGGGTGCCCTGCGCGAGGTGGTCCGGGTCCTGCGTCCCGGCGGCCGGTTCGTCGTCGCCGGCGAGCCGACGACGGTGGGGGACTGGTACGCCCGCCGCCTGGGCCGGCTCACCTGGGAGGTCACCAAGGCCGTCACCGCGCTGCCACCGCTGCGCGACCGGTGGGCCCGGGCGCCCGAGGAGCTGGACGAGTCCTCCCGGGCGGCCGCCCTGGAGGCCGTCGTCGACCTGCATACCTTCGATCCCGACGCCCTCGCGAGGGCCGCTCTGCGGGCCGGCGCCGTCGACGTGCGCACCCAGACGGAGGAGCTGACCGCGGCGCTGCTCGGCTGGCCGGTGCGCACCGTCGAGGCGGCCGTCAAGGAGGGCGCCCTCGGCTGGGGCTGGGCCATGTTCGCCTACCGGTCCTGGCAGCGGCTCTGCGCGCTGGACCGGGTGCTCGCCCGGGTCGTCCCCGCCCGGCTGTACTACAACGTGGGGGTCACCGGTGTGGCGCCCGGCGGTCCCCGCTGAGCCATGACCCCGGTGCCGACCCCCGGCGGCCGGATGCCGCCCCGGCTCGCCCGACGACTGGGCTGGCTCGGCTGGCTGGGCTGGGTGCTGGCCAACGGAGCCTGGACCCGGCACCACCTGCTGAGCTACTCGCGGATGGCCCGGGCCCGGGCCGCCAACCCCGGGCTGGTCTTCGAGGGCCCGTGCTTCATCGGGCCCGACGTCGAGTTCGAGGTCCGCGAGGGGTACGCGCGCCTGGTGGTCGGGGCCTTCACCCACGTCGGGCACGGGGCCCGGATCCGGGCCCACGAGGGGACCCTGCGGATCGGTACGAAGTCGGTCATCGGCATCCGGACGACGATCAACGCCTGGATCGACATCGAGCTCGGCCCGTCGTGCCTGCTGGGCGACGACTGCTACGTCTGCGACTTCGACCACCGGACCGACGACCTCACCGTCCCGATCAAGGACCAGGGCATCGTCAAGAGCCCCACCCGGATCGGCGAGGACTGCTGGCTCGGCACCAAGGTCGTCGTCACCCGGGGGACCGACATCGGCGCCCACTCGGTGGTGGCGGCGAGCGCGGTCGCCCGCGGCAGCTACCCGGCATACTCCGTCATCGCCGGCGTGCCCGCGCGGGTCGTGCGGGTCCGCACCGACCGGGACGGCCGGTAACGCCGACCCAGCATCCGGGGCCGCGGCCGGCAGAGCCCCGGCGCCCGGGGCGGCCGGTCAGCGCAGGGCGCGGCGGGCGTCCAGCGCGGGGAACGCGCCGTCGACCGCCCGCTGTCGCCGGACCTCGGCCGCGGCGTCGTGGTTGCGGCCGTCCTCGATGAGCTGGGCCAGGGCGTGGAAGTCGCGCCGGTGCATGTGCTCCCGGTCCCGGGCGTACTCCACCGACTGCCCCCGGGTGATGAGGAACGCCCAGTCCGACGACAGCATGTGCAACATCGTCCGCGCGAGCTGGTCCAGGTCGGGACGCCGGGCCGAGAGGGCGCCGCGGTCGCGCTCCCGGGCGAGGATGTCGACGAACCGCCGCTGCACCCACCAGCCCTCGTGGGAGAGGCCCGCGACGGCCGGTCCGCGCCAGAGCGAGAAGTCCTTGCCCGCGCCCCAGGACCCGTCGCCGAGCTCCAGCTCGCCGGCAACGTGCCCGCCGTCGATGGCGCCGGAGAGCGTCGTCACGGTGACGCCGGCCTCGTAGAGGGCGCGCACGGTCATCCCGAGGAAGCGCGGCCCCTCGTGCCACCAGTGACCGAACAGCTCGGTGTCGTAGGCGGCGACGACCAGGCCCGGCTCGCCGAGGGTGTCGTGCGCGGCGTGCAGGCGGGCCACGACGGACCCGACGAAGTGGGCGACATCGCGGTCGAGCTGGGCGGCGGCCGTGGCCGGGTCGTACCCCCGCTTGGCCTCCACGCGCACCTGCGGCGAGGTGACGGCCCACATCCGCAGCCCCGACATGCGCTCGGTCTCGCGGGCATGGAAGTCGCGGTACGGGCCACTCGTGGGGTAGCCGGTGCTCGAGGACCAGATGAGGTTGGTGACCTCGAGGTCGCGGGGCACCGCCACGACCCGGTGCCCGGCGATCCGCCAGGCGGCATGGGGATGGCCGCCGGCATCATGGACCAGCTGCTCGTCGACGACGAGGTGCCCCACCCGGGCCGCGTCGACGACGTCGCCCAGCCAGGGGGACCAGCCGCATTCGGGGGACCAGATCCCGCGGGGCCGCAGCCCCACCCGCAGGACGGAGTCGGTCAGGCCGGACTCGAGGGCGAACCGCGCGACCTCGGGCAGGAGCAGCGGCAGGAACGGGTGGGTGAGCGGTCCGCCGAGCAGCTCGACGACGCCGCGGTCGCGCAACGAGCGCAGGACCGGCGACCCGCCGCCTCCCCAGCGGGTGGCGAGCAGCTCCTGGGCGTGCCGGGCCAGCAAGCCCTCGTAGGCCGCGATGGCCCGCTCGTGCTCGTCCGGGCTCGCCTCGATGTGCCGGGCGCGCTCCTGCCAGCGCCCGGCCCACGCGCGGCTGGCGTCCATGAGCCGCTGGTCGTCGAGCTGGGCGGCGAGGACCGGTGTCACGCCGAGGGAGAGGACGTTGCGGAACCCGTCGGCGGCGAGGGCGTCGAGCTCCTCGACCAGCGGCACGTAGCACTCGACGACCGCCTGGTGGAACCACTCCTCGCCGACCGGCCAGACGCCGTGCCCGGACAGCCAGGGCAGGTGGGAGTGCAGGACGAGGACAAGGGCACCCGGCACCCGTGCGTGCGTACCGGGGCTCATGGCTGTCGATTGTGCCTCATCCCTTCGGGTGGCCCGGCACCCGCCGCCGGTCCGCCGCCGCACCCGGCCCGGCGGCCCGGCGGATCCGGGCGGGGCGGCAGCGCGGACCCGGGCAGCCCGGGGCGGGAGGTCGGGCGAGGTCTGGGATGACGTCTCGGGACGTCTCAGGACGTCTCCCCGGGGGCCGGGCAGGACCCCCGGCGCTGGAGCGCCGATCGCTTGGCAGCCAGGGCGGAGTGGAACTCGGGGCGGGCGGTGTCGTCCAGGTCGTCGAGCATCAGCAGCAGGCGCTGTCGCAGCGGCGGGGTCTGCTTGCCGAAGTGGGCGATCTCGTCGACCGCGAGGTCGAGCATGGCGGCGAAGGTCACCGGCTGGTCGACGACCCGGACGGTCCCGTCGGCGTCGAGCAGGTACGGCGACCGGTCGGGCACCGTGCCCGCCCGCCGCAGGATGCCGTGCAAGGCGTCGACGACCTGGGTCGCGGTCGTGGGGTCGTTGACCCCGGGGGACAGGGCCCGCTCGGCCACGTCGACGAGCTGACGGACCCCGAACAGGGGGTCCTGCATCATCGTCCGCTCGCGGGCGAAGCCGAACAGGCGGCGGAACCGCTCGGCGTCCTGGTCGTCCCCCGACCCGATGACGTCGGCCAACGGCTGCCCGTGGTGACGGATCTGGCCCACCGCGACCCGCAGCACGACGACGACGTCCAGCTCCTGGGCCAGGTCGACCATGCGGGACAGCTGGACCGACTCCACGATCCCGCGGTCCACGGTCGAGCTCAGCCTGGCGGTCCGGGCCCCGGCGGGCGGCTCCCACGCGGTGACGGTGGCCGACGCCGGCTGCTCCTGCCGCTCGGCGGCGGCGTCCGCGTCCTCGTCCTCCGGTGACGGCGGGTCCTCGACGAGGTCGAGGGTCTGGTCCGCGATGCGCTCGATGAGCGTCGAGACCTGGATCGAGGTGGTGATGTGGTGGATGAACGCGAGGAACAGCGCCACGCTGGCCAGGACGAGGACGAACGACACGGAGACCGACAGCTGGGGGACGAAGTCGGTCCCGTTGCTGCGCACCGAGCGCAGCACCGTGAGCGAGTAGGCGAAGGAGGCGGTGAACACTCCGAGGGTCACCTGGGTCACCCGGCTGGCGAGGAAGCCGCCCAGCAGCCGGGGCGAGAACTGGCTGCTGGCGAGCTGCAGGACGACCATCGTGATGGAGAAGACGAGGCCCGTGACCGAGATCATCGCGCTCGCGATCGTGCTGAGCAGGCCCCGGGCGCTGTCCGGGCCGCCGCCGAACAGCAGCGGCAGCTGGCCGCCCAGGTGCTCGTCGAGCATGGGCAGCAGCAGCCCGAGGGCGACGGCTCCCAAGGCGATCGTGGCCGGGAGCACCCAGAACGGCCGCCACAGCTGCTCCCAGCGACCGGCGGAGACCGGGTCACCCACGGGTCCCACTGCTCGCCGCGCCTGCCCCATGCGCGCATCCTCTCAGACGACGTCCGGTGCACGGCTCGGCGCGGAGGGGGTCACGAGGACCGCGACGAGGTCGAGCGAGCGCTCGAGATCCTCGGTACCGACGTCGAAGTCGACGCTCTCCACGGCGGCCACGAGCGCGGCCAGCTCGTCGGGCCACCGGTCCGGCGAGGCTGCCTGCTGTCCCCGCACGACCGGACCGTACTGCGCCTCCCACCTGCGCAGGCGTGAGCCGTGGTGGACCCCCAGCAGCAGGGCCAGGTGGCACCGGGGTGCCCAGCGCGCCAGCTCCGCCACCAGCTCGGCGGGATCGTACTCGCGGCAGTGGAACGGGTTGGCCGGCCGCTCCCGGCGGCCGAGACCGGGGGAGAAGGTGAGCCGGTTCGGCGTGGAGAGGACGATGACGCCGCCGGGCCGGGTGACGCGGACGAGCTCGGCCAGGAGGTCGGCCGGGCTCCAGATGTGCTCGAGCACCTGCAGCGAGACGGCCAGGTCGCAGGTGCGGTCCGCCACGGGCAGCGCGGTGACGGCGCCGCGCAGGTATGCCGTCCGCGGGCCGGCGTGGGCCACCGCCGCGTGCCCGACAGTGCTCGCGTCGTAGTCGACGCCCAGCACGGTCGCGGACGGCGCCGCCGCGGCCAGCAGCGTCCCGCCGTAGCCCTCGCCGCTGCCGGCGTCGAGGACGGTCGCCGGAGCGGCCCGAGGCGACCCGTCCTGGGTGCCCGGACCGGCGACCGCGGCGTACCAGTGGGGGCAGGCGGCGTAGACCACCTCGTGCCGGCGGAAGTAGTAGTTCTCCTGCGGGACACCGGGGACGGTGCGCTCCCCGGTCAGCGGCAGTGTGCCCACGATCACCTCCGGTCCATGCCTCCGACCAGGGTAGGGTGACCTAACCTGGCGGTATCCGATGGCGTGGCGGGCATCACGTCGGGCCCGGTGCGTGAGCGCGACCGGGGGCTGACAAGATGGACGCTCCGCCCATCCGAGCCGTCAGACCGAGAAGAGGACGAGACACGCATGAACATCGTCGTGTGCGTGAAGTACGTGCCGGACGCCCAGGGGGACCGGACGTTCGACGAGACCGACCGGACGACGGACCGAGCCAACGTCGAGGGGCTGCTCTCCGAGCTCGACGAGTACGCGGTCGAAGAGGCGCTGAAGCTCGTCGAGGCCGCTGAGGGCGAGGTCACGGTGCTCACGGTGGGACCGCCGGCCGCCGCCGACGCCATCAAGAAGGCCCTCCAGATGGGCGCGCACAAGGGCGTCCACGTGGTCGACGACGCCATCCACGGGTCGGACGCCCCCGGGACCTCCCTCATCCTGGCCGAGGCCGTGAAGAAGATCGGCGCGGTCGACCTCGTCCTCACCGGCATGACCTCGACCGACGGCACGATGGGCGTCGTCCCGGCGATGCTGGCCGAGCGTCTCGGCCTGCCGCAGGTGACCTTCGCGTCCGAGCTCACCGTGGGTGACGGCTCGGTGACGATCCGGCGCGACGACGACTCGGCGTCCGAGACGATCGAGTCGGCGCTGCCGGCCCTGGTGTCGGTGACCGACCAGATCAACGAGCCGCGCTACCCCTCGTTCAAGGGGATCATGGCCGCGAAGAAGAAGCCGGTCGAGTCGTGGTCGCTCGCCGACCTCGGGATCGACCCCGCCCAGGTGGGGCTGGCCGGGGCCTGGACGACGGTGCTGTCGTTCGCCAGGCGGCCGCCGCGCAGCCAGGGCGAGATCGTCACCGACGACGGCGACGGAGGCACCAGGCTCGCCGAGTTCCTGTCCGCGCAGAAGTTCCTCTGAGCCAGAGCGATCAAGGAGAAGGTACCCCCCCATGGCCGAAGTTCTCGTTCTGGTCGACCACGCCGACGGCAAGGTCCGCAAGGCCACGGCCGAGCTGCTCACGATCGCCCGCCGGCTCGGTGAGCCGTCGGCGGTCCACATCGGCGCCGGTGCCGACGTCGCCGCCGTCACCTTGGCGAAGTACGGCGCCGCGAAGATCTACGTGTACGACGCTGCCGACGCGCTGGAGTACCTCGTCGTGCCGCAGGCGGAGATCCTCGCCGCCCTCGTCGAGAGGACCTCACCGGCAGCGGTGGTCATCCCGAGCAGCGTGACCGGCAAGGAGGTGGCGGCGCGGCTGGCGATCAAGACGGGCTCCGGGCTGATCACCGACGCCGTCGACGTGGTCGCCGGGGCCCAGGGGGTCGAGACCACCCAGTCGGTGTTCGCCGGCTCCTACACAGTCACCGCGATGGTGACCGCCGGCTCGCCCATCATCTGCCTCAAGCCCAACTCGGTGCCGATCTCGCCGGCACCGGCCGCGGGTGCCGTCGAGAAGGTCGAGCTGACGATCTCGCAGGCCGCCCGGTCCGCCCGGATCGTCCAGACCCAGCCCAAGGCGGCGACCGGGCGGCCCGAGCTCACCGAGGCGGCGATCGTCGTCGCCGGCGGACGCGGCACGGGAGGCGACTTCGCTGCGGTCGAGGCGTTCGCGGACAGCCTCGGCGCGGCCGTCGGCGCCTCGCGCGCCGCCGTCGACGCCGGCTGGTACCCGCACAGCACCCAGATCGGCCAGACCGGCAAGCAGGTCTCGCCCCAGCTGTATGTCGCCGCCGGCATCTCCGGGGCCATCCAGCACCGGGCGGGCATGCAGACGTCGAAGACGATCGTCGCGGTCAACAAGGACGAGGAGGCCCCGATCTTCGAGCTCGTCGACTTCGGGGTCGTCGGCGACCTCTTCCAGGTGCTGCCGCAGGCCACCGAGGCCGTCCGCAAGGCCAAGGGCTGACCGACCGGCGGCGCGCCCGGCATACGCGGCGGGCCGGGGGGCTCGCCCCGGCCGGGCGTGCCCCCGGACCGGCCCCGCGGCATACACCCGCCCCCGGCGGTGTTCACCCCAGGTCGCCCGCCCGGGCGTCGGCACCCTCCACGAGCAAGGGTGCCTCACCGAACCGTAGAATCGACCATCGTGACGTCCTACCTCGACCATGCCGCGACGACCCCCATGCTCCCCGCGGCGATCGAGGAGCTCTGCCGGCGGGCGGCCACGGTCGGGAACCCGTCGTCGCTGCACACGGCGGGGCGCGCGGCCCGCGCCGTCGTCGAGGAGTCCCGCGAGCGCATCGCCCACGCCCTGGGCGCCCGGCCCTCCGAGGTGGTCTTCACCTCCGGCGGGACCGAGGCGGACAACCTCGCCGTCAAGGGCACGTGGGCCGCGCGCCGCGCCACCGATCCCCGGCGCACCCGCATCATCGCCAGCAGGTTCGAGCATCATGCCGTCCTCGACCCCGTGCAGTACCTCGTCGACGCGCAGGCGGCCACCGTGACCTGGCTCGAGCCGGACCGCGACGGCCACGTCCACGTCACCGACCTCGCCGCGGCGATCGCCGAGGACCCGGGCTCGGTGGCCCTGGCCTCGGTCATGTGGGTCAACAACGAGGTGGGCACCGTCCAGCCCGTCGCCGAGCTCGCGGCCGTCGCACGGGCGCACGGCATCCCGTTCCACACCGACGCCGTGCAGGCCGTGCCGTCGCTGCCGGTCGACTTCGCCGCCGCCGGCGCCGACCTGATGAGCATCACCGGGCACAAGATCGGTGGGCCGATCGGCGTCGGCGCCCTCGTCGCCCGTCGCGACGCCCCGCTCGTGCCGCTCGCCCACGGCGGCGGCCAGGAGCGCCAGGTCCGCAGCGGGACCCTGGACACCCCTGCCATCGCGGCCTTCGCCGTGGCTGTCGAGCACACCGTCGAGCACCGCGAGCTGGAGTCCAAGCGGGTCGGGCTGCTGCGCGACCGGCTCGTCGAGGGGGCCCTCGACCTGGGCCTCGGGATCAGCGTCACGGGTGCGTGGGCGCCCGGCGACAACGCCGGGCGGGTGGCCGGCAACGCCCATCTGCTCGTCCCCGGCTGCGAGGGCGACTCGCTGCTGTACCTGCTCGACGCCGCGGGTGTGGAGTGCAGCACGGGCTCGGCGTGCCAGGCGGGAGTGCCGCAACCGAGCCATGTGCTGCTCGCCATGGGCTACACGGAGGCCGAGGCGCGCGGGGCCCTGCGGCTCAGCCTCGGTCACACCTCGACCCAGGACGACGTCGACGCCGCGCTGGCCGCCCTGCCCGCCGTCGTCGACCGGGCCCGCCGCGCGTCCGGGTTCTCCCGTTCCGTCCCGGCCGCCTCGACCCCGGCGCCGCGGAGCGCCTGATGCGCGTCGTCGCCGCGATGAGCGGAGGCGTGGACTCGGCCGTCGCCGCCGCCCGGGCGGTCGACGCCGGCCATGAGGTCGTCGGCGTCCACCTCGCGCTCTCCCGGTCGGCCGCCACCCTGCGCGAGGGCGCCCGCGGGTGCTGCTCCCTCGAGGACGCCGGCGACGCCCGGCGGGTCGCCGACCGGCTCGGGATCCCCTTCTACGTCTGGGACTTCGCCGAGCGGTTCGCCGACGACGTCATCGAGGACTTCGTGGCCGAGTATGCCGCCGGCCGGACTCCCAACCCGTGCCTGCGCTGCAACGAGCGGATCAAGTTCGCCGGACTGCTCGACCGGGCCCGGGCCCTCGGCTTCGACGCCGTCGCCACCGGTCACTATGCCCGGGTGCAGGAGGGCGAGGACGGCCGACGGGAGCTGCACCGGGCCAGCGACCCGGCCAAGGACCAGTCCTACGTGCTCGGCGTCCTCGATGCGGACCAGCTCGCCGGGTCGTTGTTCCCGCTCGGCGGCTCCGTCAAGCGCGAGGTGCGGTCGGAGGCCGAGCGGCGGGGCTTCCCGGTCGCCAACAAGCCCGACAGCCATGACGTGTGCTTCATCCCCGACGGCGACACCCGGGGTTTCCTGCGCCGCCGGCTGGGCGAGCTGCGCGGCGAGATCGTCGACCCCGCCGGCGCGGTCCTCGGGTCGCACACCGGGACCTACGGGTTCACCGTCGGCCAGCGGCGGGGCCTCGGCCTGGAGCGCAGCTCCCTCGACGGCTCGCCGCGCTTCGTCCTGGGTGTCGACGCCCCCGCCCGCCGGGTGGTCGTCGGGACCGAGGACCTCCTCGGGGTCGACGCCCTGGTGGGCGTCCACCTGCGCTGGTGCGGTGCCGCCCCCGAGGGCGAGGTCCGGGTCGGCGCCCAGGTACGGGCGCACGGGGACGAGGTACCGGCCACCGCGACCGTCACGGGCTGCGACGAGGTCACGGTGCGCCTGGAGCGACCGGTGCGCGGCGTTGCCCCGGGCCAGGCCGTCGTCCTCTACGACGGCACCCGGGTCGTCGGCTCCGCCACCGTCGCCGCCACGGGCCGGCCCAGCGCCGGGCACGGCTGAGCCGAGCCGGGCCGCCCCCGCGGTGTCGGCCGCGGTGGCTACGTGGACCAGGCCGCGAGCACGCCGGCGAGACAGCGGGCCGCGGCGTCGGCCCGGGTCTCGGGGAGCCCGGCGTAGCACAGGACCAGGCCGGCCAGGTCGCGCTCGACGCAGTACGCGGACAGGGGACCGGCGGCCAGGCCGGCCTCCAGGAGCGCGCCGGACACGGCGACGTCATCGGTCCCGTCGGGCAGTCGCAGCACGACGTGCAGTCCGGCGTCGACTCCCGCCAGCGCCAGCGCGGGCAGGCGCCGGCCGAGCGCGGCGACCAGGGCCCCGCGGCGGGCGGCGTACCTTCTGGCGGCCCGGGCATGGTGGGCGGCCATGGCGCCGGACTCGACGAAGTCGGCCAGCGCGGCGCCGGTGACCTCGTTGACCACGAGTCCGCGCAGCTCGAGGGCCATCCGGAGCCCCGCCTGCAGGCGGGCCGGTGCGACCACCCATGCGACCCGCAGGCTGGGGGCGAGGATCTTCGAGGCCGTGCCGATGTAGACGACGCGCTCGGCCGCCCCGGGGAGCGCCCGCAGCGCCGGCAGCGGCGAGACGTCATAGCGGAACTCGCCGTCGTAGTCGTCCTCGATGACCATGGCGCCGGTCCGGCGCGCCCAGGCCACGAGCTCGGCCCGGCGGCCCACCGGCATCCGCCCGCCGAGGGGGTACTGGTGCGAGGGCGTGACGTAGACCGCCGCGTCGTCCGGCCGCAGGGTCGCCGGGTCGAGGCCGTCCTCGTCGACCGGCACCGTCCGGACCCGGACCCCGCAGGAGGCGAAGGCGGTGACGGCCTCGACGTACCCCGGGTCCTCGAGCACGGCTGACCGCCCGGCCAGGCCCAGGGCGGCCGGGAGGGCCCGCAGCGCAGCGGCCACCCCCGGCACGACGAGGACGTCGTCGGGGGTCAGCGGTATGCCGCGGGAGCGGCGCAGGTGGTCGGCCAGCACCGCCCGCAGGCGGGTGTGTGGTGGACCCGCGCCCGCGTCGTTGCCCGGTGTGACGGCGGCCGCCCGCCGCCACGCCCGCCGCCACGCTGCGGGGTCGATGAGGGTCGTGTCGGGGCGTCCCGGGCGCAGGTCCCACCGCGGGGTCGGCGCGGGGTCGCAGACCGCGCCCGGGCCGGTCCTGCGCACCGGCCGGACGTGGCTGGTCGCGCCGGCCGCCGCCGCGAGGTCGGCCCCGGGGGCGACGACGGTTCCCGAGCCGGCCCGGGTGAGGATGTACCCGGCCGCGAGCAGCTCGTCGTAGGCGGCGACGACCGGCCCTCGGGAGGTGCCGAGCGACGCCGCCAGGGTGCGGGTCGACGGCAGGGGGTCGCCGGGCCGGAGCCGCCCCTGCCTCAGCTCGGCCACCAGGGCGTCGGCGACCCGGTGCCGCAGCGGGGCCCCGCCGTCGGGCAGCCGGAGGGCCAGGGCGGGTGCCTGCGCGGTACGGGCCATCCGGGCACCATACTGGTCCTTCGTTCGACAGGCATTGTGGACCTGGGACAGAGGCCAGTATTCGCCTTGACTGGACCGGCGACCTCCCCGCCCGCGACCCGCCGACCCCGAGAAGGACCCCGTGCTCGAGCTGCGCCCCTCCTGCCAGTGCTGCGACGCCGACCTGCCGCCGGACTCACCGGACGCCCGCATCTGCACCTTCGAGTGCACGTTCTGCGCCGACTGCGCCGACGGGCACCTGGGCGGCGTCTGTCCCACCTGCGGCGGGGGGGTCGTGCCCCGCCCGGTCCGGCCGGCGGCCGAGCTCGCGCGCCATCCCGCGTCCGCGGTGCGCGTCGTCCCGGATGCCGCCTGTCCCGGCCGCCAGCAACCCGCGCCTCCCGCCCCGCTGCTGCCGCTGAGCCGCCACCGGGAGCGCGCCAGGACCGAGCGCGCTGCCCTGGACCAGCTGCTCGACGACGTCCCCGCTGGGACACTGTCGGTCAGTCTCGACGGGCGCGCCGTGGTGGTCCCCCTCCTCTTCGCCCGGGACGGGGACCGGGTCATCGTCCATGGCTCGACCGGCGCCGGGGTCCTGCGGCAGCTCGCGTCCGGCGTCCCGGCCGTGCTCTGCGTCTTCGCGCTGGACGGCCTCGTCGTCGCCCACTCGACGTTCGAGTCCTCGGCGAACTACCGGTCGGCCGTGCTGCAGGGCGTGGCCGAGGTGCTCGCCGGGCAGGCCAAGAGCGTGGCCCTGGAGCGCTTCTCGGACCGGTTGCTGCCCGGCCGGACGAGCGAGGTGCCGCCGATGACGGCCCAGGAGCAGGCGGCCACGCTCACCCTGGCCCTGCCGATCGCCGACGGCCAGTGGGTGGTCAAGACGCGCACCGGTCAGGCGGACCCTCCCGCGGGCGCGACCGACGCGTGGTGCGGCGTCGTCCCGCTGCACACGGTCGCCGGTCCGCTCCGCCCGGCGCCGTGGACGGCGCCGGGCACTGCGGTGCCGGCCTCGGTGCGGGCCGTCCTGGACCGACGGTCGCCGTCGTGACCGGCCCCGGTCGGGCGGAGCCCGGCGGTACCGCGGGCGTCGCCGGCGCGGCATACCCTGCGAGGGTGGAGCAGAGCGACGCGCGGACGACGACCAGGGCGAGCGGCGTGGGCTCATGGCCCGGCACCGACGTGCGCGAGGCCGTGGTCACGGTGCGCGACCTGCTGGCCGGCGACCACGGCTTGCCCTACCTGCCCGAGCTGCCGGCCCGCGGGCCGGGCGCCGACATGATCGGGCGGGCCGCCGGCCTGCTCGTCGAGATGCCCGTCGACCTCCAGCCGGCGGGCTGGCGCCTGGTGGACCGGCCCGGGCGCGACGCCGCTCGCACCGCCGCCTTCCTGCACGAGGACCTCGACCTGGCCGCCGAGGCCTACGACGGGTACACCGGGGAGCTCAAGGTCCAGGTGGCCGGCCCATGGACCCTCGCCGCGTCGGTCGAGCTCACCCGCGGCGAGAAGGCCGTCGTCGACGAGGGCGCCGCCCGCGACGTCGTCGCCTCGCTGGCCCAGGGCGTGGCCGGTCATGTCGCCGACGTGCGCCGGCTCGTGCCGGGAGCGCGGGTGGTCCTCCAGCTCGACGAGCCGTCCCTGCTCGCCGTGCTCGGCGGGACGCTCCCGACCGCCTCCGGCTACGGGCGGATCCGCGCCGTCGACCGCCAGGTCGTCGCCCGGGGTCTGCGCACCGTCCTCGCCGCGCACGACGGCCCCACGGTCGTCCACTGCTGCGCCCCGACGGCCCCGCTGCCGCTGCTGCGGCTGACCGGTACCAGTGCCGTCTCCGTGGACCTGACCGATGCCTCGCCCGCCCGCTGGGAGTCCGTGGCCGCCACCCTCGAGGAGGGCGTCGACCTGTACGCCGGGGTGCTCGCCAGCGACGGCACAAGCGCCCGGGACGGTGCGGTACGGGCGGTGGTGGAGGGCCTCGACCGCGCCGGGCTGGACGCCTCGTGGCTCGCCCACCTCGTCATCACGCCCACCTGCGGGCTCGCCGGGCTCACCCGGGCGGGGGCTCGCGACGTTCATCGGACGGCGCTGGACGTGGCGCGGGAGCTGACCGAACGGGCGGACGGATGACATGGCAGCAGTGACGACGCCGGTGCCGGTGGTGCAGGCGCCCCGGGTGGCGTGGCCGGTCAAGTACGTCGCCCTCGTCCTCATCTGGGGCTCGAGCTTCCTGCTGATGAAGGTCGGGCTCGAGGCGCTCCGGCCCCTGCAGATCTCCGGGCTGCGCATCCTCACCGGCGCGGCCGTGCTGCTCGCCCTGCTGTTCGGTCGTGGCGGCTCGCTGCCCCGCGACCGCCGGGTATGGGGTCACCTCCTCGTGTGTGGGTTCTTCCTCGCCGCCCTGCCGTTCACCCTGTTCGCCGCGTCCGAGACCCGGGTCACCTCCGCCCTCGCGGGGATCGGCAACGCCACGACGCCGATCGCGACGGTCCTGGCCACCCTGGTCCTGCTGCCCGGTGAGCGGGCCACCGGACGGCGGCTGGCGGCGGTGGCCGTCGGGTTCGCCGGCGTCGTGACGATCATGCAGCCCTGGACGACCGCCCGGCCGGACCTTCTCGGGTTCGCGATGGCCCTCCTGGGCGGGGCCAGCTACGGGATCGGCTGGACCTACAACCGCCGCTTCCTCGCCCACGCCGACCTGGGTGGCCTCTCGCAGCCGGCCGCCACCCTCGGCGTCGGGCTGCTGCTCATGGTGCCGATCGACCTCGTCTGGGCGTTCCTCCAGCCCACCGGGCTGGCCACCCTGTGGGCCTACCACCTCGACGGTCGCGGGCTGCGCGACTGGCTGCCGCTGGCCAGCATCCTCATCCTCGGCCTCGTCGGGACCGGTTTCGCCTACATGCTCCAGTTCGACGTCGTGCGGGGGGCGGGGCCGATGGTGGGCTCCACGGTGACCTACCTCATCCCGGTGGTCTCGGTGCTCCTCGGCGTCCTGGTCCTCGGCGAGGACCTGGGCTGGGCCGAGCTGCTGGGGTTCGTGGTCGTGCTGGGGGCCGCTCTGGTGCTCAGCACCCGGAGACGGACCGGGCCGGCCTAGAGGGCGAGGTCGCGGTGCCAGGACTGCGTGCGGTACGCCGTGGCCCAGCCCATCGACGTGTAGAGGCCGTCGGCGCCCGTCGGGCTGTCGGCGTCGACCTCGAGGCCGACACGGTTGCGCCCCCGCTCGGCGGCGTCCCGGATCACCGTGGCCAGCAGCGCCTTCGCCACCCCCCGGCCGCGAGCCCGTCGGTGCACGCCGATGTAGTCGACGTAGGAGCCCTCGGACCCCTCCCCGTCCGGGCCGAGCACCGAGCCGACGAGCGCCCCCCCGGGCACGGTGACGCCGTGGTCGCTGACCTCGGCGACCCACCAGTGGTCCCACCGGTGGCCGGGGTCCTCGCGCAGCCGCTGGACGAACTCCGGGAAGCTCTCCCGGTAGGAGTTGAAGTGGTCGGCGAAGGACTCCTCGAGCATCCGGTGCACAGTCTGCAGGTCGGCGGCCACGGGTGAGCCGTCGCCGTGGGTCGCGACCGGGCGGATGATGACCCCCGCCCGGGGGGCGGCCGGCGCACCGGGCCGGCCCTCCTGCGGGCTGACCGGCCGGCTCATCTGCAGCCAGGTCCGGACCTGGCTGTAGCCGGCCGTGGACAGCCAGCGCTGCTGGCGCGGGTCCGCGGCATAGGCCCCCGAGTCGAGCTGGGTGCCTGCGCGGCCCCGAAGGGCCGTGACCTCCGCGGCGAGCTGCTCGGCCCAGGCGAAGCAGGCACCGGCGAGCCGGTCGGCGAGCGGTCCCGCCGCCTGCGGGGAGACGGTCACGTCGACGACCGTCCGCCCGGCGGCCCGGTCGTGGACGCTGGCCCAGGCGAGCAGGCGGCCGTCGGCGCCGCGCACCAGCACCTGGCGGCGGGTCCACGAGCCGCTGCCCACCAGGGCGGCCGCGACGGAGTCCGCGTCCGCCGCCGGCCGACCGGTGGCCGACGCCTGGGACGACCGCAGCAGGGCCGTGGCATCCTCGACGTCCGCGAGGCCCGGGCTGCTCGCCCGGGTCCCGGGGGGCAGTCCCGGCACGGGCGGCAGCACGGGGGAGGTCATCGGGTCAGTCTGCCTGCCGGGCCGGCACCCGGACGAACCCGGCCGCCCGGGCGGGCGTGCCCGCGTGGTCGAGGCGCGGTGGTCCAGGCGCCCCCTCAGCCGGCCTGGGCTTTCACCTCCCGGCGCAGGATCTTGCCGGTCGGTCCCTTCGGCAACTCGGCGACGACCCACACCCGGCGCGGGTACTTGTACGCCGCGATCCGCTCCTTGGTGAACTCGATGATGTCCCCGGGCGTCGTCGTCGAGCCCTCGCGCAGGGCGACGGCGGCGCCGACGTTCTCGCCGAGGAGGTCGTCCGGGATGGCGACGACCGCGACCTCGAGGACGTCGGGGTGGGTGTAGATGACCTCCTCGACCTCCCGCGGGTACACGTTCATCCCGCCGCGCAGGATCATGTCCTTCTTGCGGTCGACGATGGTGAAGTAGCCCTCGTCGTCCATCCTGGCGAGGTCGCCGGTGCGGAACCACCCGTCCGGGATGGCCTCGGCGGTGGCCTCGGGCTTGTTCCAGTAGCCCTTCATGACGTTGTCGCCGCGGATGGCGATCTCGCCGACCTCGCCGACGGGTACCTCGTGGCCGTCCTCGTCGACGCACCGCATCTCACAGCCGGGGATGGCCAGGCCGATGGTGCCGGGCTTGCGCTCCCGGTCGATCATGTTGAACGACGCGACCGGCGAGGTCTCGGACAGGCCGTACCCCTCGAGGATCATCGTCCCGAACTTCTCCTCGAACCCCTTCATCACCTCGAGCGGCATCGCCGAGCCACCCGAGACGCAGGTCCGCAGGGACGACGCGTCGAGCGCCTCGGCCTGCGGGTGGTTGAGGATCGCGGCATACATCGTCGGCACCCCCTGCATGACGCTGACCCGCTCCTTGCCGATGACCTCGATGGCCTTGCCGGGGTCGAACCGGGGGATGAGGGCGAGGGTGGACCCGGCGATGACCGAGGCGTTGAGCCCGACGACGAGCCCGAAGACGTGGAACAGCGGAAGGCAGCCCATCACGACGTCGTCGGCGCGGATCTCCTGGATGACCGTGGCGCTGCGCAGCGCGTTGAGGTGGACGTTGCGGTGGGTCAGCTCCGCGCCCTTGGGCCGACCCGTCGTGCCCGAGGTGTACAGGATGATCGCCGTGTCGTCGTCGGCGCGCTCGCTCGCCTCGGTGATGGGGGAGCCGCCGACGAGCGCCCCGTCGACGGGGCCGGTGGGGGCGCACTCGATGACCCGGGTGCCGGCGTGGACGGCGCCCTTGACGGCCTCGTCGACGAAGTCCGGCCAGACGAAGGCGATCTTTGCGCCGGAGTCGGTGAAGAAGTAGTCGATCTCGCCCGACTTGAGCAGCGGGTTCATCGGGACGACGATCCCGCCGGCGAGGAGGATCCCGAAGAAGACCACCGGGAAGGCGGGGACGTTCGGGAGGATGATCGCCACCCGGTCGCCGGGCTCGACGCCGGCCTCGCGCAGCCCACCCGCGACGGTGGCGGCCATCGCGTGCAGCTGGGCGTAGCTGAGGTGCAGGCCGTCGATGGTGATGGCCGCCTGGTCGGGGGTCTTCTCGGCGGTCGTCGTCAGGTTGGTGGCGAGGTTGGTCATCGATGCTCCTGTGCTCCGGCGTCGTCGGCGGCTGCCGCCCATTGTGTCTCGCCGGCATCGGGGTGACCAGGGGGTAACCTGCGCCCGGGTGCTCCCTGGCGCGTCCGGGTGACCGTTCGGTATGCCGCGGGCGCGGTGGCTTCGCGACGCTCGTGCCGTCGGTGCGCTGAGGCAGGATGGGACGGTGAGTGAGACACCTGCCGGCCCCGCCGCGCACGCCGTCGCCGACCCGGTCCCCGACGAGGTCCGTCACGAGTGGGCCGAGCTCGCCGACGAGGCCCGCGGCCACCAGTTCGCCTACCACGTCAAGGATGCGCCGACCATCAGCGACGGCGACTACGACGCGCTCATGCGCCGGCTCAACGAGATCGAGGAGGCGCACCCGGGCCTGCGCACTCCGGACAGCCCGACCCAGCAGGTCGGCGGGGCGGTCTTCTCGACCGGCTTCGAGGCGGTCGACCACCTCGAGCGGATGCTCAGCCTCGACAACGCCTTCAGCGCCGAGGAGCTCGCCGCCTGGGCGGCGCGCGTGGAGAAGGCGGCGGGCGGGGCGGCCTACCACTACCTGTGCGAGCTCAAGATCGACGGGCTGGCCGTCAACCTGCTCTACGAGGGCGGGCGGCTGACCCGGGCGCTGACCCGCGGCGACGGGCGCACCGGCGAGGACGTGACCCTCAACGTGCGCTCCATCGAGGGGGTCCCGACCGAGCTGCTCGGCGCGGACCTCCCCGAGCTGGTCGAGGTGCGTGGCGAGGTGTTCTTCCCCATCGAGGCGTTCGGTGACCTCAACGCCGGCCTCGTCGAGGCGGGCAAGGCCCCGTTCGCCAACCCGCGCAACGCCGCCGCCGGCTCGCTGAGGCAGAAGGACCCGCGGGTGACCGCCAGCCGGCCGTTGCACCTGCTGGTCCACGGGCTGGGCGCGCGGCGCGGCTTCGACGTCGAGCGGCAGAGCCAGGCCTACGAGCTGCTGCGGGGCTGGGGGCTGCCGGTCAGCAGCCACTACCGGGTGCTCGACACGATGGAGCAGGTCCAGGCCTTCGTCGAGGACTACGGGCAGCGGCGGCACAGCGTCGAGCACGAGATCGACGGCGTCGTCGTCAAGGTCGACGAGGTGGCGGTGCAGCGCCAGCTCGGGGCGACCTCGCGGGCGCCGCGCTGGGCGATGGCCTACAAGTACCCGCCCGAGGAGGTCAACACCCGGCTGCTCGACATCTCGGTCAACGTCGGGCGCACCGGGCGGGTGACCCCGTTCGCCGTCATGGAGCCGGTGACGGTCGCCGGCTCGACGGTGTCGATGGCGACGCTGCACAACGCCCACGAGGTCGAGCGCAAGGGGGTGCTCATCGGCGACACGGTCGTGCTGCGCAAGGCGGGCGATGTCATCCCCGAGGTCCTCGGGCCGGTGGTGGCGCTGCGCGACGGGTCCGAACGGGCGTTCGTCATGCCGACGAGGTGCCCCTCGTGCGGCACCCCGCTGGCCCCCGAGAAGGAGGGGGACAAGGACATCCGGTGTCCCAACGCGAGGTCCTGCCCGTCGCAGCTGCGCGAGCGCCTCTTCGGCCTCGCCTCGCGAGGGGCCTTCGACATCGAGGCGCTCGGCTGGGAGGGGGCCGTCGCGATGCTCGAGTCGGGGGTCCTCGACGACGACGAGCTCGGCGGGCCGACCGAGGCGAGGCTGTTCTCGCTGACCGCGGCCGACATCGCCGCCGTGCCGCTCTACACCCGCGCCGCCCGGCGGGCCGAGCTCGCCGAGCCGGCCTCGGTCCCCGAGCCGGGCATCGTCGGCGGCCGGGTGCTGTCCGCCAACGGCCACAAGCTGGTCGCCAACCTCGAGGCGGCCAAGTCCCAGCCGCTGTGGCGGGTGCTCGTCGCCCTGTCGATCCGGCACGTCGGCCCGACGGCCGCCCGGGCCCTGGCGCAGCGCTTCGGGTCGATGGCGGCGATCCGCGAGGCGTCCGTCGAGGAGCTGTCGGCCGTCGACGGGGTGGGCGCGGTCATCGCCGAGGCCGTGCGGGACTGGTTCGACCTCCCCGGGAACGCCTGGCACCGGGCGATCGTCGACCGGTGGGCCGCCGACGGGGTGCGCATGGCAGACGAGCGCGACGAGGGTGTCGAGCAGACGCTCGCGGGCCGCACCGTGGTGGTGACCGGATCGCTCGAGGGGTTCTCCCGCGACGAGGCCAAGGAGGCGATCCTCGCCCGGGGCGGCAAGGCGGCCGGCTCGGTGTCGAAGAACACCGACTTCGTCGTCGTCGGGCCCGGGGCCGGCTCCAAGGAGGCCAGGGCCCGCGAGCTGGGCCTGACGATCCTCGACGAGGCGGGGTTCGTCGCCCTCCTGGAGCGGGGGGCACCACGCTGAGCCGCTGGCCCCGGCGACACCCGCCACGCCGGGAGGAGGCGGGCCCGGGTCCCACTGCCTAAGGTGGCCACCATGAAGGCACTGGACCGCAAGCTGGCCGCGATCGCCGCGGGTTCCTACACCCACGACCACTTCGTCCTCGCCGACGCCAAGGACGCCGACATGGCCTTCGGCGTCCAGGCCGCCGGCCCCGAGCCGGGCCGGCCGGGCGGCACCCGCACCCGGCCGGACTACCTCCGGGCGATGGTGGACGAGGTCCGGGCCGGAGCCGTCGACATCGTCCTCACCTCGGCGTCGAACGGCGAGCGGCTGGCCCGTGAGGACGTCCTCGCCGCGAGCGACGTCACTCTCGCCGTCCGGGCCAACGACACCACCGACATCTGGAACCCGCGCGGGGGCCGCTACGCCACCGAGGCCTCCCGGCCCTTCCGGACGGCGAACCTGCGGGCGGTCCGGGACCTCTGCTCCCTGGTGCTCTACTCGGTGACCTTCAACAACGACGTCGACCACGACCTGGCGACCCTCGAGCAGTACGCGGCCTTCCGCGCCGAGGCGCTCGAGGTGGGGATGCGGCACTTCCTCGAGGTGTTCAACCCCAACGCCCCGGTCGGCCTCGCTCCCGGGGACGTCGGCGGGTTCGTCAACGACCACATCGTCCGGCTGCTGGCGGGGGTGACCGAGGCCGAGCGCCCGCTGTTCCTCAAGATGGCCTACAACGGGGCCGAGGCGATGAGCGAGCTGGTCGCGCACGACCCGTCGCTCGTGGTCGGGGTGCTCGGCGGGTCGGCCGGCACGACGCGGGACACCTTCGAGCTGCTGAGCCAGGCCGAGCGGCACGGCGCCCGGGTGGCCCTGTTCGGGCGCAAGGTGCAGCGCGCCGAGTCCCAGCTCGACCTGCTCTCCTCGATGCGCGCGGTCCTGAGCCGGCGGGTGAGCCCCGAGGAGGCGGTGACGGCCTACCACGACGTGCTGGCGAGCAAGGGCATCACCGCCACCCGCTCCCTGGACCAGGACCAGCAGGTCACCGACCCGGTCCTTGCCGCCGGCTGACCGGCCGGGTCCCCATAGACTGGCGGGCATGGCTGACCTCACCCGTGCGGACGTGGCCCACCTGGCCGGTCTGGCACGCATCGACCTCTCCGACGCCGAGCTCGACCGGATGGTCGGCGAGCTCGGCGTCATCCTGGAGTCCGTGGCCACCGTCTCGCAGGCGCCCATCGCCGACGTCGAGCCGATGTCGCACCCGCTGCCCCTGGTGAACGTCACCCGCCCCGACGTGGTCCGGCCCTCGCTGAGCCCGCAGGACGCACTCAGCGGCGCGCCCGAGGCGGACCGGCAGCGGTTCTCGGTCCCGCGGATCCTCGACGGGGGCCCCGACGACGAGGAGGACGGCGGGGGGGACTGAACGGGCCGGTGGGTCACCGCCGGCCGAGCGAGCGGCATACCCTGACGTTCCCGAACCCCTGACGACCCCAAGGACGACCGCCCCGTGAGCACCGACCTCACCCGCGCCAGCGCCGCCGAGCTGGCGAACCTCATCGCCACCGGCGAGACCTCCTCCGTCGAGGTGGTCCAGGCGCACCTCGACCGGACCGCCGCCGTCGACGGCCTGGTCCGCGGCTACCTGCACGTCGACGCCGAGGGAGCCCTGGCGACCGCGCGGGACGTCGACGAGCGCCTGGCCCGCGGGGAGGAGCTGCACGTCATGGCGGGGGTGCCGGTCGCCGTCAAGGATGTCCTGACCACCCGGGGCCTGCCCACCACGTGCGGCAGCCGGATCCTCCAGGGCTGGATGCCGCCCTACGACGCCACCCTGGTGCGCCGGATCCGCCAGGCGGGCCTGCCGATCCTCGGCAAGACCAACATGGACGAGTTCGCCATGGGCTCCTCGACCGAGCACTCGGCCTACGGGCCGACCCACAACCCCTGGGACCTCGACCGGATCCCCGGCGGGTCCGGCGGCGGCTCGGCCGCGGTCGTCGGCTCGTTCCAGGCGCCGCTGGCGATCGGCACCGACACCGGTGGCTCCATCCGCCAGCCCGCCGCCGTCACCGGGACGGTCGGGACCAAGCCGACCTACGGGGGGGTCTCCCGCTACGGGCTGGTCGCCCTCGCCTCCTCGCTCGACCAGGCCGGTCCGGTGACCCGGACGATCCTCGACGCCGCCCTGCTGCACAGCCTCATCGGCGGCTACGACCCGATGGACTCCACCTCGATCGACGCCCCGGTCCCGCCGGTCGTCCAGGCGGCGACCCGTGCCGACGTCGCCGGCATGCGGATCGGCATCGTCAAGGAGCTGACCGGCGAGGGCTTCCAGCCCGGTGTCCAGCGGCGCTTCGACGAGGCCGTCGAGCACCTCCTGGCCGCCGGCGCCGAGGTCGTCGAGGTGTCCGCCCCGAGCTTCACCTACGCCCTCGCCGCGTACTACCTCATCCTCCCCAGCGAGGCCTCCAGCAACCTGGCCAAGTTCGACGCCATGCGCTACGGCCTGCGGGTCTGGCCCGAGGGGGTGGCCGACCCCAGCGCCGAGCAGGTGATGGCGGCGACCCGGGAGGCCGGCTTCGGCGACGAGGTCAAGCGCCGGATCATCCTCGGCACCTACGCCCTGTCCAGCGGCTACTACGACGCCTACTACGGCTCGGCGCAGAAGGTGCGCCGGCTGATCGCCGACGACTTCGCCCGAGCCTTCGAGGCGGCGGACGTCCTGGTCAGCCCGACCGCGCCGACGACCGCCTTCCCGCTCGGCGACAAGCTGGACGACCCGATGGCGATGTACCTCAACGACGTCGCGACCATCCCGGCCAACCTCGCCGGCGTTCCGGCGATGTCGCTGCCCAGTGGCCTGGCCGACGAGGACGGCCTGCCGGCCGGGTTCCAGATCATCGCCCCGGCGACCAAGGACGAGCGCCTGTATGCCGTGGGGTCGGCCCTCGAGCAGCGGCTCCAGGCCGCCTGGGGCGGCCCGCTGCTGGCCCAGGCTCCGGACCTGAGGGCCCGGTCCGCGACGACCGCGAAGGAGGCCTGAGCGATGGGCGCCCAGTCCCCGTCCAGCAGCCACGGCATCGGTGAGCCGGTCATGGCCTACGACGACGCGGTCGCGGGGTACGACCCGGTCATGGGGCTCGAGGTCCACGTCGAGCTCAACACCGCGACGAAGATGTTCTGCGGCTGCGCGACCGGCTTCGGCGCCGAGCCGAACACCCAGGTCTGCCCGGTCTGTCTCGGCCTGCCCGGGGCGCTGCCGGTGGTCAACGAGAAGGGCGTCGAGTCGGCCATCCGGATCGGCCTGGCGCTCGGGTGCGAGATCGCCCAGTGGTGCCGGTTCGCCCGGAAGAACTACTTCTACCCGGACATGCCGAAGAACTTCCAGACCTCCCAGTACGACGAGCCGCTGTCGTCCGACGGCCACCTCGACGTCGACCTGGACGACGGCACCGTCTTCCGCGTCGAGATCGAACGCGCCCACATGGAGGAGGACACCGGCAAGTCCCTGCACGTCGGCGGTGCCACCGGCCGGATCCACGGTGCGACGCACAGCCTCGTCGACTACAACCGGGCCGGCATCCCGCTCATCGAGATCGTCACCAAGCCGATCACCGGTGCGGGCGAGCGCGCCCCCGAGGTCGCCAAGGCCTACGTCTCGACGCTGCGCGACCTCGTCAAGGCGCTCGGGGTCTCCGACGTCAAGATGGAGCAGGGCTCGATGCGCTGCGACGTCAACCTCTCGCTGCGGGCGAAGGCCGCCGACGGCGAGGACCAGAACGCCGTCCCGCTCGGGACCCGTTCCGAGACCAAGAACGTCAACTCGTTGCGCTCGGTGGAGCGCGCCGTCCGCTACGAGATCGGGCGGCACGCCGCGATCCTCGCGGCCGGAGGATCGGTCGTGCAGGAGACCCGGCACTGGCATGAGGACACCGGCATCAGCACGAGCGGGCGCGAGAAGTCCGATGCCGAGGACTACCGCTACTTCCCCGAGCCGGACCTCGTGCCGGTCGCGCCGACGCGCGAGAGCGTCGAGGCGCTGCGGGTCGGCCTGCCGGAGCCGCCCGCCCGGCGCCGCAAGCGGCTGCAGTCCGACTGGGGCTTCAGCGACCTCGAGATGCGTGACGTCCTCAACGCCGGCCTGGTCGAGCTGATCGGCGAGACGGTGGCCGCCGGGGCCTCCGCGGCGGGTGCCCGCAAGTGGTGGTCCGGTGAGATCGCCCGCCGCGCCAACGAGGCGGCCGAGGACGTGCCGACGTATGCGGTGTCGCTGGGCGTCACGCCGGCCCATGTCGTCGAGCTGGAGACGCTCGTCACGGGCGGCCGCCTCAACGACGCGATGGCCCGGCAGGTCTGGGACGGCGTCCTCGACGGCCAGGGCACCCCGACGGCGGTGGCCGACGCCCGCGGGCTCCGGCTCGTCCGGGACGACCCGGCCCTGGAGAAGGCGGTCGACGAGGTCATCGCCGCCAACCCCGACATCGCGGGCAGGATCCGCGAGGGCAAGGTCCAGGCCGCGGGAGCCCTCATCGGCCAGGTGATGAAGGCGACCCAGGGACAGGCGGACGCAGCCAAGGTGCGTGAGCTCATCCTCGCCAGGCTCGCCGCGGGCTGACCGGCATACCCCGGCCCGGCCGGGTGCGGTGAAGATCACACCCCTGGCGTTCCATGGGGCGGAACCCCGGGTTGTGCTCCCGGGGTCCCGGTCCGGTAATCTTGAACCGATCCAGGGTGTGTCGGCGTCCCGGCCGCCGCCCGTACGGCACCGACGACGGTGCCGCGATCCCCATGCGCCGACCGCGCCCGGACCTCAGGAGCGAGGACCTCATGTCCCTCATCAACACGACGATCAAGCCGTTCACGGCCACCGCCTTCCACGACGGTGCGTTCCGCGACGTCTCCAGCGACGAGGTCGCCGGCCGGTGGGCCATCTTCTTCTTCTACCCGGCCGACTTCACCTTCGTCTGCCCGACCGAGCTCGGTGACCTCGCCGACAACTACGACGCCCTCCAGGCGCTCGGTGTCGAGGTGTACAGCGTCTCCACCGACACCCACTTCACCCACAAGGCCTGGCACGAGACGTCCGAGACGATCGGCAAGATCCGCTACCCCATGCTCGGCGACCCGACCCTGCAGCTCTCGCGCAACTTCGAGATCCTGCGCGAGGACGAAGGCCTGGCCAACCGCGGCACCTTCCTCGTCGACCCCCAGGGCGTCATCCAGTTCCTCGAGGTGACCGCCGAGGGCATCGGCCGCAACGCCACCGAGCTCGTGCGCAAGGTCAAGGCCGCCAAGTATGTCGCCGAGCACCCCGGTGAGGTCTGCCCGGCCAAGTGGGAAGAGGGCGAGGCCACCCTGACGCCGTCGCTCGACCTCGTCGGCAAGATCTGATGCTCGACCCGGCGCTGCGCGACCAGCTCGCCGGCTACCTCACCCGGGTGAGCGAGCCGGTCGAGCTGGTCAGCGCGCTCGACGGCTCGGCGAAGTCCGCGGAGCTGGCCGACCTGCTCGACGAGATCGCCTCGCTGTCCGAGCGGGTCACCCACGTCCGCGGCGGCCAGGACCCTCGGCGGCCGTCGTTCGCCGTGCGGCGCACCGGGACCGACGTCGAGGTGCGCTTCGCCGGCATACCGCTCGGACACGAGTTCACCTCGCTCGTGCTCGCCCTGCTCCAGGTCGGCGGCCACCCGTCGACCGAGCCGGCTGAGCTTCAGGACCGGGTGCGGGCCCTGCCGGGGGAGCACCACTTCGAGACGTACTTCTCGCTGTCCTGCACCAAGTGCCCTGATGTCGTCCAGGCCCTCAACCTGGCGAGCATCCTCAACCCCCGGATCACCCACACCGCCATCGACGGGGCGCTGTTCCCGACCGAGGTGGAGGAGCGCGGGGTCCTCGCCGTCCCCATGGTGTTCCTCGACGGCGAGGTCTTCGCATCGGGGCGCATGGACCTCGCCGAGATCGTCGGCAAGCTCGACGCGGGATCCGGCGAGCGGGAGACGGTCCGGATCGCCGAGCTCGCGCCGTTCGAGGTGCTCATCGTCGGCGGCGGCCCGGCGGGTGCCGCGGCGGCGATCTACACCGCCCGCAAGGGCATCCGCACCGGGCTGGTCGCCGAGCGGTTCGGTGGCCAGCTCAACGACACGATGACCATCGAGAACTACCCCTCCGTCGCCCACACCGACGGCCCCCGCATGGCGGCCGATCTCGAGGCCCAGGTCCGCTCCTACGGCGTCGAGGTCATCCTCGGCCAGTCGGTGACGCGGCTCGCGCCGTCGGCCGTCGACGGTGGCCTGCACGAGGTCCGGCTGCAGAGCGGAGCCCGGCTCCGCTCGCGGACGGTCATCGTCGCCACCGGTGCGCGCTGGCGCCGCCTCGGCGTCCCGGGCGAGGAGGACTACCTTACCCGGGGGGTGACCTTCTGCCCGCACTGCGACGGGCCGCTGTTCGCCGGGAAGCGGGTGGCCGTGGTAGGCGGTGGCAACTCCGGAGTCGAGGCGGCCATCGACCTCGCCGGGGTCGCCGGGCACGTCACGCTGATCGAGTTCCTGGAGGAGCTCAGGGCCGACGAGGTGCTGCAGCGCAAGCTGCGCAGTCTGCCGAACGCCGACATCCTGCTCGGCACCGCCACCACGGAGGTCGTCGGTGACGGCAACAAGGTCGTCGGGCTCCGGCACGCCCCCCGCGGGGGCGGGCGGACCGAGGCCCTCGACGTCGACGGGGTCTTCGTGCAGATCGGGCTGCTGCCCAGCACCGAGTGCGTCGACGGCGTTCTCGCGCTCACCCCGCGTGGCGAGATCGTCGTCGACGAGCGTGGAGCGACCTCGGTCCCGGGCGTGTTCGCGGCCGGCGACTGCACGACGACGCCCTTCAAGCAGATCAGCATCGCGGCCGGCACCGGCGCGACGGCGGCGCTCGCGGCGTTCGACCACCTCATCCGCACCACGGCCCCCACCGCCGGTGAGGACGCGGCGGCGCTGCCGGCCGGCTGACCCCCCGACCCCGGAGGCCGCCGCGGCCCGCGGGCCGGTGGGCCGGCGGGCCGGTGGCTGCGTAGGGTGAGCAGCCATGACGGTCGTCTCCTTTCCTGACCAGTCCTGGCTCGAGTCGGTGGGCCCGGTCGAGGGCATCGAGGCTCTCGTCTGGGACCCACGGGACCCACCGCCCGCCCGCCCGGTCGAGGTCGTCATCGCGCCGTACCTGCGGCCGGCGTCCGAGCTCGAGGCGGTGCGGGGCATGCCGTCGGTCCGGCTCGTCCAGCTCCTCACCGCCGGCTACGACGGAGCGCTCACCGTGGTCCCCGAGGCGGTGGCCGTCGCCAACGCCGCAGGGGTGCATGACGCCTCCACCTCGGAGCTGACCGTCGCCCTCATCCTCGCCGTGCTGCGCGGCATACCCGACGCCGTGCGGGACGGGACCAGGGGCGAGTGGCCGTCCCTCGCGATCCGCACCTCGCTCGCCGACCGGCGCGTCCTCGTCGTGGGCTACGGCTCGGTCGGCCGGGCCGTCGCCGCTCGGCTGGCTCCGTTCGAGGTCTCGCTGACGGGGGTGGCCGGCCGCGCCCGGGGCGGCGACGAGCTGGTCGGGCAGGTCCACGGCGTCGACGAGCTCCCGCACCTCCTCCCGCACCACGACGTCGTCGTCGTGACGGTCCCGCTGACCGAGGACACCCGCGGTCTGGTCGGCGAACGCTTCCTCGCCGCGGTCCCCGACGGGGGGCTCGTCGTCAACGTCGCCCGGGGGCCAGTCGCCGACACCGCGGCGATCCTGCGGCACGCCGGGCGCCTGTCGTTCGCGCTGGACGTCACCGACCCGGAGCCCCTGCCGCCCGGACATCCGTTGTGGACGGCGCCGGGAGTGCTCGTCACCCCGCACATCGGCGGCGCCTCGACGGCCTTCCGACCCCGAGCCGTGGCGATGCTCCGCGAGCAGCTCTCCCGGCTTGCGGCCGGAGGCGAGCCCCGGCACGTCGTGCGGCGCGCCACGCCCGCGATCGGCTGACAAGGACGGGGCGGGGGAGCAAGATCGAGACATGACGACGGCATCGGAGGACCGCATCCTCGTCCTGCTCCGGCACGCCAAGGCCGAGCGGGGCGGCTACGAGCGCGACCACGAGCGCGAGCTCACCGGACGCGGGAAGCGGGACGCCTCCGCCGCGGGCCGGTGGCTCGTCGAGCACGCCATCGGCCTGGACGAGGTCATCTGCTCCACGTCGACGCGCACCCAGCAGACCGCTGAGGAGCTGTGGAGCGCAGGCTGCCCCGAGGCCGAGGTGCACTACGACCACCGGGTCTACAACGCCTCCGTGAGCACCCTGCTCGAGGTCCTGCGCGAGGCCGACCCCGAGGTCTGCGTGCTCATGCTTCTCGGGCACGCCCCCGGGATCCCGGCCCTGGCCTCGCTCCTCGCCGACGGCGAGGGCAGCCTGCAGGCCCACCAGGCGATGTCGGAGGGGTTCCCCACCTGCGGGGTCGCGGTGCTGCGCTACTCGGGCCACTGGGGCGACCTCGGCGAGAGCCGGGCCGTACTCGACCGGTTCCACGTGGCCCGCGGCTGAGCGTCGGCCGGTGAGTCCCCCGTTCGGCCAGGATTGCCCCATCGGCCCGGCCAGGCGCCCGAGGCCGACCTAGACTCACCGCCATGACGCTCGACCCCGCGCCGGCGCCGGGCGCCGCCTTCGAGTGCGCCCGCCTGGTCAAGGCCTTCAACGGCCGTGAGGTCGTCCATGCGCTCAGCCTGGTGGTCCCCCGGGGCTCGCTGTTCGGCCTGGTCGGGCCCAACGGGGCGGGCAAGACCACGACGCTGTCGATGGCCACCGGCCTGCTCCGCCCCGACGGGGGGACGGCCCGCATCCTCGGCACCGACGTCTGGGCCGACCCGCCCCGCGCGAAGGCGCTGATGGGGGTGGCCCCCGACGGGATGCGGCTGTTCGAGCAGCTCTCCGGACGGGAGCTGCTGGAGTATGTCGGGGCGCTGCGCCGGATGCCCGTCGGAACGACGGCCCAACGGGCCGAGGAGCTGCTCGACGTGCTCGGCCTCGGCGCGGACGCCGACGTCGTCGTCGCCGACTACTCGGCCGGCATGGTGAAGAAGATCTCGCTCGCCACCGCGCTCATCCACGCGCCGCGGGTCCTCGTCCTCGACGAGCCGTTCGAGGCCGTGGACCCGGTCTCGGGACAGACCATCCGGACGATCCTGCGCCGCTTCGTCGACGGCGGCGGCACCGTCATCATGTCGAGCCATGTCATGGAGCTCGTCGAGGGCCTGTGTGACCGGGTGGCGGTCATCGTCGACGGCCGGGTCCGCGCGGTCGGGACCGTGGACGAGCTGCGAGGCGGGCGTACCCTGCACGAGCGGTTCCTCCAGCTCGTCGGCGCCCCCGACGCCGGACGGAGCGGCCTGTCATGGTTGGGCTCCTAGTCCACCTGCGGCTCACCCTGTGGCGCCACGGGCTGCGCGCCAGCCCGGCTCAGCGCGCCTCCACGATCCTCGGCGCGGTGGCAGCCCTGCTGGGCTGGAGCCTGCTCGTGCCCACCCTCATCGCGTTGCGCAGCAGGCCCGTCGGGCTCGCCGACGTCACCGTCCCCGCCTTCGCCACGCTGACGCTGCTGTGGAGCGTCATGTCCCTCGTCGCGGCAGGGGTCGACAACACCCTGGACCCGGCGAGGTTCTCGGTGCTGCCCGTGCCGGCCAGGTCGCTGGTCCCCGGCCTGTTCGCGGCGGCCTTCGTCGGCGTGCCCGCGGTCTTCCTCACCGGCCTCGCCGGCGCGCAGGTGCTGACCTGGTCCAGGCATCCGGCGACGGCGGTCGCCGCGGCGGTCGCCGCGGTTCTCGGTGTCCCGACCGCCGTGCTCGGCTCCCGGGTCCTCACGACCGCGCTGGCCAGGATCATGACCTCGCGGCGGGGCCGGGAGATCGGGGCGCTCATCATCTCGTTCGTCACCCTCGCCCCGATGGGCCTCAACCTGCTCATAGCCCCTGGCGGACGTAGCTTCCGGCCGGGCGACATCGACGCCACGCGGGCCGCCCGGCTGGCCGGATGGACCCCGGTGGGCTGGGCCTGGGCCCTTCCCGATGACGTCGCCCGGGGCCTGTGGCTGCGCGCGTTCGCCCATCTGGTCCTCGCCGGACTGCTCGTCGCCGTGCTGTGGTGGGCGTGGGTCCGGCTGCTGGCTCGGGTGCTCACCTCGCCGCTGGTGACCGGTGGCGGCCAGCACATCGGGGTCGGTCGGATCCTGCCCCGCCTGCTCGGCACCGGGCCGGCGGCGGCCATCGCCACGCGACGCATCCGGGCATGGCGCCGGGACAGCCGGCTCGTCAGCATCGCCCTGCGAACCCTCATCCTGCCCGTCGTCCTCATCGCCCAGGGCCTGCTCACCCGCCAGAGCAGCCTCGTCGCCCCGATGGGCGCGGTCATGCTCGCGGTCTTCTCCGGGCTCACGCTGATGAACGACCTCGCGTTCGACGGCCCGCCGTGGTGGCTCCATCTCGCCACCGGCGTGAGCGGGCGCGACGACCGGCTGGGCCGGGTCCTCGCCTCTGCCGTGGTGTTCACCCCGGTGACCGCGGCGGCATACCTCGCCGCGGTGGCCCTGGGACTGGTGGGTCACCCCGTGCCGTGGCTGGCGGTCGTGCTGAGCGCCCTGCTGTGCAGCATGGGCATCGCCGCCCTCGTCGGTGCCTACCTGCCCGGCACGGCACCGCGCACCGGAGGCAACCCGTTCGGCGCCCAGTCGGGGGCGGGCGCCCAGGGCTGCCTCACGGCCATCGTCTCGTTCGTCGCCCCGGCGGTCCTGCTGGTCCCCGTCATCGTCACGGCCGTGCTGCTCGCCGGCACCGCCTGGGACTGGCTGTCCGTCGTCCTGGGCCTTGGCTGGGGCCTGGTCGTCCTGGCGGGCGGCATCGTCCTCGGCGGACGCCGGCTCGACGCCAGGGGCCCCGAGATGCTCGGCCTGCTGGCCCGCGCCCAGACGTAGCCGGGTGGGTCGGTGCGGACGGCACCCAGGCGGCATACCGGCAGTTCGCGGCCCGCTGCATGCTGCCCGCTGCATGCTGCCCGCCGGTCGCCCGGGGCGCGCCCACGGTCGACGCGCCGCCCCGGGCGAGCGCCGGCCCGGGAGGCGTGACCCGCGCCGGGCCCGGGAGCGGCCGGCCCGGTCCCGGATCGTGGGATCGCCCGTCTCAGTGATTGACACCCCCGGCTCTCGCGCGGGACAGTTCTCGCGTGGCCCGACTCCTCGTACGTCCCCAGCGCGCCGGCTGAACCCACGGTCCTCCGCCGAGCGCGCGCCCTCCGGCGTCCCACACCATCGGGACGGGAGGGCTTTTTCATGGGCCGACCCGGCCGGGCCACCGGCGCCTCCAGTCCCCGCGCGACCGCGCAGGCACGAGGGGCGAGAATGCAGGAACCAGTTGTGAACCAGGAAGCGGTGACGACGTGAGTGACACCCAGACGGCGGCTCCGGCGAGCGCGCCCTCGCCGGCCCAGATGCCCCAGCAGGCCCGAACCAAGGCTCCCCTGGCGGTAACCGGTGCCCAGAGCCTGGTCCTCTCGCTCGAGGCGCTGGACGTCGACACCGTCTTCGGGATCCCGGGTGGCGCGATCCTGCCGGCCTACGACCCGCTGCTGGACTCGGTCAAGGTCCGGCACATCCTGGTCCGACACGAGCAGGGCGCCGGCCACGCGGCAGAGGGCTACGCGGCGGCGACCGGACGGGTCGGTGTGTGCATGGCGACCTCCGGACCGGGGGCCACCAACCTCGTGACGGCCATCGCGGACGCCTACATGGACTCGGTGCCGATCGTGGCCATCACGGGTCAGGTGACGTCGTCCTCCATCGGGACCGACGCGTTCCAGGAGGCCGACATCCGCGGCATCACCATGCCCGTCACCAAGCATAACTACCTCGTCACGAACCCGGACGACATCCCGCGGACCGTCGCCGAGGCGTTCCACATCGCCGGAACCGGCCGCCCCGGCCCGGTGCTCATCGACATCAGCAAGGACGCCCTCCAGGGGCGGACGACCTTCGCCTGGCCCCCCCGCATCGACCTGCCCGGCTACCACCCGGTCACCCGCCCGCACAGCAAGCAGATCCGCGAGGCCGCGCGGCTCATCGCCGAGGCCGAGCGGCCGGTGCTCTACGTCGGCGGCGGGGTCATCCGGGCGCGTGCCTCCGCGGAGCTGCGCAGGTTGGTCGACCTCGCCCAGATCCCCGTGGTGACCACGCTCATGGCGCGGGGGGCACTGCCGGACAGCCACCCGCTGCACCTCGGGATGCCGGGGATGCACGGCTCGGTCTCCGCGGTGACCGGCCTGCAGAAGTCCGACCTCATCATCGCCCTGGGTGCGCGGTTCGATGACCGGGTGACCGGGCAGCTGTCGACCTTCGCCCCGGAGGCGAAGGTGATCCATGCCGACATCGACCCGGCCGAGATCTCCAAGAACCGCAAGGCCGACGTCCCCATCGTCGGGGACTGCCGGGCCGTCATCGCCGATCTCATCGAGGCCGTCGAGGCCGACATCGCCGCCGGCCGGGCCGGCGACTACACGCAGTGGCGGGAGCGCACGGCGGGCTGGAAGAGCACCTTCCCGGTGGGCTACACCACCCCGGCCGGCGGCAGCCTCTCCCCGCAGTACGTCATCGAGCGGCTCGGCGAGCTCGCCGGTCCGGAGGCCGTCTACGTCGCCGGGGTCGGTCAGCACCAGATGTGGGCCTCGCAGTTCGTCAAGTACGAGCGCCCGAACGCCTGGCTGAACTCCGGCGGCCTCGGGACGATGGGGTATGCCGTGCCCGCCGCCATGGGTGCCCAGGTCGGCCAGCCCGACCGCCAGGTCTGGGCGATCGACGGCGACGGGTGCTTCCAGATGACCAACCAGGAGCTGGCCACCTGCGTCATCAACGACATCCCCATCAAGGTCGCGCTGATCAACAACTCGAGCCTCGGCATGGTCCGGCAGTGGCAGTCGCTGTTCTACAACGAGCGCTACTCCAACACCGACCTGCACACCTCGGTGGGTGGGCGCACCCCGGACTTCGTCAAGCTCGCCGAGGCGTACGGCTGCGTCGGGCTGCGCTGCGAGAGGCCCGAGGACGTCGATGCCACGATCAGGGCCGCGATGGAGGTCACCGACCGGCCGGTGGTCATCGACTTCGTGGTCCACCGCGACGCCATGGTGTGGCCGATGGTCCCGGCCGGCGTGAGCAACGACGCCATCCAGGTGGCCAAGAACACCGCGCCACAGTGGGACCGCGAGGAGTCCGAGGCGGTCGAGCAGGCGCAGGACGCCGATCACAGCGCGAGCCCCCGCCCCGCCGAGTAGCACCGACCGACGAGAGAGAAGAACAGATACCCATGTCCAAGCACACCCTGTCCGTGCTCGTCGAGAACAAGCCCGGCGTGCTGGCCCGCATCGCCGGGCTGTTCTCCCGGCGCGGCTTCAACATCGACTCGCTCGCGGTGGGCGAGACCGAGCACCCCGAGATCTCGCGGATGACGGTGGTCGTCGACGTCGAGGACCTCCCGCTCGAGCAGGTCACCAAGCAGCTCAACAAGCTCGTCGAGGTCCTCAAGGTCGTCGAGCTGGAGGCCGGCGCCGCCGTCCAGCGCCAGGTCATGCTCATCAAGGTCCGGGCCGATGCCGGCACCCGCAGCCAGGTCCTCGAGATGGTGCAGATGTTCCGGGCCAAGGTGGTCGACGTTGCCACCGAGTCACTCACCGTCGAGGCGACCGGCACCTCCGAGAAGCTCCGCGCACTCCTCGACGTGCTCGACCCCTACGGGGTCAAGGAGCTCGTCCAGTCCGGCGTGGTCGCCATCGGGCGCGGCCCGCGCTCGATCACCGACCGAGCCCTGCGCAGCGCCTGACCCACCCCCCGCGGCGTCTCCCCTTCTCGCTGTGTCCGAGGATTCGGTCGCCATGGCGACCGAATCCTCGGACACAGCGAGAACAGAGGGCGGCGCACGGCATACCCTCTGTCCCGGACCCGATCCCACCGCACACCGGCACCACGACCGAAGGAGAGGCCACCCATGGCCGAGATGTACTACGACGACGACGCCGACCTGTCGATCATCCAGGGCCGCAAGGTCGCCGTCATCGGCTACGGCAGCCAGGGCCATGCCCACTCGCTGAACCTGCGGGACTCCGGCGTCGACGTCCG
Organism: uncultured Actinomycetota bacterium; assembly: GCA_963763315.1. Lineage (GTDB taxonomy): Bacteria > Actinomycetota > Actinomycetes > Actinomycetales > Dermatophilaceae > CAVSJJ01. The sequence continues at coordinate 367,493 of CAVXOC010000004.1, forward strand.
GGTCGGCCTCGCCGAGGGCAGCCGGTCGCGGGCGAAGGCCGAGGCCGAGGGCCTGACCGTCCTGTCGGTCGCCGACGCCGTCAAGGAGGCCGACCTCGTCGTCGTCCTCACGCCCGACCAGGTGCAGCGGCACGTCTACGCCGACCACATCAAGCCCAACCTGCGCGAGGGCGCGGCCCTGCTGTTCGGGCACGGCTTCAACATCCGGTTCGGCTACATCAGCCCCGAGCCGGGGTCGGACGTCATCATGGTCGCGCCCAAGGGTCCTGGCCACCTCGTGCGGCGCGAGTTCGTCGACGGTCGCGGCGTACCGGTGCTCCTCGCCGTCGAGCAGGACCCCAGCGGCGGCGCCTTCGACCTCGCCGCGTCCTACGCCAAGGCCATCGGCGGCCTGCGCGCCGGAGGCATCGCGACGACGTTCACCGAGGAGTGCGAGACCGACCTGTTCGGGGAGCAGGCCGTGCTGTGCGGTGGGCTGAGCCAGCTCATCATGTACGGCTTCGAGACGCTCACCGAGGCCGGGTACCAGCCGGAGGTCGCGTACTTCGAGTGCCTTCATGAGGTCAAGCTCATCGTCGACCTCATGGTCGAGGGCGGCATCGCCAAGCAGCGCTGGTCGGTCTCGGACACGGCCGAGTACGGCGACTACGTGTCGGGCCCGCGGATCATCGACCCGCACGTCAAGGACAACATGCGCGCGGTCCTCGCCGACATCCAGGACGGGACCTTCGCCCGCCGGTTCATCGCGGACCAGGACGCCGGCGCCCCCGAGTTCATGGCCCTGCGCGAGCGGGGGACGCAGCACCCCATCGAGGCGACCGGCAAGGAGCTGCGCAAGCTCATGGCCTGGGTCAGCACCGACCAGGACGACGACTACGTGGAGGGCTCCGCGGCTCGCTGAGCTCGGCTCACGCGCTCCCGGATGCCGGCCGGTCACCCCGCGAGGGGCCGGCCGGCAGGCGGTGGCGGCCGGGCACGGTGACCGCTGCCACATCGTGGTCGCGGGTCTCCGCCGGCTGACGACGTCAATACGATGGGCGCCAGGTACACCGCAGTGCCGCGCCCTCGCTGTCGGGGTGGGGGCGGACCACCCAGCCGTGGCGGCATACCGGCTGGGTCCCAGGAGAGAAGGACCTTCGTGACCAAGCCAGTCGTCCTCATCGCGGAAGAGCTCTCGCCCGCCACGCTGGACGCCCTCGGGCCGGACTTCGACATCCGGCACACCGACGGCGCGGACCGCTCCCAGCTCCTCCCGGCGCTCGAGGGGGTGGACGCCGTGCTCGTCCGCTCCGCGACGAAGATGGACGCCGAGGCCATCGCGGCCGCCAAGAGCCTCAAGGTCATCGCCCGGGCGGGCGTCGGACTCGACAACGTCGACGTCGATGCCGCCACCAAGGCCGGGGTCATGGTGGTCAACGCGCCGACCTCCAACATCACCAGCGCGGCGGAGCTGGCCATCGGGCTGATGCTTGCCACCGCCCGCAACATCGCCCCGGCCAACGAGGCCCTCAAGGGCGGAGCGTGGAAGCGCAGCAGGTACTCCGGCGTCGAGCTGCTGGACAAGACCGTCGGGATCGTCGGGTTCGGCCGGATCGGCCAGCTCGTGGCCGAGCGGCTCAAGGGCTTCGGCGTGGAGATCCTCGCGTACGACCCCTACGTGTCGGCGCAGCGCGCCGGCCAGACCGGGGCCCGGCTCGTCAGCCTCGACGAGCTCCTGGCGCAGGCAGACTTCATCACCGTCCACCTCCCCAAGAACGCCGAGACGATCGGGCTCATCGGCGCCGAGGCCCTGAGCAAGGTCAAGCCCACCGTCCGCATCGTCAACGCCGCCCGCGGCGGGATCGTCGACGAGGCCGCGCTGGCAGCGGCGATCGCCGAGGGCCGGGTAGCCGGGGCCGGGATCGACGTGTTCGCCACGGAGCCGACGACCCAGAGCCCCCTGTTCGAGCACGAGAGCGTCGTCGTGACGCCGCATCTGGGGGCGTCGACCGAGGAGGCCCAGGAGAAGGCGGGCGTGGCCGTCGCCAAGTCGGTCCGCCTGGCCCTCTCCGGTGACCTCGTGCCGGACGCGGTCAACGTCTCCGGCGGCACCGTCGCCGAGGAGGTGCGTCCCGGCATGGACCTCGTCGAGAAGCTCGGCCGCATCTTCACCGCCGTCGCCGGGTCCGTGCCGGTGCAGCTCGACGTCGACGTCCGGGGCGAGATCACCGAGTTCGACGTCTCGATCTGGGAGATCTCCGCCCTCAAGGGGCTGTTCGCCGACGTCACGGAGGACCCGGTGACCTATGTCAACGCGCCGCTGCTCGCCAAGGACCGCGGCTGCGAGGTGCGGCTCGTCACGAGCGCCGTGGCCGAGGACTTCCGCAATGTCACCACCCTGGCCGGCACCCTGGCCGACGGGTCCAAGGTCTCGGTGTCCGGCACGCTGACCGGGCCGAAGATGGTCCAGAAGATCATCGGCGTCAACGGGTTCGACCTCGAGGTCCCGCTGTCGCAGCACATGGCCTTCTTCTCCTACGAGGACCGCCCCGGCGTCGTGGGCAAGGTCGGCCGGCTGCTCGGCGATGCCGGAGTGAACATCGCCGGCATGCAGGTCGCCCGCAACGATGACACCGGCAGGGCCCTGGTGGCGCTGACGGTCGACAGCGTCATCCCGGCAGAGGTCGTCTCGGCTCTGGGAGCCGAGATCGGCGCGGAGGTCGTCAAGGTCGTCGACCTGGACTGACTCCCCGCCCACCGGTCCAGGGGTCCACCGGAGACGGCGGGGATCGCTGGGTATGCCGCGTGCCGGCGTTGAGGGGGCGCCGGCACGCGGCGGGGACCGGCGCGCCCGGACCAGGCGGCGGTGGTGCCGCGCATGACGCGGGCGGTCCGCGATGTGGAAGGGGGGCGCCGGATAGTAGGACGTCCATCTACCCTGGAGGCATGCCGCGACGCCATGGACTCCTCATCGCGCGCCGCGGCGGGGTCCGGTAGTCAGCCCCCCGCCGCGGAGACCCCGCAGCGCCTGCTGACCGGCTCGCCGACCACTCGGCTCGAGCCGCCGAAGACCCCGACCATGCTGCTCTCCCGAGTCGCAGAAGGACGTGTGAGATGAACCCCGAGACGATGACCGCCGAGGCCGACGGCGCCCGCCGCGCCCTGCAGGAGTCGATGGACCTGCGCGACCAGGGGCACAGTGAGGACTGACGCCCTCCCGCGTGTGCCCAAGGGTCCGGCCGCTGTCTCGGCCGGGCCCTTGGCGTCTGCCGCGATGCGAGACGGCACATCCACCTCACGGGAGGACTCCCTAGGCTGCCCGTCATGACCTTCACCGCTGCCGACAGCCTGCAGATCGCGGTCATCGGTGGCGACGGGATCGGACCCGAGGTCGTCGCCGAGGGCCTGAAGGTGCTCGAGGCGGTGAGTGCCACCAGCGGCCTCAAGATCTCGACGACCGAGTACGCACTGGGTGCCCGGCGCTGGCACGACACCGGCGAGACCCTGCCTGACTCGGTGCTCACCGAGCTGCGCGACCACGACGCCATCCTGCTGGGCGCCATCGGCGACCCCAGCGTGCCCAGCGGGGTGCTCGAGCGCGGTGTGCTGCTCCCGCTGCGGTTCGCCTTCGAGCACTACGTCAACCTGCGCCCCGTCAAGCTCTACCCGGGGGTGCTCAGCCCGCTGGCGGTCGAGCGGGTGGCGCCCCGCGGCATCGACCTCGTCGTCGTCCGCGAGGGCACGGAGGGGCCGTACGTGGGCAACGGCGGCTCGCTGCGCGTCGGCACGCCGAACGAGATCGCCACCGAGGTGAGCATCAACACCCGCTTCGGGGTCGAGCGAGTCGTCCGCGACGCCTTCGCCCGGGCCCAGGCCCGGCCGCGCAAGCACCTCACCCTGGTCCACAAGCACAACGTCCTCACCCACGCGGGCCACCTGTGGCGCCGCACGGTCCGCGACGTCGGCGCCGAGTTCCCCGATGTCCAGACGGCTTACCAGCACGTCGATGCGGCGACGATCTTCCTGGCGACCGACCCCGGCCGGTTCGACGTCATCGTCACCGACAACCTGTTCGGCGACATCATCACCGACCTCGCAGCCGCCATCGCCGGCGGGATCGGCCTGGCCGCCAGCGGCAACATCAACCCGGAGCGCCAGTTCCCCAGCATGTTCGAGCCGGTCCACGGCTCCGCCCCCGACATCGCGGGCCACGGCACCGCGGACCCGACGGCCACCGTCCTGTCGGTGTCGATGCTGCTCGCCCACGTCGGCCACACCGACGAGGCCGCCCGAGTGGAGCAGGCCGTCGCGGCGGACCTCGCCGACCGAGGAGCCGACCCCCGTTCGACGACGCGGGTGGGCGACGACATCGCCGCCCGCCTCTAGCTGCCCACCAGACCCGCGCAGCGCCCCGGACGGCGACCGGCTCCGGGGCGGAGCGCCGGCGCCCTTCCCCCCGGGGGCACGGTCGCGCCGCGCCCGCCGAACCCGCGAGCAGCCACGGCCCACCACCTGCCACCACCGTCCGCGCCGGCTCGGGCTACCCTGCGAGAAGCGCCCAGTGCCGTGCGGGCCGTCAGGAAGGACACCCAGCCATGACCGCCTCTCCGCTCACCTTCGCCGCCCACCCGCGCCCCGACCTGACTCCCGACACCCGGCGGGAGGAGATCCTGGCGGACCCTGGGTTCGGCCTGCACTTCACCGACCACATGGTCACCGCGACGTGGACCGCGGGCGAGGGCTGGCACGACGGGCAGGTCAGGGCGTACGGGCCGATCACGCTGCTGCCGTCGGCTGCGGTGCTGCACTACGCGCAGGAGATCTTCGAGGGCCTCAAGGCCTACCGGCACGCCGACGGGACCGTGTGGTCCTTCCGGCCGGAGGCCAACGCGCAGCGGATGATCCGCAGTGCACGGCGCCTCGCGCTGCCCTCGCTGTCCGAGGACGACTTCATCGGCTCGCTCAAGGCGCTGCTCGCCGTCGACGAGAAGTGGGTCCCGGCGGCCGGCAACGGCGAGAAGAGCCTCTACCTGCGCCCCTTCATGTACGCCTCGGAGTCCTTCCTCGGGGTCCGTCCCGCCCGCGAGGTCGCCTACTGCGTCATCGCCTCGCCGGCCGGCGCCTACTTCCCCGGCGGCCTCAAGCCGGTCAACCTGTGGGTGTCGGCGCACTACGCTCGGGCCGGCGCCGGGGGCACCGGTGCCGCCAAGTGCGGCGGCAACTACGCCTCGAGCCTGGCCGGCCAGGTCGAGGGCATCGAGCACGGTTGCGACCAGGCCGTCTTCCTCGACTCCGCGACCCAGACCTACATCGAGGAGCTCGGAGGGATGAACCTCTTCTTCGTCACCCGTGGGGGCCGGCTGGTCACCCCCGAGCTCACCGGCAGCATCCTCGAGGGCGTTACGCGGGCCTCGATCCTCGAGCTGGCCAAGGAGCTGGGACTCGAGCCGGAGGAGCGGCGGATCCCCATCGCCGAGTGGGAGAAGGGCGTGGCCGGCGGCGACATCACCGAGGTGTTCGCCTGCGGCACCGCCGCCGTCGTCACCCCCGTCGGTGAGCTGCGCTGGGAGGGCGGCTCGGCCGCCTCGACCGCCGGGGACGCCGGCGGCGAGGTCACCCGGGCCATCCGGCAGCGCCTGCTCGACATCCAGTACGGCCGCGCCGAGGACACCCACGGCTGGCTGACCCGGCTGGCCTGAACCGGGGTGGGTAGGGGATGCCCAGTGCCGGGCGGGCCGCCCCCGTCGGGCTCTCCGCCGCCCGTGCGGCGGGCCGGGTGATCCCCCGGCTGCCAGCGCACCGGCCGCGCCTCGTCGCGACCGACCTCGACGGCACCCTCATCCGCTCCGACGGCTCGGTCTCGGAGCGGTCGAGGGCCGCGCTCGTCGCCGCCGACGAGGCCGGGATCGGGGTCGTCATCGTGACGGCGCGTCCGCCGCGCTGGGTCGACGCCCTCGCCGACCTCGTGAGCGGGCACGGCACGGTGCTGTGCGGGAACGGCGCGTTCGTCTATGACGTCCCGTCGCGCACCGTGGTCGCCGACACCGGGTTCGGTCACCAGGAGCTGGTCGGGCTCGTCGAGGGTCTGCGCGCCTGGCTCCCGCAGGCAGGGTTCGCCGTCGAGCGTCGGGACGGGATGCGCGTCGAGCGGGGGTACCGCTCGCCCCACGGCGAGCACCTGCCCGACGGCATCCAGGTCGACTCGGTCGCCGCCTTGGACGACATCCCCGTCGGCAAGCTGCTCGTCACGTGCCCGTCGATGGGCAACGAGGAGTTCCTCGTCCGGGTGCGCGAGGTCGTCGGCGCCCGCGGCATCGTCGCCTACTCCGGGGTGGGGGGGCTCGCCGAGATCTCGGCGCCCGGCGTGACCAAGGCCGCCTCCCTGCGCCGGTGGTGCGAGCACCTGGGGATCGGCCCCGAGGAGGTGTGGGCGTTCGGGGACATGCCCAACGACCTGCCGATGCTCACCTGGGCCGCGGTCTCGTTCGCCGTGGCCAACGCCCACCCCGAGGTCCTCGCCGCGACGACCCACCGGTGCCCGGCCAACGACGACGACGGGGTGGCCCAGGTCCTCGAGCGGGCGCTGGCCCTGCCGCGGTGACCGGAGCCGGCACGCACCGGGATCCGCCCACCTCCGGTCACGCCGGGCGACCCGCGGGTGGCTAGACCCCGGAGGGAGTGTCGTCTCGCCGCTCGAGCATCCGCTCGGTCACGTCGTAGCCCTCCGACTCGGGGTGCCCGTGCTGACCGTGGGTCATGGCGAACTCCTCCTCGGGCGAGAGGACGAGCCGATGCCGGCCGTAGACGGCGAAGTAGACCAGGGCGAGCACGTAGAGCCCGAGGATGCCGAGGACCGGCGTGCGGTACGACTCGTTGAACGGGAGGTAGACCAGCGTCACCGCCGCCACGATGCCGGCGAACCAGGCCCCGGCCGTCCCGACCGGGCTGCGGTAGGGCCGGACGACCGTGGCGTACTTCCGCCTGAGGATGACGAACGACAGCATCTGCAGGACGTAGGCGAGCACCGCTCCGAAGACCGCCACGAGCAGCAGCGAGTTGGCGAACGTCACGTTGTCCAGGCTCAACGCCAGCGGCACGACGATGGTGGCCAGGATGCCGACCGCCGCCGTGAGGAGCAGCGCCGCGTAGGGCGTCTGGCGTCGGCCGGTGAGCGAGAAGAACTGCGGGTAGTAGCCCGCCCGGGACAGCGAGTACACGTTGCGTCCGGCCGCGAACATGATGCCCTGGAACGACGCGACGAGTCCGGTCAGCGCGAAGAGGGACAGCAGCGCGGCGATGTTGCTGTTCGGGAAGATGGCCCGGAAGCCGTCCAGCAACGGCTCGCCGCTGTTCTGGAGAGCGTCGGACCCCACGACCATCGGGTTGAGCACCAGCACGAGCGCCGCGCTCACGAGCAGGGTGAGCATCCCGGCCACGGACCCCTTGGGGATGTCCCGCTGCGGTGTGTGGGTCTCCTCGGCCGCCAGCGGCAGCTCCTCGATGCCGAGGAAGAACCAGATCGCGAACGGCAGCGCGAAGAGGATCCCGCTCGCCCCGAACGGCAGGAACGACGACCCGCCGCCGGTGGGCTTGATGTCGCTGAGAGCGCCGACGTCGAGCCTGCCCGAGAACAGGGCTGTCGTCGCGAAGATCACCAGCACGAACAGGGACAGGACCGCGATGACCACGGCGAACCGGAACGACGCGGCTGCTCCCCAGGCATTGAGCGTCACGAAGATGGCGTAGAAGATCGTCATCCACAGCCAGAGCGGCAGGCTGGCTCCGAAGACGTCGGACACGATGGCGTCGGCGTACAGGCTGGAGAAGATGCCGACGACCGCGGTCGTGAAGATGTACTCGATCGACTCGGCGACCCCGGTGACATAGCCGCCCCACGGCCCGAGGGCCGACCGGGCGAAGGAGTAGGCGCCACCGGTGTGCGGCATCGTCGACGACATCTCGGCGATGCTGTAGACCATGAGCAGGTACATGAGGCCGATGACGACGGTCGCGATGAGCAGGCCCCCCCAGCCGGCCTGGGCCAGACCACCGTTCCAGCCGGAGAAGTCGCCGGAGATGACGGCCGCGACGCCCAGGGCCCACAGCGACCAGGCCCCGGCGTGCCGGGTCAGCTTCCGCTTCTCGAAGTAGTCCGCCCCTGCGTGCTCGTAGCTGATGCCGTCAACCGTGACGATCGGCCTGGCGCCGATCCCGTGGTGGTCCGTCATGGTGGCCGTCCTCTCGTGCGGGTGCTCTCCGGTCCAGCGAGACGGTGTATCCGCTCGCGGTCCGGCGGCCTCCTGCGAGCCGGTACCGCGAGGCGAATGCACGGAGGTTAGACCTGTGGCGCACGTCACGTAAAGAGGGGCCGGGCTGGAAAGGTGTGGACCCGGACCATTGACACCCCGGGTCGCGGGTCCAAGACTTTCGCCCGTGACCTCCCCGCCCGCCCTCCAGCTCGCCGATACGGTGCTGCGTCCGGTGCGCGGTCACCACGCGTTCGAGACGACGGTCGAGCGGCTGGCGACGGCCATCCGGCTCGGCGCGCTCGTCCACGGCCAGCGGCTGCCTCCGGAGCGCGTGCTCGCCGAGCGGCTCGCGGTCAGCCGGACGACGCTGCGCGAGGCGATCGCCGCACTGAGGGACTCCGGCCTGGTCACCACGACGCGCGGGCGGGGCGGAGGGACGGTGGTCACCTATCGCGCGCTCGAGGCCGGCCCGGCGCCGACCACGCTCCGCCGGGGTGCCGCGTTGGCCGATGCCCTCGACTTCCGCCGGGTGGTCGAGCCCGGCGCCGCCTGGCTCGCCGCCGCCCGAGAGCTGTCCGCCGACCAGCGGGCCTGGCTGGTCCAGAGCCTGGACGACGCCCTCGCCCGCCAGGAGGACGGGTTCCGGCGGCTGGCCGACAGCCGCCTCCACCTCGCCGTCGCCACCCTCTCGGGAACGCCGATGCTCATCGAGGCGGTCACCCGGGCGCAGGGCGCCCTCGGCGACCTGCTGCGCGGCATACCGGTCCTTCGACGCAACATCGACCACTCCGACGACCAGCACCGCGCTGTGGTGGAGGCCATCCTGCGGGGGGACCCCGACCGGGCCCGCGCGGTGATGGAGGAGCATTGTGATGCTACCTCCGCCTTGCTGCGGGGTCTGATCGGATGACGAAGGAGAGCACCATGGCCACGCAGCACCACCCGCGGCACCTCACCCTGGAGGCGCTGCGCCGCGACATCGAGGCGGGCCACGTCGACACCGTCATCGTCGCCTTCACCGACATGCAGGGACGCCTCCAGGGCAAGCGGCTGCACAGCCACTACTTCCTCGACCACGTCCTCGCTCACGGCACCGAGGGCTGCAACTACCTCCTCGCCGTCGACGTCGACATGAACACCGTGGACGGTTACTCGATCTCCTCCTGGGAGAAGGGCTACGGAGACTTCGAGTTCGTCCTCGACGTGACGACCCTGCGCCGCACACCGGGCCAGCCCAACTCGGCGACGATCCAGTGCGACCTCGCCTGGCTGGACGGCTCGGGGCCGGTGCGTCAGTCGCCCCGGGGGATCCTCGGCTCCCAGGTGGCCCGCGCCGCGGATCTCGGCTACGCCGGCTTCGCCGGGACCGAGCTGGAGTTCATCCTCTTCGAGGACTCCTACGAGCAGGCCTGGGACAGGGGCTACCGGGACCTGACCGGCGCCAACCGCTACAACGTCGACTACTCGATCCTCGGGGGGACCCGGGTCGAGCCCGTGCTGCGGGAGATCCGCAACGAGATGTTCGCGGCCGGGATGACGGTCGAGAGCGCCAAGGGGGAGTGCAACCTCGGCCAGCACGAGATCGCGTTCCTCTTCGACGAGGTGATGCGCACCTGCGACAACCATGTCGTCTACAAGACCGCGGCCAAGGAGATCGCCGCACGTCACGGCCAGGCGCTGACGTTCATGGCCAAGTACGACGAGCGCGAGGGCAACTCCTGCCACATCCACCTCTCGCTGCGGGGCACCGACGGCGCCATCGTCTTCGCCGACGAGGCGCGCGACGGCGGACAGAGCGCCCTGTTCGACCACTTCATCGCGGGCCTGCAGGCGACGCTTCGCGAGCTGACGCTCCTGTACGCGCCGAACATCAACTCCTACAAGCGTTTCCAGCCCGGCTCGTTCGCGCCGACGGCTGTCGCGTGGGGTCGTGACAACCGCACGTGCGCCTTCCGGGTGGTCGGGCACGGGGCAGGCCTGCGCGTCGAGAACCGGGTCCCCGGCGGCGACGTCAACCCCTACCTCGCGGTGGCCGGGATGCTGGTCGGCGGCCTCTACGGCATCGAGAACGAGCTTCCGCTGGAACCTGCCTTCGGCGGGAACGCGTATGCCGCGGACCGCGACCACGTCCCCTCGACCCTCGCACAGGCCCGCGACCTGTTCGCCGGGTCGGCGGTGGCGCGGGCCGCCTTGGGGGACGACGTCGTGGAGCACTACGTCAACGCGGCGGACATCGAGCTCGCGGCCTTCAACTCGGCCGTGACCGACTGGGAACGAGTGAGAGGTTTCGAACGACTGTGACCGCGACCGACACGGCGACGCCGCCCACGCGTGACGTCATCAACCCCGCGACCGAGGACCTCGTCCGCAGCATCGGCCTCGTCGGCGCCGAGGAGACCGATGAGGCGATCGCCCGCGCGGTCGAGGTGGGGCCGGCATGGCGAGCGGTGACCCCGGCCGACCGGGGGCGCCTGTTGCGCCGCTTCTCCGACCTGGTCGGAGAGCACAACGAGGAGCTGGCACGGCTCGAGGTGGCCAACTCCGGCCACACGCTCGGCAACGCCCGCTGGGAGGCAGGCAACGTCCGGGACGTCCTGGCCTACTACTCGGCGGCGCCGGAGCGGCTGTTCGGCAGGCAGATCCCGGTGGCCGGCGGCATCGACATCACCTTCAAGGAGCCGCTCGGCGTCGTGTCGATCGTCGTGCCGTGGAACTTTCCGATGCCCATCGCCGGCTGGGGGCTCGCCCCGGCGCTCGCCGCGGGGAACACGGTGGTCCTCAAACCGGCCGGGCTGACCCCGCTGACGGCGATGCGGCTCGGCGACCTCGCTCTCGAGGCGGGCCTGCCCGAGGGCGTCTTCACCGTCCTGCCCGGCAAGGGGACCGTCGTGGGGGAGCGGTTCGTCACCCACCCGGACGTGCGCAAGGTGTGCTTCACCGGGTCGACCGAGGTCGGCCAGGGGATCATGCGGAAGGCCGCGGACCAGCTCAAGCGGGTCACCCTCGAGCTCGGCGGCAAGAGCGCCAACATCGTCTTCGCCGACGCCGATCTCGATGCGGCAGCGTCGTCGGCCCCGATGTCGTTCCTCGACAACGCCGGCCAGGACTGCTGCGCCCGGAGCCGGATCCTGGTGGAGCGCAGCGTGTTCGATGCCTTCATGGAGCGGTTCGAGGCGGCCGTCAAGAGCGTCACGGTCGGCGACCCGACGGACGAGGCAACCCAGATGGGGCCGCTGATCAGCGCCGGGCAGCGCCGGCTGGTGCGGTCGTTCGTCGAGGAGTCGCAGGTGGGGGTCGACGTGGCCTTCCGCGGCAGCTGCCCCACCGGGCCCGGCTACTGGTACCCCCCCACCGTCGTCCTGCCCGGCTCGACGGGCGACGCCGTCTGGCGGCAGGAGATCTTCGGGCCGGTCGTCGCCGTGATGCCGTTCGACGACGAGGCCGACGCGGTTCGCCGGGCCAACGACACGGCATACGGCCTCTCCGGCTCCATCTGGACCCGTGACGTCGGCCGCGCCCTCCGGGTCGCCCGCGGGGTGGAGACCGGCAACCTGTCGGTCAACAGCCACTCCAGCGTGCGCTACTCGACGCCGTTCGGCGGGTTCAAGTCCAGCGGCATCGGCCGTGAGCTGGGGCCGGACGCGCTCGACGCCTTCACCGAGGTCAAGAACGTCTTCATCAGCACCGAGGGCTGAACACGTACAGTCGACGCACCGCACGGAAACCACACTCCGGAACAGGATTGGGGAACGTCCCATGGCAGGCAGGCTCGAGGGCAAGGTCGCCGTCATCACCGGCGGCTGCTCCGGCATCGGCTTGGCGACGGCGCGGCGCTTCGCCCAAGAGGGCGCGAAGGTCGTCATCGGCGACGTCAACGACGAGCTCGGCACCCGGATCGCGGCAGAGGTCGGCGGCGCGTACGTCCACTGCGACGTGACCGACAAGGCCCAGGTCGACGCGATGTTCGCGGCGGCCGACGAGCGGTTCGGCAGCGTCGACATCGCCTTCAACAACGCCGGGATCAGCCCCCCCGAGGACGACTCGATCCTCGACACCGACCTCGACGCCTGGCGCCGGGTCCAGGAGGTCAACCTCACCAGCGTCTACCTGTGCTGCAAGGCGGCCCTGCCGTACATGCTGGCGCAGAAGTCCGGCTCGATCATCAACACGGCGTCGTTCGTGGCCGTCCTCGGGGCGGCCACCTCACAGATCTCCTACAGCGCCTCCAAGGGTGGTGTGCTCTCCATGAGCCGCGAGCTGGGCGTGCAGTTCGCCCGGGAGGGGGTCAGGGTCAACGCTCTGTGCCCCGGGCCGGTCAACACCCCGCTGCTGCAGGAGCTGTTCGCCAAGGACGCCGAGCGGGCGGCTCGGCGGTTGGTGCACATCCCGATGGGCCGCTTCGGCGAGCCCGAGGAGATGGCCAACGCCGCGCTGTTCCTCGCCTCCGACGAGTCGAGCTTCATGACGGCGTCGACCTTCCTCGTCGACGGTGGCATCTCCGGCGCCTACGTCACGCCCCTGTGACGGCCACGGCGGCACCGATGAGCCAGACCCGCCCGGTGATCGGCGTCAGCTGCTACGTCGAGCCGGTCGACCGCGACCCGTGGCTCGGGCAGCACAGCGCGGTACTGCCGCTCGAGTACGTCGCCCATGTCGAGCGGGCCGGCGGGCTGGTGGTCCTGCTGCCGCCCCGGCCCGAGGCCGACGACGCCCTGGCCGAGGAGGGGGCGCGCCTGCTGCTGGGCCGGCTCGACGGGCTGATCCTTGCGGGGGGCGCCGATGTCGAGGCAGCCAGGTATGCCGCCCCGGCGCACGAGACCTCCCAGGCCCCGCGGCCCGCCCGCGACGCCTGGGAGCTCGCGCTGGCCCGGGTCTCCGGCGACCTCGGCCTGCCCGTCCTGGGGATCTGCCGCGGGATGCAGGTGATGGCCGTGGCGGCCGGCGGGACCCTCGACCAGCACCTGCCCGACTCCGTGGGAACGGCCGAGCACCTTCCGGTGCCGGGTGTCTACACCTCGCACCCGGTGACCCCCGTTCCCGGCACCCGGGTGGGCTCCATCCTCGGCGAGGCCGAGGTCGCCGTTCCGACGTACCACCACCAGGGCGTCGCCGCCCACCCCGGGTACGTCCCGGCGGCGTGGCACGCCGACGGCACGCTCGAGGCCATGGAGGACCCTGGGGCGCGGTTCCGAGTCGCCGTCCAGTGGCACCCCGAGTCCGGCGAGGACAACCGCCTGTTCGCGGCTCTCGTGGTCGCCGCGGCCCGGCAGCCGGGCTGATGCCGGCGCGTCCGGTGCAGGTCCGCCGGCGCCCCGGGCGGGCCTCCGGCCGAGGTGGGCACCGCGGCCCCGCCCGGAACGGCGTGGGGTTTGTGAGACTAGGGCGATGAGCGCCCTGTCACGACTGACCTCGCGGGCCGCCGGCGCGGTCGGCCGCACCGGCCGAGTGCTGCTGTCCGCTCTGGAGATCCCGGAGGCCGTGGGCGGGCGGATCGAAGGTCCACGGGCGGTCCGGGTCGCCGGGTCGCCGCGCTGGCGGGACGGTGCGTTCCACAATGTCCCGCCCGTGCCGAGCGGACCCTCGGGCGCGATGCGCGACGCGCTGCAACGGCTCGCCTCCGGGCTGCCGGACCGCAAGCCGGCCGGGCCGATACCGGTCGAGCGCTTCGCCGACCTCCTGGTGGGTGACGGGGGCCGGGGGGCGGCCACCTCGCCGCCGGACGGCATGCGTGCCACGTGGTACGGCCACGCCACCGCCCTCGTGGAGGTCGACGGGGCCCGGCTGCTGTTCGATCCGGTATGGAGCGATCGTGTCTCGCCCACCCAGGAGCTGGGGCCGCGGCGGCTGCACCCCGTCCCCATCGCGCTCGACCGGCTGCCGGCGCTCGACGCGGTCGTCGTCTCGCACGACCACTACGACCACCTCGACATGCTGACGGTGCGCGCGCTGGCGGCGACGAGGGCGGACACGGTGTTCGTCGTGCCGCTCGGTGTCGGCGCGCACCTCGAGCGCTGGGGTGTGCCGTTGGGCCGGATCGTCGAGCTGGACTGGGACGAGGAGCACGAGGTCGCGCACGGGGTGCGGCTGGTCGCGGCAGCGGCGCAGCACTTCTCGGGGCGTGGGGTCGGGCGCGACCGGACCCTGTGGGCCTCCTGGGTCGTCGCCGGCCCGCGTCACCGGATGTACTACACGGGCGACTCCGGCTACTTCCCGGGGTACGGCGCGATCGGCGCCGACCACGGGCCGTTCGACCTGACCCTGGTGCAGATCGGGGCGTACGACCGGGCCTGGCCGGGGATCCACATGACCCCGGAGGAGGGGGTCGCAGCCCACCTCGACGTCCGGGGCGGACTGCTCGTGCCGGTGCACTGGGGGACCTTCGTCCTCGCCATGCACCCGTGGGCGGAGCCGGTCGACCGGCTGCTCGCCGAGGCCGGCGCGACCGGTGCACGGGTGGCGGTGCCCAGGCCGGGTCAGGCGCTGGACGTGGACGCCCCGAGCGAGCCGGACCACTGGTGGACCGGGCTCGCGCACGCCGCCGACGTACGTCCGTCGCCGGGCGCCGCCTCAAGCGAGGGGCCGGCCATCGCCTGAGGCCGGTCCCGGTGGGCGGGCCGCGGCGACGGCCACTATGTGGGACTCGATGGTGACGGACCCGGCCTGGTGTGGCAGGGTTACGCCCGTGACGTTCAGTGACGTGGCCACCACCACGATCATTATCGGCTAGCGCGACGAGACCTCCTCGTCGCGCAGACCTCCCACACCCGGGGGGTCTTTTGCTTTGTCGGGAACGTCGCCCCAGCGCGAGACGGCCCGCCGGAGCAGGGTTCCCGGCCCACCACCCCAGGGCCAGGAGTGGCAGCGCAGCCACGACGCACGCCGGAGACGGTGGGCCGCCCGGGCGGTTCGCGGGCGGTCGCCCGCGGGACGCCCGGGCGCCACCACCGGCTCGGCCGATCCGACCGGTCCGGCCCTGGCCGGCACCCACCGCCGGACCCCACCGGCTCACCGGCCCCCCGGCCCCACAGCTCCGAAGAACGAGGCGAGACACGATGACCGACCTGCACGTCTACGACACCACGCTGCGCGACGGTGCCCAGCAGGAGGGGCTCAACCTGTCCGTGACGGACAAGCTGGCCATTGCGAGCCACCTCGACGAGCTCGGGGTGGGCTACATCGAGGGCGGCTGGCCGGGGGCGAACCCCAAGGACACCGAGTTCTACGCCCGCGCCCAGCGCGAGCTGACCCTGAGGAACGCCACCCTCGCGGCATTCGGTGCGACGAGGCGCGCAGGGGGCAGCGCGGCCACCGACCCGCTCGTCCGGGCGCTGCTCGACTCCGGGGCCCGGGTGGTCACCCTCGTCGCCAAGTCGCACCCCGGACACGTCGAGCGCGCGCTGCGGACCACCCTCGCGGAGAACCTCGAGATGATCCGGGACACCGTCGCCTTCCTCACCGGCCAGGGCCGGCGGGTCTTCCTCGACGCCGAGCACTTCTTCGACGGGTATGCCGCGAACCGCGACTACGCCATCGAGACCGTCCGGGCCGCGATGGAGGCCGGCGCGGAGGTGGGGGTCCTCTGCGACACCAACGGCGGCATGCTGCCCACTCAGGTGGCCGACGTCGTCAGCGACGTCGTGACGGCGACCGGCGCCAGGATCGGTATCCACTGTCACAACGACACCGGCTGCGCCGTCGCCAACTCGATGGCCGCCGTCGACGCGGGCGCCAGCCACATCCAGGGCACCATCAACGGCTACGGGGAGCGCACCGGCAACGCCGACCTCCTCACGGTCGTCGCGAACCTGCAGATCAAGCGGGGGCTCCCGCTCCTCGAGCCGCACCGCCTCGCCGAGTCGACCCGGATCGCCCACGCCATCAGCGAGGTCACGAACGTCCCGCCCTACAGCCGCCAGCCGTATGTCGGTGCGAGCGCGTTCGCCCACAAGGCCGGCCTGCACGCCAGCGCCATCAAGGTCGACCCCGACCTGTACCAGCACACCGACCCCAAGCACGTCGGCAACGACATGCGGATGCTCGTCTCGGACATGGCGGGGCGCGCCTCGATCGAGCTGAAGAGCCGCGAGCTGGGCTTCGACCTGGACAGCACCGACGAGGCCGACGCCACGACCTTGAAGAAGGTCCTCAAGAAGGTCAAGGACCTCGAGCTGCGGGGCTACACCTTCGACGCGGCGGACGCCTCCTTCGAGCTGCTCCTGCGCCGCCAGCTCGACGGTGCGCTGCCGGCCTTCTTCGACGTGCAGTCCTGGCGGGTCATCACCGACCGCGGCCGGTCGGGCGAGGCGATGTCCGAGGCGACGGTCAAGGTCGTCGCCGCCGGGCAGCGCTACGTCAAGACGGGTGAGGGGAACGGGCCGGTGAACGCCCTGGACCACGCGCTGCGCGAGGCGCTCTCCGTGGCCTACCCCGAGATCGCCCATCTCGAGCTCATCGACTACCGGGTCCGCATCCTCGACGCCGCCCACGGCACCGACGCGGTCACCCGGGTGCTCATCGAGACCTCCGACGGCGCCACGTCGTGGCAGACGATCGGGGTCGCCGGCAACATCGTCGAGGCGTCGTGGGAGGCGCTCGTCGACGGGGTCACGTACGGCCTCATCCGCGCCGGGGCCATCCCGCGCTGACGCCCCGGTCTCAGGTTGCGTCCAGGCTCGCTTCGTAACGTCGGTAGCGTCGGCGGCCGGGCCGACCTGGTGGAGCAGCCCGCCGTCGTCTGTCGCAGCAGGTAACAGCGACCAGCGAGGAGGGTACGGTGACCGGAGTCCCGAGTGCGCTCCGTTCCCAAGCCAGGGTGTGGAGGGCACTGGCAGGCCTGGCCGCACTCGCCATGATGGCCGGCATCCTCGGGTCCGGGCTGGCCCTGCCCCTGGTCGCGGTGGCCGCCTCCTCCGTCGACGCCGGCAGCAGCGCCTTCACCTCGCTGCCCGACGACATCCCCACCGTCTCGCTGCCCCAGACCACCGTCGTGCTCGACGCCAGGGGTCGCCCGATCGCCCGCCTGTACGACCAGAACCGGCTCCGCGTGCCGTTGACGGCGATGTCGGTGCAGGTCCAGCACGCGATCGTCGCTGTGGAGGACTCCCGCTTCTTCGAGCACGGCCCCGTCGACCCGCGGGGCCTGGCCCGGGCCGTCGTCGCGGACGCGTCGGGCCATCCCATCCAGGGCGCCTCCACGCTGACCCAGCAGTACGCCAAGAACCTCCTGCTCGAGCAGGACCTCCAGGCGGGAAACACCGCCGGCGCGAAGGCCGACGTCGCCCGCACGGTCTCCCGCAAGGTGCGCGAGCTGCGCCTGGCGATCAGCCTCGAGCGGCACCTCACCAAGGAGCAGATCCTCGAGCGCTACCTCAACATCGTCTACTTCGGCCAGGGAGCGTACGGGGTCCAGGCCGCGGCGGAGCGCTTCTTCGGCGTCTCCGCCGCGAAGGTCGACCTGGCCCAGGCCGCGACGCTCGCCGGACTGGTCCAGAACCCGGCGGCGTACGACCCGGTCCAGCACCCCGACGCGGCCCGGCAGCGCCGCAACGTCGTGCTGGCGGACATGCGGGCGCAGGGGATGATCGCCGCGGCCCAGTACGCGAAGGCGGCCGCCACCAAGGTCAAGGTCACCGGCAAGGCCGCGCCCGAGGGGTGCTCGGCCTCGGGGACGACGGGCTTCTTCTGCGACTACGTCGTCCAGTCCCTCCTGCGTGACCCGGCGTATGCCGCGCTCGGCGCCACCGCGGGCCAGCGGCAGCAGGCCCTGTTGACCGGCGGCCTGGTCATCCACACGACCCTCGACCCGTCCACGCAGGCAGCCGCGGTGCAGGCCGTCGACGCCAAGGTGCCCCCCAAGGACGCCAGCAGGCTCGGGGCCGCAGCCGTGACGGTCGAACCGGGAACCGGAGCGGTCGTCGCGATGGCGGAGAACCGCACCTTCTCGGCGACGGCCGGCAGCGGCCGGACCTCGGTCAACTACACGACCGACGCCAGCCTCGGTGGGGCGAGCGGCTTCCAGACGGGGTCCTCGTTCAAGCCGTTCACCCTGGCGACGTGGCTGGAGCACGGGGGCAACCTCGGCGACGTCGTCGACGCCACCAAGCGCGGCTTCCCCTTCTCCTCGTTCACCTCCTGTGGCCGGCCCCTGTCGGGCACCAAGCCCTACGTCCCCGGCAACTCCGAGGGAACCGAGACAGGACCGATGTCCGTGCTCGACGCGACCGTCAACTCGGTCAACGTCGCCTACGTCACCATGGAGACCCACCTCGACCTGTGCGACGTCGCCAAGACCGCCGAGGCGCTCGGCGTGCACACCGCCACGCCGCAGCAGGTGTGCTCGGCCAGGGACAAGGCCACGACCGACCTGCCGACCTGCCTGCCCTCGCTCACCCTGGGTGTCGAGAACGTCGCGCCCCTGACCATGGCGGCGGCCTACGCGGGGTTCGCGTCGGGCGGCACCTACTGCGCGCCGATGCCGGTCAGCTCGATCACCAGCCGCGCCTCGCCGGCCGCCAAGGAGACGACGGTGCTCAAGGCGCACCCGAGCTGTCACCGGGCGTTGTCCGGCGCGGTGGCGACCGGCGTCAACACCGCCCTGGAGCAGGTGCTCACGCGTGGCACCGCCGCCGGAACCGGTCCGCTCGTCCCGTGGCCCTCGGCCGGTAAGACCGGGACCACCGACGGCCCCTACGACTCCTGGTTCGTCGGCTATACCGCGCAGCGCAGCACCGCCGTCTGGGTGGGGGACCCCGGACGCACCGTGCACGGGAAGGCCGGCCGGCTGCGCCTGACCAACGTCACGGTCGCCGGCACGTACTACCCGATCGTCTACGGCGCGAGTATCGCCGCCCCCATCTGGAAGCAGCTCATGACGCACGCCATGTCCCACCTGCCCCCGATGCCGCTGCCGTGAGCAGCGCTGCTCCCGCTCGGTGGTCATCCTCGGTCCCGAGGCACCGGCCCGGTGACGGTGGCGGACCCGGCCGGGTCGTCCGGCCGGCGGCAGGGCCGGTCAGACGGGGGAGAGCCCGGTCGTGACGAGCACGAGCTCGCCGGCCTCGTCGGTCGCGCTGAGGTCCACCTCCGCGGTGATCCGCCAGTCGTGGTCCCCGGCGGGGTCGTCGAGGATCTGGACGGCCCTCCAGCGCTGCTGGTCGACGACCAGCTGGAAGAAGGCCGGTCCGCGGGCCTCGGGTCCGGTGCCGATCGCGTCGTACTCCCTCAGGTACTCCGCGTGGGAGTCCCGCCAGGCGTCGGCGTCGAGCCCGCCGTCGAGGGCCGCGAGCGCCTGGTAGCGGCCGAGTGCCAGCAGCTCGATGCGACGGAACATGCCCTGCCGCACCATGACCCGCAGGGCTCGGGGGTTCGCCGAGAGGGCACGTCCCTCGGTCGGGGCGCGCACCTCGCCGAGGTGCTCGGCGACCGGGTCGACCAGGGCCTCCCACTCGTCCAGGAGGCTGGAGTCGGTATGCCGGACCAGCTCCCCGAGCCACTCGACGATGTCGTCGAGCTCCTCGGTCCTGGCCGAGACCGGCACGGTGGAGCGCAGGGCGCGGTAGGCATCGGTGAGGTACCGCAGCACGACACCCTCGGCGCGGGCGAGCTTGTGGTGGGCGACGAACTCCCCGAAGGTCATCGCCCGCTCGTAGATCTCGCGGACGACGGACTTCGGGGACAGGTCGCTCGGGTCGACCCAGGGGTGCCGCTGCCGGTAGGTCCGCAGCGACTGCTCGAGGAGGTCGGCGAGCGGGCGCGGCCAGGTCACGTCGTCGAGGGCCGCCATCCGCTCCTCGTACTCCAGACCGTCGGCCTTCATCGCGGCGACGGTCTCGCCCCGGGCCTCGAACCGCTGGGCCATGAGGACCGGGCGCGGGTCCTCGAGCGTCGCCTCGATGACGCTGACGACGTCGAGGGCGTAGCCGGGCGCATCGGGATCCAGCAGCTCGAGGGCGGCGAGGGCGAACGCCGACAGTGCCTGGTTGAGCGCGAACCCCTCATGGAGGTCCATGGCGACCTGGAACGGCCCTCCCTCGTACCGCGGCTCCTCGCCCCGGACGAACCGCTCGAGCGCCCCCGGCACCGGTACCCCGTCGGTCCGGCTCGCCGGGTGGCCGGCCGGTTCCGCGATGCCGGCCGGCTTGTGTGGACCAGGGTCGGCGGGGCGGCGCGTCAGGCCTGCGGCGGCGAGCGCGGCGCCGAGCGCCCCGACATCGGCACCCGCCGCGGCCGCGGCCTCGTCCGGCTCGTCGTGCGCCCCGTCCATGCCGGTGGGTGACGTCGGCTCGTCCGCCGTGTCGTCCTCGGCGGGCAGCCAGTGCTCGAGGGACGAGCCGTCGTCGGGCTCGAGCACCCCGGCGCGCAGCAGCGACCCCAGCACCTGCACGGCCCGCTCGACGAGCGCGTCCCGCCGGTCCTCCTCCTCGTGGTTGTCCAGGAGCACGGTGCGCAGCGCGGCCTGCTGGCCCTGCCACTGGTCGAGGAGGTTGAGGACCATGGCGTGCGTGACCCGCATCCGTGACCTCAGGGGCTCGGGCGCCGCCCCGACCAGCCGCTCGTAGGTCGACTCCGAGTACGACAGCGTCCCCTCGGGCGGCTTCTTCCGGGCGACCTTGCGGCGCTTCTTGGGGTCCTCGCCCGCCTTGGCCAGGGCTCTGGCGTTCTCGATGACGTGCTCCGGCGCCTGGACGACGACATACCCGACCGTGTCGAAACCGGGCCGGCCGGCACGGCCGGCGATCTGGTGGAACTCGCGGGCCCTCAGCACCCTGTGGCGGCGGCCGTCGTACTTCACCAGCGAGGTGAGGAGCACGGTGCGGATCGGCACGTTGATCCCGACGCCAAGGGTGTCGGTGCCGCAGATGACGGCGAGCAGCCCGGCCTGGGCGAGGGTCTCGACGAGCCGGCGGTACTTCGGGAGCATCCCGGCGTGGTGGACCCCGATGCCGTGCAGCACCAGCCGCCGCAGCGCCTGACCGAAGCCCTTCCCGAACCGGAAGGACCCGACCGCCACCTTGATCGCCGCCTTCCGGGCGGGGCCGACGACGTCGATGCTCGACAGTGCCTGGGCCAGCTCGACCGCACCGGCTTGGGTGAACGACACGACATAGACCGGCGCCCTGTCCTCACCCAGCAGCAGCTCGACCGTCTCGTGGACGCCGGTCAGCACCCACTCGGTCTCGAGCGGGACCGGCCGCTGGACCCCGGTCACGGCGACCGTCTCCCGGCCGGTCCGCCGACGGAGATCCTCCACGAGGAAGCGGGTGTCGCCGAGGGTCGCCGACATGACAAGGAACTGGGTGTCGGGCAGGAGCAGCAGCGGAACCTGCCACGCCCACCCGCGGTCCGGCTCGGTGTAGAAGTGGAACTCGTCCATGACGACGACGCCGGCGTCGACCGCTGCGCGTTCCCGGAGAACGTCGTTCGCGAGAACCTCCGCGGTTGCGCAGATGATCGGCGCGCCGGCGTTGACGGCCGCGTCCCCAGTGAGCATTCCCACCTGCTCGGCGCCGAAGACCTCGACGAGCGCGAAGAACTTCTCGCTGACGAGGGCCTTGATGGGAGCGGTGTACCAGCTGCGGCGACCCGAGGCGAGAGCCTGGGCGTGGGCAGCGACCGCGACGAGCGACTTCCCCGAGCCGGTCGGCGTCGTGAGCACGACGTGGGCGTCAGCGGCGAGGGCGAGGACGGCCTCCTCCTGCGCGGGGTAGAGGGCCAGGCCGCGCTCGGCCACCCACTCGACGAAGACGTCGAGCACCGCATCCGCCGTGGGAGCGGCACTGCCGGTGAGGCGTTCGGTGAGCGTCATCCCCGCGATTGTGCCCCACGACGGGCGCCGGCCCCGCGTGGGGGACCGGCCGGTGCGGACCCTGCCGCACGAGCGCGAGCCGGGCGGCCGGATGCCACCGCCGGGGGAGCCGGTCGCCGCCTCGCGACCTAGGATGGCGCGGAGGAAGCCCAGCACCGCGGCATACGAGGAACCATGACACCCACGCCCCCGTCCGCTGTCCCGGGCCGGCCGAGATGAGGCTCGCCGCCCCCGAGGCCGGCACCCGGCTGGCCGAGCACGACCACGGGATCCTGTGCACCGTGCACGCCGTTCGAGGCGCCGACCCGGTTCCCGTCGTCTACGTCGCGGACGAGGACGGCTTCGTCGGTACCCCCGTCGACCTCGTCAAGGCGAAGTCGTCCGGGCCGTTGCAGCGGGAGCGGAACCTGAGGGCCGACCCGCGGGCGACCCTGCTGGTCGAGCAGTGGGACCGCGAGGACTGGTCCCGGCTGTGGTGGGTGCGGGCCGCGCTCCGATGGGAGCCGCACCCGCGCAGCGGCCACGAGTCCGCCCTGGCCGAGCGCTTGGCGCACCGGTTCCCGCAGTACCGCGACGAGCCCTTCCTGCGCGTGCTCGTGCTGCGCGTCGTCGAGGTGACCGGCTGGGCCGCCCTCGGTTGACCTCCGGCGCCGAACGCCACGGGACGGCCCGCCCGCCGGCCGGCTCTGCCCGGTCCGACTCCGCCCGGTCCTGCTCCGCCCGGCGACGGCGACCCCGGCGAAGACCCGGTCTCGAGCTATCCGGTCGCAGCGTCGCGCTGGTCGCCCCGGCTGCCCAGGGCATCCAGGGCGGCGGTCAACCTGTGTCGCAACGCGTTCGCCCTCCCGGCGAGCAGACGCTGGGCGTCGACGAACGCGGCCCTGCCCGCCGGCGTCTCGACCGGCACCGGCTCCAGGTCGAGCCCCCGCACATCGTAGGGCGAGGCCCGCATGTCGAGGACCCGGAGGTCGCGAGCCAGCTCGAACGCGTCGGCGACGAGCTCGCTCGGCACGGCCGGGGTGAGCTTGTCGGCCCACTTGTAGAGATCCATCCCGGCGTGCAGGCACCCCGGCTGTTCCAGGGCGACCTGCGAGGCCCGCGTCGGCTGGAGCGCGTTCAGCGGCCGGGCCGGTTCGGTGAAGAACCGGAACGCGTCGACGTGGCTGCACCGGAGCGGGTGCGACTCGACGACGGTGTCGGTGCCGTCGTGGCCCAGCCGCAGCGCCAGCCCGGTATGGCGCACCTGCTCGGGTGGCAGCCGGTAGAGCATCGCCCACTCGTGGAGCGCGAAGCAGCCGAGCTGGGCCGGTCGCTCGAGGGTGGCAATGAGCAGCGAGCGGACGAACCCGACCGTCGAGGCCCGCGCGCTGAGGAAACCGGCCACGTCGACCTCCACCGCGTCGCCGGCGGTCCGGTAGAAGCGCCAGGAGGCGCGCGGCATACCGGCGGCCCCCTCCAGCAGCACACCGGGACCGGGGTGCCAGCGTCGGAACCGGCCCGGGGAGCCGCGGTAGTACGTGTGCAGGAAGTCCTCCACGGGATGCTTCTCGCCGCGAGCCCGGCGGGCCAGGTGGCCGCCGACCAGCGCGTCCACCCGGTGCCCGTGCGCGCTCTCCAGCGCCGACCACGCGTCGAGAGAAAGGTCCATGCGTTCCACCCGGCGCAGGCTAGCGCGACCTAGGGTGAGAGGGGGGCGCCGGCCGGGCGCCGTCATCGACCTCTCGGAGGGTTCCATGCAGCGTCGCATTCTGGCCGTCCTCGCGTCCGCCGTCGTGCTCCTGGCTCCGGGCGCCGCAGCACCGACCGCCACCGCGGCACCCGGCGCCGCATCGCAGCCCGCGCAGAGCGTCAGCGGCCCGGAGCACCGTCCGGACGGGCGTGCGGCGACCTACCTCGCGCTGGGCGACTCGCTGGCAGCCGGCTACCAGCCCGGCAAAGGGGACGACAAGACCGGAGGCTACGTCGGTCAGGTCCTGTCCGTTCTCCGGCAGCGTCACCCGTCCACCCAGCTCGTCAACCTCGCCTGCTCCGGCGAGACCGCCGCATCGATGGTCGCCGGCGACCACTGCACCTATCCCGAGGGCAGCCAGCTGGCCGCGGCGGTCGCCTACCTGACGGCCCATCGTGGCCGGGTCCCCGTCGTCACCGTCGACATCGGGGCCAACGACGTGCAGCGCTGCGTGTCCGGTGCGGGGGTCGACATGGGGTGTATCCAGACCGGGATGGCCGCCGTCACGACGGACCTCGCCGTCATCTTCGGCCAGCTCCGTGCCGCCGCCCCCGGGGCGCAGATCGTCGCGCTCGACTACTACGACCCCTTCCTCGCGGCCTGGCTCCTCGGGGCGCCCGGACAGCAGCTGGCGCAGGTGTCGGTCGGGCTCGCCGACACGCTCAACACCACCATCAAGCGCACGGCCACCCAGGACCGCATCCAGGTCGCCGACGTCGCCAAGGCCTTCCGGACGCACACGTGGCGGATCGTGACCGACCCCACCCTTGGCCAGGTGCCCAAGAACGTCCAGGTCATCTGCACCTGGACGTGGATGTGCACCCTCGGCGACATCCACGCCAACGACGCCGGGTATGCCGTCCTGGCCCGGACCGTCGTCGCCCGCCTGCACTAGGCGCGGGGTGGGCGCCGGCCGATCCACCCCGGGCGACCGGGCCGGCCGGGGCGAGCGTGCCCGAGGGTCGCGGCCCTCGGTAGGCTCCGCACGTGCGCATCGCGAGATTCACGACGGGTGAGGACCCGGCCTACGGGCTGGTCGACGCAGCTGGTGAGAAGATCGCCGCGATCACCGGCGACCCTCTCTACCAGCGGATCGAGCTGACGGGGACGACCCATCTCGTCGACGACGTGCGCCTGCTCGCCCCGGTCATCCCCCGGAGCAAGGTCATCGGGATCGGCCGGAACTACCACGAGCACGCCGCCGAGATGGGGGGGAGGCGCCTGCCGAGCCGCTCATGTTCCTCATCCCCAACACCGCAGTCGTCGGCCCCGGCGACCCCGTCGTCATGCCCCCGCAGAGTACGGAGGTGCACTACGAGGGTGAGCTCGCCGTCGTCATCGGGCGGATGTGCAAGGACATCTCGCCGAAGGACGCCTCCGCCGTCATCTTCGGCTACACCTGCGCCGACGACGTCACGGCGCGCGACCTGCAGCGCAGCGACGGCCAGTGGTCTCGAGCCAAGGGCTTCGACACGTTCTGCCCGCTGGGCCCCTGGATCGAGACCGACCTCGACCCGGCCGACCTGCACCTGACCACCCGGCGCGACGGCGAGGTCGTCCAGGACGGGACGACGGCCGACATGGTCCACGACGTGTCCCACCTCGTCGCGTACGCCTCGGCCGCCTTCACCCTGCTGCCCGGCGACGTCATCCTCACCGGGACCCCGGCTGGGGTCGGCCCGGTCCGGCCCGGCCAGCGCGTGGAGGTCGAGATCGACCGCATCGGCACCCTCAGCAACCCCTTCGTCCGACGCGGGGCCGGCTCGTGACCACCGGCACACCGGGCGCCGAGGTCGGCCCGCTGCCCGGCGCCGTGCGGCTGCGCGTCGCGCCGTCCCCGACCGGCGACCCGCACGTCGGCACGGCCTACATGGCCCTGTTCAACCTCGCCTTCGTGCGCCAGCAGGGCGGCCGGTTCATCCTGCGGATCGAGGACACCGACCGCGCCCGGCTCCAGGAGGGCAGCGAGGAGCAGGTCCTCGACACCCTGCGCTGGCTCGGGCTGCGGTGGGACGAGGGGCCGGACATCGGTGGCCCGGCCGCGCCGTACCGCCAGAGCGAGCGGCTCGCCACCTACCGGCCGTATGTCGACCGGCTGCTGGCTGAGGGCAAGGCCTACCACTGCTGGTGCTCGACCGAGCGGCTCGCACAGATGCGCACCGAGCAGCAGAAGCTCAAGCGGCCGACCGGCTACGACCGGCTCTGCTACGGCAGCACGGTGGAGGAGCGCGCAGCGCTGCCCGGCTTCAGCCAGACCCCGGTCGTGCGGATGCTCGTGCCCGAGGACCCGCCGCTGGTGTTCGAGGACCTCATCCGCGGGGCGGTCTCGGCGCCGCGGCCCGACGACCAGGTCATCCTCAAGGCCGACGGCTTCCCCACGTACCACCTGGCCGTCGTCGTCGACGACCACGAGATGGGCGTCACCCACGTGGTACGCGGGGAGGAGTGGATCAGCTCCACCCCGAAGCACATCCTGCTCTACCAGTGGCTGGGGCTGACCCCGCCCCGGTTCGCCCACATGCCGTTGCTGCGCAACACCGACAGCTCGAAGATCTCCAAGCGGAAGAACCCCGCGGCCCGGCTCACCTGGTTCCGCGAGCAGGGGTACCTGCCCGAGGCGCTGGTCAACTTCCTCGCCCTGCTGGCGTACCCGCCGGCCACCGAGGCCGACGGCACCGACCGGGAGGTCTTCACCTTCGCCGAGTTCAGCGAGGCCTTCGACTGGCGCAAGGTCAACCCCGTCGGTCCGGTGTTCGACCTCAAGAAGCTCGACTGGCTCAACGGCGTCCACATCCGCGACCTCGAACCGGGCGAGTTCGCCGCGCGCCTGCTGCCCTACCTCGTGGCCGACGGCGTCCTCGGCGGCGAGCCCACCGCCGGCGAGCTCGCCCGGCTGCGCAGCGTCGCCGAGCTCATCCAGACCCGCATCGCCCACCTGACCGAGGCGACGGCGCTCGTCCGGCCGTTCTACGTGCCCGACGACGGCGTCGTGATCGCCGAGGACGCCCGCGGGCAGCTCGACGACAGCGCCTCCCGCGTTCTCGACGCCGCGCTCGAGGCGCTGCAGGCGATCAGCGACGACGGCGGCGCCCTGCAGTCCAGCGACGGCGAGTGGCGGGCGGAGCGGATCCAGGCCGACCTGCGCGTCGCCGTCGTCGACGGGCTGGGGCTCAAGGCCAAGGTCGCGTTCGGGCCGCTGCGTACCGCCGTGTCGGGCCGGCGGGTCAGCCCGCCGCTGTTCGAGTCGATGGAGATCCTCGGGAAGGCGTCGACGCTGGCCCGGCTCCGTGCCCTGCGTGCGACCCTCTGAGGGACCGACGTGGCGGACATCCGGCTGCCGTTGGGCGGGCTGAAGTTCTCGGTCCGGGTGGCCGTGCTCTGCGTGCGCCGGGGCCGGCTGCTCGTCAACATCGACGACAGGCTCGACTTCGCCTTCCTGCCGGGCGGCGCGCTCGGCACCGGGGAGGGCGTCCTCGAGTGCGCGGCGCGGGAGTGGGCCGAGGAGACGGGCACCGCCCCCGGACCGATGCGGGTCGTGGGGGTCGTCGAGAACCTCTTCAGCGGCGGCCACGGTCCCCAGCACGAGATCGGGTTCTACCTGGCGATGAGCGACCCGCCCGACATCGTCGACGGGACGGCCATCCTCGACAGCGACACCGGGCGGCTGCGGTGGCTGCCGCTGCGCGAGGTCGCGACATACCCCGTCCTGCCGAGCGTCGTCGAGGACCTGCTCGGCGTCCCCGACCGCGTGGTGCGGCACCTGGTGAGGCGGTCCTCACCGGCGTGACATACCCTACGGGGTATCTACCTCAGGAAGGACCGACATGACGTACGCCCAGACCGTCACCGTCCGGAGCTCGTTCGAGGATGCCGTCGCCGCCACCCGGCGCGCCCTCGCCGACCACGGCTTCGGGGTGCTCACCGAGATCGACCTCCAGGCGACCCTCAAGGCCAAGCTCGGTGTCGACGTCGACCGTCAGCTCATCCTCGGTGCCTGCCGCCCCCAGCTCGCCCATGCGGCGCTCCAGGTTGAGCCGTCGATCGGGCTGCTGCTGCCGTGCAGCGTCGTCGTGCGTGAGGACCACGCAGCCGTGCTGGTCGAGGCCCTCGACCCGCACGTCATGGTGAGCGTCACCGGCAACGATGCGCTCAGCGAGCTCGTCGCCGAGGTGGCGAGCCGGCTCGAGGCGGTTCTCGTCCAGGTCGCCGCCGAGGCGACGGCCTGACCGCGGCCCCGCCCGTTCGCACGCCTGCCACCCGCACGTCAGGGCGATTTTGGGGTGTGGGGGCGGCCCGGTAGTATCGACCGTCGGTTCACCGACGTACGCCCCCGTCCCGGGGTCGGCTGACGGTGATACCCCCTTGGGGTATGGTGTAATTGGCAACACAGCTGATTCTGGTTCAGCCATTCTAGGTTCGAGTCCTGGTACCCCAGCTCGCACGGCCCCCTTCAGGCGGGTCGCGATTCGGAGAATTGCCCCGGTATTCGGTAGGGTTCTGCTCCGTTGCCCGATGCCCTGTGCGGCTCGGGCACCTGCTAGAGGCCCCGTTGTGTAGCGGCCTAGCACGCCGCCCTCTCAAGGCGGTAGCGCGGGTTCGAATCCCGTCGGGGCTACGTACTGCGAAAGCCCGGCCTGCCGGCCGGGCCTTCGTCGCGTCCTCGTCGGCGCCGAGGTCATCCGGTGCCACCTCGGGGTCATCCGGCGCCACCCCGGGCGCCACCTCGGCGGTCCGCCAGGCGGGCCCGGCCCACCGCGCGAGGCGGTGGGAGGAGCGCCGGGGGCGCGTGGTCCGGTCAGCCGTTGTTCTGCGCATCCTGGGCGGCGGCATGCCGGGCGAGGACCTCGGTGAGCTTGTTGGCGCCGGCCATCACGGTCGCCGCGTGCAGCCGCCCGGGCTGCCGCGACAGCCGCTCGATGGGTCCGGAGATGGACACCGCGGCGATGACCCGCCCGGAGGGGCTGCGGACGGGGGCCGAGACGGACGCCACTCCCGGCTCACGCTCACCGACGCTCTGGGCCCAGCCGCGACGGCGTACCCCGGACAGGGTCGTCGCGGTGAACGCCGCGCCCTGCAGGCCGCGGTGGAGCCGGTCCGGCTCCTCCCACGCCAGGAGCACCTGGGCGGCGGACCCGGCGAGCATCGACAGGGCGGCGCCGACCGGGATGGAGTCGCGCAGGCCGACGTGCGGCTCGGCGGAGGACACGCACACCCGGTGGTCGCTCTGGCGCCGGAACAGCTGGGCGCTCTCGTTGGTGTGGTCGCGCAGGGCGCCGAGCACGGGGCCGGCGGCGGCGAGCAGGCGGTCCTCGCCGGCCGCGGCGGCCAGCTCGGCGAGCCGCGGGCCGAGGACGAACCGGCCCTGCAGGTCGCGGGCGACCAGGCGGTGGTGCTCGAGGGCGACCGCGAGCCGGTGCGCCGTGGGGCGGGCCAGGCCGGTGGCGGTGACGAGCTGGGCGAGGGTCGAGGGACCCGCTTCCAGGGCACCCAGGACCACGGCCGCCTTGTCCAGGACGCCGACTCCACTGCTGTTGTCCATGAGATGATACTGACGTCTCATTGCCTGAGACGCAAGTTCCGCCGCGCCGTCCCCGTGCGAACCTCACAGGAGGACGAGGGCGCGCCTGCTGACCCCGGCACCCCTCGGAGGGCGACGGAAGGGTGATCGAGATGGCCGGGACCTTGGCCGAGAAGGTATGGGGCGCGCACGTCGTGCGCCGGAGCGCGGGCGAGCCGGACCTGTTGTACATCGACCTGCATCTGCTCCACGAGGTGACCAGCCCCCAGGCGTTCGACGGGCTGCGGCTGGCCGGCCGGTCGGTGCGCCGCCCCGACCTCACGCTCGCCACCGAGGACCACAACGTCCCGACGACGCCCGGCCCGATCACCGACCCGGTCAGCAGGACCCAGGTAGAGACCCTGCGACGCAACTGCGAGCAGTTCGGCGTCCGGCTCTACCCGATGGGTGACGTCGAGCAGGGCATCGTCCACGTCGTCGGCCCCCAGCTGGGTCTCACCCAGCCCGGCATGACCATCGTGTGCGGGGACAGCCACACCTCCACGCACGGTGCGTTCGGCGCGCTGGCGTTCGGGATCGGCACGTCCGAGGTCGAGCACGTCCTGGCCACCCAGACCCTGCCCCTGAAGCCCTTCAAGACCATGGCCGTGACCGTGGAGGGCGAGCTCGCGCCGGGGGTGACCGCCAAGGACATCGTGCTCGCCGTCATCGCCCGGATCGGCACCGGCGGGGGCCAGGGCCATGTCCTGGAGTTCCGGGGGAGTGCCATCCGCGCCCTGTCGATGGAGGGCCGCATGACGGTGTGCAACATGTCGATCGAGGCGGGTGCGCGGGCCGGCATGATCGCCCCCGACCAGACGACCTTCGACTACCTCCACGGCCGGGATCACGCCCCCTCGGGTGCGGACTGGGACGCCGCCGTCGCCGCCTGGTCCCGGCTGCGCAGCGACGACGACGCGGTGTTCGACGCCGAGGTCGTCCTCGACGCGGCCGGGCTCAGCCCGTTCGTCACCTGGGGCACCAACCCCGGCCAGGGGGCGCCGCTCGGCCAGGCCGTCCCCGACCCGGAGACGATGGCCGACGACAACGACAAGGTGTCGGCAGCCAAGGCACTGGAGTACATGGGCCTGACGGCGGGCACCCCGCTGCGCGAGATCCCCGTGGACACCGTCTTCGTCGGGTCGTGCACCAACGGCCGGATCGAGGACCTGCGGGCGGCTGCGGCGGTCATCAAGGGACGCAGGGTCGCCGACGGCGTCCGGATGCTCGTCGTCCCCGGGTCCGCCCGGGTGCGGCTGCAGGCCGAGGCCGAGGGGCTAGACGAGGTGTTCGCCGCAGCGGGTGCCGAATGGCGGCTCCCCGGCTGCTCGATGTGCCTCGGGATGAACCCCGACCAGCTGGCGCCGGGGGAGCGCAGCGCGTCCACGTCCAACCGCAACTTCGAGGGCCGGCAGGGCAAGGGCGGCCGCACGCACCTGGTCAGCCCACTGGTCGCCGCCGCGACGGCCGTGCGCGGGACGCTGTCCAGCCCCGCCGATCTCGAGGACCTCACCGAGGGGAGCCGCTGACATGGAGCCGTTCACGACGCACACCGGAATCGGTGTCCCGCTGCGCCGCAGCAACGTCGACACCGACCAGATCATCCCGGCCGTCTATCTCAAGCGGGTGACCAGGACGGGGTTCGAGGACGGTCTCTTCGCCGCCTGGCGCGGGGACGAGACGTTCGTCCTCAACGCCCCGGCATATGCCGCGGGCTCGGTCCTCGTGGCGGGTCCCGACTTCGGCACCGGCTCGTCGCGCGAGCACGCGGTCTGGGCGCTGATGAACTACGGCTTCCGGGTCGTCATCTCCTCGCGCTTCGCCGACATCTTCCGTGGCAACAGCGGCAAGCAGGGACTGCTCACCGCCCAGTGCTCGCAGAGCGACGTGGAGCTGCTCTGGAAGCTGCTGGAGAACGAGCCGGGCACCTCGGTCACGGTGGACCTCGAGTCGTGCAACGTGACGGCAGGCGACATCGTCGCCCCGTTCGAGGTCGACGACTACACGCGCTGGCGTCTGCTCCAGGGCCTCGACGACATCAGCCTGACCATGCGCCACGCCGATGCCATCACGGGGTTCGAGGCGACACGCCCGAGCTGGCGGCCGGTGATCGGCACCATCTGACGGGCAAACCCCGGGCCCGCGGCCCGCGTTACCAGAGTGACGCAGGGGGCGTAGCGACCCCACCGGACCGTCCCTCCGGCCAGGCCGCCGCACCCGTGGTCGGCCACGGATATCGCTGCCCCACAACGGTTTTCGCGCTGGCTCTCCGGTCCGGGGCGTGGCGTCGACCACCTCGGGGCCGGCCGTGCCCGGCCCGGATGGGACCCCATACGGCCAGCCGAAAGCCATTGTGGGACAACGGAACACGCCGGGCGGGTGGTGGACGCGGTTGATGTGCGGACATACCGTCGACCTAGGCCGGGTGATCGCCCGGTTCGCCTGGGCGCCGCACGGCGTCGTTTCCGAAGACGAAGTGGAGCGAGACAGTGAACAAGGGAGAACTCGTTCGCGAGCTCGAGAAGCGGCTGGGCAGCCGCAAGGCCGCTGCCCAGGCACTCGACGCCGTTCTGGACACCATCATTCGCGAGGTCACCAAGGGTGGGAAGGTCGGGATCACCGGCTTCGGCACCTTCGACCGCGTCGAACGCGCGGCTCGCACCGGACGCAACCCGCACACCGGTTCCAGCGTGCGCATTCCCAAGTCCAAGGCTCCGCGCTTCCGGGCCGGCGCCGCGTTCAAGACCTACGTGAAGTCCCCCAGGACCCTCCCGAAGGCCACCCCGGCCGCCGCCCGCGCGTCGGCGGGCACGGCGACCGCCGCCGCCACAGCGGCCAAGAAGGCGGCACCGGCGAAGAAGACCACGGCCACCAAGGCGGCACCGGCGAAGAAGACCACGGCCACCAAGGCGGCACCGGCGAAGAAGACCACCGCCACCAAGGCGGCACCGGCGAAGAAGACCACCGCCACCAAGGCGGCACCGGCGAAGAAGACCACCGCCACCAAGGCGGCACCGGCGAAGAAGACCACGGCCACCAAGGCGGCACCGGCGAAGAAGACCACGGCCACCAAGGCGGCGTCCGCGACGAAGGCCCCGGCCAAGAAGGCCGCCGCGAAGAAGGCCCCGGCCAAGCGCGCCGCGAAGAAGGCCTGACCCTCGCCGGCGAGAACGACCACGGCCGGCACCGGAGGTGCCGGCCGTGGTCGACGTCCGGAGCGCGAGCGGCCCGCAGGCCGGCTGCTAGCGGATGACCTCGTCGTCGCCGATGCCGACGATCCACACCCGGGTGGCCCGGCGCGCGTCCTCGTCGACCTCGACGCTCACCCGCTGGCCGACCCGCAGCATGCGCAGCCCGCTGCCGATGAGGGCCTCGGGGTCGAACACGACCTCTCTGCCGTCGTCGAGGAGGGCACTGCCTCCGCCGCTGCTCTGGACCGTATGGATGCTCGCCTGCACAGTCCGAAGGGTACCGGTCGCCGCACCCCGGGTGGACGCCCCCACCCCCAGGGCGAGCGCGGCCCGGAGTGAAGGGAGGTCGTCGACGTCCTGGCGCAGCCCCGGTAGGACCAGCGGCAGCGACGTGGCACCCGCCTCGACGTGTCGCGCCGAGCTTCCGGCACCGAACCGGGGAGCCAGGTCGACCCCCCGCGCCGTGAGAAGCGCGGTCCCCCTGCCGTCGGCGTCGGGGACGACGGCCCGGGGGTGTGCCGCAGCAGCGGCCAGGGCCGCCGTCAGCTCCGCCGGACGCAGGGCCGGATGGTCCCCCAACAGCACGGCGACGGACTCCCCGCCCCGGTCGTGCACCGCGCCGGCCCCGGCCGAGGCGGCGGCGTCGAGGCCACCGCCCGGGTCCTGGACGACCTCGGCGCCCATGGCGCGCGCCCATCGGGCCGTGCCGGGGTCGGCGGTGACCACGAGCACCCGGCCGGGTGGCATGGCGGCCAGTGCCGCCCTCACCGTGTCCTGCGCGAGGGCCGTGGCCAAGGCGGTTCGGGCGACAGGCGTGGGGACCCCCAGACGGGACTTGGCCCCGGCGCCCCCCTTGACGGGAACGACGACGAACCAGTCGGGCCGCTCGCTACTCATGCGCCGATCCTGCCAACCCATGCCGGCATGCTCGACATCGCCCTCCCGGCACATCAGGATGAACCACTGATCCCTGACGAGAGTGAGACGACTCGTGTCCAAGGTCCCGGGCCGCCGGAAGCTCACTCCCGCCTACCGACTCGCCGCAGGCATCCTGCGGCCGCCGCTGATGGCCCTGACCCGACGCGACTGGTCCGGGGTGGACAACCTGCCGAAGGACACCGGCTATGTCGTCTGCCCCAACCACCTCTCCCACGTCGACCCGCTGGTCTTCGCCCACTTCCTCTTCGACAACGGCCATGTGCCGCTGTTCCTCGGCAAGGTCGAGGTCTTCGGCGTGCCGGTCGTCGGCGCCATCCTGCGCGGTGCCGAGCAGATCCCCGTCTACCGGGAGACCGGCCAGGCCGCCGGTGCCTACCGTGCCGCGGTGACGGCCGTGCGGGACGGCCGCTGCGTCGCGATCTACCCCGAGGGAACGCTGACCCGGGACCCCGACCTGTGGCCGATGCGCGGTAAGACCGGGGCGGCGCGGGTGGCCCTGCAGACCCGGTGCCCGGTCATCCCGGTGGCGCAGTGGGGCCCCCAGCGGATACTCGGCCCCTACTCCAAGAAGCCGAGCCTGTTCCCGCGCAAGACCATGCAGGTCCGTGCCGGGCCACCGGTCCCGCTCGAGGACCTCTACGACGGGCCGATGACCCGCGCGGTCCTCGAGGAGGCGACGACCCGGATCATGCGAGCCATCGCGGCCGAGCTGCAGGTGCTCCGCGGCGGTACCCCACCCGAGGAGCTCTGGGACCCGCGGCAGCACGGCCAGTCCACCATCGGGCGGGTCCGCCAGGTCCGGCCTCCCGGCGAGGACCCGGTCTGATCGTTGCGGCGGGGCACCGGCAGCGCGGGACCGCCGTCGACGCCGTGCTCGTCGCGCCACGGATCACCCGCTCGGACGGGCCGGTCCCGGGAGGCCGCCCGTCAGCCCGAGAGGGCGGCGTCCAGGTCGGCCCAGAGGTCCTCGACGTCCTCGATCCCCACCGAGAGTCGCAGGAGGGACTCGGGGACGGCCTCCGGCTCGCCCAGGTGGCGCCGCCGGCGCTCGAGCTGGCTCTCGACACCGCCGAGGCTGGTCGAGTGCACCCAGAGTCGGGTCGCCGCGGCGACCCGCTCCGCGGCGTCCGCGCCGCCGCGCACCTCGATCGAGGCGATGGCCCCGAACCCCGGATAGCGCACCCGGTCGACCGCCGGATGCCCCTCGAGCCGTCGGGCCAGCTCGGCCGCGTTGGAGCCGGCCCGCTCCACCCGCAGGGCGAGGGTGCGCAGCCCCCGCAGCGCCAGCCAGACCTCCATCGGTCCGGCGATCCCGCCGTGCAGCCACCGGTACCGCGAAAGTCGGTTCCCCAGCGCGCGTCCGGTCTCGGTGGGTGCGGTGACGCTCGCGCCGAGGACGACGTCGCTGTGCCCGGCGAGGTACTTCGTCACCGAGTGCACGACGACATCGGCACCGTGCTCGAGCGGGCGCTGCAGCAACGGCGTCGCGAACGTGTTGTCGACCGCCGACAGGACACCGGCGTCCCGCGCCGCCCCCAGCAGCACAGGCAGGTCGGCGAGCTCGAGGAGCGGGTTGGTCGGCGACTCGAGCCACAGCAGGGCTGCGCCGCCCAGTGCGGCGAGGACCGCCGCGGTGTCCGCGACGTCGACCCACCGGACCTCGAGCTCACCGGCTGCCATCCGGTCCTCGAGGGTGAGGACCAGACCGTTGTACGCGGCCCGCGGAGCGACCACGCTCCCACCGTGGGGGACGAGCGAGAGAACCGCCGCGATCGCCGCCATCCCTGATGAGAAGACGAGCGCCTCGCCGCCCTCCAACGGACCCAGGGCGTCCTCGAACGCGGTCCACGTCGGGTTGCCGACCCGGCCGTAGCTCACCGCCCCGTCGGCGTGGTAGGTCGAGCTCAGCACGAGCGGCGCACCGACCTGGCCGCCCGGGCGTTCCGGCTCGCGGCCGAGCGCGACGACGCGGGTGGCGGGACGCAGGCTGTCGGGGTCCATGTGCCGAGGGTATGCCGGTCGCCCCGTCGGGATAGGGTCGCTCTCGATGAGCACCGAGCAGCAGCAGCGGAAGATCCGGGTGGCCGTGGTCTTCGGTGGCCGGTCCTCCGAGCACCCCGTCTCATGCGCGACGGCGGCGAGCGTGCTCGCCGCGCTCGACCGCGACCGCTACGACGTGGTGCCGATCGGGATCGCCCGCGACGGCCGGTGGGTGCTGGCGCCGGACGACCCCGAGCCGCTCCGCCTCGCACCCGGCCACATCCCCGAGGTCGACGGGTCCGGGCCGGGGGTGCTCGTCCCGCCGGGCGGCGCCGACCGCGGCCTGGTCGCCCTCGAACCGGGCTCCCCGCCTCGCGAGCTCGGCGAGGTCGACATCGTCTTCCCCCTCCTGCATGGCCCGTTCGGCGAGGACGGGACCATCCAGGGACTGCTCGACCTCGCCGATGTCCGCTACGTCGGGTCGGGCGTCACGGCCTCGGCGATGATGATGGACAAGCAGTACATGAAGCTGGTCTTCGCCGCCGCCGGGCTGCCCGTCGGGGCGTACGTCGTCATCACCGACCGGCAGTGGCGGCGCGACGAGGCGGCGGCGCTGGCAGGCGTCGAGGTGCTCGGGTGGCCGGTCTTCGTCAAGCCCGCCCGGGCGGGCTCCAGCATGGGGATCTCCAAGGTGACCCGTCGGGAGGACCTCGCGCCGGCCATCGAGGCGGCCCGCGAGCACGACCCCAAGGTCGTCGTCGAGGCGGCCCTGTTCGGACGGGAGATCGAGTGCGGGGTGCTCGAGGGGCACGGGACCCAGCCGCCGCGCACGAGCGAGCTCGGCGAGTGCGTCGTGGTCCGAAACCACGACTTCTACGACTTCGAGGCGAAGTACCTCGCCGACGACGACATCCGGCTCGAGTGTCCGGCACAGCTCCCGGAGGACGTCGCGGGGCGGATCCGGTCGATGGCCGCGCGGGCGTTCGTCGCCGCCGGTTGCGAGGGCCTGGCCCGGGTGGACTTCTTCTGGACCACCGGCGGAGAGATCGTCATCAACGAGGTCAACACGATGCCGGGGTTCACGCCGACGTCGATGTACCCGCGGATGTGGGCGGCCTCCGGGCTGGCCTACGCCGAGCTCATCGACGACCTCATCACCTTGGCCCGGGAGCGGCGGCTCGGGCTGCGCTGAGTGGCCATCCGGGGTGGCGGCGCCGTTACCTGCGGCCTACCCCCGCGTCTACCGGCAGGCGAGCCCGTTGCCGGGCAGCGCCTTCGCGGCGGCACTGAAGGCCGGAAGGAGCAGGGCACCGGGGGCGTAGTCCTGGGGAACGAGGACCTCGATGGCCGGGGTGGTCCCGAACGTGGTGAAGCGGCTGCCGTCGCTGAGCTCGGTGCTGACCCACCCGATGCCGTCGACCTCGACGCAGGGATCGGTCGTCGGAGCCAGGGCCCCGACCCCGCATCGGGCGATGACGGCCGGGTCCCCCCAGGCGGCCACGGCGGGCGAGCCGCTCGTCGTGGGGCGCCGGGCGAGGCTCGAGACTCTCGTCGGCCAGTCCTTGGCGGCGGCCGCACACGCGGCCGTTCCCGCCCCGGCGGGTGCGCTCACGTCCACGGCCGAGCCGCACCCCGCCAAGGCTGCCGTGGCGGTGAGGGCTGCCAGGGAGGGTGCCAGCAGCCTCAGACGTGAACGACGGTGCACGTGAGCGTGCGGGTGATGCCGTCGACGTCCTGGATGCGCGCGATGACGAGCTTGCCGAGGTCGTCGACACTGTCGGCCTCGACCCGGGCGATGACGTCGTACGGCCCGGTGACGTCCTCGGCGAGGGTGACGCCGTCGAGGGCGGAGATCGTCTGGGCGACCTGGGCCGACCTGCCGACCTCGGTCTGGATGAGGATGTAGGCCTGGACCACGGGAGAACCACCTCGCTGTCGACGGGTCGGGACGCGGGTCCCTCGGACGTGAGGCGCCACCGCCGGCAGGGGTGAGTGACCCTGCCCTCCGGTCGGCGCCGCTGTGCAGACGCTACCGTGCCGGTGACGAGGTCGGTTGGCCGGGGAGGCAGGAGTTCATGGGTGATGACCCGGTGACCGCCGTGGGACCGGGCGGTCAGGCGCGAGAGGTCAGGCTCGCCGACCTCAGCGAGGGCGAGGTGCTCGCCCACATCCTGCCGCGGTTCGCCGCCGGCAGCCCTGGGGTCGTCGTGCCGCCCGGTGACGACGCTGCCGTGCTCAGCGCCCCGAGTGGTTCGGTGGTGGTGACCACCGACTCGATGGTCGCCGGCCAGGACTGGCGCGACGAGTGGTCGAGCGGCGCGGACGTCGGGGTCAAGGTCGTCGCCCAGAACCTCGCCGACATCGCCGCCATGGGTGCGGTGCCGACCGGGCTCCTGCTCGCCCTCGCCGTCGACCCGGCAACGCCGCTCTCCTGGGTGGTCGAGCTCGCCGAGGGCATCGCGGCCGCTGCCGCCGACGCCCGGGTGCCGGTCGTGGGCGGCGACCTCTCGGCCGCACCCCCGGGCGTCGTCGTCGTGGCCCTCACCGCGCTGGGGGAGCTCCAGGGGCGCGCACCGGTGCTCCGGTCGGGCGCCCAGGCGGGCGATGTGGTGGCCGTCGCCGGTTCGCTGGGCCGTTCCGGGGCCGGGCTGGTACTGCTCCACCGAGGTGGTGCGGACGGCGATCCGGCCGCTCAGACGAGCCGGGCCCCCGGCCTGGATGCCGCAGCCCTGGTCGCCTACCACCGGGCCCCGCGGCCCCCGCTCGAGGCGGGTCCGGCGGCCGCCCGCGCTGGGGCGACCTCGATGATCGACGTGTCCGACGGGCTGGTCATCGACGGGGGGCGGGTGGCGCGGGCCAGCGGGGTGCGCCTCGAGCTGTCCGGGGCGACCCTGCGCGAGGCGTATGCCGCCCCCCTGGCCGCCGCTGTCGGCACCGACGAAGCCTGGCGCCAGGTGCTCGGGGGAGGCGAGGAGCATGCGCTCCTGGCGACCTTCCCCGACGAGGCGTGCGTGCCGGCAGGGCCGGGGGCGCGCTGGCGGGTCGTGGGGCGGGTCCTCGAGGCGGGGGAGGGCGGACCACGGCTCACCGTCGACGGCGTGGTGCCGGACGCCGCCGGCTGGGACCACTTCGCCGGCTGAGCCGACGCCACTGCGCGAACGGGCCGGTCCCCTCCGGAGGGGACCGGCCCGTTCGCGCAGGCTACGGAAGGGAGGTCAGCGGGTCACCTTGCCGGCCTTGAGGCAGGAGGTGCACACGTTGAGGCGCTTGGGGGTCACTCCCGCGTCACCGACGAGGACCTTGACGCGCTGGATGTTCGGGTTCCAGCGGCGCTTGGTCCGCCGGTGGGAGTGCGAGATGCTGTGCCCGAAGCCGGGTCCCTTGCCGCAGACGTCGCAGGTGGCAGCCACGGGAGAACTCCTCTGAGATGTGATGCAGGTCGAGCCGCCTGGCGGGCGCCACACCGAGGGTCGGAGCGGTGCGAGGGCAGGCTCGCGCGGAACCTGACAAGGGTAGCCGAGGACGGTCGCGACGACCAAAACGCCTCCTCGCCACGGGTCGTCGGGAGTGCGCCCGCCGCGGGCCGGGGGACCGCGACGGGCCAGGGTCCCCTCGGGCAGCCGGCATCGCGGTGCACCACGTCGCGCTGTCCGGACCGGCGGGAGGCCGTTACCCTCCGAGGGTGGCCGATGTCCTCACCGCCGACGATGCCCGGCACTGGGCGCTGCTCACCCGGGCGGCCTTCGCGGCTCGCCGGGCCGAGATCGACGCCCTCAACGTCTTCCCGGTGCCGGACGGGGACACCGGCACCAACCTCTACCTCACGATGGACTCGGCCATCGACGAGACGGTGGCCGCGCACGATGCGGCGGGCATCCTCGGCACGGCGAGCCTGGCCCAGGAGTGTCGGACCCTCTCGCGCGCCATCCTGCTGTCGGCGCGGGGCAACTCCGGCGTCATCGTCAGCCAGGTCGTCGGGGGCATGTGCCAGGTCGTCACCGAGGACGAGGCCGAGGTCATCGACGCGGACCGGCTGGCCCGGGCGTTCGCCCGGGGAGCCGCGCTCGCGCGGGCCAGCGTCGCCCATCCCCAGGAGGGGACGATCCTCACCGTCGCCGACGCGGTGACCGCCGCCGCGGCACGCGCGGCGGCCGCGGGGCAGGACCTCGCCGCAGTGGCCCACTGCGCGGTCAACGCCGCCAACGACGCGCTCGCCCGCACGCCCGAGCAGCTCCCGGTGCTGGCGCGGGCCGGCGTGGTCGACGCCGGTGGCGCCGGCCTGGTGCTCATGGTCGAGGCCCTGCACCGAGTGGTCGCCGGTACGTGGACCGAGGCGGCCGACGCCCTGCTCACCGGGGGACCGGCCCTGCGCCGCCGGGCCGGCTGGACCCTGGCACCGGCCACGGGAACCGGGCCCGGGAGCTCCCCCGCCAGCTCGGCCACCGGGCCCGGGGAGTGCGCTCCCGCCGGCGACCGGTCGCCGCTCGCCGACGGCCCGGCATACGAGGTGATGTACCTCATCACCGATACCGACGCCGACCGGGTGGGCGTCCTGACGACCGCCCTCGACTCGCTGGGCGACAGCCTGCTGGTCGTCGGCGGCCCGGACCTGTGGAACGTGCACGTCCACGTCGACGATCCGGGCGCGGCCGTCGAGGCCGGCGTCGACGCCGGCCGCCCGCACCGGATCCGGATCTCGCACCTCGCCTCCCAGGTCGCTGCCCGGGCTGCGGCCGAGCCCGGAGCGGTCGCGGTCGTCGCGTGCTCGGCCGGCCCGGGCATCGCCGCCCTGATGGCCGAGGCGGGCGCCCGCACGGTCGACTCCGGGCCGGGGCGCCGGGCCTCGGCCCGCCAGATCCTCGACGCCGTGCGAGCGGCCGGCACCCAGGCGGTCATCCTGCTGCCCAACGACAAGGACACCGTGCTCGCCGCCGAGGCAGCCAGCGCCGCGGCGGCGGAGGAGGGCGTCACCGTGCGGGTCGTCCCGGCCCGCACGGTCGTCCAGGGGATTGCCGCCCTCGCGGTGTTCGACGAGGGCCACGGGCTGCACGAGAACGTCCTCGCCATGACGAGCGCCGCCGTGGGCACCCGGCACGGCGCCGTCACCGTCGCCGTCCGTGAGGCCCTGACCTGGGCCGGCGTGTGCCAGCCCGGGGACGTGCTCGGGATCGTCGACGGCGACATCGCGCTGATCGGGCCGAGCCTGACGACCGCCGCGAAGGAGGTGCTCGTCCGGCTGCTCGCCTCGGGTGGCGAGCTGGTCACCCTCGTCACCGGGGCCGACGCCCAGCCCGAGCTCGTCACCGCCGTGCGGAGCTTCCTGCACCACGACCATCCCGAGGTGGAGGTCGTCGTCATCGACGGCGGCCAGGCGAGCTACCCTCTCCTCATCGGGGTGGAGTGAGGTGCTCACCGAGTCGTCCCGGCTCACCAAGGTGATCCGGCCCAACCAGGCCGCCAAGTTCGCCAAGGCCCGGGACATCGAGACGGTCGGCGACCTTCTCGCGTTCTGGCCGCGGCGCTACCGCACCAAGGAGAGCAACCTCGCCGACCTCGAGGTCGGCGAGTACGCCGTCGTCGTCGGCGAGGTCAAGACGGTCGAGACCACCCCCATGCGCAGCAAGCGCGGCCGTCGCCTGACCGCCGTGATCACCGACGGCACGCACGACCTCGACATCACCTTCTTCAGCGCCTACGGCCACGAACGTGCCCTCACCGTCGGCACGCGATGCATCTTCGCCGGGACGGTCGGCGCCTACCGGGGGCGCCTCCAGCTGGCCCACCCCGGCTACACCCCGCTCGACGACTTCGACAAGGGCGAGCGCAAGGACCTCATCCCGATCTACCTGCGAGTGGGCAACCTGCACACCTGGACGGTCACCGAACTGGTCCGGTCCGTCCTCGGCGAGGTGCGGGACGCCGTGGACCCGCTGCCGGCCGAGGTCCTCGCCCGCCGGGACCTGCCGAGCCGTATCGAGGCACTGCGCGGGATCCACACCCCTGGCTCGTGGGCCGAGGTCGAGCGGGCCCGGCGGCGGATGCGTTACGAGGAGGCCCTCGTGCTCCAGGTGGCCCTGGCGCGACGCCGGTCCCGGGCCGCCGGCGAGGTCACCCGGGCCCGGGTGGCCCGGGCCGGGGGCCTGCTGGAGGCGTTCGACGCCCGGCTGCCCTTCACCCTCACCGACGGCCAGCGAGAGGTCGGGCAGACCCTGGCCGACGAGATGGCCCGCGAGGTGCCCATGCAGCGCCTGCTCCAGGGCGAGGTCGGGTCGGGCAAGACGGTGGTCGCGCTGCGAGCGATGCTCGCGGCGGTCGACTCCGGCGGGCAGGCGGCTCTCCTGGCGCCCACCGAGGTCCTCGCCGCGCAGCACCACCGGACGATCACCGCACTGCTCGGCGACCTCGCCGAGGGCGGTCTGCTGGGTGGCGCGGACATCGGGACCAGGGTCGCGCTGCTCACCGGCGGCCAGCCCACGGCGGTGCGCCGCCGGGCGCTGCTCGACATCGTGTCCGGCGCCGCCGGGATCGTCGTCGGCACCCACGCGCTGATCCAGCAGACGGTCGACTTCGCGGACCTGGCCCTGGTCGTCGTCGACGAGCAGCACCGGTTCGGCGTGGAGCAGCGCGACGCCCTCCGGGGCAAGGGCGCCACCCCACCGCACCTGCTGGTCATGACCGCGACCCCCATCCCGCGGACGGTGGCCATGACGGTGTTCGGCGACCTGGAGACCTCCACCCTGCGCGAGCTGCCGGCCGGGCGGGCGCCGATCACCACCCACGTCGTGCCCCTCGACAAGCCGGCCTGGGTGCAGCGCACCTGGGAGCGGGTGGCCGAGGAGGTCCGCTCCGGACGGCAGGCGTACGTGGTCTGCCCGCGGATCGGCGAC
Organism: uncultured Actinomycetota bacterium; assembly: GCA_963763315.1. Classification (GTDB taxonomy): domain Bacteria; phylum Actinomycetota; class Actinomycetes; order Actinomycetales; family Dermatophilaceae; genus CAVSJJ01. The sequence goes on from CAVXOC010000004.1 coordinate 409,808, forward strand.
GACGACGAGCCGGACGCCGAGATGACGGTCGTCGAGGAGCCGGTGGACGAGGATGTTGCCGACGGGCAGGACCGGGCCGCCTCCCCGCCCGAGCGGCCGTTGGCCAGCGTGTACGCCATGCACGCGGCCCTGCTCGAGAACCCGGCGCTCGCCGGGCTGGGCATCGAGGTGCTGCACGGGCGGATGAGCCCGGAGGACAAGGATGCCGTCATGCGGCGCTTCCAGGCGGGGACGGTCGATGTCCTCGTGTCGACGACGGTCATCGAGGTGGGCGTGGACGTCGGCAACGCGAGCGTCATGGTCATCATGGACGCCGACCGGTTCGGCGTCTCCCAGCTGCACCAGCTGCGCGGCCGGGTCGGGCGGGGGGGTCACCCCGGGCTGTGCCTGCTCGTCACCGGATCCGAGGCGGAGACGGCGCTGGTGCGGCTGGGTGCCGTAGCCGCCAGCACCGACGGGTTCGAGCTGGCCAGGCTGGACCTCGCCCAGCGCCGCGAGGGGGACGTCCTCGGCGCGGCCCAGAGCGGGCGACGCAGCCAGCTGCAGTTCCTCCACATCCTCGAGCACGAGGACCTCATCGAGGCCGCCCGCGAGGACGCCGTCGCCCTCGTCGGCGAGGACCCCGAGCTGAGCGGCCATCCCGATCTGGCCGCCGCGCTCGCCGAGCGCCTCGACGCCGAGCAGGCGGCCTACCTGGAGCGGGGCTAGCCGGTGGGAACGCGGCATACCGGTGCCCGGCCCGCGGCCCAGCCATGACCCGGATCATCGCCGGCTCGGCCGGCGGGCGCCGGCTGCGGACCCCTCCCGGTGCCGGCACGCGGCCGACGAGCGACCGGGTTCGCGAGGCGCTCTTCTCCGCGCTGGACGCCCGGGACCTGCTGGCCGGGGCACGGGTGCTCGACCTGTACGCCGGGTCGGGGGCCCTGGGGCTGGAGGCGCTGAGCCGGGGCGCGGCAGCGGTGGTGCTCGTCGAGTCCGACCGCGGGGCGGCGTCCGTCGTCCGGGCCAATGCCGAAGCCCTCGGCTTCGGCACAACGGCCACGGTGGTCACGACGACGGTCGAGCGGGCCGTCGCGCTGCCCGCGGACGTGCCCTTCGACCTCGTCCTCCTCGACCCGCCGTATGCCGTGGACGAGGCGGTGCTGGACCGCGTCCTGGCCCGGCTGGCGCAGGCGTGGCTCGCCCCGGGGGCCATGGTGGTGCTCGAACGGTCCTCGCGCTCACCGGAGCCGGGATGGCCCGCGCGGCTGGTCGCCGAGAAACCGCGTCGCTACGGGGAGACGACGCTCTGGGTCGCGGTCGCGACCGGGCCCTGAGGCCGCTCGGCGGGGCCCTGCTCGGGCACACTGGGTCGATGTCCGACACCGACCGCACCCGCGAGCCCCCTCCCGCCACGCTCGCGCCACTGGCCTACGGCGACGTCGGATCGGGGCCGGCGGTCCTGGTCCTGCACTCCGGCGTGGCCGACCGGCGGATGTGGGATGCCCTCACCGGCCAGCTGTCCGCGCGTCACCGGGTGCTCGCCCCCGACCTACGCGGCTTCGGCGAGTCCTCCGTGCCGGCCGGCCCCACGCCGTACACGGACAGCGGCGACGTCGCGGACCTCCTGGACCGGCTGGGCACCGGACCCGTCGCCGTGGTCGGGTCCTCGCTCGGCGGCCGGGTGGCGATGGAGCTCGCGGTGACCCGCCCCGACCTGGTGTCCTCGCTCCTGCTGCTGTGCCCCGCCTGGCGGGGGCTGGCGCCCACCGATGCCGCGCGGGCCTTCGCCGCGGAGGAGGACCGACTGCTCGAGGCCGGCGACCTCGACGCAGCGGCCGCGCTCAACGCCAGGACCTGGCTGGGGCCCGACGCGGCTCCCGACGTCGCCACGGCGGTCGCGCGCATGCAGCGGCAGGCCTTCGACCTGCAGCTGGCGTCCGCCGAGCACCCCGGGCCGGGACGTGTCGACGTCGACCCGGCCACGATCGCGGCGCCGGCGGTGGTGGTCGTCGGCGAGCGCGACCTCGACCACATGGTGGCGGTCGGGGAGCACCTCGCCGCGGCCATCCCGTCCGCACGGCTGGTCCGGCTGCCGTGGGCGGGTCACCTGCCCGTCCTCGAACGTCCCGGCGAGGTGGCGGAGCTCGTCGCCGGATGGCTGGGCGATACCGTCTAGGGATGCGGGCGTTCAGCCAGGTCGACGTGTTCACCGCCGAGCCGTGGCTCGGCAACCCGGTGGCGGTGATCCACGACGCCGACGGGGTGACGGACGCGCAGATGGCCGCCGTCGCCCGGTGGACCAACCTCTCCGAGACGACCTTCCTGCTCACCCCGCGCGACCCGGGCGCCGACTACCGGCTTCGGATCTGGACCCCGGGTGGCGAGCTGCCGTTCGCCGGCCACCCGACGATCGGCAGCGCCCACGCCTGGCTCGCTGCCGGCGGAGTGCCGCGCGCCGTGGGCACGATCGTCCAGGAGTGCGGCGTCGGCCGGGTCACCCTCCAGGACACCGGCTCCCGACTCGCCTTCAAGGCTCCGCCGCTCATCCGCTCGGGACCGGTCGACGACGCCACGCTGGCCGTCGTCGCCGCTGGGCTGGGCCTTCCCGACGGCGCGCTCCTCGCCGCGCAGTGGGTGGACAACGGCCCGGGATGGCTCGGGCTGCTGCTGGACAGCGCCGACACGGTTCTGGCGCTCCGCCCGGACCTGCGGGCCCTCGGCGACCTCGAGATCGGGGTGATCGGCCCGTATGCCGCGGCCGACGTGGCCCGGGTCGGCGCGGCCTACGAGGTGCGCGCCGTCTGCCCGGGGCTGGGGCTGGGGGAGGACCCGGTGACCGGCTCGCTCAACGCCGGCCTCGCACAGTGGCTCATCGGCAGCGGTCGCGCGCCCACGGCATACGTCGTCTCCCAGGGCACCGTGCTCGGCCGCCGGGGGCGGGTCCGCATCACGGCCGACGGCTCCAACGTCTGGGTCGGCGGCGACGCCGTCACCTGTGTGACCGGCCAGGTCGCCCTGTGAACGCGCTAGGTTTCCCCTCGTGAGCGACCGACCACCACGCCGGGCCGTCTGCCCGGGGTCCTACGACCCCGTGACCCTGGGGCACCTCGACGTCATCGGCCGGGCGGTGGCCCTCTACGACGAGGTCGTCGTCGTCGTCCTCCACAACCCCGCCAAGCAGGGCGTGTTCCCGCTCGCCGAGCGGATCGGGTTCGTCGAGTCGGCCGTCGCCGAGCTTCCGGGGGCGGCCGGCCGGGTCCGCGTCGTGGAGTTCGCCGGGCGACTGCTCGTCGACATCTGTCGCGACGTCGGAGCGGAGGTCGTCGTCAAGGGCCTGCGCGGCGGGACCGACTTCGCCTACGAGCTGCCCATGGCGCTGATGAACCGGCACCTCTCCGGCCTGGAGACCGTCTTCCTGCCCGGGGAACCGGCGTTCGAGCACGTCTCGAGCTCGCTGGTCAAGGAGGTGGCCGCGCTCGGCGGCGATGTCACCGGGCTGGTCCCCGACGCCGTCCGCGACGCCCTCGTCTCCCGGCTGCGTGGCGGGCAGTAGCGGGGCGTCCGCCCACCAGCGCGACGACATCGAGGGCCTGCGCGCGCTCGCCGTCGGGCTGGTCCTGATGTACCACGCGGGACTGCCGCCGTTCCACGGCTTCCTCGGCGTCGACGTCTTCTTCGTCATCTCGGGGTTCCTCATCACCGGGCTGCTGCTGCGCGAGATGGCTTCGACGGGAAGCGTGTCGTGGCCCCGGTTCGTCGCGCGCCGGGTGCGCCGCCTCCTGCCGGCCGCCGTGCTCGTCCTCGTCGTCACCGCCCTCGCGGCCTGGTTCGTCGTTCCCGGCCTGCGCCGGCACGACGTCGGGTCCGACATCGCCGCTGCCTCGCTCTACGTCGTCAACTGGGCTCTGGCCAGCCGTGCCGTCGACTACCTCGCCGCCGACGCGTCTCCCTCGCCCGTGCAGCACTACTGGTCGCTCTCGGTCGAGGAGCAGTTCTACGTCGTCTGGCCGCTGCTCCTCATCGGTGCCACCCTGCTCCTACGCCGGCTGCGCCCGGCCTGGCTGGCCCGCGGGCCGGGTGGTGGCCTGAGCCGGACCGCCGTCGGCGGCCTCCTCGCCCTCGTCGCCCTGCCGTCGCTCGCGTGGTCCGTCTGGCTCACCTCGGCCGACCCGGCGCGGGCCTACCTCGTCTCCACGACTCGGGCCTGGGAGCTGGGCCTCGGTGCTGCCGTGGCGCTGTGGGTCGCCGACCGCGAGGGCGGCGGTGGCGGTCCCGGTGCGCAGCTGCTGGGATGGGCGGGGCCGGTCCTCGTCCTCGGGACCGCGCTCTGGCTGCCCGCGGACGCCGGCTGGCCGGGATGGTGGGCGCTCCTGCCCACGGTGGGAACCGCGGCCGCCCTCTATGCCGGGTGGGCGGTTCCCGGCCGGGGGGTGGCCCGGGTGCTGGCCTGGCGGCCCTTCGTCGTGGTGGGTGGCCTGTCGTACTCGCTCTACCTGTGGCACTGGCCTGTCCGGGTCCTGGGCGAGTGGGCGTGGCCGGGTGGGGGAGTGCCGCTGCGGGCGGGGCTCGTGGCCGCCGCCACGGTGCCGGCCTGGCTCGGCCACCGGTTCGTCGAGCGGCCGATCCACCTCGGGACGGGCCGGTGGGCGTCGCGCCTCGGCCGGCGGGCGCGGGGCCCTCTCGTCCTGGGGCTCGCCCTGTCGCTGACCGGGGTTGCCGCCGGCCTGGTGCTGACGACGGCGCGCTCCCCGTTCGTCACCACGCCGGCCTCCGGGCTCCGGCCTCCCATGGGCAGCATCGGCGCCGCCACCCTGGTGCCCGGTCGCCCGGCGCCGGCCCCCACCCCCGGGGAGTGGGTCACCCCGGACCCGCTCGAGCCCGGGACGGACCGGCCGGCGGCGGACACGAACCACTGCCAGGTGGACCGGCTCTCGACCGATCCGGTGGCCTGCACGTTCGGTAACGCCCAGGGCGCGACCACCGTCGCCCTGGTGGGTGACTCCAAGGCGATGCAGTGGCTGCCCGCCCTCGAGCGCGGCGCCGGGGAGTACGGCTGGAAGATCGTCACGTTCGGCAAGAGCTCGTGTGCCTTCGCGGGCGGGCACGCCATGCTCGCCGGGCGCGACTACCCCCAGTGCGACGCCTGGAACGCGGCCGTGATGCGCCGTCTCGTTGCGCTGCACCCCGACGTGGTCGTCACCTCGGCGAACGAGGTCGACCCGCCCCGGCTCATCTCCCGGTGGGCGCAGCTGCGATCGCGGGGGTGGCCGGTCGTGGTGATCGGCAACAACCCGGCGTCGCCCGACGACCTCGACGTGTGCGCGGCGCGGCATCCCCGCGACCTCGCCGCGTGCGACTTCCCGGCCGCCCCCGCGGTCCGGGCCGCGGGGATCGCCGAGATGGCCGCGGCCGCCGCCGCCGTCCCCGGGGTGCGCTTCGTCGACCTGACCGGCGAGATCTGCCCGGCCGGGACGTGCCCACTGGTCATCGGGCACGTCACGGTCAACCGCCCGGGTGACCACGTCACCGCGACGTATGCCGCCACCCTGGCCCCGTTCGTCGTCCCCCCGGTCGCGGCCGCGGTCGGCTCCGCCCGGTGATGTCGTGCCCAGCGCGGCAGCGGCATGCGGACGCATTTGGGTCCGGATGACCCGCTCCGGTAGCCTGGAGCCTCGGTTTGTGTCCGCGTGGCACGAGCCGGACCATTCGACCACGCACAAGGCCATGACTCGTCTCGATCCCCGATCACCTCTGGTGCTGGACACCAAGGAGGTCGGTCGTCGACCCGGTTCGATGGTGGAGCTGTCCCGCACGGTCGAGGCACCAGCCGACTTCGGTACGGAGGTGCTGCGTGTCGACGAGGGTGACCCCCTCGATGTCGACCTGCGGCTCGAATCCGTGCTCGAGGGAGTCCTGGTCACCGGTTCGGTGCGTGGCACGGCGAGCGGTGCCTGCGTGCGGTGCCTGGACCCGCTCCATCACGAGGTGGAGGCGATGTTCCAGGAGCTGTTCGCCTACGCCGATCGCGCGGCCCACCACCAGCAGGTGGGGGACGAGGAGGCAGCCGACGAGTACCGGGTCGAGGACGGCATGATCGACCTCGAGCCGGTGTTGCGGGACACGGTGGTGCCGGCACTACCGTTCCAGCCCGTGTGTCGCCCGGACTGCCCGGGCCTGTGCTCCGAGTGTGGAGCCCGGCTCGGGGACGACCCGGACCATCGGCACGACCTGATCGACCCCAGGTGGGCGGCGCTGCGAGACCTCGCGGAACCGGCCACGCGTGACACCGAAGAGAAGAGGACCTGACGTGGCTGTTCCGAAGCGGAAGACGTCTCGCTCCAACACCCGCTCGCGCAGGGCCAACTGGAAGGCGACTCCGGTCGCTCTGACGACGTGCCCCCAGTGCAAGGCGCCGACCATGCCCCACACGGCCTGCCCGTCGTGCGGCACCTACCAGGGGCGGCACTACCGGGCCGCCGAGCGTACCGAGCACCAGGGCTGACCGGAGCGGCCGCCGTGGTGCGGAGCAGCAACGGTTCGGTGTCCCGCCCTCCTCGACCCGTCGAGGAGCTGCTGGAGCATGTCCTGGGCGTGACGCAGGGCGAGGTCGACCTCGCCCTGCTTCGGCGTGCCCTCACTCACCGGTCGTACGCCTACGAGTCCGGCGGCGTGCCGCACAACGAGCGGCTCGAGTTCCTCGGCGACTCGGTGCTCGGGCTCGTCGTCACCGACACCCTCTACTCCGCGCATCCGGACCTGCCCGAGGGCCAGCTCGCCAAGCTGCGCGCGGCCGTGGTCAACATGCGCGCGCTGGCCGACGTCGCCCGCACCGTCGGTCTCGGCGACTTCCTCTTCCTCGGCCGCGGTGAGGAGAGCACCGGCGGCCGCGGCAAGGACTCCATCCTCGCGGACACGATGGAGGCCGTCATCGGCTCGGTGTACGTCAGCGCCGGGCTGGCCCCGGCGGCCGCCCTGGTCCACGCCCTGCTCGACCCGCTCATCGCCGAGGCCGCCGGGATGGGCGCGGGCCTGGACTGGAAGACCAGCCTGCAGGAGCTGTGCTCCCAGCAGAGCCTCGGTACGCCCGAGTACCGGGTGGCCGACGATGGTCCGGAGCACGCCAAGACGTTCTTCGCCGAGGTCATCGTCGACGGCCGGACCTTCGGCAACGGCACGGGCCGGACCAAGAAGGACGCCGAGCAGCAGGCCGCGGCGCAGGCATGGAAGGCCATCGGGGCCCCGGCGGCTGATGCCTGAGCTGCCCGAGGTCGAGGTCGTCCGTCGGGGCCTCGACGCGTATGTCGTCGGGCGCGAGATCGGCGACGTAGCCCTGTACAACGCCCGAGTGGCCCGGCGCCACCTTCCCGGGCCCATGGACCTCGCCGGCCGTCTCGTCGGTGCGACCGTCCTGGCCGCGCGGCGGCGGGGCAAGTACCTGTGGCTCGACCTGCCGGACGCCCACGCGCTGGTGCTGCATCTCGGGATGAGCGGGCAGCTGCTCGTCGAACGCGCCGAGGCGCTGGACGAGCGCCACCTGCGCGCGCGGTTCACCTTCACCGACGGCGATCCCGAGCTCCGCTTCATCGACCAGCGCACGTTCGGCGGGCTGTTGCTCGCCGACACCGGGCCGGACGGCATACCCCTGCCCATCACGCACATCGGCCGGGACCTGCTCGACCCGGACCTGGACCAGCCCAGTGTCGTCCAGCGGATGCATCAGCGCAGGTCAGGCATCAAGCGGGTGCTGCTCGACCAGACCCTCGTGTCCGGCATCGGGAACATCTACGCCGACGAGGCGCTGTGGCGCGCCGGCATCCACGGTGAGCGGTTGGCCTCCGTGCTGACCATGGCGTCGATCTCACGGCTGCTCGACCACGCCAGGGACGTCATGGCGGCCGCTCTCGAACAGGGTGGGACGAGCTTCGACAGCCTGTACGTCAATGTCAACGGCGCCTCGGGCTACTTCGACCGGTCCTTGCACGCCTACGGCCAGGAAGGCCGTCCCTGCCCGCGCTGCGGGACTCTCGTCGTGCGCGAGTCCTTCATGAACCGCTCCTCGTTCTCCTGCCCCCGGTGCCAGCCGCGTCCGCGCCGGCTCGACCGGTAGCCCGGCCCCGGGGGCCGGCTCCACTGCCCCCGGTGCCAGCCGCGTCCGCGCCGGCTCGACCGGTAGCCCGGCCCCGGGGGCCGGCTCCACTGCCCCCGGTGCCAGCCGCGTCCGCGCCGGCTCGACCGGTAGCCCGGCCCCGGGGGCCGGCTCCACTGCCCCCGGTGCCAGCCGCGTCCGCGCCGGCTCGACCGGTAGCCCGGCCCCGGGGGCCGGCTCCACTGCCCCCGGTGCCAGCCGCGTCCGCGCCGGCTCGACCGGTAGCCCGGCCCCGGGGGCCGGCTCCACTGCCCCCGGTGCCAGCCGCGTCCGCGCCGGCTCGACCGGTAGCCCGGCCCCGGGGGCCGGCTCCACTGCCCCCGGTGCCAGCCGCGTCCGCGCCGGCTCGACCGGTAGCCCGGCCCCGGGGGCAGGGCTATAGGTCGTCGCGGCACGAGAGCGCTGGCCCGCACCGGGCTCCTAGGATGGCGGGCGTGAACGAGAGCAGGACGCCCGACCTGCAACGCCGGATGACCGTGTTCGTCCGGGGAGGGGTGCAGGGGGTCGGTTTCCGGTGGTGGGTCCGCGCCCGTGCCCTCGAGCTGGGCCTCGTCGGCCAGGCGCGCAACACCGACGACGGGCGGGTCGAGATCGTCGCCGAGGGGACCGAGGCGGCCCTCCACCGGCTGCTCGCCCTCCTCGAGGAGTACCCCAGCTCGACGCGCCGGCCCGGGCACGTCGCCGGCCTGTCCACTCCGATGTGGAGCCACCCGACCGGGAAGCCGCAGGGGTTCGCCGAGCGCTAGGCACATGGCCGCCCGGCACCGTGCCGGCCACCCGCATGCGCGCCGGCCGGGCCACGACGTCTGCCGCGCGGCCCCGGCGGGCCACGGATGCCACTGGGAGCCGGGAAGCAGGCGGCATACCGGCGCCTGAGACATGGCTGACGCTGGCCGGCCGCGCTCCCTACGATGGCCCGCGTGAGCGAGGTTCCCCCTGAGCTGGCCCGGCTACGGTCGAGCATCGACAACATCGATGCCGCGCTGGTCCATCTGCTGGCGGAGCGGTTCAAGGCGACCCAGAGCGTCGGCGAGCTCAAGGCTGCCCGCGGGATGCCACCGGCCGACCCCGAGCGGGAGGTGCAGCAGATCGCCCGGCTGCGAGCGCTGGCCGACGAGGCGGGCCTGGACCCCCAGTTCGCCGAGAAGTTCCTGACCTTCATCATCGCCGAGGTGATCCACCACCACGAGGCGATCGCCGGCCAGTCCGGGCCCTGACGGCCTGAGCCCCACCTGCCACAACCATCACATGAGTCCCGCCCTGCGGTGTGCCGCGTCCACCGTCCCCGGCTCGCTGGGCCGCGCCGGTACAGTGAGCGCCGACCTGACCGCCGCTGCGCCACGCCCGAGACGGCCGCTGCGAGCCACCTGCAGCACCCACCGCACCCGACGAGGAAGCCGACCCCCGCCACCGTGTACGTCAAGACCGTGACCCTCAGGGGCTTCAAGTCCTTCGCCTCGGCGACGACGATGCGCCTCGAGCCCGGCATCACGTGCATCGTGGGTCCGAACGGGTCCGGCAAGTCCAACGTCGTCGACGCCCTCGCCTGGGTCATGGGGGAGCAGGGGGCCAAGTCCCTGCGTGGCGGCAAGATGGAGGACGTCATCTTCGCCGGCACCGCCGCCCGCCCGCCGCTCGGCCGGGCCGAGGTCTCGCTCACCATCGACAACGCCGACGGGGCCCTGCCGATCGACTACACCGAGGTGACGATCAGCCGGACGATGTTCCGCAACGGCGGCTCCGAGTACGCCCTCAACGGGACCGCCTGCCGGCTGCTCGACATCCAGGAGCTGCTCTCCGACAGCGGCATCGGCCGCGAGATGCACATCATCGTCGGCCAGGGCCAGCTCGATGCGGTGCTGCGGGCCACACCGGAGGAACGGCGGGGCTTCATCGAGGAGGCGGCCGGTGTCCTCAAGCACCGCAAGCGCAAGGAGCGCGCGCTGCGCAAGCTCGACGCCATGGAGGCCAACCTCACCCGCGTCACCGACCTGACCGGCGAGATCCGCCGGCAGCTCGGGCCGCTGGGTCGCCAGGCCGAGGCCGCCCGCAAGGCGGCGACGATCCAGGCCGAGGCTCGAGATGCCAGGCTCCGCCTGCTCGCCGACGACCTCGTCCAGCTCGTCACGACGCTCGAGAAGGAGGTGGCGGACGAGACCGCGCTCGCCGTGCGGCGGACCGCCGTCGAGGACACCCTGACCACGCTGCGCGAGCGGCTCGCCGAGCTGGACAGCCAGGCCGCGCAGGCCGCACCCGAGCTGAGCCGGGCCCAGGACCGTTACGTCCGCCTCATCTCGCTGCGTGACCGGCTCGAGTCCACCGCGTCCGTGGCCCGTGAGCGCGTCCGGCTCCTCTCGCAGGACGAGGAGGACGAGACGACGAGCGGGCGCGACCCCGAGGCGCTGCGAGCCCAGGCGGCCCAGGCCCGCGCCGCCGAGGCCGAGCTGCTGGGCGAGGTGGCCTCGGCCGCCGAGGAGCTCGCCGTCGCCGTCGCCGCCCGTGAGGCAGCCGAGGAGGCGTATGCCGCGGAGCAGGGCCGGCTTGCCCGCCTCGCCCGGGTGGCCGCCGACCGGCGGGAGGGCCTCGCCAAGCTCGCCGGCCAGGTCGGCGCCCGCAGGAGCCGGATCGAGGCCGCGGAGGCCGAGATCGGCCGGCTGGCCCAGAGCCTCACGGCGGCCACCGCGCGTGCCGCCGATGCGGAGCGGGAGTTCGCCGCCCTCGAGGCCACCGTCGCGGTCGACGAGGAGGGCGAGGCGGGTCTGGACTCGACGTTCGAACGTGCCGCTGCCGAGCTGCAGCAGATCGAGGCCGAGATCGAGCGGTTGCGGTCCACCGAACATGCCGCCGAGCGCGACCGGGTCGGCGCCAAGGCCCGGCTCGAGGCGCTCGAGCTCAGTCTGCGGCGCAAGGACGGTGCCGCCGCCCTCATCGAGGCGGCCGACGACGCCCACGGGATCCTCGGCTCGGTCTCCGCGCTCCTGCGCGTGAGCGGCGGCCACGAGGGGGCGGTCGCCGCGGCGCTGGGCTGGGCCTCCGACGCCATCGCCGTCGGCTCCGCCGAACAGGCGGCCTCGGCCGTCGACGCGCTGCGGGCGGGCGACGCCGGTCGTGCCGCGATCCTCGTCGGCTCCACCGCCCGGCCCAGCGACCCCACCGGCTGGCCGGAGCTGGAGCCCCCTGCCGTCTGGGCCCGCGAGGTCGTCGACGCCGACGCCACCGTCCGTCCCGCCGTCGACCAGCTCCTCGAGCGGGTCGCGCTCGTCCCGTCCTGCGGTCATGCGCTCGCCCTGCTGGCGCGCGGCGAGGGGATCACCGCGGTCACCGCAGACGGCGACGTCTACGCTCCCGGCTGGGTGCGCGGTGGCAGCAGCTCGGGCCAGAGCCTGCTCGAGCTGCAGGCGGCGATCGAGGAGACCCGGGAGCGCGTCGCGGCAGCGAGCTCGGACGCCGAACAGGCCCGGTTCGCCCTGGCCGCCGCCACGGACCGGGCTGCCACGGTCCAGGACCGCGTCGACACGGCCCTGGACGCCCTGCACGAGTCCGATGCCAAGATGGCCGCCGTCGCCGAGCGGCTCGGCCAGCTGGGCGCCACCATGCGGTCCGCCCGTGCCGAGGCCGAGCGCACCCAGCGTGCCATCGACGACGCCAGCGTCGCCATCGAGAGCGACCGGCTCGAGCTGGAGTCCCTCAGCGCCCGCCTCGAGCAGGCCGGCGCCGAGCCGGCGGACGCGGAGGAGCCGACCACCGACCAACGCGACCGTCTCGAGCTCGAGGCCGGCCGCGCCCGCACAGCCGAGACCGAGCGCCGCCTGACGCTGCGCACCAAGGAGGAACGCGCCCGAGCCGTCAAGGGCCGCGCCGAGTCCCTCGAGGGTGCGGCAGCAGGCGAGCTCGCCGCGCGCGAGCGGCTCCGCCAGCGCCGGGACCGCCGCCGCCGTGAGGCCGGCATCGCCGAGGCCGTGGCCCGCGCCGCGGCATACGCCCAGGACCGCGCCTCGGCCGCCCTGGTGCGCGCCGCCCGGGTCCGCGACGAGGGCGAGGAGGCACGCGTGGCGCGCGACCGGGAGCTGCACGCCGTCCGCGCGCAGATGTCGACCCACCAGGACGAGCTCCGCGAGCTGACCGACTCGGCCCACCGCGACGAGGTGGCCCGCGCCCGCCAGCTGGCCCGGGTCGAACAGCTCCAGGCCCGGGCGGTCGAGGAGCTCGGCGTCGACCCCGAGGTGGTCATGGAGGACTACGGACCGCACCAGGTCATCCCGCACATCCCGGGCCCCGACGACCCGGCCGACCCGACCGAGCAGCCCCAGCCGCGACCCTTCGTGCGCGAGGAGCAGGAGAAGCGGCTGCGCCGCGCCGAGCGCGGGCTCAGTGCGCTGGGCAGGGTCAACCCTCTGGCGCTGGAGGAGTATGCCGCCCTCGAGGAGCGCCACCTGTTCCTCACCGAGCAGCTCGAGGACCTCAAGAGGTCCAAGCGTGACCTGCTCGACATCATCCGCGAGGTCGACGAGCGGGTCGAGCAGGTCTTCACCGAGGCCTTCCACGACACGGCGGCGCAGTTCGAGCGCGTCTTCGAGCGGCTCTTCCCCGGCGGCCAGGGCTCGCTCGTGCTCACCGACCCGTCCGACATGCTGGCCACCGGCATCGAGGTCGAGGCCCGCCCCCCCGGCAAGAAGGTCAAGCGGCTCTCGCTGCTGTCCGGCGGGGAGCGGGCGCTGGTGGCGGTGGCGCTGCTCGTCGCGATCTTCAAGGCCCGGCCGAGCCCGTTCTACATCATGGACGAGGTCGAGGCTGCGCTCGACGACACCAACCTCGGGCGGCTCATCACCTTGCTGGAGGAGCTGCGGGACTCCAGCCAGCTCATCGTCATCACCCATCAGAAGCGCACGATGGAGATCGCGGACGCCCTCTACGGGGTGAGCATGCGCGGCGACGGCGTGACGACCGTCGTCTCCCAGCGGATCCGCGACGTCGCCGCGTCAGCCTGACCCGGGCGGGTGGCGGCGGGCTCCAGGCCTCACCCCGCCGTTCCCTCCGCGCCCTGCGTGCCGCTCACGCTGCCGGTCAGGGCGCCGAGCAGCTCGCGCTCCTCGGCGTCGGTCAGCCCGGCCTGGCGGGGCTGCGCGGCGGGGCGGTGCTCCTCCCATGCCGCGGTGTCGCGCAGCGTGTCCTCCAGAGGGCGGGGCGTCAGCCCGAGCGAGCGCGAGGCGGCGTTGTTCCGCGCCGCGAACCCGGCATACCCCGGGTGGAACAGCCACAACGGCAGCGACCGCGGACCCATCCACTCCTGGACCCCGTGCTCGACGAGCCACGCGCTCGGCGCCGGCACGAGCCGGCCGGTGTGTCCGGCGACCCGCCGGGAGGTCTCGAGGAACGCCGCGAACGGGACCGTGTCGCCTCCGGCGTTGACCGTCCCGGCGACCCGCCACTCGCCGCAACGCACCAGCCAGTCCGCGAGGTCGCGGACGTCGAGCACCTGGCAGGGGGCGTCGGGCACGTCCGGGACGAGCACGTCGCCGGCCGGGTTGCTGGGATGCGCCATCCGCCAGGGCCAGTACCCGGTGCGTCCGGAGCCGTCCTCGGGGCCGGCGACCAGGCCGGCCCTCGCCACGAGGATGCGGTCCTCGCCGAACGCCCGCCGCATGTGCTGCTCGCAGGCCACCTTGGCCTCGCCGTAGAGGCTCATGTCGGGCATGACGTCGCCGTCCAGGGCGCGGAGCAGCCCGGCCGACTCGTCGGCGCCCGGCGCACGGTGGTCGGCGTACACGTTGCCGGACGAGACGAAGACCGCATGCGCGGTGCGCGCAGCCAGAGCCTCCGCGGCGCGGCGGGCGTGGCCGGGCTGGCGGGTCAGGTCGACGACGCAGTCCCAGTCCTCGTTCTCCACCCCGCCCAGGCCGGCGGCCGGGTGGTCGCGGTCGGCCCGCACCAGGCGGACGCCTGCGGCGGCGGGTCCGGTGACGCCCCTGGCCACACACGTCACCTGGTGGCCCCGGGCGACGGCGACCTGGGAGATGGCGCGGCCGAGGAACGCGGTGCCACCGAGGACGAGGAGTCGCATCGGTCCACCCAACCGGTCCGACCGGCGTGGGACAAGGGGCGTTCGCTCCCGGCGCAGCACAGCCGGCGCCTCACCGGCACCGCCTGAGGGCGCGGTGCGGCGCGCGGTGGCCGGGATGCGCGCCGGATCCGGCCGGGCTCAGTGGACGGAGCCGAGCCGCCGCAACGGCCAGAACCGGTAGACGACCGGCCCGACCACCCGGTCCAGCGGGACGAACCTGGCGCAGCCCGGCGCCGTCACCGCCCCCCGGCAGGTGAGGACCGAGTCGGCGGACTGGGACCGGTGGTCGCCCAGCACGAGGATCGCGTCGCTCGGCACGGTGAGCTCGGGGAAGCAGCGCCTCGACCGGGGAGAGGTGCGGCAGTCCAGCGTCCCGGGGACGAACGGCAGGTTCTCGAAGACGTATGGCTCGTCGACGGGCTGGTCGTCGACGACCACCCGGCCGTCCGGGCTGCAGCACCGGACCCGGTCGCCCGGCGCTCCGCCGACCCGCTTCACCGTGTATGCCGTGCTCGACGGCCCGATCCCGGTGACGTCGCCGAACGCCCTGACTGCCTTCGCGAGCGGGTTCGAGGGGGGAGCGAGGTGTGGCTGGGCCCAGCTCTGCCCGTGTCCGAACACGACGACGTCGAACCGGTGGACGGTGTGGTCGGTGCGGTTGACGAGGATGCGGTCGCCGATGGCCAGGGTGTTCTCCATGGACTCCGACGGCACCTGGAACGGCTTGACGATGAAGCCCTGGATCAGGGCCAGCGCGAGAAGGGCGACGAGCACCTCGAGGACCGGGGCCCAGTGTGGCCTGCCGGTCCGGCGCCGGCGCGCTGCGGGGGCCTGGGTCACGGGCGGGAGCCTACCCGTCGTCCGCGAGAGGCCCGGGGCGCACCGGGGTGTCGATTTGGGGGATCCCGGCGGTGTCGGTCACGCTAGGCCGGTGCTCATCCTCGTCTTCGCGCTCATCGTCAGTGTCGTCCTCGGCCTTGCCGTCGTCGTCTCCGTCGCCCTCCCGGCCCGTCGCGAGGGCCGTGACGTGCTCGGGCCACGCGGCGAGGAGCTGGTCGGGGCCGTGCGGGGCCACTCAGCGGACGTCGCCGGCCTGGCCGCCCGGCGCACCTCGAGCGCCGACCGCTCCGAGCAGCCGCAGGGCCCCACCGGCTCCGGGACGCGTGGCCGGTGAGGTCCGGGGTCGACCCCGCCGGGCTGGACCCGCAGGTCCGGCCGCAGGACGACCTGTTCGGCCACGTCAACGGCCGCTGGGTGGCGAGCACCGAGATCCCGGCCGACCGGGGCCGGTACGGAACCTTCGACATCCTGCGCGAGCAGGCCGAGGAGCACGTGCGAGCCATCATCGAGCGGGTCGGCGCCGGTGACGCCGAGCCGGACACCGTGGCGCGCAAGGTGGGCGACCTGTACGCCAGCTTCATGGACGAGGACGAGGTCGAGCAGCGCGGGGTGGCACCGCTCGGCGACGCGCTCGCCGCGGTGGACCTCGTCGACGACCCGAACGCGCTCATGCGCCTGCTCGGGGCGTTCGGGCGTGCGGGTGTCGACGGCCTGGTCCACCCCATCGTCAGCACCGACGACCGCGACCCAGACGCGTACATCGTCTATCTCGAGCAGGGTGGCCTCGGGCTGCCGGACGAGTCGTACTACCGCGAGGACACCCACGCGCAGACCCGCACCGCCTACGTCGGCCATGTGGCCCGCATGCTCGAGCTGGCCGGCGTACCGGACGCGCAGGACGCCGCCGTCACCGTCATGGCGCTCGAGACCCGGCTTGCCGCGGGTCACTGGGACAAGGTGGCCAACCGGGATCCCGTCAAGACCTACACCAAGGTCGACCGGGCGGCGCTGGCCGAGCTGACCCCCGGCGTCGACTGGGACGGGTATCTCGCCGGTCTCGAGGCCCGGCCGTCGTCCTTCGACGCGACCGTCGCCCGGCAGCCGGGCTTCCTCACCGCGATGGCCGAGGCACTCGGCCATGAGCCCATCGGCGCGTGGCGTGCCTGGCTGCGGTGGCGGGTCGTCCACGCCTACGCCCCCTACCTGTCCTCGGCAGCCGTCGAGGAGAACTTCGACTTCTACGGCCGTACCCTCTCCGGCGTCCCCGAGATGCGCGAGCGGTGGAAGCGCGGTGTCTCGCTGGTCGAGGACGCCCTGGGCGAGGCCGTCGGGCAGCTCTACGTCGCGGAGCACTTCCCGCCGCACGCGAAGGACCGCATGCTCCACCTCGTCGAGAACCTCGTCGAGGCCTTCCGGCGCGACTTCACCGGACTCGACTGGATGAGCGAGCAGACCCGCCGCGAGGCCCTCGGCAAGCTGGCGGCCTTCACGGCCAAGATCGGCTACCCGGACCGCTGGCGCGACTACTCCTGCCTCGTCGTCGACGCCGGGGACCTGGCCGGGAACGTGCGCCGGGCGGCTGCGTTCGAGCTGGACCGCAACTTCGCCAAGCTCGGCGGTCCGGTCGACCGCGACGAGTGGTTCATGACGCCCCAGACGGTCAATGCCTACTACAACCCGGGAATGAACGAGATCGTCTTCCCGGCGGCGATCCTTCAGCCGCCCTTCTTCGACGTCGACGCCGACGACGCCGTCAACTACGGCGGGATCGGCGCGGTCATCGGGCACGAGATCGGTCACGGGTTCGACGACCAGGGGTCGCAGTTCGACGGCACCGGCAGCCTGCGCAACTGGTGGACCGACGAGGACCGTGCCCGCTTCGACGAGCGTGCCCAGCGGCTCATCGCCCAGTTCTCGGTGCTCGAGCCGCATGGTGCGCCCGGCCACAAGGTCAACGGCGCGCTGACCGTCGGCGAGAACATCGGCGACCTCGGTGGGCTGACGATCGGCTACGCGGCATACCGGATCGCCATGGCGGGCACCGAGCCACCGGTCCTCGACGGGCTGACCGGGGACCAGCGGTTCTTCGTCGGCTGGGCGCAGGTCTGGCGCGGCCGCTCGCGCCGGGCCGAGGCGATCCGGCTGCTCTCCATCGACCCGCACAGCCCCATCGAGCTGCGCGCCAACACCGCGCGCAACCTCACCGAGTTCCACGAGGCGTTCGGGGTGCGCGACGGCGACGGGATGTGGCTGCCCGAGCAGGAGCGGGTCCGGATCTTCTGACGTCCGTGATCCGTGCCTGGCGGGCGCCCGGGGAGTACCTGCCGAGCGCGGCCGCACCGGCGCGGTCACCGGTTTGGGGGCGCGTGGCCCGGCTGCGAGGATGAGCCGGTGAGTGACACCGCCATCGCCTACCTCGTCATCGCCGTCGTCATCGTCCTCGTGGGCGGCCTGCTGGCCGTCTCGCTGCTGCGCAGCCGCTCCGGCCGGGACACCCTTCCCGGCCCGGACCGCACCCGCCAGGCGGGCGGCCCGCCCGAGCCCGGCGAGGACGACGCAGGCGATGCCGGGAGAACCGGGGTCCTGACCGAGCCACCCCCCACGCTGGAGGCTCCCCCGCCACCGGTCGAGGTCGCCCCGCCGCCGACCGTCGAACGCCCCGAGGCGCCGGCGGGGCGGTTGCGCCGGCTCCGGGCCCGGTTGGCCCGGTCCCGCTCCTCCCTCGGCCTGGTGCTGCTCTCCCTGCTCTCGCGCGGCCACCTCGACGAGGCGGCCTGGGAGGAGGTCGAGGACACCCTGCTCGCGGCGGACCTCGGGGTGGAGGCGAGCCTGGAGCTCGTCGAACGGCTCCGCACCCAGGTGCTCGTCGAGGGCTCGACGGACGAGACCGTGGTCCGGGCGTGGCTCCGCCAGGACCTCCTCGCGCTGGTGGACCCCACGATGGACCGTGCGGTCGCCTCGTCCCGCGTCGACGGCCGGCCGGCGGTCATCCTCGTCGTCGGCGTCAACGGCACCGGTAAGACGACCACCGTGGGCAAGCTGGCCCGGGTGCTGGTCGCCGAGGACAAGGACGTGGTGCTGGGGGCGGCGGACACGTTCCGCGCGGCGGCCGCCGACCAGCTCCAGACGTGGGGCGAGCGGGTCGGGGTGCCGACCGTGCGCTCGGAGCGCGAGGGCGCCGACCCGGCGTCGGTGGCGTTCGACGCCGTCTCGGCCGCGGCCGAGCTCGAGGCCGATGTGGTCATCGTCGACACCGCCGGCCGGCTGCACACCAAGGTCGGCCTCATGGACGAGCTCGGCAAGGTCAAGCGGGTCATCGAGAAGCGGTCCCCCATCGACGAGGTCCTCCTCGTCCTGGACGCGACGACCGGCCAGAACGGGCTCCGTCAGGCGCAGGTGTTCTCCGAGGTCGTCGGCATCACCGGGATCGTCCTCACCAAGCTGGACGGTACGGCCAAGGGCGGCATCGTCGTCGCCGTACAGCGCACGCTCGGCGTGCCGGTCAAGCTTGTCGGGCTGGGGGAGGGCCCCGACGACCTGGCGCCGTTCGACGCCGAGGCGTTCGTCGACGCCATCCTCGGCTGACGGCTCCGGGCCCGCTCGCCCCGCTCCGCTGTGTCCGAGCGGCTGGTCGTCATGGCCACCGAAGACTCGGACACCACAGCTAGCGGGGCGCGCAGGCCGGGGTGCCGCCGGGCAGGCGGTGGCGGTGGCGGCTCACCCAGTGGTATGCCGCGCCGGCGAGGGCGTGGACGCCAGGGACGAGGATGACCGCCCCCAACGGCCGGGCCCACCAGCGCGAGGCGAGGAGCGCCCGCGCCACCGCGTCCTGCGCGGCGTGGCTGCTGCCCATGGCGTCCACCCACTGCACCGACTCAGCGCACTCCTCGGCGGTGAGGCCCACGGCAGCCAGGTCGTACCCCTGGTAGGGCTCCACGGCATACGCCTCGCGAGCGCCCCCCGGTCCCGGCCGCAGGTGGGCCGCCGCGAACCGGCCGAGGGTCGAGCACATACCGCAGTCGCCGTCGAACAGCAGGACGGGCATCATCGCTCCACCCTCGCACAGCCCAGGCGGTCTCGGAATGTGGGACCGGACGGGTGGGGTTACCCGATGCTTACACAGCGGGCACTCATGCAACATCGACGAAACACGATGGCCCCCCGCTGCGAAACGCGGCGCCCACAGAGTGTTCGCCATGTTGACCACACTGGCGCCCCTTGCGGCCGACCCACCCATCGACTATGCGTCGACGGCTTTCATGATCATCGCCGCCTCGCTCGTGCTCGCCATGACGACGCCGGCCCTGGCTCTGTTCTACGGCGGGATGAGCCGTAGCAAGTCCGTCCTGAACATGATGATGATGTCCTTCGGCGCCTTCGGCATCGTCGGCATCGTGTACGTCCTCTGGGGCTACTCGATGTCCTTCGGTCCGTCGGACCTCGCAGGCGTCATCGCGAACCCGTTCTCCAAGTTCGGGCTGCACGGGACCGACCACATCATCAACGTCTTCAACTTCGACGGCTACGGCGGCATCCCCGAGCTCGCCTTCGTCGGCTTCCAGCTGACGTTCGCCGCCATCACCGTCGCCCTCATCTCCGGCTCGATCGCCGACCGGGTCAAGTTCTCGACCTGGATCGTGTTCTCGGTGCTGTGGGTGACGTTCTCCTACTTCCCCATCGCTCACATGGTCTGGGGCGGCGGGCTCCTCTCATCGGCCGAGCACGGCCTGTCCTCCCTGCTGTTCGGGTCGACGGACGGGACGGCGAACGTGGTCCCCATCGACTTCGCCGGCGGAACGGTGGTCCACATCAACGCCGGTATGGCAGGCCTCGTGCTCGCCCTCGTCATCGGCAAGCGCATGGGCTTCGGCAAGGTGGCCATGCGTCCACACAACGTCCCGCTGGTGATGATCGGCGCCGGCCTGCTGTGGTTCGGCTGGTTCGGGTTCAATGCCGGCTCCGAGCTCGCCCCTGACAGCACCGCCGCGCTCGTGTGGATCAACACGACCGTCGCGACCTGTGCCGCCATGTTCGGCTGGCTGGCCGTGGAGAAGGTCAAGGAGGGGAAGCCCACCTCCATCGGCGCCGCGTCCGGTGTGGTGGCCGGGTTGGTCGCGATCACCCCTGCCTGTGGCGCCCTCAGCCCGATCGGGTCGATCGTCCTCGGTGGCATCACCGGCGCGCTGTCCGCTCTCGCGGTCGGCCTGAAGTTCAAGTACGGCTTCGACGACAGCCTGGACGTCGTGGGCGTGCACCTGGTGTCCGGCCTCTGGGGCACCATCGGCGCCGGCCTGCTGTCGACCTCCTCCGGTCTGCTCTACGGCTTCGGCGTGCGGCAGCTCATCATCCAGATCTGCATCGCCCTGGCATCCGTCGTCATCTCCGGGGTGGTCACCCTGGTCATCGCCCTCGCCCTCAAGGCCACCATGGGCTGGCGGGTCAGCGACGACGACGAGACCGTCGGAATCGACCAGACCCAGCACGCCGAGACCGCCTACGAGCTGGCCGCCCGCGGTGGCCGGCTCGGTGCGGCCACGATGGGCCGCGACGCCGCCTCCGAAGAGGCCCTCACCCTCGAAGGAGCCAAGCGATGAAGCTCGTCACCGCAATCATCAAGCCCCACCAGCTCGACCAGGTCAAGGAGGCCCTCGAGGCCTTCGGGATCAGCGGGATGACCATCAGCGAGGCCTCCGGCTACGGGCGGCAGCGCGGGCACAGCGAGGTCTACCGGGGTGCCGAGTACACCGTCGACTTCGTGCCGAAGGTGCGGCTCGAGGTGCTCGTGGACGACCTGGACGCCAGCTCGATCGTCGAGGTCATCCTCAAGTCCGCCCAGACCGGCCGGATCGGCGACGGCAAGATCTGGGTCACACCGGTGGAGGACGTCGCCCGGGTGCGCACCGGCGAGCACGGCGCCGACGCCATCTAGGCCGCTCACCCCGGATCACCATCCGCCGGCCAGGCCGGTCTCCCCGGTGCGCGCCCGTCGCCAGGATCGACGGCCGCGCACCGGGGAGCCGGGCGAGCCGACGGCATGGCCCGGTGAGACCGTCAGTCAACACAGCCAACGGGTCAGCACCACGAGCGGAAGGAGCCGTCATGGGCACCGAGTCCCTGGATGTCACGGCGCGGCGGCTCGACCTGGCCGGCACGCGCGGCTTCGCCGACGCCGGGGCCGGTACGGCTCGGCGCCAGGCGCTGGCCGCCTTCAACCGCCAGTGGCTCGGCGAGGTGTGGGACAGGGCCACCGCAGGCAGGGTGGTCGAGGGGGTCGCCCTGGCCGCGGTGGGCAGCCTCGGCCGCGGGGACGCCGGTCCGCTCAGCGACTACGACCTCGTCCTCGTCCACTTCGGCCGGTCCCTCAGCCTCGACGAGGTCACCGCCCTCGCCGACCGCATCTGGTACCCCATCTGGGATGCGGGGGTGCGCCTCGACCACAGCGTCCGCACCGTCAACCAGTGCCGGACCGTGGCCGGCGCCGACCTCACGGCAGCCGTGGGCCTGCTCGACCTGTCGTGCGTCGCGGGTGACGAGCAGGTCGTCGCGGCGGCCCGCGCCACCGTCGCGCACGACTGGCGGGCCAACGCCCGCAAGCGCCTCCCTCAGCTCACCGAGGCGCTGCTGGGCCGCCACCACCGCCACGGGGAACTGGCCCAGGACATCGAGCCCGATCTCAAGGAGGCCCACGGCGGCCTGCGGGACATGACCGTCCTGAAGGCCCTCACCGAGGCCTGGCTGGCCGACCGCCCGCACGGCGCCGTCGACGCGGCATACGCCCGGCTCCTGGACGTGCGGGACGCGGTCCACGTCGTCACCGGCCGTGGGCGCGACCGGCTCGGCCGGGAGGACCATGACGCGGTCGCCGCCCTGCTCGGCCATGGCGACCCCGACGACCTGCTCACCGAGGTGTCCCGGGCGGCCCGCACCATCGCCTACGCCGTCGACGGGACGGTCCGCCGGGCTGCCCAGTCGCAGCGCGCCCGGGTGCTGCGGGTGGGGCCCCGCCGCCCACAGATGTCACCGCTCGGCTTCGGGTTGTTCGAGAACGACGGCGAGGTCGTCCTCGGCTCGGGGCGCCTGCTGGAGGACGACCCGCTCCTCCCGCTGCGCACGGCCGTGGTCGCGGCCCGGTCGAACCTGCCGATCGCCCCCACGACGCTCGAGAACCTCAAGCACCGCTGCCCGCCGTTGTCGACACCCTGGCCCGCGCTGGCCCGCGACCTCTTCGCCGACCTGCTCGCCAGCGGTCCCGGGCTGGTCACGGTCTGGGAGGGGCTGGACCAGGTCGGTGTCATCGACGACTGGATCCCCCGGTGGGCGGACGTGCGCTCGCGTCCGCAGCACAACCCCGTGCACCGGCACACCGTCGACCGGCACCTCATCGAGGCGGTCGTGCGGGGGACCGGACTGGTCCGGGACGTCTCGCGTCCGGACCTGCTCCTCGTCGCGGCGCTGCTGCACGACATCGGCAAGATCCGCGGGGCCCGCGACCATTCGAGCGGGGGGGCGCCGCTCGCCGTCGAGGCGGTCCGGCGGATGGGGTTCTCGGAGCCGGACAGCGAGATCGTCGGCACCCTGGTCCGCGAGCACCTCACCCTCATCGAGCTGGCGACCCGGCGGGACCACCAGGACCCGGCCACCGTGGCCGCCGTCCTCGAGGCGGTCGGGAACGACCGGGACGTCTTCGAGCTGCTGCTCGCCCTGACCGAGGCCGATGCCTCCGCCGCCGGCGCCAAGGCGTGGACCGACTGGAGGGCCTCGCTGCTCGGCCAGCTCGCCGAGGCGGTCCGAGGGCGGTTCGACCGGGCCGGCCGGCTGCGTGACGCCGAGCCCACGGCCTCGCTCAACGACGTCTTCCCGGCGATCGCGGGTGGGGGTGAGCCGGCCGTCCAGGTGCGCCCTCGCGGCGGCTCGTACCGCATCGACATCTTCGACCATGACCGGATGGGCCTGTTCGCCGACACGGCCGGGCTGCTCGCCGCCGAGGGCTTCCTCGTCCGCACGGCCGTGCTGCGCACCGTCGACGGCGTGGCCGCCAACGAGTGGCACGTCGAGTCCCCGAGCGGTGGCGCGCCGGAGGCCGACCGCCTGGTGCGGGGGTTGGTCCGGCTCTCCAGCGGGGACCGTGGTCCCCTCCAGTCGCTGCACCGGCGCCGCCCTGGGGCCAACCGCCCGGCCTCGCGCGCGGTGACCGGCTCACCTGGTCAGGCCCGTGCGCTGGTCGTTCCCGGTGCGAGCGCCGATGCGACGGTCCTCGAGGTCCGTGCCGTCGACCGGCCCGCGCTGCTGCACGAGCTGGGCCTGGCGTTCGCGGGCGCGGGCCTGTCCGTCCGGTCCGCCCACATCGCCACGTATGCCGGTCAGACCCTGGACACCTTCTACCTCACCGACCCGGCCGGCGGCCAGCTCGCGCCCGCCGTCGTCGGCCAGATCGTCGGGCTGGTCATCGACACCTGCGACGGGACCTGACACCGGGACCTCGACTTTCCCGCCCCATCAGGGAAACCTGAGGTTCGCCGGGGTAGATAACCCCGGCGAACCTCGACCTTCCCTGATGGGGCGGGAAAGTCGAGGTCGGGGGAGGGGCGAGTGTCGAGGGCCCGGGGGCGGCCGGGGGCGGCCGGGGGCGGGCGGGGGTGGGCGGGGGCGGGCGGCTGAGCGGGCGGACAGGGCACCGGCCCCGCTCGGTTAGCCTTGACCGGTGTTCACGAGCCTGTCCGACCGCCTGACCGAGACGTTCAAGAACCTGCGCGGCAAGGGTCGCCTCAGCGAGTCCGACGTCAACAAGACGATTCGTGACATCCGGATGGCCCTGCTCGAGGCCGACGTGGCGCTGCCGGTCGTCAAGGAGTTCACCCATGCGGTCCGCGAGCGGGCGCTGGGTGCCGACGTCATGGAGGCGCTCAACCCGGCGCAGCAGGTCGTCAAGATCGTCAACGACGAGCTCGTCGAGATCCTCGGGGGCCAGACCCGCACCATCCGGTTCGCCAAGACCCCCCCGACGGTCATCATGCTGGCCGGCCTGCAGGGCTCGGGCAAGACGACCCTGGGCGGCAAGCTGGCCTTCTGGCTCAGGGACCAGGGTCACACGCCGCTGCTGGTGGCGGCCGACCTGCAGCGTCCCAACGCGGTCACGCAGCTCCAGGTCGTGGGCGACCGGGCGGGGGTGCCGGTGTTCGCCCCCGAGCGCGGCAACGTCTTCGGCCACGATGTGGTCACCGGTGACATCGACGGGACCCGGTCGTACGGCGACCCGGTCTCGGTCGCGCGGGCCGGGATCGAGCGTGCTCGCACGGCGCTGCACGACGTGGTCATCGTCGACACGGCCGGCCGGCTGGCCGTGGACCAGGACCTCATGCAGCAGGCGGCCGACATCCGAGCCGCTATCGAGCCCGACGAGGTCCTGTTCGTCATCGACGCCATGATCGGCCAGGCCGCCGTCGAGACGGCCGAGGCCTTCCTCCATGGCGTCGACATCACCGGCGTCGTGCTCACCAAGCTCGACGGCGACGCCCGCGGTGGCGCTGCCCTGTCGGTCGCCACGGTGACCGGCCGGCCGATCCTGTTCGCCTCCACCGGCGAGCAGGTCAAGGAGTTCGAGGTCTTCCACCCCGACCGCATGGCGTCGCGGATCCTCGACATGGGCGACGTCCTCACCCTCATCGAGCAGGCCCAGCGCGCGTTCGACGCCCACGAGGCCGCCGAGATGGAGCGGAAGTTCCTCGCGCAGGAGGACTTCACCTTCGACGACTTCCTCCAGCAGATGGCAGCGATCAAGAAGATGGGCTCGCTCAAGTCGATGCTGGGCATGATGCCGGGCATGGGCCAGATGCGGGCCCAGCTCGACAACCTCGACGAGCGCGAGTTCGACCGTATCGAGGCGATGGTGCGCTCCATGACGCCCTTCGAGCGCACCCATCCCAAGGGCATCAACGGCTCGCGCCGGGCGCGCATCGCCAAGGGCTCGGGCGTCACCGTCTCCGAGGTCAACGGCCTGCTCGAGAGGTTCGGCGAGGCACAGAAGGTCATGAAGCAGCTCGCCCGCGGGGGCGGGATCCCCGGCATGCCGGGGATCCCCGGGATGGGTGGCGGCAAGCGCAAGGGCAGGCAGGCGCCGCCGCAGCGCAGGAAGTCCAGGTCGGGCAACCCAGCCAAGCGGGCCGCCGAGGAGCGGGCGGCCCAGGACCGCCGGGCCGCGGCCCCGCCGGCAGGATCGGCGTTCGGGGCTGGGGCGGGGACGCCCGGGGCGGGGACGCCCGGTGCGGACCAGCCCGACCTCGACCCGGCCCAGCTGCCGAAGGGCTTCGAGAAGTTCCTCGGACAGTGAGCGGGCCGGCCCCACGGTGGTGAACCGGCATCCGGCCACCGGCCTGAACACCCTCGCCCTGGGGTCCGCGGGGCCTCCGGTCGCCTTTCTCCACGGTCTGTTCGGCCAGGGTCGCAACTGGACCGGGATCGCCAAGGAGGTCGCCGGCCCTGACGGCGACCGCGCCCGTTGCCTGCTCGTCGACCTGCCCGACCACGGCCGCTCGCCGTGGAGCGAACGGTTCTCCTTCGAGGGGTATGCCGAGCAGGTCGCCGCGACACTGCGGGCCGCCGCCCCGGACCGGGGGTGGATCGTCGTCGGGCACTCCCTGGGTGGCAAGGTCGCGATGGTGATCGCGCTCCTGCACCCCGACCTCGTGCGAAGCCTCGTCGTCGTCGACATCGCACCCAAGGACTACGGCGACCTGGACCGGTTCCGCGACTACGTCGACGCCATGCGCGCCCTGCCGCTCGAGGAGCTGACCAGCAGGTCGGACGCCGAGAAGCGGTTCGCCGGGACCGAGCCCGACCCCGGGGTGCGCGGCTTCCTCCTCCAGAACCTGCGCCACCAGGGCCACACCTGGTCCTGGCGGGTCAACCTCGACCTCGTCCACGAGGACGTCGAGCGGGGTACCGAGAGCCTCATCGCCGGCTTCCCCGACCTGGACCGGACCTGGGACGGGCCCGTCGTCTGGCTCGCCGGCTCGGAGTCCGGCTACGTGCGCGACGAGGACGTCGAGGGGATGCGGGCGCTCTTCCCGAGGACCCGCCTGGTCACGGTCAAGGGCGCGGGCCACTGGGTGCACACCGACGCGCCCGACGTCGTCGCCGAGACCCTGCGCCGAGTCGTGGCGGCAACCGAGGAGCGTGAGCCCCGGGGCTGACGTCCGCGGAGCCGCTGACCGGGCCGCTCCGGATATCGTCGAGCCATGGAGGCCGCGCTGCACCTGACCGGACCCGTCCTCGTGGGCCCGGACGAGGTCCGTCCCGAGGCGTGGGTGGTGGGAGGGCGGCTGACCTTCGAGCGACCGGGCGCGCCCGACGTCGCGGTCGACACGCTGGCCGGCTGGGTGGTGCCCGGCCTGGTGGACGCGCACTGCCACATCGGGCTGGCCAGGGAAGGAGCGGTCGACGCCTCCCGGGCCGAGGAGCAGGCGCTGGGCGACCGCGACGCGGGGGCCCTGCTCGTCCGGGACGCGGGCTCCCCCGCGGACACCCGCTGGATCGACGAGCGCGACGATCTCCCGAAGCTCATCCGCGCGGGTCGCCACATCGCCCGGACCAGGCGCTACATCCGCGGCTACGCCCACGAGGTGGAGCCCGAGCAGCTCGTGGGGCGGGTGCGCGCCGAGGCCGAGGCGGGCGACGGGTGGGTCAAGCTCATCGGTGACTGGATCGACCGAGACACCGGTGACCTCAGCACCTGCTGGCCGCGGGACATCCTCGTCGAGGCGGTGGCGGCAGCCCACGCGTCGGGCGCCCGGGTGACGGCGCACTGTTTCGGGGAGGAGTCGCTGCGGGACCTCGCCGCCGCCGGGACCGACTGCATCGAGCATGCCTGCGGTCTGGAGGCCGACACGGTCGAGGCGTTCGCTCGACAAGGCATCGCCATCGTCCCCACGCTGGTGAACATCGCCATGTTCCCGGCCATCGCCGAGCCGGCTCGGCAGAAGTACCCCGCCTACCACCGCCACATGCTCGACCTGCACGCCCGGCGGCACGCGACGATCGCCGCGGCCCATGAGGCGGGCATCCCGATCTACGTCGGCACCGATGCCGGAGGCTCGCTCCGGCACGGGCTGGTCGTCGAGGAGATCCATGAGCTGCTGGGCGCCGGGTTGAGCCCGGGTGAGGCCCTCTCAGCGGGCTCGTGGGCGGCCCGGGAGTGGCTGGGCCGTCCCGGCCTGGCCGAGGGGGAGGACGCCGACCTGCTGGTCCTCGACGGCGACCCCCGCGCGGACCTCGGGGTCCTGCGCGCCCCGCGGGCCGTGGTGCTCCGCGGACGGGTCCTGGCCCGGCGCTGACCCGGCCGGCGGTGAGGGCACCGTACGGCGCAGGTGTCACCAGCGGTGGGAGGTCCCTCCCTGCCGGACGGCAATCTAGAATACATTACCTATAGATCTAATAGCCAAAGCATAGTATGGTGGGGATGGCGCCAGCAGGGGCCGCCGACGCAGGGGAGGGACATGCACCAGCGAGGTGGGCGTGGCGGGTCGACCGGGCGGGCGGCCGTCCGAGCCGCGGCTTGGGCGTTCGCCGCTGCCGTGACGGTTGCCGGGTGCTCGACGGCCCACGGCTCGGACGCGGGCGGCACGCCGACCCAGGTACGGCTCGGGTACTTCCCCAACGTCACCCATGCCAGCGCGATCGTCGCCGACCGGGAGGGCTTCTACGCCGGCCACCTGGGCTCGACGAGGCTCGTCGTCTCGACGTTCAACGCCGGGCCGGCCGCCATGGAGGCCCTCAAGTCGGGCGCGATCGATGCGACCTACGTCGGCCCCGGCCCTGCCACCAACGCGTTCATCAACTCCGGCGGCAGGGCCATCACCGTCGTCTCGGGTGCCGCCACGGGCGGCAGCGCCCTCGTCGTCGACCCGTCGATCACGTCCGCGGCCGACCTGAGGGGGAAGAAGGTGGCCAGCCCCCAGCTCGGCAACACCCAGGACATCGCGCTGCGGTACTGGCTCAGGCTGCAGGGCCTGACCACCGACCTGCAAGGAGGCGGCGACGTCGGGGTGACCCCGCAGGACAACTCGGCCATCCTCGACTCCTTCGGGCAGCACCTCATCGCGGGCGCGTGGGTCCCCGAGCCCTACGTCACCAGGCTTGTCGACCTCGGCGGCACGGTCCTCGTGGACGAGCACTCGCTGTGGCCGGGCGGCAGGTTCCCCACCACCGTCCTCGCCGTGAACCCGGCCTTCCTCGAGGCCCACCCCGACACGGTCACCGCGCTCCTCCGGGGACAGCTCGACGCCGAGGCCCTCATCGCCTCCGACCCGGCCAGGGCGCAGTCCGACGTGAGCGCGGTCATCGCGGCCGTCTCGGGCAAGGCGCTGCAGCCCGCGATCATCGCCGGCGCGTGGAAGCACCTCGAGTTCGGCAACGACCCCGTGGCCGGCGCCATCTCCGCCGGGGCACAGCACGCCTACGCGGTCGGGATCCTCAAGGCCGAGCCGAGGCTGGCCGGGCTGGTCGACCTGACCCTGCTCGACCGGGTGCTCCGGGCTGCCGGCGAGGCGGAGGTCCCGTCATGAGCGAGATCACGCTGCGATGGCCCAGGCCCGGCGTCCCGGCTCCCGAGCCGCCAGGGACCGGGCAGGATGCCGTGACCATCTCCGGCGTCACCAAGCGGTATGCCGGCGCGCACGGTGCGCTCGCCCTGGACGGCATCACCTTGTCGGCACGTCGCGGTGAGTTCGTCTGCATCGTCGGCGCCTCGGGGTGCGGGAAGTCGACGCTGCTCAACCTCGTCAGCGGCCTCGACGAGCCCACCTCCGGCGTCATCAGCACCCAGGGGCGCCCGGCGTTGATGTTCCAGGAGCACGCCCTGATGCCGTGGCTGTCCGCGCTCGACAACGTCGCACTCCCCCTGCGGCTGGCGGGCCGGCCGCCGGCCGAGCGCGATCAGGCGGCCCGGGACCTGCTCGCGACGGTGCACCTGTCCGGGTGGGCCGACCGGCGCCCACACGAGCTCTCCGGCGGGATGCGCCAGCGGGTCGCGCTGGCGAGGACCCTCGCGACCGAGTCCACAGTGCTGC
The DNA here is from genome assembly GCA_963763315.1 of uncultured Actinomycetota bacterium. Taxonomy (GTDB): domain Bacteria; phylum Actinomycetota; class Actinomycetes; order Actinomycetales; family Dermatophilaceae; genus CAVSJJ01. The sequence goes on from CAVXOC010000004.1 coordinate 438,900, forward strand.
TCATGGACGAGCCCTTCGGGGCGCTCGACGCGATGACCCGCGACCTGCTGCACGACGAGCTGGAGTCGGTCTGGCAGGCCCGGGGCCTCACCGTCCTGTTCGTCACCCACAACGTCCGCGAGGCCGTGCGCCTGGGCGACCGGGTCGTCCTGCTGTCCAGCCGGCCCGGACGCGTCGTCGAGGACCACCGCGTCGACCTGCCGAGGCCGCGCCGGTTCGAGGACCCGGAGGTGACCAGGTCCACCGGTGAGATCACCGCGGCCCTGCGAGCGGAGGTGGCCCGCCATGGCGACTGACACCGTCCTGGCCACCGAGCTGCGTGGACTCGACGTCCTGGAGACCTGCATCGACCGGCCGCCGGTGCGCTCCCGGCTCTGGCACGCGCTCGCCCCCAAGGGCGCGGCCGTCGCCCTCCTGCTCGGGATGTGGGAGGGCGTGGTCCTGCTGGGTCTGAAGCCGGAGTACGTCCTGCCGTCCCCGGGAGCGGCCCTGTCCGAGCTCGGCCGGCAGCTCACCCAGGCGTCGTTCTGGCACGCGACGGCAGTGACGGTGAGCCGGGGCGTCGTCGGCTTCTCCATCGCCGCGGCCATCGGCCTCGTGCTCGGTGTCGCGGTGTCGAGGTCCCGGTTCCTGCGCTCGGCGATCGGCTCACTGATCACCGGCCTGCAGACCATGCCGTCGATCGCCTGGTTCCCGTTGGCGATCCTGCTGTTCCAGCTCAGCGAGATGGCGATCCTCTTCGTCATCCTCATCGGAGCAGTCCCGTCCATCGCCAACGGGGTCATCAGCGGCGTGGACTACGTGCCGCCGACGCTCATCCGTTGCGGCCGCAACCTGGGCGCACGCGGTCTCGGGCTGTACCGTCACGTCATCGTGCCGGCCGCCCTGCCGAGCATCGTCTCGGGCCTGAAGCAGGGCTGGGCCTTCGCCTGGCGCTCGCTGCTTGCCGGGGAGCTGATCGTCGCCATCGCCAACCGGCCCAGCCTGGGGGCCTTCCTGTCGAACAGCCGCGAGCTGGGCGACCCGCCGTACATGATCGCGCTGATGATCGCCATCCTGCTCATCGGCGTCCTGGTCGACACGGGCTTCAGCGCCGTCGACCACGGCATCCGCCGCCGCCGAGGAGTGGGCGCCACATGAGCCTGCATCAGGCCTCCGACCAGCAGATACCTGGCCACTCGCCGGACCGGTGCCGCCATCTCCCGGTGTGGTGAGCGACAATGAAGTGATGAACATCTCCGCCAAAACCGACTACGGGGTCCGAGCGATGCTCGTGCTGGCGGCTTCGCAGGGGACCGAGGATGGCAGCATCACGCCCGTCACGGCCGACCAGGTGGCCGTGGGGCAGGGCCTGCCGCGCAAGTTCCTCGAGGCCATCCTGCGCGACCTGAGACGCGCCGGTCTGGTGGCCAGCACCCGGGGGTCCGCCGGTGGCTACACGCTGGCCAGGCCGGCGGAGGAGGTCACCCTGGGGGACGTGTTCCGGGCGGTCGACGGCCCGCTGGCCGAGGTGCGCGGCCTGCGGCCGCACGACACGACCTACCGGGACCCTGCCACCGACCTGCCGACCGTCTGGGTGGCCGTCCGGGCCAGCCTGCGCCACGTCCTCGACGAGGTCACCCTTGCCAGCCTGCTCGACGGGGCCCTTCCCGACCACATCCGCGAGCTGGCGTCGGAGCCGGACGCCTGGGCCAACCGCTGACCCCCCTGGGACGTGCGGTGGCGAGGTGACCGCCGGCCGTCCGCGCGTCCAGGTGGCGCGACCCGTTCGGGCGGGCCGCCGCGATCTGGCACAATGAGCGGCTGTACCCGCTCGGCTGGGCCCCTCTCTCCCGGCCAGGCGCGTCCACCAGGGCCCTCGCCGCTCCCCGTGTGTCCCCACCAGGAGCCCCGCGCGTGCCCGCACCGAACCAGAAACAGGAGACACCACACCCGTGGCCGTCAAGATTCGTCTGAAGCGGATGGGCAAGATCCGCGCCCCGTTCTACCGTGTCGTCGTCATGGACTCGCGCACCAAGCGCGATGGCCGGGCGATCGAGGAGATCGGGAAGTACCACCCCACCGAGGAACCGTCGCTCATCGACATCGACTCCGACCGGGCCCTCCACTGGCTCCGCCAGGGCGCCCAGCCCACCGAGGCCGTCGAGGCGCTGCTCAGGGTCACCGGCGACTGGCAGAAGTTCAAGGGCGTGTCCGGCACCGAGGGCACCCTGCAGGTCAAGGCGGCGAAGAAGTCCAAGAAGGAGCTCTACGAGGCCGCGGTCGCCGCGGCCGGGAAGGCCTCCGGCGACGACGGCAGCGGCGCAACGACGCCCCGCAAGCGGGCCGCCAAGAGGGTCGAGGAGAGCCCCGCCGAGGCCGCTCCGCCAGCTCCTGCCGCCGAGGCCGCTCCGCCGGCTCCTGCCGCGGAGGCCGCCCCGCCGGCTCCTGCCGCCGAGGCCCCGGCTGCCGACAGCGAGGCCTGACCGTGCTCGAGGAGGCCCTGGAGCACCTCGTCACCGGGATCGTCGACCATAAGGACGACGTCGTCGTACGCCGCAAGGAGCTGCGCCGCGGCGAGGTTCTCGAGGTGCGCGTGCACCCCGACGACCTCGGCCGGGTCATCGGCCGCTCCGGTCGCACGGCGAGCGCCCTGCGCACGGTGCTGACCGCCCTCGCCGGTGGGCGTCAGATCCGGGTCGACATCGTCGACACCGACCGCGTTCGCTGAGCCCAGGACAGCATCCCCGCCACGTCCGGCGGGTTCCGCCGCGAGCCCACCGGCCCGGCATACCCCGCCGGACGCAGCGGGCGAGGTGGACCCTGAGAGGATCGAGGACATGCCCGACCCGGCGCTCCTGCTCATCGCCCGCATCGGCCGGCCCCACGGACTGCGCGGTGAGGTGACCGTCCAGGTGCACACCGACGACCCGGACGGCCGCTTCGTCGCGGGCGCCGCCTTCGTCACCGAGGCCGGGCCAGGGGCCGGGGTTCCGCCGCTCCTCACCGTGAGCAGCCACCGCAGGCACCGGGACACCTGGCTGCTCGGCTTCGAGGAGGTTCCGGACCGCACGGGAGCCGAGGCCCTGCGCGGTACCCGGTTGCTCGCCCCCGCGGACGACTCCGCCGGTGCGGCCGAGGACGACGAGGACGCGTGGTACGAGAGCCAGCTCGTCGGCCTCGTCGCCGTCGACCCGGGCGGCACGCGGATCGGCACGGTCGCCGGCCTCACGGTCGGCGGAGCCCAGGACCTCCTCGAGATCGAGATCGACGGCGGGGCCCGGGCGCTCGTGCCGTTCGTCCACCAGCTCGTGCCGGAGGTCGACGTCGCGGGCGGCCGCGTGGTGGTGGCGCCGCCGCCCGGCCTGCTCGAGCTCGGCTCGCCCTGATCGGGCGCCGGATGCGCATCGACGTCGTCTCCATCTTCCCCGGCTACTTCGCCCCCCTCGAGCTGTCCCTCATCGGCAGGGCTCGCCGCGACGGGCTGCTCGACCTCGGCATCCACGACCTGCGCGAGTTCGCCCACGACCGCCACCACACCGTCGACGACACCCCCTACGGCGGCGGCGCGGGAATGGTCATGAAGCCGCAGCCCTGGGCGGAGGCCCTCGACCATGTCGTCCGGCAGGGCCGCGCCGTCGGTGCCGGCGACCGGCCACGGCTCGTCGTCCCCAGCCCCGGTGGCGTCCCGCTGACCCAGGCGTTGGCGCACGAGCTGGCGGCCGAGCCGTGGCTGGCCTTCGCCTGCGGACGCTACGAGGGCATCGACGAACGGGTCTACGCCCACGCCGAGCAGAGCCTGGGCCTGGACGTCACCGTCGTCTCGCTCGGCGACTACGTGCTCAGCGGCGGAGAGGTGGCCGTTCTCGCGCTCGTCGAGGCGGTGACCCGGCTGCTGCCCGGCGTGGTGGGCAACGCCGAGTCCCTCGTCGAGGAGTCCCACGAGGGTGGCCTGCTCGAGTACCCGGTCTACACCAAGCCCTCGGTGTGGGACGACGCCGGAACCACCCGCGCGGTGCCGCCGGTCCTGCTGTCCGGGGACCACGGACGGATCGCCGCCTGGCGGCACGCCCAGCGGCTCGCCCGCACCACCGAGCGCCGCCCGGACCTGCTCCACCCGTCGCAGAGCGCCGCTGCCCTGGCCGACCTCGACGTGCGCCTCGCGACGGCTGCCGACGCGCCCGAGCTCCTCGTCCTGCAGCGGGCGTGCTGGCTCCCCGAGGGGCGGCTCGCCGGGTCGTTCGACATCCCGCCGCTGGTCGAGGGCCTCGTCGAGGTCGCCGAGGGCATCACAGGGTGGGTGACGTATGTCGCCCGGAGCGCCGGGCGGCTCGTCGGGTCGGTCCGCGGCCGGCTGCGCCCGGACGACGCCGGGGTCTGGGAGATCGGGCGGCTCATGGTGGCGCCCGACCTGCAGGGCCGCGGCATCGGGCGGGAGCTCCTGGCGCTGGGTGAGTCCGTTGCGCCCCGGCGGGTCCACACCTACTGGCTGACCACGGGACAGGGCAGCGTGGACAACCTGCGGCGGTACCGGCGCGCGGGGTACCGGGTGGTCCCGGGGCCGGGCACGTTCCCGGGGACCACCGACCTGACGAGACGCCGGCGCGAGGACCCCTGACGCACGTCCCGGCCGCCGCCGACGGAGGGTGGCCGTCGACGGCGTCGCGGCAGGGACGGGGGCACACCGCCACGTCTTCCGGGCGTCCGTTCGGGCCGGCCCGGGCTACGGCTGGAGCGAGGCGGCGAGGTCGGCCGGGAGCAGGCGGGCCCGGCGGATGAGCTGCTCGGCGACGACCGCGGTGGTCGTCTGGGCCGCCATGATGCCGATGAGCACGAGGATCTGGGCAGCCGCCGCCTGAGCCGGCGAACCGCCTCCGAGCAGCACGCCGATGAACGCGCCGGGCAGGGTGACCACCCCGGCCGTGCGCACCTGGTCCAGGCCGGGGATGAGCGCCTCGGGTACCCGCCGGTGGATCACCTCGCCGATCGCCTGGCTGCGGGTGAGGCCGACCGACAGGGCCGCCTCGTACTGCCCCTTCTCCTCGCGCAGGGCGGTGAAGCTGCGCCGCCCTACCAGGGTGTGACCGTTCATCGTGTTGCCCTGCAGGATGCCGACCACCGGAACCAGCGCCAGCCCGGTGACCGGGACGGTGCGGGTGAGCAGGATGACGCCGACCACCGGGAGCAGGCCCGCGGCCATGGCGACGGACGTCCAGGGCCACGCCCGCGTCGCCTCGACCCGCCGGGTGGTCGTGAGCACGGCGACGCCGAACATCACGGCCAGCAGCGCGACGGATGCCCAGAGCGAGCGGACGACCGCCGCGATGACCAGCGCCGCCACGCTGAGCTGGGCGATCGCGCGGAACGCCGCGAGCACGGTCAGGGTGGGGCGGGGCAGGCCCCCGACGACATACACCGCCACGGTCATGACGAGCAGGGCGGCGACGGCGGCGGCGACCGACCAGCCCGGGTTGACGCTCACCGGCCCAGTCTGCCGTGGTGCGCGGTCGGCGCGCGCTCAGCGCGCCCGAACGGCACACTGGGCCGCGGGAGGTGAGCGCCGTGGACTGGGTGACCCCGGTGCTGGCACTGGTCGGCGCCGCCGCGGGCGCCAGCGGGACGTATGTCGCCACGCAGCGCGGCACCCGGCAGCGGGAGCGCGCCGGCCAGCGGGAGGAGTGGGGGCGACGGTTCACCGCCGCGCTGGACGACGTGGCCTCCGAGACGTTCCGCCGCCGAGAGCTGGGGCGGGCCGTCCTCGTCCGGCTCGCCCAGAGCGGCCTGGCGACTCCCGAGGAGCGCCAGCTGGCGGAGGCGGTCCTCGATGCCGGCGCGCGGATCGACGCCCACGGCAGCGACGTGACCAGGGCGGTGCCGGGGCTGCTCGTGGACGAGGTCGAGTTCGTGGAGGACAATGGCGCTGACGAAGGCGGTGAACCATGAGCAAGCGGGTCGTCAAGGTGACGAGGGACCAGGTGCACTCGGCGCGCGCCCTCATCCGGCTGTCCGGTGGCGAGGACAAGGTCGACCCGGTCATCGTCCGGATCGCCAACGCCCGCCCGGCCCGGCCCGGGGCGCTCTCCACCTAGTCCTCGCCCGCCGCCCGCCGTACCGGCCGCGCCCCTCGCCGGTCGCCGAACAGGCCGGCCGGGCCGGGCACCGATTTCGCCCGGGCACGGCTGCTCTGGCAGACTGGTCCACTGCGTCCGGCGTGAGCAGGCCCCTGCCACGGGGGGAGCGAGCAGTCGCGCGGCTTCAGCCGGACGGCATACCGACATCTCGAGCACCATCACACGCGGGTGACCCGTGGCACCGGCAGGAAGCGAACCAGCCATGCACAAGTTCGACGACATCGACCAGGCCTCCATGAAGGCCGACATCCCGGACTTCCGGGCGGGTGACACGGTCAAGGTGCACGTCAAGGTCGTCGAGGGCACCCGCTCCCGCATCCAGGTGTTCCAGGGCGTCGTCATCCGGCGCCACGGCGGGGGGGTCGGCGAGACCTTCACCGTCCGCAAGGTCTCCTTCGGCGTCGGCGTCGAGCGTACGTTCCCGCTCCATACGCCGATCATCGACAGGATCGAGGTCGTCACCCGCGGCGATGTCCGCCGGGCGAAGCTGTACTACCTGCGCGACCTGCGCGGGAAGGCCGCCAAGATCAAGGAGAAGCGGGACACCCCGACGGCCTGAGGGCGGTCCTGCTCCAGGCCCTGGCGCGCCGCCGGGCCTCCCCATGTGATCGGGCTACTCTCCTCGTGATGACCGTTCGGGACACCATCGACACCGACCCGGTACCGGCTGCCGACGCGGCCGTCGCCGGGTCGCGTCGTGCGCACCCCGTGCTCGTGGTCCTCGGTGCCTCCCTCGTACTGCTCGTTCTGGTCAGGGCCCTGCTCGTCCAGTCGTTCTACGTCTCCTCCGGCGCGATGCGGCCCACCCTGGCGCCCGGCGACCGGGTCCTCGTCACGCCGTTGGCGACCCCCGGCCGCGGCGATCTCGTGCTCGTCGACGGTACGGCGGCGTTCGGCGGCCCCGATCTCACGCCGCACCGGGACTCCGGGCTGGTCGGGCGCGCCCTCGCGGCGGTCGCCTCGGGGCTGGGCCTCGACCTGGGGGAGAAGGACTATGTGCTGCGGGTCATCGGGGTCGGCGGCGACCGCGTGACGTGCTGCACCGCGGCCGGCCAGGTGTCGGTCAACGGCACCGCCCTCGCCGAGCCGTACCTCGCGACGGGGGCGGCCGGCGCCGAAAGGCCCTTCGTCGTCACGGTGCCCCCGGGTCGGCTGTTCGTCCTCGGCGACGACCGTGCCACCGCTGTCGACTCCCGGACCCACCCGCCGTCCACGGACGGCACGGTCTCCACCGGTGACGTGGTCGGTCGGGTCGTCGCGCGGTTCTGGCCGCCGACCCGCCTCGCCACCCTCGCCCTCGTGCCGCCGGGCCGCGGGGCCCGCTCGTGAAGACCCCCGACAGAACTCCCCGAGAGGACCCCGTGAGCGCCTCGCCATCCTCCGCCACCGACGAGGTCGGGCTGCCGCGCCCCGGCGACGGGGACGCCGACGACGCACCGCGCCGGGGCCCACTGGCAGCGCTCGGCGCGGCCGTGCGCGAGTTCGTCGTCGTCGTCGCGATGGCCCTGGCGCTGTCCTTCGTCGTCAAGACCTGGCTGTTCCAGGCGTTCTACATCCCCTCGGGGTCGATGGAGGACACCCTGCTCATCAACGACCGGGTGATCGTCAACAAGCTCGTCCCTGGGGTGGTGTCGCTGCACCGCGGTGACGTCGTCGTCTTCCGGGACCCCGGTGGCTGGCTGCCGCCGTCGGCCACCGTCGACCGCGGGGCGATCCTCAACGGGGTGCAGGCCGGGCTGACGTTCGTGGGGCTGCTTCCCGACGCGTCCGACGACCACCTCATCAAGCGGGTCATCGGCCTGCCCGGCGACCATGTCGCCTGCTGCGACGCCCGACACCGGCTCACCGTCAACGGAGCGAGCATCAGCGAGCCCTACATCATGCCCGGCGACCAGCCGAGCTCGGTGGACTTCGACATCACGGTGCCGGTCGGGCGCATCTGGGTGATGGGCGACCACCGCTCCGACTCGGAGGACTCCCGGTTCCACGACCCCCGCGGCGACGGCACCGGCGGGTCGGTCCCCCTCTCCGACGTCACCGGCCGGGCGGTGGCGGTCGTCTGGCCGCTCAGCCATGCGAGCTGGCTGTCGGACCACTCCGCGACGTTCGCCACCGTCCCGGCTCCCGGCGCTTCCAGCCCGCCCCGGTCCGCGCCGGCCGCCACGGGCACGCCCTGACCCGGCGACCGGTATGCCGCCCACCCGCCGTCGTTCGCGCTCGCCCAGCCTCCGCGCCGAGCGGGCCTTCCAGCGCGACGGCTTCCGACTGCTCGCCGGGATGGACGAGGTGGGTCGGGGGGCGCTGGCCGGCCCGGTCAGCGTCGGGGTCGTGCTGATCGACGAGGCCTGCCCCAGCGCGCCCGCGGGCGTGCGGGACTCCAAGCTGCTCACCCCCCAGGCCCGGGTGGCGATGGTCCCGAAGATCTGCCGCTGGTGCGTGGGTCACGCGGTGGGGCATGCCTCGCCCGACGAGATCGACGAGGTGGGGATCATCGCGGCGTTGCGGCTGGCCGGGACGCGCGCCCTCGGCCAGCTCGCCGTCGCTCCCGACCTCGTCATCCTCGACGGGAACCACGACTGGCTCACCGCGCCGGGCGAGGTCGGGCTGCTGGCCTTCGCCGGGGACGGGGCGCGTACCCCGCCGGTGACGACGATGATCAAGGCCGACCTGACCTGCTCCTCGGTGGCCGCCGCCAGCGTGCTGGCGAAGGTGACCCGTGACGCCATGATGGTCGCCCACGCTGCCGCCCACCCGGCATACGGATGGGCCGAGAACAAGGGATATGCCGCGCCCGAGCACCTGGCGGCGCTGCGCGCCGTCGGGCCGTCCCCGCTGCACCGGCGCTCGTGGCGCCTACCGGGGACGATGGACGATGAGACGATGGACGATGATGGGTCGGTGGTCCCGCAGACACCGGCCGAGCCGGCCGACCTGGGGACCTCCGGCCTGAGGCCCGTCCTCACCGACCTCTCGGAGCCACCCGACCTCCCCGACACACCCGAGCGGACCCATCAGTGGGCCGACCAAGGACTGATGACCTAGATGAGCGCTGAGGATCTCGAGAAGTACGAGAGCGAGATGGAGCTCGCCCTCTACCGGGAGTACCGCGACGTCGTCGGGCTGTTCAGCCACGTCGTGGAGACGGAGCGGCGCTTCTACCTGTGCAACTCGGTCGATGTGAAGGTCCGCGGCGACGGTGCCGAGGTGTTCTTCGACGTGACGATGCACGACGCCTGGGTCTGGGACATCTACCGGCCGGCCCGGTTCGCCAGGACCGTGCGCGTCGTGACGTTCAAGGACGTCAACATCGAGGAGCTCGCCAAGTCCGACCTCGAGCTCCCCAAGGGTCTGTCCTAGGCAGCAGCCGGGTCCGGGCGCGCGCGCCCCGGCCCCCGTGGGTCGGGTCGGTCGGCTGCGGCCCGGCGGCCGTCCCCGGCCGTTCCCGGCCGTCCCCGGCCGTCCCCGACCGGTGGCCGAGGCGTCCACAGGCCCGGTCGCGCTCACCTGCTCGTCCACAGGTCGCCGGTGGGCCGTGGCGGGCTGCGGCGGGGGACGGCGATGCTCGCCCCATGGACGCCCCGCCCAGCCCCGGACGTGTTCCGCCTCCCGAGCCGGCCGAGGACGGTCGCCGCAGCCTCGGCGCGTACGGCGAAGCCCTCGCCGCTCGCTACCTGCGTGAGCGCGGCCTGACCGTCCTGGCGCGCAACTGGCGCTGCGACGTCGGCGAGATCGACATCGTCGCGCTTGACGGCCGCTGCCTGGTCGTGTGCGAGGTCAAGACGCGCCGAGGCTCGCGGTTCGGGCTGCCCGTCGAGGCCGTCACCTGGGCCAAGCTGCTCCGGCTGCGACGGCTCGCCGCGGCGTGGCTGCATGCCCAGGAGCCGGCGCCCGGCGGCCCGGCGATCGCTGCGGTCCGGATCGACGTCGTCGGTGTGCTGCGTCCGGCGGTCGGCCCTGCGCGCCTGCACCACATCGTCGGGGTGGGGTCGTGAGCCTCGGACGCACCCGGTCGGTCGCGCTGCGGGGCATCGACGGGGCGATGGTCGACGTCGAGGCCCACGTCGCCCCAGGCCTGCCGCACGTCACCGTCACGGGACTGCCCGACGCCGCCTGCTCCCAGGCGCCGGAGCGCGTGCGCTCGGCGGCAGCGACGAGCGGCTTCGCGGTGCCGCCGCACCGGGTCACCGTCAACCTCTCCCCGGCCTCGATCCCCAAACAGGGGTCGCTGTTCGACCTCCCGATCGCCGTGGCCATCCTGGCCGCCGCCGGGACGATCCGCGCCTCGACGGCGGAGTCAGTGGTCCACCTCGGCGAGCTGGGCCTCGATGGGCGGGTCAAGCCGGTGCGTGGGGTCCTGCCCGCCGTGCTCGCCGCCGCCCGGCACGGGGTCCGCCACGTCGTCGTCCCGGTCGCCAACGCGGCGGAGGCCCAGCTCGTCGACCAGGTGGTCGTGCATGCGGCACCGGACCTCGCCACGGTGATCGCCTGGTATGCCGCCGCCGCGGCCGGAGCGGCTCTCCCCGAGGCCGAGCGTGCCCCCGCCGCCGACCCCCTCGTCCGCCCCGGTCCCGACCTGAGCGAGGTCGTCGGCCAGCAGGAGGCCAGGCTGGCGCTGGAGATCGCCGCGAGCGGGGGGCACCACCTGCTGCTCGACGGTCCACCGGGCGCCGGCAAGACGATGCTCGCCGAACGGCTCGTCACGATCCTGCCGCGCCTGTCCAAGGACGAGGCCCTCGAGAGCGGGGCCATCAGGTCCCTGGCCGGCGAGATGGGCGACGTCGTCGGGCTCGACCGCACCCCGCCGTTCGTCGCTCCGCACCACAGCGCGACGGTGGCCGCGCTGGTCGGCGGCGGCTCGGCACAGGTGCTGCCCGGCGCGGTGTCCCGGGCGCACCGGGGCGTGCTGTTCCTCGACGAGGCGGCCGAGTTCTCGATGTCGGTTCTCCAGACGTTGCGGCAGCCGCTCGAGTCGGGCGAGGTGGTCATCGCGCGCGCCCGGGGCGTGGTGCGCTACCCGGCACGCTTCCAGCTCGTCCTGGCCACGAACCCGTGCCCGTGCGGCAAGGCCTGGGGCAAGGGCGTCGACTGCACCTGCCGGCCGCAGGAGCTGCGCTCCTATGCCGCCAAGCTGTCCGGGCCGCTGATGGACCGGGTGGACCTGCAGATCCTCGTCCCACCGGTCCGCCGGGCGGCCTTCGGCGAGCAGAGCGGGGAGCCCAGCGCCGCCGTGGCGGCCCGCGTGGCGCTCGCCCGCGACGCCCAGCGCGAGCGCTGGTCCGCAGCGGGGTGGTCGACCAACGGCGAGGTTCCGGGCTACGTGCTGCGGCGCTCGCCGTGGCGGTTGCCACGGGGGGCGACCGGGTTCCTCGACCACGCCCTCGACGCCGGTCGGCTCACCCTGCGCGGCTACGACCGCATCCTGCGGGTGGCCTGGACGGTGGCCGACCTGGGTGGGCGGGTCGTGCCCACCGCCGAGGACGTCGGGCTCGGGCTGAGCCTGCGCCGGCACGGGAGCGTGGCGGCATGACATCGCCGAGCCGCCGCTGGTCCGAGGACCGCTGGGCACGGGTGGCCTGGAGCTGGGTGGCCGAGCCGGGGGCGGCCGAGGTGCGCCGATGGGTCGCCGAGCTGGGCGCGGTCGAGGCCCTGGCGGCGCTGCGCGCCGGGGCGATGGGCGCCGGGAGCACGTATGCCGCCCGCCTCGCCGAGACCGACATCGACGCGTTCGCCTCCGCCATGCGGCGGCTCGGCGTGCGGGCCATCGTCCCGGGCGACGACGAGTGGCCCACCGGCCTGGACGTCCTGCGCCGGCCGCCCACGTGCCTCTACGCGCGCGGCACGCTGGCGGTGGGCCAGGCGCTGGAGCGCAGCGTGGCCGTGGTCGGGGCGCGCGCCGCGACCGAGTACGGCACGACGATGGCCTTCGAGATCGCCGAGGGGTTGGCGAACCGGTCGGCCACGGTCGTCTCCGGAGCGGCATACGGCATCGACGCGGCCGCGCATCGCGGGGCGTTGGCGGCCGACGGCCCGACGGTGGCGGTGCTCGCGTGCGGCCTCGACCGGGTCTACCCCGTCGGGCACGCCGGCCTGCTGGCGCGGATCGCCGAGACCGGTGCGGTGGTGAGCGAGATGCCCCTGGGCCGCGCTCCCTACCGGGCGCGGTTCCTCGAACGCAACCGGTTGATCGCGACGATGACCCTCGGCACGGTGGTCGTCGAGGCAGGCCTACGTTCCGGTTCGCTCAACACCGCCTCCCATGCCCGGACGTACCACCGGCACATCGCGGCCGTCCCCGGCCCGGTCACGAGCGCGGTGTCGGCGGGCTGTCACGAGCTCATCCGGACGGGCGCGACGCTGGTCACCGACGCCGCAGAGGTGCTCGACCTGATGGGCAGGATGGGAGGGGACGCGGCGCCTGCGAAGCGGGCCCCGGACACTCCCGACGGGGCGCTGAGCGGGCAGGACCACCTCCTCTGGTCGGCGGTTCCGGTCCGCGAGGCGGCCTCGGCGACGGAGCTGTCGGTGCGGACGGGGTTGTCGGTGGGGTCGGTGATGGGAGCCCTCGGGCGTCTCGAGCTACTCGGGCTGGTGCGACGCGAGGGGGACTCCTGGCTCAAGGTCCCACCGCTGCGTCGAGTGCCGGCGGGCGGGCGCGCCCCATGAGATCCGGTCTGGCTCAGCGCCGGGCTGCGGTGTCCGGTTCGGCGGTCCGGCTCCGGGCGCCTCCCGTTCGGTGCGGTGCGGCCGGGGCGCGCGGGGGTCGCGTTCAGCGCGGCGGCCGGGGGGCGCGGGGGTCGCGTTCGGCGCGGTGCGGCCGGGCGCGCCGGGGTCCCGTTCGGCGCAGCGCGGCCGGGGCGCACGGCGGGTCGTTTGCCTTGCCGACGCCTCTTTGCGACGGTGGGTGACGTGGCAGGCGGCTCGGCGGCGACGCTCCTCGACGACTTCGCGCGACATCTGCGCTCCGAGCGAGGCCGGTCCGAGCACACCGTCCGCGCGTACCTGGGCGACGTGGCCGCCTTCCTCGACCATGCCGGCGGAGCCACCGACCTCTCCGAGGTCACCCTGGCCGACCTGCGCGGCTGGCTGGGCACCCAGGCCCATCAGGGGGCGGCCCGAGCCAGCGTGGCGCGGCGCTCGGCGGCGATCCGCACCTTCTTCCGGTGGGCTGCCCGGACCGGCCGGGTGCCGGCGGACCCGTCCCTGCGCCTGGCCGCCCCCAAGCGCGCCCAGTCGCTGCCGCCGGTGCTCGCCCAGCGGGACGTCACGGCGTTGCTCGACCTCGCCGCCGTAGCCTCCGACGACGACGACCCCGTCCATCTGCGCGACCGTGCCGTGCTCGAGCTGCTCTACGCCACCGGGATCCGGGTCGGCGAGCTCGCCGCGGTCGATGTCGACGATGTCGACCTCGGCACCAACCTCGTCCGCGTGCTGGGAAAGGGCGCCAAGGAGCGGACGGTGCCGTTCGGGGTTCCGGCACGCCGGGCCCTGGTCGACTGGATGGAGCGCGGCCGTCCCCGGCTGGTTCGCGATGGCAGCGGATCCGCTCTGTTCCTGGGCCGCCGAGGTGGCAGGCTGGACCCACGTCAGGTGCGCAGCCTCGTCCACGCGATGATGGCCCACGTTCCGGACGCACCGGACATCGGACCACACGGTCTGCGGCATAGTGCTGCGACCCATCTGCTCGAAGGGGGTGCTGACGTGCGCATGGTCCAGGAGCTGCTCGGCCACGCTTCCTTGTCGACCACCCAGCTGTACACCCACGTGTCCATCGACCGGCTCAAGCGGTCCTTCGCCCAGGCGCATCCGCGTGCCTGACGACTACGACGTCCCCGACTGGGTGTCCGAACGAGGCCCGGCCGGCGCAGCGGAGCCTGCGACGACCGCGGCGCAAGAGGGGGTGGACGCGAGATCCACCTCTGCGGCCCCGACCGGTCACGACCGCAGCGGCGGCCGGGACCGGGACGGCGTCGAGCCTCAGGAGGCGCGGGGGGCTCCGGCGGAGCGGTCCGCGGCAGGCGACCGGGGCCGGAACCGGCTCGTCTCGGCGGGACAGCGCGGCGCCGGACGGCGGGTGCGCCTGACCCGGACCGTGGCCGCCGCGGCCGTGGTCCTGCTCCTGGGCAGCGTTGGCATCTACCTCCACCAGCACCAGGCCAGCGCCGCCGCTACCACCGCACGGCTGGGTCCGCAGCCCAGCCTCACCACCGGGGCCGGGTCCGGTGCCACACCATCGGCCAGCGGGACCCCGACGGCTCCCGCGGGCTCGACGCAGCGGCCGAAGCTCGTCACCCGCGGGAACGGCACGTTCCGGACGGTGGCGCTGCCGGCCCTGAAGAACACCGCCGCCCCAGCCGGAGCCCGGGTCGTACGGATCGCCTTCCAGATCGAGGGTGGCCTCGGGATCGACCCGGCGCCGGTCGCCCAGAGGATCGCCGCGACCCTGCTGGACCGGCGCGGATGGGAGCCGAAGGACCGCCTCCGGTTCTCGTTCGCATCGGCCGCCGACGTCGGGCGCGGCGCGGTGGACATCACCATCCGGCTCGCCAGCCCGGACACCACCGACCAGCTCTGCGCCCCGCTCACGACGAACGGGTACACCTCGTGCTTCGCCAACCGCCGCGCTGTGCTCAACAGCAGCCGGTGGCTCGACGGGGTGCCGTTCTACCGGGGCCACCTGGACCTGTATCGGACGTACATGGTCAACCACGAGGTGGGGCACGGCCTGGGCCACGGCCACGAGCACTGCCCGGCCCCGGGAGCCAGGGCCCCGACCATGCAGCAGCAGACACTTCGCCTGGAGGGGTGCGTCATCAACCCCTACCCGATGCTGGCCTGAGACCGGCCCGCCAGGCCGGCAACAGCACGGGGGGACCGCCGACGATGAGGCGCAGCGGGTCGACGTACGTCCGGCCCTGCAGCGCCCCCAGATGCAGGCAGGCCCGCGCCGGGTCGCAGTGGCTGGGCCCCGACAGCGACCCGAGCAGCGCGCCCTGCACGACGTGCTCGCCGACGACCACCTTCGCCGCCACCGGCTCGTACGTGCTGCGTAGACCGCCGACATGCGTGACGGTCACCGTGCCGCGGCCGGCCACGACCCCCACGTGGGTCACGGTCCCGTCGGCCACCGCCAGCACGGTGGCGTCCCGGAGGGGCACGAGGTCGATCCCGCGGTGACCACGCCCGTAGGGGCTCAGCGGGACGGCGAACCGTCGTCCCAGCTGGGGGGTGGGCCGGAGGGGCCAGGACCAGCGGTATGCCGGTGCCGCCCGTACCGGCGGCCGAGGCCGTGGTGTCCGGCCGGCGCCGCCCGGTGCGGGCGCCCTCGGACCGAACGCCGGCGGCCCGGACCGGGGACCGATGGCGAGCCAGTACGCCGGTGGGGCTGCCCCCAGGGGGCCAGGCACGCTCACCGAGGCCGTCGTCGCAGCGGCCCCTTCCATCGGCGCCGTGCGAGCGGTGAGAACGGAGCCGGTGAGCAGGACGGCGGCCGCCGCGGCCAGGCCGGCAGGCAGGATCGTGGGCATGGTGGGACTGTGCCCCAGACGGCGACCCGCACCATGGGCGGTGGACCGATGTGTGGACGACGGCCACGCCGCACGTCTGCTGTGGACGAAGGTGGCCCACCGGGGCGGCCGGCTCGGACAGTGCGGCTCTGCGTCGATCGCCGGCCGGGGGCTACCCGCGCAGGGCGGCCAGCCGGCGGGCGGCCTGGCGCAGGACCTCGTCCTGCTTGCAGAAGGCGAACCGCACGAGGGTGCGGGCCGCGTCGACGTCGTCATGGAACACCGAGACCGGAATGCCCACGACCCCCGCCCGAGCGGGCAGCTCACGACAGAACTCCAGGCCGTCCCGGGCACCCAGCGGTGCCGCGTCGGCGATGACGAAGTAGGTCCCGCTCGGCACGGATACCGTCAGACCGGCTTCGCGCAGCCCGGCGACCAGCAGATCGCGTTTGTCTCGCAACGACCGGGCGATGCCGGCATACACCTCGTCACCGAGCCCGAGCCCGACGGCGACGGCGGGCTGGAACGGACCCGAGCCGACATACGTGAGGAACTGCTTGACCGTCCGTACGGCCGCCACCGCCTCGGCGGGCCCGGTCACCCAGCCCACCTTCCACCCCGTGGTGGAGAACGTCTTGCCGGCGGACGAGATCGTCACGGTCCGCTCGGCCATCCCCGGCAGCGTCGCGACCGGCACGTGCTCGGCACCGTCGAACGTCAGGTGCTCGTACACCTCGTCGGTCACCACCCAGGCGTCGTGCTCGCGGGCCAGCGCGCACACGAGCTCGATCTCGGCCCGGGAGAACACCTTCCCGGACGGGTTGTGCGGCGTGTTGAGCAGCACGAGGCGGGTGCGGGGCGAGAAGGCCGCCCGCAGCGTCCCCTCGTCGACGGCGAAGTCGGGGAAGCGCAGCACCGACGTTCGGCGGACCGCGCCGGCGAGGGCGATCGACGCGGCGTAGCTGTCGTAGTACGGCTCGAAGGTCACCACCTCGTCGCCGGGCTCGCAGAACGCGAGGATGGTCGCCGTGATCGCCTCGGTTGCGCCGACGGTGACGAGGACCTGCGAGCGGGGGTCCACCACCAGCCCGTAGAACCGCTCCTGGTGTGCCGCCACCGCATCGAGGAGCTCGGGAACACCCGCGCCGGGCGGGTACTGGTTGCGTCCGCCGTCGATGGCGCCCTTGGCGGCCTCGAGCACCTGGCGTGGTCCGTCGGTGTCCGGGAACCCCTGCCCGAGGTTGATCGCGCCGCTTGCCACGGCGAGCGCGGACATCTCGGCGAAGATCGTCGTCCCGAACCCGCGCATCCGCTCGACCAGTGGTGAGCCCATGCCCCGCAGGCTACGACCCCGGACCGCGCGCCGGTTGCCGTGGCAGCACATCGGCGCTCGGCCCGGCTCGGGCGGCAGCAGCGGACGAGCCGCAGGGCGGTGCTCCGCAGCGGCACCCTCGCGCACTGCGCCGTGCCGTCCGGGCGGCTGTTCGGCGACGCACGGGTGCAGGGCCCTGGGGCTCAGCCGCATACCCTCTGGGTCATGACCCGCGCCGCGCACGGCCCAGCGGTGCCCCGAGCAGCCGCCGGGTGCGACCGACGGGGACCTGAGGAGACGCCATGGATCTGCGGCGGCCCTCGGCGCTGAGGCCCGGCGGCCGGGTCGCCGTCGTGGCTCCGTCCAGCCCCGTGCCCGAGGACCGCCTCGACGCCGGGCTGGCGGTCCTGCGCGCCTGGGGTCTGGAGGTCGTCGAGGGAGAGCACCTGCGCCATACCCACCCCGTGCTCGGTTACCTCGCCGGTACCGACGAGGAGCGGGCGGCCGACCTCGAGGCGGCCTGGACCGACCCGGGCGTCGCCGCCGTCCTCTGCGGGCGCGGGGGCTACGGCGTCCCGCGGCTGCTCGACGTGCTGGACTGGGACCGGCTCGCCGCCGCTGCTCCCCCCATCCTGGTCGGCTTCTCCGACGTCACCCCGCTCCTGCATGCGGTGGGCCGCCGTCTGGGGGTGAGCGCGGTCCACGGTCCCGCCGTCACGGGCCTCGGGGACGGCGACGAGCGGTCCCGCGAGCGCCTGCGCCGGCTGCTCATCGGGCCCGGCGTCCCCACCAGGATGGTGGCCGGCCTCGAGGCCCTCGTTCCGGGGGATGCGGACGGGCCGCTCGTCGGCGGCAACCTCGCCCTGCTCGCCTCCTCGGCCGGCACCGAGGACCTCCTGCCCGCCACCGGCGCGGTCGTCGTCCTCGAGGACGTCGACGAGACCCCGTTCCGGCTCGACCGCGCGCTCACCCAGCTGCTGCGGTCGGGCTGGCTCGACGGCGCTGCGGCGGTCGTCCTCGGCGGGTTCACCCGCTGTGGTGACCAGCGCCTGGTCCGGGCCATGCTCTCGGACCGGCTGGCACCACTCGCCGTCCCCGTGGCAGCCGGCGCCCCCATCGGCCACGACCGGACCAACCTCGCCTTCTGGATGGGCACGCGGGCGACCCTTGCGGACGGCTGCCTGCGGCTCGAGGAGTGAGTACACCGGCCCGGTGCCGAGGCGGACGAGCGCGGCCCGGACCTCTGGACGGACCTGCCCCGCTGCGACGGCATCGCCCGGCTGGGAGGGGCGGCCCGACTGCGACAGCATCGCCAGGCTGCGTCGGCATCGCCCGGTACTGCGACGCATGGTCCGGCGGCTCGACCGCACTCCGGGGCAGGCCGGCCGCCGGCACCGGCCTGATTACTGGTCCGGGCCGGGGGTCCCCTAGACTAGGACGACGGCCGGTCCGCGCCCCCCTGACGCGAACCAGCCGAATTCGCGCGTCTACCGCCGGGGTACCGAGCTCGTCTCGTCCATCCCGGGGCGCACCACGGCAGTCCGGACACCTCACGGTGGCCGGCGGGGTGCGTGCAGACGCCAGGCAGGTGGCCGGCGGCCCGCGGTGCGGGCTCACGGCATACCGACGTAACTGACAACCACACAGCTAGGAGACCCACGGCATGGCCGTCGTCACCATGCGCCAGCTCCTCGAGAGCGGCGTCCACTTCGGGCACCAGACCCGCAGGTGGAACCCCAAGATGAAGCGCTTCATCATGACCGAGCGCAACGGGATCTACATCATCGACCTGCAGCAGTCGGTGACCTACATCAACTCGGCCTACGAGTTCGTCAAGGAGACCGTCGCCCACGGTGGCACGATCCTCTTCGTCGGCACCAAGAAGCAGGCGCAGGAGCCAGTCGCCGAGCAGGCGACCCGCGTCGGAATGCCGTACGTCAACCAGCGGTGGCTGGGCGGCATGCTGACCAACTTCCAGACCATCTCCAAGCGACTCACCCGGCTCAAGGAGCTCGAGGAGATCGACTTCGACGACGTCGCCGGATCCGGTCACACGAAGAAGGAGCTCCTCATCCTCAAGCGGGAGAGGGACAAGCTCGAGAAGACCCTGGGCGGTATCCGTGACATGGCCAAGGTCCCGTCGGCCGTGTGGATCGTCGACACCAAGAAGGAGCACCTGGCCGTCGACGAGGCGCGCAAGCTCGGGTTGCCGGTCATCGCGATCCTCGACACCAACTGCGACCCGGACGAGGTCGACTACAAGATCCCCGGCAACGACGACGCCATCCGTTCGGTGACCCTGCTGACCCGGGTCATCGCCGACGCCGTCGCCGAGGGCCTCATCTCCAGGTCCGGCGCTCGCGCCACCGGTGAGGAGCAGGTCGGCGGCGAGGAGCCGCTGGCCGAGTGGGAGCGCGAGCTCCTGGGCGGCGCCGTCGCACCGCCGGAGGCCGCGGAGGCTGCCCCGCAGGCAGCGGAGGCTGCCCCGGAGGCCGCGCAGGCTGCTCCGGGGACCGCGGAGGCTGCCCCGCAGGCAGCGGAGGCCACGCAGCCGGAGGCCGCCGAGGCTGCGCCGGAGACCGTTGCCGTCGAGGCTCCGGCGGACGCCCCGTCCGCCGCGGTGGCCGACGCCCTGGTCGAGCGGACCGCTCCGGTCGAGCCTCCCGCGGCCGAGGTCGCCCAGGCGTTGGCCGACGAGGTCGCTCCGGTCGAGAGTGCTCCGATCGAGAGTGCTCCGGCCGACGCCCCGGTGGTCCCGGACGAGGCCGTCGCGGCGCCGGCCGAGGAGGCGGTCGCGGATGAGGCGGCCGCCGAGGTGGTCGTCGCGGCCGACGAGGCCTGAGCGAGCCCCCCGCACCCCTTTCCACCCACGAAGAGAGCGACACGACAAGACATGGCGAACTACACCGCCGCTGACATCAAGGCCCTGCGCGAGTCCACCGGCGCCGGCATGCTCGACGTCAAGAAGGCACTCGACGAGGCCGACGGGGACCGCGGGAAGGCCACCGAGATCCTGCGCATCAAGGGCCAGAAGGGCGTGACCAAGCGCGAGGGCCGCACGACGTCCAACGGCCTGGTCGCCGCCCAGGCCGAGGCCGGGGTCGGGACCCTCGTCGAGGTCCTGTGCGAGACCGACTTCGTCGCCAAGGGGGAGAAGTTCATCTCCCTGGCCGACGAGGTCCTCTCCCAGGCGGTGGCCACCCGGGCCACCGATGCCGACGCGCTGCTGGCCAGCACCCTGCCCAGCGGTCAGACGGTCAAGGACCTCCTCGACGACGCCAACGCGACGATCGGCGAGAAGATCGAGGTCAAGCGGGTCGCGCGGCTCGAGGGCGAGCACGTCGCGGCCTATCTGCACAAGACCAGCCCGGACCTGCCCGCCCAGATCGGCGTCCTCGTCGCCACCGAGGGCGGCGACGACGTGGTGGCCCGCGATGTCGCGATGCACGTCGCGGCGTTCAGCCCGACCGTGCTCTCCCGCGAGGACGTCGACCCCACGACGGTCGAGAACGAGCGCCGGGTCGCCGAGGCGACGGCCAAGGAGGAGGGCAAGCCCGAGGCCGCCCTCGCGCGTATCGTCGAGGGTCGGGTCAACGGCTACTTCAAGGAGAACGTCCTGCTCGAGCAGCCGTTCGCCAAGGAGCCCAAGAAGACCGTCGAGGCCGTCCTCAAGGAGGCCGGCGCCACCGCGACCGGGTTCGCCCGGTTCCGGGTCGGCTCCTGACCTGGTCCGGCGGCACTGACCACGCGGCAGCCGGTATGCCGTCCGCTCCCGTCCGCGCTCACGCGCCGGACCCGGAGCGGACGGCGTACCGGCGTTCGGGCCCGGCTCGGCGCGAGAGTCAGCGAACAGGGTGACCAACCCGGCCGTGGGCATGGCGACGCGGACCCTGTCCCGTCACGGCTCGCGCCGGAGTCACCGGCCGTGGCGACGCCCCCTCCCGCCCGTGGCCGGCGAGCGGGCACACTGGGTGCAGAGGTGACGCACGCGGGCCGACAGGCGGACCACTCGCGACGCAGGCCGCGCCGACGGCCCTCGCGCCGGGCGGCTGGGTCCGGGTCCGATCCCGCCGTGTGACAAGATCGAGCGACCGCCAGAGACCGAGGAGCCTGCCTGTGACGACGACCCCTGCCGCGATGGCCACCAGCACCCGTCCCGAGGCCGGCCCCGGTTCGCCGCCACCCGGCCGGCGGGTCCTGCTCAAGCTCTCCGGCGAGGCCTTCGGCGGCGGCCGGGTGGGTGTCGACCCGGAGGTCGTGCGCGGGATCGCACACCAGATCGCGGTGGCGGTGCACGAGGGCATCCAGGTGGCCATCGTCGTCGGGGGCGGCAACTTCTTCCGCGGGGCCGAGCTGCAGCAGAAGGGCATGGAGCGCGCCCGCGCCGACTACATCGGCATGCTCGGCACCGTCATGAACTGCCTGGCGCTGCAGGACTCCCTGGAGAAGGAGGGCGTCGACACCCGGGTGCAGACCGCCATCACGATGGGCCAGGTGGCCGAGCCCTACATCCCCCGCCGGGCGATCCGCCATCTCGAGAAGGGCCGCGTCGTCATCTTCGGCGCCGGGGCCGGCATGCCGTACTTCTCCACCGACACCGTCAGCGCGCAGCGCGCACTGGAGATCGGCTGCGACGCGGTCCTGATGTCCAAGAACGGCGTTGACGGCGTCTACGACCGCGACCCCCGCTCGGACCCGGCGGCCCGCAAGCTGGAGACCGTCACCTACCGCGACGCCCTGCGCCTGGGGCTGAGGGTGGTGGACGCGGCAGCGTTCAGCCTGTGCATGGAGAACCATCTGCCGATGGTCGTCTTCGGCATGGAGGGCGACGGCAACATCACCCGCGCGCTGCGGGGCGAGCGCATCGGGACCCTGCTGGCCGCCGACTGAGGCGCGCCGCACAGATCGCTGCAGCCGCCCGGCCGTTTTGAGACACTGAGCGACAGCCCACGAGTTCGAGGAGACCGGATCCGATGATCGAAGAGACCCTGTTCGAGGCCGAGGAGAAGATGGAGAAGGCCGTCGACGTCGCCAAGGAGGACTTCGCCGGGATCCGGACCGGCCGGGCGCATCCAGGGATGTTCAACAAGCTCCTCGTCGACTACTACGGCGCACCGACCCCCCTGCAGCAGCTCGCCTCCTTCCAGACCCCGGAGGCCCGCACCATCCTCATCTCGCCGTTCGACAAGGGCTCGATGCACAACGTCGAGAAGGCCATCCGCGACTCCGACCTCGGCGTCAACCCCAGCAATGACGGCAACATCATCCGGATCAACCTGCCCGTGCTCACCGAGGAGCGCCGGCGCGAGTACATCAAGCTGGCACGCCACCAGGCCGAAGAGGGCAAGGTCTCGGTCCGCAACATCCGTCGGCACGCCAAGGACGCCCTCGAGCGGCTCATCAAGGACGGGGACGTCGGTGAGGACGACGGGGTGCGGGGCGAGAAGGAGCTCGAGGCCCTCACCAAGAAGTACGTCGACGTCATCGACGACCTCCTCAAGCACAAGGAAGCCGAGCTCCTCGAGGTCTGAGGCTCGCGGCCCATGTCAGCCATGACCGGCATCCCGGACCACACACCCCAGGTAGGTGCGGTGCCACCGCCCGCACCCTCGGCCGCGGTGCCGGCGGCGGGCCCGGTCGAGGCGCCGGCGGCGGGCCCGGTCGAGGCGCCGGCGGCGGGCCCGGTCGAGGCGCCGGCGGCGGGCCCGGGGTCGGACATCACCGTCGGCGCCGTCGTCGCTGCGACCTCCCGCGCCGGCCGTGACCTCAAGGCCGCCATTGCCGTCGGGGTCGCCCTGGGAGCCCTGGTCATCGTCTCCCTCGCCTTCCTCAAGCCCAGCTTCCTCGTCATCGTCATCGGGGCGGTCTGCCTGGGAGCGTGGGAGATGCGCCGTGCGCTCGCCGCAGCAGGCCTGCTCGTCCCGGTCGTCCCCCTGCTGCTGGGCACGGCGAGCATGGCCACGAGCGCCTACGTGCAAGGCGGCGAGGGGCTGCTCGTGACCTTCGGGCTCACGGTCGTCGCCCTGCTGGTCTGGCGGGTGGCGGACGGCGCTGCCGGCGCCGCCCGCGACCTGGGCGGCTCGGTCCTCGTGACCCTGTACCCGGGCCTGCTGGCCGGGTTCGCCCTGCTCATGCTCACGCCGGCCGACGGAGCCCGGCGGATCGTCTTCTTCCTGCTCGTCACGGTGTTCTCCGACATCGGCGGGTATGCCGTGGGCGTCGTCGTCGGTCGGCACCCCCTCGCCCCCTCGGTGAGCCCGAAGAAGTCCTGGGAGGGGTTCGGCGGCTCGGTGGCGGCGTCGGCGGTTGTCGGCGGGATCGCCCTCGTCCTGCTCCTCGACGGGCCCTGGTGGGCCGGCGCCCTCATGGGAGCGGTCGCGGCCGGCGCGGCCACCCTCGGCGACCTCATCGAGTCGACGATCAAGCGGGACCTCGGCATCAAGGACATGGGCAGCGTGCTGCCCGGCCACGGCGGGCTCATGGACCGCCTCGACTCGCTCGTCATCGTCGCGCCGCTGGTCTGGGCCATGCTGCGGCTGGTCGTGCCGCTGCCCTGACCGCGCTCGGCGGAGCCCGGTGGACTCGGTGGGGACCGGTACCGGGTCGGCGGCGCGCGGCGGGAGCCGGCGGGACCGAGCCGGCCCAGCCGGCCTGGCCGGCCACGCCCGTTCGCCCGCTGGCCGGCCACGCCCGTTCGCCCGCTGGCCGGGTGGCCCGCGGACCGTCCGGCGGCTGAGAGACTGGGGGGACCATGTCAGACCTGACCACCGACGACCACCCTGACGGCACCGCGGGAACGAACCTCCGCCCGGAGCCCGGGCGCCTCACCCTCCAGGCACCCCGGCGGGCCAGGCCACCTCGCCACCTCGCCGATCTCGATGCCGCCGGGCGCCGGGCCGCGGTCGAGGCCCTCGGGCTGCCGGGTTACCGGGCCCGCCAGCTGTCGACCCATTACTTCGAACGGCTCGTCGAGCGCGGGGAGGACATGACCGACCTGCCCAGGGTGGGCCGTGACGAGCTCGTCGCTGCGCTCCTACCGACTTTGCTCACCGCGATGCGAACCCTCACTGCCGACCAGGGCGCGACGGTGAAGACCGCCTGGCGGCTCCACGACGGCGCGGTCGTCGAGTCCGTGCTCATGCGCTACCCGCACCGGGTGACCGTCTGCGTCTCCAGCCAGGCGGGATGCGGGATGAACTGCCCGTTCTGCGCGACGGGCCAGGAGGGGCTGACCCGCAACCTGTCGACCGCCGAGATCGTCGAGCAGGTGGTGTATGCGGCCCGGCAGCTGGCCCGCGGGGAGGTGGCCCCCCACCGCGGCGGGGGCCACGCCGAGCTCGGGAGCGAGGGCGAGGAGCGTCCTGGCGGGTCGTCGGCCGGCGGTGCCGGCCGCGTGTCCAACGTCGTGTTCATGGGGATGGGGGAGGCCCTGGCCAACTACCCGGCGGCGATCGCGGCGATCCGGCGGCTCGTGGCCCCGGCACCCGACGGTCTCGGGATGTCGGCGCGCGGCATCACCATGTCGACGGTCGGGCTCGTACCCGGCATCGACCGGCTCGCCGCCGAGGGGTTGCCCGTCACCCTCGCGCTGTCGCTGCACGCCCCCGACGACGAGCTGCGGGACACCCTGGTCCCGCTCAACACCCGCTATCCGGTCGAGCAGGTCATCGACGCGGCCAGGCGCTACTTCGACGTGACAGGTCGCCGGGTGAGCATCGAGTACGCCCTCATCCGGGACATGAACGACCAGGCCTGGCGGGCCGAGCTGCTCGCCGACAAGCTGCTGGCCCGGGGGCGCGGCTGGGTGCACGTGAACCCCATCCCGCTCAACCCGACGCCCGGGTCGACGTGGACCGCCTCCCGCCGGGGCACCGAGCAGCAGTTCGTCGAACGGCTCCGGTCGCGGGGCCTTCCGACGACCGTGCGGGACACCCGCGGCTCCGAGATCGACGGAGCCTGCGGGCAGCTCGCCGTCTCGACCGCCTAGCACGGGTCCCGGTCACGGTGGTGGCCGGTCCGGCCCCCGTCGGCCGCCGCGAGGAGGATGGGTGCGGCCTCCTCCACGGTCCCCACGAGGTGGGTCACGGCCCCCATCCGCCGTCCCTCGCCGAGGGCGGCGAGCGCCGGCCAGACCGGGACGCGCTCCGTCCAGTGGGCCGTGCCGACCAGGACGAGCGGGGGGACCGGCTGCCCAGGACGGGCGTAGTAGAGCCGGGTGGCCGTCTGGAAGATCTCCTGCACCGTTCCGGCTGCGCCGGGCAGCACGACGACACCGGCCCCGCACCGGGCGAGCAGGCCGTCCTCACGCAGGGCGTTGGAGAAGTACTTCGCGATGGCGTCGGCGAAGACGTTGGACGGCTCATGCCCGTAGAGCCAGGTCGGGATGCCGACGCTGCGTGGCCGGGGCGGGACGCCGCCCGGTCCGGGTGGAGCGACGAGGCGGGAGCGGACCGACAGCGCGGTCCGGGCCCACGAGCCCGTTCCGGCCTGCCAGCCCGGCGCCGAGGCCAGGACCGCCAGCGCCGCGTGGAGCGCGGTCTGGTCCCGGCAGGCCGCGCCGAGGTTGGCGGCCTCCATGGCGCCCGGGCCGCCACCGGTCGCCACCACCAGGCCGGACTCGGCGAGACGGTGGCCCAGCCAGGCCGCCGCGGCATACGCCTGGCTGCCGCGTCGGACCGCGTGTCCGCCCATCACCCCGGCCACCGGCAAGGTGTCGAGCCACTCGTCCAGCGCGTCGGTGATCGCGTCGTCGTGGATGGCCCGGAGCAGGGTCGCGTAGACGTCGTGGGTGGTGCGTCGGTCGAGGTACCAGCGATAGGTGCGGGCGTCCGGAGTGCCCTGGTAGCCATGCTCAGCCAGCCCCGCGTAGAGCTCGTCGGCGCTGTACAGATGGCTGCGGTAGGGGTCGAACGGCACCCTCGGGTCGGCCGGGAAGACGAGGGCGCCGTGGGCACGCAGGTGTCGCTCGAGGCCGGGCGGGACCCGGCCCCCGAGCACGACCAGCCCGGAGAGGTCGGTCCGGCCGAGGAGCCGCTCCTGCAGCGGCGCGAGGTCGAGTCCTTGGAGCCGTCGCCCGGCCAGCGAGGTGCCCCGGTCGAGGAGGTCCGCGAGCTCGGCGACGCTCTGCACCTCGGGCCGGTCGGCGGACATGCTGGTCACTCTAGGGCCGCACCGCCACCGCTCTCCGCCCCTGCCCAACCCACAACTTTCCCGCCCCATCAGTGAAACCCGAGGTCCGCATCGGTAGCTAACCCCGGCGAACCTCGGGTATGCCGTGCGAACCCTGCTTGCGCCCTCCGGGCCAGCCCGCCGGGGGCGCCTAGCGGTGGGTCAGCGCGCCGAGCACGCGCCCGAGCCTCGCCGGGCGCCCGGTGCGTGCCTCCTCGCGGTCCGCCAGCTCGGCGAGCCGCAGGCCGGCGTTGACCCCCAGCCAGCGCAGCGGTTCCGGCTCCCACGAGGGGGAGCGGTGCTGCACCCAGGGCAGTGTCGTCAGGGCCGAGGACCGGCCGCCGATGAGGTCGGCGAGGGTGCGGCCCGCCAGGTTGGCCGCCGCGACCCCGTCACCGACGTACCCGCCGGCCCAGCCGACCCGGGCCGTGGCGTCGTACCCGACGGACGGCTGCCAGTCCCTGGCGATGGCGAGCGGGCCGCCCCAGGCATGGGTGAAACGCACCCCCGCAAGCTGCGGCAGCAGGTGGACCAGGGTGCTGCGCAGCCGCCCGAACACCACCTCGTCGGCGTCGTACGCGGGCCGCACCGCTGAGCCCCAGTGGTACGGCGCACCCCGTCCCCCGAAGGCGATCCGGCCGTCGACCGTGCGCTGCCCGTAGACGATGACGTGCCCGTGGTCGGCGAAGACCTCAGCACCCTGCAGCCCGATACCGTCCCACTGCTCGTCGGTCAGGGGCTCGGTCGCCACCATGAGCGAGTACACCGGAGCGAGCCGCCGGCGCAGCCGTGGCAGGCCGGCGGTGTAGGCCTCCGTGGCGCGCACGACGTGCCCGGCGCGGACCTCCCGCCCGTCGACGAGCCGGACCAGGCCGGCGCCGGCGTCCGCGACCCGCGCTCCCTCGACGACCACCCCGCCCCGCCGGCGGACCGCCGCCGCCAGCCCGTCGACGAGCCTGCGGGGCTGGACCCGCGCGCAGTGCGGGTTGTAGGTCGCGCCGAGGACGCCGGGCGAGCGCAGCCGCTGCGCGGCCTCCTGCGGCCCCAGCCACACCGTGCCGTCGCCCCAGGCCGCGCCGTCAGCGGCAGACGCGATGGCCCGGTCCCGCTGCGCCGAACCGCGGGCGAGCACGAGGGCGCCGCCCTGGACGAACCCCGCGTCGATGCCCTCGGCGCGACAGGCCTCGCCGACCTCGACGACGGTCTCGCGCAGCGCGGCCAGCTGCGCCAGGGCCGCCGCCCGCCCGTGCTCGGCGGCCAGCGCGGCGGCGGGGACCGGGTACAGCGCCGACACCCAGCCCCCGTTGCGCCCGCTGGCGCCGTAGCCGACGTGCTCGGCCTCGAGGACGAGCACCGAGTGACGGGGTAGGGCACGCCGCAGGTAGTAGGCGGTCCACAGCCCGGTGTAGCCCCCGCCGACGATGACGACGTCGGCGCTGTCGGGGACCTCGGGTATCTCGGGTATGCCGTCCGGCCGGCCGCGGGCGCCGTCCCACCACAGCGGGCGGGACGGTATGCCGGTCAGGCCGGCGGGCACGGAAGGCTCACCGGCGGGTGACCGGCTCCGGGACATCGCCAGGACCGCTCAGAGGTGGTTGACCGCCTCACCCAGCACCGAGCGCAGGCGCTGCTCGATGTCGTCGAACTGCTCGGGCCCGATGATGAGCGGCGGGGCGAGCTGGACGACGGGGTCGCCGCGGTCGTCGGCACGGCAGTACAGGCCGGCGTCGAAGAGCGCCTTGGACAGGTAGCCGCGCAGCAGCCGCTCGGACTCCTCGTCGTTGAACGTCTCCCGGGTCGCCTTGTCCTTGACCAGCTCGATCCCGTAGAAGTACCCGGCGCCGCGCACGTCGCCGACGATCGGCAGGTCGAGGAGCTTGTCCAGGGTCGCCCGGAACGCCGGGGCGTGCTCCTTGACGTGGTCGTTGAGGTGCTCATCGTCGAAGATGTCCAGGTTGGCCATCGCCGCAGCGGCGCTCACCGGGTGACCACCCCAGGTGTAGCCGTGCGGGAAGTAGGTCATGCCCTTCCTGAACGGCTCGAACAGGCGGTCGCTGGCCAGCATGAGGCCGAGCGGCGCGTAGCCCGACGTGACGCCCTTCGCGGTCGTGATGATGTCGGGGACATAGCCGAAGTCGTCGCAGGCGAACATCGACCCGATCCGCCCGAACGCACAGATCGTCTCGTCGGACACGAGGAGGACGTCGTACTCGTCGCAGATCTCGCGGACGCGGTCGAAGTATCCGGGCGGCGGGGGGAAGCAGCCGCCGGAGTTCTGGACGGGCTCGAGGAACACCGCGGCCACGGTGTCCGGACCCTCGAACTCGATCGCCTCGGCGATCCGGTTGGCAGCCCAGAGGCCGAACGCCTTCTCGTCGTCGCGCAGCTTCTCCGGCGCTCGGTAGATGTTGGTGTTGGGCACCTTGTGGCCGCCGGGTACGAGCGGCTCGAACATCGACTTCGCCGCCGGGATGCCGGTGATGGACAGCGCGCCCTGCGAGGTGCCGTGGTAGGCGACCGAGCGACTGATCACCTTGTGCTTGGTGGGCTTGCCGACGAGCTTGAAGTACTGCTTGGCGAGCTTCCAGGCCGACTCCACCGCCTCGCCGCCGCCGGTGGTGAAGAAGACCCGGTTGAGGTCGGCGGGGGCCTCGCCGGCCAGCCGCTCGGCCAGCTCGATCGCCCGCGGATGGGCGTAGGACCACAGCGGGAAGAACGCGAGCTCCGCGGCCTGCTTGGCCATCGCCTCGCCGATCTCGGTCCGCCCGTGCCCGACCTGGTTGACGAACAGGCCGGCCAGGCCGTCGATGTACTCGTTGCCGCGGTCGTCGTAGATCTTGTAGCCCTCGCCGCGGGTGATGATGGGGACGCTGTGTCCGAGACCCCCGGCGTCACGGTCCTCGAACACCGAATGTCGCGTGAAGTGCATCCACAGGTGGTCGCGCGCCGCCTCCGAGTACAGCTTGCCGGTGCGGGTGTGCCGCTCGGAGGAGGGCTCCCAGATCGCGGACGGTTCAGTGGTCATCTCGTACCCCAGTTGTAGTGCTGCTTGTTGAGCTTCAGGTAGACGAAGGTCTCCGTCGTGGTGACTCCCGGCAGCGAGCGGATGCGGGTGGACAGCAGGTCGAGCAGGTGGTCGTCGTCCTCGCAGACGACCTCGACGAGGAAGTCGAAGCTCCCCGCCGTCGTGACGACGTAGTCGACGTCCGGCAGCTCGCTGAGCGAGTCCCCGAGCGAGAGCAGGTCGCCGCCGGCCCGGATGCCGATCATCGCCTGCCGGTGGAACCCCACCTGCAGGGGATCCGTGACGGCGACGATCTGCATGACGCCGGCGTCGAGCAGCCGCTGCACCCGTTGGCGCACGGCGGCCTCGGACAGCCCGACGGCCTTGGCGATCCCGGCGTAGGACTGCCGGCCGTCCACCTGGAGGAGCTCGATGATGGCCTTGGCCACCTCGTCGAGCTTGACCTCCGTGGAGGACGGCGACCCGTTCCTCGGTGCGCGTGCCACGGCCTCATGGTGGCCCGGATCGCGGTGGTTGGCAAGTCCAGGAACGACGGAATCCGTGGTTCGACACCGAACGAGGCAGCGAATTCACACATTCGAAACACGGAGCCTGTTGAAATCGGCGGTTGCGGGGCTAGAGTGCCGTCCATACTCCACCCGGATCACACTTGGGAGAGACACACGTGAGCGACCCCCGTAGCCTGCGCAACTTCATCGGCGGCGAGTTCGTCGAGGCGCGCAGCGACACCACGAGCGACATCGTGAACCCCGCGACCGGCCAGGTCGTGGCCACGGCCCCGGTCAGCGCCCAGGGGGACGTCGACGCGGCATACGCGGCCGCCGGTGCGGCCTTCGAGGTGTGGGGCCAGCGCACTCCCAAGGACAGGCAGAAGGCGATGCTGGACTTCGCCGACGCCGTCGAGGCCCGGGCCGACGAGCTGGTCCATCTCGAGAGCGAGAACACCGGCAAGCCCCACGCGCTGACGGCCAGCGAGGAGGTGCCGCCGATGGTGGACGAGATCCGGTTCTTCGCCGGTGCCGCCCGGGTGCTGGAAGGACGCGCTGCGGGGGAGTACATGCCCGGCCACACCAGCTGGGTGCGCCGCGAGCCCATCGGCGTCGTCGGGCAGGTCACCCCGTGGAACTACCCGATGATGATGGCGGTCTGGAAGATCGCGCCCGCGCTGGCGGCCGGCAACACGGTCGTCCTCAAGCCCAGCGACACCACGCCGGAGACGACGCTGCTCCTGGCCGAGATCGCCGCCGAGTTCCTCCCGCCGGGCACCTTCAACGTCATCACAGGTGACCGCGACACCGGACGGATGCTCGTCGAGCACGACACCCCCGCGCTGGTGGCCATCACCGGCTCGGTCCGGGCCGGCAGCCAGGTCGCCGAGAGCGCCAGCCGTGCGGTCAAGCGGGTCCACCTCGAGCTCGGCGGGAAGGCCCCCGTCGTCGTGTTCGACGACGCCGACATCGAGGCCGCCGTGGCGGGCATCGGCATGGCGGGCTACTTCAACGCCGGTCAGGACTGCACCGCGGCGGCCCGGGTGCTGGCCGGCCCCGGCATCCACGACGACTTCGTGGCAGCGCTGGCGGAGTACGCCAGGACCGAGGCGAAGGTCGGTATGCCGGACGACCCGGACGCGCTGTTCGGCCCGGTCAACAACCCCAACCAGCTCGAGAGGGTGAGTGGCTTCCTCGAGCGGCTGCCCGACTACGCGAGCATCGCAGCGGGCGGCGGCCGGGTCACCGCGCTCGGTGACGGGTTCTTCCTCGAGCCCACCGTCGTCCATGGCCTGCGGCAGGACGACGAGGCCATCCAGAGCGAGATCTTCGGCCCAGTGATCACCGTGCAGCGGTTCTCCGACGAGGACCAGGCCGTGCGGTGGGCCAACGACGTCGACTACGGTCTGGCGTCGAGCGTGTGGACCAAGGACTTCGGTCGGGCCATGCGGATGAGCAAGCGGCTCGACTTCGGGGCCGTGTGGATCAACACCCACATCCCGTTCGTCTCCGAGATGCCGCACGGCGGGTTCAAGAGATCCGGCTACGGCAAGGACCTGTCGATGTACGGCTTCGAGGACTACACCCGGATCAAGCACGTCATGGCCAACATCGAGAGCTGAGCGCCACGGGACGTCCCTCGGCGTCCACCCGTCCCGTCCGACCACCGACCGCACCGACGTCACCAAGCCACGACCGGACCGACGTCACCAAGGCACCACCGCACCGACCGCGACCCTCACCGTCCCCCGTACCGATGCATCCAAGACGCACCCCAAGGAGCCACCGCACCATGAACGACCAGCTTCCCCTGAGTGTCCAGGCCGCCTTCGCCCGAGGAGCCCTGACGCGCCGCTCCGTCATGACGGGTGCGCTCGGGCTCGGTACCATCGCCGCGCTCAGCGCCTGCGGCTCGGCGGGCAAGAACCCGACCAGCAGCGGCACGACGACCCCCACCGCCAAGGCCGCCCAGGACATGTCCGACACCGAGAAGGTCGTCAACTGGTCCAACTGGCCGGAGTACATGGACGTCAACGACAAGACCCAGTCGCACCCGACCCTGGTCGCGTTCACCAAGAAGACCGGCATCAAGGTGAACTACACCGAGGACTACAACGACAACGACGAGTTCTACGCCAAGGTCCGGCCGCTGCTGGCGGCCGGCAGCGACACCGGCCGGGACACCTGGTGCAGCACCGACTGGATGGTCGCCCGGCTCATCCGGCAGGGCTATGTGCAGAAGTTCGACCTCGCCAACATCCCCAACCACGACAACGTCGACACCTCGCTCATGCAGGTCGAGTTCGACCCGGGCCGCCTGTACTCCCTGCCCTGGCAGAGTGGTTTCGCCGGCATCGCGTGGAACCCCAAGGCCACCGGCGGCAAGAAGGTCGAGACCGTCGACCAGCTGCTGACCGACCCGGCGCTCAAGGGCAAGGTCACCCTGCTCACCGAGATGCGGGACACCGTCGGCCTGGTCATGATGGCGATGGGCAAGAAGATCGAGAGCTTCACCGACGCCGACTTCCAGGCCGCCATCGACGAGCTGCAGAAGGCCAAGGACGCCGGCCAGATCAAGGGCTTCACCGGGAACGAGTACACCAAGCCGCTGGCGGCGGGCGACACCGCCGCCTGCATCGCCTGGACCGGTGACGTCGTCCAGCTGCAGCTGGACAACCCCGCGCTCGGCTACGTCCTCCCGCAGACCGGCGGCACGCTGTGGTCGGACAACTTCGTCATCCCGGCCCTCGCCCGGCACAAGAAGAACGCCGAGACGGTCATCAACTACTACTACGACCCCAAGGTCATGGCCAAGGTCGTCGACTACGTCAACTACATCTCACCGGTCCAGGGCACCAAGCAGGTCCTCACCGCGGCCGACCCGTCGGTCGCCAAGAACCCGCTCATCTTCCCCGACGCCGCCACCTTGTCGCGGGCCCACGTCTTCCGTGGTCTGTCCTCCGATGAGGAGACGAAGTACAACCGTCTCTTCCAGACCCTCGTCACGGGCTGATGGCGGGCGCCGAGAGCGGTGACCTGCGGATCCGTTCGGTCACCAAGCAGTTCGAGGCCTTCCGCGCCGTCGACGACGTGAGCCTGGACATCCCGCAGGGCTCGTTCTTCGCACTGCTCGGCCCCTCGGGGTGCGGCAAGACGACGACGCTGCGGATGGTGGCGGGGCTCGAACAGCCGACGAACGGGACCATCCTCATCGGGGACCGCGACATCACCGGTCTCAAGCCCTACCAGCGCAACGTCAACACCGTCTTCCAGTCCTACGCGCTCTTCCCGCACCTGGACATCATCCAGAACGTCGCCTTCGGGTTGAAGCGGCGTGGCGACCGGGACTGGAAGAAGAAGTCGCAGGACGCCCTCGAGCTCGTCGAGCTGGCGGGCGTGGCCTCGAAGAAGCCCGCCCAGCTCTCCGGTGGAATGCAACAGCGGGTCGCCCTCGCGCGGGCCCTGGTGAACCGGCCCGACGTACTGCTCCTGGACGAGCCGTTGGGTGCGCTCGACCTCAAGCTGCGCCGGCAGATGCAGATCGAGCTCAAGCGGATCCAGTCCGAGGTCGGCCTGACGTTCGTCCACGTCACCCATGACCAGGAGGAGGCCATGACGATGGCCGACTCCATCGCCGTGATGAATGCCGGGCACATCGAGCAGCTCGGCGACCCCGCGACCCTCTACGAGCAGCCGGCCTCGGCGTTCGTCGCCAACTTCCTCGGGCAGTCCAACCTGCTGCGGGCGACGGTCGACGGCCCGGCGACGGACGGCGTCGTGCCGGTCACCTCGCACGGCACCAGCCTCGAGGCGGCTGCCGACCACATCCCGGCAGGAGCGACCGAGATCTGGCTGGGCGTCCGTCCCGAGAAGCTCCAGATCGGCCCGAACGGCGGCCCGAACCGGCTGCGCGGCGTCGTGACCGACGCCTCGTTCACCGGTGTCTCGACCCAGTACCTCGTCAAGATGCCCTGGGAGCAGGAGCTCACCGCCGTGCAGCAGAACGACGGTTCCGTGCGGCCCAGGGTGGGCGAGGCGGTCGAGCTCTCCTGGGCCAGCCGGCACGGCTTCGTCCTCGACGCGAACCAGTCGGCCGACGCCGGCATCGTGATCGACGATGAGTAGCGCCGTCGGGGTCGAGCCCGCCGCCGGCGTCGCGGTGGGCGCCGCGCGGCCGAAGCGGCGCAACTGGGTGCCCTACGCGCTGCTCGCTCCGGGGATGCTGTGGCTGACGATCTTCTTCGTGCTGCCGACGATCTCCCTGGCGTCGCAGTCGCTGCAGACCGGCGACGTCGACAACGGCTTCGCGCTGACGTGGCACTGGGCGACATACGCCGACTCGATCTCCCGGTTCTGGCCGCAGATGGCGCGGTCGCTCGTCTACGCCGGTCTGGCCACGGTCCTCACCCTGGTGTTCGGGTATCCCCTCGCGTGGTTCATCGCCCACCGCTCGGGCCGGTTCAAGAACTTCCTGCTCGTCCTCGTCATCGCCCCGTTCTTCACCAGCTTCCTCATCCGGACCCTGGCCTGGCAGAACATCCTCGGCAACAACGGCCTGCTCGTCGAGGCGGCCGGCTCCACGCACACGACGTTCCTGCTGGACGGCTTCAAGGCCGCCCTGCGCGCGGTGGGCCTGATCAGCACGGACCAGCTGCTGAACTCCCCCTTCGCGGTCATCTGCGGCCTGACCTACAACTTCCTACCGTTCATGGTGCTACCGCTGTACTCCAACATCGAGCGCCTCGACCTGCGCCTCGTCGAGGCCGCCCAGGACCTCTACGCGGCCCCGCTGTCGGCCTTCCGCCGGGTCATCTGGCCGCTCTCGCTCCCCGGCGTCGTTGCCGGCACCCTGCTGACCTTCATCCCGGCCGCCGGTGACTACATCAACTCGGTCCTGCTGGGCAACACCCAGACCGTCATGATCGGGCAGGTGATCGACTCCCAGTTCCTGCGGGTCCTGGAC
This sequence comes from uncultured Actinomycetota bacterium, assembly GCA_963763315.1. GTDB lineage: Bacteria > Actinomycetota > Actinomycetes > Actinomycetales > Dermatophilaceae > CAVSJJ01. The sequence goes on from CAVXOC010000004.1 coordinate 473,469, forward strand.
TACCCGACCGCCGCCGCGCTGTCCTTCATCCTCATGGTCATCATCATCGCCGTCGTGTTCGTGTACGTGCGGCGGGCCGGCACCGAGGAGCTGGTGTAGATGACCTGGCTGCGCCGACATCTCGTCGTCATCATCGGTCTGCTCGTGATGGGGTACATCCTCCTGCCCAACCTCGTCGTGATCGTCTACTCGTTCAACAAGCCGGTGGGGCGCTACAACCTCACCCTCAACCAGTTCTCGCTCGATGCCTGGACCGACCCGTGCGGGGCGCCCGGGATCTGCAGCTCCCTCGGGCTCAGCCTGCAGATCGGGATCACCGCCTCCATCGTCGCGACCATCCTCGGGACGATGGTGGCCTTCGCCCTCGGCCGGCACCGCTTCCGGGGCCGGGCGGGGACCAACCTGCTCGTCTTCATGCCGATGGCCACACCCGAGGTCGTCATGGGATCGAGCCTGCTGACCCTGTTCATCGCGATGGGCATCCCGTCGGGCCGGACCACGATCCTCATCGCGCACATCATGTTCTGCGTCTCGTTCGTCGTGGTGACGGTCAAGGCCCGCGTCGCCTCGCTCGACCCGCGCCTGGAGGAGGCGGCGGTGGACCTGTACGCGAACGAGCTGCAGACCTTCCGGCGGGTGACCTTCCCGCTCGTCGCTCCTGGCATCGCAGCCGGTGCCCTGCTGGCCTTCTCGCTCAGCTTCGACGACTACATCATCACCAACTTCAATGCGAGCCCCAGCTCGGTCACCTTCCCCATGTACGTCTGGGGCGCTGCCCAGCGCGGCATACCCGTGCAGATCAACGTCATCGGCACCGTGATGTTCCTCGGAGCCCTCGCCATCGTCGCCGTCACCCAGATCGTCGGCGCACAACGCAGACGAAAGGCCTGACTGTATGCGCATCCTCATGATCGGCGCCGGCGGCGTCGGCGACGCCGCGGCGAAGATCGCGGTCGAGAGGGACTACTTCGACGCGTGGGTGGTCGCCGACTACGACCTCGCCCGGGCACAGCGCACCGTCCACGCGGTGACGGCTCGCAGGCCGGGCGAGTCGCGGTTCTCCGCCGCGCGGGTCGACGCGTCCTCGGCGGACGCCGTCGCCGTGCTCGCCCGTCGGGTCGGCGCCACACATGTCTTCAACGCGGTCGACCCCCGCTTCGTCATGCCGATCTTCGACGGGGCGCTGGCGGCCGGCGCCGACTACCTCGACATGGCGATGAGCCTGTCCCGGCGGCACCCCACCGACCCCTACGCCAGGGTCGGCGTCAAGCTGGGCGACGAGCAGTTCGCCAAGGCGCCCGCCTGGGACGCGGCCGGGCGGCTCGCCCTGGTCGGCATCGGCGTGGAGCCGGGCCTGTCCGACGTCTTCGCCCGGTACGCCCAGGACCACCTGTTCAGCCATATCGACGAGCTGGGCACGCGGGACGGGGCCAACCTCGTCATCCGCGACGAGCACGGTACCGAGGTCTTCGCGCCCGGCTTCTCGATGTGGACGATCATCGAGGAGTGCCTGAACCCGCCCGTGGTCTACGAGAAGGCACGCGCGGGCGAGCGCGACGGCGGCTGGTCCACGCTGCCGGCCTTCAGCGAGCCCGAGGTGTTCGACTTCCCCGCCGGGATCGGCCCTGTCGAGTGCGTCCACGTCGAGCACGAGGAGGTGCTGCTCATGCCGCGCTGGCTCGACGCCGACAAGGTCACGTTCAAGTACGGGCTCGGCGAGCAGATGATCGGGATCCTCAAGACCCTGCACGCGCTCGGGCTCGACAGCACCGACCCGGTCCAGGTCAAGGGTGTCGCCGTCGCTCCGCGTGACGTCGTGGCGGCGGTCCTGCCCGACCCGGCAACCGTCGGGCCGCGCATGGAGGGCAGGACGTGCGCCGGCGTCTGGGTCACCGGCACCGGCAAGGACGGCCGCCCCCGGCGGACCTACCTGTACCACGTGTCCGACAACGCCGACACGATGCGCGACTACGACGCCCAGTGCGTCGTGTGGCAGACCGCCGTCAACCCGGTCCTCGCGCTCGAGCTGCTCGCCGACGGGACCTGGAAGGGGACCGGGGTGCTCGGCCCCGAGGCCTTCGACGCGGCACCCTTCCTGGAGCTGTTGGCGGCACCGAAGCCGGCCGGCTACGGGTCCCCCTGGGGCATGGAGGACCGGTGACCCCCAGCAGTGGGCCACCGGCCCCCGGGCCACCGGCACCCGGGTCACCCGGCCGCGGGCCGACGGCATGACCCGGTACGGCGCCCAGTACGGTCCGGACATCACCTTCCTCGGCGTGCCCGCCTGCGACCTCGACGAGCCGAGCACGTATGCCGGTGCCGACGTCGTGGTGGTCGGTGCTCCCTTCGACGGCGGCACCTCGCACCGGCCCGGGAGCCGGTTCGGGCCGCGGGCCATCCGGGCCACGGACTACCTCCCGCACGACGGCTCCCGGCCGTCGCTCGCCCTGCGCACCGACGCCCTGCAGGATCTCCGCGTCCTCGACGCGGGGGACGTCGAGATGTACTCCGGCGACATCGAGACCGCCCTGCCGGCGCTGGAGGCCGCCGTCGAGAAGGTCGTCGCGGCCGGGGCCATCCCGGTCGTCCTCGGCGGCGACCACTCCATCGCCTTCCCGGACGCCAAGGGGTGTGCCAACGTCGTCGGCCACGGACGGGTCTCCATGATCCACTTCGACGCCCACGCCGACACCGGGGACATCGAGTTCGGCTCGCTGTGGGGTCATGGCCAGCCGATGCGCCGGCTCATCGAGTCGGGGGCGCTGCGCGGCGACCGCTTCCTCCAGATCGGCCTGCGCGGCTACTGGCCGGGTCCGCCGACCCTGGACTGGATGGCCGCTCAGGGCATGCGCTCCTATGAGATGTCCGAGATCACCGGTCGAGGCCTCGAGGCCTGTCTCACCGAGGCCTTCACCATCGCCGTCGACGACTGCGACGGCGTCTTCCTCTCGGTCGACATCGACGTGTGCGATCCCGGACACGCGCCGGGCACCGGGACGCCCGAGCCCGGTGGGCTCAGCGCCCGGCAGCTGCTCGACAGCGTCCGCCGGACCTGCCTCGAGCTGCCCGTCGTCGGCGTCGACGTCGTCGAGGTCAGCCCGCCGTACGACCACGCCGACATCACCGCCGCGCTGGCCAACCGGGTCGTCCTCGAGGCCCTCTGCGCGATCGCCCGGCGCCGCCAGGACGCGCGCGACGACACCCGGTGGGACCCCCTGCTCCCGCTGCTGGCCGGTCGCGGCGTGCCCCCGGCGGGGGAACCGGCGGCCCGGGGCGCCGGCCACGGCATACCGTCGACCGGCGATGCGCCCACCCAGGCACACCACGACAGCGACCCCACCCACCCACACTGAGCCGAGCCGAGCTCCCCGCACCGCGTCTCCCGGACGCATCGCGCGGGGACCATCCGGCACAGACACACCGACACGCCGAGGAGAACACCATGGCCATCACCCAGAAGGCCCTCATCGACTCCGTCCCCAAGGGGCTGTTCATCGCAGGTGAGTGGCGCGACTGCTCCGACGGGGCGCGGATCGAGGTGCACGACCCGGCGACGGGGGGCGTGCTGACCGAGGTGGCGGACGCGAGTGTCGCCGACGGGAGGGCAGCCCTCGACGCCGCGGTCGCGGCGCAGGACGGGTGGGCGAAGGTGTCGCCCCGGGAGCGCGGGGAGCTGCTGCGGGCCGCCTACGAGAAGATCGTCGAGCGGACCGAGGAGCTCGCCCTGCTCATGACGCTCGAGATGGGCAAGCCGCTTGCCGAGTCCCGGGGGGAGGTCGCCTACGGGGCCGAGTTCTTCCGCTGGTTCTCCGAGGAGGCGGTACGCGTCCACGGGCGCTGGGCGGTCTCCCCGAACGGCGCCACCCGGCTGCTGACGATGAAGATGCCGGTCGGTCCGACGCTGATGATCACCCCGTGGAACTTCCCGCTCGCCATGGGGACCCGCAAGATCGGCCCGGCGATCGCGGCCGGCTGCACGATGGTCGTCAAGCCCGCCAGCCAGACCCCGCTGACGATGCTCGCCCTGGCGGCACTCCTCGACGAGGTGGGCGTGCCCAAGGGCGTGCTCAACGTCATCACCACCCACCGCACCGGGCAGGTGATGGAGCCGATCATCCGCGACCCGCGGCTGCGCAAGCTCACGTTCACCGGGTCCACCGAGGTCGGCCGCAAGCTCGTCGAGCAGTCGGCCGAGCAGCTGCTGCGGGTGTCGATGGAGCTCGGGGGGAACGCCCCGTTCATCGTCTTCGACGACGCCGACATCGACGCCGCGGTCGACGGCGCGATGCTGGCCAAGATGCGCAACATCGGGGAGGCCTGCACGGCGGCCAACCGGTTCTTCGCCCAGGAGGGGATCGCCGAGGAGTTCTCCCGCAAGTTCGCCGAGCGGATGGCCGGGCTGACCGTCGGCAAGGGCACGAAGAAGGGCGTCGACGTGGGGCCGCTGGTCGATGCGCCGTCGCGGGCCAAGGTCGCCGAGCTCGTCGAGGACGCCAGGGCCGTGGGCGGCTCGGTGCTCACCGGCGGGATGGCGGGGGAGGGGCGAGGCTTCTTCTACCAGCCGACCGTCATCACCAACGTCCCGATGACCGCCCGGATGATGCGCGAGGAGATCTTCGGGCCGGTCGCTCCGGTCGCGACGTTCGCCACCGAGGACGAGGCCGTCGCGCTGGCCAACCAGACCGAGTACGGCCTGGTGTCCTACCTCTACACCCGCGACCTGTCCCGGACGATCCGGGTGAGCGAGGCGCTCCAGTTCGGGATGGTCGGGGTCAACCAGGGCGTCGTGTCCAACCCCGCGGCCCCGTTCGGCGGCGTCAAGGCGTCCGGGTTCGGGCGCGAGGGCGGCTTCGAGGGCATCGAGGAGTACCTCGAGACCAAGTACGTCGGCATCGCCCCCTGACCGGGGGACCCCACCTGCGACACCCTTCGCTCCCCGGCATCCGCGCCGTCGCGCTGATGTCCGGGTGTCCGGTCGGTATGGCGACCAGCCGCTCGGACACTGCACCGCACCCGCGCTGATGTCCGGGTGTCCGGTCGGTATGGCGACCAGCCGCTCGGACACTGCGCGGGGCCGGCCGTCGCCGCCCCCGGTCGGCTCCGGGGACCGGCACAATGGCGCCGTGTCGTCCACCCCGCGCCGGACTCCGCCGTCCTGGGTCCTCGCCGTCGCCACCGTCGCCGTCCTGCTCCTCGGCTGGTGGCTGGCCCGGCCCGCTCAGGACGCCGGTGGCGCGCCGGGCGCCCTCGCGACGTCCTCGGTGTCCGCACCGGCGCTGCCCTCCGGGGCGCCGCCGGCCGGGGCCACGCAGGGGCGCTCGGGAGCAGCCTCGACCCCCGACTCCGCACTGCCGGCCATCCGCGAGAGCAGCCTTCCGCTACCGGCACGGCAGACCCTGGACCTCGTCCACGCGGGCGGGCCCTTCCCGTACTCCCAGGACGGCATCGTGTTCCAGAACCGCGAGCGGCTGCTGCCCCCGGAGCCGAGCGGGTACTACCACGAGTACACCGTCCGCCAGCCCGGGGCGAGCGACCGGGGGCCCTGGCGCCTCATCACCGGCAGGGGCGGCGAGATCTTCTGGACCGCCGACCACTACTCCTCGTTCCACCAGGTGCAGGAGGGCAGATGATCGACTTCGCCGGGGCGGTCCCGCCGGCCGCGGCGGTCCGCCCGCCGGGCGGGTCACCGGAGCGCGACCAGGTGGCGGTCGTGCGCGGCGGCCGGCACAAGGCGGACGCGATCGGCCGGTTCGGGCAGGTGCTGGGGTTCCCGGCCTGGTTCGGGCGCAACCTCGATGCCCTCGCCGACCTGCTGCTCGAGGACGTCGCCCGGCGCTCCGCCCGGGCAGCGGGGTGGTGGCTCGTCTGGGTGCCCTCGGAGCACCTCGTGGACACCCACCCCGCCGACTACGCGGGCATCGTCGAGGTGCTCGCCGAGGCCGCCGACGCCCCGGGCATCCGGGTCACCGTCGTCGGACCGCCCCCGGCCCACCACGCCGGCCCGGAGCCGGCGACCGGACCTGCCGGACCCTGATCCGGCAGCGGTCGACGGCCCGCGGACCTCGCGGGCGGGTTGGCGTGCGCCGTGCACGAGCCCCAGGTCCGGATCGCCCACGGCTGTCTCACGGGTGGTCTGCGCGGTCGCCGTCAGGTGGCCGCTCGTCCTCGTGGCCCGCGGCGACGCGGTGCTGGCCGAGACCGTCGTGCCGCCGCGCCGGGAGCCGCCTGGTGCCGCCGTGCCGCCGGGACCGGCTACCCCCGAAGGTCGGTGATCACGGCCACCCCGGGTGGGGCGGCGGTGTCGAACGCCGCCAGCTCCGCGCTCGCTGCCGACAGTGGCACCCGGCGCCCGACCAGCGGCGCGAGGTCGACCCGGCCGCTCTCGATGAGCGACAGCAACCCGGGGAACCTCCAGGCCGGCATGCCCCGGGTACCGAACAGCGCCAGCTGCCGGGCGTAGACGACATCCATCGGCAGCGCCATCGTGGTGTGCTCGCCGGTGGGCATGCCCACCTGCACGTGCCGTCCGAGGGGCCGCAGGGACCGGATCGACACCTCCGTCGTGTCGCCGATGCCCAGAGCCTCGACGGCCACGTGCGCGCCGCCGCCGGTGAGCTCCCGGATCGCCTCGGCGGGGTCGCCGTCGCGGCCGTCGACAGCGGCCTCGGCGCCCAGCGACGCGGCATACCCCAGCTTCTCCGGGACGACGTCGACCACCACCACGCGGGCCCCCAGGGCCCGGCCGAGCAGGAGGGCCGCCAGGCCCACGCCGCCGCCGCCGCCCACGACGGCGAGCCACTCGCCGCCGCGCAGGGCGGCGCGCCCGGTCAGGGCATGCCAGGCTGTCGTGGCCCGGCATCCCAGGGCGGCGGCGAGGGCGGCATCCAGACCGTCGGGAAGCCGGACGAGGTTGTGGTCGGCATGGGGGATCGCGACGAGCTCGGCGTAGGCGCCCCGCACGGAGAAACCCGGGAGCACCTGGTGGGCGCACACCGTCTGGTTCCCCGCCGCACAGTCCGCGCAGCGGCCGCAGCCGAGGATGAACGGCGCCACGACCCGCTCGCCGGCACGCCAGCCACGGACGTGCGGGCCGACCGCGACCACCTCGCCGCTGAGCTCGTGGCCGAGGACGTGGGGGAGCGGCACGGGGTCCGCCCCCGTCCACGCGTGCCAGTCCGAGCGGCATACCCCGCAGGCGAGGACGCGCAGGACGACCCCGTCGTCGGGACAGGACGGGTCCGGGACCTCGGTGAGGGCGAGGTCCTCACGCCATCCGGTGAGCACGGCAGCACGCATGGCAGGGTGTCTACTCCTCCCGGGCCGCGAGGGGAAACCCACCGGCCCACGACGGCCCACGGGCGCGTACGGGACAATGGCGTCGTGACCCCCCCGCGCAGCGTCGCCGTCCTCGGCTCGACCGGCTCCATCGGCACCCAGGCGCTCGACCTCATCGAGCGCAACCGCGACCGGTTCGCCGTGGTCGCGCTGTCGGCCGGCGGCAACGTCGACCTGGTGGCCCGACAGGCCGTCCGGCACCGCCCGGCGCTCGTGGCGCTCGCCTCCGGCTCGGTGCAGGACGTGCGGGCGGCCATCGCCCGGTATGCCGCGGACGCCGGGGACGCGGCCTACGCACCGGAGGTCGCCGTCGGCCAGGAGGCGGCGACGACCGCCGCGGGGACCGGCGCGGATGTCGTCCTCAACGGGATCACCGGCTCGATCGGCCTGCGCCCGACCCTGGCCGCCCTGGCGGCCGGTTCCACCCTCGCCCTGGCGAACAAGGAGTCCCTCATCGTCGGCGGCCCGGTCGTCACCGCGGCGGCGGCCCCGGGCCAGATCGTGCCGGTCGACTCCGAGCACTCCGCGATCGCGCAGTGCCTGCGCGGCGGCCGGGCCGACGAGGTGCGTCGCCTCGTGGTGACCGCCAGCGGCGGCCCGTTCCGCGGCCGGACCCGGGGCGAGCTGGCCGAGGTGAGCCCGGAGCAGGCCCTGGCCCACCCGAACTTCTCGATGGGAAGGGTCATCACGACGAACTCGGCCACCCTGGTGAACAAGGGCCTGGAGGTCATCGAGGCGCACCTGCTGTTCGGCATCCCGTTCGACGCCATCGACGTCGTCGTCCACCCCCAGCAGCAGATCCACTCGATGGTCGAGTTCCGCGACGGCTCGACCATCGCCCAGCTCGGCCCGCCTCGCATGCTGGTGCCCATCGCGCTGGGGCTGTCCTGGCCGGACCGGCTCGACGACGTCGACGTCCCGTGCGACTGGACGCGGGCCCAGTCCTGGGAGTTCGAGCCGGTCGACGACGACGCCTTCCCGGCCGTCCGGCTGGCCCGACAGGTCGGTGTGGCGGGCGGGACGTACCCCGCGGTCTACAACGCCGCGAACGAGGTGTGCGTCGACGCCTTCCACGATGGCCGGATCGGGTTCCTCGACATCGTCGACACGGTCGACCGGGTCGTCGCCGCGCACCGGGGGAGGGATTTCGACTCGCAGAGCGTTGACGGAGTGCTGCGTGCCGACGCCTGGGCGCGCGCCGAGGCCGCCTCCGTCCTCGGGCTGACCACCACAGGAGAACCGGTATGACCGTCCTCGCGTTCCTCGCCGGGGTACTCGTGTTCGTCTTCGGGCTGGGACTGTCCATCGCCCTCCACGAGCTCGGCCACCTCATCCCTGCCAAGCGGTTCGGCGTGCGGGCACCCCAGTACATGGTGGGGTTCGGACCGACCGTGTGGTCGCGGCGTCGCGGCGACACGGAGTACGGCATCAAGGCGATCCCCGTCGGGGGCTACGTCCGGATGATCGGGATGTACCCGCCCCGGCCCGGCGACGAGCCGGGCACCACCCGGGCGACGACGACCGGCCGGTTCTCCCAGCTCGCCGAGGAGGCGCGCAAGGCCGAGGCAGAGGACCTGCTCCCCGGCGACGAGAACCGGCTGTTCTACCGGCTGCCGGTACGCAAGAAGCTCCTCATCATGCTCGGTGGCCTGACCATGAACCTCATCCTGGCCACGGTGATGTTCGGGGCCGTCCTCACCGTGCACGGGGTGGCGACGGAGAAGCCAGGGGCCTCGGTGGTCTCGGTGAGCGAGTGCGTCGTCCCGGCAGCGCAGGCCTCCACGACCACGACGTGCACGGCCGGCCAGCCCAAGACGCCGGCATACCAGGCGGGGGTACGGCCCGGGGACGTCATCGTCAGCATCGACGGTACCCCCGTACGGACCTCCGCGGACGTCAGCAACCTGGTCCGCCCTCGTGTCGGAGAGGCCACCTCCATCGTCGTCGTGCGGGACGGCCGCCGGCTGACCCTCACGGCCACCCCCATCCGCAACACCCTGCCGGCCTACCACTCCGACGGCACGCCGGTCCTCGACTCCTCGGGCAAGCCGACCTACGTGCAGACCGGGTTCCTCGGGATCACCTCGTCGGCCAACGTCGTCGTCGAGCGCCAGCCGGTGAGCGCCGTACCGGGCTTCGTCGGGCACCAGCTCGCCGCGACGGTCGGTGCGGTCGCCTCGCTGCCGCGGGCCGTCGTCGACACGATGACGTCGACGGTCAACGGGACGGCCCGGCCGGCCGACAGCCCCATGTCGGTCGTCGGTGTCGGCCGGATCGCCGGGGACGCCGTCTCCGGCCGGCTCGACGGTCTCATCGGCCGGACACCCTCGGACAAGGTGTTCTTCTTCGTCGGGCTCATCGGCTCGCTCAACCTCATGCTCTTCGTGTTCAACCTCATCCCACTGCTGCCGTTCGACGGTGGGCAGGCCGCGGGTGCGCTCTGGGAGGGTGCGAAGCGGGCCTGGGCGCGGCTGCGGGGGCTGCCCGACCCCGGGTTCGTCGACGTCGCCAAGGCGCTGCCGGTGACGTACGCCGTGTCGATCCTCCTCATCGTCGTCACGGTGGTGTTCTCGTACGCCGACCTGGTCAACCCCATCAAGCTCGGTGGCTGAGGCCGCGGCGCCGGGACGGGGTGCCCAGGCACAGAGGTGATACTGGTCTCATGACCATCTCCCTCGGAATGCCGTCCGGCCCTGCCCCCGTGCTGGCCCCGCGTCGCCCGACCCGCAAGATCCGGGTAGGGAAGGTCGAGGTGGGCGGTGACGCCCCCATCTCGGTTCAGTCGATGTGCACCACGCCGACGACGGACGTCAACGCGACCCTGCAACAGATCGCCGAGCTCACCGCCGCCGGGTGCGACATCGTCCGGGTGGCATGCCCGAGCCAGGACGACGCCGACGCCCTGCCGGCCATCGCCTCGAAGAGCCAGATCCCGGTCATCGCCGACATCCACTTCCAGCCCAAGTACGTCTTCGCTGCCATCGACGCCGGCTGTGCCGCGGTACGGGTCAACCCCGGCAACATCCGGGCCTTCGACGACCAGGTCAAGCAGATCGCCCAGGCCGCCAAGGACGCCGGCGTCGCGATCCGGATCGGGGTCAACGCCGGCTCGCTCGACGCCCGGCTCCTCGAGAAGCACGGCAGGCCGACCGCGGAGGCCCTCGTCGAGTCCGCCGTGTGGGAGGCGAGCCTGTTCGAGGAGCACGACTTCCACGACTTCAAGATCTCGGTCAAGCACAACGACCCCGTCGTCATGGTGCGCGCCTACCAGCTGCTGGCGGAGCGCGGCGACTGGCCGCTGCATCTCGGCGTCACCGAGGCCGGCCCGGCCTTCCAGGGCACGATCAAGTCCGCCACCGCGTTCGGAGCGCTGTTGTCGCAGGGCATCGGCGACACCATCCGGGTGTCCTTGTCGGCGCCGCCCGTCGAGGAGGTCAAGGTCGGCAACGCCATCCTCCAGTCGCTCAACCTGCGGCCGCGCAAGCTCGAGATCGTCTCGTGCCCGTCGTGTGGACGCGCTCAGGTCGACGTCTACACGCTCGCCGACGAGGTGACCGCCGGCCTCGAGGGCCTGACCGTGCCGCTGCGGGTCGCGGTGATGGGCTGCGTGGTGAACGGTCCCGGGGAGGCCCGCGAGGCCGACCTCGGGGTCGCCTCCGGGAACGGCAAGGGCCAGATCTTCGTCCGGGGGGAGGTCGTCAAGACGGTGCCCGAGAGGGACATCGTCGAGACCCTCATCGAGGAGGCGATGCGGATCGCCGAGGAGATGGGCGAGCCGGTCGACGGCGGCGCGGCCCCGACCGTCTCCGTCTCCTGACCGGGCCCGCCGTAGGGCTCCCGCACGATCGCCCGCGGTGCGGCCGGCGGCGGTGCTCGCCGCGCGCCTGGTCGATGCGGCCGCCGTCCTGGGCTGAGCGCGGTCAGCCCCTAGGCTTGGCATGTGCTGCGCACGAAGAGCCCCGTTCGCACCCTCACCCCGGTCGACCGGGACGAGGTCCTCGAGCTGTGCAGCCGTGACATCGCCCGGCACGTCTTCGTCGCGGCCCGGGTCCTGGAGGGCTCGCGCACCGGGGCGTTCGGCACCGTCCTCGGCTTCCGGGTCGACGGCCGGCTGGAGTCGGTGTGCTGGGCCAGCGCCAACGTCGTGCCGGTCGAGACCACCCCACAGAGCCGGCTCGCCTTCGCCGACCGGATGCGCCGCTGGCGTGGCCGGTCGGCGTCCCTGCTGGGCCCCCGTGAGGAGGTCGCCGATCTCTGGGACCAGCTTGCCCCGGTGTGGGGCACCCCGCGAGCCGTCCGCAGGCGCCAGCCGCTCATGGTCGTCACCGAGCCGCCGTCCCGGCTCGGCATCACCCCCGACCACCGGGTCCGGCCGGCGGCTCCCGACGAGGTCGACCTCGTCCTCCCGGCAGCGGCGCACATGTTCACCGCGGAGATCGGCTACCCCCCGTACACCGGCAGCTCGCGGAGCTACCGGGCCTCCCTCTCGGCCCTCATCCACCGCGGCCACACCTACGTCCTCGTCGAGAACGGCGAGGTCCTCTTCAAGACCGACATCGGCAGCGTCGCGCTCGGCTGCGCGCAGCTCCAGGGGGTGTGGCTGACGCCGCGGCTGCGCGGTCGGGGGCTGTCGGTGCCGTTGCTTGCCGGCGTCATCGAGCAGGTCATGGCGGGTCCGGCGCCGATGGTCTCGCTCTACGTCAACGACTACAACGTGGCCGCCCGGGCCGCCTACGCACGGCTGGGTTTCCACACCGTCGGCGACTTCACCACCGTGCTGCTGTGACGGCCGCTGACCCGCCCGGCACGCGAGCGCGACACATGTCACGCTGCGCGGCTCACCGGGCCGGGGTCGTGCTTGGATGACCTCATGCCGGAGACCACGACAGCGCGGTCCCCGCGGACGCTGTCGGCGGACCTCGCGGGGCTCGCCGCGCTGCTGCTGACCTCGGGGGTGACCCATCTGGTCCGTCCGCAGGTCTTCGAGCCGATCGTCCCGCATCTGCTGCCCTACAAACGCGAGCTGGTCCACCTCTCCGGGGTGGCCGAGATCGCCTGCGGGCTGGGCCTGCTGGTCCGCCCCACCCGTCGGGTGGCCGGGCTCGCCAGTGCGTGCCTGCTCGTCGTGGTCTTCCCGGCCAACGTGCAGATGAGCGTCGACTACGCCCGCCGGGTCAGCCGGCGTGGCGACTCGCGATCCGCGGCGCTGCTCGCGGCGAGCCTGCTTCGGCTCCCTCTGCAGTGGCCGATGGTGCGGGCCGCCCGCCGCGCCGCTGGGCGCTGACCGCCGTGTCCGCCCTCGAGTGGGGCGCCCTCACCGAGGACGACCTGCCCCAGCTGGCGTCGCTCGCCCGGGCCTGCCTGAAGCACGACGGAGGTCTGCCCGACCTGGCGGGGGAGCCCATGCTGCGCCAGCTCTTCCTCACCGACACCACGATCGGCGGCCGCGACGAGACCGGGGAGCTGGTCGCCGTCGCCGCCCTGTCGTGGGACGCTCAGGGCCACCGGACGGCCACCGGGCTCGTGCACCCGTCGATGCGGCACCAGGGGTACGGCGAGTCGCTCGTCGCGTGGGCCCGGGAGCGCAGCGGTGGGGTACCGCTCCGGGTCGTGGCCGAGACGATGTCCGTGGAGGCGGAGGGCCTGTATGCCGCGAGCGGGCTGCGCCGGGTCTGGGCCGAGACCATCATGCGGCACCGCCTCCGGCACATCCCCACGGTCCAGCTGCCGGCCGGCATCCGGACCGTGCCGTTCGACCACGGGACGGCTGAGGGGTTCCACACGGCATACCGGCTCTCGTTCGGCGAGCGCCCGGGCTTCGTCGACATCCCGGTGGAGCAATGGCTGGCGGAGGTCCGGGCCGACCCCGGGTTCCGGCCGGAGGACTCCCGGCTCGCGCTGAGCTCCGCGGGCGAGCCCGCGGGCTTCGTCCTGGTCGCCGACAACTGGGTGGAGGCGGTCGGCGTGGTGCCCGCCTGGCGCGGCCGAGGGCTCGGGGCCCACCTCGTCGTCCGCTCGCTGACCGCGATCAGCCGGACCGGCGCGGCGGAGGCGTGGCTCTGCGTCAACGTCGACAACCCGGCGCGGTCGCTGTACGAGCGGCTGGGTTTCCGGGCCAAGGGGACCCGGGCGCGGTACGAGGACAGGTGGGAGGTTCCGCCGCCGGTCCCGGTGCGTCCGGCCGCCCTCGTGGGGCAGGATGGCTGACATGCCGCATCGCAGCCGTGGACACCGACGCTGGACGGCCCGGGCCACGACGCCCTGGCCGGCGGCGCTGGCCGTGCTGGTCGGCGCGGCGCTGGGATGGGTGGTGTGGACCCGTCGCACCGAGCGGCGCGCCCTGTCGGCCGACCCGTGGGCCACCCCCGTCCCGACCCGGACCTCCCCTCCTGCCGCCTCGCTCGGCCTGGCGGCGACGACTCCGACGAGCGGGCCGGCCGAGCCCGCTGCCGCCGACGGGCCACACGGTCCCGGGTCGGCGGCACCGCGGCCCGACGGCTCCGCGCCGGAGGGGTTCGACATCAAGGGCAACATCGCCTCCCGGCTCTACCACCCCAGTGACAGCCCTTACTACGGGCGCACCAGGGCCGGCGTCTGGTTCGCCGACGAGGCGAGCGCCGAGGCCGCCGGCTTCCGGCGCTGGGACCACAAGCGCCGCGGCTGACCGCCTCCGCGTCGGTATGCCGTGCCGGCTCCGGAACGGCATACGGGCCACGGGTGCCGCACCGATATCCTTGGCGGGCCCCCGACACCCAGGAGACTCCCCGTGGCCATGCGCATGTCGTCCATGTTCCTGCGGACCCTTCGCGAGAACCCTGCCGACGCCGAGGTCCCGAGCCACCAGCTCCTCGTCCGCGCCGGCTACATCCGCCGGGTGTCCCCGGGCATCTACACCTGGCTGCCGCTGGGGCTGAAGGTCCTGCGCAAGGTCGAGCGGATCGTCCGTGCGGAGATGGACGCTATCGGCGCCCAGGAGCTGTTGTTCCCGGCGCTGCTGCCCCGGGAGCCCTACGAGGCGAGCGGGCGGTGGGACGAGTACGGCGAGAACGTCTTCCGTCTCAAGGACCGCAAGGGCGCCGACTACCTTCTCGGGCCCACGCACGAGGAGATGTTCACCCTCGCGGTCAAGGACCTCTTCAGCTCGTACAAGGACCTGCCGCTGTCGATCTACCAGATCCAGACGAAGTACCGCGACGAGGCGCGCCCCCGTGCCGGCCTGCTCCGCGGTCGCGAGTTCGTCATGAAGGACAGCTACTCCTTCGACATCGACCAGGCCGGGCTGGAGAAGTCCTACCAGCTCCACCGCGACGCCTACGTCCGGATCTTCGACCGGCTGGGGTTCCACTACGTCATCGTCCAGGCGATGGCCGGCGCGATGGGCGGCAGCAGGTCCGAGGAGTTCCTCGCGACGGCCGAGAACGGCGAGGACACCTACGTCCGCTGTCCGAGCTGCGGGTATGCCGCGAACGTCGAGGCCGTCCGGGTGCCGGCTCCGGACCCGTCGCCCACCGGCGTCCTGCCGGCGGCCCACGTCGAGGACACCCCGGACACGCCGACCATCGAGACCCTGGTCGCTCACCTCAACGTGGCCTTCCCGCGCGAGGACCGCCCGTGGACCGCCGCCGACACGCTCAAGAACGTCCTCGTCATGCTCGTCCGGCCCGACGGAACCCGCGAGCCGCTGGCCATCGGCCTCCCCGGGGACCGCGAGGTCGACGAGAAGCGGCTCGGCGCCCAGGTCGAGCCCGCCGAGGTGGCCACGTTCGACGAGGAGGACTTCGCCGCCCACCCGGCGCTGGCCAAGGGCTACATCGGCCCGGGAGCCCTGGGCGCCGACAACGCCAGCGGGGTGCGCTATCTGGTCGACCCGCGGGTCGCCGACGGCACCGCGTGGGTGACCGGTGCCGACGTGGCAGGACGGCACGTCATCGGGCTCGTCGCCGGCCGGGACTTCACCGCGGATGGCACCATCGAGGCCGCGGAGGTGCGCGACGGCGACGCCTGCCCGGTGTGCGGGCATGGCCTGGAGTCGGCCCGGGGCATCGAGATGGGCCACATCTTCCAGCTCGGCACCAAGTACGCCGAGGCCCTCGACCTCAAGGTGCTGGACGCCAGCGGCAGGCTCCGGACGGTGATCATGGGCTCCTACGGCGTCGGGGTCTCCCGCGCCGTCGCGTGCGTCGCCGAGGGCAACCACGACGACGTCGGCCTCGTGTGGCCGCGGGCCCTGGCCCCCGCCGACGTGCACATCGTCGCCACCGGCAAGGACGACGCGGTCTTCGTCGCGGCCGAGCAGCTGGTCATCGAGCTGGAGAGCAGGGGCATCGACGTCCTCTACGACGACCGTCGCCAGGTGAGCCCCGGTGTGAAGTTCAAGGACTCCGAGCTCATCGGCATCCCGACGATCGTCGTCGTCGGCCGTGGTCTGGCCGACGGGGTCGTCGAGATCAAGGACCGGCGCACCGGCGAGCGTCGCGAGGTTGCGGTCGCCGGGTCGGCCGACGCCGTCGAGGCGGAGGTCCTCGGCCCGTGACCCGCGCCGTGCGGGCCGTCCTCTTCGACTGGGGTGGCACGCTGACTCCCTGGCACAGGGTCGACCTGCCGGAACAGTGGCGGGTCTTCGCCCGGGAGGTGCACGGCATCCCCGTCGGCTCGGCCGAGGTGCCCGAGGCGGACCTCGCGGCTGCCCACGAGCTCGCCGACCGGCTCCTGACGGCCGAGGCCGACGCGTGGCGGCGCGGTCGGGAGGACCACTCGAGCGCGGCACTCTCCGACGTGCTCGAGGCCGCGGGCGTGGACGCCGCGCACGACCGCCACCTGCTGGCGCTCGCGGCATACCGCCGGTTCTGGGAGCCGCACACCTGGACCGACCCCCAGGTGGGTCCGGTGTGGCGGGGGCTGCACGCGCGGGGGATCAAGGTCGGCGTGCTGTCGAACACCATCTGGACCCGGGCGTACCACCGCGAGATCTTCGAGCGGGACGGCGTCCTCGACCTCATCGACGGCGACGTCTACTCCTCCGAGATCGACCACGTGAAGCCGCACCCCGAGGCGTTCCGGGCCGCCTGCCGTGCCGTCGGCGTGGACCCCGCGGCGGCGGTCTACGTCGGTGACCGGATCTTCGAGGACGTCCACGGGCCGCACCAGGTCGGAATGCGGGCGATCTGGATCCCGCACTCGGACATCCCGCCCTCCCAACGGGTCGAGGTGACCGCCGTTCCGGACGCCCACGCCCACGAGCTGCTCGACGTGCTCGCCATCGTCGACGGGTGGCTGGCGGGGGGGTGAGCGACCCCGGCGTCGCCACCCTGCTGCTCCTGGCGCTCGCGGCGTTCGTCGCCGGTTGGGTCGACGCCGTCGTCGGGGGCGGCGGGCTGGTCCAGCTGCCCGCGCTGCTGCTCGCCTTCCCCGCGGCCGTGCCCGCACAGCTTCTCGCCACGAACAAGCTCAGCTCGGTCTGGGGCACGGTGACGAGCGCGGTCACCTACGGGCGCCGGGTGCGTCCGGACCTGCGCACGGCACTGCCGATGGCCGCCGTGGCGTATGTCGGCGCGGTGGGTGGCGCGGTCATCGGCCTGCACATCCCCAAGAGCGCGTTCGACCCGATCATCCTCGCGCTGCTGGTCGGGGTGGGGGGCTACACCCTGCTCCGGCCGGCGATGGGCGAGGTCACCGCCCTGCGGTGGGCGGGCAGGCGGCATACCGCGACGGCGATGGCGGTCGGCTTCGGCATCGGCGTCTACGACGGGGCGCTGGGGCCGGGGACGGGCTCGTTCCTCGTCTTCGCCCTGGTCGGGCTGTTGGGGTACGCGTTCTTGGAGGCGAGCGCCAAGGCCAAGATCGCCAACGCCGCGACGAACCTGGGCGCTCTGACGGTCTTCGCCCCGGGCGGGCACGTGCTGTGGAAGGTCGGGCTCGTCATGGCGGCCGCGAACCTCGTCGGCGGCTACACCGGCGCCCGGACGGCGGTGGCCCGGGGCAGCCGGTTCGTCCGGGTCGTGTTCATCGTCGTCGTCGGGGCGTTCGCCGTGCGGATCGGCGGCGGGCTGCTCGGCATCTGGTGACCCGTCCGCCACCCCACCGCCGGGGTCGTCAGCGTCGCGTCCGGGTCTGTGGTCGCCCTGGCGACCACAGACCCGGACATGACGTCGGGGGGCAGCGGCGGGTCACGCGGGGAGCCACAGGGCGGCGTAGGGCTCGAGCCAGACGTCGCCGTCGCCGCCCCACGGCAACGGCTCACCGGTGATGGCATCCGCCGAGCCGGCCACGCCGAGCTCGTGGGCCCGGTGGCCGGGCCACCTCCGCCAGTCCGGCGTGACGTTGTAGACCCCGACCAGCCGGCCGACCGGGTGCTCGCGCAGGGTGACCAGCACTCCGGGGTCGTCGACGGCGCCGAGGCCGGTCTCGACGGAGCCGTGCAGCTGGGGCAGCCGCGCCCGGGCCCGGCCGAGGGCGACGAGGTCCTCGAAGACGCGTCCTGCGACGCTCGAACGGTCGTGCCGCGACGCCGCGCGGCGCCAGTCCAGGCGGGGCCGGTGGGTCCACCGGTTGTCGTCCTCGTGGCCGGGCTCGTCCGCCCACCCGGGGTCGTTGAGCTGACCGAGCTCGTCGCCGCTCCAGATGACGGGGATGCCGCCCCAGCCCATGACGAGGGCGTGCGCGAGGCGCAGCCGGGCGATGGCCGCGGTGACCTCGTCCGCGGTGGCCGCCGACTCCAGCCCGGCCAGGCTCGCCGCCGTGCCGCTCGTGCGGCGGTCGTCCGTCGCCGGGTTGTACTGGAAGACCAGGCCACGTGCCGGTGACCCGGGGAAGTCCCCGGCATACCAGTGCGCGAGGAAGGTGCGGTGGCCGGGCCCGCTCACCCCGGCCGCCGCCGCGTCCTCATCGGCGATGGCCCAGCCGATGTCGTCGTGGCAGCGCAGGTAGGTCACCCACGTGGCGCCCGGTGGCTTGTCGGGCAGCCGGCCGAGGGCATGGGCGGCGAGCCGGACGTCGCGGGCGGCGAGCATCGACCAGATCTGCACCATGAGGCTGTTGTGGTAGGCGAGGTCGCTGACCCGACCCGTGTACGCGCCGGTCCCCAGGTAGGCGAGCAGCTTGCTCGGGGCGACGATGGCCTCGGCCTTGAACGCCACCGCGGGGCAGGCGATCCGGGTCACCGCCCGCAGCACCGCGGTGATGGCGTGCACCTCGGGCTCGCCCTGGCAGTCGGTGCCCATCCGCTTCCAGATGAAAGCGATCGCGTCGAGCCGGAAGACGTCGACCCCCCGGTTGGCCAGGTCGAGGATGATCGAGGCGTACTCGCCCAGCACCGCCGGGTTGGCCCAGTTGACATCCCACTGCCACTCGTTGAACGTCGTCCACACCCAGGCGCCGAGCTCGGCGCACCAGGTGAAGTTCCCGGGCGCGAACTCGGGGAACACCTCGGGCAGGGTCGGCTCGTAGGCGTCCGGGAGCGTGCGGTCCGCGAAGACGTGGAAGTAGTCGCGGTAGGCCGCCTCACCCGCGCGCGCCCGCTGCGCCCACTCGTGCTCCCGGGCGACGTGGTTGAGGACCAGATCGAGGACCAGGCTCATCCCGGCGTCGTGCAGGTCGCCGGCGAGGTCGGCGAGATCGCTCATCGTCCCGAGGTCGGGGCGGATTTCGCGGTAGTCGGCCACGGCGTACCCGCCGTCGTTGTCCCCGTCGCGGCAGCGCAGCAGGGGCATGAGGTGTAGGTACCGGACCCCGAGCTCGTCGAGATACGGGATGTGCCGGGCGACGTCGCGCAGGTCCGCGGCGAACCGCTCGGTGTACGCGGCGTACCCGATCATCGCGGGGTCCTGGAGCCAGTCCGGGCGCAGGATCCGGTCCAGGTCCCGGCGGTGCAGGTCCTCGGGACGGTCCCGGAAGGCCTCGGCGGCCCGCTCGGCGAGCGCCGTACCGATGCGCTCGGCGTGCTCGGCGCCGTAGAGCGGGACCAGCCCGGCGACGAGGTCGGGCCACCAGCGGTGCAGCCGGGCGAGGAGCATCTCGGTCCGGTCGGGGCTCAGCCCGACCAGGTGTGCCCGGACGGCACCGTCCGGGCTGGCGGGGGAGGTCACCCGAGCATTGTCTCCGAGATGCGAGAGCGTTTCCACCGACTCACGGACGACGCGAACCCACTACACAGGCAATCCATAGTCTCGCTCGGCAGGGTTCAGTCATGTCCAGCACCTCCCTGGCGGGTGAGCACGCTGTCTACGACCGCGTGCGGACGCCCGTGGGCCACCGCCCGCGGCCGGTCCCCCGGTGGTGGCGTGACGCCTCGGGGGCCTCGTTCTGGCTGGTCCTGCTCTTCGTCACCATGCTGTGGGTCTCCAACGGGGGTCTCCAGGCGCTCGGCTCGGTGGCGGGCGGCCTCACCTCACTGAGCCGGATCACCGGGCTCATCGCCTCGGCGCTGCTGCTCGTCCAGGTCTTCGTCATGGCGCGCATCCCGTGGTTCGAGCAGGCCTGGGGCCAGGACGAGCTCGCCCGGGTACACCGGATCGTGGGGTTCACCTCGTTCAACCTCATGCTCGCGCACGTCGTCCTGGTCACCCTCGGGTACGCCGCATCCTCGCCCAAGGGCGTCGTGGGGACCTTCGTCGACTTCGTCGTCAACTACCCGGGGATGCTGCTCGCCACGGCCGGCACCGTCGCCCTGGTCATGGTCGTCGTCACCTCCGTCAAGGCGGCGCGGGCCCGGCTGCGCTACGAGTCGTGGCACCTCCTCCACCTCTACGCGTACCTGGGTGCCGGGCTCGCGCTGCCGCACCAGCTGTGGACCGGGCAGGAGTTCCTCCTCTCGACCGCCTCGACGGTCTTCTGGTGGACCCTGTATGCCGTCTGCGCCGGCGCAGTCCTCGTCTACCGGGTGCTCGTGCCGTTCGTCCGCTCCCGCCGGGCGGGCCTGCGGGTGGCCGCGGTGCGGCCCGAGGGGACCGGGGTGAGCACGGTGACGGTGACCGGTCCGGGCCTGGACCGGCTCAAGGTGCACGCGGGCCAGTTCTTCCAGTGGCGCTTCCTCGACGGCCCCGGCTGGAGCCGCGCCCACCCCTACTCGCTGTCGGCGGCCCCGGACGGACGCACCCTGCGGTTCACGGTGGCCCACGTCGGCGACGCGACCTCGGCCCTGCCGGGGCTCAAGGCCGGCACCAGGGTGCTCATCGAGGGCCCCTACGGTCGCATGCACCCGGGGGTGCGCACCCGGCGCAAGGTGCTGCTCATGGGGTCGGGCATCGGCATCACGCCCATGCGCGCGCTGCTCGAGGAGCTCGACCAGCGCCCCGGCGACGTGACGGTTCTGCACCGGGTCCGGTCCCGCGCCGAGGCGGTGCTGGGCAAGGAGCTCACCCACCTCTCGCGGGCCAAGGGCGCCCGGTACGTCGTCATCGAGGGCCCGCGCCTCCCGCACCGGCCGTCGTGGCTGCCGGTGCAGGCCGGACATCTCGGGGACGCCCAGGCCCTGCGTGAGCTCGTCCCCGACGTGGCCGAGCACGACGTGTTCATCTGCGGCTCGGACGGCTGGATGGACGCGGCGGAGACCGCGGCCCGGCAGGCCGGGGTCCCACGCGAGCAGATCCACCTCGAGCGCTTCAGCTACTAGGACGACCAGGAGCTCCCCGGACATGCGACGGATCACGATGTGGGGCCTGAGCACCCTGTCGGTGCTCGTCCTGCTCTTCAGCTACCACACCTCGACCAGCTCGCAGGCGACGACGAGCATCCAGGGTCCGCTCCGCGCCGGGGGGCAGGCCGCGGCCGCGCGGTCGGGTGCCAACGGGTCCGCCCCGTCCGGGTCGGCGGGCTCGTCGGGGTCCTCGGGGTCCTCGGGCGCATCGGGCGCATCGGGCTCGGCGGGGTCCGGGCCGTCGTCGGGCACCTACGCGGGCGACGTGGCCGACACCCGCTGGGGTGCCGTCCAGGTGCAGATCACCGTGTCGAACGGCAAGATCACCAAGGCCGAGGTCCTCCAGGTCCCGTGGAACAACTCCCGCGACCAGGAGATCAACTCCTACGTCGTGCCGATCTACAACCAGGACGCGGTGACCAAGCAGAGCTCCCACATCGACGTCATCTCCGGCGCGACCGTCACCTGGGACGGCTACACCGCCTCGCTCCAGTCCGCGATCGACAAGGCCAACCTGTGATCACGGCCGGCACCGGCATCCCCGGGGTACGGACGACCGCTACGGCGCCCCCTCCGCCGGGCCGGCGCGCCTGGGTTCAGCCGATCATGGGCATGCCCGTCTCGGTGCACGTCCGGGCCAGGGAGGCCAGCCGTCCCGACATCGTGGGCGCCGTCGAGCGGGTCTTCGCCCACCTGCGCAAGGCCGACGAGGTCCTCTCCGTGTGGCGGGCGGACAGCGACCTCCTCCGGCTCCAGCACCGCGAGACCGAGCCAGGCGACGCGCACGGGTGGGTCGGCGACGTCACCGACCTCGCGCTGCTCGCCGAGGAGCGTACCGACGGCCTCTTCCGCGCCTGGCGGGCCCGCCCCGGCGGGCGTGGGTACTTCGACCCCACCGGGCTGGTCAAGGGCTGGGCCGTCGCCGGCGCGGCGGCGCACCTCGAGACCGTCGACGAGATCGCCTGGTCCGTCGTGGCCGGGGGCGACGTCCTCACCGGGACCGGGCGCCAGCTGTCCGGCGCCGCGCCGGTCTGGCGGGTCGGCATCGAGAACCCTCGCGACCGGGGCCAGGTCGCCGAGGTCGTCGCGCTCACCCGGGGGGCCGTCGCGACGTCCGGTGCCGCGGCCCGCGGGGCGCACGTCGTCGACCCCGCCAGCGGTCTCGGCGTCGAGCGCCCTGGCTCGGCGAGCGTCGTCGGCCCCGACCTCGCCTGGGCCGACATCTGGGCCACCGCTGCCTGGGTCGACCCGCGCCGGGCCGCTGGGCTGCTGGCCGAGCGCGACCCGGCATACCGGCTCATCGTGTTGTAACCGCGCGGCGCCGGCCCGTGTCGCGGCGCCCGCGGCCGAGGCCGCTGCGGGCGCGGCCGTTCCCATGGGCGCCCGCCGGACCCGGGCCGTCGAGCCGTCGGCCTGCCTGCGGCCGGTCGGGTCAGCCGTCGGCGCCCACCGGGCCGGCGAGGGCCGCCCCGAGGGCGCCGGCCGTGGTCACCGGGCGCTCGCACACGAACCCCCGGCAGACGTAGGCCGCCGGCTGGCCGTCGACCAGCGGCCGGCCGGCGAGCAGCGGCACGCCCGGTGCGTCCGGCGCGCCGACCGCGAGGACGAGGCCCGGCGAGCTGGACTGGCGGGCCACCGTGGCGAGCTCGTCGGCGAGGATCCCGGTGCCGACGACCGCCACCTGCAGCGGTCCGGCCTCGGCCGCCTCCGCCACCGCGAGGGCCCACCCGGCGAACCGGGGGTCGCGCCGGACCAGCTGCCCGACCGCGGACAGGGCGGCCTCCGCCGCCTGGCGCCGCTGCGCCGAGCCGGTGAGCGCCGAGCAGGTGAGCAGGGCGCCGGCGAGGGCCGAGACGCCGGACGGCTCGGCGCCGTCGGAACCGGTACGCGGTCGCACGAAGAGCCCCTCGGCGTCGATGCCGGTGTCGTGGATCGTCCCGTCATCGTCCCGGAACCGCATCAGGGCCCCGTCGAGGACCTCCTCGGCGACCTCGAGCCATCGAGGCTCGCCGGTGGCCTGGTGCAGGGCCAGCAACCCTTCCGCGAGGTTGCCGTAGTCGTCGGCGACACCGTGGGCGCGGCCGACCCGGCCATCGCGCGAGGCGCGATGGAGCCGCTCGTCGACCACGTGGCGCCCGACGACGTACCGTGCTGCGCGCTCCGCGGCGGCCACGAGGTCGGGCCGGGCGAGGATGACCCCCGCGTCGGCCAGCGCCGCGATGGCCAGGCCGTTCCACGAGGTGACGACCTTGTCGTCCCGGGCCGGCTGCGGTCTCGCGGCTCGCGCGGCCAGCAACCTGCCGCGGACCACTGTCCACCAGGCGGTGTCCGCCGGGTCGCGGCGCAGCTGCAGGGTCGAGGACCCGCGTTCGAACGTGCCCGCCTCGGTCACGGCGAGCAGCTCGGCAGCCCGCCGCCCGTCCTCGGGGCCGAGCACCTCGGCGAGCTGGCCGGGCGTCCACACGTAGGTCAGGCCCTCGACGCTCTGCCCGTCGACCACCGTGTCGGCGTCGAGGGACGATGCGAAGCCGCCCTGCGGGGTCGACAGGTCCCGCACGACGAACGCGGCCGTCTCGGCGGCGACCCGCCGGGCCAGCGGGTCACCGCTCGCCCGCCACCAGTGGGCGTGCACCCGGAGCAGCAGGGCGTTGTCGTAGAGCATCTTCTCGAAGTGGGGAACGACCCAGTCGGCGTCCACGGCGTATCGGGCGAACCCCCCGCCCAGCTGGTCGTACATCCCGCCGCGGGCCATGGCCTCGCAGGTCTCGCGGACCATGTCGCCCGCCTCGGCGGAGCCGGTGCGCGCCTGGTGACGCAGGAGGAACTCCAGCACCATCGACGGCGGGAACTTCGGTGCACCGCCGAAGCCGCCGCGCGCCCGGTCGCGGACCCGGCCGAGCGACTCGAGGGCGGTGTCGAGCAGGGCGGCATCGATGGGGTGCGGCGGCGGGGGCACCGACAGCTCGCGCAGCCGGGAGGCGATGGTCGTCCCCCGGCCGACGATCTCCTCCCGCTGCTCGCGCCAGGCCTCGCCGGCGGCCGCGAGGAGGCCGAGCAGCTGCTCACGCGGCAGGTACGTGCCGGCGAAGAACGGCTCGCCGTCCGGGGTCAGCAGGCACGTCATCGGCCAACCGCCGTGACCGGTCAGGGCCGTCGTGGCCGCCATGTAGACCGCGTCGATGTCGGGGCGCTCCTCGCGGTCGACCTTGACGCTCACGAAGCCGTCGTTGAGCGCGGCCGCCACCTGCTCGTCCTCGAACGACTCGTGCGCCATGACGTGGCACCAGTGGCAGGCGGCATACCCGACGGACAGCAGGACCGGCACGTCGCGGCTGCGCGCCTCGGCGAACGCCTCCGGGCCCCACTCCCACCAGTCGACCGGGTTGTCGGCGTGCTGGAGGAGGTAGGGCGAGGTGGCGGTGGCGAGACGGTTGGCCATCGACCCACCGTAATCCGCGGGCCCGGGTCCGCTCGGCCCGGACCGGGCGGCGGCTCGTCTCAGCCGCGGGACAGCTGCTCCGCCACCGCGGGCAGCAGGGCGCGGTCGATGCCGAGCCAGTCGAGGGCCTCGAGGTCGCCCGGCCCGAGCCAGCGCAGCTCGCCGTGCTCGACGGCGCTCGGCGTGCCCTCACCCAGCGCCACCCTCCACAGCCGCACGGTGATCCCGTCCTGGGCCGCCGCCGCCACCTCGTGTCCCGCGCGGACGATGACGCCCAGCTCCTCGCGGCACTCCCGCTCGATCGCCGCTGCCGGCGTCTCGCCGGCCTCGACCTTGCCCCCGGGGAACTCCCAGCCCCGCGGCGGCCGGTCCCGTCGGGCGGCCAGCACCCGGCCGTCGACGACGAGCAGGGCCGCGACGACATCCACGCCGCCACTGTAGGACCGACGTGGTGGGACGCCCGCCACGCTGCATCACCTGAACCCGCCGCGCCGGCGGCCACCCCCCGCGCCGATGCCGCGGCAGTGCCCGGTCACCGTGACCCGTCGGCTGCGCAGTCCTCAGTCCTCCAGGGCCTTGAGCGTCGCGATGTGCCGGGACAGCGACCCCGCCGCACCCTCCTCGGCCGCCCGCAGCGCCCCGATGCCGAGGTGGACGATCGACCAGAGGCGGCCAAGCTCCTCGTCGACCCCGGCCGCCTCGCACGTCACGCTCAGCCGTCGCCGCACCCCCCGCCGGAGCTGCGCACCCGTGCCCAGCTCGGCCATCCGATGGCGCAGGACCGGTCCGATGTCGAAGGCGGGGTGCCCCGCCAGCGGCTGGGGGCCGACGGCCAGCCAGGGTTCGCGCTCGGCGGCCAGCACGTGCCGGACGTGCAGGTCGCCGTGCAGGAGCATGGCGTCCGTGTCCGTGCCCGGCTCGCCGAGCAGCTCGTCGGCGAGGCCGGTGACCCTGGCGACCATCCGGCGGGGTACGTCGTCGCGGGTGGCCAGGCGGGCCATGGAGCGGCGCACCGACGAGGACAGTGTCGCCACGGTCGGGGGCGCCGGGATGTGCAGGCGCGCCAGCAGTCCGCCGATCACCGCGCATGCCGTGTCGGAGTCGGGACCGCGCAGGTCACGGGTGGCGTCCAGGCGCTCGAGCAGGAGGGCGCCGCGGGCCGGGTCCGCCGCGACGAGCCGGACCGCCGCGTTGCCGGACCAGTGCCGCAGCGCGAGATGCTCACCGTCGGCCTCCCGGTGTGGCCAGGCCACCTTGAGCGCCAGCGTCGCTGGGTGCCGCTCGACGGGGACGACCACGGCGGCCCGGCCGGTCAGGGCCGGTCCGATCGGGGTCAGCCCCCAGTCCGCCAGGACCTCGCCGAGCAGGCGCGGTAGGCCGGCGGCCCACTCGGCCCCGCTGGGACCGCCGTCGGCCGGCAGGCGGGACACCCGTTCCCGCCAGCGGGGCGGGACCAGGAGGGGCTCGGTCACGCCAGGCCCGGGAACGGCTCGAGGTCCCGCCCCCAGTGCCGCGCCAGCACCTCGGCCCGGCCCAGCCACCACGGCAGGTGGCTGAAGCTGGCCGCGGCCGACGAGGCGGTCAGGGCGGGAAGGGCGGCGCCGTAGGCCGAGCGCAGCCCGTCCGCGAGGTGGTCGGCGAGCCGGACGGCACGTGCCGCCGTGCCCACCGGGAAGGGCAGCGGGTAGCCGAGCGCCGGGGGCGGAGCTGCCGCGCCGAGGGCTGAGACCTGCTCCGCCACCAGGCTCCGCAGCGTCCGCAGCGACGCCCTGGCCAGCCGGGTCCGGGTGCCGGTGGTCTGGGCAGCCACCACCTCGAACCCGTACACCGCGCTGCGGGTCGCCGCCAGCACCGGCAGCAGGTCGGTGGGGACCGTCCAGACCGGCCCAGCGCCCGGCGCGGCACTGCCCGGGCCGGTGGGGGAGGCCGCGTCGGCCGGTGCCGCGCCGGGGACGAGCGGAGCGTCCGGTGGGGTGCCCCCGAGCAACCGGGCGGCGGCATACCGCTGGGCGAGGAGCGCGCACGCCGTGGGGCGCAAAGCGGTCTCCACCGCAGCGAGGGCGAGCGGGGTGGCGAGATCGGCCGCCTCGGCCGCCGCGAGGGCGGCGAGCGCCGCCGCCCCGGACGGTGGCCGGGCCGGCGCCCCGGCCGGGGAGGAGGCGCCCACCGCCGGCGAGGACAGCACCCGGTCCGGCACCTGCCGCGCCCGCAGGACCGTCACCAGCACGTCGTGCTGCCGGTCGTGGACTGCAGCGAGGTCGGTGAGCAGCGCGGAGCTGCCACCGGCCCGGGCGGCGGCGGCCAGAGTGGCGCATTCCGTGGTCACCGCGACGAGGGCCGACTCGGCGGGGACATGCGTGCCGGTCGGCATGAACGGCAGCGGGGGACGGTCGTGCTCGAGCCGGATGCCGCAGCCGCCGAGGGCGAGCGCACCGAGGCCGCCCGCGAGCCCGAGCAGAGCCGTCCGGCGTCGCACCGGACGGCGGTCGCGGTCGGGCTCGGACATGGCGCCGATCATCGCACGGGATCCCGAGGCCCGAATCTCGTTGGCTACAGTGGGCCGTGAGGCCGTGTGTTGGCCGACACAGAACTTCAGAGAGGACGATCCAGATGGCCCTGCCGGACCAGATCCGTCCCCTGCTGGACGACGCGCTCGGCGGCTCCGGGCTCGTCCTCGAGGACGTCTCGATCTCCCCGGCCGGCCGTCGCAGGGTGGTCCGGGTGACGGTGGACCGCTTCCTCGCCACCGACGTCGACGTCATCACCCCCAGCGCGCCGCTGTCCCTCGACGAGGTGGCCGACGCCACCCGCGCGGTCGGCGACGCCCTGGACCGCACCGACCTGCTCGGCCGCCAGCCCTACACCCTCGAGGTGACCTCGCCCGGAGTCGGCCGCCCGCTGACCGCCCCCCGGCACTACCAGCGCAACGTGGGCCGTCTGCTGACGATCACCCCGGTCGAGGGTGGGCAGGTCACCGGGCGGCTCCGGCGGGCCGGGGCCGCCGATCTCACCATCGAGGTGGCCGCCGCCGGCACCGTCCCGGCCGGGTCCGTGGACCTGACGTATGCCGCCATCGCGCGCGCCGTCGTCGAGGTCGAGTTCGCCCGCAGCGCGCCGGACGAGCCGACCCCTGCGGACGACAGCGAGAAGGAGACCTGAGATGGACATCGACCTGGCGGCCCTGCGGGCCCTCGAGCGGGAGCGCGGAATCTCGCTCGACGTGCTCATCCCAGCCATCGAGCAGGCGCTCGTGCTCGCCTACCACCGCACCGATGGTTCGTACCGCCACGCCCGGGCCGAGCTGGACCGGAAGACCGGCCATGTCGTCGTCTGGGCCCGCGAGGAGCTCGAGCCCGCCCCCGACGACGAGCGCGCCGCACCCGTCGAGGAGCCGGCGGACGCGCCCGCCGAGGACGCCGCGCCGCCTCGGCCGCGCCGCGAGCTCGGGCCGGAGTTCGACGACACGCCCACCGGCTTCGGCCGGGTCGCCGCGGCGACGGCGCGCCAGGTGATCGTCCAGCGGCTGCGCGACATCGAGGACGAGGCCATCATGGGCGACTTCAAGGGCCGCGAGGGCGACATCGTCGCGGGGATCATCCAGCAGAGCCCCGACCCGCGCCACGTCACCGTCGACTTCGGGGCCGTCGAGGGCATCCTCCCGTCCGCCGAGCAGGTGCCGGGGGAGAGGTACGTCCATGGCGAGCGGATCCGCTGCTTCGTCGTCAGCGTGAAGCGTGGCCCGCGTGGGCCCCAGATCGGGCTGTCCCGCACCCACCCCAACCTCGTCCGCAAGCTCTTCGCTCTGGAGGTCCCGGAGATCGCCGACGGCAGCGTCGAGATCGCGGCCCTGGCCAGGGAGGCGGGGCACCGGACGAAGATCGCGGTCCACTCCAGCGTGCCGGGCCTGAACGCCAAGGGGGCCTGCATCGGCCCGATGGGGGCGCGGGTCCGGGCCGTCATGGCCGAGCTGCACGGCGAGAAGATCGACATCGTCGACTACTCCGAGGACCCGGCCACCTTCATCGCCGCAGCCCTTTCGCCCTCGCGGGTGAACGCCGTCGAGATCGTCGACGCTCAGCTGCGCTCGGCGCGGGTCGTCGTCCCGGACTACCAGCTCTCGCTGGCCATCGGGCGGGAGGGGCAGAACGCCCGGCTCGCGGCGAAGCTCACCGGCTGGCGCATCGACATCCGCCCGGACACCGCGGCCGCACCCGCCCGGCAGGGCGAGCCCCGGACGAGCCTCCCCGGCCGCGGCCGCGGTGGCGCCCGCTCCGGCCCCGCGGCGAGTGCCGGGAGCGGCCCTGGCGCGAGCGACGGCGGGTAGGCGGTAGACTGGTTGCGCCGACCGGGCAGGATGTTCGGCCGGGCATCCCGGGCGCACGCAAGGGGCTGACTCATGGAGCCGACCCGCACGTGTGTGGGATGCCGCGGGACGGACGGCCGGTCGGTACTCCTGCGAGTGGTCGTCGGGCCGAGCGCTCAGGGCAGTCCCAAGGGGCTCGTCCTGGTGCCCGATCCGCGACGGCGGCTGCCGGGGCGTGGCGCTTGGCTGCACCCCGACCGTCGTTGTCTCGACCTAGCACTTCGCCGGCGGGCCTTCGGCCGGGCGCTGCATGCCGGCGCCCCCGTCGATACGGCCGCCGTCGTGGCGTACGTCGAGTCCCTCGCAGGCTGCACCGTCCACCAGTGAACCGAAAGCGGGTTTGACGCTGATGAGCCCCCGATGAGTACTCAGCGATGAGCACCCCCCAGCTGTAACGACGGTCCGCGCCTGTCCGGCACGGACCCAGACAGGAGAAACGTGGCAAAAGTCCGTGTAAGCGCGCTCGCCAAGGAGATCGGAGTACCGAGCAAGGTCCTGCTCGAGCGACTCAACCAGATGGGCGAGTACGTCAAGACCGCGAGCTCGACCATCGAGGCCCCGGTCGTGAAGAAGTACCGCGAGAAGTTCCCCGTCGCCGAGGCGCCGGCGCCGGCCGCCGCCACGACGGCGCCGGACAAGGCCCCCGCATCTTCGGCTGCGGCGCCTGCCGCCTCGGGTACGGCCGCTCCGGCGGCTGCCGCTGCGGCGCCCGCCTCCGAGGCACCCGCGGCCCCGGCCGCCCCCACCCCGGCGACCCCCACGCCGGTGACCCCGGCGACCCCCACGCCGGCGACCCCGGCGACCCCGGGGACCCCCATGCCGGCGACCCAGACCCGAGCCCCACAGGCGCCGGCGGCCCCGGCCGCCGCTGCCGCGCCGGCGGCCGCCCCGGAGGCGACGCCCGCCGGGACAGCCGCCGTCCCGGACGCTCCGGCGGCCCGTGGGGACGGCCGCCCGGCTGCCGGCACGCCCGGCCCGCGTCCGGCGCCCCGGCCGGCTCAGCCCCGGCCCGGCAACAACCCGTTCGCACCCAGCCAAGGCATGCGCCAGGGCCGCGAGGGCGGTGCTCCTCGTCCCGGGAACAACCCGTTCGCGCCGAGCCAGGGGATGCCTCGCCCGCAGAGCCGGACCGGTGGCGCCCGGCCCGGCGCCGCCGGACCTCGGCCCGCGGGAGCTCGCCCCAGCCCGGGCATGATGCCCGACCGCAGCGCAGTGGCCCGTCCAGGGGACCGTCCGGCGCGTGGCGGCGGCGCCCGTCCCGGCGCCCCCGCCGCCGGCCGTCCGGGCGGCGGTGGCTTCGCCGGCCGTCCCGGCGGCGGCGGCCGCTTCGGCGGAGGGCCCGGTGGCCGTGGTGGCACCCAGGGCGCCTTCGGCCGCGGTGGCGGCCGTCCGACCCGTGGGCGCAAGTCCAAGCGGGCGAAGCGCCAGGAGTTCGAGGAGATGCAGGCGCCGTCGATCGGCGGCGTGAGCGTCCCTCGCGGTGACGGCACCACCGTCGTGCAGGTGCGACAGGGCGCCACGCTGTCCGACTTCGCCGACAAGATCAACGCCAACCCCGCCTCGCTCGTCACGGTGCTGTTCCACCTCGGCGAGATGGCCACGGCCACCCAGAGCCTCGACGAGGACACCTTCCGGCTGCTCGGCTCCGAGCTCGGCTACGACATCCGGATCGTCTCACCGGAGGAGGAGGAGCGCGAGCTGTTCGACTCCTTCCACATCGACCTCGAGTTCGGCATCGAGACCGAGGACGAGGAGGACCTGCGGCCACGGCCACCGGTCGTCACCGTCGTCGGCCACGTCGACCACGGCAAGACCCGCCTGCTCGACGCCATCCGCAACGCCAACGTCGTCGCGGGCGAGCTGGGCGGGATCACCCAGCACATCGGCGCCTACCAGATCCACCGCGAACACGAGGGAGTGGAGCGGGCGATCACCTTCATCGACACCCCGGGCCACGAGGCGTTCACCGCCATGCGGGCCCGTGGTGCCAAGGTGACCGACATCGCGATCCTCGTCATCGCGGCCGATGACGGGGTCATGCCGCAGACCATCGAGGCGCTCAACCACATGCAGGCGGCGGACGTGCCCATCGTCGTCGCCGTCAACAAGATCGACGTCGACGGAGCCAACCCGTCCAAGGTCCGTCAGCAGCTCACCGAGTACAACCTGGTCGCCGAGGAGTACGGCGGCGACACGATGTTCGTCGACGTCTCCGCCAAGCAGAACCAGAACATCGAGGAGCTGTTGGAGGCCGTCCTGCTGACGGCGGACGCCTCCCTGGACCTGCGGGCCAACCCCGACCGCGACGCCCGTGGCATCGCGATCGAGGCCAACCTCGACAAGGGCCGCGGCGCGACGGCGACCGTCCTCATCCAGTCCGGGACGCTGCACGTCGGTGACGCCATCGTCACCGGAGCGGCTCACGGGCGGGTCCGGGCGATGCTCGACGAGCACGGCAACCAGCTCGACGAGGCACTCCCCTCGCGACCGGTCCAGGTGCTCGGACTGTCCGCGGTCCCGCGGGCCGGCGACACGTTCGTCGTCGCTCCCGACGACCGCACCGCGCGGCAGATCGCCGAGAAGCGCGAGGCGGCCGACCGGCAGGCGAGCCTGGCCAAGGCCCGCAAGCGGATCAGCCTCGAGGACCTCAACGAGGCGCTCGCGGCCGGCAAGGTCGACACCCTCAACCTCATCCTCAAGGGCGACGTGTCGGGGTCGGTCGAGGCTCTCGAGGACGCCCTGCTCCAGATCGACGTGGGCGACGAGGTCGACCTGCGGATCATCGACCGGGGCGTCGGCGCGATCACGCTGAACAACATCAACCTCGCGATGGCGTCCAACGCGGTCATCATCGGCTTCAACGTGCGGGCCGAGGGCCAGAACGCCGAGGTCGCCGAGCGGGAGGGCGTCGAGATCCGGTACTACTCGGTCATCTACCAGGCGATCGAGGAGATCGAGGCGGCCCTCAAGGGCATGCTCAAGCCGGAGTTCGAGGAGGTCGAGCTCGGCACGGCGGAGATCCGCGAGATCTTCCGCTCGAGCAAGTTCGGCAACATCGCCGGCTCGATCGTCCGCAGCGGCGAGATCAGGCGCGGCGCCCGGGCACGCATCACCCGCAACGGTGTCGTCGTGTCCGAGAACGTCGAGGTGGCCGGCCTGCGCCGGTTCAAGGACGACGTCACCGAGGTCCGCGAGGGCTTCGAGTGCGGCATCAACCTCGGCAGCTTCAACGACCTGCAGATCGGCGACCTCATCGCCACCTACGAGATGCGCGAGAAGCCGCGCGACTGAGGAGCGCGGCGTCCGCAGCCGAGCGGGCGGCATACCGGAGCGCCGGTATGCCGCCCGCTCCGCGTCCGGCCGGCCGCAGCTCGGGCCGTGCGAGGCGTCGCGGCACCCGGACGGCCTGGCGGCGGGCAGCGCGTCAGCGGGCGGATCCGGGGGACGACGCCGGGACGCGGCAGCACAGTGGTTAGGGTGGGTCGTTCCCCTTCCCCGCGCTGTCAGGAGGAGTCGTGGCCGACGCAGCCCGTGCCCAGAAGGTCGCCGACCGGATCAAGACCCTGACGGCAGCCAACATCGAGCGCATCGTCAAGGACCCGGATCTCGGGTTCGTCACCATCACGGACGTCCGGGTCACCGGAGACCTCCAGCACGCGACGATCTTCTACACGGTGCTCGGCGACCAGAGCCAGCTCGAGACCACCGCCGCCCTGCTGAAGAAGAACCGCGGTCGCCTGCGGTCCTTCGTCGGGGGGCAGCTGGGGATCCGGCTCACCCCGTCGATCGAGTTCCGCGCCGATGCGGTGCCGGAGACGGCCGCCCACCTCGAGGAGCTCCTCCAGCGCGCCCGCGAGCACGACGAGCACGTCGCGGCGGCCGCTGCCGCGGCAGCGTACGCCGGCGAGCCGGACCCGTACAAGAAGCCCGCCGAGGACGCACCCGAGGAGGGGGACGGTGCTGCGGTCGAGCCCGGCGTCCTGTCCGAGGGCGGGAGCCGAGGGCCGGGTGAGCCCTGACGGCCTCCTCGTCGTCGACAAGCCGGCCGGGTGGACCAGCCACGACGTCGTCGCACGGACCCGACGCCTCGCCGGCACCCGCAAGGTCGGGCACGCCGGAACGCTGGACCCGATGGCGACCGGCGTGCTGGTGCTCGGCGTGGGCCGGGCGACACGGTTGCTGACCTTCCTCGTCGGCAGCGACAAGGAGTATGCGGCGACAGTGCGGCTCGGCCAGGGCACGGTCACCGACGACGCCGAGGGCGAGGTGACCGCCGCCCCGGGGGCTGCCGCGGTGGACGCCGCCGCCGTCGCCGCCGCCGTCGGCTCGCTCACCGGGACCATCGCCCAGGTGCCGAGCGCCGTCAGCGCCATCAAGGTCGACGGCGTGCGCTCCTACCACCGGGTGCGCTCGGGGGAGGAGGTCGCACTCGCCCCCCGGGAGGTGACGGTGTCGCGTTTCGACGTGCTCGGGGTGCGGCGCCACCTCGTCGGCGGGCTGCCGGTGCTCGACGTCGACGTCGCGGTCACCGTCTCGTCCGGTACGTACGTGCGCGCCCTGGCCCGCGACCTCGGAGCCGCGTTGGGCTCGGCCGGGCACCTCACCGCCCTCCGCCGCACCCGGGTCGGGGGCTTCACGATCGAGCAGGCCCACCCGTTCGACGCGCTCGTGGCGGCGCAGGGAGGACCGGTGCCGCTGATCGGTCTGGGACGGGCCGCGCGGGTGTGCTTCGCCGTCCGCGAGGTGAGCGGCGACGAGGCCTGGGCGCTGTCCCACGGGCAGCGGATCGCCTCGGCGCAGCCCGGGCGCCAGGGCCCCGTTGCGGCCCTGGCCCCCGACGGCTCCCTCGTGGCGGTGCTCGACGAGTCGGCACCCCAGGTCAGGTGCCTCGTCGTGGTCGCGGCCCCGACTTCGTAGAGTGTCCTCGTGCAC
The DNA here is from genome assembly GCA_963763315.1 of uncultured Actinomycetota bacterium. Lineage (GTDB taxonomy): Bacteria > Actinomycetota > Actinomycetes > Actinomycetales > Dermatophilaceae > CAVSJJ01. The sequence continues at coordinate 507,171 of CAVXOC010000004.1, forward strand.
CGTTGGACCGACCCTGCCCAGACCCCTGACTCGCTGCGCCCGTGCGTGGCGACCCTCGGCAACTTCGACGGGGTCCACCGCGGCCACAAGGCCGTCCTCAGCGCCCTGTCCGAGGTGGGGCTGCAGCGCGGGCTGCCCACCGTGGCCGTCACCTTCGAGCCGCACCCGATCGCCGTCCTGCGCCCCGAGCAGGCACCGACCCTGGTGGCTCCCGGGCGGCTGCGGGAGGACCTGCTCGAGCTGACCGGGATCGACGGCCTGCTCGTCATGCCCTTCACCGCAGAGCTGGCGGCCCAGCCGCCCGAGGTCTTCGTCCGCGAGGTCTTCCTGCGCGGCCTGGGTGCCCAGGCCGTCGTCGTCGGAGCCGACACCCGGTTCGGGGTCCGCAACTCCGGCGACGTCTCGACGCTGCGCGGTCTCGGCGACCACCTGGGGTTCGAGGTCATCGTCCTCGACGACCTCGGTGACGGCGAGCGGTACTCCTCCACGATGATCCGCCGGCTGCTCGGCGACGGCGACGTGGCCGGCGCGGCGCGCATCCTCGGCCGTCCGCACCGGGTCGTCGGCGAGGTCGTGCACGGCAACCATCGGGGCAAGGGCCTGGGCTACCCCACGGCCAACCTCGGGCCCGACTCGCTCGGCCTCGTGCCCGCGGAGGGCGTGTACGCCGGCTGGCTGACCCGGCTCGACCTGCCGGAGGGCGGGGCGGAGCGCACCCTCCCCGCGGCCATCTCGGTCGGGACCAACCCGACGTTCAACACCAACGACCGACGCACGGTCGAGGCCTACGTCCTCGACCGTGACGACCTGGAGCTCTACGGCGTGCAGGTCATGGTCGAGTTCACCGCCCACCTGCGGCCGATGGCCAGGTTCGACACGATCGAGGACCTGCTCGTCGCCATGGCCGGGGATGTCGCCGCCTGCCGTCAGGCCCTCACGACCATCGTCCCCCGGCCCTGAGCCGGCCGGCCCGACCCGGCGGCCCGGTCCGGCGGCCGTCACGAGCCCTCACTGGGCGGTCCAGCCGCCGTCCACCGGGAGCACCGTGCCGGTGACCAGGCCGGCTGCCGGTGACGCGAGGTAGATGACGGCCGCGGCCACGTCGTCGGTCGTGCCGAAGCGACCGACCGGGATCCGGGCGAGGATGTCGGCGGCGACGGCGGGGTCGTCGAGGCGCGCGGCGGTGCCGGGCGTGCGCACGAAGGTGGGCGCGACGGTGTTGACGGTGACGCCGTGTGCGGCCCACTCCAGCGCCAGGACCTTGGTGAGCAGCCCCACCCCTGCCTTGCTCGCCGCGTAGACGCCATGGCGGGCGATGCCGACGATCCCGGCCTGGGAGCCGATGTTGACCACCCGGCCGTAACCGCGCGCCACCATGCCGCGGGCGGCGGCCTGGGTGACGAAGAACAGTCCTTTGAGGTTGACGTCCATCATCGCGTCCCAGTCGGCCTCCGTGACGTCGAGGGCGTCATGGTTGGCGCCGACGCCGGCGTTGTTGACGCAGATGTCGATCCGGTCGAGGCGGGCCTCCACCTCGTGGATCACCCCGGGGATCAGCGCGGTCCGGGTGACGTCGAGCTCGACGGGCACGACCCGCTGGCCGGCGGCGGCCGCCTGCGCCACGAGGTCCGCGACGTCCTCGTTCGACCGGGCCGCGGCCGCGACCGTCGCGCCGGCCGCCGCCATCGACAGGGCCAGACCCCGTCCGATGCCGCGGGAGGCTCCGGTGACGAGGGCGACCTGCCCGTCGAGCGGGCGGCCCGGGACGGGGGTCGTCGCCGTCACCGCTGGCCGACCGGCTCGAACCGGGCCGAGAAGTGGCGCAGAGCCGCCGGCTCGTCGACGATCCGGTAGCCCGGCAGGTCTGGCGCGACCGTGAGCACCTGTTCGCAGACCTCCACGACATAGTCCATGTGGCTCTGGGTGTACGTCCGGCGCGGGATGGCCAGCCGGACGAGGTCCATCGCCGCCGGGATCTCCGACCCGTCCGGCTGCCGGCCGAACATCACCGTGCCGATCTCGCAGGAGCGCACCCCGCCGACCTCGTACAGCGCCACGGCGAGCGACTGGCCCGGGTACTGGGTGGGCGGGATGTGCGGGAGCAGGGCCCGGGCGTCGAGATACACGGCGTGCCCACCCGCCGGGTGCAGCCGGGGCATACCGAGGCGGTCGAGCGCCTCGGCGACGTAGGCCGTCGAGGCGATCCGGTAGGTGAGGTAGTCGTGGGACACCACCTCCTTCAGCCCCTGGGCGAGCGCCTCGAGGTCCCGTCCGGCGAGGCCACCGTAGGTGGGGAAGCCCTCGGTGAGGATGAGCAGGTTCCGGCACTCGGTGGCGAGGTCGTCGTCGTCGAGCGCCAGCCAGCCGCCGATGTTGCCCATCGGGTCCTTCTTGGCCGACATCGTCATGCCGTCGGCGAGCGAGGCCATCTCCCGGACGATGTCCGGGACGTCGCGCTCGCCCTGGCCCGGCTCGCGCAGCCGGATGAACCAGGCGTTCTCGGCGAACCGGCAGGCGTCGAGGAAGAGCGGCCTGCCGTGCGCGTGGGTCACCTCGGAGACGGCCCGGAGGTTCTCGAGCGAGACCGGCTGGCCGCCACCGGAGTTGTTGGTGATCGTCATCATCACGCAGGGGACGTCGTCACCGCGCTCGGTGAGCAGCGCGTCGAGCGCCGCAACGTCCATGTTGCCCTTGAACGGGTGCTCGCTGAGGGGGTCGCGGCCCTGCGCGATGACGAGGTCGACGGCCGCTGCGCCGGTGAACTCGATGTTCGCGCGGGTGGTGTCGAAGTGGGTGTTGCTCGGGACGACCTTGGTGGGCCCGCCGATGACGGAGAAGAGGATCCGCTCAGCGGCCCGGCCCTGGTGGGTGGGGATGACATGCCGGTACGGGAACAGCTCGCGGACCGCGTCGGCGAAGACGAACCAGCTGGGGCTGCCGGCATACGACTCGTCGCCGTGCTGGATCGCCGCCCACTGGTCCCGGCTCATCGCACCGGTGCCGCTGTCGGTCAGCAGGTCGATGAGCACGTCGTCCGCGTGCAGCTGGAACAGGTTGAAGGCCACCTCGCGCGCCTTCTCCCGCCGGTGCGCGGCGGTCGTCATGTGCAACGGCTCCACGGAGTGGATGCGGAAGGGCTCGATGATGGTGTGGAAGTCGGGCTCGCCCGGGGACGTCGGTGTCATGGGCCACATCGTGGCACTCCTTCGGTTACCCGGTGGTAGGAAATCCGGCCGGACCCCTCCCGCCCGGGCGTGGCGTGTGGGACCATTCCTCGATCCGGGCCCCCAACGACGAGGACCAGCGCAGATGCTCACCGCCGTGCCGCAGATCCCCACCTCCGCCGACGAGCCGATCGACATGGACATCGTGACCGGCCGGGCCCGCAGCGTCGGGCTGCTGTTCCGTAACCGGGTCGCGGCCGCACCGGACAACCCCGCCTACCTGTATGCCGCACCCACCGGCGACGACGGCGGCGAGGTCTGGCTGACCGTGACCTGGGGTCAGGCCAAGGAGGTCGTCTACCGGCTGGCGGCCGGCCTGGTCGCCCTCGGCGTCGAGCCCGAGGACCGGGTGGCCATCGCCTCGAACACCCGCTACGAGTGGGCCATCGCCGACCTGGCCGTCATGTGCGCCGGAGCCGCGACGACGACGATCTACCCCTCGACGATCGCCGACGACGTGGCGTTCATCGTCGCCGACTCCGGTGCCCAGGTCGTCCTCGCCGAGGACGCCGAGCAGGTCGCGAAGCTGCGCGGGATCCGGGACCGCATCCCCGGGGTGCGCCAGGTCGTCGTGTTCGACCGGGCCGGGGTCGAGCTCGACGGCGACGACTGGGTCATCGGCATCGGCGCCCTCGACGACCTCGGCGGTGAGCGCCTCGAGGCGGAGCCGGGACTGGTCGACGCCCGGATCGACGCCACCCGCCCCGACCAGCTCGCCACGATCATCTACACCTCGGGAACCACCGGACGCCCCAAGGGGGTCCGGCTGCTGCATGACACCTGGACCTACCAGGGGGCCGCCACGGAGGCCATCGACATCCTCCACGAGGACGACCTGCAGTACCTGTGGCTCCCGCTCGCGCACAGCTTCGGCAAGGTCCTGCTGACGCTCCCGCTCCAGATCGGCTTCCCGACGGCGATCGACGGCCGGATCGACAAGATCGTCGACAACCTCGCCGTCGTGCGGCCGACCTTCATGGGCGCCGCACCGCGGATCTTCGAGAAGGCCTACGGGCGCATCCAGATGATGATGGCCGCCGAGGGCGGGGTGAAGGAGAGGCTGTTCCACTGGGCGGAGGGCGTCGGGCGCGAGGTGAGCGACCTGCGCGCCGAGGGGAGGGCGCCGACCGGGCTGCTCGCCCGCAAGTACGCGGTGGCCGACAAGCTCGTGCTGTGCAAGATCCGGGAGCGGTTCGGCGGGCGGATCCGGTTCTTCATCTCCGGCTCGGCCGCCCTCAACCAGGACGTCGCCCGGTGGTTCGATGCGATGGGCCTGCAGATCGCCGAGGGCTACGGGCTCACCGAGTCCAGCGCCGCCTCGTTCGTCAACCGGATCAAGGGCTACCGCTACGGTACGGTCGGCTGGCCGCTGCCCGGCTGCGAGGTCCGCATCGCCGACGACGGCGAGGTCCTGCTGCGCGGGCCCGGGATCATGGAGGGCTACCACAACAACCCCGAGGCCACCGCCGAGGCGATCGACGAGGACGGCTGGCTGCATACCGGCGACATCGGCGATCTCGACGAGCGCGGGTTCCTCCGGATCACCGACCGCAAGAAGGACCTGTTCAAGACCTCCGGGGGCAAGTACGTCGCACCCTCGGCCATCGAGGCCACCTTCAAGGGGCTGTGTCCCTATGTCAGCCAGTTCGTCGTCCACGGTGCCGAGCGGAACTTCGTCTCCGCGCTGGTGACCCTCGACCCCGACGCCATCATGGACTGGGCGGCGGCGCACGGCATGGGCGGCCAGAGCTACCGGGACGTCGTCGCGTCGCCCGAGGCGCGCGAGCTCGTCCAGGAGTATGTCGACCGGCTCAACGCCGGGCTGAACCGCTGGGAGACCGTCAAGAAGTTCACCATCCTCGAGCGTGACCTCACGATCGAGCACGGCGAGCTCACCCCGAGCCTGAAGCTGCGGCGCAAGGTCGTCGCCGAGCGGTTCAAGGACCGGCTGGACGCCCACTACGACGGCTGAGCGAGCCCGGCGGGCCGCCACGGTACGCCCACCCGGGTGTACCAGCGCGACGGGTCGGCGATCCGCCCCATCGCCGCTCGGGCAGGGGGGTGCCCGCCCCGGCGCGCCGACGGCCCGAGCCAGCCGGCCCTCACCCCCCCTCGACGAGCGGGACGAACAGGTAGCGGCCGTGCTCGGTGACGGCGCGGGCGGCGCCGGTGCGGCGGACCCGCAGCATGCGCCCGGCCACCGGGATGACGAGGATGCCGCCCTCGGCGAGCTGGTCGACCAGGGCCTCGGGGAGCCGGTCGGGCTGTGCCGAGACGAGGATCCGGTCGTACGGGCCGTCGGCCGGCGACCCCAGCCGGTCCGGTGCGGCCGCCTCGATGCGGGCCCACGGCATGCCGGTCCGGGCCAGGTTGGCCGCCCCGAAGGCGACCAGGTCGGGCACCCGCTCCAGTCCGAGCACCGACCCGGTCTCTCCGGTGAGGCGGGCGAGCAGCGCCGTCGTCCAGCCCGAGCCGCAGCCGACGTCGAGGACGTGCTGGCCGCGGCGCACGTCGAGCAGGGTGAGCATCGCCGCGACCGTGCTCGGCTGGGAGCTGGTCTGGCCGTGGCCGATCGGGATGGGCGCGTCGTAGCCGGCATGCCACCGGTCCGCGGGGCGCAGGAAGTCCTCGCGGCGCACCGCGGCCATCGCCTCGGCCACCCGGTCCCGCGGCGTGCCGCTGCTGCGGTCGTCGCTGCCCGGGTGGCCGCGTCGTGGGTCGCCGCTCATCCACCCAGTGTGGCCCGGCCGGCCGGCACCCGCGCCGCGGGTGCCCCGGGCCCGGGCCGCGGCGCGGGTTTGGGCTGCGGGTGGCGCCGACCTACCCTTGGCCCATGTCCGGACAGTCCCGCTTCGCCGACCTCGAGCCGCTGCTCGAGCGGGTGAGCAAGCCGATCCAGTACGTCGGCGGCGAGCTCAACTCCACCGTCAAGGCGTGGGACCTCGCCGGTGGCGCCACCGTGCGATGGGCGCTCATGTACCCCGACGCCTACGAGGTGGGCGTGCCGAACCAGGGAATGATGATCCTCTACGAGGTCATCAACGAGCGGCCCGATGCGCTCGCCGAGCGGACGTATGCCGTCTGGCCGGACCTCGAGGCGCTGATGCGCGAGCACGGCGTGCCGCAGCTGACGGTGGACGCCCACCGGTCGGTGCGCGACTTCGACCTGCTCGGCCTGTCGTTCTCCACCGAGCTGGGGTACACGAACCTGCTCACCGCGCTCGACCTGGCCGGCATCCCGCTGCACGCGCGCGACCGCACCGACGAGGACCCCCTCGTCATCGCCGGCGGTCACGCGGCGTTCAACCCCGAGCCGGTCGCGGACTTCGTCGACGCGGCGGTCGTCGGCGACGGGGAGGAGGCCGTCCTGGCCATCACCGACCTCGTCGGGCAGTTCAAGCGCGAGGGCCGACCGGGGGGCCGCCATGAGCTGCTCCTGCGCCTGGCCCGCACGGGCGGGGTGTACGTCCCGTCGTTCTATGACGTGAGCTACCTGCCCGACGGCCGGATCCAGCGGGTCGCGCCGAACACGGCCGGCGTGCCCTGGCGGGTCCCGAAGCACACCGTCATGGATCTCGACGCCTGGCCCTACCCCAAGCAGCCCCTCGTGCCGCTCGCCGAGTCGGTCCACGAGCGGATGTCCGTCGAGATCTTCCGCGGCTGCACCCGGGGCTGCCGGTTCTGCCAGGCGGGGATGATCACCCGGCCGGTCCGCGAGCGCTCCATCACCGGGATCGGCGAGATGGTCGAGCGTGGCCTGGCGGCGACCGGGTTCGAGGAGGTCGGGCTGCTCTCGCTCTCGTCGGCGGACCACTCCGAGATCGGCCCCATCACCAGCGGGCTGGCCGACCGGTACGAGGGGACGCAGACCGGGCTGTCGCTGCCCTCGACCCGGGTCGACGCGTTCAACATCGACCTCGCGAACGAGCTGACCCGCAACGGCCGCCGCTCCGGGCTCACCTTCGCCCCCGAGGGTGGCAGCGAGCGGATCCGCCGGGTCATCAACAAGATGGTCACCGAGGAGGACCTCATCGCGACGGTCGCCGCGGCCTACGGCGCCGGCTGGCGGCAGGTGAAGCTCTACTTCATGTGCGGCCTGCCGACCGAGACCGACGAGGACGTGCTGCAGATCGCCGAGGTCGCCAAGCGGGTCATCGAGACCGGCCGGCAGGTCAGCGGCCGACGCGACATCCGGTGCACGGTGTCGATCGGCGGGTTCGTCCCCAAGCCCCATACGCCGTTCCAGTGGGCCGCCCAGCTCGGCGTCGACGAGACCGACGCGCGGCTGTCCCGGCTGCGAGCCGACATCCGGTCCGACCGGCGCTACGGGTCCTCGATCGGGTTCCGCTACCACGACGGGCAGCCCGGCATCGTGGAGGGGCTGCTCTCCCGGGGCGACCGCCGGGTCGGCCGGGTCATCGAGGCCGTGTGGCGCGACGGCGGCCGGTTCGACGGGTGGAGTGAGCACTTCTCCTACGAGCGGTGGATGGCCGCCGCCGAGCGCGAGCTCACCCCATCCGGCGTCGACCTCGCCTGGTACACGACCCGGGAGCGGGACGAGGCCGAGGTGCTGCCCTGGGACCACATCGACTCCGGTCTGGACAAGGAGTGGCTCTGGCAGGACTGGCAGGACGCACTCGACGAGCAGGAGGTCGAGGACTGCAGGTGGACCCCGTGCTTCGACTGCGGCGTCTGCCCGCAGCTGGGCACGCAGATCGAGGTCGGCCCGACCGGTCGCACGCTGCTGCCGCTCACCGTGGCCGGCGCGACGACCTCGGGCCCCGGCTGACCGCACCTACGCACCCGGCGCTGGCCAGCAGCCGGGCCCCGAGCGGCCGGCAGCAGTCGTCGGGGTCACCAGAGGTGCATCGACCGTTCGAAGATGCCGGACAGGTCCTGCGCGCTGACCGGCTTGGGCGAGGTCGCCAGCAGCCGCTGCTGCTTGAGGGCGCCGTCGACGAGGTCGGGGATGTCGGCGCCGGAGAACCCCACGCCGGCGCACCCGTCCGGCAGCCCGACGTCGCGCATGATGGACAGCAGCACCCGCGGCAGGACCTCGGCCCCGTCCGCGTGCGACCCGGCCTCCTGCGCCGTGCGCGGGTCGAGGAGCCGCGCGGCCCGCAGGTGTCGCAGCGGGTCGGCGTCGAAGGTGAACCGGAACGCCTCGGGTGCGGTGAGCGCGACGGCCACCCCGTGCGGCACGATCGGCTCGTCCTGCGGGTAACCGGCCGGGTGGTAGTCCCGCACCCGCCCGGCGATCGGGTAGGCGTTGGCGTGCGGGATGTGCACCCCGGCGTTCCCGAACCCCATCCCGGCGAACGTCGCGGCCATCGCCATCCGCTCGCGAGCCACGACGTCGTCGCCGTGCCGGACCGCCGTCCGGAACGAGCCGGCCAGCAGGGTCATCGCCCGTTCGGCCCACAGGTCGGCGATGGGGTTCGCCCCGCAGTAGGGCACCCGCTGCTCGGCCGACCTGCGCTCGTATGCCGTGTACGGCCGGGCCGTGTACGCCTCCAGCGCGTGGCACAGGATGTCCATCCCCGCGGCGGCGGTCACGCCGGCCGGCTGGCTGACCGTCAGGTCAGGGTCGACCACCGCCAGGGTGGGTCGCAGCCGTGGGTGGCTGATGCCGGTCTTGACGTGCTGGTCGAGGACGTCGAGGACGCAGATCGTCGTGCTCTCCGACCCCGTGCCGGCCGTTGTCGGCACCGCCACGAGGGGCGACAGCGGCCGGGACGGCGCCCGTCCCTGCCCGACCGGGGCGTTGACGTAGTCCATGAGGTTCCCGGGGTTGGTGCTCAGCAGGTCCACCGCCTTGGCCGTGTCGATGGCCGACCCGCCCCCGACCGCGACGAACGCGTCCCAGGGGCCGGTGCCCGCGGCATACGCCACGGCCGCCTCGAGGCTGGCGTCGGTGGGCTCGACGTGGACCCCGTCGAAGACCTCCGCCGTGACCCCGTACCGCGCCATGGCCTCGGCGATGCGGGCCGGTGCGCGCGTGGCGGCAACGCCGGCGTCGGTGACGACCAGGACGCGCCGGGCCCCGAGGGCCGCCAGGTCGAACCCGATCTCGGCCGAGGCACCTCGCCCGAACTTCAGCTGCGGGGCGCCATAGGTGAAGACGCTCTCGGGGACGCTCGGGCGGGGATGGGTCGACGCCATGCCCCAGTGTCGTCCCGGAGCCTCGGCGGTGGCGTGGTTCTGCCAGCCGGGTCCCGACCGCGGTGGCAGGATGAGCGCCGTGGCCGCCGGCAAGCACCCCCCGCACGGCGGCCGCACACTGCTCGGGACGGCGGTCCGCGGGCGGCGCACCGCCGCGGAGCGCGACGCCTCGCGCGGCCGCGACGCCGCCAAGCGGGTGACGGTCGCGCTCGGCGCCGTGGTCGCCATCACCGCTGTCGGGACGGTCGGCTACCTCCTGCTCGGGTTCACCCCGCTCGAGGCGCTGTACCAGACGGTGACGACCGTGGCCACGGTCGGCTATCGCGAGGTCCGCCCCCTCGGCCCCGGCGGCCAGATCTTCACGATGGTCCTCATCGTCGTCGGCGTGGGCACCGTGCTCTACAACCTGGGCGTCCTCGTCGAAGCCGTCACCGAGGGCCACCTGTTCGACTATCTCGGGAGACGCCGGATGGACTCACGCATCGCCGGGCTCGCCGGCCACGTCATCATCTGCGGGTACGGCAGGGTGGGGAGGTCGGCCGCCACCCACCTGGCCGGCATGGGGCACGAGATCGTCGTCGTCGACAACGACCCCGACCGCCTCGAGGGTCTGTCGGTGCCGCACATCGTCGGCGACGTCCTCAAGGACGACATCCTCCGCGAGGCGGGCATCGCCCGGGCCCGCGCGGTCATCTGTGCCCTCGAGACCGACGCCGACACGCTGTACCTCACCTTGTCGGCACGCGCTCTCTGCCCCGACCTCGTCATCATCTCCCGGGCCCGCACCGTCGACTCCAAGGAGAAGCTGGTTCTCGCCGGGGCGACCCGGGCGGTCAACCCGCAGCTCATCGGTGGGCGCCGGATGGCGATGTTCGCGCTGCACGGCGATGTCGCGGAGTTCCTGGACGGGGTCATGCACGACGAGGAGCTGGACTACCGCGTCGAGCAGGTGCGGATCCACGACGGGAGCCCGTACATCGGGCGGTCGGTGGCCGATATCGACATCACCGGGTCGCTCGGGGCCCAGCTGCTCGCCCTCCGGCTCCCCAACAAGGGCGCCTTCGTCCCCAACCCGACCCCGGACGCGGTCGTCGAGCTCGGCACGACGCTCATCGTCCTCGGCGAGGCCGAGCAGATCGCGCGGGTGCGCGACCTCGGCCACGACTGACCGCGCCGCCGTGGCCCGCGGCGGGCCGCCACGGGAGCGGCGGTCAGCCGAAGAGCGCGGCGACCACCTCGCGGAACGCGGCGGTATGCGCCCGCACGTCGGCGCCCGTGGTGTCCGGGCACATGAGGGCCATGTTGTGGAACGGCGTCATGAGGATGCCCCGGTTGACCATGGCGAGGTGGAGGTAGGCGTCGAGGTCGTCGTCCGCGGCGGCCGCCGACTCCTCGCCCGAGCGCGGGGCCGGGCGGGCGAACCGGTACTCGGCCCGCGCGCCGAGCCGGCTGATCGACCAGGGCACGTCGAGCTCGTCGAGCGTGGCCTGCACCCCGTCGGCGAACCGGCTGGCCAGCTCGGTCATCCGCGCGAACGCCTCGGGGGTCAGCACCTCGCCGAGGGTCGCCCGCATCGCCGCCGTCGACAGCGCGTTGCCCGCCAGCGTGCCGCCGACGCCCCCCACGTCGACGATGTCGGCGGTACCGTCGTCGGTGTGCCTGGTGACGGCCTGCGCAACCTCCACCGTGATCCCGTAGGCGCCGCTGGGGATGCCGCCGCCGATCGACTTGCCGACCACGACGATGTCCGGTCTCAGTGACCACTCGCGGGTGGCGCCGCCCCAGCCGGCCGAGAAGGTGTGCGTCTCGTCGATCATCAGCAGGGACCCGTAGCGCGCCGCCAGCTCGCGCAGGCCCTCGAGGAAGCCCGGCTCGGGCAGGACGATCCCGATGTTGGTGAGGGCCGGCTCGGTGAGGACGGCCGCCACGTCGCCGTGCGCGAGCTCGCGCTCCACCGAGGCGAGGTCGTTCCACGTCGCGGCCCGGGTCGTCAGCTCGAGCGGTACCGGGGGAGCGACGTTCCCGGGCCGGGAGACCGTCGTGCCGCCGGGACCGGGCAGGGCGAACGTCTCGTCGACCGAGCCGTGGTAGCAGTACCCGAACACCAGGATCTTGGACCGCCCCGTCGCCAGCCGGGCCAGCCGCACCGCCCACCGGTTGGCGTCGGTGGCCGACAGGGCGAAGCTCCACAGCGGCAGGCCGAACCGGCGGGCCAGCTCGGCACCGACCCACTGGGCGTCATCGGTCGGCAGCATCGTCGTCACGCCGCCGAGGGCACCCATCCGGCGCTGGACCGCGGCGATGGTGGCGGCGGGGGAGTGCCCGGCCATGGCGCCGGTGTCGCCCAGGGCGAAGTCGACGTAGCTGTGGCCGTCGACGTCGACGACCCGGTTGCCCTGCGCCCGGTCGAGGTAGAGGGGGAAGCCGCCGCTCCACATGTTCATCCACGTCATCGGGACATGACCGAAGAGGTTGGTGGCCTCCGCATAGAGCCGGCGGCTGCGCGGGTGTGCCTGCGCGTATGCCGCCTGTTCGCGGTCCAGGAGGTCGGCGAGCCGGGTGCGGTCCAGTGCGGTCATGGAGCGCAATCTAGCCAGGCCCGGCCCGTGCCGGCGGGATCCCCTCGCCGAGGTGGCGGCCGCGGGCGGACGGCAGCCGCCGGCCGGTGCCAGGGCGCCGGCTCGGCCGGCGCGGGCGCGGGCGCCCTACCCTGGCTCCATGGGACGCGCACGCACGCCGGACGGACCCCCTCCGCCGCCACCGGTGCAGCGGCTCCGGGTGCGCTATGCCAAGCGGGGGCGGCTGCGGTTCTCCTCCACCCGGGACTTCGCCCGCAGCCTGGAACGCGCCCTGCGCCGGGCGGAGGTCCCCATGGCGTACTCGGCAGGGTTCCACCCTCATCCGCGGATCTCCTATGCCAACGGGGCGGCCACCGGCACGGCCAGCGAGGCGGAGTACTTCGAGATCTCCGTCGTGCAGCGGGTGGACCCGGAGTCTGTCCGGTTGGCGCTGGACGCGGCCCTGCCGGTCGGCCTGGACGTCGTCGAGGTCGTCGAGGCCGGCCCGGGCTCGCTCGCCGACCGGCTGGAGGCCAGCGTGTGGCGCATCGAGCTGCGCGGCGTGACCCCGGCATCCGCCGCCGACGCCGTGCGCCGGTTCCTGGCCGAGGACCGGGTGGAGGTCACCCGCACCTTCAAGACCGGGCCGAGGACCTTCGACGTCCGCGGCGCGGTCGTGTCCGTCGACATCGACCCCGGATCCGCAGATGCGTGTGCGATACTGCACCTGGTCGCGCGGCACACCACACCGTCCGTGCGCCCCGACGACATCCTGACCGCACTGCAGGCAGTCACTGCGCTCGCGCCGCCGGTCCCACCCCTGGTGACCCGGCTGGCTCAGGGCCCACTGCTCGACGCAACTGCTGGGGTGGCCGATCCACTGGCCGCCGACAAGGGTGGCGCCGGCGTCTGACCGGTGACGCGCCGCCCGCGCGAGCCGTCCAGGCGCAATACGTGACTTCCGTGTCGAGGTGCTCGACACGATCGCGACCGCGCACCAGGCGGTCGGCGGGCGGCTCCGGCCGTCGGGTGTGGCGTCGACCTCGTGGGTGACGGAAGGAGCCACCATGGCTTCCCAGGACACACCGGACACGACAACCGACGCCCTTGCGGGTGCTGCCGGATCGACGGAGGCAGTCCCGGCGGACGCGGCGGACCGGCCCGCCCGCCGCCGGGCCACCAAGAGGGCCGCCGCTCCGGCGCGCTCCGGCGACGAGGTGGCCGACGCTGCTCAGGCGGGCGCCGAGCAGCCGGCCCCGGAGGAGGGTCTCGCCACGCCTGCGGCGAAGAAGGCCGTCAGGAAGACGGCGAAGAAGGCCGTCAAGCGGACGGCGAAGAAGGCCGTCCCGGACGCGGCGGCGTCCGCACCGGATGCCGGCCCGTCCTCCGGGTCCGCCTCGCCGGCGCCCGACCCCTCGGACGCGTCCAGCGGCGCGAGCTCGGCCGGACCCGACCGCCACGAGGTGCCCCGCGGCTCGGCCGGGCGCGACCCGCAGGTGCCCGCGCCGACCTTCGGCCTGGTGTTCCAGGCGCCCGACGTCACTGCGGCTCCGCGAAGCCGCCGCGCCTCAGCGCCGGCCCAGACTCCCGCGCAGGCCCCGACGGCGCCCCCCGAGCATGGTGCCGTCGACGAGGCCACCGACCGCGGTGGCGACGTCACCGGCGAGGAGCAGCCGCCCGCCCGTGGCCGTGCGCGGCGCAGCCGCGGACGGGGCGCCACGACAGCCGGGCCGGATGAGCGGGCCGGGGACCGGGAGGAGCCGGAGACCCCCGAGGGGTCGCGCTCCGTGGAGGGCTCCGACCGCACCGAGCACACCGACGGCTCCGGGCCCGACGACGACGAGCAGGGCGGGGACACCTCCACCCGCCGCCGGCGGCGGGGCGGCCGCGGTCGCCGCGGCCGCGGCGGCGCGGGCGAGGAGCTGGACGACTCGGCCGCCGGCGAGGACGCCGAGGGCCCCGGCGAGGCCGCCGGGGGTCCCCGAACCGAGCCCGGCTCGGACGACGACGCCGAGACCGGCTCGAGCCGCCGGCGCCGGCGGCGGCGGCGCAGCGGGGGCGGCGACGACGGGGACACCGCGCCCGGCACCGTGACCAAGGTCCGAGCACCGCGTCGGGAGCGCGAGGAGCCGACCGCCGTCAAGGGCTCGACCCGTCTGGAGGCCAAGAAGCAGCGCCGTCGCGAGGGTCGCGAGGCCGGCCGGCGCCGCACCATCATCACCGAGGCCGAGTTCCTCGCGCGCCGCGAGAGCGTCGAGCGGGTCATGGTGGTGCGCGGGATCGGCGACCGCACCCAGATCGGCGTCCTGGAGGACGGCGTCCTGGTCGAGCACTATGTCTCTCGCGAGACGACGGCGTCGATGGCCGGCAACGTCTACCTCGGCCGGGTCCAGAACGTCCTGCCGTCCATGGAGGCCGCCTTCGTCGACATCGGCAAGGGCCGCAACGCGGTTCTCTACGCCGGTGAGGTGAACTGGGACGCGGCCGGTATGGAGTCCAACACCCCCAAGCGCATCGAGAACGCCCTCTCGTCGGGTGACACGGTCCTGGTCCAGGTGACCAAGGACCCCATCGGGCACAAGGGGGCCCGGCTCACCTCGCAGATCTCCCTGCCGGGCCGCTACCTCGTCTACGTCCCCGAGGGGTCGATGACGGGAATCTCCCGCAAGCTTCCCGACACCGAGCGGGCCCGCCTCAAGGCGATCCTCAAGGAGGTCGTCCCGGACACGGCGGGGGTCATCGTGCGGACCGCCGCCGAGGGCGCCTCCGAGGAGGAGCTGCGCGCCGATGTCGAGCGGCTGACCAAGATCTGGGACGTCATCACCAAGAAGGCCCAGCAGGCCGGCTCCAAGAAGGCCGCGGGCGGCGGTGCCCCGACGCTGCTGCACGGGGAGCCCGACCTGACGATCCGGGTGATCCGCGACGTCTTCACCGAGGACTTCACCTCCCTGGTCGTCGCCGGCGACACGGCATGGTCCCAGGTCAACGAGTACGTCGACGACGTCGCTCCGGACCTGGCGTCCCGGGTGACCCGGTGGACCTCCGAAGAGGACGTCTTCCACCACCACCGGATCGACGAGCAGCTCGCCAAGGCGCTGGACCGCAAGGTGTGGCTCCCGTCCG
The DNA here is from genome assembly GCA_963763315.1 of uncultured Actinomycetota bacterium. Lineage (GTDB taxonomy): Bacteria > Actinomycetota > Actinomycetes > Actinomycetales > Dermatophilaceae > CAVSJJ01. Next base: position 522,238 of record CAVXOC010000004.1, read on the forward strand.
GCGGGTCGCTCGTCATCGACCGTACCGAGGCCATGACGGTCATCGACGTCAACACCGGCAAGTTCGTCGGCTCGGGGGGAAACCTCGAGGAGACCGTCACCAAGAACAACATCGAGGCGGCCGAGGAGATCGTCCGTCAGCTCCGGGTCCGAGACGTCGGCGGGATCATCGTCATCGACTTCATCGACATGGTCCTGGAGTCCAACCGGGACCTCGTCGTCCGGCGCCTGCTCGAGTGCCTGGGCCGGGACCGGACCAAGCACCAGGTCGCCGAGGTGACCTCGCTGGGACTGGTCCAGATGACCCGCAAGCGCGTGGGCTCCGGCCTGCTCGAGGTCTTCTCCGAGCCGTGCGAGCACTGCAACGGCCGCGGCCTGCTCGTCCACACCGAACCGGTGGTGAAGGGCTCGGGTGGCGGGTCCGACTCCGGTGGTGGCTCGAACGGCTCCGGCGAGGGCTCGCGCTCCCGGCCACGCCGGCCGCGGGCGGACTCGCCCGCCGGGTCGTCGGTCGCCCCCGAGGGGCGGACCACCGCCTCCACCGGCCCGACCCCGGCACAGATCGCCGCCGCGGCGCACGCCGCGGCGATCAAGGGGATGTCGGGGGAGGCCGGTGAGGACGACGTCGCCGACCTCGGCTCGGTCACCTCGGTCATCGGCGCCGGGGCCGAGGTCCGGCGTGAGGACGCCGCGGCCGGCGGCCCACGGGATGAGCGGGCACCGGGCGATGACGGGACCACGTCGCCAGGTGATGGCGCGGCCACGTCGCCGGGTGATGGCGCGGCCACGTCGCCGGGTGATGGCGCGGCCACGTCGCCGGGTGATGGCGCGGCCACGTGGCCGGGTGATGGCGCGGCCACGTCGCCGAGCGACGCCCTGCGTCAGGTGTCGTGGGAAGCGCCGGCGCCCGTGGCGCGGACCCGCCGCAGGCGCGGTCGGGTCGTCGCGCCCGCCGGTCCGCCGCGCGGCGTCGCGGACGAGGCTCCCGGCCCGGCGCCCGTCTCCGGCAGCCACGCGGGGCACGACTCCGCCGACGAGGCGTCTCACGCCGCCGACGACGGCAACGGATCTCCCACGCCCGCCTCCGGGGGGACGGCGAACTGATTTGGAGGGCGACCGGCGGACCGGTAGCCTTGACCGTCGGTGCGCCCACCGGGCCGATGCCCTGCGCAGCGAGGTGAGCAGCAGGGTCGCTATCGGCCGGTCACCCCAGAGAGTGCGCGCCCCCGCACAACGAAAGAGAGTTCCAGGTGTACGCGATCGTCCGCGCAGGTGGCCGACAGGAGAAGGTGTCCGTCGGGGACGTCCTGCTGATCGACAAGGTCGGCGAGCCCGGCGCCAGCATCGAGCTGACCCCACTGCTCGTGGTGGACGGCACCGACGTCACGAGCGACGCCGAGCAGCTGGCCAAGGTCACCGTGACGGCCGAGGTGGTCAAGGCCGCCAAGGGCCCCAAGATCACGATCCTCAAGTACAAGAACAAGACCGGCTACCGCAAGCGCCAGGGTCACCGCCAGCCCCTGACCCAGGTCAAGATCACCGCGATCGACGCCTGAGCGGCATACCGCGGCTCGGCCCAGACACCAGACTCACCCAGAGGTAGACAGACATGGCACACAAGAAGGGCGCATCCTCGACCCGCAACGGTCGTGACTCGAACGCGCAGCGGCTCGGCGTCAAGCGGTTCGGCGGACAGGTCGTCAACGCCGGGGAGATCATCGTGCGCCAGCGCGGCACCCATTTCCATCCCGGTGACGGCGTGGGCCGTGGCGGCGACGACACCCTCTTCGCGACGGTGGCCGGCGCGGTGACCTTCGGTACCCGGCGCGGCCGCCGGACGGTCAGCGTCCTGCCGGTGGAGACCGCCGGCCGGTGACGGATGCCCGTGGGGCCGGCCCTGCGCCGGTCCCACGACCACCGCAACGCAGCGACGGGGCGGGCCGTACGTCGGTCCCGCCCCTCGCGGCATCACCGGGACGGCTGACGGAAGGCGAGCAGCGATGACGACATTCGTCGACCGCGTCGTCCTGCACGTCGCGGCGGGCGACGGCGGCCACGGTGTGGCGTCGGTGCACCGCGAGAAGTTCAAGCCGCTCGGCGGCCCCGACGGCGGCAACGGTGGGCGCGGCGGGGACGTGGTCCTCACCGTCGACGCTCAGTCGACCACCCTGCTCGACTACCACCGCAGCCCGCACCGGACGGCCTCCAGCGGCAAGCCCGGAGCCGGCGACGAGCGCAACGGTGCCGACGGCGAGGATCTCGTGCTCCCCGTCCCCGAGGGCACCGTGGTCACCGATCTCGACGGAACCGTGATAGCCGACCTCGTCGGCGACGGAACCTCCGTCGTCGTCGCCCGCGGTGGCCGCGGCGGCCTCGGCAACAAGGCGCTGGCCTCACCACGGCGCAAGGCGCCCGGGTTCGCCCTCCTCGGGGAGCCCGGAGATCGCCTCGACGTGGTCCTCGAGCTCAAGAGCCTTGCCGACGTCGCCCTCATCGGGTTCCCGTCGGCCGGCAAGTCCTCGCTCGTCTCGGTGCTGTCCGCGGCGCGGCCGAAGATCGCCGACTACCCGTTCACGACCCTCGTTCCCAACCTGGGGGTGGTCACCGCGGGCGAGCAGCGCTTCACCATCGCCGACGTGCCGGGCCTGATCCCGGGTGCCAGTGAGGGCAAGGGGCTCGGACTGGAGTTCCTCCGGCACGTCGAGCGGTGCTCCGTCCTGGTCCATGTCGTCGACTGCGCGACCCTGGAGCCCGGGCGCGACCCGCTGACCGATCTCGACGTCATCGAGGCCGAGCTCGCGGCCTACGTTCCCGGCCAGAGCCTCGGGGGCAGGCCGCTGTCCGAGCGGACCCGGGTGGTGGTCCTCAACAAGGCCGACGTCCCCGATGCCCGCGACCTCGCCGAGATGGTCGTCCCCGACCTGGAGGCGCGCGGGCTCGAGGTGCATGTCGTCTCCGCCGTGGCGCACACCGGCCTCAAGGAGCTGACGTTCGCCCTCGCCCGGCACGTCGCCGCGGCCCGCGCCGAGCTGGACGCGCGGGTCGTGGACCGACCCAGGGTCGTCATCCGGCCGGCCGCCGTCGACGACGCGGGCTTCTCGGTCGTCAAGGAGCACACGCCGGACGGTGAGGCCTTCCGCGTCGTCGGCGACCGCCCCACCCGCTGGGTGCGCCAGACCGACTTCACGAACGACGAGGCGGTGGGGTACCTGGCGGACCGCCTCGGCCGGCTCGGCGTCGAGGACGCCCTCTTCGCCGCGGGCGCCGTCCCGGGCTCGACCGTGCTCATCGGACCGGCCGACGACGCCGTCGTCTTCGACTGGGAGCCGACGATGTATGCCGGTGCCGAGCTGCTCGGCGGACCCCGCGGCACCGACCTGCGGGTCGAGGAGCGGTCGCGCAAGTCGCGTGGCGAGAAGCGCGAGGAGTTCCACGCCCGCAAGGACGCCCAGACCTCGGCGCGCGACGCGCTGGCCGCCGAGCGCCGCTCCGGGCGGTGGACCGACCCCGAGGACGAGGATGCGTGAGCTGGCGGAGCGGCTGCGCCGCACCGTCCGGGATGCGCGCCGGGTCGTCGTGAAGGTCGGCTCGTCCTCGCTCACCAGCCCCGACGGCGGCCACATCGACCGCAGCCGGCTCGTCGACCTCGTCGACCTCGTCGCCGAGCGGCGAGTCGCCGGGTGCCAGGTCGTGCTGGTGTCCTCGGGGGCCATCGCCGCCGGGATGGGTCCGCTCCAGCTGCGTCGCAGGCCCAGCGACCTGGCCACCCAGCAGGCCGCGGCCAGCGTCGGGCAGGGCGCCCTCGTCGCGGCATACCAGCAGGCGTTCGGGGTCCACGGGCTGACCGTCGGGCAGGTGCTGCTGACCGCCGACGATGTGACGCGGCGGACCCACTACACCAACGCCCGGCGCACCCTGGAGCGCCTGCTCGAGCTCGGGGTCGTCCCGATCGTCAACGAGAACGACACGGTGGCGACCCACGAGATCCGGTTCGGCGACAACGACCGGCTGGCGGCCCTGGTGTCCCACCTGGTGTCGGCCGACGCCCTCGTGCTGCTGACCGATGTCGACGCCCTCTACGACGGCCCGCCGCACCACGAGGGCAGCAGTCGCGTTCCCGTCGTCGCCACCCGCGCGGACCTCGACACCGTCCGGATCGGCGGTAGCCGCTCGGCCGTCGGTCGTGGCGGGATGCACACCAAGGTCGAGGCGGCCGGGATCGCGGGTGCCGCCGGGGTGCCGACCCTGCTCACCCGGCTCGCCGACGTCCGCGAGGCGCTCGACGCCGCCGACGTCGGCACGGTGTTCGCCCCGGCCCCGGCGGCCAGGGCATCCCGCAAGCTGTGGATCGCCCACGCCACGACCGCCCTGGGCCGGCTGGTCATCGACGACGGCGCCCTCCTGGCCGTCGGCCGGCGTCGCAAGTCGCTGCTGCCGGCCGGGATCGTCGAGGTCCACGGCACCTTCACCGAGGGCGACCCGGTCGACGTGTGCGGCACGGACGGGGTCGTCATCGCGCGGGGGCTGGTCAACTACTCCTCCCAGGAGCTGCCGGGCCTGCTCGGGCGCAGCACCCGGGACCTCGCCCGCGAGCTCGGGCCGGCGTACGAGCGGGAGGTCATCCACCGCGACGACCTTGTCGTGCTCTAGGTCTGGGCGGTGGCGGCCGTCGCCTCAGCGCAGGCGGGTGACCTCGAACTGCATCCGCGGGTGAGCGATCACGTCCTGGCTCTGCACGAGCTGCAGCTCGCGGCGACCGGACTCCAGCGTCCGCGACAGCAGGTCGAACACGCTCGACACGGTCCGGGCCAGTGCGGTTCCGGCGTCGCCGGTGTCCAGTAGGTGCGCCGTGAACAGCGCCGCCGTCACGTCGCCCGACCCGTTCGCCTTGAGGGGCAGCCGGGGTGTCCGGACGATCCAGGCGCCGTCGCCGTGGACGGCGAGCATCTCGATGGTGTCCTCGGGGGCGCCAGGGCGCAGCACGCTGGTCACCAGCACGGTGGCCGGACCCATGGCCCGGGCGGCCTCCACGGAGCGCAGGACCTCGTCCAGCGACTCCGGCTCCGTCCCGGTGAGGAAGCCCAGCTCGAACTGGTTCGGAGTGATGAGGTCGGCTCGAGGGACGACCTGCTCACGCAGCAGGACAGGGATGGCTGGGTGGACGAAGCACCCGCTCACCGCGTTCCCCATGACCGGGTCGCACGCGTAGATCGCCCGTGGGTTGGCTGCCTTGACCCGGGCGACCGCGTCGAGGATCACCGCACCGATGTCCTCCCCGCCCTGGTACCCGGACAGGACGGCATCGACCTCGGCCAGGGCGCCGCGCTCCTCGACCCCGGTCACCACCTCCTGCACGTCGTCGGCGGCGAGGAGCGGCCCTCGCCACTGGCCGTACCCGGTGTGGTTGGAGAAGTGCACCGTATGGATCGGCCACACCTCGACGCCGAGCCGCTGGAGGGGGAAGACGGCCGCGCTGTTGCCGACATGCCCGTACGCGACGGAGGACTGGATGGACACGATGGTGGTCACGCGTCACATTGTCGGGCATGTCGCAGGCACCGGGCACCGACCGCACCGGCCAGTGGGCCGCGGCGGCCGAGCGGCATACCCTGGTGACCATGCCGGACCAGACCGCCGTCGACGCCGCCGCCCGGGATCGGGTGAGCACGCTCGCCCGCGCCGCCCGGAGCGCGTCCCGCACGCTCGCCCTGATCTCCCGGGCCGAGAAGGACGCCGCCCTGCACGCCCTCGCCGACGCCCTCGACCGGGCCACCGAGTCCGTGGTCGCCGCCAATGCCGAGGACCTCGAGCGAGGCCGGACCGGGGGGATGGCGGAGAGTCTGCTCGACCGGCTCCGCCTCGACGGGCCCAGGGTGGCCGCCGTCTCCGACGCGGTCCGGCACGTCGCCGCGCTGCCCGACCCGGTCGGCGAGGTCGTGCGCGGATCGACGCTGGCCAACGGGCTGCAGATCCGGCAGGTACGGGTGCCGTTGGGCGTCGTCGGGATGATCTACGAGGCCCGGCCGAACGTCACGGTCGACGCCGCGGCCCTGGGGCTGAAGTCGGGCAACGCGGTCATCCTGCGCGGGGGGTCGGCGGCCGCCCGCACCAACGCCGCCCTGGTGGACGTGCTCCGGCAGGCGCTGGTGGCTCACGGCCTCTCGGCCGACGCGGTCTGCCTGCTCGAGGGGGGCCACGAGGCGGTGCGGGCCCTGATGACCGCGCGCGGCGAGGTCGACCTGCTCATCCCGCGCGGTGGGGCCGACCTCATCCAGGCCGTCGTCACCGGCTCGACGGTGCCCGTCATCGAGACCGGCATCGGCAACTGCCACGTCTACGTCGACGCGGCCGCCGACCTCGACACGGCGCTGGCCATCACCCTCAACTCCAAGGCCCACCGGCCCAGCGTGTGCAACGCCGCCGAGTCCCTCCTGGTCCATCGCGACGTCGCCGCCGAGTTCCTTCCCAAGGCCCTGGCCGCCCTCGAGGCGGCCGGCGTCGTGCTGCACACCGACGAGCGGGCCGGCACCCAGGCCGAGGCCGCCGGAGTGCCGCACACGGCGGCGACCGACGAGGACTTCGCCACCGAGTATCACGCCCTCGAGATGAGCGTGGGCGTCGTCGACGACCTGGACAAGGCGCTGGCGCACATCGACCGGTTCGGCTCCGGTCACACAGAGGCGATCGTCACCGAGAGCCGAGCCGCGGCGCGACGGTTCACCGCCGAGGTGGACGCGGCCGTGGTGATGGTCAACGCCTCGACGCGGTTCACCGACGGCGGGGAGTTCGGCTTCGGTGCCGAGATCGGCATCTCGACCCAGAAGCTGCACGCCCGCGGCCCGATGGCCCTGCCCGAGCTGACGAGCACCAAGTGGATCGTCGAGGGCGACGGTCAGATCCGCGGCTGAGCCGAACCGCCCGGCGGGTCGGCCACCACGGCGTCGCCGTCCGGGGTGTCGTCGGCCTGCTCGAGGGAGTCGTGGGCGACGAAGTAGGCCGGTCGCCCCTGCAGGGCGACGTACATCCGTCCCACGTACTCACCGAGGATCCCGAGACCGAGCAGCTGCACCGCACCGACTGCGGCGACGGCGGTGACCGTGGAGGTCCAGCCGGGCAGCGCCGTGCCCCGCAGCTTGCCCCATACGGCGTATCCGAGGATGGCAAGGGCCGCGAGGCCGCCGAACAGGCCCAGCCAGGTGGCCAGGCGCAGCGGCGCGGTGGAGAAGCCGGTGACGCTGTCCACGGAGAGCCGGATCATCTTCGAGAGCGGGTACTTGGTGCGGCCGGCGGCCCGGGGCTCACGCCGGTACCCGACCGACGCCGACGGGAAGCCCAGCGCCGGGACGACCAGGCGCAGCACCCGGTGCTGCTCGGGCAGGGCGTTGACGGCGTCGACGGTCGCCCGGGACATCAGCCGGAAGTCGCCGGCGTCCACCGGTGCCGCGGTGCGGGAGAGCACCCGCATGCCGCGGTAGAACACCCGCGCGCTGGCCCGCTTGAAGGTCGAGTCGGTGCTGCGGTCGGAGCGAACCCCGTAGACGACGTCGACCCGCTCGGCCCGAGCGAGCCGCAGCATCTCGGGGATGACCTCCGGCGGGTCCTGCAGATCGGCGTCGAGGGTGATGACGTAGTCCCCCCGGGCGCGGCGCAACCCGGCCGAGATGGCGGCCTGGTGACCGGCGTTGACGCGCAGCCGGACCACTCGTAGCTGCGGCCACTCCCGCCGCAGCCGTTGCAGCACCACGGGGGAGGCGTCGGTGCTGCCGTCGTCGACGACGAGCAGCTCGTAGGCCGTCCCGACGGCGTCGAGGACGGGACGCAGTCGGCCGGCGAACAGCGGGAGGACGGCTTCCTCGTCATAGAGGGGGACGACGACGCTCAGCTCGGGGCGGGCGGAGGCCATGGCGCACAGCCTAGGGGAGAACCCGGCAGGTCCCGAGGCCGAGCCAGGGGGGCCCCCGACGTATGAGATCGGGGGCCCTCGGCTGGTGGGCAGGGCCTTCCAGCGTCGAGTCGGTCCTCCGAGCGGCCAGGCCACCCGGCAAAGCCACGCGACGGTGGCGCCGCCCCGCTCGCGCGAGACGGACTTCGACTCAGGCCGTCGGCCGCGGAGCGCCCTCGCCACGTCGCTCGCGAGGTGGGTCAGACCCACATCCCCGAACGGGACGACCCGTGCGAGGTGGCGCTGCCGTTATCCGCCCGGCCTGCTCCCCGCCGGACCGGCCTAGCCTCGGCCGAGCCCTCTGGCGGTTTGCGTGAGTACTGTTGTAGTGCGAAAAGCACTGAGCCGCAAGCAGTTCGGCGTGTCGCGATCCGCCATTCCGGTCCCCACAGGCTCGTCCACAGGTTTGCCTGGGGAAAAGCCCCGTCATGCACAGCCCTGTGGACGGCATCGGGGGACAACGGTGGCGCATACCGTCGGTGTCGCCCCGTGACCGGTAGGCTGTCCGCATGCCGTTGTCTGTCGCTGGGCTCATCGCCGCGGAGAAGAGCCACTCGCTGCCCGTCTCGAGCATCGCCGTCTACCTCCTGGCTCTCCTGATCTTCGGGGTGCTGCTTGCTGTGACCTGGGCCTTTCGCGGCTCGGCGAACAAGTACACCCCGCCGCAGGAGCACGACGACGGGAGCACCCACCACTGAGCACGGCCCGCATGCGCCTGGGCGTGATGGGCGGCACGTTCGACCCCATCCACCACGGCCACCTCGTCGCCGCATCCGAGGTGCAGTCCCTCTTCGACCTCGACGAGGTCGTCTTCGTTCCCACCGGCCGGCCGTGGCAGAAGCAGGAGCGCGAGGTCAGCGCGGCCGAGGACCGCTACCTCATGACGGTCATCGCCACCGCGTCCAACCCGCACTTCACCGTGAGCAGGGTCGACGTCGAGCGCGGAGGGCCGACCTACACGATCGACACCCTGCGCGACCTGCACCGGGAGCGGCCGGAGGCCGAGCTGTTCTTCATCACCGGCGCCGACGCCCTCGCCCAGATCCTGTCGTGGAAGGACGCCGAGGAGCTGTTCGACCTTGCGCACTTCATCGGGGTCACCCGACCCGGCTACCACCTCTCGGAGTCCGGGCTGCCCGCCGACCGGGTCACCCTCCAGGAGGTCCCGGCGATGGCCATCAGCTCGACCAACTGTCGCGAGCGGGTTGAGGCCGGGGAGCCGGTCTGGTACCTCGTGCCCGACGGCGTGGTCCAGTACATCAACAAGTACGCCCTGTATGCCGCGGCCCGGCCGCACCTCACCGCCCCACCCGAGGAGACCCGTGCCCGCCACTGACCGCGCCGTCCAGCTCGCCCGAGCCGCCGCCACGGCGGCCGCCGACAAGCTCGCGACGACGGTCGCCGGCATCGACGTGAGCCAGCAGCTCGCGCTGACCGACGTCTTCGTCATCGCCTCGGCGTCCAACGAACGCCAGGTCGGCGCCATCGTCGATGCGGTGGAGGACGCGTTGCGCGCCCTGGGGGCCAAGCCGGTACGCCGGGAGGGCGCCCGGGAGGGCCGCTGGGTGCTCATCGACTTCGGCGACATCGTCGTCCATGTCCAGCACGACGACGAACGGCGGTTCTACGACCTCGAGCGCCTGTGGCGGGACTGCCCGGGCGTCGAGCTCGGGGCGCTCGGGACCGAGCAGCGCGGCCGCGGCCCCGCTGCATCCTGAAGGGCGCGGGGAATGCCGGCCACCCGCCGCCGCATCGTCGTGCTGCGTCACGGCGAGACCGTTCACAACGCCGAGGGGATCTGGCAGGGGCAGCTCGACAGCGAGCTCTCCGCACTGGGGCTCGCCCAGGCAGCCGCCGCCGGTCCCGCGCTCGCGGACCTGTCACCCCGGCGGATCGTGTCGTCCGACCTGGCCCGGGCCGCCCGGACGGCGCAGGCCGTGGCCGAGGCGTGCGGCATACCGTTGACGTTCGACGAGCGGTTCCGCGAGATCCACGCGGGAGCGTGGCAGGGGATGAGCAACACGGTGGTGGCCGAGCAGTTCCCCGAGGAACGGGCGGCCATCACCCGGGGCGAGGACATCAAACGCGGTGGCTACGGCGAGTCGATGTCCGACGTCGCGGCCCGGGTGCAGGCGGCTCTCGAGGAGCTCATCGCGGACATGGCGGCAGGGGAGTGCGCCATCGTCTCGACGCACGGGGCGGCCGGCCGCGCGGTGGCCGCCGTGCTGCTCGACCTGGACCAGCGCACGGCCTGGCGTATCCTCGGGGCGTTCGGGAACTGCCACTGGTCGGAGCTCGTCGAGGGCGACCACGGCTGGCGGCTGGTCACCTGGAACGCGTCGGCGGGCACCGAGAGCCACGAGGGCTCCCCACCGCCGTGACCGGGCCCGGCGCTGGGCGCGGTGGGGCCCTGGCGGTGGGGTCCGGCCGATGGGACCCGGCAAGCCCGAACGGTAAGGCCCGACCGGTAAGGCCCAGGCGATGGGGTCCGGGCCGAGGATTTGGGTGCCCAGCCCGTCATGGGTAGACTTCCGCAGGCCCCCTCGGGGGTCCTTTCGGGGCTGTAGCGCAGTTGGTAGCGCACCTCCATGGCATGGAGGGGGTCAGGGGTTCGAATCCCCTCAGCTCCACCAGTCGAAGGATGCTCGGTCGTGACACCGGCCGCTGGGTCGAGCGTGCCGCCTCGCTCGCTGCGGGCACCGGAATGCCGTCCGCCGGACGAGGTCCGGCCGCACTGCGGCGTCGTTCGTGGCCCGCTGGACCAGCTCGGCGCCGAGCGCCGTCGACAACTGGAACGACGAGACGGGCACCTCGGCGAAGCCGAGGTGCCCGTCCAAGTCCCGGGTCCTGCCTCCCGCCGGCGGGGGTGGGGGGAGGAGTACCGCGACAGGAGGTCACTCGCTGCAACGTCGGGGGGTGGCGTTGCAGGAGCTGGGCCGATCAGGGCCAGAACCACTCCGACTCACGAAGCCTCGGCCTGACATGGGATGCGGGTCGCATCCGTGCCGGACGAGCGAGCCGGGTGCGTCCCCTGGGTGCCGTGACCGTGGTGGCGGTCAGGCGAGCCAAGGTGGTGCCGATATGACGGCCCATGACGCTCCTTCGAAGGTGGTGCCAACGAGCTGGCAGTCCCCGGTTGGGCGGAGGAGCTGGGCCCGTGGGTGGCCTTCCCGCCTCCGTTGTTGCCCTCCCAGAGTGGCCCCACGAGGTCGCCGGCGCATCGGCTGTTGGTCCGTCGTTACCCCGCGACACGCACGAGGCGAGCATCCTCCGAACGGATGACCCCGCTGGCGGCGACCGGGCTGCCGGCATGACACCCGCCGTGGTGTGATGGCCCTGTGACTGTCCGGGAGACGCCCTCGACGATCTCGCCCGCGCAGGCCGTCGGGCAGCTCGGCGACGGCGCGTCGCCACCGGCCCGGAGCGTCGACGAGCAGCTCGACGTCCTCATCGTGGGGGCCGGGCTGTCGGGAATTGACGCGGCATACCGGATCCGAGAACGGTTGCCGCACAGGCGTGTGGCCATTCTCGAAGGACGGGAGTCGCTGGGAGGGACCTGGGACCTCTTCCGGTACCCCGGGGTCCGGTCCGACTCCGACATGTACACCCTCGGCTTCCCCTTCCGGCCCTGGACCGGACCGGCCTCGATCGCCGACGGCGGGTCCATTCTGCGCTACCTGCGGGAGACGGCGCAGGAGTCGACGATCTCCACGTCCATCCGCTACCGGCATCGGGTGCGGTCGGCCTCGTGGGACGGGGACTCGGCGGCGTGGACTGTCGTCTCGGCGACCCCGGACGGCGACGTTCGGCACACCTGTTCCTTCCTCTACCTGGCGACGGGGTACTACCGCTACGACCGCGGTCACGTCGTCGAGTTCCCCGGCACGGACGAGTTCGCCGGGGAGGTCGTCCACCCGCAGCAGTGGCCCGAGAGCCTCGATGTGGTCGACAAGCGTGTCGTCGTCATCGGCAGCGGTGCGACCGCCGTCACCCTCGTCCCCGCACTGGCCCGCCGGGGCGCGGCCCACGTGACGATGCTCCAGCGCAGCCCCACCTACCTGGTCTCGCTGCCTTCCCGGGACCCCCTTGCGGCGACCGCGGCCCGCCTCCTGCCGTCCCGGACGGCGTACCGGGTCATCAGGGCTAAGAACGTCGTGATGAACGTGGCGACCTACCAGCTCGCCCGGCACCTTCCCGGGCTCAGCCGGCGGCTGCTCGCCCTCGGTGTGGCCCGGTCCCTGCCGCCCGGTTATGACGTCGCCACCCATTTCACGCCCCGCTACGACCCGTGGGACGAGCGCCTGTGCGTCGTACCCGACGGCGATCTCTTCGCCACCGTCGCGGCGGGGCGGGCCGAGATCGTCACGGACACCGTCGACCGGTTCACGGCTGCCGGCGTCCGCCTCGCGACCGGTCGGGAGCTCGCGGCCGACGTGGTCGTCACCGCCACCGGGCTGGCCGTCCAGGTCGTCGGCGGGATCGACATCACCGTCGACGGGCGCCCGGTGCAGCTCGACGAGCAGTACGTCTACAAGGGGGTCATGGTCAGCAACGTGCCGAACCTCGCGTGGTGCGTCGGCTACACCAACAACAGCTGGACCTTGCGGGCCGACCTGTCGGCGACCTATGTATGCCGGCTGCTCGCCTTCCTCGACAAGCGCGGCCTGACCACGGCGACGCCGCGGTACGACGGCGTCGCCCACGCCACCCGGCCCCTGCTCGATCTGACCGCGGGATATGTCCAGCGCGCCGCCGCGGTCCTCCCCAGGCAGGGGGAACGCGGCCCCTGGCGGCTGCGGCAGAACTACCTCGTCGATCTGGTCCGGATGCGGACGGAACCGGTCGACGACGGGTGCCTGGAGCTGTCCCGTGCGCCCCGGCGCTCGGCATCGGTCGGGTCGGCCGCGACGTCGTCGGGCTGAGCTCCGTTGCGGCGGGCTCACCGCCCCGGCGACCATGGTGGGTCATGCCCCCGGCCTGCGGAACCCGCGGGATCTCGCCCCCCGGACGGACGGTAGGAGCCCGGCCGCAGGTCCCACCGCACGCCGGTCGCGGTCACCGTTCCGGCCAGCTGGTCGCGGTGGACGACCGAATGGTGCCGCCCGCAGAGCAGGGCGGAGTTGCCCAGATCCGACGGGCCACCGTGGCTCCAGTGCCACAGATGGTGGGTGTCGCACCACCATGGGGGGACGTCGCAGCCGGGGAAGCTGCAGTGCCGGTCGCGCAGGACCAGCGCCCGCACCTGCGCCGGGGCGAACAGCCGGGTGGCCCGCCCGAGGTCCAGGATCTCCGACTCGCCGCCGAGGACCGCGGGGATGATCTCGGCGTCACAGGCCAGGCGGCGCACCGTCTCGGGAGCCAACAGCTCGCCGGGCTCCTCGGCACCCCGCGTCGTACCGGCCCCCGTGCCGCGCACCAGGTCGTCCAGCCGCATGGTGACGACCAGGGTGGTCTTGGGGGAGCAGCCCGGGCGGTTGCCTGCTGCCGTGGCGCGGCGGCACACCTCCACGAGCGCCTGTCCGCGTCGCTGTGCCGGCCAGCGCGGGTCCGGGGCACCGTCCTCAGCGGGAACGGGTCGGGCCAGCGGCCCGATGGCGGCCTCGAGGGTGGCCTTGCCGACCGCGTCGAGGCTGAGCCGGTAGCTGTAGATGCCGTCACCTTCCCCCGTCGGATGGCTCAGGCAGACGTGCCGGGCGGCAGCGTCGTGCAGGCGCTGTAGCTCCCCGTCGGCACCATGGCGCGCGATGAGAGCCGCCCGGAGCCGCCGTACCCCGGCAGGCCCCTCGGTCGCGCCCATCGTCAGCAGACCGTCGAGCACGGGCCCCTCGGCACCCTCGGACAACCGGGGGCGAAGCCGCCGCAGCTCCTCCACGACCGCCAGAGCGGTGGACACCGATACCCGGGCACCCAGCACGGCGTCCCGGACCGGAGCATGCTCCGGCGCGGCCAAGGCATCGACGACCCGGGCCACGGCGGCGGCGCCGCCTGGCTGCATGGCGGGAGCGTGCGCCTGCACCCACTGGCGGGCCGAGCCCCACTGCGTCGCTGCCACCTCGCCACGGGCGACCGCCTCGGCGGTCACCGCCACCCGCGCCGCCTCGCCGCGCCCCACGACCGCATCGACCAGGGTCAGCAGGTCGGCGAGGTCGCTCCCGGATGCCTGCCACAGCACCTCGTGCAGACCGGCCAGCGCGCTCGCGGCAGCGAGAAGTCGCGCCCGTCGCTCGTCGAGGGCGATGACCCCCTGACAGGGGGAGCTGCGACCAGCCGTGCCGTCCATGACCATCACGTTACGGAGGGGGTCTGACAGCCCCTCGATGACGAGTCGGGCTGTCTCGCAACCCTTGCGGAGCGCAACGGATGGTGCCGGCGATGGTCCTGCCCGAGGCCGGCGACCGGTCGGTCGGGCGGTCCGCGCTGTCCTCGGCGGCGAGGCCGGCGCGCGAAGCCGCGGATCCGCGCCTGCCCGCGCCGCGGCCCAGAGCTCCCGGACCGGCCCATGCCGATGGGAGGATGCCCGCGTGACCGTGCTGTGGTGGGTGCTGGCGGTGGTCCTCGCCGTCCTCGACTGGTATGCCGTGGCAGCCACCCGGACCCGGCTCGAGCAGGTGGCCAAGCCTGCCACGATGCTGGCGCTGGGCGGCGCTGCGGTGGGGATGGGAGCACCCGACGCACCCGGGGGAAGGTGGCTGCTGGCGGCACTCGCCCTCGGGACGCTGGGCGACGTCATGTTGCTGTCCGACTCGCGTCCGCGGTTCGTCGCGGGGCTCGCCGCGTTCCTCGTCGGCCACCTCGGGTATGTGGCGTGCTTCGTCGCCCTCGGTCTGTCCCACCCGAGCTGGGGAGCCGCCGGGGCAGCCCTCGTGGTCGTCGCGCTCGTCGCCGGCCGTGCCATCCTGCCGGGGGCGAGGCGCCAGGGCGGGCTCGCGCTGGCCGGCCCGGTCGCGGCATACATGGGGGTCATCGCCGTCATGGTGGTGACTGCGTGGAGCACCGGTCGGCTGCTGTCGGCACTCGGGGCGGCGGTGTTCCTCGCCAGCGACACCCTGTTGGCGAGCGACCTGTTCGGCACCCCCCGCCGCTGGGCTCGTCCGGCCGTCATGGTCACGTACCACGTGGGCCAGGGCCTCATCGTCGTGGGAGTGCTGGGTACCTGAGGTGCTGGGCATCCGAGCCGGCCCCACCTCCGCGATCCGCGCGTCCGCCCGGCTTCCGCACCCGTCCAGCCGCGGACCCTAGGGTGGGCCCATGCCGAGACGGGGGGTGCCGAGGGTGCCGGTCGGCCGATGGAGCCACCGGGTGCTGGCCGGTGCGGCCCTGGCGCTCGGCGCAACCGCCGCCGTCCTGGGCGGCCCCTGGCTGTGGGTGCAGGCGAAGGCGTCCGGCCGGTCCTACTCCTCCGCCGACGTCCCGCGTCAGCCGGTCGCCATCGTCTTCGGCGCGGGCCTGCAACCGGACGGCCGTCCTTCGCCGTTCCTCCGCTACCGGCTCGACGTGGCCGCAGACCTGTTCGCCCGGGGCGCGGTCCACGTCATCCTCGTCTCCGGCGACAACCGCACCAGCTCCTACGACGAGCCGTCCGCCATGCGGCACTACCTGGTCGCGAGGGGCGTTCCCGAGGACCGGATCGTCCGGGACCATGCCGGGCGCAACACCTACGACACGTGCGTGCGGGCCAAGCGGATCTTTGCCGTCCCGTCGGCCGTCCTCGTCACCCAGGACTACCACCTGCCCCGCGCCTTGGCCGTGTGCAACACCGCCGGGGTGCCCGCGGTGGGTGTGCCCGACACCGCGGCGCGCCGGCGCTTCCCCGGGACCGTGGCCGGCTACGCCGTCCGGGAGGTGCTCGCGGACGTCAAGGCGGTCAAGGACGTCGTGACCCGGCGCGCCCCGGTGCTCGGCGACCCGGAGACCGCCGTCACCGACGCGCTCGCGCTCGCGCTCGCGGGACCCTGACGGACGGTGCCTCGCCGGCCTCACCGTGCCTCGCCGGCCTCACCGTGCCTCGCCGGCCTCACCGGCCGCCCGGGCCCGCCTCGGGGCACCTGGGGTACCCTGTCAGCCATGACGAGGACGCTGCTCCTTCGATAGCCGCGCCGGTGTTCGCGCCGCGCGGCGACCCCTCCTGTGCGAGGGGTTTTTTCATGGGCGCAGCACACAGACGACGAGGACGAGATGACGAGCGACACCCCGCACCGCTACACCGCTGAGCTGGCCGGGCAGATCGAGCTGGCCTGGCAGGACCGGTGGGAGGCTGAGGGCACCTTCCACGCCCCCAACCCGGCCGGGCCGTGGGCGGATCCCGACCGGGTGGCCGACTTCGACGGCCACTGCCTGGTCCTCGACATGTTCCCCTACCCCAGTGGTGCCGGCCTGCATGTCGGCCACCCGCTCGGCTACATCGCCACCGACGTCTACTCGCGGTTCAACCGGATGCTCGGCAAGAACGTGCTGCACTGCCTGGGCTACGACGCCTTCGGCCTCCCGGCCGAGCAGTTCGCCGTCGAGACGGGGCAGCACCCGCGGAAGACGACCGAGGAGAACATCACCATCATGGCGCGCCAGCTGCGCCGGCTGGGGCTGTCCTACGACGACCGACGCTCGATCAGGACCATCGACCCCGAGTACTACAAGTGGACCCAGTGGATCTTCGTCCAGATCTTCGACTCCTGGTACGACCCGGATGCGGTGCGTCCCGACGGCGGCCTCGGGCGGGCCCGTCCCATCAGCGAGCTGGTCGCCGATCTCGAGTCCGGCGCCCGGCCGACACCGGACGGTCGCCCGTGGGCCGCCCTGAGCCACGTCGAGCGGGCGCAGGTCGTCGACGCGCACCGGCTGGCCCACACGACGGCGGCTCCGGTCAACTGGTGCCCAGGTCTGGGAACGGTGCTGGCCAACGAGGAGGTCACGGCAGACGGTCGGTCGGACCGCGGCAACTACCCGGTGTTCAAGCGCAACCTCACGCAGTGGGTCATGCGGATCACCCGGTATGCCGACCGGCTCGCCGACGACCTGGACCGGGTCCAGTGGCCCGAGAAGGTCAAGATCATGCAGCGCAACTGGATCGGGCGCAGCCAGGGCGCCCAGGTGACCTTCCCGGTCGCCCGCACTGCGGCCGACGACCCGGCGCCTCCGGGGATCGAGGTCTTCACCACCCGGCCCGACACGCTGTTCGGGGCGACGTTCATGGTGCTCGCCCCCGAGCACCCGCTCGTCGACGTCCTCACGCCCGAGGGCGGCTGGCCCGACGGCACGGACCCCTGGTGGACGGGAGGCCACTCGACCCCCCGGGGCGCGGTTGCGGCATACCGCGCCGAGGCCGGCACCAAGACCGACATCGAGCGGCAGGCCGAGGGCAAGGACAAGACGGGCGTCTTCACCGGCGGCTACGCCGTCAACCCGGTCAGCGGGTCGACGATCCCGGTGTTCGTCGCCGACTACGTCCTCATGGGCTATGGCACGGGGGCGATCATGGCGGTCCCGGCCCAGGACGAGCGCGACTGGGACTTCGCCGTGAAGTTCGGGCTGCCCATCATCCGCACCGTCCAGCCGTCCGAGGGCCACCCCGCGGACGAGGCGTACACCGGTGACGGCGTGGCCATCAACTCGGCCAACGACGAGATCAGCCTCGACGGCCTGCCCGTGGCCGACGCTAAGGCCGCCATCATCGAATGGCTGGCCGCCAAGGGCCTCGGCGCGGGCACCGTCACCTACAAGCTGCGGGACTGGCTGTTCGCGCGTCAGCGCTACTGGGGGGAGCCGTTCCCCATCCTCTTCGACGAGGAGGGCGTGCCGGTCTCGGTACCCGAGGCGATGCTGCCGGTCGAGCTGCCCGAGGTCCCCGACTACGCGCCCCGGACCTACGATCCCGACGACGCCGCGTCCGACCCCGAGGCCCCGCTCTCGCGCAACGAGGAGTGGGTCGACGTCGAGCTCGACCTCGGCGACGGCCGGGGCCCGCGTCGGTTCCGCCGGGACACCAACGTCATGCCGCAGTGGGCCGGATCGTGCTGGTACTACCTGCGCTACCTCGACCCGGCGAACGCCGATGCCTTCGTCGACCCGGAGAACGAGGCGTACTGGATGGGGCCGCGGGCCGAGCCGGTCGGGGGCGCCCCGGCCGGGACGCGTGACCCCGGCGGCGTCGACCTCTACGTCGGCGGCGTCGAGCACGCGGTCCTGCACCTGCTGTACGCCCGGTTCTGGCACAAGGTGCTCTACGACCTGGGTCACCTCACCAGCGACGAGCCGTTCCGCACCTACTTCTCCCAGGGCTACATCCAGGCCGCCGCCTACACCGACGGGCGTGGTCAGTACGTCGACGCGCACCGGGTGGTCGAGGAGGCCGACGGGTCGTTCCGCTACGAGGGCCGTCCCGTCACGAGGGAGTACGGCAAGATCGGCAAGTCGCTCAAGAACGTGGTCAGCCCGGACGAGATGTACGCCGCCTACGGTGCCGACACCTTCCGGCTCTACGAGATGGGCATGGGCCCTCTGGAGCAGTCGAAGCCGTGGGACACGCGGGCCGTCGTCGGCAGCCAGCGGTTCCTCCAGCGGCTCTGGCGGATCGTCGTCGACGAGGAGACGGGAGCGCTGCGGGTCACCGACGCGCCGGGCGACCCCGACACGACGAGGTTGTTGCACCGCACCATCGAGGCGGTGCGGCATGACTACGCGACCCTGGGCTTCAACACGGCGCTGGCCCGCCTCACCGAGCTGAGCAACGCGCTGACCAAGCTCGACGCCCCTCCGCGTGAGGTCGCCGAGCAGCTCATCCTCATGGTGGCCCCGCTCGCTCCGCACATCGCGGAGGAGCTGTGGTGCCGGCTCGGTCACAGCGAGACCCTCACCTACGAGCCCTTCCCGGTCGCCGACCCGGCCCTGCTCGTCGACAAGACGGTCACCTGCGTGGTGCAGATCAGCGGGAAGGTCCGGGACCGCGTCGAGGTGCCGGCGGACATCGCCGAGGACGCTTTGCGTGCGCTCGTTCTCGACCTGCCGAAGGTCCGGGTCGCCGTCGCTGACGGGGTCCGCGCGGTGATCGTCCGGGCTCCGCGGCTCGTCAACGTCGTACCGCGCTGACCTGACCGCCCGGCCCCGGTCGGCGGCAGACCACCGGGGGTGAGGGCCACCGGGGCGCTCTCACCCCCGGTGGTGCTCCTCCCGCCGGCCGGGGGGGTGCCGGCGGGAGGATGGTGGGCGCCTCGGTCAGCGTCGGGTCGCCGGGAGGAGCCGCAGCGCCTGGTGCGGGCAGGACACGACAGCCTCCTCGGCATGCTTGACCGCGCGGCGCGCCACCGGCCCGTTGACGACGGGGTAGCCCCACTCGTCGAGGACGATGTGCTCGGGCAGGAGCTCGGCGCAGAGGCCACGCGCCTGGCAGGACGGCCAGTCGACCCTCAGCGTCGGGCGGTGGTCGGTCCGGTTGGCCCTCATGCGCTCCTCCTGCGGATTTGGGTGACGGCCCGGGGGCCGCACGAGCATCGGCCGGCGAGGTGCCCGTCGACGATGCCCTCAAGAGCCAGTAACGACCGGGCGAGCCGGGCGGTGCCGTCGGGATGGGCGCAGGCGCCCCGGCGCTCGACGACCCCGGTCAGCTCGGCGACGCGCCGGCGGGTGTCGGAGCCCGCAGCGAGCGCGACGAGCTCCTCGGCGAGGGCCGGCAGGCCGAACATGCACGGCCCGCAGCGGCCGGCCGACTCCCTGGCGAGGTACCTCGCCAGGTCGGCGGTGCGCTGCACCGGGCAGGAGCCGTCGGTGAGCGGGAGGACGACACCGGCCCCGAGCGTGAGCCCGAGCTCGCGGAGGGCGCAGTGAGAAACCGTGAGCTCCCGCAGGCGCCCGGGTCCGACCCAGGTCCCGTGGTAGCCCCCGAGCAGGGCCGGTGCGTCCAGCTGGTGGGGGGCGAGCACGGCAGCGAACGGTGCACCGTGCTCGACCTCGATGACGTGCGGCGCCGCCTCGTCGACGGGCTCGCCGGGCAGGACGGTCGAGATCGTGAGCAGCGTCGTCCCCGGCTCCGACGCGGTGCCGCGCGCGGCATACTGCTGCGGTCCGGACCGGACCAGGGCGGCGAGGTGGGCGAACGTCTCGGCGTTCGACAACAGTGTCGGGCGGCCCTTGAAGCCGTCCACCGCCTCGGGCTTCCAGGCGGTGACCGGCAGGCCCTCACGCCCGGACATCAGCTCGATGACGGCGCGGGCCTGCCCGGAGACGAACCTGCCCTCGGCGTCGTGGTGTCGCCAGCGCACACCCTCCTTGGGTCGCTCGTCGATCGCCGCGTCCACGGCGTCCTCGGTGTCGGGGCGGTCCTGCGAGGTCACGACGTGGATCTCTCTGGCGCCCAGGGCCCGGGCTGCGACGACCGCGCCGTCGAGCACCCGGTGTGGCACCGTCCGCACGAGCGCGCTGTCCTTGGCGCTCGCGGGCTCGCCCTCGGCAACGTTGATGACCACGACCGGCCGGCGGCCCTTGGCGGCTGCCGCGATCTTGATCGCGAAGGGGAAGCCGGCGCCCCCGCGGCCGCGCACGGCCGCAGCCTCGGACATCGCGACGATCTGCGGGACGCTGACCAGGGGGAGCTGGCCCCAGCTGGCCCGGTGGGCGGGGTACGACTGGTCCTCGTCGATGCCGGCGAGCAGGACCGGTCCGGTGCTGACGACGAGCTGGGACGGGGGGGTGATCATGCCCGGCTCCCGGCTGCGCTGCGCACGCTGATGCCGACCCGGGTGAGGGTGGCCAGGGCGACGGCTGCGACGCAGCCGAGGGTGAGGCTGACCGACCAGCGCTGCGACGCGTCCGTGCCGATGCCGACGCCGTGGACGACGGCCACGACGAACGACGCGTAGCTGAACAGGTGCAGGCTGTGCCATGCCCGGGTGGGCAGCCGGCTGCGCAGCAGGGAGGTGACCACGACCAGTGCGGTGAGGTCGAGCGCCAGGGTCCCGAGGCTGAGATAGAGCGGCTTGTAGGTCGCGCCGAACGGCACGACGGCCTGCCACCAGCGGATGTCGACGTACTCGTCCACCACGGCGCTCGTCGCGTGCCCGATGAGCAGCACGGTCCCGATCGCCGCCAGCGAGCGATGCAGGCCCTGGGTGACGAACCGCGGCCAGAGCGGGCTGAACCTACGCCCTGTCGCGAGGATGCCGAGCACCGTCGTCAGGGTGAAGACGACGAGCAGGACGATGCCGGTACCTCGGTTGAGGTACCACAGGAGGGGGGACGAGGTCACGTCAGGGCTCCGATGGGGGCAGGGGCGGTCTCGACGGCGGCGAGCTGCCAGGCGGGAGTGCGGACCAGGGCACCGCCACGGTCGGCGAGCAGCGCGGGGACGTCGTGGTCGACGAGCCAGTCGTAGGCCGCGTCGCCGAGGACCAGCGCGGCCGTGCTGGCGGTGTTGGCGGCGGCGCAGGTGTGACCGAGGGCGGTCACCGTCGCCCACGGCCCGTCGGTGGGGATGCCGGTCCGCGGGTCGATGAGGTGGTGCCACTGGCGGCCGCCGCGGGTCCACCGCCGCGCGGTGACCGACGACGTGGCCAGCCCCCCGTGGCGCAGCACGACGGTGGCGAGGGTTCGGTCGGTCCCGAGGTGTGCGGCAGTGTGCGCGATCACCACGGGCCAGCTGTCGTCGGGCTCCGCGCCGACCACCCGGACGTCCCCGCCGACGCTGACGACGACGCCCGTCGGCAGCTCGGTCGCGACGGTGAGTGCGACAAGGTCGGCGGCGAGGGCCTTGCCGGTGGCGCCCAGGTCGATGAAGGCACCCGCCGGGACCGTCACGGTGTCGTCGTCGACGTCGATGAGCCGCCAGTCCGGTCTGCTGCGTGGCAGCGAGACGGGCGTGGCGTCGTCGGCGGGAACCATGGAGAACGTCTGGTCGTAGCCGCCGGCCACCAGGAGTGCGCCGAGTGTGGGGTCGACGAGACCGCCCGTCTCGCGGGCGGCCTCCAGAGCGACCCGGAGGGCGCCGGCCAGCAGGGGTGAGACGGTGTGCCGGCCCGGTCGCCGGTTGAGCGCCATCAGCTCGCTGTCATCCCGGAAGCGGCTGCAGGTGCGGTCGACCTCGTCGAGCACGTCGACGGCCAGCGCTGCCGCCTCGTCGACGATCTCCGGGCGGGACACTCGCAGGTGGACGTAGGTGCCGAGCGCCCGCCAGGTCGCCGTGCCGTGGCCGCGGTCCACCCGGAGCGGGGACGTGGCGTGGGCCGGGGAGGTGGCGGGGCGGCTCATGAGCCGGTGCTCGGTGCTGGCGGCGGCGGGGCGGGCGCCGGGGCGGGCGCCGGGCGGCTTGCCGTGGTACCGCCCGAGCCGCCGCTGGAGGCGGACCCGGAGTAGCTGCGGTAGCTGCCCACACTGGCGGTGCCGGCGCTGGAGGCGTGGATGATCGTGGGCGGGCCGACGACCTTCCTGGTCGGCCGCTTCTTGGTGACGACGGCGGGGTGGGCCTTCGCCCAGGCCACCAGCTGCCGGTGGTACGTCTGCGCTGCGACGCGCTCCGCCTCCGCCTTCTTGGCGGCCTTGGCGGCGTTGGCCGCCTCGGTCTGGACGGCGACGGCTGCGGCCGCGACGCCCGTCCCCGCTGCGGTGGCGGCCGCGAGGCCGGTCGACAGCACGGCGAGGACCGCGCGCGAGCGGTTCCGCTGGGCCGTTCCGAGCAGTGGTCGCACGGTCTGGGACCTCCTGGAGTCCGGTGGGCCCCTCCAGGACGGAGGAGCCATCTGACCCCAACACCGTGCCGGTCTCGAGCCCAAGCCCGCGTCAGGTGAGTGTTAAGCCTCCCTTATGCCGGCCCTGGCGCCGGGTCCACAACGCGGCCCGCCCGGCGGCCGAGGCGCCGCGCCGCCGGGCCGACGCTCTTAACGCAAGGTTGAGGTCGAGGAGATGCTGACTTGACGGCAGCCGGGTCAGGCTGGTCGTACCACCGGCAAGTCACAGGAGGCATCCACGTGTCGCTCACCACGACGCTCACCATCGGTACGGCGCTCGGCGGCGCCGCAGCCGTCGCGATCTATACCGCCGTCGCTCCGGCCGCCCCCCCACAGGCCTCGAGCACCCAGCCCGTCTCCGTCCAGGCCGTTCCCACGCCCACCCGGACGGTGCTCGCCCCCTGCGTGCGGCCCGCCGTCCTCACCAAGGGCGCCTGCGTCACCCACGTCCCCGGTCCGATCATCGTCGCGGCCGCGCCGGCCAGCACCTCGGGTTCGTCGAGCGCGCGTCCGACCACCCGCTCCACGTCAGCCCCGGCCCCGACGACCGAGCCGGGCGACACCTACGGCGACGAGAGCGAGCACGACCATGGCGGCGACGGGCCCGGTGACGACTGACCCGCTCCCGCTGCGCATTTCCCGCACCGCCCCTGCCCCGCCGCTCGTCCGCGACCAGCCCGTGACGCATCCGGTTGTGATGCCGGGCTCAGCCGCGGGCGAGCGGTACCCGCACCTGGGCAGCCAGGCCGCCCAGCACGGACTGCCCCAGGGTCAGTCTCCCGCCGGCCGCCTCGGCGAGTCGCCGGACGATGTCCAGTCCGAGCCCGGTCGAGCCGCTGCCGCTGGCCCCCCGCTCGACGAGCGCGTCGCCGACCCCGTCCTGGCCGGGCCCTCCGTCGGCGACCGTGAGCACGGCATACCCGTCGTCCTCGACGACGCTGACGCTCATCGCGGCACCCTCCGGCGTATGGGCGAAGACGTTGTCCAGCAACGTATCGACGAGCTCGCGCACGTCGACGGCGCCGAGCCGGACCTGGAGGGGAACGCGGGGGACGTCCAGGCGCAGGTCGCGGTCCTGGTCCTCGGCCAGCGGGCGCCAGAAGGCGACCCGCTCGGCCACGACCGGGACGATGTCCGAGGTGGCGGGAAGAGCGTCCCGGATGCTGCGCCGCGCCTGGCGGACGACGGCGTCGATGCTGCGCTGCAGATGGTCCACGTGCTGACGCAGCCGGTCGGCGACCTCGGGGTCGCGGACGAGGTCGGTGTCGAGACGCAGCGCGGTGACCGGCGTGCGCAGCCGGTGCCCGAGGTCCGCGACGTTCTCGCGCTCGTCGGTCACGAGCTCCTCGATGCGGTCCGCCAGAAGGTTGAGCGCCTCGGCGAGCTCGAGGGTCTCGGAGGTCCCCTCCGGTCGGGCGCGGGCGTCCAGGTCGCCTTCGCGCAGGTGGTGTGCGACCCCGGCGAGCCGGATGAGGGGGATGGAGACCCGGCCGCCGATCGCTCGGGCGATGAGCATGGACAGCAGGACCAGCAGCACCCCGAGCGCGATGATCGTCACCCACGCCTGGGTGACGCCCGAGTGCAGGCGGGCCGAGGGCACCGTCGTCGTCACGACCGAGACCCCGTCGCGCGTCGTCACCGGGATGACGATCCGGACGCCGGTCGGGGTGGTCGTCGTGAAGGCCGTCGAGCTCTCCTGGGCGCGCCGGACGGCGGGCTGCTGCGCCGTCGTGGCCGCGTCGGTGCCGTAGGCCGCGCCGGTGGGGGTGATGACCGTGATGCTCGCGCCCTCGCTGACGAACAGGCCCACCGTGTTCTCCAGGGTCTGCTCGTCAGCGACGGTGGCGACGACGACCGCGACCCCCTGGACGAGCTGGCGCGCCTGGTCGATGGCTCGGTTCTCGGCGAGGTTCTGGACGAGCAGGCACAACGGGATGACGAACGCGACGACGACGGCCGAGGTGGTTGCGCCGACGAGCAGGGTGATGCGGCGCCGCACAGGTCAGCCGATCTTCTCGCCCAGGCGCACGCCGACGCCTCGCACGCTGTGCAGGTAGACGGGCTCGCTGGCGGTCTCGCCCAGCTTGCGGCGCAGCCAGGAGAGGTGGACGTCGACGGTCCGCTCACCCCCGCCGTAGACCTGCTGCCACACCTCGGCGAGGATCTCGCGCTTGGTGACGACCTCGCCCGCGCGCGCGGCCAGCAGGGCGAGGAGGTCGAACTCCTTGCGCGAGAGGTCGAGCCGCTCGCCGTGCAGGAATGCCTGGCGACTGGCCGGCTCGATGCGCAGCTCGCCCACCGAGATCGCCTCGTCGGCGG
Organism: uncultured Actinomycetota bacterium; assembly: GCA_963763315.1. Taxonomy (GTDB): domain Bacteria; phylum Actinomycetota; class Actinomycetes; order Actinomycetales; family Dermatophilaceae; genus CAVSJJ01. Next base: position 547,206 of record CAVXOC010000004.1, read on the forward strand.
CGTCGGCGCGGGTGCGGCGCAGCACCGCCCGGATCCGGGCCTGCAGCTGGTCGCTCGTGAAGGGCTTGAGGACGTAGTCGTCGGCACCGGCGTCGAGGGCCTTGACGACCGAGGGGTCGTCGTCGCGGGCCGTGACGACGATGACGGGCGTGTCCCGCAGGGCCCGGAGCATGCGGAGCACCTCGTGGCCGTCGACGTCCGGCAGGCCGAGGTCGAGCAGGACGAGATCCGGCGGCTCGTCCACCGCCTGCTGCAGACCGGGCATCCCGGCCGGCGCGGTGGAGACGGCGTGGCCGTGGTCGGCGAGCGAGCGCACGAGGGACCGACGGATATCGGGGTCGTCCTCGATCACCAACACGTGTGCCACGGGCCAAACGGTACGGCAGGGCGCTGGCCGCGGGTGGCACGATATGTCGCGGACGGACGGAGGGACCCCCGGTGAGCACCCCACTGCGACGCCGGCTCGGCATGGCCGGGCTGTGGCTCGTCGTCGTCGTCGCCTGTGCCTCGCTGACCTGGCTGGTCATCGAACGGGCCGGGCGCAACGTGGGTGTGACCCAGGTGGCGCTGCCGGCGGTCCAGACCTCCGCCGCGAACGAGGGGTTGCCACCGAGAGCATCCGGCCCGTCCCCGACCCCGTCGCCGGCGCGGCCGCGCAGCGAGCCCGAGCCCGGACCCGCGACCCCGACGCTCCAGCCCGGCATCGGGCCCTTCACCGAGCCGCCGTCGACCCCGTCCGGCGAAGGGACGCCGTCGGTGCCGGCACAGGCCGCCGAGCGGGCCACCTTCACGACGACCGGTGGCACCGTGACCGTCGTGTGCACGGGCAGCGCGATCCGGCTGGATTCGGCGACGCCGCGGGACGGCTACCGCCTGCACGAGGAGGGCGACAGCGGGGAGCTCGAGGTGAGCTTCACCTCGGGCTACGGCAGCGGCGAGGCCGGCGGGCAGGGCAGCGAGGACGAGTCCGTCGAGCTCCGACTGGTCTGCCAGGACGGCGTCCCGGTCGAGCACCACTAGCCTGGCGCCGTGGCCACCGCACTCGTCACCGACTCCACGGCGTGCCTCGACGCGGACCTGCGCGACGCCCACTCGATCGAGGTGGTGCCGTTGCACGTCGTCGTCGGCGGCAGGGAGCGCGCCGAGGGCATCGACATCGACGCCACCGAGGTTGCCGGTGCGCTCCGGGCGTTCACCCCGGTGTCGACGTCGCGGCCGGCACCCCAGGCCTTCCTCGAGGTGTACGAGCGGCTCGCCGCGGCGGGGGCCGACGCCGTCGTGTCGGTGCACATCTCGGCCGACATGTCCTCGACGCTCGGGTCGGCGCAGCTGGCGGCCGGGCAGTCGTCGGTGCCGGTCACGGTCGTCGACTCCCGCACGATGGGCATGGCCATGGGGTATGCCGTGTGCGCCGGCGCCGAGGCCGCCGCCGCGGGAGGCCGCCCGCAGGAGGTGGCCGCCCTGGTACGGGCCCGTGCCCTCGCCTCCTCCGTCGTCTTCTACGTCGACACCCTCGAGCACCTGCGCCGAGGCGGCCGGATCGGCACCGCCAACGCCCTGCTCGGATCAGCCCTGTCCATCAAGCCGATTCTCGGCGTCTCGGGAGGGCACATCGTCCCTGTCGAGAAGGTGCGGACGGCGTCCAGGGCGATCGCCCGGCTTGAGGAGCTCGCCGTCGCCGCGGCCGCCCGGTGCCCGCCCGGCAGCGACGGCGTCGATCTGGCCGTCCATCACCTCGACTCCTCCGACCGTGCGGCTGCCCTGGGCGAGCGCCTGCGGGACCGGGTTGCCGGCCTGCGCGACCTGCGGGTCGTCGAGCTCGGCGCCGTGGTCGGCGCCCATGTCGGCCCGGGGACGCTGGCCGTGGCGGTCTGCCCGCGGGTGGCCGCCCCGGCGACCGACGCGGGTCCGGCGGGAGGTCCGGCGGGAGGTCCGGCGGGAGGTCCGGCGGGCGGCCCGGGCGGGCCGCCGACCGACGGTGGGTCGGGGGCTGGTCCGACACCGTGACCGCCGGACAGGCGCTCGTCGACGTGACGGTGCTCGCCGCCCTCTTCCTGGTGGGCTCGGTCAACCCGGCCAACCTGGTGGCGCACGCGTTCGGCAAGGACCTGCGCTCGAGCGGGTCCGGTAACCCGGGGGCGACGAACGCCGGACGCGTGCTCGGCGTGGGCTGGGGGGTGGCCGTCGGGGCGCTCGACGTCCTGAAGGCGCTGCTGCCGACGGTGGTCCTGCTCCGCGTCGCAGGCCTGGGACTCGCCCTGGCCGGGGGCCTGGCCGTCGTTCTCGGCCACATGTTCAGCCCCTTCCTCCGCGGTCATGGCGGCAAGGGGGTCGCCGCGGCCCTCGGCGCGATCCTCGCGGTCGTCCCGTGGGTGGGGCTTGCGGCGGTGCTCGTCTTCGGCGCGTTCGTGGCGGTGGTGCACACGGTCGGGCGCGCCTCGGTGCTGACCTGCCTCGTCCTCGTCGCCGTCGGGGTGGCCGATGGCGTGGGGCTCGTCGGCCTGGTCGAGCGCCCCACCGCCTGGTGGCTCGCCGTGCTCGCGGCCCTGGTCATCTCCCGCCACCGTCGCAACATCAGGTACTGGTGGGCGGCGCGCAGGGCTGCGGCCTCCGCTCCGTAGCTCGCCGCCACGCGGACCCCGGTCCCGCCCCGCTGCCGGCCCCTCCGCGCACCGCTGCGCCGCGGACGGCCGGTCCGGCGCCGCGGACAGCCGGTCCGGCGGCCCGGCCCATGGTTGTGCACACCCCGGAGTGCGGCTTCCGAACCGTCCACAGATCCGCCGCCGACCGTCGTCGCCGCCTCACGGCGTTCCTAGCGTCGGCGTATGCCGCGTCCCCATCCGAGCCAGGAGCCCTCGCCCCGGGTCCGTGCCATCCTGGCCCGGAGCCGGGACCGGCCGGCCGGCGCAGCGGGTGTGCGCCGGGTCCCTGCTGACCAGGCTGTCCGCGCTGTGTCCGGGGAACCCGGGGCGAGGGATGTTCCCCCGGTCGCCGCGCCGGAGGACCCGTCGTGGGTTCGGGTGCAGGTCACGCCGTACGTCCCGACGCGAGACGAGCTGGCCGGTCCCCGCACGGGGTCGGTGGCGGCAGTGGGCGGGGGGTGGGTGATCGAGCGGCACGGCAGGCCCGGGGGTCGTGTCGGTCGGCTGGGTGGCACGGCGCGGGCCGGGCTGGCGCAGATGCTCGCCCTGCCGTCCTCGCTGGCGCATGCCCGCTGGGCGCCGAGCCGCCGAGCCGTCTCCGGTGCCGTGGCCGCGGTGCTGCTCGCCGCCGGGGTTTTCGGCCTGCGGGTCGCCTGGGCGCGAGAGGCGGGCGCGGGCACGCCTGTCGCCGGCCTGCGGGCCGCGGGGCTGCCCGGCGGCGCGGCCACGGCCAGGGGGTCCGGCGCCGTTCTCGTCACCGCGGCACCGTCGCCGCCGGGCCCCGCGTCGGCCGGGGTGGCCGCTCCCGCGTCGGTCGGGGTGGCCGCTCCGGCGTCGGGCGGAGCGGTGCTCGTGGTCCACGTCGTGGGCCAGGTCGTCCGTCCCGGCATCGTCCGGCTACCGCCCGGCTCCCGGGTGGTCGACGCCGTCACCGCGGCCGGCGGCGCCCGCCGTGGAGCCGACGTGGCGGGGCTCAACCTGGCCCGGCTCGTCATCGACGGCGAGCAGATCAGGGTCCCCCGGGTGGGGGAGGCGCTTGCGGCTCCGGCCGCGGGATCGCCGGCGAGCGCCGGAGGCGACGCCGCCGGAGCCCTGGTCTCGCTCAACGCGGCTGACGTGACCGTCCTCGACTCGCTGCCGGGCATCGGGCCGGTGCTGGCGCAGCGCATCGTCGACTGGCGCACGGAGAACGGCCGCTTCACCTCGGTCGACGAGCTCGGCGAGGTGAGCGGCATCGGGGAGAAGCTGCTCGCCCAGCTCCGGCCGAAGGTGACCTTGTGACCCGGGCGGCCGACGTGCGCCTGGTCGTCCCGGCACTGGTGGCCTGGTCCGTGCTGGCGCTGAGCCTGGCCGCCGGTCCGAGCGGGCATGCCTGGGCGGCGGCGGCGTGCCTGCTCGTCGCCGCCGGCGCACTCCGGCGCGCTGCGCGGGCCCGTCCCGGGCAGCGGCGGGGAGCGGCCCGCCGCCGGCCCGGCGAGCAGGGGTCCGGGAGCCATGCCGGGGCCCTGCGGCTCGGTTCGCTCACGGTCGCCACGGTGGCCCTGCTCCAGGTGGCGGTGCTGGGCCATCTGCTGGTCCGCGGCAGCGGACCGCTGGCGGATCTCACCCGCCACCGGGCCACCGTGGACCTGCGCGTCGTGGTCACGGGCGACCCGGTCGCCTGGTCGGCGGCCGACCGCGACACCCGACAGGTGACCGCCCGCGCCGTGGCGCTGCGGGTGAGCGGCCGCGGCCGGACCGGGGCCGCCCACGCGCCGGTCCTGCTTGTCGGCGACGAGCGGCTGCTCGCGCTGCGATGGCATGAGACGGTCCTGGTCCCCGCCCGGCTGAGCCCGACGGACCCGGGCGCGCCGGAGCTGGCGGTCGCCCGGGTGACGGGTCCGCCGGTCGTGCGGGCGGGGCCGGGAACGGTGGCCCGGGGCGCCGAGGCCCTGCGCTGGGGCCTGCGCTCCGCCGTTGCCGGCACTCCGCCGGACGCGCGGGGGCTGCTGCCTGGGCTGGTCATCGGCGACACCAGCCGCACGCCGCCGGACCTGACCGACGCCATGCTGGCGACCGGCATGACGCACCTCTCGGCGGTGAGTGGGGCCAACGTGGCCGTCGTCCTCGGCCTGGTGCTCGCGGTGGCCTCCGGGCTCGGCGTTCCCCGGTGGGCACGTCCCGTGCTGGCCCTCGCCGCGCTTGGCGGGTTCGTCGTCCTGGCGCGGCCGGAGCCGAGCGTCGTGCGTGCCGCGGTCATGGGCGCCATCGCCCTGCTCGGCAAGGTCCGGTCGCGCGCGGCGCTCGGGCTCCCGGTCCTCGGTGGCGCCGTCATCGTGCTGCTGGGGTACGACCCGTGGTTGTCCCGGTCCTACGGCTTCGCCCTGTCGACGCTGGCGACCCTCGGGCTGCTCGTGTTCACCCGGCCATGGGGCGAGTCGATCGGCCGGCTGCTTCCGGTGCCGCTGCGACCGCTCGGGCCGGCGCTGGCCGTGCCGCTCGCCGCGCAGGTGGTGTGCGCGCCGGTCATCGTGCTGCTCCAGGGATCGGTGAGCCTGGTCGCGGTGCTGGCGAACCTCCTCGCTGCCCCCCTCGTGCCTCCCGCCACCATCGCCGGGGTGCTGGCCGCCCCGCTGTCCCTGGCGTGGCCGCCGCTCGGCCGGGTCGTGGCGGCCGCCGGGGCCGTGCCGACGCTTGGCATCGCCCGGGTGGCCCGCATCTTCGCCGAGGTGCCCGGCGGCACGGCTCCCTGGCCCGACGGGGCAGCCGGGGCGCTGCTGCTCGCCGCGGTGACCGTCGCGGGGGTCCTGCTGGCCCGCTGGACCGGTGCCCGGGTGGCACGGCATCCGCTGGCCGCCCTGGCCGCCGCCGCGCTGGTCCTCGGGATGGGCCTGCCCACCACACCGCTGACCTGGCCCCCGCCGGGTTGGCGGTTCGTGGCCTGCGACGTCGGCCAGGGGGATGCCCTGGTCCTGCGCTCCGGGCCCGACCGGGCGGTGCTCGTCGACGCCGGACCCGACCCCCGGCTGGTCGACCGGTGCCTGACCCGGCTCGGCGTCCGCGTGCTGGACGCCGTCGTCCTCACCCACTTCCATGCCGACCACGTCGAGGGGCTGCCTGGGGCCATCGCCGGACGGCGGGTCGGCGCCGTGCTGACCACCCCGGTCGACGAGCCCGCCTACCAGGCGGGCGAGGTGGGGCGCTGGGTGGCGGCACGCGGCATACCGCTGCAGGCGGTGTCGCTGGGGGAGCGGGTGGACACCGGGTGGGTGCACGCCACGGTGCTGGGCCCGGTACGCCGGATCGACGCCGGCTCGGTGCCCAACAACGCCAGCGTCGTGCTGCTCGTCCACGACGGCGCCGTCGACGCCCTGCTGCTCGGCGACATCGAGCGCGAGGCCGCGCACGACCTGCTCCTGCGGCTGCGCCGGGAGCCCGCCCTCGCCGCCCAGGTGCGCGGTCTCGACCTGGTCAAGGTCGCCCACCACGGCTCCGCCAACCTCGACCCTGAGCTGCTGGCCCTGATCCGGGCACCGGTGGCCGTCATCAGCGTGGGCAAGGACAACGACTACGGGCACCCGGCGCCGTCGGCGCTGGCACTGCTCCGGTCCGACGGGTACGCCGTCTACCGCACGGACCGGCGTGGGGACGTTGCGGTCCTCGACCGCGACGGCGAGGTGCGGGTCAGCCCTGCCCGCAGGTGACGCCGACGGGTTGGGCCCGGGCACTCTCGATGAGCGCCTCCAGGGTGGCTGCGACGGCCGGCACGCGCTGGAGGTCGTGGGTCGTGACGGCCTGGATGCACCGGCGGGAGGCGGGGTCGATGGGCAGCGCCACGACGTCGGGGTGCTGCACGGTACGCAGGATGAGATCCGGGATGAGCGCCACCCCGAGGCCCTCGGCGACCAGGCCCATGACGGCGACGTAGTCCTCGGTCTCGAACGCGACATGCGGCGCGAAGCCGGCTGTGCGGCAGAGCTGGAGCAGATGTCCCCGGCAGCGCGGGCACCCCGCGATCCAGGTCTCGGCAGCCAAGGTGGCGAGGTCGGCATGGTCCAGGCGCGCCGCCTGGTGCTGGCGGGGGACGGCGAGCCGGACCTCGTCGGCGAGCAGGGTCGTCGCGACGAAGGCGTCGAGGTCCTCCTCGCCCCGGCCGAGGTCGGTGCCCTCGTAGGTGAAGGCGACGGCCAGGTCGCACTCGCCGGCGCGCAGGGCTGCCAGGGACTCGGGCGGCTCGGCCTCGGTGAACGTGATGGTCAGGGCGGGGAAGCGCGACTTGAGCACCGACAGAGCCCGCGGGACCAGGGTCGCCGAGGCCGACGGGAAGGCCATGAGCCGCACGCGGCCGGCGCGCATCCCGGCGATGGCCGCGACCTCCTCCTCGGCGGCGTCGAGGGCCGCGAGGACGGGGCCGGCATGCCGGGCGAGGACCTGGCCCGCCTCGGTGAGCCGGACACTGCGGCCGACCCGTTCGACGAGGACGGTGCCGGTGCGCTGTTCGAGGCGGCGCACCATCTGCGAGATCGCCGGTTGGGAGTAGCCGAGCGCGAGGGCGGCGGCGGTGAAGCTGCCCTCGTCGGAGATGGCCCGCATCACCCGCAGCCCGGCAGCATCGATCATGACGGCCATGGTATAACGTCGCGTTATCGGTATGCCGCGGTTCATAGCCGCAGGCCCGGCTTGAGTCGGCGCGCCCCTCGGCTCGGCGACCGGATGAGGCGCCGGCTCGACACCGGTCGGTGCGCCGCCCGTCCATCGCGGATACTGGCTGGGTGAGTGCGGCGAGCCAGGAGCGGACGCGGGCCAGGCAGTGGGACCCGGTGCCGGCCACAGGCACCGCGCCCGGCGGCGCGGGCTCCCCGGCGCTCGTCGACGTCGCCGAGCTCGCCGAGGTGCTGGCCGGCGCGGCCGCCACCGGGGCCCCCACCCTGGTCCTCACCGGCGCCGGGATCTCCACCGAGAGCGGCATCCCGGACTACCGCGGACCGGACGGCCGCCGGCGGGTCACCCCGATGCAGCACGGGGAGTTCGTCGGGTCGAGCGCGGCGCGGCAGCGCTACTGGGCACGCAGCTACCTCGGCTGGCACCGCTTCGCGGCGGCCCGGCCGAACGCCGGGCACCGCGCCGTCGCCGCTCTCCAGGCCGGTGGACTGCTCGGCCCGGTGATCACCCAGAATGTCGACGGCCTGCACCAGGAGGCCGGGGCCCGCGAGGTCGTCGAGCTGCATGGCTCGCTCGCCGAGGTGGTCTGTCTGCGCTGTGGCCGCCGCTCGGACCGGGCGAGCCTCCAGGTCCGGATGACGGCGGCGAACCCGGGGTTCCTCGCGCTCGCCACCGCGGCCCCCGACGGCTCCCGGGTGAGCAGCCAGATCCGCCCCGACGGCGACATCCTCCTGGCCGATGAGGCGGTCACCTCGTTCCGGCCGCCCCACTGCCTCGGCTGCGGCGGCGACGTCCTCAAGCCCGATGTGGTCTTCTTCGGCGGCTCGGTGCCCAAGGACCGCGTGGCCCGGTGCTACGCCCTGGTCGAGGCCGCCCCCGCGCTGCTCGTGCTCGGCTCGTCGCTCGCGGTGATGAGCGGCTACCGCTTCGTGCGTCGCGCGGCCGCCCGCCGGGTGCCGGTGATCGTCGTCACCCGCGGTCCCACCCGTGGGGACGCTGAGACGACCCACCGGCTCGACGCGCCGCTCGGGTCCGCGCTGACCCGTCTTGTCGAGCTCCTGGGAGGCCGCCGTGTCGGTACCGCTGGTCCGTGACGCTACTGCGGCGGACCTGCCCGCCGTGGCGGCCATCTACGACCGGTGCGTCCGCGACTCCGTGGCGACCTTCGACACCGAGGAGCGTGGTGCGGCATACCTCGGGACCGCCCTCGCCTCGCTCGGTCCTGCCGACGGCTTCCTCGTGCTCGAGCACGGTGGCGCCGTGGTCGGCTACGCAGTCTCCGGGCCGTTCCGGCCGCGGCCGGCCTACAACGGGACACGGGAGACCAGCGTCTACCTCGCGGAGCAGATGCGGGGGCGTGGCCTCGGTCGGCTCCTGTATGCCGCGCTGCTGGCGCGCCTGGACGCGGCCGGAGCACACACCCAGGTAGCCGTGGTCGCCCTGCCCAACGAGGCGAGCGAGGCGCTGCACCGCGCGCTCGGGTTCGAGCTGGCCGGCGTGCTGCACGAGGTGGGCCGCAAGTTCGGCCGGTGGGTCGATACGGCCTGGTACCAGCGCTTCGGGCCCCTGGAGACGGCTCCGGGCGGTGAGCCTACGGTCGCCGGGACGGCGCAGGTGAGGTGAGTTACATGTCGTGCGCAGCCGCCGCGCACCGTGGGTGAGCCGCGGCACAACCCGCTCGCCGGGCCCGCCCGGGCATGTCAGCATCGGTGCGACCGGTCACCCGAAGGCCGGCAGTCAGGTGACGCGATGAGTGCCTACGGTCTCGGGCCGTTCGAGAACGACGACGCGCTGGAGTTCCTCGACGAGGTCGGCGACGCCGCCTCGGCCGACCGCCCCGTCCTGCTGCGGGCCGCTCTGGACCAGGTGCTGCACGCGGAGGGGGTCGCCGGTGCCGTGGAGCGGGCCGAGGCCATCGCCGCCGCCGCCGTCGTCGCCCGGGTGCTCCAGTCGGCGCAGGCTGCGCCGGAGGCGGAGCTTCCCGACTGGGTGACCGACGACCCGCCGCTGGTGGACGCTCGCCTCGCTGAGGTGGCGGGCGAGGTCACGCGCCGAGCCCTGGGCGAGCGGTGGCAGCACGAGCCGGCGGAGGACCATGCCCGGCTTGCCGGGGACGGAGTCGTCCCGAGCGCGCAGCTGCCGGGTCCGGCCGCGCACACCGGCTCCGCCCAGCCGGACGGGTCGGCCGAGTCGAGGGTGCCCCGTCCGAGCCGGCAACGGCCCGCCCGGGAGCCGTCGGAGCCGTCGGAGCCGCCGGGCGGAAGGGTCAGACGCGCCGCAGGACGGCAGTGACCTTGCCGAGGATCGTCGCGTGGTCCCCGTCGATCGGCTCGAACCTCGGGTTGTGCGGGACCAGCCAGGCATGGCCGTCGGCGCGCTTGAACGTCTTGACGGTCGCCTCGTTGTCGAGCATCGCCGCGACGATGTCGCCGTTCTCGGCGCTGGGCTGCTGACGGACCACCACCCAGTCGCCGTCGCAGATCGCGGCGTCGATCATCGAGTCGCCGACCACCTTGAGCAGGAAGAGTGCCCCCTCGCCCACGATCTGCCGGGGCAGGGGGAAGACGTCCTCGACACTCTCCTCCGCCATGATCGGCACCCCGGCCGCGATCCGGCCGAGGACCGGCACGTAGGACGCCTCAGGCCGGCTGTCACGCAGCCCGGTCTCGTCGTAGGCGCCCTCGTCGGCGGCGGTGGCCGTACCGCGGTAGCCCCTGGTGTCGCGAGGAGTGTCGGGGGAGACGACCTCGATGGCCCGCGGGCGGTTGGGGTCGCGCCGCAAGTACCCCTTGCGCTCCAGCGCGGACAGCTGGTGGGCCACCGAGCTGGGGGAGGTGAGCCCCACGGCCTCGCCGATCTCCCGCAGGCTCGGTGGGTAGCCTCGGCGGTCGACCGAGTTGCGGATGACCTCCAGGACGCGGCGCTGGCGCACCGTGAGCCCGTCGCCGCTGTCGCGCTCGGGGAGCTCGCGGACCTCGGCATCGGGCACGTGTGGGGGGCGGTCGGTGTGGTCGGCCATGGCGGAACCTCGTTCTCGAGCGGTGCTCGTCCTCGCGGTGAGGGCGGGCCTGCCGGGTGTCGTGCACGTGGATGCGGTCGGTGGTCGGACCTCGGGTCCCAACGCCGGCGTTGGTCGTCGAGGAGCTCCGGGAACCGAGGTCGGAGGGGCTGTCGGTGCGTCCTGGTTGGCTGTGCTGGATGGGCACAGCGTACGAAGATCGAACACAGGTTTCAAACATCTGTTCGACGCGTGTCTTGATTCGCCTCGGACATCCGTGCTAGACATCGTACAGACGTTCGATTTCGAACGCAGGTTCGACGGGCCTGCCGGCCCCCCGGTGCCTGCGGCACGTGGCGACAACAGCGGCCCGCCCCGGCGGCCGGGACGGAGGAGAGCATGAGCGCACTGGTGTGGGAGACGCCGACAGGTGGGTATGCCGTTCCAGCCGGCCCGGAGCGCGCTCCGGCGCGTCGGCGCCACCTCGCGGTGGTGCCGGCCGGTCCCGGGGAGGCGGCCGGCGCCTCCGCGCTGCGGCTGACGGGTCGGGGCCGGCTCGTCCTCACGCTGGTCGTGGTGGCCCTTGCCGCCGTGGTCGGGCTGGTCGTCCTGCCGGGGCCGAGCACGTCCTCGTCGACGACGGCACCGACGCGCACCGTCACGGTGCGTCCCGGTCAGACCCTCGCCGAGATCGCCGCCCACGAGCTCCCAGAACTGTCGCCGGGGCCGGCGATGACGGCGATCCGCATGGCCAACCAGCTCAACACCACGTCGGTCAACGCCGGTGAGACGCTGGTCATCCCCCAGAGCTGAGTCCCTCGACCCGACTCAGAGCGGAGGGCGTCGCCCCGGTCCGGGCGCGGCGCCCTCCGTGCCGTCCCGACCACCGTGGGAGTGCCCGGTCAGACCCAGGTGACCCGGGCCGGCCGGTCCAGGAAGGCGCCCAGCGCGGCCACCGCGTCGGCGATGGTGCGGTGGTCGGAATGGTCCAGCGGACCATCGGGCCGCACGACGACCTCGACACCGTCGGGGGACACCCGGCGCTGGAAGAGACCGGCGTCGAGGCCGTCGAGCAGCACCACCCCGCCGCCGTGGTAGGGCTGGAGCCGGGGGCGGGTGGACGTCCGCACCCGCCGAGCCGGTCCCAGCTCGGCATAGGTGAGGAACACCTCGTCGAAGGTCGGCACCAGGTACGCCCGCCGGTCCCGGGACGTGCGGGCCGGCATCGCCGGGTCGTACCAGAGCGTCGTGCCGTCGACCTCGACGCGGGCGAGGCCGTCGCCGATCTCCCGCAGGGCCTCCCGGATCTCGGTCAGCGTGAGGGTGCACCATCGGGCCAGGTCGCGCTCGCTCGCCGGTCCATGGCCGCCGAAGAAGCGGCGGACCAGCCGGACGGCGGCCTCCGGCCGGCCCATCCGGTCCTGCGGGCCGCGCCGGGCGACCTTGTCGAGGAGGGCGTACGTGTGCTCCGTTCCCCGCGGGGACGCCGAGCACACCAGGGCGCGGAGCTCGGCGACAAGCAGCAGGTGCCCGACCCGTTCCGGCGGCCCGGGCAGGCCGTGCCGGGCCAACGCCGCACCGAGCTCGCTCCGGGTGGGTGGTGGACCGTCCTGCAGCAGCGTCTCGAGCGTGGCGAGGCCGGCCCCGAGCGCACGGTCGTCGAGCCCGAGCATGCGGTGCCGGGCGCGCATGCCTGACTCGACCTTCGCCGAGGTGAGCCCGAGCAGCCAGCGGAGGTCCTCCGGGGCGACGACGTGCCATGTCGGCCGCAGGACGTGGGTGCGTACGAACCCGCCGGCGCACTGCTCGGCCAGCACCGCGGCATACCGCCCCGCCCGGCTGCGCATGGCCAGCGACCACGCGGCCTGCGGAGCGTCCTGGGCCTGCACGGCGGTGAGCAACCGGACGACGTCGCCGGCATGGGGGAGTGGCCCGCCGGTGAGCCGTTGGGTGGCGAGGCGGCGGCGGACCAGCCAGGCTCGGCTCTCGCGGCGCATGCGCCCATCCTCCCCGGGCCGGCCGACAGCGGCGCGACGACCCTCGGCCCCGGAACGCTGGGCCCTCGGTCCCGGAACGCTGGACACGCTCCCTGCTGTCTGTAATGATGTAATCATTGTAAGCACCACAAGGGAGAAAGATCATGACACCACACAGCACCTCGGGGGCGGCCGGCCCGAACCGCGGCCGTGCACACCGCCAGCGCATGCGGGAGGACTTCGGCGCAGGGGGGTTCGCTGCGGGCGGCCCCGGCCGGATGGGCCGCGGGGGAGCCGGCGGCCGGGGGCGCGGTGAGCCGGAGGGTCCCGGTGGCCCCCGCGGCCGTGGTCGGGGCCGAGGCTTCGGTCGCCCAGGTGGCTGGCAGCAGGGCGACCTGCCACAGGCCGATGACGCCGCCGCCTGGTTCGCCGGACGACTGCCGGACGGCTGGTTCAGCCACGTCGACGTCACGGTCGACCGAGAGGAGATCCTCGTCGTGGGGACCCTGACGGACGAGGCGACCGACCCGGCCGAGGCCGAGGGTCGGATCAGCCGGTTCCGTGCCGACACGCGCGAGCAGCGGATCGCCATCGCCGTCGAGGCCGAGCAGCGCTACCAGCGCAAGGTGGCCTGGGGCGCCCGCCTGGGTGGGACGACCGCCCTGTTCACCCATCTCGCCGTCCCGGTCATGACCCGGCTCCGCCAGCCCGAACGTCAGGTGCTCGACACCCTGGTCGACGCGGGCGTTGCCCGCTCCCGTTCGGACGCCCTCGCGTGGTGCGTCCGGCTTGTCGGCGAGCACACCGAGGACTGGCTCGGCCGGCTCCGCGAGGCGATGGCCGAGGTCGACAAGCTCCGCGGCGAGGGCCCGCAGCTCTGAGCGCGCCGGCCGGACGACCGTCCGGACCGGACCGCCCGGACGACACGACGCGGCACGGCGGGACACGACGCGGCACGGACGACGCGGCACGGCAGGACACGACGCGGCACGGACGACGCGACTGGGCACGGCACGCCTGACCCGCCCTGTCGTTCCGCCTGCCCAGCCGGTGCCGTCGACACCGGCGAACGGACGCGCATCGCCGACATCGCTGTGACCTGCACAAACGGACTCGCAGGCGGGAATGTCGCGGATGGGGTTGCGCGGCGCGGGCTCCTGGGCCAAGATTGCTACTACATCTTGTGGTTACACGCGTGTGATTCCTCTATATCTAGTGCGCAGCCCGCGAGGCTTACCCACAGGTTGTCCCCAGGGTCGTCCACGCCGTCATCCCCAGGCGCGCAGCAGGGAAGGAGCACGACATGCACTGTCCCTTCTGCCGCCATACCGACTCTCGGGTGATGGACTCACGCGTCACCGACGACGGCGCGGCCATCCGCCGACGCCGCCAGTGCCCGCAGTGCGGTCGCCGGTTCACGACCCTCGAGAGCGCCAGCCTGAGCGTGGTCAAGCGCTCCGGTGCATCCGAGCCGTTCAGCCGCAGCAAGGTCCTCATCGGCGTCCGGAAGGCATGCCAGGGCCGGCCGGTCACCGAGGACGAGCTCGCCCTGCTGGCGCAGCGGGTCGAGGAGAGCGTCCGCAGCCAGGGCAGCGCCGAGGTCGAGGCGCATGAGGTCGGCCTCGCCGTCCTGGAGCCGCTGCGTGAGCTCGACGAGGTCGCCTACCTGCGGTTCGCCAGCGTCTACCAGGCGTTCGACAGCCTCGAGGACTTCGAGGCGGCCATCACCGTCCTGCGCGCCGAGCGGGAAGTGACGAGCGCGTGGCCCGGAGACGGGCTGGTCGACGCGTCGCCTCCGGCTGCCCAGGGCGCGCCGGACCGGGCCACGTCGGGCTGAGCGCCCGACGAGGCTCGGCATCGCCACTGTCGGTGGTCAGCAGGACACTCAGAGAAGGTCACAGACCCCGGGAGGCCGGGGAGAACAGCGAGGGAACGGCATGACGGAGACGGCCGGAGCACGGACCGGTGCTGGCAGGAAGGCGGACAAGGGCGCGGCCGGCGTGCGGGTGGAGCGCATCTACACGACCCCGGGCGTCCACCCCTACGACGAGGTGACCTGGGAGAAGCGCGACGTCGTCCAGACCAACTGGAAGAGCGGCGAGACGATCTTCGAGCAGCGCGGGGTCGAGTTCCCCGACTTCTGGTCCCTCAACGCCAGCACCATCGTCACGACGAAGTACTTCCGCGGCGCCGTCGGCACCCCCGAGCGCGAGTCGAGCCTGCGTCAGCTCATCGACCGGGTGGTGCTCACCTACGTCAAGTCCGGCAAGGATTTCGGCTACTTCGCCTCCGTCGAGGACGCCGACCTCTTCGAGCACGAGCTGACCTACGCCCTGCTGCACCAGGTGTTCAGCTTCAACAGCCCGGTCTGGTTCAACGTCGGGACCAAGAGCCCTCAGCAGGTCAGCGCCTGCTTCATCCTCTCCGTCGACGACTCGATGGACTCCATCCTCAACTGGTACAAGGAGGAGGGGAAGATCTTCCAGGGTGGCTCGGGGGCCGGTCTCAACCTCTCCCGGATCCGTGCCTCCCAGGAGCTGCTCTCCTCCGGTGGCACGGCCTCCGGCCCGGTCTCGTTCATGCGCGGTGCCGATGCCTCCGCCGGCACCATCAAGTCCGGGGGGGCGACCCGTCGCGCGGCCAAGATGGTCGTCCTCGACGTCGACCATCCCGACATCGTCGAGTTCGTCGAGACCAAGGCGCGCGAGGAGGACAAGATCCGCGCGCTGCGCGACGCCGGCTTCGACATGGACCTCGGTGGCCGCGACATCGTCTCGGTCCAGTACCAGAACGCCAACAACTCGGTCCGGGTCAACGACGAGTTCATGCATGCCGTGGAGGAGGGCACGGAGTTCGGGCTCAAGGCGCGCCGCAGCGGTGAGGTCATCGACACCGTCGACGCCCGCGACCTGTGGGCACGGATATCCAAGGCCGCCTGGGAGTGCGCGGACCCCGGCATCCAGTACGACGACACGATCAACGACTGGCACACCAACCCCGAGACCGGGCGGATCACCGCGTCCAACCCGTGCAGCGAGTACATGTCGCTCGACAACTCCTCGTGCAACCTCGCCAGCTTGAACCTGCTCAAGTTCCTGCGCGATGACGACACCTTCGACGCGGACACCTTCGCCAAGGTGACCGAGCTCGTCATCACCGCGATGGACATCTCGATCAGCTTCGCCGACTTCCCGACCGAGGCGATCGGCCAGACCACCCGCGACTACCGCCAGCTCGGCATCGGCTATGCCAACCTCGGAGCGCTGCTCATGGCCACGGGTCACGGCTATGACTCCGATGGTGGCCGAGCGTTGGCTGCGAGCATCACCTCGCTGCTGACCGCCGCGGCATACCGCCGCTCCGCCGAGCTGGCGGCGGTCGTCGGTCCGTATGCCGGCTATGCGCGCAACGCCGACGCCCACAAGCGGGTCATGCGCAAGCACCAGGCGGCCAACGACGCCCTGCGCACGATGCACACGATGGACAAGGACATCCATCGGGTCGCGACCCGGGCCTGGGACGACGTCCTCAAGCTCGGCGAGCGCAACGGCTTCCGCAACGCGCAGGCGTCACTGCTGGCGCCGACCGGGACCATCGGCTTCATGATGGACTGCGACACCACCGGCATCGAGCCCGACTTCTCCCTGGTGAAGTTCAAGAAGCTCGTCGGCGGCGGCTCGATGCAGATCGTCAACCTGACGGTCCCGCGGGCGCTGCGCGGCCTCGGCTACACGCAGGAGACCATCGAGGCCGTCGTCGAGTACATCGCCGACAAGGGTCATGTCATCGACGCACCAGGTCTGAAGCCCGAGCACTACGAGGTGTTCGACACCGCCATGGGTGCACGGGCCATCGCCCCGATGGGCCACGTGCGGATGATGGCGGCGGTCCAGCCCTTCCTGTCCGGCGCGATCTCGAAGACCGTCAACCTGCCGGAGACCGCGACCGTCGAGGACATCGAGGATGTCTACCTGCAGGGCTGGAAGCTCGGCCTCAAGGCGCTTGCGGTCTACCGCGACAACTGCAAGGTCGGCCAGCCGCTGTCCGACGGCGGCTCGACGGCCAAGGACGCCAAGGCCTCGGCGGCGGCGGCCGCGGCGGCCCCGGTGGTCGAGAAGGTCATCGAGTACCGGCCGGTGCGGGAGCGTCTGCCCAAGCGGCGCGCCTCTCAGACGACGTCGTTCGCGGTGGGCGGCGCCGAGGGGTACCTCACCGCCGGCACCTACGACGACGGCCGGCTCGGCGAGCTGTTCCTCAAGTTCGGCAAGCAGGGATCGACGCTCGCCGGTGTGATGGACGGCTTCTCGATCGCCATCTCGGTGGCGTTGCAGTACGGCGTGCCGCTGGAGACCTTCGTCGAGAAGTTCACCAACATGCGCTTCGAGCCGGCGGGCCTGACCGACGACCCCGACGTGCGGATGGCGCAGTCGATCATGGACTACGTCTTCCGGCGTCTGGCGCTGGACCACCTCGACTTCGACACCCGGTCCTACCTCGGCATCTACACGGCAGAGGAGCGGGCTCGCCAGCTCGAGACCGGCTCGTACACGGAGAACGCCGACGAGGAGTCGGAGGAGGAGCTCGAGTCCGAGATCGAGTCGCTCTCCCAGGGGGTCGGTGCCTCGTCGAAGAAGAAGGTCGGCACCGAGGACCACGCGGCCGAGGTCCGCTCCGGTGCGGGCGCCGCCTCGGCCCGGAAGGCGGATGCCGAGATCCACTCCTCCCAGGACCTGCTCGAGCAGTTCCAGGGCAAGGCCGCCGATGCGCCGATGTGCCTGACCTGTGGCACGAAGATGCGTCCCGCCGGCTCGTGCTACGTCTGCGAGGGCTGCGGCAGCACCAGCGGCTGCAGCTGAGCGGACGGAGGTCGTGCCCAGCCGCGGTCGTCGAGGTCCCCCGGCGCGTGGGACGGCGGGAGCCGACGTGACGGGCGCATGCGCCACCGGTTAGCCGTGCGGGGCGACTGCCACGTTGACCGGGCCGGAGCGCTGCGTAGAGTGCCATGGATGAGCGACGTCTACCCGTTCCTCGCCGTGAGAGACGTCGACGCGGCGGTGGCGTTCTACATCCAGGCCTTCGGAGCGCGTGAAGTTCGGGAGCGGCTGCGGGCGCCCCACGGGTCCCAGGTGGCGGTGCTCTCCATCGTCGGCCACCGGGTCGGCATCGCGACCGAGGCACCTGAGCTGGGCACGCCCAGCCCGCAGGCCGTGGGCGCCACCACCGTCCGCATCTCGGTGCACACCGACGACCCGGACGGCATGGCGGCGCGGGCCATCGCTGCCGGGGCACGTGAGATGTTCCCCGTCGCGGACCAGCCCTACGGGATCCGGCAGGGTCGCGTGGTCGATCCCTTCGGCCACCATTGGCTGGTCGGTGGTCCGCTCGACGGGTGAGCCGGCCGGGCACCGGAGCGGTAGCCTTCCAGCAGGGATCTGCTGTACCGAGGGAGCACCCGATGACGGAGAGCACGGCACCGGCCGGTTGGTACCGGCAGGGGAGCGAGACCGAGCGCTACTGGGACGGCCGGGCATGGACCGACCAGGTGCGCTCCACGGGTGCGATGCCGCCGCAAGCGCCACCGTACCCACCGGCCCAGCCTGCCCCGCCCAGCGGGGGATACCCGCCCTACCGGCCGCCGACCAGTGGGGTCGTCATGACGCAGTACGGCTACATGCCCTCGGTCGCGGTGGCGCCGAAGAGCCCCGGCATCGCGCTGCTCGCCTCCTTCTTCATCCCCGGGCTCGGCCAGCTCATCAACGGCGACTCGGCCCGGGGCGTGGTCATGCTGGTCGGGTGGGTGGTCAGCTTGGTCCTGATGGTCGTCCTCATCGGCTTCCTCACCGCCTTCGCGATCTGGGTCTGGAGCATGGTGGACGCCTACCAGGGCGCCAGGACCTGGAACGCCCAGCACGGCATTCTCAGCTAGCGACCTCGCTGCCGGTCCGGATCCGCACCGATACGAAGGGCGGCCCCCCTCGCGGGATGCCGCCCTTCGCCCTGTGCGCGGACGAGCGGGACGCAGTGTCGCCGAGCACCGGTTCAGGAGAGGGCGCCCACGCCGCCGGGACGGCCGGCCCTCGGTCTGTGCTGTCAGGTCATGCTGGCAGGCTTGCCGCGAGGGAGACGTGGACGCGCTGACGCTCGTCGTCGTCGAGGCGGCCGGGTCGGGTGACGAGGCGGCGCAGCGCCTTGCGGCCGACGACGACGGCGTCGCCGACTGGTAGCTCCGGCTGGAACATCGGGAAGGACCCCTCGACGAAGCAGAGGACAGGTATGACGGGGACCTCGCCCAGCCCGCAGCCTTCGAGCAGCTCACGCACGATCGCGGCGTGGCGCTCGGTCCCTCGGACCAGGTCGTTGCGCTGCTCGCCACGCACGTAGAGGTCGTGGCGGCGCCGCCCGCACAGCCCACCGGCCCGGCGCATCGCGATGGCGGCCCCGGCATACCGCTGCGCCTCGACGACGTAGACGCCGCCGGCGCCGACGGCCAAGTGCTCGATCCGAGCGCGGTGGCCGGGGATGCGGCGGTCATGCAGGGTGAGGATCGAGCCCGTCCCGACGGCCTCAGTCAGACTCTCCCGGATGTCGGCCGCGCACTGGCCGTCCTTCTGCGCACGCTCCGAGGTCCCGGTGAGTCTGTCGAGCCGCCGCCTGGGAGCGTGGCGGCGGGCGGACTCGCTCTCCTCGGCGTGGCCATGCCGGTACTCCTCGGGCCGTGGCTCGGGCGATGCCGCGTGACGCGGCCGCCGGGGAGCGGCCTGGCGGGACGGGGTGTCGGCCAGGTCCGCCACCGCGAGGGCATGGGCTCCGAAAGCTGCGGCGAACGAGGGGGAGCCGATGCGCTCGGTCAGCGACGGCGGCGCCGGGTCGTCGCCAGCGGCCTGGCACGACGGGCACACGACCCGGTTCCGGCGGTAGTCGAAACCGACGGTCTCTGCCCGGGAGAGCGGGCTCCCGCATTCGCAGAGACCGGCGTGGTCCGGCATCAGGACATCCAGGTCCAGCACGTTGATACACCTCAGCGGGTTGCCTCGGGGCCCTCAGGGGTGGACCCCGCACCAGCCTCCCAGCCCGCTCCGGACGGGGGATCGGTCGTTCGGCCAGTTCGCGCTTGGCCGTAAGGGCGAGGGTGTGGTCGGGACGCCCAGGCGCGAGCTCGTCACGCCGCCGCGGGGCCGTGTCCTCGGGCCAGCCGCACCAGGCCCTGTGGGCCGGGCTGCCGGGGTCGTGCCACTCGGCAGGACCGGGGGCCCACACCGCGAGGGGTGAGCCCCCACCGCGGGGGATGGGCGCGCGTCGGGGGGTGGCACGCGTCGGGGCGGCGGCGGTGACCCGCAACTAGGCTGACTGCGTGAGCACGCCTCCGGGCCCGGTCCTGCCGGCCCTTGTCCGGTTGCCGGATGGCACGGTCAAGCAGGTCAACCCGCTGACCGGCACCCAGGTGTGGACCGTGCCGGGGCGCGCGAACCGGCCGCTGCCCCTGTCCACCGGGCCGCACCAGCGCATCGACCCCGGCCACGAGGGCGGGCACTGCGCCTTCTGCCACGGCCGCTACCTCGACACCCCGCCCGAGAAGGCGCGAGTCGTGCGCGAGGGGAACGGCTGGCGCACACTCACCGGGCTCACGGCCGAGCAGCTCGACGACACCGTGGCCGAGTTCCGGCTCATCCCCAACCTCTTCGAGATCGTCTCGCTCGACTACTGGCGGCTCAACCACGGCCACGAGCCGGGAGCCGACGTGCACGCCCGGCGCGCGGCCTACCTGGCGACCCCGGGCGGGCGTGCGCACGTGGCCCGGCTGACCGCCGTGCGCCAGCGGGCAGGTCTGGCGACCGGCGGTGAGGACGGGTTCTTCGGCGGCTTCCACGACATCGTCGTCGCGCGACGGCACTTCGTCGACGGGGCGCGCTGTGAGGACGAGCTCGCCTCCTCCGGCACCCTCAGCCCCGAGGAGCACCGGCACTACATCGCGGTGACCGTGGGGGCGACGCGGGCGATGTTCGAGGCGGAACCGCTGGTGGCCAACGTCGCCGTGTTCCAGAACTGGCTGCGACCGGCCGGGGCCTCGTTCGACCACCTGCACAAGCAGCTCGTGGGGATCGACACGCTCGGCCGTCGGCGCGAGCAGGAGATCTGGCGGCTGGAGGCCGACCCCGGTCTGTTCCGGCGCGCGATCCTCGCCGAGGTCGAGGCGCAGGGGCTGATGGTCGCCGAGAACGACCACGCCGTCGCGTTCGCCGGCATCGGTCATCGGTACCCCAGCCTCGAGGTGTGGTCGCGGAACCACGAGGCGCGCCCGTGGGAGCTGGCGGAGGAGGAGCTCGGGGGGTGGGCAGACCTGCTCCACGCCTGCCACGCCGCCAGCGGTGCGGCGGTGCCCACCAACGAGGAGTGGCACTACCGTCCACCCGCGCTGGCCCTTCCCATGCCGCTGCGCGCGGTGCTCAAGTGGCGGATCTCCACCCTCGCCGGGTTCGAGGGCGGCACCCGCATCTACATCAACACGATCGACCCGTGGACCCTGCGGGACCGGGCCGCCGCGGCCCTTGCGACCCTTCAGGCCATCGGTGGCGTCGCGTCCGGCATCACCGTCACCAGCGGTCCGCCACCAGGCCCCTGCTGAGATCCGCCAGTGGTGCCGCACCGGCCGGCACGGGGGCGGACACCCCTGCGAAGATGGCCGGGGGACGACACGACAGGCGGGTGGCATGAGCACGACGGGCGGCGCCGGAGCCGGCGCGGGACCGTCCCCGCGGTCGCCCGCCACAGCCCGGCCGGTCAGCGGCGACGAGCTCACCGCCTGGTCTCCCGCCCAGCCGGCGCACAGTCCATCCAAGGCGCTCGTCCTCGCCGGCGGCGGCGCGACGGGCATCGCGTGGGAGGCCGGCGTCGTCGCGGGGCTGCGCGAGTCGGGGATCGACATCCGGGACGCCGACCTCATGGTGGGGACGTCGGCGGGCGCCGTGGTCGCGGCCCATCTGCGGCTCGGCACGCCCGAGGAGCAGGCGTTCGACGACATCCGCGCCGGACGCCCGATCTCCGACGTCCGGCAGCTCGGTCCGGCGGACGCGGTGCGCTTCGTGCGCGCCCAGGCTGCCCGGGACCGCAGCGCCGGGCGCGCCATCATCGGCCGGGCCGCGTTGCGGGCTGCGACGGCGAGCGAGGAGGCGTGGGTCGAGACGGTGGCCGGCAGCCTGCGCGACCGACCGTGGCCCGAGGCGCCGCTGGCCGTGACGGCCGTCGACGCGACGACCGGGGCGGCCGTGGTGTTCGACCGGTACTGCGGGGTGCCCCTGGACCGCGCCGTGGCGGCCAGCTGCGCCATACCCGGGGTGTTCCCCCCGGTCACGGTGGGCGCGCGGCGCTACGTCGACGGAGGGGTGCGCAGCGTGGCCAACGTCGATGTCGCCACCGGCTACGACCGGGTCCTCGTGCTGTCCCCGATCCCGATGGCCATGCGGCGCCGGGACCGTCCGGGACCACAGCTGCGCCGGCTCGCAGCGCACGTCCGCTCCCTGCTGCTGGTGCCCGACCGGGCGGCCCTGCGCGCCATGGGGCTCAAGCCGCTGGACACCGCCCGGGGCGGCGCCGCCGAGGCGGCCGGGCGCGAGCAGGGCGCCCGAGAGGCTGACCGCGTCCGCCGGGTCTGGCTGCCGTGACTCACCGCCGGGGCGGGGACAGCCCGGCGCTAGTCTGGTGCGCGCCACCGCACCCCGGGTGGCCACCCCAGCGAGGAGGCTCATCCATGACGTCCGCACCCGGCGCCGGTGGAACCGCGTACCACATCGACCTCACCGAGCGGTATGCCGCGCACAACTACCACCCGCTGCCGGTCGTGGTCGCCTCCGCCGAGGGGCCCTGGGTGACCGACATCGAAGGACGGCGATACCTCGACTGTCTCGCCGGCTACTCCGCGCTCAACTTCGGCCACGGCCATCCGCGGCTGGTGGCGCGCGCGCAGGAGCAGCTGACCCGGCTCACCTTGACCAGCCGGGCCTTCTACAACGACCAGCTCGGGCCGTTCGCCCGCGCCCTCGCCCAGCTGACGGGCAAGGACATGATCCTGCCGATGAACACCGGCGCGGAGGCCGTCGAGACGGCCATCAAGGTCAGCCGCCGCTGGGGCTACCGCGTCAAGGGCGTGCCCGAGGAGCGCGCGACGATCGTCGTGATGGAGGGCAACTTCCACGGTCGGACGACGACGATCGTCAGCTTCTCCGACGACAAGGTCGCCCACGACGACTACGGGCCCTACACCCCCGGCTTCCGCACGGTCCGTTACGGTGACGCCGACGCCATCAGGGCGGCGATCGACGACACGACCGTCGCCGTCCTGCTCGAGCCGATCCAGGGTGAGGGCGGCGTGCTCATCCCGCCCGAGGGGTTCCTCGCGGAGGTCCGCCGGATCTGCACGGACGCGGGGGTGCTCATGGTGGCGGACGAGGTCCAGTCGGGGCTCGCCCGCACCGGCCGCACCTTCGCGTGCGACCACGAGGACGTCGTGCCCGACATCTACATCCTGGGCAAGGCGCTCGGTGGTGGGCTGTACCCCGTCTCGGCCATCGCTGCCGACGTGGACGTCCTGGCCGTGATCGACCCCGGGTCGCACGGCTCGACGTTCGGCGGCAACCCGCTCGCCGCGGCGATCGGCGCCGAGGTCTGCGACATGCTCTCGACCGGGGAGTTCCAGGCCGAGGCGGCCCGCCTCGGGGCGCTCCTCGAGCAGGGCCTACGCCCTCTGGTGGGCAACGGGCTGGCCGCCATCCGGGTCCGCGGCCTGTGGGCGGGTCTGGACATCGAGCCCGGCGGCGCGACCGGCCGGCAGCTGTGCGAGCGGCTGATGACCCGGGGAGTCCTGGCCAAGGACACCCACGGCGCGACGCTCCGGCTGGCCCCGCCGCTGGTCGCCACCGACGACGAGATCGGCATGCTGGTGGGTGCGCTGACCGGCGCCCTCGCGGACGGCTGAGACCCGTCCGGCCGGTCCGATGTGGTGCAGGCTCCGGCGGGCCGGCCCTAACCGGCCGCCGGCGCCCCCGGACGCGCCCTGTGCCATATCCCGCGCACGAGCGTGCCGACCGCGACCCCGGCGGCGGCAGGGATGAGAGAGCCCGGACCGACCAGGTCGAACGCCTCGCGGGCGGCCTCGCCGAAGCCGCTGATGGCATAAGAGCCGTTGTACGACATCGCCATCACCGTCATCACCGCGCCGACCCCGACGAACACCAGTGCCCACGTGATGAGGTTCATGACGACGGGTCGGCGGGACGCGTCGATGAGCGCCCAGGCGAAGCTGACGATGATCCAGGCGCGCAGCGCGAGCGCGCTGAACGGCCCATCGGAGCTCTGGCTGTCACCGAGGACCCACATCAGGACCCAGAAGACGAAGATCGGGATGACCAGCGTCCCGCCGATCCGCACCCCCACGCGCATGGCGAACCAGAACGTGCGGACGTAGATGCGCGGCGGTGTCGCCCGCAGCTCGGCAGGGCTCGTGGGCCGTCGCCCGCTCTGGGGTGTCGTCGGCGTGGACATGGGGGCCTCCCTCGGGGCGCGACCGGGACTCGCGCTGGCACCGATGGTGACAGGCGCGGTGCGCCGCCACAACACCAGGCACCCGCACCCGGGCAAGCGTGTCGCACGACCTGGCCCCCGGCGGCCGCGGCGCACGGCCGTTCCGCCCCGCTCAGCCTCCGGTGGGGCGGTCCATGTCGGGGTGGCCGTCATAGCGCGAGGGCTGCTGGTGGGCGGCCACGAACGCGGCGATGCTGCCGTAGTGCTCGCGGATGATGTCGGCCTCGGCACGCCGGTCGTGCGAGGGTACGAAGAACCGCCCCTCCGGCACCCGCCGCCCACACCCGCAGAAGCACCAGCCGGTCGGCCGGACGTCGCCGTGGGCCGGGAGCACCGTCGCCTCGGCCGCGTCGAAGGGCAGCGGCTCCTGGGTGGGTGCCGGCCGCGCCGGCACGACGTCGAGCCCGGCCAGAGCCGTCCGCAGGGCCCTGGTCCGGGACACGGCTCCTGGCAGCGCCACGAGATCCTCGGCCACCCGCACCCGGCCGCTGTCGGCCCAGTCCTGCTGGTGCGAGATCTCGCGGACCACGGACACCGGCACCTCGACTGCCGAACGTACCCCGTACGACGCGGCGTCGAGCTGGACGAAGACGCACGCGTCGAACCCCCAGGTGCGGATCGCCGAGTAGGACATCCCGGCCCGCAGGCCGGCGTGGATCACCCGGCACTTGACGAGCAGATGCCGGCCGTCAGGCAGGGCGACGTGCCAGCCGCGGGCCGGGCCGGCCGCCAGCGTGCCGCCGAGGGCGCGGGCGACGAGCAGCT
Source organism: uncultured Actinomycetota bacterium (assembly GCA_963763315.1). Taxonomy (GTDB): domain Bacteria; phylum Actinomycetota; class Actinomycetes; order Actinomycetales; family Dermatophilaceae; genus CAVSJJ01. The sequence continues at coordinate 571,802 of CAVXOC010000004.1, forward strand.
CGGCGAGCTCCCCGGCGGGGGCGTTGCGGGTCCGGACGATGCCCCGGTCGAAGAGCTCGGCCATGACCTCCGCGTAGCGTTCGAGCAGCGCCGTGGCGCAGAGGTCTCGCACGGAGCGGTCCGGCGGCATACCCTCATCCTCGCCCCCGGCTGCGCCGGCCCTCAGGAGGCGCGCTCCGCATTGTGGACGATCGCCGCGGCGATCTCCTGCCGGCGCGGCCCGGGCAGGTCGTGGCCCATGTCAGGGAAGACGAGGAGCCGCGAGCCGCGCACCGCTGAGGCCGTGGCCACGCCCCCGCTGAGGCGGACCAGCCGGTCCTGCAGGCCGTGGACGACCAGGGTGGGAAGGTGCAGGCGCCGCAGGCCGGGAGTCCGGTCGGGGCTGGCCTTGATCGCCATGAGCTGGCGCCAGGTGCCGCTCGAGGAGATGTCGCGCGCGGCGGCGGCGCGGACCATGAGGGCCACCTCGCCGGGGTCGAAGTGCTGGCCGGCGATGACCCGGAAGCCCTCCACCCCCCGTGCGACGGCCTCCTCGACCGTGCGGGCCGGCCGGGCCCGGAGCCGGCGCAGGACGACCGGCGCCAGGGTCGGCGAGACCAGCCCGTGTCGCCGGTCGCCGGTGTTCGACATGACCGAGGTCAGGCTGCGCACCCGGCCCGGCTCGTCGATGGCGACCTGCTGGGCGATCATGGCGCCCATCGACACCCCGACGAGGTGGGCCGACTCGACCCCGATGGCGTCGAGCACCCCGAGCGCGTCGACGGCCAAGTCGGCCAAGAGGTAGTCGGACCTCGCCAACCGTGCGGGGCCCAGCGCTCGTAGCAGGTCGGCCTCGCGTGGTGGCGGGCCGGCGGTCTTGGCGGACAGCCCGGCGTCCCGGTTGTCCATCGTGACGACCCGCAAGCCGGCCCGCACCAGCATGGCGAGGAAGTCGTGCGGCCAGGCGACCAGCTGGGTCCCCAGGCCCATGATGAGCAGCATGGCCTCGTCCCCGGGACGGCCGTGTGCCTCGTACTCGATCCGGACCCCGCGCACATCGGCTGTGCTCATGGCGGCATCCAACCATGCCGGCGCCCGGCGGTGGCGGTGCGGGGCCGGGTGAGCGGGCGGTGCGGCTCCCGCACGTAGGCTGTGCGACGTGCATGCCGTCCTCACCTACGTCCTGGTCGGGCTGTCGGTCGTGCTGCTCGCCGGGGCCGGCTGGTATGCCGCCCGCGACCGCCTCTTCGACGACCGGCTGCTCGCGGTGGCGGCGCTGGTCGAGCTGAGCCTGCTCGTCCAGCTCGTCCTGGGGCTGGCCGGGCTGGGCCGGATCGGTGACCCGGCCGAGCGCGCCACGTTCGCCGCCTACGTCGTCTCGCTGCCCGTGATCCCCGTGGGGACGGCCTTCGTGGCCATCAAGGAGAAGTCGCGCTGGTCGATGGGTGCGGTCGCGGTCGGGGCGTTCGCGGTGTTCGTCATGGTCGTGCGGCTGCAGCAGATCTGGGACGGATATGCCTGACCGGCTGCCCGCGGCGGGGCACGACCAGGCCGCGGCCTCTGCCGGCTCCGGCCCGGGGCGCGTGATCGTGGCCGTCTATGCCCTGCTGGCCCTGGCGGCGACCGGCCGCTCGGTGCTGCAGATCGTCGAGTACTTCCACCGGGCGCCTCTCGCCTACGTCCTGTCGGCCGTCGCGGCCGTCATCTACCTCGTGGCGACGGTGGCGCTCGCGCGCGGCGGCCGCACCTCGGTCCTCGTCGCGACGGTGTCCTGCTCGGTGGAGCTCGTCGGGGTGCTCGCGGTGGGGCTGGCGTCCTACCTCGTGCCGAGCGCCTTCCCCGACAAGACGGTGTGGTCCCACTTCGGAGCGGGCTACGGCTACGTCCCCCTCGTCCTGCCGGCGCTCGGGCTGTGGTGGCTGCGGCGGGTCCGCAGCGGTGCCCGGCCGTCCGGCAGCTGAGCCGTCACTGGCCGGGCGGCGCGCTCACGGTCGTGGTTCGAGGACGAACACCGGGATGAGGCGGTCCGCCTTCGCCTGGTACTCGGCGTATGGCGGGTACGCCGCGACGCACCGTGGCCACCACTCCTCGCGCTCGTGTCCCTCGAGCTCTCGGGCCACCGCGGACCAGCTGCGCGTTCCGTCCTGGAGGGTGATCTGCGGGTGGGCCCGCAGGTTGTGCACCCACTGGGGGTGGGTCGGCGCGCCTCCCCGGCTGCCGACCGCGGCATACACGCCGTCGTGCTCGACGCGCATGAGCGGGACACGCAGGGTGCGGCCCGTCCTCGCCCCCGTCATGGTGAGCAGCACGACCGGCCGGTCGAGGATCTGGACGGCGCCGGTGTCGCCGGTCGCGAGGATCTTGTCGACCTGCTCGCGCACCCAGCCGGTTGGGCTCGGGACGTAGTCCTCAGGGGTGTTGCTCACCGGAGGGTTGCTCATAGGGGTGCCTCACTTGTCCGACGACGTCTTCCACAGGTTGATGCCCGCGTCGACGGCATGCTCGTCGATCGCGGCCAGCTCCGCCGTCGAGAAGCGCAGGTTCTTGACGGCTGCCAGGCTGTCGTCGAGCTGCCCGACGCTGGACGCGCCGACGAGCACGGACGTCACCCGGGGGTCCCGCAGTCCCCAGGCGAGGGCCATCTGCGCGAGGGTCTGGCCACGGTCCGTGGCGATCCGGTCCAGGGCCCGGACCCGGCGCAGCCGGTCCTCGGTGAGCAGTGCCGGGTCCAGGCTCTTGTCCTGGGACGCGCGCGAGCCCTCCGGGATCCCGGTGAGGTACTTGTTCGTCAGCATGCCCTGCGCGAGGGGGGAGAAGGCGATGCAGCCCACCCCGGTCTCCTCGAGGGTGTCGAGCAGGCCGTCCTCGACCCAGCGGTTGATCATCGAGTAGGACGGCTGGTGGATGAGCAGGGGGGTCCCCATCGCGCGCAGGATCTCGACGGCCTCGCGGGTCCGGGCGGCGGAGTACGACGAGATGCCGGCGTAGAGGGCCTTGCCGGAGCGGACGATCGAGTCCAGGGCACCCATCGTCTCCTCCAGGGGCGTCCGGTCGTCGAACCGGTGACTGTAGAAGATGTCGACGTAGTCCAGCCCCATCCGCCCGAGCGACTGGTCCAGGCTGGCGACGAGGTACTTCCGGCTGCCGCCGCCTTGGCCATAGGGGCCCGGCCACATGTCGTAGCCCGCCTTGGAGCTGATGACGAGCTCGTCACGGTAGGGCCGGAAGTCGCGGGCGAACAGCGTCCCGAAGTTGCGTTCTGCGCTGCCGTAGGGGGGGCCGTAGTTGTTCGCCAGGTCGAAGTGCGTGACGCCGCGGTCGAAGGCCCTGCGCAGGATCGCCTGCTGCCGCTCGAGTGGGACGTCGTCGCCGAAGTTGTGCCACAGGCCGAGGGAGATCGCCGGGAGGTCGAGCCCCGAACGACCGACCCGGCGGTACGGCATGCCGGCGCGGTAGCGGCCTGCCGCTGCCTTGTACTCGTCTGCACGGAAAGTCATGCGCCCATCCTGTCACCGGGCCGCCGGGTTCCGAACCATGAGACGGAGGTCCCGGGTCGTGGCCAACGTGTGGTTACCTTCTCGCAGGTCATGAGTGCCAGCGCCAAGCCCCGGCTCGCTGGCCGGCAACCCTCCAACCGCGGTGGGGTGCCCCGGGTGAGGACCTGGCGACCGGCGACGCCGGCGCAAGCGCGGGCTCGACCCAGCCAGGGCGTCCCGCTGTGACGTGTTGTATGCCGTGACCGTGGCTGATCCCGCATGGTCACCCGAGTGATGGGAGTACCACCGATGACCGACGCCTCGTCGTGGGGTTTCGAGACCCGCCAGATCCATGCCGGCCAGTCGCCCGACAGCGCCACCGGCGCGCGCGCCCTGCCGATCTACCAGACGACCTCGTTCGTCTTCGACAACACCGAGCACGCGGCGAACCTGTTCGCGCTCAAGGAGTTCGGGAACATCTACACCCGGATCATGAACCCCACCCAGGACGCCGTCGAGCAGCGGATCGCCGCGCTCGAGGGCGGGGTCGGTGCACTGCTGGTCGCCTCCGGGCAGGCCGCCGAGACCTTGGCCATCCTCAACGTCGCCGAGGCCGGGGACCACATCGTGGCGAGCCCGGCGCTGTACGGGGGGACGTTCAACCTGTTCAAGCACACCCTCCCGAAGTTCGGGATCTCGGTGGGCTTCGTCGAGGACCCCGACGACCTCGAGTCCTGGCGTGCCGCGGTGCGTCCCAACACGAAGGCGCTCTATGGCGAGAGCATCGCCAACCCCAAAGCGGACGTCCTCGACATCGAGGGGGTCGCCGGTGTCGCCCACGCCGCCGGTGTGCCGCTCATCATCGACAACACCATCGCCAGCCCGTACCTCATCCGTCCGCTGGAGTGGGGCGCCGACATCGTCGTGCACTCGGCGACGAAGTACCTCGGTGGCCATGGCACCTCGATCGCCGGTGTCATCGTGGACGGCGGGACCTTCGACTTCGGCGCAGACCCCGAGCGGTTCCCGAACTTCAACACGCCTGAGGAGAGCTACCACGGGCTCGTCTTCGCCCGGGACCTCGGGGTCGGCAGTGCCCTGGGCGCCAACCTCGCCTACATCCTCAAGGCCCGTGTCCAGCTGTTGCGTGATCTCGGTCCGGCGATCTCGCCCTTCAACGCCTTCCTCATCGCCCAGGGCGTGGAGACCCTCAGCCTGCGCATCGAGCGGCACATCGAGAACACCCGCAAGGTGGCGGCCTACCTCGAGGGGCACGACCAGGTCGACTCGGTCCGGTGGGCGTCCCTGGAGTCCGACCCCAGCTACGAGCGGGCACGGAAGTACGCGCCCCTGGGAGCGGGGGCCGTGCTGGCGTTCGAGATCGCCGGCGGCAAGGCGGCGGGGCAGCGGTTCGTCGAGGCCCTGACGCTGCACAGCCACGTGGCCAACATCGGTGACGTGCGGTCGCTCGCGATCCACCCGGCGTCGACGACCCACTCCCAGGGCGGAGACGAGGACCGCCGCTCGGCCGGCGTGACGGACGGGCTGGTCCGCCTCGCGGTGGGCATCGAGACCATCGACGACATCCTCGCCGACCTCGCCGACGGGTTCGCTGCCGCGCAGGGCTGACCGCAGCCCGGCCGGTGTCCGCGCTGCCGGCCGGCAGGCCGTGACCGGCGCTGGCGGCTGTGCGCCGGCGAGCGGACGAGGCACGACCGCGCGCTGGTAGGCCGCACCTATCCTGGACCCCATGCGTCCGGCCGGCAGTGCTCCCGTGCTCGACGCGGACCGGCTGCACTATCCCGAGCACCTGCCAGTCGTCGCCCGCAAGGACGAGATCGCGGCGGCCATCCGCGACCACCAGGTCGTGGTCGTCGCCGGCGAGACCGGGTCGGGCAAGACGACCCAGCTCCCGAAGATCTGCCTCGAGCTCGGCCTGGGCAGCCGGGGCCGGATCGCGCACACCCAGCCACGGCGGATCGCGGCCCGCTCGGTCGCCGAGCGGATCGCCGAGGAGCTGGGCTCCGAGACCGGCGACCTCGTGGGGTACCAGGTGCGGTTCACCGACCGGACGAGCGAGTCGACCCGGGTCCTCGTCATGACCGACGGCATCCTGCTGGCTGAGATGCAGCGCGACCCGGAGCTGCGCCGGTACGAGGTCGTCATCGTCGACGAGGCCCACGAACGGAGCCTCAACATCGACTTCATCCTCGGGTACCTCACCGCACTGCTGCCGCGGCGCCCGGACCTCAAGGTCGTCATCACCTCGGCGACGATCGACCCCGACCGGTTCGCCCGGCATTTCGCCACCGGCGGAGGCGCCGAGCCGGTGCGCGAGGTGCCGGTCATCGAGGTGTCCGGCCGGACCTACCCCGTCGAGCTGCGCTACCGGCCGCTCGTCGAGCTCGACGACGAGGGGACGGTCCGGGCCGACCGCGACCAGGTCAGCGGGGTGGCCGAGGCGGTCGCGGAGCTGTGGACCGAGTCGGCGCGGCCGGGCCATCCCAGCTCGGCGACCGACATCCTCGTGTTCCTCTCGGGCGAGCGGGAGATCCGGGACGCCGCGGACGCCGTGACCGCCCTCGGCCTCCCGAACACCGTGGTCCTGCCCCTCTTCGCGCGGCTGTCTGCGGCCGAGCAGCACCGGGTGTTCAACCGGGGTGCCGCCCGCCGGGTCATCCTCGCCACCAACGTCGCCGAGACCTCGCTCACCGTGCCGGGCGTCGGGTACGTGGTGGACACCGGCACGGCCCGCATCTCCCGCTACAGCCAGCGCACCAAGGTCCAGCGCCTCCCGATCGAGCCCATCTCGCAGGCCAGCGCCGCCCAGCGGGCCGGGCGCTGCGGCCGGGTCGCCGACGGGGTCTGCATCCGGCTGTACTCCGAGGCCGACTACGAGGCCCGGCCCGCGTTCACCGAGCCCGAGATCCAGCGGACCTCGCTGGCGTCGGTCATCCTGCAGATGGCTGCGCTCGGCCTCGGCGAGGTGGCCCGGTTCCCGTTCGTCGACCCTCCCGACGCCCGGCAGGTCACCGACGGGGTCCGGCTGCTCGAGGAGCTGGGCGCGCTGCGCAGCCGGTCCACCCAGGCGGCTGACGACCCGGTCGACCCGGCGGACCCAGCCGGCCGCGGGCGCCGCGGCGGTCGGCGCGGGCGTGGTCGCCGCCGTGGTGGCAGCGGCGGCCGGAGCGGGCCGAGGCTGACGGCGGACGGGCGGACCCTGGCGCGCCTGCCGGTCGACCCGCGGCTCGGCCGGATGCTCCTGGAAGCGGGACGACGGGGCTGTACGGCCGAGGTCCTCGTCATCGTCGCCGCCCTGTCGATCCAGGACCCGCGGGAGCGCCCGGTCGACAAGCAGGCCCAGGCCGTCCAGGCGCACGCGCGGTTCCGCAACGACACCTCGGACTTCGCGACCCTGCACAACCTCTGGCGCTACCTGCGCACCCAGCAGAAGGCCCTGTCCGGCAGTGCCTTCCGGCGGATGTGCAAGAGCGAGTACCTCCACTACCTGCGGGTGAGGGAGTGGCAGGACCTGCACGCGCAGCTGCGGCGGGCGTGCAAGCAGGCCCGCATCGACCCCGACCTGGCCACGTCCGCCCGCGGTGCCGATCCGCACTGGGACACGGTGCACCAGGCCCTCCTGGCGGGGCTGCTGTCGCATGTCGGCCTCCGGGACGCGGCGCGCCGGGAGTATGCCGGCGCGCGCGGGGCCCGCTTCTCCATCTCGCCCGGCTCGGCGCTGTTCGCCCGACAGCCCGAGTACGTCATGTCCGCCGAGCTCGTCGAGACCTCCCGGCTGTGGGCGCGGGTCAACGCCCGGATCGAGCCGGGATGGGCCGAGGAGGTCGGCGCCCACGTCGTCAAGCGCACCTACAGCGAGCCGCGCTGGTCCCGCGGCCAGGGTGCGGCCGTCGCCACCGAGCGGGTCACCCTCTACGGCGTCCCGCTCGTCGTGGACCGGACCGTGCAGTACGCCCGGGTCGACCCGGCGGGAGCCCGGGAGATCTTCCTGCGCAGTGCCCTCGTGGACGGCGACTGGGACACCCACCACGCCTTCTGGCGCGACAACCAGTCGCTGCTCGACCGGGTGGGCGAGCTCGAGGAGCGCGCGCGCCGTCGCGACATCGTCGTCGACGACGAGGTGATCTACGGGTTCTACGACCAGCGGGTCCCACCCGACGTCGTCTCGGTGCGGCACTTCGACCGATGGTGGAAGGGCGAGCGCCGGGTGCGGCCCGACCTGCTGACCTTCACCGAGGACCTGCTCCGGAGCGAGACCGCCGGTGAGGTCTCGGCCGCTGCCTACCCGGCCACCTGGCGCCAGGGAGAGCTCGAGCTCGACGTCACCTACCAGTTCGCCCCCGGCTCGGCTGCTGACGGCGTCACGGTCCACATCCCCGCCGCGGTGCTCAACCAGGTGTCCGCCGAGGGGTTCGACTGGCAGGTCCCAGGGCTGCGCGCGGACCTCGCCGTCGCGCTCCTCCGGTCGCTGCCGAAGTCGACCCGCCGGCACTTCGTCCCGGTGCCCGACCATGCCCAGGCTGCCCTGGCAGCCGTCCGGCCGGGCTCCGGGCCGTTCACCGACGAGCTGGCGCGGGTGCTCTTCGAGCGCACCGGGGTCCGAGTCTCCCCGCAGGAGTGGCACCCCGAGTCGGTCCCGGACCATCTGCGGGTGACCTTCAGCGTCGAGGCCGGTGGCCGGGTCGTCGCCTCGGGAAAGGACCTCGACGCGCTGCGCACCGAGAGCCGCGCGGCGGTGCGGTCGGGGATGGCCCGGGTGGGGGCCTCCATCGAGCGCGCCGGCCTGACCACCTGGGACGTCGGGACCATCCCAGCGACCTTCGAAGGCTCTTCCGGGGGACATCTCGTGCGTGGCTTCCCGGCCCTGGTCGACGAGGGTGCCGGGGTGGCCCTTCGCCTGTTCCCGGACCAGGCCGAGGCCGAGGCGGCCCACCGGCTCGGGGTGCGCCGGCTCCTGCTGCTCGCCACCACGCCGCCGTGGTCGAGGGTCCTTGCCCGGCTCAGCAACACCGACAAGCTGCGGCTCCAGCAGAACCCGTACGGCTCGGTGCCCGCCCTGCTCCAGGACTGCCTCGCCGCCGCTGTCGACGCCCTCGTCGCGGAGCACGTACCGGGGCCGGTGCGTTCGCAGGATGCGTATGCCGCGGCCCTGGGCGCCGTGCGCGCCCACGTCGTCGCCCGGGTCCTCCAGGTGGTCGATGCCGTGCTCCCCGTCCTGGCCGAGACGGCCGAGGTGCAGCGCCGGCTCGACGCCCTGGCCTCGGGCGCGTCGGCGGCACGGCTGGCGGCTTCGGTCGCGGATGTGCGGGCCCAGCTGGGGTCGCTGGTGCGTCCGGGGTTCGTGGCCACGACCGGACAGGCGCGGCTGCCCGATCTCCTGCGTTACCTGCGTGCGATGAGCCACCGGCTGGAGCGGGCGGCGACCAACCCCCGCGAGGCGGTGCTCCAGGAGGTGGTCGAGCGGGTCGAGGCGGCATACGCCGACGTCCTCGACTCGCTACCCGCTGCACGGCGCGGCGCCGCCGAGGTCGTCGAGGTGGGCGCGATGATCGAGGAGCTGCGGGTCAGCCTCTTCGCTCAAGGCCTCGGCACGGCATACCCGGTCTCGGAGAAGCGGGTGCTGCGGGCCATCGCCGCTCTACGCCCCTGACCGTGGGGCGCGGGGAATCCCTCCCGCCCGACGGGCGTTGGAGACACAGAAGCCCCGTATGGAAGGCAAGCCTCGTGCTGAACCCGTCAGCCCTGTACCGCTGGGAGACCGAGCCGGACGGCCTGGTCCCCTCCTCGGGCGTCCTGCTGGTGACGCTCGGGGCGTTCATCGACGCCGGGAACGTTCAGCGCCTGCTGAGCGCGCACCTCCTCGAGGGGGCCGAGGCCACGGTGGTGGCTGCCTTCGATCTCGACCAGCTGTTCGACTACCGGGGTCGTCGGCCCGCCATGGTGTTCGACACCAACCGGTGGGTAGGCTACGACGATCCCGCGCTCCTGCTCTACCGGCTCACCGACCGCGACGGCCAGACGTACTTCCTGCTCACCGGGCCGGAGCCCGACTACCAGTGGGAGCGGTTCGCCGCAGCCGTCCGCGAGATCAGCGCCCGGCTGCGGGTCTCCCTCACCGTCACGGTGCACGGCATCCCCATGGGTGTGCCGCACACCCGCCCGGTGGGCATGACCGCGCACGCGACGGACCCGCGCCTCATCGGTGACGCCGAGGCGCCCTTCGGACGGGTGCAGGTCCCGGCCAGCATCGCCGCACTGCTCGAGCTGCGGCTCGGCGAGGCCGGCAAGGATGCCCTGGGCTTCGCCGTCCACGTCCCGCACTACCTCGCCCAGTCCGAGTGGGCCGAGGGCGCGCTGGCCGCGCTGAACGCGGTCGTCGACGCCGCCGGGCTCAACCTCCCCAACGACGACCTTGTCACCCGCGCCGGCCTGAACCGGGCGGAGATCGCCCGGGAGGTGGCCGACAACGCGGAGGCGGGTCAGGTCGTCGCCGCCCTCGAGCGCCAGTACGACGCCTTCGTCAAGGGCAACGAGCGGCCGAGCCTGCTCGCCACCCAGGAGACCGACCTGCCGTCGGCCGACCAGCTGGGTGCGGAGTTCGAGCAGTTCCTGCGCGGGGTCTCGGGCGACGGCGAGGCCTGACCCCGCACACCCTCTGCGCCCGGCGGAGGCGGCTGCCAGGCGCCCGGCTGTGGCGTGTCCGGCATCGGCCGTCAGTCCTTGGCCTCCGACCAGCGGCCGATGACCGCGGTGTCCGACACGAAGCGCACCGGCGCCGCGCCGCTCCACCGCCGGGCCGCGTCGTCCAGCGAGCCGTCGACGAGCGCCGCCGCCTCCCGCGCGGCGTCCGCCGGGACGTGGACCAGCAGCTCGTCATGCAGGCACAGCACGATCTCGCCGCGGAGGTCGCGTACCCCGGCCCGGACGGTGGCGGCCCAGGCCTTGAACAGCTCGGCCGCCGCGCCCTGGATGACGGCGTTGCGCGCGAAGCGACCCCGGGCCGCATCCAGGGCCGGGTCGGCCCCGACGGGGGCGGCCGTGAGGAACCTTCCGGTCGGGATGAGCCGGCCCCCGAAGGTGCGCAGCGGCTCTCCGCGCGCCCCCGCGGCATACGCGTGGTCCAGATGGGCCATCGCGATCGGGTACGCGCGCTCCAGGCCCTTGAGCGCCTCCCCGGCGGCGCCGCTGCGCTGCCCGTACATCGCCGCGAGCACCGCGACCTTGGCCACCGGGCGTTCGACGCCCAGCCGCTCGGCCACCGGTGCATACAGGTCGTCGGCGCGGGTCGCCTGTGCGAAGGCCGGGTCGTGGGCCACGACGGCCAGGACGCGCGGCTCCACCTGACCGAGGTCGGCGCGGACGAAGACATGCCCCGGCTCGGCGACCACCGCGGGACGCAGCGACGCCGGGAGGTTGTGCAGCCCGTTCTCGGCGGTCATCCGGCCACCGGCCCCGTCACACGCCGTCCAGCGACCCCGGAGCCGCCCGTCGGCGCCCACGGCGGAGTCGAGCCACCGGTAGCCGTAGGTCGTCGAGATCCGCTCGGCGGCGCGCCACCGCAGGAGGGCGTCGACGACCGGATGGGTGCCGCGATACGGGTCGAGGACCCCCTTGCGCGTGTTGGGTACGTCGACCCCGACCGCGGCGAGGAGCTCGCGGACCTGGGCGGGGTTGCGCAGGTCCGTCGACTCGCGGCCCGGGACGTGGCACAGCACGGCACGGTCCCGGGCGCGGCGCACCAGGGCGGCCTCGGCCTCGGTACTCGTCCGCGGCCCGGCCGACTCCGCGACGAGGGACTCAGCGACAGACCGGTCCACGGGCAGCCCGTCGCGCTCGAGCTCGAGACAGAGCAGCGCAGCCGCCGACTCCGAGTGCACGGTGGCCCTCAGCCGCGGCCCGGCGCGTTCCACCTGCTCGCGCTGGCGACGCGCGCACTCCAGGGCGGCGTCGGCCCAGGCGAGGATGCGGTCGGGCTCGGTGGGCCAGGTGCCCGCCGCCGCGTCCGGGCGGAGGTGGCCGTCGGGGCGCACGAGGACGTCGTCGGGAAGTGGTGTCTGGTCGGCGAAGGCGAACAGGTCATGGCTGGGGGCCGCGGGCACCGAGTCGAGCGGCAAGCCGGCTGCGGCGGCCCAGACCAGGCCGGGCTCGGCGTCCCAGCCGCCATGCAGCAGCCGGTGCGCCTCCGCCAGGTCCCAACTGCGGGCGAGGGACAGGCCGGCCCCGACGACGGCCACGGCATCCCGCGCTGCGGCCCACCAGACCCAGCGCGGGTGCCGCTCCGTCTCGAGGGAACGCACGAGATCGAGGACCTCGGTCACGGGCGCCGCCTGCGTCACTCCGGCGCCGCGCAGCGCGGCCAGCCCGGGACCGCCGTCGGGGCCGGCAGCGACGACGAGCGCGACGAGCCCGTCGTGATGGCGGCCCAGCGCATCGGGGTCGAGACGGTGGGCCATGGTGGCAGCGTAGGCGCGTGCCGCGTCATCACCGGCGCTGCCTGCGGCGGCACGGGATCCCGTGGGCAGGTCGGCGTCGGGCTGCACCGGTCGGTCTGGGCACCGTGGCAGGATGAGGAACGGCGAGGCGTGACGAGGAGGAGGACGCGTGGCTCTGTTCGGGAGCGGGAAGAAGCAGGACGGTGGGCGGGCCCTGGCCCGGGCGCAGGGCCCGGCCGATGCCGGGGTCGGCGGAGCCGCCCAGACCCTCGTACAGCGGCTCCTCGACGTCGGCATCGACGGGCGCGGGCCGTTCGCCTCGGCACAGTCCGTGGCGGACGACGCGTTGCGACAGGGCCGTGACCCCGAAGCCGCCGTGACGGCGATCGCCGCCCGGCACCTCAAGCTCGCCGGCGCCAACGGCTTCGTCACCGGCCTCGGTGGGTTCGTCACCCTTCCGGTGGCGCTGCCGGCCAACGTCGCGGGGTTCTACCTTCTGGCGACGCGGATGACCGCTGCGACGGCGGCGGTCCGCGGATACGACCTCAGCGAGCCGCCGATCCGCACGGCGGTCCTGCTCACCCTCGTCGGGGCCGACGCCGACCAGCTGCTGGCCAAGGCCGGGATCGCCGCGCCCGGTGGCCGGCTGACGACGCTGGCTGCCCAACGCCTTCCCGGGCCCGCCCTCATGGTGGTCAACAAGGCGGTGGGCTTTCGGATCCTGTCCACCGCGGCCCGGGACGTGTTCGCCCGTTTCGGACGCGCTGTCCCGGTGGTCGGGGGAGCGGTGGGGGCCGGCGTGGACGCCTGGCTCATCCACCGGATCGCCGAGCACGCCCAGGAGGAGTTCCCTCCTCAGGCCCCCCAGCTCACGGCAGGCTGAGTGTGGCCGCCGAGGGTTCCCCAGGACCGAGCCGCCAGGGAACCCTCCAGCGGTGCCGGCACGTTGTACCCCGTCGACACCCGTCGACACCCGTCGACACCCGTCGACACCCGTCGACACCCGTCGACACCCGTCGACACCCGTCGACACCCGTCGACACCCGTCGACACCCGTCGACACCCGTCGACACCCGTCGACACCCGTCGACACCCGTCGACACCCGTCGACACCCGTCGACACCCGTCGACACCCGTCGACACCCGTCGACGGGACGCGGGCCGAGCGTTCCAGGAGGGACCCAGATGGCTGCCACATCCCGACTCAGCGCGCTGCGCGCCTTCGTGACGGCCGTGCGGATCGCCGTCCGCCCCGGCAGCCCGTCGTTGCCGGCGCGCGTGGCCGCGCTGCCGCGCCTGGTCCTGGCCACCGTCCGTGGCCAGTACCGCGGCACGTCCTTCGGCCGGTTGGCGCTGATGGCCGCCGCGGCCGGGTATGTCGTCTCGCCTGTCGACGTGCTGCCCGAGGCGCTGCTCGGTGTCGTCGGGCTGGTCGATGACGCCGTGATCCTCAGCTGGCTGGTCGCCGCCCTCGTCACCGAGACCGAGTCCTTCCTCGAGTGGGAGAGGCGGCGTGCCGGTGGCGCGGCCGGTCGCGGGGCGGATGGCGCGGGCTCGGCTGTCGGGGCGCAGACCGTGCCGGGCGACGTCCTGCGCTGATCGCACCCGCCCCGCGGCGCGCGCCGCTCCGCCTGGCCGGGCATCCACAGGGCGCCTCGCGCGACCCCCGTCGTCCACAGAGCGCGCCGCGGGCCTGTCCCCGGGACCGGGGGGGTCGCCAGGCTCTCGGCATGGAACCGGCACACGTCATCCTCCGCGGCCCCAGCGACATCCTGGCGGTCCTGCCCTACCAGCTCGGCTACCACCCGCAGGACAGCGTCGTGGCCATCGCCCTGAAGTCGCACCGGGTCGGCATGATCGCCCGTGCCGACCGCCCGCCACGCGGCGACGAGGACGCCGTCGTCGCGACCGTCCTTCCGCCACTGCTCAGGGAGCGGCCCGACGCGGTCATCCTCGTCGGCTACGAGGACGAGCCGGGTGCCGTCGATCCGGTGCTCGACGCCGTGGCCGGCGGCCTCGCCGCCGCCCACACCCGGGTCGCCGACCGCCTTGTCGTCCGCGACGGTCGATGGTCACGACCTGCATGTGCCGACGGTTGTTGCTCGGCCGAGGAGGGGCCCCTGCCTGACGCGTCCCAGGTCCCCGGGGTGGCGGCGTTCGTCGAGGTCGAGCGCGCCCCGCTGGCCGGACGTGACGACCTGGCCGGCCTGGTCGCTCACGACCCCATGGCCGGCGCCGGCGTGGCCGGAGCCGTCCGGCTGGTGCGTCCGGGCGGCCGAACGGGTCGACGCCCGCGGAGGGCCGTGCGGGCGTGGGCCCAGATCGCCGACACCACCGGCATGGCCCCCGCCGTGGCCGACCTCGCACCGGCCGAGGTGGCGGCAGCCGCCTGCTCCCTCACGGACCACTCCTGGCGCGACTGCCTCATCGCCTGGCTGGCCCCGGGGTCGCTGCCGTTGGACGACCTGGACGGCGCCATGGTGGGTGCCCTGCGCCGGGGCGTGCCCAGGCCGTCGAGCCCGCTCGCGCAGACCCGGGTCCAGTCGCGGCTCCTGGCCCTGTGTCGGCGGATGCCCGACGAGAGCGGCACCGAGACGGCCGAGGTCTGTGCCGTGACGGCGTGCGTCCTGTGGGCGGCAGGCCAGGGCGCCCTCGCCCGAGAGGCGGTGGAACGGGCGCTGGGGGTGCTCCCGGGCCACCGCATGGCGGGGCTCGTCGAGCGGATGCTCGACCTGGGCGTGCGACCGCGGACCGCGGACGGTGCGGTCGACGGGGCGGCCGACGAGGGCGCGGGTGCGGAAGAGGTCGATGAGAACCCCTCGGGTGAGGATGCGGATCGGGGCCAGCTCAGGCGCTCGACGGCGCGAGGCTGGGCTGGCGGATAGCCAGGGTTGCGCGCCGCCCGAAGCCCCTCTCACGAACCGGACGACGGGCTGCCAGCGCGGCGCACGCGCCGTATCATGGCGGCAGGTCATGAGATCCAGCGCCAAGCCCCGGCTCGCTGGGCGGCAACCCTCCTCGCGGTGGGGTGCCCCGGGTGATGACCCGGCCCACCCCGACCGGTGTGGCAAGCGCGAGCCCGGAGGAGTCCCCGTCATGTCCGTCACCGCACCGACGACGCCCGGCGCCGCCTGGCGGGAGGGCGACCACCCGGGCCGGCGGCGGTTCGTCGACCTCGGGCCGATCGACCTCGAGACGGGGGGGCACCTACCGTCCGTGCGGATGGCGTACGAGACGTGGGGGCGGCTCAACGCGGCCGGGGACAACGCCGTGCTGGTCGAGCATGCGCTGACCGGCGACAGCCATGTCGAGGGTCCCGCCGGCCCCGGGCATCCGACGCCTGGCTGGTGGGACGGCTTGGTCGGGCCCCGGCGGCCGCTGGACACCCGAGCGCTGTTCGTCGTGGCCGCCAACGTGCTCGGGGGCTGCCAGGGCACCACCGGGCCGGCCTCGCTGGACCCGCACGGGCGCCCGTGGGGCAGCCGGTTCCCGTTCGTGACCATCCGGGACCAGGTGGAGGTCGAGGCGCGGCTCGCCGACTCCCTCGGCATCGCGCGGTGGCATGGGGTCCTGGGTGGGTCGATGGGTGGGATGCGAGCGCTGGAGTGGGCCGTCGGGCACCCCGACCGGGTGGACGTCGCCATCGTCCTCGCGTCCGCGGCATACGCCACCGCCGACCAGATCGCCTGGTGCCAACCGCAGCTGCTCGCCATCCGCAGCGACCCGCACTTCCACGGCGGCGACTACTACGGCGTAGGAGCAGGTCCGGTCGCCGGCCTCGGGATCGCGCGGCGCATCGCCCATACCACCTACCGCAGCGGCACGGAGATCGACGACCGCTTCGGACGGGCGCCGCAAGGCAACGAGCGGCCCCTCGGAGGGGGCGGGCGGTATGCCGTCGAGAGCTACCTCGACCATCATGCCGACAAGCTCGCCCGCCGCTTCGACGCCAACAGCTACCTCGTCCTCACCGAAGCGATGAACAGTCACGACATCTGCCGGGGCCGCGGCACGGTGCGGGACGCGGTGCAGCGTTTCGCGGGCCGGTTGGTGCTCGCGGCCGTGGACAGCGACCGGCTCTACCCGGCGCGGCTCACCGACGAGCTCGCCGTTGCGGGCCGGAACGTGACGCAACGCACGATCACCTCCCCGCACGGCCACGACGGGTTCCTCATCGAGATCGAGCAGGTGGGCGCGCTGATAAGCGATAGCCTCAGGTCGTGACGGGCACCGGTTCCGGTACCGTCGCCCCGGAGCACCCCGCTCCCGAAGACTCGCGAAGGAGGATCAGCGTGGCCATCGTTGTGGGTTACGTGCCGACCAAGGAAGGTCGGGCAGCGTTGGCCCGGGCGGTCGAGGAGGCTGAGCTCCGCCGGGACATGCTCGTCGTCATCAACTCCAACCGCGGCGGACGGGACCTCGACGCCGACGAGGCGCGCGAGAGCGAGGAGGAGCTCAGGCGGGTCCAGGACCAGCTCATGGGCTCCGGGCTGAGGGTCGACGTGCGCCAGCTCGTCCGGGGGAACGAACCGGCCGAGGATCTCATCGCCGTGGCCAACGATGTCGACGCCGATCTCATCGTCATCGGGCTGCGCCGCAGGACCCCGGTGGGCAAGCTCATCCTCGGCTCCAACGCCCAGCGGATCCTGCTGGATGCGCCGTGCGCCGTGCTCGCCGTCAAGGGCTGACTCACTCCGGAGGGCCGGCTGGTGGGGCCCGCCGCGCCGGCCGATGTGGGGATGTCGCCCCCGGCGTTTTATAATGTCGAGAGCGGTTTCTGATGGTGAGAGCATCCACGGCACATTCGGCGCTCTCTCGACGTTGAAACCGACTGGCAAACGCCTCCTCCATCCACCGCCCGCGACCCCGCGTGCGCGGATGGTCTGTGCTCGCGACGAAAGGTTGTCGGTGCCGCCCGTGTCCCCGAACCGCCCTGACCAGAACCCGGCCCCCGCAGGATCCCGCACTGTCGCCGCCCGCAGCGCCACTGCCTCCCGCACGACGACGGCGAAGGCGGGTCGCGCGCCCGGTGCTGGGGCGGCCAAGAAGGCGACGCCCGCGGGCCGCTCCCGCACCGCCACGACCAAGAAGGCGAGCAGCACCACGACCTCCCAGAAGAAGGCTCCCGACGGTGCCGTGACGGCGCAGAACCAGGCAACGAAATCCACGAGCGCCGCCGGTTCGGGTCCCGCGAAGAGCACCCCGGTGCCGGCGAAGGCAGCCTCGGCCAGGACGACCGCCAAGGCTGCGCCGGCCAACGCGGTACCGGAGAAGAAGGTCTCCGGCGACGCCAAGCCGGCGAAGGCCACGACGACGAGGAAGGCCGCGGCTGCGGCCGCCCCGGCGCGCTCCCGGGCGACGTCGGGCGCCTCGTCACGGGCGGCCGGTGCCAAGGACACCACGACCACGGTCCGCGCCGCCGCCACCAAGGACGGAGACGGAGACGACGAGGTCGACGTCGCTGAGCTGGACGGTGCCGACGTCGAGGTGACCGACGACGTCGAGGTGGCGGTCAGCGACGACGAGGAGACGCCGGCTGCTGCGGAGGGCGCCACGGACGACACCGACGACGATGACGCCACTGCGCCCGGGGCTGCGGGCGGCGAGAAGGCCGAGGAGGAGTCCGAGGACGCCGGTTTCGTCATCCGCGACGACGACGAGGAGGATGCGCCCGCCCAGCAGGTGGTCACCGCCGGCGCCACCGCCGACCCGGTCAAGGACTATCTCAAGCAGATCGGCAAGGTCGCGCTGCTCAACGCCGAGCAGGAGGTCGAGCTAGCGAAGCGGATCGAGGCCGGCCTGTTCGCCGAGGAGCGGCTCAACTCGGGCGAGAAGATCGACATGAAGCTCAAGCGTGAGCTGTGGTGGATCGCCCAGGACGGCAAGAAGGCCAAAAACCACCTGCTCGAGGCGAACCTGCGGCTGGTCGTCAGCCTGGCCAAGCGCTACACGGGCCGGGGCATGCTCTTCCTCGACCTGATCCAGGAGGGCAACCTCGGGCTGATCCGCGCTGTCGAGAAGTTCGACTACACCAAGGGCTACAAGTTCTCGACCTACGCGACGTGGTGGATCCGGCAGGCCATCACCCGGGCGATGGCCGACCAGGCGCGAACCATCCGCATCCCGGTGCACATGGTCGAGGTGATCAACAAGCTCGCCCGGGTGCAGCGGCAGATGCTTCAGGACCTTGGCCGCGAGCCCACCCCCGAGGAGCTCGCCCGAGAGCTCGACATGACCCCGGAGAAGGTCGTCGAGGTCCAGAAGTACGGTCGGGAGCCGATCTCGCTCGCCACCCCCCTCGGTGAGGACGGCGACAGCGAGTTCGGTGACCTCATCGAGGACTCCGAGGCCGTGGTCCCGGCCGACGCGGTGAGCTTCACCCTGCTTCAGGAGCAGCTGCATTCGGTGCTCGACACCCTGTCCGAGCGCGAGGCGGGGGTGGTCTCCATGCGCTTCGGGCTGACCGACGGCCAGCCGAAGACGCTCGATGAGATCGGCAAGGTCTACGGGGTGACCCGCGAGCGGATCCGGCAGATCGAGTCCAAGACGATGAGCAAGCTACGACACCCTTCACGAAGCCAGGCACTGCGCGACTATCTCGACTGAGACTCGGCGCTCAAGTGGGGTGTGTCTGCAGGTCGTCGGCCCTTTCGGGTGCTGACGTGGCGTTACGCTGCCCAGCACGGCGCTCTGAGTACGGACATCCGAAACGGTGAGCATGTGCTGAAGACCGACCCGGCCTCGCGGCGCTCCTGCCGTCGTGGATGCTCTCCCTGCCGGCCGGCCGTGAGTCTCTAAGGACCCTGCGGACCTACTCCGAAGGCGTGCGGTTCCGGCTTGACTGGTGCGCGCAGCAGGACACCGAACCGCTCGAGCGGGCCAGCCTGCGAGGGTGGGTCGCCGAGCTCCTCGACGCGGTTCACAGCCCAGCTCCGTAGCGCGCCCGCCACGCAGAGGCGCGACCTCGCGGGCCACGACGCCCGCCCGCCGCGACGAGGCGATCGCCCGCAGGATGAGGACAACCACGCCGTCGCTGGTCCGGTGGCCGAGCAGGTAGGGCACCGCGGCGACCAGCTGACCGGTGCCGCGTAGGCGAAGGGTGGGGAGTGCGGACATGGGGTACCTCGCTTCGGAGTCGGGGTGCGGATCGGCCCGGCGGGTCCCGGGCACCCAGCACGGGCCCGCCGCGACGGCGTGACGGCCCCGGAGAAGCAGAAGGACCCGCCACCGCAGTGACGAGCCTTCGACAACCCGACGAGGGGCGTCTCCGCCCTTTCGTCGGACGTGGTTGTCCACTGCCTATGAGACCCATTGTCACCACGAATGTCGTTGCGGCAGAGGGGTACTCATCAGCGCCTACCGAGGTTCGCGAGCCTGACCGGCCACACTGACCGCACAGCGAACCTGCGCAGGTCTCCACTGGTAGCGAAGGTTCGGCCCCTCCGGGTGCCGTGTGCGCTGGGTCACTGCTCCATCTCCCGAGGACGCCTCCAAACGCCGGACAGACCGATCCCGTGGTCGCTACTGTCCGAGGTGTCGTCTGGGGTTTCGGCTGACGACGTCCACAGGGGGCATTGCACCGTCGCGTACAGCTAACGCAGGGGGAGAACCACATGGAACGACCACTGAGGGCCCTGGGGGTCCTCGCCACGAGCGCCGTGCTGATGGCGCTTGGCGGCCAAGCCGCGTTCGCAGACCAGGTCACCAACGACATCGACTCGACACCCGACACCGCGCTCGAGGTCAGGAACGTCGTCGCCGGAGGCTCGACGTCGGTCGGCTTCCAGATTCTCGAGGCGCAGAGTGGCCGCGCTGGCGGAGTGGTGACCGACCCTGCCGACGACCACCACGGGTGTAACGCAGGGGACGGCGCACCCGTGACCGTCGACTTGGCCGTTCCGAGTGGTGTGACGGCAAGCACCGCCTCGCTGTCCTTCACCGGCTGCAACACGGTGCAGAACGTTGACTTCACCGTCCCCGCGAGCACCACTCCGGGTGACTACCAGGTCTCGGTCTCCAGTGTCACCGGTGGGAAGACCAACAGTCTGTTCAACGAAGCGCCCGCCGCATTCACTCTGCACGTAACGGCACCGACGCCGACCGACACGACGCCTCCGTCCATCGCGCCGACGATCATCGGTACTGCTGGCACCAACGGCTGGTACACCTCGGATGTCACCGTTTCGTGGTTGGTCGTCGACACCGAGTCAGCCGTCACGTCGAGCAGCGGCTGCGATGCCGTCACACTCAGCACTGAAACGACCGGGCAGACGCTCACGTGCGCGGCAACGAGCGCCGGAGGTACCACCTCGACGTCCGTCACCATCAAGTTGGACAAGACAGGGCCATCCGCCACCCTGGCGGTGACCGGCGGGACCGCTGGTCAGAACGACTGGTACACCTCCGACGTGACCGTCTCGACCAGCGGCTCGGACACCATCGGCGGACCGGTCACCTGCACGGCGGACCAGTACCAGACCACCGAGACGGCGGGTCAGGAGTTCAACGGCTCCTGCACCAACGACGCCGGCCTCAGCACGGCCGCGGCCCCGCTGACCGTCAAGCTCGACACGACCGGTCCGTCAGCCGCGTTGGCCGTCACCGCCGGCAGCTTGGGCACCAACGGCTGGTACACCTCCGACGTGACCGTCTCGACCAGCGGCTCGGACACCATCGGCGGACCGGTCACCTGCACGGCGGACCAGTACCAGACCACCGAGACGGCGGGTCAGGAGTTCAACGGCTCCTGCACCAACGACGCCGGCCTCAGCACGGCCGCGGCCCCGCTGACCGTCAAGCTCGACACGACGGCCCCCGGGGTCTCATGGAGCGGTGGCCCGGCCGACACTCAGAGGTACTACTTCGGGTTCGTGCCGTCCGCTCCGACGTGCTCCGCCACTGACGAGCTGTCGGGTCCCCAGGACTGCTCGGTGAGCGGGTACAGCACCGCGGTCGGTAGCCACACCATGACTGCCACGGCCCACGACAACGCGGGAAACACCGCAACGGGCACTCGCACCTACGGCGTCGACGCTTGGACCGTGAGGGGCTTCTACCAGCCCGTCGACATGAGCGGCGCCCTCAACATCGTCAAGGCGGGTTCCACCGTTCCCCTGAAGTTCGAGGTCTTCGCCGGCTCCACCGAGCTGACCGATCCTTCCGTGGTCGACACGTTCAAGTGGGGCGAAGTCTCCTGCACCGACTTCAGCGCCGCAGTCCAGGATGACATCGAGCAGTACACCAGCGGGCAGACCGTGCTGCGCTACGACGCCACGGGCGGTCAGTTCATCCAGAATTGGCAGACCCCCAAGAAGGCTGGCCTCTGCTACAAGGTCACCCTGACGACCGACGACGCAACTTCCATCTCGGCGAACTTCAGGCTGAAGTAGGCCTCCGCAACGGAAGGCCCGGGCCACCGTTCCCGGGCCCTCCGTTGCGTCGTCTTCGCGGATGGCCGGCTCGACCCGGGCCCGCTGGACTCCGGCCAGCGGTCCAGCGCGTTGTGCGGACGGCGGGCGGACCACTCGTGGGCCGGCACTCGTACGGCCCGTGGGTCCGCCCGGCATACCGGGCGGTCGCTGCCCGCGGTCGGGGGCCAGCGGATTGCCGCACCTGGGCCGGAGGCGGGCAGCGACCCCATCGCTGCTTCGAAGAGGGCCGTCAGGTGGTCGCGGCGCGAGCTGCCGTATGCCGGTGACCCGAGCTCGTCGGCGAGCAGGCGTAGGTGTCGGGACCGACGAGGTGGGGCCGGCTTTGGGGCCCCCGACGGGTCAGCACCTGCTCGGCGCGGATCTCGTGACTCCCGCCATGTTCGCCGGCTGGTGCCGGTTGGCCGTCAACGGTGACGGCGTGCCCCCGCGCTCCTGGCGCAGGGCAACGTGGTGGTGAAGTCGGCCTACACCGTCGGCGCGCCCACGCCAGCCTGCCCAGTGCCCGACCCGGCCTGCCTATAGTAATTGTGCGTCCGGGCTCGTCCGGACGAGTCCACCGCCCGCCTCCGCCTCGAGCGACCAGCCATGGCCGCCGGGCACATCCGGGCCATCGAGGCAGCAGGCATGGTCGCCATCATCGCCCATGGAGGCGCGCGAAGCCTCGCGCCGGAGAACACGCTCGCGGCTGCTCGCAAGGCGTATTCGCTCGGCGCCGACCTATGGGAGGCCGATGCCGCGATCACGGCCGACGGCCAGGTGGTGCTCATGCACGACGACGCGATGACGCGCACGACCGACGTGGCCGCGAAGTTCGCCGACCGCGTCCCGGCGCCGTTCTCCACCCACCGGCTGGCCGACATCCAGGCCCTCGACTCGGGGTCGTGGTTCGAGCGCGAAGAGCCTTTCGGTCAGGTCGCGGCCGGCGCGGTCACCGCGGCGGAACTGGCCTCCTACCACGGCGAGAAGATCCCCACTCTGCGTGAGGCTTTCGAGCCGACGCTGCGGCTGGACTGGCGGATGAACCTCGAGCTCAAGACCCAGCCGAAGCCCAACGACACGGTGGACGTGGTGGGTGCGGTCCTCGCCCTGGCCGACGACGCGGGCATCGGGCCGGACCACCTGCTGTTCTCCTCGGCGAGGCACGAGAGGCTGAAGGCGCTGCGGGCTGGCCGCCCCGAGTTCGAGGTCCAGGCGATCCTGGGGCTCTTCCCCGAGGACACCATCGACGTCTCCGACGCGTTCTTCGGCACGTTCAACGTCAGGATCACGCGGGTCGCGGTGGATGAGCTCTGCGAGGTCCTGACCCGTGGGATCAAGGTCAACACGTACACGCCCAACGAGGCCGGGGAGATCGCGGAGCTGATGGCGCTCGGCGTCACCGGCATCATCACCGATTTTTCCCAGCGCGGAGCCCGACGATGACGTCACCGACCACCACAGGAGCGCACCGGATCCTGATCGTCAACTGCTACCCGCGGGCCAGCCGGGAGAGCCTCGACCGCTCGGGCGTCGCCCAGCCCCACGACCTGTTCCTGGCCTTCCTCCGCCAGGAGGCACCCAACGCGACTACCGAGATCGTCTACATCGCGGACCCTGAGTTTGCGCTGCCGGCCGGCAGCACCATCGACGACTTCGACGCGTTCATCTGGACCGGCTCAGACCTCAACGTCTACCACACCGACGACCGGCGGGTAGCACCCCAGATCGCCTTCGCCCGGGAGCTGCTCGACGCGGGCAGACTATGCTGGGGCAGCTGCTGGGGGATCCAGCTCGTGTCCCTGGTGGCCGGCGGCGAGGTGGCGGCGAACCCCCGAGGCCGCGAGTGGGGGATCGCCCGGGACATCCGCCTGACCGATGCTGCCGCGACCGCACCGATGCACCAGGGCAAGCCGGCGTCGTTCGACGCCTTCATCATGCATCTCGACGAGGTGACCCACCTCCCGGGCGGTACGCCTCTGCTGGCCACCAACCAGCACAGCCCTGTCCAGGCCGCCATCATCGGCACGTTCTGGGCCACCCAGTACCATCCTGAGTACAACCTGCACGACATGAGTCGCCTGATCGCCGCGCGGGCCA
This sequence comes from uncultured Actinomycetota bacterium, assembly GCA_963763315.1. Classification (GTDB taxonomy): domain Bacteria; phylum Actinomycetota; class Actinomycetes; order Actinomycetales; family Dermatophilaceae; genus CAVSJJ01. The sequence continues at coordinate 595,217 of CAVXOC010000004.1, forward strand.
AGACACTCGTCGGGGAAGGCTTCTTTGCCGACGAGGGGGCGGTCGCTCGCTACGCCGCCACGATGGAGGAGCTCGACGCCGACCCCGGTTCGGCGGTGCTGCGTGCCGAACTCGGCGTGGGTGACGACATCATCGACCCGCAGATCCGGCAGGTGGAGCTGCGGAACTGGCTGCGGTTCCTCGACTCACCCGCGGGGTAGCCGGCAGGTACCTCTACGGGCAGGCTCGACCAGCACCGGCTCACTCGAGCACATGGATGCCTCGTACCGCGCACATGTCCTTGAGGACCTTCGGCCAGACCGTCACGCTGACCTCGCCGAGGTGGGCCTTGTGCAGCAGCTGCATCAGCGTGCGGGACTGGCCGATGCCGCCGCCGATCGACAGCGGCAGGGTGCCGTCCATGATCCCGCGGTGGTAGGGCAGGCTCAACCAGTCCAGCTGCCCGGTCAGCTCCAGCTGCTGGCGAAGTGCCGCGGCGTCGACCCGGACACCCATCGAGCTCAGCTCGTGACGGCGCCGGGTGACCGGGTTCCACACCAGGATGTCGCCATTGAGCCCGTGGCGGGTCTGCCCGTCGGCGGTGGTCGTCGGCGTGACCCAGTCGTCGTAGTCGGCGGCGCGCAGCTCGTGGGGGTAGCCGTCATCGAGGGTCCACCCGATGCCGATGATGAACGCCGCAGGGACCTCCTGGAGCAGCGCGGTCTCCCGCTGCTTGCGCGGCAGGTCGGGGTAGCGCGCCAGCAGATCCTCGGCGTGGATGAAGGTGATCTCCTCGGGCAGACCGGGGTAGCGCTCGTCGAGGAGGAGAGGAAACGCCTGCTCCAGGTACGCCTGGGCGCCGCGCAGCACCGACCAGATGCGGCGCACGGTGTCCTTCAGGGTCTCCAGCGTGCGGTCCTCGGCGGTGATGGTGCGCTCCCAGTCCCACTGGTCGACATACGCGCTGTGGTCGTGGTCGAGGAAGTAGTCCTTGCGCACCGCCCGCATGTCGGTGCACAGCCCGGCACCCGGGCCCATCCCGAGCTGGCGCAGCGCCACCCGCTTCCACTTGGTGGCCGCCTGGACCACCTGCGCGTCGATGGGGTGGACCCCGTTGTCGTTGGCGATCCGGAAGGACACCGGCGTGCGGGAGCCGTCACGGTCCAGCATGTCGTTCACCCCGGACTCTGCGTCGACGATCAAGGGCACCTGCACCATCTCAAGGCCAAGCTCGCGGCACAGGCCGTCCTCGATGTAGCGCCTGGCCCCAAAGATGGCGCGCTGGGTCTCGCGCGGGTTCAGCAATGAGCGATAGTCGCCGGGCAGGACCCTTTCGACCTCCTCATAGGTCCCGATTCCCGGCCCCGCGAGGTCCGCGCGCTTGGCTCCAGCTACGTTCGTCATGCCCGTTGCCTCCTGTCGTCGTCCCGACCCGACGTCAGGGCCGGTCGTCGGCACGGTCGCAACCGGGACTGCCACCAGTCTCCTCCGCGGCGATCCCTGGCGAGGCCTACAACGGGACGTGACCGACCAGACAGCGGTGGCCGGGCGTACACAGACCGAAGCCGGCAGCAGCACACAGGACCGCGCCGCAGGAGGCCCCCCGCGCGGGACCTGACATGGCCACGCGGACACGCCGATGACGACGGTGCGTCCGCCCTCGGCGGCAGCGCCGCCGAGACGCGGCCGGGAGGCGCATCCTGGGCAGCGGCGAGGGAGTATCCGTATCAAGGCGACGTGCTGTGGTTCCTGACGGTTGTAGTGGCCATCGGGATGAGGCCGCGGCATGAAGGAGGCGGTTCGGATGACAAACGCTCAGAACCTCACGGAGAGCCTGCACGGAGAGCCCGCGCTCGCGGCGGGAGCGGTCATGGCGGTCCTCAACCTGCTGGTTGTCTTCAATCTCTGGTCGCCAACAGGCGACCAGTTGAGCGCCGTCAACACGGCGGTAGCCGCGGTGCTGGCGCTGTTGGTGAGGCAGGCCGTCACCCCAGCCAGCAGGCAGAAGGAAGTGCGAAGTGCCCGCGGCACGAACGACCACGGTCTCGCCTGACTGCGTCAGCGCGCCGCGAGCCAGGCACGCGCCTGTGACGTCTCGCACCGGATTCTCGCCGCCCGACGGCAGGACGTGGTCTCCCGCCGGTCTCGAGGTCTACGCTCGGGGCATGCACCGGATCTTCACCACGAGTTTCGCCTCGGTGTACCCGCACTACGTGGCGAAGATGGAGAAGAAAGGGCGTACCAAGGCCGAACTGGACCAGGCGATCGAGTGGCTGACGGGCTTCGACGAGGCAACCTTGAACGGCCATGTGAACGCCGGAACGACCTTCCGGGATTTCTTCGATGATGCGCGACTCAACCCGAACGCGGCCCTGATCACCGGCGTGGTCTGCGGTGTCCGGGTCGAGACCATCGATGATCCCTTGATGCAGAAGATCCGCTTCCTGGACAAGCTGGTCGACGAACTGGCGAAGGGGAGACCGATGGACAGGGTCCTCCGGGGTTAGCGGTCAGTGGCGGCTGCCGATGGAGGCAGCCGTGCGCCGACCGCGCGGGGGCGGGCGGCCCTTCGCGACCGGGCCTACGCTGAGGCCGTGAACCGGCCGTGCTTCGATGACCTGGAGCGGGCAGCCCTGTGCGACCTGCTCGAGCAGCTCGGTCCGGATGCCCCCACCGTCCTGGCGCCGTGGACGACCCGCGACATCGCCGTGCACCTGTACCTCCGCGAACACGACGCCCTCGCCGGCCCTGGGCTGGTGCTGCCGGGTCCCTGGGCCAGCGTGGCCGCCCGTCATCACCGTCGGGCGGCGCACCAGGACTTCTCGCAGATCGTCGCTGCGATCCGCTCCGGTCCCCGAGGAGTCTTCCGCCTTCGCTGGCTGCGACAAGTCCCCAATCTCAACGAGATGTTCGTTCACCACGAGGACGTGCGCCGCGCCAACGGCGGCGCGCCCCGCGCGTTCGACCCGCCCATGAACCAAGCTCTATGGGACAACGTCACGTGCGGAGCCCGGTTCCTCTGCCGTCGACTGCGTCATTGCGGGCTCGAGCTGCGCAATGCCTCGACCAAGGCGTCCTTCCGGGCTCGCCGGGGCACAGATCCGGTCCGGGTCACGGGTGAACCGGGCGAACTCCTTCTCTACGTGTTCGGACGCCAACGAGTCGCCGACGTGGAGCTCGACGGACCGCCAAGCTCCGTGGACCTCGTGAGAGCAGCACACCTCGGTCTGTAACGAAACGGGGGCTCTTTGCCGCCCACTGCGGTCCCACTGCCGCAAGTGGCGCAACGCTGACCCCATCTTCCGCCGGCGGCTCCCGACGCCGAAGTTGGCCGGCTCGAGGGGCGTGGACGCGAGAAGGGGGCACCTACGAGGCTCGCCGGGGCGCTCCGCTGCCGACCGCCGCGTAACGACCACCGTGTCCAAGTTCCGGGTAGGCCCCCGAGAGCGGCGAGCGGTAACCGTCTTGGCCTGACGCGCTCCGCGTTGAGGGTCCGGTTACGAGCTGAATGAGCTGATCATGGCGATGACGACGCCAAGTGAAAGGACAGCAGTCACCACGCCGGCGATAGCCATGCCGTGTCCTTGGTACTTCTTCGTCATGGCGATCCCGCCCAGCGGTAGCGCGACCACGGCGAGAGGGAACGTCACCACATTGACAATCGGGATGAAACTGAAGACCAACGCCAGGATTCCCAGGACCAGACTGCTCACGGCGAATCCAGTTCCGTGCGTCGGTGTCACAGCTGTTGCGCCGGGGTTGGGCACTACTGCACTCATTGCGTCATTCCTCTTCGGGAGGGGTCGATGGCCCACGTGGGCGCGGGCTTGCATCCGTATGCTCGAACCTAGGCTCCGTCACTGGAGTTGGCCCACGTTTCGTGACATCGTCTTCGTGACGTCGGTTACGTGGCCGGAGTGACCCCTGTGATCGCCGGTGCAGGCGGGCTCCCGGTTGATCTGCCGAAGCAGGCGTGGCGCCGGCTACGGTTGGGGAGGGCCCGATCTGGGCACTGGTGGGCCAGACCGCCCGGCCCCGGTGGCGAGGACGTTGCGCTGGGCAGTGCTCGGCTTTCAGGCTTCACCCGCAACTCTCCTGGGGCGTTGCCCAATATCGCCCCGATGCGGCCGTCGACAGCCGCATCTGGAGCTGGTCGGCAACGTCGACCATGTGGTCGGAGATCGAAACTTGGTTGGGCGCCGGATATCCCCACCTGCCGCCGTCAAGGAGTTCCACCGGCGGACCGCAGCATTCTCGGTTCGCGAGCGCATCGTCTGCTTGGGAGGCGGTGGCCTACCCGGGGGCCGTGATGTCGGTCCAGAGTCGGACCTCGCATTGGTGGTCGGCATTGTTGCCGGCCGCGAGGACTGTGCCGTCGCCGCACAGACCCAGGGTGTGGGTGGAACCGGCTGCCACGGCGGTGACATCACGCCAAGCGCTGACGTCACCTTGCCCGCGGCTGTTGTCTCCTGCGGCGAGGGCTCGGCCTGAGGCGGTGACTGCGACGGTGTGGTAGCTGCCCGCGGCCACCGCGGTCACCTCCCGCCAGTCGTCCACCGCGCACGCCGCCGACGCTGGGGAGCCTGCGGCGACGACTCGGCCGTCGCTCCGCAGACCAACCGTGTGCAGGTACCCGGCCGCGATGTCGGTCAGGTCGCGCCAGCCGTCCAGGTTGCACTGTCCCCAGCGGTTGACGCCCGCCGCCACCGCCGTCCCGTCCGCGCGGAGCCCGACCGAGTGCCAGTCACCACAGGAGATGGCCACCACCTCACGCCAGGTGTGCACCGTGCAGGCGCCCTCGGCTCCGCGGCCAGCCGCGAGGACCGTGCCATCGACGCGCAGTCCCAGCGTGCGTCGCCAGCCCGCCGCCACAGCGACGACGTCCCGCCAGGTGCCGACGTCGCACTGCCCGTCACCGTTCCAACCCGTCGCGACCACGGTGCCCTCGGATCGCAGCCCGACCGTGTGCGACCGTCCCGTGTTCGTCGCGATGTGCACGTTGCCAGCGGCGACGGCGTGGATGTCCAGCCACCGGCCGACGTCGAGCTCGTTGGCGGTACCGGCGCCCACCGCCACGACGCTCCCGTCCCGTCGGCGACCGACCGAGTGACGCCTGCCAGCCGCCAGAGCCGCTGAAGGTCGCATCTCACCCTCCACGTGGAGTTCCGAACCACCCATCGAACGCAACACGGCAGCATGGTGGCTGTCAGTCCATGGCGCCCTGCCCACCCAGTTCGAAACGCGGCTACGAGCTGGAAGGAGGCTGCCTGCGACGGGGCCCGACGAAGCCCTGGGTCGTCATGGTCACGAGCCAGCATGTCCCGGCCTCCTGGGTGTCTGCCCGTTCTGGCTGACCTGCCCGAGCGGTGGCGTCGCAGCGCTCGGTGGTACCGCCAGTGGTGGTCCACTCGGTCGGGTCGTCCCGGCACGGAGGCGGTGCCGCACCAGACCCCGCCGGCGGCGAAGGACGCCAGGGCTGAAACGTCGCGCGGCCGGACGGGCCGGCGAAGACCTCGAGCTTCGAGGGCGGGGTTCAACCCCCGTTGACGGTGTTCCAGAGGTACACGTCGACCGGCCGATAGAACCCGGACGTGGTCCACGGCTCCGCCGTGCAGGTCATCGTTCTTGGCCAGCCGAGTGGACCCCGGCGCGGTCACCGTGTGGGTGTCTGAGTGAGAGCCGTCGTCCACGTCGCAGCCTTCCGACCGTCGTGGGCCGATCGCTGCCGACGCCGTGCGGGCTCCGTTCAAGGTCGCGGGCTCCCGCGCGGTTGGCGGCAAAGGTTCGACAAAGCATAGACAACGCAGTTGAGGGCGACCTAGCGTTCAAGCACCCGACAGGCCGACCGGCCGAGATCTACACAGGAGGAAGATTCCGTGAGCACCCGAACCCGCATTGCCGCCTCCGTTTGCGCGGCCGCCGCCGCTGGAGCGAGCATCCTTGGCACGGCGCCCGCGCAGGCCGCCACTCCCGACACCGAGTGCATGCGGGCCGGCATCGCGACCCTCAAGGCGGCCGGATTGCACAGCCTCGTCGCGAAGAACGGCGTCACGGTGAGGACTGCCGTCTCGTTGGGCGTGGCGCCCCGCAACGGCCTACCCGCGGGGTTCACCCTCGACACGGTCATCCCGTACTCGACCCTGCTCGCGGATCACCGCGCCGGCGGCAGCAGCATCTTCGTCTACCCCTGGTGCAACTGATCCCTCCTTTCGGCCCACCTCCCGACGGTGAGCGCTCCGGCCGTCATGGAGCCTCGTCGCCACCGGCGGCCGGGACCCTCTTGTGGTCCCGGCCGCCGCGCTGAACGGCCAGCCTCGGCGCGGCCGAGGTCCGGGTTGGCCCCCTCGCCGTCGGCAGCACCCCCTGCAGTGCGGGTGAGGCGTCGGGATCCGTATCGTGGTGTCGCACATCCCGAACGCAGTGGGTCGGCGACATGACAGCCGGCCTGGGCGCCGCCGACCCGCCCCTGCTCCTGACCCACTCACGCGTTGCCGCGAGTGGGTCGGTGCCTCCGCCGAGCACGGTATGCAGTCCGCTGCCCGTCGCGTTGTCCCGCCTCGCCCGGCGCAGCTCGAGGCCCTCGGGCTGACGACGTCGGGCGGAGTGTGGCCGCTGACCCGATGAGCGTGCTGAGCACGGCCGCGGCGAGCGGGACGATGCCGACCCTGTGAGCCAAGGCGGCGGCGGTTCGGCAGCGGAGACCGGCCCAGCCCGCGGTACGGTTCGGGCGTTTCCGGCTCGGTCTCCGGCGGTGAAAGGGTGCGCAATGGCACAGGTGCAGATGGCCCGGTCGGTGGCGAGTGTGGCGGCAGGGGTGCTGCTGATGACAGCAGGACCAATGGCTGCAGCCTCGGCCCACCGCGCCGTGGCGGTCCCGACCTCCGCTTCAGCGGGGGTCTCGGCGGCAGCGCCGGTGGTCCCGGGTGCGTTCGTGGCGTTGTCGCCGACTCGGGTGCTGGATACGCGGGTGGGGGCGGCGCCGGCGAGGGTGGCTGCCCATGGGGTGGTTCATCTGGTGGTGGGCGGGGTGGGTGGTGTTCCGGATCGTGGTGTGTCGGCGGTGGTGCTGAACGTGACGGTGACCAATCCCGCGAGTAGCGGGTACCTCACGGTGTTCCCGGAGGGGCAGGCGCGGCCGACGGCGTCGAACCTGAACATGGTCCGGGGTCAGACGGTCGCGAACCTGGTGGTGGTCGGGGTCGGGGTGGGCGGCAAGGTGGCGTTGTTCAACGGGACCGGTGGCCCGGTGGACCTGGTCGTCGACGTGGAGGGCTACTACCTCGGGGGTGCGCCGGTGGTCCCGGGTGCGTTCGTGGCGTTGTCGCCGACTCGGGTGCTGGATACGCGGGTGGGGGCGGCGCCGGCGAGGGTGGCTGCCCATGGGGTGGTTCATCTGGTGGTGGGCGGGGTGGGTGGTGTTCCGGATCGTGGTGTGTCGGCGGTGGTGCTGAACGTGACGGTGACCAATCCCGCGAGTAGCGGGTACCTCACGGTGTTCCCGGAGGGGCAGGCGCGGCCGACGGCGTCGAACCTGAACATGGTCCGGGGTCAGACGGTCGCGAACCTGGTGGTGGTCGGGGTCGGGGTGGGCGGCAAGGTGGCGTTGTTCAACGGGACCGGTGGCCCGGTGGACCTGGTCGTCGACGTGGAGGGCTACTACCTCGGGGGTGCGCCGGTGGTCCCGGGTGCGTTCGTGGCGTTGTCGCCGACTCGGGTGCTGGATACGCGGGTGGGGGCGGCGCCGGCGAGGGTGGCTGCCCATGGGGTGGTTCATCTGGTGGTGGGCGGGGTGGGTGGTGTTCCGGATCGTGGTGTGTCGGCGGTGGTGCTGAACGTGACGGTGACCAATCCCGCGAGTAGCGGGTACCTCACGGTGTTCCCGGAGGGGCAGGCGCGGCCGACGGCGTCGAACCTGAACATGGTCCGGGGTCAGACGGTCGCGAACCTGGTGGTGGTCGGGGTCGGGGTGGGCGGCAAGGTGGCGTTGTTCAACGGGACCGGTGGCCCGGTGGACCTGGTCGTCGACGTGGAGGGCTACCACCTCTCCGAGCGGGCGCTGGCGTCCGTCGACCTCGGGCCCACCATGTCCCCTCGCCCGGATCCGTCCGTGAGCGACTTCGTGGTGTCCTGTCCGTCCGACTCGGTCACCGCGACCGTGACCGCCCAGGCCGGAGCCTCGGTCGTGCTCGACGGCCGCCCCGTGCTCACGGGGCCGGCCGAGGTCACGCTTCCGCTCGCTTCGGGGCAAGCAGTGCGCTGGACGCTCGATATCCCCGGCCACGCCGCGGTGCAGCAGCAGGCGCGCTGCCTGCCCGCGGGCTTTCCCGCATGGCAAGCCACCCGGACGGGCAGCCCGGCGAGCCAGTGGTATGTCCTCGCACCGACCGCGGGCGCGGGTTCGCCCGCGATCGGGAACCCGCTGTATGTCGTCGTCGCCGATGACCGCGGCACCCCGGTGTGGTGGCGTTCGGTCACCGGCTATCGGCCCATCGACGCCAAGCCGGCTCCCGGGTCTGTGGGGCTGATGTGGGCGGAGGCGGGCATCTTCTACGCGCTGTCCTCCCGGTACCACGAGGTCGGCTGGGACGGCGGCGAGCTGGGCACCGTCGGCGACGGCGCGAACCTGGACATGCACGACCTCGTCCCGGCCTCCGGGGGCGGGTGGTATGCGCTGCGCTACGTGCCGCGTGACTGCCTGGGCGAGCGCGCCGACTGCGCTGACATGACGGCATACGGCGGCACGACGTCCGCGACGATCGTCGACGGCGAGATCGTCAAGCTGGACGCCGCCGGCGCGGTGGTCTGGACCTGGAAGACCCGTGACCACATCCCGTTCTCCGAGTGGAGCGACATCCTGCCGGCGTCGCACATCTCGCAGGCGTACCTGAACATCAACGGCCACGACTACTGGGACATCGTCCACCTCAACTCGGTGGAGGTCGACGGTGCCGGACTCATCGTGTCGTCCCGCAACCTTGATGCCGTCTACCGGATCAACACCTCGGACGGTTCCGTCGACTGGAAGCTGGGCGGCACCGCGACACCCTCGAGCCTGGACGTCCAGGGCGCGGACCGCGTCCCGTTCCTCAACTCCCAGCACGACGCCCGGCGGTTGGCCAACGGCCATCTCACGGTGTTCGACAACGGTACCGAGGGGCTGCGCATCCCCCGCGTGCTGGAGCTGGCGGTCGACCCGGTGGCCCGCACGGCGGTGGTGGTGCGCTCGGTCCACGACCCACGGGTGACCGGTTCGCCGTGCTGCGGCAGCGCCCGGCCAGTGGGCTCCGGTGGGTTCGCCATCGCCTGGGGCGGCACCGGGCTGTTCACCGAGACCGATGCCGCTGGCCTACCGGTGCTGTCCCTCGACCTCGGGTCCGTCTTCAGCTACCGGGTGGTACCGGTGGCGCCAGGCATGGTCTCGCGCGCGGTCCTGCAGTCGGGCATGGACGCGATGCACGCGCGTCCGGTCGGCGGGTAGCGCCCTGCACCCCGGTGGCGGAGCGGGGGCCCCGCCCCGGCCACCGCCAGTGTCGCGCGTCGTTGATTGATTTACATGCTGTGATCTCGAGAATGGGGCATGGGCACTGAGGCGTTGGTGATCGGCGACCAGGACCGGGCGACGTTGGAGGCGTGGACGCGGTCGCGGTCGATCCGGGCGAGTCACGTCGAGCGGGCGCGGATCGTGCTGGCGGTCGCGGACGGGAAGGGCACCTCGGGCACGGCACGGGAGGTCGGGGTGTCGCGCCCGACGGTGATCAAGTGGCGCGACCGGTTCGCCGAACAGGGGCTGGCGGGGCTGGATGACGAGCCGCGGCCGGGTCGGCCGAAGACGGTCGACGACTCGGCGATCATCGCCGCGACCCTGCAACCACCACCGACCTCGCTGGGCGTGACGCACTGGTCGAGTCGGCTGCTGGGCAAGCGGCTCGGGATCGGGGACGCGACCGTCGCGCGGGCCTGGCGCAAGTACCGGGTGCAGCCGTGGCGGCTGGAGACGTTCACGTTCTCCACCGACCCCGAGCTGGAGGCCAAGGTCCGCGACGTCGTCGGGTTGTACCTGAACCCGCCGACCAACGCGATCGTGCTCTGCGTGGACGGGGGGTCCCTCCCGCTTGCGGGGGCGAAGTCCCAGATAAAGGCGCTGGACCGCACCGCCCCGATCCTGCCGCTGCGCGAAGGCCTGCCGGAGAAGGCGACCCACGACTACCGCCGTAACGGCACCACGACCCTGTTCGCCGCCCTCGAGGTCGCCACCGGGACGGTGACCGACCAGTGCTACGACCGGCACGGCAAGGCTGAGTTCGGCGACTTCCTCAAGGCCGTCGCCAAGGCCTACCCGCGTCGGCAGCTGCACGTCGTGCTGGACAACTACCACACCCACAAGCGCGCCGAGATCAACGCCTGGCTGGAGAAGAACCCCCGGGTCACGCTGCACTTCACCCCGACCTCCGGGTCCTGGCTCAACCTGGTCGAGGTCTTCTTCGGGATCATCACCCGCCAGGCCATCCGCCGGGGGTCCTTCGACTCCGTCACCGAGCTCGTCGCCGCGATCACCCGGTTCATCGACGGCTGGAACGACCGAGCCCACCCCTTCGTGTGGACCAAGACCGCCGACGAGATCCTGCCCCACGCCACCCGTAAACCAAACTCAGACGCGCGCCGCTAGTGCTGCCGGGAGCCGCCGAACGTGCGGTGGACGGCCCGGCTCAGCCACCGCGGCACCGCCAGCACGGCCTCGGCCCACCCGCTCCATGCGCGCACGCCTTCGGACGGCGTCAGAGCGGCCCGCAACCGCACCTTGCGGCCTCGGGTGTGCGCCGCCGTCACCCACACGAGCCGTGCGTCCGTCGCCACGTCCGGCAGCGTCTCGTCGGGCACGGCATAGCGGGCCCGCTCCACCGTGGCGACGAGGCGACCCAGCGCCTCTTCGCTCTCACCACCGAGGTATGCCGCGTGGGTCACGAACCTGCCGGCCTGCCGGGGCGTGGACCCGGAGGGGGCGACGATGCCGACATCGCCGAGCCGGGCGAGCAGCGACTGCCACTCGACCTCGGCACGGTCGGCCGCGTCCAGCGCTAGATGACGTCGTCGACGTCGACTCACCCACGCTCCGAGCGGGAGGAGCAGCGCGAGGAGCGCCACCAGTCCGAGCGCGATGAGCAGTTGGAGGTGGTCCCGGAACCACTGGCTGGACGTGACGGTGGTCGACCCGGTACCGAAGTTCGGTGCTCCTGGGTCGTTCACCCGGCCGGTCGGCGTCCCCGTCGGCGCGCCGGAGGACGAGCCGCTGCTCGCCGTGGGGACGGGGGCGACGTCCACCGGGTTGAGCGTGTAGTCGGGGGCCGCACCGCTGCGACCGCCCGGGGTCGGCTCGAAACGCACCCAGCCCAGGTGCGGGAAGTACAGCTCCGGCCACGCATGCGCGTCCGACGCCACGATCGTGAAGTGGCCGTCCCGGCCGGAGCCGGGGAGGAAGCCGATGGCCATCCGGGCCGGTATGCCGGCCTGCCGGGCCATCATCACCATGGCGGTTGCGAACTGCACGCAGTAGCCCTGCTTGGTCCGCAGGAACGCGGACAGCGGGTCCTCGCCGGCCCGGGCTCGGGCGAGGGTGAGCGAGTAGGTGAACGCGCTGCTGCGCAGGTACGCCTGGATGTCGCGGGCCGTCTCGAGCGGCGTCGCCGTGCGAGGGGCGACCCGGGCCAGTGCGGCCTGCACGGCGGGGCGCGCGGCCGGGTCGACGGCGAGGTCGACGTCGGGAACCTGGCCGCTGGGGTCGCCGGCGAAGTCGATGGCGGCCGGGCTCAGCGTCGCGTAGCGGACGGTGTACGCCGATATCTGGGCTCGCACGCGCACCGAGCCGTCGGCGTCGAGGGCCCAGGTTGTGGGCGTGATGAGCGACGTGGCGAGATCGGGCACGGCCATCTGCGGCGGAGCGATGTGGTTGTCCGTCACGCGCAGCTGGTGGGTCGTCGTGGCCACGTCCGGGTCGGCGAGCAGCGGCGGCAGCTGGCCGTTGTCCGGGACGAAGGACCGCCGGGCGGACGGCTGCCACTCCCCGCCCTCGTAGGTGCTGAGGACGTCGACCCGGAAGGGGGGGATGGTGGCGCTGTTCGTGTCATATGTCAGGACGGGGTCCGTCGTACGGTCGGCGAGGTTCTTGCTGATGTCGACGGTGGAGCTGAGACGGATGCCGCCGCCGCCACCGCCGCGCGAGTCCGGGGACCGGCCGAGGCCATCGGCAAGGAACGTCGTCGGCAGGTGCGGGACAAGAGGGGTGAGCAGGACGGCGGCGGAGATGGCCCCCACCCCCAGGACCCGCCCCAGGGAAGCGAAGTCCATCGTGGCGTCGCCCGCCAGCTGGCGCGGTTCGTCCGACCGGGTGACGGCCGTCGCCCACCGGCGCATCGTGCCGACCCCCTGTCGGCCGACCATGGTCACCCAGACGGCAGCGGGGATGACGAAGTACAGGGCGGCCAGTCCGGATCCCGAGTTCGTCGCAGCCCCGAGGTAGGCCCCGAGCAGGGGAAGGCCGGCCACGGTGGGGGAGCGCAGGGTCACGGCGAGAAGGTCGACGGCGAGGGCGACCACACCGACGAGCAGGCCGAGGCCGACGACGATGCCGCGGGTCGTCGGAGCCGGAGCACTGTGGGTCTGGACCGTGTCCATGGCCTCGAGCAGCAGCCGGTTGACGGCACGCACGGTCTCGGGGCCCGGCAGTCCGGCATACAGATGGCCGCGCCCGTAGAGAACACCGGCCGCCAGGACGCCCGCGACGGCCTGGCCGCCACCGACGGCCCAGGGGGAGTCGACCATCGACCGCAGACCCATCCCGGCGAGGGCGATGACGAGGATCATGACCATGGCCGGCCGCAGCCAGGACGTCGAGTCGAACAGCGTACTCAGCGGCAGGGAGACCGCCAGCGTTGCCAGAGCGGCCAGCGTGGCGTCGGCGACGCGGGCGCGGTTCATCGCGGAGCCGCTGCCCGGGCCGTCGTCGTCGCCGCCGACCACGCCTCCGGTGGTGTCGTCCCGCCGGTCACCGTGACCGCGGCCCAGCCGGACGCCTGCAGGGTGGCCGTCGTGGCGTCGGCCGGTGAGGCTCCCTCACCGGCCCGCCGGCCGGAGGACTCGAACCCCGCCCGGTCCAGGACGAAGGCCACTCCGGTCGACCCGGGCTGCCGCAGGGAGGCCGTCCCCCGGGCCGTGTCGTCGTCGAGAGCCGCGAGGACCGCGACCACCAGGCCGCCCTGCGCCGTTGCGGTGCTGGCGGCGTGCAGGATGGACCGGTAGCTCTCGTCCGGGCCGGGCTCGACGCGGGCGAGCGAGTCCAGGGCCGTCTCGAGCTCGCAGTCCTCGGCCACCCCGAGGTCCCGGGAGGGGTCGGCGGTCAGCAGGTGGATGGCGTACCCGGAGCGGGCGAGATGCGCCACGACGGAGGCGCCCATCGTGACCGCCCACTCGAGCGACGCCGACCGCGCCCCCGCTGAGTGGGCCTGCGTCCGGGTGTCGATGAGCACGACCGCGCGACGCTGGGCGGGCCGGTCCTCCTGGCGGACCATGAGCTCACCGGTGTGGCTCGTCATCGGCCAGTGGATCCGGCGCAGGTCGTCGCCGTCGCGGTACTCGCGGATTGCCTGGTCGTCCTCGCCGTGCAGTCCGATCATGTGCGGCACGGTCCCCTCGGAGCCGACCCCGGCGCCGAGGGCCCGGGCGGTCGAGAGCGGGTGGATGCGGGGCAGGACGAGGATCGTGCCGTACCCAGGCGTCCGGGCGCTGCGTGAGGTGAGCCCGAACGGATCGCGCACGCGCACCCCCAGCGGTCCAAGCCGGTGCCGTCCGCGGGTGTGGCAGCGGACGGAGTACGCGACGTCGCGGCGCTCGCCGGGTTGCATGGACGGCAGCACGAAACGCGGCCGGTCGCCCAACGCATAGTCGAGCTGCTCCTCGGCCATGATGAGCGGGGTCCGCGCCCCGCCCGGGTTGCGGACCGTCACGGTGACATGTGCGGGTTCGTCGATGCGTACCCGGCTCGGGCTGGCCCTCCGGCTCACCTCCAGCCCGAGGTCGTGGCGGCGGCCGAACAGCGAGCTCGCGAGGGGCAGGACGAGCAGAAGCAGCCCGATCCGGGTCGGGTCCTCATGTCCGAGGCCGATACCGGCGACCAGCAGCACGGCACCTGCGGAGAGGAAGGCCAGGCCGCGGGTAGTGAGGGACTCGCGCAGTGTGCGCATGTCTAGCGCCGGCTTCCGCTCATCGCGACGGCGGGGGGACGCGCACCCGCTGGATGAGGTCGGTGAGGACGTCCGCCGTCGAGCGCCGAGCGAGCTGGGTCTCACCGGTGGCGATGAGCCGGTGGGCCAGCACCGGCACGGCGATGGCCTGGACATCGTCGGGGAGCACGTGGTCACGCCCGGCGATGGCGGCATGGGCCCGCGCGGCCCGCAGGAGGTGGATGCTCGCCCGCGGGGAGGCACCGAGGCGCAGCGCGGCGCTGGTACGGGTCGCCTGAGCGAGGTCGACGACATACTGCTTGAGGGCGGGGGCGGCATACACCGTACGCACCGCCCGGATCATGGCCGCGACCGTGGCCGCGTCGGTGACCGGCCGGAGGTCGTCGAGCGGCCGGTCGCCGCTGTGCCGGTCGAGCATGTCGACCTCGTTGGCCGCCGCCGGGTATCCCATGGAGATGCGGGCCATGAAACGGTCGCGCTGCGCCTCGGGGAGGGGGTAGGTGCCCTCCATCTCGATGGGGTTCTGGGTCGCCAGGACCATGAACGGCGACGGCAGGGAGTATGTCGTCCCGTCGACCGTCACCTGGGTCTCCTCCATCGACTCCAGCAGCGCCGACTGAGTCTTGGGGGAGGCCCGGTTGATCTCGTCTCCCACGACGACGTTGGCGAAGATGGCCCCGGGCCGGAACTCGAAGTCCCGCACGTCCTGGTTGAACACGCTCACGCCGGTGATGTCGCTGGGGAGCAGGTCCGGCGTGAACTGGATCCGGCGGACCGATGCGTCGATCGAGCGGGCGAGGGTCTTGGCCAGCATCGTCTTGCCGACCCCAGGAACGTCCTCGATGAGCAGATGTCCCTCAGCCAGCAACGTCGTGATCGCCATCTGCACGACCGCGGGCTTCCCCTCGATGACCGTGTTCATCGCCCGGGCCAGCGAGGATGCCACCTGAAGGACCTGGTCGAGTGAGGCCCCTCGCCCGATCCGGTCCTGCGCACCCGGCCCGCTTCCCGAACCTGGTCGGGTCGGTGCCCCCTGCTCCTGCTCCTGGCTCGTCATGTGCCCGGCCCCCTTCAACGGTCTGGGCTTCGATCTTCCCCCACTTCCCTCCACGGCGGGAGTGCCCGGTCGAGGCCTTTTGGGCCGCACGGACCCGGGGGACGGCTCCAGCATGCCGCGCTGCGGGCTGGTCAGCGGTCGGCGCGGGGCCACGCGGGGCACGCTCGTCGCTCTCAGGCCGACACCGGAGGGGCCCACGGAGGCGACAGCCGCCGGCGCGGGGGAGCGGTGATTTCGATGCCCCACTTCACACCACCCCGTTGACCTGCGAAGACGCCAGAATAGTGTCCCGACTTTGCCCATTTTCCGGACAGGGAGACCCTGGAGTGGAGTAAAGTGGGGGAATCCGGAGCACAGTGTGGCATCCGGGCGCACGCGGACGGAGGTGGGGCGGTGTTCCTCGGCACCCACACGCCCCGTCTCGACGACAAGGGCCGGCTCTTCCTGCCCGCCAAGTTCCGTGAGCGCCTCGCCGGTGGCCTGGTCGTCACCCGAGGCCAGGAGCGCTGCCTCTACGTCTACCCGATGGACGAGTTCGCCAAGGTGACCGAGTCGATGCGCCAGGGACCGACGAGCAGCCGGCAGGCCCGTGACTTCACGCGCGTCTTCCTGTCCGGCGCCTCCGACGAGATCCCCGACAAGCAGGGGCGGGTCACCATCCCCGCGTCGCTGCGGCAGTACGCCGGCCTCACCAAGGACTGCACCGTCATCGGCGCCGGCTCGCATGTCGAGGTGTGGGACACCACCGCCTGGACCGACTACCTGGCCAGCACCGAGCAGGCCTACGCCGACCAGTCCGAGGAGGTCGTCCCAGGCCTGATCTGACCGCCACCGACAGCCCGCCAGCACCAGCCCTGACCCGACCGCCACCGACGTCACGCCAGCACCAGCCCCGACCCGACCGCCACCGACGTCACGCCAGCACCAGCCCCGAACCACCTGCACCGACCACGCACCGCCCGCGGGTCCCTGACCTCCGGCCTCCAGCCGCATCGGATCCCGACACGACTTCCCCCGTGCCGGGCTCGATCGGATGGGGACCGGTCGACAGGGGCCGGCGCGGGCCCCGCACGGCGCACAGCACCGCCGCCCGACCGCCGACGACTCACCGCCAGGAGCCACGATGCCGACCCGAGGACCGGCAGCAGCACGGCACGTTCCGGTGCTGCGCGACCGCGTCGTCGACGTCCTCGCACCCGCGCTGGACGAGGTGGGGGCGGTGTGCGTCGACGCGACCGTCGGGCTGGGAGGGCACGCCGAGGCGTTGCTGCGTCGCTGCCCGAGCGCGGTCGTCGTGGGGGTCGACCGGGACCCCGAGGCGCTCGCGCTGACCGCGCAGCGGCTCGCCGGTTTCGGCGCGCGGTTCCGTGGCGTGCACGCGGTCTACGACGAGCTGCCGGAGGTCCTCGCTGCGCTGGGGATCGGGCGGGTGCAGGGCGTCCTGTTCGACCTGGGGGTGTCCTCGCTCCAGCTCGACGAGGGGCAACGTGGCTTCGCCTACGCCCAGGACGCGCCGCTCGACATGCGGATGAACCAGCAGTCCGGCCCGACCGCGGCCGACATCCTCAACACGTATGCCGTCCCCGAGCTGGTCCGGATCCTGCGGGACTACGGCGAGGAGCGTTTCGCGAAGGGCATCGCGGCTGCCATCGTCCGCGAGCGCGAGCGGGCGCCGTTCACGACGTCCGCCCGTCTCGTCGAGCTGTTGCGCGCCGTCGTCCCGGCCTCGTCCCAGCGCAGCGGCGGCCACCCGGCCAAGCGCACCTTCCAGGCGCTGCGCATCGAGGTCAACGGCGAGCTGTCGACCTGGGAGCGTGCCCTACCGGCTGCCGTCGACGCTCTCGCGGTCGGCGGCAGGGTTGCGGTGCTGAGCTACCACTCCCTCGAGGACCGCATCGCCAAGACCGTCCTCGCGGCCGGCGCCACCGACCGCACCCCGCCCGGGTTGCCGGTCTCGCTTCCCGAGCAGGCGGCCTACCTCCGGCTGCTCACCCGCGGGGCCGAGGTCCCGGACGAGCAGGAGCAGCACGTCAACCCGCGCTCGGCGTCGGCCCGGTTCCGGGCCGCCGAGCGGATCCGTGAGACCCAGGGAGAGCACCGATGAGCCAGCAGAGCGCCACCGCCCGCGCGCCGCAGCGCGGAGGGTCCCCGGACCGCCGGCCGGCCCGGTCCTTCCAGGTCGTCAGCGCGGCACCGCCGCGGCGCGGCCAGTCGGCGTTCGTGGCTGCGTGCACCCTGCTGCTGTTCGCTGGTCTCATCGCGGTCCTGCTCCTCAACACGGTGATGGCCAAGAAGTCCTTCGAGCTCGATCACCTCCAGGCACGCCTCAACGCGCTCTCCGACACCCAGGAGTCGCTGACCCACGACATCGACGCGCAGAGCGCCCCGAGCCAGCTGGCCAAGCGCGCCCTCGCCCTCGGCATGGTGCCCTCCTCGTCGGCGGCGTTCCTCCGGTTGAGCGACGGCAGGATCCTCGGGCACGCGACGCCGGCCACCCGGCAGGACGCCTTCACCGTCGCCACCGGCACGCCGGGAGCCAGGAGCACCACGAAGCCGACCGCCACACCCACCACGCAGCCGACCCAGCCCGCCCAGGCCGCCAACGCTGGCCCGGCAGCGCCCCAGAAGGGTGCCACCGCCGCCACGGCCGGCCCGGTGAACTCGCCCGCCCCGACGACCACGGCGCCCGGACAGGGGGGCTGACGATGGCCGGGAGACCGCCAGCAGGGAGCCCGCGTCGAGGTGCAGCGGGCCGCCCGACCGATGCGGCCGGCCGTCGGCGCGGGACGTCGGCCCGCCGCACCACGGTGCGGCGTACCTCGGCCGCGTCGGTGCGTCCGTCGACCACGCGCGTGGCCCCCGCGGGCTCCGGGCGGCGGCGGCCGGCCCGGCCCGCCGCCCGCACGGCCGAGGCCAGGCGGCCCCGGGTCGCCAGCCCGCGGCGCCGGATGCGGACGATGACCGTCGCCGTCCTGTTCGTCCTCAGCATCTTCGGTGCCCAGCTCGTGCGGCTGCAGGGGCTGGACGCGTCCGCGGTCGCGGCCGAGGCCCTCAAGCAGCGCCTCGCCGACGAGACGCTCCCGGCGATGCGCGGGGTGATCCGGTCCTCCGACGGCGTCGTCCTCGCGTCGAGCGTCATCCGCGAGGTCGTCGCCGTCGACCAGACCGTCGTCTGCACCTTCGGCACGGGCTCGGACACCTGCCACGACAACACTGCTCCCTCGGCCGTCGCCGCGGCCACGGTCAAGCTCGCACCGCTGCTCGGCACGACCCCCGAGGCCCTGCAACCCCTGCTCACCGGCACCGCCAGGTACCAGGTGCTCGACCAGAACGTCACCGAAGACACGTGGAACAAGATCGAGGCCCTGCACATCCCGGGGGTCTACCGGGACCGCAGAGAGGCCCGGTCCGAGCGCATCTACCCCCAGGGTGCGACGACGGCGTCGCTCGTCGGCTTCACCCTGAACAACGGCGATCCCGGCGGCGGCGTCGAGCAGATGCTCAACTCCACCCTGAAGGGCATACCCGGCAAGGCGGCCTACGAGGCCGCCGCCGACGGGACGGTCATCCCGGCCGGCGTCCAGGAGATCACCCCGGCCCGCAACGGGCGTGACGTCACCCTGACGATCAACTCGAACCTCCAGTGGTACGCCCAGAACGCGCTGGCGGCCAAGGTGAAGCAGACCGCCGCCCTGTCGGGGACGGTCGTCGCCATGGACGTCAAGACCGGCAAGCTCCTCGCGCTGGCGTCCTACCCGAGCTTCGACCCCAACAACGTGGCCAAGGCGACCGGAAGCCTGGCCAACCGGGCCTTCACCGACGTCTTCGAGCCGGGGTCGACCGGGAAGATCATGACCGTGGCGGCGGCGCTGCAGGAGGGGAACGTCACACCGACGACCCCGGTGGTCATCCCCAGCCAGCTGCACCGCTACGGCAGCTGGTTCCATGACGCGGAGCCGCACGGCACGGAGTACCGCACGGTGGCCGGGGCGCTCGCCGAGTCGAGCAACATGGGGGCCATCCTCATGGGCGAGACGATGCGGCCGAAGACCCTGGAGACGTACTTCCGCCGGTTCGGCCTCGGCTCCACGTCAGGAATCGGGTTCCCCGGCGAGGCATCCGGCATCCTCGCCCCGTCCCAGGACTGGAGCGGCACTCAGCGCGACACGGTCGCCTTCGGCCAGGGGCTCTCGGTGACGGCGATCCAGGCCGCCTCGGTCTTCCAGACCATCGCCAACCGGGGCCTGCGCGTCCCGCCCGCCCTCGTCGAGGGCACCGAGGGCACCGAGGGCACGGACGGGACCTTCCAGGCCGCCCGGCAGGCGCCCGGCATCCGCGTCGTGTCGGACAAGGTCGCCTCAGAGCTCAGCCGGATGCTCGAGGGCGTCGTCAGCACCCAGGGCACCGCGCCGCAGGCGCGCATCGAGGGGTACCGGGTGGCCGGCAAGACGGGCACGGCGGACCGGTACGACCCCGTGGCCAAGCGCTACCAGGGCAAGACGGCGAGCTTCATCGGGTATGCGCCCGCGGATGCCCCCCAGATCGTCGTCGCCGTCATCCTGCAGCGCCCGATCCGCGGCTACTTCGGCGGCACCGTGGCGGCCCCGGTCTTCCACGACGTCATGACCTACGCCCTCCAGGAGCTCAAGATCCCCCCGACCGGGACCACGCCCGACACGGTCGCCCTCCACGTCAGCGCAGCAAAGGCGGCCGCCAACCCGCATACCCTGCGGGACGGGTCCGGCGGCTCCGGCCGGTAGTCTCTCGCGACGTGCCCGTACCCCGCCCCGCGGCATCCCCCGGCTCCGTTCTCGACGACCTCGCCCGGCTTGTCGGCGCCCTGCTCGTGAGCGAGCCGTCGGCGCACGGCCGCGCCGTCACCGGGGTCACCCTGGACTCCCGGGCCGTCCAGCCGGGTGACCTGTATGCCGCCCTGCCGGGCGCCCACGTGCACGGTGCCGCCTTCGGCGCCCAGGCCGTCGAGGCGGGGGCGAGCGCGGTGCTCACCGACGGTGCCGGCCTGAACCTGCTGCGGGAGGCGGGCGTCGACGTGCCGGTCCTGCTCGCCGATGACCCGCGGGGGGCCCTGGGGTTCGCCGCGGCCCGCATCTACGGGACCGAGCGGCTCCGGCTGGCCACGACCGGCATCACCGGGACCAACGGCAAGACGACCACCGCCTACCTGATCCACTCCGCGCTCGGCGCGTTGCACCGCCGGGCCGGGCTCATCGGCACGGTGGAGACGCGGATCGGGGACGAGCGGATCACCAGCGTGCGCACGACGCCGGAGTCGCCCGACCTGCACGCGCTGCTCGCCGTCATGGCGGAGCGCGGGATGGGTGCGTGCGTCATGGAGGTATCGAGCCACGCGCTGGCCCAGCACCGGGTCGACGGGGTCGTCTACGACGTGGCCCTGTTCACCAACCTCTCGCAGGACCACCTCGACTTCCACCCGGACATGGAGGCCTACTTCGCCGCCAAGGCGTCCCTGTTCACCCCCGAGCGCTCCCGCCAGGGTCTGGTCTGCGTCGACGACGACTGGGGGGCGCGGCTGGCCGAGCAGGCCACCGTGCCCGTGACGACCCTGGCCGCCGACCCCGCCCGACGCGCCGACTGGCGGGTCATCGTCGAGGGGGACGACCCGGCCACGTTCGTCCTGCGCGGGCCGGCGGCCGAGCTGTCCCTGCGCACCGCCCTGCCGGGGGCGTTCAACATCGTCAACACGGCGATGGCCGCCGTCGCCCTCGTCCTGGCGGGGGAGCGGCCGGCGGCCGTGGAGCGGGCCATTCTCACCGACCCGCACGTCCCCGGACGCATGGAGCGCGTGCTGCCCACCATCGCCCACCCCCGCACGCCGCTCGCGGTCGTCGACTACGCGCACACCCCCGACGCCGTGGCCGCCGCCCTGCGCGCGCTGCGGCCGGTCACCACCGGCGCGCTCGTGGTGGTCCTCGGGGCGGGCGGCGACCGGGACCGCGGCAAGCGGCAGGCGATGGGCCGCGCCGCCGCGGCGCACGCCGATGTCGTCGTCGTCACCGACGACAACCCGCGCTCGGAGGATCCCGCGGCGATCCGGGCCGCCGTCGTCGGGGGCGCGGTCGACGCGGCCACCGGGCACCTGGTCATCGACGAGGCCCGGGGCCGGCGGGCCGCGATCCGGGCCGCCGTGGCTGCGGCCCTCGAGCGGGGCGAGGGCTCGACGGTCGCCGTGGTCGGCAAGGGCCATGAGACGGGTCAGGACATCGGCGGGGTGGTCCATCCGTTCGACGACCGGGACGAGCTGCGGGCCGCTCTGGATGCCGAGCTCGCCGGCCCGGCGGCAGCGGAGCGGGACCGATGATCCCTCTCACGCTCGCCGAGGTCGCGTCGCTGGCCGGCGGGACCCTGCACGGGGACGGCCCCGCGGCCGCGGCCGGCATCGTCATCGACGGTCCGGTGGTCACCGACTCGCGCGAGGCGCGAGCCGGCAGCCTGTACGTCGCCCGGGTCGGGGAGCACCTCGACGGGCATGACTTCGTCGCCGGGGCCCGCGACGCCGGGGCCGTCGCGGCCCTCACGACCCGTCCGGTGGACGGGCTGCCGTGCGTCGTCGTCCCGGACGTCCAGGCCGGGTTCGCGGCCCTCGCCCGCGCGGTGGTCGATCGTCTGCCCGGCCTCACCGTCATCGGGGTCACCGGCTCGTCGGGCAAGACCAGCACCAAGGACCTGCTCGGGTCGGTGCTCGGTGAGGCGGGCGAGACGGTCGCCCCGGTCGGGTCCTACAACTCCGAGGTGGGCGTGCCGCTCACCGTCCTGCGGGTCACCACCGGCACCCGGTTCCTCGTCGTCGAGATGGGAGCCCGGGGCCTGGGCCACGTCCGGTACCTCACGACGATCGCCCCGCCACGGATCGGCGTCGTCCTCAACGTCGGCGTCGCCCACCTCGGCGAGTTCGGGTCGCGGGAGGCCATCGCCCAGGGCAAGGGCGAGCTCGTCGAGGCACTACCCGCCGAGGGGGTGGCGGTCCTCAACGCCGACGACGCCAGGGTGCGCGCGATGGCGACCCGGACGTGCGCACGGGTGGTCCTGGTCGGCGAGGCCCCCGACGCCGACATCCGGGCCGACCGCGTCACGCTCGACCCGCACGGACGCCCGTCGTTCGCCCTGCGGGTCGGCGAGCGGTCCGCGCCCGTCACCCTCGACCTCGTGGGTCGCCACCACGTCGGGAACGCCCTCGCGGTCGCCGCGGTGGCGCTCGAGTGCGGTATGCCGCTGCCCGCCGTGGCGTCCGCGCTCGGCCGGGCGCGTGCGGTCAGCCGGTGGCGGATGGAGGTCACCGAGCGGGCCGACGGCGTCCGCATCGTCAACGACGCCTACAACGCCAACCCGGACTCGATGGCCGCGGCCCTGCGGGCCGTCCTGGCGATGGGCGGGTCGGGGCGGACCATCGCGGTCCTCGGCACCATGCTCGAGCTGGGTGAGCAGAGCGACCTGGAGCATCGTCGGGTCGGCGAGCTCGCCGCCGAGCTGGGGATCGACCGGCTCCTCGTCGTCGGGGACGGCGCCTCGGCGATCTGCGAGGGCGCCGGCGCAGGCGTGCCGTGCACGACGGTGCCCGACGCGGAGGCGGCATACGCGCTGCTCGTCGACGAGGCGCGCAGCGGCGACGTCGTGTTGTTCAAGTCGAGCCGGGATGCGGGGCTACGGTGGCTCGGAGACCGGTTCGCCGGGGTGAGGGAGGAGGGCCAGTGAAGGCCGTACTCATCGCTGCGGTGGTCTCACTCGTCATCTCCCTGCTCGGTACTCCGATGTTCATCAAGGTCCTCGTCCGCCGCGGCTACGGCCAGTTCATCCGCGACGACGGTCCGACCTCGCACCACACCAAGCGCGGCACCCCGACGATGGGAGGCGCGGTCATCGTCGGGGCGTCCCTCGCGGCCTACGTCATGGCGCACCTGCTCACCCTGACCGGCCCCAGCGTCTCGGCCCTGCTCGTCCTGTTCCTCATGGCCGGCCTCGGCCTCATCGGCTGGCTCGACGACTACATCAAGATCAGCAAGCAGCGCAGCCTCGGCCTGCGCTCGCGGCAGAAGCTGGCCGGCCAGGCGCTGGTCGGGGTGCTGTTCTCGATCCTGGCCCTGAAGTTCCCCAACAGGGGCTGGCTGACCCCGGCCTCGACGAAGATCTCCTTCGTCCGGGACACCAACCTGGACCTCGCGTTCGGCGGCGCGGTGCTCGGCCTGATCCTGTTCATCGTCTGGGCCAACTTCATGATCGCCGGACTGTCCAACGGGGTGAACCTCACCGACGGCCTCGACGGCCTGGCGACCGGTGCCTCGGTGATGGTCTTCGCCTCCTACGTCCTCATCGGCATCTGGCAGACCAACCAGAACTGCCAGATCACCCCCGGCATCAAGTGCTACGAGGTCCGGGACTCCCGCGACCTCGCTGTCGTCGCGGCGGCGGCGATGGGCTCGTGCTTCGGCTTCCTGTGGTGGAACGCCGCCCCCGCCAAGATCTTCATGGGCGACACCGGGTCGCTCGCCCTCGGCGGCGCCATGGCCGGGCTGGCCATCACGACCCGCACGGAGTTCCTCATCGTCATCCTCGGAGGGCTGTTCGTCACGATCACCTTGTCGGTGGTCATCCAGGTCGCGTCGTTCAAGGCCACGGGCAAGCGGGTCTTCCGGATGGCGCCGTTGCAGCACCACTTCGAGCTGCTCGGCTGGCAGGAGGTGACGATCGTCATCCGGTTCTGGATCATCGCCGGGCTGTTCGTCGCCCTGGGCCTGGGCATCTTCTACGCCGAGTGGGTGGTGGGCGCCGTATGACGCACCGGCCAGGCGAGGCCGACGTGAGCACTGGGCGGCTCGCCGGGCTCAGCCACGGGGACGCGGCGTGGGCGGGCCTGCGCGTGGTCGTGGCGGGGATCGGGGTGAGCGGGTTCGCGGCGGCCGACGCCCTGCTCGACCGGGGAGCGCAGGTGCTCGCCGTCGACGGCGCCGACCCGGGGCAGCGGGCCGTCCTCGCCGAGCGGGCCCGCATCCTCGACCTCCTCGGCGCGCGGCTGCGGCTGGGCGCGGGCGCGGCTGAGCAGATGCCGGACGAGGACGTCGACCTCGTCGTCACGTCACCGGGCTGGCGTCCGGACCAGCCGATGCTCGCCGAGGCGGCCCGCCGCGGCATACCGGTGTGGGGGGAGGTCGAGCTGGCCTGGCGGATGCGCGCGGGCACCGGCGCCGCGCCGTGGCTCACCGTCACCGGCACCAACGGCAAGACGACCACCGTGCAGATGCTGACGGCGATGCTGCGCGCCGCGGGGCTGCGGGCGGTGAGCGCCGGAAACGTGGGGACGCCGATCCTCGAGGCGGTCCTCGACCCCCAGCCGTACGACGTCATCGCCGTCGAGCTGTCGAGCTTCCAGCTGCACTGGTCGTCATCGGTCCGGCCCCGGGCGGCGGCCTGCCTCAACGTCGCTCCCGACCATCTCGACTGGCACGGGAGCTACGAGGCCTATCTCGCGGCCAAGGGCCGGGTCTACGCGGGCGCGGAGGTCGCCTGCGTCTACAACGTCGAGGATCCGCAGACCGAACGGCTCGTCGAGCAGGCCGAGGTCCAGGAGGGGTGCCGCGCCGTGGGGTTCACCCTCGGGGTACCGGCACCGTCGATGCTCGGCGTGGTCGACGACGTGCTCGCGGACCGCGCCTTCGTCGAGCAGCGGCGTCACTCGGCGGCCGAGCTGGGCACGCTCGGCGACCTTGGCGGCGACGGCCGGGAGGTGGCACCGCACGTCGTCGCCGACGCCCTGGCCGCTGCCGCCCTGGCCCGCGCCCACGGCGTGCCGACCGGAGCGGTACGGCAGGGACTGCGCGACTTCCGCCCGGAACCCCACCGCATCGCCACGGTCGGCGTGGTGGCAGAGGTCCGCTACGTCGACGACTCCAAGGCCACCAACCCGCACGCGGCAGCGGCTGCGCTGCGGGCCTTCGAGCACGTCGTCTGGGTCGCCGGGGGACTGCTCAAGGGTGCGGACGTCGACGACCTGGTCGCCGGGGTGTCCGGCCGGCTGCGCGCCGTCGTCCTCATCGGTCGGGACCGCGCCCGGATCGGCGAGGCGTTGGCCCGACACGCCCCCGAGATCCCCGTCATCGACGTCGACTCCACGGACACTGGAACCATGGACCGTGTCGTGACCGAGGCCGCCGCGCTCGCCCAGCCGGGTGACGTCGTCCTGCTCGCCCCGGCCGCCGCATCCATGGACATGTTCACCAACTACGGTGCGCGGGGCGAGGCGTTCGCCGAGGCCGTCCGTCGGCTCGCGGCCAGCTCGGGGGAGTGACACCACCAGTGACCAGCACCTCGGCCGCGACGCGCCCGGGGACGGACCGCCCGCACGGCCGCTCCGCCGCGTGGACCTCCCGGTTCGACTCGCCTGTGACGACGTACAACCTCCTGCTCGGCACGACGTTCGTTCTCGTCGTCTTCGGTCTGGTCATGGTGCTGTCGGCGTCGACGGTCACGTCGATCCAGACCAGGAACTCTCCCTACAAGATCTTCGAGAACCAGCTGCTCTATGCCTGTGTCGGCACGCTCGGCCTCGTCGTCGCGGCGCGGATGCCCGTGCTCGCCTGGAAGCGGCTGGCCGTGCCGATCCTCGGCGTGGCGCTCGCCCTGCAGCTGCTGGTCTTCACCCCGCTCGGTCAGGACATCAACGGCAACCTCAACTGGATCCGGCTGGGGCCGCTGACGTTGCAGCCGTCCGAGGTCGTCAAGCTCGGGCTCGTCCTGGTCGGTGGTCTGGTCCTGAGCCACAAGCACCGGCGGCTCGACCGGCTGGGCGAGGTGGTCTTCCCCTTCGTGCTGCCGGTGTCGGCCGTCGCCGTCGGCCTCGTCCTGGTCGGTGGAGACCTCGGCACCGTCCTCGTCCTCGGGGCGATCATCGCGGCGGTCCTGTATGCCGCCGGCGTCCCGGGACGGTGGTTCAGCTTCTCGTTCCTGGCCTTCGGTGCACTCGCCGTCGCCATGGTCCTGGTCAGCCCCAACCGGCTGGCGCGTTTCGACGTCTGGCTGGGGCGCGACACCAACCCGTTCGGCCAGGCCCGCCAGCCGATGCAGGGGCGGTTCGCGCTCGCCGACGGCGGGTGGTTCGGGCTCGGACTCGGTGCCAGCCGCGAGAAGTGGCAGTGGCTCTCGGAGCCGCACAACGACTTCATCTTCGCGATCATCGGCGAGGAGCTCGGCCTGCCCGGCACCATCGTCGTGCTCGTGCTGTTCGCGGTCCTCACGCTGGCCTGCTACCTGCTCGTCATGCGCACGACCGACGTGTTCGTGCGCATCGTGACGGCGGGGGCGATGACCTGGATCGTCGTCCAGGCCATGGTCAACATCGGGACGGTCATCGGGCTCCTGCCGGTCATCGGCCTCCCCCTCCCGCTCGTCTCCTCGGGAGGATCCTCGCTCGTGACGACGATGTTCGTCCTCGGGATCCTCCTGTCGTTCGCCCGTGCGGAGCCCGGCTGCGCCAAGGCGCTGCGGACCCGGCCCTCGATCCTGCGCCGCTCGCTGAGCGTCGTGCAGTCCGGCGCCGTGCGCCGGCGGAGCGGTCGGTGACGGCCGCGCCACGCTCGGTCGTCCTCGCCGGAGGTGGCACGGCCGGCCACGTCTCGCCGCTGCTGTCCCTCGCCGACTGTCTGCGGCGGCGCGACCCCGAGGTCATCGTCCGCGTGCTCGGCACGGCGCAGGGCCTGGAGTCCACGCTGGTCCCCGAGCGCGGCTACGCGCTGTCGCTCATCCCGAAGGTGCCCTTGCCCCGACGCCCCAGTGCCGACCTGGTGCGCCTCCCCGGGCACCTTCGCGCGGCGGTATCGGCTGCTGGACGGGCGATGGACGCGGTGTCCGCCGACGTGGTCGTGGGCTTCGGTGGCTACGTCAGCACGCCGGCCTACCTCGCGGCGCGCCGCCGCCGGATTCCGGTCGTCGTCCACGAGCAGAACGCCCGGCCGGGGATCGCCAACCGCCTCGGGGCCCGTCTCGCCCAGGCGGTGGCCGTCACCTTCCCCGGTACGCCGCTGCCGCGGGCCACGGTCACCGGGATGCCGCTGCGCCGGGAGATCGCCACGCTGGACCGGGCCGCGTCCCGGGAGGAGGGCCTCGCCCGTTTCGGCCTCGAGGCGGGCCGCGCCACGGTGCTCGTCACCGGCGGCTCGCTGGGCGCTGCTCGCCTCAACGCCGCGTTCCACGGGGCGGTGGATGCCCTGCGGCAGGCCGGGATCCAGGTCCTGCACGTCACCGGACACGGCAAGGACCAACCGGTGGCCCCGGCACCGAGCGGTCCCCGCTACGTCGTGGTGCAGTACGTCGACCGGATGGACCTGGCGTATGCCGTCGCCGACCTCGTCGTGGCCCGGGCCGGCGCGAGCACCGTCTGCGAGCTGACGGCGGTCGGGCTGCCGGCTGTCTACGTCCCCCTGCCCATCGGCAACGGCGAGCAGCGGCTCAATGCGTCGGTGGTCGTCGCCGCGGGCGGAGGGATCCTCGTCGACGACGCCGACCTCACCCCGGCGTGGGTCGGTCGCCGGTTGGTCGGGCTCATGCTCGACCCGGGCCGGGTCGAGGCGATGGCCACTGCGGCGGCCTCCGTGGGGGAGCGCGATGGCGACGAGCGGCTCGCCGACCTCGTCGAGGCTGCCGTCGAAGGAGATCGGCGGTGACCGGTTCCGGGCCCTCACCCCGCTACGACTTCGCGGCGCCGCTCCCGCGGCTCGGCGACCTCGGCCGGGTGCACTTCGTCGCCATCGGCGGTGCGGGCATGTCGGGTGTCGCGGCGATCATGCTCGCCAGGGGCGTCACGGTCAGCGGATCCGACGCCAAGGAGGCTGCCGTGCTGGAGCGGCTCCGGGACCGGGGCGCCCGGGTCTTCGTCGGCCACCATGGCGCCCACCTCGACGAGGTCGACACCGTCGTCGTCTCCTCGGCGGTCCGGGACGACAACGTCGAGCTTGCGGGCGCGCGAGAGCGGGGACTGCGGGTCCTGCACCGGGCCCAGGCGCTCGCCGTGACGATGCAGGACGCTCGGCGCGTGGCGGTCGCCGGAGCCAGTGGCAAGACGACGACGACCTCCATGCTGGCCGTGGCCCTGGCCGGCGCCGGCCTCGACCCGTCGTTCGTCGGCGGCGCGGAGGTCCCTCAGCTCGGGGGCAGCGCCCGGTGGGGGAGCGGTGGCCTCTTCGTCGCCGAGGCTGACGAGAGTGACGGCTCCTTCCTCGTCTACCGCCCGGAGGTCGCGGTCGTCACGAACGTCCAGCCCGACCATCTCGACTACTACGGCACCTTCGAGCACGTCGAGTCCGCGTATGCCGGGTTCGCAGCGACCGTGTCCGAGGGCGGGCTGCTCGTCGCCTGCCACGACGACCCTGGGTCGCTGCGGCTCGCCGAGGCGGTCCGAGCAACGGGACGGCGGGTGCTGACCTACGGCGTCGACAACGAGGCGGACCTCGTCGTCGCCTCCTCCGTCGCCGACGGCCTGGGCAGCCGGTCGGTCCTGGTGCACGGTGAGGGGCGGGACGAGCTCATCCTCGCCGTCCCCGGTCCGCACAACGTCCTGGACGCTGCCGCGGCCTACCTGGCCGCCACCGCCGGGCTGGGAGCGCCGGCCGGCGCGGTCCGGAACGCGCTGGCGGGGTTCACCGGGGCGCGGCGACGGTTCGAGGTCCTCGGCGAGGTCCGGGGCGTCACCGTCGTCGACGACTACGCCCACAACCCGGCCAAGGTCGCCTCCGTCGTGGGGACGGCCCGGGGCGTCCTCGACCGCGCGGGCACGGGCCACCTGCACGTCGTCTTCCAACCGCACCTCTACTCCCGCACGCGGGACTTCGCCGGCGAGCTCGCCGCGGCCCTCGCCGCGGCCGACACCGTCGTGCTGCTCGACATCTACGGGGCCCGCGAGGACCCCGTGCCAGGAGTCACGTCCGACCTGATCGCCATCCCACTGCGCGACCGGCTGGGGCACCCAGCGGTCGTCGTGGGCCCGAGCAGGGGGGATGCCGTCGCCCTCGTCGCCGCCCGCGCCCGCCCCGGCGACCTCGTCGTCACCATCGGCGCGGGCGACGTCACGTCCTTCGCGCCGCGCATCCTGCGCGCGCTGGGAGAGCCGTGAGCCGGCTCGGCGGCGGCCAGGACCCGGTGGGCACCGCGCCCCGCCCCGGAGACCGCGGGGTGGCGTCGGCGGCCGTGCGGTTCGAGGAGCGCGCCGCCCTGGCCCGGCGCCGTCCCTGGCGGCAGGTCCTGTGGGCAGTGCTGCTGCTCGCCGTCGCCGCCGCCCTGGCCTGGCTGCTCTGGTGGAGCCCGGTGCTCTCGATGCGCACCGTCGAGGTCTCGGGCGTCACCGGGCCCGAGGCGAAGGCGGTGGCCGCGCTCGTCCGGGTGCCTACCGGCACGCCGCTGGCCCGCGTCGACACCGGTGCCGTCGCCGCGCGGGTCCGGACCCGGATCAGCGTCGCCGAGGTCTCCGTGGAGCGGTCGTGGCCGGGCACGCTCGTGGTCCGCGTCGAGCCGAGGACCCCCGTCGTGGTCGTGAAGAACCCTGAGGGTCAACTAGAGGTTGTGGATCGCAGCGGTGTCGTCTACCGGGTCGTCACCCGGGCGCCGGACGGGATCCCGGTGGTCACGGCAGCCTCCGACGCCGCCATGACCCGTGCCGCGGTCGGCGCGGCGATCGCCGTCGTCGAGGCACTGCCGGCGGACCTCTCCGCACGGGTCTCCCGCGTCACGGTGAGCTCCGCCGACCTCGTGACCTTCCACCTCGGCGGCGTCACCGTGGTGTGGGGTGGCGCGGGCGAAGGCCAGCGCAAGGTGGCCATCATCTCGGCGCTGCTCAGGACCCACCCGCAGCTCATCGACGTCAGCGCCCCGGACACGCCCGTCACCCGGTGACGATCCCCCGTGCGGCCGGATGAGGACCACCGGGCGAGCGGTAGCTGTGACTGGTGAGGTAGATGGGGCGCAAGTGCACTAGCCTGCGACAGACCGGCAGACAGGTGCGCCGACACGCCCACCGGTTGTTTGAATGAGACCGGTCCCGCGCCTAGCGTCGTGACGAACGGACCATGGAACTAACCATGACCGTAAGGTTGAACTTTATGGTTGGGGCCGACCGACGGCCCTGACCGACCCAGAGCAGAAGCAGTCACGGCCGCAGCGCAGCCCGTGATCCGGATCGTCAGGAGAGGCCCACCACCGTGGCAGCACCGCAGAACTACTTGGCCGTCATCAAGGTCGTCGGCATCGGCGGTGGTGGCGTCAACGCCATCAACCGGATGATCGAGGTCGGACTCAAGGGCGTCGAGTTCATCGCCATCAACACCGACGCCCAGGCCCTGTTGATGAGCGACGCCGACGTCAAGCTCGACGTCGGGCGGGACCTCACCCGCGGCCTCGGCGCCGGCGCCGACCCCGAGGTCGGCAAGAAGGCCGCCGAGGACCACGCCGAGGACATCGAGGAGGTCCTCAAGGGCGCTGACATGGTCTTCGTCACCGCCGGCGAGGGCGGCGGCACCGGCACGGGGGGTGCGCCCGTCGTGGCCCGGATCGCCAGGGGTCTCGGCGCCCTCACCATCGGGGTCGTGACCCGGCCGTTCACCTTCGAGGGGCGCCGCCGCGCCAACCAGGCCGACGCCGGCATCGGCGGGCTGCGCGAGGAGGTCGACACCCTCATCGTCATCCCCAACGACCGGCTGCTGTCCATCAGCGACCGCGGGGTCTCGATGCTCGACGCGTTCCGCAGCGCCGACCAGGTCCTGCTTTCCGGGGTGCAGGGCATCACCGACCTCATCACCACCCCGGGCCTGATCAACCTCGACTTCGCCGACGTCAAGTCGGTGATGTCCGGGGCCGGGTCGGCCCTGATGGGCATCGGGTCGGCGCGCGGCGAGGACCGGGCGGTCCAGGCCGCCGAGCTCGCCATCTCCAGCCCGCTGCTCGAGGCGAGCATCGACGGCGCTCACGGCGTCCTGCTCTCGATCCAGGGTGGCAGCGACCTCGGCCTGTTCGAGATCAACGAGGCCGCACGCCTGGTCCAGGAGGCGGCCCACCCGGAGGCCAACATCATCTTCGGGGCGGTCATCGACGACGCCCTCGGCGACGAGGTGCGGGTCACGGTCATCGCCGCAGGGTTCGACAGCGGCACTCCGACGCGGCGGGCCGACGAGCGGGCGCTGGGCACCATCTCCGGATCGAGCCGGCCGGCCGGCGCGGCGCCCTCGGCGACCGTGCCGCCGGCACCGTCCCCGGCGGCCGGGTCGCCGAGCCGCGAGCCCTCGGCCCACAGCGGTCCGGTGGCGCCGGCGGAGGTCGTCGACGGCCCGGCGGTCGTGCGGGAGCCCGGTTCGGCGCCGCAGCCGGTGCCCCCGCGCCAGACGCCGCCGCGGACAGTGACGTTCGAGGAGGGCGACGACCTCGACGTGCCGGACTTCCTCAAGTAAAGCCGCAATGCCCCTTGCGTCGGGACCGGGTGGAGGTGCTGTCCACCCGGTCCCGACGCGTCTACGGTGGGGGCGTGTTCTACTGGCGCCGGCATACCGACGGGGTGACGTTCGCGGTCACCGACCGGGACGGGGGCGTCAGCACCGGCCCGTATGCCGGGCTCAACCTCGGGGGCCGGGTCGGCGACGACGCAGGGGCGGTCGCGGACAACCGCTCGCGGCTCGGTGCCGAGCTGGGGCTCGGCCCGGACCACGTCGTCTTCATGGACCAGTGCCACGGCGTCGACGTCGCCGTCGTGCAGCGGCGCCCGGCCGTGCCGCCCTCCGTCGACGCGCTCGTCACGACCGCCCCCGGGCTGGCCTTGGCCACCCTGGTGGCGGACTGCACCCCGGTGCTGTTGGCCGACCCGCAGGCGGGGGTGGTGGCCGCCGTCCATGCCGGCCGCCTCGGGATGGTGTCCGGCATCGTCTCCCACACCCTGGCGGCCATGCGCGACGTCGGAGCGCGCACGGTCACCGCCGTGGTGGGCCCGTCGGTGTGCGCCCGCTGTTATGAGGTCCCCCTCGACATGCGCGAGGCGGCCGCCGCCATGGCGCCCGAGAGCCGGGCCGTCTCCTGGTCCGGCACCCCGGCCCTGGATGTCGCGGCCGGGGTGGTCGCCCAGCTCGCGGCCGCGGGGGCCGAGGTGGAGTGGGTCCCCGGCTGCGCGCGCGAGGACCCGCGGCTGTACTCCCACCGACGCGACGGCCGCACCGGCCGGTATGCCGGCGTCATCGTGCGGGATGCGGGCGCGGGGGACGACCGGTGAGCGGGGCTGGAGCCCGCCGCGCCGAGCTCGCCGCCCGGCTGGAGGAGGTGGGTCGCCGGATCGACGCGTCCGTGGCGGCCAGCGGCCGCAGCGACCGGCCCACGCTCATCGTCGTGACGAAGTTCTTCCCGGCCTCCGACGTCGACCTGCTCGCCGAGCTCGGCGTGCGTGACGTGGGCGAGAACCGGGACCGGGAGGCCCAGACCAAGTTCGCCGAGGTCGCCCATCGCGCCCAGCTCACGCTGCACTTCATCGGTCAGCTGCAGAGCAACAAGGCCGCCTCGGTCGCCCGGTATGCCGATGTCGTCCAGTCCGTCGACCGGCCCAAGCTGGTTCGGGCGCTCGCGCGAGGCGCCGAGGCCGCCGGGCGGACGCTGGACACCCTGGTCCAGGTCAGCCTCGACGACGCCCCCGGCCGCGGCGGGGTGCCGTGGCGGGACGTCGGCCGGCTGGCCGAGGAGGTGGCGGCGGCGCCGAGCCTGCGGCTGCGGGGAGTGATGGCCGTGGCGCCGCTCGACGTCGACCCCCGGGCGGCGTTCGCGCGGCTGCGGGAGGTCGGCGAGCAGGTTCGGCGCGCCCACCCCGAGGCGTGGTGGATATCGGCCGGAATGAGCGGCGACCTGGAGGAGGCGGTCGCCGAGGGTGCGACACACCTGCGTGTCGGGACCGCAATCCTCGGTTCTCGCCCGTCACTTGGGTAACTTCGGTCGCGAACGGTCCTGCCGGCCCCTCGGGGGCCTGCACCGCCACGACACCGGCAGGCCCACTCGCAGGAGGACAAGGAGCTCCCATGGCTGGCGCGCTGCGCAAGACGATGGTCTACCTCGGGCTGGCCGAGGACGACGGTCACTACGACGAGTACGACGAGTACGAGGACTACGAGGGTGCCGAGCCGGCCGACCAGCCGCGCGAGCGGCACGCCCAGGTGACGCCACTGCCCACCCGACGTCCGGTGGCCGAGGTGGTGCGCGCCCCGCAGGGCGACGGCCTTACCCGGATCACGACGATCCATCCCCGCACCTACAACGAGGCCAAGACGATCGGCGAGAACTTCCGCGACGGGACGCCGGTCATCATGAACCTCAGCGACATGGACGACGCGGACGCCAAACGGCTCGTCGACTTCGCCGCGGGGCTGGTGTTCGGCCTGCATGGGGCCATCGAGCGGGTCACGGCCAAGGTGTTCCTGCTCTCGCCGGCAACGGTCACCGTCACCACCGAGGACTCCGTGGCGGCGGCGCCGGCCCGCGGCCTGTTCAACCAGAGCTGATACGGCACAGCACGGGCACAGCGATCTCGGTCAGGCTGGTGCCATGAATGCCGTCACTGCGGTCCGGCAGGTCCTGCACTTCATCGTCTTCCTCTACCTGATCGTCCTGCTCGGTCGGCTGGTGCTCGACTGGGTCCGGGTGTTCAGCAGGGACTGGCGGCCGCGAGGCGTCATGCTGGTCATCGCCGAGGCGCTGTACACCCTCACCGACCCCCCGTTGCGCTGGCTGCGCCGTCTGGTTCCCCCGATCAGGCTGGGCTCGGTCCAGCTGGACCTCGGTTTCCTCATTCTTCTCATCTGTCTCTACATTTTGTTGGCGTTCCTCTAGGCTGGCCCCGTCCCGGCCCCGGGTCCGGCACGATGCGGGCTCATCCCTGCCCGCAGTTCACGTACTCCAGGAGATGCCATGGCGTTGTCGCCCGAGGATGTCCTCAACAAGACGTTCACGCAGACCCAGTTCCGTCGCGGTTACGACGAGCGCGAGGTCGACGACTTCCTTGACGACATCGTGGCCCAGATGCGCCGGATGGCGAAGGAGAGCGAGGATCTGCGGACCGACCTCAACGAGTGCCGGGCCGGGCGTGGTCTGGCTCCCGTCAGCGCGTCCGCCCCGACGGCCGACGCGGGTGGTACCACGGAGCTCGAGAGCCTGCGCGGGCACACCTCGGAGCTCGAGGCGAAGATCCGCGACCTCGAGGCGGCGGGTGCCCGCAGCACCGAGCTCGAGGCCCAGGTCCGTGAGCTGGAGAGCAGGAGGACCGAGCTCGAGGGCCGGCTCAGCGAGTTCGAGGGCGGCGGCGAGGACCTCGAGGGTCGCAACGCCGAGCTCCAGGGCCAGGTCGCCCAGCTCGAGGCGCGCGTGCAGGAGCTCGAGGCCCAGGTGAGCGATGCGGACGCCCGCTACGCCGCCCTGCAGGGCGAGCACGACCAGCTGGTCGGCCAGCACCAGCAGGTGCTCGGCGAGCATGAGCAGCTGGCGGCACAGGCCGAGCAGCTGCGCAGCCAGGTGCTGCAGTTCGGTGATGCTGAGCAGGATGCCGACGACCGCCTCGCCGGCATCCAGGCTCGCATCGACGAGGCCGAGCGGGCTGCTGAGGAACGCATCGCCCAGGCGCAGGCGGCTGCAGAGGCAGCCGAGGCCGCCGCCGGCAGTGCGGTGGCTCCGGCCCCGCCGCTCGCTGCGGATGTGGCGTCCGGCGCCGGAGCCGCCAGCGTCATCGCGCTGGCGCAGCGCCTGCACGACGAGCACGTCGCCGCCGGTGAGTCGCGCCGCGACGAGCTGATCAACGAGGCGCAGGCGCGCCACGACGACCTGATCGGCTCCGCGCAGGCTCGCCATGACGAGCTGTTGACCGTCGGGCAGACCAAGCACGACGAGCTGGTCGCCGACGCGACCAGCCGCCGCGAGGACATGCTCACCGAGGCCCGCGAGCGGTCGACCGGCATGGTCCACGAGGCCCAGCAGAAGAAGGCCTCGATCATGGCCGAGCTGGGGCGGGAGCAGAGCCTGCTCGAGCGCAAGATCCAGCAGCTGCGCGACTTCGAGCGCGACTATCGCTCGCGCCTGCAGCAGTACATCGAGGGCCAGCTGAAGGACCTCGAGACCACGGCGATCGAGGTCCCGGAAGAGGGGTCAGGCTCGGACACGCCCGCCGAGGGCCAGCAGGAGGCCGTCCAGGCCTGAGCGGCACCCGTGCGCAACGCCACACCCCGGACCCGTCGGGCTGTGGCATTGCGCATTGAGGTCCTCGGGCGGAGGCCGTATCCTCGGCGCACGTGCCCGGGCCATGAAGGTGCCGGGCCATCACGATGAATGAGGTCCCCATGGTTGCCAAGAGGGTCCTGGCCGTCGCCCAACGGGCGAGGTCGGCCGCCAGGTCGACGGCGAGACGCGTGAGCGGGTTCTCCGCGGACTCGCCGACGACCGGTGGCACGCCGGCGAGGACGACCGCCAAGAAGGCGACCGCCAAGAAGACCAGCGCCGCGAAGGCGGCCCCCGGCACGGCACCCGCCACGACGCCGGCGAGGAAGGCCCCCGCTCAGCAGGGGCGGGCCACGGCGGCGAAGAAGACACCGGCCACGGCGGCGAAGAAGACGCCGGCCACGGCGGCGAAGAAGACACCGGCCACGGCGGCGAAGAAGACACCGGCCACGGCGGCGAAGAAGACGGCGCCGGGGACCACCACCACCACCACCAAGAAGGCGGCACCAGCCACCACGATGACAGCATCCAAGAAGACGACCCCGGCGACCAAGGCCGCCCCCGCCAGGAAGGCAGCCGGCGGCGTGCGAGGGGCGGCCCAGGCCTCCTCGCTCGCCGTCCTCGAGCACGAGGAGCCCTGGACCGCGGCCGAGCTCAAGGGGGTGCGGGCCGAGATCGAGGCCGACATCGAGCGGCTGGTGCAGGAGCTGCGCACGGCCGAGAACGAGCTCGTCGACCTCATGCGCGACTCCGGCGACGGGGCCGGCGACGACCAGGCCGACGCGGGCGCCAAGACCTACGAGCGCGAGCAGGAGATCAGCCTGGCGAACAACGCCCGCGAGATGCTCGACCAGAACCAGCGCGCCCTCGAGCGGCTCGACAACGGCACCTACGGCACGTGCGAGTCCTGCGGCAACCCGGTGGGCAAGCTTCGCCTCCAGGCGGCGCCCCGTGCGACCCTATGCATGCCATGCAAGACCAAGGAAGAGCGCCGCTGACCTCAGCGGAGCCCCACGACGCACCGGCCGCGGCACCGTCCGCCGGCCGGTGGCGTCTGTATGCCGTTCTCGGGGTCGTCGCCGGGGTCAGCCTGGCGCTCGACCAGGCGACGAAGGTCTGGGCCCTGGGCCACCTGCGGCCGGGCCGGCCGCAGAACCTCATCGGCTCGGGCATCCGCCTCGATCTCATCCGCAACCCGGGCGCCGCGTTCTCGATCGGGACGGGCGCGACATGGCTGCTGGCCGTCATCGGTGTCGCCGTGCTGGGCTGGGTGGCCGCCACCGTCCGGCGGCTCGGCAGCCGCGGTTGGGCGGTCGCGCTGGGCCTGCTGGTCGGTGGCTCCCTCGGCAACCTCATCGACCGGTTCTTCCGGGAGCCCGGACCCGGGCGTGGGCACGTCGTCGACTTCATCGACTACTTCGGGCTGTTCATCGGCAACGTCGCCGACATCGCGATCGTCGCAGCCGCGCTGCTCATCGCGGTGCTGGCACTGCGCGGGATCACCATCGCCGGCGAGCGGGTGGGCGGCGGCCGGCATACCGAGCGTCCCGTCGGCGGCGAGCGGCCGGACGACCCGTCGGTCCGCGATGAGTGAGCTGCGGGCCGTCCTGGTGCCCGAGGGTCTCGACGGGGAGCGTGTCGACGCGGCCATCGCCCGACTGTTCGGGCTGTCCCGCAGCCGGGCCGCCGACCTCGCCGCGGCCGGTCAGGTGGTCGTGGCCGGCGTCACCGTCGGCAAGTCGCATCGGATGCGCGCCGGCGACCTCCTCGAGGTGGACCTGCCCTCCGCCGAGGACAGCCCGTCGCTCCGGGTCATCGCCGAGCCGGTGGCGGGGATGGACGTCATCCACGACGACGACGACATCGTCGTGGTCGACAAGCCCGTGGGGGTGGCCGCGCACCCGTCGGTCGGCTGGTCCGGTCCGACCGTCCTCGGCGGCCTGGCCGCCGCCGGGTACCGCATCTCGACGAGTGGGGCGAGCGAGCGGCAGGGGATCGTCTCGCGTCTGGACGTCGGCACGTCGGGGGTCATGGTCGTCTGCAAGAGCGAGCGGGCGTACTCCGTGCTCAAGCGTGCCTTCAAGCAGCGTCGGGTCGAGAAGACCTACCACACCCTCGTCCAGGGGCTCCCCGACCCGCTGGCCGGAACCATCGACGCGCCGATCGCCCGCCACCCGGGCCATGACTACAAGTTCGCCGTGATGGACTCGGGCAAGCACGCGGTCACCCACTACGAGCTCATCGAGGCATTCCGGCACGCCTCGCTGCTCGAGGTGCGCCTCGAGACGGGCCGGACCCACCAGATCCGGGTGCACTTCGCCGCCGTCCGACACCCCTGCGTCGGCGACCTGACCTACGGAGCCGACCCCGTCCTCGCCAGGCGGGTCGGGCTCGAGCGCCAGTGGCTGCATGCGGTCGGGCTGGGGTTCGAGCACCCGGCGTCCGGCGACTGGGTGACGTTCCGGAGCAGCTACCCGGCGGACCTGCAGCAGGCCCTGGAACGGCTGTGAGCGGGCCGCCAGGGGCCCGTCCGGCCCGCTGTGGCGCCCCGGCGCCGCCCGGGTGATGCACCCTGGCGCCCCCCGGGTGACGCCCCCCGGTGACGCCCCGGTGAGGACCGCGGAACGGCCGCCGGCGACCGGCCGGGCGACACCCCGCAGCGACCTGCCCAGAGGCAGTCGGCGGCGCGACCTAGAATCGGGGGCGATGTCCCCCTCCCCCGCCTCCGACGGCTTCGTCCACCTCCACGCTCACACCGAGTACTCCATGCTCGACGGTGCGGCGCGGATCGGCGACCTGCTCGGCAAGGCCGAGGAGCTGGGCATGCCCGCCCTGGCGATCACCGACCACGGCTACCTGTTCGGCGCCTACGAGTTCTGGAAGAAGGCCCAGGGCACCGCGGTCAAGCCGATCATCGGGGTCGAGGCCTACGTCACCCCGGGGACCCACCGCACCGACAAGACCCGGGTCCGCTGGGGGGATGAGAAGTCCAGCCCCGGTGACGACGTCTCCGGCTCCGGCGCCTACACCCACCTCACCCTGCTCGCCCGGGACAACACCGGCCTGCACAACCTGTTCGCGCTCGACTCGATGGCCTCGCTCGACCAGGTCTATGCCAAGTGGCCGCGGATGGACCGCGAGCTGCTCTCCGAGTACGGCTCCGGCCTGATCGCCACGACCGGCTGCCCGTCCGGTGAGGTGCAGACCCGGCTCCGGCTCGGCCAGTACCGCGAGGCGCTGCAGGCGGCCTCGGACTTCCGGGACATCTTCGGCGCCGATAACTACTACTGCGAGCTGATGGACCACGGACTCGACATCGAGCGCCGGGTCCAGAAGGACCTGCTCCGGCTGGCCCGAGAGCTCGAGCTGCCGCTGGTCGCCACCAACGACCTGCACTACACCGCCCCCGAGGACGCGACGGCTCACGCGGCTCTGCTGTGCGTCCAGTCCGGCTCGACCCTCGTCGACCCCGGCAGGTTCAAGTTCGATGCCGACACCTTCTATCTGTGCAGCCCCGGCCAGATGCGCCGCACCTGGCGCGAGCTGCCCGAGGCCTGCGACAACACCCTGCTGATCGCCGAGCGGTGCAACGTCTCGTTCACCGAGGACGAGGGCCGCTACATGCCGCGGTTCCCGTGTCCACCGGGCGAGAACGAGGAGAGCTGGTTCGTCAAGGAGGTCCGGCGCGGGCTCGCCGAGCGGTTCCCGGGCGGCATCCCCGACTACGCGGACCGGCAGGCGGCGTACGAGACCGACGTCATCGTCTCCAAGGGGTATGCCGGCTACTTCCTCGTCGTCGCGGACTTCATCACCTGGGCCAAGTCGAACGGCATCCGGGTCGGGCCCGGCCGCGGTTCCGGCGCCGGCTCGATGTGCGCCTACGCGATGAAGATCACCGACCTCGACCCCATTCCGCACGGGCTGATCTTCGAGCGGTTCCTCAACCCCGAGCGTCCCTCGCTGCCCGACTTCGACGTCGACTTCGACGAGCGCCGGCGCGGCGAGGTCATCCGCTACGTCACGCAGAAGTACGGCGACGACCGGGTCGCCCAGATCGTCACCTACGGCACGATCAAGGCAAAGCAGGCGGTCAAGGACGCCGCCCGGGTCATGGGCCACCCGTTCAGCGTGGGCGAGCAGCTGACCAAGGCGATGCCGGCCGACGTCATGGGCAAGGGCGTGCCGCTGTCCGGCATCTACGACCCGAACCACGACCGCTACGGGGAGGGAAACGAGTTCCGGGCCCTGGTCGACTCCGAGCCGCACTTCAAGGAGGTCGTCGAGACCGCCAAGGGCCTCGAGGGTCTCAAGCGCCAGTGGGGGGTGCACGCGGCAGGGGTCATCATGTCGAGCGAGCCGCTCGTCGACGTCATCCCCGTCATGAGGCGGCTCCAGGACGGGCAGGTCATCACCCAGTTCGACTACCCGAGCTGTGAGGCGCTCGGGCTGGTCAAGATGGACTTCCTCGGGCTGCGCAACCTGACGATCCTCGATGACGCGATCGCCAACGTCGCGGCGAACCGTGGCGAGGAGGTCGACCTCGACGTCCTCTCACGCACCCTCGACGACCCGTCGGCCTACGAGCTGCTGCGCAGCGGGGACACTCTCGGCGTCTTCCAGCTCGACGGCGGCGGCATGCGTACCCTGCTGCGGCTCATGCAGCCGGACAACTTCGAGGACATCTCCGCCGCGCTCGCCCTCTACCGCCCCGGCCCGATGGGCGTCAACGCGCACACCAACTTCGCACTCCGCAAGAACGGCAAGCAGGAGCTGGTCCCGCTGGACCCCAAGCTCAAGGGCCAGCTCGAGCCCCGGATGATCGAGGCGCTCGAGCCGATCCTCGGCACGACGTACGGCCTGGTGATCTACCAGGAGCAGGTCATGGAGATCGCCCAGAAGCTCGCCGGCTACACCCTCGGCAACGCGGATCTGCTCCGCCGCGCGATGGGCAAGAAGAAGAAGTCGGTCCTCGACGCCGAGTACGGCACCTTCTCCCAGGGCATGCGCGACGCCGGGTTCTCCGCGGCCTCGGTCAAGGCACTGTGGGAGGTGCTCGTCCCCTTCTCGGACTACGCCTTCAACAAGGCCCACACCGCGGCATACGGGCTGGTCTCGTACTGGACGGCCTACCTCAAGGCCAACTACCCGGCCGAGTACATGGCTGCGCTGCTCACCAGCGTGCGCGACGACAAGGACAAGTCGGCCCTCTACCTCGGGGAGTGCCGCCGGATGGGGATCAAGGTCCTGCCACCGGACGTCAACGAGTCGGTCGGGCAGTTCGCGGCGGTCGGCACCGATATCCGCTTCGGACTCGAGGCGGTGCGCAACGTCGGCCACAACGTCGTCGACGAGATCATCGCCGCGCGTCGGACCAAGGGCCGCTTCGCCAGCTTCCGGGACGTCATGTCCAAGGTCGCCCCGGTCGTCTGCAACAAGCGCACCATCGAGTCGCTCATCAAGGCGGGCGCGTTCGACGGGCTGGGAGAGAGCCGGATGGGTCTGCTGCAGGTCCACGAGGAGTACGTGGACGCGTTCGTCGCCATGAAGCGACAGGAGGCCATCGGTCAGGACTCGCTGTTCGACGGCCTGGGGACCGACGATGCGGACGCCGACATGGGCTCGGACCTCATGGGCCTGACCGAGGTGCCGCGGGGGGAGTGGGACAAGGCGACGCTGCTGAGCTTCGAGCGCGAGATGCTCGGGCTCTACGTCTCCGACCACCCGCTGCTCGGGGTCGAACACGTCCTCACCCAGCACGCCGACACCGCGATCGCCACGCTGACCGGCGACGAGTCCCGGCCCGAGGGCTCCATGGTCACCATCGCAGGGCTCATCACCGGCCTGCAGATCAAGCGCACCAAGAAGGGCGACCTCTGGGCCATCGCCACCGTCGAGGACCTCGAGGGCGCCATCGAGTGCCTGTTCTTCCCGTCGTCGTACAACGCTGTGTCGTCGATGCTCGTGCAGGACCGGGTGGCCGTCGTTCGCGGCAAGGTCAACCGCCGCGACGACACGGTCTCGCTCTACGCCCAGGATCTCACCCTTCCCGACGTGACCCAGGGCCCGCGGGGGCCGGTCGTGCTCACGATGGATACCATGCGCGCCACCAACGACATCATCTCGGGCCTGAAGTCCGTCCTGATGTCCCACCCCGGCACGACCGAGGTGCACCTGCGCCTGGTCAAGCCCGGGCGGGTCATCGACAAGCTGCGCCTCGACTGCCGGGTGACCGCCTCGGAGGCTCTGTACGGCGACCTCAAGGTGCTCCTGGGCCCGCGCTGCCTGACCGGGGGCTGACGCGACCGATGGCCGAGCCTCCCCCGCCACCGGTGGCGCTGCGCCGTCGTCATGTCCGGGAGCACCATGGCGACCGGGTCCTCGACCCGTACGAGTGGCTGCGCGACGCCGAGGACCCCGAGGTGCTGAGCTACCTCGAGTCCGAGAACGCCTACGCCGAGGCGGTCACCGCCCACCTCGAGCCGCTGCGGCGCCGGATCGTCGACGAGATCCGCTCGCGGGTCCAGGAGACCGACCTGTCCGTGCCGGTCACCAGTGGGCCGTGGTGGTACTACTCGCGGACGGTCGAGGGGCTGCAGTATGCCGTCCATGCCCGGGCGCCGCTGACCGACCGGTCGGTGCGTCCGGACCTGGACCGAGGCCGGGTCGACGGCGAGCAGGTGCTGCTCGACGGCAACGTCGAGGCCGGTGACAGCGACTTCTTCTCCATCGGGGCGCTCGCGGTCAGCGCGGACCACACCACGGTGGCCTTCGGGACGGACCTCACCGGCGAGGAGCGGTTCTCCCTCACGGTCCGCGACATCGCGACGGGGGAGGTCCTCGACGACTCGCTGGCCGGCGTCGGCTACGGCTGTGAGCTCTCGCACGACGGGCGGGTCCTGTACTACCTACGCCTTGACGATGCGTGGCGGCCGTTCCAGCT
The DNA here is from genome assembly GCA_963763315.1 of uncultured Actinomycetota bacterium. GTDB lineage: Bacteria > Actinomycetota > Actinomycetes > Actinomycetales > Dermatophilaceae > CAVSJJ01. The sequence goes on from CAVXOC010000004.1 coordinate 637,665, forward strand.
GTGGCGCCACCGGGTCGGGACGCCACCGTCCTACGACGCCCTGGTGCACCAGGAGGACGACGAGCGGTTCTGGATGGGCATCGAGGGCAGCCGCGACGAGCGGTGGGTCATCCTGTCGATCGGGTCCAAGACGACGTCCGAGGTGCGCCTGCTGGCCGCCGACACCCCTGAAGGGGACTTCCGCGTGGTCGCCCCGCGCCGGGAGGGCGTCGAGTACGACGTCGAGCCGGCTGCCGACCGGTTGCTCGTCGTGCACAACGCCGACCACCCCGACGCCGACCTGGCGTGGGCTCCCCTCGACGCGACGAGCCACGAGCAGTGGCGCCCGCTGCTGGGCTCTGCCCCCGGCGAGCGCTTCCTCGGCGTCGACGCCTTCGACGATGTTGCGGTCCTGTCGCTGCGCTCCGGTGGGCTCACCGCCCTGCGGCTGCTGCCCACGGACCCGTCCTCGGCCACCGGCTACGGGCAGCCGCGGGACGTGTCGTTCGACGAGCCGTTGTACTCCGTTGCCCTGGGCGACAACCCCGAGCCGGCGACGCCGTCGCTCCAGGTCGTGTTCGAGTCCTTCGTCACGCCGCGGACCGTGCTCGACCTCGACCTGGCGACCGGTGTGCGCGCCGTCCTCAAGCGGCAGCCCGTCCTCGGCGGCTACCAGCCGGCCGACTACGAGCAGCACCGCGAGTGGGCGACGGCTCCCGACGGGACGCCGGTGCCGGTGTCGGTGGTGCACCGGGCCGGGCTGCTGCCCGACGGGTCGCACCCGGGGTTCCTCACCGCCTACGGCGCCTACGAGTCGTCCAGCGACCCGTACTTCTCGGTCGCCCGGCTCAGCCTGCTCGAGCGTGGAGTCGTCTTCGCCGTCGGCCATGTGCGCGGCGGTGGTGAGATGGGCCGGCACTGGTACGACGACGGGAAGCTACTGGCGAAACCCCATACCTTCTCGGACCTCGTCGCCTGCGCCGACCGGCTCGTCGAGAGCGGCTGGGTACAGCCGGGCCGGCTCGCTCTGGAGGGTGCCTCCGCCGGGGGGCTGACGGTCGGGGCGGCCGTCAACCTCGCGCCCGACCGCTTCGCGGTGGTGCACGCGGCTGTCCCGTTCGTCGACGCGCTGACGACGATCCTGCGGCCGGACCTGCCGCTGACCGTCGGCGAGTGGGACGAGTGGGGGAACCCGCTGGAGGACCCGGAGGCGTACGCGTGCATGAGGTCCTACTCGCCGTACGAGAACCTCACGATCCGCGACTATCCCGCCATCCTCGCCACGACCAGCCTGCACGACGCCCGCGTCTCGTTCACCGAGCCGGCCAAGTGGGTGGCTCGGCTCCGGGCGACCGTGACCAGCCGGGCACCGGAGCGGCCCATCCTGCTGCGCACGGAGCTTGCGGCCGGCCACGGTGGGCGCAGCGGGCGGTATGCCGCCTGGGAGCAGCTGGCGTGGGAGTGGGCGTTCGTCCTGGACCGGCTCGGGCTCGCGGACCCGGCCTGACCAGCGCCGCCCGGCAGCGACCGGCTCAGGCGGCCGGTGCGATGACGAGCGGACACGCGGTGCGACCCATCAGGCGCACCGCGACCGAGCCGAGGCGCAGGCCCGGGAACCCGCCGAGACCCCGACGGCCGACGATCACGAGGTCGGCGTCCTGCGAGCTGTCGTGCAGGGCCTTGACCGGGTCGGCGCGGACGAGGTCCTGGTTGACCTTGACGTCGGGATGCGCGCCCACATGGGTGGAGATGTGGTCGGCCACCAGATCCTGCACCGATCCGTCCTGCTCAGGCCACGAGGTGTTGGTGCCCTGGCCCGTTCCGGACCCCTTGGTCTGCCAGGCATGCACGATACGAAGCTCCGCCCCCCGCAGGGCCGCCCGGTCGAAGGCATCCGTCAACGCGGTGAGCGAAGCGGTCGACCCGTCGACCCCGACGACGACCCGCCCGTGCGACGTCGTGCTCGAGCGCCCCTCGTGGCCGATGATGGCCACCGGGCAGTGCGCCGCCATGGCGACCTGGAGGGTGGTCGGGCCGATCGAGGCGCGACTGAGGATCCCGTGTCCGACCGCACCGACGACGACCATGGCCGCCTTGTGCGAGACCTGGATGAGGGTCTTGGAGGCGAACCCGGGGACGCAGGCCGTGGAGACGCGCAGTCCCGGCGCGGCGCTGTGGGCGTGGGCCACCGCGGAAGCCAACAGGACCTGGGCGGAACGGCGCTGCGTGTCCTGGTCGGGGGACTCACCGAAGCCGGTGCCCGGGTCGTTACGGCATGCGTGGACGATGTGCAGGGGAAGGTCGCGGGCCTGGGCTCGGCGGGCGGCCCACTCCACGGCCGAGATGCTGAGGGGCGAGCCGTCGACGCCGACGACGATGCTGCCCGGAACGAACCTGTCTGTGCTCACCTGATGGTCCCTTTCGTCTGTGCCCATGGACCCCAGTAAGGGCCACCTCACTAAGGTCTACCTCAGCATGGACCCTCGTGCTGGGAACCGGCTGAAAGTGTGCTTGGGTGGGCGCTGCGGCGTGTCGGGTCCGCGACCGACGGACGGAAGGAGCACCAGGTGATGGGTGGCGAGGCGATCGAGGCGATCGGCTGGGATGCGCAGCATCAGGCGGTGCGGCTGCTGGACCAGACCAGGCTGCCCGGCGAGTCCGTGACGCTCACCATCACCACGACCGACGAGCTCGTCGCCGCGATCGCCGCGCTCGCGGTCCGGGGCGCACCGGCGCTCGGGGTGGCCGGCGCGCTCGGGGTGGCCGTGGCGATGGAGGAGGGTCGCCGACTCGGTTGGAGCGCAAGCGAGCTCGCGGCCGCGGTCGACCGGGTGCGACACGCCCGCCCGACCGCTGTCAACCTGGCTTGGGGGGTGGACCAGGTCCGCCCACTCATGGCCGACGGCCAGCCGGCCGTCCTGGCGCGGGCGCTCGAGATCGCCGCCGAGGACACGGCGGCCAACCATGCCCTCAGTGCGCACGTCGCCGAGTGGCTCGTGGCACGACTGGACCGCCCCCGGCTCAGGGTGCTCACGCACTGCAACGCCGGGTCGCTCGCCACGTCGGGTTGGGGGACGGCGCTCGGCGTCGTCCGGGAGCTGCAGGCCCGCGGCCGCCTCGAGATGGTCTATGCCGACGAGACCAGGCCCCTGCTCCAAGGGGCGCGGCTGACGGCGTACGAGCTGGCCGCCGACGGCATCCCCCATGTGGTCCAGGTCGACGGGGCCGCGGCCTCGACGATCCTCCGCGGCCTGGTCGACCTCGCGGTCGTCGGCGCCGACCGGATCGCCGCGAACGGCGACACGGCCAACAAGATCGGCACGCTCGGGGTCGCGCTGGCCTGCCGGGAGGCGGGCATCCCGTTCGTGGTGGCGGCCCCATGGTCGACGGTGGACCTCGCCACCGCGGACGGGAGCGCCATCGAGATCGAGGAGCGGGACGGCACCGAGGTGACCTCGCTCGCCGGCATCCGGCTGACGCCCGAGGGCACCCGGGGGTTCAACCCTGCCTTCGACGTGACTCCGGCTCGGCTGGTCACGGCCATCACGACGGAGCGCGGCGTGGTCGAGCCGGCGGCCGGTCAGCCGCCCACCGCGCTGGCCAGGCCCGACGAACAGCGGGTGGGCTGATCGGCCGGCTCAGGCGCTGACGACCTTGCCGACCCACTCGGGCGGGAACTCGGCGGTCGTGTCCCCGGCCAGCAGCAGCCGGTAGGTCATCGTCGCCGCCTCCTCGAGGTTCATGGCGCGGCGCAGGGCCATCTCGACGGACTCCCCGAGGGCGGAGCAGCCGTGGTGCGCCAGGACGACGGCGTTGTGACCGCGGGCGGCCTCGGCCGCGGCGTCGGCGACCTCCTGGCTCCCGGCGGGCAGGAAGGGGATCCGGCCGACCGAGCCGACATAGACCTGGTGGTCCGAGGTCACGAGCCGGATCGGCTGGCCCAGGATGTCGACCAGCAGGACGTGCTGGGGATGCAGGTGGACGACGGCGGTCACGTCCTCGCGCACGGCATACGTCCGCTGATGCAGCTTCCACTCGACCGACGGCCGCTCGGCGCCGCCGCGCCGGCGGCCGTCGGGGCCCAGCACGACGAAGTCGGCGGGGGTGAGGCGGTCGAGCCAGGTGCCGGTTGCGGTGACGACGAAGGCGTCGGTCAACGGGACGCGCGCCGAGAGGTTGCCCCCCGAGGCGACCACCAGCCCCCGGCCCACGACGGTCCGGCCGGCGTCGGCCAGCTGCTCGAGCAGCTGGGGTGGGACGGCGTCGATCACGGCTCTGGCCGGGGCGGGGCTCATGACCGCATCATCGCTCAGGTGGGCTACTGGAAGCTGCCCGGGCTCGTCGGACCGCCGCGCAGCCTGGCTGCACCCTCCGGCGGGTCGTCCTGCCACTGCTCGGGCGGGCGGTGCCGGAGGCGGCCGACGAGGCCCTTGCCGACCACGCCGACGAACGCGACCGCACCGAGGACGAAGAGAGCCCAGACAGCGATGTCGAGGACCATCGTGACCGTCCCTCCCACGCAGGGGCCAGGTGTGCTGCGTCCCGCACAGCGTCTCACGTACCGCTGCCTGGCCGCCGCGCAACCGCCGGCCTGACCATGCCGGTCCGTGGTCCGAGCCACGGCTGCGGTGGGTGCCCGCCGAACGGTGAGCTGACTGTCCACCGAACGGCGGAGCCGGCTGTCAGCGGAACGGATCGAAACCGCCGGGCTGAGGCCGATCGCCTTGACCGGCCCGCTGACCTGCCGAAATGCTGGGCCTGCCCCCCGGAACGAGACATGGAGGAGGACCCGTGAGCGTCTCTGCCGTCCCGGCCCCTGCGCCGCCGGTCCCTCGCCCGCGGCTTGCGGTCTCGTCGAGCACGACGGCTCGGACCCCGCGCCCTGGCGAGCCGGGCTGGTACGAGGCATGGCAGGACCCCTCGTCCTGGGAGTGCCTCGGCCCGTCGCGCCGGTCGTGGGCCGACGACGTCATCGACCGGTGGCGCCGCGGCCGCCGGGCCGCCCGCCGCGCGGCGAGCACCCCGACGGCTCTGCCGGCCGGGCGGCCTGCCCTGCGCCTGGTCTGACCGGGCGTGCCCACCCGGCGGCAGGCAGCTCGTCGGGCGAGTGTCGGGCCGGTATCAGGCGCTGGCCCGACCCGGTGCCCTCGCGCCGCGGTCGCGCAGGTATGCGGTGAGCGCACGGGGGTTCTCCAGGTCCACCGGGGGCCCGACGTCGGGGTCCACACTGCCCGCAGGCACGGCAGCCAGCAGCAGCGAGGCGGCGCCGCCCGGCACCCCCAACGCGTGCTCGGTCAGCCGGTCGACGGCGTCGACATACCCGGTGGACTGCGGTAGCCAGTCGAACAGCCGGGTGACCCGGTCCCGGCCGGCCAGCCCCAGCCGCACCCGCCGCTCGGTATCCGCGAGCAGGAGCTCGATCTCGTCGGCGAACATGCGGGTGTCCCCGGACTCGACGAGGACAGCGGCCGGGCCGGCGACGAGGTGGACCTCCGCCAGGTCGTAGGACACGGTGGGCAGGCAGTAGGCGAGATAGTCCAGGGTCGTGGGCGACGGCGTGACGTCGCTGAGCGGTGTCTTCGGCTCCGTCGTCAGGCCGAGGTCGGCGGCGGACAGGTGATGGGCGAGGGTCGTGGGCGAGGGATCCCGGACCACGGTGACGTAGTCGGTGAGCCCCCGCTCGGCCAGCATGGTGTCGAGCGAGTGCTGGTCCCACTCATGGCCCGAGCCGAGGAGCACGAGGTGGACGTCGTTGCGCCAGCGGCGGAACACCAGCTCGTCCATGATCGCGACCAGCTGGGGGACGCTGCCCAGGTGTCCGGGCGCGGCCAGGTGCACGAGGATGTGGCGGCCCTGGGACCGGATGGCCGCCGGCGGGTGGACGGGCCGCTCGCGGAGGGTGTCGGGCGCCGTACGGACGACGGTGCTGTCCTCGAGGTCGCGCCCACCCCGCCGGGCGGCGATCTCGTGGCACAGCTCGTTCCCGACCAGGACATGGTCGGCGAGCGCGTAGGACCGGCGCTCGAGCCACCGCAGCGTGCCGAGGACGAGCTTGCCGACGGGGGAGCGGGGCAGCCCGAACCGCGCGAGGTAACGTTCGGGGCCGAGGTCGCGCTGGTCGTAGAGGAATCGCACCCCGCGCGGCGACCACAGCCGGGCCAGGGCCCATGCGCTGTCCGGCGGGTTGCCGCCCTGGAGGACGTCGAACGGGCTTCGCCGCCAGACGACCAGGGACAGCCAGGCGACCCGCAGCCAGCTGTAGACGGCCGTCATCGACAGTCCGAGGACACCATGGCGCAGGCCCGGTGCACGGAAGCCGTAGAAGTCGACGCCGTCGACGCGCTGGCGTGACCGGTCGCCCCGGGCCCTGGGGGCGATGACGCTCACCCGGAAGCCGGCACGGACCAGCGCCTCGGCCTGCATCCGCAGCCGGCGGTCATGTCGCATCGGTACCGCCTGCTCGATGATGAGCACATGCGGTCGTCGTTCAGCGGTCATCGTCGTTCTCCCCGATCGCGTGACGCGGTACTTCCCCACTTCTCCCCATCCACCATAGGACCGGTGGGTATGCGGCCGTGGGAGATCGGCGGAACTCGCACCCACCCGCTGGGGACCGTGGCCGCGCGGACCGCTCAGCAGGGGAGCAGCGGCAGCAGCGGCAGAAGCTGCAGCAGCGCCTGAGGCCGCACCCGGCATACCGGATGCGGCCTCAGGTCGGCTCTGGCAGGTGGTCAGAGGTCGAAGTACATCTCGAACTCGTGGGGGTGCGGACGGAAGCGGATCGGGTCGACCTCGTTCTTGCGCTTCCAGTCGACCCAGGTCGCGATGAGGTCCTCGGTGAAGACGTCTCCTGCGGTGAGGAAGTCGTGGTCCTCCTCGAGCGCGGCCAGCACCTCGGGGAGCGAGCCCGGCACCTGGCCGATCGCCTCGTGCTCCTCCGGGGGGAGCTCGTAGAGGTCCTTGTCGACGGGCTCCGGGGGCTCGATGCGGTTCTTGATGCCGTCGAGGCCGGCCATGAGCTGGGCGGCGAAGGACAGGTACGGGTTGCTCGAGGGGTCGGGGATGCGGAACTCCAGGCGCTTGGCCTTCGGGCTGTCACCGGCGATCGGGATGCGCACGCAGGCCGAGCGGTTGCGGGCCGAGTAGACCAGGTTGACCGGGGCCTCGTAGCCGGGGACCAGCCGGTGGTAGGAGTTCACCGTCGGGTTGGTGAAGGCGAGCAGCGCCGGGGCGTGCTTGAGCAGGCCGCCGATGTACCAGCGGGCCAGGTCGGACAGGCCACCGTAGCCGCGCTCGTCGTAGAAGAGCGGCACGCCGTCCTTCCACAGCGACTGGTGGGTATGCATACCCGAGCCGTTGTCGCCGAAGATCGGCTTCGGCATGAAGGTCGCGGTCTTGCCCAGTCCCCACACGGTGTTCTTGACGATGTACTTGAACTTCATCATGTCGTCGCCGGACTGCAGCAGGGTGTTGAACCGGTAGTTGATCTCCTGCTGGCCGGCCGTGCCGACCTCGTGGTGGCTGCGCTCGACCTCGATGCCGGCCGCGGCCAGGTTGAGGCAGATCTTGTCGCGGGTGTCGGCGAAGTGGTCGACCGGCGGGACCGGGAAGTAGCCGCCCTTGTACCGGGTCTTGTACCCGCGGTTGCCACCTTCCTCCTCCCGGCCGGTGTTCCATGCGGCCTCGACGGAGTCGATGAAGTAGTACGACGCGTTCTGCTTGGTCTCGAACCGGACGTCGTCGAAGATGTAGAACTCGGCCTCGGCCCCGAAGTAGGCCGTGTCGGCGATGCCGGTGGACTTGAGGTAGGCCTCGGCCTTGGCAGCGATGTTCCGCGGGTCGCGGCTGTACGCCTCACCGGTGAACGGGTCGACGATCGAGAAGTTCATCACGAGCGTCTTCTCGGCCCGGAAGGGGTCGATGTAGGCCGTCGCCGGGTCGGGGACGAGCTTCATGTCCGACTCGTGGATGGCCTGGAAGCCACGGATCGACGACCCGTCGAACATGGCCCCGTTGATGAAGAAGTCGGCGTCGACGGTGCCGGCGGGCACGTTGAAGTGCTGCATGACGCCGGGTAGGTCACAGAACCGGATGTCGACGAACTTGACGTCCTCGTCCGTGATGAACGCGAGGACCTCGTCAGCAGTGCTGAACAATCCAACCTCCTGGTTGAGAGCGCGGGCCTTCGCCGGCCCAGTGCGTTGTCGACGACGCTAGGGACAGGCGGTTTCCCGACCGTGACCTGGCTGTTTCGCTGGTGTTACACGGTGTCAGAGTTCCAGGACGTGGGATGCCGTGCCCACGGGATGGACATGACCGCGCGGGTCGATGACCGCCCGCGCCGTTCCGGGGAGCGAGCGGTGCCGGCATACAGTGCTCCCGTGGACCATGCCGCGAGCTATCCCGGGGCCGAGCTCGGTATGCCGGCGGAGGGCTCCGGCTCGATGGCGCCCTGGGGCCGCCGGCTGGTGGCCGTGGTCATCGACTGGCTGCTCTGCGAGCTCATCGCCGTCGGGCTGCTCGGCACCCGGCTCACCGCCGCCGCAGGGTCGACGAGCAGCGGTTCCTGGTGGCCCCTCGTCGTCTTCGCGGCCGAGAACCTCCTGCTCGTCGCCACGACGGGAACGACGGTGGGACACCGGCTCCTCGGGCTTCAGGTCCGCCAGGTGGGTCCGGGACTGTATCCGGTGCAGGTGGCCGTGCGCACCGTCCTGTTGTGCCTGTTCGTGCCGGCGGTCCTCACCAGCCGGGACGGGCGGGGGTGGCACGACCGGGTCGCCGGCACGGTCATCGTCCGCCGGTAGCCGCTACTTGCCGCGCAGCGACTTCCGGTCGACCCGGGCGCGCAGTGGGTCGATCCCGGCGGGGATCCCGGTGCGCAGGCCACCGAGCGACTTCAGCCGCTTGTTGACCACGGCCACCTCGTCCTTGGTGAGGACGGACTTCATCCGGGTGAGGCGGCTCGAGAGCTTGCGGATCGGCACCTCACCGTCGTCGTCGCCCACCGTGATGAGCCGGACGGGCACCCCGGGCGCGACCCGGGCGACCTTCTTCTCCTCCGCCTTGAGCAGCTTGGCCACCCGGGGGGCGGGCCCCTCGCCGACGAGGACGATGCCGGGGCGCCCGAGCGCACGGAAGACGATGGCCGCACCGGTGAGGTCGGAGATCTTGGTCCCCCGCATCGAGTCGACGGCCACCGGCTCCTGGCTGGTGTACCAGCCCCGGCTGCCGAGGCTCGTCAACGCCACGCCCGAGGCGCCGGGTTGGCCCTCCAGGGCGGAGTACATCGACTTGTTGCCCCGCTGGTTCATCACGACGGTCGCCGCGAGCGCGGCAGCGGGCAGGGAGATGGCGAGCGCGTAGATCCAGTGGCCGAGCAGCCATCCGATGAGGACGAGGACCGCGATGGTCGCCAGCGCCGACCCCAGCATCCACCAGCCGACCTTGGGGTCGAGCTGCCGGATGGCGGTATAGCCGTCCCGGACCTGGGCGATCCGCCCCTTCTTCTTGTCGCTGTCCTGGGACACGGGTGCTGCTCCTGGTTCGGTGGTGCGAGGGTGGCGAGCGGGTCGCCGCCGCGGGCCGGCTCGGCCGGTATGCCGCTCCGACCCGCCTAGGATACGGGCCTGGCGGTGCGGGCGACGACGGCTGCCGCCTCCTGGCGGGCCGGAGCGGACGCCGCCTGCACGAGGTGGGCGAGGTGATCGGGGATCGACCGCCCGAGGCGGGTCATCGCCGTGGCCCAGAGCCGGCCGGCCCGGTAGGAGGAGCGCACCAGCGGTCCGGCCATGACTCCCGAGAAGCCGAGCTCGTCGGCCCGCTCGCTCCAGTGGACGAACTCCTGCGGGGGGACCCATCGGTCGATCGGGTGGTGGCGCGGCGAGGGGCGGAGGTACTGGGTGATGGTGAGGATGTCGCAGCCGGCCGCGTGCAGGTCGCGCATCGCCTGGTCCACCTCCTGCTCCTCCTCGCCCATGCCGAGGATGAGGTTTGACTTGGTGACCAGGCCGGCCGCCTTCGCCATCGACAGCACCGTCAGGGACTTCTCGTAGGTGAAGGCCGGTCGGATCCGCCGGAAGATCCGCGGGACGGTCTCGAGGTTGTGCGCGAAGACCTCGGGGCGCGCGTCGAACACCTGGCCGACGAGCTCGGGCACCGCCCCGAAGTCCGGCGGCAGGATCTCGACACCGGTGCCGGGGTTGGCGGCGTGGATCCGGCGGATCGTCTCCGCGTAGAGCCCGGCGGCGCCATCCGGCCGGTCGTCGCGGGCCACCCCGGTGACGGTCGCGTAGCGCAGCCCCATCCGGTGCACCGAGACGGCGACCCGGCGCGGCTCGTCGAGATCGAGCTCCGCCGGGCGGCCCGTAGCGATGTCGCAGAAGTCGCACCGCCGGGTGCAGACGTCCCCGCCGATGAGGAACGTCGCCTCGCGGTCCTCCCAGCACTCGAAGATGTTGGGGCAGCCGGCCTCCTGGCACACGGTGTGCAGGCCCTCGGACCTGACCATCGAGTCCAGCGACGTGAAATGCGGTCCCATCGTCGCCGTCGTGCGGATCCACGGCGGCTTGCGCTCGATGGGTGTCTCGCTGTTGCGCGCCTCGACGCGCAGCAGGCGACGGCCCTCGGGGGCGATGGTCACGACGGCTCTCCTCGGGGTGGACGCTGGCTCCCGCGATCCGGCGCGGGCGGCATACCTGGGGTCGGCCTCTCAGCCTACGCCGTCCGACTCGCGGGCCGGCCCGCCCGCAGCGGGTCACGTGGCGCTCAGCAAGCTCGGCGGGGGGCTGCGGCGTTCAGCCGAGGACGTCGGTGAGGTGCTTCTCGGCGTACGGGAGGACGTCCTGGACGGTGACGGTCCGGCCGAGCTCGCGGCTGATGGACGACACCCCGGCGTCGGCGATGCCGCACGGGATGATGACCCGGCCCCAGGACAGGTCGGCGTCGCAGTTGAGGGCGAACCCGTGCATGGTCACGTCCCGGCTCACCCGGATGCCGATCGCGCCGAGCTTGCGGTCCGGACCGCGGTCGTCGGCAGTGACCCAGATCCCGCTGCGGCCCTCGACCCGGGTGGTCTCCACCCCGAAGTCCGCGCACACGCGCATCATCACATCCTCGAGACGGCGCACATGGGCGACGACGTCGACGGGCGAGGGCAGCCGCACGATCGGGTAGCCGACCAGCTGTCCGGGACCGTGCCAGGTGATCTTGCCGCCCCGGTCGACGTCGATGACCGGGGTGCCGTCGACCGGGCGTTCCTGTGGCGCGGTCCGCTTGCCGGCCGTGTAGACGGCGGCGTGCTCGAGGAGCAGGACCGTGTCGGGCTCGGTGCCCGCCACGACGGCGGCGTGCACCTCACGCTGGCGGTCCCAGGCGGCCTGGTAGTCGACACAGTCGGGGGCGAAGCCGAGGTGGACGAGGCGGAGCGACATGCCGCAACGGTATGCCGTACGCCCGGGTAACCGGGAGCGAGGGGGCCCGTAGGGTGACGTCCATGAGGCACCGGCACGCGGCCCAGCGGCCCGTCGCGCGAGGACCCGCCCGCTCGGGTTCGTCCCCCCGGCACGTTCACCGCCGGCCGCTGCGCGTTCTCGTCGTGGCGCTTGTCGTCGTGGCCGCCTGGCTCGCGGTCGGCGGCCTGGGCGGTCCGTATGCCGGCCGGCTGAGCGAGGTCCAGAAGAACGACAACGCCTCGTTCCTGCCCAAGGGCGCAGAGTCGACCGAGGTCATCCACGCGCTCGCCGCCTTCGCCGACAGCCAGAGCCTCCCGTACCTCGTCGTCGTCGAGAAGCCGTCCGGCCAGCTCACCGAGGCCGACCTGAGCGCGGTCTCGCAGCTGGCCGACGGCATCCCCGGCCTCCCCCTGCCGGCGATCGGGCCGTCGGCCACGGTCGGCGACTACCTCCCCGGCGGGGCGGGGGGCGGCCCGCGAGCCGTCCCCAGCCAGGACGGCAAGGCCGCGCTCATCGTGGTCTCGGTGGACAGCGTCAGGGCCGCCGAGGCCGTGGGCGGCACGACCCCGCTGTTCGAGACGGCGAAAGCGATCCGCACAGCTGCCGCCAGGATGCTCGGTCCCGGGCTGACCGCACACGTCGGCGGCCCCGGCGGCCTCATCGCCGACTTCGTCACCGCATTCGCGGGGATCGACGGCATCCTGCTGGGAGTCGCTCTGCTCGTCGTGTTCGTCATCCTGCTCGTCGTCTACCGCAGCCCGCTCCTCCCGATCGCCGTCCTGCTCAGCGCCGTGTTCGGGCTGGCACTCGCCTCGCTCGCCGTCTACCCGCTGGCCAAGGCCGGGCGCATCGCCCTGTCCGGGCAGTCGCAGGGGATCCTGTTCATCCTCGTCGTGGGTGCGGCCACCGACTACTCGCTCCTGCTCGTCAGCCGGTTCCGGGAGGAGCTGCACGACGACGCGAGCTCGTGGGTCGCGTTGCGCCGGGCCTGGCGCGGCAGCGTCGAGGCGATCGTCGCGTCCGCCGCCACCGTCATCGTCGGGCTGCTGTGCCTGCTGCTGGCCCGACTGCAGAGCACGGCCGGTCTCGGCCCCGTCGGCGCGCTGGGGATCGCCGGGGCACTGGTGTCCGCCCTGACCTTCCTTCCCGCCCTGCTCGTCCTCGGGGGCAAGTGGGTGTTCTGGCCGTTCGTGCCCCGGGTCGACCATGTCCACTCCCAGGACAAGATCGGGACGCGGAGCGTGTGGGGCCGGGTGGCCACCATGGTCGGGGCCCACCCGCGCCGGACCTGGGCGCTCACCCTGCTGGCCCTGCTGGTCGCCGCGGCGTTCGCCCCGACCTTCAAGGCGCAGGGCATCGCGAACACCGACATCTTCCTCACCCCGGTCGACTCGGTCCAGGCCCAGAAGGCCCTCGACCGGCACTTCCCCGGGGGCTCCGGCAGCCCGGTGCAGGTCATCGCGCCCCAGGCCCAGGCGCAGGCCGCGCTCGCGGTGCTGCGGCAGGAGCCGGGCCTGCAGAACCCCACCGCCCTCCCCGCGTCGGCGACCGACCGGACGCCCATGGTGCGCAACGGCGAGGTCGTCCTCCAGGCGACCCTCACGGCGCCGGCCGACAGCCCGGCGGCCACCGACGTCGTCCGGCGGTTGCGAGGGGACCTCGACGCGGTGAGCGCCGACGTCCTCGTCGGCGGCCAGACCGCGACCAACCTCGATGTGCGCGACGCCAGCTCGCGCGACCTCAAGGTGATCGTGCCGGTGATCCTGGCCGTCATCTTCGTCGTGCTGGCCCTGTTGCTGCGCTCCCTGGTGGCCCCGGCGCTGCTGGTCGCCGCCAACGTCCTGTCCTTCGGAGCAACCATCGGGGTGGCCGCCCTCGCGTTCAACCACGTCTTTCACTTCCCGGGAGCAGACCCGTCCATCCCGCTCTACGGGTTCGTCTTCCTCGTGGCCCTGGGCATCGACTACTCGATCTTCCTCATGACCCGGGTCCGGGAGGAGACCCGCTCGCGGGGGACCCACCAGGGCATTCTCGTCGCCCTGGCCGTCACCGGCGGCGTCATCACGAGCGCGGGCGTGGTGCTCGCCTCCACCTTCTCCGCGCTGGCGGTCCTGCCTCTCGTCTTCCTCGTCGAGATCGCGTTCATCGTCGCCTTCGGCGTCCTGCTCGACACCCTCGTCGTCCGGTCGCTGCTCGTCCCGGCCGCGGCATACGACGTGGGAGCCCGGGTCTGGTGGCCCGGGCGGCTGTCTCGCGTCCCCGACGCCGCCGAGGCCCGGGACCCGGCGACCGGGCAGACCGCGGACGGCGCGCGGGCTGAGCCGTGATCCGGGTGGGGCTGGCCGGGTACGGCATGGCCGGTCGCGAGATCCACGGACCGCTGCTCCGGCAGGCGGGGTTCGAGGTGGTCGCCGTGGCGACGAGCAGTCCCGCGCGGGTGAGCTGGGCCCGCGCCGACCTGCCGGGGGTCAGCGTGGTCCGCGACCTCGAGGAGCTGCTGCGCGAGGGCGGCCTCGACCTGGTCGTGCTCGCCACCCCGACCGGGTCGCATGCTGCGCACACGGCGGCCGTGCTCGAGGCCGGCATCCCGGTGGTGGTCGACAAGCCGCTCGCCGTGGACGCCGCACAGGCGTTGGCCCTCGTCGAACACGCCGAGCGGCTCGGGGTCCCGCTCACCGTGTTCCAGAACCGCCGCTACGACCCCGAGCAGACGACCCTGACCGAGGTCGTGAGGTCCGGCGCTGTCGGGAGGCCGTTCCGCCTCGAGATGCGCTGGGAACGGTGGCGGCCGGTACCGCGCGACCGGTGGCGCGAAACGGCCCCGGCGAGCGACGGCGGCGGGATACTGCTCGACCTGCACACCCACCTCGTCGACATCGCCGTCCAGCTCTTCGGCCCGGTCGAGTCGGTCTTCGCCACCGTCGCCTCCCGGCACAGCCTCGCAGAGGACGATGCGGTGCTCATCGGCCGGCACGCCGGAGGAGTGGTGTCGCACCTCGGCGCCACGTCCCTGTCCGGGGCACCGGGTCCGTGGATCCGGCTCCTGGGCGAGGAGGGCGCCTTCGTCGTCTCCGCGCTGCACGACCAGCCGACGATCTACGACGACCTCGCCGATGCCGGTGCCGACCACTGCGGCTGGCTCTACCGCGGGCGCGAACGCGAGCCCGTGCGCCGCATGTCGTCCGGGGAGGCCGAGTTCTACCGTCAGCTGGCGCTGGCTCTCGGCCGCCCCGACCGCCGCGCCGCCATGCCGGTGGACCCGCGCGACTCGGTACACGTTCTCGCCGTCATCGACGCCGCCCGGCTCAGCGCCGCGCAGGACCGGGTCGTCCTCCTCTGACCTCGTCCAGCCGGTACCCCGCGGTCAGGGCACGGGCAGGCGGCGCGGGTCGATCCGCTCCTCGACGGCTCGCTCGCCCTCGCGGCGCACGAGGTAGGCGCCCGCGCGGTCGGTCGCGGCGACGGCCTCGACGAGCGCGGTGCCGTGGTAGACGAGCCCGACGCCGTCGTCGCTGCAGTGCGTCTCCGGCAGGGTGCCGTCGGCGACGAGGGCGTGGACCGCGGGCCGTCGCCGGGCCTCGCTGTCGTAGTGGACGCCGTTCCCGTACGGCAGCAGGCCGAGGGCATCGGTGACGGGGCGCAGCTCGGGGCCGAAGGAGTCGGTCGTCCCGCCGACATACCAGCAGATCGACCCCGCCGAGACGCCGCTCAGCACCACGCCCGCCTCCCAGGCCCGGCGCAGGACGGGACCGAGGCCGTGCACGGCCCAGACGGCGAGCAGGTTCGCGACGGAACCGCCCTGGACCCAGACGACGTCCTGGGTGAGCAGGTGCCCCTCGATGTCGTCCAGGCTGGGCATCGGGAACAGGTCGAGGGTCGTGATGTCGAACCCGGCCACCCGACCGGCCTGGTGGATGTCGTCGTTGACGTTGCGCTGGTCACCGGACGCCGTCCCGACGAAGGTCAGCCGGGGCCGCCGCCCGGAGACGCCCGAGAGCGCGACGGCGTGGTGGACCAGGGCGTCGAACTCGATCCTGGTCCGGGTGCCGGGGCGGTAGCCACCGGAGGTGGCGAGGATGGTGGGCTGGTCCGCTGGCATGGCCCCAGCCTAGGTCGGGGCTGTGGAAAACCCGGTGGCGGGCGCCAGGCGATCGGCGACAGTGGGGTCATGTCGTGGCAGGAGCCCTCCCAGGCGCACCCCGACGCGGAGCCGCCCGAGGTGCCTGGGTTCGAGGTGGGCGAGCTTCTCGGCACCGGCGCGACGGCGACGGTATGGTCGGCCGTCCGGCGCACCGACGGGATGCTGGTCGCGCTCAAGGTGGTGCCGGGCGGCGCCGCGGCGGACGTCGACGCCGTCGGCCGTGAGCTCGCGGTCCTGCGGGCCATCGACTCCGAGCACCTCCTGGCCGTTCACGACGCCCTCGAGCTCGCCTCCGGCGACCTCGTCCTGGTGCTCGACCACCTCGCCGGCGGCTCCCTGCGGCAGGTCGTCGCCGCCCGCGGCCACCTCGGACCCCAGGAGGCGGTCACCGTGCTGTCGCCCGTCGCCTCCGCCCTCGGGCGGCTGCACGCCGGCGGCGTCGTCCACGGTGACGTCTCGCCCGGAAACGTGCTGCTCGACCGGACCGGGCGGCCGGTGCTGGCCGATCTCGGCACGGCTCGGGTCACCGGGCTGCCGGTCGACGACGTGCACGGGACGGAGGGGTTCGTCGCGCCCGAGGTGCTGGCCGGCGCCGACCCCTCGCCGGCCGCGGACGTGTATGCCGTGGGTGCCCTCGGCTGGTACTGCCTCACCGGCCAGGTCCCCGGCCTGCCCGCGCTGCGCGGTCCGCTGGCCGAGGCGGTCGCCGGGCTGCGCCGAAGCATCGGGTCCGCCGAGGGTGAGGCCCTAGGGCCGGCGGACGAGGCGCTCATCGTCGTGCTCGAGCGGTGCCTGGGCACCGACCCCGGCGGGCGCCCGACGGCGGTTGACCTGGCGCTCGAGATCTTCGGCTGCGGCCCACCACAGCCGCTGCGGCTCGTCCGCGGAGGCGACGACGTCAGCGCGCTGACCCATCGGATCCGCGCCGTGGCCGCACAGCAGGGCGCTGCCGGCGGTGCCTTCGGTGGGGGCCGTCACGGTCGGCGCGAGGCCGGCCCGCTGACCAGGAGGGGGTGGGCGCTCGTGCTGTCCGTTGCCCTGCTCGTCTCCGGGGTGCTGGTCGCGTCGGTCGTCGGCTCGCGGTCCACCCGGGCCGCAGCCGGCGGGACGGGAGCCGGGGAGACGCCCGGCCGGGCGACGGCCGCCGGCCCGGCGATGGCCGCCGGCCGAGCCGGCGAGACGGTCACCGACCCGGGCGCGCCGAGCACCGATCCCCGGGGCCTGCTCGGTGCGCTCGCCGGCCGGCGCGCCGCCGTCTGGCGGTCCGGGGTGGCTGCGCGCCTCGACGAGGTGGACGCGGTGGGGTCGGCCGCGATGCGGCGCGACACCGCCGCACTGGCCCGGGTGCAGCGGGACGGGCTGCGCTACACGGGGCTGGGGTTCGTGGTCGGTGACACGGCGACCCTGACCCACACCGCCGCGGCCGCGACGCTGCACGCCCGGGTCGACACCACGGCATACGTCGTCGTGGCCCCGACCGGGGCCCGGACGGCCCTGGCGGCTCGCCGCGGTCCGGACCTGCTGGTCGACCTGGAGTGGACCCGGCAGGGGTGGCGGGTGCGAGATGTGCGCTCGCCGTCTCCCTGAGGCCGGCGCCCGCCGTCGGCCGGCAACCGGTTGTCGCGGGAGGCGATACCGTCATCCCTCTTCGAGGGCCCAGGCCACCGCGCGGTCCAGGTCGGGGTGGGCGTACGAGAACCCGGAGTCGCGCAGTCGCCGCCCCACGACTCGCTGGCTGGAGAGGATGTCGTCGGCGAACTCCCCGACCACGGCGTGCAGCGCGAAACCGGGTGCCGGCAGGACGGCCGGCCGGCGCAGGGCGCGCCCGAGAGCGCGCGCGAGGTCCTTCTGGCGCGCGGGCTCCGGCCCGACGAGGTTGACCGGGCCGGTGAGCTCCGGGAGATCGACCAGCTGCGCCAGTGCTCGCACGGCGTCCTGCAGGGTGATCCACGGCCAGAACTGGCGGCCGGAGCCGAGCGGTCCGGCCAGCCCGAACCGGGCCAGGCGCAGGAGCGGGGCCAGCGCTCCGCCGCGGGGGCTGAGGACGATGCCGGTCCGGCTGAACGCCACGCTCGCGCCGGCGTCGACGGCCGGGCCGGCGGCGGCCTCCCAGGCGCGGACGACCTCGGTGAGGAAGCCCTCGCCCGGCGCGCTGTCCTCGGTGAGCTCCTCGTCGCCCCGGTCGCCGTAGAAGCCCACGGCCGACCCGCTCACCAGCCGGACGGGGTGGTCGGCAGCGGCGACGGCGCTCGCCACCGCGTCCGTGGAGTCGGTGCGCGAGGTGAGGATCGCGCTCCGGTACGCCGGGGTCCACCGGTGCTCGCCGAGCCCCGCGCCGGCAAGGTGGACCACGGCGCTCACGCCGTCGAGGGCCGCGGGGTCCAGGCGGCGCGATGAGGGGTCCCACTGCCGCTCGTCCGGCCCCTGCGGTGGTCGCCGGACCAGCCGGAGCACCTCGTCGCCGCGCCCGCGCAGGTGCTGCACGAGCGCGGTCCCGATCAACCCCGAGCTGCCGGTGACGGCGACCAGGTCGCTCATCGGGCGGCTCGGGAAGCGGTCATAGGCCCAGCGAGGCCTCGAAGGCCCCCTCCTCGAGGCGGCTCTTCATCGTCGCGAGGAACCGGGCCGCGTCGGCACCGTCGACGATGCGGTGGTCGTAGGACAGTGCCAGGTAGACCATCGACCGGACCGCGATCGTCTCGCCCCCGTCCTGGGCGTTGACGACCACCGGCCGCCTGACCACCGCGCCGGTGCCGAGGATGGCCACCTGCGGCTGGTTGATGATCGGGGTGTCGAACAGGGCACCTCGGCTGCCGGTGTTGGTGATGGTGAACGTCCCCCCGGACAGCTCGTCAGGGGTGATCCGGTTGTTGCGGGTGCGGTCGGCCAGGTCGGCGACGGCCTTGGCCAGGCCGGCGATGCTGAGGTCGCCGGCGTTCTTGACGACCGGGACGATCAGCCCTTTGTCGGTGTCGACGGCCATCCCGAGGTGCTCGACCCCGTGGTAGGTCACCTCGTCACCGTTGATGCTGGCGTTGACCGTGGGATGCGCCTTGAGGGCCTCGACGGCAGCGAGAGCGAAGAACGGCAGGAAGCTCAGCCTGGTGCCCTCCCGCTTCTCGAAGTCCACCTTGGCGCGGTCGCGCAGCCGCGCGATCCGGGTGACGTCGACCTCCACGACCGTCGTCAGCTGTGCCGAGACCTGTAGCGACTCGACCATCCGCTGCGCGATCATCCGGCGCAGCCGGGTCATCCGCTCGGTGGTCCCGCGCTTGCTCGCTGTCGCGGCTGCCGAGGGAGCGGGTGTCGGGGCGGCCGGGGCGGCAGGGGCCTGCGGTGCGGGCTCGGGTTCGGTCGCCTGCTTCGCCGCCTCGGCCGCGGCCAGGACGTCCTGCTTGCGGATCCGGCCACCGACGCCGGTCCCGGAGATGCTCGACAGGTCGACGTCGTGGTCGGCGGCCAGCTTGCGGACCAGCGGCGTGACGTATGGCGACGCGTCGGGCTGGTCGGTGGGCGGCGGCGCGGCGTGGCCGGGCGCCGTGGAGGGGCGCGAGGCAGCGGTACCGGCAGTCCGGGGCCCGGAGGGCTGCTGCTCGGTCTGCGCGTCCGCCTGCGCGTCCGCCTGCGCGGGCGGCGGCGCCTCCTCGGGAGCGCCCTGCTGGGCCACCTCTACCTGCGAGGGCGAGGTCCCCTGCTCGGGCCGCTGCTCCGGCTCCGGCTCCTGCTGCGGCTCCCGCTGGAGCTCCGACTCCTGCTGGGGCTGGGCGGTCTGCGGTTCGCGCGGCGCCTCCTGAGCCGGCGCGGACCCGCCGACCACGGCCAGGTCGGCGCCGACCGGGACGGTCTCGTCCTCCTGGACGAGGATCTGCGACAGGGCCCCGGCCACGGGGGACGGGATCTCGGTGTCGACCTTGTCGGTCGAGACCTCGAGCAACGGCTCGTCGACGGCGACCTCGTCGCCGACGCTCTTGAGCCAGCGGGTCACCGTGCCCTCGGTGACGGACTCGCCGAGCGCCGGCATCTTCACGGTGGTGCCGTCGCCATCGCCGGCCGGAGCGGCCGGCGGCGGGCCGCTGGGCTCGGGCTCGGAGGCCTGCGTGGCGGCTGGGGCGGGCTCGGGTGCGGGGGCGGACTGCTCGACCGGTTCGGCTGCCGGCGCCTCGGCGGGCGTGGGCGCCGGAGCGAGCGGCGCGGACTCGGCGGCCGGCGGCTCGGGCTGCGGTGCCGCCTGCTGGTCGGGCGGCGGTGCCGCCTGCTGGTCGGGCGGCGGCGCAGCCTGCTGGTCGGCCTGACCGGCCGGCCGGCTCGGCGCCTCGCCGTCGCCGATCACGGCGAGGTCGGCACCGACGGGAACGGTGTCGTCCTCGTGCGCGAGGATCTCCTGCAGTGTCCCTGCGACCGGTGACGGGATCTCGGTGTCGACCTTGTCGGTGGAGACCTCGAGGAGCGGCTCGTCGACGTCGACGTGGTCGCCGACGTTCTTGAGCCAGCGGGTCACAGTGCCCTCGGTGACGGACTCGCCCAGAGCGGGCATGGTCACGCGTTCAGACATG
Source organism: uncultured Actinomycetota bacterium (assembly GCA_963763315.1). Lineage (GTDB taxonomy): Bacteria > Actinomycetota > Actinomycetes > Actinomycetales > Dermatophilaceae > CAVSJJ01. The sequence goes on from CAVXOC010000004.1 coordinate 657,788, forward strand.
TTCTGCGTTCTCCTTCTCGAGACAGCCGTCGGCTCATGGTAGTTGTGGGCGCTCCCGGGAGCCGCCCCACACCGTCGTGGCCCACGAGGTCACGGCCCCGAGGACCCTTGCATCTTGTCACTGTCCTACCCAACTGCGGCGGTTCGGACCGTACGGCGGATGCGGTGCAGGCGGGAACGGGCCCTAGGGTGGGGACATGGCGTGGTTCCGGCGATCGCGCGGGACGGGGGCTCCCGGCACCGAGCTCGGCCGTGGCGACGTCTCGGCGGCCCGCAAGCACCTCCAGCAGTTCATCGAGTCCCGGCGGGGCGTCGAGGCCTATGTCGAGCCCGCGACCCAGGACACGGCACCGACCATCATCCTCATCGCCCACGACGGCGAGTGGACCCGGCGGGCCACTCCGTCCCGAGAGGCCGCCTTCGAGCTGGCGCGCAAGCTCGGGGTGCCGACCTACGACGTCAACCTGACGGGTTACCCCGCCCGCATGCGGGAGTGGACCTCACGCCACCGCAGCGGCTGACCCGGCCTAGCTAGGAGGCCCGGCCCTCGATGAGCGCGAGCAGGGTCGCGACGCCGTAGCCCGTCCCGCCCTTGGGCGTGTACCCGAACGCGCCCTTCTCGTTGAACGACGGCCCCGCGATATCGACGTGCGCCCACGGGATGCCCTCGCCGACGAACTCGCCGAGGAAGATCCCGGCTGTCAGCATCCCGCCCCAGCGGTCGGCCTTGTGGGCGAGGTCGGCGGTCGGTGAGTCCAGCCCCTTGCGCAGCTGCTCCGGCAGGGGCATCGGCCAGGCGGGTTCGGCGGCCGCGTCGGCTGCCGCGACCAGCTCGGTCCGGAACGTGTCGTCGTTGGCCATGACTGCGGCGATCTCCGGGCCGAGCGCCACCATCTGCGCCCCGGTCAGGGTGGCGATGTCGACGATCGCGTCGGGACCGGCCTCGCCGGCGAGGCAGATGCCGTCGGCGAGCACCATCCGGCCCTCGGCGTCGGTGTCGATGATCTCGACCGTCGTGCCGTTGCGCATTGTCACGACGTCGCCCGGCCGCTGAGCCGTGCCGCTCGGCATGTTCTCCGCAAGGCAGAGGTACCCGGTCACGGCGACCGGGACCTTGAGCTCGGCTGCGGCGATGACCGTCGCCGCCACCGCGGCCGCGCCCGCCATGTCGGACTTCATCGTCAGCATCCCGGCAGCGGTCTTGATGCACAGGCCACCGGAGTCGAAGGTGATGCCCTTGCCGACGAGGGCGAGCGTGCTGGCGGGACGGCTGGGGCGGTAGCTCATCGCGACGATCCGCGGCGGGTGGACCGAGCCCTGGCCCACGCCGACAATGCCGCCGAACCCGCCCTTGATGAGGGCCTTCTCGTCGAGGACGGTGAGTGTCACCTTGCCCGGGCTCGCGCCCACGCGCTCCCGGACGGCCTCGACGAACGTCTGCGGGACGAGGTGGTTCGGGGGAGTGTTGACCAGGTCGCGGGTGAAGTCCCGCGCGGCGGCCACGATGGCGGCGCGCTTGACCTCGGCCGTCGCGCCGCGCCCGGTCAGCGCGGACACGACCGAGATGACGGGGCCGTCGGCGCCGGCCCTCACCGGGCGCCCCGTGCGAGCCGGCTTCGCGGACTTGTGGGCCGTGAACCGGTAGCAGCCGGCATACGCACCGTCGGCGACGGCGCCGAGCGCGGCCAGGTCGTGGGCCGGCAGCGCCACCGCGACGGTGCGCTTGCCGGTCAGCGCGCGCAGCGCAGCCCCGGCCGCTGACCGCAGCGCGCCGGGCGCGTATGCCGCCCCGCGTCCGGTCACCGCGTCGCCGAGGCCCGTGAGGACGACGGAGGTGGCCCGGACGCCGGGAACCGACACGACCCGGTGCACCTCGTCGGGGTCACCGGTCGCCTCGAGGGCCGCGAGCACCGCCTCGAGGTGGGTGACCGACTTGCGCGGCAGGCCGTGCCCGGCGGCAAGGCCGGCCCCGTCCGTGCCGCGGACGGTCGCGACGACGAGCGCGTCGGCCACGATGTCGGCGGGGCTGGTGTCGGTGAGCGTCACCGTGGTCATGGGGTCTCCTTCGGACGTGGCGGTGGTCGCAGACTAACGGAGCCGACAGCGGTAACCTCCGAGACATGGCCCCCCTCAAGCACTCTCCTCTGCACGACCGGCATGTCGCTCTCGGCGCGAAGATGGCCGACTTCGGCGGCTGGGAGATGCCCATCGAGTACCCCGGAGGCGGCGTCGTCGCCGAGCACACCTCCGTCCGCGAGCGGGTCGGCGTCTTCGACGTCTCGCACCTCGGCAAGGCCCGGGTCAGCGGGCCCGGCGCCGCGGCATACGTCAACGACTGCCTCACCAACGACCTGCGCCGCATCGGCCCCGGCAAGGCCCAGTACACCCTGTGCTGCGCTGACGACGGTGGGGTCGTCGACGACCTCATCGTCTACCTGCGTGGTGACGACGACGTCTTCCTCGTCCCGAACGCCGCCAACACCGCACGGGTCGTCGAGCTGCTCGCCGCCTCGGCCCCCCGCGACCTCGGCGTCGAGAACCTCCACCAGTCCTACGGCGTCATCGCTGTCCAGGGCCCGCAGAGCGACGAGGTGCTCTCGGCCCTGGACCTGCCGGTCGACCACGACTACATGAGTTTCGTCGAGACGCAGTGGGGCGGCCTGCCCGTCATGGTCCTGCGCTCGGGCTACACCGGCGAGCGCGGTTACGAGCTGGTGCCGGCCTGGGACACCGCCGGCGCCCTGTGGGATGCCGTCCTCGCCGAGGTCGGCGAGCGCGGCGGCCTGCCGTGCGGGCTCGGGGCGCGCGACACCCTGCGGACCGAGATGGGCTATCCCCTGCACGGCAACGACCTCGGCCCGGCGATCACCCCCGTGATGGCCGGAGCATCCTGGGCCGTCGGCTGGGACAAGGAGCGGTTCTGGGGCCGCGACGCCCTGCTCGCCGAGCGTGCCGCCAAGGCCACCCGGCTCAGTCGAGGTCTGCTCGTCACGGGGCGCGGCATCCCCCGGGCGCACTGCGAGGTCCGTGGGTCCGACGGGACCGCTGTCGGCGAGGTGACGTCGGGGACGTTCTCGCCGACCCGCAAGCAGGGCATCGCCCTGGCGCTGCTCGACCGGTCCGTCGCCGTGGGCGAGGAGGTCGTCATCGACGTACGTGGCCGGGACCTTCCGGCCATCGTGACCAAGCCACCGTTCGTCGAGGTGGGAGTGAGAGAGTCATGAGTGAGGCCTGGACCTGGACCTACGAGGACGCCGACGGGGAGCCGATGACCGGCGAGCTGCTGTCGACGACGGAGTTCCCGAGCCAGTCCGACGCCGAGAGCTGGTTCGGCGAGACCTGGCGGGCGCTCGCCGAGGCCGGTGTCGCCGGGGTGACCCTGCACCGCGACGGTGTCGTGGTGTACGGCCCGATGAGCCTCGAGCCGTAGGCCGGCCGACGCGGGTCAGGCCGGCGGTCGGAGCCAGTCGAGCTCGTCGGCGCGCGGGTCGTGGACCACGGCGGATCTCACGTCGAACACCATGACGGCCCGTTCCGACGGGGTGTAGCGCGGCCATCCGGGGTCGCCGCCGGCCGCGAAGGCGACCCAGGCCGTGTGCATCGTGTCCGCGAGGGCCTGCGGCGGCTCGGGTCCGAGGAGCTCGCTCTGGTCATCGGCCCCGAGGGTGTCGAAGACGAAGCCGAGGTCGAGCGCGTGGCAGGCGCCAAGCCCTGCGACGGGCGTGGCCCAGCCGAGCTCGTACACGAAGGTGGCGGCGCCGGCGGCGTGCTGCGCTTCGGCGAGCGCCACGGTGGGCGCCCGGAAGGCCGCATCGGTGAGCATCGCGGTCAGCACGTCGCCCGGTGAGGCACCCGGTCGGTGGGCGGCATAGCGCCGGGCGACCGCGGGATCCCAGCCGTAGCGGGCGACGGCGGCAGCCAGCCCCTCGTCGGTCAGCGCCCCGGCCACCCCGGTGGGGACGGTGAAGAGCCGGAACTCCTCGGTCGTCGTCCCGGTCAGCAGCGGTATGCCGGTTGCTGACCCAGCCGCGATGCGGGTGAGCGGCACGTCGGGGACGACCTCGCCGTCGAGAGTGGGGAAGAGGCTCATGACGCCGAGGCCGGATCGGATGACGGAGGCACCCCATCTGGCCGGGTCCGGTCGGCTGGCGACCTCGATGCCCACCGCAGTCTGCGCCGCGAGAAGGGCGTCCGGGTCCGCGTCACCCAGCGCCTCCGCGGTCGCCGGGACGCCGAGGCGCGCGGCGACCGCCTCGGTGACCCGGCGGGCGTCGTCAGGGTGCGCGGCGACCGTGGCATTGCCGCTCTGCATGACCGCCTGGGCGAACAGGCCCTTCGCCGGGGGCGCGGCCAGCAGGGTCGCGACGCTCATCCCACCGGCGGACTCGCCCATGACGGTGACCCGCGACGGGTCTCCGCCGAAGGCCGACACGTTGTCCTGCACCCACTGCAGGGCCAGCAGCTGGTCGCGGATGCCGAGGTTCTGCGGCGCGCCCCGCACGACCCCGAAGCCCGGCACCCCCAGGCGGTAGTTGACGCCCACGAGGACGACGCCGTCCCGAGCGAAGGCCGACCCGTCGTAGGCCGGAAGTGACGCCGCGCCGCGGACGAAGGCTCCGCCGGGCAGCCACACGATGACGGGCAGCCCGCCGGCCCCCGGGTCCGGCGTCCAGACGCTCACGCTGAGGTAGTCGTCGCCGGGCGCGACCGCCGCGGGCAGCAGGCGGTCCATCGGTGGCGGGTAGGGGGCCTGGAGCGGGGTGGGTCCGTGAGCCGTCGCGTCGCGCACGCCCTCCCAGGCCGGCGCGGGCCGGGGGGCGGCGAACCGGGCCCGGCCCACGGCCGGTGCGGCATACGGGATGCCGAGGAAGGCGCTCACCCCGTTGGTGGCGATTCCCCGGACGCGGCCGGAGGTGGTGCGCACGAGGGCGTCGGGGTGGCGGTCCATCCCGGCATCCTCCCGCGCGACCGGGGCTGGGGGAAGGGGGCCCGGTGGAGTCCGGACGGGCGGTCCTACGAGACCGGCGCGTCGCCGAGCCGGCACGTCACCGAAACGAGCGGGCCCACGCGACCAGCACGTCCTACGAGGGGTACTGGCCCCGGCCGATGACCGGGCGCGGCATCCGCGTGCGCCGCATCTGGAACGCGCGCATGACGGCATACATGGCGCTTCCCCGGATGACCTTGTCCGCACCGAACTTCCCGACCAGACGCTTCTTGAGGCGCCGCCACATGAACCAGCAGTCGATGACGGCGAGGCCGATCAGGGCGTAGACCAGGGTGAACACCACGAGCATCGCCCAGCTCTGCCGGACGAACGACAGGGCGAGGACGATGATCATGACCGGCAGCATGAACTCGCCGAGGCTCCATCGGGCGTCGACGTAGTCGCGGATGTAGCGGCGCACCGGGCCCTTGTCGCGGGCGGGCAGGTGCGCCTCGTCGCCCGTGAGCATGGCCCGTCGCTGGCGGGAGTACGACTCCTGCCGCTTGGCCCGGTCGGTCTGCTTGGCGCGCTTGCGGTCGGTGACGACGAGGGGCTGCTTGCGGGCGGCCTCCTGGTCGCGCCGCCTGGGCGTCGGCCGGTTCTTGGCGCCCGGGCGCTCGTCGCGGGCTGCCTCGGTCCCGGCGTCGTTGGTGGTCTTGCTGCTACGTCCGAACACGGCCCCACTGTATGCCGTCACGGCCCGCGGCCCGCATCGCGTCCGCTTCGCCTGCGGACCGGGCATGGATAGGGTGCGAGCGTGAGTGACGATGTGCTGAGCCCCGACCAGATCTCCATCCTCCGCGACAGGGTCACCGCCCTCATGCCGGCCCTGCGCAGCGACCTGGAGGCACTGACCCGGATCCCGAGCATCTCGCTCGGGGCCTTCGACCAGGCCCGGGTGGCGGAGTCGGCCGCCGCCGTGGCCGCGCTCCTGTCGGACGAGGGACTGGACGCCGGGGTGGTGACCGAGGGGGGGCGTCCGGCAGTCATCGCCCATGTCGAGGGGCCGCCCGGCTCCCCGCGGGTCCTGCTCTACGCCCACCACGATGTCCAGCCGACCGGCGACGAGGCCGACTGGGACTCGGCGCCGTTCGAGCCGACCGAGCGTGGCGGCCGCCTCTACGGGCGGGGTGCAGCCGACGACAAGGCCGGGATCATGGCCCACCTGGCGGCCGTGCGGGCGCACGCCGGGGGGCTTCCGGTCGGTGTCACGGTCTTCGTCGAGGGCGAGGAGGAGATCGGCTCGGAGTCGCTGCCGGCCATCCTCGAGCGGCATGGCGACCGGCTGGCGGCCGACGTCATCGTGCTTGCCGACTCCACGAACTGGGCGGTGGGGGAGCCCGCCCTGACGACCACGCTGCGTGGTCTGGTCCGCGCCGTCGTCACGGTGTCGACCCTCGGGCACTCGATCCACTCCGGCATGTTCGGTGGGGCGGTGCCCGATGCGCTGACGGCCCTCATCAGGCTGCTCGCCAGTCTGCACGACGACCAGGGCAGCTGCGTCGTCGCGGGGCTGAGGTCGGGGGAGGCCGCCCAGCTCGACTACCCGGAGGAGCGGCTCCGCGAGGAGTCGAGCCTGCTCGACGGGGTCTCCACGATCGGCTCGGGTTCGCTGTTGTCGCGGCTGTGGACCAGGCCGTCGATCACCACGATCGGTATCGACGCCCCTTCGGTGGCGACGTCGTCGAACACCCTGCTGGCCACGGCCGCCGCGAAGGTGTCGATGCGGATCACCGCCGACGAGGACCCGCTCGAGGCCTTCGCTCTGCTCGAGCGGCATCTGCGGGAGCACGTGCCCTGGGGGGCGAAGGTCGAGGTGACGCTCGACGACCAGGGGGCCGGGTTCGCGGCGCCCGGGCACGGGCCGGTGCAGGACCAGGCCCGCGCCGCCTTCCGGGACGCGTGGGGCGTCGAGCCCGTCGACATCGGCGTGGGCGGGTCCATCCCGTTCGTGGCGGCGTTCGCCGAGAGGTTCCCCGCCGCGGCGATCCTGGTCACCGGCGTCGAGGACCCGGACACCCGGGCACACGGCGCCAACGAGTCGCTGCACCTGGGCGAGTTCGAGAAGGTGTGCCTCGCCGAGGCCATCCTGTTGGCGCGGCTCGGCGCCATGCCCCGCGGCTGAGCGGCATACCGTGCGGCTGTGGTTGGCGGGGCGACCACTTGGGGCGGCCACTTGGCATGGGAAACCGGTGGTTCGCGGGGGTTGCCAACCCAAGCGAACCAAGGGTTTCCCCGATGGGGCGGGAAAGTTGGGCAGGCGGGGTCAGTCTCTTGCGGTCTCGCCGGGGAGGGCGAGCATCTGGTCGAGGGCGACTCGCGCCCAGCGGGCCACCTCGGGGTCGACCGAGATGACGTTGGGGACCCGGCCGTCGACGAGGGACTCCAGGGCCCAGACCAGGTGCGGCAGGTCGATCCGGTTCATCGTCGAGCAGTAGCAGACGTGCTTCTCGAGGAAGACGATGCGCTGCCGGGGGAACCGGTCCGCGAGCCGGCGGACCAGGTTGAGCTCCGTCCCGACCGCCCACGCCGACCCGTCCGGGGCGGCCGAGATCGACGCGATGATCCTCTCGGTGGAGCCCACCTCGTCGGCCATCTCGACGACCTCGTACTGGCACTCGGGATGGACGATCACCCGGACCCCCGGGATCTGCCGGCGGGCGGCCGCCACGGCCTCGGTCGAGAACCTGCCGTGCACCGAGCAGTGCCCGCGCCACAGGATCATCGTCGCGTCCTGGAGCTGCCGCGCCGTCAGGCCGCCGCCCGGCCGGTGCGGGTCGAAGACGACGCAGTCCCCGGCGGAGCCGCCGAGGTCGCGGACGTAGGTGTTGCGCCCGAGGTGCTGGTCGGGAAGGAAGAGCACCTTGCCCCCGGTCCCGCCCCGTTCCAGGGCCCAGGCGAGAGCGGTCCGCGCGTTCGACGAGGTGCAGACCGTGCCACCGTGCCGCCCGGTGAACGCCTTGATGGCTGCGGAGGAGTTCATGTACGTCACCGGCACCGTCGACGCGGCGACCCCTGCGTCGGTGAGGACCTGCCAGGCCTCCTCGACCTGCCCGATGCCGGCCATGTCGGCCATCGAGCAGCCGGCTGCGAGGTCGGGGAGGACGACCTGCTGGGTCGGCGAGGTGAGGATGTCGGCCGACTCGGCCATGAAGTGCACGCCACAGAACACGATGTAGGGGGCCTGCGGGCGGGCCGCCGCCTCCTTGGCCAGCTTGAACGAGTCCCCTGTCGTGTCGGCGAACTCGATGACCTCGTCGCGCTGGTAGTGGTGGCCGAGGACGAACACCTTCTCGCCGAGCGCAGCCTTGGCCCGGTGCGCCCGCGCCACGAGCGAGGGGTCCGAGGGGGCGGGCAGGTCGCCGGGGCACTCCACCCCGCGCTCGGTCCGCAGGTCGGCGTCATGGCCGAGCAGCAGCAGCGGGAGCGGGATGCCGGCCGGGGTCGTCGTGCTCACCCGCAGATCGTATGCCGTGCCGTCGGCGTCCACCGGTCCGGCCGGCACCGCGTGGGCGGGGCCTGGGGTCGTGGACCCTCGCCGCGGTGGTAGCGAGCCGATGCAGCTACGCGGGCGTCGGCCTCGGCGACCGGCCCCGGCGCCGGCGCCGGCGCCGGTAGCCTGCCTTCGTGCGCGTGCTCATCGCCCCCGACTGCTTCACCGGCACCCTCACCGCGACCCAGGCGGCCGAAGCGATCGCCGAAGGCTGGGCGGCCAGCGCCCCTGGGGACGAGCTGACGCTGCTGCCGCTCTCCGACGGGGGGCCCGGCTTCCTCGATGTCCTCGAACGCTCGCTCGGGGCCGACGCCGAGGTCGTGGCGGTCGTCGTGAGCGATCCGCTGGGGCGGGAGGTGCCGGCCGCCGTGCTCCTGACCACTGAGGCGGGCGTGCGCACGGCCTATGTCGAGTCGGCTCAGGCAGCCGGCCTGCATCTGCTCGGCGCGGACGAACGCAACCCGGCCTTCACCAGCACGTGGGGAGTGGGGGAGCTCATCGACGTGGCCGTGGGGGAGGGGGCTCAGCGCGTGGTCGTCGGCCTCGGCGGCAGCGGTACCAACGACGCGGGGGCCGGAATGCTCTCGGCGCTCGGTGCCGGACCGGCCGACAGCCTGGCCCGCGGCGGCCTCGCGCTGGCGGGCGTCGACGAAGCCGCCCTCGCCGGGCTCGGCGAGGTCCGCCGGCGCCTCGGCGGGGTCGACATCGTCCTGGCGACCGACGTCGACAACCCGCTGCTCGGCCTCGACGGGGCAAGCGCGGTCTACGGGCCCCAGAAGGGCGCCAGCCCCGAGCTCGCCCAGGAGCTCGAGGAGTCCCTCGCCCGGTTCGCCGCCGTGGCCCAGCGCGTGCTGCCGCCCGGGCCGGACCTGCTGCGCGGTCTGCCGCGCCGGGTCGACCGCGAGCCGGGTGCGGGAGCGGCCGGCGGGCTGGGGTTCGCGCTGCTGCTGCTCGGCGGCCGACGCGTGAGCGGGGTGGAGGAGGTGCTCCGAGCGGTCCGGTTCGCCGACCATCTCTCGGCGACGGACCTCGTCGTCACCGGTGAGGGCTCGTTGGACTGGCAGAGCCTGCACGGCAAGGCGGTCACGGGCGTCGCGGCCGCGGCCCTGGAGCGTGGGGTGCCGGCGATCGTCGTGGCCGGGCAGGTGGTGCTCGGGCGGCGCGAGACCATGAGCCTCGGCCTCAGCGGCTGCTATGCCGTCGCCGACACGCCGGAGCTGGTCGACGCCGCGATGGCGGACCCGGTCGGCACGCTCACCGATCGGGTCCGGCGGGTAGCCCGGACATGGTCGCCCCGCCGCTGAGTGGACGCCTCGACAGGCCACCCAGGACCGCGACGTAGGATGACCTTTCCCGGGAACACGACCAGCCGGTCGCGGGTTGCACACCACGTCAGCCCTTCCGGGCAACCGACGACACCACTCGAGGAGTCAGCACGATGAGCGAGCAGCTCGACACGCAGGTCAGCACGGCAGAGCCGACCACCGCCACGCACGGCGTCGTCCTCACCGACGTCGCCGCCACCAAGGTGCGCTCGCTGCTGGAGCAGGAAGGTCGCGACGACCTCCGGCTGCGCATCGGTGTCCAGCCCGGTGGATGCTCGGGCCTGATCTACCAGCTCTACTTCGACGAGCGCACCCTCGACGGTGACCTCGTCCGCGACTTCGACGGCGTCGAGGTCGTCGTCGACCGGATGTCCGGCCCCTATCTCGAGGGCGCGACGATCGACTTCGCCGACACGATCGAGAAGCAGGGCTTCACCATCGACAACCCCAATGCCCAGAGCTCCTGCGCCTGCGGGGACAGCTTCAGCTGATCTTCGGCCGCCCCGGGCGGGACGGCGCCGGGGCGTTTCGGTGCAGACGCAGATCGGCCCCCACCTCACGGTGGGGGCCGAGCTGCGTTGTGGGGCGCGGATGGGCCCCCAACCGCGCGGGGCCGAGCTGAGCGGTGGCGGCGATCTGGTGGCCCGGAACGGGCGATCTGGGCGGTGGCGGCGAAGTGGTGGTGGCCGGGGTTGGCCGGCGGGCTAGCCGCCGTAGGACGAGATGCCCTCGACCAACCCGGAGGCGGACTCGGGCACCACGATGTCCCGGTGCGGGAACGCCCACTCGCGGGCCGGGTGGACCTCCAGGGGGACCTCCGCCCCGTCGAGCGCCAGCTGGTGGACGGTGCCGCTGTCCAGCCCTTCGCGAGGGCTGACGGTCATCGGCTCTGCGGTCATGGCGGCCACGTTAGGTGCCTGCCCGGGCGCCGGACAGGTCTACGCGGCGGTAACACTCCCGGATAACCGGCCGGGTCGCCTCGCAGCGCCCTGACGGGGCCGTCCAGGACTCGTCCGCCGGCGAGGACCGGTCCGCCGGCTAGGACCGGTCCGCCTGGCGACGCAGACCGCGGTGGACGAGCAGCGCCCCCGTGGCGGAGATGACGACGGGGCCCAGCCAGAAGGCCACGACGCCCGCCGAGACCAGCGCCCACGTGCCGCCGATGAGGACCAGGACTCCCACCGCCCCCATCCAGTCGTCACCGATGACGAAGCTGTACCAGAACCGTCCGAAGCCGACGACCCAGGACCACAGGCGTTCCATCAGGCGGCCTCCTTCCTGTTCTCGCTAGTGGAGTCGGGCTCGGTGTCCTGCTGGCCCGACGGGGCGGGAGCCGGGCCGAGCAGGCCGCGGCGGGCGAGCCCGGCGAGAGCGAAGGTCACCCCGAGGTAGAAGGCGTAGAGGACGGCCAGACTGAGCCGCTCACCCGGCCAGCTCACGCCGATCCCCTCCATCGCCCAGAACGTACCGAAGGTGCTGAGCAGTCCGCCGACGCCGAACTTGAGCACCCGGCCAGGGACCTTCTGGAGGGCGCCGCTGGCCAGTGCCCCCACGGTCCCGAAGATGGCGAACGCCGCCCCCGCGCCGAGGTAGGCGGGCAGGTAGTTGCTCGACCCGCCGCCGGAGCCGGCGCCGAAGGCGATGACGATGAACGCCACCTCGAGCCCCTCGAGCAGGACCCCCTTGAACGCGAGCAGCCAGGCCGTCCAGTCCAAGATCCCGGTCGTGTCGTCCGCGGCCTCGACCTCCCCCTCCTCATCCCCTCCGCCGGTGAACCCGTCGGCGGCGACCCCGATGACCCCCTTGGTCAGCCACTGGAGCCCGAAGGTGAGCAGCAGGGCACCGATGGCGATCCGCAGCGTGTTGATCGGGACCAGGGCGAGGGCCTGGCCCAGGCCCAGGACGACGGCGGCCAGGACGACAAGGCCGCTGAGGGCGCCGACCAGCGTCGAGCGCCAGCCGCGAGCGACGCCGACCCCGACGACGATGATCACCATCTCGATGACCTCGACCGAACAGGCGACGAAACTTCCCAGCAGGACGGGACCGATGAGGGACGCCGTCATGGGCACTCCTTTCCTGCAGCCGCGCGACTGCACCGAGCCAGCCGCACACCTGCGGCTCAGGGACGTGACCGCGGACTCCGTCGACGCGCAGGCCGGTCCGCGGGCGGGGCCACCGACGTGGCCTTCTCCAAGGCCCCTACCCGGCCGGCGGGCTCGCTACCGCATCGGGCCCCGGCCATCGATGATCAGCCCCCCGCGACGGTCCGGCCCGCGACGCTCCGGCCCGCGACGGGCCGGCCCGCGACGAGCCGGCCGGCGACGAGCCGGCCACGGCGATCGCGTCCTCGGGGCCGCGGACGGGTAGGTTGCGTGCGTGCGCATCGCTGTGACGGGGTCCATCGCGACCGACCACCTCATGACGTTCCGGGGCCGCTTCGCCGACTCCCTCGTCGTCGAGCAGCTCGACAAGATCTCGGTGTCGTTCCTCGCGGACACCCTGGAGATCCGCCGCGGGGGGATCGCGCCGAACATCTGCTTCGGTATGGCGTCCCTGGGGCAGCGGCCGCTGCTCGTCGGAGCGGCGGGCGAGGACTTCGAGGACTACCGCAGCTGGTTGACCCGGCACGGGGTCGACTGCCAGCACGTTCGGATCTCCGAGACCAAGCACACCGCGCGCTTCGTCTGCACGACCGATGATGACATGGCCCAGATGGCCACCTTCTACGCCGGTGCGATGGCGGAGGCGCGGATGATCGAGCTCGGGCCGATCCTCGCGGACGGGCCCCTCGACTACGTGCTGGTCGGCGCCAACGACCCGGATGCCATGCTGCGGCATACCGAGGAGTGCCGGGCGCGGGGGATCAGGTTCATCGCCGACCCCTCCCAGCAGCTCGCGTTCGCCGACGGCCCGTTCATCCGGCAGCTCATCGACGGCGCGGAGTACCTGTTCACCAACGAGTACGAGTCCCACCTCACCGAGGCGAAGACCGGCTGGTCGGGCCGGGACATCGCCGAGCGCGTGCGGACCCGGGTCATCACCAAGGGCAAGGACGGCGCGATCATCCTCACCCGAGGAGAGCCCCCGGTCGAGGTCCCCATCGCCGGGGAGGTCGACCGGGTCGATCCCACCGGGGTCGGCGACGCCTTCCGCGCGGGGTTCTTCACCGGCCTGGTGGCGGGCCTGCGCCACGAGCGCTGCGCCCAGGTGGGCTCCGTACTCGCCGCCTACGTGCTCGAGACCGTCGGGACCCAGGAGTACCACCTGACCACGTCGGGGTTCCTCGCGAGGGTGGCCGGGGCCTACGGTGACGAGGCGGCCGACGAGATCGGCCCGCACATCGCCTGCCCGGCCCCGTGAGGCGAGGGGGGGCACGCCGTGACGGTCGGGGTTCCGTTCCCCCCGGTCGAGCCGGAGCCGACCGAGTGGGACCTGGCCGGGGCGGACCCCACGCCGGGCGAGGACCTCGTGGCGGTGGGGGCCGACCTTGAGCCCGGAACCCTGCTGGCCGCCTACCGCAGCGGGCTGTTCCCCATGGGGATCGGCGAGGGCGGCGGCCGGCCGCTCGGCTGGTGGTCGCCGGCCGTGCGCGGGGTCCTGTCGCCCGGCGCCCTGCGCGTCTCGCGGTCGCTGCGGCGCTCCGTGCGGCGCTTCGAGGTGCGAGTGGACTCGGCCCTGCCGGAGGTCATCCGCCGCTGCGACGCCCCGGGACGGCCGGGCCGGTGGATCACCGGTGACATCGAGCGGGCGTATGCCCGCCTGCACCACCTCGGCTGGGTGCACAGCGTGGAGACCTGGCAGGACGGTCGCCTGGTCGGCGGGCTGTATGGGGTAGCCGTGGGCGGCGTCTTCGCCGGCGAGTCGATGTTCCACGAGGTGAGCGACGCGTCCAAGGTCGCCCTCGTGGCACTCGTCGAGCGCTTCTTCGCCGACGGCGACCCCCGGCGGCTGGTCGACGCCCAGTGGCCAACCGACCATCTCGTCGGCCTGGGGTTCCAGGAGTGGCCGAGGAAGGCCTATCTCGAGCGGCTCGCCGAGGCCCTCGGGGCGGCTCAGGTGGACCTGGCACCCCGGGGTGCCGCCCCGGCCACCGGCGGCGCCGCCGGCTAGCCCGGGAGCACGACGCGGGCCAGCCGCCCCCGCACCGCGTCGACGGTGGGGCCGAGCTCGGCGATCAGCCGCTCCACGGCCCGGGCCACCTCGGGGACCGCGGCCGGGACGGGCAGGACCACCCGGAGGTTGCCGGGTCGAGGGCGCCCCTGCGCCGGTATACCCATCGCCGCGAGGACGTGACTGGGATGCAGCGGGCTGGCGGAGCACGCCGAGCCGGAGGCGACGGAGATGCCCCGTCGGTCGAGCTCGTCGGCCAGCAGCTCGCCGTCGAGGCCGTCCACGACGAGAGTGAGCACATGCGGCAGCCGTGTCGCCGGGTCCCCGGGGGCGCTGATTCCGTCGATGAGGGCCGCCGTGGTCCGGATCCGGTCGACCAGGTCCCGGGTGAGCGCCTCGTCGGCGGCCCGGGTGGCCGCGACCTGCTGCCACGCCTCGGCGGCGGCGAGGGCCAACGGCACCCACGGTGCGCAGAGCGCACGGCCCTGCTCCGCCTCCGGCACCGGCCCGGGCAGCGCGAACGTCGTCCCCGGCCGCACCGCGAGCAGCCCGAGGGGCGGCCCCGAGAACGAGGCCGCGTCCCCGGCCAGGGCATCGAAGGCGACCGGCGTGGGCACCCGGCCGAGTGAGGCCGTGGCGTCGACCAGCAGCGGCACCGCGAGGGCACGGGCGGCGGCCAGGGCCCCCTCGACCGGCTGCAGGGTGCCGACCTCGCCGTTGCCGTGCTGGAGGGCCGCCACGGCGACGCCGGGCTGCCGCACCGCGTCGGCGAACGCGCTGAGGTCGACCCGGCCGAACCCGTCGACGGGGACCGTGCGCACCGCCGGGTCCAGCAGCATGACCTCGAGCTCCACGGCGGAGGCGACGACGGTCTCGCCGCGGCGCCGCCGCGGATGGCGCAGCCCGGCCACGGCCGTGGCCAGAGCCTCGGCGCCGACGAGGTGGAAGGACAGCTCGTCGGGGCGCACGCCGAGCCCCGAGGAGAGCACGTCCCGCGCCTGGTCCAGGAGTCGGCGGGCGCGTTGGCCCTCGCGGTGCAGGCGCCGCGGGTCCGCCCAGCCGGAGTCGACGGCGCCGAGCAGGGTCTCGCGGGCCTGGGGGTGCAGGGGGGCCCGGACGGCGTCGAGGATGGCGCGGGTGCCCGGGATGCCCCGTCCGCCCTGCCGGCGGGGGCCGCCGGCAGTGGGGTTGGTGGGAAGGGAGGAGGCAGGTGGGACAGGTGTCGGCACGTCTTGACGGTAGCCGCCCCTGCAGTGTGAAGTGCGTCTCAGTGCAGTAGGGTTGCGGCATTCGATGCCCATGGACAGGAAGGGTGCACCGGTGCTTCAGCACAGCCTCAGGCGGTCGCCACCTCGCTGGCGCCGCGCTGCGACGTGGAGCGTTCTCGCCCTGAGCACCGCCGTGGCACTCTCCGGCTGCCAGCACTCCGTCAGGGACGGCTTCCTCCCCAAGGCGGTGACCCAGGGGGGGGTGGTGGTCACCAACCTCTGGGTGGGTGCCTGGATCGCCCTGCTCGCCGTCGGAGCGCTGGTCTGGGGTCTGATCTTCTGGTCCGTGGCGGCATACCGGCGCAAGAAGGACGACGACGAGCTGCCGGCGCAGGTCCGCTACAACATCCCCATCGAGATCCTCTACACCGTGGCCCCCGTGCTGATGATCGTCGTGTTCTTCTTCTACACGGCCCGTGACGAGAGCACCCTGACCGACACCAGCAAGCCCGCCGACGTGACGATCAACGTCATCGGCAAGCAGTGGAGCTGGGACTTCAACTACGTCGACGCCAACGTGCACGAGGCCGGTACCCAGGCCATCCTCACCGGCAAGCCGGGTGCCGAGAAGACCATCCCGACCCTCTACCTGCCGGTCGACAAGCGGGTGAAGTTCGTGCTGACCTCCCGCGACGTCGACCACTCGTTCTGGGTCCCGGCGTTCCTCACCAAGCTCGACCTCATCCCGGGCCGCGTCAACCAGCTCGAGGTGGTCCCCACGCAGACGGGGACCTTCAGCGGGAAGTGCGCCGAGCTGTGCGGGGCCTACCACTCCCACATGCTCTTCAACGTCAAGGTCGTCTCCGAAGCCGAGTACCAACAGCACCTCACCGACCTCGCGAACCAGGGGCAGACGGGGCTGCTGCCCAACGGCCTGAGCCGTGCTCAGATCATGCCCAGCCAGCGGAGCCTCGTCCCGTCGACGGCAAGGAACTGACGATGAGTGCAGCGACCGAGTCGACGGTGCTGCGCACCGCAGGGGTGGCCCCCACCCGGCGGGTGTCCAAGGGCGCGACGGTGGTCAGGTGGGTGACGACCACCGACCACAAGGTCATCGGCAACCTGTACTTCATCACCTCCTTCACGTGGTTCCTCCTCGGCGGCCTCATGGCCCTGGTCATCCGAGCCGAGCTGGCGGCGCCGGGCCTGCAGATCGTCGACAACCCCAACCAGTACAACCAGCTGTTCACGATGCACGGCACGATCATGCTGCTGCTGTTCGCGACCCCGCTGTTCGCCGGGTTCGCCAACGCGCTCATGCCGCTCCAGATCGGGGCGCCGGACGTGTCGTTCCCGCGCCTCAACATGTTCGCCTACTGGCTCTACCTCTTCGGCGGGCTCATCGCGGCCGCTGGCTTCCTCACCCCGGGTGGCGCAGCCTCGTTCGGCTGGACGGCATACGCCCCCCTCTCCAACGCGGTCAACAGTCCGGGCGTCGGCGGCGACCTGTGGGTGTTCGGCCTGGCCATGGCCGGCTTCGGCACCATCCTCGGGGCCGTCAACTTCATCACGACGATCCTCACGATGCGCGCCCCGGGCATGACGATGTTCCGCATCCCGGTGTTCACCTGGACCGTGCTCATCACCTCGATCCTCGTCCTGCTCGTCTTCCCGGCCCTGGCCGCCGCGCTGTTCGCGCTGGGCGCCGACCGCAAGTTCGGAGCGCACGTCTTCGACGCGGCCAACGGCGGCCCCATCCTGTGGCAGCACATCTTCTGGTTCTTCGGGCATCCCGAGGTCTACGTCCTGGCCCTGCCGTTCTTCGGGATCATCTCCGAGGTGCTGCCGGTCTTCTCGCGCAAACCGATCTTCGGCTACAAGACGCTCGTCTACGCCACGATCGCCATCGCAGCCCTGTCGGTGGCCGTGTGGGCGCACCACATGTACGTCACCGGCCAGGTACTGCTGCCGTTCTTCGCGATCATGACGATGCTCATCGCCGTCCCCACCGGGGTGAAGTTCTTCAACTGGATCGGGACGATGTGGGGCGGCAAGCTGACCCTGGCCACGCCGATGCTGTGGAGTCTCGGCTTCCTCACGACCTTCCTCTTCGGCGGCCTGACCGGCGTGATCCTCGCCAGCCCGGCGCTGGACTTCCAGCTGTCCGACACCTACTTCGTCGTGGCGCACTTCCACTACACGGTCTTCGGCACGGTCGTCTTCGCCATGTTCGCCGGCTACTACTTCTGGTGGCCCAAGCTCACCGGGCGGATGCTCGACGAGCGGCTCGGCAAGATCCACTTCTGGCTCACCTTCATCGGGTTCCATACGACGTTCCTCGTCCAGCACCTGCTGGGCATGTGGGGGATGCCGCGGCGCTACGCCGACTACCTGCCCGAGGACGGCTTCACCCTGGGCAACCAGATCTCCACCGCAGGGGCGTTCATCCTCGCCGTGTCGATGCTGCCCTTCCTCTACAACGTGTGGAAGACGTGGCGGACCGCGCCGCTCGTCGAGAACGACGACCCGTGGGGCTTCGGGGGGTCACTGGAATGGGCCACCTCCTGCCCGCCGCCGCGGCACAACTTCGACGTCATCCCGCGGATCCGGTCCGAGCGCCCGGCGTTCGACCTGCACCACCCGGACGTGGCGCCTCCTGGTGTCCACCCCGGCAGGCGTGTGGTCGAGGCCCTCGGAGCCGCGGACCTGGGCGAGAGCTCGCTGGTGGCCGAGGACAAGGAGAGCTGAGACCGTGAAGGCGTTCGAGCGCATCGCCCTCGTCATCGGCGTGTTCGCCGCGGTGGTGGGGACGGTCTACGGTCTGTGGACCAAGTGGGCCGAGCCGGTCGGTGCGGTGGGGTTCTACCTGGCCGCGCTCCTCGGCTTCATGCTGACCTTCTATCTCGCGGTCACCCGCCGCCATGTCGGGCCGGGTCCCGAGGACGACCCGCAGGGGGAGATCGACGAGATCCAGGGCGACTACGGGTTCTTCAGCCCGCACAGCTGGTGGCCACTCTTCCTCGGTGCCTCGGCGGCCGTGATGTTCCTCGGGCTCGCCGTCGGCTGGTGGTTGTTCATCATCGGCACGTTCTTCGCCATCCCCGCCCTCATCGGCTGGACGTTCGAGTACTGGAAGGGCCCGCACGCCCTCTGAGCACGGGTCGCGGCATGGGGACGCCACCTGCCGGTGCCGGCTCTCGTATGCCGGGACGACGCACGGCGGTGCCGTAGAATCGAGGTGAGGTCCGGCTCACCCCTCCCGGCCGCCCGCTCGGCGCGGTCGCTCACCCACCCTCAGGGAGTTCCGTCGTGCACATCTCCGTGCCAGAGCCCATCAGGGGCTCCCGCGCGCTGCTGGTCGCCGCGCTCGCCGCCGCCATGGCGCTGTCGGGCTGCACGGTCACCCTCAACCCCGGTTCCGCCGCGGGCCAGCCCTCGACGAGCCTGACGCCCCCGGCGGTGACCGACTCGCCTGCCGCCGTCACGATCACCCCGACCGACAAGGCCACCGACGTCTCCCCGCAGACGGCGGTGACGGTGACGGCTACCACCGGCACGATCGACACCGTGGTCGTCAAGGACCGTCAGGGCGCGACCATCCCCGGGGAGGTAGGAGCCGACGGCTGGGTGGCCACGCGGTACCTGCGACCCGACGCCTCCTACACGGTGACCGTCACCGCCACGGGCCCCGGCGCGTCCCGGTCCACCACGACCACGAGCACGTTCCGCACCCTCAAGCCCAAGATCGTCGCCACCTACGGGATCGTCTACAACGGTCAGACGGTCGGGGTGGGGATGCCCGTGAGCATCCAGTTCGACTCGGCGGTCCAGACCAAGGCGATGCGGGCGCAGGTCGAGAAGCTCGTGACCGTGACCTCGAAGCCGGCCCAGGCCGGTTCCTGGGGCTGGCTGGACAACCGGCAGCTGATGTGGCGGCCGAAGACGTACTGGAAGAGCGGGACCAGGGTGACGGTCGACGCCCCCATCGCCGGGGTGCAGACCGGCGACGGCAAGTATGTCGGCTCTGACGCCACCGGGGGCTTCACCGTCGGGTCCTCGATGATCAGCACGGTCGACATCAAGACGCACCTGATGACGGTCACCCGGAACGGCACGGTGGTCAACACCCTGCCGGTGAGCACCGGCCGGCCCGGTCCGACCACCGAGACCCGGTCGGGGATCAAGGTCATCATCGGCAAGGAGCCGC
Source organism: uncultured Actinomycetota bacterium (assembly GCA_963763315.1). Lineage (GTDB taxonomy): Bacteria > Actinomycetota > Actinomycetes > Actinomycetales > Dermatophilaceae > CAVSJJ01. The sequence goes on from CAVXOC010000004.1 coordinate 677,120, forward strand.
ACATCACGATGGACTCGGCGACGATCGGGATTCCCAAGGGGTCGCCCGGCTACTACAAGGTCAAGACGGACTGGGACCTGCGGGTCACCTGGACCGGCGAGTTCCTCCACTCGGCCCCATGGTCCGTCAGCGCCCAGGGCAACACCAACGTCTCCCACGGGTGCACCAACCTGTCCCCGGCCAACGCGCTGTGGATGTACAACGCGTCCAAGGTCGGCGACGTCGTGAAGTTCGTCGGCTCCGGCCGGGTCTTCAAGCCCACCGAGGGCATCGGCGTCTGGCAGTACTCCTGGGCCGCGTGGCAGGGCCAGAGCGCCCTCGCGTGACGCCGTTCGGCTGGACGCGACGCGCGGAGCGGCTGCGCTAGCCCCAGCCGAGCTCGTGCAGGCGCGCGTCGGAGATGCCGACGTGGTGCGCGATCTCGTGGATGACGGTGATGGCCACCTCGTCGACGAGCTCGTCCAGGTCCCTGCACATCCGCAGCAGGGGACCGCGGTAGACGATGACCCGGTCGGGAAGGGCGCCCATCTCCCAGCCCGGCCCCCGCGCCGTGATGGGGGTCCCCTCGTAGACGCCCAGCAGAGTGGGGTCGTCCGTCGGCGGCTCGTCCTCGACCAGGAAGACGATGTTGTCGAGCATGTCGAGCAGCTCGGCGGGGACGGCATCGAGGGCGTCGCCCACCAGCGCCTCGAACTCCTCCCGCCCGACCTGGACCACGAGCCCAGCCTGCCAGAATGACCGGGTGCGCATCACCGTGCGGGTCCGCCCTGGCGCCTCGAGGGCGCGGGTGGGCGGCTCGTACGGCTCCGGGGGGGAGACCGCGCTCGTGGTCGCAGTGACCGCCCGCGCCGTGGACGGAGCCGCCACGACCGCAGCCCTCCGGTCCGTCGCCACCGCCTTCGGGGTGGCCCCGTCCCGGGTCACCCTGGTCTCGGGTGCCCGCTCCCGGACCAAGATCCTCGAGGTCGACCTCGACGCGACGAGTGCACGGCAGCGTCTCGCCGCCCTGCTCGACGAGTGACCGAGCCGCGCCCACCGGGTCGGGTGGGCGCGGCGCACTATCGGCTTGGGCAGGTCAGTGCTCTGCTGCGCCGGTCTCGATGGCGGTGGGCTCCTGCTGGGGGGCGGCTTCGAGGGCTTCGGCCGCGTGGCCGTCGTGGTGCGCGGCGGCCAGCTCGGCCGGCGTGACCGGGTTGACGGAGTCCTTGAAGTAGAACCGGGACAGCCTGGCCCGCACCCGGTCCTTGCGGGCCGTCGGGCTCGCCACGCCGTTGAGGTCGATGTCCTCGGTGAGCTGCAGCGGCGCCGTCGGCTCGTGCTGCACCAGCTCCCACCGCTCGAAGTCGTCGATGGCCTCGTGCCGCTCGAAGAACCGACCGTCGGGGGTCCGGATGATCGTCCCGCTCTCGCGGGCGTGCAGGACGAGGTCACGGTCGCGGCGCTGCAGGCTGAGGCAGATCCGCTTGGTCACCCAGAACGCGAGGGGCGGCAGGATGAACAGCCCGAACTGGAAGAAGTGGGTGATGTCGTTGATCGACAGTCCCAGCTTGATCGCCATGATGTCGTTCGCGGCCGCGAACATGCAGATCCCGTAGGCCGTGATGGCCGCCATCCCGATGCCGGTACGCACCGGGGCGTTGCGCGGCCGGTCGAGCAGATGGTGCTCCCGCTTGTCCCCGGTGACCCAGCGTTCGACGAACGGGTACACGCCGAGCAGGGTGTACATCAGCGGAATGAGGCCCAGCGCAGGTATGGCGACGTTGAGGCTCAGCGTATAGCCGAGGAAATGGAACTCCAGCCAGTTGGGCGTGATACGCAGCCCGCCGTCGGCGAAGCCCATGTACCAGTCCGGCTGCGATCCAGCGGTGACCGGCGACGGGTCGTAGGGGCCGTAGGCGAAGATCGGGTTGATCTGGATGAGGGCGGCCATGAGGGTGATGACGCCGAAGACGATGAAGAAGAACCCGCCGGCCTTGGCGGCATACACCGGCATCATCGGGTAGCCGACGACGTTCTGGTTCGTCCGGCCCGGCCCGGGGTACTGGGTGTGCTTCTGGAAGAACACCAGGGCGATGTGCAGGGTGAACAGGCCCACCAGGGCGGCCGGCAGCAACAGGACGTGTGCGCTGTAGAGCCGGGGGATGATGTCGCCCGGGAAGGCACCGCCGAAGATCCAGAACGCGAGGTAGGACCCGATGACCGGGGTCGCCTGGATGAAGGCCTCCATCACCCGCAGCCCGGTACCCGAGAGCAGGTCGTCGGGCAGGGAGTAGCCGGCGAACCCCTCGACGATGGCGAGCATCGACAGGGTCGACCCGATGACCCAGTTGAGCTCCCGGGGCTTGCGGAACGCCCCGGTGAAGAACACCCGCATCATGTGCACGCTGACGCCAACGGTGAAGATCAGCGCGGCCCAGTGGTGGATCTGGCGGATGACCAGGCCGCCGCGGATGTCGAAGGAGATGTCCAGGGTCGAGGCGTAGGCCTGGGACATCGTCACCCCCTTCAGGGGGGCGTAGGTCCCGTTGTAGACGATCTCGCCGCCGCTCGGGATGAACCAGAAGGTGAGGAAGACCCCCGTCACGAGGCAGATGATCAACGAGTACATCGCGATCTCGCCCAGCATGAACGACCAGTGGTCCGGGAAGACCTTGCGCAGCAGCGACGGCATGCCCTTCCCGGCTCCGGTGCGGTCATCGACCCACCCGGCGACCCCGCCGATCTTCTGCGCCGCCTTGCTGTGCGGTGCCTCGACGGGCTGGTCGCCGTCGCGCAGGCGGTCGGCCGGACGGCTCGCCTCGGTACTCATCAGCCGCGCTCCCAGAAGCTCGGGCCGACCGCTTGGCGGAACGGCTGGGCGGAGACCAGGTAGCCCTGGTCGTCGACGGTGATCTTCAGCTGGGGCAGCGGCCGGTCGGCGGGGCCGAAGATGACCCGGCAGTCGTCGGTCACGTCGAAGGTCGACTGGTGGCACGGACAGAGCAGGTGATGCGTCGTCTGCTCGTAGAGCCCGACCGGGCAGCCGGCGTGGGTGCAGATCTTGGAGTACGCGACGATCCCGTCGTGGGACCAGTCGCGCTCCTTCGGTGACGTGATGATGTCGGGGTCGAGCCGGATGAGCAGGACCGCTGCCTTGGCCTTCTCCTCCAGGACGTGGGCGTCGAGGTCGAGCAGGCCCTCCGGCAGCACGTGGAAGACCGACCCCATCGTGACGTCGGAGGCCTTGATCGGGGTGTTCTCGGGGTCACGCATGAGGCGCAGCGGCTTGAAGGTCGGATGGTCTCCCGGCAGGCTGGGACCCCCGTTCCAGTAGGTGATCGACAGGCTGTTCTTCGGCAACGGACCGAGACCGCCGACCATCTGGACCAGCAACGGCAGTGAGAACAGGCCGAGCGCCCCGCCGAGGGTGTACTTGATGAGCGGGCGGCGGGGGAGCTGGCTGGCGGTCCCACCGTCGGTCATGGCGCGGACGACGTCCTCCCGCGAGGCGTCCGAGGAGCGCATCTCGTGACGAAGCTCGACCACCTCGACGTCGGGCATCAGCGTCTTCGCCCAGTGGACCGCCCCGAGCCCGATGGCCAGCAGGGACACGCCCAAGGTGCTGCCCAGCGCGGCGTGGGAGGCGTTGACGTCGCCGACCCCGGGCACGAAGACGTAGTCGCTCGGGTCGATGGCCAGGTAGGCGACGATGAAGCCGATGGTCGCGACGATCGAGATGGCGAACAGGGTGGCCACCTGCACTTCGGCGCGGCGGGCCCCAGCCTCGCTGAGGTCGGACAGCCGCGGCTGGTGAGGGGGCATCCCGGGGTTCTCGAACCGGCCGGTGCGCGCCAAGGCCCGAGAGGCCCCGTCCGCCGCCGCCACCTCGATCTCGGTGTGCGTGGTGTCCTGCTCGTTCATCGGGGAGTCCTGTCTCGTCCGGTGGGAGGTCGTGGTCAGGCGGCCTTGTTGCCGAGCCACACGGCCGCGGCGACCAGGAGCCCCAGACCGAAGACCCAGGCGACAAGTCCCTCGGGGACCGGCCCGAGGGAGCCGAGCTTCATCCCGCCCGGGCTGGGCGAGTCCTGCAGCACCTTGAGGTAGGCGATGATGTCCCGCTTGTCGGTCGGCGAGATGTTCGAGTCGTTGAAGACGGGCATGCTCTGCGGGCCGGTGACCATCGCCTCGTAGATGTACTTCGGGGCGGTGCCGAACAGCGACGGCGCGTACTTGCCGCGGCTCAGGGCCCCGCCGGCACCGGACGCGTTGTGACACATCGCGCAGTTGACCCGGAAGATCTCGCCACCGTGGGCGGCGTCGCCCTTGCTCGGGTCGACGGCTTCGGCGCTCGGCACGGTGGGCCCGGGGGCGAGGGAGTCGATGTAGGCGCCGATCGCGTCGATCTGTGCCTGGGAGAACTCGACCTCCTGGCCCCGCTGGGCCTGGACGCCCGGGACCTTCATCGGCATCCGGCCGGTGCCCATCTGGAAGTCCACCGAGGCCGAGCCGACGCCCGCGAGGGCCGGACCGGCGATCTGGTCACCGTTTCCCGTCACGTGGCCCTCGGCGTGGAGGCCGTGGCACGTCGCGCAGTTCGCCAGGAACAGCTGCCTGCCCTGGTTCACCTGCGCGGCGCTCACGGTGGCCGCCGTCGCCGCCCGGGGGGCGAGCACGGAGTAGATCATGCCCATGGCGACGAGCCCGAGCATGAGGAGGATGGCGATGGCTGCCGGGTGGCGACGGCGCTGTGCCAGAGCGTTCACGGTGCGGATCCTGTCGTCTGCGTGCGGTCGGTGGTCGGCGAGACCGGTGGTCGGGGTCAGGCGCTCACTTGAGCAGGTAGATCATGGAGAACAGGGCGATCCACACGACGTCGACGAAGTGCCAGTAGTACGACGTGACGACGGCTCCGGTTGCCTGTGCGTGGGTGTACCGGCGGGTCGTGAAGGTGCGGCCGATGATGAGCAGGAAGGCGATGAGGCCGCCCGTCACGTGCAGTCCGTGGAAGCCGGTGGCCAGGTAGAAGATCGAGCCGTAGGAGTCCGAGGACAGCGTGACGCCCTCGGAGACCATGTTGGCGTAGTCGTAGACCTGGCCGGCGATGAAGACGGCGCCGAAGACGTAGGTCAGGACGTACCACTCGCGCATGCCCCACCGCGACAGGCTGAGCAGCGACCCCGAGCGGGCGACCTTCCCCTGCTCGGCCTGCCGGACGCCGAGCTGGCACCAGACCGAGGAGACGACCAGGATGATCGTGTTGATCGTGGCGTAGCGGACATCGAGGTGCGACGTGCGCAGCGCCCACAGCGGCTTCTCGTGCCCGCGGATCGTGAAGTAGAAGGCGAACAGCGCCGCGAAGAACATCAGCTCGCTCGACAGCCAGACCATGGTGCCGACGGCCACCATGTTGGGTCGCGTCGCGGGGCCCTGGCCGGGGATGCTCGGGACGGGCCCCCGGCGTTGGTGCTGGACATTCGATGCAGTCGTCACGGGCGCCATTATGTCGGGAATCACACGATCTCGCTGCGCCGACCCGAGGGTTTTTTCGCCCGGCGACCTGGTATAGGGGTTGGCTGGGGAGGTGTCGGCCCTGATCCCGCGGGCGCGCGCGCCCGTTCCACCACACCGCCCCGCCCGCCTCCCGGCGCTGCCCGAGCCGGTCGCCGGCCACCACGGCCCACCGGCTCCGGGCGCCGGCGCGGCGGCCCGGCCGCCCCCCGGTACGATGCCGCCATGACCCCCGCGCACGGCTCCGACACCTCGTCCTCCCGGGCCCCCGAGGGGGTCCGACGGATCTCGGTCCTGCTCTACAGCGACGACATCACGACGCGCGACGCCGTTCGCGCCGCCGTCGGCCGTCGGCCGGCCCGCGACGTCGAGGTGGCCCGCTGGCATGAGTGCGCCACCGGGCCCGCGGTCATCGAGGCCGCCGACGCGGGCGGCTGGGACGTCCTCGTGCTCGACGGTGAGGCCACGCCGACCGGGGGACTCGGGCTGTGCCGCCAGCTGAAGAACGAGATCTTCCACTGCCCGCCCGTCCTCGTGCTCACCGGACGGCCGCAGGATGCCTGGCTCGCCGGCTGGTCACTCGCCGACGAGGTCGTCCCACACCCGCTCGACCCCACCGCCCTCGCCGACGCGGTGGCCCGGCTGGCCCGGGCCACCGCCGCGGTCGGCTGAGCATGACCGGCCGCGAGCCCGCTGCCACCACCTGGCCGGACCTGCTGACGACCCTGCTGCGCCGCACCGACCTGGACGCCGCCCAGGCGCGGTGGGCGATGACCCAGATCATGGGCGGTGAGGCCACCCCGGTGCAGGTGGCGGGCTTTCTCACCGCGCTGCGCGCGAAGGGTGAGAGCGTCACCGAGCTGCGCGCCCTGGCCGACGTCATGCTCGAACACGCCCACCGCATCGACGTCGACGGGCCGAGCATCGACATCGTCGGTACCGGCGGCGACCGGCTCCGCACCGTCAACATCTCGACGATGTCCGCCGTCGTCGTCGCCGGGACCGGCCTGCGGGTCGTCAAGCACGGCAACCGGGCGGCCTCGTCGTCATCGGGGTCGGCGGACGTCCTCGAGGCGCTCGGCGTGAGCCTGACCCTGACCCCCGAGCAGGTCGCCGAGGTCGCCGAGCGGGCCGGGATCACCTTCTGCTTCGCCCAGACCTTCCACCCGGCCATGCGGCACGCCGCCGCGGCTCGCAGCGGGCTGGGGGTACCGACCGCGTTCAACGTGCTGGGTCCGATGACCAACCCGGCACAGCCGACGTATGCCGCGGTCGGCGTCGCCGACCCGCGGGTCGCGCCGCTCGTCGCGGGGGTCTTCGCGGACCGGGGCCGGGACGCCGCGGTGTTCCGGGGCGACGACGGGCTCGACGAGGTCACCATCGCGACGACGACCACGCTGTGGTGGGTACGCGAGGGGACGGTGAGCGAGCTGTCCCTCTCGCCCGAGGACCTCGGGGTCTCGCTCCGCCCCCTCGACCAGATCCGTGGGGCGGACGCCGCCTTCAACGCCGCCGTCGCCAGCCGGCTGCTCGAGGGGGAGAGCTCAGCCGTCCGGGACGCCGTCCTGCTCAACGCGGGGGTGGCGCTGGCCGTCGCCGGCGCCGACGAGGCGCCGGGGGCCGAGGGGGTCCTCGAGGCGGTCCGCCACGGGATGTCCACCGCCGCCGAGGCGATCGACAGCGGTGCTGCGAAGGCGACCCTGGACCGGTGGATCGCCGCCAGCCGGGCCGTCGCCGGCTGAGTCAGCCCTCGATGCCGAGACTGAAGGCAGCCTCGAGGTCGTGCCGGGAGTAGGTCCGGAAGGCGATGTGCGTCGCCGTCGCGGTGACGCCGACGACCTTGTTGAGCCGGTCGGCGATGACGTCGTGGAGCTCCTCGTGCTCGCTGACCCGGACGATGGCGATGAGATCGGCGTCTCCCGCGACGGAGTAGACCTCGCTCACTCCGTCGAGCTCGGCGATCTCCTGGGCGACCTCAGGAATGCGGTCGACGTCGGCGGAGATGAGGACGATGGCGGTGATCACGGGGCCAGCCTAGGCGCTCAGCGTGCCGGCGGCGCCGCGGACCGGGCAGGTCCAGGCGCCCTCGACGTCGACGATGCGAACCCCCGGGGTCTCGAGCCAGCGCAGCACCTTGTCGGTCTCCTCGGCGGTGGCGGCCGTCGCCGGGGGGTGCGGAGCCGCAACATGCTCGGCGCTCGCTCGGAGGGCCTCGACGTAGGGCATCGGGTCGGCTCCTCGGGGTGAGCGGCTGGAACCCGCGAGCCGCCCGTGGCGGATGCAGACCAGCTCCCAGCCGCCGAGCGGCGCTGGGCGGGCGGCGACGAGCTCGACGATCCGGGCCAGCGGCTCCATCCGCTGTGCCGCGGCCGCGCCGCGGACGAGGGCGGCGAGCCGGTCGCGCACGGTGCCGGCCTCCTCGAACCGCTCCTGGCTCGCCAGTGCGGTCATCCGCTCGCGCAGCGCGCTCACCGCCTCGGTGGGGTCGCCCGCGAGGAGCCGCCCGGCGCGCTCGGCGACGGCGGCGTACTCCGCCTGGGTCTGGGCCCCGGTGCAGGGCGCCCCGCACCGGCCCATCTCGGCCAGGGCGCAGGCGCGCCCGCGTCGGGCCGGGCTCAGCCGCTCCAGGCACTGACGCAGGGGAAGCACGTCGTGGACGGCCGCCATGGCGTCCTGGGCCGCTGACCGGGAGCCGAACGGGCCGACATACCTGGCGCCGTCGCCGAGCACGGTGCGGACGATCGACAGGCGCGGGAAGGGCTCAACCGTGAGCTTCACCCACAGGGTGCGCTCGGGGCGGGTGGAGCGCCTGTTGTAGCGGGGTTTGTGCTCGGCGATGAGGCGAAGCTCGCGGACCTCCGCCTCCAGCGGCGTCGCACAGACCACCGGAGTGACCGACGCCGCGATGCGGACCATCTCGGCCATCCGCCGGCGCTGCTCCGAGGCGGTGAAGTACTGGCGGACCCGGGAGCGGATCGAGACCGATGTGCCGACATAGAGGACGTGTCCGGCCGAGTCCTTGAAGAGGTAGACGCCGGGCTCGTCGGGCAGGTCGTCGGCAAGGTGGCGTTTGCGCCGCGTCGCAGCAGGCACCCGGGCCGAGTAGTCGCAGAGCTCCTCGAGGGTGTGCACGCCGAGGGAACCGACCCGGCCGATCAGGCCGTGGAGGACATCGACGGTGGCCCGGGCGTCGTGCAGAGCCCGGTGGTCGGGTGTCGTGGCCGCCCCGAACAGGACCGCCAGGGAGGCCAGCCGGTGGTTCGGGCACTCGTCGCGGCTGACGAGCTGGCGGGCCAGATGCACCGTGTCGACGACCGGGGGGGCGGGCCAGGGCACGGCCAGCCGGACGGCGGCCGCCTTGAGGAAGGAGACGTCGAACCCGGCGTTGTGGGCGACCAGCACGGCCCCGGAGGCGAACTCGAGGAAGGCCGGGAGCACGGTGTCGATCCGCGGCGCATCGGCCACCATGGTGTCGCTGATTCCGGTGAGCACCGAGATGAACGCCGGGATGGGCAGGCCGGGGTTGACGAGGGTCTGGAACTCCCCGAGGACCTCGCCGCCGCGCACCTTGACGGCCCCCACCTCGGTGATGGCGGCGCTGGTGGGGCTGCCGCCGGTGGTCTCGAGATCGACGACGACGAAGGTGACCGCGGCCAGTGACGTGCCCAGGTCGTCGAGGGTGCCCTGGACCATCCGCATGGCGACGACGCTAGGCCGCCCCTGCGACAGCGCCCGGCAGGCGCGCCCGCGGGGCGGCGCTGTCGGTGGGGGATCCTACGGTGATGGCAGAACGGAAAGGGGTGATCCCATGGCCCACCAGGGTTCCCATCACGGCGGGTCGCTGATCGTCGACTGCACCACCTGCCCGGTCCGTGAGCTGCGCTGTTCCGACTGCATGGTGACGGCGCTGCAGCAGCTGCCGGAGCCGGGGCTGCCGCTGGACCCCGACGAGCGTGCCGCGGTGACCGCGCTCGTCCGGGCGGGCCTGCTCGGCGCCGGCCCCGCGTCCGGTGTCCGCGCGCGGGCGGTCCCTGGGGGGCCACGCCGGGTCGCGGCAGGGTGAGGTCCGCGCTCGTCAGACGGGACCTGCCGGCGCCGTCCCGTCGGTGGGGACGACCAGCGAGGCAGCGACGAGGGCGGCGCACAGCCAGAACTGGTTGTAGAACGCCTGCTTGTTGACCAGGTTGGCGACGAGCAGGACGAACGCCAGCCACCGCAGCAGCTCGGCCACCCCAGGCTGCCGACGCCAGACCATCGCGCAGGCCAGGACGAGAGCCGCGAGCACCGGCAGGGCGCTGACCCAGAACGGCAGCGTCACCCCGTACTCGTTCAGCGCGAGCAGGTACCACGTGTTGGCGAACCGGATGGGATGGAACGAGATGAGCGTCGTCACCGTGTCGTGCAGGAAGTCGCTCGGGCCGGCCGCCACCCACGGTGCGACGAGACCGGCCGCCAGGGCACCGGTCACCACGGTCCGCCGGATGCCGAAGTCACGCCACACCAGCACGAGCGGCAGGAACGCCGCCAGGTGCTGCTTGCTCGCGCAGGCGAGGGCCAGGGGCAGCACCGCCCACCACGCCCGTCCCTGTCGCACCAGGACCGCCCACCAGATGATGCCTGCCGCCAGCAGTGGCTCGGTCCACGCCTGGTCGACCTGGGTCAGGGCTCCCGGCACGACGACGAGCACCGCGGCGACCGAGGCGGCCCGCAGGGTCGCCCGGTCCAGTCCGGCGGCGCCGAGCTCCCCGGGGCGTCCGCGGGCGAGCCACCACAGCCCGCCCAGCAGCACCAGCGACCAGGCCGCCAGCGCCCACCGCACGTCGCCGGCGAGCCAGCGCCCCGGCGCGAGGAGCACCGCCGTCCACGGCAGGTAGGGAAAGAGGTCGTGCACGCCGGGGGAGCCCGTCCAGGTCGCGGCATACATGTCCGAGCCGTCCAGGAGCCCGTCCGCGGCCTGCTGGAGGACGACCCACACGTCGATCCGGGGAGCCCGGTCGCCGATGACGGTGACCGCGGCGCCCACCACCGAGGTGACCATGGCGAGGACGTATGCCGCCCGCGCGGCGGACCGGGTGGGGCGGGCCAGCAGCGCCGCGCACCCCAAGGCACCGATCGTGAGGACAAGTCGCGCGGCGAGCAGCCAGCCGCCCCGCAGGTACGAGAACAGCGGGACGGCCCAGGTCACCGCGACGGAGCCGACCAGGACGGCCGGCGCGAGCCACGGGACGGGGCGAGGCCGCCGGCCCCGGACCAGCCAGGCCCCCAGGCCCAGTGCGGCGGCGGTGAGGACGAGGACGATCGGCACCCGGAAGCGGACGACGCTCCACTGGAGGACCGCGAAGGAGGCCAGCCAGGCCAGGCCGAGGGCGAGGGCACCCAGCGATCCGTCGGTGGCGCCGCCAGGGGGTCCCGTGCCGGCGGCGGGGACGTCCGGGTCCGGCTCAGCCGCCGTAGAGGGTGTCGACCTCGTCGGCGAAGTCGCGCATGACGAGGGTGCGCTTGAGCTTGAGCGACGGCGTGAGATGGCCGGACTCCTCGGTGAAGTCGGTGTCGAGGATGGTGAACCTCCGGATCGACTCGGCCTTCGAGACGGCGGCGTTCGCGTGGTCGACAGCCGACTGTATCTCGGCGAGCACGACACTCTCGGTCCGGGCGCGCTCAGCGGTCAGGCCGCCGAGGCCGTGGTTCGCCGCCCACCCGGGGAGCATCTCCTCGTCGAGAGTGACCAGTGCCGCGATGAACGGCTTGCCGTCGCCGACGACCATGCACTGGGAGATGAGCGGGTGCGCGCGGAGCCGGTCCTCCAGCACGGCCGGGGCGACGTTCTTGCCGCCGGCCGTCACGAGGATCTCCTTCTTGCGGCCGGTGATCCGCAGGAAGCCCTCGTCATCCAGCTCGCCGATGTCGCCGGTGTGGAACCAGCCGTCCTTGATGGACTCGGCCGTCGCGTGTTCGTCGTGGTGGTAGCGCGCGAACACGTTGACGCCCTTGATGAGGACCTCGCCGTCCTCCTCGATCCGCAGCGACACGCCGGGCAGCGGCGGGCCGACGGTCCCGATCTTGACCTGCTGGGGCAGGTTGACGCAGGCGGGCGCCGTGGTCTCGGTCAGGCCGTAGCCCTCGAGGATCGTCAGGCCGACGCCGCGGAAGAAGTGCCCGAGCCGGGTCCCGAGCGGGGCCCCGCCGGAGACGGCGTACTGGATCCGCCCGCCCATGGCGGTCCGGAGCCTGCCGTAGACGAGCTTGTCGAACACGGCGTGCCGCAGCGTGAGGCCGAGCGGGGTGCGGCCCGCGTCCAGCGACTCGGAGTAGGCGATCGCGGTGGCGGCAGCGGCCGCGAAGATCCGGCCCTTGCCCTCGCCCTCGGCCTTGGCCTCGGAGGAGTTGTAGATCTTCTCGAAGACCCGGGGAACCGCCAGGATGAACGTGGGCTGGAACCCGGCGAAGTCGGCGACGATGTTCTTGATGTCGGCCGAGTGGCCCATGGTCGCACCGGACACCACGCACAGCACCTCGATGAACCGCGCGAAGACGTGGGCGAGCGGAAGGAACAGCAACGTCGAGGCCCCGGGCCGCTGGACGACGTCGGCGAGCTTGTGGCTCGCGTTCTCGGCCGTGTCGAGGAAGTTGCCGTGGGTGAGCTCGACCCCCTTCGGGCGCCCGGTGGTCCCCGAGGTGTAGATGATCGTCGCCACGCTGGCCCGGGTGACGGAGCTCCGGGCCCCGGCGAGGTCGTCGTCGCTGGCCCCGGCCGCCCCGGCACGCAGGGAGTCGAGGTCTCCGGCGTCGATGCCCCAGACGAAGCGGAGCCCGGGCAGCTGGTCGCGGACCTTCTCGACCGTGTCGTGGTGCGCGGCGGTCTCGGCGATGATCCCGACGGCGCCGGAGTCCTCGAGGATCCACTGCACCTGGTCGGGCGAGGAGGTCTCGTAGATCGGCACCGGGACGGCACCGGCGGCCCACAGGGCGAAGTCGCACAGGGTCCACTCGTAGCGGGTCTTGCTCATCAGGGCGACGGCATCGCCCGGACGCAGGCCGGCAGCCAGCAGACCCTTGGCGAGCTCACGCACCTCGGATGCGAACTGCGTGGTCGTCACGTCGGTCCAGGAGGCGCCGACACGGGTCGAGAAGGCCACCGCAGCGGGGCGTGCGGACGCGTTGAGGTCGGGAAGGTCCCCCAGGCCGAGTGCCGGGCCTGGCTCGGCGACGACGGGTGTGGTCATCTCCTGCACGATGTCTCCTTCGACCGATGCCGGTGCCGGCGTGCGGACGCGCCCCCATCGACCTCCGCACGTGCCGCCCTCACTCTATTGTCCGGAGGGTGACCCCGACAGTGGCCGGAGGCCGGTGGTCCCCACGGGGCGGCTCCGACCTGAGCGTGGACGTGGCGGACGACACCTTCGTGCGGGCCGACCCGGCGGTCCTGCGCGCCCTCCTCGATGTCGACGGCGCCGCTTCTGTGCTGTGGCCGCACCTCATCGTCACCATGACCCGCGACCGCGGTGCCAAGGGGGCGAAGTATGGTGTGGCCGGCCCTGTCGATGGTGACATGGAGGTCTGGCTGGAGCCCTGGGGCGGGGGCGTGCTGGTGCACCACTACCTGCACGGCAGGGTCACCGGCGGGCGGCTCGCCGGGCGGGCCGCGGCCCGGGCGCACACCCTCGCCTGGAAGCGGGTGATCCATGAGGTCAAGGACGTCCTCGAGGAGCGCAGGGGGTAGCCTTCCGGCCATGTCCGACAGCACCCGGTCCAGCATCGTGATCGCGGCCGAGCCCGGCGCGGTCCTCGATGTCATCGCGGACTTCGAGAGCTACCCGGAGTGGGCGGGGCAGGTCAAAGAGGCATCGATCCTCACCGAGGACGGCGACGGCTGGGCCGACCAGGTCGAGTACACCCTCGACGCCGGGGCGGTCCGGGACACCTACGTCCTCAGCTACGACTGGGACATCGACGACACCGGGACCGGGGTCGTCTCGTGGAGCCTGGTGCGCGCGAACGTTCTCAAGGCGCTGACCGGGAGCTACACCCTGGCTGCGACGCCGGAGGGGACGTCGGTGACCTACCGGCTCGAGGTGGACGTCAAGATCCCCATGCTGGGCATGCTCAAGCGCAAGGCCGAGAAGATCATCGTCGACACCGCGCTCAAGGAGCTCAAGAAGCGCGTCGAGTCCTGATCCGGGCGACGGCAGTGGACCATCCCGAGGGCGAGTGCGGCGGCGCTCGCGTGGTTCTGGTCACGGGCAAGGGCGGGGTCGGCAAGACGACGACGGCTGCGGCCACCGCCGTCGCGGCGGCCCGTGCCGGGCTGCGAACCCTCGTCATGTCCACCGATGTCGCGCACAGTCTCGGCGACGCCCTCGACATCCCGCTCACCGGTTCGGCGCACTGGTCCCAGGTGACCCCCGTCGAGAAGGGGCTCGCCGCTCAGGCGGTGGGCGCCCACACCTCGGTCGAGGCGGCGTGGGACACCGTCCAGGCCTACCTCCTCGCCGTGCTGGAGTCCGTCGGGGTCGACGCCGTCATCGCCGACGAGCTGACCTCACTGCCCGGTGCCGACGAGGTGAGCGCGCTGCTCGCCGTGGGTCACCAGGCGGGGTCGGGCCAGTGGGACCTGGTCGTCGTCGACTGTGCGCCGACGGCCGAGACGCTGCGCCTGCTCGCCCTGCCGGAGATCCTCGGCTGGCACCTGGACCGGCTGCTCCCGGCGCAGCGCCGGCTGCTCACGGCGCTCCGTCCGGCCGCCGCTGTCGCGACCGGGTTCCCCCTGCCGGGGCCCGAGGTGCTGGGCGTGGTGGCCGCCTGGCGCGAGCAGATGGTGCGGGTGCGGAACCTGCTCACCTCGCCGTCGGCCAGCGTGCGGCTCGTCCTCACCCCCGAGCGGGTGGTCATCGCCGAGGCACGCCGGGTGCTCACCGCCTTGTCGCTGCACGGGTATGCCGTGGACCAGGTCGTCGTCAACCGCGTCATCCCGGTCGACCCGGTCGACGCCGACCCGTGGCGGGCGGCCTGGAACCGGGCCCAGCGGGAGGGACTCGAGGTGATCCGCGAGTCGGTGCACGGCATACCGGTGCTCACCTCGCCGTATCTCGCCGGTGAGCCGACCGGAGCGGACGATCTCGCGGCGCTCGCCGCCGCCACGACCCCGGTCGACGGGGTGCGGGTGCCCGGGCTGTTCGAGCCGGTGGAGCCGCCGGGGATCCGGGTCGCCAGCGAGGGCGAGGACTTCCTGCTCAGCCTGCCCCTGCCCCTGGTCCGCTCCGGAGACGTGTCGCTCGGCCGCCGCGACGACGACCTCGTCATCGAGGTGGGCGGCCAGCGGCGCGTCGTCGCCCTGCCGTCCGTGCTGCGCCGGTGCGTCGTCAAGAATGCCGGTGTGCGACGCGGTGAGCTGCGGGTGCGGTTCGAGCGGGACGAGGAGGTGTGGCCACGTGGTTGAGGACGGGCTCGACGCTGCCGTGGGGTCGGTCGCCGAGGAGGCGGCTCGGCTGATCGACAGCCTCCGCCGACAGGTCGCCGGGTCCGGCACCCAGGAAGGGGCCGCGGACACCGGCCCGGCGGAGCCCGACGCGGCGGAGCCCGACGCGGCTGGTGGCGCCGGGCATCGGCACGCTCACGTTCGGATGGGTGAGGCCGACAGCTGCACGTACTGCCCGGTCTGCCGGACGGTCGTCCTGCTGCGGCAGACGAGCCCGGAGACCCTGGACCGGCTCGCCGACCTGGCGCGCGGCGTGGCCACCCTGCTGACCGACCTCGCCGCCACCCGCACCGCCGACGGACCGCCGGCAGCGCCTCGGCCGGCCCGGACCGAGCCCATCACCGTCGTCGACGAGGAGGACTGAGCCATGGCCCTCGCCATCGGCCTCGACATCGGTGGGACCAAGGTCGCCGGTGGGCTCGTCGACGATCAGGGACGCGTCGTGGGCCGGGCCCGTCGGGACACCCCGGACCGGTCGAAGAGCCCCGGGGTCGTCGAGGACACGATCGTCGGAGTCGTCGACGAGCTCCTCGGCCTGGCCGACGCGAGTGTGGTCGGCGCGGGGATCGGCGCCGCGGGGTTCGTCGACGCCACCGGGTCGACCGTGGTGTTCGCCCCGCACCTCTCGTGGCGGGACGAGCCGCTTCGCGAGTCCCTCGAGCGGCGCCTGTCGGTGCCGGTGGTCGTCGACAACGACGCCAACGCCGCGGCGCTGGCGGAGTCGCGCTACGGCGCCGGGCGCGGGGAGAGCCACCTGGTGCTGGTCAACCTCGGCACGGGGATCGGCGGCGGCATCGTCATCGACGGCATGGTGGTGCGGGGGCGGCACGGGATCGCCGGGGAGTTCGGGCACATGATGCTCGTGCCGGGGGGCCAGCGCTGTGAGTGCGGCAACCGGGGGTGCTGGGAGCAGTACGCCTCGGGCAATGCCCTGGTGCGCGAGGCGCAGGCGCTCATGCTCGCGCGCAGCCCCGTGGTCACCGACCTTGCCGCCCGGGTGGACGGCGTCGCCGCGGACCTGACCGGGCCGGTCATCGCCGAGGCGGCGAGCGACGGCGACCCGACGGCGGTCGAGCTCTTCGCCGAGATCGGGCACTGGCTCGGTCTGGGGCTGGCGAACCTCGCCGCCGCCCTCGACCCCGGCACGTTCGTCATCGGCGGCGGCGTCAGCCTGGTCGGCGACCTCCTGCTCGCCCCGGCCCGCGAGTCGTTCCGCCGCCAGCTCGTCGGACGCGGCCACCGGCCTGAGGCGAGGGTCATCGCCGCCGAGCTCGGTAACGAGGCGGGGCTCATCGGCGCGGCCGTCCTCGCCCGCGAGGAGGTCGCCACCCGGTGAGCGCGAGGGCTGGGCGCGCGTGGCTGCGGATCGCTTCCTACAACACCCGGGACCTGCTCGACGACGAGGCCGCGGCGGCCCGGGTCGTGCGAGCCATCGACCCCGACGTCCTGTGCCTGCAGGAGGTGCCCCGGCGGCTGCTGGCCGTCAGCCGGGTGTCGTCCTTCGCGTCGCGCTGCGGGATGTACTGGACGGCCGACCTGCGCGGCAGTGGGGGCACGACCGTGTTCACGTCCTTGCGGGTGGATGTCGAGGACGTGGTGCGCGAGCGGCTGCCCGTGCCGGCGGGTCGGCGACGGCGCGGCTTCGTCGCGGCCCGGGTGCGGCTGCCCGGCGGCGCCCCGGTCACCGTGGCCAGCGTCCACCTCGGTCTGGACCCGGCGGAGCGGCTGCGGCACACCCGACGGGTCCTGGAACGACTGGGCGGGGCCGGCGAGCTCGTCGTGGCCGGCGACCTCAACGAGGGGACGTCGGGTGCGTCCTGGCAGGCCCTCGCGGTGCGGCTGCGGCTGGTCTCGCCGACCGCGCCGACCTACCCCGCCGCGGCGCCCCGGCACCTGCTCGACGTGGTGTTCGCGTCTCCGGGGGTGCAGGTGCTGGCGCCTCGCCCGCTCGCCCTCGACCGGGCCGACCTGCTGGCGGCGAGCGACCACCTGCCGACGTGGGCCGACATCACGCTCGATCCGGCGGGCCCCGGGGCGAGCCGCCGTCAGTAGACGAGGGCGTTGGTCGCCGAGGTGACCTCGGCGACGAACCGGGCGGCGCCGACGATCTCGGTGCCCTCGACGAGCCCGGTGATCGGGTCGAGGTGCCGGTTCTTCACGCACGGCCCGCACACGAGCAGCTGGCCGCCGAGCTCACGAACCGCGTCGAGCAGCTCCCCGAGGGGCTGGAAGTCCTCGACGTGGATCTTCTCGGCGGCGCCGGGAACCAGCACGAGCACGCCGTCGCCCTGGAAGCCCATGGTGACCTCGACGTCCGAGGCGAGGGCGGCCGCGGCCATGACGAAGGGGATGGTCTGGAGCTCCGGGTTGTCCGGACCGTGGGTGACCATGATGACGAGCTTCTCGGCCACGACGCGCTACCTCCTCGGGAGCGGGCCGCGCCGTGCGGCCCGACCCCCCCGTCCTACTCCCCGGTAGCTCCCGCCGTGCGGCAACGTGACCGACTCGACGCGTGGTTCTGCTCACCCCGCCGGCCGCCGGGACGGCGGATCCGGGGTGTCACAGGCGAGCGCCGTCGTCGTCGTCGTCCGGGTCGCGCCGGCTGGGTTGGCGCAGCACGAGCAGGCCGAACCCGCCCAGGGTCAGCAGCACCGCGAGGAAGAGCCACCATGAGGAGTGGGCCCCCCCGCCGACGAACACCAGCCAGAGGAGCAGCAACGGACCCGCGACCAGGCCGACGACGATCCCCCAGAAGTGCAGGTCCTCCTGAGGGGGCAGGCTCACCGGCTGGGGGACGAAGTGCTCCGTCTCCTCGTCAGGGACCGGGGTGCCGGTGCGCCAGCCGGTCGGTGCCGGCGGGTCCGTGGGAGGCAGCGCCGGCGGCACCACCGGCCGCGACAGCGGCGGGTTGATCCCCCAGCCGAGGATCGGGTCGTACCCAGCGCGGGGAGCCGCGGGGTCGGCCCTCTCCTCGGTGGGCCCGGGTGCGGCATCCTCGGACGTCGACCCGGGCAGCTCGCTCCCGGCGTCAGCGGGGGTACCCGGACCGGTCCCCTCGGCCGTCCTGGCCGGCCCCGGCGCGTCTGGGTCCGCGGCGGGGGTCTCCCAGCCGGCGATGATCGCCTGGAACTGGGCGTCGACGTCGTGGTCGTCCATGCGCTGCAGCGCCCCTCAGGCAGTGACCCGGCGGACGAACGCGATCGACTCGGTGACGATCCGCTCGGCGTCGTTGTCGAGGGTGGCCACGTGGTAGCTGTCGGGCAGGACGACCTCGGTGACGTCGGTGCTCGAGATCCGCGAGAGGAGCAGGGCCGAGCTTGATGCCGGCACCACGTGGTCCTGCTCGGAGCGCAGCAGGAGCACCGGCTGGGTCACCGACGGCAGGTCGCGCACCACCTGGGTCCAGGCCTGGACCTGGGAGTGCAGCGCCTTGAGGGGGTTGCGGTCGTAGGCGCCCTCGTCCTGGCCGGGCTTCTTGATGTCGTTGCTGATGCCCGCCAGGGACGGCACCAGATGTTTGAGCACCGGTAGCAGCCTCAGGGCCGGGTTCTCGACCCGGTAGGCGGGGTTGACCAGGATGAGGCCGCTCACGCCCGGCCCGTGGTCCTCGGCGAGGCGGGTGACCAGTGTCCCGCCCATCGACAGGCCACCGACGACGACCTTGCTGCAGCGGGCCGCGAGCTCGCCGAAGGCCCGCTCGACCTCGGCATACCAGTCCTCCCAGCGGGTCCGGTTCATCTCCTGCCAGGTCGTGCCGTGGCCAGGCAGGCGGGGCAGGCGCACGGTGAAGCCCTCGTCGGCGAGTCGCTGCGCCCACGGCCGCATGCCGATGGGGCTCCCGGTGAAGCCGTGGGAGAGCAGCACACCGATGTCGGAGCCGTCGTGGGCGAAGGGCTCGGCGCCGGGACGCACGCTCATGGGGCCAACCTCTCGATGGGGATGGCGGCATCCTCCCACGCTCTCACCAGGGGAGGTAGAGACCGTCGTGCACTAGAGTCAGCCCTGCACCGGAGTACGGCAGGTCCGAGGCCGAAGGAGCGTGGGTGTTCTACTGGGTGCTCAAGACCGTGATCCTCGGTCCCATCCTGCGGCTACTGTTCCGGCCGTGGGTGGAGGGGGCCGAGAACATCCCCCTGCACGGTCCGGCGATCTTCGCGAGCAACCACCTCTCGTTCTCGGACTCGATCTTCCTCCCCCTCGTCATCCCGCGCCGGATGACCTTCCTCGCCAAGTCCGACTACTTCACCGGGGCCGGCATCAAGGGCAGGCTGACCGCCGCGTTCTTCAAGGGCGTGGGCCAGCTCCCCGTCGACCGCTCGGGCGGCCAGGCGAGTGAGGCCGCCCTCATGAGCGGGCTCAAGGTGCTCCGCCGCGGCGAGCTGCTCGGGCTCTATCCCGAGGGGACCCGCAGCCCCGACGGGAGGCTCTACAAGGGCAAGACCGGCGTGGCCCGGATGGCCCTCGAGGCGGCCGTCCCGGTCATCCCGGTCGCGATGATCGGCACCGACAAGGCTCAGCCCACCGGCAAGAAGCTCCCGCACATCATGCGGATCGGCATCCGGATCGGTAAGCCCCTCGACTTCTCCCGCTACGAGGGGATGGAGGGCGACCGCTTCGTCCTGCGCTCGGCCACCGACGAGATCATGTACGCCCTCATGGAGCTCTCGGGCCAGGAGTACGTCGACATGTACGCGACGTCGATGAAGGCCCGCATCCTTCGGGCCGCCCGGATCCGCACCCGCGAGGCGGCTGAGGCCGCGCTGCCCGGGCATGCGGCGGCGGACCTCGAGGCGGCTCTCGACGCCCACGACGAGGAGGGCACCGAGGTCCCCTCGGTGGTCCCCGAGGCGGCGGCCGTGGAGGTGGCCGTCGAGGTGGCCGTCGAGCCGGGCGGCGAGGACGTCGCCGACGGGCAGCAGCGCGCGAGCTGAGCCCACCGTGCGGACAGCGGAGCAGCGCCTCCGACGGACCGGCCGGCGCGAGCCCGTCGTCGTCGAGTCCTTCAGCCGCGGCCTCGACGTCTTCCGCCCGCTGGCCGCGGTGTATGCCGTCCTGCTGGCCTGGCAACGGCGCGGCGACATGGTGCGTCCCTGGCTCGCCGCGGCGGTGCTCGGCGTGCTCCTCGGCTGGAGCCTGGTCCTGCTCGTCGTCCGCCGGCGTACCACCGTCCTGGTCGTCGCCGAGGTCGCCCTGTCCGTGGGAGCGGTGCTGGCCACCATCGGTGTGGAGTCCGCCGCGACGATCGCGGCGGGCCAGTTCACCCTGCCGACGATCTGGGTCGCCGGCTCGGTGACCGGCGCGGCCGTGCTCCACGGGGCCCGCGGCGGGCTCGTCGCGGCCGCGGTCGTCGCCGTCGCCGACCTCGTCGAGGTGCGCCAGCCGACCCAGGGCACGATCCACAACATCGTCCTGCTCGTCCTGCTCGGCGGCCTCATCGGGCTGGCCGTCGACCTGGCCCGCACCGCCGAGGAGCGACACGACCGCATCCTGCTGGACCAGGAGCGGCTGCGCGAGCGAGAGCGGCTGGCCCGCGTCGTGCACGACGGGGTCCTGCAGACGCTCGCGTACGTCCATCGCCGCGGCGAGGAGATCGGAGGCCCCACGGCCGAGCTCGCATCCCTGGCCGCCGAGCAGGAGCGCTCGCTGCGCCGGTTCGTCCGGGGTGTCGCCGCCGGCCCGGCGCCCGACCTCGAGGTCCCCGGGCCGGCGTCGGGCCGGGACGGCGCAGTGGCCCCCGCACCGCCGGCCGACCTGCGGGCACTGCTCGCGGCATACGAGTCCGACCGGGTGAGCGTCTCGGTGCCCGCCGACCCCGTCCTGCTGAGCTCCGCGCGGGCCCATGAGGTCGCCGCCGCCGTGGCGGCGGCTCTCGACAACGTCGCCCGGCATGCCGGCCCGCAGGCTCGGGCCTGGGTGCTCCTGGAGTCCGGGCCGGGCCGCGTCGCCGTGACGGTTCGTGACAACGGCGTCGGCACCGACGCCGCTGCCCTGGCCGCTGCCGGGGCGCGAGGGCGGATGGGGGTCAGCCGGTCGATCCGCGGGCGCATCGAGGACCTCGGTGGCACCGCCACGTGGACCACCCGACCCGGCAGCGGCTGTACGGTGCATCTCGACGTCCCCCACGGAGGCAGCAGGTGAGGACCGTCCTGGTCGCCGACGACCACCCGCTCTGGCGCGACGCGCTGGCACGGGACCTGGCCGCCGCCGGGTTCGACGTCGTCGGCACCGCTGCGGACGGCCCGAGCACCGTCAACCGCGTCCGGGCCGCGCGCCCCGAGGTCCTCGTCCTCGACCTCAACCTGCCGGGCATGCGAGGTGACGAGGTGTGCCATGCCCTGGCCGACCTGCCGACCCGGGTCCTCATCTTCTCGGCGAGCGGGGAACAGCAGGACGTGCTCGCGGCCATCAAGGCCGGGGCCACCGGCTACCTCGTCAAGTCGGCCTCGGGGGCCGAGATCGTCGCGGCCGTCGAGGCGACCGCCGACGGGCAGGCCGTCTTCACCCCCGGGCTCGCCGGGCTGGTGCTGGGCGAGTTCGCTCGGATGGCCGCCGAGGAGACCGAGCCGAACGCCGGGGTCACCCGGCCGATCCCCGAGCTGACCCAGCGCGAGACCGAGATCCTGCGCCTGGTGGCCACGGGGATGTCCTACAAGGAGATCGCCGAGACCTTGCGCATCAGCCACCGCACGGTGCAGAACCACGTTCAGAACACCCTGGGCAAGCTGCATCTGCACAACCGGGTCGAGCTCGTGCGGTTCGCCCTGGCTCGTGGGCTCGAGGACGAGCCGCCGGCGGTACCCCGCCGGTGAGGCGAGGCTGACCGGCATACGGGCCCCGGGCCTCGTCCCAGGCCGGGCAACCTATCCTTGGTCCTCGTGAGCGCGTCGACGACCTCCGACCCCCGCGACCGGCTGCTGGCCGGCGTGGACCTGCCGGCTGCCCAGCAGCCGCTGTGGCCCGACCCGGTGGGCCTGGCCGAGGCCGTCGCGACGCTGGCGACCTACCCGCCGCTGGTGTTCGCCGGGGAGTGTGACGTCCTGCGCGACCGGATGGCTGCGGCCTCGCGCGGCGAGGCGTTCGTCCTCCAGGGCGGGGACTGCGCCGAGACCTTCGCCAGCGCGACGGCCGACAACATCCGTGACCGGGTCAAGACGATCCTCCAGATGGCCGCCGTCCTGACCTACGGCGCCTCGGTGCCGGTCGTCAAGGTCGGCCGGATGGCCGGGCAGTACGCCAAGCCGCGCTCGAGCTCGACCGAGACCCGTGGCGGCGTGACGCTGCCGGCGTTCCGCGGTGACATGGTCAACGGCATCGAGTTCACGGCCGACGCCCGCACGCCCGACCCGCAACGCCTGGTCCGGGCCTACCATGCGAGCTCGGCCACCCTGAACCTCGTCCGCGCCTTCACCCAGGGCGGGTTCGCCGACCTGCGGTACGTCCATGAGTGGAACAAGGGCTTCGTCGCCAACGCAGCCAACGTCAAGTACGAGCGCCTGGCCCGGGACATCGACAAGGCGATGAAGTTCATGTCCGCCTGCGGCGCCGACTTCGACGCGATGCGGACGACGGAGTTCTTCTCGGCGCACGAGGCCCTGCTGCTGGACTACGAGCGACCGCTGACCCGGGTCGACTCGCGCACCGGCGACCTGTACGACACCTCCGGGCACTTCGTCTGGGTCGGCGAGCGGACGCGCCACCTCGACGGCGCGCACATCGACTTCGTCAGCAAGGTCCGCAACCCCGTCGGGGTCAAGGTCTCGGCGACGGCCGACGTCGAGGACCTGCTCCGGATGGTCGACATCGTCGACCCCGAGCGCGAGCCGGGCCGGCTGACCTTCATCACCCGGATGGGCTCTGCGCGCATCCGCGAGGCCCTGCCCCGCATCGTCGACAAGGTCACCGCCAGCGGTGCCACCGTCACGTGGGTGTGCGACCCCATGCACGGGAACACCTTCGAGTCCTCGACCGGCCTGAAGACCCGCGACTTCGAGGACGTCGTCGAGGAGGTGCGTGGGTTCTTCGAGGTCCACCAGGGTCTCGGCACGGTCCCGGGCGGCATCCACGTCGAGCTCACCGGCAACGACGTCACGGAGTGCATCGGTGGCTCGGAGAAGATCCTCGACGCCGATCTGGGCACCCGGTACGAGAGCGTCTGCGACCCGCGGCTCAACCACCAGCAGGCCCTGGAACTGGCGTTCCTCGTCGCCGAGATGCTCAGCCGCGGCTGATGGCGGCCTACGGCTCACCCGAGCGCCCGTGGGTCGCCGACCTGCTCTCCGACACCCTCACCCGGCCCACCCCGGCCATGCGCGAGGCCATGGCGTATGCCGTGGTGGGCGACGACGTGTTCGAGGAGGACCCCACGGTGCTCGCCCTGCAGGAGCGGGTGGCCACCCTGCTCGGCCACGAGGCAGGGCTGTTCACGCCGACCGGCTCGATGGCCAACCAGCTCGGGGTGCGCCTGCACGTCGAGCCGGGCCAGGAGCTCATCGCCGACTCGCTCGCCCACGTCCTGCGCGCCGAGCTCGGTGCCGCGGCGGCCTTCTCGGGCATCACCTCGCGGACCTGGGTCAGTGACCGGGGCCTGCTCGACCCGGCCCAGCCGATCGCCCTCATGGCAACCGAGGGGGGCCCGTACCAGGTGCGCACGGCGGCGGTCGTCGTGGAGAACACCCACAACTTCGGCGGCGGGACCGTCCAGCCACTGAAAGCCATGCAGGACCTGGCGGCCCACTGCCGTTCCCGCCGGGTCGCGGTCCACGTCGACGGCGCCCGGCTGTGGAACGCCCACGTCGCCACGGGGATCCCGTTGACGGCATACGGCGCCTGTGCCGACACGGTCAGCGTCTGCCTCTCCAAGGGGCTCGGTGCGCCGGTCGGGTCTGTCCTCGTCGGCTCGGCCGAGCTGATGGCCCGGGCGCGGGTGTGGCGCAAGCGCTACGGCGGCGGCATGCGCCAGGTCGGGATCCTCGCCGCGGCCGGGCTGCACGCGCTCGACCACCACGTCGAGCGGCTCGCGGACGACCATGCCCGGGCCCGGCGGGTCGCCGACGCCGTCGCGGCCGTCGCGCCGGGCGTGGTCGACCCCGCCACCGTGCAGACCAACATCCTCGTCCTCGACGTCGCCGCGGCGGGGTGGACCGCGGCCGACCTCGTCGCGGCGACGCAGCAGCAGGGGGTGCGGACCTACGCCGTGGGCCCCGGCCTCGTGCGGCTCGTCTGGCACCTCGACGTCGACGACGCCGCGACGGATGCGGCGACCGCCGTCCTGACCGGCCTGCTCTCGACCGGACCACAGTCCTAGCCCCCACCCCCCGCCCCCACCCCAACTTTCCCGCCCCATGGGGGAAACGTCAGGTTCGCAGGGGTTAACTACGCCGGCGAACCTCAGGTTCCCCGTGTGAAGCGTCGGCCACCTCGGCTCGTCGTGCGGGCCTCGGACCGGAGAGCGGGGCCTCGGCTCGTCGTGCCGGGCTCAGACCTCGTGGTGTAGGACCTCGGGGGGCGGGTCGGCGAGGGCGGTGCCCGTCGGAGCCCTTCCCGGGCGGAGCTCGACGAGGTACATCGCGGCGATGACCAGCGCCCCGCCGAGCAGCATGCGTGCGGTGAGCGACTCACCCCCGAGCCACACGGCGAAGAACGCCGCGAACACCGGCTCCATCGACATGACGATCGCGGCCCGGGTGGCGGAGAGGTGGGCCTGGGCCCAGGTCTGCGCCCACAGGGCCAGAGCCCCCGCGACGAGCGCCATGTAGAGCACCGATGCCCACTGGCCACCGGTCGAGGGGAGCGTGAGGCCCCCCGGCAGGGCCCAGACGAGGGCGACCGCTGCGATGACGGCGGCCTGGACCGTCGACAGGCCCAGGGCGGCCGCCGGGGTCGACCACCGGCCCAGGGCGAGGATGTGCAGGGCGTAGAGGGCCGCCGAAGCGAGGGTGAGCGCCTCTCCGACCCCGACGCTCACGCCGCGCAGCGACAGCACCGCCAGCCCCAACGTCGCCAACCCGACGGCCGCCCAGGTCGGGCCGCTCACCCGGTCGCGGAGCAGGAGGGCACCGAACACCGGTGTCAACACGACATACGTTCCTGTGATGAACCCCGAGATCGAGGCGTCGGTGTGCTGAAGCCCGGTGGTCTGGAGCACCTGGGCCAGCCCGTAGAGCGTGCCGAGCAGAACGCCGATCCGTAGGTCGCGGCGGCTGAGCGCCGTGGTCTGGCGGCGGAACAGCGCGAACATCACCGCCCCGGCGATCGCGAACCGGACCGCCAGGAAGTCCGCCGGCGGGAGGTGGGTGACGAGATCCCGGATGAGGAAGAACGTCGACCCCCACGCCGCCGTGAGCGCGAGGAGCAGACCCGTGGCGAGCCGGCTCTCCCGGGTGCCGCCGGCGGTCACCTCAGGCCACGTACAGCGTCACGGTGCTGCCGACGGGGACGACCGAACCCGAGGACGGGTCTGACATCTGCACCCGCCCAAAGCTCCCGTTGCCGATCTTGCGCACGTTGACCTGGAGGCCGAGGTCGGTCAGCGCCTTGCGGGCGTCCTCGACCTTCTTGAAGAACAGGCTGGGGATCCTGACGGTCTGCGGCCCCTTGGAGACCACCAGCGTGACGAGGTCACCCTTGTAGAGGGTGCCGCTGGAAGGGTCCTGGCTGATGACCGCACCCTTGGGCACCGTGTCGCTGTACTCCTGCCGGGTCGCGTCGACTTGGAGACCGGCCTGGGTGAGGGCCGCGACGGCGTCGTCGGCGTTCTTGCCCGTGTAGTCGACGACGTCGATCGGTTGGCGTCCCTTGCTCTGCACGAGCGTCACAGCGGCCCCCGGCTTCAGCCGCGTCCCGGCCTTCGGATCGGCCCCGATGACCTGTCCCTCGGGGACCTTCTCGTCGTAGACCTGCGTCACCTGGCCCACGGTGAGGTGGCTGTCGGCCACCTGGGTCTTCGCCTCGTCGAGGGAGAGCCCGGCGACGTCGGGCACCGCATACCGCTCCTGACCCTGGGACACGACCAGGACCACCGGCGTCATCCGACGCACGGCGGCACCGGCTCGGGGGTCGCTCGAGATGACGACCCCCTTGGGGACCTTCTCATCGAACGCGAGCCGTAGCGTGTCGTGCAGGTGGACCTTGGCGAGGGCGGCTTCGGCGGTGGCCTGGGTCTTGCCGACGACCGGCGGCATCGTCTCGACGGCTCCGGGGCCCGCGATGAAGAACCAGCCTGTCACCGCCGCGAGCAACGCCGAGAGGACGACGGCGACCCAGGGCCAGCGGGCCCGGCGCGAGGGCCGGCCGGCTCGCCCGGCACCAGCGGCGGGCCCGTGTCCCGGACCGGCGCCGGGGCCGGGGCCGGGGGTGGCCGGCCGAAGGCCGGGAATGGGGAGCGCAGCCGTCCGGTCGGTCCCGGGTGCCGCGCCACCGTCGGCGGCTGCCGGGAGCGCGGTCGTGGCCGTCGCGGCCACGGCCGCGGCGCTCCAGCCGTCGGCGGGCTTGGCGTCGAGGTCGCCAGTGCTGAGCCCGGCCCGGACCTGGCGGACGAGGCCGAGGAACTCTCCGGCATCGCGGGGACGCAGGTCGGGGTCGCGGGCGGTGGCCCGGCCGACGAGCGCGTCGAGCTGGGCGGGGACCTCGGGCAGCCGCGAGGACGGGGCGGGGACCCCCTGGTGGACGTGCTGGTAGGCCACGTTGATCGGGGTGTCGCCGAAGAACGCCTTGGACCCGGTGAGCATCTCGAACAGGATGAGCCCGGCGGCGTAGACGTCGCTGCGGGCGTCGGCGACCCCGCGCTCGACCTGCTCGGGGGAGAGGTAGGCGACGGTCCCGAGGATCATCCCATGGGAGGCGGTGCTCGTCTGGGACGAGACGGCCCGGGCCAGCCCGAAGTCGGCCACCTTGACCGTCCCGTCGGGACGCAGGATGACGTTCTCCGGCTTGACGTCCCGATGGATCAGGCCGGCGGTGTGCGCCGCCGCCAGGGCCTCGAGCATCGGCGCGAGAATGTCGAGGGCCGCCCGCGGGGTGAGCGCTCCCTCGGCGGTGATGACCTCGCGCAGGGTCTGTCCGGGGACGTACTCCATGGCGAGGAACATCTGCCCGGCGTCCTCCCCCTGGTCGAAGACCTGGACGACGTTGGGGTGGCTCAGCTGTGCCGCGGAGCGCGCCTCACGGTGGAACCGCGAGACGAAGGCCTCGTCATGGACCAGGTGCGGGCGCATGACCTTGAGCGCCACCTCGCGGTCCAGGCGGGTGTCCAGGGCGAGGTAGACCGTCGCCATTCCGCCCTCGGCGAGGCGCTCGAGGACGCGGTACCGTCCATCGAGCAACTGGCCGACAAGGGCGTCGGCGGGCGCGGGGGACACGTCGGAAGTGTACGTAGCGAACCCCCTAGGTCCCGCATCGGCGCCAGTGGGCGGGCACCGTATGGCGGCCTTGACCGTGGCCGGTGGGGGTGGACCGGCCCGGGAGGCGGCCGTTCCCGGTCAACGGGCCGCGCGGGCGGCCCTGACCGTCGTCACATGCGGGCGCGCAGGGCCTTGACGTTCGCGACATACCGCTTGGTGTCGGCATACATCCCCCTCGCCCGCAGCGACCCGAGACCCTGGTAGTACGCGGCGATCGCCTGGTCGGTGTTCTTGGTGCTCCGCTCCAGGGTGCGCAGCATGACGACTCCGGCGGTGACGTTGTCGTGGGCGTCGAGCAGGTCCAGCCGGCGCCCGACCAGGTCCGAGGCCCACTGGCCGCCGGCCGGGATGACCTGCATGATGCCGACGGCGTTGGCGGGGGAGACCGCGCGCTGGTTCCATCCGGACTCGAGGTAGGCGACCGCCAGCGCCAGCGTGGGGTCGACGCCGTAGCGGCGGGCCGTCGCGACGACGAGCGCCTTGGTCTGGCTGCGGGTGGGGACCTGTCGATGTGCCAGGCGGGCCCGGTTGCGGTCGGCCGCCGAGGTGACCGCCTGGCTGTACCGACCGGAGGAGGTGGACGCGGTGGTCTTCCGGGCGCCCGAGGGGAGGGTGAGCCGCTGGCCGATCCGCAGCAGTGAGGAGGCCCGGATGTGGCTCGCCTTGGCGAGGGCGGGAACGCTGGCGTGGAACCGGACCGCGATCGCGCTCAGCGTGTCGCCCGAGCGGACCGTGTAGGTCGCCGGCCGGCCCGAGGCGACCGAGCGCGCCGCGGCGGCGCTCATCCGGCCGACGACGATGCGCTGGCCGACGAAGATCCGCGAGGGCGTGCGGATCCGGTTGGCCTTGGCCAGTGCGGTGACCGTCGTGCCGTAGCGCGCGGCGATGCCGCTGAGCGTGTCGCCACGGCGGACGGTGTAGCTGCGAGCGACCGTCCGGGGCGCCGCCTGGCGTGGTGGCGCGCTGGTGCGCGGCACCTGGATGCGCGCCCCGGCCTGGAGGGCGCGAGGGCTGGAGATGTGGTTGCGGCTCGCGAGGATGCCCGGCGTCGTGCGGTACCGCGCGGCGATCCCGATGAGTGTGTCGCCGTAGCGCACCGTGTAGCTCGTCCAGCCGTATGGCGCCGCGTGGGCGGCTGAGACGACCGATGTGGCCGCTACGGGTGCGGAGGACTGGACCGCCGGGGCCACGGCGGGCGGTAGAGCGAGGGCCATGTGGCACTCCCTTCCTCGTCGTTCGCGATCGGTTCTGGTCCGCGTTCCGGCTGGGACCAGAGTGACTGATGATGCTCCAGTTATGAAAGGTACCTGAGAAGGCAAGGCCGAGGGGGTGTGGCACGCTGAGCAGGTGACACCTGACGACCTCACCGATCTCGTCCCCGCCTGGCTCACCCTGCCCGATGTCGCCGAGCGGATCGGCCGCTCGGTGACGGCGGTCCGCCGGCTCATCGAGGACGGTGAGCTGATCGCGGTCCGGGTGGGGGAGCGCGCCATTGTGTCGGTCCCGGAGGCGTTCATCGGACCCGATGGCCCCCTTCCCGCGCTCAAGGGCACCTTCACGGTGCTCGCCGACGGAGGGCTGGACCAGATCGAGACGGTTCACTGGCTGTTCACCCCCGACCCGGCCCTGCCCGTCGGCCGGACGCCCATCGAGGCGATCCGGGCAGGGCACAAGACGGAGGTCCGACGCCGGGCGATGGAGATCGCCCTGTAGCGGACCCGCACCCGCGGCCCTGCGCCCCCCGCGGCCCTGCCCACCCGCGCCCTGCGCCCCCGCGGCCCTGCGCACCCCGGTCCCGCGGCTTCGCTCACCACGGAGCCCGCAGCGCGCTGCCCGCACCGGCCAGCGCTGTCCGCAGCGGGCAGCGCGCAACACGGGAGCGGAGCCGGGCTCAGGTGGTCCGCGCCGTGGCGGCGTCGACGAGGGCGTCGAGGACGCCGGCCGCCTCGGGGTCCAGGTCTGCGGCGGCGTGCAGAGCTGTTCGGGCGCTGCCTGACAGCCGCTCGATCTCGGCCTCGACCGTGGCCACCGCCCCGGACCCGGTGATGATGCCGCGGAGGTCCTCGACGTGCTCCTCGAGCAGGTCGGCCCGTCCGAGAAGGGACTCGATCCGGGCGCGGGAGCCCGCGTCGGCCGCGGTGAGGGCGTAGGCGAGCAGGACCGTCCGCTTGCCCTCCCGCAGGTCGTCCCCGGCCGGCTTGCCGGTCGTCTCCGGGTCCCCGAACACCCCGAGCAGGTCGTCGCGGAGCTGGAAGGCGTGTCCGAGGTCGAGGCCGTACCGCGACAGCAGGTCGAGGTCCTCGCCGGCGAGACCGCCGGCCGCCGCGCCGATGAGCAGCGGGTGCTCGATGGTGTACTTCGCGCTCTTGTAGCGGATGACCCGGCTGGCCCGGGCGATCCGCTCCTCGAGGGGCAGGCCGTCCCAGGGCCGTGCCGACTCGACGACGTCGAGGAACTGTCCCGCCATGAGCTGGGTGCGCATGCGGTCGAACAGCCTGCGGGCCCGGGTGAGCTCCTCGGGAGGCAGCCCGCAGGTCGAGTAGAGCTCCTCGGTCCAGTTCAGGCAGAGGTTGCCGGCGAGGATGGCTCCCGCCAGCCCGAACCGGTCGGCGTCACCGCTCCATCCCCGCCCGGTGTGGTGGGACGCCAGCGCACGGTGCGCGGCCGGCATACCGCGCCGCGTGTCACTGTCGTCCATGACGTCGTCGTGGATGAGCGCCGCCGCCTGGAAGAGCTCCATGGACGTGGCGAGCCGGATGAGGGCGTCGGAGTCGGGGCGCCCGGCGGCCCGGTAGCCCCAGTACAGGAAGGCCGCTCGCAGCCGCTTGCCGCCAGAGAGGAGGGCGGCGATCGCCTCGAGGAGGTCGCTGACGTCCGGGCCGATCTCGGCGAGCACCTCGGCCTGGGCGACCAGCTCGTCGTCGATGCACGCCTGGACCCGGGTGCGCAGGTCGGCGAGGTCGAGCGGCTGGGCCACAAGCGACTCCTGGACGGTGTTCGGCGAGCGCGGGGCGGGGGCGCCCCGGATCTCACCATGTGCGGCCCCGAGCCTACGGCCTCGCGCGGCGGGTACCCTCACCGCATGTCCTCGATCCCCGGGCTGCTGCGCGGTGGAGAGCCCTCGGTCAGCTTCGAGTTCTTCCCCCCCAAGGACGATGCGGGGGAGGCGACCCTGTGGGAGGCCATCCGGCGGCTGGAGCGGGTGCGGCCGCACTTCGTCTCGGTCACCTACGGCGCGGGCGGCTCGACGCAGGACCGCACGATCCGGGTGACGGCGCGGATCGCCACCGAGACGACCCTCACCCCGCTCGCCCACCTCACCTGCGTCGGCGCTTCCGTCGCCCAGCTGCGCCGGGTGGTCGGAGCGTATGCCGCGGCCGGGATCAGCAACATCCTCGCCCTGCGCGGCGACCCGCCCGGCAACGCACGGGGGGAGTGGCTGGCTCACCCGCAGGGGCTCGACCACGCCGAGCACCTGGTCGCGCTGATCCGCGAGCTCGGCGACTTCACCATCGGCGTCGCGGCCTTCCCCGACGTCCACCCCGACAGCCCCTCGCTCGAGCACGATGTCGAGGTCCTGGTCCGCAAGGCCGACGCCGGGGCGAGCTTCGCCATCACCCAGATGGTCTTCGACGCGGACCGTTACCTGCGGCTGCGCGACCTGGTCGCCGCCCGGCGGGATCTGCCGATCACCCCCGGGCTCATGCCGGTGACCAACCTCAAGCAGATCACTCGGATGGCCGAGCTCATGGGGACGCCTCTGCCGCCGGCCCTGGTGACCAGGCTCCAAGCGGTGGGCGAGGAGCCCGCGGCCGTGCGCGAGGTCGGCGTGCAGATCGCCACCGAGCTCGCCCAGCGCATGCTGGCCGAAGGTGCCCCCGGCGTGCACTTCATCACGATGAACCGGTCGACGGCCACCCTCGAGGTCTACGACAACCTCGGGCTGGGCGTCGCGCGCTGAGCGCGGCCCGGCGCCCGGCGCCCGGCGTCCGGCGTCCGGCGTCCGGCGTCCGGGGGCTGGCAGGTGGCGATCCGCTCGCATGCGGCACGCCTCGGAGGTGCGGTCGCTTCGCTCGCGCCATTTGTCACGGCAGGTCCGGTGCCGGGTCGGGACCGAGACGGGGTGCGGCGGGGCCGCTGCGCTGTCGAGGTGCGGAGCGGCTGCGCTGTCGGGGTGCGGAGCGGCTGCGCGGTGGTGGGGTGTGGGGGCTGTGGACGGCTCCGGTGGCGGTGGGGGGGATTCTCTCTAGAATTTCGCCAAACACTACTGGGGAGTGGGTGTTGCGATGAGGCCGCTTCGGGTGCTCGGCTGGGCCGCGCTGGCCGCGGTGGTCGCTGCCGGCTGCACGGGGGGCAGCCAGCCGGCGCCGTCCGTCAGCACGGCGTCGGTCTCGTCGCCCGGCACGAGCACCTCGCCGTCGGCCAGCCCGAGCCCTTCATCGGCGGCTAGCCCCACGGTCCCGGCTGCGGCCCGTAAGCACACCCCGGCAGGTGCCGAGGCTTTCGTGCGGTTCTACATCGAGCAGTCAAACGTTGCGTGGACTGTACCCGACCTCACAGTCCTGCCGCCGTTAAGTGACGCGGGGTGCAAGGCTTGTGAAAGTCTCCGAAGCACAGCGGGTGAACTTCAGTCCAAAGGACAGAGATACGCCTCGGAGCCCGTATCGGTCGTGAGTGTTTCTGCGTTCCGGGGAGCAGCGGCCGGTCGGCAGTATGTACGAACTCAGTTGCGGCAGCATGAGGTTGCGGTCATTGACCAGGCCGGCCACGTTGTACTCGAGGACCCCGCCAAGACTCTTATGCGCACGGTGGAGGTCGCCTGGAAGGGGGGTCGATGGCTTCTTTACGACATGGCCGAGGGCTGACTCTGATTCTTGTCTGCTCGTTAGTTGGCTCTCGCGGGCGCTTCTGAGGCATCTGCTGATTGGGGAAGTTCGACCACTCCTACCGGTGACACGCATCCACGTTTCGCTGTCGGCGGAGTCGTTGCGCCAGCTGGCGCAGCAGGCGAGCATCGGGACGGGACCGCGCTACCAGTACACCTCGGTCGCGAACTGCCCGGGCGCGGCCCCGGGGTCGCCCGGCGCGGACATGTTCTGCGGCCAGGCGGTCGCGGCCTGTGCGGGGCACACCGCCGC
Organism: uncultured Actinomycetota bacterium; assembly: GCA_963763315.1. Taxonomy (GTDB): domain Bacteria; phylum Actinomycetota; class Actinomycetes; order Actinomycetales; family Dermatophilaceae; genus CAVSJJ01. The sequence continues at coordinate 709,618 of CAVXOC010000004.1, forward strand.
GCAGGGGCTCGGCCCGAGCGTCGTCGTTCTGCGACGCGAGGTCGACGCGCAGGGGAACCCGATGGGCACCCGGTGGCAGGAGATCGGGATCACCTGTTTCCCCGACCTCGTCCCTGGCCGCGCCACCCTCGGCATGGCACAGGTGCTGGCGGCCTTCCACGACACCGCCTTCGCCGTGGCGCGGCCCGTGATCCAGCCGACCGGGGGGCGGACCCTGGTCAACCTGCCGACCTACTTCGCCGTCGACTGGCCCGCTGCCGGCTTCCAGCCCGGTGAGGTCGACCATGTCGACCCCGCACGCATGCTCGGGTACCGCGTCGACATCCGCCCGAGACTGGAGAGCGTGACGTACCGCTTCGGCGACGGCACGGCATACGGGCCGACGACCTCGCTGGGCGGACCGTACCCGTTCGGTGACGTCGTGACCACCTACCACGCGACGGGCATCGTGCAGGTGCGCCTCGACGTGACGTATGGGGGCCAGTTCCGCGTCGCGGGCGGGCCGTGGCTGGACATTCCCGACACGGTGACCGTGACGGGCGCGCCCGTCCCGCTCGAGGTGGCCGAGGCCTCGGCCCACCTGGTCACCCACTGAGTCACCCACTGGCTCATCCACATCCGGGACGGAGCCGAGGCGACGGCGCGGCGGGCGCGGCTACACGACCTCCATGGACTGGCCGCCGGTCATCCGGAGCAGCTCGGCGTACGAGGTCCGGAAGACGGCATGGCTGTGCCCGGCGGCGGCCCACACGGCGTCGAAGCGGTCGAGCGTGACGTCGACGATGGTCCGGATGGGAGTGAGGTGCCCGACGGGTGCGACGCCGCCGATGGCGAACCCGGTGGTCTCGCGCACCGTCTGCGGGTCGGCCCGGTCGAGGTGGGCGAGGCCGGCGAGGGCGGCCACCTTGTCGAGGTCGACCCGGTGCCCGCCCGAGGCGAGGACGAGCAGCAGGTCGGTGTGCCCGTCGAGGTCGGTCGCCGAGAAGACCAGGGAGTTGGCGATCTCGGCCGGGGTGACGCCGAGCGCCTCCGCGGCGGCCGCGGCGGTCCGGACGGCGTCGGGGAGGTAGCGCACCGTCGTGCTCACCTCGGACTGGCCCAAGGCGGCGAGGACCCGGGCGACAGCAGGGTGAGCGCTGAGGTCGCGGCCCTCGCCGGGCGTCGAGGGGGCGGCCGGGCCGTCGGCGAGCGTCATGGCGAAAGCGTAGGGCAGCGGCGGTCCGGGTGGCCCGAGGCTTGACGGGGCGCGTTCGCGGCGGTGTACAGTCGATCCGTGTTCGAACATGTGTTCGAACATGGATGCCGACCGTCGGAAGGAGCCAACGCCGTGGTCCGCAGGTACGACGAGCCGATCGAGGTGCGGGTCGGCGAGGGCGCGGGTGGCGAGGATGGCGAGGGTGCCGCCGCCGGGACCCCTCGGTCGTTCCGGTGGCGTGGCCGGCAGTATGCCGTCAGCGAGGTCCAGGCCCACTGGCGCGAGCGCCGGGCCTGGTGGCGCGACCTCGGCGAGGTCGACGAGGCGGGAGCCCCCCTCGAGCCCGCCACCGAGCAGGTCCTGTGGCGGGTCGTGGCGGGCGGCGGGGTGTTCGTCATCGGGTCGGAGCGGGGGGCATCGGCCGGCGGTTCGACCCCGCAGCCGTCCTGGCTGCTGTTGCGGGCCGAGGACTGAGGGCGCGATGAGCGACATTCCCGGGACCGCCGCCGGCGCGCTGGACCTCCTCGACCGCTCCCGTGACTCCCTCACCGAGGCGTATGCCGCCCAAGGGGTCGCCGAGCGCTACCTCGCCGCCCAGCTCGCGGCGCTACGGGCGGCTGCCGCGCTGCTCGCGGCGCCCTCCCGGCCGTGGGCGCCGCGCGGGCGGACGGCCTCCGGGCCGCGCAACATCTGGGAGCTCACCGCGGCCGCCACTCCCGACCTCGCCGAGTGGGCGGGCTACTTCGCCCACTCGACCCGGCAGCGGGCCGACGTCGAGCAGGGACGACGTCGGCCCGCGAGCCGGGAGGCCGACGACCTGCTCCGCTCGGCGGAGAGCTTCCTCGACCTCGTCAGCGCCCGGCTCGGGCTGCCCGTCCGACCCCACCCCGAGCGGTTGCTGCCGGCGCATGGCGGCGCCGTCTCGCCCTGACCCCGGCGACCATCCACCGCCATGCCACTGCCGTCCATCCCGTCGCCCCCGGCTCACCACCGGGGCCCGGCCGACCCGGGGTTCATCCACCTCCACGTCGCCTCCGGCTTCTCCATGCGCTACGGCGCCTCGACCCCCGAGGCGCTCGTGCAGCGGGCCGCGGCCCACGGCCAGCCCGCGCTCGCCCTCACCGACCGCGACGGGCTCTACGGCGCCATCCGGTTCGCGACGGCCGCGACCCGGGCCGGGATCGCGCCGGTCCTCGGAGTGGACCTGGCGGTCGACCTGCCGGCCGGGCCGCCGGAGGCGGGGGCCGGCCCCCCGACGCGACGTACCCGGACCCCGGCGCGGGGCGGCGCGGTCGTCGACGCCCGCCGGCCGCGGGTCGTCGTCCTCGCCCGCGGACGCGGCGCGGGGGTCGCTCACGGGCGGGGCTGGGCGGCCCTGGCCCGGCTCGTCACCGACACCCACCTCGGCGGCCTCCGGGGGACACCGGTGACGACCCCTGAGCTGGTCGCCCGCTGGTGCCGGGGCGAGGATCCTCCCACCGGCGCCGACCCGCAGCGGGCGTGCCTCGGTGAGCCGAGCCCGCTGCTCGTCCTGCTCGGCCCCGACTCCGACGTCGGCCGGGCGCTGCTCGGCCGGCGCCGCGACCTCGCCCGGGCCCGGCTGGCCGCCTGGCGCGCCCTGCTGCCCTCCGACGCCCTGGCCGTCGAGGTCGTCGACCACGGTGGGCCGGAGGGTACCGCGGGCTCGTGCGCCCACGCCGCTCTCCTGCTCGGCCTCGCCGACGAGGCCGGTGTCCCCGCCGTGCTCACCGCAGCCGTCCGGCACGCCGACCCCGGCGACGTGCGCACGGTCGACATCCTCGACGCGGCCCGCCGGCTCGTGGTCCTCGACTCGCGCCACCTCGACCGGGTGACCGACGCCGGCCACCTCGCATCCACGGCGGCGATGCACCGGACGGCGCTGGAGGTGACCGGTGACCCGGGCCGGGCCACCGCCCTGCTCGCCACGACCGTCACCGTGGCCGGCCAGTGCACCCAGGATGCCCGGCGCGACCTCGGCATCGGCGCGGTCCACCTGCCAGAGCCGGGAACCCTCGGCATCCCCGAGGGCACCGACCCGCAGGGCGTGCTCGCCGAGCGCTGCCGGGCCGCGGTGGGGGACCGCTACCCCGGGGCGAGCGAGCGGGAGCGGCATACCGTCCTCACCCGGCTCGACGAGGAGCTGGCCGTCGTCGCCGACCTCGGCTACCCGACGTACTTCCTCTCCGTCGCGGCCGTCGTCGACCTCGTCCGGGATCGCGGTATCCGGGTGGCCGCCCGCGGCTCGGGGGCGGGCTCGCTCGTCAACTACCTCCTCGGCATCAGCGGGGTCGACCCCATCCGCTACGACCTGCTCATGGAGAGGTTCTGCTCCCCGCTGCGGGCCGAGCTGCCCGATATCGACATCGACGTCGAGTCCGCCCGGCGCACCGAGATCTACCAGGCGGTCATCGACCGGTTCGGGGCCGAACGGGTGAGCTGTGTGTCGATGATGGACACCTACAAGGTGCGGCACGCCATCCGCGATGTCGGGGCGGCCCTCGGTATGGCGCCCGGCGAGATCGACGAGATCGCCACCGCCTTCCCGCACATCGCCGCCCGCAACGCCCGCGACGCCATCGCCGACCTGCCCGAGCTGCGCTCGCGTGGCCTGGACAGCCCCCGGCTCGCCCGGTTCTTCGACCTCGTCGAGTCCCTCGACGGCCTACCCCGGCACATCGCCCTGCATCCGAGCGGGGTCATCCTGTCCAACGCCACCCTGCTCGACCGCACCCCGGTCGAGCAGAGCGGGCTGGGGTTCCCCATGAGCCAGTTCGACAAGGACGACGTCGAGACCCTCGGCCTGCTCAAGCTCGACGTCCTCGGCATCCGGATGCAGTCGGCCATGGCCCACGCCGTCGCCGAGGTCGCCCGGGTCGACGGCGTCGAGATCGACCTCGACGACCAGCGCCAGGTGCCGCTCGACGACGAGGCGACCTACCGGCTCATCCGGACCACTCACACCCTCGGCTGCTTCCAGATCGAGAGCCCGGGGCAGCGCGAGCTCGTCGGCAAGCTGGGGCCGGTGCGGTTCGAGGACCTCATCATCGACATCTCGCTGTTCCGGCCGGGCCCGGTCAAGTCCGACATGATCACTCCGTTCCTCGAGCACCGGCACGGCTGGAGCCCGGCGACCTACCTCCACCCGAGCCTGGTCCCGGCGCTCGCCGAGACCGAGGGGGTCGTCGTCTTCCACGAGCAGGTGCTGCGGATCGTCGCCGAGACGACCGGGGTCAGCCTCGCCCAGGCCGACGAGGTACGGCGGACCATGGGGACCCCGGCCGGGCAGGCCGAGGTCGAGGCGTGGTGGCGGCCCGCGGCCCGGGCCCGGGGCTACTCGTCGAGCGAGGTCGAGCGCATCTGGGAGGTGCTGGCGGCGTTCGCGTCGTTCGGGTTCTGCAAGGCCCACGCGGCGGCCTTCGCCCTGCCTACCTACCACTCGGCGTGGCTCAAGACCCACCACCCGGCGGCGTTCCTCGCCGGGGTGCTCACCCACGACCCCGGGATGTACCCCCGGCGGCTCATCCTCGATGACGCCCGCAGCCTCGGGATCGCCGTCCTGCCGCTCGACGTGAACGCCTCCGGCGACACCTACCGCGTCGAGCGGCTCGAGCCGGGGGCGGCCGGCGGGCACCCGGTCCTTCCCGACCTCCCCGACGCGAGCGACTACGGCATCCGGCTCTCGCTCGCCGACGTCCTGGGCATGAGCGCGGACGAGGTCGCCCGGGTGGTCGCCGGCCAGCCGTTCGCCGATCTCGTCGACTTCTGGACCCGGGCCCGGGTCTCCCGCCCGGTCGTCGAACGGCTCGTCCTCGCGGGCGCCTTCGACAGCCTCTACGGCATGGGCGGCGCCGCCGCCGGGCTCGGCCGCCGGGGGCGGGTGACCCGCCGCGACGTCCTCCTGCACGTCGCCGAGCTCGACCGCTGGGACCGCTCGGTGGGCCGGTCGACGGCGCCCTCCACCGGCCGCCGGGGCGGGTCGTCCCCGCTGTCCCGGCCGGCGACCCGCCGGTCCGGGTCCCCGGCCCCCGGCCAGCTCGTCCTCGACCTCGGCGACCGTCCCGAGCTCACCGCCGGCACCGGGCTGCCGGAGATGACCGGCCCGGAACGGGTCCGGGCCGAGCTCGACATCCTCGGGCTCGACGCGAGCAGCCACGTCATGGGGTTCTACGACCCGCTCCTGCGCGCCCTCGGAGTGGTCCGTTCCCGGGACCTCCTCCGGGCCCGCAGCCGCTCCGAGATCTGGGTCGCCGGGGTCAAGGTCGCCACCCAGACCCCGCCCGTCCGCTCCGGGCGCCGGGTCGTCTTCCTCACCCTCGACGACGGGACCGGTCCCGTCGACGTCACCTTCTTCGAGGACGTCCAGGGCCCGTATGCCGCGACGGTGTTCCACTCCTGGCTCCTGCTCGCCCGCGGGGTGGTCCGGCGTACGGGGGAGCGGGGTATCTCGCTCCGGGCGACCGGGGCCTGGGAGCTCGCCGGGCTGTGGGACGCGTGGAGTACCGGCGGCCTCCACGCGGTGCGGGCCGCCCTCGGCGAGGCAGAGGAGATGGCCCGGGCCACCGCGGAACGGGCCACCGAGCCCGAAGGGCGCCGGGTGCTCGTCCACGCCTCAGGGTTCAAGCAGTCGCCCTACGCCGACACCAGACCGGCCGGGACCAGCCCGGCGTCGGCCCCCCGCAGGCTGTGGCACGCCAGCCCCGGCAGCTCGGGACACTAGCGATGCGGCACTAGGGTGGACCCGTGACCGACGAGCGCCAGCACCCCCGGCGCCACGGCGTCGACACCGGTCTGCGGACCGCCGCCATCTGGGCTGCCGTCGACGCCGTCGTCCAGCGTCGCAGCACAGCCCTCGGCCGTCCCCTGCACGTCCTCGACCTCGGCGGAGGCACCGGCGGCCTGGCCGTCCCGTTGGCGGCGGCGGGCCACCACGTCACCGTCGTCGATCCCAGCCCCGACGCGCTCGCAGCCCTGCGCCGCCGAGCCGCCGAGACCGACCCCCCGGGCGCCGTCGAGCGGATCACCGCCGTCCAGGGCGACGCCGACTCGCTCGCGCAGATCCTGCGAGGTCGCCGTGCCGACCTCATCTGCTGTCACGGCACCCTCGAGCACGTCGACGACCCGGCGGCCACCATGCTCAGGCTGGCCGAGGTGCTCGCCGAGGGAGGTGTCGTCTCCGTCGTCGCTGCCGGGCGCCTGGCCGCCGTACTCTCCCGCGCCCTGGCGGGAGAGTTCGACCAGGCCCGCACGATCCTCGACAGCCCGGACGGGCGGTGGGGAAGCGCCGACCCGGTGCCGCGGCGCTTCGACACCCCCACCTTGCGCGGGCTCGTCGAGGCTGCCGGCCTCCGGGTGCTCGACGTCCACGGCGTCCGGCTTCTCAGCGACCTGGTGCCGGCGGCATACCTCGACTCCGAGTCCGAACGCAGCGCTCTGCTGGCACTCGAGCAGGCCGCGAGCACGCACCCGGTCTTCACCGCCCTCGGAGAGCTCGGCGCCGCCATCCACGTCCTCGCCGGGCGTGCGTGACCCTCGGGCCACCATGAGCAGGAGGCAGTTCGCCCTTCCCCGTCGCTCGGGTTCCGGAGCACCGGACGACACCGGATGCACGGTGCTCCACGTCGACATGGACGCCTTCTTCGCCTCGGCGTCCTTGCTCTCACGCCCGGAGCTCGTCGGGACCCCGGTCATCATCGGTGGCCGCGGGAACCGCGGGGTCGTCCTGTCGGCGACCTACGAGGCCCGCCGGTTCGGGGTGACCTCGGCGATGCCGATGTCCCGGGCCCGCCGCCTGTGTCCACAGGCGACGGTCATCCCGCCCGACCACAGCCTCTACGCCCAGATCTCGGCCGCGGTGATGGAGACGTTCGCGTCGGTCACCCCGGTCGTCGAGCCGTTGTCCTTGGACGAGGCCTTCCTCGACGTCTCGGGCGCGCTGCGCCGGCTCGGCAGCCCCGCCCGGATCGCCGCCCTCATCCGCGACACCGTGGCGGACGAGCAGGGGGTCACCTGCTCGGTCGGGGTGGCCCCGACGAAGTTCGTCGCCAAGCTCGCCTCTGGGCTGGCCAAGCCCGATGGCATGGTCGTCGTCCCCGTCGACGAGGTGGTCCCCTTCGTCCAGCAGCTTCCGGTGGGAGCGCTGTGGGGGGTCGGCGAGAAGACCGAGGAGGCGCTGACCCGGCTCGGGCTGAGGACGGTGGCCGACATCGCGCACACCCCCCTCGGGACGCTGACCCGCGCCCTTGGTGACGCCGCCGGCCATCACCTCCACGAGCTCTCGTGGGGGCGTGACCCGCGCCCGGTCGAGGCCCCCGAGCGGGAGCGCAGCATCGGGGCCGACGAGACCTTCGAGACCGACATCGACGACCCTGAGCTCATCCACCGACGCCTGCTCCGCCTGAGCGACAAGGTCGCGGCCCGGCTGCGTTCGGCCGGGCTGGCCGGTCGCACCGTGACCGTCAAGGTGCGGTTCTCGGACTTCACGACGATCACCCGGGCCCGCTCCCTGCATCAGCCCACCGACACCAGCCGGGTGATCTTCGATGCCGCTTGCGGGCTGTTCGACGCGCTCGGGCTCCAGCGGGCCAGGATCCGCCTTGTCGGTGTCCGCATGTCCGGGTTGGTTCCCGTGGAGCGGGCGCCCGTCCAGGGCGTCCTGGGGGAGGCCGAGCACGGCTGGCGGGACGCGGATCGTGCCGTCGACCGCGCCAGTGCTCGCTTCGGGGCAGGCTCGGTCCGTCCCGCCAGCCTGATCGACCCTCACCGTTCGCCTTCCCACCCACGGCGCCGGGACTTATCCTGAGAGCACGAGGGGTTGCCCCCTCGCAGAACGCAACCATCCTGCGTCCCTGGACGTTCTCCTGGGTAGGAGAATCGACACGACGCACCCCCGGGAGGTCACCGTGCCGCTGTCGGAGCACGAGCAGAAGATGCTCGAGCAGATGGAACAGGCCCTCGCTGCCGAGGACCCCCGGTTCGCCTCCTCCATGAAGGGTGCGCGTTCCCGCTCGGCGCTGCGTCGCCGCTACCTGTTCGGTGCTCTCGGCGTCCTCGTGGGCCTCGCGGTCGTCCTCGTCGGGGTCAACACCGCCGTCTGGGTCGGCGTGATCGGCTTCGTCGTCATGGTGGTCGGTGCGGCCTATGCCATCACCCCGCCCCGTCGCCGCGCCGATCTCGGCACCGTGGCCGCGGACGGCACCGTCCGCCGGCACGCGGGCCGCAAGGGGGGCGCCTCTCGCCGTCAGGGGCTCATGGAGCGCCTCGACGAGCGCTGGGAGCGCCGCCAGAACGACCTCTGAGCACCCTGCCCGCAGACGGCGCGGGGCCACCCGGGTGGAGGGCGGAGCGGCCATGGTCGAGGTCCGGGTAGGATCTCATCCCGAGGTGAGCAGCACGCCGACCACCCAGGTGAGTGCGATCGCCAACCCGGTCATCAGCTCGATACCCATGCTCACGGCCACCGCCCGCAGCGCCGCACGGGTGCGCGCCCAGGCCACGGCGGCGTTGCGGGTGCTGGAGAGCTCGACGAGATAGATGGCGACGACGAAGCCGATCGGGGCCCCGAGGACGGGGATGACGAAGAAGCCCACGACGGCGACGACGACCGCGAGGACCAGGGTCAGCGTCCCGACGCCCTGCTCGCGCATCCGGCGCCCGGGCACGAGGTACTGCGCGACGACACCCGCGGCATACAGCACGGTGCCGACCCCGAAGACCACCCAGGCGGTCCGGCTCCCGGCGGCGAGCGCCCAGACGAGGACGCCGGCCAGGGTGAGCACCAGGCCGGGCAGGACCGGGACGACGATCCCGATGAGGCCCGCCACAATGAGCAGCGCCGGGATCCACACCCCGGCGCCGTCAGGAGCGAGTCCCACTACCGGCTGGTATGTGCCGGGTCCTCGGTGAGACGGTCGGTCTCGTCGTGGATGTCGGCGTGCTCGCGCAGCGCCGGGACGTGCTGGCGGCCGTGGTGCGCACAGAAGAGCAGCTCGCCCCCGGCGTGCAGCCGGACACGGACGTACGCCTGGGCACCACAGCGGTCGCAACGGTCCGCGGCGGTCAAGGCTGGAGCCAGTGCGGCGTTCATGTCAGGCCTCCTCGTGTCGGCGTGATGGGCGGACTCAGGGCAACAGTGAAACACGCGGGATCCTTCCCGTCCCGGAAGTGTCGACATGTGGGCGATGTCATCCCGTCGTCGTCTCCTCCCCGCGGACGGGCCCCGGGAGCGCACCGCGCGACGGTTCCGCGCTCGTCCCGAGGTCGCGCTCGGCCGCCCCAGGCCGCGGGGCCGCACGGCATCGCCCCCCGCCGGTGCGCCGTTCCTGCCGTGTCGGGTTCCCCGGATAACCTGGCTCCAGCCTTGCCCGCCCCATCCGGACCAGCAGATGTCGGAGACCCGCCACACATGAGTGCCGCCATGACGGCCGCGGCCAAGAAGGCCGCGACGAGCAAGTCCGCGACCGAGTACACCGCGCATCACCTCCAGGTCCTCGAGGGCCTCGAGGCGGTCCGCAAGCGGCCCGGCATGTACATCGGTTCCACGGACACCCGGGGGCTGATGCACTGCCTGTGGGAGATCATCGACAACGCGGTCGACGAGGCACTCGGCGGGCACTGCGACCGGATCGAGGTCACGCTCCATGCCGACGGGTCGGTCGAGGTGCGGGACAACGGCCGCGGCATCCCGGTGGACATCGAGCCGCGGACCGGGCTGACCGGCGTCGAGGTCGTCTTCACCAAGCTGCATGCCGGTGGCAAGTTCGGTGGCGGCTCCTACACGGCCTCCGGTGGGCTGCACGGCGTCGGCGCCTCGGTCGTCAACGCGCTCTCCTCCCGCCTCGACGTCGAGGTCGACCGCGGCGGCAAGGTGTGGGCCATGAGCTTCCGGCGCGGTGAGCCGGGCCAGTTCTCCGACGTGGCGGGGGCCCGCGGGGCCAAGGACCCGGCCCACCCCTTCAGCCCGTTCGAGGGCGGCAGCGAGCTCGCGGTCGTCGGTCGGACCCGGCGTGGCGACACCGGCACCCGGATCCGCTACTGGGCCGACGAGCAGATCTTCATCAAGGGTGCCCAGTTCGACATCGACGGCCTGCTGGCGCGGGCTCGGCAGACCTCGTTCCTCGTGCCCGGCCTCACCCTGGTCATCCGGGACCAGCGCGGGGCTCCCGGCACACCCGGGGCAGACGGCCCCTACGAGGAGGTCTTCGTCCACGACGGCGGGATCTCCGAGTTCTGCGAGTTCCTCGCGCCCGACCCGCCCGTCACCGATGTGTGGCGCCTCCAGGGCACCGGCACCTTCCTCGAGACGGTCCAGGTCCTCGACGCCCGGGGCCACCTGGCCCCCACCGAGGTCGAGCGCGAGTGCGGCGTCGACATCGCGGTGCGCTGGGGGACCGGCTACGACACGACCGTGTCCTCGTTCGTCAACATCATCGCCACCCCCAAGGGCGGCACCCACCTGGCCGGCTTCGACCAGGCGCTGCTCAAGGTGTTCCGCAAGCAGCTCGAGGTCAACGCCCGCCGGCTGAGGGTCGGCAATGACAAGGTCGACAAGGACGACATCCTCGCCGGTCTCACCGCGGTCGTCACGGTCCGCCTCGCCGAGCCCCAGTTCGAGGGGCAGACCAAGGAGGTGCTCGGAACCAACGCGGTGCGTGGCGTCGTCGCCAAGGTGCTCGAGACCGAGCTGAGCCGCCATCTCACCTCCACGCGGCGCGGCGAGAAGCAGCAGGCAGCGATGCTGCTCGAGAAGGTCACCGCCGAGATGAAGTCGCGGATCAGTGCCCGGGTCCACAAGGAGACCCAGCGCAAGAAGAACGCCCTCGAGACCTCCTCCCTGCCGGCCAAGCTCGCCGACTGCCGCAGCAGCGACGTCGACCGCACCGAGCTGTTCATCGTCGAGGGCGACAGCGCGCTCGGCACGGCCAAGCTGGCCCGCAGCAGCGAGCACCAGGCCCTGCTGCCCATCCGCGGCAAGATCCTCAACGTCCAGAAGGCCTCGGTGACCGACATGCTCGGCAACGCCGAGTGCGCCGCCATCATCCAGGTCATCGGCGCGGGGTCCGGCCGCTCCTTCGACATCGACGCGGTCCGCTACGGCAAGGTCATCATCATGACCGACGCCGACGTCGACGGCGCCCACATCCGGATCCTGCTGCTCACCCTGTTCTTCCGCTACATGCGCCCGCTCGTCGAGGCGGGCCGGGTGTATGCCGCGGTGCCGCCGCTGCACCGCATCGAGGTCGTCGGGGCGGGAGCCAGGAAGAACGAGCTCATCTACACCTACTCCGAGGGCGAGATGCGCCGGACCGTGGCCGCCCTGGCCCGCAAGGGCAGGACCGTCAAGCAGCCCCTGCAGCGCTACAAGGGCCTGGGGGAGATGGACGCCGACCAGCTGGCCGAGACGACCATGGACCCCCGGCGACGCACGTTGCGCAAGGTCACCCTCGGTGACGCCCAGGCCGCCGAGCGGGTCTTCGAGCTGCTGATGGGCACCGACGTCGCGCCGCGCAAGGACTTCATCGTCGAGTCGGCGCACTCCCTCGACACCGAGCGCATCGACGCCTGACCGGTGCGCTGCTCCTGCTCGACCGGTCAGTCTTGGCCGGTCAGCGCCGGGAGGAGGGCGGCGAGGTCGTCGAGCGGACGACGAGCTCGGTGGGCAGGAACAGCGTCCGGTCGTCCATCGGCACGCCGTCGAGCAGCGCCGACAGGAGCTCCTGGGCGGCGCGCCGTCCCTGGGCCGTGACGTCCTGGCGGACCGTGGTGAGCCCGAGGACCGCCGAGAGCGTGAAGTCGTCGATGCCGATGACCGACAGGTCCTCGGGCACCCGTAGCCCGAGCTTGCGGGCGGTGGTGAGGACACCGATCGCGATCTCATCGGATGCGGCGACCACGGCGCTCGGGGGGTCTGGCACGTCGAGGAGCCGGACGGCGTCGACGGCGGCCGCGTCCGCCGTCCAGTCCGAGGGCAGGATCCAGGCGTCCGGAACCATCAGCCCGTGGGTCGCCAGGGTCTTCTGGAACGACTCGAGCCGGGTCCGCGGGGTCTCGACGTGCGCGACGTTCTGGGGGACGGCACCGACATACGCGATCCGGCGGTGCCCCAGCTCGACCAGGTAGTCGGTGGCGGTCCGCATCGCCTCGGCGTCGTCGATCCGCACGCAGGGCCGCCCCGGCACCGGGGAGCCGACGGCGACGAGCGGGAGGTTGAGGCGCTCGACGAGGGCGACCTCCTCGGCGCACATCGGAACGTTGAGGGTGATGACGCCGTCGACGCGCTTCCACAGCATGCCCTGGGTGAGGGGAAGGCGCTGGTCGAAGGTGTCGTCCTCGAGGTCGAACAGCAGGACATGGTGGCCGTGGGGCCGCAGGGTCTTCTCGATGGCGCTGACCAGGGTGGCGAAGAACCACCGGGTGAGGAAGGGAGCCACGACGGCCACCACCCGGGTGCGGCCCGACGCGAGCGAGGTGGCCGTCGGGGAGGCGATGTAGTTCATCTCCTCCGCGACCTTGAGCACCCGGGCGCGGGTGGCCGGGCTCACCCGGTCCAGCCCGCGCAGCGCTCGGGACACGGTCGCCACGGACACCCCCGCGGCGCGGGCCACATCGGTGATGGTGCTCATGGCGTGATCGCGCTCATCCCTTGAACAGCCGTCGACGCGCACGCAGCACCAGCCCGAAGGCGAGCACCAGCACGAGGAGGAGCAGTGCCGACCCGACGGCCGACCGGCCGGTGACCTCGAGCAGCACCGTCTGGACGAACGCCATGAGCCCGAAGAACCCGAGGATGCCCAGCACCACATCCAGCCGCTGCGCGCGGTTCTCCTGGGCGGACTCGGCTCCGGATCCCGGTCTGATCAGGCCCATGGCGTATGCCGGCGCAGAGCCGGCCTCACCCCTTGACCCCTCCGGCGGTCAGACCGGAGACGATGGCCTTCTGGAAGACGAGGACCATGACGATGAGGGGAATGGTGACGATGGTGCCGGCCGCCATGACCGCGGTGTACGGCTCCTGGTGCGGCTGGGCGCCGGTGAAGGACGCGATGGCCACGGTCACCGGCTGGGTCGAGCCCGTGGAGAACTGGCTCGCCAGCAGGAACTCGTTCCACGCGCCGATGAACGCGAGGATCGCCGTCGTGAACACGCCGGGGAGCGCGAGCGGGAGCATGATCTTGCGGAAGGCCTGGCCCTGCGTGCATCCGTCGATCCGGGCGGACTCCTCCAGCTCCCAGGGCATCTCGGACAGGAAGGCCGTGAGGACGTAGATCGTCAGCGGCAGGGTGAACGAGATGTTCGGCAGGATCATCGCCTGGTAGTTCACGCCGGTGAGCCAGCCCCAGCTGGAGAACATCTGGAACAGCGGGCTCACCAGGGCGACACCGGGGAACATCGAGGCCCCGAGGATGACGCCGAGGACGGAGTACTTGAAGGGGAACTGCAGCCGGGCCAGAGCGTACGACGCGAACACGCCGACGATCATCGCGAGGATCGTCGTCGACACGGCGATGACGACGCTGTGCCACAGCGCGGCGCCGAAGTGGTTGCCTCGGGTGGTGGAGAACGCCGTCTTGAAGTTGTCCAGAGTCGAGTGCGTGGGCCAGATCGAGGTCTCGAACGTCCGGCCGACCGGCCGGAACGCGGTGGCGATCATCCAGTAGGCGGGCGCCAGTCCCCAGACGACGAGGACCGCGAGGCCGCCGTAGGTGCGGATGCGCTTGCCGCGCTCGCTCCTGCGGTGGATCTGGATGGCGTCGGCCCGGTCCTCGGCGGCGGTGCTGGTGGTGTCGACCGATGTTGCGCTCATGTCAGCTCACTTCCCGGTGCCGGCGTTGGCGACGATATTCGCTGCATCGACTTTCTCGCGGGCTTGGTCGTCGCCGTCCTTCTTCTTCGCCGAGGGTGGGCGCTGGACGACCTCGGCGCCGCCGAACCTGATGAAGAGGAAGGCGGTGAAGGCGATGATGAGGAAGACGATGGTGGACAGCGCCGAGGCACTGTGGAACCCGGCGCGGATCTGCTTGACGACGAGGATCGACAGCGAGGTCGTCGCGTGGCCGGACCCGCCGCCGCCTTGGGTGAGGATCGCCGGCAGGTCGTAGATCCGCAGCACGTCGAGGGTGCGGAACAGGACCGCGACCATGAGAGGGGTCTTGATCAGCGGCAGGGTGATCCTCGTGAAGGTCTGCCACTTGCTGGCGCCGTCGATCTGAGCGGCCTCGTAGACGTCACCGGGCACCAGCTGGAGCCCGGCGAGGATGAGCAGCGCCATGAAGGGCGCGGTCTTCCACGTGTCGGCGATGATGATCGTGAACTTCGACGGCCACTCGCTGCCGGTCCACAGCTTCGGCGAGACGCCCACCAGCCCGATCGCCTTGTTGACGATGCCGTCGAAGGCGAACATGAAGTACCAGAGCTTCGCGGTGACCGCGGTGGGGATGGCCCAGGGGACGAGGATGGCGGCCCGGACGAGGGCACGCCCGCGGAACTCCCGGTTCATGATGATGGCGAACCACATGCCGAGCAGGGTCTCCAGTGCCACGGTGACCACGGTCCAGAAGAGCGTGACGTTGAACGCGTCGTAGAACTGGGCGCCCAGGGTGCCCGGCGGGCAGCTCGTCGTCCCGCACTGCTGCAGCAGCCAGTGCTTGTAGTTGTCCAGCCCGGCTGGTCCGCCTTCGACGAACAGCCCCGTCGCAGGGTCCAGGCCGGCGTCCTTGGTGAACGACAGGATCACCGCCTTGATCAGCGGATAGATGATGACGAGCGTCAGGACCGCGAGCGTCGGCGCAACGAGCAGCAGTCCCCGTCGTCCCTGCCCGGCGTTGAGTCCCTTGCTCTTCTTCTGCCTGACCCCGGAGACGGGATCGGCGCTGGGCGTCATCGTTGTCATCGAACTCTCCTACGCGGTCAGGACGAGGGACACGGCGCGGGCCCCGGTGGGGGCCCGAGCCGGTGTGGGGGGCGATGTGGTCCCCCACACCGGCTCGTGAGCGAGAGTGCTATGCGGTTGCAGTCAGCCTAGTCAGCCTGCGGCCGCCATGGCAGCCTGCATGTCCTTCACTGCCTGTTCGGGCGTCTTGTCACCCTTGATCGCGGCGTACGCGTTCTCCTGGATCGCCGTGGTCACGGCCGGGTAGAACGGCGTCACCGGGCGCGGGACAGCGTTCTGGATGGCGGTGAGAAGGGTCGGGAGGTAGGGGTACTTCTTGACCAGGGTCGGGTCGGTGTAGATCGACTCGATGACCGGGGCGAGCGACCCCTTCTCCATGTTGCTCTTCTGGACGTCGGCCGAGGTGAGGTACTTCAGCCAGTCCAGCGCCGTGGCCTGGTGCTTGCTGTAGGCGCTGATCGCCCCGCTGTGGCCGCCGAGGGTCGAGGCGCCCGGGCCGTTGAGGCCGGGAAGCGGCGCGACGGCGAACTTGCCCTTGACCTTCGACGAGGCGTCGGTGCTGGCGAGGCTGTACACGTACGGCCAGTTGCGCAGGAAGAGGAGCTTGCCGTCTTCGAAGGACTGTCGGCCCTGCTCCTCCTGGTAGGTGATGGCCTGCTTGGGGATGTCACCGTTGGCGTAGTGGTCGGCGAGCATCTTCAGACCGGCGGCGGCCTCGGGGGAGTCCACCGTCGGCTTGCCGGTGGCGTCCACGATCTTGGCACCGTAGGTGTTCATCGCCTCGGTGGCGTTGCAGGTCAGGCCCTCGTACTTGGCGAACTGCCCGGCGTAGCAGTCCATGTTGTGCGACTTGGCGATCGAGCAGTCCTTCCACATCTCGTCGAGCGTGGTCGGAGCCGTCTTCACCAGGTCGGTGCGGTAGTAGAGGAGCCCACCATCGGAGGACGTCGGTGCGGCGTACAACGTGTTGTTGTAGGTCGCCGCGGCGAGCGGGGCCTTGAGGAACCCGGTCGTGTCGAGCGCCATGTCGCCCTTGAGCGGGACGAGCCAGCCCTTGGCGGCGAACTCAGCGGTCCACACCACGTCCACCGCGACGACGTCGTAGCTGCTGTCCTTGGCCTGGAAGTGCTGGACGAGGTCGTCGTGCTGCTGGTCGGCCTGGTCGGACTGCTCCTTGACCGTCACCTTCTCGTCGGGGTGGTTGCTGTTCCACGCGTCGGCCAGGGGCTGGATGACGTTGCTGTTGTCCTTGCCCTGGACCCAGGTGATCGGGCCTCGTGAACTGGCTGCGCTGCTCGAGCCGCCACCCCCGCTGCTGCTTCCGCCACAGGCGGCGACGGTCAACGAGACCGCCGCGGTGCCGGCCAGCAGTGCCAGCATCCGCTTGTTCATGTGTCGGGCCATGCCCGCCTCCATTTCACTTGGTTCGTCGAGGCGGCACCTCGACGATGAGGAACGTCTCTCACCGTAAAAGCGTTTACGCTTCGATGCAATGGCTCGGGTTAGGCTCGCCGTAACAATTCCGTAACGCGGTGGTCGGATGGGCCCGACGGCTTGCCCGCCGGCCTGGTCGCCACCGGGGCGGATCCGACCGAGCCCGGAGCAGCGGCAGCCGCTACCGGCCGGTATCCCGTGGCGGAGAACCGATCCCGTCGATGACCGCGGACCCTGCGGTACCGGAGCCGTCGCGCTTGCCGGTGGCCGCAGGCAGCTCGAGGGGCACCCCTGCCGCTCCCGAGGCGCGTGCGGGTGTCGCTCCGGCCCACCCGAGGACGAGGGTGTCCTCGCCCTTGAGGAACCGGTGTGCCCGGACCCCCGCCGTCCCCCGGCCCTTGGTGGGGTACTCGGCGTAGGGGGTGACCTTGACGGCCCCCGGTTGGGTCCCGGGAAGCGCGTCGGACGCGCCGGACACGGTGACCACCACCGCGTCGACCCGCGGGTCCACCGCGCCGAAGAAGACCGCCCGCTGTCCTGGGCCGAGGCGGATGCCGGCCATCCCGCCGGCAGCCCGGCCCTGCGGTCGCACCGACGAGGCGGCGAACCGGAGCAGCTGGGCGTCGGTGGTGAGGAAGGCCAGGTCCTCGGCCCCGTCGACGAGCGATGCCACGCCGACCACCCGGTCGCCGTCGCGCAGGGAGATGGCCTCCCAGTCCGGCCTGGCGGGGTAGTCGGGGGTGACCCGCTTGACGATGCCCTGGGCGGTCCCGAGCGCGATGCCCGGTCCCGACTCGTCCAGCGGGACGATCGTGAGGGGCTCCTCGTCGCGGGGCAGGTCGACGTACGCCGCGAGGGGCGCGCCGCCCGAGAGGCTGGGAGCACCACCGAGCGGCGGCAGGGCCGGCAGCTCCAGCGCGGAGAGCCGGATCATCCGGCCGCGGCTCGTCACGAGTGCCACCTCGCCGCGGGCGCTGGTGCGGACCGCGCCGACCACCGCGTCGTGCCTGGCCCGCGGGCCATCGGCGGGAACGGGGTCGGCCGTGGAGGTCCGGGCCAGGAGACCGGTCGAGGAGAGGAGCACCCAGCAGGGGTCGTCGGAGACCTCGAGCGGTGCGCTCCGGGTCACCGGCGCACCGGCGGACTCCAGCAGGACGGTCCGTCGCGGAGTTCCGTGGGCCTTGGCCACCTCGGCCAGCTCGGCCGAGACCGTTCGCTCGAGCAGCTCCTCATCGGCGAGGACCGCCTCCAGCTCGGCGATCTGACCCTGCAGCTGGTCACGCTCGGCCTCGAGCTCGACCCGGGAGAACCTCGTCAGCCGGCGGAGCTGGAGGTCGAGGATGTAGGTGGCCTGGGCGTCGGAGAGGTCGAAGACCCCGATGAGGCGGCTCTTGGCGGTCGCCACGTCGTCGGAGGACCGGATGAGCTGGATGACCTCGTCGATGTCGACGATGGCGACCAGCATGCCCTGCACCAGGTGCAGCCGGTCGCGCCGCTTGCCGAGCCGGTGCTCGGTGCGGCGCCGGACGACGTCGATGCGGAAGTCGACGTAGACGCGCAGCAGCTCCTTGAGGCCGAGGGTGCGCGGCTGCCCGTCGACGAGGGCCACGTTGTTGATGCCGAACGAGTCCTCGAGCGGGGTGAGCTTGTAGAGCTGCTCGAGGACCGCCTCAGGGTTGAAGCCGTTCTTGACCTCGATGACCATGCGCAGCCCGTGGGACCGGTCCGTGAGGTCCTTGACGTCGGTGACGCCGTGCAGCTTCTTGGACTGCACCAGCGTCTTCATCCGCTCGATGACCTTCTCGGGCCCGATCAGGTAGGGCAGCTCGGTGATGACGATGCCCTGCCGGCGAGGGGTGATCTTCTCGATCCGCGCGGTGGCCCGGGTGCGGAACGTCCCACGGCCGGTGAGATAGGCGTCGCGGATGCCGTCCAGCCCGACGATCCGGCCCCCGCCGGGCAGGTCGGGGCCCGGGACGAACTTCATGAGGTCGTCGAGGGAGCAGCCCGGATGGGTGATGAGGTGCCGGGCGGCCCCGATGACCTCGACGAGGTTGTGCGGTGCCATCTGGGTGGCCATGCCCACCGCGATGCCGCTGGCCCCGTTGACGAGCAGGTTGGGAAAGGCCGCCGGCAACACCCCGGGCTGGGTGTGCTGGTCGTCGTAGGTGGGGACGAACTCGACGGTCTGCTCGTCGAGCCCAGACACCATGAGCAGCGCCGCCGGTGCCATCCGGGCCTCGGTGTAGCGGGCGGCCGCCGGCCCGTCGTCGAGCGAGCCGAAGTTCCCGTGCCCGTCCACCAGGGGCAGGCGCATGGTGAACGGCTGGGCCATCCGGACCAGGGCGTCGTAGATCGCCTGGTCACCGTGCGGGTGGTACTTGCCCATGACCTCGCCCACGACCCGGCTGGACTTGACGTGTCCGCGGTCGGGGCGCAGGCCGAGCTCGCTCATCCCGTAGAGGATCCGGCGCTGTACCGGCTTCAGCCCGTCCCGGGCGTCGGGCAGCGCCCGGGAGTAGATGACGCTGTAGGAGTACTCGAGGAAGGCGTTGCTCATCTCCTCCTCGATGTCGATGTCGACGATCCGCTCGACGAGGTCGCTGTCGGCGTCGGGGGAGGAGGGGGCGCTGCGTCGGACCATCGGGGGGAGCTGCTCCATGAGGTGGTGGGGTGAGACCCCATCCTCGCCTAGCCCGCTGACGGCCTCTCGCCCGACGCGCCGAACCGGCCCACGTGAAGGACCTCCGCCGTCGGGCGGCGGCGCCGGGAGGCGGCCGACCCGCGGACCCGCTGCGCCTCGTGGCCGAGAGCGACGACCCCGACGATCCGCCGGTCGTCGGGGATGTCCAGGGCGGCCTTGACCGCGTGGTGGACGGCCGGGGGGACCCCGAAGAACAGCGCCCCGAGTCCCGCGTCGACGGCTCCGAGGAGGATGATCATGGCCGCCATGGCGACGTCGGTGTCCCAGTAGGCCACCGGCCACCGCTCGACCGAGCGGTCGGTCCAGCCCTTGTCCGGCTCGGCGTACCGGTCGAGGTATGCCGTGGGGTCCGACAGGCACACGACGAGGGCCGGTGCCGCGGCCAGGGCGCGCGTCCACGCATCGCGCGGCTCCTCGGCCTCGGCGGCGGCCGTCCAGAAGGCGTCCCGGTCAGCGGGCTCGACCAGGGCCACGAAGTCCCAGCCCTGGCTGAAGCCCGCGCTGGGCGCCCGCAGCCCCAGCTCGACGAGCCGGCGGACCGTCTCGAGGTCGACCGGGCTCCCCGGGTCGAACCGGCGGGTCATGCGGCGGCGGCGGACCGCCTCGGCGAGCTCCATCCCCGCAGTCAAGCCCACGTGGGGCCCCGAGCGCGAGGCCGGGCGTGACACGATGAGTGCCATGGACGAGCCGCTGCCACCCGGTTATCCCGCGCAGTGGGAGGCCGACATCGTCATGCGGGACGGCACCGTGGCGCACGTCCGTCCGATCACCCCCGGCGACGGCGAGGCGCTGCGCGCCTTCCACGCCGGGCAGTCGGACGAGTCCATCTACCTGCGCTTCTTCGCGCCGCTGAAGAGCCTGAGCGACAAGGACGTCCACCGGTTCACCCACGTCGACTACGTCGACCGGGTCGCGCTCATCGTCCTCATGCAGGACGACATCATCGGAGTGGGCCGATACGACCGGATCGACACCCGCAGCGCCGAGGTCGCCTTCAACATCAGCGACCGCCACCAGGGCAAGGGCATCGGCTCGGTCCTGCTCGAGCACCTGGCGGCGATCGCGCGAGAGATCGGGATCACGAAGTTCACCGCGGAGGTCCTCCCGCAGAACCGCAAGATGCTCAAGGTGTTCTCGGACGCGGGCTACGAGGTGTCGCGACGGATCGAGGACGGCGTCGTCGAGGTGGAGTTCGACATCGAGCCCACCGACAGCTCCCGCGACGTCGCGATGGCCCGGGAGCACCGCTCCGAGGCGGTCAGCGTCCGGTCGATCCTCTACCCGGGCACCGTGGCCGTGGTCGGCGCCAGCCGCCGGGAGCACTCGATCGGGGGCCGCGTCCTCGGCAACCTGCTCTCGACCGGCTTCACCGGTACGGTGTACGCCGTCAACCCCCGGGCCGAGGAGGTGTCGGGGCTGACGGCATACAACCACGTGGCCGACATCCCCGACAAGGTCGACCTCGCCGTCGTGGTCGTCCCGGCGAGGGAGGTCCTCGACGTCGTCGACGACTGCGCCACGGCGGGGGTCAAGGCGCTGCTCGTCATCTCCGCCGGGTTCGCCGAGGCCGGCCCCGAGGGCGCGAAGATCCAGTCCAAGCTGCTCAAGCGCGCCCGCCGTGCCGGGATGCGCGTCGTCGGGCCGAACTCGTTCGGCATCGTCAACAACACCCCCGAGGTCCGCCTCAACGCCACCCTGTCGCCCAAGCTGCCGCCCCCCGGGCACTTCGCGCTGTTCTCCCAGTCCGGCGCCCTCGGCATCGCTGTGCTGGCGTCGGCGGAGAGCCGCCGCCTGGGCATCTCGTCGTTCGCCTCCTCCGGGAACCGGATCGACGTGTCCGCCAACGACTTCATGCAGTACTGGATCGACGACGTGGAGACCACCGCTGTCGGCCTCTACCTCGAGTCGATGGGCAACCCCCGCAAGTTCTCCCGCATCGCCCGCAACCTCGCGGCGACCAAGCCGGTCATCGTCGTCAAGTCCGCCGTCACGGCATACGGCATCCCGCCGGGGCACCGGGTCCGGCAGACCAAGGCACGCCCCGAGGTGTTCGACTCGATGCTGCGCCAGTCCGGTGTCATCCGGGTCGAGAACGTCCACCAGCTCTTCGACGTCGCGCAGCTCCTCGTCAACCAGCCGCTGCCGCGCGGCCGCCGGGTGGCCCTGATCGGCAACGCCGCCGCCCTCGGGGCCATCACGGCCGACGCGTGCGTCAGCTGGGGCCTGACCGTCTCGCACGGCCCGGTCTGCATGCCTGCCGACGCGTCCGGGGCCCAGTTCCGCGAGAAGCTCGACGCCGCGTTCGCCGACCCCGACGTCGACTCCGTGATCGCGTGCTTCATCCCGCCGCTCATCACGATCGACGCGGAGGTCGCCGAGGCCGTGCGCGAGGCGGCCCGCGGGAGCGACAAGCCCTGCCTGGTGACGTTCCTCGGCATGCGCGGCGTCGACGACGGGCACTCCTCGGTGAGGGGCACCGGCCTCGGGCACTCGCAGTCCATCCCCGTCTACTCGATGCCCGAGGATGCGGTGCGCGCCCTCGCGGCGGCGACGAAGTACGGCGAGTGGCGCACCCGCGACCGCGGAACCCAGGTCGCCCCGACCGGCATCAACCGGCGGATCGCCGAGGACGTCGTCGGGACCGTGCTGAGCGTCGACCGCGAGGGCCGTCGCCTGCGCCCAGACGAGGCGATCGCGCTGCTCGCGGCATACGGCATCGAGGTCTGGCCGACCTACCCGGCGGCAAGCATCGACGAGGCGGTTGCCGCCGCGGAGAAGGTCGGCTACCCCGTGGTGCTCAAGTCCACCGCGCCCATGCTGCGCCACCAGGGCGGCATGGGCGGGGTCCGGGTCGACCTCGGCTCCGAGAGCGCGCTCCGCGAGGCGTGGGTCTCGCTGACCGGCCTGCTTGCACCGGTCTCTGCGGACACCTTCGTGGTCCAGAAGATGGCCTCGCCCGCGGGCGTCTCCTGCGTCATCACCAGCGACGAGGATCCGCTGATCGGGCCGGTGGTCAGCTTCTCGCTCGCGGGTATGGCGCGCGAGCTGCTGGGCGACATCGCCTACCGGATCCCCCCGCTCACCGACGTCAACGTCTCCGAGCTCATCTCGTCGATCAAGGCCGCGCCCGTGCTGCACGGGCACCGCGGCGCGACCCCGGTCAACCGGGCGGCCCTGGCCGACCTGATCGCCCGCGTCTCGGTGCTCGCCGACGACATGCCGGAGGTCGTCTCCCTGGCCCTCAACCCCGTCAACGCCCACCCCGGAGGGGTCGAGGTGCTCGGCGCCGACATCACCCTGGCCGCCGCGAACCGCCGCACCGACACCGGGCGGCGGTCCCTCACCTGACGCGCTCGGCCCACTGCGGCACAATGGCGCCATGAGCTCCCTGTCCGACGCTCCGCCGCTGCCTGGTGCCCTCACGGCCGCCATCGAGCGGGCGGGCTACTACCCTGCTCTGGTCAGCGACGTCGTGAGCGCGGCCCTGGCCGGGGAGCGGGTGCAGAGCCACCTGGTCCACCTCGAGACGACGTTCGACCACGAGGTGGTCAAGCGGCACATCACCGTGCTCGTCCTCACCGGGACCCGGCTGGTCATCGCCCACGCCGACGACTACGCCGACGACCCCGACGCCACCCAGGAGAACGTCGCCACCGCGACGACCGAGAGCGTCCCGCTGGGCAGCGTCCACGGCGTGATGCTCACCCACGTCGTCGAGGAGCCGCAGACCTACGTCCCCGGCCGGCTGGGCCGCGAGCTGACCGTCACCCTCGGCTGGGGAGCGGTCTCCCGGGTGGACCTGCTCCCGGCGTCGTGCTCCGACCCCACCTGCGACGCCGACCACGGCTACGAGGGCACCGTGACCGCCGACGACATCGCGCTGCGCATCTCGGCTGCGGCCGACGGCGAGCACGCGCTCGCCGAGGCCCTGGACTTCGCCCGGGACCTCTCGGCCGCACTCGGTCGGCGCTGAAGCCGTCGGGATGCGCTCGCCCGCGGCCGACGAGCTGCCGGTCATCCCGGACGTCTCGGTCGCCGGCCTCCCCGACGTCCTGCCGTCGGTCGCGACGAGCCTCGGCGTCCCCGGGTTGTCCCGCGGCCCCGCCTTCCCCTTCCCGCCGGCCCGCCGGGCGGTCGTCGTCCTGCTCGACGGCCTCGGCTACGAGCTGGTCCGCCGCCGGGGAGGGCACGCTCCTTGGCTGCGCGCGCTGCTGCCGGCGGCCCACCGGGTGCAGTGCGGGTTCCCCTCCACGACGGCGACGTCGATGGGCAGCTTCGGGACCGGGCTACGGCCGGGCTCGCACGGGCTCCTCGGCTACGAGGTCCTCATCCCCGGGGGGGACCGGCTGCTCAACGAGCTGTCCTGGGAGAACGGTCCCAACCCGGAGCGCTGGCAGCCGGAGGAGACGGTCTTCGAGCGGGCCGTCGCCGACGGGGTGCGGGTGACCAAGGTCGGGCCCGGGTTCTTCGCGGGGTCCGGGCTGAGCCGGGCGGCGCTGCGCGGTGGGTCCTTCGTGGCGGCCGACTCGCTGGCCGACCGGGTCGACGCGGCACTGGCCGCCGTCGTCGCCGGACCCCGGAGCCTGGTCTATCTCTACTGGGGTGAGCTGGACAAGGTGGGCCACGTCCATGGCTGCACGTCGTGGGAGTGGGGCCACGCCCTCGAGATCGTCGACCATGAGCTGTCCCGGCTCGGCGGCCGGCTGCCGGCCGACGCCTCGCTCACCGTCACCGCCGACCACGGGATGGTCGACTGCCCGCATCCCCTGCGGCTCGACGTGGCCCACGACCCGGTGCTGGCGGCCGGGGTCCGGCACCTCGGCGGCGAGCCCCGCGCACCGCAGCTGTATGCCGAGCCGGGCGCCGCCGACGACGTGTTGGCCACGTGGACCCAGCGGCTGAGTGAGCGGGCGTGGGTGCGCACCCGCGACCAGGTCGTCGCCGACGGGTGGTTCGGCCCGGTCGCCCCGCGCAACCTGGAACGGATCGGCGACGTCGTCGTGGCCATGCGGGACACCTTCGCCGTCGTCGACTCGCGACGGGCCCGTCCGGAGCTGCTCGCGCTGCTCGGTCTGCACGGCTCCCTGTCCGACGACGAGGTGGCAGTCCCGGTCTTCCACGTGCCCCCGAGGCGGACCGCGTGACCGGGCGCCACCGCCGGCCGGGCTAGGCTGTGCGTCCGTGGCGGAACTGGTCTTCTTCTCCGGGACGATGGACTGCGGCAAGTCCACCCTGGCCCTGCAGATGGACCACAACAACAAGGTCCGCGGCCGCGCCGGGCTGATCTACACCAAGCACGACCGCGCGGGCGAGGCGGTGCTCTCGTCCCGGCTCGGCCTCGAGACCTCGGCCATCGAGGTCGAGGACGGCCTCGACTTCTGGGAGGACGTCGTCGACTGCCTGACCCGGGGCCGGCGGGTGGACTACCTGATCTGCGACGAGGCCCAGTTCTACACGCCGGACCAGGTGGAGCAGCTCGCGCGGCTCGTCGACGAGCTCGACATCGACGTCCACGCCTTCGGGATCACCGCCGACTTCCGCACGGAGCTGTTCCCGGGCTCGCGGCGCCTCATCGAGCTCGCCGACCGCGTGCAGGTCCTGCAGGTCGAGGCGCTGTGCTGGTGTGGCAGGCGCGCCACCCACAACGCCCGCATCGTCGGCGGTGTCATGGTCGTCGAGGGGGAGCAGGTCGTCGTCGGGGACACCGACAGCCGGCGCGCCGGCATGGTGGAGTACGAGGTGCTCTGTCGCCGCCACTTCATGCGACGGATGAACAGCGAGGCCGCGCGGGCCGCCGCCGCCTCGCCGGAGGTGCTGCCGTTCGACCTCGACGTGTGTCCCGTGCCGCCGCCGCGCCGGCCCTGAGGCTCGGGCGTCGCCCTGCTGGCGGCGCCTCGGTGGCTCAGTCGCCGGGGCCGGCCCCTCGGGTGCCGAACATGATGTCGTCCCAGCTGGGCACGCTCGGGCGGCCGCCACGGCGCGGGGCGGTGCGCGCCGCACCGGGGGGCTGATCCATCGCTGCAGCCCGGGCGGCCGGGGCCGTCGGGGCGGAGCGGGTCGGCGCCTGCACGGTGGACGGATCCTGGGGCTCCTCCGCCGCGGGTGCGTCCGCCGTGGGGTCCTCGTCCGGCGCCGGCCCGTCGAGGTGGGCGCTCTCCGGGTGCTTCCCCCGGGCGACCGGCGGCGGCGGAGCCAGCGCGGGGTCGCGGGCGAACTCGGCCAGCGGCAACGCGTCGAGGCGCGGGTCGTCCTCGCCGGGCGTGTGCGACGGGGTCCCCCGGCGCCGGCCGCGCCGGCCCCGGGTGCTGTGCTCGCGCATGGCGGCCATGAGGTCGATCGGCTGGCCCGCCCCACCGTGTCGGGGGTCCTCGGACACCCCGCCCTCGGCCTCGACGTCGTAGACGGTGCTGGGCCGGTTGGCCGTCGTGGCGACGTGCGGCGCCGGGATGGGGCCGGCGACCTCGTCCTGGCTCAGCCAGCGCGCCTCGTCGTTGCGCGGAGAGACCTGCCGTCCGACCTGGTCGAACGCCCAGCTCGCCGCCCGCTCGCGGCCGCCGGCGGCGAAGGTCGCCGTGACCGTCCACCGACCGTCCTCACCCCGGGCCGCGTCCCAGGTGAGGCTCTCGCGGTCGACTCCCCGCTCGCCGAGCCGGTCCAGCACGCGGGTGCCCAGGTCGGTCCGCTCGGCCGACGACGTGCCGAGCACGACCTTGCGCGCCAGGGCGGCGACATACTCGCGCTCGGCGAGCACCGGACCCTCGTAGCGGCGGACCTTGTCGACGGGCCAGCCGGCGCGGTGGGCGACCTCCTCGGTGCTGAGGCCTCCACGGATGAGCGCCTGCACCTCCGCCGGCCGCAGGCCTCCCTCCATCTCCATCTGCAGCTGGCCCAGCCGGGGCCGGTCGCGCAGAGCCGCCGCCCGCAGTGCCTCGTCCAAGGGCAGGCGGTACTGCTGGCCCGAGGGGTCCGCGAGCAGCACGTGCCGGCCGTCCTCGTGGACGCCGACGAGACGTAGTTCGTGCATGTCCGCCCTCCAACGCATAGGTGCTTCCCCCGA
Source organism: uncultured Actinomycetota bacterium (assembly GCA_963763315.1). Lineage (GTDB taxonomy): Bacteria > Actinomycetota > Actinomycetes > Actinomycetales > Dermatophilaceae > CAVSJJ01. The sequence continues at coordinate 735,914 of CAVXOC010000004.1, forward strand.
CTCTGCCATCCGCGGACCGCCGGGCCCGGCTCCCACGCCGTGAGTAGTTTGGGGGCATGACGCCCGATGCCGGCGGGGACCCCGCCTCCCGCGACGCGGTCCCCCTCTCGCCCTACGACGCGGTGCTGCTGCTGTCCTTCGGCGGCCCGGAGGGTCCCGAGGAGGTCATGCCGTTCCTGCGGAGGGTGACGGCGGGCAAGGGCATCCCCGACGCCCGGCTGGAGGCGGTGGCCGAGCACTATCTCGTGCGGGGGGGCGTCAGTCCCATCAACGCCGAGAACCAGGCCCTGCTCGACCTGCTCCGGGCCGAGCTCGACGCCCGCGGCATCGCTGTGCCCGTGCTGTGGGGCAACCGCAACGCCGCGCCGTTCCTCGCTGACGCGCTGCGCGAGGGTCATGCCGCCGGGGCGCGGCAGGTGGTCGCGCTCCTCACCAGCGCCTACTCCTCATACTCCTCCTGCCGCCAGTACCGCGAGGACCTCGCGGCCGCCCTCGCCGAGCTGGCCGAGGACGGCGTGGTCGGCCTCGTCGTCGACAAGGTCCGCCCGTACGCCGTGCACCGCGGCTTCGTCGACACGACCTCGCGCCTGGTCACCGACGCGGTGCGGACGGTGGGGGACCGCGCGGGGCTGCGGCTCCTCTTCGTCACCCACTCGGTCCCGGTCGCCATGGACGACACCTCGGGTCCGGGGGACGGCGAGGGCAACCTCTACGTCGACCAGCACCTGCGCGTCGCCTCCGCCGTCACCGCCGCCGCCAACGCCGCCCTCGGTCTCGACCTCGGTTTCGAGCTCGTGTTCTGCTCCCGGTCCGGCCCGCCGCACCAGCCCTGGCTCGAGCCCGACGTCAACGACCGGCTCACCGAGATCGCCGCGGAGGGTGCCCAGGTCGTCGTCCTGGTGCCGATCGGGTTCGTCAGTGACCACATGGAGGTCGTCCAGGACCTCGACACCGAGGCGGCCGCGACCGCGCGCGGCCTCGGCCTCGAGGTTCTCCGGGTGCCGACCGTGGGACGCGCCCCCGAGTTCGCCGCCGGGCTGGTCGACCTGCTCCTCGAGCGCGCGGCCGAGGCCCGTGGCGAGCCGGTCGTCCTCGCGAGCGTGCTGCCCGGCGACGTCCGACCCTCGGTGTGCGCGCCGGGATGCTGCCCCAACCTGCGGGCCGCCGTGCCGGCCCTGTGCGGAAGGGACTGAGGTGGGCGCCCGCCCGGGGCGGCCGGCGCCAGCCGCCCCGGACCTGCCCGCCCCCGGGGAGGACGAGCGAGCCGAGATCGAGCGGATCGCCGTCGAGGTGGCGCTCGCCGCCGCGGCCCTGATCGTCGACGAGCGGCCCCGCGACCTCGGTGTCGACGTGACCAAGTCGAGCCTCACCGACATCGTCACGGTCATGGACCAACGCTCGCAGGACCTCATCATCGAGCGCCTGTCCGCCGCCCGCCCGCACGACGCCGTCTTCGGGGAGGAGCGCGGCGGGGTCGAGGGCACCTCTGCCGTGACCTGGGTGGTCGACCCCATCGACGGGACCGTCAACTACCTCTACGACATCCCCGCCTACGCGGTCTCCATCGCGGCCGCGGTGGGCGACCCCCGGGTACCGGGAGCGTTCGTCCCGTTCGCCGGCGCCGTCGTCAACCCGGTGACCGGCGAGGTGTTCCGAGCCCGGACCGGCGGCGGGGCATGGCTGGCCCGCCGCGGGCGGGACGAGGAACGGGTCGTCGCCCCACCCGGCCCGGACCTCGCCCTGGCGCTGGTGGGCACCGGCTTCGGATATGCCGCGGAGCGCCGGCGGTGGCAGGGCCTGACCCTCGCCGAGGTCCTGCCCCACATCCGCGACATCCGTCGAGAGGGAGGCGCGGCGCTCGACCTGTGCCATGTCGCCACCGGGCGGATAGACGCGTTCTACGAGACGGGCCTGAACGCCTGGGACCTTGCGGCTGCCTGGGTGTTCGCGCGCGAGGCGGGGGTCGTCGTCGGCGGGCTGTCAGGGCCGGGGACGCCTGGGCCGGACCTGACCTGGGCGGCCGGGCCCCGCCTCGCCGAGACGTTCTCGGCGGTCGTCATCGAGGCGACGCGCCTGCACCGGGGGGTGTGAGGGACGTCGCGCCCGCCGCACGGTGCGCCCCGTGTGGCAGTCCTCATCCGGATAGGGCACAATCTGCGCTCGCAGGGGGCACAAAATCGGCCGGTCGCGCGTTGTGTGGGCCAGCAGGGAGGCCAGACGCGGGCGGCGTCGGCGCAGGACTACGAACTGAAGGGCAGGCAGGGATGGCAACCGACTACGACGCACCTCGGAAGACCGACGACGAGCTCTCCGAGGACTCCATCGAGGAGCTGAAGAGTCGCCGCGTGGACAAGCGGTCCTCGAGTGTCGACGTCGACGAGACCGAACAGGCCGAGGGCTTCGAGCTCCCCGGCGCAGACCTCTCCGGCGAGGAGCTCTCGGTGCGGGTGATCCCGCGCCAGGCCGACGAGTTCACCTGCTCTCGGTGCTTCCTCGTCCACCACCGCAGCCAGCTGGCCAGCGACAAGGCCGGCGTACTCGTGTGCCGGGAGTGCGCTGCCTGACCCGGCGCAGGCACGCGGGATAGGGTCGGTCCTCGTGACTGGCCCTGTTCGCGTTGCGGTGCCCGTTCGACGGCTGCGCTCCGACGCCGTCCTGCCTCGCTACGCCACCGACGGTGACGCCGGTGCCGACCTGTCCTCGAGCGTCGAGGTGACCCTGCGGCCGGGGGAGCGGACCCTCGTCCCCACCGGGCTCGCCATCGCGCTGCCCCGCGGGTATGTGGGGCTGGTCCACCCACGGTCCGGTCTCGCCGCCCGGCACGGGGTGACCATCGTCAACGCCCCGGGCACGATCGACTCCGGGTACCGGGGGGAGATCCTCGTCAACCTCGTCAACCTCGACCCCGATGTGCCGTTCACCGTGCACGCCGGTGACCGCATCGCCCAGTTGGTCGTCCAGGAGGTGGCGGCCGCAGACTTCGTCGAGACGGATTCGCTTCCGCCCAGCAGTCGGGGGGAGACTGGTCACGGATCGACCGGCGGCTTCGGCATGGCTTCGGTCGCGCCGCCGTCCGCCGGCCCGACGACTCATGACGACAAGGAGCAGGTGCAGCAGTGAGCATCTTCTCGCGCCACAAGGGCAGGGCGCCGGAGCCGCCCGCGCAGCCGGCCGACCCGGGCGACGTCGATGCCGACCTTCTCGACGAGGGCGAGCCACCGGCGCAGGACGCCGGGGACCGGGTCCTGGCTGCGGGCGACGAGGCGGGCCCGGACCAGGGCGCTGCCGACGGCCCCTACGACGTGGACGACGTCGACGGACCGGGCGCCCGCTTCGACCTGGGGTCGTTGTGGGTGGGCGGCGTCGACGGCCTGCAGCTCCGCCTGGAGATGGACCAGGCGACCTCCCAGATGATCGCCGCGACCCTCGTGATCGGCGAGTCGGCCGCCCAGGTACAGGCCTTCGCGGCGCCGAAGTCGTCGGGACTGTGGGATGACATCCGCTCCGAGATCGCCGGTTCGATCTCCGGCCAGGGCGGCACCGCCGAGGAGACAGCGGGCCCGCTGGGCACCGAACTGCGCACCCGGATGCCCTCGGCCGGTCCGGACGGACGCACGGTGTTCGCCCCGGCCCGCTTCCTCGGCGTCGACGGCCCCCGGTGGTTCCTGCGCGTCGTGCTCTCGGGGCGTGCCGCCATCGACGAGGCCGCGGCTGCTCCGCTGCTCGCCGTCGTGCGCGACATCGTCGTGGTGCGGGGCCAGGACCCCATGGCTCCGCGCGAGCTGCTGCCGCTCGCCGTGCCGACGGAGGCTGTCGAGGAGGCGGGGACGGATGCCGCGACCCGGTCCTCCGACCTCAACCCGTTCGACCGGGGCCCCGAGATCACCGAGGTGCGCTGATGGGACTACGACACCGGTTCCAGGACCTCAGCAAGACCGCGACGCAGCATGAGGCGGACGAGATCGCCGCCCAGGCGGACCACGCGGGCTGCACGCCCATCGCGGCGCTGCACGACCGCGACGAGGCGACCATCTCGGGCACCATCCGCTCGGTCGTCCTGCCGCCGAAGCGCAGCGTCCCGGCCCTCGTCGCCGAGGTGTTCGACGGCGGCGGCTCGGCCAACCTGGTCTGGATCGGGCGGCGCAGCATCGGCGGCATCGAGCCGGGGGTGTTCGTCCGGGCGCGCGGACGCGTGGCCACGGTCCGGGGCACGCCGACCCTGTTCAACCCGACGTACGAGATCGTGCCCCGCTGACGCGGGCCCTGGCGACGGACGCGACATGACCCACCATCAGCCCGCGCTCACGGTCGAGGCACTGATCCGGCATCGGCTGTCCGTCGCCCTCGGCGGGTGGCGCGGGTCCGTCGAGACCGCGCTCCCGATGGTCGCCTTCCTCGTGGCCTGGTCCTGGACCCACCAGGCGCGCAGTGCCGTGACCGCCGCCGTCATCGTCGCAGTGCTGCTGGCCGGGGCCCGCCTGGCCCAGCGCAGCAGCCTGCAGCACGTCGGGGGAGCCGTCTTCGCCACGGCCCTGGCGGCCTTCTTCGCCTTGCGCAGCGGTCGTGCCGAGGACGCCTTCCTGCCCGGGATCATCGGCAGCGCAGCCTGGGGCCTGCTCACCGCCCTGTCGAACATCGTGCGCTGGCCCGTGATCGGCTTCCTCGTCGGTGCGGGCGACCCGCAGGCGCGCGAGGACCCCCTGCGCTGGCGCCAGGACCCCGGGGTCGTCCGGGTCTGCCAGCGGCTGACGTGGGTCCTGGTCGCCCTCTACGCGGTCCGCGTGGTCGTCATGTACCCGCTCTACCTCGCGGGCCAGGTCACCTGGCTGGGGGTGACCAAGCTGGCCCTCGGCTGGCCCGCCTGGGCCGCAGCCGTCGCGGTGATGGGGGCGATGCTCATGCGGGGGGCGACACCGCAGGGCGTCGGGGCCGGAGACAAGGAGCCGCCCTGGCGGGAGCACCGCCACGACGATGCCGAGTGAGGCCTGACCGGGGCCGACCGAGACCGGATGCGGCCTGACCGGGGCCGGGCGGGGCCGCACCGCTCAGACGTCGAGCTCCCGCGGCTGGCGCGTCCCCGGGCTGAGCATCGACTCGAGCTCGTCCTCCATCTCGGGCGTCGTGATGAGGAGCAGCTCGTCGAGGGACTCGAGGGAGTCGTCCCGGCTGGGGGCGATCGGGTGGCCGTCGCGGATGATGCCCGTCAGCACGGTGTCGGCGGGGAACGGGATGTCGCCGACCCGGGTGCCGGCGAACGGGCTGCCGACGGGCAGGGTGATCTCGACCATCGACGCGTGGCCCTGCTGGAACTGGAAGATCTGGACCAGGTCGCCGACGCTCACGGCCTCCTCCACGAGAGCCGTCATGAGGCGCGGGGTCGACACCGCCACGTCGACCCCCCAGGCCTCGTCGAACAGCCACTCGTTCTTGGGGTTGTTCACCCGGGCGACCGTGCGGGGCACCGCGAACTCGGTCTTGGCCAGGAGCGACATGACGAGGTTGACCTTGTCGTCCCCGGTCGCCGCGACCACCACATCGGCCCCAGCCATCCCGGCCTCGTTGAGCGCGTCGATCTCGCAGGCGTCGGCCTGCAGCCAGTCGGCGTCGGGCACCTTGTGGACGTGCTCGGCGTCGGCGACGCGGTCCACGAGCAGGACCTCGTGGCCGTTGCGGATGAGCTCACGGGCGATCGATCGGCCGACACTGCCGGCCCCGCCGATGACGACGCGCATGGTGGTGGGATCCTTCCGGGCGGTCAGTGGGTCGGGGGCGGGGCGTCGAGGATCCGTTCGGCCACGGCGAGGTTGGCGCGCTCGATGGCGATGTGGACGAAGTCGCCCTCCTGGTAGACCAGGTCCGGTGCCGGGAGCCGGCCGTCGCCCAGCCGGGTGATGTAGGCGATCCGCCCACCGCTGACCTCCTCCAGCTCGGTGAGCCGGCGCCCGATCCAGCTGGCGTGGACGGGGATCTCGGCCATCACCACCTTCCCGGAGGGATCGGTGAACTCGGGGACGTGTCCTTGGGGCAGCAGCCGGCGCAGCATCTGGTCCGAGGTCCACTTCACGGTGGCGACGGTGGGGATGCCGAGGCGCTGGTAGATCTCTGCCCGGCCGGTGTCGTAGATGCGTGCCACGACGTGCTCCACGCCGTACTTCTCCCGGGCGACGCGGGCCGCGATGATGTTGGAGTTGTCCCCGCTGGAGACCGCCGCGAAGGCGTAGGCGTCAGCGACGCCGGCCTCCTCCAGGGTGTCGCGGTCGAACCCCACCCCATGCACCCGCCGGCCCTCGAACTGGGCTCCGAGCCGGCGGAACGAGGCCTCGTCCTGGTCGATGACGGCCACCTCGTGGCCGACGTGCTCGAGGGCCCGGGCGAGGGAGGCGCCGACTCGGCCGCAGCCCATGATGACGAAGTGCACGGCTCAGACGCTACACCGACGCCGACCCGCGTCGCGGTGCTCGTCCGGGCGGGGGCCGGCCGGAATAGAGTGTCCGTCGTGTCATCCTCCGGACGGGTCGTCAAGCGGGTCATCCTCGGCCGTGCCATGCGCAGTGACAAGCTCGGCGAGACCCTGCTTCCCAAGAAGATCGCTCTGCCCGTCTTCGCCAGCGACGCGCTCTCCTCCGTGGCGTACGCCCCTGACGAGATCTTCCTCACCCTCGGTCTCGCGGGCGGCTCGCTCGCCCTGACCCATTCGTGGAAGGTCGCGCTCGTCGTCGTCGCCGTGCTCGTCGTCGTCGTCCTCAGCTACCGCCAGAACGTGCATGCCTACCCCTCAGGGGGTGGCGACTACGAGGTGGCGAGCGTCAACCTGGGCCCCAAGGCCGGGCTCACCGTGGCCAGCGCGCTGCTCGTCGACTACGTCCTCACCGTGGCCGTCTCGGTGTCGTCCGGCGTCCAGAACGCGGCGTCGGCGTTCGGGTTCGTCCGTGGCCGCGAGGTCTACTTCGCCGTCTTCCTCGTCGTCGCGCTGACCGCGATGAACCTGCGCGGGGTGCGCGAGTCGGGGACCGCGTTCGCGGTACCGACCTACCTGTTCATGTTCACCGTCATCGGCATGGCCGTGGTCGGCGTCGTCCGCGAGGTGGGGGGCAACCTCCCGCCGGCCGAGAGCGCCAGCCTGACGCTGCTGCCCGAGCAGGGCTACTCGCAGCTGGGCTCGCTGGCCATGGCGTTCCTCTTCCTCCGGGCCTTCTCGTCGGGGTGCGCGGCACTGACCGGCGTGGAGGCCATCTCCAACGGGGTGCCGGCCTTCAAGCCGCCGAAGAGCAGGAACGCCGCGAACACCCTGGCGCTCATGGGCTCGATCTCGATCACCATGGTCCTGTCGATGATCTTCCTGGCCCGGTGGACCCACGTGCACTACGCCGAGACACCGGCGACCCAGCTGGCCCGGGGGAGGACACCCGTCGGTGATGACTACGTCCAGAACACGATCATGGGCCAGGTGTCCAAGGCCGTCTTCTCGGGCTTCCCGTTCGGCGTCGTCCTGGTCTCGATCGTGACCGGCCTCATCCTCATCCTCGCGGCGAACACGGCCTTCAACGGCTTCCCCGTCCTCGGCTCCATCCTCGCGCGCGACGGCTTCCTGCCACGGCAGCTGCACACCCGCGGTGACCGGCTGGCCTTCAGCAACGGCATCCTCATCCTGGCCGGGGCGGCCGTCGCGCTCATCGTCATCTACAACGCCGAGGTCACCAAGCTCATCCAGCTCTACATCGTCGGGGTGTTCGTCTCCTTCACGACGAGCCAGACCGGGATGATCCGGCACTGGAACCGGCACCTGCGCACCGAGCGCGACCCGAAGACCCGGTCGCGGATGCAACGCAGCCGGATCATCAACGGCGTCGGCGCCGTCATGTCCGGGCTCGTGCTCGTCGTCGTCCTGGCGACCAAGTTCATCCACGGGGCCGGCTACGCCATCGCCGCGATGATCGTCCTGTTCGTCCTCATGCTCCGGATCCGCCGGCACTACGACAAGGTCCGCCAGGAGCTGGCGGTCGACCGCGACGACATCCAGCACCAGCTGCTGCCGTCTCGGGTCCACGCCATCGTCCTCGTCTCCACCATCCACAAGCCGACGCTGCGGGCCCTCGCCTACGCCCGCGCCACGCGACCGTCGATCCTCGAGGCGTTGACCGTCAACGTCGACCCCGAGGAGACCAAGGAGCTCCAGCTCGAGTGGGACCGGCGGGGCCTCCCCGTGCCGCTCAAGGCCCTCGACTCGCCCTACCGCGAGATCACCCGCCCGGTCGTCGACTACGTCAAGTCGATCCGCAGCGGCAACCCCCGCGACCTCGTCGTCGTCTACATCCCGCAGTACGTCCTCGGCCACTGGTGGGAGCAGCTGCTGCACAACCAGAGCGCCCTACGTCTGCGGGCGCGCCTGCTCTTCACCCCGGGCGTCATGGTCTCCAGCGTGCCCTGGCAGCTGGCGTCGGCGGCCGGGGCCGAGGAGCGTCTCGACGGCCCTGTGGTCGGCTCCGTCCGGCGCGGCGAGGGGTGAGCCGCCCCGGGGACCAGTCGGCGCTCGTCCCGGGCGACGAGGTCGAGGTCGAGCTCGCGGTGGTCGCCCACGGCGGGCACTGCGTCGCGCGTTACCAGGGACGGGTGCTCTTCGTGCGGCACGGCATACCGGGGGAGCGGGTGCGCGCCCGGGTGACCGAGGGCGGCCCCGGCGACCGCTTCCTGCGAGCCGACGCCGTCGAGGTGCTCGCGGCGTCGCCCGACCGGGTCGTGGCCCCGTGCCCGTATGCCGGGCCCGGTGCCTGCGGCGGCTGCGACTTCCAGCACGTGACGGTGCAGCGCCAGCGCGCCCTCAAGGCGGAGGTGCTCCATGAGCAGCTCGTCCGTCTTGCCCATGTCGAGCTGGCGGTGCCGGTCGAGGCCCTCCGCCTGGACCGCCCCGACGACGGCCTGGGGTGGCGGACCCGCATCGAGTACGCGGTCGACGTCGCCGGCGTTCCCGGACTGCGTCGGCACCGCTCCCACGACGTGATCCCCGTCGAGCACTGTCTCCTCGCGACGGCGGAGGTGGACGCGGCTCCCGTCCTGGACCGGGAGTGGCCGGGCGAGCGGGCCGTCGACGTCGTCGCCTCGTCGACGGGCCAGGTCGTGGCCGTGCCCGTTCCGTCGGGGTCGGGCCGGGCGCCCACGCTCACCGAGGTGGTCCGCATCGGCGGCTGGGACCGCGCCTTCGAGGTCCCGTCCCGCGGCTTCTGGCAGGTCCACCCGTCCGCGGCCGCGACCCTGGTCGAGAGCGTGCTCGCCATGCTCGGCCCGCAGCCCGGCGAGACCGCCCTCGACCTGTATGCCGGGGTGGGGCTGTTCGCGGCCGCGCTCGCCGACGCGGTGGGCGAGCTGGGCCATGTCCTCGCCGTGGAGTCCGACAGGGGAGCCGTCGCGGCCGCGACCGGCAACCTGTCCGACCGGCCCCAGGCGGCGGTGCTGGCGGCCCGGGTCGACGACGCCTTCGGCGTCGCGCGACCGGCCCGGCGCGGCCCCGCCGACCGGCGGGCCAGCCGGCCGCGGCCGGTTCGCCGCCTGGCCGCGCTGCCCGACCGGGTCGACCTCGTCGTCCTCGACCCGCCACGCAGCGGCGCCGGTCGCGGTGTCGTGACGGGGATCGCCGGCCTCCGCCCGCGGGCCGTCGTCTACGTGGCCTGCGACCCGGCCGCCCTCGCCCGCGACACGGCATACCTGACCCGGCTGGGATATGCGCTCGGCGAGGTCCGCGCGTTCGACGCGTTCCCGATGACCCACCACCTGGAGACCGTCGCCTGCTTCAGGCGCGAGTTCTAGAGTCGACGGATGAGGTGTGGTTAGATACATCCGATATCTTGACGTCAAGATAACTCGTGTCGACGATGCACGAGCGGAAGGAGCCCCTGGTGGCCAGCACGAACAGCTTCGACGCCCACGGCACCCTAGAGGTGGGTGAGAAGTCCTACGAGATGTACCGGATCGGCGCGGTCGAGGGGTCGGCGGACCTCCCCTACAGCCTCAAGGTCCTCCTCGAGAACCTGCTGCGGAGCGAGGACGGTGCCAACATCACCGCCGAGCACATCCGCGCCCTCGCCGGCTGGGACGCCGACGCCCAGCCCGACACCGAGATCCAGTTCACCCCGGCGCGGGTGATCATGCAGGACTTCACCGGAGTGCCGTGCATCGTCGACCTCGCGACGATGCGCGAGGCGGTCGTCGACCTCGGGGGGGACCCCGCCAAGATCAACCCGCTCGCCCCGGCCGAGCTGGTCATCGACCACTCGGTCCAGATCGACGTGTTCGGCCGCTCGGACGCCTTCGCCCGCAACGTCGACTTCGAGTACCAGCGCAACGGCGAGCGCTACAAGTTCCTCCGTTGGGGACAGACGGCCTTCGACGACTTCAAGGTGGTCCCCCCCGGCACGGGCATCGTCCACCAGGTCAACATCGAGCACCTCGCCCGGACCGTCATGGTCCGCGACGGGGTCGCCTACCCGGACAGCTGCGTCGGCACCGACAGCCACACGACGATGGTCAACGGCCTCGGCGTCCTCGGCTGGGGTGTCGGGGGGATCGAGGCCGAGGCGGCCATGCTCGGCCAGCCCGTGTCGATGCTCATCCCGCGGGTCGTCGGCTTCCGGCTGTCGGGGTCGATCCCCGCCGGCGCCACGGCGACCGACGTCGTGCTCACCATCACCGAGAAGCTCCGGCAGCACGGGGTGGTCGGCAAGTTCGTCGAGTTCTTCGGCGACGGTGTGCCCCAGGTGCCGCTGGCGAACCGGGCCACGATCGGCAACATGAGCCCGGAGTTCGGCTCGACCTGCGCGATCTTCCCCATCGACCAGGTGACCCTGGACTACCTGCGGCTGACGGGGCGGTCCGAGGAGACGCTCGCCCTCGTCGAGGCCTACGCCAAGGAGCAGGGAATGTGGCTCGACGCCCTGTCCGAGGCCCGCTACAGCGAGTACCTCGAGCTCGACCTGTCCACCGTCGTGCCGTCGATCGCCGGGCCCAAGCGGCCGCAGGACCGGATCGCGCTCACCGACGCCAAGGACGCCTTCCGCAAGGTGCTGCCCACGTACGTCGCGCACCACGAGGGCGACATGGGCGACGCGTCGAGCTTCCCGGCCAGCGACCCCTCGCCCCAGGGCACCGCCGACGGCGCCAACGGCGGCGCCAAGCCGGGCTCCGAGGGTGACGGCCTGGGCCGGCCGAGCCGCCCGGTCCCGGTGACGGCGGCCTCGGGGGAGAGGTTCGAGATCGACCACGGCAGCGTCGCCATCGCCTCGATCACCTCGTGCACCAACACCTCGAACCCGTCGGTGATGATGGCTGCCGCCATGCTCGCCAAGAAGGCCGTGGACCGCGGGCTCGGCGTCGCGCCCTGGGTCAAGACCTCGATGGCGCCGGGCTCCAAGGTCGTCTCGGACTACTACGAGAAGGCCGGGATGTGGCCGTACCTCGAGAAGCTCGGGTTCCACCTCGTCGGCTACGGCTGCACGACGTGCATCGGCAACTCCGGTCCGCTGGACGAGGAGATCTCGGCGGCCGTCAACGAGGGCGACCTCGCCGTCGTCTCGGTCCTGTCGGGCAACCGCAACTTCGAGGGCCGGATCAACCCCGATGTCAAGATGAACTACCTCGCCTCGCCGCCGCTCGTCATCGCCTACGCCCTGGCCGGCACGATGGACTTCGACTTCGAGACCGAGCCGCTCGGCACCGACTCCGACGGCGCCGAGGTCTTCCTGCGCGACATCTGGCCGGACCCGGTCGAGGTCGAGGCCGTCATCGCCGACTCCATCAGCAAGGAGATGTTCACCAAGGACTACGCGGACGTCTTCGCAGGTGACGAGCGGTGGCAGTCCCTGCCCACCCCGGAGGGCGACACCTTCGCCTGGGATGCCGACTCGACGTACGTCCGCAAGCCCCCGTTCTTCGACGGCATGGGTGCGACCCCCGACCCGGTCGAGGACATCTCGGGCGCGCGAGTGCTCGCCAAGCTCGGCGACTCGGTCACGACCGACCACATCAGCCCGGCGGGGGCCATCAAGGCCGACAGCCCGGCGGGGGCCTACCTCGCCGAACACGGGGTGGACCGCAAGGACTTCAACTCCTACGGCTCGCGACGCGGCAACCACGAGGTGATGATCCGCGGGACGTTCGCCAACATCCGGCTGCGCAACCAGCTCCTCGACGACGTCGAGGGCGGGTTCACCCGGAACTTCCTCGCCGACGGGGCGCCCCAGACGACCATCTTCGACGCGTCCGCGGCATACCAGGAGGCCGGCGTCCCGCTCGTCGTCCTGGCCGGCAAGGAGTACGGCTCGGGTTCCTCGCGTGACTGGGCCGCCAAGGGCACGGCGCTGCTCGGGGTCAAGGCCGTCCTCGCCGAGTCCTATGAGCGGATCCACCGGTCCAACCTCATCGGGATGGGCGTGCTGCCCCTGCAGTACCCGAACGGCGAGAACGCGGCGTCGCTCGGTCTCGACGGGACGGAGACGTTCTCCGTCTCGGGCGTCACGGCGCTCAACGACGGCTCGACGCCGCGCACCGTGTCGGTCGTCGCCGCGAAGGACGACGGCTCCGAGGTGGCGTTCGACGCCGTCCTGCGGATCGACACTCCTGGCGAGGCCGACTACTACCGCAACGGCGGGATCCTCCAGTACGTGCTGCGGTCCCTGGTGAGCTGAGCTTCGTCAGGCCCGCGGCGGCCGCTCGGGGTGGTCCCGGGCGGCCGCCGTGGTGTCCGGGCGGTGGATCGCCGGCACCGCCGGCTGGTCCCGGCTGACGGCCGAGGACGGCTGAGCCGGCCTCCAGGCCTGTGCGCCGGCGAGCGAAGGGCGCTAGAGTCGAACACATGTTCGAACAGCGGCCTCCGGGGCAGGCGGGGGGACCGGTCGGCGCCGAGCCGCCCCGCCGGGCCGCCAGCCCGGGCTCGCCGGGCGGGCGCCCGCGCTCGGGGCCCCCCGGCTGGCCGGCCCCGGTCCCACCTCCGGAGGCGGACGGCTGGCGGGCGCCGGCGACCTCCTGGCTGCTCGACCACTGCCCGGCGGACTACCGACGGTATGCCGCCTGGCGCCGCCACCCGCTCGCCCTGGCCTGGGTGGCGGTGCGCCACCTCGACGCGCAGCTCGAGGCCATGCGCACGGCATACCGTGAGGTGCGCGTGGACCTCGGCGAGGAGCTCGGGCCCGAGGCGGTGGCCGAGGTGCTCGAGGACCTCGAGGCCGAGGGCGTGCGCCTGCTGGCTGCGCGGCGCGGCGCCGGTCTGGTGCTCGAGGCGATGCAGGGGCACACGTTCGTCCCACGCCTGTAGCCGGCACCGCCGGCCCGCCGCCGGGCTCTCTGGACATTGTCTGGGGGTCTCATGTGGGTCTGGGTCCAGGAGGGTCCCGGGCTTCGCCAGGCCACCTGGACTGCCCGTAGACTCGTCGGGATGCTCCCGCGGCAGCGTGGGCACGAGCCGAGACCCAGAAGGGGCGAGCCGGGTTGAGCGTGCTGGACCGGATCCACGGGCCGGGGGACCTCAAAGCACTGTCTGAGGGGGAGGTCCCGGCGCTGGCCGAGGAGATCCGCACCTTCCTCGTCGAGCAGGTGTCCCGCACCGGTGGCCACCTCGGGCCCAACCTCGGCGTGGTCGAGCTGACGATCGCCCTGCACCGGGTGTTCGACAGCCCCCGCGACACGATCGTCTTCGACACCGGGCACCAGTGCTACGTGCACAAGATCCTCACCGGGCGGCACGACTTCTCCGGGCTCCGCCAGCAGGGCGGCATCTCCGGCTACCCCAACCGCTCGGAGTCCGAGCACGACGTCGTCGAGAACAGCCACGCGTCGACATCGCTGTCCTGGGCGCACGGCATCGCCGAGGGACGCCGGGTGCGTGGCGAGAGCGACCGGCATACCGTCGCCGTCATCGGGGACGGGGCGCTCACCGGCGGGATGGCCTGGGAGGCCCTCAACAACATCGCCGCCGAGAAGGAGCTGCCGATCGTCATCGTCGTCAACGACAACGAGCGGTCCTACGCCCCGACCAGGGGCGGCCTTGCGGACCACCTGGCGACCCTGCGCACGACGCGCGGGTACGAGCGGTTCCTCGACTGGGGGAGGCAGGCGCTCACCCGCACGCCGGTCGTGGGCGGAGCCATGTACGAGACCCTCCACGGCATGAAGAAGGGCCTCAAGGACGTCGTCGCCCCGCAGGGCATGTTCGAGGACCTCGGCCTGAAGTACGTCGGCCCGGTCGACGGCCACGACGAGAAGGCGGTCGAACACGCCCTCCGCCGCGCCCGGTCGTTCGGCGGCCCCGTGCTGGTCCACGTCATCACCCAGAAGGGCCGCGGCTACACCCATGCCGTCAACGACGAGGGCGACCAGTTCCATGCCGTCGGCGTCATCAACCCCGAGACCGGCCTGCCCCTCGAGATCGCCGGGCGCAGCTGGACCGACGAGTTCAGCGCGGCCATGGTCGAGCTCGGCGCGGAGCGGCCCGACATCGTCGCCATCACGGCGGCGATGATGTTCCCGGTCGGACTGCGGGAGTTCCACGAGCGCTTCCCCGAGCGCACCTTCGACGTCGGCATCGCCGAGCAGCACGCCACCACGATGGCGGCCGGGCTGGCGTATGCCGGGCTGCACCCGGTCGTCGCGGTCTACGCCTCGTTCCTCAACCGGGCCTTCGACCAGCTCCTCATGGACTGCGGGCTCCACCGCGCGGGAGTGACCTTCGTCCTGGACCGCTCGGGGGTCACCGGTCCCGACGGCGCCTCCCACCATGGGATGTGGGACCTCACCATCGCCGGGGTGGTCCCGGGGCTGCACCTGGCCGCGCCTCGCGACGGCCAGCAGGTCCCGCTGGCGCTGCGTGCGGCCGTCGACATCGCCGACGCGCCCTCGGTCATCCGCTTCCCCAAGGGCACCGTCGGGGAGCCCATCCTCGCGCTGCGTTCCACCGGCACCACGGACGTGCTCGCCGAGCCCGACGAGCGCGAGGTCGACCTCCTGCTCGTCGGGGTGGGCTCGATGGCGGCCACCGCGCTCACCGTGGCCGAGAAGCTCGCCGCCGAGGGGCTGCGGACCCGCGTCGTCGACCCGGTCTGGGCCCTGCCGGTCCGTGCGGACCTCATCGAGCTGGCCCGGGAGGCGAGCCGGGTGGCCGTCATCGAGGACAGCGTCGTCACGACGGGCGTGGGAGCGCAGGTCGCCCGCGCCGTCCACGAGGCCGGCATCCCCACCCCGGTGGACACCTTCGGCCTACCCCAGCGGTTCCTGCCCCACGCCTCGCGCGGGCAGGTGCTCGACGCGGTCGGCCTGACCCCCGACGTCATCGCGGGGACGCTGCGCCAGCGGCTGGCGTAGGACGGACCGGCCGCCCGCGGCATACGCCGACGGCTTCGCCCGACATAACGACGGCTTCGCACGACAGACATGAGGTTCGCACGGGTTAGCGACCCTGGCGGACCTCGGGTTTGCCTGATGGGGCGGGAAAGTTGCGGCCGGGGGCGGGGCCGCGGGGCCTCGGGGGTCCTGGGAGGTCTAGATGTCCCGGAAGGTCTCGATGGTCGCGCCGAGGGCGTTGAGCCGCTCGGCGAGGTCCTCGTACCCGCGGTTGATGACGTAGACGTTCCGCAGCACCGAGGTCCCCGGGGCGGCGAGCATAGCCAGCAGCACGACGACCCCCGGGCGCAGGGCCGGGGGGCAGACGACCTCAGCCGCCCGGAACCGCGGAGTCGGCCCCTCGATGAGCACCCGGTGCGGGTCGAGCAGCTGGACCTTGACGCCGACCTTGGTCAGCTCGGTGAGATAGATGGCCCGGTTGTCGTAGACCCAGTCGTGGATCATCGTCGTGCCCTCGGCCTTGGCCGCGATGAGGGCGAAGAACGGCAGGTTGTCGATGTTGAGGCCCGGGAATGGCATCGGGTGGATCTTGTCGATCGGCGCCTTCAACGGGCCGGGGATGGTACGCAGGTCGACGAGCCGGGTGCGACCGTTGGCCGAGGTGTACTCGGGGGTGATCTCGTACTGCATCCCCATCCCCTCGAGGGTGGCCAGCTCGATCTCGAGGAACTCGATCGGCACCCGGCGGATCGTGATCGAGGAGTCGGTGACGACCGCCGCGGCCAGCAGGCTCATCGCCTCGATGGGATCCTCGGAGGGGTGGTACTCCACGTCGCGGTCGATCTCGGCGACTCCGGTGACGGTCAGTGTCGTGCTGCCGATCCCCTCGATCTTGACGCCGAGCTCGGTGAGGAAGAAGCACAGGTCCTGGACCATGTAGTTCGGGGACGCGTTGCGGATGACGGTCCGGCCGGGGTAGCGGGCGGCGGCGAGCAGGACGTTCTCGGTCACCGTGTCGCCACGCTCGGTCAGGACGATCGCCTGGTCGGGCACCGTGCCGGGAACGACCATGCACTCGTAGAAGCCGTGGGTGGCCACGACGTTGAGCCCGAAGGCCTTCAGCGCAGCCAGGTGCGGCTCGACCGTGCGCGTGCCCAGGTCGCAGCCCCCGGCATACGGCAGCTGGAAGGCGGGGAAGTCGTGCAGCAGCGGACCGAGGAACATGATGACGGTCCGCGTCCGACGGGCCGCCTCGACGTCGATCTGGGCGAGGTCGAGGGTCGCCGGCGGGACGACCTCGAGATCGTTGGAGTCGGGCAGCCAGCGGGTGCGCACCCCGATCGAGTTGAGGACCTCGATGATCCGGTTGACCTCCTCGATGCGGGCCAGCGACCGAAGGGTGGTCCGGCCCTTGTTGAGCAGGGCACCGCACAGCAGGGCCACCGCGGCGTTCTTCGACGTCTTGACCGCGATCTCGCCGGCGAGTGGCTTGCCGCCCTCGATGCGCAGGTGCTGCGGGCCGGAGTGGCCGAGCGAGACGAACTCGCTGTCGAGCCGCTCCCCGATACGCGCCAGCATCTCGAGGCTGAGGTTCTGCTTGCCCTGCTCGATGCGCACGACCGCGCTCTGGCTGGTGCCGAGCAGGTCGGCCAGCTCGTTCTGGGTCAGTCCCTGGTGGCGCCGCGCATCGCGGATGAGGGTGCCGATCCGGGTGAGGTAAGAGGTCTCCGTCACGCCGACCACCGTAACTCACATGTGAGATACATGCACATCATGCCGACGTGGCGTCGGGCACATCGACGATGCAGCCGACGGTCAGCGGCTCGTCGTCTCGGGGACGCCGGCGAGCCCCGCGGGGAGGAACCTGTGCCCGAGGACCTTCTCGGAGATCCCCTCACGGTCGAGCAGCGGGGTGACCCCGCCGTTCCAGAACTGGAAGCCCGCGCCGGTGATCATGGCGAGGTCGATGTCCATCGGCGTCTGGGCGACCCCCTCGGCGAGCATGAGGCCGATCTCCTCCGCGAGCGCGGAGAGCACCCGCTCACGGACCTGTGCGACATCCAGCTCGACGGGCTCGTCGGGCCGGACGGCCATGGCGAGCACGTCGGGATCGGGGACGGGCTTGCCATCGACCCACTGGTAGTAGCCGGGCTTGTTCGCCTCGACCATCCGCTGCAGGGCCGGGGAGACGTAGAACCGGTCGCCGAAGGCGCGGTGCAGGGTCTGGCTGTTGTGCAGGGCGATGGCGGGACCGACGAGGCCGAGCAGGATGAACGGTGGCATGGGTGCCAGCCCGGCCACGGCCCGGTCCGCGACCGCGACCGCGGTGCCCTCGTCGACGACCCGGGAGAACTCGCCCATGAACCGGCCGAGCAGCCGGTTGACGATGAACGACGCGGAGTCCTTGACGAGGATCGTCGTCTTCTTCAGGGCTCGGCCGGTGGCGAACGCCGTCGCGAGCGCCGCGTCGTCAGTGCGCTCGCCGGGGATGATCTCGAGCAGCGGCATGACGGCGACCGGGTTGAAGAAGTGGAAGCCGACGACCCGCTCGGGATGGGCCAGGCCGGCGGCCATCTCGGTGATCGACAGCGAGCTCGTGTTGCTCAGCAGGACGCACTGCGGGCTCACCACCTGTTCGACCTCGGCGAACACCCGCTGCTTGACCGACATCTCCTCGAACACCGCCTCGATGACGACGTCGGCGTCGGCGAAGCCGTCCTTCGACGTCGAGCCGGTGACCAGGCCCTTGAGGAACGTCGCCTTGTCCGGGCCGAGCCGGCCCTTGCGCAGCAGCGTGTCGACCTCCGAGTGGACATAGCCGACGCCCTTGGCGACCCGCTCCTCGTCGAGGTCGGTCATGACGACCGGGAGACCGAGCCGGCGAGCGAACAGCAGTGCCAGCTGGCTGGCCATGAGCCCGGCACCGATGATGCCCACCTTGGTCACCGGCCGCGCAAGGGACTGCTCCGGTGCGCCGGCCGGGCGCCGCGCCCGTTTCTGGACCAGGTCGAACGCATAGAGGCCGGCGCGCAGCTCGTCGCCCATGAGCAGGTCCGCGAGCGCCTCGTCCTCGGCCGCGAACGCCTCCGCGCGGGTGGATGTGCGGGCGGCGCGGACCAGCTCGATCGCCCGGTAGGGCGCGGGGGAGCGTCCGGCCGTCTTGAGATCGGCGAGCTCGGTCGCGGCGCCCAGCGCCGCCTCCCACTCGGCCTCGTCGGCGCTGACCGCGGGTCGCTCGACGGTCCGCTCGCCGGTCCGCTCGCCGGAGACGACACCGGCGGCCCACCGCACGGACTGGACGAGGAAGTCGGCCGGCTCGAGCAGGGCATCGGCGACGCCGAGCGAGTACGCCTGCGGCCCTTTGAGCATCCGGTTCATGTTCAGCGGGTTCTCGATGATGACCTTGAGAGCGTTCGCCGGGCCGACCAGGCGGGGGAGCAGGTAGCAGCCGCCCCAGCCCGGGACCAGCCCGAGGAAGGCCTCGGGCAGGGCCAGCGCGGGGACGCCGGCCGAGATCGTCCGGTAGTCGCAGGCCAGCGCGATCTCCACCCCGCCGCCCATGGCGGCGCCGTTGACGAACGCGAACGTCGGCACCGGGAGGTCCATGATCGCCGCGTATGCCGCGTGCCCGGCCCGGGCGATCTGCAGGGCCTGCCCGCGCTCCCGGATGCTGGGTACCCCGGTGAGGTCGGCGCCGACGGCGAAGACGAACGGCTTGCCGGTGATGGCCATGGCCTGGATCTCGCCCGCCTCGGCGCGGGCGCGAATGGCGTCGACCGTCTCATGCAGACCGGCGATGCCGGCCGGCCCGAAGGTGTTGGGCCTGGTGTGGTCGAACCCGTTGTCGAGGGTCAGCAGGGCCATCGTCCCCGCCCCGCCCGGGAGGGCGACGTCCTGGACGGGGGTGCGAGTGACGACCTCCTCGGGCATCGTGCCCGCCAGGGCGCGAGCGTCGGTCGCAGTGGTATCGGTCATGGCTCAGTGCTCCGTCCCGTAGTCCGCGTGGAGGGGGTTCTCCCAGATGACCGTGCCGCCCATGCCGATTCCGATGCACATCGTCGTCAGGCCGTAGCGGACCTGTGGTTGCTCGGCGAACTGCGCCGCGAGGTTGACCATGAGCCGGACACCGGAGGAGGCCAGCGGGTGGCCGACGGCGATGGCGCCGCCGTAGGCGTTGACCCGCGGGTCGTCGTCGGCCAGCCCGAAGTGCTCGAGGAAGGCGAGGACCTGCACGGCGAACGCCTCGTTGACCTCGAACAGGCCGATGTCGTCGATGCCCAGGCCCCCCTTGGCCAGGGCCTTCTCGGTGGCCGGGACGGGGCCGACCCCCATGACCTCGGGCTCGACGCCGACGAAGGCGTACGACACCAGGCGCATCTTCGGGCTGAGCCCGAGCTCGTCGGCCGCCGCCCGGGAGGCGACGAGGCATGCCGTGGCACCGTCGTTGAGGCCGGCCGCGTTGCCCGCGGTGACGTTGCCGTGCGCCCGGAACGGGGTCTTCAGGCCGGCCAGCTCGTCGAGCGTGGTGCCGGGTCGTGGCGGCTCGTCCGCCGTCGCGACGCCCCAGCCCTTCTCGGCGTGCCGGGTCGCCACGGGCACGAGGTGGGGCTGGATCTTGCCGGCGGCATACGCGGCGGCGGTCTTGGCCTGGCTCGCCGCGGCATACGCGTCGGCTCGGGCCTTGGTGAGCTGCGGGAAGCGGTCGTGCAGGTTCTCGGCCGTCTTGCCCATGACCAGGGCGCTCTCGTCGACGAGGTGCTCGGCAACGATCCGCGGGTTGGGATCGACGCCCTCGCCCATCGGGTGCCGGCCCATGTGCTCGACGCCCCCGGCGATGGCGATGTCGATGGCGCCGTACCCGATGGAGGCGGCCGTCGTCGTCACGGCGGTCATCGCGCCCGCGCACATCCGGTCGATGGAGTAGCCGGGGGTGCTGGCCGGCAGCCCGGAGAGCAGGGCGGCCATCCGGCCGAGCGTCAGCCCCTGGTCGCCGATCTGGGTGGTGGCCGCCACCGCGACCTCCTCCACCCGGTCGGGCGGCAGCCCCGGGTTGCGGCGGAGCAGCTCGCGGATGCAGGCGATGACGAGGTCGTCGGCCCGGGTCTGGGCGTACATGCCGGCATCACCGGCCTTGCCGAACGGGGTGCGGACGCCGTCGACGAAGACGACCTCCTGGACGGTGCGGGCCACGTCGGCCTCCCTCTCGCGGACAGGGGATGGCGACCCCCGAGCGGGGCCGGTCCATATGTTACTCGCGAGTATGCCGTGCTCAGGAGAAGGCCGCCACCAGCATGGGTGCGACGATCTCGGCCTGCCACGGCCGCACGCCGTTCTCCCGCAGGGCGGTGGCGAACGCCGCCTCGGTATGCCGCTGCGGGGGGGACCAGACGACCCGGCGCAGCGGATCGGGGGAGCAGACGTTCTCGACGGGGATGTGGTTCTCCTCGGCGAAGCTGGCCAGCTGCGCGCGGGTGGCGGCCAGGCGCTCCGCGGCGACGGGGTTCTTCTCGGCCCACGAGCGGGGCGGCGGCGGGCCGTCGGAGCGGACGGAGCGGGGCGGCAGATCCTCCTCGGGTATGGCGTTCCCCCGGGCGACCGCCGTGGCCCACTGGCGGCCGTAGCGCTGGATGGCCCGATGCCCGGAGGGCAGGTCGGCGGTGGAGGTCGGCGCGGTCGCTGCGATGTCGATGAGGGAGCGGTCGGGCAGGATCCGGCCGGGGGAGACATCGCGCTCGCGGGCCAGGTCGTCGCGGGTGAACCACAGCTCGCGCAGGATGCCCAGCGCCCGGCGCCCCTTGAGGGTGCTCAGCCCGCTGGTGCGCCGCCACGGGTCGGCGCGCTCGACCGGCTCCCAGCTGAGTAGCGCCTCGAACTCCTGCCGGGCCCACTCGGACTTGCCCTGCGTCGCGAGGTCGACCCCCATGAGGTTGCGCAGGTCGGTCAGGACCTCGACGTCGAGGGCGGCGTAGCGCAGCCACGGGGTCGGCAGCGGCCGGGTCGACCAGTCGACGGCCGAGTGCTCCTTGGCCAGGAGGAGGCCGAGATAGTGCTCGACGACCGCGGCCAGCCCGACGCGGGGCAGCCCGAGGATCCGGGCGGCGAGCTCGGTGTCGAACAGCTGGCGGGGGCGCAGGCCGATCTCGGCAAGGCACGCGAGGTCCTGGGTGGCCGCGTGGAGGATCCACTCGGCGGGGCCGATGGCGTCGTCGAGCGGGCCGAGGTCGGGGCAGGCCATCGGGTCGACGAGCCAGGTGCCCGAGCCGGTGCGGCGCAGCTGGACGAGGTAGGCGCGCTGGCCGTAGCGGTAGCCGGAGGCCCGCTCGGCGTCGAGGGCGACCGGCCCCTGGCCGCCGGCGATGGCCTCGGCCGCCTCGAGCAGCGCGCGCTCGGTCTCGATGACCTGCGGCACCCCGTCGGCGGGCTCGCGCAGGGGGATGAGAGGCAGCGGGGCGTCGGGGTCGGTCGCCTGGTGAGGGCCGGCGTCGGTGGTCTCGACGGCCGGGTTCGCTGCGATGTCCTGCCCCACCGGTGGCTGGTCCTCACGCATTCAGCGTCGGGGCCCGGGAAGGGCGATGACCCCGTCGGGCAGCGGGGGAAGCCCGGCGATGGTGCACAGCAGGTCGGACCAGGCGAGCAGGTGCCCGGCGACGTCGCCCGCCAGCGGGGTCCACGAGGCGCGTACCTCCATCTCGACGCTCGGCGGGCGGTCCGCCAGCCCGGCGAAGCTCTGGGAGAGCACGCGCGTGACGGTGCCCGCCTCCGCGGTGTACTCGACCTCGCGTTCGTGGAGGCAGTCCATCAGCCAGGTCCAGCCCACCTCGCCCAGCATGGGGTCGGCGGCCAGCTCGGGCTCGAGCTCGGCGCGGGCGAAGGTCACCGCGCGCCACGTACCGCCCCAGGGCTCGGGGGCCGCCGGGTCATGCAGGAGGACGAAGCGCCCGGACGCCAGCTCCTCGTCGGAGCCGGCAGAGGCGACCACGTCGGCGGTGAGAGCGACGGCGTAGGGGGCGATGCGCTGGGGGGCCGGAACCTCGGTGATCCGCACCTCAGGGCGCATCCGGGCGCGGCGGAGGTCGTCCAGAGCCCGGGCGAACTCCGGCGACTCACGACCGGTCACGGTGCGACTTGCCACGTCAGCAGCGTATGCCGGGGGGCTGTCCTTCGGGGCCATGGCACGCCGGGCAGCGGCGTCGACCTCGCCACGTCGACGGCGAGGCCGACATGGGAGGATGGTGCGTCGTGACCGCCGAGAGCCCCACGGGGACGTTCGAGAGCCCCCCGCCCAGCCCAGCCGACAGCCTGCTCGTACGAGCCGCGCGGCGCCGGGCGGTGCCCCAGACGCCGGTGTGGTTCATGCGGCAGGCCGGCCGCTCGCTGCCGGAGTACCGGGCCCTGCGCGAGGGCACCGCGATGCTCGAGGCGTGCCGCCGTCCCGACCTGGTCACCGAGATCACCCTCCAGCCGGTCCGGCGGCACGGTGTGGACGCGGCGATCTTCTTCTCCGACATCGTCGTGCCCCTCGCGGCGGCGGGGGTCGACCTCGACATCGTGCCGGGCACCGGCCCGGTGGTCGCCGACCCGGTCCGCAGCCGGGCCGACCTCGACCGGCTGCCCGAGCTCACCCCCGACCTGGTGCCCGACATCACCGAGTCCGTGCGCCTGCTCGTCGCCGAGCTGGGGCCGACCCCGCTCATCGGGTTCGCGGGCGCGCCGTTCACCCTCGCGTCCTACCTCGTGGAGGGCGGGCCGTCCCGCACGCACGAACGGACGAAGGCGCTCATGCACGGCGACCCTGCGCTCTGGCATGACCTGTGCGGGCGCCTCGCGCAGATCTCCGGGGCCTTCCTCCGGGTGCAGGTGGAGGCCGGGGCGAGTGCCGTGCAGCTGTTCGACTCGTGGGTCGGGGCGCTCTCCCGGGCCGACTACGCGACCTATGCCATGCCGCATGCGGCCACCGCGCTCGCCGCCGTCGCCGACCTCGACGTCCCGCGGATCCACTTCGGTGTCGGCACGGGGGAGCTGCTGGCCCTGATGGGCCAGGCCGGAGCGGAGGTGGTCGGCGTCGACTTCCGCGTCTCGCTTCCCGACGCCCGGAACCGGATCGGCGACGGGTACGCCGTGCAGGGCAACCTCGACCCGGCCCTGCTCATGGCGCCGTGGCCCGTCGTCGAGGCCGAGGTGGCCCGCATCGTGCGGGAGGGGCAGGCCGCGCCCGGGCACATCTTCAACCTGGGGCACGGCGTGCTGCCGCACACCGACCCGGACGTCCTCACCCGGGTCGTCCGGCTCGTCCACGAGGTGAGCTCCGCGGCCTGAGCCCGCCCGCGGCTCGCAGCGCCGAGGGCCCCCGGCCCGGTCAGGCCTGGGCGGGCGGTGCGGTGGGCGCCGGGCCTCGCGGCTGGCGACGGCGCAGCCACCGGACGAGGGGGACAAGCACCGCGGTGTCGAGCACCGGGAAGGGCAGCACGGCACCGAGTGCGGTGAGGACCACCTGGAGGGCCGTGGTGAACGCGTCCCACCCAGCCCGCAGGCCGCCGACGAAGCCGGTGGTGCTGGCCGCCGGAGCGGGCGCGGGGGCCACGGTGGGGAGTCGGATGCTGACGGGCGACATGGCCACCGCGCCCTCCAGCGCCCTCAGCTGGGCCTGCGGCGCTTGGAGGTCGGCCTCCCGGCCGGCCAGCTCGGACTCGAGGGCGACGACGTCCCCGATCCTGGTGGCGCCGGACATCAGGGCGCGGACCCGGGTGACGCTCGCCCGCATCGTCGCGAGCCGGTACCGGGTGTCGACATACGTGGCGGTCACATCCTCGGTGGACGTGCTCCGGGACTCGACCGTGCCGAGCCGGCCGACCCGGTCCAGCGTCTCGTCGAGGCGGTCCGCCGGGACGCTGATGGTCATCGTGCCGACGACGCCGACCTCCCCACCGGCTGGGTCGGGGCTCGCTGCGCTGAGCTGCTCCGAGACCCCCCGGCCGCGGCGGCTGCCGCTCGGATGTCGGCCGCTGCCCGCGTGACGTCCTTGACGTGACCGAGAGCTCGGCCTGGCGGTGAGCTTGCGTTGGAGCTCTGCCTGAACCGCGACCCCGGTGCTCGTCCCGTCGGCCAGGGTGCCGCCCGCTGCCGGGGCCGGGAACGCCGGTCAGTTCCCTCGGGATGGTCTCGATCGTGTCACGGGTGGCAGGACCGGACGGCCGGGGACGGCTCGGCTCCGGCCGGGAACGGGTCGCCGCGGGCCCCATACGGTGGGCCCGTGTCCGCATGAGAACCTGGGGGCATGCCCTTCTCGTCGCCCCGGCCGGGGCCACACGTCGTCGTGGTCGGCGGTGGGGTCAGCGGTCTGAGCGCCGCGCTCGCTGTCGTCCGCGCCCTGCCCACCGCCACGGTGACCGTCCTCGAGGGCGGAGACCGCCCAGGTGGCAAGCTGCGCCGGGAGCCCGTCGCCGGTCAC
This sequence comes from uncultured Actinomycetota bacterium, assembly GCA_963763315.1. GTDB lineage: Bacteria > Actinomycetota > Actinomycetes > Actinomycetales > Dermatophilaceae > CAVSJJ01. The sequence goes on from CAVXOC010000004.1 coordinate 760,683, forward strand.
CTCGTCGACGTCGGCGCCGAGTCGATGCTGGCGCTGCGGCCCGAGGCGGTCGACCTGCTCGAGTCCGTCGGCGCCGCCGAGGAGATCGTCGCACCCGAGACCACCTCGGCGTCGGTATGGTCCCGCGGCGGGCTCCACGCACTGCCGCGCGCCACGCTCATGGGGATCCCGGCCGATCCGGACGCGACGCGCGGGCTGCTGACCGACGAGGAGGTGGAGCGGCTGCGCGCCGAGCGGGACTGGCCCGGTGGCCCGCTCACCGACGACATCGCGGTGGGGGAGTACGTCGCCGCCCGGCTCGGCCAGGCGGTCGTCGACCGGCTCGTCGAACCGCTGCTCGGCGGGGTGTATGCCGGGCACGCCTCGCGGCTGTCGCTGCGGGCGGCGCTCCCGCAGGCGTGGGCCACGGCGGTCGCCGGGGGCAGCCTCGTCGAGCTCGCCGCCCGGGCGATGGGTGGGTCCCGTCGGCCGTCGGCGCCGGACCCGGCAGCCGGGGCGACCGCCGCGCCCCGTCCGCGGCGGGCGCCCTTCGCCGGCATCCGCGGGGGGGTCGGCCGCTTCCCCGACCTGCTGATGGCCGCCCTCGAGCCGTACGACGTCTCCGTCCGGCTGCACACCCCGGCAACCGCCTTGGAACGCACCCCCGACGGCTGGGCGGTGCTCGCGGGCACGACCACCTCCCCGGAGCGCCTCGAAGCGGACGCGGTGGTCCTCACGTTGTCGCCGGCGCCGACCGCCCGGCTGCTCGGGCCGTTCGCCCCGGGTGCCTCGGCCATCCTCGCGGCGATGGAGACCGCCTCCACGGCGGTCGTCACCCTCGCCGTGGAGACCGCGGGACTCGGTGTCCTGCCCGGCTCGGGCTTCCTCGTCCCGCCGGTCGAGGGGCTGACGATCAAGGCGGGGACCTTCAGCGGCGTCAAGTGGGGCTGGACCGGGGCGCTGTCCCAGCACACGGCATACCTGCGGGCCTCCATCGGCCGAGCGGGGGAGGAGGCCGCCCTCGAGCGTGAGGACGGCGAGCTCGTCGACCTGGCCGCACGGGAGATCGGGCGGGTGCTCGGGCGCCCGCTGCCACGCCTGGTCGACTCGCACGTGCAGCGCTGGGAGGCCGGGCTGCCGCAGTACACCGTCGGGCATCTCGACCGGGTCACCGCGATCCGGGCCGAGGTGGCCCGCCTGGACGGCCTGGAGGTGGCCGGCTCGGCCTACGACGGCGTCGGCATCCCGGCCGTCATCTCGTCCGCCACCGCCGCGGCGGCCGCGGTCCTGAAGGGCCTGGCCGGGCGGACCGCCGGGCACGAGAGGATGGACGCATGAGCACCACCCCCGAGGCCTCCGGCGCCCGGCCCGCCCACGGCAAGCCGGGCGCGGCCCGGATCCGCGAGATCAACGACACCGTCCGCTACGCCATGTGGTCGGTGTTCGCGCTGACGACGCCGCTCGGCGCGGCGGACCGCGACGCCCTGGCCGCAGAGGTCGAGGCGCTCGTGGTGGACCTCTCCGGCGCCGGCGTCGTCGTGCGCGGGTTCTACGACGTCGCGGGTCTGCGGGCCGACGCCGACGTCATGGTGTGGTGGCATGCCGAGACGGTCGAGGCCCTCCAGGAGGCCTACCATCGGCTGCTGCGCACCGAGCTCGGCGCCCACCTGACGCCGGTGTGGTCAGTGGCGGCGCTGCACCGGCCGGCGGAGTTCAACAAGAGCCACATACCGGCGTTCCTCGCCGACGAGCAGGCCCGCCGCTATGTCTGCGTGTACCCGTTCGTGCGGTCCTACGAGTGGTACCTCCTGCCCGACGAGGAGCGCCGCGAGCTGCTGGCCGAGCACGGCCGGATGGCGCGTGACTACCCCGACGTGCGGGCCAACACGATCTCGTCGTTCGCGCTCGGCGACTACGAGTGGGTGCTGGCGTTCGAGGCGGACGACCTGGACCGGATCGTCGACCTCATGCGGGAGCTGCGCGCCTCCCGGGCTCGCCGGCACGTGCGGGTCGAGGTCCCGTTCTACACCGGCCCGCGGGTGGACCTGCCCGTCCTGGTGGCAGCCCTGCGCTGACTGTCCCCGCCGTCTTCCCACCCGCCCCAACTTTCCCGCCCCATGGGTCCAACGTGAGGTTCGCGCGGGTAGTCAACCCCGGCGAACCTTGCCTTTCCCCTGCCAAGGCTCTGCTCCCTGCCAAGGCTCTGCGCATCCACAGGTCCGGCCCGCCGGAACCCGTTGTCCACAGGCCCTTGCCGGCCGGCAGTGTCGAACCTCCACCGGGGGCATCGTGGGACGTCATGGAGCCCGGGGACATCGCATTGGTCCGCCTCGCCGAAGGCCAGCACGGACTGTTCACGACTGCTCAGGCGGCCCAACTGGGTATCGGCCAGCTGCGGCTGGCCCGGCTCGTCGCTGACGGGACGCTCCAGCACCCGGCGCGAGGTCTCTACGGATGGACGTCGCAAGCCCCCATGGAGCCCACTGCCCGCCATACCCAGCTGGCCTTCGGTGCTCATCTGCTCTACGACGACGCGGTGCTGACCGGCGTCACGGCGGTGCTGGCCCATGGCGTCACGCAGTGGGGTAGCGATCTCGGGCGCCCACACATCCTGCGGTCCGTCGACAGGGCGGTAGGGGTGCGGGCATTCCACATCCGGCCGACCCGGTCAGAAGCGGTATCCACCACCTTCGGGCCGGCCGTGCCCCTCGCGGACGCTCTCGTCCAGCACGCGATCGACGACGGGGCCGTCCAGGGTGTGGTCAGCGCGGACCACGCCCTCCACCTCGGGCTGGTGCGTCTCGAGGACCTGACGAACGCGGTCGCGCGTGTCGCCACCTGGCCGGGATCCTCGAGGGCCCGGTCGATGCTGGCGTGGGCCGACGCCCGCTCAGAGTCCGTGGGTGAGTCACGCTGCCGGATCGATCTGGCGGCACACGGCATCCCGCTCGTCCCCCAGGTACCCATCAGCGACCACACCGGCGCGGTGGTGGCACGGGTGGACTTCGTCGTGGAAGGCACCAGGGTGATCGTGGAGTTCGACGGCAAGACCAAGTATGCCGCCGGGGACCCCGGTGTTCTGTGGGCCGAGAAGCGCCGCGAGGACCGACTCCGCCAGCTCGGCCTGGTCGTCGTCCGCATCACCTGGGCTGACCTCGAGCAGCCGGGGCGGGCGGCGGCCAAGGTGCGCCAGGCGCTGCGGGCGGCGTGACGGCATACCGCCCCCAGACTTCACCAGGGAAACGTCTCGTTCGCACGGGTTGGCAACCCCGGCGAACCACACGTTTCCCTGATGGGGCGGAAAAGCTGAGGCCTGTGGGGCGGCGGTGGAGGCGGACTCAGTCGGTGGTGGTCTGGGGGGAGGCGGTGGTGGTCGGGGGGGAGTCGGTGGCGGGGCGGAGGGTGAGGGCGATGGAGTTGATGCAGTACCGCTGGTCGGTCGGCGTGTCGTACCCCTCGCCCTCGAACACGTGGCCCAGGTGGCTCCCACAGGTGGCGCACCGCACCTCAACCCGCGGCCGGCCGGGCAGCGAGCGGTCCTCGAGGAACTCGACGGAGTCCCCGGCCAGCGGGCTGAAGAACGACGGCCAGCCGCAGTGGCTCTCGAACTTGGTGCCCGAGGTGAACAGCTCGGCACCGCAGGCCCGGCAGGCATAGACGCCCTCGGTCTTGGCATCGGTGTACTCGCCGGTGAACGGCCGCTCGGTGGCCGCCTGACGGAGCACCTGGTACTCCTCGGGGCTCAGCGTCTCCCGCCACTGCTGGTCAGTCCTGTCCACGGCATATGCGCGCTCGCTCGGTGTCATGTCGGGCACAACCAGCGGCGCCGCGGGAACGTTCCCGCGGCGGGCGGACCACGGCGCCGTCAGGTCGCACGCGCCCCCCAGCGCCAGGCGTCCGCATGGGCGAGCAGCGGCTGGCGGGGACGCAAGGACGGACGTCGGCGAGCGACCGCGGCAGCCAGGCGGCGGTCTCAGGACGACGTGTCGAGCGCCCGGCAGGGTCAGTGCTGGGCGATGTGCTGCTCGAGCGTCCGGGTCTGGCCGTTCCGCCGCCGCTCGTTGGACGGGCCCGGGCTCGCGACTCTCCGCTCGTTGGACGGGCCTGGGCTCGCGACTCTCCGCCGGTTGGGGGGTGCGCCGTTCCGACGCCCTGCTGGTTGGCGGTCCGCCGTTCCACCGCCCCGCTGGTTAGGCTCGGCGCATGAGCTCTGCCGAGGTCATCGAGGTCCCGGGGCCGGCCGGGGCTCGTCAGGTGCGCCTGAGCAACCCCGACCGGGTGATGTGGCCGGACCCCGGCATCACCAAAGGCGACCTCGCGGCATACGTCCTCGCGGTCGGCGAGCCCCTGCTGGGCGCGCTGGCGGACCGCCCCGTCACCCTCCAGCGCTTCCCCGAGGGGATCACCGGCGAGGAGTTCTACAACAAGAACCCGCCCAAGGGACTGCCGGCCTGGGCGCGGACCGTCATGTGCACGTACCCGTCCGGGCGTCGTCACGCCCAGCTCGTCATCGACGAGCTGGCGACCGCCGTATGGGCCGTGCAGATGAGCACGGTGACCTTCCACCCGTGGCCGGTGCGCTCCGCGGACAACGACAACCCGGACGAGCTGCGGATCGACCTCGACCCGCAGCCGGGGCGCACGTTCTCGGACGCGGTGGAGGCCGCGCACGCACTGCGCGAGGTGCTGGCAGAGGTCGGGCTCACCGGCTGGGCCAAGACCTCGGGCAACCGCGGTGTCCACGTCTTCGCGCGGATCGCCCCGTCGCACGAGTTCCTCGATGTCCGGCACGGCGTTATCGGGATCGCTCGCGAGCTCGAGCGCCGGCTGCCCGACCTGGTGACCACGGCCTGGTGGAAGGAGGAGCGCGGCGAGCGGGTCTTCGTCGACTTCAACCAGGCCTGCCGCGACCGGACCATCGCCTCGGCGTACAGCCCGCGGCCGCTGCCGGGGGCGCCGGTGTCGATGCCGGTGACCTGGGCCGAGCTCGACACCGTCGCCCCGGGCGACTTCACCATTCTCACGGTGCCGGAGGTGCTGGCGGACCGCGAGGATGCCTGGGCGCGGGTCGAGCACGCCGTCGGCGACGTATCCGGCGCGATCCGCCTGTGGGAAAAGGACGTCCAGGAGCGCGGGCTCGGCGAGCTGAACTTCCCGCCCGACTACCCGAAGATGCCGGGCGAGCCGCCCCGCGTGCAGCCGAGCAAGCGCCGCGCGGACCGCGCCGACGCCGACTACCTCGCCCCGAAGTCCGACCGCGACGCCGACGAACGTGCCCGCTGGGGTATGCCGGTCACGCCGCCGGTGGCGCCGATGCTCGCCAAGTCGGTGGCCGGCATCCCCGAGGCGGGCGGCCTGCTCTTCGAGCCCAAGTGGGACGGGTTCCGGTCGGTCATCTTCCGGTCCGGCGACCTGGTGGAGATCGGCAGCCGCAACGGCAAGCCGATGACCCGCTACTTCCCCGAGGTCGTCGAGGCGGTCCTGGCCAACCTGCCGGACCGGTGTGTCGTGGACGGTGAGATCGTCCTGGTCCGGCCTGGCTCGGACCGTCTCGACTTCGAGCTGCTGCAGCAGCGCATCCATCCCGCCGCCAGCCGCGTGACGAGGCTCGCAGCCGAGACGCCGGCAAGCTTCGTGGCGTTCGACCTGCTCGGGCTCGGCGACGAGGACCTCATGCAGCGGCCGTTCGCCGAGCGCCGGGCCCTACTCGAGAGCGCGCTCGCCGATGCCAAGCCTCCCATCCATCTCACGCCGGCAACGGCCGACCGGGCAGCGGCCGGGCGGTGGTTCGAGTCGTTCGAGGGGGCGGGGCTGGACGGCATCGTGGCCAAGCCGCTCGACGGGGTCTACGCCCAGGACAAGCGGACGATGTTCAAGATCAAGCACGAGCGCACCGCCGACTGTGTCGTGGCGGGGTACCGGACGCACAAGTCGGGTGACGACGCGGTGGGGTCGCTGCTGCTCGGGCTCTACGACGGCCAGGGGGTCCTCGCCAGCGTCGGGGTGATCGGCGCCTTCCCCATGGCCCGGCGCCGCGAGCTGATCGAGGAGCTCCGGCCGCTCGTCACCGACATCGAGCACCACCCATGGGCGTGGGCCAGGCAGGAGGAGGGCACCAGGACCCCGCGCAACGCCGAGTTCAGCCGGTGGAGCGCCGGCAAGGACCTGTCGTTCACCCCGCTACGACCTGAGCGGGTCGTCGAGGTCCGCTACGACCACATGGAGGGGGTCCGGTTCCGGCACACCGCCCAGTTCGTGCGATGGCGCCCCGACCGGGACCCCAGGTCGTGCACGTACGACCAGCTCGAGGAACCGGTGTCCTACGACCTCGCCGACGTCCTGTCCGCCCAAGGAGAGGCCCCGTCGGCCACGAGACGCCAGTGAGCGGGCCGCCGGCGGCGGGCCGGCGCGCCGTCGCCGGGGTGGCCGCCGTGGCCGGCACGACAGCGGTGGCGAGCGCGGTCGGCTCGGTCGCGGCCGCGGCATACTTCGCGCGCCGGGTGCTCACCCCCGACCGGCAGCGCCCCGACGACACGACCATCGTGGCGGCCCGCCGGGACAGCCTCGTCCTCGCCCGCGACCTCGACACCGTGGTGCCGGGGCGTTACGGGCTGTGGCTCGACGGGGGCGCGGGGCACGCGCGGGTGGGCGACATCGTCGCCGACGACCCCGACATCGGGACGGTCGAGCGGGTGCTGCTCGGCCTGGACCGAGGCGACCTCTCGCCCGGTCCCGCGCGGTGGAACCAGTACTACTACGGGTCCGCTCCGGAGCTCTCCCTCGGGCTGGCAACCCGGCACATCGGCATCGGCGGAGAGCTGGGGACCATGCCGGCCTGGGTGGTGGCCCCGGACGGCGGGGCCGGTGACCGCTGGGCGGTCCTGGTCCATGGGCGCGGGGCCCGCCGGGAGGAGACCATCCGGGCGATCCCGCCGCTGCGCGCGGTGGGCTGGACGGTGCTGGTGCCGAGCTACCGCAACGACGAGGGGGTGCCCGCTGGACCCGACGGCCGCTACAACCTCGGGCTCTCGGAGTGGCGCGACGTCGAGGCGGCGATGTGGTATGCCGTGGGGCAGGGAGCGCGGGAGATCCTCCTCGGCGGGTGGTCGATGGGCGGGGCGATCGTTCTCCAGGTGCTCGACCGGTCGGTCCTGTCCAGCCTCGTGTCGCGGGTGCTGCTCGACGCCCCGGTCATCGACTGGGCGGACGTGCTGGCGTTCCACGCACGGGTGAACCGGCTGCCGCCGGCGGTCGGGTTGCTGTCGCGGACGATGATGGGCCGGCGCTGGGGGAAGCGGCTCGTCGGGGTCCACGAGTCGGTGGACGTGGCCCGGACCGACTGGGTGAGCAGGAGCGGTGAGCTGCATCATCCGGTCCTGCTGGTCCACTCGGCCGCCGACGACTTCGTGCCGGTCGGCCCGTCCCGCCGGCTCGCCGAGCGCCGGCCCGACCTGGTCCGCCTCGAGGAGTGGGCCATGGCCCGGCACTGCACGGAGTGGAACGTCGACCCGGAGCGCTGGGAACGGGTGGTCGGCGAGTTCGCCTCCTAGCCGGTGCCGGGTACCCGCCACAGGCCGAGCAGCGTCCCGTCCTCCTCCAGCAGGACGGCGGGCAGGAGCGCGACATCGACGAGGTTCCCATGGGTGACCCGGATGCCCGGACCGCCGACGGCCCGTGGAACCAGGGTGAGGGCGAGTTCGTCGACGACCCCGGCGGCCAGGAGGGAGGCGAACAGGGTCGGACCGCCCTCGGCGAGCACGTGCGGCATACCGTCTTGGGCGAGCCGGTCGAGGAGGGACTCGAGGTCCACGCCGTCCCGGCCCATCACCCAGAGGTCATGCTCCCCGAGAGCCCCACGGGCGGCGGTGATCGCGGCATCTCCAGCGGCCGCGCAGGTGACGAGGATGCCGCGGCCGCGGTCGCCCCGCGGACCCAGCAGTCCCGCCGGCGGTGCGGCAGAGGCCGAGACGACGACCAGCGGCGGTGGGACCGGACGGGTGCCCGTGGGCTTGATGAGCCCGTACCCCTCGATGCGGGCGGTGCCGGCACCGACGAGGACCGCATCGCAGAGCTCGCGCTGAAGCACGAAGATCCGGTTGTCCGCGGTGGTGTTGATCGAGCCGGTCACCCCGTCGGGCCCGACCGCCGAGCCGTCCAGGGTGCTGACGAAGTTGGCCCGCAGCTGCCGGCCGGGCCCGAACGCATACAGGGTGGCGAGGGCATCCCCGTCCAGGTCGTCGACCGAGATCCCGAAGGCGTCGCTGGCCCGGCTGTCGAGGAGGAGTCGCACCTCGCCAGTCTGCCAGCGGCCTGTCAGGATGGGCGGATGGCGAAGAGGGGAAAGCAGACGGGCAAGGGCAAGCAGAATGCGGGCGCGGACGGGAAGGCGGCCGCCAAGTCGGCCGCGAAGTCGGCCGCGAAGTCGGCCGCGAAGTCGGCCGCGAAGTCGGCGGGGTCCCCGGCGAAGGGCACGGCTGCCGCGGAGCGCCCGTTCGGCGAAGCGTTGCGGGTCGGCGTCGGCTTCGACCTGGCCGCGCTCGACCCGCGAGCCACCCCGGGGTTCGACGGGAAGAAGGGCGCGGGTGTCGCCCTCATGGAGCAGCTCCAGGCGCCGCTCGGCGATCTGCAGGAGCGGCTCTACGCCGAGTCGAAGGAGGGCGGCGGCAGGTCTCTGCTGCTCCTCATCCAAGGCATGGACACCTCGGGTAAGGGCGGCATCATGCGCCACGTCGTCGGGGCGTTCGACCCCCAGGGCGTGAAGTACACGGCGTTCAAGGCCCCGACCCGGCAGGAGCGCGACCACCCGTTCCTCTGGCGGATCCGCAACGCGCTGCCGGCCCCCGGGCAGATCGGGGTGTTCGACCGCTCCCAGTACGAGGACGTGCTCGTCGTCCGGGTCCACGATATGGTGCCGCGAGCCGTGTGGTCGCGCCGGTACGCCCAGATCAACGCCTTCGAGGCCAAGGCCGCCGCCGCGGGCACGACGATCGTCAAGGTGATGCTGCACATCTCCCACGAGGAGCAGCGAGAGCGCCTCGGCGAGCGGCTGGACCGCCCGGACAAGCTCTGGAAGTTCAACCCGGGCGACATCGACGAGCGGGCCCGGTGGGCGGACTACATGCACGCCTACCAGGTCGCGCTCGACAAGTGCTCGACGGACCTCGCCCCCTGGTACGTCGTCCCGGCGGACCGCAAGTGGTACGCCCGCCTGGCCGTCACGGGGCTGGTGCTCGAACACCTTCGGGCGATGGCTCCCCAGTGGCCGAGCGTCGACTTCGACGTGGCCGACCAGAAGGCCCGGCTGGCCGCCACCTGACCCGGGTGAGGGCCCGGTGTCCGGGGAGGTGGCTGGTATGGCGACCAGTTGCTCGGACACTGCGTGGCTGAGGGGGCTGGTGTCCGGGGATGTGGCTGGTATGGCGACCAGTTGGTCGGACACTGCGTGGGTGAGGGGCTGGTGTCCGGGGATGTGGCTGGTATGGCGACCAGTTGCTCGGACACTGCGTGGGTGAGGGGCTGGTGTCCGGGGATGTGGCTGGTATGGCGACCAGTTGCTCGGACACTGCGTGGGTGAGGGGCTGGTGTCCGGGGATGTGGCTGGTATGGCGACCAGTTGCTCGGACACAAGCCGACCCGAGGCAGGACCCCGAGGCAGGACCCCGAGGCAGGACCCGGCAGACGGGGCCGGCGTTGGGCAGACGGGTCAGCCGGGAAGGGTCCGGTCCAGGACCTCCGCCACCCGCTGGGCCCCGACCCCGGCGGACAGGGTCCCGAACATCCCGCCGTGCTCGGTCCTCAGCCGGCTCGCCAGGAACGCCTCCGCCACCGCCTCGGGGGAGTGCTGGACCAGCAGAGCCGCCTGCAGGGTGAGGGCCAGCCGCTCGACGATGCGTCGCGCCTGCCACGGAGCGTCCGCGCGGGCCGCCAGCGCGGCATACCCCGCAACCTCGTCGATCCGTGCGTCGAGGACCGCATCGTGCCCGCGCGCCAGGGCGAGCTCCTTGCCGAGGGCCTCGACCGACGCCGGGTCGCGCACCATGGCGCGGAGCACGTCGAGCGCGTTGACGTTGCCCGAGCCCTCCCAGATCGAGTTGAGCGGCGCCTCGCGATACAGCCGGGCCAGCCCGTTCTCCTCGACGTAGCCCGCCCCACCGAGGCACTCCATGGCCTCGGCCACCATCGTGGGCGCCCGCTTGCACACCCACGACTTGCCGAGGGCCACCGCGATCCGCGAGAAGTCGGTGTCGCCCTCGTCGACCGCGTGGGCCAGCCGCATCGCCAGCACTGTCGCCGCCTCCGACTCCAGCGCGAGGTCGGCCAGCACGTTGCGCATCAGCAGTGCGTCGACGAGCAGTGAGCCGAAGGCGGCCCGGTGCCGCGCATGGTGCACCGCCCGCACGAGGGCCTGGCGCATGAGCCCGGTCGAGCCCAGCACGGTGTCGAGCCGGGTCGCGGCGACCATGTCGATGATGGTGCGGATGCCCCGACCCTCCTCGCCCACCCGGGTACCCCAGGTGCCGTCCAGCTCGATCTCGGACGATGCGTTGGCCCGGTTGCCGACCTTGTCCTTGAGCCGCTGGATGAGGAAGGAGTTGCGGTGGCCGTCGTCGAGGACGCGGGGCACGAGGAAGCAGGTCAGGCCCCCCTCGGCCTGAGCGAGGACGAGGAACACGTCGCTCATCGGCGCCGAGCAGAACCACTTGTGGCCGGTCAGCCGGTGGGTGTCGCCGTCGACCGGCCCAGCGGGAACCCGCACGGCGACGGTGGTGTTGCTGCGGACGTCCGAGCCGCCCTGCTTCTCGGTCATTGCCATGCCCGCGATCAGACCGGCCTTGTCAGCGGGAGGACGCAGGCCGGCGTCATAGGTGCGGGACGCCAGACCCGGAAGCCAGCGGTCCGCGAGCGTGGGCGTGGCCCGCAGCGCCGGGGCGGCGGCATACGTCATGGAGATGGGGCACAGGTGCGCCGCCTCCGCCTGGGTCCACACCACGAAGCCGGCAGCACGGCGCAGATGCGCCCCGCTGCCCGCCGGCAGCGTCCAGGGCTCTGCGGTGAGGCCGTTGCTCACGGCCACATCCATGAGCTGGTGCCAGGCCGGATGGAACTCCACCTCGTCGACCCGGACGCCCTGGGCATTGTGGGTGTGCAGGATCGGCACGACCCGGTCCGCCTGGTCGGCCCACGTCTGGGCCACGCCGGAACCGGCCAGGACACCGAGTGCGTCGAGGTCCGTCGAGGCCAGGGCGGCCGGCACTGTGGCACCGGCGCCCCAGCGGCCCAGGGCCTCGCGGAGGGCGGCGTCCTCGGTGAACAGGTTGTGTCCGGTGAACGGGGGGACCTGGTTCTGGACCTCGTGGGTGCTCACGAGCGACAGGGTATGCCGCCGGCCCGCGACCGTCGCCGGTGACGGCCTGTGAGCGCTTCCGCCCAGGCGCACGGCCGACCGGGATGCCGCGGCTGCGGCATACCTCGCGGGGTGTTTGTCGGAGGCAGGAGCGGGGAGTACGGATACCGTGGGGCGTGTGACGGACGCGAAGCGACGCCTACGGCGCTGGTTGCGGGGTGTCCCGATCCTCGAGTCGGCCGCTCGGCTGACCGTGACGACGATCCGCATCTGCCTGCGCTACCGGGTGACCGGCCTGGCCTCGGAGGCCGGGTTCTTCGCGCTGTTGTCGCTGCCGCCCCTGGTGCTCGGGCTGTTCGGTGGGGTGGGGTACATCGGTCGGTGGCTCGGCCCCGACACGGTCAACGACGTGCGGACGGCCGTCGACGACTTCGCGAGCCGGTTCCTCACCGACCAGGTCATCTCCTCGACCCTCGGCCCGACGGTCGAGGACGTGTTCAAGGACGGGCGCTTCGACCTGCTCTCCCTGGGGTTCGTGCTGTCGTTGTGGTCGGGCTCGCGCGCCCTGAACGTCTTCGTCGACACGATCTCGATCATGTACGGACAGTCCGGGGTCCGCGGGATCGTCCAGACCCGGGCGCTGTCGTTCAGCCTCTATGTCATGGCCCTGTTCGTCGGGATCATCACGGTCCCGCTCGTCCTCATCGGCCCGAACGTCCTCGGGCAGCTTCTGCCCGCGCGGCTGGCGTTCCTCAACATGCTGTACTGGCCCGTCGTCACCCTGCTCACGGTGGCCAACATCGCGACGCTCTACCACGTCTCCACGCCGCGGCGTAGCCCCTGGCTGCGCGACGTGCCCGGGGCCGCCCTGACGCTGGTCATCTGGGTGCTGGCGTCGTTCGCGGTGCGCGGATCCATCGCCGCGTCGCTCGGCGGGACCTCGATCTACGGGCCCCTGTCGGCGCCGATCGTGCTGATGATCTGGCTCTACGCGCTGGCTATCGCCGTCCTGATCGGGGCGGCGCTCAATGCGGCCGTCCGGGAGATGTGGCCCTCCGAGGAGGAGCGCGGGCTGCGCGCCCGGCTCGTCGACGCCCTGCGTTCGCTGGCCCGGCCGAGCGGTGGCGGGGCCGCGGCGCACGGCGAGCACCGCCTGCCCGCCCTCGACATCGACCCGTTCGCGGACGACGAGGACGACGACGATCTGGGGATCGGCGCGGTCCGCCAGGCCGCCCGCCGACCGCTCACCCCGCTCAGCGACCCCCCGCGCCGCGGTTCGGGCGGCTCCCGGCAGTCCGGTGGCCGGGGTGGCCGGGAGCAGCGTTCGGGTGGCGCCGGGGACGTCCGCGCCGACCCCCTCGGCGAGCGCGACGGCGGCGGCAGCGGGGACGACGACGCGGGCGACGGTGGGGCCGACGACGACGGCCCTGAGGGCGGCTCGGGGAGCGACACCGGTTTGGAGATGACCCGGCGGATCGGCTAGTGTCTCCACGCACCGCCGAGAGGTCGATAGGCCCCTGGGCAGCGCGGATGTAGCTCAGTTGGTAGAGCGCAACCTTGCCAAGGTTGAGGTCGCCGGTTCGAGGCCGGTCATCCGCTCGGAGGGTCTAGCCGCCCCCAACGGTGGAGTGGCCGAGAGGCGAGGCAGCGGCCTGCAAAGCCGCGTACACGGGTTCAAATCCCGTCTCCACCTCGAGTACGAACCCTGCTAGGGCGATTGGCGCAGTGGTAGCGCGCTTCCTTGACACGGAAGAGGTCGGCAGTTCAAACCTGCCATCGCCCACCAGACACGAAACAGCCCCTGAACTGCGCAAACGCGGTGTCAGGGGCCGTCTCTTTGGGCCGCCGGATCGTGCCGTCAGGCGCGATGCTTGACTAACTGCTTGACTAAGGATCGCGTTTGGAAACTCGGTCTGGGGCCGGGAAGATACGGTCCATGGCCTCCGCGCCCTCGGTCAGGACCGGTCGCAGCTGCTTGCGGGACACCGCCTCCGTGACCGTGGTGCTGCGGTGACCGACGAGCCGGGCGATGTCCTCCAGAGGCACGCCGGCATCGGACAGGATCGACACGAAGCTGTGGCGAAGTTCCCGGGGGGCCCGCTCTGTTGGGTCGAGTTCGGCTGCAGCCACGACGTGGCGGAACGCGCCGCGCACGTTCGACGCGTCGAGCTGGGTCCCTCGATGGGTCGTGAAACACGAGGTCGTGGTCCTGCCAGCCGTCCCCGGCCCTCGCCTTGCGTTCCTCCTGGAGTGCCCGATGCCGGGTGAGTCCGTCGACGCATCGCTCAGGAAGCCGCAGCGTTCTCCTGGAGCGTCGAGTCTTGGTATCGCCACCCCGGCGAACCGAGCGCCCGACCTGCATGGTCGGCGGCGCGGGTGGGTGCGCGTCCGGCATACCTTCGAGGTCGAGGTCGGCCCAGGTCAATGCGCGAAGCTCTTCGGTCCGGGTGCCCGTGAGGAGACTGACGGTGATGTATGCCGCGAGGTCGGTCCCGGCGGAGGCGTTGAGCAGTGCCGTGGCTTGAGGGAGTGTGAGGGACTTTGACGGTCTTCCACCGGTTCCCTGAGGGACTTCGCAGAGGAGCGCGACGTTTCGCCGCAGCCGGTCCCGTGCGACTTGTCTGGCCAACGCCCTGCGGAGGATGGACAGCAGCCGTTGGAGCGTGGATCGGCTCAGTCCCGCCGCCTCCTTCGCCAGCCATCGGTCGACGTCCTCGGCGGTGAGCCGGTCGAGCGTACGTGCGCCGAGCTCCGGGACGATGTGAGCCTGGGCGAGGAACCGGCAGGTGGCGATGGTCTTGGCGCTGCGGCCGCTCAGGCCGTACTCGAGCCAGTCTTCGACCGCGGCGGCGACGGTCATCCGCGCGCTCGCGGTGATGCCATCCTCGCGGTCGCGCGTGAGCGCGCGGAGCCGGGCCTTTGCCTCGGTCTTCGTCGTCCCCGTGGCGGTCTTGACGATGCGCTTGCCGTGCGGCTGGAAACCGAGTTGTGCCGTGGCGATCCAACGCTTGCGGCTCTCGGACCAGTGGACGCCGCCCTTGCCGCGGCTACGTCGTGCCGCCACGGCGTTGGGCCTCTTCCTCGAGGAGCTCGACATAGCGGTCAATGGTGATCGCCGTGACGTAGCGGCGCCGCCCTTGGGTGACCGTAGCCAGCCGGCCGGACCGGATCTGTTCGTAGAGAACGGTGCGGCTCATGCCGAGCAGCAGCATGGCCTCGCGCATGGAGTACAGCGCGTTCGGCGATGACGGACATGGCGTTCCTCCGATGGTCTGGGTGTGTGGAGGCAACGGGGGGCAGGGGTCACTATGCGGTGGAGTCGGCTGCCGCGCCGGGGGAGCCCTGGTGGAGCTGGTGTTCGGGGCCCGCGGCCAGGGCGTGTGGCCGCGCGGCGATACCCCTAGCCGGACGGACGGTGCTGGCCGCCTCTTGTGCTGCTTGGCTGGCCAGGTGCCAGTGATGGGGGAGGTCTGGGACGTCGGCCGCGCTGATCGCCACGAGTCGACCCTTGTTTCGGCTGTCGAGGTTCGTCAGTGAGGCCTTGAGGACGGTGGCCGGTGCGAAGAGGAGCTGAGATTCGATCAGGCGGTTCGGCAACGTTTCCGTCACTGCTGTGAGCTCGGCGAGTTGCTCGGCTCCGTGGGCCAGGTCCCTGATGGCGCGGTCGACCTCAAGGCCGGCAGGTGCGGCGTCGAGCGTCGTGGTCACCTCCGGCAGGGTCGCGAACAGGGTGCGGCTGGCGGTGACGAACTCGTGGGTGGGGCGGGCAGCTGTGGTGAGCCGGGCCAAGGATTGGTCGGCGTGTCGCATCGCGCCGCTCAGAAGACCAGCGTCTCGTAGCCGCAAGTCGCGCCCACGGCATCGACCTCGCCCAACTCGACGCCGAGTTGATCGGCCGTTTCCTGAGCCACCTGCAAGACGAGCGCGGCAACACCATCGCCACCCTCACGCCCGCCTGGCCGCGACCCATCAGGTGTATATTTCTCGTGCCGGGAAGTGGCGCACCCCTGGGAGGAGCAGCCATTGTCAACGGTCACGTCTCCAGAGCAAACAGGGCGGAAGCTGACGCCCAGGTCGATGGTGGGTTGGGGGGCCGTCGCCGTTGTCGGGGCGGTGTGCTGGACGGTGTTGGCCCTGGCCCGGGGCGAGAATGTCTCGGCCCTGTGGATCCTGTTCGCCGCGCTGTCGTCGTACGCCATCGCTTATCGGTTCTACTCGCGCTTCATCGCCTACCGGGTACTCGGTGTCGACAACACCCGGGCGACGCCTGCTGAACGCCTCCAGAACGGCGTCGACTTCGACGTCACCGACCGGCGGGTGCTGTTCGGGCACCACTTCGCGGCGATCGCCGGTGCTGGTCCGCTTGTCGGTCCGGTGCTTGCCGCGCAGATGGGGTACCTGCCGGGCACGATCTGGATCATCGTCGGCGTCATCTTCGCTGGCGCGGTCCAAGACATGGTGGTGCTGTTCTTCTCGATGCGTCGCGATGGCAAGAGCCTCGGCCAGATGGTACGCGAGGAGATCGGCGCCATCGGCGGTGTAGCCGCGTTGATCGCGGTCTTCTCGATCATGATCATCATCCTCGCGGTTCTGGCCCTCGTCGTGGTCAACGCCCTCGCCGAGTCGCCCTGGGGCGTCTTCTCGATCGGTCTCACGATCCCGATCGCGCTCTTCATGGGGTTCTATCTGCGATTCCTGCGGCCCGGCCGGGTCATGGAGGTCACCGCGATCGGTGTCGCTCTGATGGTGCTGGCGATCATGGGTGGCAACTACGTTGACCAGATGGGCCTGAAGGACGCGCTTTCCCTCTCCCCGGGCCAATTGGTCCTGGCCCTCGTTGTCTACGGTTTCGTGGCCTCGATCCTGCCCGTCTGGATGCTGCTGGCTCCGCGTGACTACCTATCCACGTTCATGAAGGTCGGCGTCATCGTGCTCCTCGCGATCGGCCTGGTCATCGCCAGACCGGTGCTCGAGAACCAGGCAGTCACGAGCTTCGCGCTCAACGGCAATGGGCCCGTGTTCGCCGGAAAGCTGTTCCCGTTCGTGTTCATCACGATCGCCTGTGGTGCGTTGTCCGGGTTCCACGCTCTCATCGCCTCGGGCACCACCCCGAAGATGATCGGCAAGGAGAGCCATGTCCGGATGATCGGGTACGGCGGCATGCTGACGGAGTCGTTCGTCGCGATCAGTGCCCTGATCGCCGCCTCCGTCATCAACCAGGGGATCTACTACGCGATCAACAGCCCTGCCGGCGCCACCGGTGGCGCGACCGGTAGCGCCGCGCAGTTCATTGGCACCCTCGGCTTCACGATCAGCCCGGCTGACCTCGCCGCCGCGGCCAACTCCGTCCACGAAACCACACTGATATCCCGGACCGGTGGCGCGCCCACCCTTGCCTTCGGTATCTCGCTGGTCTTCACGAAGGCGTTCGGCGGAGGCCTCGCCGCGTTCTGGTATCACTTCGCGATCATGTTCGAGGCGTTGTTCATCCTGACGGCCGTCGATGCCGGAACCCGCGTCGGCCGCTTCATGCTGCAGGACACGATCGGCAACCTCTGGCCAAAGTACGCCAACATCTCATGGAAGCCGGCCTCATGGTCCGCCAGTGCCGTGGTCGTCGGGTTGTGGGGCTACATGCTGTATGTCGGTGTGAACGACCCGCTTGGCGGCATCTATCAGTTGTTCCCGCTGTTCGGCATCTCCAACCAGCTGCTCGCGGCAATCGCCCTTGCCTTGTGCGTGACCCTGATGTTCAAGCACGGCAAGGCCAAGTACGTCTGGGTGCCCGGCATCGCCCTAGCCTGGGATCTGATCATCACGATGACCGCGAGCTGGCAGAAGGTGTTCTCAAACGACGTAAAGATCGGCTTCTTCCAGCAGCGGTCGGTCTACTCGGCGGCACTTGACAAGGGCCAGTTGCTCAAGCCCGCGAAGACCATCGGCGAGATGCAGCAGATCATCACGAACGCAACGGTGGACGGCGTCCTACAGGCTCTCTTCGCGCTGCTCACCCTTGCCGTGGTCGCCAGCGCGATCCCCACGTGGATCAAGGCAGCGAAGCGTCGCGAGCTCCCAACCACCGAGATCCCGCGCCAGCCCTCACACATCGTTGCGCCGGCGGAGATCTTCGCGACCTCGCAGGAGAAGCAAGACGTCCGTGAGCACGAAGCCGCCCAGCGCGAGCTGGCCCATTCCGGGCGGCAGCGATGAGGAGCGCCGCCCTCACGTTTTGGCGCGGGATCCGCTGGTACCTCAAGCAGGCGACCGGCGAGGCTAAGTGGGACGAGTACCTCCAAAGCTGCCTCAGCGACGGCATCGAGCCGATGTCGCGCCGCGATTTCGAACGACACCGGGCTGAACACCTGGAGAACAACACGCGGCCCCGGTGCTGCTGACCAGCAGCTGGACCGCGCACGGACCTGCATGGCCGAGCGCCGGTGGGCGCGCTCGGCGCCACCCACCACGAGCATCTCAACGCGTCCGGCTACCACGGCGGGCTCCAGGCGTCCGGTCTGTCGGCCACCGCACGGCTGCAGGCAGCCGCGAACTCGTGGTGCTCGCTGACCGAGACCCGACTACATCGTCCGGCGCTGACCGAGTCCGAGGCCGCCGGCGTCCTCCATGTGCAGGCCGACGAAGGACTTCTGGATCGCAACGCCGTCGACGCGGTCACCACGTCCGTCGTGCAGCGGTGGACCGGGACTCGTCGCGCCGCAAGCATCGCGTTGACCGAGCGCGAGGTCGAAGTGCTGCGCCTGGTGGCTCGCGAGCAGACGAACCGTTCCGTAGCACAGGCACTCGGGATCTCTAGCAAGACGGTCGAGCGGCACTTCACGAACATCTACCAGAAGATCGGTATGTCCTCCCGGGCCGGGGCGGCCATCCACGCCCTGGAGAACGGGCTCATGTGAGCGACGGCCACGGAGCCGCCCGTCGCCGGTCATCCACAAGGACGTGCGTCACTCCGGCAGCCGCCACTCGGCCCGGGCCTCTCGGGCTAGCGGATGTTCCACGGCGGCCGGATGGCCGGCCACCAACTCTTGCTCGAGCCCCACCGGATCTTCGATTCCGTGGTACCAAAGGTGCAGGACATCGCCGAGGCCCAGTCGTGCGGCAATCAGTGAGTTCACACGACAATTGGTGCTCTGGCCTCCCACGAAACAGTTTCGCGGGTCAATGACCGAATAGCCCTGCCGCCCCTAACGACGCCTGAGTGAGTCCCTCGCTCGACCGACGTACAGCGCGTCACCCTGCTCCTCGCACAGCGCGTATACGCCTGGGCAGTCTGGCAACGGGGGCACTGCCAGGCGCACGAAGGGTCCCAGACCGTACGCGTTGAGGCGAAGGCCTCGCGGATTCGCGAACCGTTCGTGGGGCTGTCGCGGTGCAACTCTCCGGAGGCCTCGCGATCAGCGTCGAGTGCCCCGGCGAAGTCGAAGCTGACGCCCAACAGCTCGATGTGGGCAGTCTGGCATGAGGCGGTGAGCACCGTGCCGCTTCGAGTAGCCGGCTGCGTCCTGGGTGAGCCGCGTGCCGGGCGTCAGCGAGTATCGCTCTCAACGTTGCTGAAGGCGCCAAGCGGCTTCGATCGCGTCCTCGATGGCTCCCGGATCGCCGTGGGCGAGATCGGCGAGGACCATCATGTGCTTGACGAAGCGAGCCGGGACGCTGAAGGTCCGGGGGAACTGCTTGACGATCTGGTCCCGGTAGTCGAAGTCCGCCCGGATCACGACGTGGGAGTCGTCGAGCTGGCGGGCGACCAGCCTGCCGTCATATCGCCAATGGGTGAGCCCGGCCGACTGTGTGGCCCGCACCCCGGTGAGGTCTTTCGCCGACTCGGCCAGGTCCGAGATCTCCACGCGTACTCCCTCCGTTCGGGCTCTCACTGTGGACGGTGGTGCTGGCCCACCGGTGTTCAAGTTCGGGAAAGGCCAGACCGCCGCGACAGCGAGGTTCGTCGCCGGGTGGTGAGCTGTCCGTTCACCACGTCGCGGGGTGGATGAAGTCCGCCGCGGGGCGCCGCAGCCACTGGGTGATCCGCATGGTGAGTTCCAAGTCAGCCATCCGCGCCGCTCGCAGGTTGGTGAGCCTGCTGGGGGAGCAGCCCAGCTCCTGCGCGAGCCCGGCCCAGGTCAGCCCCCGCTCCCGTCGCTCCTCGTTGAGCGCCTCGTGCACCTGCGGCAGGTCCCAGCGCAACCGGCGGTCCGGACCTGCCTGGGGGAGGTCGGTGTCACCGGCCTGTCGCGGCTGCCCGACCAGGAAGTCCTCGGGAGGTCGGCCCAGCCAGCGCAACATGAACAGGGCGTACTGGCAGGACGTGGCCCCCCGCCCGCCCAAGCGTCCTACGGCGCCGCCACACAACGGATGATCATCGCGCTCGGCATTGAGCTGCTCGGACTGTTCCCACAACTCGTCGGCCACGTCGTACCAGCCCAGGCCGCGGCGGTCACGTTCGGCATCGACCGCAGCGACAAACGCGGTGAAGTCGAACACGGGTGCAACCGACATCCCTCCAACCTAGCCCGGCCACGGCCACTGCGGGACTCTGCATGCCCCGGTCACGACCCGGTACTGATGTGCTGCACTCCGCGAATGCTTCTCCCTCGGGTGGAGCAGGTCCGGGCTACACCAGAGACCTCAGGTACTCGAGCGTTCCAGGGTCTGGCGAGTGGATGCCGACACCCTGCATCCCGCGCGTGAGCAGCACCTTGTAGACGTTGCGGACGAGCCGGTCGAAGTCGGCGTCTGACACGGCCTTTGAGTTCCGCAGCGCCGGATCCCGGTTCGCCCCGCGCACCGTCACCCAGCGGTCGTCGCGCCACATAAGATCCGGCCCGATGATGACGCCGGCGAAGTCGTACTCGAACCCCTGCGCGGTGTAGATGCACCCGACCTGCCCGAACCCGGCGGGGTCGCTCGCCCACAGCGGAGACGGCGGCGCCCCGCCGACAGACCGGTCGCCCTTGAGGTTCCACGGCCGCGACCACTCTCCGATCGCGACGTCCGGCACGAGCGACCCGTCCGAGCGCGGGTCGCTCCACGGCCAGCAGTAGCCGGCCGACATCCGCGCGCCGTAGCCGTCAGCCAACCGCGCGGCGAGCCAGACCTCGAGCTCGCGCGGAGTGTCCATGACGAAGACGGTGAACCCGTCGTCGCCCGCCCAGCGGATCGGCCCGCCCGGAGCCAGGCCGAGCAGCCGCTCGACCCACCGCACATACGCCAGCGACCTGCCGCAGCGGAACTGGTCGTCCAGCCTCACGTGCATCACGTCAATGCCGTGAGCCGTCGCGGGCGCGTGATGTCCGCGACCGTGCCCAGCTCGCCGGGCCGCACCACCTGGAACTGGTCGAGCAGGAACACCGGCGTCCGCGCCGCCGCCAGCAGCTCCTGGCCCGCATGCGGCGACTGCCCGACGCGAGGTGGCGCCAGCGGTGCGGGCGGCCAGCGCGTCAATGCCTTCCGGACGGCGAGGGCGGCGAAGGCCGAGGCCGGCGAAGACCGAGGCCGCGCTGAGGGCGGCCATCACCCGGAGACGGGGCTGACGTTGGCGTCGTTGACCATGAAGCCGAGCATCTGGAGGCTCTGGCGAGGGCGTAACTGACTGGGAGGCAGCAGCCAGCCCGGTCCAGATCCAGGCCACCGGATTCTCGTGGTCGGTTTCGTCATCCTCGGGGGCCGGCAGGGCAGGGGTCGGTCTCCGCGGCCGGCGGCGCGGTGAGTGACTAAGTGAGTGACAATGGCCGCGGACTTTGGCGGACGTCCTGGGACGTCGGGGGAGTGGTTTCGTGCTCAGCGCCGACGTTTCGGGCGCGCGGATGATGGTTGACACGGAAGAGGTCGGCAGTTCAAACCTGCCATCGCCCACCAGAGACGGGACGGCCGGCGGAGCGCGGCGTCAGGGCCAGCCGTCCGACGTCACCGAGCTGGGCGTGTTCGACCAGCGACCTCACTCGCCGGCGCGCCGGGCGAGGAGGTACATGGGGATGAACACGACCGACATGACGAGGCTCAGCGCAGCCCAGGTCTGGGGTTGCTCGATGGTGACCCCGAAGAGGACCGCGACGACCGGGCGGTGGCGCTGCGCCCGTGTCGTGGCGTCCTGGAAGACCCAGTAGCTGCCCCCGGCGATGACCGTCAGGAGCAGCACGGCACTCAGCACCGCGGGAGGCACGTCTGGAGTGTCGCAGGTGTGGCTGGGTTCTCGGGTCCGCGGGGTTGATCGGGTCCGCGGGGTTATCGGCCCGGAACGCCGCCCGCCGCCGCAGCGCCGGCGGGTCCTGGTACGCCGCCTCGGGCCGCCGTCCGGCCGAAGACCAGATAGGCGATGGGCCCCACCGGCTGGACGAAGCAGCCCAACCACCACAGTGCCTTCGGGCCCCGGACCTGCTCATGGGGGCGCCGGACCAGGTCGACCAGGGCGGTCGCCGTGAGCGACAGCTCCACGCTGGCGGCGACGAGGATGGCAGCCTTCTGGGTGTCGGTGAGATCGCTCCACTTCTTCTTGTTCTTGTTGCCGGCCATGGCCTCAGGCTAAGCGCTGCGCGCTCCGCTGGTTGCCCTCGCGCCGGGTGACGGAAGCCACCTTCGCCGCCACTGGCCGACGTCGAGCCGCCTCGGGCTGGCGCCGGTGTCGCACAGGGCGAGCGCCGACGGCAAGCCGCCTGCCGGAGGGTATGGACACCTCGCGGGTCGAGGCGCGACGATGGAAGTGGCTATACGGTGCTGGGGAGAGCCGATGAGCACAAAGGGCCAGGGGCAGTCCGGGAGCCTTGCCGCCGTCCTCGGGTCAGTGGCCCGTGACCTGCAGCGGGAACGCTCGCCGGACATGACTCTGGATGCCATCACGCATGCGGCGGTCGAGACCGTGACGGGCGCCGAGCACGCCGCGGTGACGCTGGTGGTGGGCCGCCGCCACGTCGAGACCGTGTCGGCCACCGATGCGGTCGCCGAGTTCATCGACAGGGCGCAGTACGAGACCGGCGAGGGCCCGTGCCTGTCCGCCTTGTGGAGCGAGCCCGTCGTGCGGATGAACGACATGGACGTCGAAGGCCGCTGGCCGCAGTGGACCGCTCGAGTTCGCGCGCATGGCGTGCGCAGCATGCTGTGCTTCCGCCTGTTCGTCGCCGAGGACCGGTTGGGAGCGTTGAACCTTTACGCCGCCGAGGCCGATGCGTTCGGCGAAGACGACGAAGACGTCGGACGCCTGTTCGCGACCCACGCGGCGGTCGCGCTCGCCTCCGCGCGCAAGGTTGCCCAGCTCGAGCAGGCGGTGGCGAGCCGCGACATCATCGGCCAGGCGAAGGGCATCCTCATGGAACGACACAAGATCAACGCCGACGATGCCTTCCTCATGCTGGTGCGCGTCTCCCAACGGACCTACTCACCGCTGCGAGAGGTCGCCGAGTACGTCGCGGACACCGGCGAGACCACGCGACCGTAGGCGCCGCCGCGACCGGAGGGATGCTGGGAGACCAGGGGCGCAGCAGAGTCCCAGCCGGTGGTCCCAGGATCGTCCGAGCCGGGCACTCCGGCAGGAAGGTCCTCGCCACCGCGCCCGAGTTGCCGACCGGTCCAGGGGGGTGAATGCTCGCCATGAGCCGCCACGGCGGCAGAGCGCGGAGGGCACCATGGACCAGCGAGGCAGCGGCCACGACATCCGGGCCGGAGGCCAGTGCGCGTTCCCCGCGGAGGGATCCCCGCCTGACATGCGGCGCCGCGAGGTGCTCGCCATGCTCGGACTGGCGCCGCTAACCGTCCTCGCGCCCCAGGCGGCGGCGGCGAACGCCCGTTCCACCCAGCTCACCGCCGGTGTGGTCCGCTCCGCTCTGCACGTCCACACGTCGTTCTCCGAGGGCGCCAGCTCCCTGTCGTCGCTCGCGTCGACCAGATCGACGCTGGCCAGCATGGAGTCCCAGGTCGACGCGCTCGCGACGGTCGGAGCCGACCTGTGCTTCTTCACCGACCACGACCACCTCCTGTGGTCGGACACGCCGGGGCTGAGTCCCGTCCCGTTCCCCGAGCTCGAGGACCTGCGTGCGCCGCACTGGGCCTACCGGCCCGAGACGGTGGGGTCACCGACCGGTGGGACCATCGCGCTGACCTCCGCCGGCCTGGACGCGAGCGTCACTGCGGGAAGTACCGGTGCGTGGCGCCTGATGTTCGTCGACTGCATGGCGACCCAGCGCGACTACCGGGCCACCATGGCAGGCCTCACCATCACGCTCACCCTCGAGCCTCGGAGCGTGACCGGCTGGACCGAGATGAGGCTGTGGGGCTCGGTCCGCCCAGCCATGAACGGGCGACGGGCGGGCACCTACGAGGTTCACTACCGCTTCACCCCTGCGGCGACCGTGCGCAGCGTGCGCGCCAGCGACCTCGCGGCGATCGTCACGGTCCCCGTGTCGGCAGCGGTGTCGCAGCAGGTGACGGTGTCGCCCGTCGACGACCTCCGCGCCGCGTTCCCGGACCTCGGGGACCGTGCCCAGGACAACGGTCTCTACGGCATCTGGCTCGGCGTGGGCGCACCCGCCGGTGCGGGCGCCCGCGGGATCCTGACGTCGCTGGCTCTGACCCACGGTCTCAGTGGTCCGGAGGCGCTCGCTGTCCAGAGCCGGCTCATGGGTTCCATCGCGCCCCGTTACCCCGGTGTGGCGCTCGGCTCGGGGCTCGAGCTGTCATACCTGACCCACCTCAACTGGTTCAGCCCGGATGCCGGGTCGCTGCGATGTCTGCGGCCCGCCGGAGGCTCGGGCGGCGCATACCTGACGAACCTGGTGCGGACCGTGCACAGCCAGGGCGGGGTGGCGTCCTACAACCATCCGTTCGGTGCCCCGGTCGGGCCCGCGCTCACCGGCACGGCACTGACCCGCAAGCTCACCACGACGGCCCAGACCCTGCTGGCCAACGGGCTGTATGGGGCGGACGTTCTCGAGGTGGGCTACGAGATGCGCGGCCACGTGACGGTGGCCACCCACATCGACCTGTGGGACATCCTGCTCAGCGCGGGGTTCCGGGTGATGGCTGACGGCGTCTCCGATGACCATGCGGGAACGGTGCGCAGCTGGGTCGGTGGCACCAACCACTACTTCACCGACGTCATCAGCGCGAGCAACGACCCCGCGGCAGTCGTCCCGCTGCTCGCGCTCGGGCGGAGCTTCGTCAGCCTGGGGCCCGCGTTCCGCGGAATGCTCGACCTCTCGAGCGACGCAACGCTGATGGGGGGCACCCATACGGGGTCCGGCACGGCAGTCGATGTCCTGGTCACCGCGGAGGGCGTCCCGAGCGGAGGCACCGTCCGGGTCGTCCAGGTGCCGGTGCACGGCGACCGCAGCCGCGCCACGGTCACCCCCCCACGCTGGCAGCGGACGCGGCCGTCCACCCGGTTCACCCACGGGCCGGTCGGGTTCACCCTCGCGAATGTCGCCAGCTACGTCCGGAGCGAGGTCCGAGACGCGGCCGGGACGGTCGTCGCGTTCTCGAACCCGCTCTTCATCGCCCCCTAGCGTTATCGCCCCCCCCCCCCCCCCCCCCCGGCGCCGACCGCCACCCGGACTCGTCTGCGGGCCGGCCGGGGCCGGCCGGGGCCGGGTCGCGCCCGTGGCGGCGTTGCCGGTCTAACCTTCGGACATGGAGATGCTGCAGACCGGCCCCGACAGTTCGGCGATGATCGACTCGTTCTGGCGGGTGGCCCGGATGCGCGCCAAGCTCAACCCCACCGGCTACTACACCGGAGAGCGACCCCTGGAAGCCGTCCCCCCTCCCGCCTGGGCGTTCGGGGCAACACCGGAGCAGGCCGACGAGCTGCTCGCGCTCGTGCTGGCCGGCGTCAAGACGGCGACGGCCGGGGCGCTGTGGGACTACGAAGCCGAGGACGAGGAGCTCCCCACACCCGGCCTGCTGGGCATCGTCACCGATGGCCGGGGCGTCCCTCGCGCCCTCGTGGTCACCACCGAGGTCGACATCGTGCCCTTCGACCGGGTCGGCGCCGAGCACGCCCTACTCGAGGGGGAGGGCGACCGGACGCTCGCTACCTGGCGCGAGGTGCACGAGCGGGCCTTCACCGAGCATGCCGACCACGACCGGGGGTTTCGCCCGGACATGCCCGTCGTCCTCCAGCGCTTCAAGGTCCTCTACGCCGACGCCACCGACGCGGTGGACCACTGAGCGCCCGGCCGGCTACAGCGCCCGGGTGAGCAGGTCGCTCAGCTCGGCGTCGGTAAGCTCGATGGGGTTGGCCGCCATGCTGCTGGCTCGCTTCGCTCCGGCCACCAGGCCGGGCACGTCGCCCTGTGCGATGCCGTAGCTGCTCAGCCCGGGTATGCCGAGCGCGGCCCTCAGCTCGTCCAGCCACGTCAGCGCGTCCTGCGTGCTCGCCCGCGAGTCGCCGGTCAGCAGGGTGGCGAGCTCCGGGAGCCGGGTCAGCGCCGGGTGCCCCGGCGCGCGCCCCGCGAGGGCGGCGGCGTTCACCGCGACGGACGGTGCGAGCAGCGCGGCGCAGATCGCGCCGTGTGGGGCGCCGAACCGGCCGCCGATGACCCCAGCGAACCCGTGCGCCGCTCCGAGTCCGGAGTTCGCCAGCGCGAGACCGCCCAGCAGGCTGGCCAGGGCGAGGTCCTCGCGCAGCCAGGCCGCGTCGTCCCCGTCGAGCCCACGGTCGTGTGCCGCCCGAAGCGAGCGTGCGCTGCGGCGCATCCCGTCGCGCACGAGGGCGTCGGTGACGGGGCTGGCACGGCGGGAGAGGAACGGCTCGATGAGCTGGGTGAGTGCGTCACTGCCGCTGTGCGCGATCGTCGCCGGGCCGAGCCCACGGAGCAGGTCGGGGTCGACGATCGCCACCCGGGGCAGCAGGTGAGGGCTGCGCAGGCTCGCCTTCACGCCGTCGGCGGCCAGGACCGCGTTGCGGGTGACCTCCGAGCCGGTGCCTGCGGTGGTCGGCACGGCCACGCACGGCAGCCCGGCGCGCTCGATCGGCAGTCCGCGCCCGATCACTTCCAGGTGGTCGAGAGGGTCGGCCTGCGTTGGGGCCAGCAGGGCGACCGCCTTGGCGGTGTCCAGGGCCGCCCCGCCGCCGTACCCGACGACGCCGTCGCACCGCGTCCGGCGGGCCGCGCCCACCCCCTGGCGAACGGTGTCGACCGAGGGTTCGCCGGTCACGGAGAAGGCCTGGCTCGGGATGCCGGCCGCGGCCAGTGCACGCCGGGCGGCGTCGGCCCGAGAGCTTGTCCGACCGGTGACGAGCAGGACCCGGTGCACGCCCAGACCGGCGAGCGCGGTGGGCAGCTCACCGACCCGGCCGGCGCCGAACCGGACGTCACCGGGGACCGCCAGGTCGAAGCGGGCGGGCGCGGAGGGCCCGGCGGGCATGCCGGTCACCAGCCGGCGTCGTCGGGGGAGACGTTGACCAGCTCCACGCGGGAGCGGGGCACGGCCATCATCGGCGCCACCGCCTCGCGCCATGTCGCGTAGTGGGCCGTGTCCTTGTGGGCCCGCGCCGCGGCCTCGTCGCGGTAGACCTCGACGAGGACGACGTGGGTCGGGTCGCTGCGGTCGGACAGGACGTCGAACCGGACGACGCCGGGCTCCCGACGGCTGGCGGCCGCGTTCAGGTCGGTCGCCGCGTGGAACGCCTCGACCTGCTCGGGCAGCAGCCGGACGTCCACCTGGACGACCAGAAGGCTGTTCGTCATGACTGCGACCCTATCGCCGGGCCACGACCCCCCGGCGCCCGGCATACTGGGGCCGCCCGGAGGTTCACCCCTTCGCGCACTACCGACCCAAGGAGCGAACCTCATGGCCTGGAAGCCCGCCGAGATCGGCGACCTGAGCGGCACCACCGCGATCGTCACCGGCTCCAACTCCGGCATCGGGTTCGTCGAGGCGAGGACCCTGGCCGAGCACGGTGCCCGGGTGATCCTGGCGGTGCGCAACGTCGAGGCCGGTCAGGCGAAGGCGGCATCCATCCCGGGCCATGCGGAGGTCCGCCGCCTCGACCTCGCCTCACAACGGTCGGTCAAGGACTTCGCCGACGGTGTCGACGGCCCCGTCGACCTCCTGGTCAACAACGCCGGGGTCATGGCCCCGCCGGCCCGGCGCACGACGCAGGACGGCTTCGAGCTCCAGTTCGGGACCAACCACCTGGGCCACTTCGCCCTCACGGCCCGGCTGCTCCCCAACCTCCTGGCGGCACCCGCGCCCCGGGTCACCACCGTCGCCTCGCTCGCCCACCGGCAGGGCGACGCCCGGGTCATCGAGGGCAACCCACCGCAGGGGTACAACCCCACGGTGACATACGGCCGCTCCAAGCTCGCCAACCTGCTGTTCGCCCTCGAGCTGCACCGCCGCGCCACGGCCGCCGGGTCGCGGCTCACGTCGACGGCGGCGCACCCGGGCGTCGCCGTCACGAACCTCGTCGCGAGCCGTGACGGGATGGGCGCCCGGTGGCTCGTGCGGACGTTCGCGCCGCCGCTCATGCGGCTCGTGCTGCCCGGCCCCGAGGGTGGCGCCGAGTCGATCCTGTATGCCGCCACCGTGGCCGCACCCGGGTCGTACACCGGGCCGCAGGGGCCCGGAGAGGTGCGCGGCAAGGTGGGGCCGGCGCGGATGAGCGCTCTGGCCACCGACGAGGACCTCGCCCGGCGGCTGTGGACCCTCAGCGAGGAGCTGACCGGACTCACCCTCGAGCTCTGACGGGCCGGGCGGTCCACCGGTCGGCGGCCCGGACCGGCAGGCACTGGTGCGACGTCACGTCGACACCGACGGCCGCCGACGAGGTCGGCGCTACGACCGCGCAGACGGCGCAGACTGGTGCGCGGCGCACCCGGGTCGTTCAGGCGCGGTAGGTCGCGATGTAGCTGTCGAAGTCCCATCCCGGATGGCCGGAACCGCCGTCGAGGAACTTCAGGGCTGCGGCGCGCCCGCTCTCGAACAGCATGTCCCGGTCGGCGGCGCTGAGGTGGAAGTCGGTCGAGCTGACGGCGCCGGTCTCGACGAAGATCGTGCGCGCCACGACGTCCGGCTGGTTGATATGCATGCGGTCGTAGAAGCCGGTCATCGTGCTCAGCATGGCCTTGAGCATGCTGGGCAGGTCCCGGACGTTGTTGGCGTCGGCGGACGTGGCGACGCTGGGGTCGGCGGTCAGCCGGATCCCGAAGGTCGGCCATCGCGGCGTGACACCGGGTGGGGCGTCGAACAGCGACACGGGGAAGTTGGAGAGCATCCCGCCGTCGACGATCCAGGACGTGTCGCCGTGCGCGGTCTGCAGCTTGACCGGTCGGTAGAACAGCGGGATGGACATCGAGCTGCGGACCGCGTCGGCGACCAGGGCACTCTCCGGGTCGAGACCGTAATGCTCCTCGTAGTCCCACGGGAACTGACACAGTCGGCCCTGGGTGATGTCGGAGGCGTTCACGACGAGCTTGTACGCCTTGCCTGCGGGGAGGGTGCGGCCGTCAGGGTCGGTGTAGGGGATGCTGGCGAAGGTCGCCTTGCCCTTCGAGGCGAGCTGGTCGCTCAGCCAGGACCTCAGGTGGTCGCCGTGGTAGACGCCCTCGTGCGTGAACAGGTGGATGGCCTTGCCGACGAACATGTCATCCCACGGCGTGCCGTCCTCGAAGCTGGGGTAGTCGACCGACTTGACGGTCGCGACGAGCTCGTCGGCGGTGAACCCAGCGGCCACCAGAGCACCGACGATCGAGCCCGCGGACGTGCCGGCGACCCGCTGGAAGATATAGCCCCGTTCCATCAGCACGCTGATCGCGCCCACCAGGCCGATCCCTTTGACTCCCCCACCCTCGAGAACGAGGTCGGCTCGGGGCATCTGGCCCTCCTCGCCCACCGGCTACGTCGTTATCGGCCACGTCGTCGTCGCCTCGGCACGCCAGCCCCGGCCTGACCGGAGGAGCGGGCACGTCCGTCCGCTCATCGTGCCACGTTCGGGCCGTCGGGTGGGCTTTACAGGTCTCGAAGAGATCGCGGTGGCGGAGCGGGGAGCCGGCAGCGCCGGCGGCCCCAGCACATCGCCCGCCGGCGGCACCGGAGGCGCACCCCGTCGCCCGGGGGCCCGCTCAGGCGGACCCCGACTCCTCGCTCGCCGCCGACCCCCCGGACGTCCCATCGGCGGCATCGGGCGTGGCGACTCCGCCGACGTAGCCCTCGGGCTGCTCCGGGTCGACCTGGTCGACGTTCTGCGGGTCCTGGCTCAGGGTCGGCATCGAGCTCACCTCGTTCGGCGTCCAACGGTTCCTGCGCGAGTTCTGAGCGTATGGCGTCCGCTCGAGGCGGCACAAGGACAGCGCGGAGTGCGCTTCCCCGCGAGGGGCGCTGCAGCGGGTGAGGCGCGATCAGCCGGTGAAACGGGAGTGGCGCCGGGCCCACCACTGCCAGCCCCCGTCGCGGTCCGGCTGCCACCCGTCGATGGCAGGACCGAACTGGACCATGCGGGAGATGACCTCGTCGGCCCAGACGACGAACGTCTCGACGTCGTCGGGGGGCACGTCGCGGCCGACCATCGCCAGGAAGGCCCACTCCTCGCCGTTGCGATGCGCCGTCACATAGCCCTCGGCCCCCGGCAAGGCGTCCGGGCCGAGGTCGATCCGCTGGACGCGCATGCACTGGCCTCCTCTCGCCCGTCTGCCGTGGCCGGCCGGTTCGCTGAATCTGCTGGGACGCCGAGGTCGCTGGCCAAGGCGGCTCATCCTGACCGAGAATTTACTACCCCTTTACCCTTCCGGCGGCGGCGGCGCACCGACAGGACGCCCGCCGACCCGCAATGTCGCCGAGGTCACACCCAACGGCGCGTGCGGGAGGTGCCGCCGGGGGCCGGCAGGGTCGACGACGAGCCGGGACCCCGTCGGCGTGGCGGCGATACGCCACCATGGGTGATGTGGCCCTGGCCGTCTGCCTGCTCCTCGACCCGCGTTCCGAGCGTGCCGTCCGCGGCCTGTGGGCCCGGCTCGAGGACATCGGCGTCTCGACCCTGCTCACCCACACCCATGGCCGCCACGTGCCGCACGTCTCGTATGCCGTGCTGCGCACCTTCGACGTCGATGCGGTCCGGGCGGCGGTCACTCGGCTCGACCCGGGCGACCCGATCCCGCTGCACTTCGACACGGTCGCCCACTTCCACCGGGGCCGCGCCGCCCTGGTCCCCGCCGTGACGGCCGACGTGCTGACCCGGCAGGGGCGGCTCGTGGAGGCAGCCCTCGCTACCGGTGCCGACCTGCACCACTACTACCGTCCCGGGTGGTGGGTGCCGCACGCGAGCATCGCGACCCGGGTCCGCAGCGACCGGCTGGCGGCCTTGACCACGATGGCCCACGACATCCTGCCCCTCGACGCCACTGTGACCCGTGCCGCCCTCGTCGACAGCGGCACCGGGGGTCGCTGGCCACTGGACCGGCTGCCCTGACCGGCGCCGTCGCCCGGAGCGCGCCAGTGGGTTTGTGCGGGGATGGGACGGGGTATACGCGAGGGCCATGACGCGCCCGGTCCGGGTCACCCAGGCCCGGGGGCGCGGAACCGACGATGCGCAACGGCGCGCGAGTCGCGGCGTCGGAGCGCCCGGAGGGTGGAGGACGCCCATGTCACGAAGGTCTGTCACGACGGTCACGGCCGCCACCGCCGCCCTGGTGGCCACCTGCTTGCTCGGCCAGGTTCCGGCATCGGCCGGGGCCGCGGCCGGGCTCCATACCGGCAACGGCGCGGACCCGGACGGCACCGCAGGCCACCGGAGCACCACCCCGGAGCTCGCGGTGACCACCCGGCTGGCCGACCGGCGGGAGGTGACGGCCGGGACCCGGGCCTACTCGGTGGGCTTCGAGGACGGCGGGTTCTACGCCAACGGCTGGCACATCACCGGCGAGATGGGCGGCATCTGGACGCCCCCGATGAAGATGCTCGACGGCGTGTGGTTCGGGCTGGACGGCCACTGGGTCGGCCCGGCCACCAGGTTCTCGAGCGGCTGGGGCTACACGACGTACGACCTGCCTGACACCGCCGGACTCGGCGTGCGGCGCACCGACGTCGTCCCGGACGGGACCCGGGCCGCGCTGTTCGGGCTGACCATCACCAACCCCGGGACGGCCCGGACCGCACGGCTGTCGGTCGACGCGCACTCCGAGCTCATGGGGCAGTACCCCTGGGGCTTCTCCGGGGTCACGCCCAACGCCGCCGCCAACCTCCCTGACCACGGGTCGTTCGACGGACGGCGACTCGTCTTCACCGACAGGGGAACCCTGCCCGGAGGCGCGTTCCACGACTATGCGGCCGTCGTGGGCACGTCGATGACCCCGGACTGGGGGGACATCGGCCACGCGTACTGGGGCCCGCGCTCCGGGCACCGATGCACGGGGACCGAGCCGGGAGCACCCACCGAGCCCAAACCGTCGCAGTGCGACGACGGGCCGTTCGGCAGCGGCACGGGCGGACGGCTGACCTACACGGTGCACCTGCCGGCTCACGGCTCTCGCACCGTCTGGCTGGGTGTCGCCGGCTCGGACAACGGCACGGCGGCGGCTCGCGACCAGCTCGGGAAGGCCCTGCGCAACCCGGGCCGAGAGCTGGCGGCCAAGGTGGCGTCCCGGGTCCGCCTGGCTGAGAACACGCAGCTCTCCCTGCCCGGCAGCCCGCGGGTCCAGCAGGCCGTCGAGTGGGGCAAGCAGAACCTCGCCGACCTCACCCTGAGCGCGAGCGACCTCAAGGTCCGCTGGACCGACCAGGGCACCCAGTTCCCCCCGCCCAGCGGCACGCTGCGGCACGCCACCTGGATCGGGGCGGGGTACCCCGACTACCCGTGGATCTTCGGGACGGACGCCGAGTACACGGCCTTCGCCGCCGTCTCGGTCGGGCAGTTCGCGGCCATCGAGGACCATCTGCGGACCCTGCGTGACGTCTCCGACATCCTCAACAACCGGTCGGGCGTGGTCACCCATGAGGTCGTCTCGGACGGCTCCATCTGGTTCGGCCATGACTCGCGCACGGTGAACCCCGACGGTACGACGACCTACGACTTCAACACCGACGAGACCGTGAAGTTCCCCTCCGCCGTGGCGCTGCTATGGCGCTGGACCGGGGACAACCGGTTCCGCGACGACATGTACGACTTCACCGTGCGGAACCTGCACTACGTGGTGAGCCGGCTCGACGCCGACCACGACGGCTGGCCCGAGGGGCTCGGCAACGTCGAGCGTGGCGGGATGGGCCAGGAGAAGCTCGACAACACCGTCTACCTCATCCGCGGCCTCTATGACCTGGCCGACATGGCGAGGTCCAAGCACGACCGCACCACGGCGCGCTGGGCCGAGGGTCTCGCGACGCGGCTGCACCGCAGGTTCGACGGGACGTGGTGGTTCGATGCGGCGTCGCAGTATGCCGACTCGCTCGTCGACCCGGGTAACGTCCAGTCCTTCCAGAAGCACTGGATCGGCCAGACGCCCATGGAGGCGGAGCTGCGGGTCGACGGCAGCACCGTTCCCGGGCTGGCGCCGTATGCGCATGGCACGACCGCCCTCGCAGGCCGGGAGGATCCCTGCTACAGCGGGACGCCGCCCTTCAACACCGGCCTGTTCCACACCGGGTGCGGCGGCGGTCCGGACGGGCAGGGCGAGGAGGTCATCTTCGGCCTGACGACCTCGATCCAGTCCGTGGGCGAGGGCAACTACGGCCGGCTGGGGCCCGAGCAGCAGGGCCGTTACCTCGACGCGCTGGCCCAGACGATGTTCGGTGAGCCGGCCACCGGCGGAACCCCGGACGAGCAGCCGGGCGCGATGCCGGAGATCTTCCCGTCGCCCGGCCAGGGTGCCAACATCGACCGCTGTTGGACGTGCCGGAGCATGGTCATGCAGGCCTGGGGCAACTACGGCACGGCATGGCCGGTCGTCCACCAGTGGCTCGGCGTCCAACCCGACCTCGGCAACGGGCGGCTCATCGTCATGCCTCAGGTCCCGCAGGGCCAGGCCAGGGTCAGTGGCACCCACATCCGCCTCGGCCACGGGTGGGCCGCCGTCACCGCGAGCCACACCGACCGGCGCTACCGCACCGTGGTGGACGTGCACGGGCGGGTCGGGGCCCGCACCGTCGTCATGGGAGCGGTGCTGCCCCGCGGGGCGCACCTGGCGTCGGTGCTGCTCGACGGTCACCGGGTCCGTCATGTCGACACGCGGTTGACCAACCGCGGGCTCGAGGTGGGCGTCGCGGCCGGCACCGGGCAGCACACCCTCGTGGTGGTCGTGGCCTAGTCCTGCCCGGCCGTGTCCACGGCCGATCCACCGGCGGCGCAGGCCGGGCAAGGGCACCCGCCCGGCCTGCGCCCACGGGGGACGGCTCGGCTCAGAGCCCGCCGAGCCAGAGCCCCAGCGTGGCCGCGGCGAGAGCGAGAACGATCATGACGCTCGCGTGCAGCAGGGCGCCCGCGCCCCGCCCGCCGCGGCTCAGCCGGACGGCCTCGACGCTCGCCGTGCTGAACGTGGTGTACCCCCCGAGCACACCGGTCCCGAGAACGGCCGTGATGCCACCGCCCGCCCGGTGGCCCAGCGCCCATCCCGTCAGGACTCCGAGCAGGAACGAGCCGGTGACGTTGACGACGACCGTCCCGGCGGGAAGTGCCGCTCGCAACCTGGCGGCGACCCAGCTGTCGACGACGAAGCGCAGGGCGGCCCCGATGGCTCCACCGAGGGCGACCAGCAGCGCGGTCATCGGTCCGGCGCCGTCTGTGGGCGGCGCACCAGGTGGTGCGTCCGGCTGACGAGCAGTGTGCCGGCATAGGCCGACGCGAAGCCGAACAGCAGACTCGCCAGGTCGTAGCCGGCGCCGGCGAGGGCGTGTCCGTCCCGCCCGAGGGTGACGGTCTCGACGACGAAGGAGCTGTAGGTGGTGAACCCCCCGAGGACCCCCGTCCCGACGCCCAGGCGGACCCGGCGCCGCCAGCCCGCGTCCGGGCCGAGCAGGGACAGGGTCTCCAACAGCGCGCCCAGCAGGAGGGCTCCCGACACGTTGACCGCGAACGTCGTCCATGGCCAGGGCCAGGTGCCGGGCACGGTCGGGAACGCCATACCGAGCTGGGACCGGACCGTCGTGCCGACCGCCCCGCCGAGCCCGACCAGGAGGAGGGTGCGCGCCCGCCACGGACGCGGGCGCGCCGAGGCGGCGGGGTCGAGCGACGGCCACCGGCTGGTGCTCACTCCCATGGGGTCCGGGCGTGCCAGTCCACGACGGACAGCGGCACGACCAGAACGGGCCGGTGCTGGTGATGCGCCAGGCGCGCGCCGACCGAGCCGTCCACGAAGTCGTGCCACCTGCTGGAGACCCCAGGCGCGTGGGTGCCCACGACGATGGCGGAGGCGTCGACGGCCCGGGCCAGGTGGGTGAGGGCGCGGTCGGGTCGACCCGCGAGGTAGCGGAAGTGCCAGGGCACCCCGCTGCCGCCGAGCACCTCGGCGAGGAACCGCTCGATCTGCTCCGAGCGGTCCCGCCAGGAGTCGTCGACGGCGTCGGTGTCGACCTCGGCGTGCCGGACCGTGCCATCCGGGTACTCCTCGACGGTGACCCGCGAGCGGTCGGCGTAGCCGAGGTACAGGCTCACCCCGAGGGCGTTGGCCCATGATGCGGCGGTCAGCACGACGAGCTCGGGTTGGCCCGGGACGATTCCCGACACGACGGGGTGCCCCGCGAAAGGAGTCATCCGCGACGGGCTGGGCTGGGGCGGAACAGGTCTGGGCTGCACGCTCACCCTCCTTGCGGGGGACGGCCCGCCCGCCACGCATCGACGAACAGGAGCCATCAGCCACCACGGCGGTTCGGGCCGCACTCAAGGGCCCCGGCGGGATCCATCGCCGCAGTCTCAGTGTACTGATGTCGCCCCACGTGGCCCGGGACGCGTGGGGCCGCCAGGGCGGCGAGCCGCAGACCGGCCCGGTGCGCCGGTCAGGAGTCGCCGATCGACAGTGCCTCGGCCTCCATCTCGGAGTCGACGCGCTCGGCCCCGTGGTCCGGCTGGCGGTCGATGACCGACAGGTCGCCCCGGGCGGTGAGCAGGACCAGGACTGCGAGGACGACGGCTACGGCGCCCACCCAGAACGGCAGGTGGATCGACCGCTCACCGAGGGTGCCGGCGAGCCACGGCGCGGCCGCGCCGCCGCCGAACCGGACGAAGCTGTAGGCCGCGGAGGCCACCCCCCGCTCCACAGGGGAGACCTTCATGACCGTCTCGGTGATGAGGGTGTTGTTGATGCCGAGGAACCCTCCGGCGAGAACCACGCCGACGACGAGCACCGGCTTGTGCTGCGTGAAGGCCGCCATGACGGCGAGGATGGCCGCAAAGCCCAGCAGTGCCCCGATGATCCCTCGCATCGTCCCGATGGCCCGCTGGACCCGTGGCGCCACGAGCACGGAGGCGACCGCGAGCAGGACGCCCCACCCGAAGAAGACCAGGCCGATCTGGTGGGCGCCCATGGCCAGCGGGAAGGGCGTGAACGCGAGCAGGGTGAAGAACCCGAAGTTGTACAGCAGCGCGGTGACGCCGACGGTGAGCAGGCCTCGATGGCCGAGGGCCCGCAGTGGTGCCGAGAGGGCGGACGGCCGGGCCGGGCGGGCCGTGGGCGGCAGGGTGGTCGCCACGGCCACGAACGCGAGAGCCATGAGGACCGCCACGCCGAAGAAGGGCAGCCGCCACGACATCCCGCCGAGCCATCCGCCGAGGAGCGGACCGGTCGCGATCCCGACTCCCAGGGCCGCCTCGTACAGGATGATCGCCTCGGCCACCGAGGCGGTCGCCGCGGTGACGATCGTCGAGAGGGCAGTGGCGATGAACAGGGCGTTACCGAGGCCCCACACCGCCCGGAAGGCGACGATGCCGGCGATGCTGTCCTGGCTGCCCGCAAGCGCCGATCCCGCGACGATGAGCGCCAGCCCGAGCAACAGCGTGCGCTTGGCGCCGACCCGGCTCGAGACCCACCCGGTCGCCAGCATTGCGACGCCCATCACGGCCAGGTAGCTCGTGAACAGCAGCGAGACCTGGGAGGGGCCGGCGCCGAGCTTGTCGGCGATGGGCTTGAGGATGGGGTCGACCAGGCCGATGCCCATGAACGAGATGACACAGGCGAAGGCGACGGACCAGACGGTCCTGGGTTGGCGCCACACGGGGCGTTCGTCCTTTCGGTGGGGGCCAGGACCGGAGGTGCCCACGTCGTCGGGGGCCCTCGTCCCGCCGGATACGGCCGGCACGCCCAGCCCGCCGGCTCGTGGCGAAGGGCTGGCCCGGGCGCGGTGACCGGGGTAGCTGCGGGGCCCGCGGCGGCTACTCGGCCAACGAGGCCGTCAGAGAGATCGGTACGGCGGACAGCGCCTGACTCACCGGGCAGCCGACCTTGGCCGCCTCGGCCTGCTCGCCGAACGCCTCGGCGCTCATCCCGGGCACCTTGGCGAGGACCGACAGGGCGATCTGGGTGATCCCGGTGCCGGGCACGAACGTCACCTCGGCGGTGGTGTCGAGGCTCTCGGCCGGGCTTCCGGCCTTGGCGAGCCCGTTGGACAGGGCCATCGAGTAGCAGGTGGAATGCGCCGCCGCGATGAGCTCCTCGGGGCTGGTTCGCCCGTTCGGCTCCTCGGCGCGCGAGGGCCAGGTCACGGCATATGTCCCGAGTCCAGAGGAGTCGAAGGTGACCTCTCCCGATCCCTCGAAGAGCGAGCCCTCCCAGTGGGCGGTTGCCTTGCGTGTCGTGGCCACGGATCCTCCAGGATGTGTGCGGTTGGGCGACGGCGGCTGCCGTGTCGGTGAGGTCCACCTTGCCGTGCCCGGCCCACTCGAGGCAATGACCTGGTCGGATGCCGCCCAGCCCGACCGCTGCCGGACCCCTGCACCACGAGCGGCTGCCCGCCCATAGCGAGGACCGGTACGGTCGGCGCTCGTGGACTGGTTCCGGGCCGTGCGAGAGCGGGTGACCCCCGTGTCCGGCGGCGTCGACCTGTCCGCGAGGGACCTGGGGGTGGTGGTGGCCGTCGCGGTGGTCCTCGTCCTCGTTCCCCCGGCCTGGCGGCGGGTCCGCCTCGGGGTCACCCTGGTCCACGAGCTCGGGCATGCGATCGTCGGAGTGCTCATGGGGCGGCGGTTCGTCGGGTTCGTCATCCGGGGTGACATGTCCGGCCATGCGGTGACATCCGGGAGGACCCGTGGAGCTGGACGGGTAATCTCGGCCTGGGCGGGGTACCCGATGCCCGCCCTGGCCGGCGCCGGGATCGTGTGGCTGGCGGCACGCGGCTGGTCGGCACCCGCGGTGTCGGGTGCGCTCGTCGTCCTCGTCATGGTGGCCCTGCGGGTCCGCTCCGTCCTGACCGCCCTCGTCGTCGCCGTCAGCCTTGCCGGTGCCGCCGCCCTCTGGTGGTGGCGTCACGACCTCCTGCAGGAACAGGTGCTCACCACCCTCGGGCTGGTGCTCGTCGCCGGCGGCTGGCGTCACCTCCTCGCGGTGGTGCTCCACGACAGCGCAGCCGACGACCCGGGTGCGCTGGCGCGGCTCACGCACGTTCCCCGCGCCGTGTGGAACCTCTCGTTCGCGCTCGCCTGTGCGGCGGCGACCTGGCTCGTCGCCGGTCAGCTGTTCGGTCCGGGACGGTGACGAACCGGAGCTGTGACGAACGAGGCAGCCGCCGCCCGAGGCCCGGGTCCGGTGGTCTACTGGGAGCACCGCGGGGTTGACGGCCGCGGCCCCGTGCCGGCGCCCACCGCCCGCGGAGCCCGATGGACGGCATCGGGGGCCGGTCCGGTGCCGCGAACGCTCGGAGGTGCGCGATGAAGGCCAAGGTCGGCGATCAGATCGTGCTCGCGGCGGTACACGTCGACGAGCCCACCCGCAGCGGCGAGGTGACCGAGGTGCGGGGGGCAGACGGCGCCCCGCCCTACGTGGTGCGCTGGAGTGACGGCCACGTCGGCGTCATCTATCCCGGCCCCGGTGCCGTGCTGCGCATCGGCGGACATGCTCCCGGCGAGGATGCGCCGGACCCCGGCCCAGCGCTCGACGCGCTCCCTCGGGCCGTCGCCGCCGCGGCGGGGACCGGCGCCGGCACCGCTGAAGGGGGTCGTGGGTCCGCCCACGTGCGGGAGTGGACGATCCGCGTCTCGATCTTCGAGGCCGGGGACGACACCAGCGCTTCCGTCGTGCTGCTCTCCGACGCGCCGCAGCACCTGCACGCCCACGGCGCGAGCCGTCGGTCGTCGGCTGACATGGCCGTACCCGAGATCGGTGACGAGGTGGCCGTCGCCCGTGCCCTGCGGCACCTGGCCGACGAGCTGCTCGATGCCGCCGAAACCGACATCGAGGCGCTGACGGGCCAGCAGGCGCAGGTGCGTCGCAACTGAGGGGGTCGCCGCGGCACCCCGGGGAGAGGTGTCGCGGCGGGCTCTGCGGCACGCCGACGGGTTGCCGGCCGGCGCGCGGGTAGGAGCAGGATGGGCGGCAGGGCCCCCGGGCCCGTCCCGGCGGCCCTGCCATCGGTCCCCGCCCCACGGCCACGCACCACGACGCAAGGAGAGCACGTGCAACAGCGCACCATCGCAGGACACAAGGTCAGCGCCATCGGCCTCGGCGGCATGCCGATGTCGATCGAGGGCCGCCCCGACCGCGAACGGTCGATCGCCACGATCCACGCGGCACTCGACGCGGGTGTCACCCTCATCGACACCGCGGATGCGTACCACCTCGAGGCGGGGGAGGTCGGGCACAACGAGGAGCTCATCGCCGAGGCCCTGCGCTCTTACGGACAGGGCGCACGGGACGTGCTCGTGGCGACCAAGGGCGGACACCTGCGTCCGGGGGACGGCTCCTGGACCCTGAACGGGCGGCCGGAGTACCTCAAGGAGGCGGCCAAGGCCTCGGCACGCCGCCTCGGCGTCGAGGCCATCGGCCTCTACCAGTTCCACCGGCCCGACCCGGAGGTCCCGTACGCGGACTCGGTCGGGGCGATCCGGGACCTGCTCGACGAGGGCGCCATCCAGCTGGCCGGGATCTCCAACGCCGACATCTCGCAGATCGACCTGGCAGCCGAGATCCTCGGCGGTCGGCTGGCGTCCGTCCAGAACCAGTTCTCGCCGGCCTTCCGGTCCAGCCAGGGCGAGCTCGAGCACTGTGCGACCAAGGACATCGCCTTCCTGCCCTGGAGCCCGCTCGGCGGCATCACCAACGCCTCGGAGCTGGGCTCCCGACATGGCGCGTTCCAGGAGGTGGCGGATGCGCACGGGGTCAGCCCGCAGCAGGTGACCCTGGCCTGGGAGCTCGCCCTGGCACCCGTCGTCATCCCGATTCCGGGAGCCTCCCGTCCGGCGTCCATCACGGACTCGGCGGGGGCCGCCGAGCTCACCCTCACCGACGACGAGATGGCGAGGCTCTCCGCCTGAGCTGCCGGCCCGGTACCGGAGCCCCCCGCCCGCGCCCGCCCCGGGGCTCCGGTGCGGTCCGGGACGCACCGGGCGGTGCTGGTGGCCGGGGTCAGCGACCGGGACCGGTCGAGACCGCCGCCAAGGCGCTCGCGTCGTATGCCTCGAGCAGAGCCTGCGGGTGGGCGAAGGTCTGGACGGCGCCGGCCTCCAGGAGCTCCGCCGCACTCGTCCCACCGCATTCCAGCCCGACACACGGCATCCCCACCCGACCCGCGGCCTCGACGTCCCACACGGCGTCCCCGACGAAGACGGACTCCCCGGCACGAAGGCCCGACCGGTCGAGAGCGACCTCGAGGATGTCCGGCGCCGGCTTGCTCCGGTCGGTCTCGGAGCCGTTGGCGACCTCGTCGATCCACTGCTGCGCCCGCAGTAGACCGAGCAGCGGTTCGACGTCCTGGGGCCCGGCAGACGTGGCCACGACCACCCGCTGGCCGTTGCTCGAGACCTGCCGCAGCAGGTCGCGAGCACCCCGGAACGCCACCGCCTGGTCGCGGGTCGCGGCGAAGAGCTCGCGGTGCCGGGCGCTCACCGCCTCGTCGCGCGCCGGGTCGTGCTCCCCGAGCACCTTGGCGATGAGCTCCTCGGAGCCCCGGCCGACCGCCCGGTGCACCACGGCCGTCTCCACCTCGAACCCGTTGTCGCGGAACGCTCGTGTCCAGGCGATGGCGTGGAGATAGCAGGTGTCGACCAAGGTCCCGTCCAGGTCGAAGAGCACTCCCGCGGGCCGTCCGTCAGCCGTCATCGCCGACCACCTCCTCCAGGGCGCATCTACCCGTTCTCGGGCCCCCGACGCACGACCGGCGACGGATGGCTTGCCGGAGCCGAGTGGGGCGAGGGGGTGCATGGACCCGCTGGAGCCGGGTAGTCGCAGAGAATGGCGGACGACACGACGAACAGTTCGGTCTCGTTCCTTCGCGAGATCCGGCAGAGCGGCAACGGGCTGATCATCCGGATCTCGGTCATCGCCGCCATCGGCGGCCTGCTGTTCGGCTACGACACCGGCGTCATCAGCGGGGCGCTGCTGTACATCAAGGACGACCTGCACGCCGGGCAATTCACCCAGCAGGCGATCGTCTCGGTGCTCCTCCTCGGGGCCATGGCTGGTGCCTTGGCGTCGGGCTACCTCGCGGACCGGATCAGCCGCCGCTGGACGAAGGTCATCTCCGGGTCGCTGTACGTGGTCGGAGCCCTCGGCTGTGCGTTCTCGGTCAATGCGGAGATGTTGATCGCCTTCCGCT
This sequence comes from uncultured Actinomycetota bacterium, assembly GCA_963763315.1. GTDB lineage: Bacteria > Actinomycetota > Actinomycetes > Actinomycetales > Dermatophilaceae > CAVSJJ01. The sequence goes on from CAVXOC010000004.1 coordinate 801,667, forward strand.
TCCTGCTCGGACTCTCGGTGGGAACCGCCTCGTTCGTCTCGCCGCTCTACATCTCCGAGGTCAGCCCGCCCCGGGTCCGCGGCGGTCTCGTGTCGTTCAACCAGCTCGCCATCACCAGCGGCATCCTGTTGGCCTACATCGTCAACTTCCTGTTCAAGGGGGTTGCCGGGAACTGGCGGTGGATGCTGGGCATCGCCGCACTGCCCGGCGCGGCCCTGGCCGTCGGCATGCTGACCGTGCCGCACACCCCCCGATGGCTCATGCTCACCGGCCAGCAGGACCGGGCCCGCGGGGTGCTCGAGAAGCTGCGCTCCGAGGACTCCGACGCCGACATCGAGGACGAGGTCGAGGACATCCGCAAGGCCAACGAGAAGGAGGGCGAGAGCAGCGTCAAGGACCTGGTCGCCGCCCGCCTGCGCCCCCTTCTGGTGATCGGGCTCGCGCTCGCACTCTTCCAGCAGTTCGTGGGAGTCAACACGGTCATCTACTACGCCCCGACCATCCTCACCGACACCGGCCTGACCAAGAGCAGCTCGATCACGCAGACGGTGTTCGTGGGGGTCACCAACGTCGTCTTCACCATCGTCGCCGTGCTGCTCCTGGACCGGGTCGGACGACGCAAGCTGCTGCTCGGAGGGGTCGTCGGGCTCACGCTCGCGCTCGTGACCCTGGGGATCTACTTCTGGTCCTCGACCCTGCAGCAGAACGTGCCGTATCTCGCCCTGGTCGCCCTGCTGGTGTACATCGCGTCCTTCGCCGTCGGGCTGGGCCCGGTGTTCTGGCTGATGATCTCGGAGATCTACCCGATGGGCGTTCGGTCCAAGGCGATGTCGGTGGCGACCATCGCGAACTGGGGGGCCAACTTCCTCGTTGCGGCGACCTTCCTCAGCCTGACCAACATCATCACCCGCCAGGGGACGTTCTTCCTGTACAGCGCCCTCGCCGTGGCCGCCTTCCTGGTGTTCGCGGCCCGCGTGCCGGAGACCAAGGGACGCAGTCTCGAGGAGATCCAGGCCGACGTCCTCGGGGAGGACGGGACGTCCGCCGAGACGGCCTGACGCCGACGCCGGACACCCCGCTGCGGCCCGCGCTGCAGGGGGGTTGCCCACGCGGGGGGTAGCCCACTACCAAGTGGAGGTCAAGCGTGGGTCAAGGGTACGGAAAGGGTTGTCCTACAAGGCATTCCTTGCGCCTGGAGTGAAAGGCGCCCCTTGTCAACCGAACAGGTGAGTGGCTGCCTCATGCATGCATCCGGCGCCGCGACCTTAACGGCCGATGTGCCGGCCGACTTCCTTCGCCAGGGTTGTCCTTGCGGTCCCTGCCCCCCTCCAGGGACCTCCCTCAGGAAGGAACCCCATGCACATCAGCCGAGTCGCTACCCTCCTGGCAGCCGGCTGCGTCGTGCTGAGTGGCTCCGCCGTGGACCACGGCGCCGCCTCAGCACGTCCGACCACCGCCCCTGCCGCCTCCACCGTCCTCGTCGCCGACAACGCCGCCTACACCACCACGATGAAGCCCTATGCGCCGGGCAACGGCAGTCGCAGCCTGGCCGCCATCACCAAGGCGCCGACCACGGCCCAGCCGAACGTGGGCATCGTCGTCGCCGACGCCATGTGGAGCCAGCTGGAGTCCAGCCAGGGCACGTACAGCACCTCCGTCATCGACACCCAGCTCGCCGCCGCGGTGAAGAAGGGCCTGCGGGTCCGCCTGCGGGTCATCGCCGGAACCTCGGCACCGGCATACGTGAAGAAGATCGGCGGCGCGCCCATCCCGTTCTACGACCACCAGGCGAAGGTCTCGACGACGATCGGGCGCTTCTGGACGTCGGCCTACCAGGCGCGCTGGCAGGCGCTCATGACGTACCTGGCGGGCAAGTATGACACCAACCCGACGGTCGCCGAGGTGAACATCGCCGGCACCGGAACGATCTCGGCCGAGCCGATGCTCACGATGGGTAAGGACACCTTGCCGGGGTCGAACATCACGAACAACGCACGTCTGTTGGGTGCAGGCGCCACCGAGACGGCCCGCCGAGCGGCCTTCACCGGCGACATCACGTTCATGCAGCACCTCTGGGTCCACACCCACACGACCCTCTTCTGCCACCCGTACGTGACCCTCGAGGCCAAGCCCAAGGTGAGCCTCTCGACGACCGAGTCGCTCGTGACCGCCGCCTACACCGCGGCACCCGGAGTGACGGTCTTCGGCCACACCGGCGCCAGCCAGCTCATGCTGCAGGGCGTCACCCACCCCCAGACGCTGCAGATGTACACCTTCTTCGTCGCGCACCACTACCCGTTCATGGCACAGACGCAGGCGTACAGCGGCGGTGCCAAGAACGAGGGTGTCGGCGACCTCGGCTATGTCATGACCTGGCTCGCCACCCACGGCGCCTACTCGACCGAGCTGCCGGCCGGCTGGCAGTTCGACGCCGGTGCGCTCAGTGTCCTCGCGAGCACCAGCCGCCAGATGACCGCGAGCGCCGCCGCCGGAGACGCGAGCTTCGCGCTCTGACCGTCGGCCCCAGTCGCACGTCCCGCTCCACACCCCCAACCGCGGTGGGCGGCACCGATACCGGTGCCGCCCACCGCGGCGCCTGCCTCACGGCCGGCGCGGCGCCGAGGACAGGCCGGAGCAGCCGCGCGCGGCCGCCCACAGGGCGTGCAGGCGGGCCCGGTCGGCCGCCGCTGGGACCGCAGGTATGCCGTTGGTGCCGACCAGCATCGGCGTCCAGGTCGCCCGGGTCACGACGCTGCGGTCGCGATGGCGCGACCCCCGGGCAGCGGTGGCGTCGACGGTCAGGGTGAGCACACCGGTCCGGGAGTCGGGCTCGTGGCTGCGCCACCAGACGAAGTTGCCGAGGCCATAGTCCACATACGCCCGGCCGAGCCACCCGGCACCGTTGACCCGGTGCGAATGGGAGCCGACCACGACATCCGCGCCGGCAGCCTCGAGCGTCGCGGCGGTGCTCTGGTCGAGGGGTCGCGGGCAGGACTGGTAGTCGGCGCCCCAGTGCAGGTAGACGATGACCAGGTCGAACCGCTTGCGGGCCGAGGCGACCGCCGCCCGGAGCCGGGTCACCGGCGAGCTGGCGGCCACCCCGCCGGAGGTCGCCGTCGCCCGGTGGCTCGCGAGAGTGACGTCGAAGACCTGGTCGGCCCCGAAGACGGCGATGCGCACCCCGCCGACGGTGAAGGTCGCCGGGGCGAGGGCCTCGGCCACGTCGGCCCCGATCCCGACGATGGGGATGGGGCTCGTCGCCTTCGCAGCCAGGGTGTCCTCCAGACCGGTGGTACCGAAGTCGACCCCGTGGTTGTTCGCCATGGTCACGACGTCGATACCGGCCCCGGCCACCGTCGTCAGCGCGGAGGCGGGGGCCCGGAAGTGGAACTCCTTGGGCACCTCGGTGCCCCTGGTCGTCACGGCGGTCTCGAGGTTCGCCATCGACAGGTCGGCCGCGCCCAGGGTCGAGCGTAGCGACGCGAGGCCGTCCGGCTCCTTCGCCAGCGGAGCGAGGTAGTCGGCGAAGTGGATGTCCCCGCCGAACGCGATGGTGATGCTGGTCGGGAGCGGGGTGGCGGTGGGTGCCGGCGGCGTGCCGGGGGTAGGGCTGGCCGCCGGGACCGGGACGCCGGCGGCTCGGTCGGCGGCCGCCGGAGAGCCGGTGCCCGCGCCCGCCGCAGCGCCGGTGCAGGCGGACAGCAGCAGCACACCCGCCGTGGCGAGGGCCACCGGCGCGGGTCGAGGCTGCATGGGGGGAGTCTAAGGCCGCTGTCAGCCCTCGGTCGGGAGCAGCCCGAGGGCACGGGCCCGGCGGGCCGCCACCCTGGCCCACACGACCTCCTGCACCGCGAGCGTGGCCCAGCCGGCCAGCGCCATCCCGGCGACGTTGACGACGAGCTGCAGGGCGCTGCCCCGCACCTCGGTCCAGGCGCCCAGGGCGAGGCCGAGCGCGATGTTGCCGGCGGCGGGGATCGTCGTCACCGAGATGAACACTCCCGACAGGCCGCCGATCTTGGCCGAGGTCAGGGACAGCACCCCGGCAGCGCCGGCGATGACGGCGACCGTGATCGACCAGCGGTCGGGGGAGTCGATGAAGGTCATGCCCTGCTGCCCGGCGGCGATGTCGGCCGGGCTGACCCATCCCAGACCGCGGCCCGCCAGGGTGACCAGTGCGGCCACGGTGACGGCGATGGGGAAGCCGACGAGCAGCGAGCGCAGCGCGTTCCGCAGCAGTCCCAGCCGCCGGCGGACCAGTGAGAGGCCGATCGCCGCGATGGCGCCGAACTCCGGGCCGAGAACCATCGCCCCGACGACGAGGATCTGCGAGTGCTCGACGATGGCGATGCCCGCGAGGAGGGTGGCCAGGGTGAGGAACGTGACGAAGGTCCAGTTCAGCTCCGCATCGTCATACGCCCGGTGGGCCACCTGGGCCCATACGACGGCATCGGCGCTGCTTCCGGGTGCTTTGCGCTCGGCATCCAGCCCCTCGCGAGAGATCCAGGCGTCGACCGGGTCGATCAGCAGGCTGCCCTGTTGGGCGACCCCGAGGTCCCGCAGCCGGTCGATCAGGCTGTTGGCGGTCTCCCGGGCGATGTCGGCGACGACGACGTCCCCCGGCGGACGGACCGAGGCACCGCGCACGACCGACAGGCTGCTCACAGCCGGGTCGTCGAGCACCGACAGCACGTCATCGGTCAGAGCCGTGGGGGAGGAGATCCGCAGCTGCAGCATCGGCCCAGTCTGGCGGGTCCCGCGTCGCGGTGGATGCGTCGGCGTGCCTGCGCGGCCACCGGTCCGGCACAATGGCGCCGACGGTCGAGGAGGTGACAGTGTGCGCTGGCTGGCCTGTGGCGAGCATGAGGTCCCGGACGGGCTGGGTTGGATGTCGCAGCGGGAGCGGGCGCGGCTGGACCAGCTGAGGTTCACCAAGCGGCGGACGGAGTTCCTGCTGCGCCGATGGACGGGCAAGCGCGCCGTCGCGACCGCCGTGGGCTGGCCCGCCGACCGGGCCCTGTCCCGGATCGAGATGCTCAACCACCCGACCGGCGCGCCGTTCGTGGAGATCGACCGGCTTCCGGCGGGCCTGGACGTCTCGCTGACCGACCGGGCCGGCTGGGCAGTGGGCCTCGTCGGCGCCCCCGGCACAGCCGCCGGCTCGCTGGGGGTCGACCTCGAGCTCGTCGAGCCACGGACCAGGGGTTTCGTGGCCGACTTCCTCACCCCGCCCGAGGTGGCCTACGTGCACGCGCGCCGCGCCAGCCACGGCGAGGACGGCTGGCAGGCCGCCGCCAACCTCGTGTGGTCGGCCAAGGAGGCGGCGCTCAAGGTGCTCCGGGTCGGCCTCACGGCGGACACCCGGACCGTCGAGGTGGAGGTGGACCACGCCGTCCGCGACGACGGCTGGGCTGCGCTGACCGTGCGTTCGGTCCGCGGCGAGACCTTCCCCGGATGGTGGCGGCGCGACGGGGTCTTCGTCCTGACCGTCGCGTTCGCGCAGCCACATGACCCGCCCGGACTCCTCGACGGGGGAGCCGACCTTGCCGTCGCCGCGCCGGTGCACTCGTGGCTGGCCGGCCCGACCGTGGGCTGAGCGGGGGTATGCCGGTCAGCCCGCCGGTACGAACCTGGCCATCCCGCGGCGGAGCGCGTCGATGATGTACGGCCTGAGCTCCTCGGCTGCGATGATCCGGTCGACCGAGCCCACCTGCAGGGCACGCTCGATGGTGTGGATCGCGTCGAACTCGTCGGCCACCTCGCCGAGCTTCTCGGAGCGGACGGCCGCCATCACCTGGCCGATGGCTGCCCGCAGCCTGCCCGCGTCGGGCCCGGTCGCAGCCTCGGCCGCCGCCCGGGCCGCCGCCACCCGCTCGTCCTTCTCCGTGCGTTGCTTGACCTCGCGGGCGAACACGGTGGCCGCAGCTGGTGCCCCGCCGATGACCGAGGCGTACGAGCCGTGGACCGCGGCGATCTCCATCGACTCGGTGAGCGCCTTGGAGAACACGACGAACGCTCCGCCGTGGTACCGGGAGACGACGACGAACACGATGGGCCCGTCGAAGTTGGTCACCGCACGGCCGATCTCCGCACCGTACTCGAGCTGCCAGCGCCGCATCGACTCCGGCGACCCGTCGAACCCTGACAGGTTGGCGAGCACGACGAGCGGGCGGTTCCCACTGGAGGCGTTGACCGCCCGCGCGGTCTTGCGCGAGGCCTGCGGGAACAGCGTGCCCGACGTCCACGACGGTGGCCCGTCGGCCGGGACGAACCCACGGCGCGCGATGGTGCGCGACTCCAGCCCGACCAGGCACACGGGGATACCGCCGACCGTGGCGTCCCAGACGATCGAGGTGTCGGCCTCGAACCAGTCAGCCCATCGCTCCAACGGCCGGCAGTCCGCGTCGGCCACGGCGCGCATCACCGAACGCATGTCGAACGGCTGCTTGCGGTCGGGGTTGGTCTGCTGGTCGAAGACGTCCCCCACCCGGGTGAAGGTCGTTCCGGTCACGCGGTCGTGCGGCGAGCTGCGGACATCCCGGTCCGCGGGGTCACTGGTCGGCCGGGTACGCGGGAACCGTTCTCCGGGAACGACATACGTGTAGTCGTAGTGCTGCAGCAAGAGTGCGCAGGCCTCCTGGAAGCTCGGTGCCCAGTACTGGCCCTGGCCGTTGAGGCCCATGACCCGGTCGTAGCCGCCGATACCGAAGTTGTCCTCCGCCGAGACCGCGCCCGAGAAGTCGAGCGCCTGCTTGCCGGTGAGCACCATCGCGCTGGCAGGGGTCATGACCAGGATGCCCTTGGTGTGCATGAGCATCGTGGCCTCGGCGTTCCAGTAGGGCTGGCCGCCGACGTTGATGCCGGTCACGATGATGTTGACCTCGCCGCCGCCCTGGGTGAACTCGATGAGGCGTCGCAAGGTGAGGGCGATCCAGTCCATGTTCTCCGTGCCCGAGTCCATGGCGATGAGAGCGCCCGACGAGACGGCGTACCACTCGACGGGGATCCGGTGCTCGGCGGCGTAGGCCAGGGCGGCGTTGACGATGCGGCACTCGGGCTCTGCGAGGTTGCCCAGGCCCTGGGTGGGGTCGGACAGCAGGGCCACCCGCGTCATCCCCTCGGGGACGACGTCGGTGAACGACGTCAGCAGCCCCACGACGATGTGCGCGGTGTTCTCGGCCGGCGGCCGGTCAACCGGGACCAGGTGGTCGTCCTCGCTGAGGTCGAGCTCGGCGAAGGTGCCCCGCGGGAACGTCGACGAGCCCTCATCGGTGGGGGTGAGCATCTGCACGATCTCGTAGGGGTAGGGGGCGCCGAACCGCTTCGCCGTGAGGAGTTTCTGGGCGTAGCGGGTCAGGGGGCGGACCGGGTTGGGGCCCGGGTCGGAGATCCGGATGGCGGTGCCCGCGCGCCCGATCCCCTCGACGTGGATGACCTTGTCGGTGAGTGTCGGACGTCCCTCGGCATCGGCCTCCGGCACCTGGATGTGCAGCACGAGCTTCTCGAGACCGGCACCGCGTGCGAGCGGCTCGTAGTAGGAGGCGAGCGCCGGAATCTCGCTCGGCGGGATCTGCCACGTCGGCCGGATGGCGAGGACCAGCCGGTTCGCGGCCGGCCGCTCCCGGGGCGGGTAGCTCGCCAGCGCCGCCCGCATGGCCGCCAGAGCCTGCAGGCCCATCCGGGTCAGGCGTGGGTAGGTCTCGCGACCGGTCTCCTCGTCGTGCATCTTGGCCAGGTCACGCACCTCGGCGAGGGCGAAGAGCCGGCGGTCCTTCGGGTTGTCGTGGGCGACGCCGGAGAACAGGTAGACGTCCTCGGGGGAGGGCAGCCGCTCGAGCGCGAACGTGGACAGCCGCCAGAGGTCGAGGCGCTTGCCGAGCATCGGGTGCAGGTTGCGGTAGAGCGTGTCCTCCACGAACGGGCTGTGGGGTCCGGACTGGCGGAAGGTGAGGTGCTGGGTCCGCATCCCGCCGGTGTCGCCGCCCCCCACGCTGGTCATCGTCAGGTCCAGCCGGTGCAGTGGCCGGCCGAAGTCCGACTGTTCGAGCCACGACGCGGCCTCGCCCGCGAGCTCGTCGATGCCGACCCGCTCGGCGTCACGCCACAGCACCAGGTCGACGACGACCTCCCGGTTGCGCGGCGCCGTGTCGAGGTGGGTCGCGATGGCCCGCGAGAGGGCGGGCAGGTCGTGCGCCGGGAGATAGGCGACGACGAGATGCACGTCGAGGTCGATGTGCTCGTAGTTGGCGAAGCCGATCTGGAAGCCCGTCACGGTGTCATGGTCGAGCCCGTGCAGGTCGCGGATGCGGTAGAACCGCCGCGCGTAGACCTCCAGGATGCATTCCCGGTATGCCGTCAGGGCCGGGTCGTCGACGCCGTCCAGCCACGCCCGGAGCAGGAGCGCCCGGAGCGGGTGCGGGCACCATACGAGCCGGTCGACCCGGTCGGCCCGGTCGGCCCGGTGGGCGTCCGCATGCAGGGCCCCGAGGTGGCCGCGCATCTCGGTCTCGACGTCCGCGACCGCCTGGTCGAGGAGGGGCCCGTCGAAGTAGTGGAACTCCACGTCGCGGGCCAGGTCGGCGACGGTCTGCTGGCGACCCTCGGTGGCCCGGGACAGCCGTTCGAGACGATGACGCAGTGCCGGGCCCGCGGAGTCGCGCAGCTGCGCGATGTGGGCGAGGCGGCGCTCGAGGATGGCGGTGACGACCGGGGCGAGCTCGGGGACCCGGGCGAAGGAGCGGAACATCCACAGCAGGGCCGCCTCGAGCGCCCGGGTGTGCCCGAGCCCGTGGACGCCGTAGCGGGACAGGGCAGTCTCGAGGCGGCTGCGGTAGCTCGCGGGGAGCATGGCCCGGTCCGCGTCGAGCCACTGGAGGAAGGCGATGAAATACTCCTGGGTGTTGCCGACCACCAGGCCGTCGTCGCCGAGCTCCTCCGCCTCGGTCCGGGGCCGGTACAACCCGGCGATGTCGGCGAACAGGTCGAGCAGCGAGTCCTCGCAGGCGGCCAGCTCCGGGTCGTCGGCGGGGTGGGTCGCGGCCAGGGTGCGTTGGCGCCGGACAAGGGCCCGGACCTCCGCCGGGTCGCGGTCGTAGCCGAGCAGGTACGGCACCAGGTCGGCGTAGACGGCCGAGCAGGGCGTCGCCGGCGCCTGATCGGGGCCGGCGGCGAGCACCCCGAGGTCGAGCCGGTTCTCGGCGGGCTCGGCGGAGGCCAGCACGGCCTCGGCTGCCAGCTCGCGCGAGGCGCGGATGCGCAGGAGGGGCGCGCCGCGCTCGACCTGGGAGTTGGCGACGACGGGCACCGCAGTGACCAGGCCCTCGAAGGGGGCCGTGACGGTGGTGACCATCTTCATGGACTCCAGCACCGCGACCGGGTCGCCGGCGAAGACGTGCTGCCCGGGCTCGACCAGGATCTGCGCGACCAGCGCGGGCCACCCGGCGCGAACGACGAGCCCGTCGGTGCGGGTGACGCTGTGGGCGACGCCGTCGATCTCGAGCCGGAAAGCGCCGCTCTGTTCCACGGTGACGACCCGGCGGCGCCGGGTGCCGCAGCTGACCCGCCGCTCGAACTCGCCGATGCGCTCGACGCGCACCTCGATGGTCGCCCCGTCGTGGACCCGGTACCGGTCGGGCCCGGTCCGGTCGACCCGGAGCCGGTAGGAGGCGCCCCGGTAGGTCAGCTGGACCCCCGTGCCGACGTCCTCCGGCTGCTCGGGCCGTCCGCGGCTGGCGCTGGCGAAGAAGGCTCGGCGGACCATCGCGAGGTCGGACTCGTAGGCCTCGACCGCGGCAGAGACGATCGCCAGCGGGTCGGCGGGCGGCACGAGGTCCCCACTGGCCACCAGGTCGTCGTACCAGCCGACGGGCACGGCCCCGACCCGGATCTCCGGCCGGGACAGGAGGGAGAGCAGGCTGCACCGGTTGGACGCTCCGTCGCTGAGGACGACCACCGTGCGCTCGAGCGCTCGGCGCAGGCGGGACTCGGCCTCGGCGCGGCCGTGCCCCCAGGCGGTGAGGGTGGCGATGAGGGGGTCGACGGCGGCGTCGACGACATCGCCGTCGTGCAGGGTCGCGTCGACGCGTACCCCCGTTCCGACGGGCAGTGCCAGCAGCTGGACCGTGCCTCCGGTCGGCACGAAGCCGCGCTCGGGATCGTGGGCCAGCAGCCGAGCCTCGATGGCGTGACCGTCGGGATGGGGCGGCTCGTGCACGAGGACGTCGCCGCGGGCCAGCCGCAGGCGTAGCGCGAGGAAGCTCGAGCCGGTCGTCTCCTCGAGAAGGGCGTGCGAGGCGCGGGCGAGCGTGTCGACCGAGTCGACGAACGCGGTCGTGCCGTCGGGGGCGAGCAGGAAGCGCACCACACCGGCGCCGCGGTACCCGACCGCGGCGGCGAGCGCCTGCGCGTCCGAGCGCAACGCCCGCTCGGTGTCCGGGTGGAGACCCGGCGCCGGGCTCTCCGCCAGGATGAGGTGGTGGCCGCGGCTCAGAGTGGTCTCGCGGGGGGTGAACGCCCAGACAGTCCCCGCGCCGTCCGCGAGGATGTCGACCTCGAGGACCCGGTGGCCGCTGCGGTCCCGGTCGGGATCGGCCAGCTCAAGACCCGCCTCGTCCGCGACCTCGGCCAGCCGGGCCCGGTCGGTGAGCCGGCGCACGGTGGCGCTGTCCGGGCCGATGACGGCGATCCCGGCGTCCTCGCAGGCCCTGACGAGCGCCACCTGGTCCTGGCACGGGACCACCCCGATCCACACGGCGTCAGCCCGGGCGGTGCGCAGGGCCGTGACGATGTCCTGCGTCCCTACGGCGCCCGCGGGCTCGACGACGACGGTCTCGTCGGCCTCACGGGCGTACCAAGCCCGCTCGCGCGGCTCGGTCAGGACCAGAACCCGGGTGATGTCCGGGTCGTCGGTCTGGGCGCCGAGGCCCCCGATCGCCGCGAGCAGACGCACGGCAGGCTCGCCGCGCTCCAGGATCGCCAGGCGGGTGATCGGCTCCATGCGTCGGCTCCTTGTCAGTGCGTGTCCACGGCCGCCGCGCCGAAGGCCTCGGCGAGAGGTGCGACCACCTCGGACGAGACCGGCGACGGCAACGGGATACTCCGGTACCCGTCGAGGCGGACCACCACGCGGCCGTCGCTGTCGACGACCAGGGCATCGAACCTACCCGCACCGACCTGCCGGGCCACGGCAAGGTGCTCGCCCGGTCCGGGCGAGCCGAGCACCCGCACCGAGCCCACGGCATACGGCAAGGCCATCCGGCCCTCCCGTCCGGCCTCCCAGAGCCCGGCCGCCTGGAAGCACAGCTCGACGAGCCGGGGGGCTCCGACGAGCGGTGCGGACGGCGGGACATGGTCGTCGGGGAGGTCGGCCGCGAAGCGCGCGACGGAGGCGCCGTCGGACCGCCACGCGGCACCGACCACCTGGTATGCCGGCCCGTGGAAGTACAGCGCGTAGACGTCCTCGGGTGTGAGGGTGCGGCCCTCGGGCGGCTCGCCGAGCGGCGGCACGGACTCCTCGACGGGCGCCGACCGGGTGAGGCGGACCGTGCCGGTGAAGTGGGTCGTCACCTGCGGGGCGTCGTGTCCGGGCAGGACGCGCTCCGCCGTGAGGGCGCAACGCGCCAGCAGGTCCTGGCTCGAGCCGTCAGGATCCTGCTCCACCCGGGCCGTGACGGTGAGGGTGCGCGGCTCGTCCCGGTAGAACTTCACCGGGGCGAGGAACGCCACGTCCTCGACCGCTCCGACGCCGAACCCCGAGGGGGCGAGCAGCGTCGCCGCCTCGGCGAACGCCTCCATGCCCATCACCCCCGGCAGCACCGGGATGCCGTCGATCCGGTGGTGGTCGAGGAAGGGCTGCCTGGTGGGGTCGAGCGTGGTCGCGACGACAAGCCCGTGGTGGGCGCTTGTGACGACGTCGCCGACCATCGGGCCGTGGTCGGTGAGGTCGCCGGCCAGCCGGCCGACGTCGGCCCCACCGTGCTCGGCATACTCCGCGGCCATCAACCCGAGGCGCCCGGCGACGACGACCTCACCCCGGTGGGCGCCGGAGGCCAGCTCCCGACGGATCCAGGCCACCCCGGCCTCGGCCGGCAGCATCTGCACGCCCGCCATCTCCATGATCTTCGGGATCGACCCGCGCGTGGCCATGCCGATGCCGCCCCAGGCGGTCCAGTCCAGGGCGAGCGCCCGGGTCTGCGGCCGGGTGCGGCGCAGGGCGGAGGTGATCTTGCAGAGCAGGTCGTTGGCCGCCGAGTAGTCGGTCTGTCCGTTGTTGCCGAACCGACCGGCCACGGAGGAGAATACGACGGTGGCGCCGATGTCGAGGCCCTCGACAGCGCGCCATACGTTGAACCAGCCGGTCGTCTTGACGTCGAATACGAGGTCGAACTCCGCCGGCTGCTTCTCGGGCAGGTTCCGGCTGATCTCGAGCCCGGCGGCGTGGACCAGCACGTCGATGCGCCCGCTGGTGGCGCGGACCGAGTCCATGACCGCCGCGACCGCGGCAGGGTCGGTGAGGTCGACGCTGTGGTAGTGCGCGGTGCCACCGGCGGACTCGACGGCGGCGATCGCCGCCCGGGCTGAGGCCAACCGTTCGATCCCCGCCAGCTCCTTCTCGATGGCGACCGGAGTGGCCTTCTCACCGCGCTCGCGCATCCGGGCGGCGAGGGCGGCCTTGAGGCCGTCCTTGTCGGCGGCGAAGGCTGCGAGGTCGGGGTCAGCGGGGTCTGGGGCCGGAGTGAGGTCGAGCAGGTGGAACGTCCCGGCGCCCGCCGTCGCAAGGTCGGCGGTGATGGCCGAGACGATGCTCCCGGCGGCGCCGGTGACGAGCACGACAGATCTGTCGGTCAGCGGCAGACCGCCGTCATGGTCGGGGGTCCCGTCGCCGTTCAGCGGCGGGAAGGGCTGCTCGGCGAGGACGACACCCCAGCGCAGCCCGTCGACGCGGCCCACCTCGACCGTGCCCGGGTCGGCGAGGGTCTCCTCGATGAGGACATCGGCCACTGTGGCCGTCCTGCGGCTGGCGGGCAGGTCGACCGCCTTGACGAGGGCCCCGGGCCGTTCCTTCTTGTAGGACTTGGTGAAGCCGGTGACGGCGCCGCCCATCGGGGCGGTCGCTCCCATCACGTCGTAGCCGTGGCGGCCGCCGAGGCGCGTGGCGCTGACGAGGAAGGCGTCGGTGTCCCACAGCCGCCGCATCGTGGCATAGAGGGTCTTGACCCTTCGGCGCAGTGCCTCGGTCCACGTCGCGAGGTCCATCGTGTCGAGGTCACCCTCGTCGTCGAGCGCGGGCAGCCAGTAGACGCCGGCCACGGGCCCGTCGGCGAGCCAGGACTCGACGGTGCTGAGCAAGGTGTCCGTGGCGATTCCGGGGTCGAGCACCAGAGGCGTGGCGCCGGCCTTGGCGAGGCGCTTGACGAGCGCGGTGCCGACACCGCCCTCGTCCCGCATGACGATGACGCGGGCACCGTCGAGGTCGATGCCCGTGGGGGCGCACCGGTCGAGCGCGGGACGCAGCGCCGGGACCGGCACCCGCCGGGGGAGGGCGTCGATGGCGGTGAGGTCCCCGCGTACGGTCTCGATGGTGGGTGCCGCCGCGGCCGGCACCGGGTCACCGGTCGCCGGCCCGGGCGCTGCCGGTGCCACTGCGGAGGTGGGGTCCGCGTCACTGGTGGTCCTGGCGGCCACCGGCTCGGACGCTGCGGGTGGCTGGTCGGTGCCGGGGGCGGGGATGCCGGTCTTGTCGTGGACCCAGCCGGCGACGTGGCCGAGGGTGGGGAAGTCGCGCAGCTGGAGGGTGGTGTCGCGCTCGAGGTGGTACTGCTCGCGGACGGCGGCGAAGACCTCGGCTTGTTTGACGGTGTCGACGCCGAGGTCGGCTTCGAGGTCGAGGTCGGGGTCGAGCAGCTCGGGGGGGTAGCCGGTCATCTCGGCCACGATCGTGGTCACCGCGGCCAGCACCGGGTCACCGGTCGCCGGCCCGGGCGCTGCCGGTGCCACTGCGGAGGTGGGGTCCGCGTCACTGGTGGTCCTGGCGGCCACCGGCTCGGACGCTGCGGGTGGCTGGTCGGTGCCGGGGGCGGGGATGCCGGTCTTGTCGTGGACCCAGCCGGCGACGTGGCCGAGGGTGGGGAAGTCGCGCAGCTGGAGGGTGGTGTCGCGCTCGAGGTGGTACTGCTCGCGGACGGCGGCGAAGACCTCGGCTTGTTTGACGGTGTCGACGCCGAGGTCGGCTTCGAGGTCGAGGTCGGGGTCGAGCAGCTCGGGGGGGTAGCCGGTCATCTCGGCCACGATCGTGGTCACCGCGGCCAGCACCGGGTCACCGGTCGCCGGCCCGGGCGCTGCCGGTGCCACTGCGGAGGTGGGGTCCGCGTCACTGGTGGCCCTGGCGGCCACCGGCTCGGACGCTGCGGGTGGCTGGTCGGTGCCGGGGGCGGGGATGCCGGTCTTGTCGTGGACCCAGCCGGCGACGTGGCCGAGGGTGGGGAAGTCGCGCAGCTGGAGGGTGGTGTCGCGCTCGAGGTGGTACTGCTCGCGGACGGCGGCGAAGACCTCGGCTTGTTTGACGGTGTCGACGCCGAGGTCGGCTTCGAGGTCGAGGTCGGGGTCGAGCAGCTCGGGGGGGTAGCCGGTCATCTCGGCCACGATCGTGGTCACCGCGGCCAGCACCGGGTCACCGGTCGCCGGCCCGGGCGCTGCCGGTGCCACTGCGGAGGTGGGGTCCGCGTCACTGGTGGTCCTGGCGGCCACCGGCTCGGACGCTGCGGGTGGCTGGTCGGTGCCGGGGGCGGGGATGCCGGTCTTGTCGTGGACCCAGCCGGCGACGTGGCCGAGGGTGGGGAAGTCGCGCAGCTGGAGGGTGGTGTCGCGCTCGAGGTGGTACTGCTCGCGGACGGCGGCGAAGACCTCGGCTTGTTTGACGGTGTCGACGCCGAGGTCGGCTTCGAGGTCGAGGTCGGGGTCGAGCAGCTCGGGGGGGTAGCCGGTCATCTCGGCCACGATCGTGGTCACCGCGGCCAGCACCGGGTCACCGGTCGCCGGCCCGGGCGCTGCCGGTGCCACTGCGGAGGTGGGGTCCGCGTCACTGGTGGTCCTGGCGGCCACCGGCTCGGACGCTGCGGGTGGCTGGTCGGTGCCGGGGGCGGGGATGCCGGTCTTGTCGTGGACCCAGCCGGCGACGTGGCCGAGGGTGGGGAAGTCGCGCAGCTGGAGGGTGGTGTCGCGCTCGAGGTGGTACTGCTCGCGGACGGCGGCGAAGACCTCGGCTTGTTTGACGGTGTCGACGCCGAGGTCGGCTTCGAGGTCGAGGTCGGGGTCGAGCAGCTCGGGGGGGTAGCCGGTCATCTCGGCCACGATCGTGGTCACCGCGGCCAGCACCGGGTCACCGGTCGCCGGCCCGGGCGCTGCCGGTGCCACTGCGGAGGTGGGGTCCGCGTCACTGGTGGCCCTGGCGGCCACCGGCTCGGACACCAGGGTTGGCGCGGTGGTGGTGGGGTCCGAGTAACTGGTGGCCATGGCCACCATCGGCTCGGACACCAGGGATGGCGTGGTGGTTGGGTCCGAGTAACTGGGGGCCATGGCAGCCACCGGCTCGGACACAACCGATGGCTGGGTGGGTGGGAGAGCGGGGAGGTCCGGTGGAGCTGCGGGGAGCCAGGAGGGGGCGATCCCGGCATGCGGCACCGGAACTGCGATCCCGGCATACGGCACCGGAACCTGTGTCACCGGAGCGACAGGCACCTCGGGAGCCCCGACATCGGCGACCCGGAGCCGCCGGCGGTCGACTTCGAGGACGCTGCCGGCGTGACCCGAGAGCCCGTCGAGCCAGCCCTGCCAGGCAACCGGGTCGATGATGCGGTAGCTGTAGCCGAGCTGGTCAGGCGAGCGCCGGGCCCCGTCGGGCATGGGGGTGCGCCGGAGCAGGGACATGGCGACCTGCGAGCCGAAGCCGGCAGCCAGCCGCAGGGCGTACTCGACGGGGTACGGTCCTCCGGTCGAGAGGTTGAGCGAGCCGAGGTCGGGGTCGGGCTCGCGGTAGTTCGGCACCGGTGGGACGATGCCCGTCTCCAGGGCCTTGACGGCCACGACGTCCTCGATGCCGGCGCCCATCGCGTGACCGGTGAAGCCCTTGGTGTTGGTGATGACGACCCGGCCGGCATCGGCACCGAAGACCCGGCGCAGGGCGTTGATCTCGGCCGCAGCGCTCCCTCCACGGGCGGGCGTGTACGTCTCGTGGGAGACGAACATCGTCGAGGGTGCGATGTCGTGCCGGGACACACCTCGCCCCTCGGCCTCGCGGATGAGCGTCTCCATGACCCCGCCGATGTGCTCGACGTCGAGCCGGGTGCCGTGGAACGCGCTGTTGGCGATGACGGCTCCCAGCAGCTCGCAGATGGGCTGGATGCCGCGGGCCCGAGCGGCCTCGGCCGACTCCACGACCAGTGCGGCGGCCCCGACCCCGACGATCATCCCGTGCCGGCGCCGGTCGAACGGCGTCGCGGCGTCCTCGACGTGCTCGTCGGTGGCGGCCGCCCCGGTCGCGAGGAACCCTGAGGTCACCCACGGCAGCAGATGCTCGCCGGTCGCATCGTCCGCGGAGACCACGACCACGCGGCTGCACCGTCCGGCGCGGATCCAGTCCTCGGCGAGCGAGATCGCCTGGGTGGTGCTGGCGCAGGCGGCGTTGACCTGGGTGTTCGGGCCACGTGCGCCGATGATCTCCGCGAACTGGCTGTGCCCCATCGACAGCACGCGGAAGAGGAACTTCCGGTCGAAGGCGTAGGGCTCGGCGGCCATGGTCTCGCGCAGCTCCGCGATGAGGCGGTCCGCCTCCGCGGCGGCTGGCTCGCCGTCGGTCATGGCGGCGCGGACGCTCTCGAGGGCCAGGAGGTTGTCGCGGCGACCCTTGTCCAGCGCATACGCCTCGATGGCCTCCGCGAACCGGTCGTACCCCGGGAACGCCGAGGCGAAGATGACACCGGTGTCGTCACGCAGCGACTCGGGCAGGCCCCACCGGTCGGGCAGCTGAGTACCGAGCGTCGTCGTCTTGTACCGCATGACGAGGGGTATGCCGGCATCGCGCATCGCGTCGAAGCCGGATGCCAGCGCCATCCGGGTCGTGTTGTCGAGGGCCTCGTCGCGGGCCTTGTCGATCCCGAACTGCTCGACGACGTCGAGGGGGGCATGCCGGCCGGCCAGCTTGATGACGTCGGCAGGGTCGTCGATCGTGACGAACGAGCCGCCGCCCGCGGCGTCCTTGACCAGGCGGGTGATCCGCTGGTCGACCATCCGGGCGCGGACCTCGTCCGGGAGCACCTCGATGAAGGACTGACCCGCGAGGATCTTGGCGATGTTGGCGTCGTCGAACGTCTGCGGGACGCCGGGCAGCCCGAGCGCCGCGCCGGTGATGACGACGGGCTCACGGGTCGCGAGGCCGTCCGGACCGGTCGGTGCCGCGGGGGCGGCCACCGGGGCCGCCGGCGTCGCGGCCGGTTCCCCGCCCATCAGGCGCATCCCCTCGGCCAGGACACCGGCGAACAGGCGCCCCAGCTCGGTGATCGTCGCGTCGGCCACCGTCGGGCCCGAGGATGTGGTCGTCATGGCCGCCAGATCGGCGGACGCTGCCGGAGAAGCGACAGCGTCGAGAGTGTGGGGCGCGGGGGAGGACGGCGCGGGGGAGGACGGCGCGGTGGGGGGCATGGCGGAGGACATGGCGGCCTGAGGGTGGGGAGCGGGCGAGGGGGTGGCGGATGCGGCGTAACCGAGGCCGGCCGCATACAGGCCGCACAGGGCCTGGTTGACCGCTGCGGCGTCGTCCAGCTTCGGGTGGTTGGTGAACAGGGCCAGCACGTCGTCGTGTCGCGTCCCGAGGACGTCCTCGACGAACCCGTGCAGCGCCTTCTTGGGCCCGACCTCGACGAACACCCGTGCCCCGTTGGCGTAGAGGGTCTCCAGCCCCTTGACGAACTGGACGGGGGAAGCCACCTGCCTGCCGAGGTAGTCGAGCATCGTGGCGGTGTCGGCGCCGGCCGGGTAGAGCTCGCCGGTGACGTTGGCGACGATCGGCAGGCGTGGGCCGCGGACGTCGAGCCGGGCGAGGGCGACCTTGAGCGGCTCGGAGGCGGGGGCGACGATCGAGGTGTGGAACGCGTGGCTCACCGGGATCCGCACGGCGTTGAGCCCCGCCGACTGGAACCGCTCGACGATCCGCTCTACGGCCTCGGTGGCCCCCCCGACGACGGCCTGGTTGAAGCTGTTGATGTTGGCGATGACGACATAGCCGTCGGCGTCCGCGACGATCCGCTCGATCTCGGCCAGCGGGCCGAAGACCGCGGCCATCGCGCCGTTGTCGGCCATCGACACCTTGGTCATCTCGCGCCCGCGGGCGCTGACGGCCTCGAGTGCGGCGCCGAAGGAGAGCGACCCCGCGGCCACCAGGGCGCCGTACTCGCCGAGGCTGTGTCCCATGACGAGGTCGGGATGGATGCCGTATGCCGCGAGCAGGCGGGTGAGCGACAGGTCGGTTGCGAGGACGGCGGGCTGGGTGATCTCGGTCTGCATGAGCTGCGCGCCGAGCCGGTCCATGGTGTCCTGGCCGGCATCGTCGCTGAAGATGAAGGAGGTGAGCGGGCGCCCCAGGAGCGGGGTCATCACCGCGTCGGCCTCCGCGAAGGTCTCGGCCACCACGGGCTCGCTGGCGACGAGGTCGTGGAGCATGTTGACGTACTGCGAGCCCTGTCCGGTGTAGAGGAAGGCCACCTTGGGTGCCGGACCTCGGCCGACGAACACGCCCTGCTGGCGCAGCATCTTGAAGACAGCCGGGTTCCCGGTGTCGAACGCGGTGACGAGCTTGCCGAGCTTGCCGGCGAGGTCAGCGGCATCGGCGAAGTCGACGGCCACCCGTACGGCGGCGGTCCCGGCGGACGGGTGGGGGGCCGCCGGTGCGGGTGCGTCGCCTGCCTTCGCACCGTCCAGAGCCGCGCGAACCTGGCGCAGGACATCGGCGTCGGTTTCGCCGCCGAGCACGAGCGCCCCCCGCAAGGGCGCCTTGGCCGGGGCGGCAGGCGCCGGGGTGGCATGCGCCGGGGCGGAGCTGGCCGCCGGCACGGCCGCGGCGAACGCCCGGGACTGCCCCTGGTACCGGCCGGGGACGTACTCCTCGAGCACGACGTGGAAGTTCGTCCCACCGAACCCGAAGGCGCTGACGGCCCCGCGGCGCACGCCGGTCGGCGGGTCGGGCCACGCGCGCAGAGCGGTGTTGACGGCGAACGGGCTCGTGTCCCAGTCGACGTTCTCGTTGGGGTGGACGAACCCGAGGCTCGGGGCGAGGACCTTCTCGTCGAGTGAGCGGACCATCTTGTACAGACCTGCGGTGCCTGCTGCGGCCTTGAGATGTCCGATGTTCGACTTCACCGAGCCCAGGGCCACCGAGCGTGGCGCGACCCCGGCCGGTCCGAACACCTCTTGGAGGCTGGTCAGCTCGGCGGCGTCCCCGACCCGGGTCGAGGTTCCGTGGGCCTCGACGGCCATGACGGTCGCCGGGTCCTGCCCGGAGTTGGCCCAGGCGCGCCGGACCGCGAGCTGTTGGCCGACCGGGTTGGGTGCGGTGATGCTCTTGCCCTTGCCGTCGGAGGAGCCGCCGATGCCGAGAATGACGGCGTAGACGTGGTCGCCGTCGCGTTCGGCGTCCTCGAGCCGCTTGAGCACGAACAGGGCCGCTCCCTCGCCCATGACGAAACCGTCGGCCCCGGCGTCGAAGGGGCGGGTGCCGGTCGCCGACAGGGCGCCGATCTTGCAGAACTTCACGAACGCGTCGACGCCCATGTTGCGGTCGACCCCGCCCGTGACGACGGCGTCGTACTGGTGGTCGACGAGCCCGCGCGCGGCGGCGTCGAGGGCGGCGAGCCCGGAAGCGCACGCCGCGTCCGTGGTGAAGTTCGGACCCCGGAGGTTGAACAGGTTGGCGATGCGCCCGGCCATGACGTTGGAGAGCTCACCGGGCATGGTGTCCTCGGTGATCGGCAGGGTGGCGGACAGGTAGCCCGCGCGGGTCTCCTCGACGACGGCGCGCTGCACGTCCGGCGGCAGCCCGCCGAGGGTGGGGGAGGCCTCGAGCTGGCGGATGACCTCCGGCAACTTGATCCGCATCGAGGAGTTGTAGTGCTTCTCGCCCCCGATGGCGTTGCCGAGGATCACGGCCACCCGGTCGGAGTCGACGCCCCAGGCCGGCCAGCCGGCCATCGTCAGGGCGGAGCGGGCCGCCGACAGTGCCCAGCGCTGCCCCTCGTCCATCTGGTTCGCCACAGTCGGCGGGATGGGCAGTCGCCAGGCGATGGGGTCCCAGGCGAAGTCCCGGACCCAGCCACCGATGGTGGTGTACGTCTTGTCGGGGACCGAGTGGTCCGGGTCGAAGTACAGGGCCGGGTCCCAGCGCTCCGGCGGCACCTCGGTCACGCAGTACCGTCCACCGGTGATGTTGGCCCAGAACGCGTCCCCGTTCGGGGCCTCGGGCATGATCGCGGCATGGCCGACGATGGCGACGGGTCGGATGGCGGGGCTGGTGCTCATGAGGCGTTCCTCGGTTCTACGGACTGTCTGAGGTATGTCGGGGTCTGGTGGAGGGCTGTTGGAGGTCTGGGTCCGTCTCCGGACCGGCGGGCCGTGCCGGCCGGGCCGGGGAACGGGGGCGGATCAGACGTCCACGCGGCCGTAGAGCACGTCGGCGACGCGGTCCATGTCGGCGATCAGCCCGGCCTGGGCCGCGAGGATCGCGGCGACGGGGATGGCGTCGACCGCCGCGGCACTGGGGGAGCCGGGATCGGCCGCGCCGGCCACCCAACGGGTGCCGTCGAGCGCGACCTTCTGGGCCGCCTCGCGGGCGAACACCCGGGACATCGCGGCGAGCGCGGCCGCGTCGAAGCGCTTGGGACACTTCTCGTGCAGGGTCCCGTCGGCGGCGTCGGCCGCCTTGCGGGCGAACACCCCGGCCGTCTCGGTGAACGCGACGAGCTCGCCCAGCCGGAACAGCACATGCTGGTTACGGGTGAGTCGTCCGGTGCGCGCGGCCTCGAGGACGACGCCGAGGGCCTGGGTGGCCAGGGCCGCCACGTCGGCGCCGACGTCCGGGTGCTGCCGGTGCACTGCGGCCAGCCCGGCGGCGAGGTCGGCGTAGTAGCGGCCCTGCGTCTTCAGATGCTGCTGCCAGCGGTCCCGCGCGATGGTCATCTCGAGGATCTCCGAGGTGCCTTCGTAGATCGTGGTGATGCGCACGTCGCGCTTGACCTTCTCGACGACATACGGGCGGGTGTAGCCGTAGCCACCATGCGCCTGGATCGCGGCCTCGGCGGCGGCGTTGCCGGCCTCGGAGGCCATGAGCTTGGCGATGGCGCCCTCGGTGTTGAGGGCGCCGCCCTCGCCCTCGCCCGTGTCGAGGCGGACGGAGGTGTGCTCGATGAAGGCCCGCGAGGCCTCGAGCCGCACGGCGTGCGGAACGATGAGCTTGTGGGTGTACCCCTGCTTCTGCGAGAGGGGGCCGCCGCCCTGCTCGCGGTTGACGGAGTACTCGATGGCTCGGTCCAGGGCTGACCAGCCGGCGCCCAGCCCGAAGGCCGCGACCATCACCCTGGTGTAGCCGAAGACCTGCTGGGCCTGGACCAGGCCCTTGCCCTCCACGCCGCCGACGAGGTTCCCGGCGGGGACCTCGACGTCGTCGAGGAAGAGCGCGGCGGTGTTGGACAGCCGGATGCCGTGCTTGTCCTCCGGCGGTGCGGTGGTGAACCCGGGTGCGTCCTTGGGCACGACGAACCAACACGGGCCGGCCTCGGTCGCAGCGAGGATCGTCGTGTAGTCGGCGATGGAGCCGTTGGAGATCCACTGTTTGCGGCCGGTGATCCGGTATGCCGTGACTGCGCCCTCGTCGTCGGTCACCGGGAGGGCGACGGTGCTCATCGCGCCGAGGTCGGAACCGGCCTCTGGCTCGGTGGCACCGTAGGCGAAGACGAGGCCCTTCTCGGCGATCTCGCCGAGCCAGGTGGCGCGCTGCTCCTCGGTCGCCCCGACCACGATGGGATCCGAGCCGAGGAAGGTCGCGAACACGGCCGTGGCGAGCCCGAGGTCGCGCCGGGCCATCACCTCGCAGACGCGGTAGGAGTCGAACGCCCCGCCGTCCATCCCGCCGTAGGCCTCCGGGATGAAGACGAGCTGCACCCCCAGCTGGTCGGGGTCCGACATCGCCCGGACGATCTCCTCGGGGCAGCGGTCCTCGTGGTCGAGGTCGAGCTGGAGCTCGGGGGTGAGGGCGGCGCCGACGAAGTCGTCGAGCGCCTCGAGCATCATCGTCAGGGTGCCGACGTCCAGCCCGGCTCCTCCGACGTGGGTGGCGGTCCGCGTGGTCGTCTCGGTGGTCTCGGTCATCTCGGTCTGGCTCCGTCGGTCGGGAGGGGGGACAGGCTGGCAGCCGACTCGGACAGGTCCGGCCGGATGGCGCGCAACAGGAGCTCGGAGAGGTCGGTGACCTCGACGGTCGCGCCGGGTGAGCCGCCGGGGCGCCGGGTGGCCACCCCGTCGGTGAGCATGGTGATGCAGAAGGGGCAGGCGGCCGCGACGACGGTCGCGCCCGTGGCGAGGGCCTCCTCGGCGCGGGCCTCGTTGATCCGGGTGCCGATGCTCTCGTCCATGAACATCCGGGCCCCGCCGGCTCCGCAGCAGAAGGAGGTCTCCCTGCTGCGCGGCATCTCGGTGAGGGCGAGCCCGGGCACGGCGGCGAGGACCTCGCGCGGTGGGCTGAACACCCGGTTGTGGCGGCCGAGGTAGCAGGGGTCGTGGTAGGTCACGCTCGTCTCGACGCGGTGGACCGGCGTCAGCCGTCCCTCGGCGACCAGCCGGGACAGCAGCGTCGTGTGGTGGACGACCTCGTAGTGTCCCCCGACCTGTGGGTACTCGTTGGCGAGGGTGTTGAAGCAGTGGGCGCAGGTGGCGACGATCTTCCTCACCCCGGCGGCGTCGAGGGTCTCGACGTTGCGCCGGGCGAGCATCTGGAAGAGGAACTCGTGACCCATCCGCCGCGCCGGGTCGCCGGTACATGCCTCCGCGTTCCCCAGCACCATGAACTCGACCCCCGCCTCATGCAGGAGGGTCGCGACCGCCCGGGTGGTGCGCTGGGCGACGTCGTCGAGTGCGCCCGCGCAGCCGACCCACAGCAGGTACTCGACATCGTCCGGGACCGTGCCCGACCCGTCCGCCCCCACCACCCGCACCTCGAACTCGAGCGGCTCGGCCCACTCCAGGCGCATCGCCGCGCCACGACCCCACGGGTCGCCGGCGTGCTCGAGGTTGGTGAGCATGATGCCCGCCTCCTCGGGGAAGGCCGCCTCCATGAGGACCTGGTGCCGCCGCAGGTTCACGATGTGGTCGACATGCTCGATATCGACCGGGCACTGCTCGACGCAGGCGCCGCAGGTCGTGCACGCCCACAGGACGTCCGCGTCGACCACGGCCGCGGAGGGGGCCGCGGGCACCGCCGCGTACGCCGTCAGCGGGGTGTCGGCGGCATACCCCGTGGTGCCGACGAGCGGCACCTCCGCGAGGGGGCTTCCCTGCTCGGCCCCGAGCAGGTAGGGCGCCTTGGCGAGCGCATGGTCGCGCAGGGTCATCATGAGGACCTTGGGCGAGAGCGGCTTGCCGGTGTTCCAGGCGGGGCACTGGCTCTGGCAGCGCCCGCACTCGGTGCACGTGCCGAAGTCGAGCAGGCCCTTCCAGGTGAAGTCCTCGACCTTGCCGACACCCATGAGGTCGTCCTCGCCCGGGTCCTCGAAGTCGACCTCCCGGCCGCCGGAGTAGACCGGCAGCAACGCTCCGAGCGCGCGAGGCCGACGGGCCAGGGCGACGTTGGGGATGGAGAACAGGATGTGGAGGTGCTTGCTGTAGGTGACGAAGACGGTGAAGCCGAGCAGCACGGCGAGGCTGAGGAGCAGGGCGACCGTCTCGATGACGTCGTTCGTGCCGCGGCCCAGGGGCTCGAGGAGCCCGGCGACCCACTGTGAGACGAAGGCGCCACGCAGGAAGGCCATGTGGGAGGTGGTGTTGACGGCCTGTGCGTTGATCTGGGCGCCACGGGTGAGCAGGAGCGTCCACACGACGTTGGCGATCATGAACAGCGTGAACCATGCCGCGCCGAGGTGGGACCCGAAGAAGCGGGAGGCGCGGCCGCGCTCGGCGGGTGCCTCGCGGACCCGGATGACGACGAACGCGGCGACGGCGGCGAGGCAGAGCAGCGCGAAGAGGTCCTCGACGAACCCGAGCACCGGCCAGTTGCCGATGACGGGGATCTGGAAGGTGCCGTCGACCAGGGACCCGAACGCCTCGAGGATGGTGAGCAGGAGCACCAGGAATCCCCAGAAGACGGCGGCGTGCGCGGCGCCCGGGGCGGTCCACCGCAGCAGGCGTCGCTGCCCGGCGACCTCGGCCAGCTCGGCCCGCACGGTGGCCGCCACCGCCGAGCGCCGGCCGGGCTCGACGGGCTGGCCGGCCCGCCCGAGCCGGTACAGGAACATCAGCCGGCGGCCCGCGATGCCGAGCAGCACCACGGTCATGAGCAGGCCGAGAACGAGCCTCAGGACCATTCCTGCCTCCCTGCAGATGGTCTAGCTGTGGGCCCCACCCGGGCCCGTAGGGTCGGGATGCGGTCTCCAGGCGGGCCTGGAGACTCATCCCTTGCGCTGTCGCACCTCCGCGGTGAGGGCGGGCAGCACGGTGTGGAGGTCGCCGACGATGCCCAGATCGACGATCCCGAAGATCGGCGCCTTCGGGTCCTTGTTGACGGCGACAATGGTCCTGGAGGACTGCATCCCGGCCCGGTGCTGGATCGCCCCCGAGATGCCGGCTGCGATGTAGAGCTGGGGCGCGATCGTCTTGCCGGTCTGGCCGACCTGGAGCTCGTGGGCCGCCCAGCCGGAGTCGGTGGCCGTGCGCGACGCGCCGACGGCGGCACCGAGGGCGTCCGCGAGGGCTTCGACGACGGCGAAGCCCTCCGCCGAGCCGACGCCGCGTCCGCCCGAGACGACGAGCGCCGCCTCGGTGAGCTCCGGGCGCCCGGTGCCGGTCTTGGGCGCGGTCGAGGTGATGGTGGCGAGGGTGGCCTGGGCGCTGAGCGCCACGTCGACCGTCTCGACCGTCGGCGTCACCGAAGCCGGCTCGGCCGCGACCGAGCTGGGTCGCAGCGTGACGACTGCCGGGCCCTGCCGGACCCGGGTGCGGGCCACGAAGCGGCCTGCGACCACGCTCTGGGTGGCGATGACCGAGTCGCCGTCGGGCTGGACGTCGACGGCGTCGGTGACGATGCCCGCACCGAGGCGCACGGCCACCCGGGCGGCAACGTCCTTGCCCTCCGGACCCGAGCCGACGAGGACGGCCGCGGGCGAGACCCGGGTGGCCAGCTCGACGAGGGCCTCCGCCTTGGGGACCGAGAGGTGGGTAGCCGCCTCGGGCGCGTTCACGGCATACACCCGGAGGGCCCCGTACTCGCCGAGGGTGGCGACGACGCCCTCGGAGGGGGGGCCGAACAGGACGGCGCTCGGCTCACCGAGGCGGCGGGCCGCCGTGAGCAGCTCGAGGGTGGGCTTGCGGACCCCGCTGTCGGTGGTCTCGACGAGGACGAGGACTTCGCTCATGGGTGCCGGCTCCTTCGCTTGGTCAGATGAACCCGCGGGCGGCGAGGAACTCCGCCATCCGGGTCGCGCCGTCGCCGTCGTCGACGAGGACCGTGCCG
This sequence comes from uncultured Actinomycetota bacterium, assembly GCA_963763315.1. GTDB lineage: Bacteria > Actinomycetota > Actinomycetes > Actinomycetales > Dermatophilaceae > CAVSJJ01. Next base: position 827,423 of record CAVXOC010000004.1, read on the forward strand.
GCCTCGCGCGGTGGGGTGGGGGAGATGTCGAGGACCTCGACGGCCGCCGCGTGGCTGCCCACGGAGGCCGGGTCGACCCCGAGGTCGGCGAGGGCGAGCGTCGCGACCGGCTTCTTCTTGGCGGCCATGATCGACTTGAAGGCCGGGTAGCGCGCCTCGCCGGCCTGGTCGGTGACCGACACGACGGCCGGTAGGGCAACGCTCACCTGCTCGCTCGCGACGTCGGTGTCCCGGCGGATCGTCACGGTGCTGCCGTCGACCGACAGCTCGCCCGCGAAGGTCGCCTGACCGATCCCGAGCCGGTCGGCCACCATCGAGGGGATGACGGACATCTCGGCGTCGGTCGAGGACATCCCGGTGAGGACGAGGTCGAAACCGACGTGCTCCAGGGCCTTGGCCAGAACGAGTGAGGTGGCCAACGCGTCCGAGCCGTGCATGGCCTCGTCGGTGATGTGGACGGCGGCGTCGCCCCCGATCGCCAGCGCCTTGCGCAGTCCGTCGACCGCCTTGGCCGGGCCGAGTGTCACGTGGACGATCTGGTCGGCCACCCCGCTCTCGGCCAGGCGGACCGCCTGCTCGACGGCGTACTCGTCCAGCTCGGAGAGCCGCCCCTCGACGCCGGCGCGGTCGAGTGTGAGGTCAGGGGCGAAGGTCCAGGTCGCGGTGGGTTCGGGAACGTACTTCACGAGCACGGCGATCTTCATCGCGGGCCTCCTCACGTGGGCCGGGAGTTCGCCTCCGAGCCTGCCCTCGGGTAGGCACTTGCGCCAACTCGTACTCGTCAGTAACCGGTTTTGGGTGGAACGTCACCCTCAGATGAATGGGTAACGACCGTGCGTCCCGCCGTGCGACCCTGCGGACCGCGAGGTGGGGTGCTCGCCTCAGGACGCGGCGATCTGCCAGGGTGGCCTCATGGGCAGGCTGACAGCATGAGCGCGATCCGGGTCTGGGTCAACGGGAGCCTCGTCGACCCCGCCGCGCCGGCTGTCAGCGCCGTCGACCACGGCGTCACCGTCGGGGACGGCGGGTTCGAGACGGCCAAGGTCGTCGACGGCGAGGTGTTCGCCATGACCCGGCACCTGCGGCGGATGGATCGCACACTGGCGGGACTCGGGCTGCCGCCGGCGGACCACGACGTCATCCTGGCCGGCGCCAGGGCGGTGCTCACCGCCGGCGACCGGATCGGGTTCGGGCGGCTGCGCTGGACGGTGACCGGTGGTGCCGGGCCCCTCGGCTCGGACCGGTCCGGATCTGCGCTCACCTACGTCGTCGCTGCAGGCCCCCACCCCGAGCCGGCGCCGGGCGGCCCGGTGGTGAGCGTCCCGTGGACACGCAACGAACGAGCGGCTACCGCGGGGCTGAAGACGACGTCCTACGCGGACAACGTCGTCGCCCTGGCCTACGCCAAACGGCGCGGTGCGGTCGAGGCGGTCTTCGGCAACACCCGTGGTGAGCTGTGCGAGGGCACCGGCAGCAACATGTTCGTCGTCGTCGACGGGGTCCTGCGCACGCCTCCGCTCTCGAGCGGCGCCCTCGCCGGGATCACCCGGGAGCTCGTCCTCGAGTGGTGCGCGGCGGCGGACCTCGAGATCCACGAGGAGGCGCTGCCGATGTCCCTGCTCGGGACCTGCGACGAGCTGTTCCTCACCGCCTCGACACGCGATGTGTATGCCGTGGGTGCGGTCGACGGGCGGCCCCTGCCGGCGCCCGGGCCGGTCACCGCACGGGCTGCGGAGGTGTTCGCCACCCGGGCGGGCGAAGGGCTCGACCCGTGAGCGGAACGTCCGGGGAGCACCCGCCGGCCGACCGGGCGGAGCCCGGCACCTCGCCACCGCCCGGCAGCCACCACGGCATCTTCGTCGAGCGCGATGACGACGACTGGGCCTGGCGGCGCAAGATCCGTTCCAGCCCCACCCTGGCGCTGCCCTATCGGATCGCCGTCCTGGTCGTCGGCCTCGCCATCACGGTCGGCGGGCTCTTCCTCGTCCCGCTCCCCGGCCCGGGATGGCTCATCGTGTTCTTCGGGATCGCCGTGCTGGCGTCGGAGTTCGAGCCCGCTCAGCGGCTGCTGGACTGGGGGAAGGCGGTCCTGCACGAATGGAACGAGTGGCTGAAGCGCCAGCCCCGGTGGGCGCAAGGGCTTGTCGCCCTGGTGACGGCGGCGTTCGTGCTGGGCGTGGTGTGGGTGGTGTTCAGGGTGTCGGGGATGCCTGGGTTCACACCCGACCGGCTCGCCAGCTGGCTGCACGACCATGCCGGCCTCTGACTGGACCTGGCCGGCCCTGCGGCCTCGGACCGGCCCTGCCCTGCCGGGCCTCGGACCGGCCCAGCCGGGGCTCGGACCGGCCCCGGGGAGCCGATGCTCGGGCTCCCGGAGTCCATGCGGATTTCCCCGCTCTGCCGGCGCCGGGTATCCTCGGTCCGCCCGCGCAGTCGGGCCCGGACGTGTAGCTCAGTTGGTTAGAGCGTTCGCTTCACACGCGAGAGGTCAGGGGTTCGAGTCCCTTCACGTCCACCCCTGCTAGATGCCGGTTGACCTGCGGAAACGCAGCTTCCGGGCGGATAGGACGCACCGCGCGTGTCGGATACGTGTCGGATGGTCCCGGTGGGCTTCGGACCGTCCAGCGCGAGGCTCAGCGTCGTCGCCGGGCTGTGGGGCGGCGGGTGAGGGCGTCAACGACGGCTGTGACGGCGGGGACGTCGACGAAGTCCGGGGCGCTGTTCGGGCGCCACGGGTAGGGACCTCCTTGGTGTGGTGCTGCACCATGAAGGCGGTCTTCGTGGTCTCCACGACGCGGTCAACGACCTGCACCGCGTCGCGTCCGGACGCGGCCGCGCGGGCCTGTTCCCAGGCTCGGTGGCGGCAGGCGGGGAGCACTATTTCGGCACCCGCCCGCGGGCCGGCACGACCACGTCTTTGCCGCACCAGCCGCCGGTGAGGACCTGTCCCGGGCGGCGGGGGGGACGACCGCCTCCGCAGCGCCGGCTGCCTCCGTATCGCCGCCTGCTGCTCCTCGCTCATCCGCCACCTCCGGCCTGCTGAACCCGAAGCGTTTCTTCGTCACAACGATAGGTCTGGATTCTCGAGTGCACGAGCCGTGTAGGGCAGTGGATCTTGGGGAATCGGGGGTCGGCGGCTCCGTCGGGATGCGGGAGCACGCGTGACCTCGCCCCGCCGGCAACGGCATCTCGGTGTCCGTCTGCTGCAGCAGAGCCGTTCAGCTGATTCGCGGCTCCACGGCTGTCATGCGACGACGGGCGCCTGGGTTTCCACGGATACCTCAGCGTGCAGCCCCGCGGGGTGGTTGCCTTGCCAGCCGAGGTCCGTCGCCGCCTGGGTCTGCACGAGCCGGGGGCGCAGCTCGAGATCACCGAACGCGAGGACGGCGTCTTGGAGATGCGTCCCGCGCTGCGGGTGCCCGCCGACCCAGAAGTGGTTCTGGGCCAAGCGCTGGCACTTCGACCAGGACCTGCGGCGGCTGAGGCGTGAGCACCTTCAGGAGTTCCTTGAGGTCCTGAAGACCAAGTTCGTTCCCGCCCGTGATGCCCACGCCGCGGATCCCTCGACGCCGTGGCCCCGGTCGCTCCGCGTCAAGTCTGTCCAGGGCGCCCCGGGCGCTCCCGCGTCCGCTGGCAGGCCGAGGTGACGCGCCTGGTCTCATCTGCCTCCGGTCGCGAGGGGTTCGCCGGCGAGTGGCTCGATGAGAGGATCTCTGTGGCTGTTGTCGTGTCGGTGGGCTCCCGTTCGTGGTGGGGGTGTGAGGCGGTCATCGGGACCCGCCCGGATCCGAAGGAGAAGTGGGATGACGCATTACTTGCTGGCCGTGCACGGCCCGGCCGAGCGGAACGAGTTCGGCAACTACGGCTCCAAGGAGGAGATGGAGGAGGCGTTCGCGGCGACCGGCGCCTTCAACGACAAGCTGCGCGCCGATGGCTACTGGGTCTTCGCGGGCGGCCTTCAGCCGGCGTCGACTGCGACCGTCGTCGACGGCCAGGGTGACACGCCGGTGATGACCGATGGCCCCTACCTCGAGACCAAGGAGGCTCTGGGGGGTTTCTGGGTGATCGACGCGCCCGACCTCGACGTGGCGCTCAAGCTCGCGGCGGAGGGGTCCAAGGCGTGCCGGGGCAAGGTCGAGGTCCGTCCGTTCGACGGCCTCGCCTGATCGGCTCGACCGAGAGCCGATCGATGCAGGACGCAGCGACGGCCGTCGAGCGGGTCTTCCGCGAGGAGTACGGCCGTGTGATCGCCTCGCTTGTCCGCCGCTTCGGTGACATCGACCTCGCCGAGGAGGCGGCAGGCGAGGCGCTGGTCGCCGCGGTGGAGAAGTGGCCGGAGTCCGGTGTGCCTGCCAACCCGGGCGGTTGGCTTACCACCACCGCGGCCCGCCGCGGGATCGACCGGATCCGCCGCGAGAAGCAGCGCGACGCCAAGCACCAGGCGGCCCTCATGGACGTCGACGACACGCCCCACGAGCCCAGTGGACCGGTCGAGGACGACCGGCTCCGGCTGCTGTTCACCTGCTGCCACCCGGCGCTCGCGCCGCAGGCACGGATCGCGCTGACGCTCCGCCTCCTCGGTGGCCTGACCGTCCCCGAGATCGCGCAGGCGTTCGTCGTGCCCGAAGCCACGATGGCGCAGCGGATCACCCGCGCGAAGAAGAAGATCGCGGCGGCGAAAGTGCCCTACCGGGTGCCGGAGGCAGCAGACCTCCCCGAGCGGCTCGGCGGGGTGCTGGCGGTGCTGTTCCTCGTCTTCAACGAGGGTTACCTCGCCACCGGCGACGGCGACCCGGTGCGTACCGAACTCACGGGCGAGGCCATCCGGCTGGCGCGGGTCCTGCGCCGACTGCTCCCCGAGGAGCCGGAGGTGGCCGGTCTGCTTGGGCTGATGGTGCTCACCGAGGCCCGGCGTGAGGCCCGGGTGCGGAACGGGCAGCTGGTCCCCCTCGGCGAGCAGGACCGCGCCAGCTGGAACCGGTCCCTCATCGCCGAGGGCCACGACCTGGTCCGGGAGTGCCTCGCGATCAACCGACCGGGCCGCTACCAGATACTCGCCGCGATCAACGCCGTCCACACCGATGCCCCCACCGCGCCGGACACGGACTGGTCGCAAGTGGTCGCGCTCTACGACCAGCTGGTCCGGCTCGACCCATCACCGATCGTCGCGCTGAACCGTGCCGTCGCGGTCGCCGAGCTGGACGGCCCGGAAGTCGCCCTCGCTCTGGTCGACCGGCTGCCCCTGACCGGCTACCACGCATGGCATGTCGCCCGCGCCGACCTGCTCCGCAGGCTCGGCCGCAGCGCCGAGGCGAAGGAGGCGTACGACGCCGCGACCGCCGCCACGCGGAACACCGCCGAGCGCGCCTACTTGAGCAGGAGACGGGGCGAGCTGGTCTGAGCGGTCCACGGGCCCACGGACCTCCGCTGATGGGTTCCAGCGGGTTCCATGGCGGGCGAGGTCGCCACGGTATGCCCTGGCCGCTTCGCGGCGGTAGGTCGCGGGTCCTGGGCCGCGCCCTGGCTTGCCGTCCCGCGGTGCGCGGACGCGTTCGAGGTCCGCGTCCGGAGGGAGATTGCGAAGAGCCGTCAGGGCGGTCCTTCCGACTTCAGGATAGGGCGCGGGTGGGGGCTTGCAGCAAGACCCGCTCATTGCGGCAAACTAGCGCGTCCAATCACGTATGCAGAAGGAGTCCAGGTGGCTGAACCGCTCGATAGCGGCCCGTTCTTCCACGGCACGATCGCGGATCTAGGCGTGGGTGAGTTCCTCACGGCTGGCCACCGATCGAACTACCGTCCCGAGATCGTGATGAACCACGTGTACTTCACCGCTCTGATCGACGGCGCGGGCCTGGCTGCCGAGATCGCCGCAGAACTCGGAAGGGGTGCGCGGCGCCCGAGGGTCTACGCGGTCGAGCCGACCGGGGCGTTCGAGAACGACCCTAACGTGACGGACAAGAAGTTTCCCGGTAATCCCACGCGGTCCTACCGCAGCAGGGCCCCGCTGCGGATTCTTGAAGAGATCACCGAGTGGACGCGGCTGACATCGGAAGAGCTCCAGATATGGCGGGGGCGACTGTCGGTGCTTCTCTCGAGCGAAGCCGGCGAGATCCTCAATTGAGCGGGCTCTGCCGTCGCCACAGCGGCTGGCCAGCGCGTCCGCTCATCACCGTGAGGAGGGTCGACAGGTGGCGCAGAGACGCGCCCCCGCGCGCCCTTTAGGCCTCCCCGGGCGTGCCCCCAGCCTTGGTCGGCGGCCCATTCGATGAAGTACGCCGTGCTGGAGCGCGAGCGACGGTTTCGCGTCGCCGCAGTCCCCGAAGGCGCCGTTGGCACGAGGGAGAGCTCCGACCGCTACCTCGAGGGCACCCGCCTGCGGCTGCGTGAGGTGCGGGAACTCGACGGAGAGGTGATCCGGAAGCTCGGCCACAAGGTGCGGCTCAGCAAGGGGCTAGCAGAGGTCGCCTACACGAACTTCGATGTGAACGAACACGAGGGTCGGTCCTCGTGACCCTTCCGGCACGACCTCTTCGCAGGAAGCGGCATGTGGTGTGGCGGGACGGGTGGGCGGTGGCGGTCGATGAGCACGAGGACCGGTCAGTGGGGTCGGGCGGCGGCGCGCAGCACCGCCGTCAGCGCCGCGAGGTCCGCGGCCGCGGCGTGAGCCGCGCCGAGGTCGAGCCGGGCTCGGACCGCGATCGCCGGCCCGGCTGCCCGCACCGCCCGGGCGACGCTCGGCCCGTGGGTGGCACCGCACGCCGCCACGAGCCGGTCACCGACCACGGAGAGCACGATGAGGCCGCCCGGCACGTCGAGCACCTCCTCGCGCGCGCCGGCCGGGGCGGCACCCATCGCCTGCACGGTCGCGTCGTACTGGTCGGACCACCACCACGGCACGTCGGTGAAGGCCTCGTCCTCGCCGAGCACCGTGTGGGCGGCGACCTCACCCTGGCGTCCGGCCGCCGTGAACGACTCGAGTCGGATGCCGTGTGCCTCACCCGGCTGCCGGGTGCGCACCGCATCACCGGCGGCGAACACGTGGGGATGTGACGTGCGCCCCGACGGGTCGATGAGGATGCCGTCGTCGACCGCCAGGCCGGCGGCCCGGGCCAGATCGTCACGCGGGACGATGCCGATGCCGGCCACCACCGCGTCGGCCGGCACGACGGTTCCCTCGGCCAGCCGGACGCCGTTGACGGCGCCGTCCTGCGAGCGCAGCACGGCAGCCGGCGCCGCACAGGTGCGCACGACCACCCCGTGCGCCTCGTGAAGGGCGTGCAGCCACCCGCCCACCGCCGCGGGGACGCCTCGCGAGAGCACCCGGTCCGCGGCCTCGAGGACCACGACGTCCACCCCGCGGGTCGCTGCGGCGGCCGCCACCTCAAGCCCGATGACGCCACCTCCGACGACGAGCAGGCGGCTCGCGTGGTCCAGCGCCAGGGAGAGCGCCACCGCGTCCGTCGTGTCGCGCAGGTAGTGCACGCCCGCGCCGTCAGCCCCGGGGACGGCGAGCCGCCGGGGCTCCGCCCCCGTCGCGAGGATCACGGACTCGAAGAAGACCTCCTCACCAGAGGCCGTGACGAGCCGCCTTGCGCCGGGGTCCAGGCTGGCGACCGTCGCACCGGTGCGCACCTCGATGCGCTCGCGCCACGGCGCCCCCGCAGGCCACACCTCGGGCACCGCCGCGCCCGGTCGCAGCAGGACGTCCTTGGACAGCACCGTGCGGTCGTAGGGGGCCCGGTCCTCCGCGGTGAGGAGAACGACGTGTCGGCCTGCGGCTGCCAGGGCGCGCGCCGCGGCACCGGCCGCAGGGCCGCCGCCCACGACGGCATCCGGTCGGCGGGAACTCATCGGGTGCGGCGCGCGACGTCGGCGGAGAGCGGGGGCATGCCTGCCACGCTAGCCGGGCGCGTCCGCGGCCCGACCGGGGCGGTTACACGAGGCTTGCGCCCCGAGGAGCAGTGCTCAGCTCAGCGACCTCCGCCGGCTCATGCACCCTTGGTCGCCGTGCCCAGGAACACGCCGAACTCGCGGTCGCCCTGGAGGATTGTCGTAGCGTCAACGAAGGCGACCTCGGCGAATCCTGCGGGGGCCAGCTGCTCGGCCAGGCGGTGCCTGTCGAATCCGTGATGCCCGTCGAAGTCGGCCTTTTCGGCGTGGAAGGCGCCCTCGGGATCCTCATCGAGGTCCGCGATGGCCAGCCGACCACCGTGGACCAGGAGGTCCGCCAAGGACCGCAGCAGCGCATCCAGGTCCTGCACGTGGTGCAGCGCCATGGAGCTCCAGGCCACGTCGTAGATGCCCATCGAGAGAGGCTGTGGTGAGGTCGCCCTGCACGGCGCGCAGTCGGTCATCGAGTCCGGCCGCCTCGATCCGCTCGTGTGCCACCTGCACCATTCCTGCGGAGGGATCGGTCACAACAACGGAGCCGACCCTGTGGGAGCAGCAGGATGCTCAGGCGACCGGTGCCACAGCCGACGTCCAGCGCACGCATCCCAGGGTTGAGGCTGATCGCGTGCGCGATGGCCTGCGCTACGGCGACCTGCCGCTCCTCGTGGCCCGGGGTGTCGTCCCACGTGGCGGCTTCGTCATCGAACCCCTTGTGTTCATGCATGCATTCGACCCTGGTCCCGACGCCGCCAGCCGAGAATCGTGCACTGAGCCGGGTAGAACCACCGCTGCGCCTTCCACAGCCTCCCGATCAGGCGGCGGTGTCGCCGATTGGCCGGGAGGCGCTCACTCCTCAGGCTGCTCAGGAGTTCTCCGACGGCCACGGCGACCGCAGCATCCACAACCGTCCCGACGTCGGCAAAGACTCCAGCCAGGCCGCCCTGGTCTCCGGACGGAACCGGCGGTGCTCATCGGGCCGGTAGTCCCCAACCCACAAGAGTCCGGTGTACGCCTCCACCGGCTCGAAGCCGAGTTCGCGGAGCTCCGCCACGCCAGGGACAACATCGGGTCCCTCCGGCGAATGAGGCTGCATGGCCGATGGTGACACGAAGCCGGCGCCCACCGCTGTTGGCCAGAAGAGTCCTAGTGCGAGCTAGCTCGACTGGCGGCGAAGTGCAGCAGGTGAGGATCGCCCCCGATTCCGGATCGGCGAGCCCTTCTGGGTGCGTGGAGCCGCCGATTCGGGTTCCATGGTTGTCGTGGAACGATCTCGGCCCATCCAGCGAGGCTCCGACACCGACAAGGAGCTGCACAGGGCGAGACGCACCCTCGGGTGGCTGACCCTCGGGTCCTTGGTGCCGCTTGTGGGATGGCTCTACGGGGTGGCCCGTCCGTGGGTCTCCCCGGTATGGGCCACCCCGCGACAAGGTCATCGGGACACTCTGCTACCCGTTTGGGGTGCTGGGGGCGATCTACTCCCTAGTGTCGCGTGTTGGAAATGACTTTCTAGTTCTTGGGTTGAGACAATGAGTCATGTCGCGAGTGGGGCCGTTGGCGTTGCGGGCTGGGGACGAGAAGGTCCTGAAGGGGTGGCTGCGGTCTTCGACGGTGTCGGCAGGGCTGGCGCAGCGGGCGCGGATCCTTGTGCTGGCGGCCGAGGGTCACAGCAACACCGAGATCGGCCGACTGGTCGGGGTGAGTCTGCCGACGGTGCGCCTGTGGCGGCAGCGTTACGCCGCAGGGGGATTGGAGCAGCTGGACGATCTTCCCCGTTCGGGGCGTCGGCCGGTGCACGACGAGCAGGTGATCATCGCGGCCACGTTGGAGCCGCCGCCGGAGAAGCTGGGCGTGACGCACTGGTCGGCCCGTCTGCTGGGCGACCACCTGGGGATCAGCTTCGCCACGATCGCGCGGATCTGGCGCCGGTGGGGCCTGAAGCCCTGGAAGGCCGAGACGTTCAAGTTCTCCACGGACCCCGAGCTCGAGGCCAAGATCCGCGACGTCGTCGGGCTCTACCTCGACCCGCCCGCGAAGGCCGTCGCGGTCTGTATCGACGAGAAGAACCAGATCCAGGCCTTGGACCGGACCGCGCCGATCCTGCCGCTGCGCCCGGGGATCCCAGAGAAGCAGACGCACGACTACAAGCGCAACGGGACCACGACCTTGTTCGCCGCGCTCGAGGTCGCGACCGGACTGGTGAGCGACCGGTGCTTCCAGCAGCACACCAACGTCGAGTTCCTGGCCTTCCTCAAGCAGGTCGCGAAGGCCTACCCGAGGGTCCAGCTGCACGTGGTGTGCGACAACTACGCGACCCACAAGCACCCGAACGTCAAGGCGTGGCTGGCGAAGAACCCCCGGGTCCACCTGCACTTCACCCCGACCGGCGGGTCCTGGCTGAACATGGTCGAGATCTTCTTCGGGATCATCACCCGCCAGGCGATCCGCCGCGGGACGTTCCATAGCGTCGCCGATCTCGAGGCCGCGATCGCCGCCTACATCGACGGCTGGAACGACCGCGCCCACCCATTCACCTGGACCAAGAACGCCGACGAGATCATCAGCCACGCCAAGCCGTCACCCCACCAGAAAAGGTCTTACAACACGCGACACTAGCCGTCGTCGGCCTCTTCAGTCTCCGCGTCTGTGGGTGGGGTGACGCGGGGTGCGTGGACACCGGCATCCCGGCGTGGATGTCATGGCTGATCCTCGCGGCGATACTCGCGGCGACTGCCTTCGGCCCGACCTGGCTGGCGCTCCACCCGACAGCCGCTCGATCGAACACCCGAGAATCCGTCGCGACGCGGCGATCTGTATCAGTCGGTAGGTCGACTCGCGACGGATAGACCAGGTCCCGAGCACTCTTGTCGCCGCGGCGTGCGAGGAGCCAGGTCAGGGTTCGAGGAGCAGCTCGAACTCGAGTTCGTGGTCGATCCGCACTCCGGTTGCGTCACGTACCGGGATCGTCGGCTTGAGTTTCCTCGACACATGAACGCCATGCCGGTGCAGCGCGCACAGATCCATGCCGAGGCGCTGGTAGAAGCCGATTGCGGCGAGGTTGTTGTTCGTGGTCACGATCCAGACCCGCCGGCACCCCCGTGCTCGCGCCTCAGCGACACACCGCCCCATCAGCGCCCGCCCGATACCCCGCCGCGGCTCCGTGGTGCTGATGGCGACGACCTCGTACGCGCGGTCCTTGACGTCGACCAGGACCAGCCCCACGCGCCGACCACCCAGCGTCGCCAAGTAGCCCGGCAGCCCGGCAGCTTCGACGATCTCCCCGAGCCTCGCCACGGACGTCGACGTCCACTCCAGCACCAGCGTCTCCGCCACCCAGTCGCGATCACCTTGCGCGATCTGCCTGACCAGCGGAATGGAGTCTGACGGCACGCCACCATCATCCGTCCGCTCACGAGCGTGCGGCCATTGCCGCCACCGCGCACCTGCCGGTGTCGGGAACGTCCACGGGCGGAAGGACGCACTTGGGCGAGTCCGGTTCGCGGGTCGGCTGTGCCGGGATCTCGTGCTGATGCCGCCCTCTGGCCTGGCTCGCGACCTCAACTGCCGCGACGAGTGATTCAGCGCAGCGGTGCCCAGTGCGGAAGTTCATCCCGACCTTCCCCCCTTGCGGTGCCTCGGGGACCGAGAGACTCTTGATGGGCATCGATGGGTTCACGAGCAGTCGAAGACAGGGGATCCATCGCGCTGAAGGGCGGAATCGTGACGAAGAGTACCCGGGACGTACGAGTACGCAGGGCCTACGACCCGGCGGAAGACCAAGACGGAAAGCGCGTCCTGGTGGACCGGCTCTGGCCGCGTGGGATGAAGAAGGTCGACGCCCATCTCGATGAGTGGTCCAAGGACGTAGGGCCCTCCACGGAACTGCGCAAATGGTACGGACACGAGCCGGCGAAGTTCGAGGAGTTCAGCCGGCGTTACCTTGCCGAGCTGGATGATCCGGCGCGCGCCGAGGCGTTGGATCACCTACGCGAGCTGGCGGACGGTCACCGGCTGACGCTGTTGACGGCCACCAAGAATCCCGACATCAGCGAAGCGGCGGTCCTCGCCGCCATCCTCCGAGGCTGAGCCCCGGCCAGCGGGGACCGCCGCCAAGAAGGAACACAGCGGCTGCCCACGCTATCGGTGCCCGCGACGAGGAGGGGACCATCGAGACCGAGACTCCAAACGGGATCCAACCGAAGGCCAACCCGAGACGGACGCCACCCAGCGGACCGGCGTGTTCCGGTGGGCACGCACGGCGACAGCCCGACGGCTAGGACTCCCTCTGGCCGTGTTCGAACAGGAAGGCGCATTCGTCACCCATGCCGCTGAGGTCATTCCAGGCGCCCTGATGCTTGAGCCACGGATGCTGGCGGCCAAGACAGTCGCCCCACTCGAGCAGTTGCCGCGCCCGCGGCCCGCCTTCGCCCACGTCGCTCAATGAAGCTGCTCACGGCTGGGGATGCGCCCTTTCGGCTCGCACACTCATCAGCCGCGGAGCGGCGGTCGTCTCACGGGAGTGACGCGGGTGTCGATGCAGCGCCCAGGGAGTGTCAACTTCGTCTCCGAGCAAGGTTCGTGGCCGCCCCATGCCTGCCTCTGCCAGCTGGTGGGGACGTATCCGACGTCCTCCAGGGCTCTCACGTCGTCGTCGGCGCTGGCATCGTCCGGACGGCTCTCGACGAACAGGACGAGGCCACGAAGCGCCTTAGCCAACGAGCTCACTACGGCATCTTCGGCCACGTGCCAACGGTACGCAGCGTCGGCGGACCCACGAGCGCGAACAGGCGGCGGAAGGGGGTCGGTGCGAGACGCCCGAACTCCGGCGATGGGTGTGCCACTCCGGCCCATGGGTGGCCTCGTGGAACCACGCGCTGTGGTTGTGGCTCGGGGGGCCGGATCAGTGCCGCGTTCCGCGATCAGTTCGGGACCCTTGATCGCGCCCGACCCTCGGGGACCTCGACCGCCTCATCTCGGCAACGGGGCTATCGGGAGTTCTCGCTCCCATGGGAGGGGGTCGTTTGGGGCCGCGGTGCCGGCTGGGGGGCGGGGCGGGAACGTGACCCGCACGTCGAGTCCACCCGCCTGGGGTGTCCGGGTGACCAGGGTGGCTCGGTGCGCGGTGGTGATCGCGCTGACGATGGCCAGCCCGAGGCCGTGACCGTCGGGGTGCCGGCTCCGTTCGGTCGGCAGGCGTTGGAAGGGCACGCACAGCCGGGCGACTTCGCCGGCTGGGACGACCGGGCCGGTGTTCCGGACTGCGAGGCAGGCGCCGAGCTCGGAGAGCCATGTCGTGACGTCCACGCGTCCGTTGGTGACGTTGTGCCGGATCGCGTTGTCGATCAGGTTGGCCGCCAGGCTCTCGATGAGGCGTGGGTCGCCGGCTGTCGGCGCGTCGGCGAGCGATGCGTCTAGTCGTATGCCGCGCTGCTGCGCCTGGGCTCGGCGGGCCAGGATCGCCTCGGCGGTGATCGTGCTGAGGTCCAGGGGTTCCCACTGCTCGACGCCCTGTTCGCTGCTGGCCAGCGTGAGTAGGGATTCGATGAGGCGCTCCTGGGTCGCGCCGAGGGTCAGCAGCTCCTCGCACGTGGATCGTAGGGTCGCGGTGCTTGCGTCTGGGTCGGCGAGCGTGACCTGGAGCAGGGCGCGTTGGGCGGTCAGGGGCGTGCGTAGCTCGTGTGAGGCGTTCGCGACGAAGTGCTGCTGGGACTGGAACGCCGCGTCGAGACGTCCGAAGAGGTCGTCGAGTGTTGCACCGAGTTCCTTGAACTCCTCGTACGGGCTGTCCAGGTCGACCCGCGAGTGCAGGTTGCTTGCCGAGATCTCTCGGGCGGTCGTCATCATTGTGTGCAGGGGGCGTAGTGCGCGTCCGGCGATGACCCAGCCGAGAACGACAGCGACCACGACCATGAGGGTGAGTCCGGTCGCGGAGGAGATCAGCAGGGCGTGGAGGTCGGCGCCTTGTTGCGGTGCCGGCGGCGGCGGGCCGCTCGTCAGGGACTGGCCGGGCCCTGGTCGCGTCGTGCTGGACGCGCTGAACAGCGCGGCGACGAGGGCGAGCAGGATGACGCCGGAGGCGAGGAACACTCCGCTGTAGAGCAGGGCGAGGCGCAACCGCAGGGTGCGGCGCATCACGGCGCCGTGACCCGGTAGCCGCCCTCACGGACGGTCTCGATCATCGGCGGTTCGCCGAGCTTGGCCCGCAACCGGCTGATGGTGGTCTTGACGGTGTTCGTGAAGGGGTTGGCGGCCTCGTCCCAGACCTGGTCGAGGAGGTGCTCGGCGGAGATCACGGTGCCGGCGTGGCTGAGCAGGCATTCGAGGACGGCGAGCTCCTTGGGGCTGAGCATGAGACGGCGGCCGGCTCGGAACGCCGCCCGGTTGTTCGGGTCGAGCGTCACGTCGCCGCACTCCAGTGTTGGCGGCAACGGGGTGGTCGCCCGGCGGCCCAGGGCCCGGACCCGGGCCACGAGCTCGGCGAAGTCGAACGGTTTGGGCAGGTAGTCGTCGGCGCCCAGGCTCAGGCCGGTGACCCGTTCCCTGACGGTGCTGGCTGCGGTCAACATCAGCACCCGGGTCGGCGAGCGGCGGGCGACGAGGTGTCGGCATACGTCGTCTCCGTGCATGCCGGGCAGGTCGCGATCGAGCACGACGACGTCGTACTGGGTAACCGCGAGTCGTTCGAGCGCTTCAGCGCCATCGAGGACGACGTCGACGGCCATGCCCTCGCGGCGCAGCCCGGTGCCCAGGGTTCGGGCCAGCAGGCCGTGATCTTCGACGACCAACACCCTCATAGTTGGCAAGGATGCCAGGCGGCGGGTCACCGGACGGTCACAGCTTCGGTGACCGTGCTGTGACCGCCCATCGCGTAGAACCACTGAGCATGACTGGCGACACCGTGTTGACGGCCCGGGGCCTGGGCAAGCGATACCGGCGGCGGTGGGCGCTGTCCGACTGCACACTCGCTGTTCCGGCTGGGCGCGTGGTGGGGCTGGTTGGACCGAACGGCGCCGGCAAGACGACCTTGATGCGCCTCGCCGTCGGGCTGCTCGCGCCGAGCACGGGCACGGTCGAGGTGCTCGGCGCCCGGCCGGCGCACAACCCGGCGCAGCTCGCCCGGGTTGGGTTCGTCGCTCAGGACACCCCCCTTTACGCGAACTTGTCCATCGGCGACCACCTGCGGCTCGGTGGCTGGCTCAACCCCGGCTGGGATCGTGCTCTCGCCGAGCGGCGTATCGCCCAGCTCGGTCTTGATGTCCGCCAGCGGGCCGGCCGGCTCTCCGGCGGTCAGCGGGCCCAGCTGGCGCTCACCCTGGCCGTCGCGAAGCGGCCCGAGCTGCTCGTCCTGGACGAGCCGGTGGCCAGCCTCGACCCGTTGGCCCGGCGCGAGTTCCTTCAGGGCATCAGCGACGTCGTTGCCGAGCATGGCGTCAGCGTCGTCCTGTCCTCGCACCTCGTCGCCGATCTGGAGCGAGTGTGCGACTTCGCGATCGTGCTGGTGGCCTCCCGCGTACGGGTCGCGGGCACGATCGAGGACCTGCTGGCGAGCCACCACCGTCTTACCGGGCCCAGAGGCCAGGCTCGCGTCGCCACCCAGCACGGCGCCCGGACACAGGTCGTCGAAGCCCGGCACGACGATGAGCGCACCACGCTGCTGGTGCGATCCGACAAGCCGATCGACGATCCCACATGGAACCTCGAACCCGCGGGCCTGGAGGACATCGTCCTCGCCTACATGGCTGAACAGGATCCGTCATGATCCGGCTGACCTGGCGACAGTTGCGCACGTCCGCGGCCGCGGCAGTCATCGCCCTGATCGCGGTGGCCGGATTCGCGGCACTGACCGGGCCGTCCCTCGCGCACGCCTACGCGGCCACCCTGGCCACATGCCGACCGACCGGCAACTGCACGTCGGCCATGCAGGCCTTCACCCACAATGACAGTGCCCTGAGCGGGGCCCTCAACTCGCTCGCCACCGTCGTTCCAGCTCTGCTCGGAGCCTTCTGGGGAGCACCGCTGATCGCCAGGGAGATCGAGGCCGGCACGTTCCCGCTGGTGTGGACGCAGGGCGTGACACGCACCCGGTGGCTGGCGACCAAGCTCGTCGTTGTGGGTCTGTCCAGCATGGCCGTGGTCGGCCTGTTGAGCCTGATCGTCACGTGGTGGGCGCGCCCACTGGACCACGCCGCAGCCTCCGCATACGGGACGTTCAGCACGCGCGACCTGGCACCCATCGGCTACGTCGCGTTCGCGGTCGCGCTGGGTGCCGCGGTCGGCATGCTCATCCGCCGCACCGTGCCCGCGATGTCGACCACGCTGTTCGTGTTCGTCGCCGTACGCATCACCACCACGTTCGCCATCCGCCCACGCGTTATCAGCCCGACCCACCTGGTTCAGGCGCTCGACCCCGCCTCAACCGGCTTCGGTTCCGCGCTCTCCCCGACAATCGTGTTGAACTCCTGGTTCAACGGTGGCCCCTCAAGCGCACTGGACCCGGCGGCCCCGAACCTGCCGAACGCCTGGATCTACTCCAGCCGGGTCGTCGACGGCTCCGGGCACGACCTGACCAACACGGTACTCAACGCGACGTGCCCCGGCCTGGCCAACGGCGGCGGCCCGACGGTTCCCGGTCACGTCCCGGTCTCCCAGGACAGAGCGCAGCAAGCGCACACCTGTATCTCCATGCTCGGCACCACCTACCACCAGCTGGTGACCTACCAGCCTGCCGACCACTACTGGATCCTGCAGTGGGCAGAGCTCGCCATCTACGGCGGGGCCACCCTGCTTCTCGGCGCACTCTGCCTGTGGTGGCTACGGCGCCACGCCACGGTGTGACCAACAGCGGACGGGCGCTGCCTGCGCCGATGCCGATGTCCTGCAGCTCCGGAACGACACGATCCGCGCTGGGGCGGTTCGCGGGGAACAGGAGGCGGTCAACCCACCGGGCCGTGTACCAGCCCGCCCGGCCCCAGCCCATCTGCACCAGCCAGGGCCAGATCGCCGATGGTGGAGCATCGATGGTGACGGCGTGGTCGGTCTGCACCCTCGATCCTGGGATGATTCCATCGCCGGGCAGAACCGTTGCGCGCTCCTCGGGGGTCGATCCGTAGGTTCGGCCAAGGTGAACCAGGACAGCCTCCGCGCCGGCGGCGACCGCGATGGCCGGCGCCCACCATGGCACCCGTCTCCGCAGGTCACCCCGCCTCTGCCGGGGCCGGACCTACGGCCCGTTCGGCGATGCCCAGGAGCATGCGCCGCATCATGGGGAAGTCGCCGAACTCCATCAGGAGCACCGTCACCGGCAGCAGCGGCCCGCGGTCGTAGCGCGCCTTCAACCGGGTCACGAGCCGGGTTTCCCGGGCCTGGTCCGGAGTCAGGCGCCGCGACCAGGTCGAGTCGGGCTTGGCCCACACCAAGGACCGAGGCCGGTCGAGGATGGCGACGCGGAAGGCTGTGCGCTCGTCGTCGGCGGAGGACATCGGGGCAGCCGAGCCCACGACGACGCCCGCTGCCCGCAGTGCTCGACGGCCTCGGTCGACATGCCCCGACACACCCACATCGTCGCCGCGTAGAAGGGCCCGGCGGCACCCGGGACAGGCGTGAGAGCCGTCACTCGCCGAACACACCAGTTGACGCTTCGCAGCAGGTAGGACGCGATGTCACCGGGTCGAGAAGCGCCTTCGTCGGGGATGCGTGTCCTGCGCGAGAGCGGTCCTGGCCTGAAGGCGGCGACCATCAGTTGCGCGGTCTGCGGGACGGTCCGATCAAGCGGTAGCAACGGGCCTCAGCCACCGGTGGGACCACCCGCATATCGGCTCTGTGGCCCCCCGGGAGACGTGCTGGTCACGACGGGCCGGGTGTTCCGGCGTGGTCGGTGACGGAGAACCAGCTGAGGATGCCGTAGAGCCAGACGGCGCCGAGCACCAGCGTCAGCAGCAGGATCTGCAGCCACGGCGGCGGGGCCAGCCAGCCGAGCAGGAGGGCGACCACGGCCGCCACCCCTAGCGCCACCGACACCGGGCGGTAGACCGGGGCAAGGTCCCGCCAGTCCGCGAGCGAGGTCGCGACCAGGACCAGGGCCAGGACACCGACGGCCACCGAGGCCGACAACACCATGGCGGCGGGGGGCGGGGCGTGCCCCCCCGACGCGTGCTCCACCATGCTGACCATGACCGCGCCGGTCGCCGCGATCGTCATCGTCACCGGGAGGTGGCCGACAAGCCACCGCGACAGGGCTCCGCGCCGGGAGCGCACCCGGCGGCCTCCCACGAGGTCGAAGTAGCTCCACCAGTACGCGTACCCGATCCCCAGCCCCAGGATGCCGGTGACGACAGCAACCGGCGTGCGGGCGGCATCCGCGATTCCGTTGACGACACCGACGACTACCTCCCCCAGCACGATGATGGTGAACAGGTCGAAGCGCTCGATCATCGACTCGCTCGCGTTGGTGGTGGTGTCCCGGGTGGCCCCGCTGCGCCAGTCCAAGACCGTGATGCCGGCGAGCCAGCCGAGGACGACGAGTGCCCAGGCCGCCAGGCGCGCCCCGTCCGGCAGCAGCGCGCTGGCCCCGACGATCGTGGCCGAGCCGAGGACGCCTGCGATGTACGGCGTCGTCGCGGCACGGAACGCCGGGTCGTCCTGGCGGCGCACCGAGTACCAGAGCCAGCCGAGCAGGAACAGGTACGCGCTGTAGGCCACGGCGAACGCCGGGCCGTCGCCGCCTGTCGCCTCGCCGGTGAACACCGCGAGGAGGGCCAGGATGCCCATCTGGAGGAACACGTAGGACCTGGTCCGTCCCTCGGCCCGGCCGTGTAGGTCGTGGTAGACGGCACCGTTGACCCAGGCGAGCCAGATCAGCCCGAAGACGACGGCGAATCGGCCCGCACCCGCCCACGTCACGTCCCCGGCGAGATGGCGGGCGGCCTGGGAGATGACCACGACGTAGACGAGGTCATAGAAGAGCTCGAGGAAGCTGACCTCGCGGCCCTCGATGACCTCACCGTGGGCCCTGGGCGGCTGCCAGAAGTAGCGGCGGAACGCCGCGGCGGATCCCCAGGAGAGGAGGGCGCTACCCTTCGGGTCCGGCATACGCGCTCCTCGTCTCGGCTGCCCTTCGCAACACGATCCTGACGCAGATGACTGCCCGCTGGCGGTCAACGGGGCCGGTCGCCAACAGCGGTACCTGCCCTGCGGTGGTCAACTCCGGCAGTGGCGAGGTGCACGTCGGTCTCGATCCGCGCTGGTCGACCGCATCCGCCGGCGGGTGCCTCCAGTGGGCGCGCACGGTCGGTATAGGCCCGGCCGCCACCGCTTCACATGCAGCTGCTCCGTCGGCGGCCACGATGAGGCCCCATGATGGGTCGCGTGCCCCTTGAACGGGAGATCACCGAACCTGTCGACCTCACATGGCCGAACGGTCGCTTGAACTCCGCTGCCGTCGGCTGGACGCGCACCCCGCTGCACCGCACCGACGGCATCGGCCGCGGCCGCGTCGGCTGGGGCCGCAACAAGCGCTGGGAGTACTGGGCGGTCACCTCCGAGACGCATGTGGTCGCTGTCGTAGTCGCCGACATCGGGTATGCCGCGGTCCCCTCGCTCTTCGTCCTGGACCGCCGCACGGGTGAGCAGATCGCGGTGGCCGCGTCCTCGCCGCTGGGCCGCGGCACGACCCTGCCGGGCACCCTGGATGAGGGTCCGGCCCGCGCACGCACGAAAGGCCTCCTCATTGACATCGACCCCACCGCCAGCGGCAGCAGAGTGCGGGCGCGGGCCGAGCGCGTCGACCTCGACGTCATCGCCCACCTCCCACCGGGGCATGAACGGCTCGGTGTCGTGGTGCCCTGGAGCGAGCGGCTCTTCCAGTACACCGTCAAGGACCCGGCCCGCCCGGCGGCGGGTCGACTGGTCGTGGACGGCTCGACACATGCGACCGCGGAGGGGACCTCCTGGGCAACCCTCGACCACGGCCGCGGACGCTGGCCGTACGCGATCTGCTGGAACTGGGGCTCCGGCTCGGGCATCGTCGGCGGTCGCACGATCGGCCTGCAGGTGGGGGGGAGGTGGACCGATGGAACCGGTGCGACGGAGAACGCCGTCATCGTCGACGGGCGGCTCACCAAGATCAGCGACGAGCTTCAATGGGAGTACTCACCCCAGGACTGGATGGCGCCGTGGCGGATCCACGGCGGCCCGGTCGGGCTTACGTTCCATCCCGAGCACGTTCGCCGGTCGGTCACCCAGCTCGGCATCCTCGCCTCTCGCACGCACCAGTGCTTCGGCACCTGGACGGGGCGAGTGGGCGAGGTCGCCGTGGACGGGATATTCGGGTGGGTGGAGGACGTGCACCAACGCTGGTGATACCGGCGCTCTGTCCGTCCTCGATGGTCCCGAGGTGCCCTTCCAGCGGCAGGGTGCCCCCTTCCAGCGGCAGGGTGCCCCCTTCCAGCGGCAGAACCAGCCGTGCGCCAACAGGCGGTGGTGCGATGCAGGTCCGCGCCGCTCGTCTGGCCTCGGGTCCGGCGCAGCTGCACTCAGCTCAGCGTCCGCGGGTCCTCGGATGCTGAGGGGGTCTGGCATAGCCTCGACGCATGGACTCGATCGAAGCCCTGGCGTGGGTGTCTGCTCTTCAGGCCGGCGGCGCACCTCGGCCTCCGGGCTGTCCGCGGAAGGTCCGATTGCGCCGCTTGGACTCTGCACGGCTGCCGGAGTGCGACCGTTTCTTCCCTGACCTGGTCACGGGTCCGGGGGTGCCGCGACCGTCGCGCTGGGGGCGACCGACGGGCGGCAAGGTGTGTCTTCCTGCTGTTGGGTAGGGGTACCCAGTGGACTGGCTAGGTCGATGACTCAAGAGCTGGAGCGGGTCTACCGCGGCTACATCGACACGCTGAACGAGAGACACTTCGAGGACCTCGACCAGTTCGTCCATCCTCAACTGGTCTACAAGGATGCCGCCATCACCCGGGATCAGTACGTCGCCATGCTCGTCGACGATGCGCGTGCGATACCCGACCTCCACTACGGCATCGATCTGCTTGTTGTCAACGACGACCTTGTCGCCGCCAGGCTCTGGTTCGACTGCCACCCTCAGGGGAGCTTCCTTGGGATCGAGGTGGATGGTCGACGGATGGCCTTTGCTGAGCACGTGTTCTATCGGTTCCGCGAGGGACGCATCGACAGGGTGTGGTCTTTGCTGGATCGGGAGGCGGTCAGAAGTCAGGCAGCTGGCTGAGTGATCGAACCGGGTGCCGTCAAGCCGGCTGTGTCCCATCTCCGACGATCCGGCAACTGCAGAGGGGCCGCAGCGTTCCTCGGTGGGGTCTTGGCGGAGAACCAGGAGACCTGCCTGAACCGGACCGTGCGCCAGGCGCGCCACCCGAACAACATCGCGAGCAACGCCTCGATCGCTCACCGTGTATCGAATGAGGCAGCCTCGGAGCCGCATCGTGGTTGGTCGCCCCGCCCGCGGCATCCCCTCCACCGAGATGAACAGCCGAGATGTGCAGCTCGAGATGCGCAGCTCGGGCGAACGCCAGGCACCCCCTGCCGGCGCCGTGGCCGCCTTCGCGTGCCGGCGTCAGGAGAGTCGGCTCGCAGCCGTGTGCCGCGGGGGTGGCGGCCGCCCTCCATGGCGGCAGAGGCTGCGTCGACCCGGCTGCTTGAGGTGGATGACCATGCGACGACGCTCCCGCTCACTGCCGCTGGCCGCCGAGTGGGTACCAGAGGCGTGCCTGACTGACTGTCACTGCCGCGGTTCAGCCGCGGCCCGGCGCACACGCACCTGGCAGGAGGGTCAGGCCCCACACACTGTCGAGGTCGGGGATGTCGGCCACGAGCTTGCGTGGGGACGAGCCCCGGGGTGCGATGGTGAACGTGACCGTTGGCGGCGGCCGGATCGACACCGAGCAGTCCGAGGACATCCCGAACCGGATCGTCCTCTCACGCCCCGGGTCGACCGTTTGCGGCAGGTCCAGCGAAGGTCCCCCTGGCGGGCTGGTGACCAGGCCGGCGCCGGGCCCGGAGACGTCGACGCCGGTGACGGTCACCGGCGAGGAGCCGTCGTTGGAGACCACGACGGTCAGCGCCACGACCGGGTTGCCGTCGACCGGCGCGCTCAGCGCCCCGGTCCGGGCGGCAAGGGAGAAGCGCACCGCCAGTGGCTGGGCCGGGGGCGCGTGGCCTGTGGACGTCATTCGGCCATCCCATGCGTGGACGCCCAGTCCCACACCGAGGGCCGTGACCAGGGCGACCTCCACCAGCCGGAAACGTTCACGGTCCGACATCGAGCTCCACACGTGTGGGACCTCCGCTCTTCACGACATGGCCGGTGACCATGGACCAGGCAGCAAACACACGTCACGATGGCGCACGCTGCTGCGACGTCGAGGCTACGGGGCACTGCTGCATCGCCAGTCCATCGTCGTCACGTGGACCGGTGGGCTCAGCCGAGATGCTCGGTGACCACCGCTTGGGGGCTGTGGTGGCCCAGGCTTCGGTCACGAGCTCTTCGATCCGGTCGGCGTCCATCGCGGCCAGCTGCACTTCCAGCCCGAGGAAGCTGCGTCGCGCGTCCATACGTCGCACCACCGCCGAGACCTCCGGAGCTGCGGTCGCGGCGGCTTCTGCGGACTGCTCGGTGATGCAGAAGATCGCCGTGGTCTCGTCGCGGCCCATGCCCAGAAAGGTCTTGCCGCTCACCTGCCACAGCGGCACCGTGAACCGAAAGTGTTGCTTCTCGGCGACCTCCGGCAGCGCCATCGCCAACGTTCGGATCCGTTCGGTGGTGGGCACGCCCCTCAAGACTGCCAGTGGTGGCTCGGCAACTCCAGGGTTCACCGCGGGGCCGACAGGTGCGCCCCTCTGGGCTACCGGAAGGACCGGTCACGCGCCTGGCGAGCCGTGGAGTCGGGTGCCGGGCAACGGCCGGGCCGGTAAAGGCTGGTCGCGCGAGCGGATGAGGGCGGCAAGCTCGTGGCCGGGGCTGACGTGGCGCTGGTGGAGGGGGCCGCAGGGCACGGCGGCGAGCTGCCCGGACAGGTCGAGCAGGTCGGGTGCGGCGGCGTCGCGGTGAGCGTGCGAGGTGGGCGAAGTCGGCCATTGACCCGACGGTGCTGCTGGCGGGACGCGACGCGCGGTTCGCGTACTCGGTCGAACTCGGCATCGATGACGGCCTGGGGGATGTGGTGCGCGCGGCCAGGACCGTGGCGAGGTGTTCGGGAAGGCTGGCCACCGGGGTGGCGGCCGGGGCGAGCGGGGTCAGGACCGGCAGGAGGGTTGTCTGGTTGCGAAGCGGCCTGCCCGGGGACGCCAGAACAGGGCGGTGGCGTACCAGTCGCCCGGCGGGGGTGGTCGAGGCCGCGCCGGGGGGACGGCGTGGGGCCGGCCGAGCCCGCTCGGCAGCCGCCTCATTGCCCGGACGATGACCGCGGGCCATCCGGCCTGGTCATCGGCGCCGCCAAGCCACACGGTGGGCGATCGGGGAGGATGTCGGTATGCCGGGTCGGGAGCAGCGCACGCAGGTCCGGGGCGCGGTCGCCCGCGGCGACGGGGTCGCGCTGGTGGCCCTGCTGAGTACGGGGGAGTGGCCCGAGCCCTGGCTGCAGCTCGTTGGCGACGGTCTGCTCGCGGCGGTGGCATCCGCAGTGGACGGTGCCGTGCCGTTGGCGTCCCGATGTCTCGAGTCGTTGCGCGAGCGGGACTGGGAGGGCGATGCCGAGCTCGCCGCGGCGCTGGCCTCACGGCTGGGCAGTGGACCGGCGCCGCTGCTGCGTTCGGTCCCGGTGGACCTGGAGGAGCTGGCCGGCATCCTCGAGGGCGACCCCGTCTATGGCGGCGGCCGGGTCGACCTGCGCACCGGGGAGGTCCTGCCCCAGAGCATCCTCGACGACCCCGGTGACCTCGAGGACGACCTCGACGACGAGAAGGACGGGGACACCGAGGAGGGGGAGCGGTGGCTGTGGGTGGACTGCGAGGGGTCGCGGGCGGCATACGGGGACATGGAGGTGTTCATCGCCACCGTCGAGGACCCGGACCGGGCGGACCGGCTGGAGATCGCGATCGCCGGCCGCGGGGCGTTCCGGCGGTTCAAGGACGTCATCGCCCGCTGGCCCGAGCTGCAGGATCGCTGGTATGCCTTCAGCGAGGACCGCACCCGTGGACGAGCCCGCGCATGGCTCGCCGACCGCGGCTACGCACCGAGGACCGGCCACCCATGCTGATGGGGCGACGCTCGTCGACGAGCCAGGCCTCGGCGTCCACGGTGGTCTCGACGGTGTCCGGAGCGCTGTGAAGGGCGGTGTCGAGCGGATCGGGTGAGATTCGATGCACTGATGCAGGTCAGGCGCCTTCTTGCCACTCAGTACGACTTCGCAAGAGAAGAGCGCGGTTCACATGGGAAGCGTTCTCTTGCGGACCTCGGGTTTCCCCCATGGGGCGGGAAAGTTGGGGATGGGTGGGGCGGAGGCCGGGGGGCAAGGGGCCACGGGGACAAGGGGCCGGGGACGGGGCCACCGTCGCGGCAGGTGACGCTCGGTCGCCGACGCCCTGCCGCCGGGCCGGATCCTCGGCCATGATGGGCCTTATGAGGCCGACGCACGTCATCGCCCTGCGCACATTCCCGGTCCCGGGTGAGCCGGCCACGGACCACGACGAGGTCGGCGTCGAGGCCGACGGCCTGACCGGGGACCGGCGCAAGAAGGCGGCGGTCTCGCTCGTCGGCAACGACGCGCCTGCCACGCGGTCGAACCTCGTGCTCGACGTGCCCTCCAGCGACGTCGAGGCGCTGGTCGGGTCGGTCGTCCGGATCGGGGACGTGCTGCTGGCCGTCGAGCGGACGGCCGGGTCCTGCCCGGGGGTGTATGCCGCGGTCGGCGCGGTGGGCACGATCCGGGTCGGCGACCTGGTGCACGCCGTGGACGGGGCAGGGCCACCCGACGGCTGAGCTCCGGGATCGGGGCACGCATGCGCCGGCGAGGATTCCGTCATAGGGTCTGAGGGCACCATGAGGGGAAGGGACCTCCCGAGAGCGAAGCGAGGGCGACAGGTGCAGACGGACGGCGTGCGGCGCCTGGTCGAGAGCTACCGCGCCATACCCGCTGGTGACCGCGTCCGGCTGGGAAAGCGCACATCCAACCTCTTCCGCGCCCGGGAACGCAGCAGTGCGCCCGGGCTGGACGTCTCTGGGCTGACCGGGGTGCTCTCGGTCGACAGCGAGGGCCGCACGGCAGAGGTGTCCGGGATGTGCACGTACGAGGACCTCGTCGCCGCCACCCTGCCACACGGCTTGACGCCGCTGGTCGTCCCGCAGCTCAAGACGATCACGCTCGGTGGGGCGGTGACCGGGCTGGGCATCGAGTCGGCCTCGTTCCGCAACGGGCTGCCCCACGAGTCGGTGCTCGAGATGGACATCCTCACCGGGGCGGGGGAGATCGTCACGGCCCGCCCGGGCGGCCCGCACGCGGACCTCTTCCGGGGGTTCCCCAACTCGTACGGCACGCTCGGCTACGCCACCCGACTGCGGATCGAGCTCGAGCCGGTCCGGCGCGCCGTCACCGTCCGGCACGTCCGGTTCCACGGGATCGAGGCCCTGGTCAACGCCATCGGTGACACGGTCGCCGCCGGCCGGTACGCCGGGGAGGACGTGGACTACCTCGACGGGGTGGTCTTCACCGCGCAGGAGTGCTACCTCAGCCTCGGCCGCAGGTCCGACGAGCCGGGCCCGACGAGCGACTACACGGGGCAGGGCATCTACTACCGATCCATCCAGCACGACGGACGCGAGCCCAAGCGCGACCTGCTGACCATCCACGACTACCTGTGGCGCTGGGACACCGACTGGTTCTGGTGCTCCCGGGCGTTCGGTGCGCAGAACCCGTCGGTGCGCCGACTGTGGCCGCGCCGGTGGCGGCGCAGCAGCGTGTACTGGAAGCTCATCGCCCTGGACTCCCGCTGGCACGTGGGGGACCGGATCGAGGCGCGCCACGACCGGCCGCCGCGCGAACGGGTGATCCAGGACGTCGAGATCCCGCTCGAGCGCACTGCGGAGTTCGTCCGCTGGTTCCTCGACACCGTGCCCATCCAGCCGATCTGGCTCTGCCCGCTCCGGCTGCGCGAGGAGTCGGCCGGCGTGGCCGCCGCCGGCTCCGACCGGCCCTGGGACCTCTACCCCTTGCGCAGCGGACAGACCTACGTCAACGTGGGGTTCTGGTCGACCGTGCCCATCTCCCCGGGTACGCCCGAGGGGGCCACGAACCGCCTCATCGAGAGGCAGGTGACCGCCCTCGGGGGGCACAAGTCCCTGTACTCGGACTCCTACTACGATCCCGACGAGTTCGCCGATCTCTACGGGGGCGCGGCCTACTCCACGCTCAAGGGGCGCTACGACCCCGACAACCGGTTACTCGACCTCTACGCCAAGGCGGTGAAGCGCGCATGACAACCCTCGAGGAACAGGCCACAAGCGCCGGGGAACGGGGCTCGACATCGCTCCCCTCCGGTCGGGCGTCGACCCCGATGACGATCGCGCAGATCGTCGAGGCGGTCACCCAGGCGCCTCTGCCGGTCCGTTTCGTGGCCTACGACGGGTCGGTGACCGGCTCTGTCGAGGCGCCGCTCACCGTCCGCCTGCGGACCCCGCGCGGTGCGGCCTTCCTGGCCACCGCCCCGGGGGACCTCGGGCTCGCCCGGGCCTACGTCTCGGGGGACCTCGAGGTCGACGGCGTCCACCCCGGTAACCCCTACGACGCCCTCATCGCGATGGAGGGCCTCAGCTTCCGCCGGCCCACCGCCCGCAAGGCCGTCGACATCGCCCGCACCCTCGGGCTCAAGGGCCTCACCCCGCCGCCCCCGCCGCCTCAGGAGACGATCCCCCGCTGGCGCCGGGTCGCCGAGGGCCTGCGCCACTCCAAGGGCCGCGACGCCGAGGCCATCCACCACCACTACGACGTCTCGAACGCCTTCTACGAGCTCGTGCTCGGACCGTCGATGACGTACACCTGCGCCTGCTACCCGCAGGCCTCGGCGACGCTCGAGGAGGCCCAGGTCAACAAGTACCGCCTCGTCTTCGACAAGCTCGCCCTCTCCTCCGGCTACCGCCTGCTCGACATCGGCTGCGGCTGGGGCGCGATGGTCCGGTATGCCGCGCGGCGCGGGGTCCGGTCGCTGGGCGTCACCTTGTCCAAGGAGCAGGCCGCGTGGGCCCAGAAGGCCATCCGGGCCGACGGGCTGCAGGACCTCGCCGAGGTGCGGCACGCCGACTACCGGGATGTCGTCGAGGACGGCTTCGACGCGATCTCCTCGATCGGGCTGACCGAGCACATCGGGATCGCCAACTACCCGGCCTACTTCTCCTGGATGCGTGACAAGCTCCGTGACGGCGGCCTCATGCTGAACCACTGCATCACCCGGCCCGACAACCGGCCCCTCAGCACGGGCGCCTTCATCGACCGGTACGTCTTCCCCGACGGCGAGCTGACCGGCTCGGGCAGGATCATCACCGAGATCCAGGACGTGGGACTCGAGGTGATGCACGAGGAGAACCTGCGCGAGCACTACGCGCTCACCCTCGGCGAATGGTGCGTCAACCTGGAGGAGCACTGGGACGCAGCGGTCGCCGAGGTGGGCGAGGGAACGGCCCGGGTATGGGGGCTCTACATGGCTGGGTCGCGGCGCGGCTTCGAGCGCAACGACATCCAGCTGCACCAGGTGCTGGCCGTCAAGCCTCATGCCGACGGGCGCTCCGGCCTGCAGCTGCGGCCCTGGTGGGCTGCCTGAGCCGGACTCGGTCCGCAGGCGCCCACCCGTCGCCGGCCGGGTGACCTGGCCGGGGGCGTACCGACGTCCGGCCACGGTCCAGGGACCGGCACCCCGCCGTCCGTCCCACAGGAGCAGCCGTGGCCCCGAGCAACCCCCGTCGCGCCGCCGTCCTCGGTGGCAACCGGATTCCGTTCGCCCGGCAGTTCGGCCCGTACGCCGAGGCGTCCGAGCAGGACATGCTGACCGCCGCCCTCGAGGGGCTCGTCGCCCGCTACGGGCTGGCGGGCGAGACCATCGGCGAGGTTACCGCCGGCGCCGTCGTCAAGCACAGCCGCGACATCAACCTCACCCGCGAGGCGGTGCTCGGGTCCTCCCTGGCGCCGGACACCCCCGCGTACGACGTCCAGCAGGCGTGCGGCACCGGGCTCGAAGCGGCCGCTCTCGTCGCCAACAAGGTCGCCCTCGGCCAGGTGGGGTCCGGCGTCGCCGGTGGTGCCGACTCGGCGTCGGATGCCCCGATCACGGTCACCGAGCCGATGCGGCGGACCCTGCTGCGGGCCGCCCGGGGCCGCCGCCGGTGCAGAAGGCCCGTGCCCTCGCGGGACTGCGTCCCCGAGCCTTCGGCGTCTCGGTCCCGTCGAACGCCGAGCCGCGGACCGGGCTGTCCATGGGCGAGCACATGGCGCAGACGTCGCGGAGACGATCGCCTACATCGCCTCGGATGCCAACGCCGGGGTCAGCGGGAACGTCCTACCGGTCTGCGGGCAGGGCCTGCTGGGCGCCTGAGCGCGGCCACCGTCCGCGGCGTCGACGGGTCGCCGGTCACGGCGGGGCTGTGCTGCGCCGCCCCCTGGCCGTGGAACGGGTTCGCGGCCTCCGGGCACCGCTCGATACCCTGGGCGCGCGGCCGACACCCGCCCGGACCCGCACCCCTCGCACCGCACAGGAGCTCCATCGATGTCTGCCCAGATCACCGTGAACGTCTCCGGAAGCGAGCGATCGGTGCCGGAGCAGACGACCGCCGCGGACCTGCTCGGCGGCGACAAGGCCGTCCTCGTGGCCCGGGTCAACGGCGAGCTCCGCGACCTCGCGCACGTCCTCGCCGACGGCGACACCGTGGAGCCGGTCACGGTGGCCGACGAGGATGGGCTGTACGTCCTGCGGCACAGCGCTGCCCACGTCCTCGCCCAGGCCGTCCAGGAGATCAACCCCGCGGCCCGGCTGGGCATCGGGCCGCCCATCCGCGACGGGTTCTACTACGACTTCGACGTCGAGACCCCGTTCACCCCCGAGGACCTCAAGGCCCTCGAGCGGGTCATGCAGCGGATCGTCAACGAGGGCCAGACCTTCCATCGCCGCGAGGTCTCCGACGCCGAGGCCCTGACCGAGCTCGCCGACGAGCCGTACAAGTGCGAGCTCATCGGGATCAAGGGTGGCGCCGGCGCCGCGGAGGACGCGGCCGAGGGCGCCTCGGTCGAGGTGGGCGGTGCCCAGCTGACCATCTACGACAACCTGCGCCGCGACGGGTCGCGCGCCTGGGGTGACCTGTGTCGTGGGCCGCACGTGCCCTCGACCAAGGTCCTGGGGAACGCCTTCAAGCTCATGCGCAGCGCCGCGGCATACTGGCGCGGCTCGGAGAAGAACCCCCAGCTGCAACGCATCTATGGCACCGCCTGGCCAACCAAGGACGAGCTGAGGGCCTACCTCGACCGGCTGGCCGAGGCCGAGCGCCGCGACCACCGCAAGCTCGGCGTCGAGCTCGACCTGTTCTCCTTCCCCGACGAGCTGGGCTCGGGCCTGGCGGTCTTCCACCCCAAGGGCGGGGTGCTCAAGCGGGAGATGGAGGACTACGTCCGGCGCCGGCACATCGAGGAGGGCTTCCTCTACGTCGGCACCCCGCACATCAGCAAGGAGGGGCTCTTCCACACCTCCGGGCATCTGCCCTACTACGCGGACACGATGTTCCCGCCCATGCAGATGGAGGGCTCGGACTACTACCTCAAGGCCATGAACTGCCCGATGCACAACCTCATCTACCGCTCGCGGGGCCGCAGCTACCGCGAGCTGCCGATGCGGCTGTTCGAGTTCGGGTCGGTCTACCGGTTCGAGAAGTCCGGCGTGGTGCACGGCCTGACCCGGGTCCGGGGGATGACCCAGGACGACTCGCACTCCTACGTCACTCCCGAGCAGGCGCCCGACGAGATCAAGCACCTGCTGAGCTTCGTGCTCGGGCTGCTCAAGGACTTCGGCCTCGAGGACTTCTACCTCGAGCTGTCGACCCGGGCGGCCGAGGGCGACAAGAAGGACAAGTTCATCGGCTCCGAGGAGCAGTGGGAGATCGCCACGAAGGTCCTCGAGGAGGCGTGCCTCGAGACCGGCCTCGAGCTCGTGCCCGATCCCGGTGGGGCGGCCTTCTACGGACCGAAGGTGTCGGTGCAGGCCAAGGACGCGATCGGCCGGACGTGGCAGCTCTCGACGATCCAGTACGACTTCAACCAGCCGGCCGGGTTCGGCCTGGAGTACCAGGCCGCCGACGGTTCGCGCCGGCAGCCGGTGATGATCCACTCGGCGAAGTTCGGCTCGATCGAGCGGTTCATCGGCGTGTTGACCGAGCACTATGCCGGCGCGTTCCCGCCCTGGCTGTCGCCGGTACAGGTGCTCGGCGTGCCGGTCGCCGAGGAGTACGTGCCTTACCTTCGGGACATCCTCGACCAGCTGGCGGCCCATGGCGTCCGTGTCGAGCTCGACGAGTCCGACGACCGCTTCCCCAAGAAGATCCGCAACGCGAGCAAGGCCAAGGTGCCCTTCACGCTCATCGCGGGCGAGGAGGACCGCACCGCCGGAGCCGTCTCGTTCCGGTTCCGCGACGGGTCGCAGAGGAACGGCGTCCCGGTCGCCGAGGCCATCGCCGAGATCGTCGAGGCGATCGAGACCAAGCGTCAGGTCTGACCGGCCCCGCTGTCCTCCCACGGCGCTCTGGTCCCAGCGGCACCGCGACACGCCGACGACACGCCGGGGCCAGGAAATCGCCTGAGAATGTCGGCCGGATGTGTTGCGGCGCAGCGTCATTGGCGATAGAAATTACCCACTCGGCCACCTCGGTGGTCGAGGGATCGAGAGAAGGACACTCGCTCACCGCACGGGGCAACCCGAGCGGAGCCGGTCGGTGATGAGGCCGGGGGCGAGTGAGAAGCTCTCGTGAGACGCGGAGCATCATGCCGGGTCACCAGAGGCCGCGCCGACTCATACTCGGCGCGGCCTCACCTTTTGGGGCTCTACTGACTGATCCGTGGGTCATTTCCGGTCGGGGAGGATGGGTCGGTGGCCGCCCAGGTTGAGCATCGCGAGGGCGATGAGGGCGTCGGGTGAGCGGAACCCGAACGCGATGCGGGTGATGAGTCGGATCTTGGTGTTGACCGACTCGATGCGGCCGTTGGATAGGCCGTGTTCGATCGCGGCGAGAATGGAGTCGCGGTGTTTGACGATGCGGCGTTGGAGTTCGATGAAGGCGGGGATGCGGCAGCGACGGGCCCACCCGATCCAGGTCTCGAGTGCTGCGGCGGCTTCGCTGGCCGGGAGCTGGAAGATTAGCCGTAGCCCCTCCTTGAGTAGGTAGGCCCGGTGCAGCCGAGGGTCGTTCTTGGCGATCCAGTCCAGTTTCGCGGCCTGCCGTGAGGTGAGGTTCTCGGGGTTCTTCCACAGCGCCCAGCGGGCACGTTTGAGGCTCTTGGCGCGGCCGGTGGCGACGCGTTGGGGCCGTCCATGGGACCGGCCTCGGCCGGTAGTGCCGCCCGGCGTCCGGCGTGCGGTGTTCCAGGCGTCGCGGCGGACCGCATCGAGAGCATCGGTGGCCCAGCGCACGATGTGGAACGGGTCCGCGCAGCGCACCGCGTTCGGACAGCGCTGGTCGACCACGTGCTGGATCCAGTCCGCACCATCGGCAGACACGTGGGTGATAGCCGCGCAGCGTTCGGGACCCAGAGCGTCGAAGAACGCCGCGAGAGTGGCCCGGTCCCGACCCGGCGCGGCCCACACCAGCCGACCGGTGTCGTGGTCGACCACCACGGTGAGGAACTTGTGGCCGCGCTTGTAGGAGATCTCATCGATCCCGATCCGCCGCAGTCCAGCGAACCGGTCGTGCACCGCCTCGATGTCGGCCCAGACCCGGGAGATGATCGAGCCCACGGTGCGCCACGCGACCCTCATCAGCTCGACCACAGCACTCTTCGAGCACTGGGTGGCCAGCCACGCCACCTGCGCATCGAACGCGCGGGTGTGCCCGGCGCCGTGCCGAGCCCACGGCACCTGACGCACCGTCGGCCCATGCCTCGGGCAACTCACCCGCGGGGCGTCGGCCTCGAGGAACACCTGCATGGTGCCCAGGTCCAGGCCCCGCCAGCGTCGCCGTCCCTCCCCCCGGTCGTACCACGGGGCACGCGACCCGCACACCCCGCAGCGTCCTCGCCCCGGCCGCCGGGGACGGACGTGGGCGAGGACCACGCCCACCGCCTCGTCGATCTCCACCTCCTCGACCACCACGTTCTCGACGCCCAACAAGGCGCGCCATAGGCTGGCGTTCCGCACGCCGTTCTCCGCTCCTCAGTTCCTGACTCTCGACAAGCCAGAAACCTAGAGCGAGAACGGCGTGTGCTCGCTCAGACGCGGTCAGCCACCCACGGAAGCGTCAGAAGAGCCCCTTTTGGGTACCCGTGGGCCGCCACCCGTATGCCGCCGGCCCCGGCCCGCGTACCGCCGGCTCCCCTATGCAGCCGGCCCGTGCCCCCATCGCGCCGGGGTACCGGCCCCACCGGCGCCCGAGGTGGCTGGGTCAGCGCCCGAAGTCCTGGAAGAGCTCGGTCAGCCGCAGGTGGTTCCCGAAGGGGTCCCGGAACCCGGCGTCGATCCCGTACAGCTGCTTCTGCGGGGACTCGACGAACTCGACGCCGCGCGCCGACATCTCCTCATAGGCCTTCTGGCAGTCGTCGGTCTCGAGGAAGATCCCTCCGGCGACGCCGCGGCTCATCACCTCCCGGATGGCGGCCACGGTCGCCTCGTCGAACGCGGGGGGTCCGGGGATGGCCATCAGCACGATGGCCACGTCGTCCTGTCCGGGGGGCCCGACGCTGAGCCACCGGAAGTTGCCCATCTCTGGGACGGTGATGTCCTGCCGAACCTCGAGACCGACCTTGTCGGTGTAGAAGGCGAGTGCCTCGTCCTGGTCGTCCACCCAGAGCTGTGCCGAGCCGATGCGGATCATTCGGGGTCTCCTTCGTCGTCGCGACCGTGTGGGGCCAAGTCCACCTCCTAGGAGGCGGCCGCGTCTTCTCCAAACGTGCGCACCTTGCGCGCGTACGCCCGCACGATGCAGGCCGGGACCCGCGCGAGCTCCGCGGCCGGGGGATAGGCCGCCCGGTAGGCCACCGGCGTCATCGCGTAGCTGCGCTGGAAGCTGGACGTGAACGACCCGAGGCTGCTCAGCCCGACCTCGAGGCAGATCCGCAGGACCGACCAGTCGGTGCCCCGCAACAGCGCGGCGGCGCGCTCGAGACGCCGGGAGAGCAGGTACTGGTGGGGGGACTCGCCGAAGGCCCGGCGGAACTGCCGGCTGAAGTGGGCCGGCGACAGGTGCGCTGCCGCGGCCAGGTCGGCCACCGTGAGCGGCTCGGCGTAGCGCGCGTCGGCGAGGTCCTTGGCTCGTAACAGGTCGCGGCTCGCAGACGGCACCGCCTCAGTTTCGCACGCGACTCGGAGAGCCGGGCGCCTGCCGCCCGTGGGCCGGCGGGCGGGCGGTGCCCCTAGGCTGGCGGGTATGCCGGACCAGCACGCCAGCGACGACCCGCGCGCGTTGCCCACCCCCGATGACCCGGCCGTCTTCGCAGGGGAGGCGGACGGCTTCGAGCGGCTGTGGACTCCGCACCGGATGGTCTACATCCAGGGGGCGCGGCCCTCGGAGGATGCCGGCGGCGGGTGCCCGTTCTGCACGGCTCCGACCCACGAGGACGACGCCACAGGGCTCCTCGTGCACCGCGGCGAGCTCTGCTACGTCGTCATGAACCTGTTCCCCTACAACCCGGGTCACGTGCTCGTGTGCCCGTACCGGCACGTGTCGTCCTACGTCGACCTCACCGACGACGAGACCACCGAGTTCGGCGTCCTCACCAAGCAGGCGG
This sequence comes from uncultured Actinomycetota bacterium, assembly GCA_963763315.1. Lineage (GTDB taxonomy): Bacteria > Actinomycetota > Actinomycetes > Actinomycetales > Dermatophilaceae > CAVSJJ01. The sequence continues at coordinate 861,229 of CAVXOC010000004.1, forward strand.
TCGCCGCCCTCACCGCGGCCTCGGCTCCCATGGGCTTCAACATCGGCATGAACCAGGGTGGCGTCGCCGGCGCCGGAATCGCCGCTCACCTGCACCAGCACGTGGTCCCGCGGTGGGGCGGGGACAGCAACTTCCTGCCGATCATCGCTCACACCAAGGCGCTGCCGATGTTGCTCGAGGATGTCCGGGCCCAGCTCGTCGACGCCTGGCCGCGGTAGCCGGACCTACTTCCGGTCGTCGAGGTGCTCGGCGAGCAGCCGCTCAGGGAGCTGCTCATGCCCGCGCAGCTCGCGCCGGAAGGTTCCCGTGCCGTGGGCCAGGGACCGCAGGGTGATGGCGTAGTCGAGCAGCTCGAGCTCGGGGACGGCCGCGACGAGCACGCTGCGGCCCTCCTCGCCCTCGGCGGGCTCGGACCCGAGGATCTGCCCGCGCCGGGTGCCGATATCGGTCATCACCGCCCCGAGGTACTCGTCGTCGACCGTGACGTGCACGGTGTCGATCGGCTCCAGCAGGGCGATCGACCTCTGCGACGCCATCTCGCGCAGGGCCAGCCCGGCCGCGGTCTGGAAGGCCATGTCGCTGCTGTCGACCGAGTGAGCCTTCCCGTCGGTGAGCGTCACCTTGACGTCGACGACCGGCCAGCCGGCGAGCAGCCCCTTCTCGAGCTGCATGTGGACGCCCTTCTCGACGCTGGCGATGAACTGGCGCGGCACGGCCCCACCGACGACCGTCTCGGTGAACTCGACGCCCGAGCCCCGGGGGAGGGGCTCCATCGTCATGTGCACGACGGCGTACTGGCCGTGACCGCCCGACTGCTTGACGTGCCTGCCCTGGGCCTCGGCGTGAGCGACCGGGGTCTCCTTCATGGCGACCTTGACCGGGACCTGCTCGACGTCGACGTTGAACCGCTGCTTGAGCCGGGTCAGGAGCAGGTCGAGGTGTGCGGGTCCGGTGGTCCACAGCACCACCTGTGAGGTCAGCGCGTCATGCTCGATTCGCAGCGACGGGTCCTCCGCCGCGAGCTCGCGGAACGCCCCGGGCATCTTGTCCTCGTCGGCCCGGGTCTTGGCGGCTACCGCCGCCGGGAGCAGCGCCTCGGGCAGCGCCCACGGCGTGACGAGGAGCGGGCGCTCGGGGGCGGAGATCGAGTCGGAGGTCTGGGCGGTCGACAGCTTGGTGACGACGACGACCTCTCCGGCCCGCGCCTCGGTCTTCGTCAGCAGGTCGTCGTCGAACGGCGCCGCGATGGCCCCGGGACGCACGTCCTCGTCATGGGCCTGGTGCCCTTCACCGGTCGGCACCCCGAGGCGCTCGAGGTGGCCCGAGACGTGGACGGCCCGGTCGGCGCGCAGGGTCCCGGAGAAGACCCGCACCAGGGAGAGGTGACCGACATAGGCGTCGCTGCGCGTGTGGACGACCTCGGCGACGAGCGGACCCTCGGGGTCGGCCTCGATCGCCACCGGTGCGCCGCCGTCGACCGGGGTGACGCCGGGAAGCGGCCGCATGCCGGGGTGCGGGAAGGCCGCGCCCACCAGATGCAGCAGGACGGTGACCCCGGCGCCGGTCTCGGCGGAGACCGGGACCGCCGGGTAGAACGAGCCGTGCGCCACCGCCGTGAGCAGGTCGGCCTCGAGGGTGGAGAAGTCGAGCTGCTCCCCCTCGAGGTAGCGGTCCATGAGGGAGGAGTCCTCGGACTCCTCGATGATGCCCTCGATGAGGCCGTCACGGTAGGCGTCGAAGATGTCGGCGTGCTCGCCGGCCGCCGGGCGGACCGACCGCCTGCCGCCCTCGTAGTCATGGATCTCGCCGAGCAGCAGGTCGGCGATGGAGGTGACCGCCCCCTCGGCACCCGGGATGGGGATCCCCAGCGGCTGCACCCCGGCTCCGAAGTGCGCCTGGCAGTCCTCGAGGGTCGCGGCGAAGTCGGCGTCCCGGGCGTCGAGCTGGGTGATGACCACGGCGCGCGGCATACCGACGATCGAGCACTCGTGCCACAGCGCGCGGGTCTGGGCGTCGGCGCCGTCCGCGGCCGAGACGACGAAGAGGGCCGCGTCGGCGGCCCTCAGTCCCGCCCTGACCTCACCCACGAAGTCAGGGTTGCCGGGCGCATCCAGCAGGGTGATCACCACCCCGTCGCCCTGCAACGTCGCGGCTCGCAGCCCCGGGCTCCGCTCACCCTCCTTGGGCGGCCTGCCCGCCCCGGTGAGGGTCGTGACGATGTGGTCGAACAGGCGGGACTTGCCGGCGCCGGTCGGGCCGACGAGGACGATGTTGCGGATCGCCTCGACGGAGGTCACGACTGGGGCCTGGGTGGGGGTGGTTGAGCCGGTCATGCCCTTACCTTTCCCCCAACCGGGGCTCCGGCACAACACGGTCCACGGCGCGTCCGTCCGGGAGTGAGCCACGGCACTCGGCAGGCCCACTAGGCTGGCCGGACCATGCTCAACAGATACGCGCGCGCCTTCTTCACGCGGGTGTTCACGCCGGTGGCCGCCGCCCTGGTGCGCCTGGGTGTCAGCCCCGACGTGGTGACCATCGTCGGCACTCTCGGGGTGGCCTCGGGGGCGCTCGTCTTCTACCCACGGCACCAGTTCCTCGTCGGCACCCTGGTCATCACGGCCTTCGTCTTCTCCGACACGGTGGACGGCGTCATGGCGCGGATGCTCGCCCGGTCCTCCCGCTGGGGGGCCTACCTCGACTCGACGATGGACCGCGTGGGCGACGCGGCGATCTTCGGTGGCCTCGTGCTCTGGTATGCCGGCCAGGGCGACGACAACGTCTTGGCCGCCCTGGCGTTGGCCTGCCTCATCCTCGGCAGTGTCGTCTCCTACGCGAAGGCCCGCGCCGAGGGGCTCGGCATGACCGCCAACGTCGGGATCGCCGAGCGCGCCGACCGCCTCGTCGCCGTGCTCCTCGCGACCGGGCTGGTCGGGCTCGGGCTGCCCGAGGTCCTCCTCACCGTCGTGCTCGCCCTCCTGGCCGTCGCCAGCCTGGTCACCGTCGTGCAACGGATGCTCGAGGTCCGCCGGCAGGCGCTCGAGGTCGCGTGACCGGCCTTCGAGCCTCGGTCGCCGACGCCCTCACCGTCGGCGGCTACCGTATCGGCTGGTCCGTGGTCCGACGGCTCCCCGAGGGCACGGCATACGCCCTGTTCGACCGGATCGCCGACCTGGCCGTGGCCCGGGGCGGTGCTGCCCGGCTGCGGTCCAACTACGCGATGGTCCGCCCGGAGCTCGACGACGCCGCGCTCGACGCGCTGGTCCGGGCGGGGATGCGCGCATACCTGCGCTACTACTGCGAGGCGTTCCGGCTGCCGGTGCTGGGGCGGGACGAGCTCACGGTGCGGGTGCGGGTGCTCGGCGACGAGCCGGTCCGTGCGGCGCTGGACGAGGGCGGGTCGGCCGTGTGCTTCCTCGGCCATCTGGGCAACTGGGACCTCGCCGGTGCCTGGGGGTCACAGCATCTCGGCCCCGTGGTCACCGTGGCGGAGCGCCTCGAGCCCGAGGCGGTCTTCACCGAGTTCCTCGACTTCCGGACCGCCCTCGGGATGACGATCTACCCGCTCACCGGCGCCGGCAACGTGTTCGCCGCGCTCCGCGAGCACGCCCGCACGCCGGTGATCATCCCGCTCCTGGCGGACCGGGACCTCACCGCCACCGGGGTCGAGGTCAGCCTGTGCGGGCATCCTGCCCGGATGGCGGTCGGTCCGGCGGCTCTGGCGCTGTCCGCGCGTCGTCCGCTGTTCCCGGTGACGATCCGCCACGAGCGCCGAGAGGGTGGCGGCTGGGGGATCCTCATCACCTTCCACGACCCGGTCCCGGTGCCCGGCCAGGGCACCGCCCGCGAGAAGGTCGCGGCGATGACCCAGGCCTGCGCCGACGTCCTCGGCGAGGCGATCCGCGAGCGTCCCGAGGACTGGCACATGCTCCAGCGGGTCTTCGTCGCCGACCTGGACGTCGACCGGCTGCCCGCCGTGGAGGTGGCCGAGTGAGGATCGGGATCGTCTGCCCGTACTCGTTCGATGTCCCCGGCGGCGTTCAGTTCCACGTCCGGGACCTCGCCGAGCACTTCATCGGCCTCGGGCACCAGGTCTCGGTCCTGGCCCCCGCCGACGACGACACCACCCTGCCGCCGTACCTGGTCTCCGTCGGCCGGGCGGTTCCGGTGCGGTACAACGGCTCGGTGGCCCGGCTCAGCTTCGGACCGGTGACCTCGGCCCGGGTCAACCGCTGGCTGGAGGAGGGGGGCTTCGAGGTCGTCCATCTCCACGAGCCGGTGACGCCGAGCGTCTCGATGCTCGCGCTGTGGTCGGCCACCGCGCCGGTCGTCGCCACCTTCCACACCTCCAACCTGCGCTCCCGGGCGATGCACGCGGCCAACCCGCTGCTGCGCTCGTCCCTGGAGAAGATCCGCGCCCGCATCGCGGTCTCCGAGGAGGCCCGCCGCACGGTGCGCACCCACCTCGGAGGGGACGCCTACATCATCCCCAACGGGGTCGACGTGGCGGTGTTCCGCGATGCGGCCCCCGACCCCCGCTGGACCGGCACCCCCGAGCGCCCGACGATCGCGTTCCTCGGCCGGATCGACGAGCCGCGCAAGGGCCTGTCAGTCCTGCTGGGCGCGATGCCGACGGTGCTGCAGCGGGCGCCCGGCGCCCGCCTGCTGGTCGCCGGGCCGGGAGACCGGCGCGAGGTCGCGGCCAAGCTGCCGGCGGGCGTCGCGGCCGCCACCGAGTTCCTCGGCGGGGTGAGCGACGGCGACAAGGCCGCCCTGCTCTCGTCGGTCGACCTCTACGTGGCGCCGAACACCGGGGGCGAGAGCTTCGGGATCGTCCTGATCGAGGCCATGGCGGCCGGCGCGCCGGTGCTGGCCAGCGACCTCGTCGCGTTCGTCAACGTGCTCGACGGCGGGACGGCCGGAGCGGTGTTCCCGACCGGCGACTCCCCGGTCCTCGCCGAGCGCGTGCTCGACCTGCTCGGCGACGGCGAGCGTCGCGGCGCCCTCCGGACGGCCGGCCACCGGCGCGCCCTGGCATTCGACTGGTCCGGGGTGGCCGACCGGATCATGGCGGTCTACGAGACGGTCATCGAGAGCGCGGACGCGGCTCCCTTCGAGCCGTCCCGCCAGCCCACGCTGTGGGGTCGGTTCCTCCGCGGCGGACCACGAGGGAGTGGGACATGAGCGACTCCTCGCTCGACCTGGCCGAGGTGCTGGCCATCGTCTTCGCGGTACTCATCGCCGTCGCGTGGTACCTGTCGTACTCGGCGTCCCGGCTCGACCGGCTGCACGCGAAGGTCGAGGGTGCGCTCTCGGCCCTGGACGCCCAGCTGGTCCGGCGCGCGGAGGCCACGCTCGAGCTCGCCAACAGCGGCCTGCTCGACCCGGCGAGCTCCCTGCTGCTCGCCGACGCCGCGAGCGAGTCGCTCGAGCGGCAGACGGAGCACATCGGTGACGACCTGCTCGAGGGCCAGCACTTCGCGGGGCGTGAGAGCGTCGAGTCCGACCTCACCGAGGCGCTCAACCTGGCGCTCGGCGACGAGGTCGTCGCCCTGCTGCACGAGGACCGGGACCTCGGCGCCGACGTCCTGCGCCGGGTCGAGTCCTCCGCGCTGCGGGTCCAGATGGCCCGGCGGTTCCACAACGACGCCGTGCGGGAGGTCCGCCGGGTACGGACCAAGGCGGTGGTGCGCACGTTCCGGCTGGCCGGGCACGCCGACCTGCCCGAGCCGGTCGAGTTCCACGACGAGCTCCCGGTCTCGATGAGACCCTGACCAGGCACCGTCCGAGCGGACCTACACTGGGTATGCCGCGCGCCGGTACCGCTTCCGCGCGACCCCAGTGAGCCGTGGCACCCGCAACCGCGCCGCAGCGCGCGGCACAGCCGACCGAAGGACCGCAATGACCGACGCCTCCGTGCAGAGCACCCCGACGACCGGCACCAGCCGGGTGAAGCGGGGGATGGCCGAGATGCTCAAGGGCGGCGTCATCATGGACGTCGTCACCGCCGAGCAGGCGAAGATCGCCGAGGACTCCGGCGCGGTCGCCGTCATGGCCCTGGAGCGGGTCCCCGCCGACATCCGCGCCCAGGGCGGGGTCTCCCGGATGTCCGATCCGGACATGATCGAGAGCATCATCGGGGCCGTGTCGATCCCGGTCATGGCCAAGGCCCGGATCGGTCATTTCGTCGAGGCCCAGGTCCTGCAGAGCCTCGGCGTCGACTACGTCGACGAGTCCGAGGTGCTCACCCCCGCGGACTACAGCCACCACATCGACAAGTGGGCGTTCACCGTGCCCTTCGTCTGTGGAGCCACCAACCTCGGCGAGGCCTTGCGCCGGATCAGCGAGGGCGCGGCGATGATCCGCTCCAAGGGCGAGGCAGGGACCGGCGACGTCTCGAACGCGACGACCCACATGCGCCAGATCCGCGGCGAGATCAACCGGCTCCGCTCGCTCGCCAAGGACGAGCTGTACCTCGCCGCCAAGGACATGCAGGCCCCGTACGACCTCGTCAAGGAGGTCGCCGAGCAGGGCAAGCTCCCCGTCGTCCTCTTCACCGCCGGTGGCATCGCCACGCCCTCCGACGCCGCGATGATGATGCAGCTCGGGGCGGAGGGCGTCTTCGTGGGCTCCGGCATCTTCAAGTCGGGCAACCCGGCCCAGCGCGCCGCGGCGATCGTCAAGGCGACGACGTTCTTCGACGACGCCGCCGTCATCGCCGAGGTGTCCCGCGGGCTGGGCGAGGCCATGGTCGGCATCAACGTCGACGAGATCCCCGCGCCGCACCGGCTGGCCGAACGGGGCTGGTAGGGCCAACGGGCGCGGTCGGTCCGCCGGACGTGCGGACCGGGCCCGCCCCGGCGGCCACCCCGGGCGGGCACCACCCCGGATTGGGGTCCGGCCGCCCCGGCCCCGTAACCTTCCGCCCGTGAGCGACAAACCCACCATCGGCGTGCTCGCGCTCCAGGGCGACGTCCGCGAGCACCTGCGCGTCCTCGAGGCGAGCGGGGCACGGGCGCGGACCGTGCGGCGTGCCGCCGAGCTCGACACCGTCGACGGTCTCGTCGTCCCGGGCGGCGAGTCGACGACGATGGACAAGCTGGTCCGCGCCTTCGGCCTGCAGCAGCCGCTGCGCGACCGGATCATGGCCGGTATGCCGGTCTACGGCTCGTGCGCGGGGCTCATCATGCTCGCCGACCGGATCGCCGACGCCCGACCCGACCAGGAGACCCTCGGCGGTCTCGACATCACCGTGCGGCGCAACGCCTTCGGTCGCCAGGTGGACTCCTTCGAGGAGGACATCGCCTTCCGGGGCCTCCACGGCCGGCTGCGGGCGGTGTTCATCCGGGCCCCTTGGGTCGAGGAAGTCGGGCCCGCCGTTGAGGTGCTGGCGCAGGTCGAGGAGGGGCCGGCCGCCGGTAGGATCGTCGCCGTTGCGCAGGGCGCGCTGCTGGGGACCTCCTTCCACCCGGAAGTGACCGGTGACCACCGGGTGCACCAGCTGTTCGTCAGGACCGTGCAGGACTTCGTGAAGGACAAGGTATGAGCGGCCACTCCAAATGGGCGACGACGAAGCACAAGAAGGCCGCGATCGACGCCAAGCGAGGCAAGCTCTTCGCCAAGCTCATCAAGAACATCGAGGTGGCGGCCCGCACCGGCGGCGGGGACCCCGACGGCAACCCCACCCTGTGGGACGCCATCTACAAGGCGAAGAAGTCGTCGGTCCCCAACGACAACATCGACCGGGCGGTCAAGCGCGGGTCCGGCGCCGAGAGCGGCGGCGCCAACTGGGAGACGATCACCTACGAGGGCTACGCCCCCGGCGGGGTCGCCATCCTCATCGAGTGCCTGACCGACAACCGGAACCGGGCCGCGGCCGAGGTGCGGACCGCTCTCACCCGCAACGGCGGATCGCTGGCGGAGCCCGGGTCGGTCTCCTACCTGTTCAACCGCAAGGGCGTCGTCATCGTGCCGAAGGAGCAGGCGAGCGGCCAGGCCACCGAGGACGCCATCCTCGAGGTCGTCCTCGATGCCGGTGCCGAGGAGGTCAACGACAACGGCGAGTCCTTCGAGATCGTGTCGGAGGCGGGCGACGTCGTCGTCGTGCGCACGGCGTTGCAGGACGCCGGGTTCGACTACGACTCTGCGGAGGCGTCCTGGGTCCCGTCGATGCAGGTCCCTCTCGATCTCGACGGAGCCAAGAAGATGATCCGCGTCATCGAGGCCCTCGAGGACTCCGACGACGTGCAGGACGTGTTCGCCAACGGCGACATCCCGGACGAGGTCCTCGCCGAGCTCGACGAGGAGTGAGGCCGCCGTCCGGACCCGGGGGCGGCGGGCGTGTTGGTCACCGCCGTCCGCCTCCCGACTGTGTAGCGTGGCTATCCGAACAGGTGTTCGCAGCCCGCTGCCGGCGGTCCGGGCGCCGCGCATCGGGCCAGACGCGGTATGCCGCGTGCCGACCGACGAAGGGACGTCCCTGACGTGCGTGTCCTCGGGGTGGACCCAGGGCTGACCCGCTGCGGGCTCGGCGTCGTCGACGGGCGTCCCGGTCGGGCAGCCATGGTCGCCGTCGGCGTCGTGCGCACGCCCTCCGATGCCGACCCCGGCCAGCGCCTGGTCTATCTCGAGTCCCAGCTGGACTCCTGGCTCGAGCGGTACGCCCCCGAGGTGGTGGCCGTCGAACGGGTCTTCGCCGACGTCAACGTGTCGTCGGTGATGGCCACCGCCCACGCGACTGCGGTCGCGCTGCTCGTGGCCACCAAGCGCGGCATACCGGTCGTCTTCCACACCCCGACGGAGGTCAAGGCCGCGGTGACGGGCAACGGCCGGGCCGGCAAGGCGCAGGTGACCATCATGGTGACGCACATCCTGGGTCTCGAGGTCGCCCCGCGGCCCGCCGACGCCGCGGACGCGCTGGCGCTGGCTGTCTGCCACGTCTGGCGCGGCCAGGCCACGGCGCGACTCGAGGCCCTCGCGAAGGGGGGTACCCGGTGATCGCGTCGGTCCGGGGCACCGCCACCGCGGTCGGCCTGGACCGGGTCGTCATCGAGGTGGGCGGGGTCGGCATGCTCCTGCAGACCACGCCGGCCACAGCCGCCGGCTGCCGGCGAGGGCAGGAGGTCTGCCTGGCGACCACGCTGGTGGTGCGGGAGGACTCGCTGACCCTCTACGGGTTCGCCTCGTCCGACGAGCGGGACGTGTTCGAGACCGTCCAGACCGTCTCGGGCGTCGGGCCACGGCTTGCCTTGGCCATGCTGTCCGTCATGGCCCCCGATGACCTGCGGGTCGCCCTGGGCACGGCCGATGTGGCGGCCCTGACCAAGATCCCCGGCATCGGCAGGAAGAGCGCCGAGCGCCTCGTCCTCGAGCTGCGTGACAAGGTCGGCGCCGTGGGTGCGGCGCGAGCCGAGAGCACCGCCCAGGGTCGCCTGGGCGGCACCTGGCGCGACCAGGTGGGCGAGGCACTGGTCGGGCTGGGCTGGAGCGCCCGCCAGGCGGCCGACGCCGTGGGCGCCGTCGCGCCGGAGGCGGGCGAGCCTGCCGACGTCGCGACCCTGCTGCGCCTCGCCCTGCGGGAGCTGGCCAGGTGAGCGGGGGCGCGGGCGACCGCCGCTTCCGCTCCGAGGTGAGCGAGGGCCAGAGCTGGGACGGCGGCTTCGGCGGCCGCGACGACGACGGACCCGACGCCGACGGGTCGCTCGAGGCGACGGCCCGCATCGTCGACGCTGGGGGGCACGACGACGACCGCACCGTGGAGGCGGCCCTGCGCCCACGACGGCTCGCCGAGTTCCCGGGCCAGCCACGGGTGCGCGAACAGCTCGACCTGGTGCTCCAGGCCGCCCGCAAGCGTGGCGGCGTTCCCGACCACATCCTCCTGTCGGGCCCGCCGGGGCTCGGCAAGACCACCCTGGCGATGATCGTCGCGGCCGAGCTCGAGCGACCGATCCGCGTCACGAGTGGTCCGGCGATCCAGCACGCCGGCGACCTCGCCGCCGTCCTGTCCTCCCTCGACGAGGGGGAGGTCCTCTTCCTCGACGAGATCCACCGGATGTCCCGCCCGGCCGAGGAGATGCTCTACCTCGCCATGGAGGACTTCCGGGTCGACGTCATCGTCGGGAAGGGACCCGGCGCCACGGCCATCCCTCTCGAGCTGCCGCCCTTCACGGTGGTCGGCGCCACGACCCGCGCCGGGCTGCTGCCCGCGCCGCTGCGAGACCGGTTCGGCTTCACCGCCCACCTGGACTACTACGAGGTCGCCGACCTCGTGACCATCCTGCACCGTTCCGCCGGCCTCCTGCGTGTCGTGGCCGACGAGGCGGGCATCGCCGAGATCGCCGGTCGGTCCCGTGGCACACCTCGCATCGCCAACCGCCTGCTGCGCCGGGTGCGCGACTGGGCCGAGGTCCACGAGTCCGGAGCGGTGGACCAGCACAGCGCCCGGGAGGCGCTCGCGCTGTTCGACGTCGACGAGGCCGGGCTCGACCGGCTCGACCGCGCCGTCATCGAGGCCCTGTGCCGCCGGTTCGGGGGTGGCCCGGTGGGCCTGACGACCCTGGCTGTGGCGGTCGGCGAGGAGGCCGAGACCGTCGAGACCGTCGCCGAGCCCTATCTCGTGCGCGAGGGCTTCATGGTCCGTACCCCGCGCGGGCGAGCGGCCTCCGCCCGCGCCTGGGAGCATCTCGGGTTGTCGGTCCCCCGGCACATCCAGGCCCAGCCCACCCTGCCCCTCGCCGACGGCCCCGGCCGCTTCGGTGGCTGAGGGACGTGCAGACCACGCGCGAGAGGACCCCCGGTCGGTGGCCTGCACGCCGCGACGACCGGCGCTGGGGGCCCCCGGCGCCGAGGGCCGGGCACGCGCGGGATGTGGTGCGCGTTGGTCCCCGTCGAGCGGGTGACCTAGACTGGCCCGCGGCCCGGCGGCGTCCGGGCCACTGACGCGCTTGGCCCGGACGCCGCCGTGGCGCGACCCAGACCGAAGGAACCCGTGATGTCATCGCCCGGGATCGGAAACCTGATCCTCCTTGCGCTCCCGCTGCTGCTGATCGTCTACCTCTTCTGGGTGTCGCGCAGCCGCCAGCGGCAGAGCCAGGCGTTCCAGAGGTCCATCTCGGTGGGTGACGACATCGTCACCACCTCCGGCCTGTTCGGCCGCATCGTCGAGCTCGACGACACGGTCGCCACCCTCGAGGTGGCCCCGGGCGTCCGGGTCCGCTACGACCGGCGAGCCGTCGGCTCGCACGCCCCTACGACCGGCCAGGAGAGCTGACATGGCCGTCTCCCAGCACACCTCCGCACGCCGGGCTCTCATCGGTCTGGCCGTCATCATCGTCGCCCTGGGCGCGCTGCTCGCCGGCGCCCACCAGTGGGGCACGGCTCGGCTCACTCCGAAGCTCGGCCTCGACCTCGAGGGCGGCACGCAGATGATCCTCACCCCGCGGGTCACCAGCGGGAAGACCGCTTCGGCGGAGCAGATCTCCCAGGCCCGGGACATCATCGTCCAGCGCGTCGACGCCAACGGCGTCGCAGGCGCCGAGGTGACCACGCAGAACAACACCAACATCGTCGTGAGCATCCCCGGGGTGCCGGACAAGGCCACCCTGGACGCCATCCGCCGGTCCTCGCAGCTGCAGTTCCGTGCGGTGCTCGCCGAGACGTCGGCGGTCCCGGTCCCCACCCCGTCGACCACCTCGAGCGGCACCCCGAGCGGTGAGGCGACGGGGACGAGCACGTCCACCCCGACCCCCGCGGCCAGCGCCCGGCCGTCGCAGAGCGGGACGGCCAGCCGCAGCCACATCCGCAGCGCCGCCACCCCGACCCCGTCGAGCACCGCCGCCGCCTCGACCTCGCCGTCGCCGAGCGCCTCCGCCAGCCCGGGGGCCACACCGACCGACCCGACGAGCCCGGCCTGGGTCACGCCGGCGATCCTCACCCAGTTCCACGACCTCCAGTGCAACGACCCCAACTCGGTCGGCAACATCCCCGACAACCCCGACCAGCCGCTCGTCACCTGTGACCAGACCCACACCGAGAAGTACATCCTCGGCCCGGTCATCGTCAGCGGCCAGCGGATCACGGACGCCACCGCCGGGTACCAGACCAACCAGACCGGACAGGTCACGAGCGCGGTCGAGATCCAGCTGAGCCTGGACAGCCAGGGCGCCAAGGAGTACGGCGACATCAGCACCAAGATGGTCGGCCTTCCCGACCCGTCGTCCATCGCCGACCCGGCCACCCCGAGCGCCCGCAACCAGCTGGCCGCCACCCTGGACTCGCAGGTGATCATCGCGCCCCGCTTCGACTCGGCCATCCTCGACGGCCGGGCGAGCATCACCGGTGGGTTCACCCTGGCTGAGGCCAAGGCCCTGGCCCAGCAGCTCAAGTTCGGTGCGCTCCCCATCTCGTTCGACCTGCAGACCCAGCAGCAGATCAGCCCGACCCTGGGCTCGGAGCAGCTGCGCTACGGCCTGCTCGCCGGTCTCGCCGGCCTGCTCCTCGTCGTCATCTACTCGCTGTTCCAGTACCGGACGCTCGGCGTGGTCACCATCGCCTCGATCGTCGTGTCGGGGCTGATGACCTACCTGTCGATCACGATCCTCGGCTGGTCGCACAACTACCGGCTCGACATGGCCGGCGTGACCGGTCTGATCGTGGCCATCGGCTTCACGGCGGACTCGTTCATCGTCTACTTCGAACGCGTCCGGGACGAGCTGCGGGAGGGCCGCTCCCTGGCCAGCGCCGTCGAGACCGGGTGGGGGCGCGCCAAGCGGACCATCCTGGCGGCCGACGGGGTGAACTTCCTCGCGGCCTTCGTGCTGTACCTGCTCGCGTCCGCCAACGTGCGGGGCTTCGCCTTCACCTTGGGCCTGACCACGGTGCTGGACCTGGTGATCGTCTTCCTGTTCACCCACCCGACCGTGGCGACCCTCGCGCGGCGCCCCTTCTTCCGCGACGGGCACCCGTGGTCAGGTCTGGACCCGCGCCGACTGGGTGCCAAGACCACCCGGTATGCCGGTCGCGGCCGGTTCCTGCCGGCGACACCCCGCGTCACCTCGACTGAGGGGAGCCAGGCATGAGCTTCGCTGACTTCGGCAACGACCTCTACACCGGCAAGCGCTCCGTCCCGGTGGTCGCCAGGCGCCGGATCTTCTACCTGGGCTCGCTCGTGCTCATCGTCGTCGCCATGATCGGGCTGGGCGTGCGACACCTCAACCTCGGCCTCGAGTTCAAGGGCGGTTCGGAGTTCCGGGTGTCCGGGACGTCGGACATCGCCAACTACGAGATCCGCGCGCGCGCCGCCGTCACGTCGATCCGCCCCGCATCCAACGTCAACGTGACGAAGATCGGCTCCGACACCGTGCGGGCCCAGACCGAGCGTCTGAGCCAGAGCCAGAGCGACGCCGTCCGAACGGCGCTGGCCAAGGAGTTCAAGGTCAACGAGAAGGCGGTGAGTGCGACCTTCATCGGCCCGTCCTGGGGTGCCTCCGTGAGCCAGGCCGCCCTCAAGGCGCTGGTGATCTTCCTCCTCCTCGTCGCACTCGCCATGGCGGCGTACTTCCGAACGTGGAAGATGTCGCTCGCCGCGCTCATCGCCCTTGCCCACGACCTCGCCATCACCGTCGGGGTCTACGCTCTCGTCGGGTTCGAGGTCTCGCCCGCCACGATGATCGGCTTCCTCACCGTGCTGGGCTACTCGCTCTACGACACCGTCGTCGTCTTCGACAAGGTGCGCGAGAACACGACCGAGGCGTTCGCCAACGGGCGGCGCTCCTTCGCCGATGCGGCCAACCTCGCGGTGAACCAGACGATGGTCCGCTCGATCAACACGACGGTGGTGGCGCTGCTCCCGATCCTGTCCATCCTCGTGGTGGGCGTGCTGTACCTCGGTCCGGGCACGCTGCTCGACCTCTCGCTGGTGCTGTTCATCGGCATCCTCATCGGCGCCTACTCCTCGATCTTCATCGCAACGCCGCTACTGGTGTCCCTGCGGTCGAACGAACCCGTCGTCCTCGAGCTCACCAGGCGTGCGCAGCGGGCCCGGGCCAAGCGGGCGCGCGAGCTGAACGCGACCACCGAGACCGTGCCCGACCCCGTGGGGGGGCCGGTCGCCAGCGAGGGGGGCCAGGAGCCTGAGGCGGTCACCGCTCCCGAGGGCGCCGACCCGGAGGAGTCGACGCTCACCGGTCGCCAGGTGCACCGATATGCCGCGGCGGGACCGCGAAACCAGCCCAAGCGCGTTCCCAAGGCGAAACGGTAGGGGTGCCGGTGCCCCGCACGGCCGAGGAGGTCGTCAGCGCCCTGGTCCGGGACATCGCCGACTTCCCGCTGCCCGGGGTGGTCTTCAAGGACATCACGCCGCTCCTGGCCGACCCAGCGGGGATCGCGACCGTCGTCGCCGACCTGGCCTCCCGGCATACCGGGCAGGTCGACCTGGTGGCGGGTGTGGAGGCCCGCGGGTTCATCGTCGGGGCCCTCCTCGCGCACGAGCTGGGCGTCGGGTTCATCCCCATCCGCAAGGAAGGGAAGCTGCCCGCCGAGACGGTGTCGATCTCCTACCAGCTCGAGTACGGCGTCGCCACGATCGAGGTCCATGCCGACTCCTTCGCCGGCGGCGAGCGGGTGCTGCTCGTCGACGATGTCCTGGCCACCGGTGGGACCGCCCTCGCGGCCTGGGACCTGCTGACGAGCGTCGGGGCCGACGTCGTGGCGCTGGATGTCGTCATCGAGCTGGCCGCGCTCGGCGGCCGGGCCCGGCTCGGTGACCGCGCGATCGAGGCGGTCCTCACCGTCTGAGCGTGGTTCGCCGGACCGTCTGAGCGTGGTTCGCCGGCCGGCGGGCTGCCGCCTCGTCGTCCGGTGGGCCCGGCGGGCCCGACTACACTCTGTGCATGAGCGAGGACACGACCACCACCCCGGTGCCGGGGTCGGTCGAGGTGCCCACGCACTCCTCGAGCCGGGCCCGGGCCCGGGCCCGGCTCGCGCGGTTCGGCGGTCACAAGCCTGCGGTCAACCCGGTCATCGAGACGCTGCTGCAGACGGTCCGGGAGACCCACCCCAAGGACGACCTGTCCGTCATCGAGCGCGCCTACGAGGTCGCCGAACGGGCCCATGCCGGCCAGGTCCGCAAGAGCGGCGACGCATACATCACCCACCCGCTCGCCGTCACGACCATCCTCGCCGAGCTGGGCATGACCCCCGCGACGCTGGCCGCCGCCCTGCTCCACGACACCGTGGAGGACACGCCATACAGCCTCAAGGCGCTCGAGCGTGACTTCGGTCCGGAGATCGCCATGCTCGTCGACGGCGTGACCAAGCTCGACAAGGTGGCCTACGGCGACGCGGCGCAGGCCGAGACCGTCCGCAAGATGGTCGTGGCCATGGCGCGCGACATCCGGGTCCTCGTCATCAAGCTGGCCGACCGGCTGCACAACGCCCGTACCTGGCGGCACGTCTCGAAGGAGGCCGCCCAGCGCAAGGCGAAGGAGACGCTCGAGATCTACGCTCCGCTGGCCCACCGGCTCGGCATGAACACCATCAAATGGGAGCTCGAGGACCTGTCCTTCCAAGCGCTCTACCCCAAGGTCTACGACGAGATCGTCCGCCTGGTCTCCGAACGCGCGCCAGCCCGTGAAGAGTACCTCAACACGGTCCGTGAGCAGGTCTCGGCCGACCTCAAGGCCGCCAAGATCAAGGCGACCGTCACCGGTCGCCCCAAGCACTACTACTCCGTGTACCAGAAGATGATCGTCGGCGGCCGGGACTTCGAGCAGATCTACGACCTGGTCGCCGTGCGCGTCCTCGTCGAGACCGTGCGCGACTGCTATGCCGCCCTGGGAGCGATGCACGCCCGCTGGAACCCCGTGCCTGGCCGGTTCAAGGACTACATCGCCATGCCCAAGTTCAACATGTACCAGTCGCTGCACACGACGGTCATCGGGCCCGAGGGCAAGGCCGTCGAGATCCAGATCCGCACCCACACGATGCACCGCCGTGCGGAGTACGGCGTCGCCGCCCACTGGAAGTACAAGGAGGATGCGCTCGCCAGCAGCCCGGCGCCCGCCGCGTCCGACAAGGGCGAGACGGGCCCCATCAACGACATGGCCTGGCTGCGCCAGCTGCTCGACTGGCAGAAGGAGACCGAGGACCCCGGGGAGTTCCTCGAGTCCCTGCGCTTCGAGATCAACGCCAGCGAGGTCTACGTCTTCACTCCCAAGGGCCAGGTCGTCGGCCTGCCCGCCGGCTCCACCGCGGTCGACTTCGCCTACGCCGTACACACCGAGGTCGGCCACCACTGCATCGGGGCCCGCGTCAACGGCCGGCTGGTGCCCCTGGAGAGCCGGCTCGACAACGGTGACGTCGTCGAGGTGCTGACCTCCAAGGCCGACGGTGCCGGCCCGTCCCGGGACTGGCTCACGTTCGTCAAGTCCGCCCGGGCCCGGAACAAGATCCGGCACTGGTTCACCAAGGAACGCCGCGAGGAGATGGTGGAGTCCGGCAAGGAGGCTCTCGCCAAGGCGATGCGCAAGCAGGGCCTACCCCTGCAGCGGCTCACCTCGCTCGAGTCCCTCACCGGGGTCGCCGAGGAGCTGCACCTGTCCGGGATCGAGGCGCTGTATGCCGCGATCGGCGAGGGGCACGTCTCCGCCCAGCACGTGATGGGCCGACTGGTCGCCAACGTCGGCGGCGAGGAGGGGGCCAGCGAGGACTTCGCGGAAGCCACCATCCCGGTGGCGGCGCGCCCGCGGCGCCGCAGCGGCGACCCGGGGGTCGTCGTCAAGGGGATGTCGGACGTGTGGGTCAAGCTGGCCCGGTGCTGCACACCGGTCCCGGGCGACGACATCATCGGGTTCGTCACGCGGGGCAACGGGGTCTCGGTCCACCGGCGTGACTGTACGAACGCCGACTCGCTGCTCGCCCAGCCGGAGAAGATCATCGAGGTCACGTGGGCCCCGTCGTCCGGCAGCATCTTCCTCGTCCAGCTCCAGGTCGAGGCCCTGGACAGGTCCCGGCTGTTGTCCGACGTCACCCGCATCCTCAGCGACAACGGGGTGAACATCCTGTCGGCGAGCGTGCACACCTCCCGGGACCGGGTGGCCGGGCTCAAGTTCACCTTCGAGATGGGCGAGCCGGGGCACCTCGACCACGTCATCAAGGCCGTGCGCCGGATCGACGGGGTGTTCGACGTCTACCGGAGCACCGGAGCCAAGGTGGCCTCTCCCTGACGGGCGGAGCCGTCACCGGTGACCGGCTGAGCCTGCACCGACAGACCGGCGCCCGGCGCCCGCCGTCCGGGCCGGTCAGCCGGAGAACTCATCGAGGCTGGAGCGCACCTGGTTGAGCCACTGCCGCTGGGTCTCGAGCCGGGAGGCCGCGTCCGCGGCCTTCCGGGCATCGCCAGCGGCCTCCGCCGCCGCGAGCTCCCCCTCGATCGCGGTGACCTTGGCCTCGAGCTGGGACACCATCGAGCGACCGCGAGCGGCGACCTCGGGGTTGGTGCGCTGCCAGCGACTGTCGTCGGCCTCGCGGACGGCCGCCTCGACCCGGCGGATGACCTTCTCGGTGCGGTCGATGTCGGCACGCGGAACCTTGCCCGCACGGTCCCACTTGTCCTGGATGACCCGGAGGGCGGCCTTGGCGGTGTCGAGGTCGGTGACCGGCAGGATCGCCTCCGCCTCGGCCATGAGCTGCTCCTTGACGGCCAGGTTGGCCCGGAAGACCTCGTCCTCGGCGGCCGCCTCGGCGTCCTTGGCCGAGAAGAAGGCGTCCTGGGCCGCCTTGAAGCGGGCCCACAGGGCGTCGTCGTCGTTGCGAGCGGCCCGACCCGCACGCCGCCACTGATCCATGAGGCTCTTGAACGCGCGGGCGGTCGGACCCCAGTCCCGGCTGGAGGAGAGCGCCTCAGCCTCCTTGGCCAGGGCCTCCTTGGTCGACTTGGCATCCGACCGGGTGGACTCCAGCTGGGCGAACCAGGTGCGCCGCGCCTTGTCGAAGGAGTTGCGAGCGTGGCTGAAGCGATGCCACAGGTCGTTCTCCACCATCTTGTCGATCTTCGGCCCGCGGCGCTGGTGCGACTTCCACTCCTCGAGGAGCACCCGCATCTGCTCGCCGCTCGTCTTCCACTGGGTGGAGCCGGCCGGCTGGCCGGCGATGCGCTCGGCCTCGGCGACGATGCGCTCCCGGTCGGCGGTCGCGGCCTCCTTGGCGCGGGCACGTTCGGCGGACTCCGTCTGGCGCTTGGCAGCAAGGCCCTCCTCGACAGCGGTGACCACGGCGTCGAGAGCGGCCAGGTCGCCGACGACGTTGGCGCCTTCGAGGTGCTCCTTGAGCGTGCCCAGCCCGTCGGCCACCTCCTTGGCCGTCACGTCGGGCAGGTGCATCCGCTGCTGGAGCAGGGCCGCGGACGCGAAGAGCTCGTCGTACTTGCGGGCGAAGTACTGCAGGGCCTCGTCCGGGGTCGCGCCGGGGAAGGAACCGACCTCGCGCTCCTCGTCACCGGCCCGGACGAACACCCGGCCCTCCTCGTCGGCCCGGCCGAACCGTGCCGACTCCGAGTGCGGCGGGGGGGCCTGGGCGTGGGGCGCCTGGGGGCGCGGGTGGACCATCGAGGCCACGGCCGCGGGCGACGGGACGGGGGGACCCGGCCTGGCAGCGCCCGGCGGCTCAGGCTCTGGCCCGGGCTCGGGCTCTGGCCCGGGCCCGGGCTCTGGCCCGGGCCCGGGCTCGGGCTCGGGCTCCGGCTCGGCCGGCGCCACGGGTGCGGGCTCGGCGACGGGCTCCGCATCGGATGGGGTCACCACCATGGCGTCCGGTTCCTCCGCCGGCGCGCCGGTGCCGGTGGCCTCGGGCTCGGGGGTGGTGGTCTCGTCGGTCACGGCTCAGGCCTTCTTCTCAGTGACAGCAACCCGCAGGATGCTGATGGGTGCGGCTGGGGCACCATCGGTTGTCGAGTCGCCACCCGCGGCGACGCCTGCTTTCGCGATCCTGTCGACAATATCCAACCCCGAGGTCACCGTGCCGAAAACGGTGTACCCGTTCTTGTCCGGCAGGGTGGTGTCCCCGTAGACGAGGAAGAACTGCCCGCCGTTGCCCTTGGCCGCGTCGCTCGTGCGCGCCATGGCCAGCGTTCCGCGGGGGTACACCCCGTTCTTGGGAGCGTTCTCGACGCCGAACCCGTAGCCGGGGGTGCCCTGGCCGGTCCCGGTCGGGTCACCGCACTGCAGCACCTTGAGAGCGTCGCTCGTGGTGAGCCGGTGACACGGGGAGTCCTTCCAGTAGTCGGTCCGCGCGAGCTGGATGAACGACGCGACCGCCTGTGGCGCCTTGTCCCCGTACAGGTCGGCCGTGATGGTCCCGCAGTTCGTCGTGATCTCGGCGGTGAACGTCTTCCCCTCGGCGGTCTTCTTGTCCGGCAGGCTGAGCTTGGCCGCGGTGCCGAGCATGGGCGGCGGCTGCTCGCAGCCTGCCGCGGTCAGGGTCGGCCCGGCCTCGGTCTGGGCGAACTTCGAGCCGAGCAGGGCCAGCAGGGCGACGACGACGACGACGGTGCCCACGATGGCGAGCAGCCGGCGGGTGCGGGCGTCCAGGTCGGCGCGCCGGTCCACGACGGCCTGCCGCTTCTCGTACCGACGGCGGGCGCGGGCGCGTTCCTGCTTCTTCGTTGCCACGGTGGGTCTCTCTCCGGGTCGTCATCGTGCGAACCGCGCACGAGTCTAGGCACCCGTGCGATGACTACGCTTGGGCCCCGTGCTGACCATCGGCTTCCCCGCCGCCGCTTTCGACACCAACTGCTACGTCCTGGCACCCCAGGCCGGCGAGGAGTGCCTCGTCGTCGACCCCGGGATCGGGGTCGAGGAGCCGCTGCGCGAGGTCCTGGCGCAGTACCGGCTGCGGCCCGCGGCCGTCCTGCTCACCCACGGTCACCTGGACCACGTGTATGCCGTCACCCCGGTCTGCGGGGGCGAGCTGGCCGCCTACATCCACGGGGCCGACCGGTACCGCCTCGCGGACCCCCTCGCCATGATGGACGCGGGCCTCGTCGCCATGCTGGAGCGCCAGTTCGGGACCCGGGCGAGCTGGACCGAGCCCAGCGAGGTCCTCGAGCTGACCGACCGGCAGGGTCTCGGGCTGGCCGGGCTCGACATCCAGGTGCTACACGCTCCCGGCCACACGGAGGGCTCGGTCATGTTCGCCCTGCCGGTGCTCCCGGACGGCGTCGAGGCGCGGGAGCCGCTGGACCGGACCGTGCTGAGCGGCGACGTGCTGTTCGCGGGCTCCATCGGCCGCACGGACCTTCCGGGGGGGAGCCATCCAGCGATGCTGCGATCCCTGCGCGAGGTCGTGCTCCCCCTCGCGGACTCGACGCTCGTCCTGCCCGGGCACGGCTCGGCCACCACGGTGCGCCGGGAGCGGGCCGAGAACCCCTACCTGCAAGGATTGACCGCGTGAGCGACGCCAGCACCGACCCGACCGGGCAGCGGGCCGAGAAGGTCCGACCCATCTCGGGCTTCCCCGAGCTGTTGCCGGCCGAGCGCATCCTCGAGAACCGGCTGCTCGACATCGTCCGCGAGACCTTCGAGCTGCACGGGTTCGCCCCCGTCGAGACGCGGGCCGTCGAGCCGGTCGAGCGACTGCTCGGCAAGGGCGGCGACGCCGACAAGGAGATCTATGCCGTGTCCCGCCTGGCGGCGCACGACGGGGACGGCGGCGCAGACGCTCGTCTGGGGCTGCACTTCGACCTCACGGTGCCGTTCGCCCGCTACGTGCTGGAGAACGCCGGGCGGCTCACCTTCCCGTTCCGCCGCTACCAGATCCAGAAGGTATGGCGCGGCGAGCGGCCCCAGGAGGGCCGGTTCCGCGAGTTCACCCAGGCTGACATCGACGTCGTCGACGTGGACGAGCTGGCTCCACACTTCGAGGCGGAGATGCCGCTGGTCATCGCCGAGGCCTTCGCCAGGATGCCGATCGGGCCGTTCCGGATCCAGGTCAACAACCGGAAGATCCCCGAGGGGTTCTACCGGGGGCTCGGGCTGCAGGATGTCGCCGGGACCCTGCGCATCGTCGACAAGCTCGACAAGGTCGGTCCGGGGGCCGTCGCCGAGATGCTCCTCGAGTCGGGCGCGAGCGAGGACCAGGCGCGGCAGTGCCTCGCCCTGGCCGAGATCCGTGGCGAGGACCTCGGGTTCGTCGACCAGGTCCGGGCGCTGGGGGTGAGCCACCCGACCCTCGACCAGGGCCTCGAGTCGCTGTCCGCGGTCATCGCGGCCGGGATGGCCCAGGCCCCCGGCGTCCTGCTCGCCGACCTGCGGATCGCCCGCGGCCTGGACTACTACACGGGGACGGTCTACGAGACCCAGCTCGTGGGCGACGAGGACTGGGGCTCGGTGTGCTCGGGCGGACGCTACGACTCGCTCGCCTCCGACGGCCGCACGACGTATCCGGGCGTCGGGATCTCCATCGGGTTCACCCGCCTGGTGCATCTCCTGGTGTCCAGGCGCGGGCTCACGGCCGACCGCTCCACTCCGTCGTGCGTCCTCGTCGCCGTGACCGACGAGGAGTCGCGCGGCGACTCCCTGCTCGTCGCCGGCGCGCTGCGAGCGCGCGGCATACCGTGCGAGGTCGCCCCCACCGCGGCCAAGTTCGGGAAGCAGATCCGGTTCGCCGACCGCCGCGGAATCCCCTATGTGTGGTTCCCCGGCGCCGGCGCCGGTGGGGACCAGGTCAAGGACATCCGCTCGGGCGAGCAGGTCGATGCCGACCCCTCGGCCTGGGACCCCCCGGCCGAGGACCTGCGGCCGGGGCTCGTCGTGCGCTGACGCCCGCTGCCCACCGCCCTCGCGACGCCACGGCGGTGGCGTGGGCCTCCAGGGCGGGCGAACCGGCACCGGGCGCTCCGCTGCCGCGCCGGGGAGTCTCTGGGGGTCCGCGACGGGTGACCTGCCGATGGCTAGACTCGCAGCGCGCCCGGGTGGGCGCCACGGTGACAGCGTCGTCACCGCGACGGTCCAGGCAAAGGGTTGATATCCGTGAAGGTCGGGATTCCGCGCGAGGTCAAGAACAACGAGTTCCGTGTCGGCATCACCCCGGTCGGGGTGCACGAGCTGGTGGCCCACGGCCACCAGGTCCTCGTCGAGAAGGGCGCCGGCCTCGGCTCCTGGATCTCCGACGAGGACTACGTCGCGGAAGGGGCCACCATCCTCGACTCGCCCGACGAGGTGTGGGGCGATGCCGACATGGTCATGAAGGTCAAGGAGCCGGTCGCCGAGGAGTACCACCGGCTGCGCGAGGACCTCGTGCTCTTCACCTACCTGCACCTCGCCGCAGACCAGCCCCTCACCGAGGAGCTGATGAAGACCGGGACCGTCGGCATCGCGTACGAGACCGTCCAGCTGCCCTCCGGCCTGCTGCCGCTGCTGTACCCGATGTCCGAGGTAGCCGGCTGCCTGGCGCCGCAGGTGGGCGCGCACGCGATGATGAAGGCCCAGGGTGGGCGCGGCGTCCTCATGGGCGGCGTCGGCGGTGTGCCCAACGCCAAGGTCGTCGTCCTCGGTGCGGGAGTGGCCGGCCAGAACGCCGCCAACATCGCCCTCGGCATGGGCGCCGACGTCACCCTGCTCGACACCGACCTCGAGAAGCTGCGGATGAGCTTCTGGCGGTACGACAACCGCGTGCACCAGATCGTGTCCTCGGCCCTGTCCGTCCGCGAGCAGGTCCTGGGCGCCGACATGGTCATCGGTACCGTGCTCATCCCCGGCGCCAAGGCCCCCAAGCTCGTCACCGACGACATGGTCGCCCAGATGAAGCCCGGCTCGGTCCTCGTCGACGTCGCGATCGACCAGGGCGGGTGTTTCGAAGGCAGCCGCCCGACGACGCACGCCGAGCCCACCTTCGCGGTGCACGAGTCGGTCTACTACTGCGTCGCGAACATGCCGGGCGCCGTGGCGAACACCTCGACCTGGGCGCTGACGAACGCCACCTTGGCGTATGCGGTCAAGCTGGCCGACAAGGGCTGGAAGGACGCCATGCGTGCCGATCCCGCCCTCGCCCTGGGCCTGAACACCTGCCGCGGCTCGGTGACGTACCAGGGCGTGGCGGACGCCTTCGACCTGCCCTGCGAGGCGACCGCGTCGATCCTTGGCTGACCCGCCCCGGCCGGACCATCCCACCGGTCCGGACCAGCCGGCGTCGGGCCGCCCCACCACCGCGGTGGAGCGGGCGGTCACGGCCTGGCTGACCCACCTCGACGTCGAGCGGGGCGCGTCGGTGCACACCCTGCGCGCCTACCGGCGGGACCTGGCACGCTACGCGGCATACCTTCACTCGGTGGGGGTGAGCCGCCCCCGGGACGTCACGGAGGCGCACGTCACCGAGTTCCTGGCGCGGCTGCGGGAGGGGGATGCCGAGCTGGCCCCCCTGGCCGCCTCGTCGGCGGCCCGGACCCTCGTGGCCGTCCGGGGGCTGCACCGGTTTCTCGCGCTCGAGGGAGAGGCCACGGCCGACCCCGCCCAGGCGGTCAGCCCGCCCCGGCCGCCGGCTCGGCTGCCGAAGGCGATCGGAGTGGCGGAGGTGGTCCGGCTGCTGGAGGCGGCCTCGGTCGGGGACACCCCGGCCGCGCTGCGGGACCGGGCGCTGCTCGAGGTCCTGTACGGCTCCGGCGCGCGGATCTCGGAGGCCGTCGGCCTCGACCTGGACGACGTGGACCCCGCGGAGGGCGTGGTCGCGCTGTTCGGGAAGGGCAGCAAGGAGCGGCTGGTCCCGTTGGGCTCGTATGCCGCTCGCGCCCTCGACGCCTACCTGGTGCGGGGGCGCCCCGCGCTGGCCTCGGCGGGGCGGGGAACCCCGGCGATCTTCCTCAACCAGCGGGGCCGGCGGCTGTCCCGGCAGAGCGCCTGGACGATCCTGCGGACCTGCGCCGAGCGGGCCGAGCTGCCCGGCCACCTCTCCCCGCACACGCTGCGCCATTCGTTCGCGACGCACCTGCTCGAGGGCGGGGCCGACATCCGGGTCGTCCAGGAGCTGCTCGGCCACGCGTCGGTGACGACGACCCAGGTCTACACGATGGTGACGGTGCAGCAGCTCCGCGAGGTCTATGCGCAGAGCCACCCGCGCGCCCGCTGAACCGCCGCCGCCCGCTGATAAGGTCGACCCGATCAGCGAGAGGCTGACCGCGTACGCACGGATGGGACCGGGAGAGACATGGATTCGCAGGCCACCTCGTCTTCCGAGGAGACCGGTCTCGTCGGGCGCCCGCCCGGAGCCGACGGCGAGGGTCCGCTCGGCGCCACCGGGCGGCCCCTTCCCGTCTTCCCCGAGCCACCGCCGCTGACCTCCCACGGCCCGGCCAGGGTCATCGCCTTGTGCAACCAGAAGGGCGGGGTGGGCAAGACCACGACGACGATCAACCTGGGTGCCGCGCTGGCCGAGTACGGGCGCCGGGTCCTGCTCGTCGACTTCGACCCGCAGGGAGCCCTGTCGGTGGGCCTGGGGCTGCCCACGCACGAGCTGGATGTGACGATCTACAACCTGCTCCTCGAGCGGGGACACGACGTGCGGGACATCATCCAGCACACCCGGGTACCCGGACTCGATGTCGTGCCTGCCAACATCGACCTGTCCGCGGCCGAGGTCCAGCTCGTCAGCGAGGTGGCGCGCGAGCAGGCCCTGTCGCGGGTGCTGCGGCCCGTCCTCGACGACTACGACGTCGTCCTCATCGACTGCCAACCCTCGCTCGGCCTGCTGACGGTCAACGCCCTCACTGCGGCTCATGGGGTCCTCATCCCGCTCGAGTGCGAGTTCTTCGCCATGCGGGGGGTCGCCCTGCTCGTCGACACCATCGAGAAGATCACCGACCGGCTCAACCCGCGGCTGCGGGTCGACGGGATCCTGGCCACGATGTACGACGGCCGGACCCTCCACTCGCGTGAGGTCGTGGCCAGCGTCGTCGAGCACTTCGGGGACCAGGTCTTCCACACGGTCATCAGCCGGACCGTGAAGTTCCCCGACGCCAGCCTGGCCGCCGAACCCATCACGACCTACGACTCGGCACACAAGGGCGCCGACGCCTACCGGCAGCTCGCGCGCGAGCTCATCGCGCGCGGCGAAGCGGCCTGAGGCCGATGACCGAGGCAGTGCCCGAGGCGCCGGGAGGCATCCTCACCCGGAGGGCCCCGGTGACCGCCTTCGAGGTGCATCTCGATGTCTTCTCCGGGCCGTTCGAGCTTCTCCTCGGGCTCATCTCCAAGCACAAGCTCGACATCACCGAGATCTCGCTGGCCACGGTGACGGACGAGTTCATCGCCCACATCAAGGCAGGACGCGACGGAGACTCCGGCTGGGACCTCTCCCAGGCGTCGGAGTTCCTGCTCGTCGCGGCGACGCTGCTGGACCTCAAGGCGTCCCGGCTGCTGCCCCAGCTCGGGCCGGAGGACGAGGACGACCTCGCCCTCATCGAGGCGCGCGACCTGCTGTTCGCCCGGTTGCTGCAGTACCGGGCGTTCAAGGACATTGCGGCGACGTTCGCCGAGCGGATGGCGACATCGGGACGGATGTCGCCGCGTTCGGCCGGGCTGGAGCCGCAGTTCGCCGCACTCCTTCCCGAGCTTGTCATCGGGATCACCCCCGGCCAGCTCGCCATGATCGCGGCCCGGACGCTGGCTCCCCGCACCGCGGAGTCGGTGGGGCTCGAGCACCTCCACGCGTCCACCGTCAGCGTGCGCGAGCAGGCGGCCCTCATCGGGACACGCCTCCGCCGGGACCGGGTGTCGTCGTTCCGGTCCCTCGTCTCCGACGCCGACAGCACGCTGGTCATCGTCGCCCGGTTCCTCGCCCTCCTCGAGCTGTTCCGCGACGGGTTCATCGGTTTCGACCAGGCCGAGGCTCTCGGCGAGCTGACCGTCCGGTGGACCGGGTCGGAGGAGGGCGACATCGAGGTCGACGGCGAGTTCGACGACGAGCCGTCCGCCGGGGATGCGCCCGGCGCCGACGCCACCTCCGCCACCAAGGAGCAGCAGACATGACCGAGACACCGACGACACCGCTCGACGGGCCGGTGGGGGAGGCGCCACCGGCGGCCGGTCCGGTGGTCGACGACCCCGGCGTCGGCGACCCCGGCGTCGGGCTCGAGACGCCGCCCGAGGCGGCCGAGGAGGAGCACATCGATGTCGCCGGCCTGCCGGGCGGAGCCCGCGGTGCGGTGGAGGCGGTCCTCATGGTCGTCGACGAGCCGGTGAGCTCCGTCGCGCTGGCCACCGCCCTGGAGCTTCCGCTGCCCGAGGTGGAGCGCGTCCTCGCCGGCCTGGAGGAGGAGTATGCCGCGTCCGGCCGGGGCTTCACCGTCCGCCAGGTCGGGCAGGGCTGGCGGTTCTACAGTCGGCACGAGTTCGCGCCGCTCGTCGAGAAGTTCCTGCTGGACGGCCGGCAGGCGCGCCTGACCCAGGCCTCACTCGAGACCCTCGCCGTCATCGCCTACCGGCAGCCGGTCTCCCGGTCCCGGGTCTCGGCCGTGCGCGGGGTGAACGTCGACGGTGTCATCCGCACCCTCCAGAGCCGCGGCCTCATCACCGAGATCGGCCACGACGAGGACACCACGGCCATCCTCTACGGGACGACCCCCTACTTCCTCGAGCGGCTGGGCCTGCGGTCTCTCGACGACCTGCCGGCTTTGGCGCCGTACCTGCCCGAGGTCGACGTCCTCGACGAGATCGAGGAACGGGGCCGAGGATGACCCCCTTGAAGCGGGACCAGGACGTCCACGACCCGGACGGCATCCGGCTGCAGAAGCTCCTTGCCGGGGCGGGCGTGGGGTCACGTCGGGCGTGCGAGCGGCTCATCACCGAGGGACGGGTCGAGGTCGACGGGCAGACCGTGACCGAGCTCGGGGTCCGGATCGACCCGGGGCGGACCGTCCATGTCGACGGCGTGCGCATCCAGCTGGACGCATCCCGGGTCTATCTCGCCTTCAACAAGCCCCTCGGGGTCGTCACGTCGATGAGCGACGACCTCGGCCGTGCCGACATCGGCGACTTCCTGGGGACCCGCACGGAGCGGCTGTTCCACGTGGGCCGCCTGGACGCCGACACGGAGGGCCTGCTGCTGCTCACCAATGACGGCGACCTGGCCCACCGGCTGCAGCATCCGCGCTACGGCGTGGCCAAGACCTACCTCGCCGAGGTGCCCGGGCCCGTTCCCCGCGACCTCGGACGGCGGCTCCGCGACGGGGTCCAGCTCGACGACGGGCCGGTCGTCGTGGACTCGTTCCGGATCGTCGACTCACGCCCTGGCAAGGCCCTGGTCGAGGTCGTCCTGCACGAGGGACGCAAGCACATCGTGCGCCGGCTGCTCGCCGAGGTCGGCCACCCGGTCCTGTCCCTCGTGCGGACCCAGGTGGGACCGATCCGGCTGGGGGACACCAAGCCGGGCAAGTGGCGCGCCCTGACCCGTGCCGAGGTCGGCGCGCTGTACGCCGAGGCCGGGCTGTGAGTGACGTCGCGGCGGCCGCGAGGCACGTCCACGTCGTCGGTACCGGCCTGATCGGCACCAGCCTCGGCATGGCGCTGGGCAGACGGGGCACCACGGTCACCCTGGAGGACCTGTCGCCGACGGCGGCGGCCCTGGCACGGGACCTCGGAGCGGGCAGTCTGCCCGACGGCCCGCTCAGCCCCGACCTCGTCGTCGTGGCGACGCCTCCCGATGTGGCAGCGGGCACGGTACTGGAGGCACTCGACCGCTTCCCGTCCTCGGCGGTCACCGATGTCACGTCGGTCAAGGGCGCTGTGCTCGCCGCGCTCCGGGCCGGCGGTGCCGACCTGACCCGATACTGCGGCTCCCATCCCATGGCCGGCCGGGAGCGGTCCGGGGCCATCTCGGCGCGGGTGGACCTGTTCGAGGGCCGGGCCTGGGTCGTCACCCCCACGCCGGAGACCGCCCGAGAGGTGGCAGCCCTGGTCGGCGCGGTGGCCCGCGCGGTCGGGTCGGTGACGACCGTCCTGGCCCCCCAGGAGCACGATGCGGCCGTCGCCCTGGTCTCGCACCTGCCGCAGGTCGCGGCCAGCCTGGTGGCGGCTCGGCTCGCCGACCTGCCCGACAGCGCCGTCGCCCTCGCGGGCCAGGGGCTGCGCGACGTGACCCGGATCGCGGCCAGCGACCCCCAGCTGTGGACCCAGATCCTCGCCGGGAACGCCGTGGCGGTCCGGGGCGCCCTGCAGCACCTCGCCGGCGACCTGGACATCCTCATCGGTGCGCTGGCCGACTTCACCGACGACGCGGGGGCCGACGCCCCGGGCGCCCGGGCGGCGCTGGCGGGCGCGATCGCGGCCGGGAACGCCGGCCACGCGCGGATCCCCGGCAAGCACGGGGCCGGCCCCACGGCATATGCCACCGTCCGCGTCCTCATCCCCGACGAGCCGGGCCAGCTGGGCCGGCTGTTCCTGGACGTCGGCGACGAGGGCATCAACATCGAGGAGTTCCGGATCGACCATGGCCTGGGGCAGCCGTTCGGCGTGGCCGAGGTCGACGTCCTGCCCGCGTCGGCGACGACGCTCGAGCATGCCCTCACCGCGCGAGGCTGGCAGCTGCATGGCTGAGGACCCGCTCTGACCGGCTGCCCGCCCACCCCTGCCGCACGACCGCCTCGTCGACCCGGAGGTACCCCCATGACCACGCCGCTCACCATCGCCGTCGACGGCCCCTCCGGCTCGGGGAAGTCGAGCGTGTCCAGGGCCGTGGCGGCTCGGCTCGGGGTGGGCTACCTCGACACCGGAGCGATGTACCGGGCCGTGACCTGGTGGTGCCTTGACCAGGGCGTCCCCCTGTCCGACGCAGATGCGGTGGCCCGAGCCGCCCGCGGACTGCCCCTGGAGCTGGGCACCGACCCGGCCGACCCGCACTGCTTCGTCGGGGGGGTGGACGTGGACGCCGCGATCCGGACGACCGAGGTGTCGACCCAGGTCTCGGCCGTGGCGACCAACCTCGAGGTCCGCGCTGAGCTGCGCCGGCGCCAGCGCGCCCTCATGGACGAGATCGCCGGACGGACCGGGGGAGTGGTGGCGGAGGGCCGCGACATCACGACCGTCGTGGCGCCCGACGCGACGGTCCGGGTCCTCCTGACGGCCAGTGAGGAGGCACGGTTACGCCGCCGCTCCACCGAGCTGCACGGGCATGCCGACGCCGGCGCTGTCGCCGCCACGCGGGACCAGATCGTGCGCCGTGACCGCGACGACTCGACCGTCTCGCAGTTCACCACGGCCGCCGCCGGAGTGGTCCTCGTCGACACCTCCGAGCTGACCTTCGAGGAAAGCGTCGAGGCGGTCCTCGACATCGTGCGTGAGGCCGTCGAGGCCTGACCCCCGGGGGGACGGGCGCGGTGTGGACGAAAGCGCATCGAACCTCGGGGACAATGGGCCGGTGACCCAGAACCCGCACCCCCCCGAGAACCCCGACGACAGTACAGTCGCCCGGGCCCTGCGCTCCGGGCTGGACGAGTTCGACCTGAGCGAGCAGGACCGCGCCCTCCTGGACCGCGGCGAGGCCGACGCCGACGGCGACGCCCCGCAACCCGTCCCGCCCGTCGTCGCGGTCATCGGCCGTCCGAACGTCGGCAAGTCCACCCTGGTCAACCGGATCCTCGGCCGCCGCGAAGCCGTCGTGGAGGACGTCCCAGGGGTGACCCGCGACCGGGTCACCTACGAGGCGGAGTGGACGGGCCATCCGTTCACCCTGGTCGATACCGGCGGCTGGGCGGTCGACGCCACCGGGATCCATCTGCGCGTCGCCGAGCAGGCCGAGATCGCCGTCGAGCTGGCTGACGCCGTCATGTTCGTCGTCGACGCCGTCGTGGGCGCGACCGACGACGACGAGGCCGTGGTCCGGCTGCTCCGGCGCTCCGGGAAGCCGGTCGTGCTGGTCGCCAACAAGGTCGACGACCAGCGCACCGAGGCCGACGCCGCCGCCCTGTGGAACCTCGGACTGGGACAACCGTGGCCCGTCTCGGCGCTGCACGGACGGGGAAGCGGCGATGTCCTGGACGCCCTGCTCGACGTCCTGCCCCATACCTCCGAGGTGGCCGACGCCTACCTGCCCGGGGGCCCGCGCCGGGTGGCACTGGTGGGGCGTCCGAACGTCGGCAAGTCGAGCCTGCTCAACAAGCTCGCCGGAACCGAACGCGTCGTCGTCGACGAGGTGGCCGGGACGACCCGCGACCCGGTGGACGAGCTCGTGGAGCTGGGCGGGCGGACCTGGCGCTTCGTCGACACCGCCGGCATCCGGCGCCGCGTCCACCAGACCCGTGGCGCCGACTTCTACGCGTCGCTGCGCACCCAGACGGCGCTCGAGAAGGCCGAGGTCGCCGTCGTGCTCGTCGACGCCCACGAGCCGATCACCGAGCAGGACATCCGGGTCATCCAGCAGGTCATCGACGCCGGCCGGGCCCTGGTCATCGCCTACAACAAGTGGGATCTCACCGACGAGGAGCGCCGCCACTACCTCGAGCGCGAGATCGAGCAGGAGCTGGTCCAGGTCCCCTGGGCGCCGCGGGTGAACCTGTCGGCGCGCACCGGGCGGCATACCGACCGACTCGTCCCCGCCCTCGAGACCTCGCTGGCCTCCTGGGACGCCCGCGTCTCCACCGGGCGGCTCAACGCCTTCCTCGGTGCGGTGGTCGCCGGACATCCGCACCCGGTGCGCGGGGGCAAGCAGCCCCGCATCTTGTTCGCCACCCAGGCCGGCACCCGACCGCCGCGGTTCGTGCTGTTCGCGTCCGGGTTCCTCGAGGCCGGCTACCGTCGGTTCATCGAGCGCCGCCTGCGTGAGGAGTTCGGCTTCGAGGGGACCCCCATCGAGGTGTCGGTCCGCGTCCGTGAGAAGCGCGGCCGCCGCTAGGGCGGTGACCGCTGCCGACGGAGGCGCAGGGGCTGGGCGCTGCGCGCTAGGGCGATTCGGCTCGGGCGATTCGGCCCGGGCGCCGGCCGTGCGATAGGGTTTCGATCGCTCTCGTGAGGGGGCAGCCACGGGCTGTGGCGCAGTTTGGTAGCGCACTTGACTGGGGGTCAAGGGGTCGCAGGTTCAAATCCTGTCAGCCCGACAAGGCATCACCGCAGGTCAGAGGCGATTTCGGAGCGATCCGAGACCGCCTCTTCGAGTCCTCCGGGGGCGGTTTGACCACCATTACTGACCACCATTGGTCCCGAGTGACGCGCTCAGGGTCGACAGCGCCTCCCGGGACACATCGGGGGAGACGTGGCCGTAGGTGTCGGCCGTGATGACGATGGAGGCGTGGCCGAGGATCTCCGAGACGACCTTGAGGGGGACGCCGTTGGTCAGCATCGCGGTCGCCGCAGAGTGCCGGAGGGTGTGCAGCCCGATCCCGGGCAGCTCGACCTTCGCCGCCGCCGACTTGAGCGCCCGGAGCGCGTTGCGCGGGTCGCATGGCTGGCCGTCCTCGGTCGTGAACACGTACCCCGTCGCGTGCCACTGCGAGCCCGCCTTCAGCCGGTCCGCGAGCTGCTGCTTACGGACCGCCTTCAGCAGCGCCTCGACCGTCCCGGACACCGGGATCGACCGCCGCGACTTCTTCGTCTTCGTCGCCGTGACGACGAGCTCGCCGTCGACCCGGGCCAGGGTGCCCCGGACCCGCAGCAGCCCGTTCTCGAGGTCGACGTCCGACCACCGCAACGCCAGAGCCTCGCCGCGCCTCATGCCAGTGTTGACCAGTAGCGCGAAGAGGGGAGCGTAGCGGCTGTGCTGTGCCGCCTCGAGCAGCGCACGCACCTGCTCCGGGGTCAGGTAGGCCGACTCGCGGGCGGTGACCTTGGGCCGCTTCACCGCGGCCGCAGGGTTGCGGGCGAGTGCGCCATCGCGGACCGCGGTGTCGAGCACCGCACGAAGGATCGTGTAGGCCGAGCGCACTGTCGACTCAGACAGGCCCTTGCCGCGAAGGGCGACGACCCACGCCTCGACGTGCATCGGCCGCAGCCTGTCCAGCGGCAAGGCACCCAGCCTGCTCCCGACGATGTGCTTGCGCGTCATGCCGGCATACATGGCCTTCGTCGTCGGTTTGCGGTCGGAGGCTGCCAGGGCCGACCCGATCCACTCCACCGCGAACGTGTCGAGCGTGGCCTTGACGTCCCGCGCCGGAAGGTGCGCGTTCAGGCGTGCGCGGACCTCGCCGGCCTTGTCCCGCGCCTCACTGGCCGTCTTCCCGTAGACCGTCGTCCGCTTGCTCAGACCGTCCTCGGCGGTGTAGCGGACGTGCACCTGCCACCGGCCGTCCGACCGCTGACGAGGGTTGGAGCCCTCGCGGTTGCCGCGCCGCTTCGATGTGTTCACAGCAGGCCCCGCTTCCGTGCCTCGGCGATGTACCGGAAGGCAGTGCGCTCCGCGACCCCGAAGGCGAGCCGGACCGCTTCCGCGGGTCGCAGGTCTTCGCTCTTGTAGACCTCGGCGACGCGCTGAAGTAGGTCGTCATTCACCTTCCGGCGCCCGGCCTTTCGCGCTCCCTCAAGTGTTGCCTTCGCCGCCTTGTAGTCGGCGCTCTCGCTGTCTGGGACCCGGATGACGCCGGTCCACCCTCCGGGGCCATCGGAGACGACCTGGGCGGTCGTCAACGGCACGATTGCCGCGATCCAGTTGTCGACCTCGACGGCGCGTAGGTCCGTTGTCCTGACCTCACGCCCGCCCTCCACAGACTCGATGTGCAGTTCGGTGCAGCGCGGGACTCCCGACGAAGAGTCGATCGTCATCCTCAGACGTGGCTGCCCGTCCGCGCCGGGGAGGTCGACGTAGACGAGCCGGGGCACGATCCGATCCCCGATCCGCACGTTATCCCCCAGCGCGTCGTATTCGGCCCAGCCGACGTTGAGGTCGACCCGCGTCCGCATGTGCATGCGTCCCATTCGACTGCCTCCAAAATGCATAGGAATGACAGTGCAAATGTAGCGACTGTCATGACACTCTGTCAATGCCGGGCAAATCCACCCGGACAGCGATCAAAGGAGGCGGGACCCCATGACGATCATGTCGACCACAGAGGCCCGGCTGCTCTACTCGATCCCCGACTCTCTGGTGCAGCTCGGCATCGGGCGCAGCACGCTCTTCGAGCTCATCGGTTCGGGCGAGATCCGCACGGTGAAGATCGGCCGGCGCACGCTCATCGCTCACGACGAGCTCGTCCGCTACGTCCGCACCCTGAGCGCCCGCGAGGGTGGCGACGCCGCGTGAGCCCCCCGGGAGACGCACAGCGCCCCGGCTGGAGGACCGGGGCGGCTGGGGATCGCGTGGACGACGCACCCTCAGTATTCCACGACCTGCCGACGATCGAAGGCACCCTCGACCTCATCCGCCTGACGCGCCGCGAGCTGGACGCCTACTGGCTCGGCCGTACCGATGGCACGATCGAAGGCAGGGCCGAAGGCTACCGCCGCGGATGGGCTGACTGTGACGCCGAGATTGCCCGGCTTCAGAGGGCCGCGGCCGAGGTCGTGTATTTTCTCGCAGGCAGGCCGCCGCGCGACCGCGATGCCGACCGCCTCGCCGCCGAACGTCGGTCGGCCCGGTGGTCGGCATGACCGAGCACCCCGCTGCCTGGCCACCGGAGCCCCCTGAGGACGACCTGCCACCCTGGCCGCCGGAGGACGAGGCGGACGACGCATTCGAGCGCGCACTCGACTTCCGGCGCGACGTGGCGGAAGAGCTGCGCCGGCTGCGGGTCCGCAGCGAGGCCCGGCGCCTCGCCGACCAGGAGGCAGCCGCCGGCCGCGACTATGCCGGCCTCTACCTCCGAGCCGACGAGCTCGACTCTCTGCCCGCAGCCCGGCCGCTCATCGACGGGACGCTGACGCGAGGCACGTATGCGATCCTGCGCGGTCGAGACCACACCTTCAAGAGCTTCATCGCGCTCGACTGGGCGTGGTGCCTCGCGTCCGGCAAGCCGTGGCAGGGACTCGAGGTCGACCCGGTGCGAGTGCTGTATATCGCCGGTGAGGGCGCCCACGGCATCAGCAAGCGCCAGCGGGCATGGCAGGCCGCGTGGCAGACCCAGATACCCGCGGAGATGTTCACGCTGCGCCGAGAGGCACTCAACCTCTTCGCCGGCGGCCCCGCGCTCGAGGAGCTCGTCGAGCGGGTCAGCACCGGCCGATATGGACTGGTCGTGGTCGACACCCTGCGCCGGGTCTCCGGTCGCGCGGAGGGCAACGGCACCGACATGGGCGTGGTGGTCGACAACCTCGACCGGATCAAGCACGCCACCCTCGACGGTTCCGTCCTCGTGCTGGCACACACCACCAAGGACGACGGGGACACCCGCGGCTTCTCCGGCATCGAGGACGACGCCGACACCGTATGGCACGCCAAGCGCGACGCCGACCGGCACCCGCTCGCCCTCGACCTGAAGAACACGAAGATGAAGGACGGACCCGATGGGCACGTCCACGAGCTCACCCTGAGCCCCGTCCTCGACTCCCTCGTGGTCTCCAAGCACGCGCGGGCGTTCCTGCCCGCCGAGGACAACACCGAGGCTGACGAGGCGATCCTCGCAGCCATGCACGACGCCTTCGCCCAGACCGGCGCCAGCGTCACGGCACTCGCCGAGGTCACCGGGATGCCGAGGTCGACGCTCTACAAGGCACGTGGCCGGCTGCTCCGAACGGGCCAGCTCGTCACCCACCGCAAGGGCGGCACCGACTACCTCAACCTACCGGGAGTAGGTGTGGAATCCACCGTGGAATCGCACCCCGGATTCCACACCGATTCCACACCCCCCGTGGACGTCGCCCCCACGCCATTCCACACCCCCACTGAGCACGATTCCACACCTGTCCACGCCGATTCCACACCCGGATTCCACACCTGTCCACACCCGTCCCCGGCTCTCTTAGAGCCGGGTGGCGTGGAAAGCACCGTGGACGAGACTGCACAGGCAGCTGACGACCACCCCGCTCCCTGCGAAGTCTGCGGCGAGCCACTGTCCGACCTACGCCGCTGGAACGGCAAAGACCGATGTGTCGACTGCGAGCGGACGGCCGCGTCATGACCGGCGACACCCGCACTTGCGAGCACGGCCACTGCGCCAAGCGCGCCGACGTCACCATCCGCGACGGCCGGCACCTCTGCAAGCGCCACGCGGACCGGGTGCCGCGCTACCTGCGCCGACCCGAACGCGGCAAGGCGGCGACCGCATGAACGCCCTCCACGCCTCCCTGACCCGACTCGAGTACGCCGTGGACTGCCTGGCCGACGCGACCCAACCCCAAGAAGCGAGGGACCGATGCCCCACCCCCAACTCGCCCACATCCCCGACGCCCTGCTCGACCGCACGCCCGGCAGCCCCGGCGCCACCAGCGCCCGCGCCCGCCGGCTCGCCGCGTGGTGCGCGGCCCACGGATTCCGCCCAACCCTGCTCGACATCGAAACCGAGCGAAACCGAAGGAGAACCACCCATGCCTGACCCCATCGACAGCCGCATCCCGGCGCCCTACGGTGCCCCCCGCCCGGCCGGCGAGCAGTGGCCCCGCCACAAGTACCGGGCGCGGATGCGACGCCACTCCCGGCGCTGGCTGCTCCGGTCAGGGGGCACGGCATGACCGACACCCCGACCCCCGGCGCCGACCTGAGCGCCACCGTCCGCGAGCTGTTCGCCACCACCGAGGACACCACCACCGACCCCCCCGAGGTCGACCTGACCCGCAACAACGTCGTGCCCAACGAGGGCAACAACCCCCAGGCGAGCGAGGACCCAGTCCGCGAGCTCGCCGCCCGCCTGTTCCACCACAACGCCTGACCCTCGAAAGGACCAACCCCATGAGCCTCACCACTGCCCGAGTCGCCGCCGTCCGGCAGGCCCTTCCGACCCTGCCCAAGGCCGTCGCCCAGGCCCTCGCCGACCGCGACAAGGTCGCCGCCGCCGCTGCAGCCTTCCGCCCTGCCGGCGTCGAGGACGTCGCGGCCGCCGTGGTCGCCGCCCTCATCGCCGACCGCGACCCGCTCGAGGACGAGCAGGTCCGCCGGCTCACCACATCCCGCGCCCTGGCCGCGCCCTCGGGCGACCTCATGGCCGTGGTCGACACAGCCGAGCGCCGCGTGGCTGACACCCTCGGCGCCCACGTCGACGCCGTCCTCGACACCCTGCACGAGGCAGCCGAGCAGGCCGGCGACGTGCTCGCCGACGCGCATCGGGTCCTCGGCGACATCGACCTCGAGAAGGACACGGCCACTGTCGGGCGGATGGGACCCGACGCCGCCCGCGCGTGGGCGCAGGCCCGCGAGGCATCGCAGCGGCTCACGGTGCTGGACCGTGCATGGTCGGCCCTGGCCGCGCTCACCGGGTTCGCCTCGGAGCAGACCGACCGGACCACCCGGCTCGCCGACCTCGACCTCGACCTCTTCGAGCGCGTGGGACGCAAGGCCGAACCGTGGGCCATCGTCCGGGCCGGCGGCGCCATCGACCTCGCCGACCGGGCCACGATCGGCGAGCGTGTCGAGCGGCTCGAGGGCCAGCGGATCGACCGGCAGGCCCAGTCGGACGGCGCTGTGCAGCAGGCATACCGGCGCACCCACGCTCCCATCGCCTGACCGTGGCGACGGGGTGGGGCACCCAGGGCGGGGACCCCCTAGTGCCTCACCCCCCGCATATCTCAGCAGAGGCGATGGGAGAGGGAGCGCTTTTCTTTCGCGGCTCCCGGGGACGTCTCCGAGCAGCTCATGGTGACCAGGGCAGGGTCCCCCAAAGACGCCCCCCCGCTCCTCACGGCAGAGGCGACGCCCCTCCATCCAATTTTTCCAAGGGGGGTGGGGGAGTGCCCCTCACCCCCCGCCGCGCCCGCATATCTCAGCAGTGGCGGTTCCTCCCCCCGCACCCCCCCTCCCCCCTCCGTCTCCGACGAATCGCCCTATCGCCCCCGCCAGCGTGCTCAGGAGCCCGCCCAGGGGCACGGATGCGTGGGGGAGTACAAGGCCAGCCCGGGCCGATTCCAGTGCGTTACAGCCCCGTACAGCACCGAGAGGTAACCGATCATGACCGCCCGTAAGACTCCACCCGGCCTCGGCGTGCATGGCCGGCGACTGTGGCGTTCTGTCTCGCGCGGCTACGTCCTCGCCGAGGTCGACGGGCCGCTCCTGCTCGAGATGTGCCGCACCGTGGACAACCTCCAGGCCCTCGCCGAGGTCGTGAGCCGCGAGGGTGTCACCCACGACTCGCCCCAGGGTGTGCGGGCGCACCCGGCGCTCGTGGAGGCGAGGCAGCAGCGCCTCGCCCTGGCGCGTCTCGTCGCCGCTCTCGGCATTCCCGTCGACACCCCATGACCTCCCATCCGCCCGTGCGAATCCGTGGCCTGCGGGACGCACTGCTCGCCTCCGGGGACCACCGGCACCGCCCGTGGTGCAGACTCCCCTTCGGCGCCCCGTGCAGCGGCCACGCGTGGCGGGACGCACTGGCCGCCGGCGAGCAGGTCCAGATCGACGGCGACACCCTCTGGCGCGCGCTGTACGACCCCAGCGACCCCGAGGGGGCCGCCGCTTCCTCGACGACCGCACCATCTACCTGCTCACCGGGGACAGTCTGGCGCCCGTCGTGACCCCGCCGCCGCCGGTCGATCGCGTGTCAGGTGGTCGAATCCTCAGGCCTTGACGCCTGGAATGCCCAGCTTGACCCTCAGCGTCTGGGCAGCGCCCGGCTTGGGGTCAGGGACGTCCCCAAGGGCGTTCAGTTGAGCCGTGCTCGTTGCTTTGCCGCAGCTGAGGTACCACAACTGCTGGCCGGCTGCAGAGTCCATCACGTTGTTGACGTACTTGCGGATGCTGGGGTCCCAACTGCCGCCGTCGAGCCGTCGCATGAATCGGTCGTTCTGATATGCCACCGCCCGACATGCCTTGGCTACGGCTTTCGCCTGAGCTGTGTTGATCTTGTTCAGCGCGACGATGGACTTGTTCAGCGGCGCCACGATGGCAAGGTACTGCTGTCCGGCTGCCTTCTTCGTCCAGTAACTCGGAGAAGGGGAGGGCGTCGGGGTGGGCGTCGCTGACGTGGAGGTCGTCGGCGATGTAGTCGCAGCAGGTGGCGCGGAGGCTCCACCGCAGCCCGTCAACGCCAATGATGCTGCCGCCACCAGGACGGAACCCCTTACCCTGTTCACCTGTTGCCCACTTCCCTTGGGCGACAGTCGCCCTGAGCGGAGGCTATCGCGGCACAGCCGAGGGCCGGGCGTCATCGGGGGCAACTCGCGCGTGAGATGGTGCGCGACCGAGACCTCGGGATGCAGCCGCCATGCGGCCCCGCCAAGATGATCGCCATGACACCCCAGACTTGGATCACTGCCGCGGCCGTGCTTGTCGCCCTCGGTTCCCTGTTTTTCACGGCGCGTGCCTCGACAGCCTCCGTGCACCAGACCAAGATCCAGCGTCAGGTGAGGGAGGATGCAGCACAGCCCTACGTGTGGGCTGACCTCCGGCCGTTCGAAGAGCACGGCCAGTTCATCGTGCTCGTGGTCGGCAACAGCGGTCCCACTGTGGCGACTGACGTGCGTGTCACCATCACGCCCGATCTCGTCAGCTCACCGGCGGAGCGGGCAAAGGTCCCTCAGCGCGTGCTCAGCAACGGCATCAGCGCCCTGCCGCCTGGTCGAACCATCTCGTGGAACCTCGGTGTGCCCTGGCAAATCCTGAAGGGCGACCAGGGGTCCCCCCACCACTTCCAGATCGACGCGACCGGCCCATTCGGACCACTTCCAACCCTGTCGTACACGGTTGATTTGGGGGACCTCTACGAGAGTTTCGCGGTGCCCCCCGGCACTCTGAACGGGGTTGCCGTCGCCATCAACAAGCTCAGGGAGCAGATTGCCGAGCATTCGTGACCTCACAACGCGGCCCCGGCGCGCCGGTTGGACCTCGCCGGTGACGACGTCCACGGCAGGTGGGACAGATGTCCCACCTGCCATGTCTCGGTGCACCGTGTCCCGGCCCGACCTGAAGCCGCCCCCGGACCTGACGATCTGGGGGGAGCTCATTCTGACCACCATTTTGACCACCATTGCCCCTCGTCCGGGCCGTTCCGCCAACGTCCAAAACCCTTGTGCTGAGCACAAATCGGACAATCGTGGACGAGCGCGGACCCGTAGCCGATGGCTGGGGGTCAAGGGGTCGCAGGTTCAAATCCTGTCAGCCCGACTAGAGTTCCTGCAGGTCAGAGGCTTGCGGAACCGCTGGAGACCGGGATCGTGCAAGAGACGTGCCAGCTCTGATGGCGCGAGATCGCCGGTCAGGAACGACGTTCGGTTCCTTCCTCCGACGGGAGTCTGCCGCCACGTCGAGGAGGCGGACTGATTCAAACCCAGTATCGCCAACCAGAAACACGCACGTCAGAGCCCTTTCGAAGGGCCCTGACCTTCGACGAACTTGCGAGGAAGGCCCACGGTGACTCCCGGGCCCGGCGACCCGGACACTGCACACTCACGTGGCGGTCGCGAACAAGGTAAGGACCCCAGGCGGGAGGCGGCCCTCTCGCCCTGCCCGCTGTGGGTCAACCGCAGAGGATCGGGTCGCCGCTGTCGGCGAGGTAGTCAAGGAACTCCGTGACGTTCTTGCTCGCCCATGAGGCGTCCGGCGGTACGGCGTGGCGGTGCTCCCACGCCTCGACGGGACGGCGCACGACCACCGGGCCGGACGGCGCCGGGGGCTCAGCGGGTGACAGGGGCCAGGGCGGTGGTCATCCGGTACCCCACCTGCGGTGAGGAGCGATCGAGAAGGGAGGCTACGAGCCGTCGGCTCGCATCGAGTCTCCGGAGCAGGTGGCCCAGCCAGGCGCGCCCCCTCGTCGAGCGCCCCGATGTGCCCGATGACGGCTACATGGCTCGCCCCGTGGCTGTCGACCTCGGGGAGCCGGCGCAGGTCGTCGACGGCCCGCTCGCCGGCGACGACGACGGCCGCCTTGAGCCGCGGCGAGGTTCCATCCCTTCGAGGGGGACAGGACGCTGAGCCCGCGTGCACCTTGGGCTAGGACAGTTTCTGGGCTGCCTTGAGCATGGACGCGCCTTCCCGAACCGACGCGCCCACGCCGGTCCTGCTCGGTGAGCTATGGATCCCAGGGCTTCCTCGGGAAGGCGGGTCCCAACACGTCACGGGGCCACGGGCCGTCCAGAGGTTCTGATCATTGCTCCGGACGTCGTCGGCCGTCCTCGTGGTCTGCCTGCGGCTGTGGTCTGCATCCGGCTGTGGTTTGCGGGGATCGTCGGAGTCGTGTGGTCCACCTTCAGGCAGGTGCTCCGTCGCGCAGCGCGGCGGCGAACAGGCCGGCGCTGATGATGATCGCGCCCAGCCACCACGGTGTGAAGAACAGCACGAACAGTCCGAGCGACAGGGTCGCGCCGGCCACTCCGACCATCGACCACCAGTCCTGGTTGGCGAGCATGCCCGCGCCGGCGAGGGCGATGAGAGCACCAGCGGTGAGAGCAAGCACGAGCGAGACCGTTCGGGCGTCGCCGAGCAGCCAGGACCTGCTGGTGTTCATCGGGGCCTGCGCGTCGGGGCTCGGTGCCCAGATCACCATGGTGATGAGCCCGTGCGCGACCAGCAGGACTCCGAATCCAGTGCGCCACATGGTCAGGCCGCCTCAGGCGCGGACGTGGTCATGGTCCCTCAGCCGCTCAGCCGCGACTGCGGGCGTGGCTCTGCGTTCGGCGCGCAGGAGCAGGACGAGCGCGGTCAGCATGACGGCGGCCCATGGCCACAGCACACCACCGAAGGGCAGCTGCCCGATGTGGAACCCGATGAGGCCGAGGAGCCCGATCTGGGCGCGTCGGCCCCCGCTGAGGATCAGCAGGCCCATGGTCGCTTCGAAGATGATCAGCAGGGTGATGAAGAAGGTCTGGTGCGCCAGCACCAGCGTGTTCCAGGTGTCCGTGACGAAGGGGAACGGTGAGGCGTCGGCGAAGCTGGCGTAGTAGTCCGGCTGCGCGATCAGGTAGATGGCGTTGACGAGCGCACCGAAGACGATGAACAGCACCCCCAGTGCTACCCGTCCGACATGCATCGCGCGCAGGCTGCTGCCGGCGCGAAGTGCCGCCACGAAGGTGACACCACCAAGGACGAGCCACGCGATCTTCTCCACGACTTCTCCCTTCTCTGTGCGTCACGAGCGCTTCTCTGTGCGTCACGAGCGTTCGACTGCCCGGATGGGTCACCACGTCGAGTGCCGTGACTCGGCCCTGGGTGGCGTGTGCGGTGTTGGTGTCCTGGAGATGGTCCTTGAGGCCGGTCCGGCCACACTGCCGCGGACCCTGCTCACGAGGGGTCACCGCCACGGTGGAGGTGGAGAAGCTGCCACCCCACCAGCGCGAACCAGAGCGGCAGGAGCAGCCCGTAGAGCATGTACCCTGGGCCGATCATCGGCCGCAGCGCCTCGGCGACCACACCTGCGGTCCCGGCCGCCACCCCGAGAGCGCCGACGACCGGGCCGAAGAACCGCGCTCTGCGCATCAGCAGGGAGAGCAGCAGGATCGATGCCGCGGTCAGGACCCCGGCCCAGGACACCGCGTTAGTCGCGGCGATCAATGCCTCCGCAGCACCGACGAGGGCGGCCCGGTCGGCGTCGCCTCCCGCGGCCTGGTAGGCGTTGCTGAGCACCACCAGACCGCCGTGCAACGACTGGGGGCTGCTGCCCAGCGCCAACGCGATTACCTCGGAGGCGATCCCGAACAGGCCACCAATGGCCGCCATGCTCTTGTCGACCTCCTTCAGGGCCACCACCAGCGCGCTGAACACGACCAGTGCGGGTACCGCCAGCCCCACGAAGCACACCAGCTCGGCCAGGTAGACGACCTTGTTGTCGGCGATGTACCCCAAGAGTGCGGCGCCGTCGGTGGGCGGCAGCGGAGCGGCGAAGACGAGCACCACCGGCACCAGCACGAGCAGCACGTACAGCAGCGCGGACCAGCCCCCTGCCACGTACAACAGGGCCCACGTCATGTCCGGGCGTACCGGGCCGAGGGGCTCGACGCCAGTTGTTGCGGCAGCAGCCT
Source organism: uncultured Actinomycetota bacterium (assembly GCA_963763315.1). GTDB lineage: Bacteria > Actinomycetota > Actinomycetes > Actinomycetales > Dermatophilaceae > CAVSJJ01. The sequence continues at coordinate 903,222 of CAVXOC010000004.1, forward strand.
CGCCGGGCGGGTTGGTCAGGCCGCGCTCAGGCCGTGACGATGTGCTGGGGGCGGGGGATGGAACGTTCATGCCAGCGACCTTCTCGACCAACGCGGCGGTAAACCTTCTCCTGCCGGGCCGACGGACCGGAATGACACGCACAACCCACCCGGCACAGTCGACGCTACGCCGCCCGAGGTCGCGCGCTCGGGAATCGTGGTGGACGCCACCGCCCCGGGTCTGGTGGTGGGTCGGGAGCTCTTCGGGGATGCGGGATGCCCGCATGGAGGAAGTATGGGGACCAGCTCCGCCGAGCACGGCCGGCGCCGCACTGTCAGGCGAAGGGAGACTGGGTGGGTCAGGTGGACCGCACGACGGGTCGGGTTTCGAGTGCCTCGCTGGGCGGATAGGACGGTGCGGACGGTGGCGCGGACCAGGACGCGGTGGTGCTCAGGGCGGATTGGCTGAACCCTTTGACGATGAGCCAGATGGCCAGGACCATCTCTTGGAGCCCGATGGGGATGTAGAGCACGGTGTTCACGGTGGTGAAGCCGAAGTCCCGCGCGAGCCCGGCCATTACCGTGGAAACCACCATCATGGCGAGGAGACCTTCTGACGCGCCGGTGACCGGATCAGCGTCCGCCGCGCGTTCGGCGAGCTCCGTCACTGACACCACCGAGCCGTCCCGTCACTGACGCCACCGATCGGCGGCGTCGCTTGAACTGGGACCACCGTGGCTTGATGGTGCCTCCTCAGCACCAGGCGCCAGCCACAGGCGGGACATCACCCAGCCGTCCGCGCGGCGTAGGCACGTTGGTTGACGTGGTCCGGCGGCCGTCAGTAGCGAGCGGTCGCGAGCCCCCTGCCGTCGGGAGGCTCCCCTGACTTCACACCCTTGACGAGGAGCCACAGAGCAAGGCCGAGCTCGGCGATGAAGCCGACAGCCCATGACGGGTAGCTGATCGCGGGGTGTCCAGGGGCTAAGAACACCTGGAGGAACCAGATGAGGACCGCGACACCGTCGAGCAGGAGCAACCATCCGAGGAGACGGGGCAGGAACCCGCAGCGCAGCACCAGCCACCCGAGGGGGAAGAGCCACGCAGAGAAGAACAACTGGGCCATGACGAAACCGACGCGATACGTACTCACCGACAGCAGGGCCACGGCGTCGAGCTGTGGTCCGGTCAGCGCCTGCACGTTCACCGTGCCGTCCGCCTGCGCGAGCACGGCGAGCAGTGGCAGGAAGCTCGCGCACTGGACAGCCACCCCGACGGCGTTGAGTACCAGGAGGAGCAGAGCCAAGGTCTGGTCGACGGGGCGAAGCAGGGCGTAGAGCCCCCAGGCGGTGGTGACGAAGAGCAGGCACGAGGCAAGGGCTGCAACGAGCCCGACCCGGAACATCGGCTCGTTGTCGGCGATCGTGGTACGCAGGATCTGGGCGTCGCTGAGCCCGATGCGGCCGGTCAGGCTGGCAAGGACGTTGGCCAGGATGTAGGCCAGGTAGAGCCCACCGACCCACCGGGCCAGTGTGATGCGTTCCCCGGAGTCCGGCGTGGCCGCTGTGGCGGTACTGGGGGTGATGGTCATGTCTTCTCCTTGCTGGCCAGCAGGCGGGGATGGTCGGCCGGGGCTCCTTGTGCGCGAGCCACCAGCCCGATGGCGAGGCCCAGGGCCATCACGCGGATCGTGTTGAAGACGGCGCCGACGAACAGCCACCGCTCGGGGTCGTCGATGTCGGCGGTGAGCTTCGCCGGCACCTCGATGAGCACCGTGAGGGCGACCAGTGTGCACAGCGCGAGGAACAGCGCCTTGCGCACCGTGTCGGCACCGGGGATCCGGCCTGGGAACCGCGTCAGCATCAGGGCGACGAGACCCGCGGCGGCCAGACCGCCGGCAGCCGCCTCCACGAGCATGGGCACGTACTGGATTGACAGTGCCGACCGGTACGCGGCCGCGCTCGGAGTCACCGAGATCAGAAGGTTGGCCGACCAGAAGGCGGCCGCTCCCGCGAACGTGAGCGTCGCCCAGCCAGCCCGCACTGGCTTCACCCGTCCCCTGGCCCGGGGTCGGGCAGTCTCAACCACGTCCATGACACAACTCCGACGGGCCGGAGCACCACTCGGCCCCACGTCCAGCATCCCGCTCGGCACGAGCGGGAGCGCCGGCGTGGCTGCAACGTCACACAACCGGCCAGAGGACCTTTTCAGGGCACACCCACCATCGGCGGCGTTGACGTGGGAAACGACACCCGCCTGCGAGCCCGATGTCGTGTCCGTCGCCATGAGAAAGCCGCTGACCGAGCGGGTCAACGTCGGCCCACCGGCCGCAGGGCAGCCGAGTCCGGCGCTCCTCGGCATCCGGCCGGCCGGCGCCCAGGGGCACCGCCGGACCGCTGGCTGCTGTCGAGCGCACAGATTGCGTGGGGGTCACCTCGACACGTCGGTACGACAGGTCGCTGCATCAGGTCGGTGAGGTAGGTGAAGATGAAGAAGCTCGGTGGCGCCCGCCCGATGAGGGCCTGACGAGGTGTCTGTTGACCCTGCGATGACCCAGCCTTGCCTGGGTGCCTCGCCCGCCGATGTGCACGTCGGCCTGCCGCTGGACGAGACGCAGTCGCAGGCAGCAGGGTCGTACCTGTGTGCCGCGACACGTGGAGCGCCAGCAGGCGCTCCCGCCGCCTAGGGTGGAGCTCGGGAAGCTGACCAACGTCAGGTCCCGCCTCGATCACTGACCACGTCCGACGGCAGATCCGTCGTCTTCGAAGCGGATACCGCGTCCCAACTTCCTCAGTGGGGTCCAGTCCCGCATCGCCACGGCGTCGTCGCCTGCGCGATGGATGAGATGTCACCTGACGTCCCCCGGGAGCCCTCACAGGGACGTGAACAGGACGTCGGTCATGACTGACACGGCACTCGATGGCGTTCTCTCAGATGTGGTCACTGTCGCGGCCCGCGTCGTCGACGCGCGCCGCACCTTCGGGGCCGGGGGAACTTCGGTGCACGCGCTGGACGGGGTGACCGTCGGGTTCCCCGCCGGTGCCTTCACCGCGATCATGGGCCCGTCCGGATCCGGGAAGTCCACTCTGATGCACTGCATGGCCGGTCTGGACACCCTCACATCGGGGCAGGCCTACGTCGGCGAGACCGACCTGGCGACGCTGACCGACCGCGAACGCACGATCCTGCGCCGCGACCGGCTGGGCTTCGTATTCCAGGCATTCAACCTGCTGGCGCCGCTGACGGCACGGGAGAACATCACCCTGCCCGCAGACCTGGCCGGGCGGGAGGTGGACCGCGGCTGGTTCGACACCGTCGTGCGGACTCTCGGCGTGGCCGACCGGCTCGGCCACCGCCCGTCCCAGCTCTCCGGCGGCCAGCAGCAGCGGGTGGCCATCGCCCGCGCACTGGTGGAGCGGCCCGAGGTGGTCTTCGCCGATGAGCCGACGGGCGCCCTGGACTCCAGGGCCAGCGCGGAACTGTTGACCTTCCTCCGGGATGCCGTCGATGACCTGGGCCAGACCGTGGTCATGGTCACCCACGACCCGGTGGCTGCTGCCTACACCGACCGCGTCGTGTTCCTGGTCGATGGCGTCGTGGTCGACGAGATGGTTGCACCCACCCAGGACTCGGTCCTCGACACGATGAAGCACCTGGGTCGCTGACATGCTTCGGCTCGCCCTGCGCAACCTGCAGATGAACACCCTGCGGCTCATCCTCACCACGGTCGCGATCGCCGTCGGCGTCGCCTTCGTCTCCGGCACGTTCGTGCTGTCCGACACCACGAACAAGGCCTTCGACCAGCTGTACCACGGGCTCACCGTCAACACCGACGTCGTGGTCCGCTCCCAGGCCGCCTACACCGACAACGGCTTCCAGTCCGAGGCGCGCCCCATCCCCGGGGCCCTCGTGGCCACCGTCGCCGCGGTCCCGGGGGTCGAGGTGGCCGAGGGGTCGGTGACCGGGTTCGCCCTCCTGCTCGACAAGGCGGGCAAGCCCATCCAACCCGGCGGCGCGCCCACCCTGGCCACCAGCGTCGGCGGGAACGCGGCGCTGGCCGGCGACTTCACGCTGCGGAATGGTCGGATGCCGAGCGGCCCGACGGAGATGACCATCGATGCCCGCTCCGCGACCGGCGCGGGGTACGTCGTCGGCGACACGGTGCGCGTCATGCTCTACGACGGAACGCACCCGTTCACCCTCGTGGGCGTCACCGGGTTCGGCGACAGCGACAGCCTCGCCGGGGCGACTCTGGCCGGGTTCGACCTTGCCACCGCCCAACGGGTGCTGGGCAGGACCGGAACCGTCGACCAGATCTCCGTCATCGCCCAGGACGGCGTCGGGTCCGGCGCGCTCATCCCCCGCATCGCCGCCGCCATGCCACAAGGCGTCGAGACGCTCAGCGGCGCAACGCTGGCCAGCGAGGGCGCCGCCGCGATGCAGTCCGGGCTTGCGGTCTTCACCCAGGTGCTCCTCGCCTTCGCCGCCGTGTCACTGCTCGTGGGCTCCTTCGTCATCTGGAACACCTTCAACGTGCTGGTCGCCCAACGACGCCGCGAGGTGGGCCTGCTCCGCGCCGTCGGCGCCACCCGCCGACAGGTGCTCGGCGGCATCCTCGTCGAGTCCGCGGCCATCGGGCTGCTCGCGACCGCGGTGGGCCTGCTCGGCGGGGTTGGCCTCGCCGTCGGCATCCGCCGTCTGCTGCTCCTCGTCGGCGTCGAGGTGCCGTCCACCACCGTGGCGCTCGAGCCACGCACGATCGTCGCAGCCCTCGCCGTCGGTGTCGGGGTGACCATGGTCGCCGCCGCCGTCCCGGCCTGGGCCGCGACCCGGGTCGCACCCGTGGAAGCGCTGCGGGATGCCGCACCCGTCTTCGACGCGGGCAGGTCTCGTCGCGGTCTCGTCGGAGCCGTCGTGCTGACCCTCGGCGTCCTCGGCCTCGTCGCGTGCGCCCTGGTCGGCGACCAGCGCCCGCTCACCGCTCTGGCGAGCCTGACAGCATTCGTCGGGCTGGTCATCGCCGGCCCGGCTCTGGCACGCGGCACCGCACGGCTCGCCTCACACGGCCGGCGTGGTGGCGGGTGGCGGATGGCCGCCCGCAACGTGACCCGCTCCCCCCGGCGCGCGGCCGCCACGGCCCTGGCGCTGACCATCGGGGTGGCCGTCGTCTCCGCTGTCACCGTGACCGCGACCTCGCTGCGCGAGTCCGTGGGCCAGACGGTCTCCGCTGGTAACCGAGCCGACTTCTTCCTCCAGCCCCTGGGGTCCGGCGCGGGGATCAGCCCGGACGCCGCCGCCGCGGTACGCGGTCTCGACGGGGTGGACGCCGTCGTCGAGCTGAAGTACTCCGGCGCGCAGGTCGACGGCACGCGATCCACCATCGTGGGCGTCGACCCCACCGACCTCGCCAAGGTCCTCGACCTCGGCACCGGGAGCCAGGTCCTCGACCTCGCCCCGGGCTCCATCGCCATCGCTCGGACCGAGGCGAGCACCCTCGGGGTGGGCGTCGGCGACACCGTCGTGGTGACCTACCCCGAGTCCGGGCCCACGACCCTGACCGTCACCGCCCTCTTCGCGAACACCTCGACCGGGCTGACCGGCTCGCCCTACCTGGTCTCCGTGAAGGACTTCCAGGCCAACGTGACCTCGACCCTCGACCGCGTCGTCCTGGTCGCCGCAGATCCCGGGGCCGACCTCAGGGCGACCCGTGCGGCCATCACCACGACGCTCGCCGCCTACCCGAACATCACCCTCAGCGACCCTGCCCAGCTCACCCAGGCCGCGCAGGACTCGACCAACCAGCTGCTCGGCCTCGTGACCGCGCTGCTGCTCCTGGCCGTCATCGTCGCCATCCTCGGCATCGTCAACACGCTCGTGCTCTCCGTCCTGGAACGCACCCGCGAGCTGGGGCTGATGCGCGCCGTCGGCGCCACCCGCCGACAGGTCCGCACCATCGTGCGACGCGAGTCGGTGCTCATGGCCATGCTCGGCGCGGTCACCGGCATCGCCCTCGGCACCCTCTCCGGGGTCGCCCTCAGCCGAGCAATGACCGACCAGGGCATCACCACGATCGCCGTACCGACCAGCCAGCTGCTCCTGTACCTGCTCGTGGCGGCGATCGTCGGCGTGCTCGCCGCCATCGGCCCAGCCCGCCGCGCCAGCCGCGTCGACCTACTCACCGCCATGGCCCTGGACTGACTGCGCCACTTCCCCAGCGTCGGCCCCTGAGTCGACGCGCGACCACTCACCATCGGCCTCACCGAAGGGAACCCGCACCATGCTTTCGCTCACCATCGACCACGTCACCAAGCACTACGGCAAGGACACGGTCGTGGACGACCTCACCTTCACCGCCGCGCCCGGGCGGGTGACGTGCTTCCTCGGCCCCAACGGCGCCGGCAAGTCCACCACGATGAAGGTCCTCCTCGACCTCGCCACGGCTGACCACGGCCATGCCGCCATCGGCGGCACCCGGTACCGCGACCTGACGGACCCGGCCGGCACCGTCGGCGTGGTCCTCGAACCGAACGCGTTCCACCCCGCCCGCAGCGGCCGCAACCACCTGCGCATCCTCGCCGACGGCGCCGGCATCGACCACGGCCGCATCGACCAGGTGCTCGACGCGGTCGGTCTCGCCCACGCCGCCGACCGCCACGTCGGCGGCTACTCCCTCGGGATGCGGCAGCGGCTCGGGCTCGCTGGCGCCCTGCTCGGCGACCCCCCGGTGCTCGTGCTCGACGAGCCCGGCAACGGGCTCGACCCGCAAGGCATCCGCTGGCTGCGTGACCTGCTTCGGGAGCGGGCCGCGGCCGGTGGAACGGTGTTCGTCTCCAGCCATCTGCTCGCTGAGGTGGAGCAGCTCGCCGACGACGTCGTCGTGATCAACCACGGTCAGCTCGTGGCCACCGGCGCCCTGGCCTCGCTGCAGCGAGCCGGCACCACCGTGCGCACCCCCGCACCCGACCAGCTCACCGAGCTGCTGGAAACCGCTGGTGCCGAGGTGCACCGAGGCCGCGACGGCGAGCTGGTCGTCAGAGGCATACCCATCACCGAGATCGGTGACCGCGCCTGCGCGGCCGGCATCACCCTGCACGAGCTGGCCCCCCAGGCCGGCTCGCTGGAAGAGCTGTTCCTGGACTGGACGAGCACCCAGGACCACACCGCCGGCGACAAGCCCGCCGCCGACCACGCCCACACCGACCGGGAAGCAGTACTGCTATGACACCGCTGGCACTGGTACGCGCGGAGATCCGCAAGCTCACCACCACCAAGCTCCCCTGGGCCTTCCTCGCCGTGCTACTGGTGATCGCCGGCCTCGACGCCGCCATCGTCGCCTTCGGCACCGACATAGGCGGCAGCAAGGCGTTCATCGCCACCGCCGCGGACCAGCAGTCCCTGATGGCCTTCGCGTTCAACGCCATGCTGGGCACCGCCCTGTTCGGTGCCATCGCCGCCGCCCGCGAGTACGGGCACACCACCGTCGTGCCCACCTTCCTGACCACCCCCCGGCGACACCGAGCCGTCATCGCCCAGCTGACCGCCGTCGCGGCGGGCGGCGCGATCCTGGCCCTGGTCGGCCAAGCCCTCGTCGTCACCGGAGTCGCCATCGCGCTGCGCACCACCCAGTACGGCTTCCTGGTCCCCACAGCCGACGTCACCCAGCTGCTCGCCACCACCACCCTCGCCGGCGCCGTCGGCGCCGTCCTCGGCGCCGGGCTCGGGGCAATCATCCGCAACATCGGAGGCACCGTCACCGCCGTCGTCCTGGTGCTGTTCGTCCTCCCACCGCTGACCGCCCAGCTCCTCACCGCCGCCGGTCCCTGGATCCCGACGAACCTGTTCGCCGTCATCTCCGGCGCCAGCACCGACCTCGCCCTCTGGGCCGCCCTCCTGGCGATCGCCGCCTGGGCGCTCGTCCCAGCCGGCGCCGGACTGCTGGCCGTGCAGCGTCGAGACGTGGTGTAGCCGGTCCTGCCCCGCACTCACCGGAGCACCCCCAGTCCCAGGAGCAGCGAGCGTCGCGAACAGCACGATGGGGAGTCATGCGAGGACGAGACGTGGCCACCGTTGAATCGGTGATCTGGCGTGGTGATGCGGACCGCACAAAGCCGATCGGACCGACCCCTTCGGCACCGAATCGACCCCTTTGTGTATGGGCGTCAGCGCGGATCGTGGCAAGGCTCACCGGCGGCGCGTCTGACGACCAGACCGGCACCCTTCCAGCATGGCGACGGCGAACTCAGCCAGCAGCGACAGAAGGGCGGCCGCCGACTCGTACCGTCGACGACCGCCAGTCGCCGCCGAGGAGTGGCGGCTCACCTCCGACGTGCGAGCTCATGCGGCGCCGTCAGGAGCATGCTGACAGTAGGACGCCCGCCCGGGTCGGTGAGGCCCGACCGCCGAGCTGCGATGCATGATGGCCTCATGGCACCGTCCGCCAGGAGGTTGCGGCTGACTCCGATCGAGTGGGCGTATGCACTGACGGTGGCGGCGATCGCGACCACGGGTTTCAGCACCGGGTCACCGCTCGTCATCGTGCTCTCGGCGTTGCTGTCGCTGCCTTCGAGCATCCTGGCCGTTGCCGCTTACTACGTCGTATACGGTCTGCTGGCGTTGGTTCCGGGAGCGAATCCGTCGAGCAGCACCGGGTCCGGATCGTGCCGGCCAAACGGGGACTGCCTGACCTCGACGACCGGAGACCTCGCTGTGTGGTTCACGGTCACCACCGAGGTCATCGGGGTTCTCGCGCTTGTCGCCGCCGCACTTGTGAACGTGGCGGTCCACCGAAGCGTGACCACTCGCCGCCGAGCCTGAATCCGGCCGCCAGCCGGGCCAGCCGGTAACGACTCGATCCGTGGCCCTGGTCGTCACGCCCACGCTCCTTCACCGGACCGTACCGCCATCGCACGAAGGGCAAACGATGTGTCACACCGCCACCAGCCAGCCGGCCACTGGTGGCCTGAGGCGCCGTACGACTCAAGCCGCCTTGGCTCCCCGTTCCGGCGAGGTGTGCACGGGCCGATAGGACAGCGTCCCCCGTGTCGCCACCGCGAGAACCAAGCCGACGACACCGAACGAGCCCAGGAGGGCCGTCGTCGCGATCCGACCGGGCGCGACGAACCCGTCGCCAGCGTTGAGCGACGCGTGAGCCAGTACCGCGACGAACACGCTGCCTCGGGTGTGGTTGAACAGCCACGTCAGGAGCAGGGACTGTCCGACTGCCCCGACCGCCGTGAAGACCAACACGCTCACCGCGATGCTGGCCAGGCCGCTGCCGGCGGAGTTGTAGCCAGGCACGAAGACGAACACCGGTAGGTGCCACAAGCCCCACAACACGCCCAGGGCCACTGACGCCGCAAGCGGACCCATCCGTTCCTGCATCCGCGGCAGCGCGAACCCCCGCCATCCAGGCTCCTCCTGCCCACCGCCCAGCACGGCCAAGAAGCTGAAGGTTGCCAGGTACGTTACGACCACTGACAGGCTCGACCCGGCGAACCGCTCGGTCCCGTCGCGGAAGGGCAACCCGACGAGGAGCCCCAGCGCCGGAAGGCCGACCAGCGCCAGCAGGTACCAGCGGACCCCGACCCGCCACAGGGACCAGCGACGCAGGAACGCACGAGTACCGTCGCGACCGTCGACCAGCCCCGTCACCAGCAGCGCGGCCAGTGGTGGCCCGAAGGCGCCGGGAACGAACCACGCCAGCGTGTCGCGTCCCATGAGGCCGAGAACGAGCAGCCAGTAGACCCAGCTCAGGAGGTACGCCAGCACGAAGAACGCGGGAAGCGGACGAGCCCGTACCGATCCACGAACTTTCGCGATGCGCTGGGAAGGTCCTTCCCGCACGGTGGCGGAGGCCACGGCCGACTCCCTTACCAGGTGAGCACCATCCCGGTAGGCGGTGTCAGGCGGACAACACCTGCGGTCCACCGCCAAGGGTGATGCGCCGGTGCCGGCGCGCCGGCACCCGCTGCGGCAACTCTAACCCTCGGCGCGAGCAGCCCAGGTCAGGCCGGAGATGACGACGGACACAACAGGCACCGGCACGATCGAGTGAGACATCGCTTCAGGGCCAGGCGCCCTTCTTGGCGAATGCCGTCCTGTCGAAGTCGACACCAGGGTCGCGCAACAACCACGGCTGGGCAGCGCCGCCCGGGACGGCGCATCGGCGTTGCGGACACGCGTATGCCGCACCGGCTGGTGCGTTCAATCGGCCGCCAGCCGACCGCGACACCAGAAGGTTGGCCGCAGGCCGACACCGAACGTATGGGATGCCGAGTTCAGTGGGCCCGCTCCCAGCCGCTACCCCGGTTGTCGTATCAGCTGCCGAACGTGCCGGCGTTCGGGGACGGGTCCTTCGGTGTGGCTCTCATCGTCCGGCCCTTCGATGGTTCAGCCGCGGACTGCGCGGACTCCAGACGTCCGGCGTTCGAGCTCCTCAGGCGTGGCTGGACGCCGCGTGTCCGGGAACCCAGCCAGCGTGGTCGGCCACCTCGGCCGCCCACACAACCAGGATTGCCCCCATCAACACGGCGAGGAGCACCTCAGCAGCTGCCGTCTCGGCGAAGGCCAAGGCGACGAGCCCGACCACCAGCGTCAGGGCCGCAAGCACGTTCTCCGTCAACCCGACCCGGTCCTTGGCGTTGCCACCACGCAGGACGAGGAAGGCGAGCGTGCCGAGGACCAGGCCGACAGCGGACATGCCCCGCGGGTCCTGCACGAACAGCATCTCGCCGTTCATCAGGTAGCCGAGGAAGGGGATGCCGATGGCCGCCACCAGAATGGTTGCGATCATGTCGCGTGTCGTCAGTTTCATCGATCTCATCTGTGGACACCTCCTTTCGTACCCTGTCAGGACGCCGGATGCCGTGCCGAGCCCTCGGCTGAGGGTCAGTAGCGCCCGGCGTGGTTCGTTGGGACCGGAGACCACCATGTACTCGGCTCCACTGGGCCGCGGGTGTCCGCGGGGTCAGGTGGCGTGTGCGGAGCGCCGAGTGGCGGTGACGATGACCAGCGTCGCCCCCACGAGGAGGCCGCCCACAAGGAGCGCGATGGCCCCCACAACGTGCGGTCCCCAGCCGGAGAGCAGGTCGTCACCGATCGCCACGGTGGCGCCCGTCCCGGCATCTGTCACGGTGATGCGGTAAGCGCCGGTTTCGGTGGCCGGGAACGTGGCCACCGCGTCGCCGATCTGGTTCGCGACTACCGGAACGTCGTAGCGCAACTCGCCCCGGTAGGCCGTCAGCGGCACCTCGATCCCTGACGGTCCCGACACAGTGATGGTGGGGACGGCAGGCGATGCCGCGGACCGCTCATGCTCGAGGTAGAGGAAGCGCGTTCCGGTGTGGGTCACGGAGACCACCGCCGTGCCCGGTGGCGTCAGACGTGGGAAGTCCTCGACGTGGGCTCGCCACCCCAAGAACGCGAGCGTTCCCCAGGCGACTGCTCCGACTGTCGCCAAGACGGCCGCCAGGACACCCACCCAGTACCCGGCCGTGCTGGGTCTTCGTCCGGAGGGCGTGCGCGTGGGTGTCGTCCGCGGCATCGCCGCTGACCTGTCGGGTGTGTGTGTACTCATGGTCATCGCCCCTGTGCGACGGGAAGGGCCACCGACGCGGTTCGCCGATGCGGTCGCGGGGGAGATCGCCACCGGCGTGGCGCGCGTCTCGGGCTCGGTCCTGCGGTGGGCCGTTGGGGGGTCCGTCGTGGTGCGGTCACGGGCGTGCCACCTCAGTGGCCTGGTCCCTCCTGCACCTCCCACGGTAGGCAGGCCCGGACGTGGCGCCGAGGAACCGTTACCGAAGTCACCCGGTCCGCGGGCCCGTGCGAGTGGATACCCGCTGCGCCCCCACCCCGGCTTTGAGCGCCGGCACCGCTTCGACTCGCGCAGCGTCCTTTCCGGTGCCACCGCCGACGCCCATGTCCAGTGCGGCCCAACACCCGGTGATGCACGCCGCTGTGCCGAGTCAGACAGGCCGTCCTCATGGACAACGCCGACGGGGGGGCACAGGGTCGAGATGTGAGCACCGTGAACGGGACTGCGCCCGGGACTCTGACGATCGAGCTCCACGACGCCGCACCCCGCAAAGCCTGGGTCAGCACCTTCAGTCTGCTGTCTGGGATGAGGCAGCAGTGGCACTTCGTGGGCCTGCTCGGCGACGAGGTGCGCTACCACAGCGGCACGTTCTCGGCGCCGTACGGCTTGGGGTACCTGACCCTGGGCCGCACCATGCTTCCGCGCAACGAATGGGCGCCTGGAATGAACGAGGCGCTGAGGGGGCTGCGCGCTGAGATCGCCGGCGACGGGTGGGTAGCCGACGGGCGCGGTGACCAGGCATGGCAGGACCACTACAGGCGGCCCGGCGGATGAGGCCCGCCCGAACGGCACTAGTTCTCGTACCGGTGATCACCGGGCTGGCGTACGCCCGGTTCATCCGTCCATGGCAGCTCACCTGGGGAGCAACCGCAGCCGAGATCTCACGCGCCCTGCCCAGCGACGACCTGGTCCCGACCCCCACCTTCAACGCCACCCGGGCCATCACCATCGCCGCGCCGCCCGAGGCCGTCTGGCCGTGGATCGTCCAGATGGGACTGACCCGGGCCGGCTGGTACAGCTACGACCTCCTGGACAACCTGGGCCGGCCCAGCGCGCGGCGCATCGTCCCCGAGCTCCAGGATCTGCAGCCCGGCGACATCGTGCCGATGAGCCCAGACGGAAAGCAGGGCATGAAAGTGCACTCTGTCAACGCACCCCATTCGATGGTGTGGGGTGAGCCCGGTGGCACCACCTGGGCCTGGCAGCTCGACGAGGCGGGCCCCAACTCGACGAGGCTCATCACCCGGGTGCGCTCGCGGTACCGGTGGCTCTCACCCTCCATCGCCTTCTCCGTGCTCGTGGAGTTCGGCGACATCTGGATGATGCGCAAGATGCTCCTCAACCTCAAAGAGCGCGCCTCATCCCCACCCTGACGTTCCGGCCCGTGGACAGTGCGACGGCTGTCGATGGCATTGTCCGAGGAAGGTCGCTGGCGGCTCGGCGAGATGGCACGCGCCGTCACGTGTCCGGACCGAACTGCCCACAAGTCATCCGGCAGGAGATGTCCCGCGACTGGTCGGCAAGCCACGACGACGACCGCGCCCGGTACGAGGCGGCAATGCTCGCCGCAGTCCCTGGCCGAGGGAAACGTCATGGACTACAACGCCCGTGTTCGTTCAGGCCTTGGTTGTCGGGAAGAAGAGTCCTTCGATGGTCGTCTCGAAGAGCCGGGAGATGCGAAACGCCAGCGGGAGGGAGGGATCGTACTTCCCGGTCTCGAGCGCGACGATGGTCTGGCGCGACACCCCTAGATGCCCCGCGAGCACCACTTGGGTCCATCCCCGCTGTTCGCGTTCCGAACGGATCCGGTTCTCCATCAGCGAGTCGGTGCTCCCATCCACAGGTTGGTGACCTGCCAGGCCAACAGGCCGACCAGCGCGACGATCCATCCGGCCGCGCCGGGCACGGCGAATCCAGCCGCGCTGAGGGTCCCGACGGTGATGGCGGCAACGATGGCCGCGGTGAAGCCGACGGCCAGGCCGGGGACGAGGAGCTTGATCTGGTACTCGTCCAGCTGGCGCACCCGGCGCACGGTCACGGTGACGAGCCACGCGACGGGCAGGAGCGGCAGGATCACCCAGAGGACTCGCCACGGGCCGACGCCCTTCAGGTCGCCCCACTGCTGGAGGGCGAAGTTGGCGATCAGGAATGCCGCGGCGCCCAGCCAGGCCTGGATCCGGAAGGCGCGTTGGCGACGTCGTTCGACGGGTGACTCTCCGCTGGTGTCAAGGTTGCTTGTCACACGTGGAGCCTATGCCGAGCCGCGAGGGGAGTCAAGGACACTTGTCACCGTGCGGCGGCGCGCCGGTTGCCTTTGGCCGCGCGACCCCACGAGGGGGGCCGGACCGCGGACCTGACACGCAGAGAACGGAAACGCCCCAACGGGAAACGTGCGGCATACCGGCCTGCGGACGCGGCCCCGACGAGAGGTAGGGACCAGCGTCGGTTCCGTCCACGTAGGGCCACCGCCCACTGACACCTGGGGTCATGGGCCTACATGGGCTGGCCCCGAGGGAGTGCCGAGGTAACCGGAATCCTGGCCCGGGCCGTCCGCGCTCATCGGCTCGTTCACGCGCAAGCCCAGTGCCAGCACCGACGCGGGGGGCCCTCCCGGCATGGCGTGATGGTCGTGTCCCCGACCGGCGCCCGATGCCGGGCCGCTCACAGAGCAGGAGTCATCGCATGTCCGTTCGCGCCACCCTCATCGCCGCCCTGACGGCGTTCGCGGCCGTCGTCACGGCGACCCCCTCGTTCGCCGCGGCGAGCACCGACACGAGCCACTTCACCCTCCCCGCAGCCGGCAGCACGTTCGCCTGCCAGGGCGGCGACCTCGTCGTCACCGACGGCACCATCGACATCACGATCTCAACGACGGTCGACGGCAGCGGCGTCTTCCACCTCACTGGGACCATCGTCCCTCACGACGTCGTCCTCGCCGACGGGTCGGGGAACTCGTTCTGGCTCAGCGGAGCCCAGTGGTTCGGTGGGAAGGCCTCAACGCCCGACGCCGAGCCCGTCGTGTCGACCGAGACTGACCACTTCGTCGTCCATGACCCTTCCGGGGGCATCTACTCGGAGGTCTCGGCGGTGACCCACGTGTCACCCTCGTCCTCGTTCGCCCTTGACAAGGGCCAGTGCGAGCAGCCGGTCGACCCCGGCGACTGAGCCCGTCGGCGACGAGACAGGGCCGGGCCCGCGAGGCGGCGGACCCGGCCCTTGCGGCATTCGTCGCCGATGAGGGTCAGCCCCCGAGGTAGCGCAGGACGGCGAGGACCCGGCGGTTGTCGTCGTCGTTGTCGGCAAGGTCGAGCTTGGTGAGGATGTTGCGGACGTGTGTCTCGACGGTGCGCTCGGTCAGCCACAGCCGTCCCGCGATCGCGGTGTTGCTGCGGCCCTCGGCCATGAGGGCGAGCACCTGTCGCTCGCGCGGGGTGAGCCGCTGCAGCCCGTCGGCGCCGGACCGCTGCCCGAGCAGCCGCTCGACGACCAGCGCGTCCAGGGCGGTACCCCCGGCCGCTACCCGGTCGAGGGCGCCGAGGAAGTCGTCGACATCGAGCACGCGGTCCTTGAGCAGGTAGCCGAACCCGCCGAGCGCGACGAGTTCGCGCGAGTGCCTGACCTCCATGTGCTGCGACAGCATGAGGATGCCGGTATCCGGCCGCCGCATCCTGATCCGGCGGGCCGCGCGTGCCCCGTCGTCGGTGTGGTCGGGGGGCATCCGGACGTCGACGACGACGACGTCGCACGGCGTCGCCGCCACGACCGTCTCGAGCTCGTCGGCGTCGGTGGCCCGCCCGACCACTTCGTGCCCGGCGTCGGTGAGCAGGCTCGCCAGGCCCTCGCGGAAGAGGGCAGTGTCCTCGCCGATCACGACGCGCACGGCAGCACCGCACGCACCGACGTCCCCTGACCTCGGGGGCTGACCACCGTGATGCTGCCGCCGGCCGCCGCGACCCGGTCGCCGACCCCGGACAGGCCGGTTCCGGTGTGGTCGGCGCCGCCGACGCCGTCATCGACGACCTCGACCTCGAGGGCGTGACCGTCGTGGCGGACCCGGACGACGACGCGACCGGCGTCGGCGTGCTTGACCGCGTTCGTCACGGCTTCCAGGACGACGAAGTACGCCGTGACGGCGACGTCGTCGGGCAGGTCCGTGTCGTCCACGTCGAGGAGCACGGGGACGGGCGCGGTCGCCGTCAGTCCGGCGAGGGCCGGGGCCAGCCCATCGTCGAGGCAGGACGGCCGGATGCCGTGAGCCAGCTCGCGCAGCTCGGCGACCGCCGTGCCCAGCTCGGCGACGGCGCGGTCGAGGACGGCGTCGACCTCGGCGGCGTCCTTCCCGAGGTGTCGTTGGGCCAGGCGCAGCGCCATCCCGAGGGAGACGAGCCGCTGCTGGGCGCCGTCGTGCAGGTCCCTCTCGAGGCGCCGCCGTTCCTCGTAGCCGGCGCGCTGCAGCCGGCTCCGGCTCGCCTCGGCATCGCGGCGAGCGACGTCGGCCTGCAGCCGGGCCTGAGCGAGCTCGGCGAGCGGGGCGGCGCTGCGCTCGGTTTCGGCCAGGAGGCCCGGTTCGACAGTGGTGGTCGTCACGAGGGCCGCGACGGTGCACCCACCGGCGATGAGGGGCACCGCGTCCGGCGGCAGCGGGACCTCTGCACCGGTCCCGTCGACGACCGCGCCAGCGAGGGGGAGTGGGTAGAGCACACGTAGCCCGGGGTCGGCGAGCGCCGTCCGCAGGACCTGCTCGATGCCCGTCGGGTCGACGCGGCCGCTGTGGACCCCGGCGGCGAGCCGGGCAAGGTCCCGGCGGAGCCGGTGCCGCCGCGGGTAGGCCACCCCGTCGAGGACCGCGGCCACCCGTCGGCGCAGCGGGAGCAGCGCTACGAGGCACACCGCGGTCATCCCGGCCGTGAGCAGGGGATGCCCCTGACCCAGGAGGGCGCCCACGGCGACACCGACCGCGGTGCCCGCCGCGAGGGCGAAGGCGGCCAGCACGCCGTAGGTCGCCGTGGCGCTGAGCGCCCGGTCCACGCCATAGAGGTCGTGCCGGACGACAGCGGTCGCGGTTGCGACCGGGATCGCGAGCCAGGTGAGGACGAGCCCCACGAGGACGAGGTCGGGGGCGTCGAAGAGGAGGTAGCTCAACCAGCAGAGGAGAAGCGCAAGGGGTAGTCCGGCGGCGCCGAGGAGGAAGGCCCGGACCTGGCGGCGGAGGACCTCGTCGCCGTGGCGGTAGCGCACGATGAGCGAGGCGAGCGCGGCGACGAGCAGTCCGAGGAGGATGAGCGGGAGGGCGGACGCGACCGGCTCAATGACGGGCAGAGCCTCGGCAGGCAGCCTGCCGAGGACGTGCCGGCTCGACGCGTACGGCGCTGGGAACGGGTCGGGAGAGACAGCGAGGAGCAGCATCCACCCGACGGGTACGACGAGCAGGCCACCGGGGACCCACCGCCACCGCCGTGCGGGGAGCCGCCCGTCCGGGAAGAGAAGCACGAGCAGAGCCGCCGGGACGTAGAGCAGCATCCATGCCCCCTGCGCGAGCGCCACGAGTAGGTCGTTCACCGGCACCCTCGGGTGGGCGGCGACGGCTGCGCCCCAGCCGTCGCCGGTCACGGCGACGAGCGGCGAGACGGTGAGGAGGCAGAGGAGACCCCCGACGAGGTTCCACCGGTCGCGGCGCAGGAGGAACCAGCCCGCCGCGAGAGGCACGACGGCGAGCGCGAGGCCGGCCAGGACGTAAGCGGTCATCGACGGGTCAAGCCCGCTGAGGACGGCGACGACGGCCGCCGCCCCGAGGACGACCGCCGCAAGCGTGGCGGCGGTGCCGACCGCCAGGGGCCGCGTCATGGGCAAACCGTAGCCCCGGCCGGGCCCCTCGGTCACTGGTCCGACGGGATGGTCGTCGTGGTCGCCGGTTGGGCTCATCCCGCCGGGATCGTCGCCGAGGCGGTCGTGAGGTCCGGGCGTCGCTCCCCGGCCGTGTCGTCGTCCCACCACAGCACGCGACCGGCGGCGACGACCGCTGCGACCGCGAGGAGGATGCCGAGGAAGAACAGCAGGTCGGCGGTGTTCGCCGCCCCCCGCTGGTCCCCGACGCGCGACAGGGCCTGCGACTCGCTCGCGTCAGCGCCGTGCCAGGGGGCGACGACCTCAGCTGCGAGCAACACGACGAGGAAGGCGGCCAGGCAGAGCGCCGAGCCGACGTGGCGGATGCGGGTGGTCGACATCGGGCCTCCCCCAGGTCAGGGCGGGCCGGTCCCGCCTGCCATCAACGCTAGGAACGGCGGACCGTCGGCGGCATCAGGGCCAGCACTGGGATGCCGCAGTCGCCGACAACCTGGCCGATGTCCTCGCCCCCAGACCCAGCGCCCCTCGCGGCGACCTCCAGCGCCTCACGCGAGATCCGCGCCGTCCGGGGCACAGAGCAGCGCCGCGTCGACGAGGCGTTCTCGTCGGGGCCGACGCGGCCGCCGAGTAGGCGATCACCCCCTGCCGGGGCGGCGGGTTGGATGCCCGGCGCGAGGTTGGAACGGGCCGTCGCCGGGCAGGTGATGTCCGGCAGAGCTGCCCACAGCGCGCTCGGCCGAGTCGCCCCGAGGAGGATCAGATGGCTGCTTCCCACGCCCCTGCGGCGGTGCGCTGGACCCTCTGGTTGGAGCGGATGGGTTCGCTCGACGGGGCGGTGCGGACCCTGGACAAGCCGGTCCGGGCACTGTTCGGTACCGGCTGGCGCGGGTCCCTGCTGCGCGGAGACTGGCTCGGACATTCGGCCCACCCAATGCTCACCGACCTGGCGATCGGCTCGTGGACATCGGCCGGGCTGCTCGACCTCGGCGGCGGACGCGGCGCATCAGCGGCGGCGCAACGGCTCGTCGGCACCGGGGTGCTCGCCGCCATCCCGACCGCATGGACGGGCTGGGCCGAATGGTCGGCTGCACCACCACGGGAGAAGCGAGTCGGTGTCGTTCACGCGGCGTCAACCGGTGCCGCGATCGCCGTCTACGCCCTGTCCTGGACGGAACGTCGACGGGGCCACCACGGTGCCGGGGTCGGCCTCGCACTCACCGGGGCAGCCATCGTGGGGCTCGGCGCCTACCTGGGCGGTCACCTCAACGAGGGCCGAAAGGTGGCTAGCAGGCATCCCGCGTACCGCGACTCCTAGTCGCCTGGCCCCGACGCCAGCGCCTCGCGCGGCGGCGGAGGGACGCGGGCACGCGCAGCGCATCTCCCGGCGAGTCGGCGCCGCCTCGCCGGCGCCCGAGGTGGCATCGATCCTCCGCTTCAGACGGTGTCGGTGATGCCGAGCAGCGTGGCTTTGGCCAGTCGGGAAAGAAGCGCGGGGTTGGGGGCACGGTGTCCGCCTGCCATGGACTGCAATGCGTCGAGGGTGGAGGCTGCGCCGCGGTGCGCATCCGTTGCGCTGACTCCCGGACTGCCGTGGGTGTTCCACCCGAGGTCGGTCAACATCTGTGCCATCCCGGTGTCCAGGCTCTGGCCCGTCTCTCCTGCTGCCAGCCCGAGCAGCAGGAACCAGCCTGCCGCGGCCTCGAAACCCTTCCCGATCGGCAGTCGCTCCAGCACCGAGGCGACCAGCTCCCGGGGACGGTCCGCGACTGCGCGGGCACGAGCGGTCGGAGCCAGCCTGCCTTTGGCCTTGCGCAGCAGTCCGAGGTGCTGCGCGTTCTCACGAAGCACCGCAACCGGCCAAGTGAGGTCCTCTCGGTTGGCCTTACCGATCCACCAGTCCGTCACCCCCGAACCCCGCGCGAGCTGCTCGACGACCGCCGGCGGTAGGTAGCCGGCGGTCGTCAAACCCGTCCCCCCTCCGACGGCATCCAATACCGCCAGCCAGGGTCGCGCGGCACCGCGCACATCCTTCTCGTCCAGGCCCACGGCCACCCGTGGACCCAAGTCCGTCAGCCAGGTGTCCGCAACCAGCCATCCCGTGTCACGCAGACGCTGCACCAGATCGGCCAGTGGCTGGGGCACCCCGTGCCAGGGCAGGTGCTGACCGCTGGCCCGCAGCCGCATGGCCGCGGTTGCCTCGGCGGTGTCGAACGCGTCCGGGTCGTAGCCCGCCGGCAGCCAGCCGTGGGCGTGGTCCGCGTCCTCGAACGGCTCGGGGACGTCATCGGCCGGCGCTCCGGTTCGGAGCCACGCAGCCAGCGCCTGATGTGCGTGGATGCCGCCGACGTCCTCAGGCGGGCAGGCTCTTGCACCACCCAGACAGACCGGTGCGCCGTTGCCGGTGCTCAGGGGAGCCACCGACTCCAAGGTGACCCGGTGCTCCCAGCCGTCACCGAAGTCGTACAGGTAGACCAGCTGGTCCCCCGGCGTGCGAAGAACCTGATCCAGCCGGACGCCGTCCTCTCGCGTGCCCTGGTCCCCGTCGTCCTGATCGAACTCCGTGATGAAGTACGGGCGGCTGTAGTCGTGCTCCCCACCGGGCTGGAAGCGGTGCAGATGCGAGTCGGTCCAACCCATCGCGGCCTGGAACAGGGTGTGCACCAGGTCCAGCGTGACGTCGCCGGGGAGCGACACGCGCCGCCAGATCCTGGGCCTGGAGCCCCGCAGCTCGATGGTCAGCGTGAGCAGGCCGGGCTCCTCCGGGGGCGGCTCGAGGGCGATCTCTCGGTTGAGCGGGTCCAGCTCGGCGAACTGCCCGCCGCCCTCGCTCAACGCGCTGACAGCCACCTGCTGCGTCAGTGCCATGAGCTCGTCCCGGCTCAGGCTAGCCACCCAGTGCTCAAGCTCTGCGGGGTCCGTGGGTACCGGGCGCCACTCGCTCATCCACCCAGTGAACCAGCCGAGCCGTCCACCCGCCATCACCCTCCCTGGGCCGGCCGGGCGCTGTGGCCAACAGCCGTTGACGACGGCGCGCGCCCCGCGGCGGCACCGTGACCGGGGCCTACCCGGCGGACCTGCGGTGGACCCGGCGCCGTCAGTCGTCCATGGCTTCGATGCCCAGCTCCGCCAGCTCGGTCATGCGCTCGCGCATCTGCTGGATCAGCCCCGGGGGAGGACGTTTCCAGGCCAGGACCTCCTCGAGGACACGCAGCGGCGCGGTCGTCCGGTGCGACCGGGTCGGGTTCCCTGGGAAGCGCTTGTCGGTGACGTTCGGGTCGTCCTCGATCGGGCCGAGTGGCTCCACCCGGTAGACCCGTCCCGGCCCGTCGCCGCGAGCGAGCTCGGCGGCCAGTGGCGCACCGTTGAGCGTCGCCGTCAGGTGAGGTGTCTGTCCCGATGTCGGGAGCCGTAGTTCGAGCGCCAACCCGGTGTGAGCAGGTCACCCGGACGCAAGTCGGCTTTGGTCCCGTGGAAGAACGGCCCGGGGTCGTCGACCATGCGCGGTGTCGGAGGTGGATCCCGGAGCAGGCTGTCGAGCCGTGCCATGAGGACCGCGACCCGGCTGCGTCCCTTCGGCGCCCGCGGATAGCGGCCAAGGACGTCAAGGACGACCGGCCCGGCTCTCCCGGCAGCGGCGGTGATCACGTACTCCGCGACCACGGGGTCATCACCGCGCGCCAGCTCGGCCGCCCGGGCGGCATGGGCGGCCGCCCCCAGGATGTGGCGCACCTGCGTCGCCCTGGCCAGTGGGTGGAGGTATGCCGCGGCGGCGGCATCGCCTGCCGCACTCGCCGCGTGCCGAGCCGCCTCCGCGGCGGCATCCTTGGCTGCGCGATGGGCGTCGGCCGCGGCAGTCCGTTGAAGGCGCGACCGAGGGGCCCCCCCGGCGAAGACTCGCGCGGCGTGCAGAGCCGCCGCCGGGCGAGAGTCATCCGGACGGTCCTTGTGGAAGATGACTAATGCAGGCTCGGCGCACGCCGCCGCAAACCCGGCCACGGCCCGCAGCTCATCCATCGTCAACTCGACGTCACCCGAGCGCCTCTGCATCTTCGCGAGTTTCGCACAACGCGCCGCTCCCTCCGGCCGAGGGTGTGGTCCGGGTACGGCGCGGTGGCGTATCCAGGGAGCGCGCCGCGACAAGCCGCGGGTGGTGCACCCGTGAAGCGTGCCGCCGGATACCCGTGGACCCATGATCCTGTACCCGGCCTATGTCGCTCGGTACAGCGCATCACCGCAGGTCAGAGCCCTCTTCATCGGAACTTAACCGAACATCCGAGGAACCCGGGGAGCGGGCGTCCCATGCTCGACCCGTGACCTTCGCCAGCACCGCATACGACCGGGACCGGTCGTCATGAGGGATGGCCGGGGCAGGTGGACCCCCGCGTCGGGATCCCGGTCCACCTCGCGGTCGGTCTCTCAGGGCTGGACGGGGCTGGCGTCCGGGGACGTACCCGGCGCTGTCTGCGAGCGGCCGCACGATGCGGCCCTCACCAACGGGGCACCCAGGTCCGGGGCCCGGATCGGGAGTACACGATGAACTGGTGGGCCGTCTTCGGAGCCGGGCTGCTCGCGGGTGCCACGACGTGCGCCGTGGCGCAGGGCGGACTGCTCGTCGGCCTGATCAACCGACAGAAGAAGGCCGCCGCCGGTGCTGCCCGCACCAGGACGCTGGTCCCTGCCGGTGCCGCGAGGTCCACGACTCCCGCGGCGCAGGGCCGCTCGGTGGCGCCTGGCCGCCCTGGCGGGCGTCCCAGCTCGGGAGCCGCGCGGCTGTCGCCCGGTCCGACTGCGTCGTCGACGGCGGATGACCTCGTTCCGGTCGCCGGCTTCCTGCTCGGCAAGCTCGTCATCCTGACCTTCGCCGGACTCATCCTCGGCGCCGTGGGATCGTTCATCGCGCTCGATGCTCGGGTCGGCGGGTTCGCCCAGCTGCTCGCCGCCCTGGTCATGGTCGTGTTCGGCCTGGCCGCCGCCGGGATCCCTGGTTTCAGGCAGATCCGGATCACCCCGCCCGCGTCCTGGACCAGGGCGGTGCGCCGGTCGACCAGGTCGCGGTCCGCGGCAGCCCCGTTCCTGCTCGGGATAGCTGTCGTCCTCATCCCGTGCGGTGTGACCATCTCGATGATGCTGCTCGCAGCAACCGCCGGGTCAGCCGTGGCCGGTGGCGCGGTGATGGCCGTGTTCGTCCTCGGCACCGCGCCGATGTTCACCGCGTACGGATTCCTGACCCAGCGCTACATCAACCCGGAGAGCCGCGCGATGTCGATCGTTCTGGGCAGCGTCGTCGTCCTGATGGGCCTGTTCACGCTCAACGCCAGTCTGACCGCCTTGGCGTCACCGGTCACTGCCCAGTCGGTCGTCGCATCGGTCGTCGGGCCGCCGGCCAGCGCCGCGCCCCTCGGGGCAGCGCCGGTACCGGTGGACGGCGTGCAGGTGCTGAGGATCGACGCGACGTCCGGTGGGTACTCGCCGTCCTCCATCGCGGCCAAGGCCGGTATCCCCACCAAGGTCGTCTTCCACACCGATGGCACCCGGTCCTGCATCGTGTACACCGTCTTCCCCTCGATAGGGAAGCAGGTCGTACTGCCGAGCTCGGGCGACACCGAGGTCGACCTGGGCGCCCTCGCCGCCGGCGATGTCCCCATCTCGTGCTCCATGGGCATGTACACCGGCACCATCGTGGTGTCCTGAAGAACGGAAGGACGTCATGAGCACCCGAACCGTCACAGTGGAGATCAGCGGGATGCACTGCGCCTCGTGCGGCATCCTCGTGGACGACTGCCTGGAGGACCTCGACGGCGTCGTGTCCTCCCGGACCAGCGTGAGGAAGGGCCACTGCACCGCTGTCACCACCCCATCGGTAACCGATGCGGCGATCCTCGCCGCCGTCGCCGAGGCCGGGTATGCCGGCACGATCCTGGCCACCGTGCAGGACAGCCATGAGCGTTGAGGCCCCCAGCCGCACCGTGGACCTGCAGGTCGGAGGGATGACCTGCGCCTCGTGCGCGGCCCGGATCGAGCGCAAGCTGAACAAGATGCCCGGCGTCGTCGCCGAGGTCAACTACGCCACCGAGATGGCTCGCGTCGTCCTCCCCGAAGGGACATCGGTGGAGGACGCTGTGGCGACCGTGGAGGCGACCGGCTACACCGCGACCCTGCCGGACGCGGCCGACGCCGTCGACGACGACCGCGACACCGTCGCGGGAGCCACCCCGGAGCTTGCGTCGCTGCGCCAGCGTCTGATCATCTGCACCGTCTTGACGGTCCCGGTCGCGCTGATGGCGATGCTCCCGGTGCTTCAGCTCATGAACTGGCAGTGGGCCTCCCTCACACTGGCCTCCCCTGTCATCGTCTGGGGGGCCTACCCCTTTCACAAGGCGGCCTGGACGAACCTACGGCACGGTGCCGCCACCATGGACACCCTCATCAGCCTCGGTGTCGGCGCCGCCTACCTCTGGTCGCTCTACGCCCTGTTCTTCGCCGACGCGGGGAAGGCGGGCGCGACGATGGGCTTCGAGCTGTTCCCGTCGGCCGTGGACGCCGGTGCCCACATCTACCTCGAGGTCGCCTCTGCGGTGACCGTGTTCATCCTTTCCGGCCGCTACCTCGAGGCCCGTGCCAAGACCCAGTCCGGTGCGGCGCTGCGAGCGTTGATGAACATGGGCGCCAAGGATGTCGCCGTTCTGCGCGACGGGGCCGAGTCCCGCATCCCGATCGGTCAGCTCACCGTGGGCGCGTCGTTCGTCGTACGGCCGGGGGAGAAGATCGCGACTGACGGGGTAGTCCTCGACGGCGCGTCCGCGGTCGACACCTCCATGTTGACCGGCGAGTCGGTCCCGGTCGAGGTGGGCGTCGGTGACGATGTCGTCGGCGCAACCGTCAACGTCGGCGGTCGCCTCGTGGTCCGTGCCGTCCGCGTCGGGGCCGACACCCAGCTCGCCCAGATGGCCAAGCTCGTCGCGGACGCCCAGTCCGGCAAGGCCCCGGTACAGCGCCTCGCCGACCGGGTCTCGGCGGTGTTCGTGCCGGTCGTGGTCGGCCTTGCGCTGCTCACGTTGGGTTACTGGCTCGTCACCGGAGCCGACCTGCAGTTCGCGTTCACCGCCGCCGTGTCGGTCCTCATCATCGCCTGCCCCTGCGCGCTCGGGCTCGCCACGCCCACGGCCCTGCTGGTCGGGACGGGCCGCGCGGCGCAGCTCGGCATCCTGATCAAGGGGCCACATATCCTCGAGTCCACCCGCCGGGTCGACACGGTCGTGCTGGACAAGACCGGGACCGTCACCACCGGCCGGATGGCCCTCGTCGACGCCCACCCAGCATCGGACGTCGACCCGGTCGAGCTGCTCCGGAGGGCCGGCGCCCTCGAGGATGCCTCGGAGCACCCGGTGGGTGCCGCCATCGCGGCAGGTGCCCGTGACCGGGTCGGTGCCCTGCCCCCAGTGGAGGGCTTCGGCTCGGTCCAGGGCCGAGGCGTCCAGGGCGTCGTCGATGGGTCCCTCGTCCTCGCCGGCCGGGCGTCCTGGCTCGCGGCCGACTGGGCGGTCGCGCTGCCCAGCGAGCTTGCCACCGCGCTCGATGCGGCAGAGGATGCCGGGCAGACGGCGACCGTCGTCGCGTGGGACGGCCAGGCGCGCGGCGTCGTCGTGGTGGCCGACACCGTCAAGGCGACCAGCGCGCAGGCCATCGCCGAGCTCCGCGGCCTCGGGCTCACCCCGGTCCTGCTCACCGGCGACAACACCCGTGCGGCCCACGCCGTGGCCGCTGCCGTCGGGATCACTGACGTCGAGGCCGAGGTCCTCCCCTGGGACAAGGTCTCGGTCGTCAAGCGGCTCCAGGAGGCGGGTCGCGTCGTCGCGATGGTGGGCGACGGCGTCAACGACGCTGCGGCGCTCGCCCAGGCCGACCTGGGCATCGCGATGGGCACCGGCACCGACGTCGCCATCGAGGCCAGCGACCTCACCCTCGTCTCCGGTGACCTCCGCGCCGCCGGAGATGCCGTGTCCTTGTCGCGGCGCACCCTGCGCACCATCAAGGGGAACCTGTTCTGGGCGTTCGCCTACAACGTCGCCGCCATCCCGCTCGCGATGTCCGGCAAGCTCAACCCTATGGTCGCCGGTGCGGCCATGGCGTTCTCCTCCGTCTTCGTCGTGACCAACAGCCTGCGGCTGCGCAGGTTTGTCGGCCGTGCCCCGGCGAGGCCGGACGTCGGCACCTCGACGGGCCGTGGCCGCCACAGTGCGTCCATGGCCCGGTAGCCGTGGCCGCCACAGTGCGTCCATGGCCCGGTAGCCGTGGTCCGGCACCCGTCTTCCCGCTTGCCGCGCCGCCAGGTGGGCGGCCGGTGCCCCGCTCGGTCACGCAGTGTGTCCGTCGTGGTCGCCAGCCCGTTCCAGACCGGTGGTTCGCGGTGACCGCCGCGCGGCCGCGGCATACTCCGTCGGAGTCGGCCGCCCCGTCGCAGCCCACCATCCGGCCGGCCACCAAGGTGCCGATGGCGAGCGAGGACCGGTGGAACTTACCTCCGCTCAGCCTCCCGAGCTGAAGGCTGCGTCGAAGGCCGCTGTCGGTGCCGCGAAGGCATTCCGCCGGACGAAGTCCAGTGCCTCGGGGGCCCCGACGAGCCGGTCCATTCCGGCGTCCTCCCACTCAACCGAGATGGGGCCCGTGTAGCCGATCGTGTTCAGCATGCGGAAGCACGCTTCCCAGGGGACGTCGCCACGCCCGGTCGAGACGAAGTCCCAGCCGCGGCGCGGGTCCGCCCAGGGGAGATGAGAACCCAGGCGGCCATTGCGTCCATTGCCGACCTGGCGCTTCGCGTCCTTGCAGTCGACGTGGTAGATCAGCTCGCGGAAGTCCCACAGGAATCCGACCGGGTCGAGGTCCTGCCAGACGAAGTGGCTCGGGTCCCAGTTGAGGCCGAAGGCGGGTCGGTGGCTGATGGCGTCGAGGGTCCGCACGGTCGTCCAGTAGTCGTACGCGATCTCGGACGGGTGCACCTCGTGAGCAAATCGCACGCCGACCTCATCGAACACGTCGAGGATCGGGTTCCAGCGATCTGCGAAGTCGCGGTAGCCCGCATCCACCATCTCCTGGGTGACGGGCGGGAACATCGCCACGTACTTCCATACCGACGACCCGGTGAAGCCGATGACGGTGTCGACACCGAGGCGTCGAGCAGTACGGGCAGTCATCTTCATCTCCTCGGCTGCGCGTTGCCGCACACCCTCGGGCCGGCCATCACCCCATACTCGTGAGCCGACGATGTCCTTGTGCCGGTCGTCGATCGGATCGTCGCAGACCGCTTGGCCCTTGAGGTGGTTGGAGATGGCCCATACCTTCAGGTTGTACTTCTCGAGGATGTCGAGGCGTTCCTTGATGTAGGCATCGTCCTCGGCGCCGCGCCAGGGATCGAGGTGGTCTCCCCAGCAGGCGATCTCCAGACCGTCATAGCCCCAGCCGGACGCCAGTCGGGCGACCTCTTCGAACGGGAGGTCGGCCCACTGCCCGGTGAACAGCGTGAATGGTCGTGACATCTCCAGTGCCTCTCTCTAGCAGTACCAGTGCCAAGTCAATCCGACTGCGCGCTCCGTGCAGCCGCTCAGACGGTCACCCCGTCACGAATCTCCACCCATGCACCGCCATCGGCCGCGCTGGACTCCACCGACTGCAGGATCCGCTGGACCTTCAGCCCGTCAGCAAAGCTGGGTGAGGGACTGCGGCCGGCAGCGATGTCGCCCACGAGGTCGACGACCTGGTGGGTGAACCCGTGCTCGTACCCGATGAGGTGTCCTGGGGGCCACCAGGCGCCCATGTACGGATGAACCGGCTCGGTGACGATGATCCGGCGGAATCCGGCGGTTTCCGGGTCGTCGTTGTTGTCGTAGAACCACAGCACGTTCATGTCCTCGAAGTCGAACGCGATGCTTCCCTCGGATCCGTTGATCTCGATGTGGATCGCGTTCTTTCGTCCCGTTGCGAACCGGGTGGCTTCGAAGGTCGCAAGTCCTCCGCCACTGAGCCGGGAGATGAAGACCGCCGCGTCGTCGACGGTGACTTCCCCCATCTCGGTCCCGGCTGAACCAGAGAGCCCACGTGCGCTGGTCGGGAGCGGACGCTCCTTGATGAAGGTTGCGGTCAAGGCACTGACTCCGGTCAGTGTCTCGCCGGTGATGTGCTGGACCAGGTCGATGATGTGTGCACCGATGTCTCCCAGTGCGCCCGACCCAGCCACCTCGCGGCGCAGGCGCCAGAAGAGCGGGGCCTGCGGGTCGACGATCCAGTCCTGCAGGTATCTGGCGCGGACGTTGCGGATGGTCCCGATGCGGCCTTGCCTCACGAGACGCTGGGACAGGCTGATGGCTGGCACCCGGCGGTAAGTGAACCCCACCATGGACCGCACGCCGCGCTCCGCGGCCGCCTCGGCGGTGGCGGACATGGCCTCCGCCTCGGCGACGGTATTGGCCAAGGGCTTCTCGCACAGCACATGCTTCCCGGCGCGGAGGGCCTCGATGGCCATCTCTGCATGCGTGTTGCCAGGTGTACAGATGTCGATGAGGTCGACGTCGTCTCGCGCGAGCAGGGCTCTCCAGTCGGTCTCCACGGACTGCCATCCGAATCGATCCGCCACCTTCTGCGCGGCCGCGCCGTCGCGTCCGCAGATGGCGGTGAGCTCGGGGCGCAGCGAGAGCTCGAAGAAGCTGGGCGCGTTGCGCCACGCTTGTGAGTGCGCCACGCCCATGAACGAGTAGCCGATCATCCCGACACGAAGCAACCGTTCGTGCGTGCTTGTCATCATGGATCCCCTACCGATGGGCTCTTTGGCGGGGGCATGGCTGCAACATGCCCCCGCCGCGTGCGGGTTTAGGACTCGAAGGCGGTCGGCAGGTACTGGTCGACGTTGTCCTTCGTCACGACGGGCGCGAACAGCATGACCTTGCGGGGTACCTCGACCTCGACGAGGTCTGCGAGGGCCCTGCCCTGACCAACCATGAGGGCGAGTTTGATGCCATCGGCGCCCTGGGTGGAGGGGTAGATGACCGTCGCCTTGAGCGGGGTGTTGTCGGCCTTGATGTCGCGCATGACGTTGGCGCTGCCCGCGCCACCGACCATGATGAACTCGGACCGGCCCGCGTTCTTGATGGCCGCCATCACACCGACGCCCTGGTCGTCATCGTGGTTCCACAGGCCGTCGATCTTCGGGGCGGCCTGAAGCAGGTTGGAGGCGGCCTTCTCACCGGACTCGACCGTGAACTCGGCAGCCACCCGGTTCGACACCTTGAGCCCGCACTTGGCGAGGGCGTCGGCGAAGCCCTTGCTGCGATCCTGCGTCAGCGGTAGGGAGTCGATGCCCGCGATCTCGGCGATGATGGCCTTCGGGTTGCTACCCAGCTTCTCGCACATGTACGTCCCTGCCGAGACGCCCATGCCGTAGTTGTCGCCCAAGACCGTGGAGCGGGCGGCGAACGGGCTGCTGAACTCCCGGTCGACATTGATGACCGGGATACCGGCCTTCATCGCTTTGGTGGCCACGGCGGTCAGTGCTGCGCCGTCGAAGGGCAGCATGACGATAGCGTCGACCTTGTCGTTGATGAAGGTCTCGATCTGGCTGATCTGGAGGTTGACGTCGTTCGTGCCCTCGGCCATCACCAGCTGGACGTCCGAGTGCTTCGCGGCCTCAGCCTGCGCGGCCTTCGTGATGGCACCCATCCAGCCGTGATCCGCCGCCGGGGCGGAGAAGCCGATCTTGATCGTCTTGCCGTTGGCGGTGCTGCCGCCCGCGCCGGCGCCCGTCGTCGAGCTCGTCCCCCCGGTCGCGCTGTTGCCGGTGCAGCCGGCGATGAGTGCGGTTGCCGCGACCAGGACACCGATCGTGGGCACGAGCTTGGTCCTCCGTGTTCTCATGACTTCCCTTTCCGTGTTCTTGTGTCTTCCCGCCGCTCCAGGAGGAGGACCGGGTGGTGCCCGTTACAGGTCCGAGCAATGGATCTCATGGTTCGGCGCACGACCGGGCGCCGCCGGGCCTCACGAGACTGCCCGGCTGCGGTCGGCGATGCGCTGCTGGAGCATCACGGCCACGACGATGATCAGGCCCTTGGCGATGGCCTGGGCTGAGATGGACAAGTTGTTGAGCGTGAAGATGTTGCTCAGCATGGTGAAGATCACCACGCCGAGAACGGTGCCGACGATCGTGCCGCGGCCGCCCGTGAGCAGGGTGCCGCCGATGACCACCGCGGCGATGGCGTCAAGCTCGTAGAGCATGCCGTGGGTGGAGCTGCCCGTCGTCGTGCGGGCCATGATCATCACGGCGGCGATCCCGCACGTGGTGCCGAGAAGCATGTACAGCAGCAGGGTGTGGCGCTGGACCCGTATGCCGGCCAGGCGCGCAGCCTCGGCGTTGCCGCCAACGGCGAAGGTTCGTCGCCCGAAGGTGGTCCTGTTCAGCAGCACCCAGCCGACAGCGGCGACGAGCGCGAAGATGATGACAAGGACGGGCACACCGAAGACGTCCGCGGTGAAGACGTCCAGGAAGGACTGCACGTTGATGATCTGAGTCTTGCGGTCGGCGATGATCTCCGCGAGTCCGCGCGCCGCAGCGAGCATCGCGAGCGTCGCAATGAAGGGGGCGATCCTCCCGTAGGCGACCATGAGCCCGTTGACCACGCCGACGCCCGTGGCGACGATCACCGCGGTGAAGACCATGACGCTCCAGTGGATGTCGTTGGCCATTGCCTGGGTCGTGACGGTGGTGGCCCAGACGGAGGCGAGTGCCACGTTCGCGCCGACCGACAGGTCGATGCCGCCACCGATGATGACGAAGGTCATCCCGACACTGACGACGCCGATGACCGAGGCGAGGCGCAGGATGGTCAAGGCGTTCGCGGTGCTGGCGAATCGCTCGCCGCCGGTGACGACCCCCACGACGATCAGGACCAGGAGAGCCAGCACGAGTCCGAGGTTGCGGCCGGCGGGTCCGCTGAACAGCCGTCGGAGTCCTGACGCCCTTTCGGACTCGTTCGCCGTCGGAGCCGGATCCGGCGTCGTCAGAGCTGCGGTCGGACTGCTCATCGCGAACTTCCCTCCATGACGAGCTCGAGAACGCCCGACTCATCGATCTCCACAGCCGGACCGTCATGGACGACCCGGCCATCACGTAGCACCAGCACCCGATCCGACAGGCCCAGCACCTCTGGCACCTCGCTGCTGACAAGCACGACGGCAACTCCTGAGTCGGCCAGCTCACGGATCAGGGTGTACAGCTCCCTACGCGCACCGACGTCGACGCCTCGGGTCGGCTCATCGAGGAGCAGGACGCGGCAGCCTTTCAGCAGCCACCGTCCCAGGACGACCTTCTGCTGGTTGCCACCCGACAGGGTGCGAGCATCCCGCTCGGGGTTGGCCGGCCGCAGATCAAGCGTGGCGATCTGCCCCGCCGCAGCCTGGGCCTCCCTACGTCGCCGCAGGAAGGGGCCGGTCGCGAAGCGAGGCAGACATGCCAGGGTGATGTTGTGGGTCACGGTCTGATCGAGGAGGAGTGCCTGGCTCTTGCGTTCCTCCGGGCACAGGCCCGCTCCCGCTGCCACGGAAGCGGGAACCGATCCAGCATGGATCAGCCGGCCGTCGATGTGCACTGAGCCGGACCCGAGCCGGCGAGCTCCGAACACGGTCTCGAGAACCTCGGACCGACCGGAGCCGACGAGTCCCGCAAGCCCCACCACCTCACCGGGATGCACGCTGAAGGAGACGTCCTCGAACTCGCGCGGTCTCGAGATGGCCCGGACCTCAAGGACGGGATCACCATCGAAGGACGCCTGGCTACGTTCGGGGAAGGCGTACTCGAGGCTGCGGCCGGTCATGAGCTGGATGACCTCGGTGGTGGGAGTCGTCCGCGCCGGCAGTCCGGTGGCTACCGTCCGGCCGTCCTTGAGCACGGTGACGCGGTCTCCGATGGAGCGGATCTCCTCAAGCCGGTGGGAGATGTAGATGACTGCCACACCGTGCGTGGTCAGCTCGCGGATCACCTGAAACAGACGCGCCACCTCGCCCTGGTCCAGGATGGCTGACGGTTCGTCCATGATCATGAGTCGCACGTCGCGTGAGAGCGCCCGCGCCATGCTGACGATCTGCTGTGACGCAGCGGACAGCGTTCCGACGATCGCGCTGGGCTTGATCTCTCGATGCCCGAGTCGTTCGAGCAGGGCACTCGCCGCGGTTCGCTCCGCTTGACGACGCCCGAAGCCGAGCCGACTGGGCTCGTGACCCAGTGAGATGTTCTCGGCGACCGTGAGGTCGCGGACCAGGTCGAGTTCCTGGTAGATCGTGGCGACGCCGAGGCGCATGGCAGCCAACGGAGCGGTCAGGCGCACCAACTCGCCGTCCCAGTGGATGGTCCCTGCGTCGGGCTGGTGCGCTCCCGACAGCACCTTGATGAGGGTGGACTTGCCGGCGCCGTTCTGGCCGAGCAGACAGTGCACCTCGCCCGGGAGGACGTCCATATCGACCCCGTCAAGCGCCCTGACTCCCGGGAAGAGCTTGACGATCCCGGTCATCTCCAGCAGCGGAGCGCCGGATCCCGGATCGGACGACCGGGTCTGGCTGCCAGTCGCCACGACGTCGCCTCCGCTCACCACTGAACCCGTGTGTGATCACACCTTATGCGTAGAACGTGCGTAAGACAACTCGTCGCGTACAATAATCAGCGTATATAGTTGCAAAGTCATAACGCTGGGGTGGTAGCGGGTCTCATCGGTGCCCGCGGGGAGCCCGGCACCGGCGATGCAGAGGAGGAACAGTGGCAGGGTTCGGCACGACTGGGTCCGACCAGCTGGTCCCGCTGCTCGAGCTGATCCGCCGGCGTCGTGGCAACACCCGACCCGCCCTCGCCCGGCTGGCGGGACTCGGTCGCACGGTGGTGGCCCAACGCGTGGGGGTGTTGATGGACGCGGGTCTGGTCACCGAAGGAGGTCTGGACCAGACGACCGGTGGTCGACCCTCGCGAAGCCTCCGGTTCAACTCCGCTCTCGGCGCCTACCTGGTCGCTGCTCTTGGCGCGACCACCATGAACGCCGCGATCACCGACCTCGACGGGAACATCGTCGAACGCCAGCACGAGGACGTCGACATCGCGGCCGGACCCGAGGTGGTGCTCGCCCTGGTGGAGCGCACCTTCGAGAGCCTGTCCGCCAACCACCCCACGCTGGGGATCTGGGGGATCGGTATCGGCCTTCCCGGCCCGGTCGAGTTCGCAACGGGATGCCCTACGTCGCCGCCGATCATGCCCGGGTGGGATCGCTTTCCCGTACGCAGCCGGCTGTCGGCCCGGTTCAACGCTCCGACCTGGGTGGACAACGACGTCAACATCCTCGCGATGGGCGAGCTGAGCCGAGGTCTGGCAGTCAACGTCGAAGACGCCATCTTCGTCAAGATCGGCACCGGCATCGGCGCGGGGCTGATCAGCCACGGCCACCTCCACCGGGGAGCACAAGGAGCGGCTGGTGACATAGGTCACGTGCTGGTGGCGGAAGACACCAGGCAGGTCTGCCGATGCGGCAAACTGGGCTGTCTTGAGGCGCTGGCCAGCGGTCACGCCATCGCGCGGCAGGGCGACGAGGCGGCCAGGTCAGGCATGAGCCCCTTCCTCGCACGACTTCTCGAAGAGAACCAGGCGATCACGTCGCGTGACGTCTCCGAGGCAGCGAACCACGGAGATCGGGCCTCCAGTGAGATCCTGAGCCATGCCGGCCGGCTCGTGGGCCAGACGATCGCCGCCATGGTCAACTTCTACAACCCGAGCCTGGTGATCGTGGGCGGGGGAGTCACCAACGCCGGCGACACGTTCCTCGCCTCCATACGCCAGAGCATCTACACGCGGTCCCTCCCGCTGGCCACGCGCGACCTTCGAATCCCGCGATCCGACCTCGGGGACCTGGGCGGCATCTACGGTGCGGCTGCCATGGTGAGCGACGAGATCCTCTCCGCCGACCTGCTGCCCCAATGGATCGATCGGGGCAGCACCGCAGGAATGCCCGAACTGCCGCTGCTGAGGAGCCAGCCGGCCTGATATGGGCTGACCCGGCGTCGCGAGGCAGGGGAGGCATCTGTCGGCGGCGCTCGACGACTGGAGAGTTCCGGCGCTCGACAGCTCGGCGTGTGCCAACCCGACAGCGCGGCCGCCGGGTCGAAGCCCCGGCCCAGTCGCGGGCAGGCCCTCGGACTTGACCGGGAGTCATCGCACTCACAGTCAGTGTGCGGCGGGTGGCATCGGCCGCGGGGACCAGAACCTCAACGACTCGTGCGTGAGGCCACCGGCGGCGAGGTAGAGGGCTCCGCAGACGAGCAGCGGAAGAACCACGACGCCGGAGGAGGTCGTCAGCAGGTGGACGGTCCCTGGACCGCCGCCCGCCTGCCACTCGCCGAGGAACGCGATTGCCGTGGCGGCAAGTTGGGCCGCGCCGAGGACCATCAGGAGGAGCCCGGCCAGCAGCGAGCGGTACAGCCCGAGGAAGGCCATCGCGACACCCAAGCCGAACACCCCGATCGCTGCCGCGGGGCCACGGCCCGCGGGCCCGACGATACCCACGGAGGAGTCGAGCAGCGTCAGGCCTGCGACGAGGACCGTGAGGGTGACAAACACGGCCGGGGCCCGCCCGCGGGCCCTGAGGGCGACTACGACGAGGACCAGCACAGGGACGAGCCAGGCAGCGGTGCTGCCGACGGCGGCCCAGGTGCTCAGGTCCTCGAAGGCGTAGCCGGCGACGAACATCCCGCCGACGACGCCGAAGAGAAGCATGAGGATGAACGCGGTGTACGTGAATGACCTCGCGACGCCAGTCATGGCACTGCATCCCTCATCGGGCAGCGGGGGCGACACGGCGATGGACGGATGCCCCTCGCGGCGGTCGTCCTCCTATGCCAGTGTCCCGCGGGAGGTGTGCGGCGAATAGGTGTGGCCCGTCACCTCGGCCCGCCCAGGTAGGCCGCCGAGTCTCCTTCAGCCCGGTACAACCGCACCCGGGGGCGGCCGGTGAGGGCTGCCGGCACCGTCGTGCCGCGGCCGGAACGCTAGTAGCCGGACGTGGTCGAGGCGGTCGGGGAAGCTGCTCCGGTGATCGCGGTGCCGTCGGGCGCGAGGAGCCACCAGAGCGCGCCGAAGCCGTTCTTCCCCTGTCCGTTGGTCTGGCCGGGGGCGGTGTCGCCGGCGAAGTAGTAGAGCGGGTGGCCTGCGTAGGTGACCTGGCGCGACCCGTCGGAGCGGGTGAGCGTTCCGAGGAGGGCGCCCTGGACGTTCCCCGAGCCCCCCGGGCTGCCGGTCACCACGAGCGGCGGCCAGGCGGTCGCGCACGCGCCGTTGCACGTCGAGGTCGTCGAGGTGTCGCTGACGAAGAGGTAGAGGGCGCGTCCCGAGCCGTCGGCCAGGTAGGTGCCGAGCGGGCCGGACCGGGTGCTGACCGTCGCGCCGGTCGCCGATGACGACGCCGTCGACCGGCCGACCGGGCTCGAGGCGGAGCCGCATGCCGCCAGGAGCAGGACGACGGCGGTGGCGCCCGCGGCCCGGCGGCCGAGCTGAGCCAGGGTCCGTGTGCGGGAACGACGAGTCATGGTGGTCTCCTTCCGGCGGCCGGAGCACCGGGCGTGGTGACAATGAGCCGACTCCTCTCGACACGACCGAGGGCCGCGTCCGGTTCAGTCGGTCTGCCACTCCTGGTGAACCCGGTGCGCGGTCGGCCCGTGCTGAGGGTATGGGCAGACGTATCGTGAGCGCGGGTCGCTGGCTGACCGCGGCGTCGGTGCTGCTCACCGGCGCTGTGCACCTCAGGCTCTGGGCCGAGGGCTACCGGGACCTTCCAGTCATCGGGCCGCTGTTCCTCCTCAACGCAGGGGCGGCGCTGGTCATCGTGGTCGCCATCCTGCGGTGGCGGCACTGGCTCCCGCTGCTCGCGGGCGCCGGGTTGGGTGCCACGACCGCAGCCTCCTTCTGGGTGTCTGTCGTCCACGGGCTGGCAGGGCTGCGGGAGAACCCGTCCGGCACGGTCGAGATCGTTGCGCAGGTTGCGGAGTATGCCGCGACGGGCGCCGGCCTGGCAGCTGCGGCCCTGCTCCACAGGCACCGGCCCGGCCACAGCGACGACCGCCGAGCGCCGGCCGGTGTGCCGCAGGCCGGCATCGCCCACGAACCGCCGACCGGAAGACACCATCGTTAGCGTCACCGCTGCAGCGTCACCGCGGCGGGGCGCCGCCGCGGCGCCTGGTCCCCCCGGGGCCCCCGCCTAGCGTCACGCTCCCTGGCCTCTTCCTACCGACGGCGGGCACGGGCCAGCGACCCGGACGCCACGGGAAGGGACGGGGCCGGATGCGCTACGACGGCTGCCCAGGCTGTGCGGGACCGATGCGGAATGGCCGCATCATCTCGTTGTCCTCATGCTCGACGATGTGGCAGTGCCACACGTACTGGCCCGGGGTGCCGAACTGCATCCGCACCCGAGTGACCTGCCCCGGGTTGGAGACGACGGTGTCCTTCACCCCGGTCTCCCAGGGCTCGGCCGGGGTGACGTTCCCGGTGAGCCGGATCGGACTGGCGACCTCGCCCTCGTCGTCCAGCGTCAGTGCCTCACGGTTGACAACCTCGAACGCCACCTCATGGATGTGCATGGGGTGAGCGTCGGCCGTGGTGTTGTAGAACTCCCAGACCTCCACGGACCCGACGTCGGGGTTCTCCGTGATCTCGTCGGCCCACAGGCGCTTGGCCCAGACGCCGTCCGCGACCACCCCGAGGAGAACCTCGACCGGTCCCTCGACCTCGGCGCCGGAGACATCGACGCCGACCGCCGTCTGTTCCATGAGGGCGACCTGGCGGGTCACCGCCGCCACGGGAAGCGGAGTAAGGGACGGCAGCACGAGGAACTCCGGCGGTGTCGATGGGTCGGGCTCCGTACTGGGGACGACCCGGAACTGAAGGACCTGACCCGTGGTCGCGGGGTCGGCGGCGTCGAAGTCCTCATCCGGCGCGCCCCCTCCGAACGGCTCGTCCGGCCCGACGTTCCGCAGCACATGAGGACCGAGCGGCACCTTGGCGAAGTCCACGAGGAGATCGGCCCGCTCAGCCAAGCCCAGCAGCAGCCGGTTGCCGTTGGTGGCGGTGAGGTTGACCGGCGCGGAGAGGAACCCGCCCTCGTTGCCGATGGCCCAGACCTCGATACCCGGGATGTCGTTGAAGTCGAGGATGAGGAACCGCGCCTGGCATCCGTTGAGAAACCTCAGCCGGTGACGGCGTTGCTCGACGCGCGTGAAGGGCCAGGTGTTGCCGTTCACCATCAACGTGTTACCGAAGAACTCCGGGTTCCAGATCGGCGAGAACTCTCCCGCCGGGGTCAGCGGTGCGACCACCTCGTCGAAATAGGCCCTGGTGTCCGGGTAGAACAAGGAGCCATCCGCATGGAAGGAGCGGTCCTGGATGACGACGGGGATCTCGCGGTACGGCTTGTTGGGCGGGAACGCGTCGTGCTCCTTGGGCGCCGGCCCGGGAAGCACCGCCTCGGTGTTGTCCCGGCCGTCCAGCACGAGGTCGTGCGGGCCGCCGCGGATGATGTAGAACCCGGCGGGTCCGGCATACACGTTGAGCCGGGTCATCCCGAGAGCGTGGTCGTGGTACCAGTTGGTCGATGCGCGGTCGAGGTTGGGGTACTGGAACGTCGCGAAGCCTGGTCCCCACCTCGCACCGAAGCTGTGCCTTGCCTTGTCGGCAAAGAAGTCGTACCAGGTGCCGACCGTCGCGTACCCCTGCGGGATGTCCCTGGCCGCGGGCAGGTACCACGCCTCGGTGTAGCCGTCGCTCTCGTCCCCCACCCCGACGGCACCGTGGACATGGGTGACCGTGGGCACCGGCCCGGTGTACCGACCCGGGGTGGGTTGTCCGGCGTAGTCCGGGCGCGTGTCCCTGCCGGCACTTCCCCCGGGGGGGTTGGCCCAGTGCAGGGTGGGGTCGACCGCCAGCAGGTGCGGCAGGTAGTGGCCACGTGAGTCGACGAGGTCGTTGATCCATTTCACCTGCACGGGCCTGCCGGCCCGGGCCTCGATGGTCAAAGAGGGTGCGTTGTGGAGCAGAAGGCCTCGGCGCGAGAAGGACTTCACCGGCCCATAGCCCCACACGTCCGTCGGCGGGAGCGAGTCGGGAAGGATCTGCTGGGAGAACTGCCGCATCGAGATCTCGTAGTAGTCCGCGTCCGGGCCACCACGCATCCTGATCCGGCCGGCCCGCGGCATGACCGGCGGAACCAGCAGCGGGGTGCGGTACTTGGGGATGGCGCGCGGATCCAGCATGGCCGACGGCGCCAGATCCGATACCGCGGGGACCTCGACGGCGACGCTCCGCCCGCCGGTCGAGGTGAGGAACCACAGCCCGAAGCCGGCGCCTGCAGCCCGAAGGGTGGTCCGACGCGACACGCGGGCGGCGCCGACGTTGCGATCTGCCGAGGTCGCATCCATGGTCGCCTCCGTGGTGTCGGCGTAAATGGCGGCGGTTGGCGGGTCACACCGAAACGGCGACGGCCGCCCGCCGAGCCGGCCAGGGCAGGGGTCTGCACAGGTCGCGGCAACGTTCCGCACGTGGCCCGAGCGACCTGCACCCAAGCGTCCCCCGGACCTCGCAACCCCAAGCCCGAGCCAGCAGGATCCCGCACACCGGCGACCAGGTCAAGCCCCTTGCCGTGCCACCCGCCGCAGTCATCCCAGCACGGTGACGGCCTGCGGCCTCGACGTGGTGACCACGTATCGTCCCGGAGTCACCATGACGGCGCAGCCTGCGAGGCTGGCGCAGAGCACGTAGCAGCCGACGGCGACGGCGGATCCGCTCCGCCGCGGCGAGACGTCGCGACAGCGCGCGGTGCGACCGCCGTCGTGACTGTTCGAGGAGCCCGGTGGCGCCCATCATGGGGCCGGGACGACCCGGATCGTCGGCCGCGGGAAGCGCACCCTCCTGGCGCCCCGCCCGGGCGTACGGTGAGAGGGATGTCTCGACGCAGCCGCTATCTCGACCCGGCCCAAGCCGCCTCGGTCTACGACAGGATCGGGAGGTGGCAGGACACCCAGCGCTTCTACGAGCGCCGAGCCGTGGCGGCCATGCTCGGATCGGCCCGGCTCGATACGGCCACCGGTGTGGTGGAGGTCGGCTGCGGGACGGGGTCGCTCGCCGCATCCGTGCTGGGCGGTCGGCTACCGGCTGGGGCCACCTACCTCGGCCTCGACGTCAGCCAGACCATGGTCCAGCTGACCCGACACCGCCTCGCGTCCTTCGCGCCCCGCGCCCAGGTCCAGCACATCGATGGTCACCCGCCCTGGCCCGTGCCGGACCACAGCGTCGACCGCGTGCTCGCCGCATACCTGCTGGACCTGTTCTCCCCGGAAGGGATCGACGGCTTCTTCGCCGAGGTAGCCAGGATCCTTCGCCACGGCGGGCTCGTCGCCGTCGCCAGTCTGACCACGGGGACCCGATTCCCGTCCCGCCTGGTGTCGGCGATCTGGACCCGGCTGTGGAGGGCAGACCCGCACCTCACCGGCGGGTGCCGCCCGGTGACTCTCGAGCCGCACCTCCCCCCCACGTGGCGCCGCCTCCACGACACCACCACCGTCAGCTGGGGCGTCAGCTCACAGACCGTCGTCCTCCAAGAACCCTCCTGACCACGCCACCCGAAGCTGGACGGGGGAGAGCCCCAGTCTTCGGGCGATCCGCACGCGACGGCCGCGATCGGGAGAGTGCTCGAACCACTGCCTCACCACCGGGCTGGCGGATCGGACCCGTGGTCGCACGCCCCGCGACTCCGTCCCGGACGGCCGGGCCCGGCTGGTGGGCAACCCTGGACCCGCGGCAGAGGCAGATCCCGGCGGGAGAGCCGTTCGCACGGCTGGCTTGGGTGTGACAACGGTCAGGCCGAGTGCCCGGTCGCGCTGTCGTCGGGAATCCGCTCCGCGGCGAGGGTGCGGCGCTCGTCAGCCGTTCCTGTCCCGGCAGCTGGACCGTGGTCGTCATCCGCCGGGACATCACGTGCGCTGGTCCCGGGCACGTCGCGTTCCGAGCTCAGATCGGGGCGCCGGCTGTCACCGGCGAAGGTGTCGCCCGCAGGTCCATGCGGGATCGCGCGCTCGTCGCCGGAATCACCCCGCTCCTGAGTGCGGTGTCCGTCGGCGTCCGTGACGACGTCGGGGTCCCGCAGATCGGCCTCGCGCAACCGCTCGTCCCGCGCCTGGCGTGCCGTCTCGGCGCGCTCCGTCTCGGCCCGGTAGTCCTCGGAGAGCCGCTGGGCCTCGAGTTCGCGCCGCTGCGCCTCCGCCTGGGCCATCTCGGCCTTTGCCCGGGCCTCGGCGGCCCTGGCCTCTCGCTCCTGCACATCCAGGTCCTGCTCGAAGGCTTCCCTCCGGATCTCCGCAGCCCTGGCGCGCGCGGCCTCGGCACGTCTTGCGCCGGAACGGGCGTAGATGGCGTAGCCAACCGCCGCGACGACCACGATTGCCGCGATGACGATGATGACGACGGTGCTGGTGGGCATGGTGCACTCCTTGTCCGGGGGGCTCGATGCCGGTCGGTCCGGCGTCCGAGCGCTACCCGAGCTCGGTGGCCGCTCACTGCTGGCAGGTCAGGTACCCGAATTCGCCGACGCCAACCCCTGGCCCCTCCCCTTGAGCGGGGCGTCGCGGTGTCGCGGCGTGAGGGTTCCGCCTAAGGGTGCGCGTCACGGCGCATCCAGCCGACCGCGGTCGCCAGGCTCGGCGGGATCCACGCCGCGGGAAGGCCAGGCCTTCCCACGCGGCCCTCCGTGCCTGGGCGAAAGCCACTCAACGCACGGCGGCGCCGGGTGCCCGGATGGCCCGCGGTCGCGCGGTGGCGCTGCGGTGCGGTCAGTGGTCCGAGGCCCCTGGGAGGGCGCTGCCCAGGGCAAGGGGCACTCACGCAGGCCCTCCAGCCTCCCGCCGTCACGGCCTCCAGCCTCCAGTCGGCGACCCGCCGAGGGCCGGCCGAAGGCCCTCAGCCTCGGTGGGGGACACCGCCCAGTGCCGGGACCCGACGCCCGTCACTCGCGAGAGCGACTACCCGTGGTCCGGATCCCGTGTGCCGTCCTGCCGTGCCCTGAGGTCATCGCTGCCCGGCTGCTCATTGCTCCGGTTTCGGGGCCGGGGCGCGGCAGGCGTCGGAGCGCGTGACGAAGTGAAGGTTGTCCCCTGCCGCCAGAGAGAAGTCCTCCGGCCCCCCGTCGGCAACGTCGAGGAGGAAGACCTCCTGGTGCCAGGCCTCGTCCAGGCGTCTGTCGATGTAGAACGGACAGCCGTCGATGTGGCCGAGCAGCACATCGATGTCGCCGATGAGGAACTCCCCGAGGGGGAAGCACATGGGGATGCTGCCGGCGCAGCACCCACCCGACTGCACGAACATCACGGGCTCCCCCCGGGCGGCGCGGAGGCGACTGATCGCCTCGCGCGCCGCCGGGGTGGCCGCGATGCGCGACACACCGGCCGAGTCGGACATGCCCGGCCTAGAAGAAGCCGAGGGGTTGGTCGCTGTAGCTGACCAAGAGGTTCTTGGTCTGGCTGTAGTGGTCGAGCATCATCCGGTGGTTCTCCCGGCCGAGGCCGGAGATCTTGTAGCCGCCGAATGCCGCGCCCGCCGGGTAGGCGTGGTAGCAGTTCGTCCAGACCCGGCCGGCCTTGATCTTGCGACCCATCTTGTAGGCACGGTTTCCGTCCCGGGTCCACACGCCTGCGCCAAGGCCGTACAGGGTGTCGTTGGCGATCTCCAGGGCCTCCTCATCGGTCCTGAAGGTGGTGACGGCCAACACGGGCCCGAAGATCTCCTCCTGGAAGACCCGCATCTTGTTGTCGCCCTTGAGTACGGTCGGCTCGAAGAAGAAGCCGTCGGTGAACCCCTCGTCGACGCTCGCGCGGTTGCCGCCGATGAGGACCTCGGCACCTTCGTCGCGGCCGATCTGCACATACGAGGCGATCTTGTCGATCTGCTGCTTGGAGACCTGCGGTCCCATCATCGTGTCGGTGTCCAGCGGGTCGCCCTGCACGATGGCGGCGATACGCGCGAGGCAGCGCTTCATGAACTCGTCGTAGATGCTCTCGTGTATGAGGGCCCGGGACGGGCAAGTGCACACCTCGCCCTTGTTGAAGGCGTAGAGCACCAGGCCCTCGATCGCCTTGTCGAGGTAGTCGTCGTCGTGGTCCATCACGTCGGCGAAGAAGATGTTCGGCGACTTGCCGCCCAGCTCCGTGGTGGACGGGATGAGGTTCTGGGCGGCGTACTGCATGATGAGCCGGCCGGTGACCGTCTCGCCGGTGAACGCGATCTTCGCGATCCGCGTGTTCGTCGCCAGCGCCTTGCCGATCTCGGCGCCGGGGCCGGTGACAACGTTGATGACGCCGGGCGGAACGACGTCCTCGATGACCTCCATCAGCTTGAGGACCGACCAGGGGGTCGGTGACGCCGGCTTGAGTACCGCGCAGTTGCCGGCGGCCAACGCTGGGGCGAGCTTCCATGCCGCCATGAGCAACGGGAAGTTGAACGGCACGATCTGGCCGACGACGCCCAGCGGCTCGCGGAAGTGGTAGGCCACGAGGTCCTTGTCGATCTCGGTCGAGGTGCCTTCCTCGGCGCGGGCCGCGGCGGCGAAGTAGCGGAAGTGGTCGACGACGAGCGGGATGTCCGCGTTGAGCGTCTCCCGCACCGGCTTGCCGTTCTCCCAGCTCTCGGCGACGGCCAGCATCTCCTTGTTGGCCTCGACGAGGTCCGCGATGGCGTTGAGGACCGCGGCCCGCTCGGTCGCCGAGGCCTCACCCCAGGCGTCCTTGGCCGCATGCGCGGCATCCAGCGCCAGCTCGACATCCTCGGGAGTGGAGTCCGCCACCTCGGTGATCGGGCCTCCGGTCGCCGGCGTGATATCGACCCGGTACCTGCCATGGGTCGGTGCGAGCCACTTGCCGCCGATGAAGTTCTCGTATCTGGGCAGGACGTCGACGATGCTTCCGGGCTGGCCGGGGGGGATGTACTTCATGTCATGCGCTCCTTCTGTGGGTGAGCGGTCAGGTGGGCTCGGGGCGTCAGCGCTCCTGCCGTGCTCAGACGGCAGGGCTGGCTATCCGGGGTAGTACGCCGATCCGGAGCAGTGCCTCGGGTCGGCACCGGCTGCCCGGTCGTGTCGACGGGGAGTCCGGCATACACCCCTCGGGTGGCGAGGGGCAGGACGAACGATGCGCAGGCCGCCTGTTCAGTAGGCGATGACGACGCGGCCGTCGATGGCGCCGTGCTCCATCTCGTCGAGGATCTCGTTGATCTCCTCCAGGCCGCGGGTGGCCACCGTCGGGTGGATCTGGCCGCGGGCGTAGAAGTCGAGCGCCTCCACCATGTCCTGGCGCGTCCCGACGATGGATCCACGCACAGTGAGCCCCTTGAGGACGACCTCGAAGATGGATGCCGGGAAGTCGCCGGGCGGTAGCCCGTTGAAGACGATCGTGCCGCCCCGTCGGGACATGTGGATGGCCTGGCCGAAGGCATCCGCGTGCACGGCCGTGACGAGTACTCCATGTGCGCCACCGGTCACCCGCTGGACGACCTCGACCGGGTCCTCGCTGAGGGCGTTGACGACCAGCTCGGCGCCGTGGCTCGTGGCCAGCGCCAGCTTGGCGTCGTCGATGTCGACGGCGGCGACGCGCAGCCCCATGGCCCTGGCGTACTGCACCGCGACGTGGCCGAGGCCGCCGATACCGGAGATGACGACCCACTGGCCGGGACGGGCCTCGGTCATCTTCAGCCCCTTGTAGACGGTCACCCCGGCACAGAGGATCGGAGCCACCTCAACCGGGTCTGCTCCGTCGGGGATGATCGCGGCATATGCGGCGTCGACGAGCATGTACTGACCGAAGGAGCCGTTGACGCTGTACCCCGCGTTCTGCTGCTTCTCGCACAGGGTCTCCCAGCCGGTGGTGCAGTACTCGCACTCGCCGCAGGCCGAGAAGAGCCACGCGTTGCCGACGATCTGACCGACCTTGACGTGGGTGACGTTGTCCCCCAGCGCCACGACCTCGCCGACCCCCTCATGACCGGGGATGAAGGGTGGGCTGGGCTTGACCGGCCAGTCGCCGTGAGCGGCGTGGAGGTCGGTATGGCAGACGCCACTGGTGATGAGCCTGACCAGGGCCTGCCCGGGACCGGGCACGGGCACCGGCAGGTCCTCGATGACGAGCCTCGAACCGAGCTCCTCGACTACTGCTGCCTTCATCTGTGGCATGGGTGGTCCCTTTCGACGCCGTTGTCATGAACGAGGCCGACGTTAGGTCCGCACAGGTTGCGACAACGTTGCGCGCCCGTTCAGGGCCGCCGCGGTCGTCGGCGTTCGGTGCTCGGCAGGCCGAACTCCCGGTCGAGCCGGGCGAGCTGTCCGGCTGCGAGGGGCCGCAGCGGTGAGGTGGGGCCCAAGGCGTCGAACTGGGCCTGCCACATGCGGTAGTCGTCCAGCCCCCAGGCCGACCGGGTCCAGGTCGACATGAGGTCCGGCTCCCCACTGTCGATCACGGCCTGGCGCAGCGACGCCTCGAGGCTCTCCCGCAGCCGCACCACCCCGGGAGCGACAGACGCCGGGAGCAGCGGCCCGCGGTAGCGTCGCAACGCTGCGACCA
This sequence comes from uncultured Actinomycetota bacterium, assembly GCA_963763315.1. GTDB lineage: Bacteria > Actinomycetota > Actinomycetes > Actinomycetales > Dermatophilaceae > CAVSJJ01. The sequence goes on from CAVXOC010000004.1 coordinate 947,293, forward strand.
CGTCGTCGGTGGCCAGGTGGGCCTCTACAGCGAGCCAGTCGGCGCTGAGCTCGGCCATCAGCCGGTACGGGCGCGAGGCGAGCAGCTCCTCACCCAACAGGTGTCGGAGGCGGTTGAGCTCGGCCCGCAATGTCGAGGTGCTGCCGTCCTCCGGGTAGAGCAGGACGGCGAGCTCGTCGCCCGACAGCCCCCGAGCCGTCGAGGACAGAAGGACGAGGATCTCGCTGTGTCGGGGGCTCAGCCGGATCGTATGCCGTTGGCTCCGCCCGTCGTCCATACCGAGCAGGGAACGGCTGCGACCCAGCGACTCGATGACCACCGTGAGATGGCCGTTCGAGCGTGCCTGCTCCTGTCCGCGCTGGGCTGGGCCCTCGCGGGCGAGCTCGGCTTCGGCCAGCCGGGCGGCGGCCCGCACGAGTGCGGTCGTCTGCGGGACCACAATGTTGTCGCCACCGGTGATATCCAGCACGCCCAGCAGCGACTGCGTGGTCGGGTCGTGGATAGGCGTCGCCGCGCAACTCCAACCGTGCACCGACCGGCGGAAGTGCTCGGCCCTGACCACCTGTACCGAGTCATCCAACGTCAGAGCCATGCCAGGGGCGTTCGTCCCCGCCAGACGCTCGTCCCAGTTGCTGCCCTCGACGAAGCCGATGGCCTCGGCCTGTCGAAGGACGCTGGGCGAGCCACATACCCACAACAGCTGCCCGGCCGCGTCGGACACCGCCATGATGGCGTCGCAATCGCGGGCCGCCTGGCCGAGGACATCATCCAGGAGGGGGAACACGCGAGCCAGCGGATGCGCCTCCCGATGGTCGCGGAGGGCGTCGCCCGGCAGTGTGATCGGTGCGTCGACCGTCTCGGCCCGTACTCCCGCGGCGGCCGAGCGGAACCACGAGTCGACCACCTGAGCACGAACCCGACGTTGGGAGGGCATGTCTCCATTACAGCGCGGCCGCCGATCCCTGGCCAGGCCGGGGCAGGGCCCACCCCCAGGTCAGCACCGGGCGTGAGCCCATCTGAGCGGGCCTCGCGGCTCGGAACGGCCCGTCGCGCAGGAGCACCCGGCTCAGCATGAAGGAGGCGACTCCCGACATCAGCCAGTGGAGCGCCGCCGCCGGATCATGACGAACGCTTGGCACGGAGGTGGTGACGGGTGATGGCGATGCCGATGGCCAGGGCAGCGCAGGCGGTGGCCGGGAACAGCAGCGCCGCCAGGGCGTACTTCGTGGAGTCGAGCCTGCAGGGCGGCCACCGACATACCCTGCCCGTAGATGGGGGTCCTGGGTGCAGGCCGCGTCGCCGAGGACCAGCAGGCCGTGGGGGAGTCCGCGAGGATCGGCATACCGCCGGATGGCCGTGGGGTACCGGAACGGGACGGCTCGACCGATCGGGTCCGCCCGTTGAAGGGCGTCGGCCAGGTCGGGCCCAGGGGAGGGGGTCGATGAAGGCGACCAGGCCGGGCACGTCGGTAGGGGGCCGGTCATCGCCGAACCCACCCACCCACCCACCCACCGTGAGCAGGAACTCGCCGTTCTCGAGCCGCGCCAGCGACGCCGTCCTCGGCACCGCCACACTGGGGCCGCAGAGGATCCCGATATCTCCGCCGAGGACGGCGGGGTCCAGCCCCAGCCGGCAGGAGGCATACCTGAGCCCTACGGCGACCCGCTCCGGCTCGGCCGGCGTACGGCCGAGATCGGCCAACCACGAGACGAGGCGGGATCCGCGACCAGATCCATCGACCACCAGCTCGGCTCGGAGGACCTCGGCCGCGCTGCCCGGTGCCCGGTCGACGACCCGCAGCCCGCGGACGACGCCACCGTCGACGACCAGGCGCCCACGGCGTCGCAGCGCGCGGTCTTGCCCGCACGAGTCCCTGTCCACCGGCGACAGCACCCCGGGCAGGTTGCGGAAGATGAACTTCAGGTTCAACATCGCCTGCTCCCGCCTGCGCGGGTCGGCTGTCTTCACCTCGCGGTGGATGTGGGCCCGCACCCCCGGAACACGGACCGGTAGCCCTCGGGGTCACGGCAGCGCAGATCCAGGTCGAGGACGTCGCGAGCCGGCTCATGCGGCCGCAGCCCCTCTGGCGTCGCATCGACGAAGGAAAGGCCGTCCAGCCAGTCGAAGAGCCCGGATGCGTCCTCGATGCCCAGCGCCTCACGCAGCAGCGGTTCCGTCGTGACCCGGGCCAGCGCGCTGACCTGGATGGCCCGGCGGGAAAGCCGATCCGGGACCACATCGACATGCCGGTTCAGCAGCGTCGACACCAGGTCGGCGTCGAGCCCGTGTGGAGCGGGCCGGGCCGCGCCACGCTGGTCGAGGTCAGCGAGCAACCTCAACGCCAACGGATGCCCATGGGCCGGCTTGGCCAGCGCCGCTGTCGCACCGTGCCGCACCCCCGCGCGGTGCAGCAGCTCGACCGCCTCACCCGCCGACGGGCCCCGCAAGGCGATCGACCGGAGCCGCTCGCGCCAGACCGGGTCGTCCCACTCGCCCCGAGGCGGCATCCGGCTCGCGACCACTGCGCTGGCATCCGCGGGCAAGGTGGCGACCAGCTCGTCGCGGATCCGCCCCGTCAGGGCCCCCGCCTGCTCATAGCCATCCACGGTCAGGAGGATCCGCACGGCCACTTTGATGTCGCGGGCGACCACCCAGCTGCCGGTGTCGGTCCAGACGGATAGAACCGACGCACCTGGTGCCGATGAGCGAGACGGCATACCGGTTCGACGGGGCATCGGTGCATTCTGGGCCACCGTCCCGGTTGCAGCGAAGGCGGGGCGCTGGTTGCAGCCCATCGCCTCCATGACCCACTCGCCACGCTCGATGCGGATGTTCATCCGGATGTCGGCGCGGCCCGCGATGGCGCCCTGAGTCGCGCCGCCTCGGTGGTCACCGCGGACGCTGGATGGCCCGGTCGGCTGTCTGCTTGCGCCACTCCCGCCAGGTCAGCCAGACGATGAGCGCGTCGAAGGTGGTGAGGCCGATCAGAACCGCCGTGGGTGACAGGACGAGGCGGTACACCTGGTAGACGATGAACAGCACGAGGAAGCCGATCATCCAGGGGTAGGCCCAGAGCTGGTTGCGCAGCAGAGCCACGACAAGCACGACCTTCAAGGCGCCATGGAGGAGGAGGTAGAGGGCAGCGAAGGTGACTGCCGGGCCGGTGAGGCCATGGGCATACCTCAATAGGTGTCGGGCGATGAAGTCCTTCGGGTCTTCGGACAGCTCGTACTGCGTCAGGCGCGACACAACGGTGTTGATCGTCGCGGGGGTGACGGCGAGCAGCAGCAGACCGCCGAGAGTTTCGAGGACACCGTCGAGCCCCTTGAGGATGATCCCGACCTCGAAGACCCGGTCGAGCGGGGTTCGGGCGGTGAAACGGCTCATAACGGGTGACCCGTGATGTGGGTCGATCCGCGCGTCTGGGTCGAGGGGCAGAGGACCCGGGCTCCACGCAGCTCGCCAGGCGCGGCCCTCTTGCCGGCCGCGGCCGTCAGCCGAGGACCCAACACCGCGTTGCTCCTCCAACCGACAAGTGCGTGCGCCGCGCTCGAGAGCGGGGCGGCGCTGCGCAACCGCGGGCAGTCCATGCAGCCCCCGGCGCCCCGGAAGCCGCAGGTGCGCACGAGGAGGCAGCCACTGTCACCCGGCGCCTCGGAGTTCTCGTGGCGGACCGCATGGCTGCACTCTAAGGCGGCTGGACGGTATGGGTGCTGCAGCTGCCCGGGCACGCGCGGCATTCCGAACGGCTCGTGAACGTTCGCCGAACGGGCTGTCTCCCGCCTGGCGGGTGTGTCAGAGGGCACATATCGTGGCCGGTGGTGCAGTGACCAAGTCCCAGACAGGAGACGCATGACATGTCCCGCCGCACTGTTCCCCGGACGGCCGCCGCCGTCAGCATGTCGACCCTCGCCCTCGCCGCCATGGCCCTTGCCGGTAGCCCGGCCCTGGCCGTTGGGCGCGACGCTGGCCCTGGGCCCGACCGAGGCCAGGACTCCCAGCACGGTCGGGGCCAAGGCTCCGAGCACGGTCGAGGGACGACTACCCCGATCAAGCATCTCGTGGTCGTCTTCCAGGAGAACGTGTCGTTCGACCACTACTTCGCGACCTATCCCGTCGCGGCCGACATCCCCGGCGAGACCCTGCAGGGCACTGGCGTCCCCGCACCGTCGTTCACGGCGTCGCCCCGCACCCCGACGAAGGTCGACACGCTCATGCGGGCGGGCCTTCTCGCCCCCCACAACCCGAACAGTGTCCAACCCTTCCGGCTCGCGCCGGGCCAGGCCGTCACCTGCGACCAGGACCACAACTACACGGCAGAGCAGCAGGCCTTCAACGGCGGCGCGATGGACAGGTTCGTCGAGTACACCAGCACCGACAGCTGCAGCGGGATGTACGGCACCACCGGCCTCGTCATGGGGTACTACGACGGCAACACCGTGACCGGCCTGTGGAACTACGCCCAGCACTACGCGATGAGCGACAACGCGTACTCCACGACGTTCGGCCCATCGACCCCGGGGGCGATCAACCTCATCTCGGGCCAGACGCACGGCGTGCGGTCGTACGACCCGGTGACCCGCCAGCAGACCACGACACCCGACGCCTACACGGTCAAGTTCCCGAATGCCGCGGGCGTGGGTACCGTCACCGCTGACCCGGACCCGGTCTGGGACGACTGCTCGGCGACGAAGTACCCCGTCGCCGGGATGGACGGCCAGAACATCGGCGACCTGCTCAACGCCAAGGGCGTGACCTGGGGCTGGTTCCAGGGCGGGTTCCGGCCGACCCAGGCCGCGACGAGCACCACCCCCGCGGTGTGCGGGGCCACCCACGCCAACGTCGGCGGCGTGACCTCGAGCGACTACAGCGCGCACCATGAGCCGTTCCAGTACTACAAGACCACGGCCAACCCCCACCACCTGCCGCCGACCTCGACGGCGATGATCGGGCGGACTGACCAGGCGAACCACCAGTACGACATCACCGACTTCAGCAAGGTCATCGACACCCGCTACCTGCCTGCCGTGTCCTTTCTCAAGGCCCCGTCCTACCAGGACGGACACGCCGCGTACTCAGACCCGGTCGACGAGCAGGGGTACCTGGTTGACACGATCAACCGAATCGAGTCCTCGCCCAACTGGAAGAACACCGCCGTCATCGTCGCCTACGACGACTCGGACGGCTGGTACGACCACCGGATGGCCACCCTGAGGAACGCCTCCAACACCAGCGACGACGCAGCGGTCTGCACCGCGGCCGCCGCGGCCGGGGTGCCGATCCACGGTGGCTATGTCGACCGGTGCGGTCCGGGCACCCGTCAGCCCTTCCTCCTCATCTCACCGTTCTCCAGGACGAACTACGTCGATCACACCCAGAGCGACCAGAGCTCGGTGACGAGGTTCATCGAGGACAACTGGCGTACCGGCCGGATCGGTGACGCGGCGGCCGACACCTGGTCCGGAACGATCCTGGGCATGTTCGACTTCCACGGTCCCAAGGCCAGGACGGTCATCCTCAACCCGGCCGACGGAACGGTCGCCTCCGTCTCTGGGCACGGGGACCGTCGCTGACGCCCCGTCGCGGAATGACCACGCTGAGCGGGGACGCCGCCCCGGCACACCCCAGTGCCGGGGCGGCGTCCCGTCGAGCGCGCCATGGATCGTCTCGGCTGCGCCGTGGACCGTTCTGCCAGATGGCCAGCCGAGGTCCGGACGACCCCGTTCCGGGGTGCACACGACCGGTCCAGCGTCCGACCGCCCCCAGTGGGGATCAGCGCGAGGACTCTGGCGGCCACGCCGGGGGCAAGGAGGGCTCGTGGGGTGTCGACGAGCCCGGCCACCCGGATGAAGGCGCGCGAGTTGCGGGTCGTGTTCGGCATGTGCATGGAGTCGGGCGATGTACCGGCTGCGGATCCGCATCTGAAGGCTCCGATGTCCGCAGACCCCGTCGAAGGCCAGGTCACTTCCCGTTGTGGCCCCGCGCGGTGGACCGGTCGGGCCAGGTGACCTGACCCGGCGTGAGCGGGAGGTGCTCACGTTGCTGGGTGAGGGAATGACGAACCGTGAGCTCGCTGCACGCCTTCACCTCTCGCACAAGACCGTCGAGAGGCACGTTCGGAACGTGCTGCTCAGACTGAGGCTGCGGAACCGCAGCGAAGCGGCGGCATACGTTGCCCGACACCGGGAACAGCTCGGCCCGGTCCCTGACCACCCCACCAGGATCACGACGGGCCGGCGGACCGGCCAGCGTAGACGCATCGAGATCTTCCTCCACAACCTCGACGGGCAGCTGTTCATCACCGGCATGCCTCGCGCAGGGCGCACGCGCGACTGGATCCACAACATCAGCGCCGACCCCCGCGTCGCGGTCCACCTGAAGCAGTCCCTCGTGGCGGACGTGCCGGCGACGGCGCGAATCGTCACTGACCTCGACGAACGCCGGCCGTTCATCGAGGCGGCCGCCCGGCGTTGGGGTCGCACGGACGTGCTGGACATGCTCCGCCACAGCCCGCTCGTCGTGCTCACCATCGACGGCCGATCCTCCGTCGGCTGACTGCGTGCCGCGTCTTGCGGCACGCACCACGCCGCGACAAGGACCTGAGTGCCGTCGGCCGCCGGTCGACCACGCCCCGGCGGGGTTCGGTGATCGAGTGAGTCGGCGTCACGTCGTAGCCGTATTCTGTGTCGATCATGGACGATCCGCCCTGCCTGCACCGACATCAATGCCCGGTGATGGCCCGAGGCGGTGTCGGAAGCGGTCGGCCGGCGGCTGAACCGGCCTTGGCGGTTGCCAGGGAGGTGCGGCCGTGACTGCGACCTCGTGGGCGCTGGTGACCCTGGTCATCCTCGGTTTCGTGCTGGCTGTCGCGGTGGTCGCGCTGGTGCCTTGGCGGGTGCCTCGCCCCACCCGCGCCGACCGGGCGGCGGTGCTGCGCGATCTGCCGGCGGGCGTGGTCACCAGGGGTCGGGCGTTGCGCGCCGCGCTGCGACCCAGTTCGTACGGATCGCTGCTGACCGGGCTGGTGGTGCCTGCGTCGCTCGGGTTCACCCCGGCCGGCGGCCGGATCGTTGCCTGGGTGGCCCGGCCGGTGGGTGGGCAGTGGCTGACCGAGGTGCTGCTGGGTGGTCTGGTCCTCTTGCTGATCGTGTCCGTGGCGTCACTGCCGTTGGCGGCGTGGCGCCATGTCGTGCTGCGCGAGTACGGGCTGTCCACCCAGGGCTGGGACGGCTGGATGGTGGACCTGCTGAAGGGCTACGCGGTCGGCGCGGTCCTCGGCGCAGTGGTGCTGGTCGGGTTCTGCACACTGGCCCGGTTCGCGCCGCACTGGTGGTGGGCATTCGGTGCCCTGGGTGCCGCTGTCCTGGTGGTCCTGGCGTCCTTCGTCTTCCCGGTCCTGGTCGAGCCGGTGTTCAACACGTTCACCCCGATGCCGACCGGTCCGCTGCGCGAGGAGCTGGCCACCATGGCGGCTCAGGACGGCCTGCCGGTGCGCGAGGTGCTCGTCGCGGATGCCTCGCGGCGCACTGCCGGGCTCAACGCGTACGTGTCCGGCCTGGGAACCACCCGGCGGCTGGTGGTCTACGACACGCTGCTGCGTGAGGCGTCCCCGGGGCAGGTGCGCAGTGTCGTCGCACACGAACTCGGCCACGCCAAGGAACGCGACTCAGAGCTGGGCGCGCTACTGGCCGCCGTGGGCGCCGCTGCTGCGGTGGTGGCGCTCTACCTGGTGGGTCAGTGGGGCGCCCTGCTACGTCGAGCCGAGGTGAGCTCCATCGGCTCGCCGAGGGCGCTCGGTTTGGTGCTGGCGGTGGGGGCGGTGGGGGCCCTGGTCAGCGGGCCGCTACAGAACCTTGTCTCCCGTCGGATCGAGGCCCGTGCCGATGAGCATGCGCTACGGCTGAGTGGGGACTCCGAGTTCGCGGCGATGCAGATGCGACTGGCAGAGGTCAACATCGTCGATGTCCACCCGCCCCGGATCGAGTACCTGCTGTTCGCCACCCACCCGGACACGGTCGGACGCCTCGCCGCCGCACGGGTGTCTGCGGCGCGCAGTCACTGACCACCAGGAGGTCAGATCCGAGGGGTGCCGACGTCTGGCACGTCCGCCAGAGCGGCCCCCGGTGAGACGGGCGGCCGCCCGTGGGCCCTTCAGCGAGGCTCTCCTACGCTCGCCGCCGCCGGCACAGACGCGCGGCCGGGGCGCGGTTGCGCCCGCAGACTCGCCCAGGTCGGCGCGTCATGGCGCAGTGCTCCGCCGCCGTGCCAGCATCGGTCAGGTGCGCAACGAACAACGACTACGCAACCGGACGCCCGAGTCCAGGGCCTTCGGCGAGCGCGTGCAAGTCGTCATGAACCTGACCTCGCGTCTGAACGCGCTGCCGTTCGACGACCTCGACTCGCGCGCCGCGCTGCTGGCCGAGATCTTCGGCCGTCCGGTGCCGGAGTCGCTCACCATCCTGCCGCCGTTCCACTGCGACTACGGGCTGGGGGCCTCTTTCGGTGAGCGCGTGTTCATCAACCAGGGATGCTTCTTCCTTGACTTCGGTGGCATCACCATCGGTGACCGCGTCCTGATCGGTCCACGCGTGACGCTGAGCACGGCCGGCCACCCCGTCGAGCTCAGGGAGCGGTACGACTTCATCACCCACGCCCGCATCGTCGTCGGGGACGATGTGTGGATCGGCGCCGCAGCCACCATCACCCCGGGAGTGACCATCGGACGCGGTTCGGTCGTCGGCGCCGGCGCCGTGGTGGCCAGGGATGTACCCCCGCTGAGCGTCGTCACGGCCAGGGGTGTCGTCGAGCGAAGGCCTCCGATGTCGGCGCCTGGACCACGCTGACCGCATCCGGAGCGCAGAGCACCCGGGCGGGGGCAGAGCACCCGGGCGGGTCGAGGCGGAGGCAGGCCGAAGCCAAGCCTGCGGGGCGTGCTGCCGGCCAGATCAGGATGCCGGACCGTGAACGTGGCGCCGAGCACCCTGCCTGCCGGGCATGCGGCGCGCCGTCGACGCTCACGAACCCGGCGGCGGCAAGGGCATGTGCGGCGCGACCCGATCGGTCATCCCCGCGCCTCGGTGCGGGGCCGAGCCTTGAACGCTGGTCAGAAATGCCGCACCATCGATGGAGGTGACCCGGCCGCTGGCCACGGGGCCGAGTCTGGCGAGAGAGGCGGCACCGATGTTCATCCCTGCGGTCCACGAGGACGACGCGTCGGACGAGCTGGCGGAGTACTACGCGGGGCAGCGGTCGGCGTGGGGGTTCCTACCCAACTACGCCGCCTGCTTCGCTTCCCGACCCGATGTGGGTCGGGCCTGGAACAGCCTCAACTCGACGATTCGGGGTGGGATGGATCGGCGCCGTTTCGAGCTGGCGACCATCGCTGCTGCCCGAGAGCTGCGCTCGAGCTACTGCACCGCGGCGCATGCGAAGTTCCTCCGGGACGTCTGTGGCGACGGCGCGTCGTTGACGGCCATCGCCGAGGACCCAACTGGCGCCCTCCTCCCGGAGCCCGACCGCGCCGTCTTCGAGTTCGCCACCAAGGTCGCTCGTGACGCATCGAGCATCACCGAGGCAGACGTCGAGCGGCTCCGTGCGGTGGGACTGGCCGACGCCGAGGTCGCGGATGTCGTCTTCGCAGTGGCGGCGCGGGCCTTCTTCACGAAGGTCCTCGACGGTCTTGGGGCGCAGTTGGACACCGCCACCGCCGCCACGTTCGAGCCCGAGCTGCTCGCGTCGATGCTCGTGGGCCGTCCGGTCGCCGGTCGATGAGGCGGCATTGACAACCATGTCACCGGTTGTCTGCCGACTGCACCAGCCGGCGGGGGACCAGCTCCGTACCCCGGCCCCGACTGCTCGCAAGCAGGTCAGCGCTCACGCCGCGCTGCCGGCGCGGGGACGTATGGGGCTGGGTCTGCCGCACGGGGGCCGCGTCGAGGGGTGGACGGCGACGCCGGCGGCCGACGGGCCACGCTGCGTCACGCGGCCGACGTGTCCGCGCGATTCGAGTTCTGTGCGTTGGCGCCGACTCCCGCACACCGAGCCATCTGCCCCAGGGGTAAGACGGCGCCGGCCCACATCGACATGACCGGTCCCCGTGAGGGTGGCCTTGGTTGACGCGGGCGCCGCGGGGGCCTTGACTGGGGACCGAACCAGGGCTACCCCCCCAAGTCCTGGTCCGTGGGGAACGCTGAAGAGCCGCGTGCCCTATGGGGTTGAGCGGGCGGCGCATCCCCCTGCACCGCCCGCTCCCCCTCATCCCAGGCGGGCTCCCTCGACGCCGACGCCTTGAGGCGGGAGTCTAGAGCAACCAGGCCTACTCTTCCGTTACCGTCTTTACCATTCCTTTACGATTCCGAAAGTAGCAGTCCGGACGGCCCATGAGATCGGCCATTCGGGTGACCCTCACCTCGTCCGTTCGGACAGGCTCTGGGCCACGATGCACACGTCGCCGCAAGCCGCCCCTGTTGGCGACCTCGCCGATCAAGGCCGGCCAGGGCGGAGCCGACCGTCTCGCCGATCGGGCGTCGGCCGGGTCCGGCCCCGGCTGACGGTGCGTCGCGCCCGGCGTCCGACAGCGCACGCCCACGGGCATCGAGCTCGTCGGCGTGACCTTCGCGCCCGGTGCGTCCTCGGCGTCGCCGCTCAGCCGGCCGTGACCCCCCGGGAGGGTGACCAGGACCGCCGGTCGCCTCCCGGTGCCGCGCCGCGTGAATGGCGGCCTCAACGTCGGCCTCGCCTCCATGACCGCACGACGGGGATGTCGTGGATCGCAGACGGCTCCCTCGGCCGCGCGCCAGGCGGCCGTCAGAGCGGATCCCGGTCAGCATGGAGGACGAGCATCACCTCGGCTCCTTCGGAGACCGGGCCGTCCGTCACCTGATAGGTCTCGGCGAGGCTCCCTGCGAGGTTGCCGGCTCGCCAGGTCTGCCACGCCTCCTGGGACTCCCAGATGTACACGCCGCCGAACTGGTTGCTGTCCGGGTAGTGGACGTAGTACTTCTGCAGGAGCCCGGGGACGCCGCGGTAGCTGTCGACACGGGTCCCGGAACCGCTTCATCACCTCGTCGTAGCTCAGGCCTGATCCGTAGCGCACCAGTTGGACGATCACGGGTCACCTCCCCGTTCGCATCTCGCGGTGTCCCCACGCTAGGTCGCCGTCGCGCAGCGGGCAAGACCGGCCAGCCTCCGGTGGCGGACTCGGTCCCCGGCGGCGCGAGCGGATGGTCCCTGCGCGACACCGGGGTGCATGGGCTGAGACGCTTGTTCGCGTGACCGGATCCGAACGCGACCGCGATGCCCTCGGGCGTGCTCGCCAAGCCAGGCCCCGGGATGAGCTGGGTCGGCCGCTGCCCTATGGCACCCGCGGGGTTGAGCCCGTCGCGGAGGTCCCGCTGGCGCCCGAGGAGGCGCTGAGGACAGCACGAGAGCTCGTGGCGGCCGGCCGTGCGTTCGCCGCACACGAGGTCCTGGAGGCCCGCTGGAAGGCGGGTCCGCCGGAGGAACGGGACCTGTGGCAGGGACTGGCGCAGGTCTGCGTCGCGATCACCCACGCTGCCCGCGGCAACCAGACGGGTGCGCAGCGCCTCGCGGATCGGGCGACCGCGAGGTTGGCCACGTATGCCGCGACCGGACGCCGCACCTACGGCGCGGACCTGTCCGCGGTCATGGACTGCGCCCGAAGGCATGTCGGCGGGTAAGCCGATCCGGGGAGGTCCTGGGGCTCACCGCAATGGGACTTCGAACGCGGGCGGGTCACGTCCGCGGCCGGCCGACCACAGGACCCTTCGGACCTGCGCCCAGGGGAACGTAGCGCCACCGCACGAGCCGGCGCAGTGTTCCGCTGAGCCTGCTGTGGCCCTGCCGACCCAGCCGTTCGCCGGCGGCGGGGGCTTCGTCTCCGGCAGAAACGCCGTCACTCGGCATGAAGGTCACTGCGGTCGCATAGGCCGCCGGCATCGTCCACAGGGCAACCTGCGCCCAGCCGCCCAGCGCCCTGCCCACAACGACGCCGAGAACCAGGGCCAGCGCGGAGCCCAGCAACAGGCCGGGGTACTCCCCCCGTTTGACCAGTGCGAGGCAGGACGACGCGACCGGCAAGGCAAGGGTCACCGTCGAGAGCCACTCGAGGACACTCACGAGCCAATCGTCGCAGGCCGAGCGAGGCATGGGGCCCAACCGGGGGGTGCGTCACATCCCGGCTACCGTGCTGTCGCGTCGATCTCAGCTCGGCGCGCCTCGACGATACGACGCACGAGGGAGGCTGGCAGCTGGTGGCTTGCCGAGTAGTGGATGCTCCCGCTGGTCGTGTCGAAGTCGCGCAGCTCGTCCTCAAGGGACGCGATGACCGCGCCGCTATAGGAGTAGAGCGACAGGAACTCCTTTCGCCGCACCGTGGCGACGAGGCCCTTGCCCCGGTACAGGAGCGCAGCCATGGCATAGCTGGTGCCCTCCTCGGCTTCGGGCACGACATCGCGGGCGATGTCATACACACGCGCGAGCGCGTCCCGATCCGCGCCGTCCATCGTGCTGAGATACGTGCCGACCTCGCCCACATCGTGAGGGTACGCCTACCGAGGTCCACTGCGGGGCCACCCGCCGCGACCCTGGCGATCAGACCGCAGTCACTCTCGGCTGCAGGCGGCTCTGCACCGGTGGGCCTTGAGGATAGTGCTCGGCGCTCAGGCACTGGCCGGTACTCGAGGCCACCAGCACCGGCCGGCCGTCTACGAGCACCCGAGCTGCCGGTGCGTTCCACACGACTTCGACGCAGGGGCGCGGCGTCGCGCCGCCGGGCATCGGCACCTCGAACGGGCAGCCGATGATAGGGAAGCCATCGGTGACCACCAGTGCTGGCGTGCCGCCGAGGAGTACCCGGGTGTTGACCGTCAGCGGCGACACCCGGCCCCCGTGCGGACAGCTCACCTCCGCCCCAACGTTCAGGATCAGCCCCGACATCACGTCACCACCAGTGCACCCTCGTTCAGCGTGACCGCCGGTCCAACGAGGGTGATGGCGGCACCCTTGCCGTTGGAAAGCGTTATGCCCTCATCCGTGATCGAGATACGTCCTCCACCGGCCGTCTGGAGCAGGATCCCACCGGCCGGGCCGGGTGCGTCCGAGAGCATGACGGTGGTCTGTCCGGGGGTCTGGAGGATGATGGGCGGTGTCGCGGGCGAGGCCTGTCGCACGAGCAGCGGTACCTCGGCGGCGGAGGCGTACCAGCAGCCCGACCAGATCGGGGTGGTGACGTCGCCCTGCTCGAACTCGACCCACACCCCGGCACCGGGGCCGGGGATCATCCACGCACCGGACCCGTCGCCCGCGACCGGGAAACACGGCATGGCCCACGCACCTGGCAGGCCAAGGGACGGCACGGACACCAGCAGCCGGCCGACCAGGTCCGGGTCGTCACTGTCGACCACCACTGCGCGGTACTTGCCGTAGTACGTCGTCATCTGGGCCTCCTGGCTGCTCGACCTCATCGGGTGACCCGTCCGCCGGGCAGCCATGTGGCGGGCCCGCTGCCGGTCTCGTCGGTTCAGTGTGGCCGTCCCGTATCGAGGACGCCAAGGGTCCACGCCGCCCGGTGGCGATGGCAGCGCTCGGCCCGCCTGGCCGCGGGGGAGCGGCGCCGGGCGGACCACTCCGCCCCACCCATCGGAGGGGATCCCGGAAGGCACGCCCAGTCGCCGTCAGGAGGCGCGACGCCGGCGTGCTGCTGCCCACTCGGGGTGGGCTCGGCTAGTCGCTGACCCGGACGTCGCAGGAGAGGTCGGCCAGGTAGACCGGGCTGCGGCCGCTCGGGTCGAGAACCACCGATGGCTGGTTCTTGGTGGCCGTGCGGATGTCGAGCGAGCTGGACGGACTCGGGTCGGTGGGGTCCTTGAGGGTCAGTTCGCACTCCTCGCCCCCCGACCAGTTCTGCACCTCGACCGTGACCAGCCCAGGAGCCGCGAAGGCGTCCGTATCGCCACTGTAGGCGCGGAAGACCGCGGGGAGGCGGGCGTCACCGGGTGTCGCCCGGGTGACCACCTGGCACTGCGGGCTGCTGACCGTCCATCTGAAGGTCCCGGAGGAGGGGATCTGGTAGGAGTGGATACCGTACAGCCTTTGCCAGGCCCATCCGTTGTCGCCGCCGTCCTGTGCGACGGCGGCGTCACACCCACTGTCATCTCCGGAGATCCGGTCGTGGACCTCGAACCGCCACGGGCCCTCGGCGGTGTAGGTTCCCGTGGCGCCGCGCACGGCGGGCCACTGTCGGCTCCAGAGGAGGGTACCGGCGGCGGCTCCGACGACGAGAACCGCAGCGATCGCGGCATAGCGGGCGCGACGCGACGCCGCCGGCCAGGGCCAACCCCGCGAGCCGCGCCCGGGAGCCGTGGTCGTCGCCTGACCCGCGGTCCGTGCGGTCGCCGCTGGCCGGACCGGGGGGGCTTTCGACGGCCGCTTGGCTGCACCGGCGGCGAGGTGCGCGTCGGCTCGTGCCGCCACCTCTGGCCGGTCGTTCTGCACCACCTGCCTCAGGGTCTGCTCGGCGGCCAGGACGCGCCCGGGATCCTCGTCGGCCAACCACTCGGCGAGAGCGTCCACCGCACCGAGGCGTACCGGCAGGTACGAGCTGTCCAGCGAGGACGCGATGCCGGGGGGAGCTCGGCCGGGGCCACCGCGACGCCGGCCCGGCTGCGGGCCAGCAGGATGGTCCCTTCCGCGCCGTAGAGCCAGCGTTGCGGGGTCTGCTGCGCGCTGGAGGACCGGACCTGGTCGAAGGCGTAGCCGTAGGCGTCGTCGACGGAGACATAGCCGTCCCCGTCGAGGTCGGCCGCGCCGGAGCGCAGGCCGTCGACCAGCGCCTTGGTGAAGACGGATCCCGGAACGTCCTGCCCGGGCACCGGCTGCCCCTCGAAGGAGTACTCGCTGCCGCGGGACGCGGTCAGCACCACTCGACCGCGCCCCTGGCCGAGGAAACGCGCGCCGAGGCCCAGCTCGTCGGTGCCCTTGGCGCCCGCGGCGAAGGCCCCGCTGAAGCAGCAGTCCAGGATCAGGACCTGCCGCCTCGCCCGGCATTCCTCGAGCTGGTCGAGGAGCCACTGCGCCTCCACGCCGGTCGCGGCGAGTCGGTCCTTCGCCGTGTCGCGCGCCGCGAAGTAGAGCCGGCGCCGCAGGTCGACCAGGCCGTGGCAGGACAGGTACACCAGCACAAGGTCGTCCGGTCGCCGCTCGCTGAGGAAGTCCCCGACGGCGATGCGCACCGCCTGGGCGGTTCCGTCGATGACCGGGGTGACCGTGAAGCCCCCGACCTCGGGATCGGCAAGGACGCCACGGAGGTCGTCGGCATCGCGGCCCGGGGACCGCAGCTGGCGCAGGGCCGGGTCCGCGTACGACTGTGTCGCGATGACCAGGGCGAGTCGGTGCTCGTCCGGGAGCTCAGGAGTTGGCAGCGTGTCGGGCGAGCCAGGCATCGATGATCAGCTCCTGCTCCGAGGCCGAGACGGCCGAGAGCTTGAGGGTGTCCCCGCCGATGGTGACCTCTACCTCCCGTCGTCGCTGCCCCGCCCAGCCCCGCAGCAGCCCGATGACGGACCGGACCGTGTCCACGGAGCCGAGCTGAACGGCCAGCCAGCCGGCCAGAGCGGCCAGGCCCTTGGCATCAGCCGGGTCCTCGGGTCGGTCCACGGTGCGGACCTCGTCCACGTCCAGGTCGAGCAGCTCCTGACGCAGCAGGGCGGTCGCCTCGAGCAGGTCTGCGTCGTCTTCGCCCTCCACCGGCTGGACCCGCACGACCAGCGCGTTGTTGGAGTCCATGTCAGGTTCCTTCCGATGTCACGGCGAGCCGGTGAACCGGCCGGCAGCCTGGGATGCGGCTGCGGCACTCGACCCTTGCCGGAGAGCCGTCCCGATCGGTCATGCCCCAGCATCCTCCCGGTCGCCGCCGGGATTCAACGACTGAGGCTTGCGCCGGCCGCGCCGCGCCGCGTCGCGGCGCCAGTACCTGCGTTCGGCGGGAGGGGCCTCGATGTGCCAGGGCCGTGGCCGAGGCTGGGCGGTGCGGGAACGCAGACACGGGCCACGCTGCGCCGCCGTCGATGGCTGCCGGCCATGGCGGGGATGGCGTCGCTGGGGCAGGGTATGGCCCCAGTGGGCGATGAGCGCCTGGACGACGGCTCGTGGTGGGAGGGTGCGCGATGGAGGTCGCCACAGTGCTTCGACCCGTGGTGGATGCCGCCCTCGGCACCGACCTACCGGTGCGCGTCGACTGCTGGGACGGCAGCTCGATCGGCCCGGTGGACGCTTCGGTGGTCGTGACCTTCACATCCCGGCGTGCCCTTCGCCGCCTGGTCTGGGCGCCCAACGAGCTGGGATTCGCCCGCGCCTACGTGTCCGGTGACGTCCAGATCGAGGGTGACCTGCTCGACGCGTTGACCCGTCTGGACGCATTGGCCGACCCACAACGGGGGCCGGGAGTGCGGGTCGGGCACGACACCACGGCCGCGGTCGCCAAGGCCGTCGTTCGCCTGGGCGCGCTGGGCCCGCCACCTCGGCCCCCCGCTGAGGAGATCCGACTCTCGGGCCGACGGCACGGGCGGGCACGGGACGCGAAGGCGGTCTCCCACCACTACGACGTCGGCAACGACTACTACGCGCTCGTCCTCGGTCCGTCGATGGTGTACTCGTGCGCGTACTTCGAGCAGCGGCCCTCGGTGGGCTACTCGCTCGAGGACGCCCAGCACGCCAAGCTCGACCTCGTGGCGCGCAAGCTGGGTCTGGTGCCCGGGGCGCGCGTGCTGGACGTGGGGTGCGGGTGGGGGGCGTTCGTCATCCACGCCGCCCGCGAGTACGGCGCCCGGGCCGTGGGGGTCACCCTCTCGCAGGAGCAGGCCGACTTCGCCCGTGCGGCTGTCGCGTCGGCAGGGCTCGAGGACCGGGTCGAGATCCGGGTGCAGGACTACCGCGACGTGCGTGACGGCCCGTACGACGCCATCGCCAGCATCGGGATGGCCGAGCACGTCGGCCTGTCCCAGCTGGACGAGTACGCCGAGCGCCTCAACACGCTCCTGGCTCCGGGTGGGCGGCTGGTCAACCATGCGATCTCGCGTCGGCCCGGTCCCCCCGGCGACCCCAAGGGGGACAGGACCTCCTTCATCGACCGATACGTCTTCCCGGACGGCGAGCTGCATCCCCTGTCGACGATGGTGGACGCACTGGAGTCAGCGGGCTTGGAGGTCCGTGACGTGGAGTCGCTGCGCGAGCACTACGCCGACACCTTGCGGGCCTGGGTGGCCAACCTCGAGCGGAACTGGGACCAGGCGGTCCGGCTCTCCAGCGCGGGCCGGGCCCGGGTGTGGCGGTTGTACATGGCCGGCTCGGCGCTCGGGTTCCAGTCCAACCGGCTCGGCGTGAACCAGGTGCTCGCGGTCAAGCCGGGCCCCGGCGGGGCCAGCGGGATTCCGCGGACCAGGAGCGAGCTGCTCGGCCTCTCGGGACCACGCAGACCGAGTGGCTGACGGCGCAGCCTCCATCGGCCATGAGCGGCGCCTCCGGGCGATTAGGCGCCACGGACGCGGGTACCGGCTTGATGACGCCGAGGCCGGGCACATCACCGGCCGTGAGGAGATTCGACCGATGCCTGATGTTGCGACCTTCGTCCTGGAGCGGCTGAGCGAGTGGGGGATCCACCGGGTCTACGGCTATCCCGGTGACGGGATCAACGGCTTCCTCGGGGCTTTCGAGGAGGTGGAGGAGCCGGCCTTCACCCAGTCGCGCCACGAGGAGATGGCCGCCTTCATGGCGACGGCGCACGCGAAGTTCACCGGGGAGATCGGCTGCTGTATCGCCACGTCGGGTCCCGGCGCCATCCACCTCGCCAACGGCTTGTACGACGCGAAGCTCGATCACCAGCCGGTGCTGGCCATCGTCGGCCAGCAGAAGCGCTACTCGGTCGGGGCGCACTACCAGCAGGAGATCGACCTCCAGTCCTTCTTCAAGGACATCGCCGGGTTCGTCTCGACGGTCATGGACCCCCCGTCAGCGCGCCATCAGATCGACCGAGCGATCAAGTCGGCGTTGAGCGAACGACGCCCCGCGGTCGTCATCGTGCCGGAGGACGTCCAGGAGAGCGACTACACCCCACCGCCGCGCCAGCACGGGGCGGTCAACACGAGCGTCGGGTGGAACCAGCCGCATACCGTGCCGGACGAGCGGCTGCTTCGTGAGGCCGCGGACATCCTCAACCAGGGCGAGAAGGTGGCGATGCTCATCGGCCAGGGGGCCAGGAAGGCGTCAGCGGAGGTCCTCCACGCCGCAGACATCCTGGGGGCCGGCATCGCCAAGGCCCTTCTCGGGAAGGACGTCGTGCCGGACGACATCCCCATCGTCACCGGTCCGCTCGGGCTGCTCGGCTCGGAGCCGAGCCACAAGATGCTGATGGGCTGCGACACGCTCTTCATGATCGGGACGAGCTTCCCGTATGCCGAGTGGCTGCCCGAGCCCGGCACGGCCCGCTGCGTGGAGATCGACATCGACGGGAAGATGATCGGCGTTCGCTATCCCAACGACGTCTCGCTCGTCGGGGACGCCAAGGACACCCTGGACGCCCTGATCCCGCTGCTGCGTCCCAAGAAGGACCGGAGCTGGCAGGAGTTCATCATCAAGGAGAGGCGGGTGTGGGACCGCGTCCTGGACGACCGCGCTCACCAGGAGGGCGACCCGCTCAACCCGCAGCTGGTCTTCTGGGAGCTCGACCAGCGGCTGCCGGACAACCTCATCACGACCTCCGACTCCGGCTCGGCCACCAACTGGTGGGCCCGGTACATCACGCTGCGCGAAGGGATGTCGGCGTCGCTGTCCGGCACGCTTGCCACGATGGTTCCCGGGGTGCCCTACGCCATCGGAGCCAAGTTCGCCTTCCCGGACCGGCCCGTCATCGCCTTCACCGGTGACGGCGCCTTCTCGATGCTGGGGATGAACGAGCTGCTCACGGTCAAGCGCTACGCGGACGAGCTGCTGGCCCAGAACCGCACCCTCATCTTCGCCGTGCTCGTCAACGAGGACCTCAACCAGGTGTCCTACGAGCAGCGGGTGCTTGCCTCGGACCCGAAGAACCCCGCGACCCAGACCGTCCCGTACGTCCCTGCGGCCCAGTGGGCGCAGCTGCTGGGGTTCGAGGGGATCAAGGTCAGCCGACCCGAGGACGTGGGGCCCGCCTGGGACCGAGCCTTGGCCGCCGACGGTCCGGTCCTGCTCGAGTTCGTCACCGACCCGCAGATCCCGCCGTTGCCGCCGCACGTGCGGACCCAGCAGATGAAGAAGACGGCCACCGCGCTCGCGCACGGCGACGAGGACGCGGTCGGGATCGCCACCAAGGGCTTCAAGGGGAAGCTGTCGGAGGTGGTGGAGCACGTGAAGGAGGAGCTGCCCGGTGGCTCGGACGAATGAGAACCCCGCCCGCATCCGCCCAGCACGACCGGAGGCCAGGACCGATGGGAACAACCGACGTCTCCGCTGACCGCCGCACGGTCCCGGCCAAGACGAGTCCGTCCATCCCAGGCGGCATCTACGGCGAGGTCACCGTCGACGTCAACGCTCTGGAGCGGGCGCTGCGCAAGGCCGTGACCGGCGAGGTCCGCTTCGACAGGGCCGCGAAGGGCATGTACGCCAACGACGCCTCGAACTACCGACAGGTGCCGATCGGAGTGGTCCTCCCGCGGACCGAGGACGACATTGTGGCGACCCACCGGGAGTGCGCACGGTTCGGGGCACCGATCGTCAACCGCGGGGGCGGGACCAGCCTGTCGGGGGAGACGGTCAACTACGCGGTCGTCATCGACACGTCGAAGTACCTGACGGGTGTGGAGCCGGTGGACACCGAGCAGAGGCTCGTCACCTGCCAGCCCGGGGTCATCAACGAGCAGCTCAACGAGCACACCGGGGCCAGCGGGCTCGTCTTCGGGCCTGACCCCTCCTCACACTCCCGCTGCACGATCGGCGGCAATCTCGGCAACAACTCGTGCGGCATCCACTCCGTGCAGTCCCAGCTGTACGGTCCGGGGCCGCGCACCTCGGACAACACGCAGGCCCTCGAGGTCGTCACCTACGACGGGGAGCGGTTCTGGGTGGGGATCAACGAGGAGGACCGGATCGAGGAGATCGTCGCCGCCGGTGGCCGCAAGGGCGAGATCTACGCGCAGCTGCGCGACCTGCGCGACCGGTACGCCGACGACATCAGGGCGGCGTATCCGTCGGTCAGCGAGCTGCCCCGCAGGGTGTCCGGGTACAACCTCGACGAGCTGCTTCCGGAGAAGGGTTTCAACGTCGCCCGGGCCCTGGTGGGGACCGAGAGCACGTGCGTCACCGTCCTCCGGGCGACACTTCAGCTCACTCCCGCCCTGCTGCACCGAGAGCTCATCGTCGTGGCCTACCCGGACGTCTCGCAGTCGACCCGGCACATCCCCCAGTTCATCGAGTGGAAGCCGATCGGCCTGGAGGGCATCGACCGCCGCCTCATCGAGGACCAGCAGGAACTGGCCATGAACGTCGAGGACCTGCATGAGCTGCCCCGCCGTGGGGATGCCGGCGCGTGGCTCCTCGTCCAGTTCGGCGCCGACAGCCACGAGGAGGTGCAGGCCCGCAGCGAGGCTTTCCGTCGCCACCTGTGCGACGAGCTCGGCTATGAGGAGGACCGCGTCGCCCTCATGCGCAGCCGCCAGGACGGAGGCAACAGCGAGGACCTCTGGCAGATCCGGGAGAGCGGGCTCGGCTCGACCGCCTTCCCCCCCGACGGGGACCACTGGCCCGGGTGGGAGGACTCGGCCGTTCCGGTGGAGCACCTGCCGGACTACGTGCGAGACCTGCAGCAGCTCTACCACCGGTACGGCTACCACGGCGCTATGTACGGGCACTTCGGGCAGGGCTGCATCCACTCGAGGATCAACTTCGACCTGCGACGTCACGACGGGCTGGTGCGGTACCGGAGCTTCATGGAGGACGCGGCGGACCTCGTGACGTCCTACGGCGGATCGCTCTCCGGCGAGCACGGGGACGGACAGCAGCGGGCTGAGCTGCTCGACCGGATGTACGGGCCGCGGGTGATGGCGGCGATGCGCGAGTTCAAGCGCATCTGGGACCCGCAGTGGAAGATGAACCCCGGCAAGGTCGTCGACCCGTACCGTCTCGACGAGAACCTGCGCCTCGGGGTCGACTACAACCCGGCGCGGCCCTCGGTGAAGTTCTCGTACCGGCAGGACGGCGGCGACTTCGCCCATGCGACGCTGCGCTGCGTCGGTATCGGCAAGTGCCGGGTTCCTGAGGCCAAGGAGACGATGTGTCCCAGCTACCAGGTCACCCACGAGGAGGAACACAGCACCAGGGGACGTGCCCGGCTGCTCTTCGAGATGCTGCGCGGCGAGACCATCACCGACGGCTGGGCCTCCACCGAGGTCTACGAGGCGCTCGACCTGTGCCTCGCCTGCAAGGGATGCACGAACGACTGCCCGGTCAATGTCGACATGCCGACCTACAAGTCGGAGTTCCTCTACCACCACTACGACTCCTGGAAGCGCTGGCGACCGCGGTACGCCTACGCGTTCGGCTTCATCGACCAGGTGGCCCGGCTGGCCTCCCGCGCGCCCGGCGCCGTGAACGCGGTCACCCGGACACCCGGCCTGTCCCGGCTCGCCAAGCTCGCGGGGGGGATCGACCGGCATCGTCCGCTTCCGACGTTCGCCCCGGTGACCCTCCAGGAGTGGTTCCGCCGGCGGGGCGGGACCCGCAACCCCCATGGGCGCCGGGTCGTCGTCTTTCCGGACACCTTCAACAACCGGCTGCACACCGAGGTGGGGGTGGCCTGTGTGGAGGCCATCGAGGAGGCCGGCTGGCAGGTCGTCATGCCCGAGGGGCACGTGTGCTGCGGGCGGCCCCTGTACGACTACGGCTTCCTCGACATGGCCGAGCGGTACCTGCACCGCGTGCTCGACGTGCTGCGTGAGGAGATCCGCGCCGGGACTCCCATCGTGGGGATGGAGCCCAGCTGCCTGGCGGTGTTCCGGGACGAGCTGGTCAAGCTGTTGCCCCACGACGACGACGCCGACCGGCTCAGCCGCCAGGCGATGCACTTCGGCGAGTTCTTCCAGCGCTACGACCTCCCGGTGCCTCGGGCCGCGGGGACTGCTCTGCTGTGGGGCCACTGTCACCACCGGGCCACTGGCGGCGTCGACCCCGAGCAGCAAGTGCTCGAGCGGATGGGCTTCGACGTGGAGCCGGTCTCGGGTGGGTGCTGTGGCCTCGCCGGATCCTGGGGCTTCGAGAAGGGCAAGTGGCAGATCTCGCTGGACTGCGGCGAGCAGGGCTTCCTGCCCGCGGTGCGCGAGGCGGCGGACGACACGGTCGTGGTGGCCAACGGCTTCTCCTGTCAGACCCAGCTGGAGCACTCCGGCGTGGGGCGCCGGGCCCTGCACCTGGGCCAGGTGATGGCCCTGGCGCGGGCGGGGGACGGCGCGGTCGGCGCCCCGCGCCCCGAGAACGCCGTCCCGATCCGGCGTCCCCGGGCGCCGATGCGGCTGCGGCTCGCCCGCGCGGCCGGCCTTGCCGCCGGCGCGGGGGCGCTCGCGCTGGGCATCAGCGCCGGACGCTCGCTGTCCGCAACCATCGGCGGGGGATCGTGACCCCCGCCGTGCCGGTCACGTCGGTGACGGCCACGGCATACACCATCCCGACCGAACAACCGGAGGCGGACGGCACACTCGCCTGGGACAAGCACACCCTCGTCGTCGTCGAGGTGAGCGCGGGCGATCGCACCGGGCTGGGCTACACCTACGCCGACCCGGGGGCAGCCTCGGTCGTCGACGGCAAGCTCAGCGGTGTGGTGACCGCGGGCGACGCCCTCGACGTCGGTGCCACGTGGGCTGCCATGGTGGCGCAGCTGCGCAACCTGGGCCAGAGCGGCCTGGGGATGATGGCGCTGTCCGCCGTCGACACGGCGTTGTGGGACCTCAAGGCGAAGGTGCTCGACGTGCCGTTGACGGTCGCCCTGGACGCCGTCCACGAGGCGGTCCCCATCTACGGGTCCGGCGGCTTCTGCAACTACACCCTGGACGAGCTCGCCGAACAGCTCCGCGGGTGGGTCGCGGCGGGCATCCCGCGGGTGAAGATGAAGACCGGCCGGGAGCCCCAAGCCGACGGCCGTCGGCTGGCCGCGGCCCGGGACGCCATCGGCGAGGACGTCGCGCTGTTCGTCGACGCCAACGGGGCCTTCTCCCGCAAGCAGGCACTGGCGTGGGCCGGGCGGTATGCCGATGCCGGCGTCACCTGGCTCGAGGAGCCGGTGTCATCGAACGACCTCGAGGGACTGCGGCTCGTGCGGGACCGCGGGCCGGCCGGCCTCGACGTGGCAGCGGGGGAGTACGGCTGGACCCCGTGGTACTTCCGCGACATGCTGGCGGCCGGAGCCGTCGACTGCCTGCAGGCCGACGTCACCCGATGCGGGGGGTTCACCGGGCTTCGTGCGGTGAGCGCCCTCTGCGACGCCCACCAGATCGACCTCTCCGCGCACTGCGCGCCCCAGCTGAGCGCCCACGGTTGCGCGGCGGTGTGGCATCTACGGCACCTCGAGTACTTCCACGACCACGTGCGGATCGAGCACCTGGCCTTCGACGGCTGCCTGGAGCCGGCCGAGGGCGGGGTGCTGAGGCCCGATCGCGAGGTCGCGGGCCACGGGCTCGTGCTGAAGCGCGCGGATCTGGAGCAGTGGCGCGTGGCATGACCGGGGCGGATGGCATGACCGGACGGTATGCCGTTCGTCGGCACGTGGGAGCGGGTCGGCGACGCAGATGTGGCAGATGTGCGGGTCAGGGAACGAGGACAGGAGGCTGGTCATGACCACCGGACCGAACGGCTCGACGGATGCGCTGTCGGCCTTGGGCCAGGACATCGGCGCCGTGCTCCACGAGGAGCTGCAACGCATCCGCGAGGATCTGTGGAGTGCCGCAGGCGAGGCGCGGCTGGGCGCCGCCCTGCTCGGCGGCGCGGCGGTGGTCGGAGCCCTGGCGGCAGGGACGTCGGCAGCGGCCACCGTTCGTCTCCTGGAGCGTGCCCTGCCGCGCCCGGCCGCCGCGTCGGTGGCCGCAGCCCTCTTCGCCACCGGGGCCGGCCCGCTCGCCCGTCGTGGCGTCAACGAGCTGCGGCGCGCGGCGGGGTCGGTCACGACGGCGCGGTAGGGGCCCGCGATGCCGGTTCGGTCGGCCGGCTGTGCGCCGGAGACCGAGCCCGAAGGGGGCGCGATGGGCGCGGTCACCGGAGGCTGCGCAGCTGCGGTGTCACACCCCGGGCGGCGGGGTACGTACGGCGGTATGGCCGTCGAATCGTCACCGGACGCCTGGTTCCTGGGCCCGCAGGAGTGGGGCAACGCGCACGCCCGGCTGTACCGCGACCGGCTGGACGGGACCCGGTGGACGGCGGGCAACCAGGTGACCCCGCTGATCGACGGGGCGTCCTACCTCCCACGGCTCTGTGCGGAGCTGCGCCGGGCTGAGGCCGGGGACCAGGTGTACTTCGTGGACTGGCGGGGCGATCCCGATCAGCGCCTGGACGGGCCGGGCAGCGCGGTGATGGTCGAGCTGGCGCGGGCGCAGAGCGCCGGCGCGCTGGTGTACGGGCTGGTGTGGCGGTCACACCTCGACCGGTTCCGGTTCTCGGAGGAGCAGAACCGCACGCTGGCCGAGGCGCTGCAGGCGATGAACGCGCGGGTGCTGCTGGACATGCGAGTGCGTCGAGGGGGATCCCACCACCAGAAGTTCGTGGTGCTGCGCCATCCCGACGACCCGGCGCGCGATGTCGCGTTCGTCGGGGGCATCGACCTCGGACACAGCCGTCATGACGACCATGAGCACCGCGGTGACCCGCAGCGCCAGCCCATGCCGCGGCGGTACGGGCCCACCCCCGCATGGCACGACGCCATGGTGGAGATTCGCGGCCCCGCCGTGGCCGACGTGGAGTGCTGCTTCCGCGAGCGATGGGATGACCCCACGTCACCGCAGCACGCCCGGCCGTGGCTGTGGGCGGTGGACCGGATCCGCGACCTGCGCTCGCGCAGCTGGGCCCTCCCCGAGCCGCTCCCGCGGCCGCCGCAGGCCGGTCACGACTGCGTGCAGCTGTTGCGCACCTACCCGAGCCAGTCGCCGCCATACCCGTTCGCCCCCGACGGGGAGCGCACGGTGGCCCGCGGTTACCACAAGGCGCTCGGCAGGGCCCGGCGGCTGGTGTACGTCGAGGACCAGTTCCTGTGGAGCGTCACGGTGGCGCGGGTCTTCGCCGACGCGCTGCGCCGGACGCCGGAGCTGCACATGGTGGCGGTGCTGCCGCGCTACCCGGACAGCGAGGGCGGGCTGCAGGAGCCGGCGAAGGACGCCGCACATACCGAGGCGATCGAGGTCCTGGTCGAAGCCGCTGGCGAACGAGTGCACCTGTTCGACCTGGAGAACCAGGACGGGGCCCCGATCTACGTCCATGCGAAGGTCTGCGTCATCGACGACACGTGGGCCGCCGTGGGGTCGGCGAACCTGAACCGGCGCTCGTGGACCCACGACAGTGAGCTGAGCGCCGCCGTGGTGACGGCTGCCGCCGACGACGGTGACACCCCCTTCGCCCAGCGGCTGCGCCTCGCGCTGTGGTCCGAGCATCTCGGCCGCGGACATCAGGAGACCGACGACCTCACCGACCCGGTCGGCGCGCTCACCGTGCTCCGGTCGCACGCGGAGCGGCTCGACGCCTGGCATCACGGCGGCGAGACCGGCCCGCGGCCCGCGGGCCATCTGCGCGCTCACCGGCTGCCCACGGTGAACCGGGCCGTGCGCCGAGCGGTGGACCCGATGGTCCGCACGGTGATCGACCCTGACGGCCGCCCGTGGGGGTGGCGGACACGGGACCGGTGGTGACCGGACAGGCGGCCCGCTCGCGCGGGCCCCGCGGGTCATCATCCCGGCCGGGTGCCGACCCGGCCGGCCGGTGGCACGGTGCGCCGGCCGAGGCGGTGCCGGCGCCGCCGGGCCGCGGACGGCGGCAGCCGCTGCCCGGGATGGTGGCGCGATGAGATCCTGGCAGGCGTCGGAGGCCGGTGCCGTCACGAGGGCGTATGCGTGGACGGTGGTCAAGCTCCGCTGGCTCATCGTGCTGGGGTGGGCGGCGGGTGCGGCCGCGGCGCTCGTGTGGCTGCCGTCGACGGTCGCCGGTGTCGGGCTGCGAGATTTCGCCCCCCCGAACAGCCGAGCCATCCAGACGGAGACGACCTCCGTCAAGGCGTTCGGCTTCCCGATCCTGTCTCGCACGGTCCTGGTGCAGCACGACCCGCATGGCCTGCCGGCGTCCGCGCAGGTGCGAGCCGTCGCGCGGGCGGTGGCGGTCACCCAGGGCGCCCTGCATGATGCCGGCATCGTCCGCGGCGCCCTGCCCGTCACCAACACCCTCGGGGTGTTCCCATCGTCGTCGCAGCCCAACACGACGGCCCTGACCTACCTGTTCTTCCAACCGGGCACGTCGTTCGCGGACCAGTCGGCCGCGGCGCACCACTTCGCCGCGCAGCACGTCAACCAGCCCGATGACCACTTCGTCGGAGTGACCGGGTCGGTGCCTGCCCGGGTCGAGCAGACCCAGATCCTGTATGGCCGACTGCCGCTTCTCGAGGGCGCCACGCTGGCCGTGGTGATTGCCGTCGTGGCACTCAAGTTCCGCTCGGTCGGAGCGCCCCTCGTGGCGCTCGTGACGGCTGCGGCGGCGTACTTCATGGCGGTCCGGGTCACCGACGAGGCGGGTGCGCTGTTCCATACCGGGGTACCGAGCGACCTCAAGCCGCTGGTGCTTGCCCTGGTGCTGGGCATCGTCACCGACTACTCGATCTTCTTCCTGTCCGGCCTGCGCAGCGCCTTGGACGCGGGCGAGGGCCGGCTGGCCGCGGCCCGGACGTCGGCCGCGCAGAACGGGCGGATCGTGCTGATCGCCGGGCTGGCCGTCGCGGCGGGGACCGCGGCGATGCTCGTCGCCCGGGAGGGCTTCTTCCGGGCCCTGGGCCCGGTGCTGTCACTGTCGGTGGCCACCGCGGTCGCGGTGTCGCTGACACTGCTGCCCGCGCTGTTGGCCATCTTCGGTGCGACGCTGTTCTGGCCGAGCAAGGCCTCAGCGGAGGGCGAGCACCGGTGGATACGCCTGGTGGCCCGCGGGCTCACCACCCGCCTCGTCGCGCTGGTCGTCGCCGGTGCCTGCATCGCCGGCCTGGTCATCCTCGGAACAGCCGCGGGCCGGCTGCGGCTGGGGGTGTCCTTCATCGGCGCGCTGCCGGCCGACAGCCAGGCGAAGGCGGCCGCGGATGCGGCGGCCGCGGGCTTCGCGCCAGGCATCGTCTCGCCGACCGAGCTGCTCCTGCAGGGCAGCGCGCTGGGCGGCGACCACCAGGGGCTGTCCCGACTCGGCGACGAGCTGAGGCAGCAACCGGGTGTCGCCGGGGTCATCAGCCCCGGGGACCTGCCACAGCAGCTCGCCCAGGGAGCGCTGGTGACGCGCTCCGGGGATGCGGCCCGGTACGTGGTCATCCTCGACCATGAGCCGTTCGGTGCCACTGCGATCGGAGACGTCAACGGCCTGTCCGCCGTCATGCCGAGCCTGCTGCACAAGGCGGGGCTCGATGGCATCCGGTACGGGCTGGCCGGGGATACCGCGGTGGCGTCGGAGCTGGTGGCGGCCACCCAGTCAGATCTCGTCCGTATCGCGGTGGCGGTGCTGGTGGTCAACCTCGTCCTGCTGATGCTGTTCCTGCGAGCGGTCGTGGCGCCGGTGCTCCTGCTCGCCTGCAGTGTGCTGGGGCTGACGGCGTCGATGGGCTGCCTCGTGCTGATCTTCCAGGAGAGGCTGAGCCACAGCGACGTCACGTTCTATGTCCCGTTCGCCGCCTCCGTCCTCCTGCTGTCGCTGGGCTCGGACTACAACATCTACGGCGTCGGCCACATCTGGCGCCGTGCGGAGCGGACCACCCTGCGCAGCGCCATCGTCGAACGGTATCCGGAAACCTCCGGCGCCATCACGGCCGCCGGGTTCACCCTGGCGGCCAGCTTCGGGATGCTGGCGCTCGTCCCGCTGCGTCCGCTGCACGAAATGGCGTTCGTCATGGTGGTGGGCGTGCTGCTCGACGCGTTCATCGTCAGGTCGCTCCTCGTGCCATCCCTGCTCACGCTGCTGGGACGCTTCAGCAGCTGGCCGCGCAGGCCACGGCGGCAGGCCGCCGCCGAGCCGGGGCATGAGCCACCGAGGAGCAGTGCCACCGACCTCGCCCGGTCCTCGGCGCAGCCCGACCAGCCGCGGCGAACAGCCTGAGGTGCGGCACGTCCCTGGGTGAGGGCCGGCTCGCGCCTGGGCCTGGCAGGACCACCGCCGCACCGTCCTGGCCGCCGGGCGACCCTGGGCCCCGCGTCGCCCAGGACGGCGTCAGCGCCACCGGGGGCCGGGCCGGGCGGCTCGCGGCCTCGGCCTGCCGGCACACCCCGACTCAGGGGGAGCCGACCCCCGAGGCCATGGCGGCCACCTGCGCCCGAAGCCACTCGCACCACGCGTCGACGCCCTCGCCGGTGCGCGCGCTGACCTGGAGGACCCGTACCGCGGGGTTGACGGCGCGCAGGTTGCGCAGGAAGAGGTCCAGGTCCAGGTCCAGGTGGGGCAGGAGGTCCACCTTGTTGACGACGACCACGTCGACCGACCGGAACATGACCGGATACTTCAGGGGCTTGTCCTCGCCCTCGGTGACCGCGTAGATCATCGCCCGGGCGTGCTCGCCGACGTCGAACTCGGCCGGGCAGACGAGATTGCCGACATTCTCGACGAGGACGAGGTCGAGCTCGGCCAGCGGCAGCCTGGGCAGGACCGAGCGGACCATGGGGGCGTCGAGGTGGCACTCGCCGCCGAACCCCTGGTCGGTGTTGAGCAGGACGACGGTAGCGCCGAGGCCGGTCAGCCGGTCGGCGTCCAGGCTCGTGGCGATGTCGCCCTCGAGGACGCCGACCCGCAGGGTGGGGGTGAGCGCGACGAGCGTGCGCTCCAGCAGCGTGGTCTTCCCGGCGCCGGGGGAGGACATCAGGTTGACGGCGCACGCCCCGGCTGCCGCCAAGTCGGCACGGTTGGCCGCGGCGGTCCTGTCGTTCTCGTCGAAGATGCGCTCGAGCACCTCGACCCGCTCGACGCCGGTGCCGTAGCCCGAGTGGTCTCCGACGTCGACGTGGCCGCCGCCGTCGGCGTGCTCGACCTGGTCCGGCACGTCGGCCGGGCCCTGGCGGTGGTGGCCGGCGTGTTCGGGCGGCTGCTCGCCTTCGCCGTGGCGGTGGAACCGTCCCATGTCTCAGGCCTCCATGAGATCGAGCGCGGTGATGAGGAGCTCTTCGCCGGAGGTCACGTCGACCTCCACCGATGCGCACGTGCCGCAGGCGAGGACCGGGACGTCCCGGACCTCGGTGCTCGCGCCGCAGGAGCGGCACGCCAGCATGAGCGGGATGTGCTCGACCTCGAGCACCGAGCCTTCGAGGTCGGTGTCGGCGCTGACCAGGGACCAGCAGTACTCGAGGGTGTCGGGGACGACCTGACGCAACGCGCCCACGCGCAGGTGGATCGCCAGCACCCGACGGCTCCCGCGGCGCCGGCTGACGATGTCGGCGATCGAGCCGCACAGCGACAGCTCGTGCATGTCCTGCTCCCTGTCGACCCGCCCCGGCGCCGGTGCTCCGGCGCGCCCGGGGGCTACCGCTCACCGTACCTCCGGCTCCCCGCCGGGAAGCCCGGTCCCGCCGACGTCGGGGGCCTCCGGTCGCCGACCCGGGGGGCGGTGACCGGCTCGGCCGGTGCTCGGTCAGGGTCCGCCGGTGCTCGGTCAGAGCGCGGAGGCCATCCGGGTGACCGCCTCGGTGAGGATCTGCGGCGACGTCGCGAAGTTGAGACGGGCGAACCCCGCTCCCGGAGCGCCATAGCGGCGACCCGGGGAGAGGGCGACCCTGCCGCGGGTCCGGAACGCCTCGGCCGGGTCGTCGCCGAGGCCCAGCGACCGGCAGTCCAGCCAGGCGAGGTAGGTCGCCTCCGGCGTCCGGTACCCCACCTGCGGCAGGTGCTCGGCGAGCAGTGACCTCACCAGGCCCCGGTTGGCGTCCAGCTCCGCGAGGAGCCGGGCCAGCCAGTCGCGTCCGTCGTCCAGGGCGGCGATGTGGGCGAGCACGGCCACGTGGCTCGCGCCGTGCCGGTGCACCTCGGGGAGCGCCCGCAGGTCGTCGACGGCGCCGTCCCCCGCCACGGCGACCGCGCCCTTGAGTCCGGCGAGGTTCCACCCCTTCGACGGCGAGAGGACCGTCATGCCCCGCTCGGCCCCGGGCACGGTGAGATAGGGGGTGAACGTGGACCCGGCATACACCAGTGGTGCGTGGATCTCGTCGCTCACCACCCGCAGGCCGTACTCCTCGGCGGCCGCCGCGACCAGGGCGAGCTCCGCGCGGGTGTGAGCGGCCCCGGTGGGGTTCTGCGGGTTGCACAGCAGGTATGCCGCGCGCCCGCCCGCGTCCCGCGCCGTACGGAACGCCGCCACGAGAGTGTCCGGTCTCAGCCGGCCGCTCTCGCTCAGCGGAGCCTCGACCACCCGCCTGCCGATGGCCCGGATGAAGCCGTAGAAGGAGTCGTAGACCGGGGGGAGACGACGACGGCGGCTCCCGGGTCGGTGAGCAGCCGGAGCAGCTCGGCGACCCCGATCATGACGTCGGCCACCTGGCTGGTGGCGCCGGCGTCGACCTGCCACCCCCAGGTGTCCGCGGCATACCGCTGCACGGCGGCGACGTACGGCGGTCCCCACGAGTACCCGGTGTCCCCGCGGCGCACCGCGGCGGTGACCGCGTCCACCACCGCCGGGCAGGGACCGGCGTCCATCTCGGCCACCCAGACCGGGAGAACGTCCTGCTCGAAGAGGCGCCACTTCACGCTTGTCCGGTCCTGCCGGAGCCGCTCCAGCGGGGTGCCGAGGATGCGAGAGTCCATGGCCGAACTCTAGGGTCGAGCGCATAGGGTGACGCCATGAGCAGCGGGGACCCGGGGACGGTCAGCGACCGGGTCGTCACCGTCCCCAACGCGCTGTCCGCTGCGCGGCTGGTGGGCGTCCCCGTCTTCCTCTGGGCCCTGCTGGCACACCATGACGTGCTCGCCCTGGTCGTCCTGGCACTGTCCGGGTTCACCGACTACCTCGACGGCAAGATCGCCCGGCGCTTCCACCTGGTCTCGCGGGTGGGGGAGCTGCTGGACCCCATCGCCGACCGCCTCTACATCGTGAGCACGCTGCTCGGGCTCGCCTGGCGCGACATCGTCCCGTGGTGGCTGGTCGTCGTCCTGTTCGCCCGCGAGGGGTTCATGGGGATCGTGGTCCTCGTCGCCCAGAGGTACGGCTACGTCGGGCTCCCGGTGCACTACGTCGGCAAGGCCGCGACCTTCAACCTCCTCTACGCCTTCCCGATCCTGCTGCTCTCCGATGTCGGCGGCACGGTCGGGCGGGTCGCCCTGCCCATCGGGTGGGGGTTCGCCTGGTGGGGAACGGTCCTGTACTGGGTCGCCGCGGCGCTGTATGCGGCCCAGCTGCGCGACATCGTGTCCGCTCGGGCGCGGGTGGCGTGATGCTGTCGGACACCCGGCGCCGGCCCGACGAGTCGATGACGCTCATCACGTCGATGCTGCAGCGCCCGCTCGACCCCGGCTACGCGGCCGCCGCGGACGCCCGCCAGGCGGCCGGCCTGCCCCGCTCCCAGGGGAGCCGGTCGGTGCTCCTCGTCGTGGGGATGGCCCTCATCGGCCTGCTCGTCAGCATCGGTGCCTCGAGCCTACGGGGAAGCGCCACCACGAAGGGCTCGGCCCGGGCCGAGCTCATCGGGCAGATCGAGGCCCGGCGCGCCAGCATCGACAGGCAGACCGCACAGGTCGCCCGCCTGCAGCTCGACGTCAACCGCCTGGACGCCGCCGCCCTCGGGTCGGCGCACAGCGACCTCCAGTCGCGGTTGGCCGTGGCGTCGGCAGTGGCTGGAGCCGTTGCGGTGACCGGGCCCGGCCTGGTGGTCACCCTCGACAACGCTCCCGGGACCGGCGCCGACAACAGCAACGCCGACAACGGCAACGCCGACACGACCGGCAGCGGCGGGACCGTCCTCGCGCGCGACCTGCAGATCGTCAGCAACAGCCTGTGGCAGGCCGGCGCCGAGGCGGTGTCGATCAACGGGATGCGGCTCACCTCGACCTCCGCCATCCGGTTCGCGGGTCAGGCGATCCTCGTCGACTTCCGGCCGCTCACGCCGCCCTACGTCGTCACCGCCCTCGGTGACCCGGCGTCGATGCCGCGGCTGTTCACCACGGGGGACGGCGGGGCCTACCTGGCGACGCTCAGCTCGACCTACGGGATCCAGGTCAGCACCAGCGCCCAGGGGTCACTGACCGTCCCAGCGGCCGCGTCGCTGCTGACCCGGTACGCCCGTCCCCGCGATACTGGGCCCAGCCCGTCCCCGCACCCGAGCACCGGAGGCTCGCCGTGATCCCCGCGCTAGGCCTGTTGGCCGGCATCTTCGTCGGCCTGTTCCTCCACCCGGAGGTGCCGGCGTGGATGCAGCCGTACCTGCCGATCGCCATCATCGCGGCCCTCGACGCGGTCTTCGGTGCGGTGCGAGCGGTGCTCGACGGGATCTTCAGCGACAAGGTGTTCGTCATCTCGTTCCTCTCCAACGTGGTCGTCGCCGCGTTCATCGTCTTCCTCGGGGACAAGCTCGGCGTGGGCAGCCAGCTCTCCACCGGCGTTGTCGTCGTGCTGGGAGTGCGGATCTTCTCCAACGTCGCCTCCATCCGCCGGCACCTGTTCCGAGCATGACCGAGCCGACCGACCGGTCGCCGGGCTCCGGGACCGACCCCGTGCCCGAGGCGACGGACCTGGCGGCGCAGGCCTCACCGGACCCCGTCGAGGGCCGGGCCGCCTGGCGCCGGCTGGCCCGCTTCGGCAGCCCTCGGCCGAACGCGAGCACCCTGCTGGTGAGCCTGCTCGCCGTGCTGCTCGGGTTCGCGATCGCGGCCCAGGTGCACCAGACCCAGCTCGGCGGCCTCGAGAACCTCCGCGAGGACGATCTGGTGCGGATCCTCGACACCGTCAACCAGGACGGCCAACGGCTGCAGCTGGAGATCGCGTCCCTCCAGGCGTCCCGCGACCGGCTGCGCTCCGGCGCCACGAGCCGTGAGGAGGCGGTGGCCGCCGCCCAGGACCGGCTCGACCGGCTCGGCATCCTCACCGGGACCGTCCCGGCCACCGGGCCAGGGGTCATCCTGACGATCCACGACCCCAGGCACGGCGTCACCGCGCCGCTCCTGCTCGACACCATCGAAGAGCTGCGCGACGCCGGCGCCGAGGCCATCCAGGTCAACGACGAGCGCGTCGTCGCCAGCACGTACTTCACCGACGCCCCAGGAGCGATCCAGGTCGACGGCCGAACGCTGCAGACCCCCTACGTCGTCACCGCCATCGGGGACGGCCAGACCCTGGCCTCGGCCATGGAGATCCCGGGGGGGGTGAGCGAGTCGGTGCGCAGCGTCGGCGGGGACACGGTGGTCACTCCGAAGACGAGTGTGGACATCACCGCATTGCACGCGCTTTCGCCGCCTGAGTACGCTCGCCCCGTCCCCACTCCCACGGCCACCCCCTAGCCCCTCAGGGCGACCGGGGGCGACCTCCATCGACAAGGAGCGCGATGAGCGAGCTCGAGTACCCCGAGGACCTCAAGTACACCGGCGAGCACGAGTGGGTGCGGGTGAGCGGCGACGGGACGGTGCGGGTCGGCATCACGGCATACGCCCAGGCCGCCCTGGGGGACGTCGTCTACGTCAACCTCCCGGCGGCCGGCGACGCCGTCACCGGCGGCGAGGCCTGCGGTGAGGTCGAGTCGACCAAGTCGGTGAGCGACGTCTACGCACCGGTGAGCGGAGAGGTGACCGAGGTCAACGTCGCCCTCGACTCCTCGCCCGAGCTGGTCAACGGCGACCCGTACGGGGACGGCTGGATGTTCGCGATGCGCCCGTCGGACGCGGCCGCCCTGGACGCCCTCATGGATGCCGAGGCCTACCGGGGCCAGCTCTCCTGACAATCGCCGAGCGGGGTGCGAGACCCTCTCCCGGTGATCTAGGGTGAACGCAGGCGGCGACGCAGTGAGGAGCTCAAGGCGATGACTGGTGATGAGCGCGAGCCCGAGGGCGGTGTTCGGGAGTCCGCCGCGCGCCCGAGTGGCGCACCGGACGGCACGACGATGCACCTGCAGGCGGTCGACGCGGGGGCGGACGTCGTCGAGCCGAGCACCGATGTCGACCTGACGCTGACCAGAGCCGACCAGGCCACCGTCGACGCCTTGCGGCCCGGAACCGCCCTGCTCGTCGTGCTGCGCGGTCCGAACACGGGGGCCCGCTTCCTGCTCGACGACGACGAGGTGAGCTCGGGACGCCACCCCGACAGCGACATCTTCCTCGACGACGTCACG
Source organism: uncultured Actinomycetota bacterium (assembly GCA_963763315.1). Classification (GTDB taxonomy): domain Bacteria; phylum Actinomycetota; class Actinomycetes; order Actinomycetales; family Dermatophilaceae; genus CAVSJJ01. Next base: position 981,837 of record CAVXOC010000004.1, read on the forward strand.
GTCTCCCGCAAGCACGCCGTGTTCACCCGGACCGGCGACGGGTTCGTGGTGCGCGACGTCGGCTCTCTCAACGGCACCTACGTCAACCGCAACCGGATCGACCAGGCGGTGCTCCAGACCGGTGACGAGGTCCAGATCGGCAAGTTCCGGCTGGTCTTCTACGCCGCCAAGGACTGAGCACCTCCCGCACCGTGGCCCCGACGCCCCCCCCTCGGCGCCTCACCATCGGCGCGGTCCTCGCTGACCTGCGCGAGGAGTTCCCGGACATCACCATCTCCAAGATCCGCTTCCTGGAGGCGGAGGGGCTCGTCGAGCCGGACCGGACCGCCTCGGGGTACCGGTCGTACACGCAGGACGACATCGGGCGGCTGCGCTATGTGCTGCGGGCCCAGCGGGACCGGTTCTGGCCGCTGAAGGTGATCCGGGAGTCCCTCGACGCGCTGGACCGCGGGCTGGTCCCCGGCGACGAGCGGACCGACGGCCGTCCTCGCCCCCCTGCGGTCGTGGCGGACGCCGACGTCGCCCCGGCCGCCGACCTGGTGGGTCCCTCGGCGGTACGCCTCACCCGGGAGGAGCTGTGCCAGGCCTCCGGGCTGACCCGAGCGGCATACGACGCCCTCGCCGGGTACGGGCTGCTCCGTCCCGACCCGCAGGGCTACCTCGCCGAGCACGACCTGCAGGTGGCCCGGGCCGCCGCCGCCCTCGCTGGCTACGGGATCGAGGCCAGACACCTGCGGCCCTTCCGCACCGCGGCGGACCGTGAGGTCGGCCTGGTCGGCCAGGCGGTCAGCGCCACGCACGCCGGACGCCCCCGGGAGAGGGCAGCCGGCGAGGTCGCCCGGCTCTGCCTGCTGCTACACACGGCGTTGGTCAAGGGCGGTCTCGCGGCGGAGCGCGGCCACGGGTAGCGGCGCACGCCCGGTCGGCCAGGCAGAGTGTCGTCGGTTGGGCCGCGGGGCTGCCGTCCGTTGCCCTGGGGGAGGTACGGTGAGCAGGTGAAGGTCCTGGATGTGCTCGGGGTGCGGGTGGAGATGCCCACCAACGCACCGATCGTCCTGCTGCGTGAGCGGGACGGTGACCGGTACCTGCCCATCTGGATCGGCGCCGCGGAGGCGACGGCCATCGCCTACGCTCAGCAGGGCGTCGTCCCACCTCGTCCGCTCACCCATGACCTGCTCAAGAGCGTCATCGACGAGCTGGGCCACACGCTGACCCGGGTCCGGATCGTCGAGCTGCGGGACGGCGTCTTCCACGCCAAGCTGGATGTCGACGGCGGTGCCGCCGGGGGTGGGGCCGAGATCGAGTCCCGCTCGTCCGACGCGATCGCGCTGGCCCTGCGTACCGGCGCCGACATCGTCGCCGAGGACGCGCTCCTCGACGAGGCCGGCGTGGCCATGGCCACCGAGGAGGAGGACGAGGTCGAGCGGTTCAAGGAGTTCCTCGACCAGGTGACGGCCGAGGACTTCGGCGCGGAGGAAGCGGGCGGCGATGCGCCCTAACCCTCAACTACAGGTCTAGTTTTGTCCGTGATGTCGGCGACACGCCGACCGACACGGTCCAGTGATGGTTGACGCGAGTAACAGCGGCCTCTACCGTCACAGGAGTAAACCACGTCCGTGTCGTTACGGACATGTCATTCGGAGGTCGTCGTGGGCTCGAGCGTCATTCCCAGCGCAGGGACCACGGACCGCCTCGCGGCCCAGGTCGGGGCCCAGGGGTTGCTCTTCACCGACGACCTGCCGGCCCTCGATGAGGAGGTCGGCTACCGCGGTCCGGCTGCCTGCCGGGCGGCCGGGATCACCTACCGCCAGCTCGACTACTGGGCGCGCACCGGGCTCGTCGAGCCCTCGGTCCGCGGCGCCTCGGGGTCCGGGACCCAGCGGCTCTACGGCTTCCGGGACATCCTCGTCCTCAAGGTGGTCAAGCGGCTCCTCGTCACCGGCGTCTCTCTGCAACAGATCCGGGTGGCGGTCCAGGCGCTGCGTGAGCGCGGGGTCGACGACCTCGCGCAGATCACCTTGATGAGCGACGGCGCCACCGTCTACGAGTGCACCTCGTCCGACGAGGTCATCGACCTCCTCCAGGGTGGCCAGGGTGTCTTCGGGATCGCCGTGGGCCGGGTCTGGCGCGAGGTCGAGGGTGACCTCGCGCGGCTGCCGGGCGAGCGGGCCGACGAGGACCTCGCCGCGGAGAGCACCGACGAGCTGAGCGTGCGCCGCCGCACCCGCACCGCCTGAGCCGGCCCCGCCGACCGACCCCGCGGGCCCGCCCGGCAGCCCACGGCACCGGTCATACCGCCCAGGCTCCGTGGCCCCGCGCCTGGGTACCGTCCGCCGACCGGGTATGCCGTCCGGCGCTCGGCTGGCCAGCGCCCATGGCACGCACACGGGCGCCTGGTAGATTGACCTGGCTGTCAACACCGTGCGGGAGAGCCCCCGGGCCGTCAGGTCGCGGGGCGCCGAAGGGGCAAACTCCCCGGAACCTCTCAGGCGCCAGGACCGCACGGTCAGGCACTCTGGAGCGGCTCACGCCGTGACAGAAGGGGAGGCGTCCGCCGCTGTCCCGCGCCTCAGGAGCCCTTCATGACCGCGAGCACCTCCACCGCCACCACCACCGCCACCCGCGCAGCCGACCTGCCCGCGTTCGCCGCCCGGCACATCGGCCCCCGCGAGAGTGACGTCGCCGCGATGCTGGACGTCGTCGGCCAGCCGTCGCTGGGCGCCCTCATCGACGCGGCCGTGCCGGGCGGCATCCGCGCGACCGCGGGGCTGTCGCTGAAGCCGGCCGAATCGGAGCGGGCCGTGCTGGCGGAGCTGCGGACGATCGCCTCGCGCAACACCGTCCTCACCTCGATGATCGGCCTCGGCTACTACGGGACCGTCGTCCCGGCCGTCATCGCGCGCAACGTCCTGGAGAACCCCGCCTGGTACACGGCCTACACGCCGTACCAGCCGGAGATCTCCCAGGGTCGGCTCGAGGCTCTGCTCAACTTCCAGACGATGGTCGCCGACCTCACCGGTCTGGCGACCGCCGGCTCCTCGCTGCTCGATGAGGGCACCGCCGCGGCCGAGGCCATGACCCTCATGCGCCGCTCGAGCAAGGCGGCGCCCGACGCCGTCCTGCTCGTCGACGACGCGGTGTTCCCGCAGACGCTCGGGGTCATCCGCACCCGGGCCCTGCCGCTCGGCATCGACGTCGTCGTGGCCGACCTCACCGCGGTGGCCGACGGTGCCTCCCTGACCGCCGCGGCCCTGGGGCGGCCGGTCTTCGGCGTCGTCCTCCAGTACCCGGACGCCGACGGCCTGCTGCATGACTGGGGGGTCGTCACCGCCGCCGCCCACGAGGCCGGTGCGCTCGTCACCGCCGCGGCGGACCTGCTGGCCCTGACGATCGCGACCCCACCGGGGGAGTGGGGTGCCGACGTCGCCGTCGGCACCACGCAGCGATTCGGCGTGCCGATGGGCTTCGGGGGGCCCCACGCGGGCTATCTCGCCGTGCGCTCCGGTCTCGAGCGGACCATGCCCGGCCGGCTGGTCGGCGTCTCGGTCGACGAGGACGGCGCGCCCGCCTACCGGCTCGCCCTGCAGACCCGCGAGCAGCACATCCGGCGCGAGAAGGCGACGTCGAACATCTGCACCGCCCAGGTCCTGCTCGCGGTCCTCGCGAGCATGTATGCCGTGTATCACGGCCCGCGCGGCCTGCGCGCCATCGCGGCCGAGGTCCACGCCAAGGCGGTCGAGCTCGCCGAGGCCCTGCGTGGCGCCGGGTTCGCCGTCGCGGACGGGGCGTTCTTCGACACCGTGCGGGTCGACGCCCCGGGCCGGGCCGACGAGCTCGTCGCCGGCGCCCTCGAGCGCGGGGTCAACATCCGGCGCGTCGACGCCGATGCCGTGACCGTCAGTGTCGACGAGACGACGGACGCCGACGACCTCGCCCGGGTGGCCCTGGCCTTCGGGGCCGAGCTGCCCGCGCAGGCTGCTGCCGGAGAGCCGCCGGCGTGGCCCGCCAAGCTCGTGCGGACCAGCGACTACCTCACCCACCCGGTGTTCTCGACCCACCACAGCGAGACGGCCATGTTGCGCTACCTGCGCCGGCTCGCCGACCGCGACTTCGCGCTCGACCGGGGGATGATCCCGCTGGGCTCATGCACGATGAAGCTCAACGCGACCACCGAGATGGTGGCGCTGTCCTGGCCGGAGTTCGCCGACCTCCACCCGTTCGCTCCCGCGGAGCAGACGGCCGGGATCCGCGAGATCATCGCCCAGCTCTCGGGCTGGCTCTGCGACATCACCGGGTACGACGCGGTCTGCCTCCAGCCCAACGCCGGTTCGCAGGGCGAGCTGTCCGGGCTGCTGGCCATCGCCGCCTACCACCGGGCCAACGGCGAGGCGGGCCGCCGGGTCTGTCTCATCCCGGCCAGCGCGCATGGCACCAACGCCGCCAGCGCGGTGATGGCCGGGATGCAGGTCGTCGTCGTCGGTACCGACGCCGCCAGCGGGTCGATCGACATGGACGACCTGCGGGCCAAGGTCGCCGAGCACCGGAGCCGGCTCGCGGCGATCATGGTGACGTACCCCTCGACGCACGGCGTGTTCGAGGACACGATCACCGAGCTGTGTGGCCTGGTGCACGAGGCGGGCGGTCAGGTCTACGTCGACGGGGCCAACCTCAACGCCCTGGTCGGCATCGCCCGGCCGGGTGCGTTCGGCGCGGACGTCTCGCACCTCAACCTCCACAAGACGTTCGCCATCCCGCACGGCGGCGGTGGCCCGGGGGTCGGGCCAGTGGCCTGTCGGTCGCATCTGGCGCCGCATCTGCCGAACCACCCGCTCGACGAGAGCGCGGGTCCGGCGAGCGGGGTCGGCCCGGTGGCGTCCGCCCCCTTCGGCTCGGCCTCCATCCTGCCCATCTCATGGGCCTACATCCGGCTCATGGGCTCGGCCGGGCTCGGCCGCGCCAGCGAGGTCGCCGTCCTCAACGCCAACTACGTCGCCGCCCGGCTGCGCGACTCCTACCCGGTCCTTTACTCCGGGGGGGCGGGGCTGGTGGCCCACGAGTGCATCCTCGACGTGCGCGGGATCACCCACGACACCGGCGTCAGCGTCGACGACGTCGCCAAGCGGCTGATCGACTACGGCTTCCATGCGCCGACGATGTCGTTCCCCGTGGCGGGGACCTTGATGGTGGAGCCCACCGAGAGCGAGAGCCGTGAGGAGCTCGACCGGTTCTGTGACGCCATGATCGCGATCCGAGGGGAGATCGACGAGGTGGGCTCCGGGGCGGTGTCGCCCGAGGACAGCGTGCTGCGGCACGCCCCCCACACGGCCGCCTGCCTGGCTGGGGAGTGGACCCACCCGTACGACCGTCGGCGCGCCGCGTTCCCGCCCGGAGTCAGCCCACTCGACAAGTACTGGTCTCCGGTGCGCCGCATCGACGGCGCCTACGGCGACCGCCACCTCGTCTGCGCGTGCCCGTCGCCGGAGGCGTTCGAGGACTGAGCCGCCCGGATGCCGGCCGGGCGACGCCTGAGCGGCGGGCTGCGCCGGCTCAGGCGGCCGGCATGGCGGCGGTACGCACCGTGACGGTGCTGCCCGAGGGGCCCTTGTGGACGACGACCTGGCTCGGGATGCGGGTGCGCAGCTCGGGCACGTGGGAGACGACCCCGACGGCCCGGCCGCCCTCGCGCAGGGCGTCGAGCACGCCGAGCACCTGCTCGAGGCTCTCCTCGTCGAGGCTGCCGAAGCCCTCGTCCACGAACAGGGTGCGCAGGTCGAAGCCGCCGGCCTCCTCGCGCACGGCGTCGGCCAGCCCGAGCGCGAGGGCGAGGGACGCCATGAACGCCTCACCGCCGGAGAGCGTGGAGGTCTCTCGGGTGGCTCCGGTCCACTGGTCGAGGACCCGCAGGCCGAGACCACTGCGGGCGCCGCGGGCGGCCAGGTCGTCGGAGTGCTCGAGGCGGTAACGACCGGCTGCCATGACCGCCAGACGCTCGTTGGCCAGCTCGGCGACCTTCTCCAGCCGGGCCGCGAGCACGAACGAGGTGAGCCGCATCCGCAAGGTGTTGTCGGGGCCGAGCCCGCCGACGGTGTCGGCGAGCTCCTTGAGCCGGGCATGCTCGTCGATGGCGGGCCCCAACCGCCGGGCGCGCTCCTCGATGGCCGGGCGCAGCCGCTGCAGGCCGCGCAGGCACTGGGTGGCTCGGCTCTGCGCGTCCCGGGCCACGAGCAGCGCCGACTCGGCGAGGCGCTGGGCCTCGTCGAGGCCGGGGAGGTCGACGGGCTCGGCGTCGGCTGCCGCGGCCACCTCCGGGTCCTCCAGGACGGCCTGCAACACGGCGACCTCGCGCTCGTGCCGCTGGCACGCAGCCGCCAGGGCGGCGGCCTGCGCCGTCGGAAGGGCGGCGGCGGCCACGGCTTGGAGGTCCTCGAACCCGGCGTCCTTGAGCGCGGCTGCGAGGTCCTCGCCCGCTCGGGTCACTCGTCGTGCCGCCGTCGAGGCGGTCTCGACGGCTGCGACATGCTGGGTGAGCGCGTCACCGACCGCGGCATGCCGCACCGCGAGCGGCGGTACCTGCGCGACCACGGTCGCCGGTTCCGGCCGGCCGGGGATGGTCCCCGCAGCTGGCCCGCCCGCGCCGCTCGGGTCCGGTGAGCCGCAGGGGCAGCCCCGGGCGTGGTCCGCGAGGGCCTGCTCCGCGGCGGACCGGACGGCGGCGCTCTCGCTCAGCAGCTCACCGAGCACCGCGTCGAGCCGGGCCCGGTCCGCGGCCAGCTCGCTCGCGCGCTCGGTCACCTCACTGCGTCGGGCCTCGGTGGTGGCGAGGGCCTGCTCGGCGTCTCGCAGGTCCGCGACCGCCCGCTGCGCTGCGGCGTGCTCGCGCTCGGCGTCCTCGACCGCCGCGGTGAGGCTCGCGGCCCCGACGTGAGCCCCCAGCCGGCCGCGTCGATCGTGAAGCCCCGCCTCGAGGACGTTCATCTCGGTCAGGACGCGCTGATGAGCGCCGTCGAGCCGCTCGGCGACATGCTGGGCCGCCGCGACGTCGTCGACGGTCACCGGGTCGGCCGCGGTCGCCGGTGCGGGATGCTCGACCGAGCCGCACACCGGGCAGCCGACCCCGGGGGCGAGCGTCCCGGCGAGCTCCGCGGCCATCCCCTCGATCCGGCGCTGATGCAGGTCGAGGGCGCGCTGACGCGCGTCCTGCGCCCGTTGCCGGGCATCCGCCGCCGCGGACCGCAGCGCGGCCAGCCGCGTCTGCTCGTGGTCGACCCGCAGGGCCAGGGCCAGCCGTTCCCGGGCGTCCACCAGCCGCTGGGCGAGCAGATCGAGCCCGGCGGCCCGGTCGGCGAGGCGCGCCACCCGGTCGCGCGCCGCCTCCAGCGCCGCGCCGACGCCCACCGCCTCCTGTACGGCCGAGGCCACCTCGGACTCGATCGCGGCCAGCCGGGACCGGGTCGCTCCGGCCCGGTCCTCGAGGTCGGCGAGCGTCGCGGCCCAGTGCACAAGGTCGTCGACGGACCGGTCGAAGCCGCGGACCCGGTCCAGCAGGAGCACCAGCCCGTCGGTGGACCGGTCCTCGACCCCGATGGCCGCCACCGGCGCACGGGTGCGGGCCACCGCCTCGGCCGAGGCCGCCGCGTCGCTGGTGGACCGCTGCAGTGCGAGCAGGTGGCCGGCCAGGGTGGCGGCGCGGCCGGCGGCGGCCACCCGCGCCAGGTCGGACTCGTGCGCCGCGCGACCCCTCTCGAGCGCGGCCAGCCGGGCGCGTGCCGTCGCGGCCCGCGCCCGCAGCTCCTCGCGGCGTTGACCGGCCGTGTGGGCCGTCCGGGCGGCATGCTCGACGACATCGGCGGCGTCGACGGTGGCGACCGTCGTCGACACGTGACCCTGCAGGCTCAGCTCGAGCTCGGCGAGGCGCTGCGGCAGCTGAGCGGCGGACAGCTCCAGCCAGCCCGGAGCGGTGTCGGGCACCTGGTCGGCGAGCACCTCGCCGAGGCGGGCCAGGTCCGTCCGCAGCTCGGCCTCGGTCGCCTCCACCCGCGAGGCCGCCTCGCGTCGGGCGGTGGCCAGCCACTCCTCGACGTCGCTGAACCGGCTGATGTCGAAGAGCCGCTCGAGGACGTCGCGCCGCTCCTCGGCGCTCGAGCGCAGGAAGGCCGCAAACTCGCCCTGAGGCAACAGGACCACCTTGGCGAACTGGGCAAGGCCCATCCCGAGGGCGTCCTTGACGATGTCGGCGACCTCGTCGGGGCGGGTGCTGAGCGTCTGCCACGAGCCGGCCCGCCGCTCCCGGAGCGACACGGTGGCGTGCATCGTCCGCAGGCCGGTGCCCCGCTTCTTGGGGCGGACGTACTCGGGGCTGCGGCGGATGAGGAGCCGGCGACCGCCCGCCGTCAGCTCGAGCTCGACGGACGGGACCGCGTCGCGGCCGGCGTGGTCCGAGCGCAGACCGCGCTTGGTGCGTGGACCCGGCACATCGGCATACAGGGCGAAGGCCACGGCGTCGAGCAGGCTGGTCTTCCCGGCACCGGTGGGGCCGTGGATGAGGAAGAGGCCGCCCCCGGTGAGCTCGTCGACGTCGATCTCGACCCGCCCAGGGAACGGCCCGAAGGCCTCGACCACCAGTCGGTGGAGCCTCATGCCGCACCGACCGGCGCGACCCTGGCTGCACCAGATGCGGCGCCGTCGACGATGCCCTCGTCGCCACCGCAGGCGCGCCCGACCCGGGACCCCTCGAGCGCGGTGGCCAGCAGCGCCCGCTCCTCCGCCGACGCCGGCCGGCCGCCCCGGACATGGTCCAGGAAGTCGCAGCACACCTCCACGTCGGGCCGCCGGGCGACCCGGGCGGCATACGCCCGGACCGGCACGGGGACGCACTCGGGGGCGAAGCTGAGCTCGAGGGCGTGCGGGAACCGGCGGCGCACCCGGTCCATGGCGCCGACCGGCCGCACCGGGTCGGTCAGCGTGACGTGGCACCAGGCCGTCTCGGCGGCGGCATGTCTCGGGTCGGCGAGCAGGTGGTCGAGGTCACCGCGCAGCACCGCCAAGGGACGCTCGACCGGGGCGTCGACGAACTCGACGGCCGCAGCGGCGCCGGACAGGTCGACGAGCCAGGCGCCCTTGTGGTGGTCGACCTCGCTGAACGACATCGCCAGCGGGGAGCCGCAGTAGCGGGCCGTCTCGCTGACCTGCTGGCGCCCGTGCAGATGGCCCAACGCGACGTAGTCGGCGCCGTCGAACACCTCGGGCGGAACGGCGGCGACCCCGCCGGAGGAGATGTCCCGCTCGGAGTCGCTCGTCGCGCAACCGGTGACGAAGGCGTGCGCCATCACGACGGAGCGGCGCACGGAGGACGCCGAGAGGTCGGCGCGGACGGCCGTCATCGCGGCCCGGAGGACACCGGCGTGGGTGCGCTCGTCGCTGCCGAGGGCGTCGGCGGCCAGGGTCGGCTCCAGGTAAGGCAGCGGGTAGACGGCCACGTCGTCGAGGAGGACCGGCCTGCCGACATCGGCCAGCGACGTGCGGATGTGCAGCCCGGCCCGCTCGAGCAGCCCGGCCGCGAAGCCCAGCCGGATCGCCGAGTCGTGGTTGCCGCTGGAGAGGACCACCTGGGCACCGGCGTCGATCAGGCGCTCGACCGCCTCGGACAGCAGGGCGACGGTGTCGGGAGCGGGCATGGCCCGGTCGTAGACGTCGCCGGACACCAGGACGGCGTCCACCCGCTCGGACCGGCAGACCTCCACGAGGTGGTCGAGGTAGGCGCCCTGGGCGCCGAGCAGCCCCACCTGGTGGAACGAGCGCCCCAGGTGCCAGTCGGAGGTGTGGATCAACCGCACGCTCCGAGGCTAGGAGACCGCACCGACACGGCCCGGTACCGAAACACCTCCGCGGCCGGGTTCATGTCGTGGGGGAGTTCCCAAGACGCGCCGCGGTGTGGTTCCTTGGTTCTCGAGGGCGGGGGCGCCGGCTCCCCGAGCCCCTGGACGGCGGAGGTTCCGTGGGAAGAGAGACCAGCGCTCAGCGTTACAGCCGCGAGGAGCGGCAGCGGTTCCGCGAGAAGGTGCGTCAGGACCTGGACGTGTTCGAGCGGATGCTCAACCAGAGCTCGTTCGAGTTCGACCGGCCGATGACCGGTCTGGAGATCGAGCTCAACCTCGTCGACGAGAACTTCGACCCCCATTTCCACAACGCCACCGTTCTCGAGGCGATCGCCGACCCGGGCTTCCAGACCGAGCTCGCGCGGTACAACATCGAGCTCAACGTGCCGCCCCGCCCGCTGCCCGGCGACGCGACGCTCGACCTCGAGCAGGACCTGCGAGACTCCCTCAACGCCGCCGACGCCAAGGCCCGCGAGGTCGGGTCGCGGATCGTGTCGATCGGGATCCTGCCGACGATCATGCCGGAGCACTACGAGGGCGACTGGATCAGCGACAACAACCGCTACACGGCTCTCAACGACTCGATCTTCGGAGCCCGGGGGGAGGACATCTTCCTGGACATCGAGGGCCCCACCGGGGAACGGGTGGCGACGTATGCCGACTCGATCGGTCCGGAGTCGGCCTGCACGTCGGTGCAGCTGCACATCCAGGTCTCGCCGAACGAGTTCGCCGACTACTGGAACGCCGCGCAGGCCCTGTCGGCTCCCCAGGTCGCCCTCGCCGCGAACAGCCCCTTCTTCTTCGGCAAGCGACTGCATGCCGAGACGCGGATCGCGCTGTTCGAGCAGGCCACCGACACCCGGCCGATCGAGCTGAAGAACCAGGGCGTCCGCCCGCGGGTGTTCTTCGGGGAACGGTGGATCACCTCGATCTTCGACCTGTTCGAGGAGAACGTCCGGTACTTCCCGGTCCTGCTCGCCGACGTGAGCGACGAGGACCCCATGGCCAAGCTCGAGGCGGGCGTCGCGCCCCAGCTGTCCGAGCTGAGGCTGCACAACGGCACCATCTACCGCTGGAACCGGCCGATCTACGACATCGTCGGCGATCGGCCGCACCTGCGGGTCGAGAACCGGGTGCTGCCTGCCGGGCCCACCATCGCCGACGTCCTCGCCAACGCGGCGTTCTACTACGGGGCGGTGCGCACGCTGGCGGCCCAGGACCGTCCGGTCTGGACGAAGATGAGCTTCGCCGCGTGCAAGGACAACTTCGGTCGTGCGGCGCGGGAGGGGATGGACGCCCGCTTCTACTGGCCGGGGTTCGGCGAGATCGGGGTGGAGGAGCTCACCTTGCGCCACCTGCTGCCGATGGCCCATGAGGGGCTGACGCAGTGGGGCGTCTCGGACGAGGTGCGGGACCGGTACCTGGGGATCATCGAGGGGAGGTGCACGACCGGTGTCAACGGCGCCACCTGGCAGAGCGACGCGGTCGAGCTGCTCGAGCGGCGTGGCCTGGACCGGCGCAGCGCCCTGCGCGAGATGCTGCACCTCTACACCGACCAGATGGCGGTCAACGCTCCGGTGCACACCTGGCCGCTGCCCTAGCCGGCGGCGGTGGGATGCACCGGGCTCGGGCGTCGGGGCGACGGTGCCGAGCTCAGCGTCCGGCGTTCCAGGACAGGATCGCGGGAAGGTCGTGCTCGTGTCCCAGCATGCTCAGCGTGGCCGGCTCGAGGACGAGCTGCGCCGCGAGCTCGAGCGGGCGGGAGAGGTAGCGCGCGGTGAGGACGCGCAGTGCATGGCCGTGCCCGATGAGGACGACATCGGCGGACGCCAGCACCGGTGCGATGCGCTCGAGCACCCTTCCAGCCCGCTCGCCGACCTGCTCGAGGGTCTCACCGGGCGTCACGCCCGGAGCCACTCCGCCGGAGAAGACGGTCCACTCGGGGCCGCGCCGGCCGCGGACCTGGGCGCTCGTGAGGCCCTCATAGGCCCCGTAGTCCCACTCGACGAGGTCGGGGTCGGTCCGCGGGTGCAGCCCCGCCAGCTCGGCGGTCCGCGCGGCGCGCTGCAGCGGTGAGGCGAGCACGAGGCCGATGTCGACGGCGCCGAACGCGCCGGTCAGCCGGCGCGCGTCGGCCTCGCCCTCGGGCGTGAGCGGAACGTCGGTGAGCCCGGTGTGTCGGCCCTGCCGGCTCCACTCGGTCTCTCCGTGCCGCACCAGCACGACGCGTCCACGGCGCTGTTCGGGGCTGCTCATCCGCCCACTCTGGCAGGATCGGCGTATGCCGCGCTATGTCGCCTTCCTGCGGGCCGTCAACGTGGGCGGCCGGTTCGTCAAGATGGACCAGCTGAGAGAAGTGCTGTCCGAGAACGGTTTCAGCGACGTCGCGACGTACATCCAGAGCGGCAACGTGCTCGTCTCGAGCCCGACGCGCTCTCCCGCCAAGGTGGCGAGCGCCGTGTCCGAGGTGCTGGGGGAGTGCGCGGGTTTCGACGTCCCCGCCATCGTGCGCCGGCCGGCAGACCTCGCCCGTCTCGTCCAGCAGGTGGACGGCATACCGGCCCTGCACCCGGGACCGGGCAGGACCAGGCGCTACGTCGCGTTCGCCGGCGGGGACCTCCGAGCAGAGGCCGCAGCGGCGCTGCAGGCGTGGGACGCGCCGGGGGAGCGAGCCGTCGTGCTGGGGTCGGACGTGCTGGCCGAGTTCGAGATCGCATTCCACCGGATCAAGCTCACCAACGCCAGGATCGAGAGGATCACCGGGCTCACAGCGACCTGGCGGGACCTGGCGGTCGTGCGGGACATCGTCGAGAGGTGGGGTGGCCGATGAGCGAGCCGGCAGCGGGGGGTACCGGCCTCGGGCACCGGGAGGTGACCCTGCGACGGACGCGGGTGGGGGAGTACGACGCGACGAACGTGCGGGGCGGGACCATCCATGTCGGCGACGGTGGCTCCGGCGACTTCACCCCGGTGGAGCTCCTCCTCGTGGCGCTGGCCGGATGCAGCGCCGTCGACGTCGACCACCTGACCTCGCGCCGGGCCGAGCCGACGACGTTCGAGGTGCGGGCCGCCGGCGAGAAGGTCAAGGACGAGGGCGGCGGCAACCTGCTCGATGGGATCGAGGTGACCTTCACCCTGCGCTTCCCGCCGGGCGAGGAGGGCGACCGCGCCCGGCAGCTCGTCGCACGGGGGATCCAGGCGTCGCACTCGCGGCTGTGCACGGTGTCGCGGACGGTCGAGCGCGGCTCGAGCGTGATGATGCGGGAGGGCTGAGCGACGGACCGACGTCTCGCCGGTGGGGCGCGCCGGGCCGCCGCGTCCTAGGCTGGGCCGATGGCTCGCTTCGTCGACATGCACCCGGTGGACCCACAGCCCCGCGCGCTCCGGCAGGTCGCCCAGGCCCTGCGTGAGGGCGGCCTCATCGCCTACCCGACGGACTCCGGGTACGCACTCGGGGCGATGCTGGGCAACCAGCAGGCCAAGGACCGCATCCGCGACATCCGGCGCCTCGACGACCGGCACCACTACACGCTGGTGTGCCGGGACTTCGCCCAGCTGGGCCAGTTCGTCCATGTGGACAACGCGGTGTTCCGCGCCGTCAAGGCCGCCACACCCGGGCCCTACACGTTCATCCTGCCGGCGACCCATGAGGTGCCGAGGCGGCTGCTGCACCCGAAGAAGCGGACCGTGGGGGTCCGCATCCCCGACCATCCGGTCGTCCAGGCCATCCTTGCCGAGATCGGCGAACCGCTGCTCTCCAGCACCTTGCTCATGCCCGGGGAGTCGGAGCCGATGACCGAGGGATGGGCCGTCAAGGAGGCGCTGGACCACGTGGTGGACGTCGTCATCGATGCCGGCGAGTGCGGTACCGATCCCACCACCGTCGTCGACTTCTCCGACGGCGTACCGGCGATCGTGCGCCGGGGCGCCGGTGACCCCGCCCGGTTCGAGTGAGCCCGCGGACAGCCGCGTGGAGGGAGCCACCATGACCGCACGAGCGGGCGCGACCGGCGGCGACCAGGCCGTCAAGACGTACCGGTACCTGCGGCTGGCCATGGTCTTCCTCGTGGTCTGGCTGGGGGTGGCGGTCCTGCGCGAGGGGCTGACCCGCGACCCGGTCTGCTGGGAGACCTCGATCAGCTCGTACTACTACACCCCGGTCCGGGCCGTCTTCGTCGGCGTGCTCGTCGCCGTCGGGGTGTGCCTCGTCGCGCTCAAGGGCAACACCGAGGCCGAGGACGTCCTGCTCAACCTGGCCGGCATGCTGGCCCTGGTGGTGCCGCTGGTGCCGACCACCGCCCTCAGCGTCTGCCGCACCGGTGCGGCCACCGACCTCGGCGCCATCTCCGAGAACATCGCCAACAACGTCCTCGCGCTGCTCGTCGTCGGGTTCGCCGTCCTGGCCTGGGCCGTCTGGAACGCCCGGCAGCAGCGGGCCGAGCGGCGCTGGAACCTCACCTCCGACATCGGCGGCGCCGCGGCGACCGTCATCCTCGTCCTGACGGCGGTCGTCTTCGGGACGGCCAGGGAGTTCTTCGTGCGATGGGCCCACGACGCCGCGGCGGTGACGATGTTCTCGTGCCTCATCATCGTCATGGGGCTCAACGCAGTCGGCGTCGGCCGGGCCCGCGCGGTGCCGGGACGGACGCTGCAGGCCGCGCTGCGCACCGGGTACGCCGCGGTGGGGCTCGCCATGGCCGCGACCCTCGTCGTCGTCATCATCCTCAAGGTCGCCGACGTGCGGTTCGCGCACCTCATCCTGTGGGTCGAGGCCATGCTCATCGCCGAGTTCGCCGCCTTCTGGGTCCTGCAGACCCGCGAGCTGTGGGGGGAGGGCCTGCGCGGCGCGGTGACGCCGACGCGCTGACCGGTGGTCCACCTCCCGCTGGGCGCTCAGGCGCCGGAGGTGGCCGCTCTCAGCTCGGCCAGCACCCGGGCGTCGATGCCGCCGGGGGAGTGCCGCATCTCGAGGTTCACCTCACCCATCCACCGCTCGAGTGCCGCGGCGGTGTCGGCGCGCGCGCCGGGAACGCCCAGCGCAGCCAGCCGGCGGGCGACCTCGGCGGCCAGCTCGGACTCGAGCGGCCGGACATCCTCCGGCCCACCGAGGTAGAGGTCGTGCAGCTCGACGATCCGGGCCAGCTCGTCCGGCGCCGACCGGTGGTCGTCCACCCGCAGGTCCGCGAGGACCCCGCTGGCGTCGTACCCGCCACCGGGCGCGAGGACGTACAGCGCGGCGCTCTGCCGACCTCGGGCGTCGCCGCCCGCCGCGTCGCCGGCCAGCAGGGCCGCGAGCAGTCGGCGGGGCAACTGCACGGCGGTGCCCTCGAGCCAGACCCGCTCCATCGCCTCGACGACCTGCGGGCCGACGAGGATGTTGCCCTGCACCGCGTACGCCGTCCTGGCGTCCGCGCCGCTCCGGCCGCCGGCCCACGGCAGGCAGGCAGCGCCGGTGAAGGTCGCGGCACCGCCGTTGCCGACGACGCCGACCTGACGGTGGTCCCGGCCCTCGTCGGCGGCGACCGCCTCCTCGAGCGCGAGGTCCGGTGGCTGCCCCGCCCCCAGCGCGGTGAGCAGCTCCTCGACGTAGGCGACCCGTGCCAGGGACTGGGTGGCGACGGCGCCGACACCGAGTCGGGCCCCGGGCACGACGGAGCCGACGGCGAGGAACTTGCTGGCGACGGCCACGCCCACCGCGTCGCCGTCACGCCCGACGATGGAGAAGGTCACCGGGACAGCCTACGGACCGGCCGGTTCACCCTGGCCGGGGACGGGTAGGCGACCGGCAGCCGCACCGGCATACGACTTCGTCCGTCGATAGGAGCGTCCGTGGACATCACCGAGATCATCGCCCACCAGCACGAGGAGCAGCGCCGGGGCTTCGCCGTCCTCGAGGAGTTCCCGCGGGATGACTCCGCGGGGCTGGCGGCTGTCTGGGAGCGGCTCGCCATCCTGCTCGAGACGCACGCCGACGCCGAGGAGCGCTACTTCTACCCCCACCTGCTGGCCCTGGGGACCGGCGCAGCGGACGCGGACAGCGCGGGGGAGGAGGTGCAGGACGCGGTCAAGGACCACAACGACCTGCGTGCGGCGATCCGGGCCGTCGGCGAGTGCGAGCCCGGCAGCTCGGCGTGGTGGACGGCCGTCGTCGACGCCAACGTGCACAACAGCGACCACATGGCCGAGGAGGAGCGCCAGGACCTGGCCGACTTCCGGCAGCAGGCCGACCTCACCCTCCGTCACGAGATCGGCGTGCAGTTCCTGCGCTTCCAGGCGCTGCACGCGGCGGGCGGGGTGCCGCCCACCGACCGGGACCCGCAGTCCTACCTCGAGGAGCACTCGAGCCCAGGGTCGCCGGAGCCGACCGGACCGCCGTCGGTCACCGCCTCGCCGGAGACGTCCTCCTGACCCGCGCGTCCCGGGGGCGCCCCGAGGGACGCCACCGGGCCAGCCGTACGGAGGAGGGATGCACGCCCGTTCGGCCGTGGTGGCCGCCGCGTCCCGGTCGGTACAACTGGTCCCGGGCGCGCCCGGCGCCTGCCGTTGACCACCTCCAGGACGCCCATGCTCGGCAGCCGTTTCGACGACGTGCTGGAGCGCGCCCGGTCGGGGGACCCGCTGGCCTTCGGTGAGCTCTGGCGTGACGCCCAGCCCCGGCTGCTGCGCTACCTCCAGGTCATGGTGGGCGGCCGCGCCGAGGAGATCGCCGAGCATGCCTGGGCCGGTGCCATCGAGGGCCTGGGCGGCTTCACCGGCAACGAGCCAGGCTTCCGCCGTTGGCTGGTCACCGTTGCGCGCGAGTGCTCGATCGAGGTCGTCCGCCGCGAAGCACGCCGACCCAGCGAGCCGGTCGACGTCGGCGCCGGCACCCGGCGGTCCGCCGTGGCTCCGGCCCCGGCCGGCGTCCTCGCGCGTCCGCTGTCGACCCAGCAGGCGCTCGACCTGATCGGGCGGCTGCCACGCCATCAGGCCGAGCTCGTGCTGCTGCGCATCCTGTTGGACCTCGACGTCGCGGACGTCGCGGACGTCACCGGGCGCACCCCCGGCTCGGTGCGCGTCGCCGTGCACCGAGCGCTGCGCCGTCTGGAGGGCATCCTCACCCAGGACCTCATGGGCGGTGATGCCGAGCGACGACGCGTCGCTCTCCCGATGATGGACTCCACCCCGAGCCCGGACCACCGAGCGGACTTCGGTGTCGCCGACCTGTTCATGGCCGGCCGGACAGACGTCCTCCCCGACGAGCTCGATGCCCTGTTCGCCGCCGCCACGGCGGCGACCAGCACCGCCGAGGTGGCCGGGGCCCAGTCGGCCGTCGAGGCCTTCCTCGCCGTCGGGCCGGGCTCCCCGGCGGTCCTCGAGGCACGGGCCCTGCGGGCCGAGGCCGCCGGCCTGCGCGGTCGGCGGCGAGCGGTCGCCGTGGTCGCCGGTACCGCGCTGCTGCTCGCCGGCGTGTCCGCGGCGTATGCCGGCGCGCTGCCGCCGTCCCTCCAGCGGGTGGCCCACACGGTCATCGCCGCACCGGCGCCGCCCACGGTCGTCTCCGGTGGCATCGGGACCGCGCCCCGGCCGACCGCGGCCGAGCCCGGCACGGGCGCTGACGCGCCGCCGCACACCAGCCCGGCGGACGGCGACCGGCAGGCCCCGGCCGGGTGAGCGGTGACAGCGATGGTGGCGCCACCGGCCGACCGTCGGGGGAGCCGACCCGGGGACACCGCGGCGTCAGATTGACATAATGTAGATTATCGGCGGTTCGAGCCGACCGCCCGGGACTCAGCCCAGACCGGTCTGGGTCAGGTCCTTGAGGTCGACGCCGAGCTCGTGCAGCAGCCCGGCGTTCTCGTCGGTGTCGACGGGGTCGGGCAGCGCTGCCTGTGCCGCCTGCGCCCGCTCCTCGAGGCCCGCCTCGTGCAGGAAGTGAACGACCTGTGCCTTCTCGATCTCCATGGCGACCTTCCTTCCCCACCACCTGACATGCTAATCGCGCCCTCCGGGCGGCGCCGTGTCTGACCTGTCACGACACCCGGTCGGCCCGACTCACCCCGCTCGGTCACCCTGACCGGTTCGGCACCGAGAGGCCGGCTTCGGCACCATGGCCGCGCCCTCGCCTACGGTGGGCCCCATGGATGTCACGACATACGACCTCAACGACGGGAGCACCATCCCCGCGGTGGGCTTCGGCACCTATCCGCTGCGAGGGGCCGACGGGGTCGCGGCCATGGTCAGCGCCCTCCGGGCCGGGTACCGGCTCCTCGACTCGGCGGTCAACTACGGCAACGAGGCCGAGGTCGGCGAGGCGGTGCGGCGCTCGGGCGTGCCCCGTCACGAGATCCGCCTGACGACCAAGGTGCCGGGGCGCTCCCACGCCCACGACCTTGCCCTGGCCTCGCTGCGGGAGTCAGCCGCGGCGCTGGGCGTGGACCGGATCGACCTGGCCCTCATCCACTGGCCGAACCCCAGCCAGGACCTCTACCCGCAGACGTGGAGGGCGCTCGTCGAGGCGCAGCGCGACGGGCTGGTCCGCACGATCGGCGTCAGCAACTTCACCGAGGCGCACCTGCGTCGCATCATCGACGACACGGGGGTGGTGCCGGCGGTGAACCAGGTCGAGCTGCACCCCTACTTCCCGCAGGCCCGGATGCGCGCCGTCCACGACGCCCTCGGCATCCGGACGCAGGCCTGGAGCCCGCTCGCCAAGGGCAGCTCGCCCTACGCCGAGCCGCCGGTCTCCTCGGCGGCCGCCGCCCACGGCGTCACACCCGCTCAGGTCATCGTGCGCTGGCACGTCCAGCTCGGGGTCGTGCCGCTGCCGAAGTCGGCCACTCCGGCTCGCCAGCGCGAGAACCTCGATGTCTTCGGGTTCGAGCTGGCCGACTCCGAGATGGCCGCCATCACCGGGCTGGGCCGGCCCGACGGTCGGTTGTTCGGTGGCGACCCGGACCGCCACGAGGAGATGTAGGGAGCAGGCGCGGGCTCTGCGGTTGCGCAGAGCCGGCGGCCGCCATCAGGTGTGCCGCTGGCCGCGACCAGGTGTGCCGCTGGCCGCGACCAGGTGTGCCGCCGGCCGCGACCGGGCGGGCTGGGACCGCAGGCGCCGTCGCCCGCTCCTGGCGCCCGGTGCCTAGACCTCCAGCGACATCACGTAGTCGTGGATGGCCCGGGCCGCCTTGCGCCCCGCACCCATCGCGAGGATGACCGTGGCCGCCCCGGTGACGATGTCGCCGCCGGCGAAGACCCCAGGCCGGGTCGTCAGGCCGGTCTCCTCGTCGGCGACGATGTAGCCCCGGCTGTTGGTGTCCAGCCCCCCGGTGGTGCTGGTGACCAGCGGGTTGGCCGAGGTGCCGATGGCCACGACGACGGTGTCGACCTCGATGGTGAGCTCCTCGTCGGTGGGCACCGGACGGCGCCGGCCGGAGTCGTCGGGCTCCCCGAGCACCATCCGCTGGCACACCATCCGGCGCACCCAGCCGTCCTCATCGCCGACGTAGCGCACGGGGCTGGACAGGAAGAGGAACTGCACGCCCTCCTGCTCGGCGTGGTGGACCTCCTCGGCCCGGGCCGGCATCTCGTCCCGGGTGCGCCGGTAGACGATGTAGGCGTTCTCGGCGCCCAGGCGCAGGGCGGTGCGCACCGAGTCCATCGCCACGTTGCCCGAGCCGATGACGGCGACGTTCCTGCCGTGCGCGATCGGGGTGTCATAGTCCGGGAACCGGTAGGCCTTCATCAGGTTGGCGCGGGTGAGGTACTCGTTGGCCGAGTAGA
Organism: uncultured Actinomycetota bacterium; assembly: GCA_963763315.1. GTDB lineage: Bacteria > Actinomycetota > Actinomycetes > Actinomycetales > Dermatophilaceae > CAVSJJ01. The sequence continues at coordinate 1,001,471 of CAVXOC010000004.1, forward strand.
TGCCGGACAGGTTCTCCCCGGGGATGTCCATGAAGACCGGAGCGCCGGCGCCCACCCCCAGGAAGACGGCGTGGAAGCCCTCGTCGAACAGCTCGTCGACCGTCTTGAGCCGGCCGATCGCGGCGTCGGTGACGATCCGCACGCCCATCTGGGCCAGGGTCTCGACCTCGGCGTCGACGATGCTCTTGGGCAGCCGGAACTCCGGAATCCCGTAGATCAGGACGCCACCGGCCTTGTGCAGTGCCTCGAACACCGTGACGGCATGGCCCATGCGGACCAGGTCCCCGGCGATGGTGAGCCCGGCTGGGCCACCGCCGACCACGGCCACCCGGCGGCCGGTCGGCGATGGGACCGTCACCGGCTCCTGGGCGCCCTTGTCGCGCTCGTAGTCGGCCACGAACCGCTCGAGCCGTCCGACGGCGACCGGCTCGAAGCGCCTGCCCAGGACGCACGCCCCCTCGCACTGGTCCTCCTGCGGGCACACCCGGCCGCAGACCGCCGGCAGGGCGTTGCTCTCGCGCACCTTCTTGGCGGCGCCCAGGAAGTCGCCGTCCGCGACGAGCTCGAGGAAGGCGGGGATGTCGATGTTGACGGGGCACGCGCCGAGGCACCCGGGCTTCTTGCACTGGATGCAGCGGGCCGCCTCCACCATCGCCGTCTCGGGGGCGAACCCGAGCGGCACCTCGTCGAAGTTCGTGACCCGGACGGCGGGGCTCTGCTCCGGCATGGGCTGCCGGGGCACCCGGACCTTGGGCTTGCGCTCACCGCGCCGAGGCCGCTCGCTCGTGGCCGCCCGCTCGCTCACGGGCGGGGTCGTGCGGTCGGCGTCGTCAGGCATGGGCGCGGCACCCCGTGCGCTCCATGGCGCGGCGCTCCTGCGGGAGGTAGGCCCGCAGCCGGGTGGCCAGCAGGTCGAAGTCGACCTCGTGGCCGTCGAACTCGGGTCCGTCCACGCAGGCGAACCGCGCGTGGCCGCCGACGCTCACCCGGCAGCCACCGCACATCCCGGTCCCGTCGACCATGATGGGGTTGAGGCTGACGACCGTCGGTATGCCGGGTGCCCTGGTGACGGCCGAGACCGCCTTCATCATCGGGACCGGCCCGATGGCGAAGACCCGGTCGACCGGCCGGCCGGACGCGATGAGGTCGGCTAGGACGTCGGTGACGAAGCCGTGCCGCCCGTAGGAGCCGTCATCGGTGGTGACGTAGAGCTCGTCCGCGACCGCGCGCATCTCCTCCTCGAGGATGAGCAGCGGCTGGCTGCGGGCGCCGAGCACCGCGAGGACCTCGGTTCCCGCGGCCCGCAGAGCGCTGGCGATGGGATACAGCACCCCCACGCCCACTCCCCCACCGACGCAGACGGCGGTGCCGACGTTGTCGATCTCGGTAGGCCGCCCCAGCGGACCGAGGATATGCCCGATCCGCCCCCCCGCCTCGAGCTCGGCCAGGTCGGCGGTGCTCCGCCCGACCACCTGGTAGATCATCGTGATGGTGCCGGCCGTGGCGTCGGAGTCCACGATCGTCAGCGGAATGCGCTCGGCGTGCTCGTCGATCATGACGATGACGAACTGTCCCGCCCGGCGCTTGCGCGCGATCTCGGGGGCCTCGACAACGGTCTTGACGACGCTCTCGGACAGGTGTGCCGTGTCGGTGATGATGTGCACTGGAGGTTCGCCTCGCACCTGCTGAATCCGTCGTGGTCGCGCGGACCGGGCACCGACGAGCCAGGTGCTCTCCGCTGCTGTCAGTCTCGCACTGTGTCGTCACAGATGCCCCATGGGGTATGTCACACCCGGCCGCGTACCGACCGCGCCGGCACCGTCCTCAGGTGGGCCCGTCTGCCGGCGGCCACTCCCCCGCCTGCCGGCGGTCCCTCCCCCGGTCGAGGTCGGCGCGTCGCGGTCGCCGCCGGTGCTCAGCGGCCGCCGGCCAGGCGCCGGCTGCGCTGCTCCACCCCCATCTCCCCGTACGGGTAGTCGCTCGCCACTGGGTCGCTCGCTCGGTCGAGCACGCTCACCTCGCCGTCGGTCAGGCGCGTGTGGACCGAGGCGAGGTTGGTCTCGAGCTGCTCGACGGTGCGCGCACCGAGGATGGTCGAGGTCACGCCGGGGCGAGCGGTGACCCATGCCAGGGCGACCTCCGCCATCGAGACACCCCTCCCCTCGGCGACCTGCTGCACCGCCTCGATGATGTCCCAGGTCCGGGCGGTACCGCGGCGGTCGTAGGCCTCCATCCCGCGGCCGGGATCCTCGCCCAGGCGGGTGGCCCCGGACGGGCGCTGGCCGCGGCGGTACTTGCCCGACAGCCAGCCGCCTCCCAGCGGACTCCACGGGAGCATCCCCAGGCCGGCGTCGAGCACCGCCGGCACGATCTCCCACTCGGTCTCGCGGACGATCAGGCTGTACTGCGGCTGCAGGGTGACCGGCTCGGCGACCCCCAGGGCACGTGCCACGTGGACGGCCTTGGTCAGCTGCCAGCCGGTGAAGTTCGACAGGCCGTAGTAGCCGATCTTCCCCGACCGGACGAAGCCGTCGAGGGTGCGCAGGGTCTCCTCCAACGGCGTCCAGGCGTCGTAGGCGTGGACCTGGTACAGGTCGACGTGCTCGAGGCCGAGCCGGCGCAACGAGGCGTCGAGCGCCCGGGTGAGATGTCGACGGGACAGGCCGGCATCGTTGGGGTCCTCCCCCATCGGGAACCGGCCCTTGGTCGCCAGCACGACGGCGTCGGAGAGGTCGGCGGGGCGGGCCGCGAACCACCGGCCGATGATCTGCTCGGACTCACCGCCGCTGTAGACGTCGGCGGTGTCGACGAGCGTGCCACCCGCCGCGCGGAAGACGTCGAGCTGGTCGTGGGACGCCGCCTCGTCGGTCTCCGAGCCGAAGGTCATCGTGCCGAGGCAGAGGGCGGAGACGGAACAGCCGGAGCGGCCAAGGGTGCGATAGTCCATGGCCCGACCCTATGCCGCCGGGCACGCCGCCCCCGAGTATGCCGGCCGCCTGCCGCACCGGTCGTGGGTTCTCCGGGGCGTACACCGTCGGGTACGCCCCAGCAGGACGGGTATGTCCCCAGCGGCGGGCCGACCGTCGAACCAGAGAGGAGCGCCAGATGGCATCTCAGGAGAGCGTGGCCGTGCTCGGTGCCGGAGGCACCATGGGACTGCCCATGGCCCGGAACCTCCTCCGGGCCGGGTACGAGGTGCGCGCCTGGAACCGTACTCCGGACAAGGCGCGTCCCCTTGCGGAGGACGGCGCGGCCGTGCTCGAGTCCGCCGCGGAGGCCGTCCGGGGCGCATCGGTCGTGCTGACGATGCTCGCCGACGGTGGCGCGGTGGCCGACACCATGGACGGCGACAGCGGTCCCCTGTCCGTGGCGGGGGAGAGCGGCGCCGTGTGGCTGCAGATGAGCACCATCGGAGTCCGGGGCACGGCCCGCTGCATCGAGCTCGCGGCGGCCCAGGGTGTCCAGCTCGTCGACGCGCCGGTGCTCGGGACCAAGCAGCCCGCCGAGGCGGGCAGCCTCGTCGTCCTCGCCTCGGGCCCGGAGAGCCTGCGGGACCGCCTACAGCCGATCTTCGACGTGCTCGGGCACCGGACCCTGTGGGTCGGTGCGGCCGGGGCCGGCAGCCGGCTCAAGCTGGCGACGAACTGCTGGATCCTCGCCGTCATCGAGGGTGCGGCGGAGGCCCTCGCCCTGGCGGAGGGCCTCGGCCTGGATCCCCGGCTGGTCCTTGACGCCGTCGACGGCGGTCCCTTGGACCTGCCCTACCTGCAGATGAAGGGCTCGGCCATGATCGCCCGATCGTTCGACCCGTCGTTCTCGCTGCGGCTGGCCGCCAAGGACGCCTCCCTCGTGGAGTGGGCAGCCGCCGAGGAGGGCCTGGACCTTCCCCTCGTCCGGGTCGTCCGGCGGCGGCTGGACGAGGGAGCCGCCGAGCACGGGGACCTCGACATGAGCGCGACGTTCCTCACCAGCGCCCGGGACGGCTCGTAGCGCTGGGCGACCTCGGCCCGGGTGGGGCCCCCCGTCGACGATGGCGAGGGCCGCGATGAGAGGACGGCGATCGCGACCGCCACACGTGCCACGGCGGGAGCACGACGGTGGCGCCGAGACGCCGAGTACCGGGGACTGATGACGCGCCGGGCGCGATCGCCGGGCGACCTCCCGGGCCGCCAGGCGTGGTAGCTCACCGGCGCCATCCTCGCACCACCGCGATCGGGGTCCCCCGGGGCAGACAGGCGTCCCCGTTGTGTCCTAGGCTGACAGAGCGGCGGGGGTCGCCTCGGCCGACCAGGGTGGGCTGTGCCCGCGACGCACGACGGGACAACGGGAATGACGGCTCGGCGGATGGCTCGAGCGGGGGCGGGTCTGGGGCTCTCGTTGCTGCTCGTCATCGCCTTCCAGGCACCGGCCGCCTTCGCCGACCCGGTCCCGACTCCCACCGGCTCCGCCGGCTCGCCGGACCCCACCGCGACGACGAGCCCGACGACCACCCCGACCACGAGCCCGACGACCACCCCGACGACGAGCCCCGACCTTGGGTCGCCGTCGCCCACCCCTACCCCGAGCTCGACCCCCAGCCCGCCACCGACCAGCCCGTCGCTCCTGCCCGCCACCTCGGGCCTGGGCTCGTCCCAGGGCAAGCCGACGATCCCTGCCACCAGTGACGCGGGCGGGTCCGACGGCCAGGTGGGACTCTCCCCGGCGGACGTGAGCCAGCAGGTGTCGGCCGCCGATGCGATCTGGACGGCGCTGACGGCGGCCAACGCGCAGCTGGCGGCGGCGATGAAGAAGATGGACGCCCTGTCGAGCAGGGCCAACGACCTGCTCGAGAAGATCGCCTCGGCCCGCGACGAACAGCAGAGCGCGCAGGCCACGGCCGACACCGCCCGCTCGCAGCTCGACGTGGTCACGGTGCGCCTCGACAACGCCCGGGACGTCACCCGGATGTGGGCGTTCCAGACCTACGCGGACACCAACGGCACCGGCGACCTCTCCTCGGTGTTCGACATCATGGGGCAGGATCCCGCCAAGGCCGCCCCGTCGGCCGGGGACCTGGCCTACCTCACCGACGCGCGGCTACGTAGTCTCGCGGACCTGAGCGACCTGGAGGCCCAGCAGGCGCAGCTCAGCGCCGAGGCCGACCGGGCGAGCGCGACCGCAGTGGCGGCCACGACGACCCTCGAGCAGTCCAAGGCGGCGCTGGACCCCCTCCTGGCCACCCAACGATCCGCGATCGACGCCCTGCGCACCGCTCAGATGGCCCAGATCGCCAAGGCCGGTCCGGTGGCCGCGCTGCTCATCGGGGTTCAGTCCCCCGAAGCCAAGGCCGCAGCGGACCGGCTGCGCGCTGCGCTCGCCGCCGCGTCGGCCAGCACGCCGTTCTCCGGGGGGCCCCCCTGCTCGGACAACCAGGCGAGCTATCCCAACGGGCAGCTCCCCGCCGGCGCGCTCTGCCCGCTGTGGGAGGCCCCGGGTGAGTCGCTGCGGCCCAAGGCGGCAGCCGCGTTCAACGCCATGAGCCAGGCGTACGCCCGCCAGATGGGCACGGCCCTCTGCGTCACCGACTCCTACCGCACGCTCGCGGAGCAGTACTCCGTGAAGGCCTCCCGCGGCAAGTGGGCTGCCGCGCCGGGAACGAGCAAGCACGGGCTCGGCATCGCCGTCGACCTGTGCGGGGGGGTACAGACCTTCGGGTCGCCCCAGCACCTGTGGATGCAGCTCAACGCGCCGCTGTACGGCTGGTACCACCCGAGCTGGGCCGAGCCGACCGGTGCCCTCCCCGAGCCGTGGCACTGGGAGTTCGTCGGCTGAGCCGTCCGGGCCGCCCGTCACCGCGCTCGGTGCCCCGGTGCGGCGGCTCGAGTGCCGGCTCCTCCCGGTGATGACCGCCCGAATGTCGCTCCCCCGGTCCCGCCGATGTGGCAGGCTCCGCGCATGACGACGGACACCGAGGTCGCCGACACCTACGCCGCGAACACGCGCTACCAACGGCCCTGGTACTGGTACGACTGGGCCAACTCGGCCTTCGTGACGACGGTGGGGACCGTCCTGTTCGGTCCGTACCTCACCTCGGTCGCGACCGAGGCCGCCTGCCCGGGCCTCGCCGAGAACGCGACGTGCCGGACCACCCTGCACGTGCTCGACTTCCCGTTCGGGTCCGGCCATGCCGCACCGCTCGCGGTGACGCTCGGCGCACTGCTGCTCACCATCGTCCTGCTGCTCGCCGGCTTCGCCTCGCTGCGTCCGACCGCCAGCACGCGCTATGCCCCGTGGACCTGGGCGGGCACGGCGATGGCCCTGGCCTTCTTCGTGCTCACCGCGCCGATCGACCCGGGCTCGCTGGCCCCGTACACGATCACGTTGGCGACACTCCTGTCGGCCGTGCTGCTCATCTTCGCGGGGGCCATCGCGGACCGGTCCCCGCGACCGGCCCGGCTGCTCGGGGCGTTCGCCTGGGTCGGCGCCCTCGCCGGCTCGCTGCTCTTCTTCGTCACCGGCTCCCGCTGGCAGCTCGGCGCCGCGCTGATGATCGTCTCGACGATCAGCCTCGGCGCCTCGCTCGTGGTCTACGACGCCATCCTGTGCCGCATCGCCAGCCCTGACGACCGGGACCGTGTCTCGTCGCGTGGCTGGGCGCTGGGCTACCTCGGCGGCGGCCTGCTGCTGGCCATCAACCTGGTCATCGTCTCCAAGCCCGACCTCATCGGGGTCGACAAGGCGATGGCGGTCCGGATCAGTCTGCTCTCCGCGGCCCTGTGGTGGGGCATCTTCACGATCATCCCCATCGTGGGCCTGTGGGGCCTGCGGGGAAGCCGGATCCCGGCCGAGGACGCCCCGTCGGCCGGCGTGGTCGGCGGCAGCATCGGCCAGCTCGCGCACACCTTCCGCGACCTCAAGCGCTTCCCGCAGACCCTGACATTCCTGCTTGCCTACCTCTTCTTCAACGACGGCATCCAGACCGTCATCACCTCGAGCAGCCTCTACGGCAGCGAGCAGCTGAGGTTCTCCCAGGAGCAGCTCATCGCGCTGATCCTGCTGGTCCAGTTCGTGGCCTTCGGGGGGGCACTGCTCTTCGGGCGCTTCGCCGCCCGGTACGGTGCCTGGCGCACGATCCTCGGCTCGCTGGTCGCGTGGAGCCTCATCGTCGTCGCCGCGTACTTCCTCCCCGAGCGGGCCTTCGTGCCCTTCCTCGTGCTCGGGGTGCTCATCGGCGTGGTGCTCGGCGGCAGCCAGGCGCTGAGCCGGTCCCTGTTCAGCCAGCTCGTCCCGCGCAGCCGGGAGGCGGAGTTCTTCTCCTTCTACCAGGCCATGGAGCGCGGCACGTCGTGGTTCGGCACCCTGCTGTTCGGCGTGGTTCATCAGCTGACCCACTCCTACCGGCCGGCCATCGTCGCGCTCGTCGTCTTCTTCGTGCTCGGCGGCCTCATCCTGCGCAAGGTCGACATGCGACAGGGCATCCTCGACGCCGGCAACGTGCTCCCCCGGGTGATCTGACCGGGTGGCGACGCCTCGGCAGGCGCCGCCGCCATCACGGTGACCCGCGCCGCCTGCGGTGTCGGAACCGTTTCGTGACCAACCGCCACGCCGGACATGTGTAAGGTCGACCTAAGTCCTCGGAACAAGCGCGCGGTTTGGGGCGTTGAGCGTGCAGCAGGGGTCGAGACATCGATGCGCCCCGCCCTGAACGAACGTTGGGAGACACCCATGGCAGAACGTAGCCTCCGCGGGACCCGCCTCGGTACCTACAGCATGGAGACCGAGGAGAACGTGGTGCCCAGCGAGCGGCAGATCACGACGTACCTGTGCCCCAACGGGCACCGGATCGAGCTGCCGTTCTCGGTCGAGGCCGAGGTGCCCCCGGTGTGGGAGTGCCGCTGCGGGGAGACCGCCATCCTCGAGGGTGGCCACAAGCCCGACGCCAAGCCCACCAAGCCCGCCCGCAGCCACTGGGACATGCTGCTCGAGCGACGGTCCATCCCCGAGCTGGAGGAGCTGCTCGAAGAGCGGCTCACCCTGCTGCGCGAGTCGCGCGGCGAGAAGTCGCGCAAGCGCAAGAGCGCCTGAGCGCCCACCGCACCCAGGCATGCCGTCCACCGAACGAGGTGGGCGGCATCCCTGCATCCGTGGCGGCCGGCCAGGCGCCACCCACGCGCACACCGGCGGCCACCGGAACGGGACGTCAGTCGACGACCTCGCCGGGGATGACGTCCGGGCCGCCCTCTCCTGCGGAGGCGCCCCCCGCCGACCCGGTGCCGGGCGCGCCCCCCGGGCCGCCGGAGGGGCGCCCGCCGTGGTCACCGAGGAGGCGTCTGCTCACGGCCCGTTCCAGCAGGCGGCGGGCGACCGGACGGGTCAGCGGGATGACGATCGCGAAGCCAACCAGGTCGGTGACGAAGCCGGGCGTGAGGAGCAGGGTGCCGCCGATGAGCACGAGGGCGGCATCGGCCAGCTCACGGCTCGGCATCTGTCCGCTGCGCAGGGCGTCGCGCAGGCCCGCCCAGGTCCGGCTCCCCTCGCGGCGCACCAGCCAGGCCCCGAACAACGACTCGACCACCAGGAGCAGGACCGTCGGCCATCCGCCGATGACCCTGCCGACGCCGATGATGACGGCGATCTCCACGGTCGGGACGACGAGCAGGGCAAGGAAGACCAGCACGGGCCAGCTCGGCCGGCGCCGGCGACGGGCGTGGCCCGTCGAGCCCGTACCCCGCGGGCTCACAGGCGGTGCCACCTCGGCTCCCGCCGGGCGAGCCGCCCGGCCGCGGCGCGGACCTGCGCCCCGCGGTAGCCCACGCCCCACGAGGTGATCCGGCGCAGCGACTCGGCCATGATGTCGCGGCTCATCTTGGAGGCGCCGACCTCGCGCTCGACGAAGGTGATGGGCACCTCGACGACGGTCAGGCCGTGGCGGATGGCGCGCCAGGTGAGGTCGACCTGGAAGCAGTAGCCCTGGGAGGCCACGTCGGCCAGCCCCATGGTACGCAGGGCCGCCACCCGGTAGACCCGGTACCCGGCGGTGGCGTCGTTGACTGGCATGCCGAGCAGAGCCTTGGTGTAGACGTTGGCGCCCACGCTGAGTGCCTTCCGGTAGGCGGGCCAGTTCACCACGCTCCCCCCGCGGACCCAGCGCGAGCCGATGACCAGGTCGGCGTCCCGAGCGGCCTCGAGCAGCGCCGGCAGGTGCTCCGGCTGGTGGGAGCCGTCGGCGTCCATCTCGACCACCGCGTCGTAGCCCGCCTCCATCGCCCAGCGGAACCCCTCGAGGTAGGCGGCGCCGAGTCCGTGCTTGCCCGGGCGGTGGATGACCCGCACCTGGGGGTCTGCCGCGGCGAGCTCGTCGGCCACCTCGCCGGTGCCGTCGGGCGACGCGTCGTCGAGGACGACCACGTCGACCTCGGGGACCTCCTCGCGCACTCGCCGGACGATGCGCGGCAGGTTCTCCCGCTCGTTGTAGGTGGGGATGAGCACGGCGACGCGGGACAGCGGGGGCCGGTCGATGTCCGGGCCGGCAGGCTCGGAAGGGGTGCGGTCAGCCAACGAACTCGTCCTCGGTCTCACGGGATGCGGGTGCCTCGACCCTAGCCCGTCGCCCTGAGCGGCGCGCCAGCCCGACGAGGGCGAGCAGCACGACGACGGCCAGCGCCTCCGGCCAGCCGCCGAGGCGGTCCGAGACGGACTCCGCCGAGCGCACGACCGGACGACCGACGACCTGGGCCGGGGTGAACAGGGTGGTCTTGCCGCTGACCGACCCGTCGGGGGCGATGAAGGCGCTGACCCCCACCGTCGACACGTGCGCGACCGAGCGGCCGTGCTCGATGGCGCGGATCCGGGAGATCGCGAGCTGCTGCTCGGACTCGTCGGTGTAGCCGAACGTGGCGTTGTTGGTCTGGACCACGAGCAGGCCCGGCTGCCGCCCGGGCTGGGTGACCGCGGTGCGGACCAATGCGTCATAGGCGACCTCGAAGCAGATCGTCGGCAGTGCCCAGTAGGTCCCCTCACCGGACGTCACCTGGAACCCGCCGACGGTGTGGCCGGCGACGAACGGCTCCCGGACCAGGTCGACCTTGTCGCTGAAGATCCGGAAGAACGACTTGTACGGGATGTACTCGGCGAACGGGACGGGGTGGAGCTTGACGTACCGCTGCGGCGTCGGGTCGCCCGGCCGGTAGAACAAGGAGGCGTTGGAGACGTCCGGACTCGGCTCGTCGAGGACGGCCCCCAGCAGGATGGGCGTGCCGACGGCGGCCACCGCGCGCTGCACCTGGGCCGCGGCGTCGGCGTTGCGCAGCGGGTCGATATCGGAGGAGTTCTCCGGCCAGAGCACCAGGCTGAGGTCCGGGACGTGGCGCGCGGCCAGGGCCAAGGTGCCGCGGACGTGGTTGTCGAGCACCGCCCGCCGCTGCGCGTTGAACTCCAGGCCCGCCTGCGGGACGTCACCCTGGACGAGTCCGACGGTGACCCGGGTGCCGCCGGTCGGCAGCGGGATGGTGGCGCAGAGCAGCGGCACGACCACAGCCGCGCCAAGACCCCGGACCAGCCCCCGGCCCCCTCGCGCCCGGGCACCCGATGCGGCGGCGAGCAGGCCGGTGCCGACGACCGCGACGGCGGCGCTCACCCCGGGAGCACCGAGGTAGGCCGCGATGTGGGCCAGTGGGCTGTCCGCCTGGCTGAACGCGAGCCTGGCCCAGGGGAAACCCCCGAAGGGGGTGCTCCCCCTCGCCAGCTCCTGGGCGACCCACGCCAGTGGCACGACGGCGTACGCGGCGGTCCGGTGCCCGGCGGTGAGCAGCCGGCGTCCGGCATACGCCACGACCGCGCACATCACGGCGATGTACAGCGCCTCCAAGGTGGCCAGGGCGAACCAGGGGAGCTTGCCGACGTAGGTGCCGGACCAGGACAGGGTGGGGATGAAGTACGCCTCCCCCGCGACCAGGCCGACGACGAAGCCGGTCCGCACCCGAGCCGTCAGGGTTGCCCCGGCCAGCACCGCCACGCCGACCGGCGCGAGCCACCACAGGTTGTGGTCCGGGAAGGACAGCCAGAACGCCAGGCCGGCGGCGACGGCAGCCACCAGGCGCAGGGCGAGGCTCGCGCGGGTCACCCGTGCAGGGTAGGTCACCCAGATGGCGGGACGACGACGACCCCTCGGGCCGTGGTCGCGACCACCGGCGGGTCGAGCAGCTCGGCAGCCGACTCGCCGCGCCCGGGGGCGCCGCGGCCGATGACCCGCACCTCGAACTCCATCTCGCGGCTGCGCGTCCCGGCCCGCACGAGCCGGGCCTCGACCTCGATGACGTCGCCGGCCCGGACCGGGGCGACGAACTGGACATCGCTGTAGGACGCGAACAGCCCCTCGTCGCCGTCGGTTCGGATGCACATCTCGGTGGCGACATCGCCGAAGGCGGCCAACGAGTACGCACCGTCGACGAGGTTGCCTGCGTAGTGGGCGTGGCTGTAGGGGACGTAGCGGCGGTGGACGACGGTGGTGCCGACCTCGGCGGTCATCTCAGGCTCCCTTGCGTTCGGCGGTGGGGTCGGCAAGCAGCGCATGGACCAGGTAGCTCGCCACCTCGCCGGGCGTCGTCCCCCGCCCGAAGATCCGGTCGACGCCGAGGGCCGATGCCGACCCCTCCTCGAACCGGGGGCCCCCGACGACGAGCAGCGGCACCTGACCGGTCGGGAACGCCTCGCGGAACGCGGCCGACATCGCCGTCGTGTTGTGGATGTGGGCATCCCGCTGGGTCACCACCTGGCTGACGAGCACGGCGTCGGCGCGCAGCTCCCGGGCGGTGTTGACCAGGTCGGGCACGAGGACCTGCGCCCCGAGGTTGTGGACCTCCATCTCGGAGTAGTACTCCAGGCCCTTCTCGCCGGCGAAGCCCTTGATGTTGAGGATGGCGTCGATGCCGACGGTGTGGGCGTCGCTGCCGATGCAGGCTCCGACGACGACCAGCTTGCGGCGCCACCGCGCCTTGATGAGGGCGTTGACGTCCCGTCCCGACAGCAGCGGGAACTCGCGCTCGAGGACCGTGACGTCCCGGATGTCGACGAGGTGGGTCACCGACCCGTAGACGATGAAGTAGGTGAAGTGCGGCCCGATCGCCTTGGCGTAGGTGAGCAGGGCGGGCTCGAGCCCCATCCTGGCGGCGAGCTGGAGAGCCGCACCCTCGGCACGCTTGTCATGAGGCAGCGGAAGGGTGAAGGAGACCTGCACCATGCCGTCGCCCGTCGTGTCGCCATACGGGCGGATGAGCGGGCTCGGCTCGCGCAGGCTGAGCTCGTCGGTGCGGGCCTGCTCGCGGCGGCGTTGGGCCTCGTGACCGGTGCGGCTCATCGGGTGGCTCCCGTCTCGAGCAGGGTGGTGGCCGGGTTGTCGTAGTCGTCGGCCTTGCGGACCACGCCGTCCAGGCCCTTGCCCTTGGTCGGCGGCCGCTTCATCAGCCCGAACGTGCCGTCCTCGATGGCCGCCAGGAGGGGCTGAGGGTATGCCGGGTTCTGCCCGGAGTCCCCGACGATCCGGTCCAGCAGCTCGACGGCCTCGCCGAGCACCTGCCGCGCCCGGGTCTGGATGAACCCGTCCCGCGGCGGATGGAAGTCCTCGGTCAGCCCGCCGGCGGCGTTCATGACGTAGCGGACGTTCTGCAGCGCGTGGTCGCGGTCGGACAGCCAGGGGGTGACGACCGCCTCGGTCATCATCCCGACGAGGAGGATCCCCTGGTCGGTGAGCGCACCGGCGAGGTTGAAGAACCCGTCGAGCAGGAAGCCGCGGAAGATGTCCCCGGTCATGTGCTTGGTGGGGGGCATCCACTTCAGCGGGGCGTCGGGGAACAGCCGCCGGGCCAGCAGCGCGTGGGCGAGCTCGAGGCGGAAGCTGTCCGGAATGGACGGGTCGATCTCGAAGGCGTGGCCGAGGCCCATCTGCCAGGGCTCGAGACCGGCCTCGGCGGCGAAGTACTCGTTGAGCAGCTGGCTGACCGTGACCGTGTGCGCGGCGTCGACGGCGTCGGCCGTCGTGAGGTAGTTGTCCTCGCCGGTGTTGATGATGATTCCGGCCCGCGCGTGCACCTGGCGGCTGAAGCGCTGGTCGACGAAGGTGCGGATCGGGTTGATGTCGCGGAAGAGGATGCCGTACATCGAGTCGTTGAGCATCATGTCGAGCCGCTCGAGACCGGCCAGGGCAGCGATCTCCGGCATGCACAGCCCGCTCGCATAGTTGGTGAGCCGGATGTAGCGACCCACCTCCTTGCTCGACGCGTCCAGCGCGGCCCGCATGAGCCGGAAGTTCTCCTGGGTCGCATAGGTGCCGGCGAACCCCTCGCGCGTGGCGCCCTCCGGGACGTAGTCGAGCAGGGACTGGCCGGTGGACCGGATGACGGCGATGACATCGGCGCCCTCCCGGGCCGCCTCCTGGGCCTGGGGGATGTCCTCGTAGATGTCGCCGGTCGCCACGATGAGGTAGATCCACGGCGTGCGCCCGGGGTCGCCGTGCCGGCGGACGAGCCGGTCGCGGGCCGCCCGCTGGCGGTCGATGGCGCGGATGCCCCCGGCGACGGATACCCGGGCCGCCCGGCGGGCGGCCGTGGCATCGCGCCCCTCGGGCAGGCGGAACGACACCGAGCCGCTGGCGGCCTTCTGGGCGAGCGTGAGCAGGTCGGATGCCTCGTGGCGGCGCAGGGCGTCCCACACCGGCATCGCCACCCCGTGCTCGAGCCCGACCTGGGCCCGCACGGCGTCCACGAGGTGGTTGACCCACGGGACGCGGTCGTGGTCGGCCCCCGAGAGCCCGGCGAGTCGCAGAGTGGCGCGCTCGACCGACACCGTGGTATGGCTCCGGGCCAGGTCCACCACGGGCCGCCCGGCCCGACGGGCCAGGCTGCGGGCACGGCGGACGACGGCTGGGTCGAGCTCGAGCAGGGGTCGCTGGCGGGTGGGCACGACCTCAATCTACCAAGGCATGGAAGCAGATCCTGCGGCAACGTCCGCTATCCACGCAAGAACCTACGGCACGGGTGGCCTGCGGCGGTGGAGTCTGCACTCCGGGTGCCCGCCGATGCGCCACGAGCCGCCACCGCCGTCAGTCCGGCGGCGGTCGGTCCCGGCCGGTGGTGTCCCGGCGGTGCCGGCGACCGCCGATGAGGATCATGACGGCCAGGACCGCCAGGAAGGCGACGGCAAGAACGAGGGCGAAGCGGAACATCCCGAACCCGTGGGTGACCGGCAGGGCAGGAAGCAGGGTCGGCGCGCGCACCGGCATACCCTCCCTGTCGTACCTGAACGCTGCCTGGGTCGGCTGGGCGCGCGGTCAGCTGGTCGGGCCCCGCCAGGTCCACTCGGCGATGTCCGGGACGTCCTGGAGATGCTCGCGGATGTAGACCTCGTGCTCGGCGAGGCGCTGGTCGCAGAGCTGGACCAGCGAGTTCCAGCCGGCGGTCCGCCGCGAGGAGCGGCGCAGGGCCTCCTTGACGAGGTGGAACCGGCTCATCCGGTTGAGCACGACCATGTCGAACGGGGTCGTCGTCGTGCCCTGCTCGTTGAACCCGCGGACGTGGAACCGTCCGGGGGCCGTCCGGCCGTGGACGAGCTGGTGGATCGCCCGGGGGTAGCCGTGGAAGGCGAACACCACGTGCCGGTCGGCGGTGAACAGGTCGTCGAACTGGGTGTCGGTGAACCCGTGCGGGTGGTCGTTCTCGGGGAGCAGCGCCATGAGGTCGACGACGTTGACGACCCGCACCCGCAGGTCGGGCACCCCCTCGCGGAGCAGCTCGGCGGCGGCCAGCGTCTCCTGGGTCGGCACGTCCCCGGCGCAGGCGAGCACGATGTCGGGCTCCTCCCCCTCCTGGCAGGTGCCCGCCCAGTCCCACACGCCGGCCCCGGCGGCGCAGTGCTCGTTCGCCTGCTCGAGCGTGAGGTACTGCAGGTGTCTCTGCTTGTCGACGACGATGAGGTTGACGTGGTTCCGGCTGCGCAGACAGTGGTCGGTGATCGACAGGGTGCAGTTCGCGTCCGGCGGCAGCCAGACCCGCACGACGTCGGGGGCGAGCGGGATGAGGGCGTCGATGAGCCCAGGACCCTGGTGGGAGAAGCCGTTGTGGTCGTTGCGCCAGCACGTCGAGGTGAGCAGCACGTTGAGCGAGGAGACCGGCGCGCGCCACCGCAGGGTCAGGGCATGCTGCAGCCACTTGACGTGCTGGATGGCCATCGACGCCGAGACCATCGCAAACGCCTCGTAGGTCGCGAACATCCCGTGCCGGCCGCTCAACAGGTAGCCCTCGAGCCAGCCCTCGCACAGGTGCTCGCTCAGCACCTCCATCACCCGGCCGTCCGGACCGATCTGGGTGTCGGTCGGCACCAGGGGCGCCTGGAAGCAGCGGTCGGTCTGCTCGAACACGGCCTGGAGCCGGTTGCTAGCCGTCTCGTCCGGGCAGAAAAGCCGGAAGGTCCCGCCGCCGTCCGGACGCGTGTCGGCGGCGTAGATGTCGCGCATCAGCTCGCCGATCGTCCGGGTGTTCTCCACCCAGGACTGCCCGGGGACCTGCACGGGGACCTCGTACCCGGGCAGGCCGGGGATCGGCAGCTCGGTGCGCAACCGGCCACCGTTGGCGTAGGGCGTTGCCGACATCCGCTTGTCGCCCTCGGGGGCCAGGGCCCGCAGCTCGGGCACCAGGCGGCCGGTCTCGTCGAACAGCTCCTCGGGCCGGTAGCTGCGCATCCACTCCTCGAGCATCCGCAGGTGCTCCGGGTGCTCGGTCAGACCCGACAGCGGGACCTGATGGGCGAGGTTGGTGCCCTCGACGACCACCCCGTCGACCTCGTGCGGGCCCGTCCAGCCCTTCGGGGTCCGCATGACGATGGCCGGCCAGCGGTGTCGGCCGGTCGGGCTGGACGCCCCCTCCGAGCGGGCTCGGGTCTGCAGATCCGCTATCCGCTCGTGGGCGCTGCGCAACGCGGCATACATCGCGGGGAACACCTCGGCCGGGTCGTCGCCCGCGACGGTCACCGGGTCCCAGCCCTGGCTGCGCAGGTAGGCCTCGACGTCCTCGTCGCTGGTCCGCCCGAGCACGGTGGGTCCGGCGATCTTGTAGCCGTTGAGGTGCAGGATCGGCAGTACCGCGCCGTCCCGGCGCGGGTTGAGGAAGTTCGGCAGCCGCCACGACGCGGACAGCGGCCCGGTCTCCGCCTCGCCGTCGCCGATCACGCAGGCCACCGTGAGGTCGGGGTGGTCGAACGCGGCGCCCGCGGCGTGGACCAGGGCGTAGCCCAGCTCTCCGCCCTCGTGGATCGAGCCGGGCGTCTGGACGCTCACATGGCTCGGCACCCCGCCCGGCGAGGAGAACTGCCGGAACAGGGCCTGAAGGCCGACCGCGTCGGTACCGATGTTGGGGTAGATCTCGGAGTAGGTGCCCTCAAGCCAGGCGGCGCCGACCAGGGCCGGTCCGCCATGGCCGGGCCCGGTGATGTAGAGCCAGTCGCTGCCGGTCTCCCGGATCACCCGGTTGACCAGCGCGTAGACCATCGACAGCCCCGGGCTGGTCCCCCAGTGGCCGAGGAGGCGCGGCTTGATGTCCTCGAGGGTCAGCGGTTCGCGCAGCAGCGCGTTCCGCTGGAGGTAGATCTGGCCGACGGTCAGGTAGTTGGCGGCAGCCCACCATCTCAGGTCGAGGTCGAGATCGGTGGACGAGTACGAGGCGATGCTCTGCGTCGCAGTCATGCCCCCATCAGACTCCAGTCTGTCGGCCGAGGCAACAGCGCCCACCCCTGCTCAGGGGCGGTCCCCCAGACGTGCCTCGAAGAGGGCGCGCACGTCGTCGTGGGCGCGCAGGACGTCCAACGCGTATGCCGCATGCCCCGGCACGTAGCCGTTGCCCACGAGCATGCGGACATCGGCCGCCAGGCCCTCGGCCCCCAGGGCCGCCGCGGCGAAGCTGGTCGCCATGGAGAAGTAGATGATCGTGCCGCCCTGAGCCGTCGACAGGATGGCGGGCTGCTCGCAGCCGGGGACGTCGACGCACACCACGGTGATGTCGGCGGGGCCGCCCGCGGCCGCGACCGCCTCGGACAGGCCGAGCGGGCTGCGCGCGTCGGCGATGACGACCTCGTCGGCCAGCGCGGTGGACCGGAGCAGCGCGGCCTCGCCCTCGACCGGCACGACGCCGATCCGCCGACCGGCTCCCGCCTCGGCCGCGGCGGCGAGCGACAGCGAGCCGGACTTTCCCGCAGCGCCGAGGACGAGCACGGTCGGTGCGGTGCCGCCGGCGGCATACTCGCGCACCACTCGGGCCACCAGCGCGGGCGCTCCGCACACGTCCATCACCATGAGGGCGAGCTCCGGGCTGAGGTCCTCGGGCAGCCGTGCGGCGATCGACCGGCCGAAGAGGATGGCATGGCCCCGGGCCGGTACCTGCTCGGAGAGGCCGTCCCAGCGGGACAGGCCGTCGGTCACCCGCAGCGGCGTGAGCGAGAGCGAGACCAGCGTGGCCACCCGGTCCCCCGGCGCGAGGCCGAGGGTGGCCCTCGGGCCGACCTCATCCACGGTCCCGATGAGCATGCCGCCGGAGCCGGTCACCGGGTTCTGCATCTTGCCTCGGGTCGCGATGATGTCGAGGACGCTCGCCCGCAGCGCGGCACCGTCGACCTCGCCGTCCGCCGTGCGGTGGGCCTCGGCGAGCTGCCGGTAGGACGCGGCGTCGAGGTTGAGCGTCTCGACGGCGATCCGCGTCTCGTCGGGCCACAGCTCGGGGCCGGCGTCGAGCACCCGGGCGGCCTGGGGCAGCGACTCCCCCGCCGGGTCGAGGACCCGGTGCATGCCCACCGGTGAGGCGGGTGTCGTGCGTGAGCTCGTGGACCGGCCAACCGTGGACACAGATTCTCCTGTTCGAGCACCGTTGGAGAGCAAGTTCTCCGGTGCCTGCGCGACAACTCCATACTTCGTTGCGTATCCTGCCACTATGAGCATCGTCATCGAGCAGCCCTATGTCTACCGGCGCCACGAGCTGACCGAGCCCGACTGGACCCGGCTGCCCGGCTGGCGCGACGTCACCACCGAACAGTGGGAGGACGCGCAGTGGCAGCGGTCGCACTGCGTGAAGTCCGTGGACCAGCTCCACGACCTCATGGGCGACCTCCTCACGGACGACTTCTACGCCGACCTGGTCCGTGACCAGGCCGAGCGCGCGACGATGTCGATGCTCGTCACGCCGCAGATGATGAACACCATGGTGCCCGCCGTCGACGCCGACGCCCCCCCGGCCGGCGCGGGGTACACCGAGGCCTTCTACGCCGACCCGGTCCGCCAGTACATGCTTCCGGTCTTCTCGGACCGGCGCACCGACTGGCCGTCGCATCCGTTCGCCACCCGGGACAGCCTCCACGAGCACGACATGTGGGTCGTCGAGGGGCTCACCCACCGGTACCCGACGAAGGTTCTGGCGGAGATGCTGTCGACCTGCCCGCAGTACTGCGGCCACTGCACCCGGATGGACCTCGTCGGCAACCCGACCGCCCAGTTCACCAAGCTCAGGCTGGCCGGCAAGCCGGTCGACCGCTACGACGCCATGATCGACTACCTCAAGGCGACCCCCGGCGTGCGCGACGTCGTCGTCTCCGGTGGCGACGTGGCGAACCTGCCGTGGAAGACCATCGAGAGCTTCGTCGGCCGGTTGCTCGAGGTCGACACGATCCGCGACATCCGCCTGGCGACGAAGGCGCTGATGGCCCTGCCCCAGCACTGGCTCCAGGACGAGGTCGTCGAGGGCATGGCCCGGGTCTCGGCCGCGGCGCGGGAGCGCGGGGTCTCGGTCGCCATCCACACCCACGTCAACCATCGCAACTCGGTCACCCCGCTCGTCGCCAAGGCGGCCAAGGCGATGCTCGACGCCGGCGTCCGCGACGTGCGCAACCAGGGCGTCCTCCTGCGGGGCGTCAACGACACCCCCGAGAAGCTGCTGGACCTCTGCTTCGCCCTGCAGGACGAGGCCCTCATCACGCCGTACTACTTCTACCTCTGCGACATGATCCCGTTCGCTGAGCACTGGCGGCTCTCCCTCAAGGAGGCCCAGGAGCTTCAGCACGCGATCATGGGCTACCTGCCCGGGTTCGCGACGCCGCGTGTCGTGTGCGACGTGCCCTTCGTCGGCAAGCGATGGGTCCACCAGGTCGAGACGTACGACACCGAACGTGGTATGTCGTTCTGGCGCAAGCACTATCGGACGTCGATCGAGGCGGCCGACGAGCAGGCGCTGTCACGCGAGTACGTCTACTACGACCCGATCTACACCCTGCCCGACACGGGGCAGGAGTGGTGGCGGCGCAACACCGACGTCGACGCGGCGCATGCCGCGGCGCTCGCCGGGGCGGCGGCGAGCCGCTCGGCCTCGGCCGCGGACCTCGCCTGAGGCTCGCCCGGTCGCCGGTAGCCCGGTAGCCCGGTAGGGGTAGCACGGCAGGGGGCGGCGCGGCGCCAGCCAGCCTGGCACGCCCGCCGGCCTGGCCGCCCGCGCAACCTGGCCGCCCGGGCAACCTGGCCGCCTGCGGCCACCGGAGCGGCGGCAGGGCACGGCATGCGGGTGCGCGGCATGGGGCGTGCGGCATACGGTGGGCGTGTGGGGCACCGTGACGGCGGGAGTACTCCGGCCACCGTGGCCCTCGCCCGGGCCGGGATCCGGCACGTCGTGCACGCCTACGAGCACGACCCCGCCGCGCGCTCCTATGGACTCGAGGCGGCGCAGGCGCTCGGGGTCGCGCCGGCCCGCGTCCTCAAGACCCTTCTCGTGGACACGGGTTCCGGGCTCGCCGTGGGGATCGTCCCCGTCGACCGCTCGCTGGACCTCAAAGCGCTGGCGGTGGCGCTCGGGGTGAAGAAGGTGGCGATGGCCGACCCCCGCACGGCCGAGCGGTCCACCGGGTATGTCGTCGGCGGTATCTCTCCCTTCGGGCAGCGGCGTCGACTGCCGACGGTCCTCGACGCCGGCGCCCTGGACCAGCCGGCCGTCCTGGTCTCGGGGGGCCGCCGCGGCCTGGACCTCGAGCTGTCCCCGGCCGACCTGGTCAGGCACCTCGACGCCGTGACTGCACCGATCGCCCGCTGACGGCGCGGCGCGTCGGCCGGCGGGTGGGTGTTCGCGCCCCGCCCGTGGGACGGCACCCCCCGACGGCCGGGTGCGCCCATGCCCCGGGCTGGTCCCACGAGCGGGACCACTCACTGGGGCGGGGCTACTCCCACGGGGTCGACAGCACCACGGTGGTCCGCGTCGAGACGTTGGCGACCGACCGGATGGTGGCGAGGAGCTCCTCGAGGCCGGTGGGTGTGGCCGTGCGGACCTTGAGGATGTAGTTCTCGTCGCCCGCCACCGAGTGGCACTCCTCGACGGCCTCGAGGTGGCGCAGCCGGTCGGGGATGTCGTCGGGGGCAGCAGGGTCGAGCGGGGTCACCGAGATGAACGCCGTCAGGGCCAGGCCCAGCGCCACGGGGTCGACCTTGGCGGCATACCCCTTGAGGACCCCCCGCTGCTCCAGCCGACGCACCCGCTGGTGTACCGCCGAGGTGGACATGCCGAGCGCCCTACCGAGGTCGGTGTAGCTCATCCGGCCGTCGGCACTCAGCTGCTCGACGATCCGTCGGTCCAGGTCCTCCACGGGCACCACATTACGGCGGCGGTAGCGCGTGCGCCCGATAGCCGTGGCCGACCAGGCAAGGGAAGCTCGCGGTTCGCACCGGTTAGCTACCCCGGTGAACCGCACGTTCCCCTGATGGGGCGGGAAAGTCGTGGCGGGGGGGTGGGGCGGGCCGCGTACGCTCTGCGCATGCCGCCCGAGCCTGCTCGACCGCTGAAGTGCCTCCTGCTGGACAGCGCGTCGCTGTACTTCCGGGCGTTCTACGGCGTGCCCGACCAGCGCCGGACCCCCGAGGAGCCGCCCACGAACGCGGTTCGCGGCTTCCTCGACATGCTCGCCACCCTGGTGCAGGCCCATCGGCCCACCCACCTCGTCGCCTGCTGGGACAACGACTGGCGGCCACAGTTCCGGGTCGACCTCATCCCGAGCTACAAGGCGCACCGGGTGCTCGAGGGAGAACCGCTGGCCGCGGGGGGCGTCGCCGAGGCCGTCCCCGACGCCCTCTCCCCACAGGTTCCGGTCATCGCGGACACCTTGCGAGCCCTGGGGATCGCCCGGCTCGGGGCCGACGGCTACGAGGCCGACGACGTCATCGGCACCCTCGCGGCGCGCTACCGCGGCCGGATGCCGGTCGAGGTCGTCACCGGAGACCGGGACCTGTTCCAGCTCGTCGACGACGCCGCACGGGTGCGGGTGCTCTACACGGCCAAGGCCGGCGTGCGGGATGCCGAACCCGTCGACCAGGCCGCGCTGCTGGCGCGGTATGCCGTGCCGACCGGTGCCGCGTACGCCGACATGTCCATCCTGCGCGGGGACGCCAGCGACGGGCTGCCCGGTGTCGCGGGCATCGGGGCGAAGACGGCGGCCCAGCTCATCGCGGACTACGGCTCGCTGGCCGGACTGCGCGCCGCCCTCGCGGCCGGCGACCCGGCCATCACCGGGGCGCGCCGCGCCAACCTCCAGGCGGCCTCCGCCTATCTCGATGTGGCGCCCACCGTGGTGCGGGTGGCCACGGACGCTCCCGTCGCCGAGGTGGACCCGGTGCTGCCGCGCGCGGTGGCCGACGTCCGCCTGCTCAGCGAGGTGACCTCGGCCTACCGGCTGACCTCGCCGGTCAACCGGGTCCTCGCGGCGCTCGGCCTGGGCTGAGCGGGGTCAGGGGCGGAAGGCGTCGGCCGCGGCCTGGATGCGGCCCACGTGCTCCGACCACCACCGTGCGTCGCCTTGGGCGTCATGGTCGGACCCGCCCCGGCCGTCGATGCTCTCCCGGAGGATGTCGGCGTGGCCGGCGTGGCGGGCCGTCTCGGCCGTCACCCGGGCCAGGAGGTGCCCGAAGGTGCTCCCGCGGCGCTCCGCCGGCCACCACGACACGGTGGCCGGTGCGTCGAGGGGCAGCCGGGCGACGGACTCGTCGCTGTGCCGCCAGGCCGTGCGGTAGAGGTCGAGGATCCACTCGCGGCTCTCGTCGGCGTGCGCCCACATGTCCGCCCCTTCCCACACCGAGCCGTCCACGTCCCACGGCAGCACGACCGGTGCGGGTCGGCCGACCGAGTCGCCGAGGTAGCCGAGCTCGACGCCGACCAGGTGCTTGACCAGCCCGAGCAGGTTCGTGCCGCTCGGGGTCATCGGGCGGCGGGCGTCGTACTCGCCCACGCCGTCGAGCGCCCCGACCAGACCGTCCCGGGAGGCCTGGAGGTAGTGGTGCAGGTCGGCCCGGATGCCGGTCAGCGCGGCGACCCCCGACGTACCGGGTTCGCTGGTCATCACCCCACGGTATCGGCAGGGACCCGCCCGGGCGGACCGGGGCTCAGTCGAGTCGGTCGGCGGCGACGACCCCGCGCAGCACCGCGTCGACGGCCCGTCGGGCGGTCCTGCGCAGGACCGGGTCCGTCGCCGCGGCGGCGATCTGGTCGAGCAGGTCGACGATCTGCTTGCAGCGGCGCACGAAGTCGCCCGCCGAGATGTCCTGGCCCCGCAGCACCGCGTCGAGCCGGGCCCCGTTGGCCCAGCGGTGCACCATCCACGCCATCCCGGCATCGGGGGCACCGGTGGTCGGCAGGGCATGCTCGGTCTCGAGCGCCTCGATCCGGCTCCATAGCCGGTGCATGTCGGCCAGCGCCACCGCGACCTGCTCGGTGGGCAGTCGCGGCGACAGGTCGGCCTCGTCCCGCCGCGGCTCGTAGACGAGCGCCGAGACGCAGGCCGCGAGTCCCGGCGCGTCCAGTGGCTTCCACACCTCGTGGCGCAGGCACTCGGCCGCGAGCAGGTCGCGCTCGGTGTACAGCCGGCGCAGCCGCTGTCCCAGCTCGGTGACGGCAGTCCCGTCCTCGTTGAGGTAGCCCAGGCCGGCCAGGGCCGTGCAGATCCGGTCGAAGGTGCGAGCCACCGTGTTGGTGCGCCCCTCGACCTTGCGCTGCAGGCCCACGGTCTCGCGCTTGAGGCGCCACCACCGCTCGGCCCAGCGCGCGTGCTGCTCCCGGTCCGGACAGCGGTGGCAGGGGTGGGCCCGCAGCTCGCGACGGAGCTGCTCCAGCCCGGCGTTGCCGTCGGTCTCGGCGCCCCGCACCGTGGCGCGCGGGGGCGGGTCGTGCGGCACCGCGGCCCGCATCGAGCTCGCCAGGTCACGCCGGGACTTCGGCGACTTGGGGTTGAAGTCCTTGCCGACGCGGATCCTGGTGACCGGCTCGACGGCCTCCGGCACGTCGAGCAGCGTGAGCCGGCGCAGCTGGCGGTCCTCGGTGACCACCGATGGCCCCTGGGCGTGCCCGCCCTTGGTCGTCCGGGCGGGGGCGACGACCACCGCCCACCCGGCCCGGCGTCCGGCCGGGATACGGACCACGTCCCCCACCGACAGCGACTCCATGCTGACTGCCGCCTCGGCGCGACGGCTCGCCGAGCGCTGCTTGGCCCCGTCCTTCTCGGCGTCCGCGATGGCCCGCCGCAACCCGGCATACTCCCGGAAGTCCCCCAGCTCGCAGTGCATGCCCTCGGCGTAGCCGGCCAGGGCCTCCTCGTTGCGGCGCACGGCGGCGGCCAGGCCGACGACGCCCCGGTCCGCCTGGAACTGGGCGAACGAGGTCTCGAGGATCTCCCGGGCCACCTCGCGCCCCACCTGGGCCACGAGGTTGACGGCCATGTTGTAGGTCGGCCGGAAGCTCGAGCGCAGCGGGTACGTGCGGGTCGAGGCCAGGCCGCCGACGGCCAGCGGGTCCAGGCCGCGGGTCCACAGGACCAGGGCGTGTCCCTCGATGTCGATCCCTCGGCGCCCGGCGCGTCCGGTCAGCTGGGTGTACTCCGCCGGCGTGACGTCGGCGTGGGTCTCGCCGTTGAACTTGACCAGCTTCTCGAGCACGACGGTGCGCGCGGGCATGTTGATCCCGAGGGCGAGGGTCTCGGTGGCGAACACGGCCTTGATCCGTCCCGCGGTGAACAGCTCCTCGACGATCTCACGGAACAACGGCAGCATCCCGGCGTGATGGGCGGCGAACCCGCGGGACAGCCCCTCGAGGAGGTCCCAGTAGCCGAGCACCGAGAGGTCCTCGTCGGCGAGCACCTCGACGCGGTCCTCGACGAGCCGCCGGATCTGGTCCCCCTCGCGCTCCGGGATGAGGGCCGTCCCGGCACCGAGGAGCTGTCCGACCGCGGCGTCGCAGCCGATCCGGCTGAACACGAACAGGATGGCGGGCAGCAGGCCCTCACGCTCGAGCTGCTCGACGACCTCCGCGCGGGTGGCGCCCCCGCCAGGACGCCCGCCGCGCGCGAACCCGCGGCCCCCCGGCCCGCCGCCCGGGCCGCGGGCGACCCGGCCGCGGCGCCCGGCGCGACCGCCGCGGGTACCCGAGGTGTACCGGGCATCGGTGTCCCAGTGGCCGCGCTGCTCGGCGGTGCGGATCGCCTGCAGCAGGTCGGGGTTGAGTCGCGCCGGACGCCCTGCACCGCCCGAGCCCGCTGCGGGGTCGGCGTCCTCGGCGAACAGGTCGAACATCGTCGTGCCGACCAGCATGTGCTGCCACAGGGGCACCGGGCGGTGCTCGGAGACGATGACGCTGTGGTTGCCGCGGACCTCGGCGAGCCAGTCACCGAACTCCTCGGCGTTGCTGACCGTGGCGGACAGGGAGATGACCTGGACGTCCTCGGGTAGGTGGATGATGACCTCCTCCCAGACCGCCCCGCGGAACCGGTCGGCGAGGTAGTGCACCTCGTCCATGACGACGAAGCCGAGGCCGTGCAAGGTGGTGGACCCGGCGTACATCATGTTGCGGAGCACCTCGGTGGTCATGACGACGATGGGAGCGTCGCCGTTGACCGACGAGTCCCCGGTCAGCAGCCCGACCCGGTCCGCCCCGTGCCGACGGACGAGGTCGTGGTACTTCTGGTTCGACAGCGCCTTGATCGGCGTCGTGTAGAAGGCCTTGCGCCCGGTCGCGAGGGCCAGGTGGACGGCGAACTCGCCGACGACGGTCTTGCCCGCCCCGGTGGGTGCCGCCACGAGCACCCCGCGGCCGGCCTCGACCGCCTCGCAGGCCTCGACCTGGAAGTCGTCGAGCGGGAACGCCAGCGTCCCGGCGAACCGGCCCAGCTCGGAACGGGCCCGCCGCCCGCGGGCGGCGGCAGCGGCATACCGCTCGGCGGGGGAGGACATGTCCCTCAGGCTACGGGAGGCGGGTGCGGGCGACCGGGACCGCTCGGGGCGGGCGGGCCTCAGGCGAGGACGGTGAGGGCGCCCGGAACGACCTCGAGGTCGAGCGGCAGGGGGGCGAACCTCTCGCCGTCGGCGTAGCCCACGATGCCGGGCGCCTCCAGCCGCACATGGCTGCCCCGGATCACCTCGACCGCAGGATGCGTGAGGTGGGCGCCGGTGTAGACCTTGGGGAAGACCCGCAGGAACTGCAGGGTGCTGATCTCGTGCAGGACCAGCACGTCCGCCAGCCCGTCGTCGAGCACCGCGGTGGGGACCACCCGCATCCCGCCCCCGTATGCCGGCCCGTTGCCCACGGCGACGAGCATGGCGGCGGTGTCGTGACGCACGCCGTCGATCTCGATGACGTAGGGGATGGGACGGAACACCGGCAGCTCGCGCATCGTCGCGAGGTTGTAGCGCATCGTCCCCCGCGGCCACCGCCACCGGTTGGCCCGCTCGTTGACCACCGCGTCGAAGCCGGCCGCCAGCACGCCGACGAACCACTGATGGCCCTCGGCCGAGCAGTGCCGGGTGGCGTCCACGGAGCGGGTCGCGCCGAGGGCGATGCGGGCCACCGCGGCCGCCGGGTCGCGCACCGGCAGCCCCAGCTCACGGGCGATGTCGTTGCCGGTACCCGCCGCGACGATCCCCAGGGGCAGGTCCGTCCCCGCGCAGAGGTTGGCACCGAGGTTGACGATCCCGTCCCCTCCGGCGACGACGAGGGCGTCGATCCGGCCAGCCCGGATCGCCGCCCGGACGCGGGCGGCCGCGCCGAGCGCGTCCGGGCCGCTCAGGTCCTCGACGTGGAGCCCCGCCCCGGCCATCCGGTGGGCGGCCTCATGGCCCATCCGCGCGCCGCTTCCCCGCCCCGCGGCGGGGTTGACGACGAGGCCGATCCGGGTGGTCATGGCCGGACAGTACCGGCTCCGCGCCGTCCTGGCGGACGGGTCGGCCCGAGGGGTCCGCCGATGGCGGCGGCTCAGATGGTCGAGGCCTCGTCGTCAGCGGTCTCCAGCCACTCCGGCCGCCGCTTGGCCCGGCGGCCGTCGATCAGCCGGGCGACGAGGTAGGCGGCGAAGTACAGCACGAGCAGCGGCCCGGCGAGGAGGAACATCGTGTAGGCGTCGGGAGTGGGGGTGGCGATCGCCGCGAAGACGAAGATGAGCACCACGGCGACCCGCCAGCCGCGCAGCATCAGGTGGCTCGGCAGGACGTGGGCGAGGTTGAGCCCGACGAGGAGGACGGGGAACAGGGCGGCCAGCCCGAACACCAGGATGAACCGCATGACGAAGGTGAAGTAGTCGGTGGTCTGCTGGATGTTGGAGGCCCCGGACGGGGTGAAGCCGTAGAGGATCTCCAACGACTTGGGCAGAATCCAGTAGCCGAACCAGCATCCGCCGATGAAGAGCGGGACGATCGCGGCGACGAAGGCCAGCGAGGTCCGCTTCTCGCGCCGGGTCAGGCCCGGGACGATGAAGGCCCAGACCTGGTACAGCCACACCGGGCTGGAGGCGAGGACCCCGACGAAGATCGACACGTTGACCTGGTTGCTGAAGGCGGCGGTGGCGTTGGCGAAGTTGAGGCTGATGAGGCTGTGGGGGTGCAGCCGCTTGTAGTCGGAGAACGGCTGCGACAGCGTGTCGAAGATGAGCTGGTACTGGGTGAAGCCGAGGACGGCGAACCCGATCACCGTGAGAGCCGAGATGACCAGCCGACGCCGGAACTCCAGCAGGTGCTCGCGCAGCGTCATGCGGCCCTCGGGGTCCCGAGGGCGTCGACGGAGCCGCGGCATCGACCGGTTCGGGCTGGAGATGGTGCTGGGTCAGGCGCCCGGCCCGGCGGGGTTGTCCGTCTTGGGCGGGTTCTCGTGGACGGGGCCGCGGTCGGTGGTCTCCGCGGTGCGGTGCACGGTCTCGCCGGGCACCGTCTCGCCGGAGGCGCTCGACTTACCGTCCGCCTTCATCTCGTCCATCTCGGACTTGAACACCCGGGCCGAGCGGCCCAGGCTACGGGCGGCCTCGGGGAGCCGTTTGGACCCGAAGACCACCACGAGGACGACGATGAGCACGATCACGTGCCAGGGCTCGAGCCCGTTTCGGAACATGGAGGCTGCCTTTCGGGATTGCCGGTGCTCGCCAGTCTACGTCCCTCGCCCGAGGGCGCGGCTCACCCGCGGCGAGCCCACCCCGGCAGCCGGGCCTGGCGGCGCTCCCGCCGGAGCGTCCGTGCGCTCCGGCGGACCGCGGCATACTCCTGCGCCCGGCGCCGGGGCGAGTCCAGGACGGCCACCGGCTCGGCCGGCCCGTGCGCGGCCCCGGGATGCCTCTCGACGGCGCTCAGCGTCGTTCCCGCCGCGTCCAGCTCGTCGAGGAACCCGGTGAACCGGCCCCACAGCCAGTGGATGCGCCAGCCGACGACACCCGCCCCGGCCAGGACCAGCCCGGCCCACAGCAGGACCCAGCCCCACCACGGCAGCACGGCGCTACCGGCCCGGGTCGCCGGACGGGTAGGCCGCGAGGGCACCGGCGGCCCCGTGGCCCACCTCGGCGGCCAGCCAGGAAGGGTCGAGCACGACACCCCGCCCGCCCAGCCGCCACATGAGCCGCCTCAGCCAGGCGGTGTCGCCGGTGCGGAGGGTGACGACCTGGCCGCCGTCCTCGCTCGGCGTCACCGACTCGACGGGGTAGTAGTCGCTGACCCACCGGGCGCTCGGCGCCAGGCGCACCGTGACCAGGAGGTCGTCCGGGGCCGGCCGGAACACCCCCTCGCTGAGGTCGCGGACCCGGGCCTGCTCGGGCGGGCTCCCGTCGGTGTCGAGCACCTCGAGCTCCTCGACCCGGTCCATCCGGAACATCCGGGTGTCCTGCGCCCGGTGGCACCAACCCTCGAGATACCAGTGACCGTCCAGGCTGACGACCCGCATCGGGTCGACGTCGCGCTCGGTGCTCTCGTCGCGGCTCGGGACGAGGTAGCGCAGATGGAGCCGGCGGTGCCGCTCCACGCCCTCGCGGGCGCGGGCCAGCAGTCCCGGGTCGATCCCGCCCTCGACCTCGACGAGGAGCCGGGCGGCGCCCTCTCCCGCGGCGCCGGCCGCCTCGGCGAGCTTGGCCAGGGTGCGTTCGACGGCCTCCCGCTCCCCCAGGCCGGGCACGTCGAGCAGGGCCCGCAGCCCGACCATGAGCGTGACGGCCTCGTCGCGGCCGAGCCGCAGGGGCCGGGCGATGGCCTCGGCGTTCGAGACGTAGACCCGGCCGCCCTCCCAGCGGGCGTCGATGAGCTCGTCGGGCATCTGCCCGTAGCCGCAGAGGAACAGCAGGTTGAGGTCCGCCTCCAGCTGCGCCGGCGTGACGCCCAGCCCGGCCGCGGCCTCGTCGAGGTGGATCCCCTGCCGGTTGACCAGCCACGGGACCATCGTCAACAGCCGCGCGAGCCGCGTGGTGGCCGTCTCGGGCACGGGGCGGGAGCTCACCGCAGCCCCCCATGGGCCGCCGCGGCTCCGGTGAGCCGCCGCACGACCGCCTCGACGAGCTCGCGCGGCGCCTGCGCGACGACGTCGGGCCCGAACCCGCACAGCTCCTCGGCGAGCGCCTCGAGCTCGGGGTACGGCACCTCCAGCACGTCCCAGCCGTCGGGGGCGGTCTGTGGAGCGGCCCCGGCCCGCCGCCGCAGGACCTGGCCGGCCCCCGCCCGCACCCGCACGACGGCGGTGCCGGCCGCGGACGCCACCGGGGCCGAGCCCCGGATCATCTCGTGGGCCCGGTGGTCCTCCGGCACGGTGTAGGAGCCGGGAGGGCCGTCCGGGCGTACGGCGCCGATGATGCGCGAGAGCCGGAAGACGCGCGGGGCGCGCCGGTCGAGGTCGTAGCCGTTGAGGTACCACCGGCCGTGCCAGGACGCGAGGGTCCACGGCTGCACCCGCCGGGTGCTGGCCTCCTCCGCGTCGGGGCGCCGGTACTCGAAACGGACCGGCAGCCGGCGCAGCACGGCGTCCTTGACGGCGTCGAACGCCGGCTCGGCGGTGCGCAGCCGCGGCTCGATCCCGATGAGGGAGCCCCCGTCGCGCTCCACCCCGGCGGCCCGGAGCTTGCGCAGGGCCTGCGCGGCGGGGCCCGCGAGCGAGGCCTGGGCCCAGGTGCGGCTGGCCAGGCCGAGGACGGCGAGCTCGTCGGGCTCGAAGGAGAGGTCGGGCAGGGCGTAGTCCCGCTCGTGGATCCGGTACCCCGGCTCACCCTCCCAGACGGTGCCGATCTCCTCGGTGACCAGCGGCACGCCGAGCTCGCGCAGCTCGTCCTTGTCCCGCTCGAACATCCGGTCGAACGCCTCGGTCGAGGCTGCGGTGCCGTACTGCGGGACGAGATCGCGGATCCTGCTCTTGGGCAGCGGCCGGCGGGTGTACAGGAGCACCAGGACGAGGTTGAGCAGCCGCTCGGTCTTGGCGGCCGGACCCGGTGCTGCGCTCATGCCGAGAGACGCTACCCGACGCACCGACCCGACCCCGGATACGCTGCCGGACGTGATGCAGTGGCGCACCGGAACGGTCCTCCGCGAGGTCCGGCGTTGGCCGGGGGCGGTCGAGTATGCCGTGCGCGTGGCGGTGCCCGGCGACCCGACGGCGCAGGAGTCGCCCGAGGAGGTCCGGGCCCTCGCCTACACGGCGATGGTGGGCACTCCCCAGCCCGGCGACCGGGTCCTGCTCAACGCCTCGGCACTGCTCAGGGGTCTCGGCACCGGGGGGCTGGCGTTCGTCGTGGCCGTCCCGGACCGCCTGCCTGGTGACCGCGACGAGGGCCGGGGACACATCGTCAAGGCGCGCTACACGCCGCTGCAGCAGATGTTCCTCGCCGTCGATGAGCAGGACAGCCCCCATCACGGCGTGCTCGCCGAGGCGGAGTCGCTCGACGCCATGCCGGTCGTCGTCGTGGACCTGCACTCAGCCCTTCCCGCGGTGCTCGCCGGGCTGCGCGCCGACCGTCCGGCGGCCCGGGCCGTGTACGTCATGACCGACGGGGGCGCCCTGCCGCTCGCCTTCTCGCGGACCGTCGCCGGGCTGCGCGAGGCGGGCTGGCTCGCGGCCGCCGTCACCGTGGGCCAGGCGTTCGGCGGCGACCTCGAGGCCGTCAGCATCCACACCGGGCTGCTCGCAGCCCGGCACGTGCTGGGTGCCGAGGTGGCCGTCGTCGTGCAGGGCCCCGGCAACGTCGGCACGGGGACCAGGTGGGGCTACTCCGGGGTGGCGGTCGCCGAGGCCCTCCACGCGGCCCACGTCCTCGGCGGTCGCCCGGTGGCCGGGCTGCGGGTCTCCGAGGGTGACCGGCGCGACCGGCACCGGGGGATCTCGCACCACAGCACGACGGCATACGGCCGCGCCCTGCTGGCTCCCGCCGTGGTCCCGGTCCCGGCCCTGCCGGGCGAGATCGGCGACCTCGTCCGGGCCCAGGCCGCGCAGCTCGCCGCGGGCTCGGCGGCGAGGCTCGAGCTGGTCACCGTCGCCGTCGACGGTCTCCGGGCAGCGCTGGAGACCTGCCCGGTCCCGCTGTCGACGATGGGCCGCGGCCTCGAGGCGGACGCGGCGGCCTTCCTCTCGGCCGCGGCCGCAGGACGGTATGCCGCGTCACTGCTCGCGGACCCCGGCTCGGCGGTCAGCGCACGTCGAGGAGGTCGACGACGAAGACGAGCGTCTCCCCCGGCGCGATGACCCCGCCCGCGCCTGCGTCCCCGTAGGCGAGGTGCGCCGGGATGACCAGCCGGCGCCGCCCGCCGACGAGCATGCCGACGATCCCCTGGTCCCAGCCGGCGATGACCTGGCCCACCCCCAGCCGGAAGTCCAGTGGGGCGCCGCGGTCCCAGGAGGCGTCGAACTGCTCTCCCGTCGAGTACGCCACCCCGACGTAGTGGGCCCGCACCGTCGCGCCGGCGGTGGCCTCGGGGCCGTCACCGACTGCGATGTCCTCGACGACGAGCTCTGCGGGCGGGGCGGCGCCCACGGGGAGCGCAACCTCCGGCTTGGTCCAGGCGGGGTCGGCGGGCATGGAAGTGCTCCTTGTCGGTGGGTGCCGGGCCGGACGAGCCGTCCCCGGTCAGGTCAGTAGGCGGCGAGGATGTCGACGACGAAGACGAGGGTGTCCGTGCCGCTGATGGTGGGCGGGTTGCCGCCCGGCCCGTACCCGTCCGACGGCGGCACGACCAGCAGCAGGCGACTGCCGACCGTCCGGCCGACGACGGCCTTGTCCCAGCCGGTGATGACCTGTCCCGCGCCGGCGGGGAACTCGAAGTACGGCGTGTCGGTGTGCCGGGCGCTGGCGTCGAACACCGTGCCGTTCTTCCACAGCACGCCGGTGTACGTCACGCGGACCGTCTGTCCCTTGGCCACCTTGGCGCCCGAGCCGTTGATGAGCGGCTGGACGACGAGCTTGGTGGGCGGCTTGGCCCCCTTCGGTATGGCGATCGTCGCCGCCTTGCCCTCGTGCATGGTGACCGTCGGCAGGCCCTTCTTCGGGGCCACGGCCGTCCCGGTCGCGCTCTTCAGCGGCGTGGTCGTCGAGATGAGGTCGACGACGAAGACGACCGTGTCGGTGCCCGCGATGCCGAGCGTGGCGTTGCCCGCGGAGCCGAAGGCGTCCCCGGGCGGGGACGCCACGAGCAGCCGGGAGCCGATCTTCTTGCCCGGCAGCTGGGACTTCAGCGACGGGAACAGGTCGCTCGCGCCGAGGTCGAGGCCGACCGGCGAGGAGTCCCAGGTGCTCGTCGCCACCTTGCCGTTCTTGCCGTCGACGATGAGGGCGTTGATCGTCACGAGGTCGGACGCCTTGAGGATGGCGCCGTCACCCTCGGTGATGACCCGCGTCGTCGTCTTGGAGACGGTGAGCGGGGTGGCGGTCAGGGTGACGGTCGGGGCCTTCGCGGCCCCGGAACTGGTCACGGAGACCTTCGCCAGCGGGTCCGCGGCAGCGGTGGACGGGGTGCCGGCACAGCCGGCGGTGACGAGCGCGAGGGCGAGGACAGCCGAGAGCGGCAGCACCTTGCGGACGGAGAACACGGGCGGAACCTCGATCGGTTGACGGCAGGAGACCGCCTGCAACGATAACCGCCCCAGCCGGGTGCGTGGCACCGGCAGCCGGTGCCTGGGCCGGTGCGGGCCGCCGTGGAGCGGGTCCCGAACAGGCTACCGACGGCGACCTACCCGGCGTCGGTGGGTCACGGCGAACCGCCCATCCCCTCGATGAGCCGGTCCACCCTGGGGTCCTCGCTGGCGAACGGGTCCTTGCACAGGACGGTCCGCTGCGCCTGGTCGTTGAGCTTGAGGTGGACCCAGTCGACCGTGAAGTCGCGCCGGTTCTCGGAGGCGGCCCTGACGAACCGCCCGCGCAGCCGCGCGCGGGTCGTCTGGGGCGGGACCACCTTGGCCTCGAAGATCACCGGGTCGGTCACCGCGCGGGCCACCCGACCGCGCCTCTGGAGCAGGTAGAACAGGCCGCGGTCGCGGTGGATGTCGTGGTAGGCGAGGTCGATCTGGGCGAGGCGCGGATGGTCCAGGCCGAGGCTGTGGCGAGCGGCGTACTCCTCGATGAGCCGGTACTTGATGACCCAGTCGATCTCCGTGTCCACTTGGGCGAGGTCGTCGGTCTCGATCGCCGCGAGCGTGCGTCCCCACAGCTCGAGAACGGCCTTGTGCGCCGGATCCTGGGTGCCCTCGCGCTCGACGAACTCGGCGGCCCTGGCGAGGTACTCGCGCTGGATGTCGAGCGCGGTCATCGTCAGGCCGTTGGCCAGCCGGACGGGCCGGCGGCCGGTCATGTCATGGGAGATCTCCCGGATCGCCCGGATGGGGTTCTCGAGGGACATGTCCCGCAGGGGGACGCCCGCCTCGATCATCCGCAGCACCAGGTCACATGAGCCGATCTTGAGCATCGTCGTCGTCTCGGACATGTTGGAGTCCCCGACGATGACGTGCAGCCGCCGGTAGTGCTCGGCGTCGGCGTGCGGCTCGTCGCGGGTGTTGATGATCGGTCGGCTACGGGTGGTGGCCGAGGAGACGCCCTCCCAGATGTGGTCCGCCCGCTGGCTGACGGCGAAGGTGGCGCCCTTCGACGAGACCACGAGCTTGCCGGCGCCGCAGGTCAGCTGCCGGCTGATGAGGAACGGCAGGAGGCCGTCCGACAGCGACTGGAACTCCCCCGAGCGCCGGACGAGGTAGTTCTCGTGGCAGCCGTAGGAGTTGCCCGCCGAGTCGGTGTTGTTCTTGAACACGTAGATGTCGCCGGCGACGTCATCCTCGGCGAGCCGCTGCTGGGCGTCGGCCGCGAGGGCCTCGACCACGCGCTCGCCGGCCTTGTCGTGGGCGACGAGCTGGAGGACCGAGTCGCACTCCGGTGTCGCGTACTCGGGGTGCGAGCCGACGTCGAGGTAGAGGCGGGCGCCGTTGCTGAGGAACACGTTGCTGGAGCGCCCCCACGCCACCACCTTGCGGAACAGGTGCCGGGCGACCTCGTCGGGCGTGAGCGTGCGCTGGCCACGGGTCAGGCAGGTGATGCCGTACTCGTTCTCGATGCCGAAGATGCGCCGCTCCATGACGGCACTCTAGGCGGCGTTCCCCGATCGTGGCTGAGCCAGGTGACCCCCGCCGCGCCGGCACGGCCCGCCGGCCCGCGCCCCAGCGGGCAGCGCGGGTCAGCCCTGCTCGTCGTCCTCGTCGCCGACCGGGGCGTCGCTCGTCGGGTCCTCGGTGCTGAGCAGCCGCTCGAGGAGGTGCCCGGTGACCCGGCGGAAGGTGCGGCGGGGGCGGTTGCGGTCGAGCACCGCGACCTCGAGCGAGTCGGCGGTGAGCTGGCGGTCCGGACCCCCGGCCGGGTCCTTGCCGAGCAGCCCCACGGCGAGGGACAGTGCGTCGGCCAGCGTCAGGCCGGCGCGCCAGCCGTCGCGCAGCCTGACGTCGATCTGGTCCGCGGCGCCGCCCATGACGACGAACCCGTGCTCGTCGGCGACCGAGCCGTCGTAGGTCAGCCGGTAGATCTGGTCGTGCTCGGGACGGGACCCGACCTCGGCGACCACGATCTCGACCTCGTACGGCTTGGACTCCTGGGTGAAGACCGCCCCGAGGGTCTGGGCGTAGGCGTTGGCCAGGCCCCGGGCGGTGACGTCGGAGCGGTCGTAGGAGTACCCGCGCAGGTCGGCGTACCGCACGCCCGCCACCCGCAGGTTCTCGAACTCGTTGTACTTGCCGACCGCGGCGAACCCGATCCGGTCATAGATCTCGGAGACCTTGTGCAGGCTGCGGCTGGGGTTCTCGGCGACGAACGCGATCCCGTGGTCGTAGCCGAGGACGATGACCGAGCGGCCGCGGGCGATGCCCTTGCGCGCGAAGTCCGCCCGGTCCTTCATCAGCTGCTCGGGCGAGACGTAGAACGGCATGCTCGCGGTCAACGCGCACCCCCGGGGTTGCCGGCCCGGTCGGAGATGATCGCATCGACCACCGGCTCGACGTCGGTGGAGCCGACGAAGCGGGACCCGGCCTCGTCGACGATCGCGACGCTCGGCCAGATTCGCCGGCCGACGTCCGGGCCACCGGTGGCCGAGTCGTCGTCCGCCGCGTCGTAGAGGGCCTCGACGGCCACCCGGACGGCACCGTCCTGGTCCAGCCCCGGCTTCCACAGCTTCTTGAGGGCGCCTCGGGCGAACAGCGAGCCCGACCCCACGCTGTGGTGGTCGTGCTCCTCGTAGCAGCCGCCGGTCACGTCGTAGGAGAAGATCCTCCCGCGGGCGTCGTCGACGTCGAACCCGGCGAAGACGGGGACCACCGTCAGCCCCTGCATCGCCATCCCCAGGTTGCCGCGGATCATCGACGCCAGCCGGTTGGCCTTGCCCTCGAGGGACATCAAGGTGCCCTCGATCTTCTCGTAGTGCTCCAGCTCGACCTGGAACAGCCGGACGAGCTCGATGGCGATCCCGGCCGTGCCGGCGATCCCGACGACCGAGTACTCGTCGGTCGCGAAGACCTTCTCCATGTCCCGGTTGGCGATGAGGTTGCCCATCGTCGCGCGACGGTCACCGGCCATGAGCACCCCGGCGGCGTAGGAGAGCGTGACGATGGTCGTGCCGTGCGGGGTCTGGGGCGCCGCGCCCGCGGGCAGCGGCCGCCGAGAGGGCAGCAGGGTCGGTGAGTGGGCGGCGAGGAACTCGGTGAACGACGAGGAACCCGGGACGAGGTATGCCGCTGGGAGCCGCGACGCGTCTGCGGACGTGCTCACTGGCCGCCCTTCTGGACGAAGCCGCGGACGAACTCCTCCGCGTTGGACTCCAGCACCCCGTCGATCTCGTCCAGGATGTCGTCGATGTCGCTGTCGAGCGCCTCCTTGCCCGCGGTGGGCGACGGTGCGGCGGGCCCGGGAGTGTCGTCCGGGCCGTCGTCGCGACGCTGGGGCTTGACCTGCTCCTGACCGGCCATGGCTCCTCCTGGTCCGTCGGGGTGGCGTCGAGCGCCACCGAGGGTGTGTATACGGGCGAGCCTAGTCTTTGCGCCTGTCAGCACCGACCCGCCGGGCTCAGCGGTCGGGCGCGGCGAGCGCGGCGAGCAGCGTCGCGGCGTCGGGCGCGGCCTCGACCAGGTCGCCGACCGCAGCCCGGGTGCCGCGCAGCGGCTCCAGCATCGGGATGCGCTGCAGCGTGCGCGAGCCGGGCAGGTCGAAGATGAGCGAGTCCCACGAGGCGGCGACGACCTCGGCCGGGAAGCGCCGCAGGCAGGTGCCCCGGAACCAGGCCCGGGTGTCCTCGGGTGGCAGGGTCACGGCCCGTCGGACCTCCTCGTCGGGGACGAGGACCTCGAACCGGCCGGCGGCCTGCATCCGGTGGGCGATCCCCCGGTCCGCGCGCACGTCGGACCACTGGATGTCGACCGCCCGCAGCCGCGGGTCGCCCCAGTCCAGCCCGTCGCGCTCCCGGTAGCCCTCGAGGACGGCGAGCTTGGCCACCCAGTCGACCTCCCGGCGCGCCTCCATGGGGTCCCGGCCGAGATGGTCCAGCACCGTGCTCCACCAGTGCATGACCTCGGCGGTGTCGGCGTCGGTCTGGCCCGCATAGCGCTGCTCGAGGTACGAGGCCGCGAGGTCGCGGTAGGTCTCGAGGAGCTCGACGGCGGTGAGCGTGCGCCCGTCCTGGAGCCGGACCTTGGTGGCCAGCGTCGGGTCGTGGGAGACGGCGCGGAGGGTCGCCACCGGCTGGTCGACGCTGAGGTCATGGTCGATGAAGCCGTCCTCGATCATCGCCAGCACGAGGGATGTCGTGCCGGTCTTCAGCAGGTTCGCGACGTCACAGTGGTTGGCGTCGCCGATGATGACGTGCAGCCGCCGGTACAGCTCGGCGTCGGAGTGCGGTTCGTCGCGGGTGTTGATGATCGGTCGTTTGAGGGTGGTCTCGAGGCCCACCTCGACCTCGAAGAAGTCGCTCCGCTGGGCGATCTGGAAGCCGGGGATGCGCGAGTCGACGCCGATCCCGACCCGTCCCGAGCCGCACATCACCTGGCGGACCACGAAGAACGGGACGAGGTGGGTGACGATGTCGGCGAAGGGCGTCCGCCGGGACATGAGGTAGTTCTCGTGGGTCCCGTACGAGGCGCCCTTGCCGTCGCTGTTGTTCTTGTAGAGGTTGAGTCCCGGCGGCACGCTCGAGAGCCGGGCGACGGCCTCGCGCATGATGAGCTCGCCGGCCCGGTCCCAGGTGACCGCAGCCCGGGGGTTGGTCACCTCGGGCGAGCTGTACTCCGGGTGGGCATGGTCGACGTACAGGCGGGCCCCGTTGGTGAGCACGACGTTGGCGAGGGTCGGGTCCTCCGCGTCGGTCAGCTGGCTCGGGTGTGCGCTGCCCCGGCCCATGTCGAAGCCGCGGGCGTCCCGCAGCGGCGCCTCGTCGGCGTAGTCCCACGTGGCGCGGGTGGGCCGCCGGCCGGTGCTCGCGGCATACGCGGTGACCACGTCGCCGGAGCGGACCATGGGGTTGGCGCTGGGGTCGCCAGGCACCGAGATGCCGTACTCGGTCTCGATGCCCATCACACGCCTCACCGTCATGACTCGACCATAAGGGGAGGGGCTAGGCTTCCCGGCATGCGGGACATCGTGGTCTTCTCCGGGAGCGCCCACCCACGACTCGCCGCCCAGATCTGCGACGAGCTGGGGGTCCCGCTCTCCGAGAGCGACATCACCCGGTTCAGCAACGACTGCCTCCAGGCCCAGCTGCTGGCCAACTGCCGCCAGCGCGACGTCTACATCGTCCAGCCGCTCATCCCACCGACCCAGGAGCACCTCATGGAGCTGCTCCTCATGATCGACGCCGCGCGAGGGGCATCGGCCGGCCAGATCACCGCGGTCATGCCCCACTTCGCCTACGCGAGGTCGGACAAGAAGGACGCCTCCCGGATCTCGCTCGGGGGGCGTCTCGTCGCGGACCTGCTGGCCACCGCCGGAGCGCACCGCGTCCTCACGATGACGCTGCACGCCC
This sequence comes from uncultured Actinomycetota bacterium, assembly GCA_963763315.1. GTDB lineage: Bacteria > Actinomycetota > Actinomycetes > Actinomycetales > Dermatophilaceae > CAVSJJ01. Next base: position 1,039,248 of record CAVXOC010000004.1, read on the forward strand.
CGCAGGTCCACGGGTTCTTCAGCGTGCCGGTCGACCACCTCACCGCCCTGGGGGTCCTCGCCGACCACTTCCGCGGCACCGACCTCGAGAACTCCATCGTCATCTCGCCCGACCTCGGCAACGCCAAGGAGGCCACGCAGCTCGCGCGCCTGCTGGGCCTGCCGGTCGCCGCGGGCAGCAAGCGCCGGCTCGGGGACGACCGCGTCGTCATCGACTCGATCGTCGGCGACGTCGAGGGCAGGCGCGCGATCATCCTCGACGACGAGATCGCCACCGGCGGGTCGATCGTCGAGCTGCTGGACCGGCTGAAGGACGCCGGATGCACCGAGGCCGCCGTCGCCTGCACCCACGGACTGTTCGCGGGTCCCGCCGTGGGACGGCTACGGCACCACCCGATGATCTCCCAGGTCGTGACGACGGACACCGTCCCGGCCCCCAGCGGGTGGACCCAGCTCCAGGTGCGCTCGGTCTCGGGGCTGTTCGCCGAGGCCATCAAGCGCATCCACGCCGGCAAGTCGGTCAGCAGCCTGTTCGACGGGGTCGACCCAACCCATGCCCCGCCCCAGCGCTCGCTCTTCGACAGGCCGGGGTCCTGACCGGTCGGGACCGGCCAGGACCGGGCCGGTGGCCTCCCCCGGCTGCGCCCGCGCCGACCTCGCGGCGGCCCGCGCCGACCTCGCGGCGGCCCGCGCCGACCTCGCCTCCGGTGTCGGGTCCCGGCCGTAGGGTCACGTCGTGAGCTCCCTCGTCGCCGCCGTGCTCGACGCCGTCCTCGTCATCGTCTTCTCGGCCGTGGGCCGGCGCAGCCATGCCGAGGGCCTCACGGTCGGCGGGGTGGCCCAGACGGCCTGGCCCTTCCTCACCGGAGCCCTCGCCGGCTGGCTGGCCGCCTCGCTGGCGCTGTCCGCGCCGCCACGCTCGCTGACCTTCGGTGCGGTGGTCGTCGGGGCCACCGTCGTCGTGGGCATGCTGCTGCGGGTCGCCACCGGTGCGGGGACCGCGCTCTCCTTCGTCGCCGTCGCCACGACGGTGCTGGCGGTGCTCCTGCTGGGCTGGCGGCTCATCGGCCGCCTGCTCGGCTGAGGCTCCGACCTCCCGGCCGCCCCGGGGTCAGAGGTACTGGCCGGTGTTGGCCACCGTGCTGATGGAACGCCCGGGCTCGGAGCCCTCCTTGGTCTTGATGAGCGTGCGGATGTAGACGATCCGCTCGCCCTTCTTCCCCGAGATCCGCGCCCAGTCGTCGGGGTTGGTCGTGTTGGGCAGGTCCTCGTTCTCCTTGAACTCGTCGAGGCAGCTCTGCAGGAGGTGGTCGACGCGCAGGCCCTTCTGACCGGTGGTCAGCAGGTCCTTGATCGCCATCTTCTTCGCGCGGTCGACGATGTTCTGGATCATCGCCCCGGAGTTGAAGTCCTTGAAGTAGAGGATCTCCTTGTCGCCGCCGGCGTAGGTCACCTCGAGGAACTGGTTCTCCTCCTCCTCGGAGTACATCCGCGTGACGACCGCCTCGATCATCGCCACGACCGTGGCCTCCGGCGATCCGCCGTTGACCTCCAGGTCGTCGGCGTGCAGTGGCAGGTCGGGGGTGAGGTACTTGCTGAAGATGTCGGTCGCACTCTCGGCGTCCGGCCGCTCGATCTTGATCTTCACGTCGAGCCGTCCCGGCCGCAGGATCGCCGGGTCGATCATGTCCTCGCGGTTGCTGGCACCGATGACGATGACGTTCTCCAGCCCCTCGACGCCGTCGATCTCCGACAGCAGCTGCGGCACGATGGTCGTCTCGACGTCGGAGGAGACCCCGGACCCCCGGGTACGGAACAGGCTGTCCATCTCGTCGAAGAAGACGACGACGGGGAACCCCTCGCTGGACTTCTCGCGGGCCCGCTGGAAGATGAGCCGGATGTGCCGCTCGGTCTCACCGACGTACTTGTTGAGCAGCTCGGGGCCCTTGATGTTGAGGAAGTAGCTCTTCCCGGCCGGCCGGCCCTCCTTCTCGGCGATCTTGCGCGACAGCGAGGCGGCGACGGCCTTGGCGATCATCGTCTTGCCGCAGCCGGGCGGACCGTAGAGCAGGACGCCCTTGGGCGGCTTGAGCCGGTGCTCGGTGTAGAGGTCCGGATGCAGGTAGGGCAGCTCGACGGCGTCCCGGATGGCCTCGATCTGGCCGGACAGCCCGCCGATGTCCTGGTAGTCGATGTCGGGGACCTCCTCGAGGACGAGGTCGGCCACCTCGGCCTTGGGGATGAGCTCGTAGACGAACCCGCTGCGCGACTCCAGCATCAGGGCGTCGCCGATCCGCAGCCGCTCGCCGTGCAGCGAGGCGGCGACCCGGCATACCCGCTCCTCGTCGGCGTGCGCCACGACGAGGACACGGTCCTCGCCGAGCAGCTCCTTGATCAGCACGACCTCCCCGGTGCGCTCGTAGCCATGCGCGGCGACGACGTTCATCGCCTCGTTGAGCATGACCTCCCGGCCGAGGACGAGGTCGCCGTCCTCGACGGCGGGGCTCACGGCGACGTGCATCTTGCGCCCGCCGGACAGCACGTCGACGGTGCCGTCCTCGAAGGCCTCGATGACGACGCCGTATGCCGCGGGGGGCTGGCCGAGCCGGTCCACCTCGGCCTTGAGGGTGATGATCTGCTCGCGCGCCTCCTTGAGGGTCCGCACGAGCCGCTCGTTGTGGGCCGAGACGGTCGAGATCTGCGACCGGAGCTGGATGAGCGTCCGCTCCAGCTCGCGGACCTGGGCCGGGCTCGCGGCCCCCCGCTGGCGCAGGGCGGAGATCTCCTGCTCGAGACGGGCGCGCTCGGCCTCGAGGCGCTCTCGTTCGGCGCCGGGCTCACCGGCGGTGGTCTCCGCTGGGCGCTCCATGTCGCTCATGGTGGCTCCTCGGATCGACGGGCGGCCACAGCTGAGGGTGGCCTTAGGTCGACCCTAACCCGGGAACCTGGTCGGCGCCCGCAGGTTCGGTGATGGAGCGCCGTACCCGACGGACCCGTTTCTCGGACGGCACCCGCTCCCCCAGTGCCTCATGGCTCCAGGTCCCCTCTGCGCCCGGCTCGGCCTCGTACCCCCGGCCTGGGCGCCGCTTGCGCAGCGGCGGCGCCACCCCGTCGGCGAGCCGCCGGGTCGTGACGAGGAACCCGGTGTGCCCGTGCATCCGGTGCTCGGGCCGCACGGCGAGGCCCTCGAGGTGCCATCCGCGCACGATGGACTCCCAGGCCTGGGGCTCGGTGAACGTCCCGTGGTCCCGCATCCCCTCGGCGACCCGGGACAGCTGGGTGGTCGTGGCGACGTAGCAGATGAGCACCCCCCCGGGGGCCAGCGCCCCCGCGACGACGTCGAGGCACTCCCAGGGCGCGAGCATGTCGAGGACGACCCGGTCCACCGTGCCGTCGGGGACCTGCTGGGGCAGGGCCTCGACGAGGTCGCCGACCGTCACGGTCCACGCCGGATGGTCGCTGCCGAAGAAGGCACGCGCGTTGGCGCGCGCGATGTCGGCGAAGTCCTCGCGGCGCTCGAAGGAGTGCAGGCGTCCGTCCTCGCCGACAGCCCGCAGGAGCGACATCGACAAGGCGCCGGACCCGACGCCCGCCTCGACGACGACCGCACCCGGGAAGACGTCGGCCATCATGACGATCTGGCCCGAGTCCTTGGGGTAGACCACGGCGGCCCCGCGGGGCATCGACATGACGTAGTCGGACAGCAGGGGTCGCAGGACCAGGTACTCGATGCCCGCGGTGTTGGTGACGGTCGACCCGTCCGGGGCGCCGATGAGCTCGTCGTGACGGATGTGGCCCCGGTGGGTGTGGAACTCCTTGCCCGCCCCGAGCGTGATGGTGTGCAGCCTTCCCTTGGGGTCGGTGAGCTGGACGCGCTCGCCCTCGTGGAACGGCCCGCGCCGTCGGTCGGCACCGGTGGCTGTCATGGCCGGTGAGTCTAGAGCCCGCGCAGGGCCGCGTTGATGGCCTCGCCGGTCGCCAGCCCGTATGCCGCGCCGCCGCGGGTCACCACGACCACCCCGACCCCGGTGCTCTGGATCGCGTTGACCAGGTCCGTCACGTCGTCGTCGGGCGCCGCCTCGACGACGCTCTGCGCGGGCACCCGGGTCATGATGGAGCCCACCGGGTCCTGCGGGCCGGGACCGGGGCCCGGCCCCAGCTGGGAGGTGACCAGGGTGGGCTGGCCCGTCTCGTCGAGGCTCACCGGGATCCCGGGCATGCCGCTGAGCGTGCCGAGGGGGGTCCCCTGGTCCACGACGACGACCGGCTGGAGGACGTCCCGGACCCGCACCCCGGCCAGCATCCGGCGGGCCCGCCCCACCCGGATCGCGTTGGTCGCGCCCTGCCACATGAAGGCGCCGATGACGAGGGTCCAGAGCAGGGAGGACGCCGCCGGCCGCCCGCCGGCGAGGTAGGGCAGGACCAGGAAGTAGCCGGCGACCAGGATGGTGACGACACGCCCGCTCCAGCCGCCCGCGATGAGGCCCAGCTCGCGCTTCCCGGTCAGCCCCCATACGGCGGCGTCGACGATCTGCCCGCCGTCGAGAGGCAGGCCGGGCAGCAGGTTGAAGGCCGCCAGCAGCAGGTTCACCAGCGAGAACCCGCTGACCAGGTACGCCGCGGTCCCGCCCGGCATCCCCGCGCCGGCCAGGCGGGCGAGGGCGGCGAGCAGGAGGTTGGCCACCGGTCCCGCCACCGAGATGACGGCCGAGCGGCCCGGGCTCGACAGACGTCCGTCGTAGGCGGTGTGGCCGCCCCACAGGTCGGCGACGATGCGGTGCACCTCGATGCCGAAGGCACGGGCCGCCACCGCGTGCGCCCCCTCGTGGACGAGGACCGCCACGAGCAGGCCGACCGCGTAGACGGCGCCGACGAGATAGCCGCCGGCGCCCAGGCCCGAGTTGGCGCCGCCGACGATGACGATGACGGCGGCCGCCATGACGAGCCAGCTCGCCCCGATGTGGATCGGGACCCCGCCGACCCGGGCGAGGACCATCCCCGGCCCCGACCGGGCCGCGGGCGCGGCGCTCGACGGGGCCTGGCTCATGCGAGGACCCTACGCGAGCCGGGTGTGTCCGGCCTGTGCACCGGTCCGGCCCCCGGCGGCATACTTGACCCCTGCACCGGTGGGCGGCCCGTCCGCCGCACGCCCTCCCGACCCACCGAGGACTGACGTGACCGACCCGACCCCCGCACCCGCCCACCGACCCGACGCCACCGAGGCCCTCAGCGACGCGATGCGCCGCCGGGTCCTGGTCCTGGACGGTGCGATGGGCACGCTCATCCAGCGGGAGGGCCTGTCCGAGGCCGACTTCCGCGGGGCGCGGTTCGCGGACTGGCCGAGCGACCTGCGCGGCAACAACGACCTGCTCAGCCTCACCCGGCCGGAGGTCGTCGGACGGATCCACCGGGCCTACCTCGAGGCCGGGGCCGACCTCGTCGAGACGAACACCTTCAACGCCCAGGCGATCTCGCTGGCGGACTACGACATGTCCGAGCTGGCCTACGAGATGAACGTGGCCGCCGCGTCGCTGGCCCGCCGGGAGTGCGACGCCATGCAGGCGGCCACCCCCGACCGCCCCCGCTGGGTCGTCGGCGCCCTGGGCCCGACGAACCGCACGGCCTCCATCTCCCCGGACGTCAACGACCCCGGGGCCCGCAACGTCGGGTTCGACGAGCTCGCCGCGGCCTACCACGAGCAGGCCAAGGGCCTGGTCGACGGTGGCGCCGACGTGCTGCTCGTCGAGACGATCTTCGACACCCTCAACGCCAAGGCCGCGATCTTCGCCGTCGAGACCCTCTTCGAGGAATGCGGCCGGCGCTGGCCCGTGATGATCTCCGGGACCATCACGGACGCCTCCGGGCGCACGCTGTCGGGCCAGGTGACCGAGGCATTCTGGAACTCCATCCGGCACGCCCGCCCGCTCGCGGTCGGACTCAACTGCGCCCTCGGCGCCGAGGAGCTCCGCCCCTACCTCGCCGAGCTGTCGCGCCTGGCCGACTGCTTCGTCACCGCGCACCCCAACGCGGGGCTGCCGAACGCCTTCGGCGAGTACGACGAGACGGCCGAGCACATGGCCGGCGTGGTCGGCGAGTTCGCCCGCAGCGGACTGGTCAACGTCATCGGCGGCTGCTGCGGAACCACCCCCGAGCACATCGCGGCGATCGCGGCGGCGGCCGCCGCCGGGTCGCCGCGCCGCCCGGAGCCGTCGCCGCCGGCGCTGCGCCTCGCCGGTCTGGAGCCCCTCGTGGTCACCGACGACTCCCTGTTCGTCAACGTCGGCGAGCGGACCAACATCACCGGGTCGGCCCGCTTCCGCAAGCTCATCACCGCCGAGGACTACCCGGCGGCCCTGTCCGTGGCCCGCCAGCAGGTGGAGGCCGGCGCCCAGGTCATCGACATCAACATGGACGAGGGGATGATCGACGGGGTCGCCGCCATGCAGCGGTTCGTCCGGCTGGTCTCCAGCGAGCCCGACATCTGCCGGGTCCCGCTGATGATCGACTCCAGCAAGTGGGAGGTGATCGAGGCCGGGCTGAAGTCGGCCCAGGGCAAGTGCATCGTCAACTCGATCTCGATGAAGGAGGGCGTCGAGCCCTTCCTCGAGCACGCCCGGCTGTGCCGCAAGTACGGCGCCGCCGTCGTCGTCATGTCCTTCGACGAGGACGGCCAGGCGGACTCGCTCGAGCGCCGGACGGTGGTGGCCAAGCGCGCCTACGACCTGCTCGTCGACGAGGTGGGCTTCCCGGCCGAGGACATCATCATCGACCCCAACGTGTTCGCCGTGGCGACGGGCATCGAGGAGCACGCGGCATACGGCACGGACTTCATCCAGGCGACCCGCTGGATCAAGGACAACCTCCCCGGCGCCCTCGTCTCCGGCGGGGTGTCCAACGTCTCGTTCAGCTTCCGCGGCAACAACCCCGTCCGCGAGGCGATCCACGCGGTCTTCCTCTACCACGCCATCCGGGCGGGGATGGACATGGGCATCGTCAACGCCGGGGCCCTCGTCGTCTACGACGAGATCGACCCCGAGCTGCGCGAGCGGATCGAGGACGTCGTCCTCAACCGCCGCCCCGACTCCACCGAACGGCTGCTCGAGATCGCCGAGCGGTTCAACACCGGCCCGGCGGAGGTCTCGCCGACCCTCGAGCAGTGGCGGTCGCTGCCGTTGCGGGAGCGGATCACCCATGCCCTCGTCAAGGGGGTCGACGACTTCGTCGTCGAGGACACCGAGGAGCTGCGGGCGGAGATCGCCGAGTCGGGCGGTGAGCCGATCGAGGTCATCGAGGGCCCGCTCATGGACGGCATGAACGTCGTCGGGGACCTGTTCGGCGAGGGCAAGATGTTCCTCCCTCAGGTCGTGAAGTCGGCACGGGTGATGAAGAAGGCCGTCGCCCACCTGGTGCCGTTCATCGAGGAGGCGAACGCCCTGGCGGCCGCCGGCACCGACACCGCTCCCCAGACCAAGGGCCTGATCGTCACCGCGACCGTCAAGGGCGACGTCCACGACATCGGCAAGAACATCGTCGGCGTGGTCCTCCAGTGCAACAACTACGACGTCATCGACCTCGGGGTGATGGTGCCGGCGCAGAAGATCCTGGATACCGCGCGCGAGAAGAAGGCCGACATCATCGGCCTGTCCGGGCTCATCACCCCCTCACTGGACGAGATGGTCCGGGTGGCCGCCGAGATGGAGCGCCAGGGTTTCGACATCCCGCTGCTCATCGGGGGCGCCACGACGTCGCGGGCGCACACGGCGGTCAAGATCGACGGGCAGTACTCCGGGCCGGTCATCTGGGTCAAGGACGCCTCCCGCTCCGTCCCGGTCGCGAGCCAGCTGCTGTCCAAGGGGCAGCGCGAGGGCCTGCTCGCCGGCATCCGGGCCGACTACGACTCCATCCGCGCCCGGCATGCGGCCAAGGGCACCGAGCGGCCGCTGGCGACCATCGAGGACGCCCGGGCGAGCGCCCCGGCCACCGACTGGGCGACCTACCGGCCGATGCGCCCCCACCTGCTGGCGCAGCAGGCGGCCGACGTGTGGACCGGCCCGCCGGACGACCACTGGCACCGTGCGGCGACCCAGTTCACCCGGACGTGGCAGGACTACCCGCTGGCCGAGCTGCGCGAGTACATCGACTGGACGCCGTTCTTCACCACCTGGGAGATCAAGGGCCGCTACCCCGACGTCCTCGCCAACCCGGCGACCGGCGACGCGGCGCGGAAGCTGCTCGACGACGCGGAGACCATGCTCGACCGGATCGACGAGGAGGGCTGGCTCACCGCCAAGGGCGTCGTCGGGCTGTTCCCGGCCGCATCGGTCGGCGACGACATCGAGGTGTACGCCGACGAGGCCCGCACGACCGTCCTGACGACGGTGCACGGACTGCGCCAGCAGGGGCAGCACCGCGAGGGGGTTCCCAACCGGTGCCTCTCGGACTACGTCGCCCCCAGGGGAAGCGGGGTCAGGGACTACCTCGGGGCGTTCGCCGTCACCTCGGGACACGGCATCCACGAGCGGCTCACCGCGCTCAAGGCCGAGCTCGACGACTACTCGGCGATCCTGCTGGAGTCCCTCGCCGACCGCCTCGCCGAGGCCTTCGCCGAGCGCCTGCACGAGCGGGTCCGGCGCGAGCTGTGGGGGTACGCCGCCGACGAGCGGATGTCGGGCGACGAGCTCATCGCCGAACGGTATGCCGGGATCCGCCCGGCCCCCGGGTACCCGGCCTGCCCGGACCACACCGAGAAGGAGACCCTGTTCCGGCTGCTGCGCGTCGAGGAGCAGACGGGCATCCGGCTCACCGAGTCGATGGCGATGTGGCCGGGGGCGTCGGTGTCCGGGTGGTACATCGGGCACCCCCGGAGCCAGTACTTCGTGGTCGGCCGGCTGGGGCGCGACCAGGTCGAGGACTATGCGGCGCGCAAGGGCTGGACCCTCGCCGAGGCAGAACGCTGGCTGGCGCCCAACCTCGGCTACGACCCCGAGGCCTGATCGCGGCGCCGCCAGGTGGTGGGCCGGCTCCCACGCCGCGCCGGCGGCTGCGCGAGGACCTGATGGCCCGCGGTCGGGGTGGTCGTGCGCGGGGCTGTCGGTCCGGCGGCATACGGTGTCCGACATGGTCCCAGCGCTGTCCCCGAGCCGTGCGGCCGACTTCAAGCAGTGCCCGCTGCTCTACCGGTTCCGCACCGTGGACAAGCTTCAGGCCCCGCCGTCGCCGGCCGCCGCCCGCGGCACCCTCGTCCACGCCGTCCTCGAGCACCTCTTCGAGCTGCCGGCGGCCGAGCGCACCCCGGAGGCGGCCGTCGCGCTGCTCGGCCCCCGCTGGGAGGCCCTGGTGGCCGCCCGACCGGAGCTCGCGACGATGGTCGCCGAGACCGACGGCCTGGACGAGCGGTCGTGGTTCGCCGACGCCGGGACCCTCCTCGGCCGTTGGTTCCAGCTCGAGGACCCCACCCGGCTCGAGCCCGCCGAGCGCGAGCTCTACGTCGAGACCGACGTCGACGGCCTCACCCTGCGCGGCTACGTCGACCGGCTCGACGTCGCTCCCGACGGCGCGATGCGGGTCGTCGACTACAAGACCGGGCGCGCCCCCCGGGAGAGCTTCGAGGGCAAGGCGCTGTTCCAGATGAAGTTCTACGCGCTGGTGCTGTGGCGCTCGCGCGGCGAGATCCCACGGATGCTGCAGCTCGTCTATCTCGGCGACGGCGAGATCGTCCGCTACGTCCCCGACGAGGCCGACCTGCGAGCCCTCGAGCGCAACGTCAAGGCCGTCTGGGAAGCCATCACCCGGGCCGCCGAGAGCGGCGACTGGCGCCCACGCGCGTCCCGGCTCTGCGACTGGTGCGACTTCCGGCATCTCTGCCCGCAGTGGGGTGGCACCCCGCCCCCACTGCCGGTCGACGCCGCGGCACTGGCCCTCGACCCGTCCGCGTCCGGGTCGGCGCAGGTGGACGACGAGTGAGCGCGGCACCCGCCGGCGCGGATGGCGACCCGCCGCGGGCGACCGGTTCAGGACCCGGTGAGCTCCGGTAGGCCGGCCAGCTCGCCGAGCCGCTCGGGGGTGAGCCCCAGCAGGGTCGCCACCTGCACCGCCCCGCTCACCGGGGGGACGGACACGATGTGCGGCACGGCGATGGTCGGCACCCCGGCCGCCACGGCCGAGCGGACCCCGGTGAGGGAGTCCTCTATCGCGACGCACCGAGCCGCCTCGACCCCGAGCTCCGCGGCCGCGGCGAGGTAGGGCTCGGGATGCGGCTTGCCGTGACCCACCTCGTCCCCGGTCACCACGGCCGTGAACAGCCCGTCGGGCAGGGCCGCGACGACGGCATCGGCCAGGGAGCGCCATGACATCGTGACCAGGGCGCAGGGCACCCCGGCCGCGACCAGCGCCTCGAGGAGCTCCCGGGCGCCCGGGCGCCACGGCACCAGCCGCTGCACCCGGGCCACGACCCGGGCCAGCAGCTCGTCGATGATCCGCTCCGGCTCCCAGGTCACCGGCGAGTGCTCGCGGATGAACCGGGCCGAGACCATGAGCTCGTTGCCGACGAGCTGGTGGGCGTACTCCTGGCTCCAGGTGCCCCCGGCGCCCTCGACGATCTCGTGCTCCGCGGCGATCCAGTAGGGCTCGGTGTCGACGAGGGTGCCGTCCATGTCCCACAGGACCGCGGCGGGCAGCGTCATGCGGCGAGTCTACGGAGCGGTGGCCGGAGGCCTCGGCCGGGTTGCGTAGTGTGGACCTCGGACCCGGAGGAGGCACCGTGATCGAGCTCGAGGACCTGCCTGAGCTGAACAACCCGGTGTTGATCGCGGCGTTCGAGGGCTGGAACGACGCCGGGGAGGCCGCCAGTGCCGTCATCGAGCACCTGGCGATGGTCTGGGACGCCGAGGCGGTCGCGGCGATGGACCCCGAGGAGTACTACGACTTCCAGGTCAACCGGCCCCGGGTCGTGCAGGAGGGTCCTGGGCGGCGGATCAGCTGGCGCACCACCCGGGTGCTCGTGGCAACCGGGACGTCTCTCGGGCGGGACGTCATCCTCATCCAGGGCATCGAGCCCTCGTTCCGCTGGCGGGCGTTCGCCATCGAGCTGATGGAGCTCGCCGACGCTGCCGGCGTGACCGAGGTCTACACCTTGGGCGCCCTCATGGCCGACGTCGCCCACACCCGGCCCATCCCGGTCACCGCCACCTCGGACGACCCGAGGACCCGGGAGAGCTACGGACTGGAGTCGAGCACCTATGAGGGCCCGACCGGGATCGTCGGGGTTCTCGCCGATGCGGCGTCCCAGGTCGGGCTGGCCTCCATCTCGTGCTGGGCTGCCGTCCCGCACTACGCCGGCCACTCACCCTCCCCCAAGGCCACCCTCGCCCTGGTGTCGCGGCTCGAGTCCCTGCTCGACGGCCCGATCGAGCACCAGGACCTCGACGACGACGCCCGCGCCTGGGAGCGCGGGGTCAACGAGCTGGCGGCGGGCGACAGCGACGTGGCCGAGTACGTCGAGTCCCTCGAGGAGGCCCAGGACACCGCGGAGCTGCCCGAGGCGAGCGGTGACGCCATCGCCAAGGAGTTCGAGCGCTACCTGCGCCGCCGCGGCGTCGAGGGCACCGACTCCTGATCGGAGTGGTCCACCCCGCGGTCCGGCCTCAGAGCCGCGGTCCGGCCTCAGAGCCGGACGCCGAGCAGGGCGTCGACGGCGCGAGCGACCAGCCCGGGCCCGCTCGGGTCGTCACCTCCACCGGTGGCCGCCTCCCTGGCCCAGCCGTCCACCGCCCGGAGGGCCGCGGGCGCGTCGACGTCGTCAGCGAGAGCCGCCCGCATCGCTGCCAGGGTGGCATCGGCCGGGGGGCCGGTCGTGGTGGACAGCGCCGACCGCCATGCCGCGAGCCGTTCCTGGGCCGCGGTCAGCATGGCGGGCCGGTACTCCCAGTCCTCCCGGTAGTGATGGTCGAGCAGGACGAGCCGGATCGCCATCGGGTCCACCCCCTCGGACCGCAGGGCGGACACCAGGACGAGGTTGCCGCGGGACTTGCTCATCTTCTCGCCCGCGTACCCGACCATCCCCTGATGGGCGAACAGCCGGGAGAACACCGGCTCCCCGGTCAGCGCGTTGGCCTGGACCGCGCTCATCTCATGGTGCGGGAAGAGCAGGTCCGAGCCGCCGCCCTTGATGTCCATCGCCATCCCCAGGTGGGTGACGGAGATGACGGTGCACTCGATGTGCCAGCCCGGCCGGCCGTCCCCCAGCCCGTCGGCGGGCCAGGAGGGCTCCCCCGGGCGCGCCGCCCGCCACAGCAGCGGGTCGAGCGGGTCGCGTTTGCCCGGGCGCCCCGGGTCGCCGCCCCGCTCGGCGGACATGGCCAGCATCCGGTCCCGGGGCCACGATGCCACGGCCCCGAACCCCGGCTCGGTCGACAGGTCGAAGTAGACGTCCTCGCCCGGCCCGTCGAGGACCGGGAGGCGGTATGCCGCACCGGAGCTCAGCAGCCGGCGGACGGCGTCGACGATGAGGTCGACGGACTCGACGACGCCGGAGTAGTGGTCGGGCGGGATCACCCCCAGCGCGGTCATGTCCTCGCGGAACAGCGCCACGCCCTGCTCGGCGAGGTCACGCCAGTCGACCCCGTCGCGGTCGGCCCGTTCCAGCAGCGGGTCGTCGACGTCGGTGACGTTCTGGACGTAGGTCACGCCGTGCCCGGCGTCGCGCAGCGCCCGGCCGACGAGGTCGAAGGTCACGTAGGTCGCCGCATGCCCGAGATGGGTCGCGTCGTAGGGCGTCACACCGCACACGTACATCCGGGCGGTGGGTCCGGGCGTGACCGGGTGCACCTCACCGGTGCTGCTGTCGTGCATCCGCAACGGCGCTCCGTGGCCGGGCAGCGCGGGGATGGACGGCATGGGCCACGAGATCACGGGTGAAGCCTATGTCCCAGCGGTCACATGGCCGGCCACGGGATCGCCGGCCATCCGGACCTCGGGACCGGGTGCCGGCCGGTGGACAGCAGGCGGGCGGTCCGGGACCGCAACGCATGCAGCTCGTCTGCGGTGAGCAGGCCCGAGAGCTCGTCGAGGACGGGCCCCGGCCGGTCGAGCACCTCGGCCACCCGGGACAGCCGGGCCAGGTCGGCCTCGGGCAGCGGCTCCCCCGCCCAGCCCCACAGCACCGTGCGCAGCTTCGGCTCGACGCCGAGGCTCACGCCGTGGTCGAAGCCGCGCACGCCCGACCCCTCCCGCACGAGGTGCCCCCCCTTGCGGTCGGAGTTGTTGATCAGCGCATCGAGGACGGCGGTGCTGCGTACCGCGTCCTCGTCGGCGTGCGAGACCACCAGTCGCTCGCCCCGCCGGCCCTCTCCGCGGACCACCACCCGCCACCCGGGGAGCACGTCCGCCAGCGGGGTGATGGCCACGACGAGCTCGGGCTCCACGCTCGGGTTGCCGACCCACTGCTGTACCGCCCCGATGCCGAGGGGGCCGTCCCGCAGCACGGTGGGGGGGATGACGCCGAACCCGCCGCGGGCGCTCAACAGGTATGCCGCCCGCTCCCGGCCCGCCAGTGTGCCGTCGGGGAAGTCCCACAGCGGCCGCTCGGTGCTGACCGGCTTGTAGATCGCCAGCAGGCTGGCCCGGCCGGAGACCTCGCAGAGCAGGGCGCCGTTGGAGGAGTCGGTGATCCGGGCGACGGGGGTGAGCTCGCCGCGGGCGAGCACGGCCTCGGTCTCAGCGTCGGTAGCCGTTGGCACGGGGGCAGATGTGGCCGTCGGGGTCCAGGGGCTGCCCGCAGAAGGGACACGGCGGGCGGCCGGCGGCCACGACCGCCGCGCACCGCCGGGCGAACTCCCGGGCGACGTCGGGGCCGAGGACGACCCGTACCGTCTGGGCCTCCCCCTCGGGCACCGCGACCGCGGCCTCGTCGCGCTCGGCGTCCTCCTCGTCGAGGTCGCGGTCGTGGCACTCCAGCACGACGACCTCGCGCTCGGCGTCCCACGACAGGGCCATCGTCGTGACCCGGAAGGAGTCCTCGATGGGGGTGTCGAGGGGGTCGTTGTCCGGCGCGGTCTGGGTCTGTGCGATGCCCGACACGCTGTCGAGGAGCTCGGCGACCCGCTCCGCGAGGACGCTGACCTGCACCTTCTCGACCGACAGCGACACCAGCCGGCCACCACCGCGCGCCTGGAGGAAGAAGGTCCGCTGACCGGGCGGGCCGACGGTGCCGGCGACGAAGCGCTCGGGGGGGTCGAACTCGGCGAGGGTCACCGTCCGACCCTAACCCGGCCCGCCACCGACCATCGAGTCCCCGTCGGCGGGGACCGTCGTCGCCGGCGCCACCAGGTCGGCGACCCCTTCGCCGGAGGTGTTGCTCGCCACGAGGAACGGGCGGCGCTCGGTGTAGCGGACGACGCTGACCGACGCGGGCGCTGCCTGGAGGCGCTGGAAGTGGTCGAGGTGGGCGCCGGCCGCGTCCGCGAGGACGGCCTTGATGGGGTCACCGTGGGTCACGACCACCCACACCGCCCCGGTCCCGTGCCCGGCCTCCACCTCGGCGTCGTGCCGCCGGACGGCCTGGAGCACCCGATGCGCCATCTGCGCGAGGCTTTCGGCGGCATACGTCTCGGAGTCGGGGAACCGGGCGCGCCCGGCATGGTCCTGGACGACCCGCCACAGGGGGTCGGACGCCAGCTCGGCGAGGGCTCGCCCGGTCCACCCGCCGTAGTGGCACTCGCCGAGGTCGTCGTCGAGGACCACGTCGATACCTGGTCGCCCGGACGCGAGGACCTCGGCCGTCTCGACGCAGCGCAGCAGAGGGCTGGACACCACCCGTACGAGCGGCACCTCGGCGAGCCGGGACGCCACGGCCCGCACCTGCTCCAGCCCGCGCTCGGTGAGCGGCACTCCCGGCATCCACCCGGCGAGGATGCCGTCGGCGTTGCCCGTCGAGTGCCCGTGCCGGACCAGAACCGTCGTCGCCACGGCAGCACTCTAGGCCCGCCCTGCGCGATCCCGGTCCGGCGGCCGGACACAATGGCGGGATGATCATCGACCAGGCGCTCTACCGAGACGGACGCCGCCGTCCCTGCGGCGAGCTCAGCGACGAGCTGGCGCGGCTGCGCAAGGACCCCGACCCGGGTGCCTTCTTGTGGATCGGCCTGAAGGACCCGACGACCGAGGAGTTCGACCAGGTCAACGGGGACCTGCAGCTGCACGCGCTCGCCGTCGAGGACGCCGTCAAGGGGCGCCAACGCGCCAAGATCGAGCGCTACGACGACTCGCTGTTCGTGGTGCTCAAGACGCTGCACTACATCGAGGCGACCTCCGACATCGAGACCGGGGAGGTCATGGCCTTCGTCGGCGACTCGTTCCTGGTGACGGTGCGCCGGGGCGACGCCAGCCCGCTGGCCGGGATCCGGCAGCGCCTGGAGACCGACCCGGCCCTGCTGTCCCTCGGGCCGATGGCGGCCCTGCACGGCATCGTCGACAGCGTGGTCGACACCTACCGCTCCATCGACGTCGAGGTGGCCAACGACCTCGAGGAGATCGAGACGGAGGTGTTCGGCGGGTCCGACGTCGACACGTCCGGCATCTACCGGCTCAAGCGCGAGGTGCTCGAGTTCCGCCGTGCCGTGGTCCCGCTCTTCGAGCCGGTCCAGATGCTCTTCCACCACCAGGGCTCCCCGGTGCGGGACCCCGAGCTCCAGCTGCTGTTCCGCGATGTCGGCGACCACCTCCAGGGGGTCATCGACCACGTCGAGAGCTACGACCGCCTGCTGACCGACATCCTCGGGGCCCATCTCGCGCGGATCTCGGTGCAGCAGAACGAGGACATGCGCAAGATCTCGGCGTGGGTGGCGATCGCCGCCGTACCCACGATGATCGCCGGCATCTACGGGATGAACTTCACGCACATGCCCGAGCTCGGCTGGACCTTCGGCTACCCCCTCGTCATCGCCGTCATGGCGGTCGCCTGTGCGAGCCTCTACCGGGGCTTCAAGCGCTCGGGTTGGCTCTGAGCCGGCCCGCCGTGCCGGCGGGTCACCCGCTCGGCGCTCAGCGCGGGGCCAGCCAGGTCATCCCGAGCGCGACGACCAGCGCGGCACCGAGCAGGATGCGGTACCAGACGAAGGTCCGCAGCGAGTTGGTCTGCACGAACCGCAGCAGCCAGGCGATCGAGGCGTACGCGACGACGAACGCGACGACGATGCCCAGCAGCATTTGGCCCACCCCGAGCGCCTTGATGTCCGAGGCGCTCTTCGCCGCCTCGAACAACCCGGCCGCCGTCAGGGCCGGGATGGCCAGGAAGAACGACAGCTCGGTGGCGCTCACCCGGTCGATCCCGCGCGCCAACCCGGCCGAGATGGTGGCGCCGGACCGGGACACCCCGGGGATCAGGGAGAAGCACTGGACGAGGCCGATGTAGAGCCCGTCGACGATGCCGACCTGGCCCTCCCCGCGCTGCACCCCCAGCCTCTCCAGGTCGTCGTGCCGGCCCTCGGCCCACCAGATCACCAGGCTCCACACGATGAGGGCACCCGCGACGACCCATAGGCTGCGCAGCTGGTTCTCGATGAGGTCCTTGAAGACGAAGCCGGCGACGCCGACCGGGATGGAGCCGACGATGACGGCCCAGGCCAGCCGGTAGTCGTGGACCTGTCGCGCCGGCGCTGAGCCCAGTCCGCGGAACCAGGCGACGGCGAGCCGGGCGATCTGGCGGGCGAAGTAGACGAAGGTCGCGATGATGGCGCCGATCTGGATGATCGCCGTGTATGCCGTGATCGCCGGGGCGTCGATGGGCAGTCCCATGATCTTCTCGGTGATCGTCAGGTGACCCGTCGAGGAGACGGGGAGGAACTCGGTGAGGCCCTCGACGACGCCGAGGATGACGGCCTGGAGGTAGCTGAGGTCGGCTGCGGGCACGGAACGGCTCCTGTCGAGTCGGGCGGTCTTACCCGGCCAGGCCGGTGTCGTCGAGGATCTGGGCCATGACCCGCAGCGTCTCCACCCGCTCCACCGGTGTGGCGGCGAACGGCGAGACCGCGAGCATCGTCACTCCGGCCGCGGCGTAGCGTGGGAGGCGCTCGGCGATCCGCTCCCGCGGGCCGATGAGGGAGGTCGCCTCGATGAGCTCCAGCGGGACGGCGGCCGCTGCCTCCCGGTGCCGCTTGGCCAGGAACAGGTCCTGGATCCGGCTGGCCTCCGCCTCGAACCCCATCCGCACCGCGAGCCGGTTGTAGAAGTTCTGCTCCCGCGAGCCCATCCCGCCGATGTACAGGGCGGCGTACCCGCTCACGGCCGCGCGGGCCGCGTCGAGGTCGTCGGTGAGGACCACCGGAACGGTGGGGACGATCTCGAACCCCGCCATCGGGTCGTCCGCGGTGCCCTTCCCGGCCCGCCGCCGTCCCGCGGCGACCGACTCCAGCATCGGCCCGGAGTGCTCCGGTGAGAAGAAGATCGCGAGCCAGCCGTCGGCGATCTCCCCGGCCAGCTCGAGGTTCTTGGGCCCGACCGCGGCGAGATAGACGGGGATCTCGGGGCGCACGGGGTGCAGCGTCAGCGACAGCGGCTTGCCCGGCCCGTCCGGCAGCGGCAGCGTGAAGTGCCGCCCGTCGTAGGTCACCATGTGCCGTCGCAGTGCCTTGCGGACGATGTCGACGTACTCGCGGGTGCGCCCGAGAGGGTCGGCGAACCGCACCCCGTGCCAGCCCTCGCTCACCTGCGGACCGGAGACTCCCAGGCCGAGGTGGACCCGGCCGCCGGAGAGAGCGTCCAGGGTCGCGGCGGTCATGGCGGTCATGGCGGGCGTGCGTGCCGGGATCTGCATGACGGCGGCGCCCAGCCCGATCCTGGTGGTCTGGGCGCCGATCCATGCCAGGACCGTCGGGACATCCGAGCCGTAGGCCTCGGCGACCCAGGCCGCGGCATACCCGAGGTCGTCGGCCACCTGGGCGAGGGAGACGAGGTCCTCGGCCAGGCCCATGCCGGCATACCCGAGGTTGACTGCGAGTCGCATGGGCGACACCGTAGCGGTCCCGCCGGGTTGCCGGGCCCCCCGGGGGCCGGGTGTCATAGGGTCGCGGTCATGCAGCAGCGCCACCTGGGCACCTCCGGCCTGCTCGTCTCCCGGCTGGGTCTCGGGACGCTGACCTGGGGCACCCGGACCAGCCCGGAGGATGCCGAGGACCTGTTCACCGCCTTCCTCGACGCCGGGGGCACCCTGGTCGACACCGCGTACGGGTATGCCGGCGGGGCGAGCGAGCAGATTCTCGGGGCCCTGCTCGGCTCGGTGCCGCGTGAGGACGTCGTGGTGGTGAGCAGGGCCGGCATCCGGGGTTCCGTGGGCAGGGCGGCCGGCGCGGGCCGGGTCGTCGACACGTCCCGCCGGGCCCTCCTGGGCCAGCTCGACGCGTCCCTGGCCCGGCTCGGCACCGACCACGTCGACGTGTGGCTCACCCATGCCTGGGACCCCGAGACCCCGCTCGCGGAGACGCTCAGCGCCCTCGAGTGGGCCGTGCGGTCCGGTCGGGCGCGGTACGTCGGCGTCGCCGACCACACCGGATGGCAGGCGGTCCGGGCGCTGTCGCTCCTGGAACGGGCCGGCGTGCCGCTCGTCGGCGTCGGGACCGAGTACTCACTGGTGTGGCGGCGCTGTGAGCTGGAGCTCGTCGACGCCGGACGGGCCCTGGGGTTCGGGCTGCTGGCGTCCTCGCCGCTGGGTCGAGGAGTGCTCGCAGGCCGCTACCGGGACGCGGTGCCCGCGGACAGCAGGCTGGCCACCGATGAGCTGTCCCGGTTCGCCCGGGTCCACGTCGGTGCGCACACCCGTGGCGTCGTCGACGCGGTGCTCACCGGCGCCAGAGGTCTGGGCACCACACCCGCGGCGCTGTCACTCGCCTGGGTGCGGGACCGGCCGGCCGTGGCCTCGGCCGTCATGGGCCCGCGCACACCCGCGCAGCTGCGTGCCCTGCTGGCGGCCGAGGACCTGACCGTGCCGCCGGAGATCGTCCAGGCCCTCGACGAGGTCTCGACCGACCACCTGTGAGCCGGGCTCAGGAGCGCTCGGTCTCCTCGAACTCCTCGTCGTCGAGGCCCGAGTAGATCGCGTCGTCGTCGTCATCGTCGTCACCGTCGAAGTCGTCCGACCCGTCGTCGGTGTCGTCATCGTCGTCGTCCGTGTCGTCGTCGGTGTCGTCATCGTCGTCGTCCGTGTCGTCGTCGGTGTCGTCATTCGTCGTCGGTGTCGTCATCGTCGGTGTCGTCGTCCTCGGGGCCGCCGTAGACCACGAGCGGGGTCATCTCGGCGTAGGCGTCGTAGAGCGCGGCATCGTAGGCCTCGAAGGCCTCGCTGAGGTCGTCGTAGGCCGCGATGACCGCCGGGTCGTCCTCGCCGCGGCGGGTCGAGCTGGCTTCCAGGTGTCGCTCGAAGGCGGCGACGAGCTGGTTCAAGGCTCCCCGCGGGTCTGCGCTCATGCGATGACCGTATCGGCTCGTGCCGCACAATGGGAGGTGATGGTCGAGTACGAGTACCGAGTCCTGTCCTTCCGGCGCGACACCGCGCCGGGGGACATCCGCCGTCTGCTGGCCGAGCACGCGGAGTACGGACACTGGGAGCTGCATCGCACCCGGATCTACATGGGCGGGCTGACCCGCACCTGGCTGCGGCGCAAGATCATCCGCGCCCCGGTCTCGAGGCTCAGCAGGTCTCGATGAGCCGCATGAGCACCCGCGCGCCGAACCGCAATGCCGCGACCGGGACCCGCTCGTCGACGCCGTGGAACATCGGCGCGAAGTCGAGGTCGGGCGGCAGCCGCAGCGGGGCGAAGCCGTACCCGACGATGCCCAGCAGCGAGAGGGCCTTGTTGTCCGTTCCTCCCGAGAGGCAGTAGGGCAGGACGGCCGCGTCCGGGTCCTCGGCGAGCAGGGCGGAGCGCATCGCGTCGACGAGGGGACCCTCGAGGGGGACGTCGAGCGCGATGTCCCGGTGCACGACCCGCACCTCGACGTCGGCGCCGGCCAGCTCTCGCAGGGTGGCGACCACGTACTCCTCGTGGCCGGGCAGGAAGCGCGTGTCGACGGCGGCTGTCGCGGTCTGCGGGATGACGTTGTGCTTGTAGCCCGCCTCGAGCATCGTCAGGTTGGCGGTGTCCTGCAGGGTCCCCCGCACGAACCCCTGGGACCCTCCGAGATGGCCGAGCACGGCCTCGACGTCGTCGTCGGTGTAGGTCGTCCCGGTGAGCTCGGCGACGCCGTCGAGCAGGGCACGCACGGAGGGGATGTACTCCCGGGGCCACTGGTGAGCCTGGACCCGGCAGATGGCCTCCGCGAGCCGCACGATGGCGTTCTCGGGGTTGGGGACCGAGCCATGCCCAGCCCGGCCGGCCGCCACCAGCTGGGCCCAGCAGATGCCCTTCTCGGCGGTCTGGACCAGGTAGGCACGGCGGCTCCCGCCGTCGGCGCCGGGCAGCGTCACGCTGAACCCACCGACCTCGCTGATCGCTTGGGAGACCCCCTCGAACACCTCTGGGTGGTGCTCCACCATGAAGTGGGACCCCCGCAGCCCCCCGGCCTCCTCGTCGGCGAAGAAGACGAACACGAGGTCGCGCGGCGGGACCGTCCCGGTCCGGGCGAGGTGGCGCAGTGCTGCCAGCATCATCGCGACCATGTCCTTCATGTCGACGGCCCCGCGTCCCCAGACGCAGCCGTCCCGCTCCTCGCCCGCGAAGGGGTCGACCTGCCAGTCCTCGGCCCGGGCCGGCACGACGTCGAGGTGACCGTGGATGCACAGCCCGGCCCGTTCGGGGTTCGCCCCCGGCACGCGGACGACGACCGTCGTGCGGCCCGGGTCGCTCTCGTACACCACGGGGTGGAGACCGACCTCCTGGAGCAGCCCGACGACATAGCCCGCCGCCTCGCGCTCCCCCGGTCCTGAGCCGTCCCCGAAGTTGCTCGTGTCGATCCGGATCAGCTCCTGGCAGATCCGGACGACCTCGTCCTCGGGTCCGTCGACGCGGGTCGCCTCGCTCATGTGCCACACCCTAGGCTGATTTCGGCAAGCGGCCCCGGAGCGTGTATCGTTCACGGTCGCGGCATGAGGCCCTATCGGCCCCGGCGGCACCACTCGTCCGGGTGGCGGAATAGGCAGACGCGCTAGCTTGAGGTGCTAGTCCTCGTATAGAGGGTGGGGGTTCAAGTCCCCCCTCGGACACCGTTTCCCCGCACAAATGCGGGTCGAAAATGGCCTCCATCTGCCGTACCGATCGCCGGACGGGCGCGGCGACTGTTTCGGCGGCGTCATCGTGCATCACCGGGGCGACGTGACTGTAGATGTTGAGCGTGATCCCGACGTTCGCATGCCCGAGCCGCTCCTGAACGACCCTGGGATGGACGCCTGCCGTCAGCGCCACCGTGGCCCAGATGTGGCGCAGACCGTGCAGGCCTATCGAGGGAAGCCCGAGCCGCCCCACCTCGGCCTGAATGACCGGGCAACGCTCTCGGGGTACAGCGGCTCACCCGTCGGGCCCGCGAACACGAGCCCGAGGTCGGCCCACATCGGCCCGACCTTGAGCTGGTCGACCGCCTGCGCCTTGCGCTGCTCCTTGAGCATCTCGACGGTGGCGTCGTCGAGGGCGACCGACCGGCGCGAGGCGTTGGTCTTGACCGTCCCGAATACCACCCGGCCGGCCACCTTCTGCACCGTCTGCACAAGGCTGGCACGACGGTTCCCGAGGTCGACGTCCTGCCACCTCAGGCCGAGCTCCTCGCCCACGCACGTACCGCCCCCGCATGTCCCGGCGTGGGGCGGTGCTCTCGGTGGGGTGCCCGGACAGGAGCGACCCCCGCGCCGGTTGGGAGGATTGGCGCGGGGGTCACCGCCACGGCGCGCCCCTCTGCGAGCGCGTAGAGGCCGACCGCGGGCGGGGAGCGCATTTCCGAGGAGCAGCCCCCCGCCCCTCCTAATCGCAGGCACCGGCCCGGCGCCGCGCCTGCTCACGGAGATCGAACAAGCGGCTTCGCCACTATCGACGTGGCTCCACCTACCCACCGCCGTGGGGCACCGAAACGTGGTGGCAGGCCGCGCACCCCGCCGACCGCGGCCCGGCGCTCCACGGCCCGAAGGGCTGACCCCAGGACGGGCGCCCTCAAGGCCGCAGCAACCCCGCGGATGTGGGCCGCGGGGGTGACCTACCGGCATGCATGGCACGAGAGTTCAAGTCCCCCCTCGGACACTGCGACGGCCCCACCCGGCGGCCCGCGAGCCGTCCCGGGTGGCAGTGCCGGGCACGCGACCCCACCGTAGGCTGGGCGCCGTGCTCGAACGGATCACGGCGACCCGCTATGTGACCCCCCTCAAGGAGGGCGGGTCGCTGCCCGGGATCGTCGAGGCCGACGACCTCGGCACGTACGTGCTGAAGTTCCGCGGCGCCGGGCAGGGAGTCAAGGTCCTGGTGGCCGAGATCCTCGTCGGCGAGCTGGCGCGGGCCCTCGGCCTCAACGTCCCCCGGATGGCGGTGGTCGACCTGCGTGCGCCGATCGCCAAGTACGAGGCCGACGAGGAGGTCCAGGACCTCCTGACGGCCAGCATCGGCGACAACCTCGGGATCGACTTCCTGCCGGGCTCGTTCGGCTACGACGGGTCGCGCAGCCCGGACCGGGACACCGCGGCGGCCATCGTGTGGCTCGACGCCTTCACCGCGAACGTCGACCGCACCTGGGCCAACCCCAACCTGCTGGTCTGGCACGGCGCCCCCTGGCTCATCGACCACGGTGCGGCCCTGTACTTCCATCACCGGTGGCCGAGCCGCGGACCCACACCCGAGGCGTTCGCCCACCAGCCCTACGACGCGTCCAAGCACGTCCTGGCCACCTCTGCCGGCAGCATCGGGGCCGCGCACGAGCGTCTCGGGCCACTGGTCACCGACGACCTGCTCGACGTCATCGCGGCCGATGTGCCCGATGCCTGGCTCGAGCCGGCCCCCGGCCTGGAGACCCCGCGAGCCGCCCGCGCCGCCTACCGCGACCACCTGCGCGCACGACTCGAGGCATCCGCGGCGTGGCTGCCCCAGGGGGGACCATGGAGCTGACCGGCTACCAGTACGTCGTCCTGCGCTGCGTCCCGCGCGTGGAGCGGGAGGAGTTCCTCAACGTAGGCGTGGTGCTGTACTGCCAGGGCGCCGACTTCCTGGCCGAGCAGCACCGCCTCGACCCGACTCGGCTGCAGGCCCTGGCGCCCAGCCTCGACTCCGTGGCGGTCCGGGACGCCCTCGAGACCGTGGCCCGGGTGTGCCGCGGCGACACCGCTGACGGGCTGCCCCACCTCGACGGGCTGGGCAGGCGGTTCGGCTGGATCAGCGCGCCCCGCTCGACCGTCGTCCAGCCCGGGCCGGTGCACGGCGGCCTGACCGCGGACCCGGCCGCCGAGCTGGCCCGGCTCGTCGACTGCCTCGTCAGCTGACCCGCAGCGCCCAGGCCGCCACCGCGCCGGCAGCAGCGACGTTGAGGGAGTCCACGCCGCCGGCCATCGGGATGGTCACGGTGAGGTCGACGCTGTGCAGGGTCCGTCGGCGCAGCCCGTCGCCTTCGGTGCCGAGAACGAGCGCGAGACGTTCGGGCGGGTCGGCCGCAAGCAGGTCCAGCGGCACGGCGTCCTCGGCCAGCGCGAGGGCGGCGACGGTGAACCCGAGGCCGCGCAGGTCCTCCACTCCGGCCGGCCAGGGGTCGACCCGGGTCCACGGCACCTGGAACACCGTGCCCATGGAGACGCGGATGCTGCGTCGGTAGAGCGGGTCCGCGCACCGTGGGGTGACCAGGACCGCATCCACGCCCAGCCCGGCGACACTGCGGAAGACCGCGCCGACGTTCGTGTGGTCGACGACGTCCTCGAGCACGACGACCCGCCGGGCGCCGCGGCATACCTCCGACACGGTCGGCAGCGCCGGGCGCTGCATCGAGGCCAGGGCGCCGCGATGGAGGTGGAAGCCGGTCAGCGCGGTCAGCACCGGCTGCTCGCCGACGAAGACGGGCACCCCGGCCGCCTCGGCGTCGGCGACGACGTCGGCCAGGTCGACGAGCCAGCGCTCCGCCATGAGGTACGAGCGCGGCCGCAGGCCGGCCGCGATGGCTCGCCGGATCACCTTCTCGGACTCGGCAATGAACAGCCCGCGCTCGGGCTCGGCCCGGCGCCGGAGCGCGACGTCGGTCAGCCCGACGTAGTCGCCGAGGCGTGGGTCGGCCGGGTCGACGATCCGCTCCGGCATCAGCCGAACCAGACGATCTTGACGATGGCCACCACCCCGATGACGACGATGACCGCGCGCAGGACGGCCGGGTTGAGCCGGCGTCCGACGGTGGCGCCGATGACGCCCCCGGCGATGGAGCCCACCGCGATGAGCGCCGCCACCAGCCAGTTGATGTCACCGTGTGCGACGCTGACGAAGACCACCGCGGCGACGACGTTGGCCCCGGTGGCCAGGACGTTCTTGTATCCGTTGAGGCGCTGCAGCGGCTCCGAGCTGAGGGTGCTCATGATCCCCATGAGCAGCACCCCCTGGGCGGCGCCGAAGTACCCACCGTAGATGCCCGCCGCGAAGATGCCGGCCAGCATCGTCCACCGGTGCCAGCCGACCTCCGTGGCGCTGTGGTGCGAGGCGGCCGCCGCGGACAGCCTCGGCCCGACGAGGACGAGGACGACGCCGAGGAGGATGAGCACGGGGACGATGGCCCGGAACGCCGACGGGTCGAGCACGAGGAGCAGCGTCGCGCCGAGGGCTCCGCCGAGCAGGGACATCGGCAGGAGCCGCTTGAGGGTGGAGGTCGCGCCGACCAGCTCGGCCCGGTAGCCCAGTGCCCCGCTGGCCCCGCCGAAGAGCAGCCCGACGGTGTTGGACATGTTCGCCGTGACCGGGGCGATGCCGAAGAACAGCAGGGTGGGGAAGGTGATCAGGGTGCCCGAGCCGACGATCGTGTTGATGGTCCCGGCCGCGACGCCCGCGAGGACGACGGCGAGGGCGGCGAGCAGGGACACCCGGTCACCCTAGCGAGGGCGACCGGGTGGCCGGTGCGGTGTTCCGGCCGGCGGAGGCCGGATGCCGGTGCTGTGGTGGGGCGACGCCGGCCCGGTGGTGGGGCCGGTCAGTCCTCCCCCGGGGCCGGTGGGGGCTCGGGGAACTGCGCCGGCGCCGGGGGGAACTGGCTGGGGGGCTCCGGCGGCTCAGCGGTCGGCGGGTACTGCGTCACCGGTGGGGCAGGCGGCACCTCGAGAGCCGGCGGCGCCGCCGACTCGGGCACGGCGTCCGCCGGGCGCCGGATCGGGGGCTGGACCCGGCCGACGGGGTTCGCGTGCTCGCTCGCCTCCTGGCTGGCCAGACCGGCCTGCCCCCGCGCCTCGGCCAGGGCCTGCGCCGCATCCTCCAGCGTCGTGTCCTCGAAGACGTTCTCCATCTCGGGGTTGTCGTCGACCCACGCCTCGTCGGAGCCGGCGTCGTCGAAGCCACCACCGGCCGTGTTGCGCCCGAGCATGCCGCCGATGCCCTTGAGGGCGTCGGTCAGCTCGCTCGGGATGATCCACATCTTGTTGGCATCGCCCCGGGCGATCTGCGGAAGCACCTGGAGGTACTGGTAGGCGAGGAGCTTCTGGGTCGGCCTGCCGCGGTGGATGGCCCCGAAGACCTGCGCGATGGCCCGGGCCTGGCCCTGCGCCTCGAGGACGCGGGCCTGGGCGGAGCCCTCGGCCCGCAGGATCTGGCTCTGCTTCTCCCCCTCGGCGGTGAGGATGGCCGACTGCTTGGTGCCCTCGGCGTACAGGATCTGGGCGCGGCGCTCCCGCTCGGCCTTCATCTGCTTCTCCATCGACTCCTGCACCGACATCGGCGGGTCGATCGCCTTGAGCTCGACGCGGTTGACCCGGATGCCCCACTTGCCGGTGGCCTCGTCGAGGACGCCTCGCAGCTGGGCGTTGATCTGGTCGCGGCTGGTCAGGGTCTGCTCGAGGTCGAGCGAGCCGATGACGTTGCGCAGGGTCGTGACGGTGAGCTGCTCGATGCCCTGGATGAAGTTCGCGATCTCGTACACGGCGGACTTCGCGTCGATCACCGAGTAGTAGATGACGGTGTCGATGTTGACGACGAGGTTGTCGGAGGTGATGACCGGCTGGGGCGGGAAGGAGACCACCTGCTCGCGCAGGTCGACGTTGGCCCGGACCTTGTCGACGAACGGGACCAGGATGTTCAGGCCCGGGATGAAGGTCGCGTGGTACTTGCCGAGCCGCTCGACGATGAGGGCCGTCTGCTGCGGCACGATGCGGACCGTCCGAACGATGACGATGAGGATGAAGACGACCAAGATCAGCAGGACGATGAGACCTACGCCGGGCATGGTGGTTCTCCTGGTTCTCGAGGTGCGGGTCGACCGTCAGAAGGCCTGGGCGTCCTCGTGGTGGGTGTGGGTGATGTCGTCGGCGACGATGGCGGTTGCGCCCTCGATCGCGAGGACGCGCACCTCGGTCCCCGGCTCGCACGGGGTGCCGCCGGCGGCGGTCCGGGCCGACCATGTCTCGCCGTTGAGCTTGACCCGGCCGTCGGTCGCGGTGACGCGGTGGATGACCCGCGCGTGCCGGCCGACCAGGCTGGAGGCACCGATCCCGTGGTCGAGCTCTCCGTCGATGAAGTGCCGCTTGACGAGGGGACGGACCAGGACGAGGAGGATCACGGCCACGATGAGCGCGATCACGACCTGTCCGACGAAGTTCGCACCGAACGCCGCGGCAATGGCCCCGGCCAGCGCCCCACCGGCCAACATGATGAACACGAAGTCGACGGTAGCCGCCTCGACTGCGGCCAGCGCCAAGGCGATTCCCAGCCAGGCCAGCCACGAGTTCTCGGTGAGCCAGTCCATCTCAGTCCTCCTCGGCGCGACCGAGCGGTCGCCCGCTGCGATTGGACGACACGGCGGTCATCCCGGTTCCCCGCCGATCATCCTCGTTCTTCGCTCGGCTGGGCAGCCCTGGCGGCATACCGTGACCCACGCGACTCCAGCTCGAGCGGGAGGTCGAACGTCGCGGAGAGGTTCTCGGCGGTCAGCGTGATCTCGAGGGGGCCCTGCGCGACGATGGAGCCGCCGCGCAGCAGGAGCACGTCGGTGAAGTGCGGGGGGATCTCCTCGACATGATGGGTGACCACGACCATGGCCGGCGCAGAGAGGTCGGCGGCCAGCTCGCCGAGGCGGCGCACGAGGTCCTCGCGCCCACCGAGGTCCAGCCCCGCCGCCGGCTCGTCGAGGAGCATGAGCTCGGGGTCGGTCATCAGGGCCCTGGCGATCTGGACCCGCTTGCGCTCACCCTCGGACAAGGTGCCGTAGCGCCGGTCGGCGAGGTGACCGACGCCCAGCGCCCCCAGCAGGTCGGCGGCGCGGGCGTGGTCGAGGCTGCCGTAGGACTCCCGCCATCGTCCGACGATGCCGTAGGAGGCCGTGACGACGACGTTGTGAACCTTCTCCCCACCAGGGATGCGCTCGGCGAGGGCGGCCGACGCGAGACCGACCCGCGGCCGCAGCTCGAAGACGTCCACGGCTCCGAGGACCTCGCCGAGGATCCCCACGACCCCCCGGGTGGGATGCATGCGTCCGCAGGCGAGCTGAAGCAGCGTCGTCTTGCCGGCTCCGTTGGGTCCGAGGACGACCCAGCGCTGCCCCTCCTCGACCTCCCAGGAGACCTCGTCGAGCAGGGTGGTGGTCCCCCGAACGACGCTCACTCCAGCAAAGGCCAGGACGTCGCTCATGGTCAGCACCCTAGACGACGTCACGCCCGCCTACGATGACCCGATGCCCGAGCTGCCCGTCAGTGTCCGGCTGGCCCTGTGGGTGACCCACGCCTGGGGGCGGTCGGGCGACCTGCCGCGCGCCATCAGCCGGTCCCACCCCGACATCGACGACGTCGGCGGTGCGCTCGACCGGCTCTCGCTGTGGCACGGGCTGGGCGAGGCCGCGCTGCTCGTGGCCCTGCCCGCCCCCGGCGACACCGTCGGCATGCCGCCGGCCTCCAGCGTGGTCCTGGCGGCGGCCGCGCGGGCCGGCGAGTGCGTCGTGGCCCCGAGTCTCGGCGGGGCCCTGGTGCCCCTGGTCGAGGACTACGGGCCGGCCGAGGACCGGGGCACCCGGGTCACCTGGGCGGCATACGACACCCAGCCGGTGCCCCGCCACCAGGTCGAGGCCCTCGACGCGCGGGCCGCCGCGCGGGACCTCGGCCGCGCCGTGTCCGTCGCCACGGCGGAGCTGGAGGCGCTGGGCGGCCTGCCCTTCGACCAGGCCGCCGCCCGCCGGGCCGCCGAGGCGGACCGCCGCCAGTGGGCGCTTCCCGGGGACCTGCCGAGCGGCGTCGTTCTCACCCTGCGGACCGCGGCCGGCGTCGCGACGACCGCCGAGCGCGGCCGGCTGCTCGTCGCGGGCGCGGACGTGGGCACCCAGGCCGCGCGGGAGCGGGTCCTGCGGACCCTGCAGCGGGAGGCCGAGCGGGTGCTGGCCGTGGCGGCCAATGCCGCGGCCGCCGCGCTCGCCGGGTGGGTGCCCGGCCGCTGAGTCCGCGTCGGAGGCTGCTCAGGGCGAGCGGTGGCGCAGCACGTCGCGGTAGACCTCCAGGGTCCGGTCACCGATGCTCGCCCACGAGAAGCTGTCGACGGCCCGCCGGCGCCCGGCAAGGCCGAATCGGCCGGCCCGCGCGGTGTCGCTGACGGCGTCTGCGAGGGCCGCGGCGAGGTCGGCGACGAACCGCTTCTCGTCGACCGGGATGCCCGTACCGTCCTGGACCTGCTCGATCGGTACCAACCAGCCGGTCTCGCCGTCGAGGACGACCTCCGGGATGCCGCCGGTCGCCGTCGCGACGACCGGGAGCTCGCAGGCCATGGCCTCGAGGTTGACGATGCCCAGCGGTTCGTAGACCGAGGGACAGGCGAAGACGGTGGCCGCGCTGAGCAGGGCGATGACGTCCGCCCGCTTGAGCATCTCGGGGATCCACACCACGCCCTGGCGACTCTCCCGCAGTCCGTTGATCAGGGCCTCGACCTCGCCCTGGATCTCCGGGGTGTCCGGCGCCCCGGCCAGCAGGACGATCTGGACGTCCGGTGGCAGGTCGGCGACGGCCTTGAGCAGGTAAGGCAGTCCCTTCTGGCGGGTGATCCGCCCGACGAAGATCACCGAGCGCCGGTCGGGGTCGACGCCGCGGCTGCGGACCAGGTCGTCGTCGCGGCGGCGCTGCCAGGCCTGCGAGTCGATCCCGTTGTGGACCACCCGGACGGCGTCGGGGTCGATGTCGGGGTAGCTGCGGAGGATGTCGGCCCGCATGCCGGCGCTGACGGCGATGACGGCATCGGCAGCCTCGTACGCGGTCTTCTCGACCCACGACGAGAGCCGGTAGCCGCCGCCGAGCTGCTCCGCCTTCCACGGCCGCAGCGGCTCGAGGCTGTGGGCGGAGATGACGTGGGGTATGCCGTGCAGCAGCGAGGCGAGGTGGCCGCCGAAGTTGGCATACCACGTGTGCGAGTGGACCAGGTCGGCCCCGGCGCAGTCGGCGGCCATCGACAGGTCGACGCCCATCGTGCGGATGGCGGGGTTCGCGTCGGCCAGCTCGGCTAGGTCCGGGTAGCCGGTGGTGCCCTCCTCGGCCCGCGGCTCGCCGAAGGCGTGCACCCGGACGTCGACGTCGCCGCGGCGGCGCAGGGCCGAGACCAGCTCCTGCACATGGACCCCGGCGCCCCCGTAGATGTTGGGCGGATACTCCTTGGTCAGCACGTCGGCTCTCACACTTCGGACCTTAGTCGGGTCCAGGGGTGTCCGCGAGGGCGCCGGTTCTCTAGGGTCGTCCCATGGCATACCGCAGCGGAGGTCCCAAGGTTCTCGCGATCGTCCTCGCTGGCGGGGAGGGGAAGCGTCTCATGCCGCTGACCGCGGACCGTGCCAAGCCGGCCGTTCCGTTCGGCGGCATCTACCGGCTCATCGACTTCGCCCTCAGCAACGTGGTCAACTCCGGCTACCTCAAGATCGTCGTGCTGACCCAGTACAAGTCGCACAGCCTGGACCGGCACGTCACCAAGACGTGGCGGATGTCGACGATGCTCGGCAACTACATCGCCCCCATCCCGGCCCAGCAGCGCGTCGGCAAGAGCTGGTACCTCGGCAGCGCCGACGCGATCTACCAGAGCCTGAACACCATCCGCGACGAGCGTCCCGACATCGTCGTCGTCGTGGGAGCCGACCACGTGTACCGGATGGACTTCTCACAGATGGTCGCCCAGCACATCGACTCGGCGGCCGGCGTCACCGTCGCGGCGATCCGCCAGCCGATCTCGCTCGCCGACCAGTTCGGTGTCATCGAGGTGGACGGCGAGGACCCCCGCAGGATCGCGGCCTTCCTGGAGAAGCCGACCCATCCCCAGGGCCTGCCCGACAGCCCCGACGAGGTGCTGGCGTCGATGGGCAACTACGTGTTCGATGCCGACGTCCTCGTCGACGCCGTCACCCGGGACCACGACCTGGAGGGCAGCAGCCACGACATGGGGGGCGACATCGTGCCGGCGTTCGTCGACCAGGGCCGCGGCTACGTCTACGACTTCATCCACAACGACGTGCCCGGGAGCACCGACCGCGACCGGGGCTACTGGCGCGACGTCGGGACGCTCGACTCCTACTTCGACGCCCACATGGACCTCATCTCGATCCACCCGATCTTCAACCTCTACAACTACGACTGGCCGATCTACACCGACTACGGGCCCTACCCGCCGGCGAAGTTCGTGCACGGCCACCATGGCCGCTTCGGCGAGGCGCTCAACAGCGCCGTCTCCCCCGGGGTCGTCATCTCCGGAGCACGCATCAACGGCTCGGTCGTCTCACCGAACGTCAAGGTGCACAGCTATACCGAGATCGAGTCCTCGGTCATCCTCGACAACGTCATCATCGGCCGGCACGTGCGGATCCGCCGGGCGATCATCGACAAGAACGTCGTCATCCCCGAGGGCACGACGATCGGCTACGACGAGGAGCACGACCGGGCCAGAGGGTTCGTGGTCACCGACAGCGGGCTCATCGTCGTCGGCAAGGAGCAGACGGTCGTCCAGTAGCCCCGCCGCTCCCGCGCCCGGTCAGGTCCGTATGCCGCGGGGCGGCGGCACACGGACCGGGCGCCCCAACCCGCCCCTGGTGGCTAGCCTGACCGCGTGACGACCACTCCGTCCGGGGGCGAGCCCCGCACCGTGCTGCTGACCCTCACCGGCGAGGACCGGCCCGGCGTGACCAGCGCGCTGTTCGACGCCCTGGCCGGCGTCGGCGCCCAGGTGCTCGACCTCGAGCAGGTCGTCGTCCGCGGTCACCTCACCCTGGCGGCCCTGCTGGTGGCGGACGGCCGCTCCGGGCCGCTCGTCACCGCGGCCGAGCAGGTCGCCCGGCAGCTGGGGATGGACGTGCGGTTCAGCAGCGGGACCGGCGACAACGCCCACCGGCGCACCGGGCGAGCCGCCGTCGTCGTCATCGGCGCACCACTCGAGGCCCGCGCGGTCGCCGCGGTCGCTCGGAGCCTCGCCGCGCACGGCGCCAACATCGACCGGATCCGGCGGCTCGCCCGCTATCCGGTGACGACCGTCGAGCTCGACGTGTCCGGTGCCGACGTCGGCGAGCTGCGGCGCGAGCTGGCGCTCGTCGCCGCGCGGGAGGGCGTCGACGTCGCCGTGGCGCCGGCCGGGCTGGCCCGGCGCGGCCGACGACTCGTCGTCATGGACGTCGACTCGACCCTGATCCGGGACGAGGTCATCGAGCTCCTGGCGGCACGCGCCGGTCGCGGCGCCGAGGTCGCGGCGGTGACGGCGGCGGCGATGCGCGGCGAGCTCGACTTCGCGCAGTCCCTGCGTGGCCGGGTCGAGGCGCTGGCGGGGCTGCCCGAGTCGGTCTTCGCCGCCGTGCGGGCCGACGTCCGGCTCACCCCCGGCGCCCGGACCCTGGTGCGCACCCTCAAGCGCCTCGGGTTCAGCCTCGCCCTCGTGTCCGGGGGGTTCCTCGAGGTGGTGGGGCCGATCGCCGAGGAGCTCGGCATCGACCACCTCGCTGCCAACCGGCTCGAGGTGCACGACGGGGTCCTCACCGGGCAGGTGCTCGGCGAGATCGTCGACCGCGCCGGAAAGGCGGCCGCCCTGCACCGGTTCGCCGCGCTCGAGGGCCTGCCGCTCAGCCACACGGTCGCCATCGGCGACGGCGCCAATGACATCGACATGCTGCAGGCGGCGGGCCTGGGGGTGGCGTTCAACGCCAAGCCGCTGGTGCGCGAGCAGGCCGACACCGCCGTCACCGTGCCCTATCTCGACGCGGTGCTGTTCCTCCTCGGGATCACCCGAGAGGAGATCGAGGACGCCGACGCGGCGGATGCCACCGATCCGGCGTGAGGCGCTCCCCCCATGCGCCGTCCGGGCCGGATCGGAGCCCGACGCTGCGCCCGGTCAGCCGCCCATGGCGTGGAAGCCGCCGTCGACGTGGACGATCTCCCCGCTCGTGGCCGGGAACCAGTCGGACATCAGGGCCACGCACGCCCTGGCGGCCGGCTCCGGGTCGTCGACGTCCCAGGGGAGCGGCGCCCGGCGGTGCCACTCCTTCTCGAACGCCTCGAAGCCGGGGATCGACTTGGCGGCCGTCGTGCGCAGGGGCCCGGCAGCGACGAGGTTGACCCGGATCCCCTTCGGACCCATGTCGCGGGCGAGGTAGCGGTTCGTCGACTCGAAGGCCGCCTTGGCGACCCCCATCCAGTCGTAGAGCGGCCAGGCGTAGCGCGCGTCGAAGGTGAGGCCGACGACGCTCGAGCCGGCTCCCATGAGCGGCAGGGCGGCCTTGGTGAGACTGGCGAGGGAGTACGCGGAGACCTGGACGGCGGTGCTGACGTCCTCCCAGGTGCCCTCCAGGAAGGTGAAGGCCCCCTGCGGTGCGAACCCGATGGAGTGCAGGACGCCGTCGAGGTGCGGCACGTGCTCACGGACCCGGTCGGCGAGGGTGGCGAGGTCGTCGTCGCTCGTCACGTCGAGCTGGACGATCTGCGGGGTCGTCGGGAGCCGCTTGGCGATGGTGGCGGTGATCTTCATCGTCCGCCCGAAGGAGGTCAGCACGACCTCCGCGCCCTGCTCCTGCGCCAGGCGTGCGACGTGGAAGGCGATCGAGGTGTCCATCAACACCCCGGTGACGAGCAGCTTCTTGCCCTCGAGCAGCATGTGGCACCCTCTCCTGTGGTCCGTCGGTCCGACCGTATCGCCTGGCGAGCGGTCAGTGCCCCATACCCAGGCCGCCGTCGACGGGGATGACGGCACCGGAGATGTAGGCGGCCTCGTCGCTAGCGACGAACCGGACCACCCTGGCCACCTCCTCCGGGCTGGCGAAGCGACCGGCCGGGATGCTGGCCCGGTATGCCGTCACCCGGTCCGGTGCCAGCTCGGCCGTCATGTCGGTCTCGACGAAGCCTGGGGCGACGACGTTCGCGGTGATGGCGCGGCCACCGAGCTCACGCGTGATGGACCGGGCCAGACCGACCAGCCCGGCCTTGCTGGCCGCGTAGTTGGCCTGCCCGGGGCTGCCGTAGAGCCCCACGACGCTCGAGATGAACACCATCCGCCCCCGGCGCAGCCGGATCATCCCCTTGCTGGCCCGGCGGGCGCAGCGGAACGCGCCGGTGAGGTTGGTGTCGAGCACCGTCTCGAACTCGTCGTCGGTCATCCGCAGGAGCAGTGTGTCGCGGGTGACGCCCGCGTTGGCCACGAGGACCTCGACGGGGCCGCCGAGCTGGTCCTCGGCGGCGGCGAAGGCAGCGTCCACCGACGTGGAGTCCGTGACGTCGCACTGGACGGCGACCAGCCCCGTCGGTGGGGTGCCCGAGCGGTAGGTCACGGCGACGTGGTCGCCGGCCTCGGCCATCGTCCGCGCGATGGCCAGCCCGATCCCCCGGTTACCGCCGGTCACGAGGACGTTGCGTGCCTCGGTCATGTCGTCCCGTCTCCTCCTGGGCGTCCCCACGGTCGCTCCTGCTCGCCGAACGCTAGTGGACTACCCCCCGGTAGGCCGCATCACCCTCGACGCGCCCGGGCAGGGGACCCTGGTACGCACCTAGAGTGGAGTGATGAGGATGCCCGGTCGACGGCACGACTCCTCGGTCCAGTCGGTGACCTCCGCGCCGGAGTCGCGCGAGGAGGAGCAGGCCAAGCGGATCCACCGCTACCTGTTGACGATGGGCATCCGGACGGCGTGCTTCGTCCTGGCGGTGCTCCTGCACGGGTGGACCCGGTGGGTCTTCGCGGGCTTCGCCATCGTCCTGCCCTTCTTCGCCGTCGTCCTGGCCAACGCGGTGCGTCCCCGGGTGCCCGGCTCCGCGGACCCGGTGCTCCCCCGGGCGGATGACGTCCGCCACCTCGAGCGGTGAGGCGGCCGTGACCGAGGCCCCGCTGGTCTGCAGCGCCAAGGGGTGCCGCAACCCCGCGTCCTGGGCCGTGCTGTGGAACAACCCACGGCTGCACTCCCCCGCGCGGCGCAAGGTGTGGCCGGCCTGCGAGGCCCACCGGGAGAGCCTGGCCGAGTTCGTCCGACTGCGCGGGTTCCTCAAGGACGTCGTGCCGGCGGACGCGATCCCCGAGACGGCCGGCTGACCGGGCATCCGGCTGGTCAGCGGGCAGGCGGTGCCCGGGGCTCAGCCCCCGATCGCCGACATCGGTCGTTCGGGCTGCTCGAACCCGGGCAGTGAGATGCCGTGCCCGGCCTCCTTGCGGGCCATCTCGGCGATGACGAGGTCGGCGAGCTCCTCGTCGGAGGCGCCCTCGCGCAGCGGTCCGCGCAGGTCCACCTCCCGCCGGGCGAACAGGCAGTTGCGGAGCTGGCCGTCGGCCGTCAGGCGCACCCGGTCGCATCGCGAGCAGAACGGCGCCGAGACACTGGCGATGACACCCACCGTCTCGGGCCCCCCGTCGACCATGAACAGCTCGGCCGGCGCGCTGCCCCGCTCGGGCACGGGGGTCAGGACGAACCGCGCGGAGAGGCGCTCGAGGATCTCCCGCTGGGTGACCATCTCGGAGCGGTGCCAGGAGTGCTGGGCATCGAGCGGCATCTGCTCGATGAACCGGAGGTCGTAGCCCCGGACGAGGCACCACTGGAGCAGCTCGACCACATCGTCCTCGTTCACGCCGTGCATGGCGACGGCGTTGACCTTGACCGGCGCCAGCCCGGCGTCCGCGGCCGCCTTGAGGCCGGCGACGACGTCGTCGAAGCGGTCGCGGCGGGTGAGCCGCTCGTAGTGGGCCCGGTCGACGGTGTCCAGGCTGACGTTGACCCGGTCCAGGCCCGCCTGGGCGAGCGGGTGGGCGAGGCGGTCCAGCCCGACCCCGTTGGTGGTCATGGCGATCCGGGGCCGTGGCGTCAGCGCCGCGATGCCGGCGACGATGTCGACCAGGCTGCGGCGCAGCAGGGGCTCGCCGCCGGTGAGCCGGACCTGGGTGATCCCCAGCCCCACCATGACCCGGACCAGGCGCAGGAGCTCGTCGTCGCTCAGCATGTCCGGGCGCGGCATCCAGTCCAGCCCCTCGGCCGGCATGCAGTAGGTGCACCGCAGGTTGCAGCGGTCGGTCACCGACACGCGAAGATCGCGACCGATCCGGCCGAAGCGGTCGAGCAGGCGGGGCTGCGCTGCGGGGGTCATAGTCACCCAATCTACGACGGGTACGGTGTGCCCGTGCTGAGGCGGCTGCTGACAAGACGCTGGTTGGGGGCCCTGTTGGCCGCCACCGTGTACGCCGTGCTCGCCTACCACCTGGGAACCTGGCAGTGGGGACGCTACGAGGGCAAGGCCCAGCGCAACGACCGGCTGGACGCCCACTATGCCGCCCCGCCGGTCCCCCTGACGGGGGTGCTCACGTCCGCTCCCTTACCCCAGGATCGCGAGTGGACCCATGTGTCCGCGACCGGGCACTACTCCGGTCCCCAGCTGTTCGTCCGCAACCGGCCCAACAGCAGCGTGTACGGGTACGAGCTGGTGGCACCCTTCGCCGTGGACGGCGGGGGGACGGCCCTCGTCGACCGCGGCTGGGTGCCGAACGCGGCGCAGGCCTCGGTCCTCCCCCCGGTGCCGGCTCCACCCCGCGGGACGGTCACCGTCGTGGGCTGGCTCAAGACCGGCGAGCCCTCGCTCCACCACGACCTGCCGAGCGACCAGCTGGCCAGCATCAACCTCGCGGACGCCGAGCGGGCCCTGGGGACGCCGCTGCTGGGTGGTTACGTCATCCTCGACACCGAACGGACCCCGTCCGGCTCGACTCCGGCCCGGCCCGAGCCGCTCGCGCCTCCCAGCCGGGACCTCGGGCCGCACCAGGCCTACTCGTTCCAGTGGTGGGGATCCATGCCGGTGGGGTTCGTGCTCATCTTCTTCGGGATCCGCCGCGAGCTGCGCGAGGAGGACCCGCATCGCCCGGTCAAGGTCAAGAAGCCCAGCCTCTGGGAGGAGGAGGACATCGACTGACGGGCCCGGGGGCCCCTCGTGCCCGTCGTCAGGCGGTGAGATCGGCCGCCTGGTCGGCGAACTGGGTGTGGTACAGCTCGCTGTAGAGGCCGCCGGCCGCCACGAGGTCGGCATGCCGGCCCTGCTCGACGATCGTCCCGCGGTCGACGACGAGGATGAGGTCGGCGTGTCGCACGGTGGAGAGCCGATGGGCGATGACCAGGGCCGTCCGGTCCTTGAGCGCCTCGTCGAGAGCCCGCTGGACGGCCACCTCCGACTCGCTGTCGAGGTGGGCGGTCGCCTCGTCGAGGACGACCAGCCCCGGCCCCTTGAGCAGCAGCCGGGCGATGGCCAGGCGCTGCTTCTCACCACCGGACAGCCGGTGCCCCCGGTCGCCGACGACGGTGTCGAGGCCGGCGGGAAGGGAGTCCACCAGGGGCCACACCTGGGCCGCTCGCAGCGCCGCCTCGAGGTCGGCCTCGGTGGCCGAGGGCGCGGCATAGCGCAGGTTGGCGCGGATCGTGTCGTGGAAGAGGTGGGCGTCCTGAGTCACCACGCCGACGGTCTGGTGCACGGACGTGGAGCCGGCGCGGCGCAGGTCGAGACCGTTGATCCGCACCGACCCTCTGTCGGGGTCGTACAGCCGGGCGACGAGGGAGGTGATGGTCGTCTTGCCGGCTCCGCTCGGCCCCACGAGGGCGACCAGCTGGCCCGGCTCGACGCAGAAGGACACGTCGTGCAGGATCGGGCCGCTGCTGCGCCGGTCACCCTGGGCGATGCCCTCGAGCGAGGCCAGTGACACGGCGTCGGCCGAGGGGTAGGTGAAGTCCACCCGGTCGAGCTCGACCCGGACCGGGCCGGGCGGGATCGGCTCGGCGTCGGGCGCCTCGTCGACCAGCGGGCGCAGGTCGAGGATCTCGAAGACCCTCTCGAAGGACACCAGCGCGGTCATCACGTCGACCCGCACGTTGGACATCGAGGTGAGCGGTCCGTACAGGCGGGCCAGCAGCGCGGTGAGCGCCAGCAGCGACCCCACCGTCAGGGTGCCGTTGACGGCCATGACGCCGCCGAACCCGTACACCATCGCCGTCGCCAGCGATGCCACGAGGGTGAGGGCGACGAGGAACACCGACCGGTTGACGGCGATCCGGATTCCGACGTCCCGGACCTTGCCCGCCCGTTCGGCATACTCGGCGTCCTCGGTGGCGGGGCGGCCGAAGAGCTTGACGAGCAGAGCGCCGGCGACGTTGAACCGCTCGGCCATCCGGGAGCCCATGTCGGCGTTGAGGCTCATCTGCTCATAGGACAGGGCAGCCAGGCGCTTGCCCATCAGCCGGGCGGGGATGAGGAAGAACGGCACGAGGGCGAGGGCCGCCAGCGTCAGCTGCCACGACAGGCTCGCCATGGCGCCGATGATGAGCACGAGCGAGATGGCGTTGCTCACGACGCTGGACAGGACCGAGGTGAAGGCCTGCTGGGCGCCGATGACATCGCTGTTGAGCCGGGTGACCAGCGCCCCGGTCTGGGCACGGGTGAAGAACGCGATCGGCTGCCGCAGGACGTGGGAGAACACCTCGGTACGCAGGTCGTAGATCAGTCCCTCGCCGATCCGCGAGGAGTACCACCGCTGGATCATCGTCTCGACCGCACCGATCACGGCAAGGCCGGCGACGACGAGCGAGAGCCGGACGACCACTGCGGAGTCCTTGGGGATCACGCCGTTGTCGACGAGGTTCTTCAGCAGGAGCGGGATGGCCACGGTGACGAGGGCGTCGATGACGACGAGCCCGAGGAAGGCCGCGATCTGGGCGCGGTAGGGACCGGCATACGTCAGGACGCGCCTGGTCGTCCCCGGCGACAGCTCGTGGTCGGTGACGCTGGAGTCCTTGGTGAGGCTGCGCATCATGTGCCAGCCCTGCATGCTCATCCGTGGTCTCCGTCTCTGGTCGTCGTGCCGGGTCAGTCAACCATGCCGTACCGACGGCGATTCCCGGCGCCGCACTCCCGAGGTCCGGGCCGGGCCGGGGGCGACGCCTCACATGATGGACGGACCTGGCCGACCTGCCGGGGCGGGAGGACGATGTGGCGCGTCGCCGCCGGTGGGGCGGTCCGCGTTCCGGAGGTATGCCGTGGCACCGGTGCTGTCGCACAAGATCACCCTCGACGAGAGCGAGATGCCGACCCGCTGGTACAACATCCTCCACGACCTGCCGACGCCGCCACCCCCGCCGCTGCACCCGGGGACCGGGCAGCCCATCGGGCCGGAGGACCTCCTCGCGATCTTCCCGATGGACCTCATCCTCCAGGAGGTGAGCGCCGAGCAGTACATCGACATCCCCGACGAGGTCCTCGACGTGTACCGCCTGTGGAGGCCCTCACCGCTGTTCCGCGCGCACCGGCTGGAGAAGGCGCTGGGGACGCCGGCCCGGATCTACTACAAGTACGAAGGGGTCTCCCCGGCGGGCTCGCACAAGCCGAACACCGCGGTGCCCCAGGCGTACTACAACGCCAAGGCCGGGATGAAGCGCCTGACGACCGAGACCGGAGCCGGGCAGTGGGGCACCTCGCTGGCGTTCGCCTGCGCGCAGTTCGGGCTCGAGTGCGAGGTCTGGCAGGTGCGCGCGTCGTACGACGCGAAGCCGTACCGCAAGATCATGGTGGAGACGTTCGGCGGCACGGTCCACCCGAGCCCGTCTGACCTGACGGCCGCCGGACGGGCGGTCCTGGCAGCCGATCCGGACTCCCCGGGCTCCCTCGGGGTCGCCATCAGCGAGGCCGTCGAGGTGGCCGCCGGCGACCCGACGGCGAACTACGCCCTGGGCAGCGTGCTCAACCACGTCCTGCTGCATCAGAGCATCATCGGCGAGGAGACTCTGCTGCAGCTCGGCAAGGTGGGGGAGACGGCCGATGTCGTCATCGGCTGCGCCGGGGGTGGCTCCAACTTCGGCGGGCTGGTCACGCCCTTCCTGCGGGAGAAGCTCGCGAACGGCTCGGGGCCGGTGCTCCGTGCCGTCGAGCCGGCGTCGTGCCCCTCGCTGACCCAGGGCACCTACGCGTACGACTTCGGCGACGTCGCGGGGCTCACCCCGATGATGAAGATGCACACCCTCGGGCACGACTTCATGCCCGACCCGATCCACGCCGGTGGGCTGAGGTACCACGGCATGAGCCCGCTCATCTCGCACCTGTACAACGAGGGGCTGATCGAGGCCGTCGCCGAGGTCCAGCGGGACACCTTCGCCGCCGGGGTGCTCTTCGCCCGCTCCGAGGGCATCGTCCCCGCCCCGGAGTCTGCGCACGCGCTCGCTGCGGTGGTACAGGAGGCCCACGCCTGCACCGAGTCCGGTGCGGAGAAGGTGCTCGTCGTGGGTCTGAGCGGGCACGGCCACCTCGACCTGCCGGCCTACGAGGCGTACCTGCACGGCGACCTCGCTGACCACACCTGGGCCGATGCCGAGCTCCAGGAGTCCGTGACCAGGGCGCTGGCCAAGCTCCCCGTGTCCCCGGCCTGAGCCCGGTCCCCCTCTCGGCCCGGGTCTGCTCGGCTTCGGCCGCCGGGTCCTGGCCCCACCCTCTCCTGGTCGCTCTCCTGGTCGCGTGCCTGCTCGGCGTGCCGGCGACGGAGGCGCAGGCGGGCGGCCGCCGCGGGGCCCGTCAGGCGAGCGTGACCAGGTCGCGGTAGTCGGCGCCCCACAGGTCCTCGACGCCGTCGGGTAGCAGGAGGATCCGTTCCGGCTCGAGGGCGTCGACCGCGCCCTCGTCGTGGGTGACGAGGACCACGGCCCCCCGGAACGTGCGCAGCGCGCCGAGGATCTCCTGGCGCGACGCGGGGTCGAGGTTGTTGGTCGGCTCGTCGAGCAGCAGGACGTTCGCGGCCGAGACGACGAGCAGCGCCAGCGACAGCCGGGTCTTCTCGCCGCCGGAGAGGACGCCGGCCGGCTTGTCGACGTCGTCACCGGAGAACAGGAAGCTGCCGAGCACCTTGCGGACCTCGGTCTCGCCGAGGTCGGGGGCTGCGGACTTCATGTTCTCGAGAACGGTGCGCGAGACGTCGAGGTTCTCGTGCTCCTGGGCGTAGTAGCCGAGCTTGAGGCCGTGCCCCGGCTCGACGACCCCGGTGTCCGGAGGGTCGACGCCGGCCAGGATTCGCAGCAGGGTCGTCTTGCCGGCGCCGTTGAGCCCGAGGACGACGACCCGCGAGCCCTTGTCGATGGCGAGGTCGACGTCGGTGAAGACCTCGTTCGAGCCATAGGAGCGGGACAGCCCGTTGGCCCGCAGCGGGGTCCGGCCGCACGGGGCGGGGTCGGGGAAGCGCAGCCGGGCGACCCGGTCGTGGACCCGCTCCCCCTCGGTGGCGGCCAGCAGCCGCTCCGCCCGCCGGGCCATGTTCTGCGCGGCCACCGCCTTGGTGGCCTTGGCGCGCATCTTGTCGGCCTGGGCGAGCAGCGCGGCGGCCTTCTTCTCGGCGTTGGCGCGCTCCCGGTGCCGACGGCGCTCGTCGGTCTCGCGCTGGAGCAGGTAGCCCTTCCACCCGAGGTTGTAGATGTCGAGCTCGCACCGGTTGGCGTCGAGATGGAAGACCTTGGTCACGACCGCATCGAGCAGGTCGACATCGTGCGAGATGACGACGAGCCCGCCGCGGTAGCCCTTGAGATGCTCGCGCAGCCAACCGAGCGAGTCGGCGTCGAGGTGGTTCGTCGGCTCGTCGAGGAGCATGGTCTGCGCGCCCGAGAAGAGGATCCGGGCCAGCTCCACCCGTCGGCGCTGGCCGCCGGACAACGTGCCCAGACTCTGCTCGAGCACCCGCTCGGCGAGTCCCAGGGAGCCGGCGAGGGACGCGGCCTCGGACTCGGCGGCATACCCGCCGGCAGCGGTGAACTGGGCGTCGAGCCGGGCGTAGCGGCGCATCGCCCGCTCCTGGCGCTCGGTGTGCTGGGTGGCCATCGCCTGTTCGGCCGCGCGAAGGTCCGCCACGATCGTGTCGAGGCCCCGGGCCGACAGGATCCGGCTGCGCGCGCTCACGCCGAGGTCACCGGTCCGGGGGTCCTGCGGGAGGTACCCCACCTGGCCGGTCGTCGTGACCGTCCCGGCAGCCGGCTGGGCGACTCCGGCGAGCACCTTGGTCAGGGTCGTCTTGCCCGCCCCGTTGCGCCCGACGAGCCCGATCCGGTCGCCGGCGGCCACCCGGAACGTCGCCCTCTCCAGGAGCAGGCGGGAGCCCGCGCGCAGCTCGATGCCGGTCGCGGTGATCACGGTCGCAGTCCTTAGCTTGTCGGTGGTGGGCGTCGGCCGATGATGGCGCGGCGCCGCGAGGCGGCAGCAGTGCCGCCCTCGGGGGCTTGGTGGTCCGGGGGCCCGCCGGTGGACGGCACCGGGCCGGGACCTCGCACCCGGCGCGCGCTCGCGGCGGCCACGCGCGCTCCAGTCTAGGTCCGGCGCGACCGGCTCACCGGTGCGCCACCGCACCGCGGGCCCGCTCAGCCCTCAGAGATGACCACCCGGACCGCCCGTCCCCGCTCCAGCGCCCGGCGCAGCACGTCGAGCCGGGGGTCGGGCAGGTCGTAGATCCCCCGCCGCGGCAGGGCGGCCAGGCGCGCGAGCCGTGGGTCCTCGAGGACCGCGACGGCAAGCGACCGGTCCCCGCCGAGCACCAGCCCCGCGGCGTGGTCGGAGCCGAGCACGCGCACCGCCTGGTCGGCCACCGCACGGACCAGGGCATCGGCCTGGTTGCCGCGCCGCCGGGCGAAGCGCTGCTGCGACCATCCGCCGGCGGCGGTGCGCGACTGGACGTAGCGGCTGCCGACCTTGTGCACGTCCAGGGACGCCCCGTGGGCGAGCCCGACGGCATACCCGCCGCGACGCACGAGGACGAGGGCGAGCGGGTCGTGGTCGAAGCGCTCCATCGAGTCCACCCGCTGCGCCGGCTCGGGACCGGGGTTGTTGGCGGCGAACGACTCCAGCCAGCGCCCGAGCCGTTCGGGGGCGACCTCGACGACGCGGCTCACGACGCTCCCCGCACCTGGGGACGCTCAGATGTTGAAGCCGAGGGCGCGCAGCTGCTCGCGGCCGTCCATGGTGATCTTGTCCGGTCCCCACGGGGGCATCCACACCCAGTTGATCCGGTGGGAGGTCACAATGCCTTCCAGCGCCTGCCGGGCCTGGTCCTCGATGACGTCGGTGAGCGGGCACGCGGCCGAGGTCAGGGTCATGTCGATGACCGCCGTCCCGTCGTCGTCGAGATGCAGCCCGTAGATCAGGCCGAGATCGACGACGTTGATGCCCAGCTCGGGGTCGACGACGTCGCGCAGGGCCTCCTCGACGTCGACGAGGTCAGGCTGCGCGCCGCCCTGGTCGTGGGTCGTGGTGGTGTCGGTCATGGGTGTCCTCCGTCGGAGTCGTCGGTGGGTGTCTCGATGCCGGCTCGGTGCAACGCGTCGGTGAAGGCCATCCATCCCAACAGCGCGCACTTGACCCGGGCGGGGTACCTGGCGACGCCCGAGAAGGCCACGCCGTCCCCGAGGACCTCCTCGTCACCGGTGTCGGCACCCTTGGACGTCAGCATGCGCCGCATCGCCGCGTGGGTCCGCAGCGCCTCGCTCAGCGGATGGCCCACGACCTCCTGGGCGAGCACCGAGGTCGACGCGGTGCTGATCGAGCAGCCGACCGCGTCGTAGGAGACGTCGACGACCACGGGGTCGGCGCCGTGGCCGTCGGAGGCGTCGAGGTGGACCCGCAGGGTGACCTCGTCGCCGCACGTCGGGTTGACGTGGTGCACCTCCGCCTCGAACGGCTCGCGCAGCCCGGCGTTCACCGGCCGCTTCGAGTGCTCGAGGATGAGCTCCTGGTAGAGGTCCATCACGACCTCGCCATCGCGTCGACCCCGAACACCGCGGGCACGGTGTCGAGGGCGGTGAGGAACGCGTCGACCTCGCCGGGCGTGGTGTATGCCGCGACGCTGGCCCGGGTGGACGACGTCGCCGCGAACCGGCGATGCAGAGGCCACGCGCAGTGGTGCCCCACCCGGACCGCCACCCCGGCGTCGTCGAGGACCTGGCCCACGTCGTGCGCATGGATCTGCCGGGAGGTGAAGCTCACCGCCCCGCCGCGGTCCTTGAGGTCGGTCGGGCCGAGCACCCGGGTCCATGGGCGCTCGGCGAGGCCCTCGAGGAGGCGTCCGGTCAGCATCTGCTCGTGGGCGTGCACCCGGTCCATCCCGAGCCGTTCGAGGTAGTCGACCG
The DNA here is from genome assembly GCA_963763315.1 of uncultured Actinomycetota bacterium. GTDB lineage: Bacteria > Actinomycetota > Actinomycetes > Actinomycetales > Dermatophilaceae > CAVSJJ01. Next base: position 1,082,957 of record CAVXOC010000004.1, read on the forward strand.
CCGCGGCCAGCCCGACGGCCTGCGCGGCCATGGGGACACCGGCCTCGAACCGCTGCGGCGGGGCGGCATACGTGCTGCCCTCCATCCGCACCGACTCGATCATGGACCCTCCGGTGAGGAAGGGTGGCATGGCGGCGAGCAGGTCGTAACGCCCCCAGAGGACCCCGATACCGAGCGGCCCGAGCATCTTGTGGCCGGAGAACGCGGCCAGGTCGACCCCCAGCTCGCCGATGTCGACGGGCATGTGCGGGACGGACTGGCAGGCGTCGAGCACCACGAGCGCGCCGACCGCCCGAGCCGCCTCGACCAGGGGCGCCACCGGGTTGACCGTCCCGAGCACGTTGGAGGCGTGCGCGAACGCGACCACCTTCGTCCGGCCGGTGACCACCCGGGCCAGGTCGTCGAGGTCGAGCCGTCCCTCGTCGCTGACCCCGACCCAGCGCAGCGTCGCGCCGGTGCGGCGGCACAGCTCCTGCCACGGGACCAGGTTCGCGTGGTGCTCCATCTCGGTGACGAGGACCTCGTCCCCGTCCCGCAGCACCAGCCGCGGGTCCGTCCCCGGCGTGGTCCCGGCGTTCGAGAACGCGTAGGCGGCCAGGTTGATCGACTCCGTGGCGTTCTTGGTGAACACGACCTCGCGGGCCGGTGCCCCGATGAACCCGGCGATCCTGCTCCGGGCGGCCTCGTACGCATCGGTCGCCTCCTCGGACAGCTGGTGCGCGCCCCGGTGCACGGCGGAGTTCATCCGGGTGTAGAAGTCCCGCTCGGCGTCGAGGACGCGGGTGGGCTTCTGCGAGGTGGCCGCCGAGTCGAGGTACACCAGCGGCTTGCCGTCCCGCACGGTGCGGGCGAGGACCGGGAAGTCGGCGCGGAGAGCGTCGAGCTCGGCCTCGGTGAAGGGGGTGGCGGTCATCTGCTGGCTGGTCCTCGCTGGCTGGCTGTCGTGGTGGTGGTGCACGCCCGGCGGTCGGTCAGGCCGGCGTCAGGAAGCGGTCGTAGCCCTCGTTCTCGAGTCGCTCGGCCAGCTCGGGGCCGCCCTCCTCGGCGACCCGGCCGTCGACGAAGACGTGAACGAAGTCGGGCTGGATGTAGCGCAGGATGCGGGTGTAGTGGGTGATGAGGAGCACTCCGCAGCCGGTGGTCTCGGCGGCCCGGTTGACCCCCTCGGAGACGACCCGCAGGGCGTCGACGTCGAGTCCGGAGTCCGTCTCGTCGAGGATGGCGATCTTGGGCTTGAGCAGCTCGAGCTGGAGGATCTCGTGGCGCTTCTTCTCGCCGCCGGAGAAGCCCTCGTTGACGCCGCGGTCGGCGAAGGCGGGGTCGATGCGCAGCCGGTCCATCGACTCGCGGACCTCCTTGACCCAGGTCCGCAGCTTGGGAGCCTGGCCCTCCATGGCGGTCTTGGCCGTGCGCAGGAAGTTGGACACCGTGACGCCGGCAACCTCGACGGGATACTGCATGGCGAGGAACAGGCCAGCACGGGCCCGCTCGTCGACCTTCATCGTGAGGACGTCCTCGCCGTCCAGGGTGACCGTGCCGCCGGTGACGGTGTACTTGGGGTGGCCGGCGATCGAGTAGGCCAGGGTGGACTTGCCCGACCCGTTGGGGCCCATGATCGCGTGGGTCTGGCCCGAGCTGACCGTGAGGTTGACCCCGCGGAGGATCTCCTTGGAGCCCTGGTCGACCTCGACGCTGACGCGGAGGTCCTTGATCTCAAGAGTGGACATGGGTACGTGAGCCTCAGTTCTGGTCGGTGATGGCGACGTAGACCTCGTCGCCGTCGATCTTGACGTGGTGGGTGGCGATGGGCACCGTGGCCGGCGGCCCCGACGGCCGACCGGTGCGCAGGTCGAAGCGCGAGCCATGCAGCCAGCACTCGATCTCGCACCCGTCGACCTCGCCCTCCGAGAGCGAGACCTGGGCGTGGCTGCAGGTGTCGTCGATGGCGAAGACCTCGCCGTCGGCGGTACGCACGATGGAGACGAGCCGCCCGTCGATGTCCGCGGCGGCGGCTCCCACCTCAGGGAGCTCGTCGAGCCGGCAGACCCGCACGAAGGCGGTGTCGGTCACGGTGGGGTCGCTCATGAGTGATCCCCGTGGGCGAGCTCGCGGTCGATCGCCTCCATGAGGTGGTCCTCGATCTCCGGGACGCCGATCCGGCCGACGACCGAGGCGAAGAACCCGCGGACCACCAGGCGCCGGGCGGTGTCCTCGGGGATCCCCCGGGCCATGAGGTAGAAGAGCTGCTCGTCGTCGAACCGACCGGTCGCGGAGGCGTGCCCGGCCCCCTCGATCTCGCCGGTCTCGATCTCGAGGTTCGGCACCGAGTCGGCTCGCGCGCCGTCGGTGAGCAGGAGGTTGCGGTTGAGCTCGTAGGTCCTGGTGCCCTCGGCACCGGCCCGGATGAGGACGTCGCCGACCCACACCGTGCGGGCCGACTCGCCCTGCAGCGCACCCTTGTACTCGACGTTCGACGTGCAGTGCGGGGCGTCGTGGTCGACGAACAGCCGGTGCTCGAAGTGCTGGCCGGCATCGGCGAAGTACACCCCGAGCGCCTCGAACTGACCGCCGGGACCGGCGTACGTCGCGTTCGTCCCGATCCGGACGATCGCGCCGCCCAGGGTCACCGCGATGTGCCGGACCCGGGCGTCGCGGCCGACGACCGCGTCGTGCTGGGCGAGGTGGTGGGCGCCGCCCGCCCACTCCTGGACGCTGACGACGGTGAGGTCGGCGCCGTCCGCGGCGACCACCGAGAGCACCTCCGAGTAGTCGGCGGAGCCGTCGTGCTCGACGATGACCAGAGCCTTGGAGAACCGCCCCGCGGTGACCACGACGTGGCCTCGCACGCACTCCCCCCGGCCGGTCAGCCGCACCCGCACCGGTTCGCCGAGCTCGGCCTCCGCGGGGATGTCGAGGCGCATCGCACCGCCGGAGTGGGCGACGGCCAGCACCGCCGCGCGGTCACCGGGGGGCATGATGCCCAGCGCCCTCGCCTCGTCGATGCCGATCTCGGTCAGCGTGACACCGTCGGGCAGCGCCGTCTGCCACCTGAGGTGGGCATCGGACGGCTCGTCGGCGAACAGCGTGCCGAGGCGGTCGACGGGAGTGAACCGCCACTCCTCCTCGCGCCCGGCCGGGACCGGGAAGTCCGCCACGGCATACGAGGTCGTCCGCTCCCCGCGGGACTGGTTCGGGACGTATGCCGCGACCCGGTCGCTGTGGCCGCGGGGGCTCAGCAGGGACCCCTTGGCGGCGGCCCCCTTCTCTGCCAGCAGGCTCATCAGCCCACCGCTCCTTCCATCTGCAGCTCGATGAGGCGGTTCAGCTCGAGGGCGTACTCCATGGGCAGCTCGCGGGCGATGGGCTCGACGAACCCGCGCACGATCATGGCCATGGCCTCCTCCTCGGTGAGGCCGCGGGACATCAGGTAGAACAGCTGGTCCTCGGACACCTTGGAGACGGTCGCCTCGTGGCCCATCCGCACGTCGTCCTCGCGGATGTCGACGTAGGGATAGGTGTCGGAGCGGCTGATCGTGTCGACGAGCAGGGCGTCGCAGACGACGTTGCTCCGCGAGCCGTGCGCCCCTTCCAGGATCTGGACCAGACCACGGTAGGAGGTACGGCCCCCACCCCGGGCGACCGACTTGGAGATGATCGAGCTGGACGTGTTCGGTGCGGCGTGGACCATCTTGGCGCCGGCGTCCTGGTGCTGGCCCTCGCCCGCGAAGGCGATCGAGAGGGTCTCACCCTTGGCGTGCTCGCCGAGGAGGAAGACGGCGGGGTACTTCATCGTGACCTTGGAGCCGATGTTGCCGTCGACCCACTCCATCGTCGCGCCCTCGGCCGCGGTCGCCCGCTTCGTCACCAGGTTGTAGACGTTGTTGGACCAGTTCTGGATGGTGGTGTAACGGACCCGGGCGTTCTTCTTGACGATGATCTCGACCACCGCGGAGTGCAGGCTGTCGGACTTGTAGATCGGCGCCGTGCAGCCTTCGACGTAGTGGACGTACGAGTCCTCGTCCGCGATGATGAGCGTGCGCTCGAACTGGCCCATGTTCTCGGTGTTGATCCGGAAGTACGCCTGCAGCGGGATGTCCACGTGGACGCCCGGCGGGACGTAGATGAACGACCCGCCCGACCAGACCGCCGTGTTGAGCGAGGCGAACTTGTTGTCGCCGGCGGGGATGACGCTGGTGAAGTACTCGCGGAACAGGTCCTCGTGCTCGCGGAGCCCGGTGTCGGTGTCGACGAAGATGACGCCCTTGGCCTGCAGGTCCTCGCGGATCTGGTGGTAGACGACCTCCGACTCGTACTGCGCGGCGACGCCGGCCACGAGGCGCTGCTTCTCGGCCTCCGGGATGCCGAGCTTGTCGTACGTGCGCTTGATGTCGTCGGGGAGCTCGTCCCACGAGGCCGCCTGCTTCTCGGTCGACTTCACGAAGTACTTGATGTTCTGGAAGTCGATGCCGGTCAGGTCGCTGCCCCACCGGGGCATCGGCTTCTTCTCGAACAGCCGCAGCGACTTCAGTCGCAGGTCGGTCATCCACTGAGGTTCGCTCTTGCGGGTCGAGATGTCGCGGACGACGTCCTCGTTGAGCCCGCGGCGGGCCGACAGTCCTGCGGCGTCCGAGTCGGCCCAGCCGTACTCGTAGCGGCCGAGGTCCTTCAGGCCGGGGTTGAGCTCCTCGACGGTGGCGTGCTCTGGGTTCGCGGTCATCGCGCTGACCTCTCCTGGGTGGGGGTCCGGTGGTGGCCAGGGGCGGTGGTACCCGAGGCGGTGGTGCGGGCCGCCGGCCGGACCGAGGTCCCGCCGGGGTTCGTCGTGGTGGTGGGGGCGAAGGTCGTCGTGGTGGTGGGGACGAAGGTCGTGCAGACGTGGTCGCCGTGCGCCAGCGTCGCCAGCCGCTGGACATGAACGCCCAGCATGCGGGAGAACGCCTCGGTCTCGGCGTCGCAGAACTGGGGGAACTCGGCGGCCACGTGCCCGACGGGGCAGTGCCCCTGACAGACCTGGATGCCGGTGAGGCCGCCTCGCGTCGCACCCGCCGGTCCGGTGGGCGGGCCGACGGCTCCGACCGGCCGGGCGGACGCCGCGAAGCCCTGCTTGTTGAGCGCCTCGACGAGGACCTCCACCTTCGCGGCGCGGTCCCCGCCCGCCTGGGCCAGCTGCGCGGCATACCGCTGCTCCAGCTCGGCCACCCGGCGCTCGGCGAACGCGGTGACGGCCTGCTGGCCGGCGGTCTCGGCGAGGAAGCGGAGCGCCTGGCCGGCGAGGTGGTCGTAGTCGGAGGCGAGCGCCTGGTGGCCACTGGCACTGACCACCCAGGACCGGGCGGGGCGGCCCCGGGTGCGTCGCGCCGCCGCGGCGTCGTGCGGCTCGATGAGCCCGTCCGTCAGCAGGTTCTCGAGGTGGCGGCGGATGGCGGTGTCGGTGAGGTCGAGGCGCTCGGCCAGTGCGGACGCCGTCAGCGGGCCGTCCTCGCTGAGGACGCGGAGCACCCGGTCGCGGGTCCGCGACTCGAGGCTGTGGTCGCGGGGCGGAGCCGCGACGTCGTCATTAAGCACACACCCATGTTAGGTAATTAAGGGCCCCCGGTGCAACGCGGGGGGCCTGCGAGTGTCGTGAGCCGATCCTGTGAGCCTGCTGACTTGGCAGCTGCCCTGGTCAGGGGGATGGACCCGGGGTCTACCGCGCCGGGCCTACCCGACCAGCCCCCGGTCCCGGGCCAGGGCGGCCGCCTCCCCGCGGGTCCGGGCGCCCAGCTTGGCGAGGATGTTGGAGACGTGCACGCTGGCCGTCTTGGTGCTGATGAACAGCTCGGCGCCGATCTGCCCGTTGGACCGGCCCCGCGCCACGAGGCCGAGCACCTCGAGCTCTCGGGACGTGAGGACGGCGGGGTTCCCCGTGGGCTCGCCCGGGCCCGGTGGGGTACCGGTGCTCGCGGCGGCGAGCCGGTCGAGCCGGGTCGAGCAGGGGGCGGGCGCCGAGGGCCGCCGCGACCGGCCGGGCCAGCCCGGCCTCCTCGGCCGCCCCCTCCCGGTCCCCGTGTGCCGCGAGCACCTCCGCCAGCCCGGCCCGGGACCGGGCCGTCTCGTAGGGGTCGCCCCGGGTCGCGAACAGGGTGACCGTGTCGGTCCACGCCGCGGTCAGCTGCCCGAGCGGCACCGCGCCCCGCGCCCGCCACCGCAGCCGGAGGTGCTCCGCGGCAGCGCGCGCCTGCCAGGCCAACCCCTCGGTGTTGGGGGCCGGCCGGTCGGACCCGGGCGCGAAGACCGAGGCCGCGTGGGCGGCCCGACGGTCGGCCTCCTCGACCAGGCGCGCGGCCTCGCGGGACGCCAGCGCGGGTGCCGCGTCGGCGAGTCGCCCCAGGAGCAGGGCGGCCAGGCGCACCTCGGCCGCGAAGTCGGGCAGACCCCACAGCTCGCGGACATAGCCGACGACCTCGTCGTGGACCGCCCGGGCACCGGCCACGTCCCCGGCATACCCGAGGGTGTCGACGGCCGCCGCACCCGACTGGATGGCGTACATCCCGTCGCGGCTCCAGTACTGGCGCAGCCGGGGGTACCACTGCACCGGCAGGTCGCTGCCCCGAGCGGCGTGCACGTAGCTGACCGAGGAGTCGATGGCCGCCGCGGCGAACGGCGGCGGGTCGTCGCGCCGGTGGTCCGCGAGGCGAAGGGCCAGGTCCCACTCCCCCAGCTCGTAGGCCACGGTGACGGCCATCGAGCGGGCGTCGATGCCGTACGGGGCCCACCGCAGCCCGCTCTCCTCGGCCCGAACGCTCGCCGTGCGGTATGCCGCGAGCGCGGCGTCGAGGTTCTCCTGCCGGTAGTGGACCCAGCCGATGGTGTGCAGCGCCTGGATGAGGGGCAGGGCGACCTCCGAGCCGGACCGGGCGACCAGCGCCTCCAGCCGGCGGATCGACTCGGCCGGGTCCCCCGCGCCCTCGGTGAGCCGTGCGACGACGGTGGTCAGGTCCGCCTCGACGTCCTCGCCCTGGCCCTCGGCCGCCTCCATCGCCTGCTGTGCCACCGTGGCGGCCTCGTCGATCCGGCCCGCGTCGACGAGGAACTCGGCCCGGCGGGTGAGCACCCCGGCACGCTGCCGCGGTCCCGCGCCCTCCAGCAGGCCCACGGCCTCCAGGGTGAGGGCGTCCCGGTCGGTGCGGTCCTCGGTGACCCGCAGCAAATAGGACAGCCGGCCGAGCAGCTCGGCGCGGTCGGCCCCCTGCACGTGTGGCTGGGCCAGCCGGTCGCGCAGCAGGCCCGTCGCCCGGTTGGTCCGCCCACCGCCGAGCGCGGCCTCGACCGCACCCAGGGTCAGCGGGTGGGCCAGCGGGTCGGCGGCGTCCACGTGCCCGAGCCCCCGCTCGAAGTGGGCGAGGGCCTCGGCGGGCCCGCCGACGGCCAGCGCCGCCAGCCCGGCGTCGAGGGAGGCCCGCACGGCCACCTCGGTCTCCCCCGCGGCCAGGGCGTGCCGGGCCAGGTCGGCGGGGCTCGCGATGCCCGGGTCGCCTTGGATGGCCGCCGTGCAGGCCCGGTGCAGGCGCAGCCGCTCGGAGGGCAGCAGGTCGTCGTAGACCGCCTCGGCCAGCAGCGCGTGGCGGAACTCGTAGCCGTCGGAGCCGAGCGGCTCCAGGACGTGGTGCTCCACGGCCTGGCGGACCAGCCGGTCCAGGCCCGGGCCCTCGACGCCGGCCACCCGCTCCAGCAGGGCATGCCGGACCCTCCGTCCGACGACCGCCGCCACCCGGACGACCTCCTGGGCGTCCTCGTCGAGCAGCTCCACCCGGCCGAGCAGGAGCCGCGACAGGTCGACCAGGTCGGTGGTCACCCCCTGGGCGGCCGCGGCCGCGAGCTCCTCGGCGAAGAAGGCGTTCCCCTCGGCCCGGGCGACGACGCCGGCGACGGCCTCGACGGACAGGTCGGGGCCGACCGACCGCACGAGGCTGGCGACGTCCGGGTCCGGGAGCGGGTCGAGGTCGAGGCGGGTCAGGGCCGACAGGCGGGACCACACGGCGAGCGACCCACGCAGCGGATGCCGGCGATGCAGGTCGTCGCTCCGGTAGGTCGCCACGAGCGACACCGGGGCCGAGACGCCCCGGGTGAAGAGCAGGGTGAGCAGGTCGCGGGAGGACTCGTCGGCCCAGTGCAGGTCCTCGATGACCACCAGGAGGGGCCGCTCCCGGGCCAGGGCCTCCAGGGCACCGTGCACGGCCTCGAGCAGGCGCCCCCGCTCGGACTCCTGCCCCAGGGCCGCATCGTGGGGCGGAGCCGCGCGTCGGGGGAGCAGCCGGGCGAGGGCGGGCCGGTCGGCCAGCAGCGCCTCGACGGTGCCGGGGTCGGCGTCGTCGAGGCGCGAGAACAGCTCGACGAAGGGCAGGTACGGCAGGGCCGCCCCTGCCTCGCTGACGCAGTGGCCGAGGACGACCCGGTGGGTTCCGGACGCCATCACGCCGTCGACGAGACAGCCGACCACGGCGGTCTTCCCGATCCCCGCGTCCCCACCGACGAGCAGGAGACCCCCGGCGCCGTCGTCGAGGCCGAGCGCACGGCGCGCCCGGTCCAGCTCGTCGTGGCGCCCGACAAGGGGTGGGCGGCTGCGGATCGGCATCGCGTCGATCATGACACGCCTCACGAGGCGCGCGGGGTCTCCTCGACGCGGGCCGGCCGGGTCCGGCCGGCGGGCAGCCTACCCGTCCCGGTGCCGTACTGGCGGGGGGCGCTCAGCACGCCGGCGCCCCGGGTGAGCCCGGCGCCGATGGGGGTGACCGCGGCACGGTGCTCGGCTACGGTGCGGGCCCGCCGACGAGCCGCGCGCCGGCTGAGCCAGCCCTCGGTGTACCGGCGGCCCTGCGCACGCTCGAGCCGGTAGGCGACCTCTGCCTGGACGAACAGCGGGTCTGCGAGGTTCATGGGGTCCTCCTCGGTCGTGGTGTGATGCCTCCACGCTCGGCCGATGAGGTAGACCCCCACATCGGGAGGGCGCCCTATCTTCGCCCGCCCCGGCCGGCGGGGAGCACCCTGAGGTACCTCAGAGAGCCCCACCGGCCGGCCGGTCGGCCGACGGGGCCTGCGGCTCGTCCGCCCCGGCCGGGACCGGCAGGTCGTCGAGAGAGCCGTCCCCGTCGTCGGAGGGCGTGCCGGGGAGGAAGACCGACGGCATCCGGGTGCGGGGCGGCGCGACCGTCTCGCCACCGAACCAGCGCCGCCGCAGCGGGGCGCTCAACCACCCCAGCGGCGCGGTGAGGACGTAACCGTAGGCGACGACGAGCCCGGTCACCCCCGGCGCCACCACCAGCCCGGCGACCAGCCCGGCCAACCCCGCGACGCGCCATCCGACGTTGGTCCGCAGGGTCAGCAGGCTACGGAACGAGCGGAACCGCACACTGGTCACCATGAGCACCGCGGGGAGCACACCGATGCTCAGCGGGAGGACGAGCCACGGGCCATGCCGTACCGAGTCGAGGGCGAAGACGGTCGCGATGATGACACCGGCCGCTCCCGGGCTGGGCAGCCCGATGAAGTAGCGCTTGTCGGCCAGCGGGTCGACCGTGACGTTGAAGCGGGCCAGCCGGAACGCCGCGCAGGCGAGCCAGAAGAAGCCGGCCGCCCAGGCGAGCACCGGCCAGGTCGGGAGGGCCCAGGTGTGCACCAGGACCGCGGGTGCCACTCCGAACGAGATGAGGTCGGCCATCGAGTCGAGCTGCACCCCGAACGGGGAGGTCGCCCCCACCAGCCGGGCCACCGCTCCGTCGGCGATGTCCATGACGACCGCGAAGGCGATGAGCATCGCCGCCAGGGCGAACTGCCCGCGGACGGCGACGAGCACCGAGGAGAACCCCGCGATGAGGTTGAGCGTGGTGAAGATGCTGGGGATGGTCACCCGGAGCCGGGTGCGGGCGTCGAGCCGCTCGAACGGGACGACGGGCGCTCCGGTGGGCGAGATGATGCGCCAGCGGCGCCGGATGCGGTCGCGCAGCGGCGGCCCCGGGGCGCTCACCGGCGGGCCCACGGCCAGCTCGCGAGGACGCTCACCCCGGCGCGGACCCGTTTCCCCTCGACGGCCTCGAGCCGGGCGCCCGCAGGCACGAAGACGTCCATCCGGGAGCCGAACTTCATCAGGCCGATCCGCTGCCCCGTCGTGAGGAGGTCCCCCACGGCCACCCGGGTCACCACCCGGCGCGCGAGCACGCCGACGATCTGGCGGAAGACCACGGTGCGCAGCTGACCGCCGACGGTGCGCTCCACGGTGATCTCGCTGCGCTCGTTCTGCGTCGCGCTCTCGGCCCGGTATGCCGCGTGCCAGCGGCCGGGACGGTAGGTCACCTCGGTGACGCGTCCGCCGTAAGGGGCGCGGTTGATGTGGACGTCGAGGAGCGACAGGAAGATGCTCACCTGCTGCCAGTCGCCCGGCGGCGCAACGCCGTCCTGCGCCGGCCCGGCATACATGACCTTGCCGTCCGCCGGGGCGAGCACCAGCTGGTCCGGGACCGGAGCGGAGTCGGGGTCCCGGTCCGGGTCCCGGAAGAACGCCGCCACCGCCGCCGGTAGGGCGGACAGCGCCAGCGCGAGCCGCGGCCGCCCGGTCAGCAGGCCCAGGGCCGCCGGGACGGCCGCGACGCCGACGGCGGGAACCGCCTCGCGGTCGATGCGCGTCATGGCTCGCTCCTCCTCGTCGCGGGGCCGTGGCGGCCCACTCACGCCCGAAGCCTAGGATGTCGAGCCGTGCCAGCGGTCGAGGTGAACGAGCTGCGCCGCCGTTTCGGCGGCGTGCTGGCCGTCGACGGCGTGTCGTGGTCCGCCGGGGCCGGGTCGGTCACCGCCGTCCTCGGACCCAACGGCGCCGGGAAGACGACGACCATCGAGTGTCTCGAGGGCCTGCAGCGCCCCGACTCCGGCCGCGCCACGGTCCTCGGCAGGCAGGCCTGGGGCGCACCGGCCGCGCACCGGGCCCGGGTGGGCGTGATGCTCCAGGACGGGGGCCTGCCGACCACCGCACGACCGGTTCCGCTGCTGCGCCACCTCGCCCGGCTGTACGCCGCGCCCGCGGACGTCGACGCCCTCGTCGAGCGTCTCGGGATCGCCGGCTTCGCCGGGACCACCCTGCGCCGGATGTCGGGCGGCCAGCGCCAGCGGGTCAGCCTCGCCGCGGCGCTCGTGGGGCGGCCCGAGGTGCTCTTCCTCGACGAGCCCACTGCCGGCCTGGACCCCCATGCGCGGCTCGACGTCTGGGACCTCATCCGGTCCAGCGCCACCGCGGGAGCCTGCGTGGTGCTGACGACCCACTCCTTCGTGGAGGCCGAGCGGATCGCCGACCACATCGTCATCATGGCGGCCGGGCGGGTCGCCGCCGACGGCTCGCTACCCGCCCTCACGGCGTCGTCCACCCTGGAGGACCTCTACTTCTCGCTCACCGACGGGAGCCGGACGTGACCGACCCGTCCACACCGACCGCCGGCAGCGGCTCGCCCGCCGCGCCGGCGCCCGCCCGGGTCCGCACCCAGGGCGCGTTCGAGACGCTCACCCTGCTGCGCAACGGGGAGCAGCTCCTCGTCGCCGTCGTGCTGCCGGCCATGGCGCTGGTCGGGCTCGCGCTCACCTCGAGCCCGTCGCTCGGGCCGGGGCGGCGCATCGACGCGGCGACGGCCGGCGTGCTCGCGCTCGCCGTCGTCTCGACCGCGTTCACCGGGCAGGCCATCTCGACGGGGTTCGACCGGCGCTACGGCGTGCTGCGCCTGCTGGGCGCGACGCCGCTCGGCCGGGGCGGCCTGCTCCTCGGCAAGGGGCTGGCCGTGCTCGCCGTGCTCGCCGTCCAGGTGCTGGTCCTCGGGGTCCTCGCCGTGGCGCTGGGCTGGAGACCCGAGCCGGGCGGCCTGCTCCCCGCCCTGGTCTCGCTCCTGCTCGGCAGTGCCGCGTTCGTCGCGCTCGCGCTGCTGCTGGCGGGCACACTCCGCGCCGAGGCGGTCCTGGCCCTGGCCAACCTCATCTGGGTCGTCCTGCTCGGCCTGGGGCTGCTGGCACCGACGGACCGGCTCCCGGGCGGCCTGGCCCAGCTCGCCCGGGTCCTGCCCTCCGGCGCGCTCGGCGACGCGATGCGCGCCAGCCTGGTGCACGGCTCCTGGCCGTGGGCGCAGTGGCTCGTCCTCGCCGGGTGGGCCGCGGTGGCCGGGCTCGTCACCGCCCGGGTGTTCCGCTGGTCACCCTGAGTCGGGCATCGATCCGCCCGGCCGGGGGCCGTACCCTCGGTACGTGACGACGACCGGAACCACCAGCGCCGGCACCGGGGACCACCCGGCCGCCACCGCGCCCGTCTCGCCGGGCTCCCCCCGGCACACCATGCCGGGCGAGCGCCCGCCGAGCGCGCGGCACCGGTGGTACGCCCCGATCCTGCTGGCCAACCTCGTCGCCGAGGTGGGCATCATCGCGACGGGCGGTCTCGTCCGGCTCACGGGCAGCGGCCTCGGATGCCCGAGCTGGCCGCAGTGCACGCCGGGCCACTTCACGCCGGTGGCCCACCAGGCTCAGGGGTGGCACAAGGACATCGAGTTCGGCAACCGCACCCTGACCGGGCTCCTCGTCGTGGCCGCGGTCGCCGCGGTGGCCGCGGTGTGGCGCTGGGCGCCGCGACGCGCCCTCAAGGTGGCCTCGGTGCTCGTGCTGCTGGGCATCCCGGTCCAGGCGGTGATCGGCGGCATCAGCGTGCTCGAGAGCCTCGCGCCGATCACCATCTCGCTGCACTTCCTCGTCTCGGCCGCGATGGTGGCGGCCGCGGCATACCTCTACCTCGCCCGGGACGAGACCGGCCCCCCCGGCGTCGCCGTGGTGCCGGCACTCCTCGCCCGGGCGGGAGTCGTCACCACGGCCGTCGGCTCGGTCGTCCTGGTCCTCGGGACGGTCGTCACCGGGTCGGGGCCGCACTCGGGCGACGCGGCGGCACCCTCTCGGTACGGCCTCGACCCGCGGTCGGTGTCATGGCTGCACGCCGACGCGGTGATGCTCTTCGCCGGGCTGGTCGTCGCCATGTGGCTGGGCGTGCGGCTGGCCGGCGCCCCCGCGCGCACCCGTCGGGCCTGGACCGGCGTGCTGCACGTCGTGATCCTGCAGGCGGCCGTCGGCTACACCCAGTACTTCACCGGCCTGCCCATCGGGCTGGTCGTCGTGCACATGGTGCTCGCCGCCCTGCTCGTGGTCGCCCTCACGCGCGCGCTGCTGTCCCATCGCACCCGCGGCCCGGTGCCCGCCTGACAGCCCCCGCGGCGGGCCCCTGCGGGCTGCGCGGCCGGCCGGAGGCACGACCTCACGTGCAGGCACCCGACCTGACGTCCCGGTGCAGGCCTGGTCAGCGGATCGCGAGGTGCAGCACGGGGTCGAGGGCGACGGCGAGGAAGACGACCGTCACGTAGCTGATCGACAGGTGGAACAGCCGCATGGGCTTCAGCGCGGAGAGCGAGTCCCCGGCGCCGGCGGCCCGGGCCAGCCGGTGCGCCTCGGCGAGGAAGACCGCGCCGCTCAGGACGGCCACGACGAGGTAGAGCCAGCCCATCGACGCCACCGGCACGAGGGCGAGCGAGGTGGCCACCATCACCCAGGCGTACCCGACGATCTGGTGGACGACAGCCCGGGCGGACCGCTCCACGGGCAGCATGGGCACGTGGGCGTTGGCGTAGTCGGCCTTGAACGCCATCGACAACGGCCAGTAGTGCGGGGGTGTCCAGAAGAAGATGACGAGGAAGAGGACCACCGCCGGCCACCCCACGCCTCCCGTCACGGCTGCCCAGCCGATGAGCGTGGGCATGCAGCCGGCCGCCCCACCCCAGACGATGTTCGAGCTGGTGCGCCGCTTGAGGATCATCGTGTAGCCGACGGCATACAGGGCGACGGCGAGCAGGGCCAGCAACGCCGACACGACGTTGACGAACAGGACGAACCAGGCGGTCGACACCAGGACCAGGGCCCAGGCGAACAGCAGCCCGGACCGCGGCGCGATCTACCCCGGTGACCATCGGCCGGTGCCGGGTCCGCGCCATGTGCGCGTCGATGTCGCGGTCGTAGACCGAGTTGAAGGCGTTGGCGGCCCCGGCGCTCAACGTCCCGCCGACCAGGGTCGCGGCGACCAGGGCGATCGGCGGGACACCTCGCTCGGCGAGGAACATCACCGGGACCGTCGTCACGAGCAGCAGCTCGATGATCCGCGGCTTGGTCAGGGCGACGTAGCCGGCGACCGTCCGGCGCCACCCCAGGGCCGGTCGGGCAGCCGCGGCCTGCGTGGTCTGCGTGTCGGCCACGTGTTCCCTTCGCTGGGTCGGGTATAAGAGCGCCGGTGTCGACCGGGCGGTCGCACGATGGTGGAGTCTAACCCGGTCGACCCGGACCGCACCGCCACCGGCTCGGCCGAGCGCGATCGGGAAGGCGGGACCCGACTAGGGTGAGAACCACCCCGCTGCCCCCACCGTCGGTGCGCTGCGCGGAGGGCCAGCGTCCCCCAGACCATGACCAGGAAGGCTCACGGTGAGCACCACCACCCCCGCCAAGAAGACCACATCCCGCCGGGCCCCCAGCACGGCTCGCTCCCCCGAGCTGGCCCGGCCCGTCGCCCGCAAGGCCGGCTGGACCGACCTCGACGTCCGTGCCGTGGACACCGTGCGCGTCCTCGCCGCCGACGCGGTGCAGAAGGCCGGCAACGGCCACCCGGGCACGGCGATGAGCTTGGCGCCGGCGGCCTACCTGCTCTACCAGCGGGTCATGACGCACGACCCGGGCGACCCCACCTGGCTGGGCCGCGACCGCTTCGTCCTGTCCTGCGGCCACTCCAGCCTCACCCTGTACATCCAGCTGTACCTGTCCGGCTACGGCCTCGAGCTCGACGACCTGCGGTCCCTGCGCACCTGGGGCTCGCTGACCCCGGGCCATCCCGAGGTCCACCACACCCCGGGGGTGGAGATCACGACCGGCCCGCTCGGGTCGGGCCTGGCCTCCGCCGTCGGCATGGCGATGGCCCAGCGGCGCCAGCGCGGCCTGTTCGACCCGGAGGCCGCCCCCGGAACCAGCCCCTTCGACCACCACATCTGGGTGTTCGCCTCCGACGGCGACCTCATGGAGGGCGTGGCGTCCGAGGCCAGCTCGCTCGCCGGCCACCAGGAGCTCGGCAACCTCACCGTCCTCTACGACGCGAACCAGATCTCCATCGAGGACGACACCGACATCTCGTTCTCCGAGGATGTCGCCGCGCGCTACCAGGCCTACGGCTGGGAGGTCGTCGACGTCGACTGGCGCAGGTCCACCGACCCGGCCGGGACCCCCGACTACGTCGAGGACGTCGACGCGCTGCTCGCGGCCTTCGAGAAGGGCCGCGCCTCCCGGACCCGGCCCACCCTCATCCGGCTGCATACCGTCATCGCCTGGCCCGCGCCGCACGCCCGCGGGACGGGGAAGGCCCACGGTTCGGCCCTGGGCGCCGACGAGGTCGCGGCGACGAAGGAGCTCCTCGGCTTCGACCCGAAGAAGACCTTCGAGGTCGACCGGGCCGTCATCTCGCACACTCGCCAGGTCACGAAGCGCGCAAAGGCGGCGCACAAGGACTGGGACAAGCGCTATGCCGCCTGGCGCCGGGCCAACCCTGACCGCGCCGCGCTCCTCGACCGCCTCGTCGACCAGGAACTCCCGCCGGGCCTGGCCAAGGCCCTGCCGACCTTCGAGGCCGACCCCAAGGGCCTGGCCACCCGGGCCGCGTCCGGCAAGGTCCTCAGTGCCCTGGCCGACGTCATGCCCGAGCTGTGGGGCGGCTCCGCCGACCTTGCCGAGTCCAACAACACGACGATGGGCGGCGAGCCCTCCTTCATCCCGGCGGGGAAGCAGACGGCGCAGTGGAAAGGCGGCCCCTACGGGCGCACCCTGCACTTCGGCATCCGCGAGAACGCCATGGGGATGATCCTCAACGGCATCGCGCTCGAGGGCCTCACCCGCCCCTACGGCGGCACTTTCCTCGTCTTCTCCGACTACATGCGACCGGCCGTCCGGCTGGCCTGCATCCAGCAGGCCCCCGTGACGTTCGTGTGGACCCACGACTCGATCGGCCTGGGGGAGGACGGCCCGACCCACCAGCCGGTCGAGCACCTGGCGGCCCTACGCGCCATCCCGGGGCTGTCCGTCGTGCGCCCGGCGGACGCCAACGAGACGTCGGCGGCCTGGGGGGCCATCCTCAAGAACCGGGGGACGGCGGCTCTCGCCCTCAGCCGGCAGAACCTGCCGACCATCGACCGGAAGAGGTATGCCGCCGCGTCCGGGGTGGCCAAGGGCGGCTACGTCCTCATCGACGGCGGCGACGACGGCCGGCAGGACCCGCAGGTCATCCTCGTGGCCACCGGCTCGGAGGTGTCCATCGCCCTCGAGGCCCGCGAGCGGCTCGAACGCAGCGGCGTGCGCACCCGGGTGGTGTCGATGCCGTGCCGTGAGTGGTTCGACCGGCAGACCAGGGCCTACCGCGAGAAGGTGCTGCCGGCGGCCGTGCGCGCCCGGGTCAGCGTCGAGGCCGGCGTCGCCCAGGGCTGGCGCGAGATCGTCGGCGACGCCGGCCGCTGCGTCAGCCTCGAGCACTTCGGGGCATCGGCGGCCGGCAGCAGGTTGTTCACCGAGTTCGGCTTCACCCCCGAGGCTGTCGTCAAGGCGGCCAAGGACTCGCTGGCCGCCGCCCGGAGCTCCCGCGGCGTCGCCCAGCCGACCGAGACGGCGCCACGTGCCCAGCGCGACACCGGCACCGACGTCCCCGTCACCGACACGCCCGCCCGCAAGAGCGCGGCGCGGGCCGGGAAGTGAGAGCGCATGACTGACAACCCCACCCTGCAGGCCCTTGCCGATGCCGGCGTCTCCATCTGGCTCGACGACCTCAGCCGCGAACGGCTGCTCACCGGCAACCTCCGCGAGCTCATCGACTCCAAAGGCATCGTCGGGGTCACGACGAACCCGTCGATCTTCCAGTCGGCGATGTCCAAGGGCAGCGCCTACGACGACCAGCTCCGCGAGCTGGCGGCGGCGGGCACCAGCCTCGAGGACGCCGTCTTCGCCATGACCACCGACGACGTGCGGCACGCCTGCGACGTGTTCCGGCCCGTCCACGACGCCACCGACGGGGTCGACGGCCGGGTCTCGATCGAGGTCGACCCGCGGGTCGCTCACGACACCGGTGTGACGGTCGAGCAGGCCGTGGCCCTCTTCGAGGCGGTCGACCGGCCGAACGTCTTCATCAAGATCCCGGCGACCCTGGAGGGCCTGCCGGCGATCACCGAGGTCCTGAGCCGGGGCATCAGCGTCAACGTGACGCTCATCTTCTCCCTCGACCGCTACCGCGCGGTGATGGCGGCCTTCCTGGCGGGCCTCGAGAAGGCCGGTGCGGCCGGCCACGACCTGGCCCGCGTGCACTCCGTGGCCTCCTTCTTCGTCAGCAGGGTCGACACCGAGGTCGACCGGCGGCTCGACGCCCTCGGGACCCCCGAGGCGGCCGCGCTGCGGGGACAGGCCGGGCTGGCCAACGCCCGGCTGGCCTATCAGGCCTACGAGGAGGTGTTCGCCACCGCGCGCTGGCAGACCCTCGCCCAGCAGGGGGCCCGGCCGCAGCGGCCGCTGTGGGCGTCCACCGGGGTCAAGGACCCGGCATACGCCGACACGATGTACGTCACCGAGCTCGTCGCGCCCGGCACGGTCAACACCATGCCGGAGAAGACCCTCGACGCGGTGGCCGACCACGGCGAGGTGCATGGCGACACGGTGACCGGCGGGTATGCCGCTGCCGCCGCCACGCTCGACGCGCTCGAGGGGGTCGGCATCTCCTACGGCGAGGTCGTCGACCGTCTCGAGGTGGAGGGCGTCGACAAGTTCGAGAAGTCCTGGGTGGAGCTGCTCGAGGGCGTCGATGCCGAGCTGACCAAGGTGGCTCGGTGAGCGGCATCCTCGTCGCCACCACCGGCCCGGCCGCCGACGCCGTTGCCGCCCACGTCCCCCGGCTGGTGGCCGACCGGGTGGCCAGCCGGCTGTTCGACCAGGACCACACGCTGTGGGGTCCGGCGGCCGAGGACGAGGCCAGCAAGCGGCTGTCCTGGGTCGGGCTGCCCCGCACCTCCCGCCCGCTCGTGGGCGAGGTCGCCGCCCTGCGGGACGAGCTGACCCAGGCCGGCGTGCGCCGCGTCGTGCTCTGCGGCATGGGCGGCTCCTCGCTCGCTCCCGAGGTCATCTGCGCCGCCGCCCGGGTCGACCTCGTCGTCCTCGACTCCTCCGACCCGGACGTTGTGCGCGCCGCCATGACCCGGCTCGACGAGACGGTCGTCGTCGTGTCGAGCAAGTCCGGGTCGACGGTCGAGACCGACTCGCAACGGCGCGCCTTCGAGCAGGCACTGAGCGACGCCGGCATCGACCCGCTCGAGCGGATCGTCGTCGTCACCGACCCGGGCAGTCCCCTCGACACCCAGGCGCGCGAGACGGGGTACCGGGTCGTCAACGCCGACCCCGACGTGGGCGGACGCTACTCCGCGCTCACCGCGTTCGGTCTGGTCCCCTCCGGCCTGGCCGGTGCCGACATCGAGGCCCTCCTCGACGACGCCGAGGCGGTCGCGGACCTCCTGGCGGCCGACGACGGCGCGAACCCCGCCCTCCAGCTGGGCGCGGCGATGGCAGGCACCGACCCGCTGCGGGACAAGCTCGTCCTCGTCGACGCCGGCACCGAGAACGTCGGCTTCGGCGCCTGGGCGGAACAGCTCATCGCCGAGTCGACCGGCAAGGATGGCACGGGGATCCTGCCCGTCGTCGCCATCGGGGAGGACCCCCGGCACACCTACGCCGACGCCACCATCGTGCGGCTCGTCTCCCGGGACGCCGACCCGAGCGAGTCGACCGGTGCGGCATCCGCCGTATCGACGGTGGAGGTGGGTGGCCCCCTCGGGGCGCAGCTGCTCCTCTGGGAGGCCGCGACGGCGGTCGCCGGGAGGCTGCTCGGCATCAACCCCTTCGACCAGCCGGACGTCGAGAGCGCCAAGGCGGCCGCGCGCACCCTGCTGGAGGGCTCCGGGGCGAGCGAGTCGGCGCCGGCGTTCACCGACGGGTCGGTGCAGGTCCGCGCCCTCGGCGGCGACTGGCTGGGTGCCGCCGACACCGTCTCCGGTGCCGTCGCCGCGCTCCTGGCGCAGCTCGACGCCGAGCACGGGTATGTCGCGGTCATGGCCTACCTGGACCGCGAGGCCGATGCCCCGTTCGAGCACGTCGCCCGGGACCTGTTCGAGCGCACCGGCCGCCCGGCCACGTTCGGCTGGGGACCGCGGTTCCTGCACTCGACGGGCCAGTACCACAAGGGTGGCCCGGCGACGGGGGTCTACCTCCAGGTCACCGCCGCCCCGGCGGAGGACCTGGCCGTCCCCGGCCGCGACTTCACCTTCGGGCAGTTCATCGCCGCCCAGTCCGGCGGCGACGCCCAGGTGCTCGCCGACCACGGACGGCCGGTCCTGCGCCTGCACCTCACCGACCACGACGCGGGGCTGGCCCAGGTGCGCGCCGCCCTCGTCGAGGGAGCCCGGTGAGCCCGGCCCGGGTCACGGCCGAGGACAACCCGCTCCGGGACGACCGCGACAAGCGGCTCCCCCGGATCGCCGGTCCCTGCGGGATGGTCCTGTTCGGGGTCACCGGCGACCTCGCCACCAAGAAGCTCATGCCGGCCATCTACGACCTGGCCAACCGGGGGCTCCTCCCGCCGGGCTTCTCGCTGGTCGGATTCGCCCGCCGGGACTGGGCCGACCAGGACTTCGGCAAGATCGTTCACGAGTCCGTCAAGGCGCGGTCCCGCACCCCGTTCCGGGAGGAGGTGTGGCACGCGCTCGCCGAGGGCATCAGGTTCGTGCCCGGGGCCTTCGACGACCCCGCGGCGTTCGACCAGCTGGCTGCCACCCTGCTCGAGCTCGACGAGCAACGGGGCACCGGCGGCAACCACGCGTTCTACCTGTCCATCCCGCCCACCTGGTTCGCGACGGTCTGCCGGCGGCTGGAGGAGTCCGGGCTCAGCACCCCGCGGCCGGGCTCCTGGCGCCGCGTGGTCATCGAGAAGCCGTTCGGCCACGACCTGGCCAGCGCCCGGGAGCTCAACACCATCGTGGAGTCCGTGTTCCCGGCCGATGCGGTCTTCCGCATCGACCACTACCTGGGCAAGGAGACCGTCCAGAACATGCTGGCGCTCCGGTTCGCCAACCAGATCTTCGAGCCGGTCTGGAACAACCGCTACGTCGACCACGTCCAGATCACCATGGCCGAGGACATCGGCATCGGGGGCCGGGCGGGCTACTACGACGGGATCGGGGCCGCCCGCGACGTCATCCAGAACCACCTCCTTCAGCTCCTCGCGCTCACCGCCATGGAGGAGCCGGTCTCGTTCCACGCCGACCACCTGCGCGCCGAGAAGGAGAAGGTCCTCTCGGCCGTCAAGATCCCCAAGGACCTCGCCAAGGCCACCGCCCGGGGGCAGTACGCCGCCGGGTGGCAGGGGGGCGAGCAGGTCATCGGCTACCTCGACGAGGACGGCGTGCCCGAGGGCTCGACGACGGAGACCTATGCCGCGGTCCGTCTCGAGATCGACACCCGCCGATGGGCGGGCGTCCCCTTCTACCTGCGCACCGGCAAACGGCTCGGCAAGCGTGTCACCGAGATCGCCGTGGTGTTCAAGCGCGCCCCGCACCTGCCCTTCAGCGACACCGCCACCGAGGAGCTCGGCCAGAACGCCGTGGTGATCCGGGTCCAGCCCGACGAAGGCGTGACGATGCGCTTCGGGGCCAAGGTCCCCGGCGCCCAGATGGAGGTCCGGGACGTGACGATGGACTTCGGCTACGGCCGGGCCTTCACCGAGTCCTCACCCGAGGCCTACGAGCGGCTCATCCTCGACGTGCTGCTCGGCGAGCCGCCCCTGTTCCCCCGCCACGAGGAGGTCGAGCTGTCCTGGCAGATCCTCGACCCCATCGAGAAGCACTGGGCGCGCGCGGGCGTCGCCGTCGACCAGTACCCCGCGGGCGGGTGGGGTCCCGCCGGCGCGCACGAGCTCATGAGCCGTGACGGCAGGGCGTGGAGGCTGCCGTGATCATCGACCTGCCGAGCACCACCACCTCCGACGTGTCGAACCGGCTGGTCAGGCTGCGCTCCGAGACGGGGTCGATGGCCCTGTCGCGGGTGCTCACCCTCATCGTCGTCGTCGACGACTCCACTGCCGAGGACGCCATCGCGATCGCCAACGACGCGAGCCGCCAGCACCCGTGCCGGATCATCGTGGTGGTCCCGGCAAACCGCCGTGGGGCGACCCGGCTAGACGGCCAGATCCGGGTCGGCGGCGACGCGGGAGCCAGCGAGGTCCTGGTGCTCCGGCTCTACGGGGCACTGGCCGCCCACGGGCGGGCCGTCGTGACCCCGCTGCTGCTGGCCGACTCCCCCATCGTCGCCTGGTGGCCGGGCCAGGCCCCGAAGAACCCCGCCGCGGACCCCATCGGCACGATGGCCCACCGCCGGATCACCGACTCGGCCCACACCACGGGCCGCCCGGGCACGGTCCTCAGCCGGCTGGCCGCGGCATACCAGCCGGGCGACACCGACCTCGCCTGGGCAAGGGTCACCCTCTGGCGCGGGCTGCTGGCCGCAGCCCTGGAGCAGCCTCCGTACGAGCCGGTCCAGTCGGCCACCGTCACCGGGGCGCCCGACTCGCCCTCGGCGGACCTGCTCGCCGGCTGGCTCGCCTCCGCCCTGCACTGCCCGGTCTCGCTCGCCCGCTCCCGCAACCGCACGGGAATCATCAGCGTCCGCCTCGAACGCAAGAGCGGCGCCATCGACCTCGTCCGGCCGGAGGAGACCAACGCGGCGACCCTCTCGCAGCCCGGGCAGCCGGTACGCATCCTCGCCCTCCCCCACCGCGGCGACGCCGAGTGCGTCGCCGACGAGCTGCGCCGGCTCGACCCCGACGAGGTCTATGCGGCCGCACTGACCGAGGGCATCGCCCGGGTCAGCTCCAGGCGGACCGCGAGCCAGGCCGTCAGGAAGGGCGAGGCGCCCTCGGTGGCCGAGGCGGAACGGAGCCGCAAGCGCGCCTCCGCCTCCACCCCCCGCACGACGCCCCGCCGGGCCAAGGACGGCCGGGGCACAGACCGGAAGGAGAACCGATGACCGCCGAACCCCGCATCGTCGTCCACCCCGACGAGGAGACGCTCGCCGACGCGGCGGGCGCCCGGCTCCTGCTCGCCATCATCGACGCCCAGGCGAGCCACCCGGGCCCGGTCCACCTCGTCCTCACCGGGGGCACCCTGGGCTCGGCGATCCTCTCCTCGCTCGGCCGGTGCCCCGGCACGGGTGCGATCGACTGGCAGCGGCTGCACCTGTGGTGGGGCGACGAGCGCTACCTGCCCAGCGGAGACCCCGAGCGCAACCAGACCCAGAACTTCGCCGCCCTGTTCGACTCGGTCCCCGTTGCGGACCAGAACGTCCACCAGGTGGCGGGCCCGGACTCGGCGCCCTCCGCTGAGGACGCGGCGCAGAGGTATGCCGCCGAGCTGGGATCCGCCGGCCCCGGCGACATCCCGGAGTTCGACATCGTGCTCCTCGGCGTGGGGCCGGACGGGCACATCGCCTCCCTCTTCCCCGGCCACCCCGCGCTGTCGGCCACCGGGTCGACGGCCGCCGTCCACAACTCCCCCAAGCCCCCGCCGGACCGGGTGACCCTCACCTTCGACACCCTGCGACGCGGGCGCCGGGTGTGGTACCTGGTGGCGGGGGCCGAGAAGGCGGATGCGGTCCGCCGCGGCACCGGGCCCCGGGATGTGGAGGCGACGCCGGCCAGCGGCGTGCTCGGGACGCACGAGACGTTGTGGCTCCTCGACCGGGAGGCCGCCGCCGACCTGCCGTCCTGAACCCCGCGGGCCAGCCACCCACCCTCCACCAGGACACCACGACGACTACCAGGACACCTCGACGCCGCCCGGTCCGTCCGGGCGGCGTCGAGGTGTCGGAGCCGAGGGCTACTGGATCAGGCCACGCCCCCGCAGGGACTGCAGCGCCTCGTCGAGGATGGCCTGGCCGTCGGCGTCGGAACGGCGCTCCTTCACGTAGGCGAGATGGGTCTTGTAGGGCTCGACCTTCGGGGGTGCGGGCGGGTTCTGCCTGTCCTGCCCTGCCGGCAGCCCGCAGCGCGGGCAGTCCCACAGCTCCGGCACGGCGAGACCGGGCTCCTCGGAGAAGCTCGGCCGGGTCTCATGCCCGTTGGAGCACCAGAACGACACGAAGACCCGTGGGGCGACCTCACCGCGCTCGGCCTCGCCCATCGGCCCTGCTCCGACCCGGCTTCCCCGGATCGCGTTACCGCCTGCCATCGCAGTCGTCCTCTCAGTCGGTCGTGCCGGGGGTCACGCGAAGCGCTGGAGTACGCCCAGCCCGATGACGCAGGTGAACCAGACCAGAGCCACCGCCACGGTGATGCGGTCGAGGTTGCGTTCGGCCACCGACGAGCCGCCGAGCGAGCTCGACATCCCCCCACCGAACATGTCCGAGAGACCGCCGCCCTTGCCCTTGTGCAGCAGGATGAGCAGGGTCAGGAAGAGCCCGCCCAGGACCAGTAGGACCTGGAGGCCGATGCGAACCGCGTCCATGTGGTTCCTTCGGGTGGGTCGGGGGCAGGGGATGCCGTCAGACGGGCAGGGGGCCCGGCCGGGCCAGGGAGCTACAGGATACCTGCTGTGTCCCGGCGCCCGGTGGCCCGCCCGCAGGGTCGCCTGCCGGCGGGCGGCCGCGCGACTGCGCGGGGACGGCGTGCGGGCGTCAGCCCGTGGCGAGGTGGTCGCGGAAGCGGCAGATGGCGGCGAACTCCGCCGGGTCCAACGAGGCCCCGCCGACCAGGGCACCGTCGACGTCCTCCTTGGCCATGATCGCGGCGATGTTGCTCGACTTCACCGAGCCACCGTAGAGGATCCGGATCCCGTCGGCGGCGTCTCCGGAGTAGAGCTCGGCCACCTTCGTGCGGATGGCGGCACAGACCTCCTGCGCATCCTCGGGCGTGGCGACCTCACCGGTCCCGATGGCCCAGATGGGCTCGTAGGCGATGACGATGGAGCGCAGCTGCTCCACCGGCAGGGCGTCGAGGCCTGCCTCGATCTGGGCCAGCACGTGGGGCACCTGCTGACCGGACCGGCGGACCTCGAGCCCCTCGCCGCAGCAGAAGATGGGGGTGAGGCCGTGCCGGTAGGCGGCCTTGATCTTCGCAGCCACGATCTCGTCGGTCTCGGCGTGGTACTCGCGGCGCTCGCTGTGACCGACGGCGACATAGGTGCACCCGAGCTTGGCCAGGAATGCCCCACTCACCTCGCCGGTGTAGGCGCCGGAGTCGTGCACCGAGAGGTCCTGGGCACCGTACGTGATGTCGAGCTTGTCGCCGTCGACGAGGGTCTGCACGCTGCGCAGGTCGGTGAACGGCGGCAGCACCGCCACCTCGACCGCACCGTGGTCGTGCTTGGCGTCGTGCAGGGTCCAGTCGAGCTTCTGGACGAGGTGGGTGGCCTGGAGGTGGTCGAGGTTCATCTTCCAGTTCCCGGCCATGAGCGGGGTGCGGGCGGCCATGCGAGGGCTCCTTCGTCGGGCGAGGTGATGGGGGTACGTGCGGTGGTCCGGCAGCCTGACCGAGGTGCTCCGGCTCTGGTGCCGTGGGGCCGGCTCAGCGGCCCCACGGCACGGTGCGGGTCGGCCCGGGCGGTCAGGCCTGCTCGAGGACGGCGATGCCGGGGAGCTCCTTGCCCTCGAGATACTCCAGGCTCGCCCCGCCACCGGTCGAGATGTGACCGAACTGGTCGTCGGTGAACCCGAGCCGCCGCACGGCTGCCGCCGAGTCGCCGCCGCCGACGACGGTGAGCGCTCCGCGGGCGGTCGCATCGACGAGGGCCTGAGCCACGGCCTTCGTCCCCGCGGCGTAGGGCGCCATCTCGAAGGCCCCGGCGGGCCCGTTCCAGAAGATGGTCCGGCAGTCGGCCAGCTTCTCGGCGAACAGGGCCGAGGAGGCGGGTCCGATGTCGAGTCCCATCCGGTCGGCGGGGATCGCGTCCACCGGCACGACCTCATGGTCGGCGTTCGCGGAGAACTCCGTGGCCGCCACGATGTCGACGGGCAGGACGATCTCGACGCCGCGGTCGGTGGCCTCGTCGAGGTAGCTCTTGACCCGGTCGATCTGGTCGGCTTCCAGCAGGCTCCTGCCGACCTCGTGCCCCTGGGCCGCCAGGAAGGTGAACGCCATCCCGCCCCCGACGAGCAGCCGGTCCGCCGTCGTGAGCAGGTTGGCGATGACGCCGAGCTTGTCGGACACCTTGGCGCCGCCGAGCACCACGGCATACGGACGCTCCGGGCTCTCGGTGAGCCGCCGCAGCACCTCGACCTCGGACCGGACCAGCCCGCCCATCGCGGAGGGGAGCCGGGAGGCGACGTCGTAGACCGAGGCCTGCTTGCGGTGCACGACCCCGAAGCCGTCGGAGACGAACGCGTCGGCCAGGCCGGCGAGGGCGTCGGCGAACGGGGCCCGCTCCTCCTCGGTCTTGGCCGTCTCGCCGGCGTTGAACCGGAGGTTCTCCAGGACGACGACCCCGCCGTCCTGCAGCGCCGCCACGGCGGCCTGGGCGCGCTCCCCCACCGTGTCGGTGGCGAACACGACGTCGTGGCCGAGCAGCTCGCCGAGCCGGGCGGCGACCGGAGCCAGGGAGTACTTGGGCTCGGGAGCGCCCTTGGGACGGCCGAGATGGGCGCACACGATGACGCGTGCGCCCGCCTCGGTGAGGGACCGGATCGTGGGCACCGAGGCGCGGATCCTGCCGTCGTCCGTGATGGTCCCGCCGTCCAACGGGACGTTGAGGTCGGACCGGACGAGCACCCGCTTACCGCGCAGGTCGCCCAGTCCCTCGATGGAGGTCATCGGCTCAGAGGCTCTTGCCGACGAGCAGCGCCAGGTCGATGAGGCGGTTGCTGTAGCCCCACTCGTTGTCGTACCAGCCGACGACCTTGACCATGCTGCCGATGACCTTGGTCAGGCCGGAGTCGAAGATGCACGAGCTCGGGTCGGTGACGATGTCGGCCGAGACGATGGGGTCGGTCGTGTACTTGAGGTAGCCCTTGAGCGGGCCCTCGGCCGCGGCCTTGACGATGGCGTTGACCTCCTCGACCGTGGTCTCCCGGCCGGCCTGGAAGGTGAGGTCGGTGGCGGAGCCGGTCGGGGTGGGCACGCGGAGGGCGTAGCCGTCGAGCTTGCCCTTGAGCTCGGGCATGACCAGCCCGATGGCCTTCGCGGCGCCGGTGCTCGTCGGGATGATCGACAGCGCGGCGGCCCGGGCCCGGCGCATGTCGCGGTGCGGACCGTCGAGAAGGTTCTGGTCGGAGGTGTAGGCGTGGACCGTGGTCATGAGCCCCTTGACGATGCCGAGCTCGTCGGAGAGCGCCTTGGCCATCGGGGCGAGGCAGTTCGTCGTGCACGAGGCGTTCGAGATGACATGGTGCTTGGCCGGGTCGTAGAGGCCGTCGTTGACGCCCATGACGAAGGTGGCGTCCTCGTTCTTGGCCGGTGCCGAGATGATGACCTTCTTGGCGCCGCCGTCGATGTGGGCGTGGGCCTTGGTGGCGTCGGTGAAGATGCCGGTGGACTCGACGACGATGTCCGCGCCCACATCGCCCCAGGCGATGGCTGCGGGGTCGCGCTCGGCGAAGATCCTGATCGTGGTGTCACCCACGGTGATCGAGTCCTCGGTCGCGCTCACGGCGTCGGGAAGGACACCGAGCACCGAGTCGTACTTCAGCAGGTGGGCGATCGACGCGTTGTCCATGAGGTCGTTGGCGGCAACGATCTCGATGTCGGCGCCCGAGGCCTGCACGGCCCGGAAGAAGTTACGGCCGATACGGCCGAATCCGTTGATCCCTACGCGAACAGTCACGGTATGTGCTGCCTTCCGATGGAGGAGGTATGCCGCGCGGTCCGCGGCATGCGGTACCGCTTACAGACTAGTGGTGGCCAACTCCCGGCCGCACGTTCGTCCGGCCCGCGCGGAGGGTCCGGCGGACGGCCCCGTGCGTGGCTCAGCCGTCGAGCATGTCGGGTGTGAGCGACGCCTCAGTCCCGGGGATGCCGAGGTCCCCGGCACGCTTGTCCGCCATGGCGAGCAGCCTGCGGATCCGGCCGGCCACGGCGTCCTTGGTCATCGGGGGCTGGGCCAGCTGGCCGAGCTCCTCGAGCGACGCCTGCTTGTGGTCGACGCGCAGCCGGCCCGCTTCGCGCAGGTGGTCGGGGATCTCGTCGCCGAGGATCTCCAGGGCCCGCTGCACGCGTGCCCCGGCGGCGACGGCGGCCCGGGCGGAGCGCCGCAGGTTGGCGTCGTCGAAGTTGGCCAGGCGGTTCGCCGTCGCCCGGACCTCGCGGCGCATCCGGCGCTCCTCCCAGGCCAGGACGGCGTCGTGGGCCCCGAGGCGGGTCAGCATGGCGCCGATGGCGTCGCCGTCGCGGATGACGACCCGGTCGATGCCGCGCACCTCACGTGCCTTGGCACTGATGCCCAGCCGGCGGGCCGCGCCGACGAGCGCGAGGGCGGCCTCGGGCCCGGGGCAGGTCACCTCGAGCGCGGAGGACCGCCCGGGCTCGGTGAGCGAGCCGTGCGCCAGGAAGGCCCCGCGCCAGGCGGCCTCGGCGTCGCACACGGCGCCCGAGACGACCTTGGGCGGCAGCCCGCGCACCGGCCGGCCGCGGTTGTCGATCAGGCCGGTCTGCCGGGCCAGGGACTCACCGTCCTGGACGACGCGGACGACATACCGGCTGCCCTTGCGCAGCCCGCCGGCGGCGAGGACCAGGACCTCGGGGATGTGCCCGTAGACCTCCGCGAGGTCGCGGCGCAGCCGTCGTGCCGAGTTGGCCGTGTCGAGCTCGGCCTCGACGACGATCCGTCCGCCGATGATGTGCAGGCCACCGGCGAAGCGGAGCGTCGACGCCACCTCTGCCTTGCGGCAGCAGGGCTTGCTCACGTCGTGACGACTGAGCTCGTCCTTCACCTTCGCCGTCATAGCCATGCGGGCCATCCTGCCACGGCGTCACCATCTGGCCCGACCCGGAACGAAGACGTCCTGCACCGCAGCAGCCAGGCGCAACGGGTCATGGCGTCCGGGGGCTCCGCGCAGGGCAACCGGGGCCACGTGGAGCTCGGCGCCGATGGCTGCGGCTGCGCGGCCGAGGGCGGCCTCGTCGTCGACGACGCTGGGATCGGCCAGGACCACGTCGAGGCGTACGTCGGCGGCGTGGTCCCGGAACGACTCGAGGTGCCTGACCGCCGAGAAGCCCCGGGTCTCGCCCATGCCGACCTCGAGGTTGAGGACGAGCAGCCGGCGGGACCGGGTGATCCGCAGCATCTCGCGCAGCTCGGGGACGAGCAGGTGCGGCATGACGGAGGTGAACCACGAGCCCGGCCCGAGAACGGTCCAGTCCGCGGCGCGGATCGCGGCGACCGACTCCGGGTACGCCGGCGGGTCGACGGGGACCAGCCGGACCGCCTCGACGGTGCCGGGGGTCGTCGCGACCTCGGCCTGTCCCCGCACCAGGACCCGGTGCCCGGGCTCGATGCCGGACACGTCGGCCTCGATGTCGAGCGGCACGGCCGCCATGGGCAGGACCCGGCCCCGGGCCCCGACCAGCCGGCGGACGAAGTCGAGCCCGGCGACCGGGTCGTCGTGCAGCTCCCACAGCGCGACGATGAGCAGGTTGCCCAGCGGGTGGCCGCCGAGCGAGCCGTCGCCGGCGAAGCGGTGCTGCAGGACCTCGCGCCAGGCGTGCCCCCACTCGGTGTCCTCGCACAGGGCGGCGAGGGCCATCCGGAGGTCTCCGGGTGGCAGGACGCCGAACTCGTCCCGCAGGCGCCCGCTCGACCCGCCGTTGTCCGCGACGGTGACGATGGCGGTCAGCTCGTCGGTGACCAGGCGCAGCGCCGACAGCGAGGCGGCCAGCCCGTGGCCGCCGCCGAGAGCCGCGACGACGGGACCGCTCATTCCTGCCCCAGGTCGCGGTGCACGAGGAAGGTCTCGACCCGCCCGGAGCGCAGCCGCGCCGCCAGCCGCTCCGCGACCGCCACCGACCGGTGCTTGCCACCGGTGCAGCCGATGCCGATCGTCGCGTAGCTGCGGCCCTCCCGCAGGTAGCCGTCGGTGACCGGCTCCATGAGGGCCACCGCGCGGTCGATGAAGTCCTCCGCACCGGGCTGGCTCATGACGAACTCGGCCACCGGGCCGTCCTTCCCGGTGAGCGCCTTGAGCTCGGGGACCCAGAACGGGTTCGGCAGGAACCGCATGTCGAAGACGAAGTCGGCGTCGAGCGGGACGCCGTACTTGAACCCGAAGGACATGACGGCGACGCGCAGCGCGGGCCCGCGGTCGGAGCCGACCAGCTGGGAGACCTTGCGGCCGAGCTGGTGGACGTTGAGCCCCGAGGTGTCGACCACGACCTGGGCCTCGGCGCGGAGGTCCCGCAACAGGCGCCGCTCGGTCTGGATGCCGTCGAGCAGCCGCCCGTCGGCCTGCAGCGGATGCGGCCGGCGGACGCTCTCGAACCGGCGGACCAGGGCCTCGTCGGTGGCGTCGAGGAAGAGCAGGTGGGGCCGCCAGCCGCGCTCGCGCAGCTGGCCGAGGGCGCTCTGCAGGTCGGCGAAGAACCGCCGGGCCCGGACGTCCACGACGGCGGCCAGCCGGACGTCGATCCCTTGGGCGCGGACCTGGGCGACGAGGTCCGCCATCGAGACGAGCAGCTGCGGCGGGAGGTTGTCGACGACGTACCAGCCCCGGTCCTCCATCACGTTGGCCGCGGTGGACCGGCCCGCGCCGCTCATCCCGGTGAGGATGAGGATCTCCCCGTCGTCGGCGTCGGGCAGGTCGACGCGAGCGACGCCCGAGCTGTCACTCATCAGCGCCGCCTCCCGGGCCGTCGTCGAGCACCTCGCCGGTCATCAGGTTGACGGCCGGCTCGCGCTCGCGTCCGCTGCCCAACTCTGCCGCAATCGTGGCCGCGAGCCGGGGACCGATGCCCGGCACGTCGCACAGCTCCTCGACGCTGGCGGCGCGCAGCCGCTTGACCGAGCCGAAGGCCTTGAGCAGCGCCGCGCGCCGGCTCGCACCCAGGCCCGGGATGCCGTCCAGCGCGCTGGCCGTCATGGAGCGCGAGCGCCGCTGGCGGTGGAAGGTGATGGCGAAGCGATGCGCCTCGTCGCGGACCCGCTGGAGGAGGTAGAGGCCCTCGCTGGTGCGGGGCAGCACGACGGGGAACTCCTGGCCCGGGACCCACACCTCCTCCAGCCGCTTGGCCAGGCCGACCAGCGCCACGTCGGTGATGCCCAGCGCGTCGAGCACCCGCGCGGCGGCGTTGACCTGGGGCGGGCCGCCGTCGACGACGACGAGGTTGGGCGGGTAGGAGAACTTCTGCGGCCGCCCGGTCTCCTCGTCGCGCCCGGGGGCCTCCGCCAGGGACTGCAGGTAGCGCTGGAAGCGCCGGGTCAGCACCTCGTGCATGGCGGCGGTGTCGTCGACGACATACGTGCCGTCCTCGCGGGCCCCTCCCCCGCCGTTCAGCCGGCCCGGGGGGACGGCCGTGCCACGCACGATGAACCGGCGGTACTCCGACTTGCGCGGCAGCCCGTCCTCGAAGACCACCATCGACCCGACGACGTCGGTCCCCTGGACGTGGCTGATGTCGAAGCACTCGATGCGCAGCGGCGAGTCCTCGAGGTCGAGGGCGTCCTGGATCTGCTGCAGGGCCTGGCTGCGGGTCGTCAGGTCCCCGGCGCGGGCGACCTTGTGCCGGGCCAGGCTCTCGTCCGCGTTGCGGCGCACCGTCTCCATGAGCGACCGCTTGTCGCCGCGGCGGGGCACCCGCAGGTCGACCCGGCCGCCCCGGAGGGCGGACAGCCAGTCGGCGACCGCCTCGTGCTCGGGCGGCAGGACGGGGACGAGGACCTCGCGCGGAACGGCCTCGCCGACCTCGCCGCCGTAGACCTGCTGCAACAGGTGGCCCACCACGTCGGGCACGTCCTCGCCGTCCTCCGCCCGGGGACCCAAGGCGCCCTTCTCGGCCACCCAGCCGCGCTGCCCGCGGACCCGGCCGCCCCGCACGTGGAACACCTGCACCGCCGCCTCGAGCTCGTCGTCGGACACCGCGAACACGTCGGCGTCGGTGTCGTCGGCCAGGACGACCGCCGACCGCTCGAGGACACGGTCGAGGGCGGCGATGTCGTCACGGAGCCGGGCGGCCAGCTCGAAGTCCAGCTCGGCGGCGGCCGCCGACATCCGCCGCTGGAGCCGGCGGAGGTACTTGCCGGTACTGCCGGCCATGAAGTCGCACAGCTCCTCGGCGATCCGCCGGTGCTCCTCGGCGTCCACCCGGCCCACACACGGCGCCGAGCACTTGTCGATGTAGCCCAGCAGGCACGGCCGTCCGACCTGGGCCGCCCGGGTGAAGACGCCCCTGGAGCAGGTGCGCACGGGGAAGACCCGGAGCAGCTGGTCGAGGGTCTCCCGGATCGCCCAGGCGTGGGCGTAGGGGCCGAAGTAGCGGGCGCCCCGGCGCTTGGCCCCGCGCAGCACCTGGGCGCGCGGGAACTCCTCGCCCATCGTGACCGCGAGGTACGGGTACGACTTGTCGTCGCGGTACTTGACGTTGAAGCGCGGGTCGAACTCCTTGATCCAGCTGTACTCGAGCTGGAACGCCTCGACCTCGGTGGCGACCACCGTCCACTCGACGCTCGCCCCGCTGCGCACCATCGTGGCGGTCCGGGGATGCAGGGCGGAGATGTCCTGGAAGTAGCTCGACACGCGGGACCGCAGGGACTTGGCCTTGCCGACGTAGATGACCCGGCCGGAGGCGTCCCGGAACCGGTAGACGCCCGGACCGGTCGGGATCTGCCCCGGAGCAGGGCGGTATGTCGACGGGTCGGCCACCGTTCAACCCTACGGCGGGTCACCGTCCGGAGAGCGCGACGAGCGGGTCGGCCTCCCGGCGGCCACGGCCGGAGGGTGAGGCATGCGATCGGTCCCTCTCGCCCGGTCCGTGCGGGCGCGGCCGGCGCCGAGGGCTCAGGAGACGGTGATCGTGCCGCCGTGAACCGCGGCCGTCAACGGGGTGAGGCCCCGCGGCGCCGGGCCGCTCTTGACGTCGCCGGTGCTGATGTCGAACTGGCTCAGGTGGCAGGGACACTGGATGACCCCGTCCTGGATCGTGTTGACCGGACACCCGGCGTGCGGGCAGATTGCCGAGAAGGCCTTGAAGGTGCCCGCGGTCGGCTGGGTGATCACGACGGGCGGGTCGGTGAGGATGGTCCCACCGCCGACCGGGACCTGGCGGGTGGGCACGCTCGCCGTGCCACCCGGGCCGACCGCGGCGCCCGAGCCGGCGTTGCCGGTCGAGCCGCCGCTCCCGCACCCCGCCAGGGCGGTGGAGGCGCCCACGGCCAGCAGGCCTGCGCCGAGGACGACCTGGCGTCGTCCGGTCCTGGGAGCCGGATGCGCGGCGGTGTCAGCCGTCGGCGCCCCGGGGCGGTCCTGGTGGGTCATAGGTGTCGTCCTCGGTGTCGGTGGGGCCCGCGGGCGGCGTGGCCCGGACCTCATACGTCCGCTGGGGTGGCCACGGTCGGCCCGGAGCCGCTGGCAGTGTCGGACCCCAGCCTGAAAGGGGGCTGGGTACCGGGCCGATGCGGGCCCCCGGCCCCTTGTACGGCGCCCGCGAGGACCCGGCGCGCCGGCCGGCCGCGGCACGCCGGAACATAACGGATCGGCAGCACTGTGTGACCTGTAACACCATCGTCACGGTCGAGTCGCTACAGTGCGCCAATGCCCGCACACGGTTCGGGCAGCGAGTGTCCCCCGCACTGGGCCCTCGTCAGTTCTGTGCCAACAGGAGGAAATGTGCCTCAGCGTTCCGTCATCATGGTCGGCGCCTCGGTGCTCGTGGCCTCGCTCGCGCTCGCCGGCTGCGGCTCGCGGAGCAACGGCAGCACGGGAAGCACGGGGGGCGGCGGCAAGGTCGCCAAGATCGGAGTCATCGCCCCGCTGACCGGCGACCTCTCCGCCCTCGGCAAGGGGATCCAGCACTCCGTTGAGCTGGCGGTCAAGGAAGCCAACGACAACAAGACGATCCCCGGCTGGACCCTCCAGGTGGTCCCGACCGACGACCAGGCCAACCCCGACGTGGGCAAGAACGCCGCCACGTCGCTGGCCTCGGACGACTCCGTCGTCGGCGTCGTCGGCGACCTCAACTCGAGCGTCACCCAGCAGACCCAGCCGATCTTCGCTGCGGCCAACATCGTCCAGGTCTCCCCGGCCAACACCGCCCCCTCGCTGACGATCGGCCCGGACAGCAGCAACCCGAAGCGCCAGTACCCCACCTACTTCAGGACCTGCACCACGGACGCGGTGCAGGGGCCGTTCGCGGCCCAGTACCTCATCGCACAGGGCATGAAGAAGGTCGCCACCATCAACGACAAGAAGACGTACGGCCAAGGGCTGGTCACCGCGTTCGAGGCCGAGTTCAAGAAGGACGGCGGCACCATCACCTCGCACCAGACCATCAACCCGGACGAGTCGAACTACCAGGCCGTCATCTCGGCGGTCGCCCCGACCAAGCCCCAGGCCGTCTACTACGGCGGCGAGTACCCGCAGGCCGGTCCGCTCTCGCAGCAGATGAAGGGCGCCGGCCTCAACGTCCCGCTCATGGGAGGTGACGGCATCTTCGACCCGAAGTTCGTCGACCTGGCCGGCAAGTCGTCCGAGGGTGACCTCGCCACGTCGGTCGGGGCCCCCACCGACAGCACCGACGCCGGCAAGAAGTTCCTGGCGGACTACCAGGCGGCCGGCTACGCGGACCCGGCGGCGGCCTATGGCGGCTACTCCTTCGACGCGGCCAACGCGATCATCGCGGCCCTGAAGACCTCGCTCGCCGGCGCCTCCGACGCCAAGTCGGCCCGGCAGGCGACGATCGACGCTCTCGGCAAGGTCTCGTTCGACGGGGTCACCGGCCACGTCGCCTTCGACCAGTACGGTGACGCGACGGCGAAGGTCCTCACCGTCTACAAGGTCACCAACGGGGCCTGGGCGGCGGCCAAGACGGACACCTTCAAGTAGGTCAGTCGGTCTCAGCACGTAGGGGCGGGCCGGGCGCCCGCCCCTACGTGCTGTGCCACACTCTGCTAACCATCCCGTCCGGAGGGAGCCATGGACCTCTTCCTGCAGCAGCTCGTCAACGGCGTCACGCTTGGATCCCTCTACGCGCTCATCGCAGTCGGCTACACGGTTGTCTACGGCATCCTCCAGCTCATCAACTTCGCCCACGGTGAGATCTTCATGACCGGGGCGTTCGGGGCACTGGCCACCTGGTCGGTGCTGTTCCACGACAACACGGCGGCGTGGGTTCTCATCCCCATGTTGGTCGGCGCCGTCATCGTGTCGGTCGCCGTCGCCGTCGTCATGGAACGGTTCGCCTACCGGCCCCTGCGCAACGCCCCCCGGCTGGCGCCGCTCATCACGGCGATCGGCGTCTCGGTATTCCTCCAGGAGGCGGTCCGCCTCTTCTACCCGGGCGCCAAGAGCCAGCTGCCCTTCCCGGAGATCGGGCTCGTCACCGGTCCCGCCATCAACGTGGGACCGGTCGACATCCAGCGGGCCGCCGTGTTCACCGTCCTGGCGCTCGTCATCTGTGGCGTCGGGCTGTGGTACTTCGTCAACCGGACGAAGACCGGCCGGGCCATGCTCGCCGTGTCGCAGGACCCGGACACGTCGCGGCTCATGGGGATCAACGTGGACCGGATCGTCGTCGTCGCCTTCGTGCTCGGAGCGATCCTGGCCGCGGTGGCGGGTGTCGCCCAGGGCCTGCAGAACCACAACGTCTTCTACAAGATGGGCTTCCTCGCCGGCCTCAAGGCCTTCACTGCCGCGGTCCTCGGTGGCATCGGCAACATCCAGGGTGCGGTGCTCGGGGGCCTGGTGCTGGGGGTCGTCGAGTCCATGGCGACTCAGTTCGTCCCCGGCCAGTTCGGTGGCTCGGCGTGGAAGGACGTGTGGGCGTTCGTCCTGCTCATCGTCGTCCTGGTCTTCCGGCCCCAGGGCCTCATGGGCGCCCGGGTGGTGGACCGGGCATGAGCGACTCCACCGCAACCCTGGTCCCGACCCGCGCCCAGGCCGACAGCAGCGACAACCTCACCTGGCTGGTGACCCTGGGCGGGGCGGTCCTGCTCGTCGCGGGCACCTTCCTGTCGTGGTGCTACGCCCGGGACATCCTCGGCAACGTGAGCATCTACGGCAACCCCGGCAGCGTCCAGCTCAACATGCTGATCCTCGGGCTCGTCGCACTGGCCCTGCTTCTGCTCCGCCGGGGTCTCTTCCATCGGTTCGACCGGCTCCTCGACAGCGCTCGCGGCCTACAGGTGCTCGCGGTCTCGGCACTGGCCTACATGCTGGTGGTGTTCGTCCTCATCGCGTTCCAGGCCCCCGGCCTCGCGAACGCCGACCCCGGCGCGTACGTGTCGCTGCTCGGGTCCGCCCTGATGGTGGCCGGGACGTGGCGGATGGAGTCCGACCCGGCCGTCGACCCCCTGGCCGTGCACATGGCCCGCTGGATCGAGATCCTCGTCATCGTCGTCGTGCTGGCCGTGGCGCTGTTCACGGCGGCCAACGCCCTCGGCCAGGAGGACGGGACGGTCTTCGTCCTGCTGCTGACCGCGATCAGCGTCGTCGTCTTCGCTCTGGTGCGGGCCGGGCTGTTCTCCTGGATCGGCGTCGTGGCCGAGCGGCACCGGCACGTCCTCACCCTCGGCGCGTTCGCCGTGGCCTTCCTCTTCCCGTTCACCCAGAACGGCTCCAACGCCAACATGTCCATCGCGACACAGGTGCTCATCTTCGCGACGACGGCGCTCGGCCTCAACATCGTCGTCGGCCTGGCCGGACTGCTCGACCTGGGGTATATCGCCTTCCTCGGGGCCGGGGCCTACACCGGGGCGACGATGTCCTACTCCTCGTTCGCGACCATCGGCTGGAAGCCACCGTTCATCGTCGTCATGCTCCTCGGCGCCATCGTCTCGGCCACCCTCGGCCTCATCATCGGCACGCCCACGCTGCGCGTCTCCGGCGACTACCTCGCCATCGTGACCCTGGCGTTCGGGGAGATCTTCCGGCTGACCATGAACAACCTCGACGGCAGCAACGGCCCGAACCTCACCCACGGTCCCAACGGCATCCCGGCGATCCCGGACCTGCAGCTCGGGTCCTTCGACTTCGGCCAGACCCATACCGTCTTCGGCGTGCCGCTCGGGCGGTTCGCCAACTACTACTTCTTCCTCCTCCTCATCGCCGCGTTCGTCATCCTCGTCTTCACCCGGCTCAACAACAGCCGGATCGGGCGTGGCTGGATCGCCATCCGCGAGGACGAGAAGGCGGCCGAGGCGATGGGTGTCAACATCTTCGGGCTCAAGCTCTTCGCCTTCGCCAGCGGCGCCTTCCTCGCCGGGCTGGTGGGGACGGTCAAGGCGCATCAGGACGTGTCGGTCACCCCTGACCAGTACGTCTTCCTCAACTCCGCGTTCCTCCTCGCCGCGATCGTCCTCGGCGGCATGGGTACCGTCGCTGGGGTGCTCATCGGCTCGGCGATCCTCAACGTCCTTCCGGAGAAGCTCCGGTTCGTCTCGGACTACCGGCTGATGATCTTCGGGGCTGTCCTCGTGCTGATCATGCGCTTCCGGCCCGAGGGCCTGGTGGCGAGCAGGCGCCGCGCGCTGGAGTTCCACGAGGACGACGCCGCGCTCGCCGACCGGGTCGAGGAAGCCCACGTCGAGGGCATGACGCAGGAGCCGGCATGACCGCCACCGCACAGCGCCCGGACGCCGCGGCCGTCGCCGACGTCGTCCTGCAGGCCTCCGGCGTCACGATGCGCTTCGGTGGCCTCGTCGCCGTGGACGACGTCGACGTCACCGTCCGCCGCGGCGAGATCGTCGGCCTCATCGGCCCGAACGGGGCCGGCAAGACCACGTTCTTCAACTGCCTGACCGGCATGTACAAGCCGACCGAGGGACAGGTGAGGTTCGATGGGCAGGTGCTGCCGCCCAAGCCGCGGGCCGTCGTCCAGGCCGGGATGGCCCGGACCTTCCAGAACATCCGCCTCTTCGCCAACATGACGGCTCTCGAGAACGTGATGATCGGCCGCTACTGCCGCACCTCCGCCGCCGCGCTCACCTCGATCATCCACGGCCCGAAGTACCACCGGGAGGAGGCGGCCACCCGGGCCCGGGCGCAGGAGCTCCTGACGTTCGTCGGCCTGGGATCCGTGGCGGAGCACCTCGCCCGGAACCTTCCGTACGGGGACCAGCGCCGGCTCGAGATCGCCCGGGCCCTCGCGACCGACCCGAAGCTGCTGCTCCTCGACGAGCCGACAGCCGGGATGAACCCCCTCGAGACGAGGGAGGCGATGGATCTCATCTTCAAGATCCGCGACCTGGGGCTCTCCGTCGTCGTCATCGAGCACGACATGCGGTTCATCTTCGGCCTGTGCGACCGGGTCGTCTGCCTGGTCGGCGGCGCCGTCCTCGTGCAGGGAACGCCGGCGGAGGTGCAGTCCGACCCCCGGGTGATCGAGGCGTACATCGGTGCGGCCGAGGACGAGGACGACGAGGAGGGGACCTCATGAGCGTCCTGCTGGAAGTCTCCGACCTCGAGGTGTCCTACGGCAAGATCAGGGCGGTCAAGGGCATCTCCTTCACCGTCGAGGAAGGCGAGGTCGTCAGTCTCATCGGGACCAACGGCGCCGGCAAGACGACCACCCTGCGGACCGTCTCCGGTCTCCTGCGGCCGAGCGCCGGCTCCATCCGGTTCCAGGGCAAGGACATCTCCCGGACCGCGGCACACCAGATCGTCACCATGGGCATCGCCCACTCGCCTGAGGGCCGCCGCATCTTCCCCCAGCTCAGTGTCGAGGAGAACCTGCTGCTCGGCGCCTTCGCCCGCAAGGACACCCGGGTGCGCGCGGATCTCGACGCGGCATACGAGCTCTTCCCGGTCCTGTCGGAGCGGCGCAGGCAGTCGGCCGGGACCTTCTCCGGCGGCGAGCAGCAGATGCTCGCCATGGGCCGGGCGATGATGAGCCGCCCGAAGCTGCTCATGCTCGACGAGCCGTCCATGGGGCTGTCGCCGCTGATGATGAAGCGGATCATGACGACCGTGACGACCCTGCAGCAGCAGGGCACGACGATCCTCCTCGTCGAGCAGAACGCCCGTGCGGCGCTCAAGCGGGCCAGCAAGGGCTACGTCCTCGAGGTGGGCCAGATCGTCCTGTCCGGGTCGGGCCAGGACCTGCTGGACTCAGGCGAGGTCCGCAAGGCCTATCTCGGCGAGGACTGACTGCTGCGGTCAGCGGCCCGAGGACCGCCGCGCGGTGACCCGCTGCGCCGTCGCGCCGGCGGGCGCCTTCTTCGCCGTCGCCTTCTTCGCCGTCGCCTTCGTCGCCGTCGCCTTCTTCGCCGTCGCCTTCTTCGCGGTCGCCTCGTCCGCGGTCGCCTCGTCCGCCGTCGCCTCGTCCGCCGTCGCCTCCTCCGCCGTCGTCTCGTCCGCCTTGGCCGTCCTGGCCGGGGCGCGGCCAGCCGTCGCGGCGGGAGCAGGCCCCGGTCTCATGGTCGGGCTCGAGGTCACCGCGGTCACCGCGCGAGCAGTCCGCGGTCCGCTGCGGCGCGAGCCGGTCCGCGCGGTGCGTTCGAGGATCGGCGCCAGGAACCGGCCGGTGTGGCTGTGGCCCATCTGCGCCACCTGCTCGGGGGTCCCCTCGGCGACGACCAGGCCGCCGGCGTTCCCGCCCTCGGGCCCGAGGTCGACGACCCAGTCGGCGTTCTTGATCACGTCGAGGTTGTGCTCGATGACGATGACGGTGTTGCCCTTGTCGACCAGGCCCTGCAGGACGCCCAGCAGCTTGCGGATGTCCTCGAAGTGCAGGCCCGTCGTCGGCTCGTCGAGGACGTAGATCGTGCGACCGGTTGAGCGCTTCTGCAGCTCGCTGGCGAGCTTGACGCGCTGAGCCTCGCCACCGGAGAGGGTCGGCGCCGGCTGGCCCAGCCGGACGTACCCGAGCCCCACCTCGGTCAGCGTAGTCATGTGCCGGGAGATGGCCGGGACGGCCGCGAAGAACTCGGCCGCCTCCTCGATCGGCATGTCGAGGACGTCGGCGATCGTCCTTCCCTTGAAGTGCACCTCGAGGGTCTCGCGGTTGTAGCGGGCGCCGTGGCACACCTCGCACGGGACGTAGACGTCCGGGAGGAAGTTCATCTCGATCTTGATGGTGCCGTCGCCGGAGCAGGCGTCGCAGCGGCCGCCCTTGACGTTGAAGGAGAACCGGCCGGGCTGGTAGCCCCGGATCTTCGCCTCCGTCGTCTGCGCGAAGAGCCGCCGGACGTGGTCGAAGACCCCCGTGTAGGTGGCCGGGTTGGATCTCGGGGTCCGGCCGATCGGGCTCTGGTCGACATGGACCACCTTGTCGAGGTGCTCCAGACCGGTGACGGTCTTGTGCCGCCCGGGGACCTGGCGGGCGCCGTTGAGCTTGTTGGCGAGCACGTTGTAGAGGATGTCGTTGACGAGGGTGGACTTGCCGGATCCGGACACGCCGGTCACCGCGACGAGGGTGCCGAGCGGGAACGACACCGACACGTTCTTGAGGTTGTGCTCCCGGGCCCCCACGACGCTGACCTGGCGGTCCCTCACGCGGGGCCGGCGCACCGGCGGGGTCGGGATCTCCAGCCGACCCGAGAGGTACTGGCCGGTCAGCGAGTCCGCGTGCTCGAGCAACCCCGCGACCGAGCCGGAGTGCACCACCTGGCCGCCGTGCTCCCCGGCGCCCGGGCCGATGTCGACGACCCAGTCCGCGGTGGCGATGGTGTCCTCGTCGTGCTCGACGACGATGAGCGTGTTGCCGAGGTCGCGCAGCCGGGTCAGGGTCTCGATGAGCCGGTGGTTGTCGCGCTGGTGCAGCCCGATGCTGGGCTCGTCGAGCACGTAGAGCACCCCGACCAGGCCGGAGCCGATCTGGGTGGCCAGCCGGATCCGCTGCGCCTCGCCCCCGGACAACGTCGCGGCCGGACGGTCGAGGCTGAGATAGTCGAGCCCGACATCGAGGAGGAAGCCCAGCCGGGCGTTGATCTCCTTGATCACCCGCTCGGCGATCTGGCGCTCCCGAACGGTGAAGTCGGCGTGCTCGAGGAAGCGCGCCGACTCGGAGATCGACATCGCCGAGACGTCGGCGATGCTGCGGCCGCCGACCAGGACGGCCAGGGACTCCGGCTTGAGCCGGGCGCCACGGCATACCGGGCACGGGACCTCGCGCATATAGCCCTCGTAGCGCTCCCGGCTCCACTCCGAGTCGGTCTCGGCGTGCCGGCGCTTGACGAAGGGGATGACCCCCTCGAAGCCGGTCGAGTAGGACCGCTCCCGCCCGAAGCGGTTGCGGTAGCGGACGTGCACCTTGTGGTGGCGCCCGTGGAGGACGGCGTCCCTGGCGCGCTCCGGCAGCTGCCGCCACGGGGCCTCCATCGAGAAGGACAGGTCCTCGGCCAGCGCGGTCAGCACCCGCTGGAAGTACTCGCCGGCCCCGCTGCCGGTCCCCCACGGTGCCACGGCGCCCTCGGC
Source organism: uncultured Actinomycetota bacterium (assembly GCA_963763315.1). Taxonomy (GTDB): domain Bacteria; phylum Actinomycetota; class Actinomycetes; order Actinomycetales; family Dermatophilaceae; genus CAVSJJ01. The sequence goes on from CAVXOC010000004.1 coordinate 1,123,646, forward strand.
GAGCGACAGGTCCTCGTCGGGGATGACGAGCTCGGGGTCGACCTCCAGCTCGGTGCCGATCCCGGTGCAGGCCGGGCAGGCCCCGAACGGGCTGTTGAACGAGAAGGACCGCGGCTCCACGTCGTCCATGGAGATCGGGTGGTCGTTGGGGCAGGCCATCCGCTCGGAGAAGCGACGCTCCCGCTGCGGGTCGTCGAGGTCCTTGTCGATGAACTCCACGACGACCACTCCCCCGGCCAGGCCGAGGGCGGTCTCGACCGAGTCGGTGAGCCGCCGCTTGGCGCCGGTGTCCTCGCCCTTGGCGACGAGCCGGTCGACCACGACGTCGATCGTGTGCTTGACCTGCTTCTCGAGCGTGGGCGGCTCGATGAGGGTGACCACCTCGCCGTCGACGCGGGCCCGGGCGAACCCCTTGGACTGCAGCTCGGTGAACAGGTCGACGTACTCGCCCTTGCGGGCGCGGATGACCGGCGCCAGGACCTGGAACCGGGTCCGCTCGGGAAGCGCGAGCAGGCGGTCGACGATCTGCTGCGGGCTCTGGCGGGTGATCGGCTCGCCGCACACCGGGCAGTGCGGGCGGCCCGCCCGGGCGAAGAGCAGGCGGAGGTAGTCGTAGACCTCGGTGATGGTGCCGACGGTTGACCGGGGGTTGCGGTTGGTCGACTTCTGGTCGATCGAGACGGCCGGCGAGAGGCCCTCGATGAAGTCGACGTCGGGCTTGTCCATCTGCCCGAGGAACTGGCGCGCGTAGGCCGACAGGGACTCGACGTAGCGCCGCTGTCCCTCGGCGAAGATCGTGTCGAAGGCGAGCGAGGACTTGCCCGACCCGGACAGCCCGGTGAACACGATGAGGGCGTCGCGGGGGAGGTCGACCGAGATGTCCTTGAGGTTGTGCTCCCGGGCTCCGTGGACGACGAGCCGGTCGCGCCCGAACGACGACGACGTCGCGGCGTCGCCAGGGGCAGAGGGCACAGAGGTCACGGAGCCCATGCTAAGCGGCACCGCCGACACCCCCCGCCTGCGTCCAACGGCGGCCACCGCCTCACCGCCGAGGGGGGCCGGGACGTCGCCCGGCGACCGGCCATGCCCGCCCGGCGACCGGCCATGCCCGCCCGGCATACCACCGGGGCCGGCCGGCACGCATGCCGCCGGGACCCTCGGGGCAACGACCTAGCATGACCCCTATGAGCACTCCCATCGAGGACTATGCCCTGATCGGCGACACGGAGACGGCGGCCCTGGTGAGCCGGTCGGGCTCCATCGACTGGCTGTGCCTGCCGCGCTTCGACTCGGCGGCGTGCTTCGCGGCGCTGCTCGGCGACCCCACGAACGGCCGGTGGCTGCTCGGCCCGGCCGGTGAGGCCAGCAGCACCAGGTCCTACCGCGGCGCCTCGTACCTCCTCGACACCGTCCACGAGACCGACGGTGGACGTGTCCGGGTCACCGACGTCATGCCCGTCGGAGACGGGCGCGCCGACGTGGTCCGCCGGGTCGAGGGCCTGTCCGGCTCGGTGGACATGGTCCACGAGTGGGTGGTCCGCCTGGGGTACGGCTCGATCCTGCCGTGGGTGTCCCGCACCGCCGGCCCCGACGGGGACGAGGTCATCACCGCGGTGGCCGGCCCGGACATGCTCACCCTGCGGGGGGACCGCCTCCCCACGCCCTCGGACCACGTGCACCGAGACGAGTTCACCGTCCGCGAGGGCGAGGTGCTCACCTTCGCGCTCACCTGGTCGCCGTCGTGGGACGGCGTCCCGGCCGCCCTCGACGGGGTCTCCCGGATGGAGCACAGCCAGGAGCTGTTCAGCGAGTGGGCCGAGGCATGCGTCTACCAGGGCCCGTACCGCGACGCCGTCGTCCGGTCCCTGCTGGTGCTGCGGCAGCTCACCGACAGCAAGCGGGGCGGGATCGTCGCCGCGCCCACGACCTCGTTGCCTGAGAACCCCGGCGGCTCCCGCAACTGGGACTACCGCTACTGCTGGCTGCGCGACGCCTCGCTGACGCTGAGCGCGCTGCTTCACTCCGGCCACCTCGAGTCGACCCGCCTGTGGCGGGACTGGCTGGTGCGGGCGGTCGCCGGGGATCCCCAGGACATCCAGATCATGTATGCCGTGGACGGCGGCCGGTACCTGCCCGAGCGTGAGCTGCCCCACCTGCCCGGCTACGCCGGGTCGACTCCGGTCCGGGTCGGCAACGCGGCCGTCAACCAGCAGCAGTCCGATGTCATCGGGGAGATCATGGTCGCTCTCGCCGAGGCGCGCCGGCACGGCCTCGAGGAGTCCCCGGAGTCGTGGGAGGTGCAGAAGGTCCTCATGGAGCACCTGGAGAAGACGTGGAACGAGCCGGACAACGGGCTGTGGGAGGTGCGCGGGAAGCGCCGCCACTTCACCCAGTCGACGGTGATGGTGTGGGCGGCGTTCGACCGAGCGGTGCGAGCTGTCGAGGAGCACGGGTTCGACGGCCCGGTCCAGCGGTGGCGCCAGCTGCGGGAGGAGGTGCACCGGACGGTCCTCGAGCGCGGCTACGACCCCGACCGGAACACCTTCACCCAGCACGACCAGACCACCGAGGTCGACGCGTCACTGCTGATGATCCCGCTCGTCGGCTTCCTTCCCGGTGACGACCCCCGGGTGCTCGGGACCATCTCGGCGATCGAGCACGACCTCATGCGCGACGGCCTGGTCCTGCGCTACAAGACCGGCAGCGGTGTCGACGGCCTCGAGGGCGGGGAACACCCCTTCATGGCCTGCGCGTGGTGGCTCGTCAGCGCGCTGGCCGTGTCGGGCCAGGTCGACAAGGCGCACGACATGATGCGCCGCCTGCTCGGGCTGCTCAACGACGTCGGCCTCATCTCCGAGGAGTACGACGCCCACGAGGGCCGCATGATGGGCAACTTCCCCCAGGCCCTCTCGCATCTGGCCCTGGTGGGCGCGGCCTACTCGCTGGCCGAGGCCGACGCGGCCCGGGGCGACGGGGCATCCGGCCGCGAGCCACAGGCGGCGCGGGAGTGACGCGAGAGCGGGCGCCCCGCTAGGTTGCCGACATGACCGATCTCATGCCGGCAATCGAGCAGCACACCGCCTCCCTCCTCGCCACGGCGGGGAGCCTGCGCGACCTCGAGCATGACTCCTTCTGCGACGGGTGGACGCGGGCGCACGTCCTGGCCCACCTGGTCAGCAACGGCCGCGGCATGGCCAACCTCGTCGCGGCGGCCGTCGACGGCGCGCCGGTGACGATGTACGCCAGCCAGGAGCAGCGCGACTCCGACATCGAGATCGGGGCGACCCGCAGTCCCCGCGCGCTGCTCGCCGACCTGGAGAGGACCTGCGCCCTGGCCACGGAGGCGCTGGCACGGCTGCGCCCGGAGCATGCCGAGCTGCATGTCGAGCGCACCCCCGGTGGGCGGACGTTCCGGGTGGCGTCGCTGCCGTACATGCGCCTCCGCGAGGTCGTCTACCACCACGTCGACCTCGACGCCGGGTTCACCTTCGACGACGTCGAGGACGAGCTGCTCGGGCTCTTCGTCGACCGTGAGGTGACCCAGCTGGCGCGCAACCCCGAGGCGCCGTCCGTACGGATCCTCACCGACGAGGGAGACTCGTACGACGTCGGCGAGGACCCCACCGCCACGGTGAGCGGGCCACGGGCCGGGGTGGTCCTCTGGCTGGCGCGTCGGCTGCCGGCGGAGGTGCAGGGGTTCCCCGAGCTCCCCGGCCTGCCTCGCGGGGCCTGAGCGTGGGGTACACCGGCGAGGTGGCCCCCGGCGGGCCGACCGACGTGCGCGAGCTGTCGCGCCTGGTCATCCGCAAGATGGCGGTGTCCGACATGCACAACAACGTCTACCTGCTGACCTGCCGAGCCACCGGTGAGCAGCTCCTCGTCGATGCCGCCGACGATGCCCCCCGCTGCCTCGCCCTGGTGCGGGAGGGCACCGGCCGGCTGGACCACCTGGTCACCACCCACCAGCACTGGGACCACACCCGGGCGTTGGCGGAGGTGGCCGGAGCCACCGGCGCCAGGACGTACGCCGGTGCCGCGGATGCGGACGGCCTGCCCGTGCCGCCCGACGTCCGCCTGGTGCAGGGCGACACGGTCCCGGTGGGCCAGGCGTCGCTGTCCGTCATCCACCTGCGCGGGCACACGCCGGGCTCGGTCGCGCTGGCCTACGACGACCCGGACGGGGCGACACACCTGTTCACCGGGGACGCGCTGTTCCCGGGCGGGGTCGGGAGCACCCGCAGGCCGGGACAGGACTTCGACGCGCTCTTCGCCGACGTGACGACGAGGCTCTTCGACGTGTACGGCGACGACACGTGGTTCTACCCGGGCCATGGCGACGACTCGACACTCGGCGCTGAGCGTCCCCACCTCGACGAGTGGCGGCGGCGCCGCTGGTGACCCCGGCTTCCCCCCCGTCTCAACTTTCCCGCCCCATGAGGGAAACGCGAGGTTCGCCGGGGAACACTGCCCCGGCGAACCTCGCGTTTGCCTTGCACAGTCTGCTCAATGGAGTCCGCGCGTCGTGATGACAGGGCCTGTGGGACCGGCTGTAGTGGTGCCATGCGTCGCACGGAGCGGGTCGGATGGGGGATGTTCGTCGTCAGTGCCGTGCTGTTCGGCTGGTCCGGTGCCAGGTCGGGTGACCTGCTGGTGGTCGCGGGGAGCGCCGTCTTCGGCCTCGCCTGCCTGCTCTTCCTCGTGCCGGCCCGAGGGACACCGGCCCCGGAGGAGCCATAGGCGGCGTCCGCCACCGGGCAGGTAGCGACTGCGGGCCGACGCGCCGGCGAGCCCGTCCCCACGCGGTACACCAGCCGGTTCCTCGCCGGCGCGGCCGACGCCACCGTCGAACCGTCCGGGCCCTTCGACCGACCAACGGTCCCGGAGCTCATCGAACGGCCGGCCGTTCGACGAGCCAGCCTCGGCCTCGTCCGTGGTCAGTACAGCTAGCGCCTGGCCCTGCGGGCCGCGTCGAACGCGGCGACCTCGGCGAGGGTGTCGGCCCGGCGATGGGCAGCCGGGAGCGAGACGTCGCGTAGCCAGGTGGCGCCAGCGTGGTCGCCGCGACGGTCGAGGTTATCCGCCAGCGCCTCGATGTCGGCGACCGGCTTGTTCTGGGACATCTTTGCCTTGCCCTGGACCCGGGTGACCCGCAGCTCGATGCCGACGACGGCCCGCAGCATCGCCTCGACGAACCCCTCGTCCGTGTCGTCGACGCTCCAGTGGACCTCGAGCTCGGACTCGTTGCGCTCGGTGAGCCGGCGCACGACATCCTCGGTCCACTCCTGGTCGTCATGGGCGATCAGCTGCCCGTACACATGGACGGTCACGTAGTCCCAGGTCGGTGCGGCGTTGGCGTGCCCCGCCGCGGAAGGCAGCCAGGTCGGGCTGACGTAGTGGTCGCTCACATGGGCAATGACGAGCGACTCCCCCAGCGCGCGGCGCGACCACTGGGTGTTGTTGCGGGCCACATGGGCCAGCAGGGCCCCGTGCTCACCCACGTCCGGGTCGAAGAAGAACGGGAGGAAGGTCGCCACCATCCCGTCCTCGTGCTGGGTGACCAGGTCGGCCGAGCCAAGGTGCATCAGCGCGTCGTGGACCTGCTCCGGGGTCATGGCGAAGTGCGCGGGCACGTACATGGCACCACTGTCCCACGATCCCGCCCGTCGGTTCGGCCGGGTGGGCGAGCCGAGGGCCGGCCAGCTCCTGCGCGACTCCTCAAAGCCGGTATGCCGCCCGCGATCCGCTGCGCTCCCGCGGACCACTGCTGCGCCGCCGGGCCGGCGGTCGCGTCCCCGGATGGACCGAGCGGCAGGGCGACCTGCCGGTGATCTAGCCTGGCCAGCGTGCCCCGCGCCGACTCCGTCCCAGCGCCGTTGCTGGTGCTCGGAGGGATCGTCTCCGTGCAGTTCGGTGGGGCGCTCGCGGCCAGCCTCGTGCCCCAGATCGGCGCCGGTGGCTCGGTCGTCATGCGGCTCCTGTTCGCGATGGCCATCCTCCTCGTGACCGTGCGCCCGCGCTGGCGGGGACACAGCCGGCACGCATGGCTCACCGTGCTGGGCTTCGGCCTGGCGCTCGGCATGATGAACTTCACCTTCTACAGTGCGCTGGCCCACCTGCCGATCGGCGTGGCCGTGACGATCGAGTTCATCGGGCCTCTCGTCCTCGCGGCGGTGCTCTCCCGCCGGATGGCGGACGTCGCCGCCGTCGGGGCCGCGGGGGCCGGCGTCGTGCTCATCTCGCAGGCGCTCACCGAGCCGCTCTCCGAGCTCGACTGGGCCGGCCTGGTGCTCGCCGCGACTGCCGGTGCGCTATGGGCGGCATACATCATCTTCAGTGGGCGCACCGGGCGGGCGTTCGACCGGCTCGAGGGGCTTGCTCTGGCGATGGTCGTCGCCACCGTCATCACCGTTCCGCTGGGTATTGGGACGGTCGGCGACTGGCACGGCGCCGTGCTGGCCAAGGGGCTGGGCATCGCGGTGCTCTCCTCGGTCCTGCCGTACTCCCTCGAGCTGCTCGCCCTGCGGCGGCTCAGCACACACATCTTCGGCATCCTGCTCAGCCTCGAGCCGGCGGTCGCGGCCCTGGCCGGGCTCCTCGTCCTCGGGCAGCGCCTCGCTCCACTGCAGCTCGTCGGGATGGCGCTCGTCGTCCTGGCCTCCGCGCTGGTACTCGGCGTCGGAGCGCGCAAGGACCCCGCCCAGTCGGCGGCCGCCTGAGCCCGGTGAGCCCGATCAGGTGGACGCCGCCCCAGCCTCGCCGCCTCGCGCGTCGCGTCGGGAGCGCCACAGGCTCGCCGCCGTGGTGAACCCGAGGATGATGACGATGGCCGCCAGCGAGACGCTGATCGGGATCTCCGGGACCGGCAGGGGGCGCCCGCCGTTGACGAACGGGACCTGGTTGAGGTGCAGCGCATGCAGCAGCAGCTTGGCGCCGATGAAGGTGAGCAGGACCGCCAGGCCGTACCCGAGATAGACCAGGCGACGCAGCAGGCCCCCGAGCAGGAAGTACAGCTGCCGCAACCCCATGAGGGCGAAGATGTTCGCCGTGAGGACGATGTACGCCTCGCTGGTGAGGCCGTAGATCGCCGGGATGGAGTCCAGCGCGAAGAGCAGGTCCGTCGTGCCGAGCGCCACGATGACGAAGAGCATGGGGGTCGCCAACCGTGAGCCGTTGGCCCGCGTCGTCAGGCGCGTCCCGTCGAAGTCCCGCGTCGCGGGAAAACGCCGCTCGAGCATGACGAGCAGCCGGTTCTCCTCGTACTGGTCGTCATCGCTCTGTCCTTCGCGCACGAGCCGCAACGCGGTGTAGATGAGGAAGGCGCCGAACAGATAGAACACCCAGGAGAAGTTGGCGATGATGGCCGCGCCGAGGGCGATGAACGCGCCGCGGAGGATGATCGCGATGACGATCCCCACCAGGAGCGCGTACTGCTGGAGACGGGCAGGCACCGCGAAACGCCCCATGATGAGGATGAAGATGAACAGGTTGTCGACCGACAGCGAGTACTCGGTCAGCCAGCCGGCGTAGAACTCCCCGGCATACCGTCCACCCGCGAGCCACCACATGGCGAGGCCGAAGACGACGGCAGCGCCGACATAGACCACGAGGGCGGTCGTGAGCTCTCGGGTGGACGGCCGATGCGGCCGCCGGGCGATCACGAGGACATCGACGGCGAGCACCACGGCGGTGACGGCCAGGGTGAGATACCAGACCCACACGGGGATGCTCATGGGTTCCTTCCGGACACGATGAGGTGACCGGAGGTCTCCCCCGTCCACAGGTCGCGGACCGGAGCCCCGGGGCGGATGGCCGCCCGTGATGACGAGGACACCGAGGGTGGGGTACTCCCCTCCTGGCCGTCAGCCTAGCCCCTGCAGCCCAGGACGGGGGCCCACCCTCCCACACCCGCCAGCCCCGCGGCTCTCCAGTGGCTGCGAGGCTGCATCGGGCGGCGCGCGGACTTACCCTGCGCAGATGAGCACCCTGTTCCTCGTCTGCGGCATGCCAGGTGCGGGAAAGACCGCGCTGGCCCACCGGCTGGCCACCCAGCATGACGCCCTCCACCTGGACCCGGACGCCTGGATCATGTCCCTGGGCCTGGACCCCCACGACCCGCTGCTTCGGGAGCGCTTCGAGGCCCTCCAGTGGCGACAGACCCAGGAGCTGCTGCGGCTGGGTACCTCGGTCGTCCTGGAGAACGGCATGTGGGCGCGCCATCATCGCGACGCCAAGCGCGAGGCCGCGCGCGCCCTGGGGGCGAGGGTTGAGCTCTACCTGCTCGACGTTCCTCTGCACGAGCGGTGGCGCCGGATCCAGGCGCGCAACGACATACCGGGCGCCGTCCGGATCGAGCGCGAGCAGCTGGCCCGCTTCGAGAGGGCCTGGCAGCGGCCGACCGATGACGAGCTCGCTCTCTACGACGTCGCCGTCGTCGAGACCGTCTAGGGGCGACGGGACTTCGGCAACGTGGCGACGACCAGCTCGTAGGAGTCGTCCACCGCCTCCCGGATGACCTCGTCGGGGATGCCTCCGCCCACGGTCAGGGTGTTCCAGCCGCTCCGGCCGATGTAGGCCATCACCGAGACATCGCGTGGGAACTCCCGAAGCCACTCGTCGGCCTCCGCCCGGGACGCCCCGCACTTCACGCCGACGGTGTCGGCCCCGAGGAACGCGAAGATCTTGTGGCCGACCTTGACCACCTGGTGCTCCTCGCTCCACGGGTTGTCCGGCCAGGCTCCCGGCTTCGACAGGCAGTATGCCGCCAGCTCCTCCTCGGTCACGTGGTCGCCTCGCTCATCTGGCGAAGCTCCTTCTTCAGGTCGGACAGCTCGTCTCGCAGCCGGGCCGCCAGCTCGAAGTGCAGCTCGGCCGCAGCCTGGTGCATCTGGGCGGTGAGCTCCTGGATGAGCGAGGCCAGCTCGCTGACCGGCAGGCTCGGCCGAGCACCCAGGGCCAGCCCGGCGTCAGCGGCCACCGCCCCGCGCTGGCGCCCGCCATCGGCCTTACCTCGCGAGCGGGCGCGGCCCGACCCGAGCAGGGCATCGGTGTCGGCGTCCTCCCGGGCCAACAGATCGGTGATGTCGGCGATCCTCTTCCGGAGCGGCTGCGGGTCGACCCCATGGGCGCGGTTGTACGCGACCTGCTTCTCCCGCCGGCGCTGGGTCTCTTGGACCGCCTCCTGCATCGACGGGGTGAGCGAGTCGGCATACATGTGCACCTGCCCGGACACGTTGCGGGCCGCCCGCCCGATGGTCTGGATGAGCGAGCGTGCGCTGCGCAGGAAGCCCTCCTTGTCGGCGTCGAGGATGCTGACGAGGGAGACCTCGGGAAGGTCGAGGCCCTCGCGCAGCAGGTTGATGCCGACGAGGACGTCGTACTCCCCCAGCCGCAGCTCACGGAGGAGCTCGACACGGCGCAGGGTGTCGATGTCGGAGTGCAGGTAGCGGACCCGCACGCCCTTGTCGAGGAGGTAGTCGGTGAGGTCCTCGGCCATCTTCTTGGTGAGCGTGGTGACGAGGACCCGCTCGTTGCGCGCGGCGCGCAGGCCGATCTCGTGAAGGAGGTCGTCGATCTGGCCCTTGGTGGGCTTGAGGATGATCTCGGGGTCGACGAGCCCGGTCGGCCGGATGATCTGCTCGACCACGCCCTTGCCCTTGGCCAGCTCGTACGGCCCGGGGGTCGCGGACATGTAGACCGTCTGGCCGATCCGGTCGAGGAACTCCTCCCACATGAGCGGCCGGTTGTCCATGGCGGACGGCAGCCGGAACCCATGCTCGACGAGGGTCCGCTTGCGGGACATGTCCCCCTCGTACATGGCGCCGATCTGCGGCACGGTCACGTGCGACTCGTCGATGACGAGCAGGAAGTCCTCGGGGAAGTAGTCGAGCAGGCAGTTGGGCGCCGACCCCGGCGAGCGGCCGTCGATGTGCATCGAGTAGTTCTCGATGCCCGAGCACGACCCGACCTGGCGCATCATCTCGATGTCGTAGGCCGTGCGCATCCGGAGTCGCTGTGCCTCGAGCAGCTTGCCCTGCCGCTCGAACAGCGCGAGCTGCGCCGCGAGCTCGTCCTCGATGCCGCCGATGGCCCGCTCCATCCGCTCGGGCCCGGCGACGTAGTGCGAGGCGGGGAAGACGTACATCTCCTGCTCCTCACGGACGACCTCTCCGGTCACGGGGTGGAGGGTGTAGAGCCGCTCGACCTCGTCGCCGAAGAGCTCGATGCGGACCGCATGCTCCTCGTACATCGGGATGATCTCGACCGTGTCGCCGCGCACTCGGAAGGTGCCCCTGGTGAACGCCAGGTCGTTTCGGGTGTACTGCATCTGGACGAACCGGCGCAGCAGGTCGTCCCGGTCGATCTGGTCGCCGACCCGCAGCGGCACCATCCGGTCGACATACTCCTGGGGGGTCCCCAGGCCGTAGATGCACGACACCGACGCGACGACGACGACGTCGCGCCGGGTGAGCAGGGAGTTGGTCGCGCTGTGCCGCAGCCGCTCGACCTCGTCGTTGATCGAGGAGTCCTTCTCGATGTAGGTGTCGGTCTGCGGGACGTAGGCCTCGGGCTGGTAGTAGTCGTAGTAGGAGACGAAGTACTCGACGGCGTTATGCGGCAGCAGCTCGCGGAACTCGTTGGCGAGCTGGGCTGCGAGGGTCTTGTTGGGGGCCATGACCAGGGTCGGCCGCTGGACCTGCTCGATGAGCCACGCGGCGGTCGCGGACTTGCCGGTGCCGGTGGCGCCGAGCAGCACGACGTCCCGCTCCCCGGAGGTGATCCGGGCCGTGAGGTCGGCGATGGCCGCCGGCTGGTCACCGCTGGGTGAGAAGTCGGAGATCACCTCGAAGGGCGCGACCCGGCGCTGCAGGTCGGTGATGGGACGCATAGGGACTACCGTATGCCGCCCCGCCGACAGCCCGCGGCCGCCCGCGGCCCGGGGACCGTGGGCTCGGGGACCGTGGGCTCGGGGACCTGGGGCGGGGACCCTGGGCCGGGACCCCGGGGGCCCTGGGCCGGGCATCTAGACGGAGGGCCCCTCCTCGTGCACCTTCATCAGCGTGCTCTTCCCGAAGAGGCTCTCGAGCAGGTCTACGGCCACCTCGGCCGTGTCGTTGCGCAGGTCGAGGGCCGGGTTGAGCTCGACGATGTCGATCGACCCGAACAGCCCGGTGTCGGCGATCATCTCCATACAGAGCTGGGCCTCGCGATAGGTCGGCCCGCCCCGCACCGGTGTCCCGACCCCCGGGGCGATATCCGGGTCGAGGAAGTCGAGGTCGAGGCTGACGTGCAGGTGGGTGTTCTCGGTGACGCCCTCGAGGGCCTTGCGCATCGTCTTGCGCATCCCGATCTCGTCGAGGAAGCGCATGTCGAACACCTCGACGCCCATCTCGTGCAGGTGCTGCTTCTCCCCCGCGTCGACACTACGCAGCCCGATCTGGCGGACCTGGGTATGCCCGATGGCGGGTGTCTGCCCCGACAACTCGACGAGCCCCTCCGGGCCGCGCCCGAGGAGGCAGGCCACCGGCATACCGTGCAGGTTGCCGCTGGGGGTCAGCTCAGCCGTGTTGAAGTCGGCGTGGGCGTCGAACCACAGGACCCGCAGGTCGCGGCCCTGGTCACGGCAGTAGCGGGCCACGGCGCTGATCGAGCCCACCGCCAGGCAGTGGTCGCCACCGAGCAGCACGGGCAGGTGGCCCCGCGTGAGCTCGTCGTAGAACGCGTCGTGGACCGCGTGGTTCCACTCGACGACCTCGGGGAGATGACGGTAGCCGCCCACGGGCGGCAGCATGGGGTTCGGCGGCCCGGTGAGGTCGCCCACGTCGTGGACCTTCGAGCCGAAGGCGTTGAGCGCCTCCTCGATGCCGGCGACGCGCAGCGCGCCCGGACCGAGCCGGGCTCCGATGACGCTGGCGCCGATATCGGTCGGGGCGCCGATGAGACTGACCGGTTGCATGGTGGTACCTCCGGGCGTAGGCGGGGTGTCGACCCGATGCCGGTATGCCGGCCCGGGGACAGCTGAGGTCCTCCTACCCTAGACGGGCCCGCGGGGAAGGACCACAGCCCGGGCTCACCCGGCCACCGCAGGGTTCTGCCCGGGCCACCGGCGTCGGTCCCCGCAGGCGTGCGACGGGCGACCTACTCCTGCGGGCGCCAGGCTGTGCTCTCGGCCCAGGCCCGCACCCGGGCGTGGACGGCGTCGAACCAGGGCTCCTTGGCATCGGCGTACTCGGACGAGGTCAGGCCGCCGCTGAGCAGCGACTGCTTGAACGCGGCATACTCCTGGCGCGCGGCCGGGTCCGCCCGCAGCCAGTCGCGGAACATCAGCGCCCAGGTGAAGCCTGGGCTGCCGATCTCGCGAACGTGGATGTTCGCCACGCAGGCGGGGTCGGCGTTGGCGTGGAACCGCTTCTCCCAGTGGGTGCCGTCCTTGGCGTTGTCGGCCCAGTCGCCGGGCATCCGTGGGAAGCCGGCCTCGGCCAGTGCGCTCACCCACGCCGGGTCGTCGGCGGCGGCCAGCGACGGCACGCCTACCTGGAGGTCGATGACCGGCTTGGCGAGCATCCCGGGCACCGCTGTGGAACCGACATGGTCGACCAGCAGGTCATGGCCGGTCAGGGCGTGGCGGATACGCGCGGCGAGGCGGGCCGCCGTACCCGGCCAGGCGTCGTCGCTGCTCGCGAGGACGAGCTGGTCGGGCGGCCTGCTGCGGACCGCGTGTCGCACGTTGTGCTCGAAGGGCACGAGGCGGTCCCGCCACAGCCGCTCGACATCGTCGTGCAGGTCGTCCTCGGAGCCCTCGTTGACCAGCAGCACGTCGGCGGCCGCCGCGCGGGCCTCGTCGTCGGCCTGAGCGGCGATCCGGGCCCGGGCGTCCGCCTCGGGCAGGCCCCGCGACTCGGCGAGCCGTCGCACCCGGATCCCCGTCTCGGCGTGGACGACGACGACGAGGTGGTACTCGCCAACCATGTCCTTCTCGACCAGCAGGGGCATGTCGTGGACGACCACCCGGCTGGTGGGGGCGGCCGCCATCAGCTCCGCCGTCCGCGCCCAGATGGCCGGGTGGGTGATCGCCTCGAGGTCGTGCAGCGCCCGCGGGTCGGCGAAGACCAGCCGACCGAGTCTCGCCCGGTCCAGGGCGCCGCCGGGTCCGACCAGGTCGGCGCCGAACCGCTCGGCGATCGCGGCCAGCCCGGGGGTGCCCGGTGCGACCACCTCGCGGGCGACGTCGTCGGCGTCGACGACCAGGCCGCCGAGGGACCCGAGGGTCCGTGCCACCGTCGACTTGCCAGACCCGATACCCCCGGTGAGGCCGACGCGCAGCATGTGCCGAGACTATCCGGCACCCCACCTTCCCCGGACGTCCCGAGTTCTCGCCTGTGTCCGAGGAACTGGCGGCCATGGCGACCAGACACTCGGACACAACGGACGCGGCACCCCCAACGTCCGAGGAACTGGCGGCCATGGCGACCAGACACTCGGACACAACGGACGCGGCACCCCCAACGTCCGGGGAACTGGCGGCCATGGCGACCAGACACTCGGACACAACGGACGCGGCACCCCCAACGTCCGAGGAACTGGCGGCCATGGCGACCAGACACTCGGACACAGAAGGTGGTGCCGAGGGAGTGCGGGTCCCGGCTCAGGGGGCGAGCGAGCTGGGGTCGGCCGGGACGTCGACGGCGTGCTCCTTGAGGGCGCCCAGCGGGACGATGCGGAGCACCGCGGCGTTGGTGCTCGCCAGGACGACCGGAGCGGCGGCACCGTCGCGGTAGGCCCGCGCCCAGTTGACCGCCGTCACGCACCAGCGGTCCCCCGGGACGAGGCCGGTGAACCCGAGCTCCGGCCGCGGCGTCGACAGGTCGTTGCCGATACCGCGCTGGTGTTCGAGGAACTCGGCGGTGACGACGGCGCAGATCGTGTGGCTGCCGAGGTCCTCCGGCCCGGAGGTACAGCAGCCGTCACGGAAGAAACCGGTCATCGGGTCGGTCCCGCAGGTCTCCAGGTCGCCACCGAGGACGTTGCGCTCGCTCACGCTCCCATCATGGACCGCTCCGACCTCCCGGACGGCCAGCGACCCGGTATGCCGGCCGGCGCGCCATGTGCCGCATCAGCTCACCGGCGCCCAGGTCGCGTAGTCGCTGCGGTTGACCGGCCGGGACAGCAAGCGGCCGCTGCCGTCGGGTACCTGAAGGGTCCGGCCGTCGCTCACGAGCTCGACCTCGGTGGCGGTGGTGTCCGCCGTCACGGTGTACACCAGCTGGCTCATCGCCCCGACCTGTTCGCGCACCGACAGGTGGTCGAACCCGGTGGGCATGGTCACCGTCGCCACCGTGCCGTCGAGCCTGCCGTGCGGCGCCGGCTCGCCGGCGGGGAACGCGGTGCGCAGGCCGTCCGCCACCTGCTCCGGGGTGAGCGGCAGGGCGAGGCCGGTGAGGCTGGGGGTCAGCCCGGTCGCCGCGGGCACGGAGCGGGACACGCGGACGAGCCGGTCGCCGCGCAGCAGGAACACCTGGACGGTGAGGGGAACCGAGGACAGGGTCGCGGATGCGGACGGCGTGGGCCGGGTCACCGGCGCGACGAGGTCCGGCCGGTCCTGCGGCCCGACCGAGCACCCGGCGAGGAGCACCGCCGCCGCGAGGGAGACGGGACCGGCGAGCAGCGCACGCCGCCGCCGCGCGGCCGGAATGTCACCGGCGTTCCAGGGGCAGCTCGACCACAAGCCGGGCACCTCCCTCCGGGCGGTTGCAGGCGACGACGGTGCCACCGTGCAGCTCCACGTGGCGCTGGACGATCGCCAGCCCGAGGCCTACGCCGACCGAGGCCTGGGTCGGCCCGCGGGCGAACCGCTCGAAGACCCGGCCCTGCATGGCGGGCGGAATGCCGGGACCGGCATCCTCGACATCGACCCGCACCCGGTCAGCGGTCCGAGCCACCCGGACCCCCACACACCCCCCGCCGTGCGTCTCGGCGTTCGTGACGAGGTTCACCACGATGCGCTCCAGCCGACGCTTGTCGACCTGGAGGGTCACCGCCGCGGCGCCGTCCGCGACCGTCGTCACCGGGCGGCGGGCCGCCGTGTCGGCCGCCTTGCGGACGAGGTCCCCGACGTTGACCGTGTCGAGCACCAGCTGGTCGCCGGCATCGTGGCGGGACACCTCGAGCAGGTCCGTGACGAGGCGGCGGAACCGGTCGAGGTCGTCCCCGAGCAGCTCGACCGGCTCGCGCAGGCTCGCAGGGAGTGAGTCCTCGCGGTTGCGGATGACCTGCACCGAGTTGAGCATGGTGGTCAGCGGCGTCCGCAGCTCGTGGCTGACGTCGACGGCGAACCGGGCGTCGGCGACCACCCGTCGGTCGAGATCCGCCACTGTGCGGTTGAAGGACTCCGTCACCGGGACCAGGTCCGGGTCCCCGCCATCGTCCAGCCGGACGCCCAGCTGGCCGGCCGCCACCGCTGCGGCGGCCGCGTTGAGGCGGGTGAGGGGGTGCAGGGCGACCCGTGCGGCGGAACGCCCGAGGACGAGCCCGAGCAGCGCCGTGACGACCGTCGCCGCAGCCAGCCCCGCCGACAGCGACCGGGTGGCCTCCTGCGTCGCGGCGAGAGAGTAGAGCTGGAAGAACGCGGAGGACGGCGAGTGGAGGGGGATACCGACGGCGAGGTAGAGGCGTCCGTCGACGTCGACCCGCTGGGTGGCGACATGCCGGTCCTCGACCACGGTGATGAGGGTCCGCGGGAGCACATCCGGTCCCAGCCGTGGGGAGGAGGCGTACCATCGGCCGCCCACGAGGCTCAGGACCGCGTCGGCCTCGTTCCGCGGCAGGTCGGCAAGCCGGCTCGCCGATGTCGACCCGGCCGTGGCCAACGTCCTGTCCAGCTGAGCGGCGTCCACCTCCGCCTCCGCGAGGGCGGCGCCACGGGCGTCCCGGACGAGGGACTGGCTGACCAGGGTCCAGGCGAGGACCGAGAGCATGAGGGACAGCCCGAGGGCGAGCAGCCCGAAGGCAACGGTCACCCGGGCCCGCAGGCCGAGCCGGCCCAGCCGGCCCAGCCGGCTCGGCCGCCAGGGGACCCACCGGCGGCGCGCCGCGGCCATCACTCCGCCAGCCGGTAACCGAGGCCCCGGGCGGTGACGACATGCCGCGGGCTGGAGGGGTCCCGCTCCACCTTCGTGCGCAGGCGGCGGATGTGCACGTCGACGATCCTGCTGTCGCCGAAGTAGCCATACCCCCACACTCGCTCGAGGAGGTCCTCGCGGCTGCAGATCCGCCCTTCCGCCAGGACCAGCTCCACGAGAAGCCGGAACTCGGTCCGGGTCAGGGCCAGGGCCTGGCCGTCCCGGGTGATGACGCCGTCATCCAGCCCGACCTCGAGGTCGCCGACGACCACCCGTCGCGGTCGATGGTCGACACCCGGCTCGACCCGGCGCAGCAGCGCGCGGATCCTGGCGGACAGCTCCTTGGACACCAGCGGCTTGGTGACATAGTCGTCGGCACCAGCCTCCAGACCCGCCACGACGTCGTGGCTGTCCGTGCGGGCCGTGACGATGATGACCGGCACGTTGCTTCCGCGGCGGATCTCGCGGCACACCGTGAAGCCGTCGGCGTCCGGCAGCATGAGATCCAGGAGGACGACGTCCGGCTCCGCTCTGTCGAGGGCCTCCAGACCCTGGTCGCCTCCTCCGGCCTCAGCGACCTCGTAGCCCTCGTCCTCGAGTGCCAACCGCAGGACCCGCCGCACCCGTGAGTCGTCCTCGATCAACAGTACGCGTCGAGGCATGTCTCGACCGTGCAACGACAGCCTGGGAGGAACCTCAGCAGCCTCTGGGAGCCACGTGAACCCAGCCTGGACCGGCGGCGTGACGCCGTTCCGTCACAATCACCCGCCCCGTATGACGCTCCCGTGTCGGTTCCGTGACGCTCGGGCCGGTGCCGGGCGAGCACGCTCGCGGGCGTGCCTACGGTGCCTGTGGAGCGTGACCGTAGGCGGGAGTGCTCCCACCGGAGACGACCGTGAGGAGAAGGGCAATGACTGTGAGAAGGGGACGTCTGGGAGCGGCGGCCGGCATCTGTGCCACGGCGCTCGTCGTGACGGCCTGCAGCACCGGTTCCGGGGGCACCGGCTCGTCGAGCTCGAGCG
The DNA here is from genome assembly GCA_963763315.1 of uncultured Actinomycetota bacterium. Classification (GTDB taxonomy): domain Bacteria; phylum Actinomycetota; class Actinomycetes; order Actinomycetales; family Dermatophilaceae; genus CAVSJJ01. Next base: position 1,140,783 of record CAVXOC010000004.1, read on the forward strand.
GCGCCAGCCCGGTGCGAGGCGGGACGCTCAACATGCTGGGCGCTGGTGACGTCGACTACATGGACCCCAACGTCAGCTACTACTCGATCGGCTACCTGGGACTGCGGATGTGGACCCGGCAGCTGTTCACGTACCCGGCCCAGGACGGGCAGACGACCAAGGCCGTCCCCGACCTCGCTGCCTCCATACCGACCCAGGGGAACGGGATCTCGAACAACGGCAAGACCTACACGATCACGCTGCGGCAGGGGGCCATGTGGAACACCAGCCCCGCCCGTGCGGTCACCGCCGCTGACGTGGTGCGCGGCATCAAGCGCACGTGCAACCCCGCCCAGCCCTTCGGTGGCCTCCCGGACTATGAGAACCTCATCGTCGGGATGACGCAGTTCTGCGACGGCTTCGCCAAGGTGGACCAGAAGCCGGCGGCCATCACCGCGTACATGAACAGCCACGACATCAGCGGCGTGGTGGCCAAGGACGACCACACCATCGTCTTCGACCTGGCGCACCCGGCGAGCTACTTCGTCGACATGCTCACCCTGCCGGCGTTCTCCCCGGCACCGGTGGAGTGGAACGCCTACCTGCCGGCCAGCAGCGAGCTCGCCCAGCACACCATCTCGGACGGGCCGTACAAGATCGACTCGTACACGCCCACCAAGTCGATCAAGTTCAGCCGAAACCCGGCGTGGAACGCCTCGAGCGACCCGGTTCGCAAGGCGTATGTCGACAAGATCGTCATCAACGAGACCGTGAGCCAGGACTCGGCACAGCAGCAGCTGCAGACGGGGACGGCCAGCGCGGACATGGAGTTCGACGACTTCCCACCGGCATCACAGATCCCGGCCCTGCTCGCGGCCCACGACCCCAACCTCAACATCGGGCCGACCGCGTCCACGAACCCGTATGTGGTCTACAACCTGGCGTCGCCGAACAACAACAAGGCGATGGCGAACCTCCAGGTCCGCCAGGCGATCTCCTACGGGATCAACCGCGCCGACATCATCCAGGTGCTCGGCGGCAGCAAGCTCAACACTCCGCTGAGCCACGTCCTGCCGTCCAACATCGTCGGTGGCGAGAACAACTTCGACCCGTACCCGTACAACCCGACCAAGGCCAAGCAGCTGCTGTCCCAGGCGGGCTTCCCCAACGGCCTGACCCTCAAGTTCCTCTACCGCAACGCGTCCGAGGGGAGCAGCAAGACCTTCCAGACGATCCAGCAGGACCTCTCCAAGGTCGGCATCAAGGTCGTGGGCGTGCCGTCACCGAACGCCGACTTCTACACCAAGTACCTCGAGGTGCCGTCGGTGGCCAGGCGGGGCGTCTGGGACCTCTCGCTGGCCGGCTGGGGATCCGACTGGTACGGCAACGCGGCCCTGTCGTTCTTCAACCCGCTGTTCTCGGGCACGGCCGCCTACCCACCGGTCGGCAGCAACTTCGGCCTCTACAACGACCCGACGACCAACGAGATCATCACGAGGGCCGCCCAGGCCCAGACCGAGTCGCAGGCCCGAACCATGTGGGCGAACGCCGACCAGCAGGTGATGAAGGACGACCCGTTCTACCCCATCACCCAGCCGAACCAGCCCAACTACCACGCATCGCAGGTCCACGGCGCGGTGTACGTGCCCGCCATCCAGAACTTCGACCCGACGAACGTGTGGCTGAGCGCGGACAAGCAGGGCGGCTGATGCCCGCCGGTCCAAGGCGGCTGACGCCCGGTTCCCCACCCTGAGGAGTCACGGTCATGGCACTTCTCGAAGTCCAGGACCTGCGCGTCGAGTTCGACACCCCGGACGGCGTGGTGCACGCCGTCCGGGGGCTGTCGTTCGAGGTCGACCGGGGGTCCACCCTCGCGATCGTGGGCGAGTCCGGCTCCGGCAAGAGCGTCGCCACCCAGACCATCACCGGCCTGACCCGCGGCGCGCGCATCTCGGGGTCCGCGACGTTCGAGGGCAGCGAGCTCATCGGCGCCTCGTCGCAGGCCCTGCAACGGGTGCGCGGCGCCAGGATCGGGATGATCTTCCAGGACCCGCTCTCCAGCCTGCACCCCTACTACCCCGTGGGCTGGCAGATCGTGGAGATGATCCGGGCCCACGACCGGCGGACGAGCAAGGCGGCGGCCCGCGACCGGGCGGCATACCTGCTCTCGCTCGTGGGCATCCCGCGGGCACGCAGCCGCATCGACGACTACCCGCACCAGTTCTCCGGCGGGATGCGCCAGCGGGTGATGATCGCGATGGCCATGGCCCTCGACCCCGCCCTGCTCATCGCCGACGAGCCGACGACCGCTCTCGACGTCACCGTCCAGGCGCAGGTTCTCGAGGTGATGCAGAACCTCCAGGAGCAGTTCGGCACGGCCATCATCCTCATCACGCACGATCTCGGCGTCGTCGCCGAGATGTCCGACGAGGTCGTGGTCATGTACGCCGGTGAGGTCATGGAGTCCGCGCCGCGCCGAACGCTCTTCTACCATCCGCACCACCCCTACTCCGAGGGGCTCCTCCGGTCCCTGCCGTCGCTGGGCGACCCCGAGGCCCGGCTCACGCCGATCGCCGGGGCCCCGCCGTCGCTCATCCACCTCCCTCGTGGGTGCCCGTTCCGCCCCCGTTGCCCGCATGCCTTCAGCACGTGCGTGGAGGACCCGCCGCTGCGCACCGTCTTCGACGACACGGCGCACCGTTCGGCCTGCTGGCTCCCCGACGACGTCGACGGCCGCGCCGCCGTCGAGCGCCACCACGGACAACGGGCTGCCGAAGGACGTGAAGACCGAGGTCAGGGGGCCGCATGACCACCACCGCCCAGACGCCGCTGCTCTCCTTGTCGCACGTCACGAAGTCCTTCCCGGTGAGCTCCAGCCGCCTCCTGCACCGCTCCAAAGAGGTGGTCCATGCCGTCGACGACGTGACGATCGACGTCCGCGAAGGCGAGACGCTAGGACTGGTGGGCGAGACCGGGTGCGGCAAGTCGACCCTGGCTCGCTGCATGTCCCGGCTGTACGAGCTCGACGGCGGGACCGTGACGTTCCGCGGCAGGGACATCAGCACGTCGTCCCGCCGCGACATGCGACCGGTGCGCCGGGACGTCCAGATGGTCTTCCAGGACCCGTACGGCAGCCTCAACCCCCGGCGACGGGTCGGCTCCATCATCGGCGACCCGTTCGAGATCCACGGCGTGGGCAGCCGCGCCGAGCGCAAGAGCGCCGTCCAGGAGCTCATGGAGCGCGTCGGCCTCAACCCCGAGCACTACAACCGGTTCCCTGCCGAGTTCTCCGGAGGTCAGCGCCAGCGCATCGGGGTGGCGCGCGCCCTGGCCCTGCGCCCCAAGCTCATCATCTGCGACGAGCCGGTGTCGGCCCTCGACGTCTCCATCCAGGCGCAGGTCATCAATCTGCTCATCGACCTGCAGGACGAGTTCGGCCTCACCTACGTCTTCATCTCCCACGACCTGTCCGTCGTGCGGCACGTGAGCGACCGGATCGCCGTGATGTACCTCGGGAAGGTCGTCGAGGTGGCCCGGTCCGCCGAGCTGTTCGACATCCCCCGGCACCCGTACACCCGGGCCCTGCTGTCCGCGCTGCCGGTCGCGGATCCCGACATGTCGGACAGCCGGGAGCGGATCGTGCTCGTCGGCGACCTTCCGACACCGACGCACCCGCCGGACGGCTGTCGGTTCCACACCCGATGCCCCAAGGCACGCCCGGACTGCACCGAGGTCGACCCGCCTCTCCAGCCGGCCTTCGACGACGGCCTGGACCATCCGGCCGCCTGCCTGCATCCCCTCGAACGCGGCGAGAACCTTCGGACGGCCACGCCACAGGTCGAGGACACCGAGATCAGCGGGCGTGACCCAGCCGCCCCCGGCGACTACGCCGTCACGTCACCGACCGAGCAGGAGCTGTGAGCCGATGACCCCGGACCAGTTCGCTGCCGAGCCGAAGGTCGACGAGCGGGCGGCCCCGGTCGCCGACCCCGAAGCGCCCGAGGGCCCGGAGCAGCAGATCGAGGGCCGCAGCCCCTGGGCCCTGGCCTGGGAGCGGCTCCGGCGCGACCGGGTGGCGATGACGTCCCTCGTCGTCATCATCCTCATCCTGCTGTTCGCCCTGTTCGCGCCGGTCGTCGCCTGGGCCACCGGACATCCGCCGAACGAGCAGTACCGCCAGGGCGGGCTCTCGCCCGACGGGCTCCCCGTGGGACCGAACTCGACGTTCTGGCTCGGGACGGACGACCTCGGCCGGGACATCCTGGTCCGGATCGCCTACGGGGCACGGATCTCGCTGCTCGTCGGGGTCGCCGCCACCGCGCTCACGGTGGTGATCGGGGTCGTCGTCGGGCTGGCGGCCGGGTTCCTCGGCGGCATCGTCGACACGGTGCTCGCCCGGCTCGTCGACATCGTGCTGTCCGTGCCGTTCCTCCTCGTCGCCATCGCCCTGGTCTCGATCACCGGACCCAGCCTCGGGGTGACCGTGCTCGTCATCGGCTTCTTCAGCTGGGCCTCGGTGGGCCGCATCGTGCGTGGACAGGTCCTGTCGCTGCGGGAGCGCGAGTTCGTCGAGGCCGCCCGGTCGCTCGGCGCGAGCGACCGGCGGATCATGTTCGTCGACATCCTGCCCAATGTCCTGGCCCCGGTCATCGTCTACGCCTCGCTGCTCATCCCGGTGGTCATCGTTGTCGAGGCGACGTTGTCCTTCCTCGGTCTCGGCCTTCCGCCGCCGACCGCCGACTGGGGCGGGATGATCAGCGAGGGCCAGGCGTACTACACGACGGCCTGGTGGTTCATCCTCTTCCCCGGTGCCGCCCTGCTCGCCACGACGCTGGCCTTCAACCTGCTCGGAGACGGCATCCGCGACGCCTTCGACCCCCGCAGCGACCGGCTCATCGGAAGGTGAGGAGGCCCACCAGTGATCCGATTCCTCGTCCGCCGAGTCGCCCTCGGCACCCTCGTCATGTGGCTGATCACCGTCGCGGTCTTCGGCCTGTTCTTCGTCGCCCCCAACAACGTCGCGCGCACCATCGCCGGGCGCCAGGCGACGCCCCAGACGATCGCGCTCATCTCGCATCGGCTCGGGCTGGACCTGCCGGTCTGGCGGCAGTACCTCGACTTCATCTGGCGAGCCCTGCACGGTGACCTCGGGTACGACTACTACCACCAGGTTGCGGTCTCCTCGATCATCGCGGCGGCACTGCCCATCACCGTGTCCCTCGTCGTGGGCGGGGCCATCATCTGGCTGGTGCTCGGCGTCACGAACGGGGTGGTCTCCGCCGTGCGGCCCCGCTCGTTCACCGACCGCGGGCTCACGGTGTTCGCCCTGTTCTTCTACTCGATGCCCACGTTCCTGCTGGGGCTCCTCCTGCTGTACTTCCTCTACTTCCAGCTCACCCTGCGGGGCTTCGCGGTGTTCCCGGCCGGCGGCTACGCCGCGCTGAGCGAGGGCGTCGGTCCCTGGCTGCAGCACATGGTCCTGCCGTGGCTCACCCTGGCGCTGGTCTCGGCAGCGGCCTACACCCGGCTCACCCGCGCGTCGATGCTCGACGTCCTCGGCGAGGACTACGTGAGGACGGCCAGGTCCAAGGGCATCGGCGAGACGCGGGTCATCCTGCGTCACGCGCTGCGCAGCGCGCTCACTCCCGTCGTCACCCAGTTCGGGATCGACGTGGGGACCCTGCTCGGCGGTGTCGTCGTGACCGAGGTCGTCTTCAGCATGCCCGGGCTCGGCAAGACGGCGGTCGACGCCATCAACCAGCAGGACCTGCCGGTCATCATCGGGATCGTCCTGTTCGCGTCGGCGGCCGTGGTCGCGGCCAACATCATCGTCGACATCCTGTACGCCGTGCTCGACCCGCGGGTGCGGCTGCACTGACGTCCCGGCCCCCGGGCGCCATGTCCTCCCGCCCGGGGCGGCTGCTCCGGGCGGCTGCCAGCACAGCCGCCCGGAGCGCCGGTCACGCAGAGCGGACGCCCAGCCCCGAGTCGGACCGACCCGGCCGTCAGCGGGCGGCTCGCGGTGGTGGGGCGGTGCTGTCCCGCACCACCAGCTCGGTCGGAAGCAGCAGGTGCCGGGCGCGGGTCTTGGTGTCGCTCCCCCGGGCAGCCATCGCCGCCGTGAGGGCACTCGCGGCCGCGCGGCCCTTCGCGACGAAGTCCTGCCGGACCGTGGTGAGGGCGGGGCGCATCCGGGTGGCCACCGGGCTGTCGTCGAAGCCGACGACCGAGATGTCGCGGGGAACCCGCAGGCCGAGGTCCTCCGCGGCGTGCACCGCCGCCTGGGCGATCACGTCGGAGAAGCACAGGACGGCGGTCGGCCGGTCCGGACCCTCGAGCAGCAGCCGGGCCGCCTGGTATGCCGGGAACTCGGTCAGGGACTCCGGCACGGTCACGGCCGGCCCGGTGACGCCGGCCTCCGCGAGCACGTCGGTCCACCCCAGCACGCGCTGGCGGATCGCGTGGCCCACCGACAGCTCCAGCGGGTCGTCGACCACCCGGAGGTCACCGCCCACGGTGGCGATCATCAGGGCGACGCGCCGGTGGCCGAGCCCGACGAGGTGGCGGGCCGCGGCCTGGGCGCCGCCGCGGTCGTCGATGTTGACGCTCGGGATCCCCGGGGCGGGTGCCTGGTCGACGAAGACGAGTGGGAGCCCGCGCTTCATGAGCCAGCCGAGCGCCGGGGTGCGCGGCTGACACGAGTAGACCAGCGCGCCGTCCATGGCGACGTCCCGGGCGGGGATCCGTCCCTCGGTCTCGGCGGCCGTGAGGAGCGTGAGTGCGAGGCCCGTCGGCGCCAGCTCACTCGCGATGGCACTGAGGAAGGTCATGGCGACCTCGTCGGTGAAGGCATACTGGACCGAGTCGGTCAGCAGCACCCCGATGGCGCCGGTGCTCCCGCGGGCCAGTGCCCGGGCGCTGGGGTCCGGGCCGACGTAGCCGAGCTCCTGGGCGGCCTGCATGATCGTCTCGCGCAGCGACGCGGAGAGCTGGTCCGGGCGCGAGAATGCGTTGGACACGGTCATCCGGCTGACGCCGACCTTGTCCGCCACGGTCTGCAGGGTCACCTTCGCCACGATGGGGGTCTCCTTCCCTCCCGGGATGGAGACTACGCGGGCGGCCGCCCCCACCTCAGGCGGCGGGGCCGTAGGCGGTCGGGGCGACGAGGTCAGCGGCGTGGTGCAGGACGGAGGAGAGCGTGCGCCGGGAGCCGGCCAGGCGCGGTGCGGGGACGGGGGCGCCCGGCTCGGGGACGACGGGGGCGTCGGGCCGGGCGCTGAGGATGGTGCGCTCCGCGGCCTGTCGGGTCACGATGGCGGCGATCGGAGAAACGGTCATGATGGGTACCTCGGGTGTTCTCGGTGGTCTTTCTGTACCGATACAGTACCTCGCCGATCTATACCGGTCAAGTACGGTGATCTCGCCAGGACCCGAGGAGGCCCGGTCCCGCGGACGGGACCGGGCCTGCCCGGTGGCTGCACGGCATACCGTCGGTATGCCGTGGCGGCTCAGTTGCCGGTGAGCTTCTCCCGCAGGGCGGCCAGCGCCTCATCGGAGGCGAGTGTGCCCTCGGCGGCCGGAGCACTCGGGCGAGCCGGTGCCGCCTCGTCCACCGACTCCGAGGAGTAGGAGGACGGCGTGTTGGCTGCCGTGGCGGCCTCGGAGTCGGCCTTGGCGGCCTGCTCGACCTGCGCGCGGTGCGACTCCCACCGGGAGTGCGCCTCGGCATACTGCTTCTCCCAGGCCTCCCGCTGCTTCTCGTAGCCGTCGAGCCACTCGTTGGTCTCGGGGTCGAAGCCCTCGGGGTACTTGTAGTTGCCCTGCTCGTCGTACTCCGCGGCCATGCCGTACAGAGTCGGGTCGAACTCGGTGACCGCAGCCCCGTCCTCGTTGGCCTGCTTGAGCGACAGGGAGATCCGGCGACGCTCGAGGTCGATGTCGATGACCTTGACGAAGATGTCGGTCCCCACGGTGACCACCTGCTCGGGCAGCTCGACGTGGCGCTCGGCGAGCTCGGAGATGTGCACCAGACCCTCGATGCCGTCGTCGACCCGCACGAAGGAGCCGAACGGGACGAGCTTGGTGACCTTGCCCGGGACGACCTGGCCGATCGCGTGGGTCCGGGCGAAGTGCTGCCAGGGGTCCTCCTGGGTCGCCTTGAGCGACAGCGAGACACGCTCGCGGTCCATGTCGACGTCGAGAACCTCGACGGTCACCTCGTCGCCGACCTCGACCACCTCGGACGGGTGGTCGATGTGCTTCCAGGACAGCTCGGAGACGTGCACCAGGCCGTCGACCCCTCCGAGGTCGACGAAGGCGCCGAAGTTGACGATGCTCGACACGACACCGGTGCGCACCTGGCCCTTGCCGAGCTCCTTGAGGAACGTCGTGCGGACCTCGGACTGGGTCTGCTCGAGCCAGGCGCGGCGCGACAGGACCACGTTGTTGCGGTTCTTGTCGAGCTCGATGATCTTGGCCTCGATCTCCTTGCCGACGTAGGGCTGCAGGTCCCGGACCCGGCGCATCTCGACGAGGGAGGCGGGCAGGAAGCCGCGCAGGCCGATGTCGAGGATGAGGCCGCCCTTGACGACCTCGATGACGGTACCGGTGACGACGCCGTCCTCCTCCTTGATCTTCTCGATCGTGCCCCACGCGCGCTCGTACTGAGCCCGCTTCTTGGACAGGATGAGCCGGCCCTCCTTGTCCTCCTTCTGGAGAACGAGGGCCTCGACCTCGTCGCCCACCGAGACCACGTCGGAGGGGTTGATGTCGTGCTTGATGGAGAGCTCGCGGGAGGGGATCACACCCTCGGTCTTGTACCCGATGTCGAGCAGGACCTCGTCCCGGTCGACCTTGACGATGCGGCCCGCGACGATGTCACCGTCGTTGAAGTGCTTGATGGTCGCGTCGATCGCGGCGAGAAGGTCTTCCTCCGAGCCGATGTCGTTGATGGCAACGGCGGGGGCGGTCGTGTCGACCGGACTGGCAGTCATGTAGTAGGAACTCCGATGTGGACAGATGGAATCGATGGATTGGGACGTGCCACAATGCAGCATCAGGCCGGCCGAACCGGCCCAGAAGCCACACGGGTGCGCGCATAGACTACCGATGCCGTCACCCACGGGTCAAAGCAGAGCGTGGTATGCCGCCTGCTCACCGCGTGCGGGGGTCCAGCCGGTGAGCCCGGAGGGCACCCCGCAGGTCGGCCGCCGGGACGCCGGGCCCGCGGAGACGGCCTCGGCAAACCGTCTGTGGTGGGACGTGGAGGCCGCCGCCTACTACGCCGAGCACGGGCGGTTCCTGGGTGACACGGCCTTCGTCTGGGGGCCGGAGGGGTGGACGGAGGATGATCTCGGGCTGCTCGGGCCGACCGACGGGCGGGTCGTCCTCGAGATCGGTGCCGGCGCCGCCCAGTGCTCCCGGTGGCTGGCGGGCTCCGGGTCGGCACGGTTGGTCGCGACGGACCTGTCCAGGGGGATGCTGCACACCGCGCAGCGGCTCTCCGACCGCACCGGGGTCGGGGTGCCGCTGCTCCAGTGCGACGCCCTGGCCCTGCCGTTGCGGGACGGCTCCTGCGACGTCGTCTTCACGGCATACGGGGCGGTGCCCTTCGTGGCGGACAGCGCCCGGCTCATGGCCGAGGCGGCGCGGGTGCTGCGGCCGGGCGGCCGGTTCGTCTTCGCGACCTCGCACCCACTGCGCTGGGCCATGCCCGACGACCCCGGGCCGGGCGGGCTGACGGTCACCCAGAGCTACTTCGACCGCACGCCCTACGTCGAGAGCGACGCCGACGGGCGGGCGACCTACGTCGAGCACCACCGCACGATCGGCGACCGGGTCCGCGAGATCCGGGCGGCCGGGCTCTTCCTCGAGGACGTCGTCGAGCCGCAGTGGCCGGAGCGCAACGATGAGACCTGGGGTGGCTGGTCACCGCTGCGC